>CAXXSS010000001.1:1082500-2912500 GCA_963676865.2 uncultured Bacteroides sp. | reverse complement strand
CTTCGTGGAGTCGGGTTGCAGACTCCAGTCCGAACTGAGAGAGGCTTTGCGGATTAGCTACCGTTCACACGGCCGCTGCCTGCTGTACCCCCCATTGTAACACGTGTGTAGCCCCGGACGTAAGGGCCGTGCTGATTTGACGTCATCCCCACCTTCCTCACATCTTACGACGGCAGTCTCTCCAGAGTCCCCGCCACTACGCGCTGGTAACTGAAGATAAGGGTTGCGCTCGTTATGGCACTTAAGCCGACACCTCACGGCACGAGCTGACGACAACCATGCAGCACCTTCACAACCGCCTTGCGGCTAAACGATCTCTCGCTTATTCGGTTGCAATTCAAGCCCGGGTAAGGTTCCTCGCGTATCATCGAATTAAACCACATGTTCCTCCGCTTGTGCGGGCCCCCGTCAATTCCTTTGAGTTTCACCGTTGCCGGCGTACTCCCCAGGTGGAATACTTAACGCTTTCGCTTACGCCGCTGACTGTATATCGCCAACAGCTGGTATTCATCGTTTACTGTGCGGACTACCAGGGTATCTAATCCTGTTTGATACCCGCACTTTCGTGACTCAGCGTCAGATATGCCCCAGCATGCTGCTTTCGCAATCGGGGTTCTTCATGATATCTATGCATTTCACCGCTACACCATGAATTCCGCATGCCTCTTGCACTCTCAAGGTTCCCAGTTTCAACTGCAGTGCCGACGGTAAGCGTCGGTATTTCACAGCTGACTTAAAAACCAGCCTACGCACCCTTTAAACCCAATAAATCCGGATAACGCTCGGATCCTCCGTATTACCGCGGCTGCTGGCACGGAGTTAGCCGATCCTTATTCGAAAGGTACATGCAAAAATCTACACGTAGATCCTTTTATTCCCCTTCAAAAGCAGTTTACAACCCATAGGGCCGTCATCCTGCACGCTACTTGGCTGGTTCAGGCTCTCGCCCATTGACCAATATTCCTCACTGCTGCCTCCCGTAGGAGTTTGGACCGTGTCTCAGTTCCAATGTGGGGGACCTTCCTCTCAGAACC
Organism: uncultured Bacteroides sp.; assembly: GCA_963676865.2. Taxonomy (GTDB): domain Bacteria; phylum Bacteroidota; class Bacteroidia; order Bacteroidales; family Bacteroidaceae; genus JAAYUD01. The sequence continues at coordinate 2,911,466 of CAXXSS010000001.1, read as the reverse complement.
CCTATCCATCGTTGGCTAGGTGGGCCGTTACCTCACCTACTACCTAATGGAACGCATCCCCATCCTTTACCGATAAATCTTTGCCGGAATCTCCATGTGGAGATCACGGAACATACAGTATTAATCTTTCTTTCGAAAGCCTATCCCGTTGTAAAGGCCAGGTTGGATACGTGTTACTCACCCATCCGCCGGTCGCCATCCGAAGTTAGCAAGCTAACTTCTATGCTGCCCCTCGACTTGCATGTGTTAAGCCTGTAGCTAGCGTTCATCCTGAGCCAGGATCAAACTCTTCATTGTATAATTTGTTTTTTCCGTATCTTACATCTCAGCCGAAACCGAAATACAAAATACTTTTTGTTTCCTCAGAACGAATATCCAAGACTATTGAAATTTCCTGTCTTCTATTTATTGACGGTTCGTTTCTTTTACCCAGATACCAATACCTCGAAAGGCATCGTACCTGCTCTTGTACTACTCTATTGTTTATGTAACTATTTCAAATATCGCTTGTTTAAGCCCTCGAGACAGTATGTTTCGTTCTCGAAAGCGGATGCAAAGGTAGAGACTTTTACTATCCCCTCCAAACATTATCCAAACTTTTTTTCATCTTTTTTTTAACGTATCACATAAGACGCTGATTCAAAACAGGTTCACAATCCTATTTTTTTTAGAGCCGCACGGTGAAAAAAGGGCGAAAAAAGGGAAAAAGAGAAAGAAGGCTCCATAAAGAGACGAAGGCCCGGGAACGAAAATATCTCGAATACGCCAAGACTCAGTAAGCGCGCTGCGGAAATTCCATAAGAAACGGCTTGTCGAATCACAACTGTGAGTCGATCGAATCACAGTTGTGGAACGACAAATGGAAAAAAGGAACGGATACCGAACGAAAGTACCCTTTGAAATACCCTTTTCTTTTGTACCTTTGTTATATTATAAACCGTATAGAACATAAGAGCCTGTTTAAATTTTATTCAATAATAATCTTATTGCGGCAATTTTGACCATTTCCTCTGCCGAATCAAAAGTGAGTTCATAGTTTCGACAGAGCCTTCTGTTATTGTCCAGCCACGAAAAAGTTCTTTCTACGATCCATCTTTTATGAATGGGTCTGAATCCTTGCTCTTTATAGGAGCTAATCACCACTTGTATGATATAACCGAACTTGCTTTTTATGTTTTCGATCAATTCTCCCCGATATCCTCCGTCAGCCAATATGACTTTCACCCCCGAACAAAGTTCTTTCAAAACCCGCATGAGTAGATAGGCGGCTTTACTGTCATAAACATTCGCTATAGTCACCATTACGGCAATAAGAAATCCATTCTTATCCACAACCACATGACGTTTGATTCCTTTCACTTTCTTGTTCCCGTCAATGCCGTTCAATGAACGATTATTCCCCCACTTGACACTTTGGCTATCAATGATTCCAACACTAGGTTCCATGCTCTGATTACGAGCAAGACGTACACTTCCACACAAATGTTCCAATAATAAGTCGAATTCTTCAAGCGAAGCCCATTTGCGATAATAGTAATAAACCGATTCCCATTTAGGAAATTCCTTTGGAAGCATGCGCCACTGGCAACCCGTCTTTACCAAATAAAAAATGGCATTCCAAATCATTCGTAAATCATATTTTCGCTTTCTTTCTTGCAGGTTCAACACTTTTGTTATATATTGCCACTCGGTTTCCGTTAAATCAGTCTGATACATTTTTCTTTAGGTTTGGTCACTTCAAAGAAAGTAACTATCCGGCTGATACGGAAACCTCTTTAGAAAAAGATGTTAGCTAATTTTAAACAGGCTCTAAGCCTAACCGGACAATACCATTAATAGAAGAAGAATATTTTTCCTAAACCGGACTATTTGAATAGCATCATCCAATGCAATATTCTTTATAGCCTATGCACATTAGAAATATTTTCCATATTTATAAACGTTTGCGCATTACATATTCCAAATATCTATCTTTGTATAAAAATAAAAGAGTCTTTTTGATTTCCTTTATTGTCACCCCAATATTATCATAACAAAGAAGAATTATGCCAAAACAATTCAATTTTCACGTAGGGCCTCAAACACTTGCCATCCATGCAGGCGAGGCTCCAGACCCTATAACGAAGGCTTCGTCGCCTAATCTAGTAATGTCTACCACTTTCGTTGTTGATGCAGACACCGGATTCTCGGTAGAAAATTTTCAAGAGAACGATCCATGGGTTTATACGCGTTGGGGAAATCCTACGGTGGATCAGTTGGAAGTCAAGCTGGCGGCCTTAGAAGAAGGAGAATCTGCCATAGCTTTCGGTAGTGGTATGGCCGCAATTACAACTTTACTATTTCATCTTTTGAGGACCGGAGATCATGCAATAATCAGTGATGTAGCATACGCAGCTTTATCGGAAATCACCAAAGATATGATTCCCGAATACAATATTGAGATTACCAAAGTAAATACGTCGGACGAAGAATCTATCCGCAATGCTATTCGTACAAATACGAAGCTTATCTATATTGAGACACCCTGCAACCCCATCATTCGCCTGACCGATATTCGTGAAGTGGCAAAGATCGCCCATGAAGCTGGAGCTTGTCTGATAGTAGATTCGACCTTCGCAACCCCGGCAGCTACAAAACCGTTAACGCTAGGTGCCGACTTTGTGATACACTCTCTGACCAAATATATTGGTGGGCATGGTGATGCTTTGGGAGGCGTTATTATCGGATCTAAAGAAAATCTCACACCTTTGCGCAAAAAGACGGCCATCCGTTTCGGAGGAGTGCTCAGCCCCTTTAATGCTTGGCTCATTTTGCGTGGTATTGCCACATTTCCCATACGGATGCGCATACATCAAGAAAACGCATTGAAAATTGCAGAATTCTTAGAAAGTCATCCGAAAGTCGAAAGAGTATTCTATCCTGGTTTGCGTTCGCATCCGCAATATGAACTGGCCAAACGCCAAATGAACAACTTCTCGGGGATGCTCACTTTCAGAGTAAAGGATGGCAGTGAACAAGCAAGAATATTTGCAGAGAAACTACAAATCATTCACTACGCGGTTTCACTGGGACACCACCGTTCGCTTATCTTTTATATGAATAGTAAAGACCTGTTGCAAACAACTTTCAAATTTGATACTCCCGAACAAATATCATCATGGAAGGAATATGCCGGAGATGGCTTGTTCAGATTATCAGTGGGTCTGGAAGATGCCGATGATTTAATAAAAGACTTGGAGCAAGCGCTTGAATAAAGAAACACACCATCTTTAAACTCCTGCTACCTTTCAATTCTCATCCGAAAAGTCAGAGCACAAAGAGAACAGAGCGGCATTTACTAAATGTCCGCTTGCAGTGTCCGATAGCGGACACTGCTCATATTACATACTACTCTATATATCAATCACTTGATTGTATATCACAAAAGATGAATTACAGGCAGGCTAAATCGGACAGCCTATTCACTCGCCATTCAACATTACTCAACTTAAACAATACGTTCTTGCAAATCCAATCGAAAGACAAAAGAATAACCTTTTTTACATCATACTATATCGAAACCGAAACGCCGAATATGACCTACCTCATAAATGTGCGCAACGATTCGAATCCCTTACAACTATTTTTAGGGAATCCCCATTTGAAAAACACATACCATTACAAGTGATATGCAGCTTATTACAAGAACAATCCCGAAAAACAACGAATATTCAGAATTCAAGGGGCATACAACCTTACGTCCAATGCCATGGTCATGGGTTATACATACGATAAATCAACAGGAATTCGTACGATCAAACCAGATAACGTCAATGGCAATTAGGACGGCTACATCAGATTGAGATACGAAACCGCACTCGACAGAAAGAAACTCTTTACACTGACGACCTCTACCTCTGAAAGCTACTATCATAATGTAGATATAATCAGTGTAGAAAACTCTACCGACAGCAAGCGCAGCACGGTAGGTACTTCTTATCTGACAGAGAGCTTAAAACTAAGCTACAAATTAAATAGTGGCATACAGTTCGGTGTAAAAGCCGATGGCACTTGGACGCAAGCGAGCAGCAAGAGAGACGATTTCTCGACCATCAATGCAAGCGACTTCAACTACGGCCTTACAGCCTTGATCAGTCTACCCAAGAAATACTTGAGTTCGGGATAAGAAATCAAGTATATGTTGTCACGATGACATAAGGACACTACAGTGTGACATGTACTGAATAAGTTGACACAAACTTATTCAAAAATGAGAAATAATAAAAAGATTGACGATCAGATTCGTCTAGAGATTTTAAACTCTTACCTTCATGGAAGCAAGGGTAAGTATACCCTTGAAAAAGAAAATGGTATATCCAGAGGTTCAATTCGGAATTGGCTTCGTATCTTTGGGCTTGAAGACAAACCATTCCCATTAAATATGAAGGATAAAGCTGTAACAACCGGTACAGAGGATGTCTCTTCAGAAGAAGACATCACCTCTTTGAAAGTGCGCATTAAGGAATTGGAATCTGAGCTGAAGCGTGCAGAGATGGCCCGTGACGTTTATGATTGCATGATTGACCTGGCTGAAGAGAAGTATCACATCAAGGTACGAAAAAACTCCGATGTCAAGTAGTAGGTTGCTTGTCACAAAAGGCGGGTAAAGGTATGAGTTATACCATATCCGCCCTTTGCGGACTGCTTGACATTTCCCGACAAGGGTACTACAAGCACAAAGAAACAAATGCCGAACAAGATGTACTTATAAGCAGCATCACGTATTACTGTCAATTTCTGCGTCAGGAGCTTCCCCGAAGCGGTTGCCGCGAGCTTTACAGTCTGTGTAAGTCTCGGTTCGGAGAAAAGTTCACGATAGGACGCGACCAATTTATCGATGTCCTTCGGGCCAACGGGATGATGCTGCGCCGCAGACGTTACAGACCTCGTACGACCAACTCCGATCATCCATATCGGATCTATCCGGATTTGCTTAACACATCTCCTAAATACGTGGCCTGTGGTGTTTGCCGCATGATGGTGGGTGACATCACTTATATATCCACGAAAGAAGGATTTGCCTATCTTTCGCTGCTGACGGATGTCTTCAGCCGCATCATTGTGGGATATGCCCTCTTTCGGACTCTTGAAGCGGAAGGACCGGCAAAAGCGTTGATGATGGCGTGCAGATTTTATAAAGGTCAGGGATTCAACCTTTCAGGTCTTATCCACCATTCCGACCGAGGTGTGCAGTATGCATCAAAAGGTTATGTGTCACAGCTCAAAGAAAGAGGAATCGCTATCAGTATGACGCAAACGGGCGACCCCTTGCACAATGCACTGGCCGAGAGGATGAACAATACCGTTAAGAACGGATGGCTCTTCGATTATGAGAATAAAACATTTGATGAAGCCTTGGAAGGTGTCGCCAGATCCATATATCTCTACAATTGGGCACGACCGCACCAAGCTCTGGCAATGAAAACACCGATGCAAATGCTCCCGGGAGAACATCCAAACCCACTTTGTTCAGCTGATGCTTTAAAGCATCAGCTGAACAAAACAAACTATAAAGAACAAACAATACTTGTTTGTCAATAAAAATAGGATTAACTTTGCAGAGTTGACAACTACTTTAGGTATACATGATTGTAATTGTCAACTCCCTTAGGTTTACTAGTGTTTAACTGTCAACCAAATTCAGTACACCACAGTGGCTTGCGACTCACGGCGGTGAGTCGCAAGTTTCGTAAGGGAGAAAATTTATTTTCGTCCTTATGTAAATTTGAAAACATAAGGACCAAAATATTAGCAAGTCCTTATCTCTTTGAAAAGGCTAGTCCTTTTGCAACGATTGCTTCAGAAAGTCGGAGACTTCTTCCATCGCCCATTTGGGAGTGGAAGTCGCACCACATATTCCGATTGACGAAACGCCATTCAACAAAGAAAGGTTTATTTCTTCTTTACTATCAATAAGATGAGAGTTGGAGTTCACACTAAGACACTCGCTGAACAGCATCTTGCCGTTCGAACTTTTCTTGCCGCTCACAAAAAAGATCAAATCGTGCGAAGAAGCGAACTTCCTTATATTGGGAATGCGATTGGCTACCTGCCGGCAGATGGTATCGAAATACTCAAAATGGGCATGAGACGATATATGCCCATTGATATATTCTACCACTTCACGAAAACCGACAAGCGACTTTGTCGTTTGAGAATATAGATAAGTGTCTTTACTAAGATCTAGCTTTTTGGCATCGTCCAGATGTTCGATAACAATTGCATGACCTTCTGTCTGCCCTACAAGCCCCAGAACTTCGGCATGTCCGTTTTTACCATATATAATAATCTGACTGTCAGAAGAACTGCTTTTGAGCCTCAAGTATTGCTGCTTGATGCGCTGCTGCAAATGCAACACAACAGGACATGTAGCGTCAATAATATTAATATGGTTATGGATTGCCGTATGATAGGTCGAAGGAGGTTCTCCATGAGCACGAAGCAATACGCGAGCACCTTGCAGCTTAGAAAAGTCGTCGTGCTCTATCGTATTCAATCCGTTCTGCTTAAGTCGCTCCACTTCGCGGCTATTGTGAACGATATCACCCAAACAATAAAGAGGTGAACCTTCGGCAAGTTCTTCTTCCGCTTTGTGAATAGCCTTCACTACACCGAAGCAAAAACCGGATTCTTCATCAATTTCTATCTTTACCATTTATCTATGACCTATTTAAACCTAACTATTTAGATCTTTCAACAGCCTCTGAAAAAACGTTAAAGAGCCATTCTTTCTGCTGCGCAATCGTCATATCCGAATTATCAAGCAATAATGCATCGGCAGCCCGACGCAAAGGACTTATCGCCCTTGTCTGATCTATGCGGTCTCGCTCTTCTACATTCTGTAGTATTTCTTCATAAACAGGATCATTACCTTTTGCCTTCAATTCATCGTAACGACGTTGAGCACGAACATCGGCACGTGCCGTTACAAAGATTTTGAGCTCAGCTTGCGGAAACACAACAGTACCAATGTCGCGTCCATCCATTACAATTCCTTTCTGCTTACCCATCTCCTGCTGTTGAGCTACCATAGCCGAACGAACAAAATCGACCGTACTCACGATACTCACCTTAGACGAGACTTCCATGCTACGAATTTCATCTTCTACACAACGATCATTCAGATACGTATCAGGACGCCCTGTATGCGAATTAAGAAGAAATGAAATTTTAATTTGGGGCATGCACTGACGCAACGCTTCTATATCAAGACCTTTATCATTAAAAAGTCCTTTGCGTATACAATATAGTGTTACGGTCCGATACATCGCGCCCGTATCAATATAAATATATCCTATTTCTTTAGCCAAGTCTTTTGCCATCGTACTTTTTCCACACGATGAAAAGCCATCAATAGCCACAATAATCTTATTCATTCTCAAATATTTAAACTTCGGGAACAATATAAATATCCCTTTTTCGGCTTCAAAGATACACTATTTTCTACAATCAATATATTATTGGCAGCTAAAATCAGTGTTCAAGTGTATAAGAATTAAAAAAATAAAATAATAAACCATGGCATATAAAAAAGCCGTATCTTTGCGCCCAAACCAATGGTAGAATGTTAAAAGACTACTTATTAAATAAAGAATGGTGCGATATCATTTTCGAAGGTAAGAATAAGTCTTACGGTGCTTATGTTATTCGCAGAGGAGCGGCCAAACGCCATACCATAGCTATGATATGGGTTATTGCTGCCATTGGAATAGTATTCTTTCTTCCTTCTATCATCATCAAAATCATATCGTTAAAAGAAGACAATAACTTGAATCTCACCCAAGTCACAACTATCTCAAGACTTGATAAGCCACCGGTATTGAAAATAAAAGAGGTCAAACCCAAAATAAACCTTTCGCCTATAGAGCCTAATATTGATAAGAAAGATTTGGCTAAAATGATCAAATTTGTTGCTCCTGTTATTACCCGTGATGACGAAGTAACCCAACAAGATATAGCAAGAGGAGAGCAAGCCTTTGTGAACAGCAAAGAAGATTTGCTACTTAATGACAAGAAAGATACGGCACAATATGCACTACCCGAAGAATTGGTTCCCGAGATGAAACCTAATGGGAAAATGCATTATGAAATCATAGAAAGCATGCCGGAGTTTCCCGGTGGGCAACCTGAGTTAATGAAATTTCTTAGCGCAAACATCAAATACCCTTTCTGGGCGCAAAGATATAATATGCAAGGAGAAGTTACCGTACAGTTTATTGTCAACGTTGATGGTTCGATAAGCGACTGCCGTATCATAAGAGGCGCAGGAATCTATCTTGATGACGAAGCTTTGCGGGTCATTCGATCAATGCCCAAATGGGTACCTGCCAAGAAAAAAGGTAAACCCATCAGAGCACGTTGCGTATTGCCTGTCGTATTCCGTCTAAACTAATTGGCGGGAGTCGACTTGTATGCTATAATATTATTGTCTAACAGTCTATTTATTATCTATACGTATGTTATCAGCCAATCAAATATCAGAAAAGATCAATCAGTATCTAAGAGATCTAACCTATTCACGCCATCCGAAAGGCTTATATGACCCTATCGAATATGTTCTTTCGTTGGGCGGTAAAAGGATACGTCCCACACTGATGATCATGGCATACGAACTCTTCAAGAAAAATGCAGATAGCATTCTGGACCAAGCGGCAGGAGTAGAAATATACCATAATTTCACTCTACTACATGACGATTTGATGGACTGTGCAGACAAGCGGCGGGGCAATCCTACCGTTCATATTAAATGGGACAGCAATACAGCCATTCTGTCGGGCGATGCCATGACGGTGTTGGCCTATCAATATCTATCGAACTGTGATGATCAATACTTATCGAAAGTTTTGGAAATATTCAATAAAACGGCAACGGAAATTTGTGAAGGGCAAGAATTGGATATGGAGTTCGAACAACGCAACGACGTGACCGAAGAAGAATATATAGATATGATTCGTCTTAAAACGGCTGTACTATTGGCTGCCAGTTTGAAAATAGGTGCCATCTTGGGTGGTGCTTCCGACAAAGACGCCGAACAACTTTATCAATTCGGTATCCAGATAGGCCTTGCTTTCCAATTGCAAGACGACTATCTTGATGTGTATGGCAACGTCAAGAACTTTGGCAAAAACATTGGTGGCGACATTCTTTGTAACAAGAAGACCTATCTGCTCATCAAAGCCCTTTCTGTTGCCGACGATGCACAGCAGAAAGAACTGGGCAAATGGCTTTCTAAAAAGGAATTCGATCCGAAAGAGAAAATCGCAACAGTGACAGATATTTATACCCAACTGAACATTTCTTCTTATTGCAATAAAATCATTCAAGATTATTACGCAGAAGGAATTGGATGCTTGGAACGTGTTTCGGCTAGCGAAGAGAAAAAACAAACACTCAAAACTTACGCCCAGAACTTGATGCATCGCGAAATGTAGCAAAGGAAAAAAGAAAATGCTCATAGATACTCATTCACATATTTACGGAGAAGAATTCAAAGAGGATCTTCCCGAAGTGATACAACGCGCCAAAGACGCCGGTGTTACTCATATATTCTTACCAAACGAAGACAGCACAACAATAGAACCGCTGCTTAACGTTTGCAAAAAATATCCCGCTTACTGTTTCCCCATGATAGGGCTACATCCTGGATCGGTGAAAGAAACGTATAAAAGCGAGCTGATGAAAATAGAAGATGCACTAAAAGGTGAAAATAATTTTGTCGGCATCGGAGAAGTAGGATTGGATTTGCATTGGGACAAGGCTTACCTGAAACAGCAACTTGCCGTCTTTGAACAACAAGTATGCTGGGCACTCGAGACAGATCTGCCGCTCATCATTCATTGCAGAGATGCCTTTGAAGACCTCATGAGTATACTCGACCACTACCGTGATACTCCTTTGAGGGGTATCTTCCACAGTTACACGGGCAATCCGTTTGAGGGCATCAAGATGCTCGAGTTTCCGGATTTTCTTCTCGGGATCAATGGTATTGTGACTTATCGCAGTTCGGTGATTCCCGATGTACTTCATAATATTTCGCTCGATCGCATCGTGCTGGAAACAGACGCTCCCTACCTCACACCTGTACCGTTCAGAGGAAAACGCAATGAAAGTTCGTACATCGTGCACACGCTCGACAAGGTTGCCTACCTGTACGACATGAAGCCTGAGCAAGTAGCAAAACGAACCGCTATCAACGCTCTCAAGTTATTCAGAATGATATAATTTGGAAATTAAAATTAATCATGTACTTTTGTGTTACCGATCAAATAGAAAAAAGATGGATGTAAAAGTATTGATAATAGATGATGAAGCACAGCTGAGAATACTGTTGGCTAGAATTATTTCTTTGGAAGGTTACGAAGTTCTACAAGCCGAAGACCTTACTTCGGCACAAAAACAAATTTCGCTTCACCATCCTAATATCATTCTATGTGATGTATTACTTCCCGACGGAAATGGAGTGGATGCTATCCCTATATTAAAAAAACTCTCCCCCGAAAGTGAAATTATTATGCTCACGGCTCACGGAAACATTGCAGACGGAGTTCGGTCCATCAAAAACGGTGCCTACGATTACCTGACCAAAGGAGATGACAACAATCGGATTATTCCCATGTTATCGAATGTATCCGACAAAATACACTTGGCCAAGCGAGTAGACAAGCTTCAATCTATCATTGGCAAAGAATATTCTTTCGAATCGATCATCGGTTCTTCCAAGTCTTTAAATCAAGCAGTATCTATGGCTCAGAAAGTAGCCCCTACAGATACGGCTATACTATTAACCGGCGAGACGGGTACCGGAAAGGAAGTTTTTGCAACAGCAATACATGAGGCTAGCCAACGCAAGAATAAATGTTTTGTAGCTGTCAATTGCGGTGCATTAAGTCGCGAACTGCTCGAAAGCGAACTTTTCGGATATAAAGCGGGAGCTTTTACCGGCGCAGCAAAAGATAAAAAAGGATTATTCGAACAGGCCGATGGCGGAACTATTTTCTTGGATGAGATAGGAGAAATGCCATTGGAGCTACAAGTAAAATTGCTTCGAGTACTCGAAACAGGGGAATTCATTCCGGTGGGCGATACTAAAACTAAAAAGGTAAATGCCCGCATGATTGCAGCTACCAACAAAAATATGAAGGAAGCGATAGACCGAAACATGTTTCGAGAAGATCTATACTACAGAATATCTGTCTTCACAATAGAATTACCACCTTTGAGAGAACGCGGCAATGATATTGTCGAGCTGGCTCAAAAGTTCACTCAAGCTTTTGCCGAAAAGATGAAAAAGAATGTGCAAGGCATGAACGAATCTTTTATAAAAGCCATAAAGAACTATTCGTGGAAAGGAAATATCAGAGAATTACGCAACACCATAGAACGAAGTGTTATTCTTACTTCAGATAAAGAGTTGGACGCTCAAGACCTTCCTCTCGAAATACAAATGCAACAATGCAACGATAACTCTTCATTCGATTTGGCTTCGGTAGAAAAAAGCCATATAGCCAAGATATTGAAATATACGGGAGGGAACAAAACAGAAACCGCCCGCTTGCTCAAAATTGGCCTGACGACCTTATATCGCAAGATAGAAGAATACGGCATAGGAAACGGTCAATAGATTCTCGACCCCGTACTCTATATTCCTTATATATATCATAGACCTTTCCAAAATGAAAATAGACCTTTCCATTTTGGAAAGGTTTTATTTTTGTCTATATTTTGCAAACAGGCTTAATGCCCTATCAGATAACAGCTTGTCTTCATCATCTACTTTGTGGCATAAGATTGGTATCTCTTTATACAAGAAATATTATAAACGATTAAAAAGAAGTATCATGGAACTATTTAGCATTGGTTTTTTAATATGTGTATTAAGCGGAGTTATTTGCTTCGGTTTGTTTATTAAATGTATCGATTGGTTCGACAAAATATAAAAAAAGGAGGTCACAAGATGTATACCATATTATTTTTCATAGGTATTATAATGTTCGGCTACTTAATGTATGTACTTATCAAGCCGGAAAAATTTTGAAACGTAAAGACATATGAATACAGAAATTTTAGGCGTAATCGTTCAGATCATTCTGATGCTCGCCATCAGTTATCCGTTAGGAAAATATATTTCAAAAGTCTATAAGGGCGAAAAGAGCTTATTGGACTTTATGAAGCCACTGGAGAATCTTATGTTCCGTCTCTCAGGAATCAATCCAAGCAATGAAATGAACTGGAAGCAGTTTTTGAAAACGCTGCTCAGCATCAACTTCTTTTGGTTTTTCTGGGGCATGATATTATTGGTATGCCAGGGGGCATTACCTCTCAATCCCGATGCAAATATCGGACAGACTTGCCATCAGGCATTCAATACCTGCATTAGTTTCCTAGTGAATTGCGATTTACAACATTATAGCGGCGAGAGCGGGTTGACTTACTTTACCCAACTATTTGTCGTTATGTTATTCCAATTTGTTACGGCAGCTACAGGTATGGCAGCCATGGCAGGGATCATGACGGCATTGGCACAGAAGACTACCAAGACCATCGGCAATTTCTGGAGGTATCTGGTATTGAGTGTTACCCGTATATTGCTTCCTCTTTCGCTAATCTTAGGTTTCATTCTCATTGTAGAGGGTACGCCCATGGGATTTAATGGAAAGATGAAAGTTACAAATATAGAAGGAAGTGCTCAAACGATTTCACAAGGTCCCGTCGCAGCGATTGTTGCTATCAAGCAGTTGGGAACAAACGGCGGTGGATATTTCGGAGCAAACTCCTCACATCCGCTCGAGAATCCAACCTACCTGAGCAATATGGTAGAATGTATAGCCATTATGATAATACCTATGGCCATGGCATTCGCATTTGGGTTCTACATCAACAAAAGACGACTTGGATATAGCATCTTCGGCGTTATGCTGTGCGCATATCTTATTGGAGTAGTAATCAATATAAACCAAGAGAGTACCGGAAATCCCAGAATCAGTGCAATGGGCATTACTCAGCACCAAGGCACAACGGAGGGCAAAGAAGTGCGCTTCGGATCTGCGGCAACAGCCCTATGGAGTGTTTCCACCACAGCGACATCCAATGGTTCTATCAATGGTATGCACGACTCAATGAAGCCTATATCCGGATTGGTAGAAATGCTTAACATGCAGATCAATACGTGGTTCGGTGGTGTAGGTGTAGGATGGATGAATTACTTCACTTTTGTAATCATTGCCGTATTTATCAGTGGATTGATGGTTGGACGGACACCCGAGTTTTTAGGAAAGAAAATAGAAGCGAAAGAGATGAAGATAGCATCTATAGTAGCATTGCTACATCCATTCATTATCCTCACCGGTACAGCCTTGGCAGCCTATTTATTCGTCCATGCGCCTCATCTCGTGGCGGCAGAAGGAGGATGGCTCAACAATAGCGGATATCATGGGCTAAGCGAGATGTTTTATGAATATACCTCATGCGCCGCCAACAACGGATCAGGATTTGAGGGATTGAAAGACAACACCTGGTTTTGGAACTTTTCCTGCGGCATTGTATTGATGTTAGGCAGATACCTGCCTATTATCGGGCAAGTAGCTATTGCAGGGTTATTGGCAGACAAGAAGTACGTTCCCGAAGGTGCCGGAACATTACGAACAGATACTGCAACATTTGCTGTAATGACATTTGCTGTCATTTTCATTGTCGCCGCTCTATCATTCTTCCCAGCCCATGCTCTTAGCACCATCGCAGAATCATTAAGTTTACACTAACCCTCTAACGGACATCAAACTCATTATGAATACAAGAAATGAAAAATCAACAGCTTTGTTTCGGAAAGAAATGGTAAAAGAAAGTCTGAGACAGTCGTTTGTGAAACTAGACCCACGCATTCTGATAAAGAATCCCATCATGTTTACAGTAGAAGTCTGCACGGCAGTCATGACAATAGTTACTATATACTCAGCCTTTTCTAAAACCCAGGGCTCTTTCGTATACAATCTACTAGTAATGTTTATCTTATTCATTACTCTCATATTTGCCAACTTTGCCGAAGCCATAGCCGAAGCACGAGGTAAGGCACAGGCCGACAGTTTACGAAAGACACGCGAAGACACGCCTGTCAAACTGATAAAAGGCAACAAGATAGAGCACATCAGCAGTTCACAACTTAAAATCGGTGACGAATTCGAATGTATTGCAGGAGATATTATTCCATCGGATGGCGAAATTATAGATGGTTTGGCTTCGATAGACGAAAGTGCCATTACCGGAGAATCAGCACCGGTTATACGCGAAGCGGGAGGTGATAAGAGTTCCGTTACCGGTGGAACAAAAGTTCTATCGGATCGCATACGTGTCAAAGTGACGACACGCCCCGGAGAAAGCTTTCTCGATAAGATGATTGCATTGGTTGAGGGTGCTTCCAGACAGAAAACGCCAAACGAAATAGCATTGACCATACTATTGGCCGCCTTTACTTTGGTGTTCACAATCGTTTGCATCTGCCTCAAACCATTAGCCGACTACTCAGGTACCACAATCGGTATTGCCGCTCTTTTGTCACTGTTCGTTTGCCTTATACCTACCACTATCGGCGGATTACTCTCTGCTATCGGCATTGCCGGTATGGACAGAGCTTTGAGAGCCAATGTAATCACCAAATCGGGTAAAGCGGTAGAAACAGCTGGAGATATAGACACTTTATTGCTCGATAAGACGGGGACAATTACAATCGGCAATCGAAAAGCCACCAACTTCTATCCCGCATCGGGAGTATCGGAACAAGACTTCATCACAGCCTGTCTACTCTCTTCTCAATCAGACACCACACCCGAAGGTAAATCTATTGTAGAATTGGGATACAAAAAGAACACACAAGAGCGAAAGATAGTAACCGCGAGCGGCCGATTGATTAAATTCTCTGCCGAGACTAAAACTTCGGGAATCAATCTGGAAGACGGAACCGAAATTCGTAAAGGGGCTTATGAAGCAATACGAAAGATTGTAGAGTCTGCCGGAAATAGTTTTCCAAAAGAAACAGAAGATGCCATCGTAAACATTTCAAGCAATGGCGGTACTCCACTGGTTGTAAGTATCAACAAGAAAGTTGCCGGCGTCATAGAGCTACAAGACATTATTAAACCGGGTATTCACGAACGTTTTGAACGTTTACGGAAGATGGGTGTTAAAACCGTAATGGTAACCGGCGATAATCCGTTAACGGCACAATATATCGCTACCAAAGCCGGTGTAGACGATTTTATTGCGGAAGCCAAACCCGAAGATAAGATGGAATATATAAAGAAAGAGCAAGTAGCCGGAAAGCTAGTGGCTATGATGGGCGATGGAACAAACGATGCTCCCGCGTTGGCACAGGCCAATGTCGGAGTTGCAATGAATAGCGGTACGCAGGCAGCCAAAGAAGCCGGCAACATGGTAGATTTGGACAACGACCCGACCAAGCTAATAGAAATAGTAGAAATAGGTAAACAACTGTTGATGACACGTGGCACGTTGACCACTTTCTCCATAGCCAATGATGTGGCCAAATATTTTGCCATTGTACCCGCTTTGTTTATGGTATCCATTCCTCAACTGGCAGCACTCAATGTCATGCAACTTCACAGTCCGGCAAGTGCCATTCTTTCTGCCATTATCTTCAACGCATTGATTATTCCCATACTCATTCCACTTGCATTGAAAGGAGTAAGCTATAAACCCATAGGGGCTTCTGCCCTACTCCGAAGAAATTTATTGATTTACGGACTGGGCGGAGTTATTGTTCCTTTTATAGGAATCAAATTAATAGACTTATTCATCGGTTTATTCTTTTAAAACAGTATTGCAATGAAAAATTTAATAAAATCGATCAAACTGACTTTTGTATTCTGTGCCTTATTGGCTGTATGCTACGTATTTGTACTATGGATATTTGCTCAATTTGCAGGACCAAACAAAGGCAATGCACCAACAGCTACTCTGCAGGGCAAGGTTATCGGTGCGGCCAATGTAGGTCAGATGTTCAAAAAAGATATTTATTTCTGGGGACGTCCTTCATGTGCCGGAAACGGATATGACGGAACCAGTTCGGGTGGCAGCAACAAGGCTGTAAGCAATAAAGAGTACCTCACAGAGGTAGAGCATCGCATTACAGACTTTCTGAAACATCATCCCTACTTGAAACGCAAAGACATACCTGCCGAAATGGTTACTGCAAGTGGTTCGGGGCTCGATCCCGACATTTCACCTCAAAGCGCCTACATACAAGTCCGCAGAATCGCTATTGCCCGCAAATGCAATGAAAAAGCAATAAGATCTATTGTAGACCATCACATACAAAAGCCACTATTCGGACTTTTTGGCCCCGAAAAGGTCAATGTATTGGAACTGAACATCGCTTTGGATAATATCAAGACAGAAAAACAGAATATATAACTAAATTGAAATGGAGTATTGGTTTGCCTCGTGATGATTTTTTATCATCATGAAGCTTTGATACACAAATATGCTATATTTGCAATTGAATACAAGATGAAAAAGGTTGATGACGCACATTACTTCCTCAATTTGATACAACGATCCAAACGAGGAAAATTCAAGATCTATATCGGCATGATAGCCGGAGTAGGTAAAACCTGTCGTATGCTTCGCGATGCAAAAGACCTATTTGGCAATGGAATAGATGTTCAAATAGGCTACATAGAGACTCACGGCAGAGCCGAAACAGAGAAATTGCTAAAAGGACTGCCTGTCATTCCATGCAAAAAAGTCTTCTACAAAGGCAAAGAGCTGGAAGAGATGAATATGGAAGCCATACTACAACTCCATCCCGAGCTGGTCATAGTCGACGAATTGGCCCATACAAACGTCGAAGGAAGCCGCAATGAAAAAAGATGGCAGGATGTAATGGAGCTATTGGATGCAGGAATCAATGTGCTCTCGGCTGTCAATATTCAGCACATAGAAAGCCTGAACGAAGAAGTTAAAAACATTGTCGGCATCGAAGTGCAAGAACGCATCCCCGACAATGTACTGCAAGAAGCGGATGAAGTCGTGAATATCGACCTCACATCCGACGAATTGATAGAAAGGCTGAAAGAAGGGAAAATATATAAGGAAGACAAAATAGAAAGTGCCTTAAACCATTTCTTTACACCCGAGCATATTTTGCAACTCAGAGAGCTGGCTCTTAAAGAAGTAGCACTCCGAGTGTCCAGAAAAGTAGAAAGCGAAGTAAAACCCACTATTCCTACCCTTCAAAAACATTTTTTGGGATGTATCGGTACTAATGAAAAGAGGTCGCGACATATCATCCGCAAGATAGCCCGACTCACGACAAGTACCAACGCCAAATTCTCGGTCTTGTATGTGCGCACCCCTCAAGAGCAAAACGATAAAATAAGCTTGGCGGCACAACGCCACCTTATCAACAATTTCATCTTGGCCATCGACCTGGGAGCAGAGGTCATACAATACGAGGCCCCCAACATCATAGACGGCATCATCGAAGTATGTCAAAACAATCATGTAAGCTCAGTATGTATCGGCAAGCCAAGATTAAATCTGACCAATATCATTTTTGCGGCATTCCGCTACCGCCATCTTTTCAATTCACTCTCAAAATCGGATATAGATCTAATCATTTTATCATAAACCAAATCATGAAGACAAAAAATAAAATAGCATTATCTATCGGCATACTGCTGGTTGTTATTGTCAGTCTTGGAGTCTTTACATCCCAATCGACTCAAATCATGAAACTGAACACCGAAAATATTCTGAAAGACAATTACAACTCGGTAGACTATGCTCAGAAAATGATATTTGCCGTCAATTCATTCTATAAGGATTCCGTCTCGGCCGACAAAATGTTTATGGAAAACCTGAGACTACAAGAGCACAATGTTACCGAGCGCGAGGAGCGAATGGTGACCATCCAATTGGAAAACGGCTTTATACAGTTTCGCCATCATCCCGACAAAGATAACAAAATTCGAATTGAAGAGACGATCAATCGCCTTATCAAACTCAACACCGATGCCATTTGTCTGAAATCTGGAAAAGCCGTAAGCGATGCACGTGATGCACTGATATGGACTATTATTCTATCTATAGCCAGTGCTTTAATCGCTATATTTATGCTCATCAAATTTCCAAAAATACTAACCTCTCCTATCAAAGAGTTATTGGCAGGTATCGTCGAAATATCCAACCACAATTACGACAAACGTCTCAACTTCGGACCGCGTTCCGAATTCAGCGAAGTGGCTCTTTCTTTCAATAACATGGCTCAAGAGCTATCCCAATTTCAAAAGAGCAGCATGGCACGCGTCATATCTACCAAACAATACTTGGAAACAGTCATAAACGCCATCAAAGAGCCTATATTAGGATTAGATAACGAAAAGAGCATACTTTTTGCCAATCAGGCATTAACACAAATAATCAATCTGCCCGCACCCGATATTATTCATAAGTCGGCTCTGGATATTTCTTTATCCAACGACTTGCTGCGAAGACTCATCAGGGGATTGGAAAGCAAAAAAGAAGAAGACAACAATTCGCTCAAAATCTATTCCGATAACAAAGAATGCTACTACGAGGTTCACTATCTGCACCTACCCGAAAAATCGGGCACCGTTATCATGCTTTCGGACGTTACCAAGTTCAGAATGCTGGACAATGCCAAGACCAATTTTATTTCGATCATCTCACACGAATTGAAGACTCCCATAGCAGCAATTATGATGAGTCTGAAACTATTGGAAGACAATCGTGTAGGCGAAATGAACGGCGAACAGAAATCTTTGGCACAAGGCATTCAAGAGAATAGCGAACGGCTACTCAACATCACCAGCGAACTGCTCAAAATGACACAGGTTGAAACAGGTTCTTTGCAATTGAATCCTAAAATCACCAAGCCTATTGAGTTGATAGACTATGCTATAGGGGCAACAAGAATACTCTCCGAGCGTTTCAGATGTAACATCGAAGTAGAATATCCCGAAACAAAAATGCCCAAACTCTTTGTCGATAGTGAAAAAATTGCTTGGGTAGTAACAAATCTACTATCGAATGCCATTCACTATTCTCCCGAAAATTCGAGAATTATCATCGGAGCAAAACACGTAGGCCATAATGTAGAAATCTTTGTTCGCGACTTCGGCAAAGGTATCGACCCCAGATACCACGACACGATCTTCGACCGCTACTTCCGCGTACCGGGCACAAAAGTTCAAGGCAGTGGCTTGGGCCTCGCTATCTCGAAAGACTTTGTCGAAGCCCATGGAGGCAATATCAGAGTAGAGAGTGAAATAGGCAAAGGCAGTTGCTTCACTATTTCATTCAATGTTGCTTAAACGAATTTCGCAAATACAGAGAAACAAAAAGGAGTGTTATTAATATATTTATTGTAATTTTGTGCCCAAATTATCGAAGGCATAAAAATGGGATTAGAAAAAGGAATTTTCAAGAGAACAGAATTATTGGTCGGCAATGAGCTGATGGACAAGATTGCCAATACACGTATTATCATATTCGGTGTTGGAGGTGTAGGGAGCTGGTGTGCCGAGAGCCTTGTCAGATCGGGCATTAAATATATCACCATCGTCGATTCCGACCGCATTTGCATCACTAATGTCAATAGACAACTAATGGCCACCACCAAAACAATTGGACAAGTCAAAGTAGAAGCACTCAAATCGCGCCTCTTGGAAATCAATCCTACCGCAGAAATCACAGCCTTGCAACAGATATATAGCGCCGAGACCTCCGATTCTTTCAATCTGGACAGCTACGACTATATCATTGATGCCATAGACAGTCTTCAGAACAAAATAGATTTAATCCGAACAGCCACAAAGACAAGTGCTACATTCTTCTCGTCAATGGGAGCGGCATTGAAAATGGACCCGATGAAAATAAAGACTGCCGAATTCTGGAAAGTGATAGGTTGCCCATTGGCAGCGGCACTTCGCCGAAAAATAAGAAAAGGAGAAAAGCTGGCTAAAAAGTTCATGTGCGTATATAGTGAAGAACTTTTAGAAAATAAAGGATCCAACTCTCTGTGCGGCACTGACAAATGTATGTGCCCAAAAGCTAAGATAGGACCGGGCGATCCTAATTTGATAAACCATGAATGGTGCAGCCAGAAAGCTCGGATTAACGGAACAATTGCCCATACCACTGCCATCTTCGGATTTACACTTGCCGGGTTGGTAATACAGGATATTTATAAAAAATAAATCGATATTCCGGCATCATCTTCTCTGCATAAAAAGGCTTTTACCGCCAACAAAGAGTAGACGCATAGACTCTATGAGAAGAAAATTCGAATCATATTTAAAATAAACTTTACAAATAAAAGTATCTTTTCTTCTGACCAGATTTTTAATCATTTTTCTAAAATACTGAAATACAGAGACAAAAAGCCTTTTTTACTAAAGTCAAATAGCAGCATAAAGATATTAATAGATACCAAATAGTCATTGGAATCCTCTATTATATATCAATATGAATAATATCTATCATCACACTTTCAGAGCACTAACTTCATTTTTCAGGAAAAGGACAAAAAAACTGGTCAACTCGAAAATCGCAGCCACAATATACCACAGCTTCGAAAATCAACATACCCCTGCCGAAGGTGCCGAAGTACTTTCCACTCCTCTTTATTTTTTTATTTTATATTTTTTTTGTATAGTATATTTACTTACTATATATATCCTTTTGATTTTAGTATAAAACGTCGAATAAAAAAAATGCAGAACTCCCTATATGTACTTCGGCACCTTCGGCACTTTTGGTAAAATATGGCAACACAAAACGATTTAGTCCAGATTTCCCATCTCATGCACCTTATCTGATGCATGTATATACTTTAAATTAATAGAGTCCTTATCTTTCAAAAACCACATAAGGAACTAAAAATGTTGACGTCCATACGTTTTCAAAAAAACATAAGGACGTCACCGAGAAAACTAACATATGTTGTTTGCGACTCACGCCCGTGAGTCGCAAACAACATCCTTATGTTACCGCAGTAACTAACGGAAGTTTCCGCAACAACATAAAGAAGTTTATAGCGCAAGATACGGTAGTTTCATAGACGACATACGGATGTATTTCATAATGGACTAACACTAAGTAAGATAACACCTTTTTGGAGTCCCGAAAACAAGCCTCACATGTATATGTAACTCGTAACCAATGGGATAACATGACGGATAGAGTTTTAAAACTTTTTTTTGCGGTAAGCGTTAGCTTGAATAATTCATTTTTAGTTCGGGATAAGAAGAAGAGCAAAAAGCTATTCAATATGTACCTCTTTTTGTGGTCGTATATACATGGCGAGAAAAACTTAAGGACATCACCGAATAAACTAACATACGAAAATTTTAACGATTATCTAATATAGACAAGAAGAGACTGATACGAAACGACACAGAGTATTAACTCAACAAAATAGTAGAAATACATAAAAAGTTCGTATTTTTGCAGCCAGAAATATCAGATATGGAACAAACGGAATCACATACGAATTTGTTGGAACAAATAAACTATCCGGCCGATTTAAGACGATTGACCGTAACGCAATTGCCCGAAGTCTGCAAGGAATTACGCGAAGATATCATCAATGAATTATCGCGCAATCCGGGTCATTTTGCCTCATCACTAGGTGTGGTAGAACTGACCGTAGCCCTTCATTATGTGTTCGATACTCCCTACGATCGATTGGTATGGGATGTAGGACATCAAGCATACGGACATAAAATATTGACAGGACGACGCAAACAATTCTGTACCAACAGAAAACTAGGAGGCATCAGGCCATTCCCCTCTCCTTACGAAAGCGAATACGACACGTTCACTTGCGGACATGCCTCCAATTCTATTTCGGCAGCATTGGGTATGGCTGTAGCCGCCGATTTGAAAAAAGAAAAACGACATATCGTAGCGATTATAGGCGACGGAGCAATGAGTGGTGGGCTATCTTTCGAAGGCCTCAACAATGTTTCGACCGCACACAACAATATGCTCATCATTCTAAATGATAACAATATGAGCATTGACCGCAGTGTGGGCGGTATGAAAAACTACTTGATCAGGCTCACCAAGTTCACAACCTCTAAACGCTATAATAGAGCAAGGTACCGCATTGCCAGATTGCTTTCGCGCTTGGGGCTGATGGACGAGAACCGTCGCAAAGCCCTGATTCGTTTTGGAAACAGTCTGAAATCAATGGCAGCTCATCAGCAAAATATTTTCGACGGACTCAACATTCGTTATTTCGGGCCGATAGACGGACATGACGTAACAAATTTGGTAAGAGTACTGAATGATATAAAAGATATGGAAGGGCCCAAATTACTTCATATCCATACCGTAAAAGGGAAAGGGTTTGCTCCAGCCGAAAAGGCCGCTACAATATGGCATGCCCCCGGTCGTTTCGATCCGGAAACAGGTAAGCGAATAGTGAAAAGCGAAAATGGGCAACCTCCTAAATTTCAGGATGTTTTTGGCGAAACATTACTCGAGCTGGCCGAACAAAACCCTCAAATAGTAGGAGTCACGCCAGCTATGCCGACGGGATGTTCTATGAACATTATGATGGAAGCAATGCCCAAACGAACATTCGACGTAGGTATTGCCGAAGAGCACGCCGTAACCTTCAGTGGAGGCATGGCTAAAGACGGTTTGCTACCCTTTTGCAACATCTATTCAGCCTTCATGCAGAGAGCCGTAGACAATGTAATTCATGATATTGCCATTCCGAATCTGCACGTAGTAATGTGCCTAGACCGCGCCGGGCTGGTAGGCGAAGACGGACCGACTCACCACGGAGTCTTTGATATTGCTCTGTTTCACTCCATACCTCACTTAACGTTGGCTGCTCCGATGGACGAATGTGAGTTGCGCCAGTTAATGTACACAGCTCAGCTACCTGACAAAGGTCCATTCATGATTCGTTATCCCCGAGGCCACGGTTCTATAATAGATTGGCAATGTCCGTTTGAAGAAATACCCGTAGGCAAAGGACGCAAGCTGAGAGACGGCAAAGATGTGGCGTTGATTTCGTATGGGCCGATAGGTATCATCGCTGCGCGTGCCATTGAGAAAGCCGAAGCGGAATACAATATAACCATTGCCCACTATGACTTACGTTTTGCCAAACCGCTAGATACGGAAATGCTCGATGAAATAGGTAACCGTTTCGACAAATTGATAACAATAGAAGATGGTGTGAAAGAAGGCGGCATAGGCAGTATTATAACTGACTATATGAACGACCATAAACGTCATTTGCAAATAACCCGAATCGGTGTTCCCGACAACTTCGTAGGACATGGAACAGTAGATCAACTGTATCACCTCTGTGGTATGGACGAAGAAGGCATTTGCCATGAAATAGACCATTTGCTGAAAGAGCCTGGACAATAACTACTCTATACATCCACCCATGTTAAAAATAGTAGGCATCATGCTGTTGGGAATCGGTATCGGTTTCTTGTTCCGCAAAAAAGAACTAAAATGGATACACTCCCTCATTACATTATTAATATGGATATTACTGCTCTTGCTAGGTACTGAAGTGGGTTGCAACCGACAGATCATAGAAGGTCTGCATACACTGGGACTGGAAGCCATAGTGCTCTGTATAGGCGGCACCATAGGGAGCATCTTACTTGCGTGGCTATTGTGGCACTTCATTGGCAAAAAGAACTAAAAGAAGGGAGGCAGCAATGAAGGGAAGTATTATTATGGTAGGATTCTTTGTCGTCGGAATTATCTCGGGATTGTACCACATTATCCCTCAAAACCTGACTGGCAGCAGTCTGAGCTATTATGCCCTCTGTGGATTGATGCTATGCGTAGGCATCAGTGTAGGGAACGACACCAAAATGCTAAAAAACCTGCGGCATTTGAATCCTCGCCTAATGTTGCTGCCACTGACAACAATTGTAGGAACACTAGCAGGTTGCGCTGCTGCAAGCTGCCTGCTTGAACACAGAGGACTAGCCGACTGCCTGGCAATAGGTTCCGGAATGGGTTACTATTCGCTATCCAGTATCTTTATCACCCAATACAGAGGTGCTGAATTGGGAACCATAGCTCTACTGGCCAATATTTTCAGAGAAATGATCACACTACTCTGTGCCCCTTTGATAGCGAAGTATTTTGGACTATTGGCTCCCATAGCCACAGGAGGTGCTACCACGATGGACACGACTCTCCCCATTATTACACGCGTGTCCGGACAAAAGTTGGTATTCGTCTCCATCTTTCATGGATTCGTAACAGATTTTTCCGTTCCGTTTTTAGTGACTTTCTTCTGTTCATTATAGTTGCAGCGAATATTGTAAGCTCAACAACTTCATCAGTTTTCTAAAAGCATTTAGGCGCTCATTTCTTTTTATAAATTTTAATAGAAGTAATAGCAAAAACCTTGCAATGCTTTCAATATTATTTATATCTTTGCGAGCAATTCAAAATACTTATACAAACAACTATTATTATGGTCAAGATTACGAAAGAAGCCGCTTTAGCCTATCATTCCAATGGCAAACCCGGCAAAATTGAGGTTGTGCCGACCAAGCCATACAGCACACAAACAGATTTATCACTCGCCTACTCTCCCGGTGTTGCGACGCCTTGTCTTGAGATTGAGAAAGATCCTCAAGATGCGTATAAATACACCGCCAAAGGAAATTTAGTTGCAGTCATATCAAACGGTACGGCCGTTTTAGGACTGGGAGACATCGGTGCATTGAGCGGTAAACCTGTAATGGAAGGAAAAGGTCTGCTATTTAAAATTTACGCAGGAATTGATGTCTTCGATATCGAAGTCGACGAGAAAGATCCTGAAAAGTTTATTGCAGCCGTAAAAGCGATTGCTCCGACTTTCGGTGGTATCAATCTGGAAGACATAAAGGCTCCCGAATGCTTTGAAATAGAAAGAAGGCTGAAGGAAGAACTTGATATTCCGGTGATGCACGATGATCAGCACGGCACAGCCATTATATCTTCGGCTGGATTGCTGAATGCACTCGAAATCGTAGAAAAGAAGATTGACGAAGTAAAGATCGTGGTAAGCGGAGCTGGAGCTTCTGCCATATCTTGTACCAAACTGTATGTTTCGCTGGGTGCGAAACTTGAAAACATTCTGATGTGCGACAGCAAAGGAGTCATCACCGATGAACGTCCAAATCTATCGGAGCAGAAGAAATATTTTGCGACATCACGTCGAGACGTTCATACACTGGAAGAGGCTATCAAAGGAGCAGATGTCTTTTTGGGGCTATCACGTGCAGGACTGTTATCGCAAGACATGGTTCGCAGTATGGGCGAAAGACCCATCGTATTTGCATTGGCCAATCCAGATCCTGAAATAACTTTCGAAGATGCCAAGGCTGCTCGTCCTGAAGTTTTGATTTCGACAGGCCGAAGCGATTATCCCAACCAGATTAATAATGTAATCGGTTTTCCATACATCTTCCGCGGTGCACTTGATACTCAATCCAAAGCCATCAACGAAGAGATGAAACTGGCAGCAGCACACGCTATTGCCGACTTGGCAAAACAGCCTGTTCCCGATGTAGTAAATGCCGTATACGAAGTAAACAAACTAAGTTTCGGTCCGGATTACTTCATTCCGAAACCTGTAGATCCACGCCTCATAACCGAAGTATCTTGCGCCGTAGCAAAAGCTGCCATGGAGAGTGGAGTGGCACGCAAACCTATTGAAGATTGGGATCAATACAGACAAAGCCTTCGTGAATTGATGGGATATGAAACGAGAATGACTCGAAAATTGTACGAAACAGCCCGTAGCAATCCACAGCGTGTAGTTTTTGCCGAAGGTATTCACCCCAATATGTTGAAGGCAGCCGTAGAGGCAAAGAACGAAGGTATTTGCCACCCTATATTACTAGGTAATAAAGAAGGTATAAAGAGTTTGGCAAAAGAATTGAACCTTAGTTTGCAAGGTGTAAAAGTAATAGACCTGCGCGATGAGAAAGAAGCTAGTCGTAGGGAACGTTACGCAAGCATTCTTACAAACAAACGTCAGCGTGAAGGAGCAACTTTACAGGAAGCCAACGATAAGATGTTTGAGCGCAACTATTTCGGTATGATGATGGTAGAGACGGGAGACGCCGATGCATTTATCACCGGACTGTATACCAAATATAGTAACACTATTAAAGTAGCAAAAGAAGTAATCGGCATACGTCCCGAAACAAAACACTTTGCTACGATGCATATCTTCAACACCAAAAAAGGTCCGTTGTTCTTGGCTGATACGTTGATCAATCATCATCCCGATGCAGATACATTGGCAGATGTTGCCAAACTAACGGCGAAAGCTGTAAAATTCTTCAATCATACGCCAAATATCGCAATGGTATGCTATTCTAACTTTGGCGCCGATACGGAAGGCAGTCCGTTGATGGTTCACGATGCAGTTGCAAAACTACAAGCTGAAGATCCGGATATGGTTGTTGATGGAGAAATGCAGATAAACTTTGCGCTCGATACCAAACTTCGTGATGAGAAATATCCGTTTACCCGTTTGAAAGGAAAGAAAGCAAATACTTTAATCTTCCCGAACCTAACATCGGCAAACTCCGGATATAAATTCTTGCAGTCGATGTCTATGCCGGGCACGGAAATGATAGGACCGATCCAAATGGGATTGAACAAACCTATTCACTTCACCGATATAGAAAGCTCTGTGCGCGATATTGTCAATATTACCGCAGTTGCCGTAATTGATGCCATTGTCGAGAAACAAAAAACTCAGAAGTGAAGCATCCGCTTTCAAAAGCACAAATAATATGTATCCTTTTGCTATGGGCAGGGTTAATGTATGTCGTACTCCGTTATACCCAACAGATTAACGGTTCGACAATACTAACCCTACTTATAGCAACGGGGTTTATATTTGTTCCCATCTACAAATCGATACAGAAACACAACAACAGCAAAAAGACCTAATAAAGGAACTCTTTTAAAAAGCATGTACCGCTATTATTCGAACAACAATGAATAATAGGTATCATAGCACATGATCATCATAATCGCAACCGGTCTCTTGCGAATCGATTAATATATTGCATACCTCTCAAAAATGTCTATTGTCTATAATCAAAGAATACTTTGCAGTAGATAAAAGAGATGTTTTCATTAATTATTCTACGAATAATAGATCCTTATATAGGGTTTGATCTAAATTGTTTTTAAGTTTCACTCCAACGAAACAACAGTATCGTCAATTATCAAATAGACATTGAGTACATATAATAATGAATTGGCAATGCTAGATTTATTATATTCTTAATTAAGTACACCCCTATTTCGAAAAATAATTTATTTATTATTTCTTTTTTAATAAACATATCACTATATTTGTTGCTCATTACACACAGTCTGTTTATAAAGAATCGTCATTAAATAATATCATAACCATGAGTAACAGAAGAGATTTTATAAAAAAAGCTGCTTTGGCAGGAGCCTCCGCAATGGTTGCTCCCTCACTGTTGAAAGCAGAGACACTCAGCGGAGACAGCAGTAATCAGTCGGACTCCAAAACCGACACAGGTATCGAAAGTAGACTTATTGTTCCCAAAAACAACGGACTAAGAATAACCGGTACTTTCCTAGATGAGATATCACACGACATACCCCACCAGAATTGGGGTGAAAAAGAATGGGATCGCGAGTTCCGCCACATGAAAGCAATCGGAATAGATACGGTCATCGTTATCCGCTCAGGATATCGCAAGTTTATCACATACCCATCGCCCTACCTACTTAAAAAAGGATGCTATATGCCCTCGGTAGACCTGATAGATATGTACCTTCGTCTTGCCGACAAGTACAATATGAAATTTTACTTCGGTCTTTACGACTCGGGGCGTTACTGGGATACGGGAGATATGACATGGGAAATAGAAGATAATAAATATGTGATTGACGAAGCTTGGAACATGTATGGCAAAAAGCACAAAAGCTTCGGAGGCTGGTATATCAGCGGCGAAATTAGCCGTCGCACCAAAGGTGCCATCTCGGCTTTTCATGCCATGGGAAAACAATGCAAAGACTTATCGGGGGGACTACCTACCTTTATATCTCCGTGGATTGATGGAAAGAAGGCCGTTATGGGTACCGGCAAAATGACCAACGACCAAGCCGTTTCGGTACAAGAGCATGAAAGAGAATGGGGTGAAATATTCGACGGCATACACGATGTAGTAGACGCTTGCGCATTCCAAGACGGACACATCGATTATGACGAACTGGACGCATTCTTTACAGTGAATAAACGTCTTGCCGATAAATATCACATGCAATGCTGGACCAACGCCGAAACATTCGATCGCGATATGCCAATCAACTTTCTCCCTATCAAATTTGATAAACTAAGATTGAAACTCGAAGCAGCCAAACGTTCACATTATGATAAAGCCATTACTTTTGAGTTCTCTCATTTCATGAGTCCACAATCGGCTTATTTACAAGCAGGGCACTTGTACGACCGTTATAAAGAATATTTCGGTATCAAATAATCTATTCATCTACAGACAATATAAATAAAATATATGAAATCCAAAGAAAATGTAGGTTATGTATTCTTCCTTGCCATTGTTGCGGCATTCGGAGGATTCTTATTCGGATATGACACAGCCGTCATCTCCGGAACAATCAGTAAAGTAGGCGATTTGTTCCACCTCAGTTCCATACAACAGGGGTGGTTAGGTTCGAGTGCCATAATAGGTTCTATTGCAGGCGCACTATGTGCCGGTTTTATCAGCGACTACATGGGACGCAAGAAAACAATGATTATAGCAGCAGTTCTTTTTATTGTTTCCGGATTTGGCTGCGCAATCAGTGCTTCTTTCGCTCAACTCATCATTTGGCGTATTGTAGGTGGCATCGGTATTGGCGTAGTTTCGGTAGTATCACCCGTCTATATATCCGAGATAGCCATCACGAAGTGTAGAGGTCTGCTTGTAGCTCTTTATCAACTAGCTATAACCATCGGTATATTGGCATCCTATTATGTCAATTATTTGCTCGAGAATTTCTCGCATACAGGCGAATTGGGTAATACTTTAATGCATCAAATTTTTATCAGTGAAGTATGGCGTAGCATGCTGGGAATGGAAAGCCTACCGGCAATATTATTCCTTATACTCGTATTCTTTATACCGGAAAGTCCCCGTTGGATGATTATTAAAAATAAAATCAGCGATGCCAGTACCATATTATCGCGTATATATCGTACAAAAGAAGACGCTGACCTGCAAATAAAAGAAACCCTATCAACCTCCGGCAACAAAGAGAAGTCGGACTTCTCCGTCATTTTTCAGTCAGGTATCCGGAAGGCTGTTATCATTGGTGTATGTATAGCCGTACTTGGACAATTCATGGGTGTCAACGCCGTTATATATTACGGGCCTGAGATGTTCAAGAGCGCCCATCTGTCGGGTGGAGATTCTCTGTTTGCACAAGTGCTGGTAGGGCTTGTCAATATGCTCACGACAGTATTGGCGATGTTCATTATCGATCGTTTGGGACGGAAGAAGTTAATCTATTTTGGCGTATCGGGCATGATACTCTCACTTATTTTGATTGTATCCTATTATCTCACCGGAGCACAGAACTATTCCATCGTTATTTATTTCATGCTATATATATTCTTCCAGGCAGTATCTATCAGTGCTATAGTATGGGTACTCCTATCCGAGATGTATCCCACTAGGGTGCGTGGAGTAGCGATGTCCATGGCAAGCTTTGCGTTGTGGGCTGCCAACTTCATCATTGTGCTGCTTACTCCCCTACTCTTTGATATCATTAGCCCCGCAGGTCTATTCATCATTTTTGCAGTAATGTGCTTACCTTACATGTTTATCATGTGGAAATACGTACCTGAAACAGCTGGCAAATCTCTCGAAGAGATCGAACGTTATTGGACGAAAGATAAATAATACAATTATAATCCTAATATAATATAGTAGAATATATTAAATGAACAATAAAACGCATAAGTTATCATTACTCCTTTTATTCATACTAGGTGTAATTACCATCAATGTTTCGGCGCAATCACTTGCGTCGAAACGTTTGCTGATGTGGTTTGATGCCGAAGCTAATTTTCAACGTTTCAGCAGTACTGATTCGATAGATTATTATCTGAACAAGATAAAAGCATTGGGATTTACAGATGCAGTGGTTGATATACGCCCCATTACCGGGGAAGTTTTGTTCGATAGTCCCCATGCCCAAAAAATGAAAGAATGGCACGGCTGTACACGTCCCGATTTTGATTACCTGGGACACTTTATCAAAACGGCCCATAAGCTAGGACTTAAAGTACAAGCCTCACTTAATATTTTCGTAGCAGGACATAATTACTTTGACCGTGGGCTAGTCTATACTTCTCATCCAGAATGGGCCTCTACCGTATATACCCCGCAAGGTCTGAAGTCCATTATGGAACAAAAAGAAAAATATTCGGCAATGGTCAACCCTATCGATCCGACATTCAGAACACATATACTGAATGTGCTTTGCGATTTGGTGCGCGAATATCCGACTCTTGACGGTATTATGCTCGATAGAGCACGATATGATGGCATCGAGGCCGATTTTTCGGAGATGTCGCACAAAGCTTTCGAGCAATATATCCACCGGAAAGTAGAACACTTCCCTACCGATATTATGACATGGGAAAAAGACAATGAAGGCAAATACCATGTAGCTGAAGGAAGTTTGTTTAAGCAATGGATAGAATGGCGCACAAAAAACATTTATGATTTTATGGCACAAGCCCGTAAAACAGTCAAAACGATCAACCCTAAATTATCTTTTGGAACCTATACCGGTGCTTGGTATCCATCTTATTATGAAGTAGGCGTCAACTTTGCAAGCAAACAATACAACCCTTCAAAAGATTACGATTGGGCAACCGCCAATTACAAAAAATATGGATATGCGGAGCTTCTTGACTTGTATGCAACCGGCAACTACTATACCGACATCACTATAGGCGATGCAGAGAAAAACACCACGGGGGTGCGCAATGAAACAGATTCGGAGACACAAATAGGTACGTGGTATTCGGTAGAAGGTTCGTGTCGACATCTACGAGGCATCTTAAGAAAAAACAAATTTATGGGTGGGGTTCTTGTCGACCAATTTTATAGCCATCCCATAGGGCTAACAGAGTCTATTGCCATGAATCTGAAAGAATCGGACGGACTGATGATTTTCGACATTTGCCACATCATCCAAAAGAATCTATGGAAGGAAGTAGAGGCCGGCATAAAGAAAGGCGAAAAAGAAGATATTAATAAATAAAAAAGACAGAAACCATGAAACAAACTCGAGCTCACTCTCTTGACGCATTGAGAGGGTATGCTATCATGACTATGATACTTTCGGCAACAGAAGCTTTCTGCATTTTACCTGGCTGGATGTATCATGCACAAGTACCACCGCCAAATCATATTTTTACTCCAACAATCTTTGGCATCACATGGGTAGATTTAATTTTTCCGTTCTTTCTCTTTTCCATGGGCGCCGCCTTTCCTCTGTCGCTCGGGCGACAATATGCAAAAGGCGTAAGCAAACGGAAGCTTTGCTATAAAAGTGTTCTTAGATGGTTGAAATTGTGTTTTTTCGCCATCTACATACAGCATTTATTTCCTTTCATGCTGGGATATTCGAATCCAAAAATAAGCGATATTGTTGCCTTTTGCGGATTTCTACTGATGTTTCCCATGTTTATGAAAAGCCCGTTCCATATCAAAAAGCCATGGTCTACGGTCATTAACGGAGTATGCTATTTAATCGGTTTCGCATGGATTTATTTCCAACCATACCAAAGCGGTAAACCTTTTTCTCCAAACGATACGGATATCATCATATTGATTTTGGCAAACGTTGCAGTCGCAGGTTCTATCATCTATATCTATACGATGAATAACGTTCACGCACGGTTGGCAGTACTTCCCATCTTATTGGGTATTATCTTGTCGGCAGGGACAGATGCATCGTGGGCAAAAGCCGTAATGGATTTTAGTCCTTTGAAGTGGCTCTATGAATTCCGTTTCCTCGAATATCTGCTCATTATTATACCGGGAACTATTGCTGGAGATCTTTTATCCAACTGGCTTAATGAGAAGAATAGCGATAATGACGACCAACAAACAGCAAAATTGCAGTCTAAAGACAATCGACATGTAGCCATCGCTATGGTGTTGTGTTTACTGCTTATCATTACTAATCTAGTTTGTTTATACAACCGTTCCATGGTGGCCAACCTTTTCATTTCAGGTGCTATACTAGCGACATTACATTTCTTACTTAAATCAGAAGATAGTGATATGCGATTCTGGCACAAGCTCTATACCTATGGAGCATACCTGCTGATGCTAGGACTTTGTTTTGAAGCATTTCAGGGAGGTATTCGAAAAGACGACGTAACGGTGAGCTATCTACTTGTCACCTCTGGATTGGCGTTCATAGCATTGATATTTCTCTCTATCGTATGCGACTATTATCACTGCAAATTAGTATCTTTGCCATTAGAAATGATTGGTAAGAACCCTATGATAGCATATGTATCCGATTCGTTGGTAGTGCTTCCTCTTTTAATGCTAACAGGAATTTATGATCTGTTCACCATGATGGACCACAATCCATGGCTTGGATTCTTAAAGGGCATAATACTAACGGCTCTTTGCATGCTTGTAACAACGCTATGCACCAAGTTGAAATGGTTTTGGAAAACATAAAACGCCTGTATCGATAAGACTAACAATGATATACAACATGAAAAAGCTAAGTTTATTAATTTATTTATTTGGAGTAATCGTATTATCGGCTAATGCCACAGAAGCCAAAGTCACTGCTAAAGCCAGCTCCAATGATGTAACATACATGGGGCGTACTCAAACAGCTGCCGACGGTTCGGTCAGTTATGATTGGGTAGGGGTTTATTTGCAAACAGACTTTAGTGGAGGCGATATAGCTATCCTCGCATCCGATGCCGGTACCAGTTATCACAACCTATTCATTGATGGTAAATGGATACGCAAGATTAAGATAAGCGGTAAAGAGAACCATGTCATTTCTTTAGCTGCGGGGCTGTCCAAGGGTTTTCACCGTCTGAAATTACAAAAATGCACCGAAGGAGAGTTCGGTTGCACTACCATACATCAATTTATTTTGGCTAAAGGCGGTCGGTTGAAAGCCGTACCCCGTCAAAGTAGGACGATAGAGATTTATGGCGATTCCTATACCTGTGGTTATGGCAGTGAAAGCGCTAAAGCAAATGATCCCTTCAAACTAGAGACAGAAAACTGTAACAAAGCATACGGTTGCATTATCGCTCGCTATTTTGATGCCGACTATGCATTGATAGCACATTCAGGGCGTGGTATAATGCACAATTGGGGTGACTCAGTACGTTTGTCGGCAAGTACAATGAGCAACCGCATAGGGCAAGTTTTTGATGAACATGGCAATGCGGCATACGATTTCAAATCGTACAGGCCCGACCTTGTGATGATCAATCTTGGCACTAACGACTTCTCACCCAAAGTAACGCCTACCGATGAAGAATACGTAAACGGCTATATCAACATCATTAATAAGATTCGCAAGGAATACGGTGCAACAGTACCCATTCTCTGCATTCTACCACATTCGGGAGGACATACGATGGAATGCGTACCTCAAGTAATCAAAAAAATGAGTGCAGACAAATACCTATTTATCTCCAACTCGATGGAAAACATCGTCACTGAGAAATACGATATGGGAGCGTCTTATCATCCCAATTATACGGGATATTGCAAAATAGCCATGACGTTGATCCCGCGTATTAGTGCCATCACCGGATGGAAGTTAGAGAATAAAGTTATAAAGTAGTATTAATAAGCCTGTTAAGGCAACTAATTTTAACAATAAAAAAGAAGAGAAGAGCGTGCAAACGTTCTTCTCTTCTTTTTTATTAAATTTCTTTTATTCACTATTTTATTCGAATAATTATATGTAATTTTGTGGCAATTAGTTATAACAGGATGGTAAAAGATTTAATTTCTCCCGACTATATATTTGAGGCGAGCTGGGAAGTTTGCAATAAAGTAGGAGGTATTTATACAGTTTTGTCTACAAGAGCAAAAACCCTACAAAAGCATTTCAAAGATCATATTTATTTTATAGGCCCTGATATATGGAGAGGAAAAGATAACCCTTTGTTCGAAGAAAACAAGGATATATATGCTTCTTGGAGAGAACAAGCAGCCAACAACGAAAAGCTAAACATCAGAATCGGAAGATGGAATATCCCCGGTAAGCCGATTGTCTTTTTAGTGGATTTCGCTCCGTTCTTTGCACAGAAGAATGATATTTACGCCAATGCGTGGCAAACATATAGTGTAGATTCTCTTCATGCTTATGGCGACTATGACGAAGCATCGATGTTCTCATATGCCGCTGCCAAAGTATGCGAAAGTTTCTATCGTTATTATTTATCAGAACACGACAAAGTAATCTATCAAGCGCATGAATGGATGACAGGGCTAGGACTTCTATACCTACTTCATTTCGCTCCGGAAATAGCTACGATATTTACAACTCATGCCACTTCAATAGGACGTTCGATTGCGGGCAATCAGAAACCATTATACGACTATTTGAAAGAGTACAATGGAGATCAGATGGCCGAAGAGCTAAATATGCAATCCAAACACTCCATAGAGAAACAAACTGCTCAAAATGCCGATTGTTTCACAACTGTGAGTGAAATAACAAATACCGAGTGCGCAGCCTTGCTTGAAAAGCCCGCTGATGTAGTATTGATGAATGGATTCGAAAATGATTTCGTACCAAAAAGTGAATCCTTTGACAAAAAGCGTAATGAATCAAGACAGATATTGCTCCACACAGCTAACGCACTGATGGGAACAGACCTGAAAGAAGATACGCTAATAATAGGCACCGGCGGAAGATATGAATTTAAGAACAAAGGGCTTGATGTCTTTATCGAAGCATTGGGGAAACTCAATAAAGATAAGAACTTAAAGCGTTCCATATTGGCATACATCAACGTACCGGCATATATCGTCGGTCCTCGAAACGATTTAAAGGAACGTTTGGAAAGCGGGCAACAATTTGACACCCCGCTATATGATTCTTACATTACCCACTGGCTTCACAATATTAGTCAGGACAGTATCATCAATATGTTGCGGGGCAAAGGTTTGTTTAACAGCAATGAAGATAAGGTTAAAGTCATATTTGTACCGTGCTATCTGAATGGTTGCGACGGAATAATGAATAAAACGTATTATGACTTGGAAATAGGCGATGATCTTTGCATATTTGCATCTTATTATGAACCGTGGGGATATACTCCCCTTGAGAGCGTTGCCTTTCATGTTCCAACCATAACGACAGACTTGGCCGGCTTTGGACTTTGGGTGAAAGGATTAAAGAACATAAGCGGTATTGAAGACGGAGTAGAAGTCTTGCACCGCTCCGACTATAATTATACAGAAGTGACTGATGGAATAAAAAATACGATATTACGTTTCTCCGAAAAGACACCGGAAGAAGTAAAGAGCATCAGACACAATGCAACACTGGTAGCCGAAAGAGCTTTGTGGAAACATTTCATCAAATACTATTTTGAGGCTTACAACGTTGCGCTACAAAAAGCGGAAGCGCGCCTGAATAAGAAATAATTTATCAATTAGAAAATATGAAAATTAGAGTAAGTAATGCGAATACTCCCGAATGGAAAACCGTCATGGTTAAGTCGAGTATTCCTTCTGAATTACAAAAATTAGTAGAAATTGCTCACAACATGTGGTGGGCATGGAACTACGAAGCCACCGAACTTTTCAGCGATCTGGATAGTAATTTGTGGGAAGAGGTTGGAAAGAATCCGGTACTACTACTCGAAAGAATGAGCTTTGAAAAGAAAGAGAAACTTATCAAAGACAAAGTCATTATTCGCAGAATGAACGATGTTTATGCCCAATTCCGTGAATACGTCGACGCTAAGCCCGATAAGAAGCGTCCGTCGGTAGCTTACTTCAGCATGGAATATGGTTTGAACAACATACTTAAAATATATTCGGGAGGTTTGGGTATTCTCGCAGGAGATTATCTGAAAGAAGCCTCAGACAGTAATGTAGATCTTTGTGGTATCGGCTTGCTCTACCGCTACGGATATTTCACCCAAATGCTGTCGATGGATGGACAACAGATAGCCAATTACGAAGCACAAAACTTCAGCCAATTGCCTATCGAAAGAGTCTTGGACAAAGATGGCAATCCATTAGTGATACACGTGCCATATCTCGACTATTTTGTTCATACAAATATATGGCGTGTCAATGTAGGACGCATACCATTATACCTAATGGACACGGACAACGAGATGAACAGTGAGTTCGATCGTCCCATCACCCACCATCTTTATGGCGGAGACAATGAGAATCGTTTGAAACAGGAAATACTGTTAGGCATCGGTGGTATCATGGCTTTAAAGGCACTCGGTATCAAAAAAGATGTATATCACTGCAATGAAGGACATGCCACCCTTATTAATATTCAAAGACTTTGCGACTATATTGCCAACGGATTGAACTACGATCAAGCAATCGAATTGGTTCGGGCATCTTCGCTCTATACGGTTCATACACCGGTACCGGCAGGACACGACTACTTCGACGAAAGTTTGTTCGGCAAATACATGAGCGGTTACCCACAAAAAATAAATATTTCGTGGGATGACTTAATGAATATGGGGCGTACCAATCCAGGTGACAAGAGCGAACGTTTCTGCATGTCTACATTTGCGTGCAACACTTGTCAGGAAGTCAATGGAGTAAGCAAGCTTCATGGCGAAGTTTCACAGAAGATGTTCTCCAGCATTTGGAAAGGTTATTTTCCGGAAGAAAGTCACGTAGGCTATGTCACCAATGGCGTGCACTTTTCTACATGGTGTGCCACAGAATGGAAAAAGCTTTATGCCAATCATTTTGATGAGAACTTCATGTACGATTTATCTAACGAAGACATCTGGAAAGCTATATACGATGTTTCCGACAGTGAGATATGGAACACCCGCATGGAACTGAAACAAAAGCTGGTTGACTATATCCGCGAACAGTTTCGTGACAATTGGCTCAAAAATCAGGGAGATCCTTCGCGTATCGTATCCATCTTGGACAAAATAAATCCCAATGCACTGTTAATTGGTTTCGGGCGTCGATTTGCAACATACAAACGTGCTCACCTACTCTTTATGGACTTAGAACGTTTGGCCAAAATAGTCAATGACCCCCACCATCCTGTTCAGTTCATTTATACAGGCAAAGCCCATCCAGCTGACGGTGCCGGACAAGGTCTTATTAAAAAGATAGTCGACATATCCCGCCGTCCAGAGTTTTTAGGCAAAATTATCTTCTTGGAGAACTACGACATGCAATTGGCACGTCGACTCGTTTCGGGAGTGGACATCTGGTTGAATACGCCAACACGTCCTCTAGAGGCTTCCGGTACATCGGGCGAGAAAGCATTAATGAACGGTGTCATCAATTTCTCCGTCCTCGACGGCTGGTGGCTCGAAGGATATCGTGAGGGTGCAGGCTGGGCTCTGACAGATAAGTGCACTTATCAGAACCAAGAGCACCAAGACCAACTGGACGCTGCAACAATTTATAGTATACTCGAAACCGAAATTGTTCCACTATTTTACGCACACAACAAAGAAGGATATTCTAAAGGTTGGGTTCAAGCCATTAAGAATTCCATTGCTCAAATAGCTCCTCACTACACGATGAAACGCCAATTGGATGACTACTACGAAAAGTTCTACAACAAAGAAGCACGTCGTTTCCATCTACTTGCAGCCAACGATTGCGCTAAAGCTAAAGAAATAGCTGCATGGAAAAATGAAGTTGTCGAAAAGTGGGATAGCATAGAGATCGTTTCAACCAATTTCTACAAATCCATGCTTGATGGTGCCGAAAGTGGTAAAGATTACGAGATCGTAGTTGTGGTTGATGAAAAAGGATTGAATGATGCTATCGGTTTAGAACTGGTAGCTACTACGACCAATGCGGATGGCGAACAATGTATCAGTCAAATAGACCCATTCAAAGTAGTGAAATGTGAAGGCAACCAGTATACCTTCAAACTAACTACCGTATTGCACGATGCCGGTTGTTATAAAGTAGCATTCCGTATGTTCCCAAAGAATCCGGATCTACCTCACCGCCAGGATTTGTGCTACGTGCGTTGGTTTTCATAAAAGCATCCTACCATGAAAATTAATTATTCTTTCATTCGAGCTATTTTCGCTTTAATCATCGGGCTGGTACTTGTTTGTGCCCCCGACGACTCGGCAAAATATATCGTTATGACTATAGGCATTTTGTTTCTTGTGCCTGGAATAATTGTTCTGATCGGTTATTTTGCTTCACAGAATAACAAGACAACGGCTGCCTTCTCCGAAGAGCAGAAGGCAGTCGTCTTGTCCAAACGGTTTCCCATCGAAGGGTTGGGAAGTGCGCTCTTAGGACTATGGTTCATCATCTCGCCCACTTTCTTTGCCAATCTGCTAATTATTGTCCTTAGCATCATACTAATCGTTGCCGGATTACAACAACTCTACTTACTGTCACTAGCCTGTCAATGGAAAAGAGTTCACTACTCCTTCTATATTACTCCTTTGCTTATACTAGGTGCAGGACTTTATTCTTTATTAAACCCTGGTACCATACGCAATACCATATTAATAATCATTGGCATTGCCTGCCTCGTATATGCTGTTTCAGAATTGGCCAACTGGTTCCTTTTCGTGCGACACAAGCCACAAATAATAGAGAAACAATAAACACTAAATATTAATTACCTTAACATGCAGTCACTGTATCCATCCATTCTCCTACAGCATGCCATCAACGAATTTGCCAAGCTACCGGGTATAGGCAGCAAAACGGCTCTGAGATTAGTACTTCATTTATTGAAACAAGATGATGAATCTGTCGAAGGTTTCGCCGATGCCATACGCAAGCTGAAGAAAGAAGTGAAATACTGCAAAGTATGCCACAATATTTCGGATACGGAAACATGCCGCATCTGTGCGAATCCAAGACGAGATGCTTCGACCATTTGTGTAGTCGAAAATATTCGCGATGTAATGGCAATAGAAGATACCCTTCAGTTCAACGGATTATATCATGTACTTGGTGGAGTGATTTCTCCGATGGACGGTATAGGACCTAGCGATTTACAAATAGCGAGTCTGGTAGAGCGTGTCAAATCTGGCAACGTGCGCGAAGTAATCTTAGCACTAAGCACCACGATGGAAGGAGAAACCACCAATTTCTATATCTATCGCCAACTAGAGAAGCTGAACACTAAGATATCGACCATTGCCAAGGGAGTAGCAGTAGGTGATGAATTAATCTATACAGACGAATTAACTTTGGGACGCAGTATTGTGAACCGCGTACCATTCACCGGAAAATAAAACAGAAAGAAATATGGAAGAACAAATACAAAAAGTCAATAAGACACTCAATAAATGCTACATCATATTTTGGGTACTGCCCATATTGATTGCTGTTTGTGGAGAGTTTGACATCATACCAAATGGAGGGGCCTTTGTTGCAAATGCAGCATTTGTGTACGGCTATCAATTCATGGGCATTTTACTTGCCGTATGTTTGGTTCCCATCTCACTGAAACTATTTCAATGGTCGATGGAGAAGAAAGTAGACAAGCTCTCTTTCCCGGTAGCACTCAAGAAGTATGGCAAAATATGTATCATTCGGCTTGCCATGCTAGCCCTCGTTTCGGCATTTAACCTCATAGCCTATTATCTTATTGCAAGTACCACCTGTCTGTTCTGTGCAACGATAGCATTGGCCATGTCGCTTTTTTGTATACCAAGCGACCGCCGTTTACGTGAAGAATTACACTTAATACCAAATAATGATAACGAAAAGAAGAAGTGAAAAACTGTTTTTTTGAAGGTCAACAGATTAAATTAAGAGCGCTTGAGCCCGAAGATTTGGAGTTTCTATACCAGATTGAAAACGATCCCGAACTATGGGACGTAAGTTGCTTCAATGTGCCTTATTCCAAATACGTACTGAAACAATACATATCAGACACTCAATATGATGTTTATTCCGATCGGCAGCTGCGACTTATTATCCAACACAAAAAAGACAATAAAGCCATTGGAACCATAGATATTACAGACTTCTCAATACAGCATTCAAGAGGTGCCATCGGTATCGCATTATTAAAAGAGTACAGACATAAAAAAATAGGAAACGAAACGCTCTCGTTATTGTGCGATTATGCATTTCGTTTCCTTCACTTTCACCAATTGTATGCTCATATCGCAACCGACAATGAAGCATCTTTGTCGCTCTTCCGTTCATGTAAATTCACAGATTGCGGTATTATCAAAGACTGGTTGCACATTGAGGACAAATGGGTAGATGTCGTCCTTATGCAACGCATCGCCGAACTTTAACTTCTCTTCTTGTATCGGCCTCCACCGAAGAAGCGAATTATACGATATCCCCACATGGCACCTTGATAAAGTGACACCACACTTTTCAAGCTGTATGCCATCCTATCGGTGAAAGAGATGGCTTCTTTGACCGGACGAAAAGTTTCGCCCCAAGTCTCACCAATTTTCTTTTCTTGCAAATCAATTTTCTTGAGTAACCGTCGTTTGCGCTTTTCAAGATCATCTAATGTAATTCGCTTTTCACTCATACTTTTCCTCCTCTTTAGTTTCTTCGTCTTCAAGGAACAAGTGTGACAAGAAATTCACCGTCGGCACAATAATCAGCCGGCGGCGGAAAGCAGCCATTAAAGCCAGCAGCAACAAAGCGATGCCACCGATGATAGCAAAACTCCATGCCATACTGCCAATAACAGAATCAATAGCATAGGCCAAAGCCATGAGCAAATAAAACAATGCCACGGTCCCCAATATAAGAAGGACAACAACCAGTAGAAGTGTAGATAGCAATATCGAAAGCTTGCCCGTCAACTGAACAAGTGCCAGTTCTTTGTGCAACTTCAGATATTGCCTTATCTGATCGAATAATTGTTCGAAACTTTCTATACTATGATCTCGAGCAGACAACATACTCATACATCATTCGGCCACACTAGCCTCAGCTTCATCGTCTACATACACTTTTTCTTTTCCCTTGATGCGAGCCATGATGTCGTCGATGAGGGCCTTCATATCTTTTTTACTAAGTTTCACTCCTTTCTTTTCGAGAGCTTCTTTAATTTTCTCACGTGTTTCTTCACCCTTATCAGGAGCAAACAAAATACCCAATGCAGCACCGATGGCTACTCCGCCCAAAAGAGCTACTAATGTATTAACAGCTTTCATAATTGTAACGTTTTATAAGTTAGTAATAAGAACTCCATGAAAAACTTTTCACAAAACAAAAATAACCTTTTCTTTTCATATTTCCAAGTTCTTCGTGCACTTATTTTGCTATCCATCGTTTTAATTTAAACAAAATCAGATATTGCGGTCAATATATATCATCTACGAGTTTTGAGCGATCAAACTAAAATAAAGACAGATCATTTTTAGCTTCCATATATATTTGACACAGATAGAGTACAATAAAACATTTTCTTCATTATAAAGTTTCCGACTCACGGGCGTGAGTCGGAAAAAACATAAGGACGAAACTTGCGACTCACGCCCGTGAGTCGCAAGCTACATATATACGTCACCAATCATTTGCCTTATCAATTTTGAGATTGATAAGAGAAGAAATCATAATCGGCACAAGCTTTTGATGTTGTTGCAAACGATTGGGTAAACAGTCCGAGATAAACGCCGGTGAACCCACCATTCGTTTCAGAACTCAGATACCAAATATTAATTTTATCAAGCAACCTATAATTGGTACCATCGGTAGAATAATAAAAGCTATAATAGTCCTTGTCGCCTACCGTACGAAGGTATACCTTCCCATTCG
The DNA here is from genome assembly GCA_963676865.2 of uncultured Bacteroides sp. Taxonomy (GTDB): domain Bacteria; phylum Bacteroidota; class Bacteroidia; order Bacteroidales; family Bacteroidaceae; genus JAAYUD01. The sequence goes on along the minus strand of CAXXSS010000001.1, from coordinate 2,869,380 downwards.
GCACCTCTATACGAGTTGCGATATGCTTGAGCACTCCGATTCGATAACGAAGGGTCAATGACTGTTTACCCGAAGTAGTGCCTCGCCCAAGAAATAAGTCGTAATGGGCAGAAGGATCCATATAAACGGTGAGCCCAGCCTCATCACCTGCCGATTCATTCTTCAAGTACACTCGGGTTGTTGCCACAAAATTAATATGCTCTTGCCGCCGTCCCACAAAAGTAGGCGAATCGGATTCATCGAGTGTCACAGGAGTAGCTTTCAACCTCAAAACACCCTGTTGTGGAATAAGCACATAGTTCTTCATCAATGGATTCCGCAAATAGTTCCACTCCACACCTAGTCGAGGTTGATTAAATAAGGTGTCGGACGCTGTTTTTTTAAAAGGTTTCAGAGGTAAAGTCGCTACTTTCATATCCAAGTTCACTGTCCCATCGCCGTTTACAATCGGCCATGCTCCGCAATCCCATCGTACGGGAGCCAGAAACGTTTCGCGCCCCAATATATGATGCAATCCGCTTTGCGGACGAAAGCCCAAGAAAACAATCCACCAAGAACCGTCATGCGCTTCGACAAGATCGGCATGTCCCGTCCCTTGAATAGGATTTAATTGGGCATTCATATTAATATGTGTCAATATCGGATTTGCCGGATTCGACATATAGGGTCCATAGATATCCCTACTTCGGGCAATAGTAACTTTATGTCCATACTCCGTGCCACCTTCGGCTATCAACAAATAATACCAACCATCTTTTTTATACAAATGCGGCGATTCGGGATAACGTCCTCCCGTCCCCTGCCAGATGGGGAGGCTCGGTGAGAGTTGTTCGCCGGTATCGGGATTAATTTCACTCAAACAAATGGTATTATCGGGGTTGGAAGTCATGTAACATTTATCTCCTTCAAAATAAAGAGAAGGATCAATGCCTTTCTGTTTCAACCACACAGGGTCGGACCACTCGCCGACAGGGTTCCGAGTATGAACAATGAAGTTGCCTTTATCGGAGACATTTGTCGTTATCAAATAAAAGATACCGTTATGATACCGAATTGTAGGAGCATAAATACCGCCCGAGGACCAACATTTATTCAATTTCAACTGGGAAGGGCGAGTCAAACAATACCCCAGTTGCTCCCAATTCACCAAATCTTTACTGTGAAACAACGGGACACCCGGAAAATAATCGAAACTGCTCGTTACCAGATAATAATCGTCCCCAACCCTACAAATACTTGGATCGGGATGAAAACCAGGAATAATAGGGTTCTTGTACCCTTGAGAAATGGCTGCAATACTTCCATAAGCTAATAGGGTGCAACCCAAAAGAAATCTTCGCATAGTTGTTGTATTTTCGACAAATATAACAAATATATAAATTTAAAATAGGCCGAAAGAGCAAAATAATTGAGTTTTTCACTTAATTTTCATAATATACTTTGATAGCTAATAAAAAATACGTTATTTTTGTATTCAGTATAAACGCCAAAGGAAACAATTTTTAATTAAACATAACTTTGATATGAAGAAATTACTATTATTTGGAACGTGTGCTTCCCTCTTAGTTGCTTTTTCATCTTGCCGTTCGAGCGAAAGCGCATACAAGAAAGCTTACGAAAAGGCAAAATTGGAACAACAAAAGACAGAGACTCCCGTTAGTGGTGCTACAACACCAGTTGCGGTAGAACAAGCACAACCTACCGCTCAAGAAGCAGCACCTACCAATGTAAAACAAGAAAAAGTAACGGTCGTTTCTGGTGATGAAATCAGCGACTACAATGTTGTTGCCGGCAGCTTTGGACTGAAAGCTAATGCAGAAGGCTTGAAAGACTACTTGACAAAAGAAGGATATAAAGCATCAATCGCATTCAACAGCGAAAAAGCAATGTATCGTGTCGTTGTTGTTTCCAGCTCCAACTACCAATCGGCTGTACAAGCTCGCGACAGTTTCAAGGCTAAATACCCGAGCCGTCAAGATTTTCAGGGTGCATGGGTATTATTTCGCATGAAATAACACTTTCGATAACGATTTATACAAAAGAAAGGGCGAACAATCCAGTTCGTCCTTTCTTTTGTATATACCAAGAAGACTAAACAACGAAAACGAAGAGAATAAAAGGGGCAACAATATAAAAAATAAATTTGGGACTTATTGTTGTAATTGCTCTCGGCTTGCACTATCTTTGTGATTTGAAAAGAATGAACGATACGCAACTATGGCAGAAAATGAATATATTACTATCCGCGGCGCTCGGGTAAACAATCTGAAGAATATTAATGTTGACATACCACGCGACAAGCTTATTGTGATTACCGGGCTATCGGGTTCGGGCAAATCCAGTCTTGCTTTTGATACGCTTTATGCAGAAGGTCAGCGTCGATATGTAGAAAGTTTAAGTAGCTATGCCCGCCAGTTTTTAGGCAGGATGAGCAAACCGCAATGCGATTTTATCAAGGGCATTCCTCCCGCTATAGCCATTGAGCAACGAGTAATAAGTCGCAATCCCCGTTCAACCGTAGGTACTTCTACCGAAATATACGAATACTTGTGTCTGCTATTTGCCCGAATAGGGAAAACATATAGTCCGATAAGCGGCGACGAAGTAAAGAAACATTCGGTAGAAGACGTCGTACAATGCATGAAACAACATGAGGAGGGCATCCGATATACGGTGCTTATTCCGCTTTTGTTACCTAACGACCGCACCATAGATCAAGAACTCAAGATGGATATGCAGCAAGGTTTCAGCCGCATAGAAGTAAATGGAGAAATGATGCGCATAGAAGACTACAAACCGAAAAAGAAGGATACAATCTACTTAATGGTAGACCGTATGTCGGTAAGTCTGGATAAAGAAGCAGTAAGTCGATTGTCCGATTCGATAGAAACAGCGATGTATAAAGGAGGAGGTGCTTGTATGCTGCGTTTCTATCTAGCTGACGGTACAACGGAACTCTGCCACTTCAGTAACAAATTCGAAGCCGACGGTATCAGTTTCGAAGAACCAACCGAGCAACTCTTTTCATTTAACTCCCCTCTAGGTGCCTGCCCCAAGTGCGAAGGGTTTGGCAAAGTCATTGGCATAGACGAACATTTAGTGATTCCTAATAGAGCTTTATCCATTTACGACGGTGCCATACTGTGCTGGCGCGGCGATGTAATGGGCGAATGGAAAAACGAACTTTGCCAAAATGCTGCTAAATTTGACTTTCCTATATTTGAGCCATACTATAAATTGACCGAAGAGCAACGTCGATTACTATGGACAGGCAACAAATACTTTCATGGATTGGATGAATTCTTTGAAATGTTGCATCAGAATCAATACAAAATACAATATCGAGTAATGCTATCGCGTTACAGAGGTAAAACGACATGCCCCACATGTCACGGCAGCCGACTGAAACCCGAAGCGGCTTATATCAAAGTAGGAGGCAAGAATATGATGGAATTGGTTGATATGCCCATGAATGAATTGAAAAGCTTCTTCGACCAATTGATACTCAATGAACATGATACACAAGTAGCATCGAGAATATTGACCGAAATAAGAACTCGACTGCAATTTCTTTCGGAAGTCGGGTTGGATTATCTGACACTCAATCGATTGAGCAACTCTCTTTCTGGAGGAGAAAGCCAGCGAATCAATCTGGTAACTTCGTTGGGCAGCAGCTTGGTAGGAAGTTTATATATTCTAGACGAGCCGAGCATCGGATTGCATAGTCGAGACACCCAACAGCTGATTCATGTGCTACGCGAACTTCAACAACTAGGCAATACCGTAGTAGTGGTAGAACATGATGAAGAGATTATGCGCGCGGCAGACTATATCATTGATATAGGACCAAAGGCTGGCAGACTAGGTGGAGAAGTAGTATATCAAGGAGATTTGAAAAACCTACAAAAAGACAGCAACAGCTACACCGTACGTTATTTGTTAGGCGAAGAAGAAATCCCCATCCCTCCTACTCGACGTTCATGGAACAATTATATAGAAGTGAAAGGTGCCAGAGAGAATAATCTGAAAGGCATCACTGTTCGTTTTCCACTCAATGTAATGACAGTTGTCACCGGTGTATCGGGATCAGGAAAAAGTACGTTGGTACGCGACATCCTATTCAAAGCATTAAAACGCAAATTGGATGAATACAGCGAGCGTCCGGGTGAATTCGAATCGCTCGGCGGCGATATCCAGCAATTAAAAAACGTAGAATTCGTTGACCAAAATCCGATAGGAAAATCATCCCGATCGAATCCTGTGACCTATGTTAAGGTATACGACGAGATACGTAAGCTATGGGCCGAACAGCCGCTCTCCAAACAAATGGGCTACACGGCAGGATATTTTAGTTTCAATAATGAAGGCGGACGATGTGAAGAATGCAAAGGAGAGGGTACCATTACGGTAGAAATGCAATTTATGGCCGATTTAGTATTGGAATGCGAATCTTGCCATGGTAAGCGTTTCAAATCAGATATTCTTGAGGTAAGATTCCACGAGAAGAATATCTACAATGTATTGGATATGACCGTAAACCAAGCCATCGAATTCTTTACTGAATACAAACAACACAAAATCGTGAAAAAGCTAAAGCCGCTACAAGATGTAGGACTTGGTTATATCAAACTGGGGCAAAGCTCTTCTACTTTATCAGGTGGTGAAAATCAACGAGTGAAACTGGCCTATTATTTAGGACAAGAGAAAGTAGAACCGACAATGTTTATCTTTGATGAGCCAACCACAGGACTTCATTTTCATGATATCAGCAAATTATTGGAATCATTCGATGCACTACTTCAAAGAGGACATACTATCGTCATTATCGAACACAACTTAGATGTTACTAAATGTGCCGATTACGTCATTGATCTAGGTCCCGAAGGTGGTGAAAGAGGTGGCAATCTTATAGCGGCAGGCACTCCTGAAGAAGTAGCCCAAAGCGAAGGATATACAGCAAAATACTTGAAAGAGAAGTTGGAATCTTCTTAGTAACAGTAAAACCAACAACAGTAATATGCTCAATATACATAAAATTAACCAGCTTTACCTGAAAGATACACAGTTTGCCAACTTAATGACAAAACGTATATTCAGCGTTCTACTGATAGCAAACCCTTACGACGCTTTCATTCTTGAAGAAGACGGCCGAATAGACGAAAAGATATTTAATGAGTACACAGCCATGTCGTTGAGCAACCCTCCACGATTTTGGCAGGTATCTACCGAAGAGGAAGCGATGAGCCGACTAAGAGATGTCAGTTTCGATCTCATCATCTGCATGCCCGGAACGGGTGATAACGACAGTTTTGATATTGGCAGACGCATCAAGGCATTATATCCTCCTATTCCAATCGTAATATTGACTCCATTCAGTCATGGCATCACAAAGAGAATTGCCAATGAAGACCTTAGCGCTTTCGACTCTATTTTTTGTTGGCTAGGCAATACCGACGTACTCGTCTCCATTATAAAACTAATGGAAGACAAAATGAATTTGGAACACGATGTAGCCGAAGTTGGAGTGCAATGTATATTGCTTGTGGAAGACGGTATACGATTTTATTCTTCCATATTACCCAATCTCTATAAATTTGTGCTTCGCCAAAGCCAGCTATTCTCTACCGAGGCCCTCAACGGTCACCAACGCCAGCTACGAATGCGGGGACGTCCTAAGATCGTTTTAGCTCGCAACTATGAAGAAGCAGGCCAAATATATAAAAAATATAAAAACAACATACTAGGCATCATTACCGATGTCCGATTTCCACGCGAAGGAGAGAAAGATAGTGAGGCGGGATTCAAATTATGCGAAATGATTCGAGAAGAAGACCCTTTCGTTCCGATCATTATACAATCTTCCGAACTCAAGAATGCCGCACGGACACAACAATTCGATGCCAGTTTTATTGATAAGAACTCCAAGAAGATGGACGTCGACTTACGGCGTACAGTCTCAGAGAATTTTGGTTTCGGTGATTTCGTATTCCGCAATCCGAATTCAATGGCCGAGATAGCCCGTGTCAGCACTTTGAAAGAATTGCAAAACATAATCTTTGCAGTCCCTTCCGAGTCGTTTCTCTACCACATCAGCCGTAACCACATATCGCGTTGGCTAGCTTCGCGCGCTATCTTTCCCGTAGCAGCCGTACTACGTCCTATCACATGGAACTCACTACAAGATGTTGATGCACACCGAACAATAATCTTCGATGCCATTGTGAAATATCGGAAGATGAAAAACCAAGGTGTGGTTGCCATTTTTCGGCGTAATCGTTTTGATACATATTCGAATTTCGCCCGTATTGGCGAAGGTTCGTTAGGTGGCAAAGGCCGTGGCTTAGCCTTCATCGACAACATGGTAAAATGCCACCCTGAATTTGATGATTTCGAGAACACCAATATCGTCATTCCTAAGACGGTAGCTCTTTGTACTGACGTCTTCGATGAATTTATGGAATCGAACAATCTGTATCAAATAGCCCTGTCAGATACCGACGACGATACCATATTACGCTACTTTCTGAAGGCAAAACTTCCGGAGCGCCTGACCGATGACTTTTTCACTCTATTCGATGTTGCCAAATCACCTTTGGCTATCCGTTCTTCAAGTTTGCTCGAGGATTCGCATTATCAACCTTTTGCCGGTATATATAACACCTATATGATACCGCATCTCGACGATAAATACGAAATGTTGAAGATGTTGCTTGATGCTATAAAAGGAGTCTATGCATCTGTGTTTTTCAAGGATAGCAAAGCTTATATGCAAGCTACTTCCAACGTAATAGACCAAGAAAAAATGGCCGTTATCATTCAAGAAGTGGTGGGCAAACAATATGGAGAACGTTACTATCCGTCATTTAGTGGTGTAGGGCGTTCGCTCAACTATTACCCTATAGGCGAAGAAAAAGCAGAAGAAGGCACCGTCAATCTAGCCCTCGGACTTGGTAGGTATATTGTGAGTGGTGGCATAACATTACGATTTTCACCATACCACCCCAAAAAGATACTTCAAACGAGTGTGATGGAATTGGCACTAAAAGAAACACAAACAGAATTTTACGCCTTAGATTTAAAAAATATAGGCCAGAACTTTTCTATCGATGATGGCTTTAATCTACTTAGATTAAAAGTAAAGGATGCGGAAACGGATGGTTCTCTCCACCTCATAGCCTCTACTTACGATCCATGCGACGAAATTATTAGGGACGGTATCTATCCTGGAGGTAGAAAGGTTATTACCTTTGCCAATATTCTAAAACATGATGCCTTTCCACTTGGCAAAATACTACAGTTAATATTAAAGTACGGACAGCAAGAAATGCGCCGTCCGATAGAAATAGAATTTGCAGCCACCCTTAACGAAGACAATAGCGGAACTTTCTATCTGCTACAAATTCGTCCGATAGTAGACTCGAGCGCCGCCATTGACGAGGACTTAACGAATATTCCGGAAGAACATCTTATCTTAAGTTCGAACAATTCATTGGGCAGTGGCATTATCAATGATGTACAAGACTTGGTATATGTAAAAACAGACAATTATCAAGCGAAGAATAATCCGCATATTGCTGAAGAGATCGAAAAAATAAACAGAAAATTTCTCGATGCGGACAAAAACTATATTCTTGTAGGCCCCGGTCGTTGGGGAAGCAGTGACCCCTATTTAGGCATTCCGGTGAACTGGTCTAATATATCAGCAGCCCGAGTTATTGTAGAAGCAGGGTTGACTAATTATCGCATCGATCCAAGTCAAGGCACTCATTTCTTCCAAAACCTAACGTCATTCGGAGTAGGATATTTTACTGTTAGCCCATACATTCGAGATGGAATATATGATATTGAATATCTCAATTCCATACCGGCTGCAGAAGAAACCCAATATTTACGCCGGATACACTTCGACACTCCAATGATAGTAAAAATGGACGGGCGAAAGAAAACAGGAGTAGTATTAAAGCCCCATCACAAATAGGTTGACGAAATTAAAGCAAAACATTATAAATTGATTTTTTTCTTGGATACTCCCGATTCGTTGTGAATTCGATCTGTTGCTGTAACGACATAATAATAGGGCTTTGTCCCATCTTCATAAGGAAGCTTATAAAAAGTGTTGGGAGTAACTGTTACAATATGCGACGGATCTGATGTATCACGTTCCTCTCCTTTGGCAAAACGATAAATCACATAGAATTGAGCTTTATCCATTTCACTGGCAGCTTTTGGTTCCGTCCAAAACAATATATATCCATCTTCTGTCCATATAGCTTTCAGGCGGCGCACTTTCTTGGGAGCCTTATGGTCCATGAAATCAAAGACAGGTACAAGGGACGGATACTTAAAATAATTGTTAACCAAACTATCTCGATACCCTCCTTTATTCTCTGTAACATCGCTAGCAGGCCACTGACAACATCCTTCAATCGTCTGAAAAGAACGTTCAAGCTGCATCTTGCGGTGCAATTGATTGATAGAGGGATTCTTAGGATCTTTATTTGAAACCGTATTATCGACGGACTGACCTATAAAGAGTGGACGATTTTGAGTATTCTTAGCCCACCAGCGTACCAATGTTTCATAATCGGCTGCAGGATGACCTATCTGCCAATATATTTGAGGAATATTGTAGTCAATCCATTCCTTACGTGCCCATGTCAACACATCAGCATAAAGATCGTCATAATTCTGTAAACCATTCGTTTCACTACCCAACGGGTCGCTATGTTGATTACGATAAATACCAAAAGGACTTACACCAAATTTAACCCATGGTTTTAATTCACGAACAGTTTCATGTATTTTCCGAATAAGTATATCCACATTACTACGGCGCCAATCTCCCCTATTCTTAAAACCACCGCCATATTTTGCAAAACTGGCATCATCGTTAAATGGTTGACCCGAAATGGGATAAGGATAAAAATAATCATCCATGTGGATACCATCAACATCATAACGAGAAACAATATCTTTGATAATAGAGATAATAAAACTCCGACTCTCGGGCAATGCAGGATCAAAAAAGACCTGATTACCATAGGTAATAAAATATTCGGGATGGGTATTATAAAGATGAGAAGAAGCCAATTGATTGGACAAAGATGTCTTGACACGATAAGGATTGATCCAAGCATGAAATTCCATACCACGTTTATGACATTCATCAATCATAAACCGCATAGGATCCCAATAAGGATTGGGAGCTTGTCCTTGAACACCCGAAAGAAAACGACTCCACGGCTCTATCGTCGAAGCATAAAGCGCATCAGCTTCAGGACGTACCTGAAATATAATAGCATTGAAATGAGCAGCTTGAAGAGAATTGAGTTGCGCAATAAGCCGTTGTTGAACCACAGCAGTAGGAACACCTTTAAATTGTCCGTTCACTGTTTGAATCCATGCAGCGCGAAACTCACGCTTCGGAAAATTCGTATTTTGAGCTGTTGCTACGATATTACTTAACCCACAAACAAATAATAGAGATAATATCCAATATCTAAATTTCATACTTTCGTTTCTTAGTGCAGGACAAAGATAATACAAGCCAAGCTCAATACAAAAAATAAACGGTAAAAATTGCATTTCATATTATCCGAGAGGAAATTAACTATCAAAACAGAAATTTTATAAACAAGCATAGAACATACAATCTTATTTGAATCAATATCCTTATTTGCTGAATATTCGTCAAGTTCAGAACTATTCTTTTAAGGAAGCTATAATTTAAAACAGAAGTTTAACTTTCGCAATAACAAAAAATGCAATTTCCAACAAATATTTGCTCAGTATCAAAGAATGTTTTTTCTTTGCAAAATCAAAATCTATATGCCTTTATTTACTATTTGATAACTTTATCATAATAAATATACGCATTCAGAATAACATTCTAATCTTATTCTGAAATAGATCTTTTAGTGTAGAAAATATTTTAATTTATCACATACATAAAAATAAAGAGATGAAAAAAAACAGTTTAACCAGTTTTGCAAGTGAACGTATCAACCAATTGGAATTAGAAGGTAGGTATTCAACAGCGCATATTTACAGCAATGCTCTAAGATCTTTCACAGAGTTTTGCGGAACAAAAGCGGTTTCTTTCCAACAAATTAACCGAGAAAGCCTAAAACTCTATTATCAGTTTCTATTGGATCATCATAAAAAACTAAATACGATTTCGACTTACATGAGAATGCTCCGCAGCATCTATAACAGAGCAATAGACGCTAACTTAGCACCGTACGTTCATCGCTTGTTTCATGATGTATATACAGGAATAGACAGCACCCATAAAAAAGCTATTTCGCCCAAAGACCTTCATAAATTATTATATGGAAAGACTAATGATAAAGAATTAGACAAAACGCAACAGATAGCAAACTTACTATTTCAATTTAGCGGAATGTCTTTCGTTGATTTTGCCCACATGGAAAAATCAAATTTAAAAAATGGTACACTAGATTATTGCAGGGTAAAAACAGGAACACCTATAGATGTTACGATTTTAAATTCTGCATACAAATTTGTACATCACTTAGAAAAAAAAGAAAATAACTCTGCTCAACATCATTATTTATTCTCTATATTAAGTGGCAATTACTCTAAACGTACCAAAGAAGGATATATAGAATACCAAACAGCATTACGTAAATTCAACACCAACCTAAAAAGACTTGCCGACACCTTCAAAATGACTAATGTCCCCATTTCATCTTATACATTCAGACATTCGTGGGCAACAATCGCTAAAAATTTAGGTGTACCCATCGAAATGATAAGCGAATCATTAGGGCATAAGTCAATAAAGACAACTCAAATTTATCTAAAAGGTTTCAATATCACAGAACGAACAAAAATAAACGAAAAGAACTATCGATTTGTCAGTAATCTAGTATGAGTAAAACAAACATGATACTTTCTGCCTACAAAAATGAATGCGGTAATATAAAAAAACGCTGTTACTTATTAGGTAACGGATTTATAATTTATTTTCGCAAATGTAAACAAAAGAATTAATATAAACAAAAAAAACAAGGCTTTCTTCATATCATCCCATTACAAGCTTTAGTGTGATGAAAAAGCGATTCCAATTTTTCACTCTAAATTTCCTATTTTTTATTCAAAATAATATTCCTTTCTTAAAGAGGTTAATTAGCAAATTTATCATAAAACAAATATTAACCTAATAGCAATAAAGGTTCTCTAGATGCCATTTAGTATTATAAATCCGTTACCTAATAAGTAACGGAGCCAATATTACTCATCGAAAGAAGTAAATGAAGTTGATCATTTTATTATGACAAAAGCTTAGGCGTAAAGGATGGAACAAATAATACAGATAGAAAAAAAAGAGAATTTTTGGCGTGTTGAAAAAACATGCTGTCTATCCTTTATAAAATATTTAAAAAACTATTTTCTACTTGATGCCTCATTATTAGTGAATTCTTTTGAACAGGTGCAATATGCGGATATTGATGAAAACAGTTTTTGCATGATATCCTATTTCTTTGAACTTATCCGCATCGATAAAAATAAACTTTATATAAAGGGCTTTTCTCCGAAGAGATACAATCTTTTATGGTGCGATGTCTTAAATATTCGCGTATGTATACAAACGACATCGGGTCTTAGACAGATAGTTACATTACGTATGAAAATGAAATAAAAAGACTATATATACATAGATCTTTTTTCATTTACAATATAAAAAAAAATAAATATGATACAAAAAGAATCATTTGTTCAAAAGACAGACAAAAGCTGGTTGGTAATTCAAGTACAAAGATATAAAGAAAGTACGTTATGCAATTTGCTGAGCGGAATGAAAATTGAATTTTTATTACCAATGCAAGACATTTCATATAGGAACTCAGAAAGGCATTTAACTCCAATTCTTCCTATGATTATATTTATCTGTATAAATACTTCTGAACTTTCTAAATTATTAAAGATAGCTCCTTATATTAGATGTCTCCGAATGCCTAATAAATATACTCCATTAACGTTATCGAATGTCCAGTTAACAAAAATAAAATCAACGAATTTTGAACCTCAAAGACTTATTCAAACAATAAACGACTTAAAGATGGAAAACAAATAATAATTTTCAATTCATTAGGCTGTTTTGAATTTTATCAAAAAAATTTGGAAAAGTCAAACACTTAGATATAAACAAGATTAAAGCTATTTCACTCTCCTATAATAGTTAAAAACAGATAATAATATTTTTTGTTTTACTATTGACTTTCAGTTAAAATACTTACCTTTGTACTAACAACAAAACGAAGAGAATTTCTTTTCAGGGATGTTCCTTTGTATTATTTATTGAAATTATTTTTTAATCATTTCAGACCATGAAGATCATTAGTCATTACATCAATAGGTTTTCTATTTTATCAATATGCATCATCATCTATCTATGTTATAAACCTGTTCCTGTGAAATCACAGTCAATCATTCCACTTCCACAATCAATGAAAATAAAAGAGGGTCATTTTATTATAAATGAGACCACTAAACTTTACATGAATCTGAAAGGAAAAGATAAACGAATGATGCGAAAATATTTGCAAACTCTACCCCATGAATTCTTAATCGGCGGAGCAAAGGAGAACAAAAACATCATCAAACTAAATATCATTACAGAAAAGAAAAATGAAAAAGGTAAGAATTCTTCCGATATCGACAAACAAAAATATACGCTCAATATTTCTTCTGAACAAATAGAAATTACAGCATCAGATGCAATAGGCCTATTCTATGGCATACAGTCTCTATTACAACTTACCCAACACACTTCAGCGACGACATATAGCGTTTCGTGTGCAGAGATCATTGACTATCCGCGCTTTAAATATCGCGGGCTTATGCTTGATGTTTCACGTCATTTTTTTCCGAAAGAATTTATTTTTAAACAAATTGATGCACTAGCTTACTTCAAAGTAAACTACTTTCATCTACATCTAACAGATGCTGCAGGATGGAGAATACAGATAAAAAAATATCCGAAATTAACTGAAGAGGCAGCCTACCGTACAGAATCGGATTGGAATAAATGGTGGGTAAATGGTAATAGACTTTATTGCAAAAAAGACAATAAAGAAGGTTATGGCGGATATTATACTCAACATGATATTAAGGAAATAGTCAAATATGCAGCTCTACGCCATATTAACATCATCCCAGAAATAGAAATGCCAGGACATAGCGAAGAAGTGCTTTATGCTTATCCTGAATTATCGTGTTCGGGCAAACCTTATCAAAATGGAGAATTTTGTATAGGTAAAGAGATCACATTTCGTTTTTTAGAAAACGTATTGAAGGAAGTTATTAAACTTTTTCCATCAGAATACATACATATTGGTGGCGACGAAGCAGGAAAAAATGCATGGAAAACATGTCCGTTATGTCAGAAAAGGATGAAAGACGAGCATTTGAAAAATGAAGAAGAACTACAAAGTTACCTAATATGCCGAATAGAAAGATTCCTCAATTCTCGCGGCCGTAAACTGCTTGGATGGGACGAAATATTAGAAGGTAAATTGGCCTCAAGAGCCACAGTGATGTCTTGGCGTGGTGAGCAAGGAGGAATAGAAGCAGCCAAGGCCGGGCATCATGCAATCATGACACCCGAAGCATATTGCTACATTAATAATGTACAAGATGCTCCTGAAAAGCAACCAACTTCTAATGGTGGATATCTTCCACTTGATAAAGTTTATTCTTATGAGCCTATACCTGACAGTTTAAAAAACACATCGGCTTCTTTATATATTGATGGGCTACAAGCAAATTTATGGACAGAGCACATTACCACTTCAAGACATGCTGAATATATGACATTTCCTAGGATATTAGCAATTTCTGAGATTGGATGGACAAACCCTGATGTTGCTGGGCGCACTTATCAGAATTTTAGGGATCGTGTTTTTGAAGCCAACAAGTACCTTGCTTTAAAAGGGTATAATGTATTTGACGTAGAACAAGAAGAAGGACACCGCAAAGAATCAATGAATTTGATCATGCATGATGCTATAGGCAAAAAAGTGGTGTACAATTCTCCTTATAGCCAACGTTACAAAGCCAATGGAGACTCAACTCTTACTGATGGCAAGCGTGGCGATTGGAGTTATGGAGATGGTGCATGGCAAGGGTTTATAGCGCACGATAAAGTGGATGTAACCATCGATATGGAAAAAACAATCGATATACATGATATAAGTGCCGACTTTATGCAATCATCAGGCCCTTATGTTTTTGCTCCCGCAGAAATAATTATTTCTACCTCAGACGATGGCGTAAACTTCAAACAAATAGATAAGCAAGAATTCAAAGTGGACAAAGATCCCAATTTCTTTATAAAAAGTTATACATGGAAAGGAAATGCCAGTGGCAGATATATCCGCTATCAGGCGCATAGTAGCAATACTTATGGTGGTTGGATATTTACCGACGAGATTATTGTAAACCGGCATTAATCGATTCTTTCCTCAGCTCGTGGCAAGTCATTTGACTAAAAAGCGTTGTTTAGTAGCCTACTTTAAAGACATATTTTTAAACAATTCAGGCTTATTCTCAAAGAAATAATTGCTCTTTTCCAAAATCAGGTTCATAGTGAAATTAGAAGTAAAAGGATGCCTAAAATGTACAATTCTTAGCACCTAAAAAAACTAACGTATGTTACCGCGATAACTAACGTATGTCGCAGAAGAAACTAACGTTAGTTGTCATGATAAGTAACGTTAGTTACCGCAGTAACTAACGTTACTTATGGCTGCGACATACGTCTGTGTTTTTCGTGTGATGAAAGACATTGTAGTTCCATTAATAATAATTATAAAATGTGCCAGCAAATATTTGAATAATTTATTTACAACTTTTCTTCTCACAGATTCGAACATTCTTTGTCTATCTTTATTGGAAACAAAAAGCCCCGATTGAAGATCAATCGGGGAAACACATTATTATTTTCTTAATTTCATTCTAGTTTTTTGGACGGAAAGGAGGCTTAACAACTTCTGCTTTCAACTTACGTCCACGATTGTCAATATAGATTTCTGTACCAATCTTACTATATTCAGGCTTTACATACCCCATGCCTACTCCTTGCTTAAGAACTGGAGACATCGTACCGCTAGTAACCTCTCCTATTTGATCACCTTCTGCATTAAGTAACACATAGTGTTGGCGAGGAATACCGCGATCAATCATCTTAAAGCCTACAAGTTTACGAACTACACCCTCATTCTTTTGCTTTTCAAGAGCTACGCGGTTTATAAAATTCTTACCGTCAACAAATTTAGTAATCCAACCTAACCCCGCTTCAATAGGTGACGTCGTATCATTTAAATCGTGACCATAAAGACAGAAGCCCATTTCCAACCGAAGTGTATCACGAGCTCCAAGCCCTACAGGCTGAATATCAAATTCTGCGCCAGCTTCGAATATCGCATTCCATATCTTTAGAGCAACTTCCGGATAGAAATAAAGTTCAAAGCCTCCGGCACCTGTATAACCGGTATTTGATATAATGATATTGGGAATATTCGCGATTTCTCCCACCACAAAAGTATAATAAGGTATGTTATAAAGATCAATGTCTGTCAACTTCTGTAATGCTTTAATAGCATTAGGACCTTGAATAGCGAGTTGAGCCATACGATCGGAAGAATTCTCGAGTTCTGCCCCTTGTTCGTTATGAGAGACACACCAATTCCAATCCTTTTCAATATTAGCAGCATTTACTACAAGCAAATATTTCTCAGACTCGTAACAATAGACTAAAAGATCATCAACGATACCGCCTTGTTCATTAGGGAAACAAGAATATTGAATTTTTCCAGGAGTAAGAGTTGCTACATTATTGGAAGTGATCGTTTGTAAAAAAGGCAATGCCTGCGGACCTTTTACCCAGAATTCTCCCATATGAGAGACGTCAAACACGCCTATGCTATTCACAACAGCCATGTGTTCTTCAATAATACCTTTTTTGTACTGAATAGGCATATTATAGCCTGCAAAATCTTCCATTTTTGCTCCCAGAGCAATATGGGTTTCGGTAAACGGAGTTGTTTTCATCTTTAGATGGTTGTTTTTAATTTATTTATTAGCAGTTAATTGAATTATATTTAATATTGTATCTTTCGCTTTCAATAGGTTTGGAATAGGTAAAAACTCATAGCGCCCATGAAAATTTAATCCACCGGCAAAGATATTTGGGCAAGGCAATCCTTTGAAAGACAGTTGTGCGCCATCCGTACCACCACGAATGGGTTGCACTTTAGGCGGAATACCAGCTTTCTCTATTGCTTTGTATGCAATATCAACGACATGCATCACAGGTTCAATCTGCTCTCGCATATTATAATACTGATCATGCAATTCTACTATAGCGGTTCCTTCGCCGAATTCTGCATTTATTTTACGCACCAAGTGCAACACTTCTTTCTTACGATCTTCAAAGCGGTTGCGATTATGATCTCTGATAATATAATTCAATACAGTATTCTCCACATCGCCTTTAATACCTACCAAATGATAAAATCCTTCATAACCTTCGGTATGTTCGGGAGTCTCATGCCGAGGCAACATTTCAATAAATTGATTGGCAACCCGAATAGAATTCACCATTTTATGTTTGGAATATCCCGGATGGACATTACATCCTTTAAAAGAAATCTTTGCAGAAGCAGCATTAAAATTCTCGTATTCCAATTCACCCAATTCTCCACCATCCATCGTATAAGCCCATTCACAACCGAACTTCTCAACGTCAAATTTATGAGCGCCAACACCTATTTCTTCATCAGGATTGAAACCTATGCGAACTTTACCATGTTTTATTTCAGGATGCTCTTTCAAATAGACCAATGCAGAAACAATAGAGGCAATACCAGCCTTATCGTCAGCGCCCAATAAAGTTTTTCCATTCGTAACAATAATATCTTCTCCCTGATGGTCCAATAATTCTGGAAACTGTTTCGGAGAAAGAATAATATTTTCTTCTGCACACAACACAATATCTTTACCATCATATTTCTCGACAATTCGAGGAGAAACATTCTTTCCACTCATATCAGGACTTGTGTCCATATGAGCAATAAACCCGATAACAGGAATTTGCTTATCGGTATTAGCAGGCAAAGTAGCAAAGAGATATCCATTTTCGTCAAGACTTATTTCGGAAAAGCCCAAAGATTCTAATTCCGACTTTAAATAATTAGCAAAGACCATTTGCCCCGGAGTACTCGGAGTAAGGCCAGTAAGTTCATCGCTTTGCGTATCATAACTTACATACTTTAAAAAGCGTTCTACTAACTGATTCATATTATTTCTATTTTTATTACGTAAAGATATTAAAACTATTTCTAAATAAATGCTCAAACACTTTTAATTATGGCATAGTATAAAAATCGATCATCCGCTGTAGTGCTCTTCGACAAACAGGACAGAAAGTCGGACATTCGTTCGTTCGCATTCTACAATCATAAGAAGCACGATAAATTCCTTTACCAGAATAACCAGCCCCCTCATAAAGTCCAACAGGATACTTGTCTTTATCTTTGGGCAACGTAGGAACAGGAGTTCCCTTTTTCAACATATCTTGCCATTTTGAAATGAAATCGACACGAGTCGTTATATTTTGTTCCCACGGCTCAACTGTCAAAGGATAAGTATTATCCATCACATCACCATCATACCAATATTCATCTGCCAAACCGCCAAAGGCATGACCGAACTCATGCACTACCACCGGACGGAATTTAGAATGATGGGCTGCCGTCAATGTAATATCGTTGTAGATTCCACCGCCACCATATTTCTCCGTATTGGCCAATACGACAAGATGTTCATAAGGTATTCCGGCAACAGCATCGTGTATCGCCTTAATGTGGGTGGTAGTAAGATAGCGATCGGAATAAAACGTATCAAAATGAGACATAAATACTGTATTTTTCCACTCGTTTTTATCAGGTATACTTACGCCACTATCAAGAGAGGGAGTTGTAACAGCTATCACATTGAAACGGTTCTTCATAGATTTAAACGGTTCATGATCAAATAGACTTTCACAAGCTACTGTAGCATCTTCATAAAAGCGATTCATTTCGAGAGCTGTATAGCCCTCGCCTACTATTGCTACATCAATACAATCCGTGTAACTCCCCCCTTTCTGCAAATACTTATAAGAAGGGATATTGGACAAGCCTTTGGCATGAATCAATATATCGGACGGATTAACATAATGAACGATCTGAGCAATAGACAGACCCGATGAATTATAAAGTGTCGTTTCAACTTTCACCGTCTGTTTTGGAAAAGGTATTAAAACCGTATGTTCAAAACCTTTAGCCACCAGCTTAGCCTCTTTGGTCGAAATCCATTCCAGAAAAAGAGAAGAAAAAGAATTGGTATAGATTCGCGTACCGCTCAACGAATCGGTAACAACTATCTGACCGTTGCCTCTGAGCGGAGGTTCAGAAAGATGATAACGACGCCCCGCCCATTGAGGCAAAGACGAAAGTTGATCCAGATAAATGGCTTGCCTTTGAGCATCTCCCGAAAGCAAATAATCTATTCGCAAGGTTTTATCTACAAAATAATCTGTAAAGTTCTGAGCATTTGCCACTGTTGTAAAAAACACGAAAGACAAACCCCATAAAAACAATATTCTTTTCATCTTTTGTTGTTTTAGATTACAAAGTTAATGATAGTCTTTGACTTTTTCTAAAAAACGACAAACAGCTTTCATTTTAAAACAAATAAAATTAAAAAAACGCAGATAACACCAGAAAAAAGTTGCTATCTTTGCAAAAAAGACATTAATAACAACCAAATTATAATTTAACCATGAGACATCAACCGTTAGATGAATTGGACGAGCAAATACTGAAAATCGTTATAAACAATGCCCGAATTCCTTTTTTGGAGGTTGCTCGTGCTTGTAATGTTTCCGGAGCAGCCGTTCATCAGCGTATTAGAAAATTGACAGATATCGGAATCATTAAAGGTTCCAATTATATTGTAGATCCAGAAAGGATGGGATATGAAACTTGCGCTTTCATTGGAATCTACTTAAAAGACCCCGAACTTTTCGATGATGTAGTTGCTGCGTTAAGCAAAGTTCCAGAAGTAGTAGAGTGCCATTATACAACCGGCAAATACGATATGTTTATCAAAATGTATGCGCGCAATAACCGCCATCTCATGAAGATCATTCACGATAGACTCCAAGGCATCGGCATTGCCCGCACCGAAACACTCATCTCATTTACAGAAGGGCTTCATAGACAAGTACCAATTCTAGGGGATTTGGATGAAAATGATGAGAAAGAATTCAATTTAGACGAAATAAACGATAATTACTAATCAACTTTAGAGGCCAAGATAGCCTAAAGTCGTTCGTAATCAACAAAAGAATATGCAAAGACGTGCTTTTCATCCATCGGATGAGATTCACGTCTTTTCTCATGCCATATATTAGGATCAATTATAGGGAAATAGACATCCGCATTTGGAGCTACAGTATCTATTTGGGTAAGGTATAACTTATCAGCCCTTTCAATAGCTTGCTTATACACTTTAGCACCTCCTATAATAAATAGTTTTTCATTATCACTGCAATGAGCAATAGCAAGTTCCAGCGATGAAAATATTTCGACATTCGGTAAAACAAGTTCGCTATTGGAAGAAAGTACAATATTCCTACGATTGGGTAACGCGCCCTTTGGTAATGATTCAAAAGTATGACGTCCCATAATGACCGTATGTCCGGTAGTAAGCTCTTTAAACCTTTTCAAGTCAGCAGACAAGTGAAAAAGCAACTGATTCTTATAACCGATAGCTCCCGCACGATCTATAGCCGCAATAATAATGATTTGAGTATTCATAGCAAAACAGTATACTAAACGGCAACTTCGGCCGAAATATGAGGATAAGGATTATAGTCAGTCAATTCGAAATCTTCGTACTTGAAATCAAATAGGCCTTTCACCTCAGGATTAATATTCATTTTCGGCAATGTCCTAGGTGCTCTAGAGAGTTGAAGTTTCACTTGTTCCAAATGATTTTTGTAAATATGTGCATCGCCCAATGTATGAACGAAATCTCCCGCTTTCAATCCACAAACTTGCGCCATCATCTGTAATAATAAAGAATAAGAAGCAACATTAAATGGTACACCCAAGAAAATATCTGCACTACGTTGATATAGTTGCAAGCTGAGACGTCCATCGGCTACATAAAACTGAAACAGACAGTGACAAGGAGGCAATTTCATTTGCGGGACATCGGCTACATTCCAAGCACAAACCATTATTCTACGAGAATCCGGATTATTCTTTATCGTATCGATCACTTCACTGATTTGATCAATGGTACCACCTGCATAATCTTTCCAAGCACGCCATTGCTTTCCGTATATCGGTCCCAATTCGCCCTTTTCATCTGCCCACTCGTTCCAGATACGAACTCCATGTTCTTGAAGATATTTCACATTGGTATCGCCTTGCAAGAACCATAGCAATTCATAGATGATTGATTTAAGATGTAGTTTCTTTGTCGTTAAACAAGGAAAACCATCATCTAAATGAAAACGCATCTGATGACCAAATACACTAATAGTGCCAGTGCCCGTACGATCCTCTTTCTCGACACCTTCGGCCAGCACCCTATTAAGTAAATCCAAATATTGTTTCATAATGCTACAAAGATAATGTATACCTAGCAAATAACAAAAGCAAAAAGTCTATTTTCAATGCAAATAAGTATTGGGGACATGAATAAATGCTCATCCGTTACACCACCAGCTCTGTACTTTCTTACTTCTTTCTTCACTCGCAATTTCACCTTAACAAGAAAATTATTACATGCAATATGCAAAGTAGTACATACGTGTCCAAACACGTCACCGTCTTTATCAACTATTGCTACAATACAGGAGTAAACAGATTGGCAAACCAAGCAACAAACTTTCTCCATGGAGAAAGCTTCTTCCAGTAGGCCCGAGTGAGTGGTACACAATCTTTCACATCCGAATCGAATATCGTATTGAGTGTAGCTGTAACCTTTCTATTAAAAATGTAAGCATTATCTTCATAGTCATATCGCAAACTGCGACTGTTGAGATTGGCAGTTCCTACCGTACAAAATCGTTCATCTACAGTCATCATTTTGGTATGATGAAAACCACCATAATAAAGATAAATCTTTGCTCCCTTCTTCATCAATTTGTGCAGAATATACCGAGAAGCATCTGGAGTAAAAGGAATATCAGACTTAGCCGACATCATAATTTCAACATTCACTCCCCGCTTAATCGCATTATCTAAAGCCCTTCTGATAGATGTAGTCGGTACGAAATACGGATTAACGATACGCAAACTATACTGGGCAGCATCAATTGTCTCGACAAAAGAGCGTCGAAGCAAATCGGGTGATTTACGAGGACATCGATCGACAATAGCCACTTGCATATCATGACAATAATCAGACAGCGAATCCAAAATAAGGCTGTCAGCATTTTGCTTAGGAAAATATTCATCGCCACCAATATTCTGATGAGTGGATTTATTCCACATTGTCAAAAAGATCTTCTGCAACTCGCTCACTGCACCACCTTCTATATGTAAATGAATATCGCGCCATGCACCTATTTTAGGCAATCCATTGATATAGTAATCGGCCACATTCATTCCACCGGTATAACCAACCAACCCATCGACAACGACTATTTTACGATGGTCGCGATGAAAAACGTGATTGATATAAGGGAATTTTATCGGATCGAACTTCTTTATTTCAATACCTTCTTTCCTTATCTTCTTCAAATCACTATTGCGCAACGGCTGATTATTAGACCAATTACCAAAATCGTCAAAAAGGGCTCTTACCTGAACACCTTCCTTCACCTTTTGAGATAACAAATCAAATAGAGCATTGGCAATAGAATCATTCCGGAAATTAAAATATTCGAGGTGAACAAACTTCTTGGCTTTACGAATTTCACTGAACATATCGGTAAACTTCTCGCGACCACTTTCCAATATATCGACATAATTATTGTAAGTGACCGCAACACCATGATGCAATAGAAAATATTTGACGATCGAATCCGAAGGTTGATTTTGCAATGTATCTGCAACTTGATACCTATTTATCAAATTTGTAGAACAACTACTTGCATAATGTCCTTGCGCCGAAGAGGCAAATACAAGAGATATAACAATTGCAATATATCGCATTCGCAATTTGAGCTCTCGAAATTTCATTTCACAAAGGTAATATTTGACATTAGAATAACAAAAATAATAATACTTATTTTTGTTATCCACCTATTTCCGATACCCAATAGACTGATAATGGGCAATAGCCTCTTCCAAGAATTTCTGTTGCGTTATCTTCAATGGAGTCAACGTATAAAGATGATGAGAAGCAGGTGTTGCTCTTTGTTGTACAAAGCGCCTTGTAGGCGATAACACTGTAAAAATACCATCATGAAGATAACCGAGATTCTGATAAGTGGCTACCAGAGCCCGAGGAACATATCCAGACTGCAACACATCACGTCCATAAAATTTGGAGCGGTAAGACAAATGAAGTAAGCCAAATACCGTAGGCATTATATCTATTTGAGAAGAGAGCTTATTTATTTTCATAGGGTGTACAAAACCCGGTGCATAGATGAACGCCGGAATATGGTATTGATCAAGTGGCACTTCGGTACTGCCGGCACTGGAGGCGCAATGATCTGCCACAATAATAAAGACCGTATTCTTAAACCAAGATTTCTTTTGAGCCGCTTTTAAGAATTGTCCAATAGCATAATCAGTATACTTCACGCCACCGTCCCTCGATTTTGTTTTGGGAGAAATATCTATTTTACCCTCAGGATAAAGATAAGGGCGATGATTGCTCGTAGTCATGATATGAGCATAAAATGGTCTGCCAGATGCTGCGTTTTTATCAAACACCTTTATCGCTTTATCAAAAAGATTTTCATCACAAGCTCCCCATACGGTACTGAAAGAAATATCTTCGGGCGACATTTCACTCTTATCAATAACTTCGTATCCATTACCCGAGAAGAATTCTTTCATATTATCGAAGTAGCTATCACCTCCATATAAGAATTGCATTTTATATCCCTTTTGCTTCAATACAGTAGCAACAGAAAATAAATTCCGATTATTAGACCGTTTGATAATACTTTCGCCCGGACTTGGTGGGATAGACAATGTTACAGCTTCCAAGCCACGTACCGTACGGTTTCCACACGCATAAAGATTTTCAAAAACCATACTACGAGGTACAAGTGCATCGAGGCAAGGAGTAATCTTTTTTTCGTTCCCAAATTCAGAAAGGTATTCCGCACTCAGACTTTCTACCATAATAAGAACAATATTCTTATGCAATTCGGGCATCGTATCTTTTATTGCAGCAACATTTTCAATACCGTGGCTATGATATATTTTATTTAAAGTCTGCTCCACTCTATTTTTAGGCATTGTCAGGTAGAACTGATCATAATTGAGTTCGTTTGCCAAGAAGGCCTTATAAAATTTATATACTCCATTTGCCTGAAGTTCATTGACGTAAACGTTGCTACTTACCTGAAGCTTTTCCATCAATGTAGCACCTACTCCAAAAAGTACAAAAGAAAGAAGATATATTCCGGCAGCCGAGAGTTTAAGACGTATATCACCCAGAGGCAGCCTCAACTTCCATTTATTCTGGACAACGAAATAGGTCACAATAAAAGCAAACAGAGCAATCACCAAGAATATCGGGACAATAGGATAAGACTCCATAATATTGCCGATCACTTCATTGGTATATATTAGATAGTCGACTGCAATAAAGTTATAACGAACACCAAACTCACTCCAAAAGAAATATTCGCCAATCGTATTAACCAATACCGCCCCTACATAAACAAAAATAGTAAGTAGATATACTACCATACTATATGTGGGCCTTATTTTAGGGAGAAAAGTACGAAGACTGAAACTGATACATTTATAGACTAATACCCAACAGACGATATGTACTACGTTTTTATTAAATTCGGTAAACGTCCTATCAAAAAACAATAAATAAGCTAATAGGGCTACAAGAAAAGCGAGAATAAAATAACACTGTGGCTTGCGATATTTGGCTGAAGAAATAAATACTTGATTGATAAATATAAACGCAGTTCCCATAAATGCTATGCAAACATCGTTTATAAAACCAAAAATAAATATTTGAGGATAATCTTTTAAAAAGAAAGAGGTATGGGTCTGTTCATTGAACATCAACACAACACGAAGGATAAAGCCAATGATGGCTGTAAACACAACCAAACGAATAATGGCCTTTAGATAGAAATGTAAAGGATGTGATTCTCTCATCATTAATCAAACAATATTTTTATTCTGCCACAAATGTACATAATAAAATAAGGCAAATGAATAAAAATAGCTGGATTTTTAATCATCTACATGCTGCCAAGCCAATCTTACAGTAAAAAAGAACACAAGACAAAAAAGCACAACGATGGTTTTTATATCAATATTGATTGTTCCCAAATGCTGTATAGTATATACCAACACATTACGCATCAGTTCTATAACGGCTTGTATTCCATCAAATGTAATGAACAAGAAAACACTGACTACTGTACACAAAGCATTCAATATCTGAGCGGCACGATTGTGGCGGCAAGGCAAACGATGCATCACCCGACGAGAAAATCCATTATCAGCTATTTCCTGCCGGTTAGCATCCATAAATTGTTTCAGTAATGTATCATTGTCGTTCATCATATCCATTATTTTTTAAATAAGTTGTCATTTTCTCCCTTCCTCTTGAGAGGTGCGACTTCACCGTCCCCATTGGATAACCGGTCACATCAGCTATTTTGTCAATACTCATATCCTCCATATAAAACAACGTTATGCACATACGTTCTGCCTCTTTTAATGTTTTCAAAGCACAATATACATCCATTTTGCTGCTCAAACTCACCTGTTCAACTTTATATTCCCCATCAACTTCGATAGCTTCCAGGTCTGAAGTTTCTCTTTGGCTGCGAAGATAATCATAAAATTGATTATATCCAATTCTAAAGAGCCAAGTTGAAAAGCCTGACAAATTTTTGAAAGACGAAAGACTAGTATAGGCTTTTATAAAAGTCTCTTGAGCCAAATCATCACTCAAAGCAGTGTCGCCGCAAGTCAAATTCAGGAAGAAACGACGCAGTGGCGATTGGTACTTACATACCAGTTTGTCGAATGCTCGTTTATTCCCGAATGCTACAACTTGAGCGATTAGCGATATGTCATTTATCTGACCCATCAGCTATTCTGCGGCGGTATGGTCTGAATTTACATTATCTGTATTTTGTTCTGCAGAATCTGTAGATTGCGAAACAGGCTCTTCCCTATCGGGCTTTGCATCGGATGTTTGCCTATTTGCACCGTCCAGATTATTCATCATTTCAGCGTCTTTCTTGTGTTCTATGGCAGAAACCCAACGACCTATACCAATGAACATAATCAACAATCCGATACATGCCACGCCAAACGAAGTAGTAAGCGCCCACAGAAAGATAAACAAGCCAAGTCCCAGAAAAGTAGTTCGAATGCCCTTATCTCTTTCTACTGTTGTGTAATAAGGAATATAGGACCTTTTCGACTGAGAAGATATCGGCGGTTCAGAGACAAAAACATCTTCCGGAAATGGTTTTCCTGCTTCGAGCGCTTTCTCTGCCAACCGATATTTGGCTTGACGACTTTTATATCGAAAGTAAAATACCAGAAAGAGAATTACTGCAATGAGCAAACATCCGGAAATAGTACCGATGATAGGAATCAAAAAGACATAAGGCATAGGCTTGTCACCGGTAAAAATACGGGATATTCCGTTACCGAAATTATCGTCGTTATCGTCATCAGAATTGACATTGCTCGATGCTTGATCGACTGAGTCAACAAATGCGGGTTCAGAATTACTCGTCGTATCGCTGGCGGTAGCATCTTTCTGCGCATTTTCAACTTTCACTGGCAGTTTGTGTTTAGCTCCCCATACGGCTGAAGTTCCACAAAGGATAGCCAATAACAACATAGTACATAAAAGAATCTTTTTCATATTCATTGTGATTTTATATTTCCTTATTTTATCATTAGACGTAGTTATATCTCTTCAAAGTTGCAAATAGATAAAAAAAATTCGATATTTGCACTATTATTCTCAGAAATATATGAATCTTCCAATTGATTTTACCACCTATACGCGTTCACTAATGGGCGAAAAGCTGTTTGAAACATTAACATCGGCCCTTGAACAACCTCAATCCATCAGCGTGCGGTTCAACAGCAAGTTGAACCCTAAAGAGACTTCTCTCCTCACAAGGATAGTTCCTTGGTGTTTACAGGGAAGGTATCTTGCAAGCCGGCCGACATTTACTTTCGACCCGCTTTTCCATGCGGGATGTTACTATGTACAAGAAGCCTCATCAATGTTTATTGAGCAAGCCATAAGAAACTTCGTAAAGGAGCCGGTCATAGCGCTCGATCTTTGTGCAGCTCCGGGAGGTAAATCCACCCATCTTTCAAGTATCCTGCCAGAAGATAGTCTGCTAATATCAAATGAGGTGATCCGGTCGCGTGCACAAATATTAGCCGAAAATATTTCAAAATGGGGGAACGACAACGTTGTAGTAACAAATAACCAACCGGCAGATTTCAAACGATTAAAACATTTCTTCGACGTAATGCTCTGCGACATGCCTTGCTCGGGTGAAGGAATGTTTCGCAAAGATGAAAAATCAATCGGCGAATGGAACAAAGAGAACGTTGTGATGTGTGCCCAACGCCAACGCGAGATTCTAACCGATTGTTGGCAATGCCTCTCGCCCGGAGGCTTATTAATATATAGTACCTGTACTTTCAATACGCTCGAAAACGAGGAAAACATACAATGGATAGTGAATGAACTTGGAGCAGAAGTGATGGAAATCCCTACAGAAGGGGATTGGAACATTACAGGTAACTTATTGCTGAATGCTGATTTTCCAGTCTACCGTTTTCTTCCGGGTAAGACGCAAGGAGAAGGTTTCTTTCTTGCAGTATTACGCAAGAACGGAGAAAAATCAAAGAAAGACAAAAAGCACAAAGAAGACAAAAAGCGTATGTTGCCCATCCCTGGGATTAAAGACTTGTTGACCAAAGCCAACGAATACATCGCCGATGGAGAAAAATACAAGTTAACAACCGATGGAAAAACAATTTCGGCTATATTGAAGAAGCATGCTGAAGCGGTTGCCACATGTCAGAAAGAATTAAATATCGTGCAAAGAGGAATCACTATTGGCGACATTAAAGGGCGTGACCTCATCCCTACTCAATCGCTTGCATTAAGCAAACTACTGAATCGCAATTGTTTTGCTTCACAAGAAATAAACTATGAACAAGCCATTGCCTACTTGCGCAAAGAAACTATCATGTTGGATCAGGCAACACCCCATGGTTGCGTTTTATTGACCTATCAAAACGTTCCTCTCGGTTTCGTGAAAAATATGGGAAACCGCACCAACAATCTTTATCCACAAGAATGGCGCATCCGAAGCGGACACAATCCGGATGAAAAGATAATGGTTATCTAACAAACACAAAGATTACGAAACCCGCCATCATTGGTCTATCTTCCCACCTTTCCATTTTGCTACAATCGCCGAACACAGAAAAAACGAACGTATGCCGCAGCAATAACTAACGGAAGTTACTGCGGTAACTAACGTTAGTTGTTATGGTAACTAACGTTAGTTTCGCCTGGGACATACGTTAGTTACCGCTGCGACATACGGTTGATTTTTGCAAAATTGTCGTATGTTAGTTTTTTCGGTGACGTCCTTAAGTTTTTCTGAAAACATATGGACGTCAACAAATTTAGGTCCATATGTGGTTTTAGGAAGATAAGTACAACACCGATTTATTGAAATAATCGTGTTCCACTGACTATTAAAAAAGGGGGTCGTGCAGGTATGAGTCATTTCGATGTTTTTCTATAATACTTTTGGTATCCATTCCCGTCACCGTTATTAACTGTATATCAGGTAGATATTGTGATGCGGTAGTAAAACGGGACCCTGTAAAGTGTATCTTCTCGCTGATAGTCAATGAATTATGAACTCTACATAAGACTATTGATAATGAGGCCTACAAGTAACTGGTGAAGACTTGCGAACAAAAATTGTTTTTCAAGGTGTTCTAAGAGGTGAATATAAGGGACGATACTGATACTATTTTAACCATACCGAAGTGGCACTTATGATATACGAAATTGAACCTGTGTTCTCGAAAAATGATAAGGACAAACATAAAAATTCATAAGGACGAAAATAAATGTTTCTCCTTACGAACTTTTATTTTCGTCCTTATGAATTTCTCGCTGTCTATCAGCGATTTACGTGCGATGTATTTATACCTTACTCTTATTTGATTTATATTCGAGCGTTGAGACAGTTGCAAAAATAGTGTCCTACAATGGCCTGTCACTAAGGTTCGGATAAGAAAGTATCAGAATCTCGGGAAATATTCACCTTGAAATTCACATCCTCTTGCACCTCATTAAATAACGACAAGATCAAAGCAAACTGGCAGCCGGAACAGTAAGTATAGACTTAATCTTATCATAAGGCACCGTAAAAGAAGGCATTCCGGTAGCATAACTCGCTATTTCGTATTGAGCATATACGAATTTCACTCCTTCTTTGGTAAAGTAAGGAAGCGCTTGTGGCAATGGAATGATATAGATGTTGTCAGGATTCAAAAAGTTAGTTTTCAATTCTTCATCAGTTTTGACTTTGAAATATTGTTTTAAACCTTCTTTTATAAGTTCCTGCAATTTAGTAAAGCGACTCTCGCGAGTGAACATTTCCCATCCGAACTTTCGTCCATCCGATTTACGGAAAGTAGCTCCTTCGAGCGTAGCCCCACCGTGAGCCCCACCCAAATAGGAATATGAAGCGGCTTCGTACGTCACAAATTTGTTTGTTTCATAATTTTTGCGAATGCTCATTGTGTTTTCTACTTGCATATTAGGCTGAAGGTCTTTGCTATAAGCATTCAACGTATCCATTGCAGCCTTGCCATAATAAAGCAGCAGAGAATCTCCGTGCAGGCAACTGCCCTTATAAGTTCCACCAAACTGCTCGCTGATCCATTCGCTAGCCGATTGCAACAACGCTTCGTTACCTTTGACAGGGTAATCGACAACGAAGCTACACTTGGCAACTTTCTCTACCTTATTGTATTTAATGACACTGGTAGCAAACGGATGATTTGAGACCTTGGTACAATTGGTGATTAAAAATAATGACGCAAAAAGCGTACATACCAGAAGAGATGCAAATATTAGTTTTCTAGCCATAATCTTGATGCAATTAGTTGATAATATCACAAAGTTAAGAAAATGAATCAAAAACAATGCATCTCATCTACTTTTTTTAGTCATATATACGTATCTGTCACAACGAAATATCGACAAGTTCGTTGCCGGTTTCTTTCAAAGCATATACGTGATTGCCCGACTGAAATACCTTCTGATACACATGAGCAACCTCTTGTTTGCGATAACCTTTCTCATCGATAATGATAAGTTTATTGGGGTCACCTTCAACTATTTTATTTCCACCATATTGAGCGATAACCATTCGATAGGACGAATTGGGATAAGCATTGACAACACGCATATCGCTGGGATCGACAGTACAAATCATACCTGTCGAAGTATGTACCGGAAGTAAGTTCTCGATAGGTGCTTTGCAATAGCGCAGACTGTCCGAAGAATCCGGTATATAGAATTCATTCTCTTCGATTCCACGTAAATAGCCATACTTCTGCCAATTCCAGGCAATTGTATTGATAGGAGCATTAGGCGAAAGACGGTAACTGGCTATTCGGTCGGAGAACAACAGAAACTGAATATCAGCTAATCTAAAGAAATCTACCACAGAGGTTTTAGCATCTGATATCTGCGTCAAGAATAACTTGTTTCCGGTTTTTTTATCGAAAGCAGCAACAAAAGGATAACCCTCGAACCGATATTTCCAATCGGATCCAACGCCATAGTTCACCATATAAACATTAGTCGAATCGGTATAGATATGCGATAACGATGCCGATTTTTTGGGAAGTTCAGTTCGCCACAGTTCCTTGAGTTGGTTATCAAGACAAAAAATCTTTTCTTTATCGGACATATAGAAACAAGAATCATTATATAACAAGTTGGAACGAGCTATGGTTCCAATTGACCACCAAGGATTAAAAAAATAGGCTTCATAACTCTTAAACTCCCCACTGTATAAATCAAGAAGTCGAATATAATCACCGACTACACACATCACACTATCGTTCAGGTAAGTGAAATCTATCTGACGACTCATGTTCTTCCATAAAACTTTTTTGCTGAACTTTCTATCTTTCCCAGTTTTCAAATCCATATATAATAATTTGGGCATAAGAGTAAATAGCGGAGTGAAAGCATAAAATAATCCTTTATGCCGAGGTTCAAGACTGACATAAGAACCAGATTTCTCCCACAATGGTTTCCCATCCTTATAATCGAGTAATGAAATCTTTTTATTTCCTGGTACCAATATTCCTTCGGGGACGAGCCATATTTTTGAACCTTCAGTATATGGATCCAAAGTATACGGCAGACTCCAATCGACAGTACCTTTTTCAAGATTAAAAAAGATCATTTTCTCCATCCTACCAGATATCTTTCCATTATTCTTACGTATTGCCGCAGATAGAATTATATGTCGATTATGCAAACAAGAGTCTGTATAAATATAGGATATAGTATCTGGTAGCATATAAGTTTTTATACTTGTCTGAGCCGACAAGAAGATAGAAAAAAACAACACGCTACTAACAAGGATCAGTTTAAATCGGTTCATGAGCAATAAGGATTATAAGTTTAGTATTGCAAATATACAATATTATTGTAAAGAAATTGTAGATATAATAAAAAAACGTGCCGAATTTTCATTCGACACGCCCTCTATGCATCTATTGCAATAGAGTATACTACTTTTAGTTATTCTCCGGACGAAGTTTGCGAACTGTTTCGCCTGTGCGCCACATTTCACTTTCGCGCAAAGCCTTGAGTTCCTCGTTCAATTTCTCGCGATAATCGGGTTTCGAGTTACTGTCAATGGATATTTGAGCCTCGTTGCCTGTCTTTACAGAGTGATACAACTTCTCGAATACCGGTTTGGTAGCATCATGAAACGGTCCCATCCAATCGAGAGCGCCACGTTGTGCTGTTGTAGAACAGTTGGCATACATCCAGTCCATACCTTTCTGAGCAAAAAGAGGCATTAACGACTGCGTCAATTCTTCTACCGTTTCATTGAAAGCCTCGGATGGAGAGTGACCATTCTCACGCAATGTTTCGTATTGAGCAAGAAGCATTCCTTGAATAGCTCCCATCAATGTACCGCGTTCGCCTGTAAGATCGGACCATGTTTCTCTCTTGAAAGTAGTTTCGAACAAATAACCGGAACCCACACCGATACCCAATGCCAACGTACGCTCGCGAGCTTTGCCGGTAGCATCCTGATAGATGGCGAAAGAAGAGTTGATACCCCGTCCCTCTAAGAAAAGTGAACGAAGCGATGTACCGGAACCTTTTGGAGCAACCATAATAACATCCACATCTTTGGGAGGAACAACACCGGTGCGATCGCTGAAGGTAATAGCAAATCCATGAGAGAAATAAAGCGCTTTGCCGGCAGTAAGATTAGCTTTGACGGTAGGCCATACCTCTATCTGAGCTGCATCTGAGAGCAGGTATTGGATAATAGTAGCACGTTTGCACGCCTCTTCGATACTGAAAAGAGTTTCGCCCGGTACCCAACCATCTTTTACAGCTTTGTCGAAAGTTTTCCCTGGACGTTGTCCGACAATGACATTAAAACCATTGTCGCGCAGGTTCATCGACTGACCGGGACCTTGAATGCCATATCCTATTACAGCGATTGTTTCATTTTTCAATACTTCACGTGCTTTCTCCAAAGAGAACTCTTCGCGGGTTTCAACATTTTCTTCTGCCCCGCCAAAATTAATTTTTGCCATTTTTTGTTTGTTTTATGTAGCCCTCCCTCTCATTATATAAAGACAGACTACAGATTAATAATAAATATTTTGTTTCAGTCGAATACTATTTTAGAACGGCAAACAACATCGTTGCCATTCTTCTTTATCTCTATATTATATACTTCTTTTGATTCGTCACTTTTATCTTCGGCAACATAAAAATCAAGCATGTCACCAAAATAGCTTTCGGCTACATAAGCGATCTCATAACGTCGAATACGTTTGGACTGATAAAGCGACATGGGAAACAGGTCGAGCACATGCTCTATGTAACGAACACTATTGACATGTCCGTTAATATCAATATCATTGTAAACCACTCGGTGAGAAGAAACCAATTTGCCACCGCCGGCCAATGTGATGCGTGATGGACGCTCGACAGGACAAGGAACATCCGGACAAATATAATCAGTGATATGTCCACCATGCAATTTCAATAAATCGGCCGGATGACGACTTTTCATGTCTATCATCGCCCAAATAGAACGAACATACCCTATCTTCATGCCATCCTTATTTATAATGGCAAAGTTACGATCGGTAAATAGCCTATATACATTTTCTACCCATGTTTCAATCTCAAAAGGTTCATACTGGTAGGGCATATCGTCCAAGTCCACGGCCAAGCGTGACAAAACCCAAGTATAATTGGCCTCATTTAGATTGGCAATTCCAAAGCCGCGATCAGCAGCATGAAATCCTGCACAATTGAGCAAACAATTGCCCAGCACTCCCATCGTCAGATGACCGCTGAAGTCGACCCAAAAGGGTTCGGCAACAAATTTGTAATTTCCAATCTTATTTTCTTCATTCATATCAAATAGTTGTTTTTAAGATTTATTGGTCAAACGATAGTCAGACTCACGCTTCTCGAGAAATTCGTTGACCTTCTCGTAATAGCTCGTCGTAACGGCTATTCTGCCCGACCTGACAAATTGCAAAACTACATGATATTTTTGAAGTTCTTCGTGCAAAGCAGTGATTTCTTCGCTCGTTCCGGTTTTAACAATGATAACAAAGACATTGTTTACCTCGACAATATTCGCACCATACTGACTAATAATGCGCAATACTTTTGGTTCAATGTGAGTCTCCGACATCGACAACTTGAAAAGTGCCACCTCGTATGAGAATATCTGATCGTCGGTGAAATAGTGTGCAGATATAACATCTACTTTCTTCTCGATAAGGCGAGCAATCTTTTCAATACTTTCTTCGTCGGTACAAGCCGTAATCGTATATTTGTGCAACCCCGGAATAGACGAAGCCGATACGTTGAGACTGTCAATGTTTATCTGGAAACGAGTAAAAACAGCCGTAACTTGATTGAGCAATCCGGCAAAATTCTCGCTATGAACGATAAGCGTATATGATTTGTTTTCCATCTCTATGTTTTCCTTATTTAATTTCCAATATCATTTGATCGATAGGACTACCCGGAGGAGTCATTGGCAGTACGTTGCCTTCTTGCTCAACACAAGCTTCGAGCAAAAAAGGACCATCGGTACGAAGCATCTCATCAATGGCCTCGGCGAGTTGTTCACGTTTCATCACCCTACGCGCAGCAATACCATAAGCCGAGGCGATAGTCGGATATTCGGGATTCATCATTGGCGTGAATGAATAATGGTGGTTGAAGAACATAGCCTGCCACTGGCGTACATTGCCGAGGAAATTGTTATTGAGCAATATTATTTTAACCGGAGCTCCCTGTTCCATTATCGTACCGAATTCTTGTAAGTTCATCTGAAGTCCACCATCACCGACAAACAAACAAACCGTACGATCAGGACAAGCGAAAGTAGCACCGATAGCTGCCGGCAATCCATATCCCATCGTCCCCGCACCCCCCGAAGTAAGGATGCTGCGTGGAGAAGAATATTTAAAGTAACGCGCAGCTAACATTTGATTTTGGCCTACGTCGGTCACCAATATAGCCTTATGAGCAGTTGCCTCGCTCACGGCATTGATCACCTCTCCCATTGTCATCAGCTCCTTGGAAGGATGAAGTTCCGGACGGATCACTTTATCGTTTTCCTTCTTCATATAAGGTTCAAAGCTTTTCTTCCATTCACTATGATCTCCCTCCTTTAATAATGCGGTCACAGCAGCAAGTGTCTTGCGGCAATCGCCCACAACTGCAACATCTACATGAATACTCTTATTGATCTCGGCAGGATCAATATCAAAATGAATGATCTTAGCTTGAGGAGCATAAGCAGAAAGTTTTCCTGTCACCCTATCATCAAAACGCATGCCTACGGCAATAAGTACATCGCATTCATTCGTTTTGACATTGGCGGCCAAATTACCGTGCATACCAAGCATACCAATATTTAGAGGATCATCTGAAGGCAAAACTGAAAGCCCCAAAAGTGTAGCACCGGTCGGTAGATCAGCCTTGTGGATAAAGGCTTTAAATTCATCAACAGCATTGCCTAGTTCTATACCGTGACCGGCAAGTACAAAAGGGTGTTTCGAATTGTTGATAAGTTGAGCAGCCTCAGATATAGCGTCATCATCCATTTCCGGTTCGGGCACATAGCCTCTGACGAAATCAACTTTTGTTGGCAAATAATCGGTCAGATCTATTTGTGCATTCTTCGCAAAGTCTAGTACGACAGGTCCGGGACGGCCACTACCGGCAATATAAAAAGCCCGAGCCACAGCCCAAGCCACATCGGCTGCCGAACGAATTTGATAACTCCACTTGGTGATAGGTTGCGTAATACCTACGAGATCTACCTCTTGGAAAGCATCCATTCCAAGTGTCGAAGCAGCCACCTGACCGGCAATAACGACAATAGGTGTACTGTCTATCATAGCATCGGCAATACCTGTTACAGTATTTGTAGCGCCCGGCCCGCTAGTTACAAGACAAACCCCGACTTCGCCCGAAGCACGTGCAAAACCTTCGGCAGCATGAGCTGCTGCCTGCTCGTGGCGCACCAATACATGATTTAATGTTTTATTTCCATAAAGAGCATCATATACCGGCATGATAGCGCCACCGGGATAACCAAAGATTGTTTTTACGCCTTGGTACTCAAGCGAACGGATTAATGCCTCCGCTCCTGTGATACGAAGTGGTTTCGCATCTTTTTGATATTGTATTTTATCTTTTGATTTCATCTTGAAAATAATCTTTTTACCTTAATTATATCATACGAACAGCTCCCTTGTCGGCCGAGCTTACCAATGAAGCATAAGCTTTCAAACTCTTCGGTATATATCGCTGGCGAGTCACCGGACTTATAGGACGGGCAGCAAGTTCGGCATCTGACAATAATACATTAATGCTGCGCGACGGAATATCTATCTCGATGATATCACCATCTTGTATTTTACCTATATTTCCTCCTGCTGCAGCTTCGGGTGATATATGACCAATACTCAATCCCGATGTTCCTCCACTAAAACGGCCGTCAGTAATAAGAGCACAAGCCTTTCCCAAATGACGAGACTTGATATAAGATGTAGGATAAAGCATTTCTTGCATGCCAGGTCCTCCCTTCGGGCCCTCGTTGGTAATAACGACGATATCGCCCGCTTTCACTCTGCTCTCATCAAGAATGCCATCACAAGCAGCCTCTTGAGAATCAAAGACCTTGGCCGTACCACGAAAATGATACAAACTTTCATCAACACCGGCGGTCTTAATCACACAACCATCAAGAGCAATATTACCCTTTAATACAGCCAAACCTCCATCTTTGGTATAAGCATGTTTCAGATCCCTAATACAGCCCTCCGAACGATCTGCATCAAAAGTTTTATAATAGGTCTCTTGCGAACCCATTACATTGGAGAATTTATTGGCGGGGGCACTTAAATAAATCTTGCGGGCTTCATCCGACGGATTATCTTCTATATTATACTCTTCGATATATTCGCCCAATGTCATTCCATCTACTCGTTTAGATGAACCATCTACCAAGCCGCCCTCAGCCAACTGCCGCATGATAGCAGCAATACCACCCGCACGATTCACATCTTGTACATGAAACTTATTGGTATTTGGAGCAACCTTACAAAGACAAGGTACCTTACGACTCAATATATCAATATCATCCATCGTAAAATCGGCACCGGCCTCATGAGCCACAGCGAGCAGATGAAGTACCGTGTTGGTAGATCCTCCCATTGCGATATCAAGAGCCATGGCATTGAGAAAAGCTTTCCGAGTTGCAATATTGCAAGGCAAGACCGTATCATCACCATCCCGATAATACTTAAAAGCATTCTCCACAATAAGATGAGCAGCTTTCTTGAAAAGCTCTTTACGATTGGCATGAGTGGCTAGAATAGTTCCATTACCGGGAAGCGAAAGCCCGATTGCTTCGGTTAGACAATTCATTGAATTGGCAGTAAACATTCCCGAACAACAGCCACAGCCGGGACAACCCACTTGCTCTATATCTGCCAGCTCTTTATCAGAAACAGATTTATCGGCACCACGCACCATCAAGTCAATCAAATCGACTTGTTCGCCTTTATAATTACCTGCTTCCATAGGACCACCAGACACAAATACGGAAGGAATATTCAAGCGCATAGCAGCCATCAACATTCCCGGTGTTATCTTATCACAATTACTGATACAGATCATCGCATCAGCCTTATGAGCATTAACCATATATTCTACACTATCAGCAATAATATCACGCGAAGGAAGAGAATAAAGCATTCCATCATGCCCCATTGCAATACCATCATCAATAGCAATCGTATTAAATTCGGCAGCAAAACAACCCAGCTTTTCGATTTCTTGCTTCACCAACTGACCGATCTCATGCAGATGCACATGTCCCGGCACAAATTGAGTAAATGAATTGACAATAGCGATGATAGGTTTTCCCATCTGTTCCTTTTTCATTCCGTTAGCCATCCACAAGGCACGTGCACCAGCCATGCGACGACCTTGAGTACTAAACGAACTGCGTAACTGATTCTTCATCTTTATTTTAGATTTATATTATTACTAAAAAAGCCTTTCTCACATGTGAGAAAGGCTTTTATTTTAAACTTATTTTATCTTTAGTATATATACACGACCTATCTCACCTCATAGTTGTTTTCACCACGACGCGAATAATAATAATGTGCAGCAGGACTGCCAGATTGATCATATATACAAAACTTAATGTCATCTTTTTATTTTTACGAGGCAAAGGTAAACCATTTATTATTATCATCCAAACAAAAAGAAGGATTTTTTCAATATTACAAACCAATTACTACTATTAGGTATGATTGAATAACAATTTGCCAACATATCAACTACTCGATATACTAAATGAAATAAAGAGAAGAATCTATGATACATATTAACTTTCTTCACTTTTTTTTTGGAATTCAAAAATTATACTTTATATTTGTACAATTAAATACTAGCTACAACTACTATTATACAAACACTGACCGATACCATAATAATAAAACAAATTTATCGAGTTGTATACTTAAAAAAAAAGATTATGAAGAAATTTTTACTTTCGGTTGTAGCACTTTTATTTGTTACATCCACATTTGCCCAAACGGCAGAAAAAGCCATCAAACAGTATGGCTTTTGGGACAATTGGTTTATCCAGCTACAAGGAGGTGTATCAGAGAATTTCTCTGAAAATAACGATCGCGCCAATATCATGAAGCTTTTGAGTCCGGTCGGAACAATCGGAGTTGGTAAATATTTCTCGCCTGAAGTTGGTGCCCGCATCCAATTTACAGTTGGCCAGGCTAGAAATAAATATATCACAAATACTATCAATGATTACTACCACATAAATTTTATTGGTGGTATTTTCGACGCACTCTTCAATTTAACAAACATTTTTGGACCGTACAAAGAAAATCGTACATTCAACTTTATTGGAATTATGGGATTAGGTTATGAATCTTGCTTCAAACGCGATGCTGATAGTAAAGGTCCTCTCGCAAATCATTCCAGAACCTTATCCCCGCGTTTAGGATTACAAGGAGATTTCAGGTTAAACGAAGCTTGGAGTCTAAACATTGAAACCAACGTCAATTTGGATGCGGATAACTTCAACGGTATCGTTTATGGGCGAAAATATGACGGTCGGTTTAATCTTTTAGCTGGTATAAGCTACAAATTTCCTGCAAGAGGTTTCAAAATTCTTAGCGTAATAGACCCATCTGTCATTTCAGTATTGAATGATAACATTAATAATCAACGTCAAGAGATAGAAAACCTACAAAATCAATTGAAGAACCAACCCGCTCCACAGCCACAAATACAGACCAAAACTCAAGTTATTGTTAAAATAACTCCAGCAGTGGTTGTCTTCAAAATAGGCAAATCAATAATAGAAGAGAACCAAAAAGCAGCTCTTTACTATTTTGCAAATAGCATTAAAACTAATGGCCGGAAAATAACGATTGCTGGCTATGCCGATAAAGGTACAGGATCTGCGCAAGGCAATAAAAAACTGTCGCAAGATCGAGCAGAAGCCGTTTCGAAAGCACTTCAAGAATATGGAGTTGATCCCAACTTGATAACAATAGATACTAAAGGTGATACAGAGCAACCATTTGTAAATACAAACGATTGGAATCGTGTTGTCATACTTGCTTCTGCTGAATAATCACAAACTTAAGAGAATATTTCAAAAGACTCTTTAAACAAAATATCACCCTCGTTACTGCATTGTAACGAGGGCGATTGTTTAAAAGAAATATTCTATTATATTTTCGCTTTCCATCTTTGAAAAACTAAAAAGTCTAATATAACAGAGCAAGAAGCTGATTAATCGTTTGACAATTCGCAACCACACACCTGCCAGTCCATCTCCTTACCTCACTAAATTGTCGTATGTTAGTTTTTTCGGTGACGTCCTTAAGTTTTTTTGAAAACATATGGACCTAAAACTTTTTAGGAGCATACGTCATTTTGACTATAATAATACCAACAACCACTTATGGGCAGCAATTGCTCTTTTGGACATCATACAAATACTGATTTCAGGATAAAAGTTCTAATCAAAGATTATTATCCTATTTTAGAAATCTTACGAAGGTGTTCTTCATCTATCAGCTTAATTTTACGGCCATCAATAGCTATCAGATGCTCTGTAGAAAAGTTCGAAAGAGTACGTATAGCATTTGAAGTCGTCATATTGGAAAGATTAGCCAAATCTTCACGAGAAAGATAGATACTCAATGTACATCCATCCTCTTCAAGTCCATAGCTATCTTTTAGGAAAAGCAATGATTCGGCCAAACGGCCACGAATATGTTTCTGAGTAAGATTAACAGTACGACGATCGGCAATACCAAGATCAATGGACAATTGACGAATAAAAAAGCTACCCAATTCGGCATTTTTAAAAATCAATTGATCAATAATTCTAATTGGAAACGAACACATTACCGAGGGTTCAAAAGCAGCCGCAGCAGTAACATAGTTTTCTTGAGCAAAATGAGCACGATAACCAAAATAGCCGGAAGACTTTATCATACGGATTATTTGACTTCGCCCTCCCACTCCATCTTTATAAATCTTCACTTTACCACTCAGTAAACAATAAAGTTGTTCAGGATTATCTCCCTCGCAATATATCATCTCATTTTTCTTTAAGGACTGCAACGTATAATTCTCGTCTAACAGTTTTTTTTGTTCGAGAGTAAGCGGAGCATATAAATCTGACAACCTTTCAGATACGTCAATATTCGAAATATTCAACTTAACCATGTATGTTATAAAGTGCTGTTATTTAGCACAAATATAATAATAAAATCTGATTAAAAACCAATTAAAGGCTTTTTTTTCCAATTCGATTTAAAATTAGGAAAGCCTCGGAACAAATGTAAAAAAGCACCCGAACTATGACTACAATAGTGTAGCAAATACGGATGCTTTTATAATGGTTTTAAACTATCTACTAATTATAATTCTACAATAGACTATGTTCAAATAAATAACGTTCTGCCAGAATAGCAGCTTTGCAACCACTAGCGGCAGCCGTAACTGCTTGACGATAATGCGGATCAGCGATGTCCCCAGCTGCATATATACCAGGAATCTTCGTTTGAGGACTATCCGGTTCCGTTATAATATAACCTACCTCATCGGTTTCAAGATAAGACTTAAAAACATCCGAATTTGGTGTATGACCAATAGCAAGAAAGAAGCCATCAATAGGCAAATTATAGTGCAATTCATCTGACTCTCCACTACGTTTTACGAGATGGACGCCCTCAACACCGTTTTCTCCATAAAGCCCTGTTGCATTATGTTCAAAGAGTACTTCTATCTTTTCATTTTTCATCACACGATCTTTCATAATCTGTGAAGCGCGCAAAAATGGCTTACGAACAACTAGATATACTTTGGATGCTAAACCTGCCAAATAAGAAGCTTCCTCGCAAGCGGTATCACCACCACCCACAACAGCAACGACTTTCTTGCGATAAAAGAATCCATCGCAAGTAGCGCATGCACTCACACCCATACCGGCATATTTCTTTTCGTCCTCAAGCCCCAAGTACTTTGCAGAGGCCCCTGTAGAGATAATAACAGTATGAGCAAACAAATCTTTTTCACCATCTATAGTAACACGATAAGGAGCTTGGCCAAAATCGACAGATGTAACAACTCCATTGTATACTTCCGTTCCAAAACGAGATGCTTGATTGCGCATGTCATCCATAAACTGCTGCCCATCTATCCCATCGGGGAAACCAGGAAAATTTTCTAAGACACCGGTTGTTGTCAGTTGTCCACCAGGCTGAACGCCTTCATAAAGCACGGGAGCAAGATTGGCACGTGCAGCATATATTGCCGATGTATATCCAGCAGGTCCCGAGCCGATAATCAAACATTTAATTACTTGTTTTTCCATATTTAGATCCATATTAACGTAGGTCTACGACTTCTACTTTAGGGTATTTCTTTTTATTAAAAGTAAACATCGAATCGCTAAAATCGGCACCAGCCTCATAGCCAGATACATTTAATATTGTATGGCTTCCATCATGACGAATAATCGTAATAGACTTAGGAGTGCTCTTAGATGTGACAATAATTGATATATTAGTGATAGTCGATTTTGGATTTTGTGCCGTCAATATCACTTCCTGACCACCAGCTTTAGATCCACCCAACTTATAGTTGAATCCTTTCTGGTACATAGAAAGAATGTAATAAGGATTGATATTCTGCAATTCTGTTGTTGTAGGATGACTGATATTCACTTCTTGATTTTTATATATATAGTTCCACTGGGTCTTACCGTCAAACCATATTGTACTAACCGGAGTTTTCAAAACGAATTTAGTACCTTTCAACATAATAGCCCCCCGTGAAGCCGCCAGACTTTTGCCGCCTTTAACAATTGACATACTATATTTTGCTTTAATGCCACTAGCGTTGCGAAAAGCGCTATAAGTACGATCAAGCAAAGCTTTTGCATCGCTATCTTTTTGAGGAAAAGCTGATAATGCAAACAAAGTAGCTACTACTAAAAATAAAATTCTTTTCATTGTCTTTTTTAATAAATAAAATACTATAAATAGTTTTTCAAAAATTCATCTAACATCAAGCTGTCTTTAAACAACACTTCCCTAGCCTTACTCCCCTCACTGGGGCCTACAATACCGGCTTTTTCCAATTGGTCCATAATTCGCCCTGCACGATTATAACCGATAGAGAACTCCCGCTGTATCTTAGACGTTGAGCCTTGCTGAATGGACACTAATAAATGCGCTGCTTTTTCGAACAACGGATCTAATTTGTCCATATCTACATCACCCAATTCTGACGGTCCACCGTTTTCATCGGCATATTCAGGTAAGTAATAAGGAATAGGATAACCTTGTTGCTCAGAGATGAACTGGGTAATACGCTCAATCTCGGGAGTATCAATAAATGCACATTGAACACGAACGGGATCGGCTCCCTGTAAAAAAAGCATATCACCACGCCCTATCAATTGATTGGCTCCCGTACGATCAAGAATAGTTCGCGAATCTATAGCTGTTGTGACGCGAAAGGCTATACGAGCCGGGAAGTTGGCTTTGATAGTACCGGTAATAATATTAGTGGTAGGACGCTGAGTGGCAATAATCATATGAATACCCACCGCGCGAGCCTTTTGAGCAATTCGAGCAATTGGCAATTCAATATCTTTTCCGGCTGTCATTATAAGATCACCATATTCATCAATAATAACAACAATGTAAGGCAAAAATTTATGCCCTTTTTCAGGATTCAGACGGCGATTAATAAATTTGGCATTATATTCCTTTATATTACGCACATGAGCTTTCATCAGAAGTGTATACCGATTGTCCATCTCGACACAAAGCGACTGTAAGGTCTGAACCACCTTCTTCACATCCGTAATAATAGGCATTCCACCTTCGGGCAGTTCAGCAAGATAATGATTCTCTATAACAGAATAAATGCTAAACTCTACCATTTTAGGATCTACCAAAACAAATTTCAATTCGGCAGGATGCTTCTTATAGAGCAAACAAGCAATAATAGTATTCAGTCCAACCGACTTACCCTGTCCTGTGGCACCGGCCACTAAAACATGGGGCATCTTGCAAAGGTCAATCATAAAGACCTCATTCGTAATAGTCTTTCCTAATGCAATGGGTAAATCATAGGTAGAATCTTGAAACTTCGGGCTACCTATTATAGACTGTCCTGATACAATTTTTGGTTTTGAATTCGGAACTTCTATACCAATAGTTCCTTTCCCTGGAATCGGAGCAATAATACGGATGCCCATAGCAGAAAGGCTCAATGCCAAATCGCTTTCAAGACCACGAATTTTAGAGATACGAATACCCTGCTGGGGAGTTATTTCATAGAGCGTAACAGTTGGACCAACAGTAGCACGAATGCTGCTTATGCCAATACCGAAACTACTTAAAGTTTTAATGATTTTATTTTTATTAGCCTCCTGCTCTTCTTTATCTATAGTCGGTTCGCTATCATAATACTTCATCAAATCTACAGTAGGAAACTTATAGCTTTCAAGATCAAGTTTCGGATTATAAGGTTCCTTTTCTACAGACTGATAATTTTCACTTTCCTCTTCTTCCACATCTTCTTCACCCAACAAGGGAGATACGGCAGCTACTGCCGAAGGTGCCGGATTTTCATATTCTAAAGTTATCTGATTATCATTCGTTGTTTCATTATCATTATTATCTACCGCATCAGAAAACATATCATCTTCTTCTTTATGATTTTTCAGTAATTTACTCGTTGCGGCAGTGGCATGAAGAGATTCTTGAGCTCTCTTATCAACAGAATCAGAGAAATATCCTTCATCAACATTCTTTTTATCAACAGAAGACTGACGCATTTTCTTAAACGACAATATTGAACGGATCCATATAATCGTTCTAGAACTGGCATATATCAAAAAACAAATGGCCGTAAATATCAGCAAGAGCCACACTCCCGGATAACCCACCTGAGAAGTAAGCCAAGCACTGACATAATATCCATGCAAACCTCCCCAATAAACATATGAATCAGAAACATTTATCGTTACAAAAGCTAAAAAAACAGAGATCCAGATTGTGAGAAGAGAACAAATAATAAACCATCGCCAAACACAGAATTGGCGAATGCCCATCAAACGGAAGCTACAGACGCCCAGAAATATTAAAATAAGATATGAGGCGGCCCCGAAGCAATTATTTATAAGATAATTGGAAATCACAGCTCCTTGCTCCCCCACATAATTCTGAAATTGAGAAGCTTTAATAGCTTTATCTCCCCTTGCTATTGCTTCAATAAGTCCTTGATCGGCAGCGCCGGTAAAGAAGAATGAAGTTAAAGCTAAAAATAAGTATATAGTAAAGAGCAAGAATATAAGACCAATAACGAAGCAAATCGTATCGCTCTTAAACAAATCTTTATATTTCCCTACAGTATTATTAGATATTCCCATCTATTCAATTTATATTTTTCAATCTGCAAATTTAGTAAAAAAAAGGATTTCATTGGTGCACCCG
Source organism: uncultured Bacteroides sp. (assembly GCA_963676865.2). Lineage (GTDB taxonomy): Bacteria > Bacteroidota > Bacteroidia > Bacteroidales > Bacteroidaceae > JAAYUD01. The sequence goes on along the minus strand of CAXXSS010000001.1, from coordinate 2,825,239 downwards.
CAACTTTTTCTTAACTTTGCATTCCAAATCGCAGAGAAATGAAAAAAGAGAGTACAACTATTTTTGACCAAAACGTTATCGAATTTGTTACTGTAGCAGTCGGCTATTGCCATTTTTTAGAACAATCTATAGATGGTTCCGATCGTCACAAATTCATTGATACTGCCATCAAAATACTACCACTTCTATATGTCAAAGCAACTTTACTCCCTCCTTGTACCACTTTAGGAGTAGACGAGTTGGAATGTTACGTAACAGAAGACATTTACGAAGTCCAACGCATAGCTATTGCTGGAATAATGGGCGAAAAAGATGACTATCTAGATTCTTTTGTCACTGAACTGGAATATAGCGACGAACCTTTAAAAAAGAATGTCTCTGAAGATTTGGCAGATATATATCAAGATATTAAGGACTTTGTTTTTGTTTTTAAACTTGGCTTAAACGAGACGATGAACGATGCGTTGGCAAAATGTGAAGAAAACTTCAGAGTGTTATGGGGACCTAAGCTCCTAAGTGTTCTGCGTACCCTTCACTACATAATGTATGCTGATGATGATCAAGAAGAAAATCTGAGCGAAGAAGAAATTTACAATAAAGAAAATTTGTATTACGATGACCACGAAGGAGGTCATAATAATGAAGGCGTAGATTGCCATCACCACCACCATGAAGAATAAAAATGTTAATATGGTTTTAAAGAGGAAAATAACAAAAGAAGAAATTCAGAAAATGCCGATTACAACATTCGACGGTCGAATAATAGTAATCCAGACTGAAGAAGACGCTATCAAAGCGGTAACTTATCTGAAAACATTTCCTATTCTTGGTATAGACAGCGAGACACGCCCATCATTTAACAAAGGGCAGACACATAAAGTGGCATTACTACAGGTCTCAACAGACGACAGTTGCTTTTTATTTCGCCTCAACATGATAGGCCTGCCTCCAGCACTCATTTCATTACTCGAAGATACTCACATCATAAAAGTGGGACTTTCGCTACACGATGATTTTATGATGTTGCACAAAAGAGCTTCTTTCAATCAACAAAATTGTATCGAACTACAGGACCTGATTCCTCAATTGGGGATCCGAGAGCTAAGTTTGCAAAAAATATATGCCATTCTCTTCGGAGAAAAAATCTCAAAATCTCAACGTCTTTCAAACTGGGAAGCTGAGATATTGAGCGACAAACAAAAAGTATATGCTACCATTGATGCCTGGGCATGTATTCAGGTATATAGACGGTTGCTTCTACTAAAGCGGACATCCAATTATGATTTGGAACCAGAACTTCAAGAAGAACAAACGCCGAATCAAGAAAAATTATCATAATTTCATTATAATCAGACAATAATGCATAGAGTATTTCTAAAGCCAAAGAAAGAAGAGTCGTTGCAAAGATTTCATCCTTGGATATTTTCAGGAGCCATTGCCAGTTTCGAAAGCGGGCAACCCGAAGAAGGTGAAATCGTAGAAGTATATACATCAAAAAAAGATTTTATCGCCATCGGCCACTACCAAATAGGTAGTATTGCCATCCGGGTATTGTCTTTTCAACAAGAGACAATCGATTATTCTTTTTGGCAAAGACGCCTACAGATAGCCTACACTATGCGCAAAAGTATAGGTATTGCAACCGATCCGACAAACAACACTTATCGTCTTGTACATGGCGAAGGAGACAATTTATCGGGACTGATAATCGATATCTATGGTAAAACAGCAGTCATGCAAGCCCACTCTCCGGGTATGCATCTTTCAAGAATGGAGATTGCAAAAGCATTAATGGAAGTAATGAACGGGCAGCTTGACAACATTTATTATAAATCGGAAACGACACTACCGTTTAAAGCCGACCTATTTCCCGAAAATGGTTTCTTGATAGGAGGCAGTGATAATAACATTGCGATGGAATACGGTTTGAAATTCCATGTGGATTGGCTAAAAGGCCAAAAGACAGGTTTTTTTGTAGACCAACGTGAGAACCGTTCTTTGTTAGGAAAATACGCTGAAGGTCGCACAGTATTAAATATGTTCTGCTACACAGGAGGTTTTTCGGTCTATGCGCTAAGAGGCAATGCAAAGTCTGTCGATTCGGTAGATAGTTCGGCAAAAGCCATAGAATTAACCAACCAAAACGTGGCACTGAATTTCCCGAATGAGACTCGTCACACAGCCTATGCCGAAGACGCATTTAAATTTCTCGACAAAATGGGTGACCGTTATGACTTAATTATTCTTGATCCGCCAGCATTTGCTAAACATAGAGATGCCTTACGCAATGCGCTACAAGGCTACCGCAAATTGAACGCTAAAGCATTCGAAAAGATTAAACCAGGAGGTATATTGTTCACCTTCTCATGCTCTCAGGTAGTTACAAAAGATAATTTCCGCACCGCCGTCTTCACAGCTGCCGCATTGGCAAAACGGAAAGTACGCATCTTACATCAGTTAACTCAACCAGCCGATCATCCTATCAATATTTATCATCCCGAAGGCGAATATCTCAAAGGTTTGGTACTTTATGTAGAATAGACAGCTTTCCTTTCTTTGAGATAATTATAAAAGTCATATTGTGCTCTAACGGGAATGGCATAAAAATTACGCTTGAAGATATTACGAAGTTGCCCGTCAATCCAACAGGCTTTTTGATTATCAGCCAACTGTATGTGGAGCATATCTATTAGTTCCTTTTTTAGATTAGCATCTTCGATGGGAGTCACAACTTCAATACGACGGTACAAATTTCGCTTCATCCAATCGGGAGAGCCCAAATAGATTTTCGGATCGCCTCCATTGCCAAAGTACCACACCCGTGCATGCTCCAAAAAAGAATCTACAATACGGGTAATAGTGATATTTTGGCTATAAGGACGCCCGGGAATAAGGCAACATATTCCCCTTATAATAAGATCTATCTTAACCCCATGTTCAGAAGCCTCATAAAGCATGTCTATCATACGGGGATCTTGTAATGCATTCAGTTTGATAACCAGTCTTCCCCCCTTGCCCGCATCAGAAAGAGCAATTTCTTTCTTTATCATTTCCGTTATTTGATCTACCAAATTAAATTGTGATACTAGCAAATGATTGAATACAGGTCGTTGACAACCAGAAAAGAAGTTGAATAGCCCATATAGTTCAGCAGTAATACTATTATTAGCTGTAAACAATCCAATATCGGAATAGGTATGCGCAGTAATCTCATTGAAGTTTCCAGTTCCAATATAAGCAAAGTCGCAAAGTGAACGCCCTAGTACATCTTTCTTTTGTCTCTTTACCAAAGCTGCTTTTGCATGAACCTTCATATTGGGCATACTGAAAACAATGTTAATACCCGCAGCATGCATTTTCTCAGATGTTTCAATATTATTCACTTCATCAAAGCGGGCTTTCAGTTCAACAAATACCGTCACTTTCTTACCGTTATTAGAAGCTTCTATTAAGCTGTCGATAACAGCAGAATTCTCTGCCACCCTATATTGTGTCAACAATATTTCTTCTGTGTAAGCGTCATGAGCTGCCTCAGAAAGAAAATGAATAAAATGATCGAATGAGAAATAGGGGAAATAAATGAGTAAATCATGAACAGACACATAGTCGAAAACCGAATGCTTGCGATTCAAGCAATTCAACTTCATAGGCTGAAATTCACGACAAGTTTGCAGTTTTGTGTTGGGATTGGGCAACGTCGACAAATCCTCCAAATTAAGATGACTTTCACCATAAACCAACTCATTTTTGTCGATTTTAAAAGCCTCCATCAGATACTCCAGAAAATCGGCAGGCATCGAGCGATCATATACAAAACGACAAACCGCTCCTATTTTTCTCTTTTTTACTTTTGATTTTATATCGGCTACCAATAAGTCTCTACTGTCGGTATCCCTTATCATTATATCGGCATCTCTTGATATTTTGATACTATATACCGAATCTATTTCATATCCGGGAAAGATTTGAGCTAGATTGGCCACAATCACATCATCCAAATACATCAAATAATAGTTATTATTTATCTGAGGTAATTCTACAAAACGAGACACTTCTGAAACATGAGGCAATTTAATAACGAAATAATACAAATGATCTTCATGCTTCAATCTAACCGCAAGATAAATACGATTGTCTTGCAAGAACGATTTCACTCCCGAAGATACAGGTACCGGCTGTAAGTAAGGAAATACTTCTTCCCTAAAATAATTCTGAATGAAATCATGATGTTCCGGTGCGACCAATGGAGTTTGATTAAAAAAGATATGATTGGCAGCCAAAGCCGGAATTATCTTCATCCGGCAAATTTGCGTTCGCACATCCAACTGTTTATTAACCTCTTTATTGATTTCTTCCACCAATTCGCGAGAAGACTGAATAGAATATTCGTCATTGCGCATTACACCCGATGACGCAGCTCGATGATCAGCTACGCGCACCCGATAAAATTCTTCTAAATTAGAAGAATAAATCGAGATGAAGTTAATTCGTTCGTAGAGCGGCAAACTGTCATCATCTGCTTCCAAAAGGACCCGGAAATTAAATGATAGCCAACTAATGTCGCGCTTAAAATATTCGTACTTATCTTCCACAGTATCTACAGTAAGTTAGACAGGTATTTATCTCTACAAAAATAGAGATAATATTTAAAATAAGTTCATTTCAAGACAATATTTTCGTATTTTTGCCACCAATAATCGATGATAACAATGAAACGAATAGGATTACTTTCAGATACTCACGCATGGTGGGATAACAGATACCTTGAATATTTTAAAGAATGTGACGAAATATGGCATGCCGGCGATATCGGTTCACTTGCTGTTGCCCAAAAGCTAGCAGATTTTCGTCCCTTCCGCGCTGTTTATGGAAATTGTGACGGATTGGAAATAAGAGAGCTATACCCACAAATCAATCGTTTCGTTATAGAAAAAACCGAAGTCATTATTAAGCATATCGGAGGCTATCCCGGCAACTACGACCCTTCTATTCGCAATTCTTTATTTATCCGCCCACCAAAACTTTTTGTCAGTGGACACTCTCATATATTGAAAGTAAAATACGACAAGACACTGAACATGCTTCACATCAATCCAGGAGCAGCAGGTATACAAGGCTTTCATCAAGTTCGCACTTTAGTACGCTTCAATATCGGTGACGGAGACTTTAGTGATTTAGAAGTTATTGAGTTATCTGAAGAAAAAGGACACAATGGAACTGCAACATTCTGATTTTAGAAGGACAGCAGGATAGTCAATAGAAATAACTAATTTACAAGAAGGCAGATTAACGCAAATAATCATGCCGCGTCAAAAGCAAAAACGTTCAAGCTTTTAACACGGCAGTAACAATTATTTTTTTCTAAATTGACAATTCGTGAAGAATATTTATGAGCTCGGGTTTCAGCCGTTTATCATTTTTTGTAGCCTTGCTGAAAGGCACATATACGATCTCATCATTTTCAATACCAATCATCACGTTACGTTGGTCTTCAAGCAGAGCATCGATAGCTGCAGTACCTAAGCGACTGGCAAGGATACGGTCATGTGCCGTCGGACTGCCACCGCGCTGTACGTGGCCGAGTATAGTAACACGAACTTCATACTGCGGATATTCTTTTTTTACGCGCTCAGCATAATGCATAGCGCCACCCGTCAGTTCACTTTCTGCCACTAGCACAATACTACTGTTCTTGGATTTACGGAAACCGTTTTTAATAAATTCTTCCAATTGATCGACTTCTGTACTGACCTCCGGAATAATAGCAGCTTCAGCACCCGAAGCAATAGCGCCATTGATAGCCAAAAAACCTGCATCACGCCCCATGACTTCGATAAAGAAGAGCCGTTCATGAGAAGTTGCCGTATCACGAATTTTATCGACAGCTTCAAGAATCGTATTAAGAGCCGTATCATATCCAATAGTAGTGTCAGTACCATATAAATCATTGTCGATAGTACCTGGCAATCCAATACAAGGAACATCAAATTCTTGAGCAAAAATACGGGCGCCAGTCAACGAACCATCACCACCGATGATAACCAAAGCATCAATACCTTCTTTCTGCATATTGTCATATGCTATTTTTCTTCCCTCGGGAGTAGTGAACTCTTTGCAACGGGCCGTCTTCAAAATCGTTCCGCCCAGCTGAATGATATTGCTCACATTCTCACTTTTGAAATCAGTTATTTCGTCGGTCACCAAACCATGATAACCTCGATATATCGCTTTTACTTGAAGTCCATGATAAATAGCGGCACGTGTCACAGCACGAATCGCAGCGTTCATTCCAGGGGCATCACCACCGGAAGTCAAGACACCAATACATTTAATTGTTCCCATAATAGCATGATTTGATTTTCTGATACAAAGATAGTGCAAGCCTAGGTCAATAGCAAACTTAATCTATTTATTTTGGTTAATATTTAAGTTCAAACCAAGCTCAATAATAAGCGTGCCCAACAATCTTGAGTTCACCCCATTGACGCAGAAACAAACGATGATACAACACTTGGCGTGCAATCCATTTCCAGAATGTTTTGAGGGGTGAATACTCCTCTAAATTCTGATACTTTCTTATCCAGACCTGAGTAGCAAGGCCCTGCAGAGCACTATTTTCGCTACTGTCTCGCCGCTCGAATATAAGCCCAATTGGGACAAGATATAAATAAATCATGACATGTACTGAATAAGTTGACACAAACTTATTCAAAAATGAGAAATAATAAAAAGATTGACGATCAGATTCGTCTAGAGATTTTAAACTCTTACCTTCATGGAAGCAAGGGTAAGTATACCCTTGAAAAAGCAAATGGTATATCCAGAGGTTCAATTCGGAATTGGCTTCGTATCTTTGGGCTTGAAGACAAACCATTCCCATTAAATATGAAGGATAAAGCTGTAACAACCGGTACAGAGGATGTCTCTTCAGAAGAAGACATCACCTCTTTGAAAGTGCGCATTAAGGAATTGGAATCTGAGCTGAAGCGTGCAGAGATGGCCCGTGACGTTTATGATTGCATGATTGACCTGGCTGAAGAGAAGTATCACATCAAGGTACGAAAAAACTCCGATGTCAAGTAGTAGGTTGCTTGTCACAAAAGGCGGGTAAAGGTATGAGTTATACCATATCCGCCCTTTGCGGACTGCTTGACATTTCCCGACAAGGGTACTACAAGCACAAAGAAACAAATGCCGAACAAGATGTACTTATAAGCAGCATCACGTATTACTGTCAATTTCTGCGTCAGGAGCTTCCCCGAAGCGGTTGCCGCGAGCTTTACAGTCTGTGTAAGTCTCGGTTCGGAGAAAAGTTCACGATAGGACGCGACCAATTTATCGATGTCCTTCGGGCCAACGGGATGATGCTGCGCCGCAGACGTTACAGACCTCGTACGACCAACTCCGATCATCCATATCGGATCTATCCGGATTTGCTTAACACATCTCCTAAATACGTGGCCTGTGGTGTTTGCCGCATGATGGTGGGTGACATCACTTATATATCCACGAAAGAAGGATTTGCCTATCTTTCGCTGCTGACGGATGTCTTCAGCCGCATCATTGTGGGATATGCCCTCTTTCGGACTCTTGAAGCGGAAGGACCGGCAAAAGCGTTGATGATGGCGTGCAGATTTTATAAAGGTCAGGGATTCAACCTTTCAGGTCTTATCCACCATTCCGACCGAGGTGTGCAGTATGCATCAAAAGGTTATGTGTCACAGCTCAAAGAAAGAGGAATCGCTATCAGTATGACGCAAACGGGCGACCCCTTGCACAATGCACTGGCCGAGAGGATGAACAATACCGTTAAGAACGGATGGCTCTTCGATTATGAGAATAAAACATTTGATGAAGCCTTGGAAGGTGTCGCCAGATCCATATATCTCTACAATTGGGCACGACCGCACCAAGCTCTGGCAATGAAAACACCGATGCAAATGCTCCCGGGAGAACATCCAAACCCACTTTGTTCAGCTGATGCTTTAAAGCATCAGCTGAACAAAACAAACTATAAAGAACAAACAATACTTGTTTGTCAATAAAAATAGGATTAACTTTGCAGAGTTGACAACTACTTTAGGTATACATGATTGTAATTGTCAACTCCCTTAGGTTTACTAGTGTTTAACTGTCAACCAAATTCAGTACACCACATCATGTGCAAATAGCTGATAGACAGCGAGAAATTCATAAGGACGAAAATAAAAGTTTATACTTACAAACATTTATTTTCGTCCTTATGAATTTTTATGTTTGTCCTTATCATTTTTCGAGAACACAGTTTCAATTTCGCATATCAATATGTGACACTTCGGTGTGTTAAAATAGTATCAGTATCGCTCCCAATATTCACCTCTTAGAACACCTTGAAAAATACTTTTCGTTCGCAAGTCTTCACCAGTTACTTGTAGGCCTCATTATCAATAGTCTTATGCAGAGTTCATAATTCATTGACTATCAGCGAGAAGATACACTTTACAGGGTCCCATTTAACTACCGCATCACAATATCTACCTGATATACAGTTAATAACGGTGACGGGAATGGATACCAAAAGTATTATAGAAAAAAATCGAAATGACTTATACCTGCACGATCCCCTTTTAAACAGTTAGTGGAACACGATTATTTCAATAAATCGGTGTCGTACTTATCTTCCTAAAACCACATATGGACCTAAATTTGTTGACGTCCATATGTTTTCTGAAAAACTTAAGGACGTCACCGAAAAAACTAACATACGACAATTTGGTTGATGCCGCAGGCTCGAAAGTCACTTTACTTATGTGATGTGCTATTAATAAGACTTATGCTTAGCCCCTAACTTTTATCGGTGAGTCAATCACTGCATCATCTGATAAATGCGTAGAGAAAAGAGATGAAAAGAGGCAGACACACCATTTAAAGAAATGGTGAACAGCTTATTAATAATAATTTGGTATGCTTTTGTTATATAAGAGAAAAAGAAAGGCCGCACCAATGATGTGATGAAACTCCGAATGACATGATTTGAGTGCCCGCCACCTTTGTAATCCACCGACTTAAAGTTGTCCCGAAGGATGTGGCCCGCCATTGGTAGCGAAAGCTTGTCTCGGTATTTCGATATAATTGATGAGTTTCCCGATCCAACCAGTGCGGCCTAATTTCTTTTCACAGCAAATATAACTCTTATATTTTAGATAAGCAAACTTTCATGCTTTTTTTATTGCAAATTGCAACTTTTATTTGCCTTAGAATACTTCCTACCCCACTATTTGTATCATTCTTTTTTGACCTATCCATATAGTAAAATAAAAGAGTATCACTTAAATAAGTGATACTCTTTTATTTTACTGCTATAATTTAAGCTGCTTATTTTACTTTTCCAACCACAGCTTTAAAAGCTTCGGGATTGTTTACAGCTAAATCGGCTAACACTTTGCGGTTGATTTCGATACCTGCTTTGTGCAGATTTCCCATCAACTTAGAATAAGACATACCTTCCAAACGAGCGGCAGCATTGATACGCTGAATCCACAGAGCACGGAAGCTTCTTTTTTTGTTACGACGGTCGCGGAAAGCATACGTCAAACCTTTTTCCCAAGTGTTTTTGGCAACGGTCCAAACGTTTTTACGAGCACCAAAGTAACCTCTTGTTAACTTTAAAATTTTCTTTCTTCTTGCCCTTGAGGCAACATGATTTACTGATCTTGGCATAGTTTCAATACTTTTTGAATGTTAGCGTCGCTCATCGCGAACTTTTTAGCTAAAGACATTCGGTTAATACTTTAAAATAATCCCTTAAAAGATAGCGCTTAACGCAGATTTAGGAGTTCTCTTACTTGTTTTACATTAGTTGAATCAACCATTGTAATCGAGCAAAGGTTTCTTTTCTGCTTTTTAGTCTTCTTCGTCAGAATATGACTATGATAAGCGTGCTTTCTTTTGATTTTACCTGTTCCGGTAAGAGCGAATCTTTTTTTGGCACCGGAGTTAGTTTTGATCTTTGGCATTTTGTTATTAAATTAATTTATTATTAAGCATGGCAACGTACTATACCTTGCACGTTACTCATTGTCTTCATTGTTCTCCGCAGTTTGCTTTTGCGGTTCTTCTGTTTGCTTTTCAGTTGCACTTTCAGCAACTTTCTTCTTTGTTACAGTCGGAACTTCTGCTTTCTTTTTTACTATATCCCGTTTCTTTGGAGAAAGAAATATCGTCATTCGCTTGCCCTCCAGAACTGGCATTTGATCTACTCTGGCATGTTCTTCCAATTCGCTGGCAAATCTCAGAAGCAGTACTTCACCTTGCTCTTTGAATAGAATGGAGCGTCCTTTAAAGAATACGTAAGCTTTAACCTTATTGCCTTCTTCCAAGAAGCTTATAGCATGTTTCAGTTTAAAGTTGTAGTCGTGCGCATCGGTTTGTGGTCCGAAACGAATTTCCTTTACTTCAACCTTCACTTGTTTCGCCTTTTGCTCTTTCTGTCTTTTCTTCAATTGATAAAGAAATTTGGAATAATCGATTATTCTGCAGACAGGTGGTTGCGCATCCGGTGAGATTTCCACTAAATCCAACTCATGTTCTTCGGCTATTTTAAGAGCCTGATAAATAGGATATATTTGTGAGTCAATACCCTCACCTATTATTCGTACCTCACGAGCATGTATCTGCTCGTTTACTCTATATTGGCCTTTCAGATTATCGTTCCTCATGTATTAATACGTTACTTTCTTCTTTAATGTATTGTTTATTTCCAAATTAATTTATTCAATTGTTATTTGCTTTATACTCTGCGATATTCCTTTTGAGAATACCGCATTTTATAATTGGCTGCAAAGTTACCATTTATTTATCATACTTTGTACTTCTTCGTCAATTTTTTCAGCAAAATCTTCATATTTCATCGTTCCTTTGTCACCTTCTCCTTGTTTACGGACTGCAACTTCGCCATTCTCCGCTTCCTTTTCGCCTACAACAAGCATATAAGGAATACGTTGGAGTTCATTATCACGAATTTTCCTTCCTATTTTCTCATTACGCTCATCAATTTCGGCACGCACTCCCTGTACATTGAAGTACTCGAGTATCTTGTGTGCATATCCGTTGAATTTTTCGCTGATAGGCAGAATCGCTACTTGAACAGGAGTCAGCCATAAAGGGAATTTACCACCTGTATGTTCTATTAGAACAGCCACAAAGCGCTCCATCGAGCCAAATGGTGCACGGTGTATCATGACAGGGCGATGCTTTTTGTTATCCTCACCCGTATACTCCAAGTTGAAGCGTTCGGGCAAGTTATAATCTACCTGAATAGTTCCAAGCTGCCATTTGCGGCCAATAGCATCACGAACCATAAAGTCGAGCTTCGGTCCATAGAAAGCTGCTTCGCCATATTCTATCTTGGCATTCAGGCCCTTTTCCTTACAAGCCTCTATGATTGCATTCTCTGCTTTTTCCCAATTTTCGTCGCTACCGATATACTTATCATGATTCGTTTTATCACGCAAAGATATCTGTGCTTCAAATTTGTCGAATCCAAGTGCCTTGAAGATGATATTGATAATATCCATTACACGAAGGAATTCATCTTTTACTTGGTCGGGACGACAGAATATATGGGCGTCATCTTGAGTAAAGCCACGCACCCTGGTCAACCCATGGAGCTCACCGCTCTGCTCATAACGATAGACAGTACCGAACTCTGCAATACGGAGTGGCAAGTCTTTGTACGAATGGGGTTCGTAGGCATACACTTCACAGTGATGAGGGCAATTCATCGGTTTCAGCATATATTCTTCTCCTTCTTCGGGAGTATGAATGGGCTGGAATGAGTCTTTGCCATATTTGGCGTAGTGCCCTGAGGTAACATAAAGGCTCTTACTACCAATATGAGGAGTCATGACTTGCAGATATCCGAAACGTTTCTGGATACGTTTCAAAAACTCTTCGAGTTGTAGACGAAGGGTTGTTCCTTTGGGCAGCCACATAGGCAGACCTTTGCCAACACGATCCGAGAACATGAAAAGTTTCATTTCTTTACCTATCTTGCGGTGATCGCGCTTTTTAGCCTCTTCCAACATGACAAGATATTCGTCAAGCATCTTTTTCTTCGGGAAAGTGATGCCGTAGATACGGGTCATCATTTTTCTGTCTTCATGACCACGCCAATAGGCGCCGGCAATAGACAGTAGTTTGATTGCTTTGATGGGGACGGTGCTGATAATATGCGGACCGCGGCAAAGATCAGTGAAAGAGCCATTAGTATAGGTCGTGATATGACCGTCTTCGAGATCATTGATAAGCTCCGTTTTATAGTGTTGCCCAGTCTCTTCAAAAAATGTCAGAGCATCTCCCTTTGTTATGTTTTTACGAACCAGTTCTTCCTTTTTAGAGGCCAATTCTGCCATTTTCTTTTCGATAACAAGCAGATCACTTTCTTTCAGTTCTACTTCGCCCGGATCTACATCATAGTAGAAACCATTTTCAATGGCGGGGCCAATACCGAATTGAATGCCGGGATATAATTCTTGAAGAGCTTCGGCAAGGAGGTGTGAACTTGTGTGCCAAAATGCATGTTTACCTTCAGGATCATCCCATTTATACAGTACAAAGGATGAATCGCTTTTGATGGGGATAGATAAATCTTGAACTTCTCCATTTACTCCACATGCCAACACATCGCGTGCCAGTTGGGGGCTAATGCTTTCTGCAATTTGCAGTCCAGTAACACCCTCGTTGTACTCTCGAACAGTGTTATCGGGAAATGTAATCTTTATCATCTTATATTATTTTACTAAATTTCAGAATGTATCACTCTCTGTTTTGTGAAGTGCAAAAATAATGATTTCTTTTATCAAAATAAGTTTTTTTCAAGAAAATGTTATTTTGCTTTATCTATGAAGCGTTTAATGATATTGTATGCTGATGCAATACCAAGTTCACCCGCTTTACTCAAATCATTGATACCTTGATTGTTATTGCCTAAGTATATATTTGTTAAGCCTCTATTGAAATAAGCTTCAGCAAATTTTTTGTCGAGTGCTATTGCTTTGGTATAATTGGTAACTGCCGATTTGTAGTCTTTTAGTGAGGCTTGCAGATTGGCTAAATTATAATAACCGTATTGGAAGTCAGGAGCCAGTTCAATCACTTTATTAAAATCATTCTTCACAATGTCGTACTCTGAAATTTCTATTTTTACTCCAGATTCGACAGCTACTTTATCTTGCTTTTGATTATTATCCTCCTTTTCCAATTCCGATTTCTTATAATCCAATTCTTTGAATCGGGTTATTGCCCTCATATAGTATGCAGGGAACAGCTTATCGTTGTTCACAATGGCTTGGGTGAAGTCTTCTATCGCACTCGAAAAGTCCTGTACCAAATAAAAGTCTACTCCGCGACTAAAACGTGCTATCGCATCTTTATTATTTTTGGCTATTGCAGAAGTATTATCGTCTATATCTTTAAAATGGAATTTGACCTGCTCTTCATTAAGCGCTGTCTCATTATTAGTTATTAATAGCCTTTTAGGCAATGACTTTGTGCTGTTAACTCTGTCGATATACTTATAGTAGCGTATTTGTCGAGTCATTTCACTTTCTTTCTCGTAATAAGTGAGAGCGAACATAGGTTCGAGTTTTATGGCTACATTTCGGTTCTGAACTTTACCGCGATAGTCGTTCTTATATTTTTCACCCGAATCATCATCTTCATCAGCTATGACGATTTTCTGGTAATTGTTTATGTCTTTATCCGATTTACGTCTTGTCTTTTGCGGAATGGCTCGTTTACCACGTGCAACGCCCTGCCCCAGCTCCATTTTAAATATTTTAAACTCATCGAGCTCGGCACCATTCTTATCACCGATTTTACGTTTGGCGGCAGCTCGCTGGTTATATCCCACTATGAAGTTAGGATATTTCTTTATAACAGTGGTATAGTCGCGTATGGCACCGCGGTAATCACCGGTCTGGGATCGGAGCAATCCACGGTTGAAAGTAGCCATCATATCGGTAGGATCGATCTTCAACACAAAATTGAAGTCTTCTATCGCACGGTTGTCATCACCTACTTGCGCCCGAAGCAATCCTCTATTGTAATGAGCTATAAAGTTGTTTGGGTCTAAATCGAGAGCCAGGTTATAGTCGTTCATCGTCCCCCTCAAATTATTGAGATGGAAACGTGCCAATGCTCGATTAATATACAGACCCGGATTCTTTCCGTTTAGCTTGATGGCTTCAGACAAATCACTGTCTGCATCTTTGTATTTATTTTGTGCCAATTTGATGGAGCCTCTTGATATATAAGCATCAGGATCGTATTTGTCCAGTTCGATTGCTTTGTCATAATTGATCACAGCCTTAACCGTATCTTTTTGGTGCAATGCTATTTCGCCTCGCATCATGAAAGCCTTAGTATATTTTGGAGAGATGGCAAGCAAATGATCGAGATCATCATTGGCCGATTTATAGTCATTTTGCTGTAAGTGGCAGAGGGTTAAATTGTGCCAAAAAGTGGTGTTCTCCGGATCGTATTTCAATGCCATCCGATAGTCTTCGATCGCGCTATCGAATTTACTCTGTTTGATGCGTGCCAAACCCCTTATTTGATAGGCACCTACTACAAACGGATTGCGTTGAAGCGCTTCACTGCAATCGGATTCGGCACCGGGATAATCGTCCAGATTTATTTTAGCGATGCCCCGAAAATAATAGGGTTCGTATAGGTAAGGTTTGGCGTTGATTATCTGATTGAAATATTGGATAGATAAGACATAGTCTTCAAAATAAAGTGCATTTCGAGCTATCATCATCACTCTATCAGTATTGATTTGAGCAATGGCGAATATGGGGCACCATAAGAGAAATAATAAAAACTTTTTCATCATTGTCGGATACGCCTTAATATATCAATGACACAAAAGTAATATCTTTATGTCATGTATATAAGTTTATCGTCCAAGTTTTTACCTTTTTTGATTTTTTTTGGAGAAACTACTCTTATTTTCTTTTAAATACTTTGACACGATAACTGCAATGAACCCTACCGTTGAGCATCGTATTAAGCTTGTTCTTTACTATTTGTTTGCGCAAAGGAGATATATGTTCAACGAATACATGCCCATCCAAATGATCGAATTCGTGTTGCATAACACGTGCCAAGTATCCGTCTGTAACTTCTTCATGCGGATTGAAATCGGCATCCAAATATTGCACTTTGATTTTTTTGCTACGTTTTACATTTTCGTGTATTCCCGGCAAACTAAGGCATCCCTCTTCCATGGCCACTTGTTCTTCGCCAAACTCAATAATGTGTGGATTGATATAGGCTTTACGGAAATCCTTAAATCTAGGATCATCATCTTTAACCACATCCAGATCAATAACGACAACTCTAATAGACAGACCTATCTGAGGAGCTGCCAAACCCACACCATCAGCCTCGCTCAATGTTTCGAACATGTTGGCGATCAGCTCTTGCAGGTTAGGATAATCGGGGGTGATATCTTGTGCAACCTCTTTCAATACAGGTTGACCATACGTATATATAGGTAATATCATAACTTATTAGTATATTTATTTTTAAACAATTATCAAAAATGGTTACTTTCCATATAAGATTGCAGAATAATAGTAGCACTGATTTCATCAACTAACGCTTTATTTTGTCTAGCTTTCTTTTTCAGCCCGCCATCTATCATCGTGCGGTGTGCCAATACAGAAGTGAAACGTTCGTCAATCATTTCTATCGGAATCTCAGGGTATCTTTTGCGCAATGCATTAACAAACTGTTGTACTCGATTCATGTTTTCCGAATCTTCGTTATTCATCTGTTTCGGTTTGCCTACTACAAATCTCTCTACGGATTCTTTCGAGGTATAGCCGGAGATAAATTCCAACAACTTACTTGTCTCTACCGTTGTTAGTCCGTTAGCGATAATTTGCGCAGGGTCTGTTACCGCAATCCCCGTGCGCTTTCTACCATAATCAATTGCCATAATTCTGCTCATCAACGGTGCAAAAATACAATTAATTATTGAGAATATCCAAATTTATTATTTCTATCATCCATTTTGAGATCACAAAACCACACACCCCAAAGGTGATATTGCTTATTCTCAAAACGACATATGTTCCTAAAAATGTTGCCGTATGTTAGTCCCTGTTTAAAATTAGCTAACATCTTTTTCTAAAGAGGTTTCCGTATCAGCCAGATAGTTACTTTCTTTGAAGTGACTAAACCAAAAGAAAAAATGTACCAGACTGATTTAACGGAAAACGAGTGGCAATAAAAAGTATTAAACCTGCAAGAAAGAAAGCGGAAATATGATTTACGAATGATTTGGAATGCCATTTTTTATTTGATAAAGACGAGTTGCCAATGGCGTATGTTCCCTAAGGAATTTCCTAAATGGGAGTCGGTTTATTACTATATATCACAAATAGGCTTCACTTGAAGAATTTAACTTTTTATTGGATCGTTTACGTGGACGTGTGCGGGTTGGTCGTAATCAGAACATGAAACCTAGTGTTGGAATCATTGATAGCCAAAGTGTCAAGTGGGGGAATAATCGTTCATTGAACGGCATTGACGGGAACAAGAAAGTAAAAGGAATCAAACGCCATGTGGTTGTCGATAAGAACGGATTTCTTATTGCCGTAATAATGACTATAGCGAATGTTCATAATGGTAAAGCCGCCTATCTATTCATGCGGGAGTTGAAACAACTTTGTTCGGGGGTGAAAGTCATATTGGCTGACGGAGGATGTCGGGGAGAATTGATCGAAAACATAAAAAGCAAGTTCGGTTATATCAGACAAGTCGTGATTAGTTCCTATAAAGATCAAGGATTCAGGCCCATTCATAAAAAATGGATTGTGGAGAGAATATTCTCGTGGCTGGACAATAACAGAAGGCTCTGTCGAAACTATGAACTCACTTTTGATTCGGCAGAAGAAATGGTCAAAATTGCTGCGATAAGATTATTATTGACTAAAATTTAAACAGGGACTTAATGTCATTGCAAATAAAGTGCTGATATGATGAGCCCGATACATCTACAACCTAATAATATTCATTTACACATAACGGCTTCTAGAAAGGGCGTTTATGGTAGTTAATAGTCTTTCATCCATCACTAACGGAAATATAATTCTGTTAATGTATCATAAAGCACTCCATTTTTCCACTCTTTTATTATGTTTTATAACATAAAAGCCATACATTTGCATTGTGTTTTTCATGGTATTAGATTTAAGGTTAATAAAGATTGCCGCCTGTGACAGGTAGCAATTTTTTTTGTGCCTGTCTCAAAAAATATCTGTATTTATTTTTTTATTCTCTTCGTCTTGCATTATCTTTGCAGCTTGAAAAATAAAGAGCCATAATGAATAATATGAAGTTACGATTAATCGTGATGAACTTTCTACAAATTGGTTTGTGGGGAGCATATCTTACTTCGATGGGCCGTTATCTCGGTAATATCGGCTTGGGAAGCAATATCGGTTGGTTTTATTCCATGCAAGGAATTGTTTCGTTGTTTATGCCTGCCATCGTAGGTATTATAGCCGACAGATGGGTGCCTGCACAAAAGATGTTGGGATTCTGTCACATAATCTCTGCCGTGTTAATGGCTTTGACTGGTTATTACGGTTATTTGCATGGCTCATCCACTTCATTCGCTCCATTTTTCACACTCTATTCCTTGGCTGTAGCTTTTTATATGCCAACTTTGGCGATATCCAATTCGGTTGCATACAATGCTTTAGATAAAGCCGGACTTGATACGGTTCGTGACTTTCCTCCCATTCGGATGTTTGGCACGGTAGGTTTCATCTGCTGCATGTGGTTTGTAGACTTGATGGGATTTCAATCCAACCAAAATCAGTTCTATGTGGCAGCCTTTCTAGGTTTATTACTCGGACTTTATTCGTTTTCTCTTCCGAAATGTCCTATCGATCATGCAAAGAAGGCAAAAAGCGTTGTCGATGCCCTAGGTTTGAGAGCTTTCAAATTGTTCTCTCAAAAGAAGATGGCGATATTCTTCATATTCTCCATGCTGTTAGGTGTATCGCTCCAGATAACCAACGGTTTTGCCAATCCTTTCTTATTCCATTTTGCAACCAGCCCCGCTTATGCCGATACATTCGGTGTAAACCATGCCAACATATTGATTTCATTGTCACAAATCTCCGAAACATTTTGCATTCTGCTTATCCCATTCGTGATGAAACATTTTGGCATTAAGCGCGTTATGCTTATTGCCATGTTTGCTTGGGTATTCCGCTTCGGACTATTCGGATTGGGCAATCCGGGCATCGGCGTCTGGATGTTTGTTTTGTCAATGATAGTATATGGTGTAGCATTTGATTTCTTCAATATCAGCGGTTCACTATTTGTAGATAAGGAAACTGACAAAAACTTACGCTCAAGTGCACAAGGATTATTCTTCTTAATGACAAACGGTATTGGTGCCACGATAGGAACATTAGGTGCTCAAGCTGTAGTCAACGCTTTCACCCATCCGCTTACGGTTGGGGGTAACACTTATACCGTAGGAGAATGGTCTACTGTTTGGTTTATCTTTGCAGGATATGCTTTAATTGTGGGCATATTGTTTGCTCTTATATTTAGATATAAAACTGCTCCGGAGCAGATCAAAAAATAATGCATGTTTTTTATACTCCAGACATATTAACCACCCACGAACTTCCTGATGAAGAAGCCGCGCATTGTCTTCGTGTGTTGCGTTTAGCAACAGGTGATAAGATAACGCTTACGGATGGTAAAGGTCATTTTTATGAGGCCGAAATAACTGCCCACACAACTAAAAAATGCGAGGTCAATATCATTTCGTCAACAGAACAGCCTCCTCTTTGGCAAGGACATCTTCATATCGCCATAGCTCCTACAAAAAACATGGACCGAATGGAGTGGCTTACCGAAAAGATAACCGAAATAGGTATCGACGAAATATCGTTTCTCAATTGCCGCTTCTCCGAAAGAAAAGTAGTTAAATTGGAACGTATAAATAAAATACTCGTTTCAGCCATCAAACAGTCTCTAAAAGCTCAACTCCCGCAACTAAATGCAATGAGTAATTTTTCAGACTTCATAAAGCAACCTTTCAGTGGGCAAAAATTCATAGCTCACTGCTATGAGCATGATAAGAAATTACTGAAAGACGTAATGATAGCGGGTGAAGATGCGCTAGTTCTTATCGGCCCTGAAGGAGATTTCAGCGAAGAAGAAGTAGAAATGGCCATCAAGTTTGGCTTTGTCCCGATAAGTCTCGGGCCATCGAGGTTGCGCACTGAAACGGCGGCCTTAGTGGCATGCAATCTGATGAATCTAAAGAATCAAATAAACATATAACATACATGAAGAATAAGTTCCTTTTACTTTATTTGCTCTTAACGTTGTTGACGCTGTCTTCTTGTAGAAAAACAGAATATACCCACGCCATTCCCGCCGATGCGGCAGCAGTGATTTCTGTTGATATGAAATCGATCGCGATAAAGAGTGGTATTAACGATAAGGAAAATACAGTTTTGAAACAACACTTGTCCGATGCATTAAAAAACGGACTCAACAGTGAAACTTCCGATCGCTTGGCAAAAATACTGGAGAACCCATCTAAATCGGGATTTGATTTAACAGAACCTGTCTATGCGTATTCTGCAAAAGAATTCGACAATGAAACAGTCATCGATTTGTGTGTAGGCGATCGTGGCGATCTCAATTCGACTGTAGAAGATTTAGCTAAGAGCCAATTATGTTCTCCTCCCGAAGAAACAGATCATTATAAATTCACAATCGTGATGGGAAAGGCTGTTTTAGCTTATAATAGAGGAACGGCACTATTAGTACCCACTAAAGGAGGCATGACCGACAAAATTCGCACGGCACTCGACAAAGTGATGCAATATAAAAAAGAGGAAAGCTTTTGTACCGACAAGGCTTTCGATGCATTGAAAGAGCGCAAGGGAGATGTAAACTTTTATATTTCTTTGAAAGAAGGCATGTCGTCTACGATGGCTTCTTGCATAAACAATATTACAACCAAGACTCCTACGGCAGGACTTGCATTTATTGGCGATGTCACCTTCAATAATGGACTCATTTCTATGAAAGTAGAAAAATACGGTCCTCATAAACCCGATAACAGCATGAAACCGATCAACAATGCCGTATTATCACATTTCCCGCAACATCTACCCATCATGTTCACCCTAGGCATAGACGGGGCAAAAACCTATAAGATGCTTTCATCAGAGAGCTCTCTAGGGATAGACGAATTGGACATTCCTCTTTTGCAAAAGTTGTTTGATTCTATTCATGGAGACTTGACAATAGGATACAATTCTTTTGGCAAAAGCGATCCCGCTTTTCTAGCCTACGCACAGATAACAAATGCTGACGCAGTAAAAAGCATTTATGGCTTTATCAAAAGCCAAAAAGATAACGAATGGGGAACAATACGAAAGGTAAGCGAGAATGATTTTGTATATAGCTTCATGAAAAAGAACATCTATTACGGTGTAATAGACAATGTGATGTATATAACCAACGACGCTTCTTCGGTACATTATAAAGTAGTAGGCGGCACTTACGCTCAAAACGCCTATGCTTCGCAAACAAAAGGCAAAACGATGTTTTTTGTTTTCGACACTTCCGAAATCATGGGGCAACCGACTATCCTAAAGAAAATGGGTCCGATTGTTTCAGCAGCGTTGGCACACAACGTAGTTTGCGTGAGAGGATACAATGTAGGTGTTGATGCTTGGACCGCAGAGATGGTTTGGAAAGACAGGCAAACAAATGCACTGAAACAAATTGTTAAAATAGTACGGCAAATAGCCGGAATGTAATATATAGTTTTATGAAAAGTATTCATTTACAGCATACGCTTCCCAATGTCTTTACGGAGCGCACTGACATCCGTTCGGATATTTGGTTACAAGATTTGACTTTCGAAAAAGGAGAATTTTATCTTATCGAAGCTGCTTCTGGAACAGGAAAATCATCTCTTTGCAGTTTCATTTATGGCTATCGAAATGATTATCAGGGAAACATTTCTTTTGATGAAGAAGATACCCGAAATTATAAAATAAACCATTGGGTAGATGTACGTAAGCATACATTGAGTATCCTATTTCAAGAACTTCGTGTATTCCCCGAATTGACGGCATTGGAGAACATCCATTTGAAAAATGGAATTACCAACTTTAAGACGGACAAAGAAATACTTTCTTACTTCGAGATGCTCGGCGTCGAAGACAAACTGCATCAGAAGATGCGCTACCTTTCTTTCGGTCAGCAACAACGCGTAGCTTTCATACGTTCGCTTTGCCAACCATTCGACTTTGTTTTCCTAGACGAGCCCATCAGCCATTTGGACGATGTCAATGCCGACATCATGGGACGTATGATTACCGAAGAAGCTCATCGTCAGGGAGCGGGTGTCATTTGCACCTCCATTGGTAAACATATCGAATTGCCATACAAACAAGTCTTTAAACTATAACACGATTTAATAACAGAATATTAGTATGAATAAGTTAATTTGGAAACTTCTTCGTCAACATATCAGCGTGGGACAACTCACTGGATTCTTCTTTGCCAACTTGTTTGGTATGATGATTGTTTTGCTTAGTATCCAATTTTATAAAGATGTCGTTCCGGTGTTCACAGAAGGAGACAGCTTTATGAAAGCCGATTATATGATTGTTAACAAGAAAATTAGTACAATCGGTTCATTCGCTGGCAATACGACAACGTTTTTGTATGAAGATATCGCTGATTTCCATCACCAATCATTCACCAAGAAAGTAGGTAAGTTCACATCTTCACAATTCAAAGTCTCGGCCGGATTAATGACCAAGAGTGTTGGTGAACAACTGAACACAGATATGTTTTTTGAATCCGTTCCCGACGAGTTTGTCGACAACAGTCTGAAAAAATGGAATTACATTCCCGGTTCGACTTCCATACCTATTATCATACCACGCACCTATTTAAGTCTCTACAACTTCGGCTTCGCACAAGCCCGCAACATGCCCAAAATATCGGAGGGCATGGTGGGCATGATCCAAATGAATATCGTGATTCGTAGTAACGACAACTCTAAAGTCTCCCATTTCACGGGCAATATTATTGGGACTTCCAACCGATTGAACACAATTCTCGTTCCGCAGAAGTTTATGGATTGGGCAAACAACACCTTTGCTCCGGGAGTAAAGCCAGAGACTTCTCGACTCATTGTCGAAGTACACAATCCAGGCGATGGGAACATTGCTAAATACTTCCAACAAAAAAATTATGATACGGAGAGCAATAATCTTGATGCAGGAAAGACCGCCTATTTTCTTCGATTGATGGTCGGCATTGTCATGACTGTAGGTTTACTTATCAGTGTGCTTTCATTCTATATTTTGATGCTCAGCATTTTCCTCCTTTTACAAAAGAACACGACGAAACTGGAAACATTATTGCTCATCGGCTTTAGTCCGAATAAAGTTGCAAGACCATATCAGGTACTTACTCTAACACTCAATGTTTGTGTACTGGTCATATCGATTGGACTGGTAGCGTGGTTGCGTACTTATTATACATCAACAATTGAATTGCTATTTCCACAACTACATGTGGCTACACTGTTCCCCACTATTGTGTGTGGGCTGATATTGTTTATCATTGTTTCCATTATAAATATTGTTGCCATTCGCCGCAAAGTAAATGGCATTTGGATGCACCGCGCATGATGGAAGGAACTTCGTACAATTTAATCACTGTCTTAGGACCAACAGCATCGGGAAAAACTACCTTTGCTGCGGCTCTTGCTTATCATTTGGATACAGAGATTATCAGTGCGGATTCGCGCCAACTATACAGTGGAATGGATATAGGCACCGGAAAAGATTTGGAAGAATATATCGTTGGTGGCAAACAAATACCTTATCATTTAATAGACATTGCCAACCCAGGTTATCGATACAATCTTTTTGAATACCAACGCGATTTTCTTACTGCATACAATGAGATACGGTCAAAAGACAAGCTACCGATACTTTGTGGGGGCACGGGGCTTTATATTGAATCGGTACTAAAATCCTATCGCATGCAGCCTGTTCCGGAAAATCTTCCGTTGCGTCAGAAACTTGAAAATAAGTCGCTCGACGAACTCACATCCATGCTTGCAACAATGAAGCAACTACATAATACGACTGACGTCGACACTGTTAAGCGTGCAATAAGAGCTATTGAAATTCAAACATATTACAAAGAGCATCCCGTCGAAGAGAGAGAGTTTCCTGATATAAAATCTCTGACGATAGGCATTAACATCGATCGTGACCTTCGCCGTGAAAAGATAACCCGCAGGTTGCATCAGCGCCTCGATGGTGGCATGATAGACGAAATAAAAAGATTACTGGCACAAGGCATTACACCCACCGATCTTATCTATTATGGTTTGGAATACAAATATCTTACCCTCTATGTTACAGGGCAACTCACCTATAATGAAATGTTCACTCAACTCGAGATAGCTATCCATCAATTTGCGAAGCGCCAAATGACATGGTTTCGGGGGATGGAACGGCGTGGCACCTCTATTCATTGGATAGACGCTTCTCTGCCTCTTAAAGAGAAAATAGATCGAGTGAAAGCATTGCTTTCCGAATAATAACACTTGAATTAATTATACTCTTCTTTTCATCGAATCATTATAATTAAGTATCTTTGAACAATTCCAAACAACAAATATTATTCCTTCATTATGAAAAGATTTAAACCTTGTATGTTTTTTGCATTGCTACTTGCAATGTTTTCAATCAATTCTAAAGCCGCAGTTCCTGTATATGTGTGGCAATCCTGGGATAAAAATACGACTGCAGAATCGTTGCGCAGTGATTTTGCAAAGTGGAAACAACATGGCGTAGTTGGTATCTGCTTTAACGCCGGATTTGATATCGAAAAAATAAAAGTTGCTTCTCAGGAGGCAAAGAATGCAGGGCTCGTCTATCATGCGTGGATTCCTTGCATGATACAAACCGAATGCGACTCTACATGGTATACTGTCAATCGTCTAGGACAGTCCGCTTATTCGACCCAAGCTTACGTGCCCCACTACAAATTTCTTGACCCTCGCAACCCACAAGTTCAAGAGTATCTTATCAATAAATACAAAGAAGTAGCCGCAATTCCGGATGTTGATTATGTCCAATTGGATTATATTCGCTATGCTGATGTGATTTTAGCAAAAGGGCTTTGGAAAAAGTATGGACTAGTAATGAAACATGAGTATCCTACTGCCGACTATTGCTATTGCAAAGACTGCGTAGCAGCTTTCAAGGCCCAAACCGGCATAGATATTACTAAAGTCAAAGATCCGTCAAAGTGCAAGGCGTGGGCACAGTTTCGCTGTGATGCCGTGACTTCGTTTGTCAACAAACTGGCAGAGGCCATTCATGCAGAAGGAAAGAAAGTAAGTGCCGACGTATTTCCCGGTCCCTATTCACATGCGGTGAAAATGGTTCGCCAAGAATGGAACAAATGGAAAATCGATGCCTTTTTCCCGATGAATTACAATGATTTCTATCTACAAAAAGCCTCATGGGTAGGCAAAGTCACTCGCGAAGGTGTCAAATCTGTTAATGGTGCAATTCCTATATATAGCGGCTTGTTTATATGCAATGACTGGCAGCACAAGGCAAGCGTAGTAGATCCCGAGAACTCCGGATTGCTACCTTCAGAAATCGGAGAAGCTATCATCGGTTCGATGAAAGCCGGTGGCGCGGGTATTTGTCTATTCACCGCAAATAGTATGACACCCGAACATTGGAAAGCTCTAGATGAAGCGATCCAAAAATGGAATAATCGGTAATCGATATTTCGTCGAAAAGAGACGTCCTAAATAGACAAAACACAACGGGGAGATAGATATATGAATTCAGTTCGTATCTATCTCCCCTTTTGCTATAATAACCTTACAATACTGCGCACATCACTCCTATTGAATAATATCGAACAAGTACACACTCCACTTCATCCCGCTTATTCGTAGATATGCTTTCATAAAAGGACTCTTTTTGTTATAAGATTGTATTAATATTTATATTGCGTGAAGACTGAGCCGAAATTGAGATTCTTTTTTTGTTATTACTTTATTTTTTATTATCTTGCGCTCTATAAACAGGATAATTTTGGTTTTTCACTAGCATAATACAAAAATGAAACAGACAAAAATAGTAGCATCCATCAGCGATCGCCGATGCGACGTAGGCTTTATTCGCCAACTTTTTGATGCAGGAATGAATGTCGTAAGAATGAATACGGCTCATGCTGGACCAGAGGGTATTAAAACTATTATAAAAAACACACGTGCAGTATCTCGTCACATAGCTTTATTGATTGATACAAAAGGACCGGAAATTCGCTCCTCCGGTTGCGAGAATCCTATTCTTTATAAGCAAGGAGAACGAGTAAAGATTCGCTATTCGGAAGATGATACTACACACGATATAATCAATGTATCTTATCCAGGTCTTGCAGAAGATGTTTCAGTCGGATCGGACATTCTTTTTGATGATGGAGCGCTGGATATGAAAGTAATAGCAAAAGAATCTGATAGCCTTATCGTAGATGTTCAGAACGATGGGGAATTAGGTTCTCACAAAAGTGTGAATGTCCCCGGAGCTCATATCAATCTACCGGCATTGACCGAGAAAGACAAGCACAATATACTTTTGGCTATAGATCAAGACATAGATTTTATTGCACATTCTTTTGTGCGTAGCAAAGAAGATGTTCTTGCCGTTCAGGAGATATTAGACGAAAATCATAGCCCGATAAAGATTATCTCTAAAATTGAGAATCAGGAAGGTGTTGACAATATAGATGAAATCATTGAGGCCTCTTATGGCATTATGATTGCCCGAGGAGATCTAGGCATCGAAGTTCCTATCGAATGCATACCGGGAATTCAGCGAATGATCATTCGCAAATGTATTGTTGCCAAGAAGCCAGTTATCGTAGCGACACAAATGCTACATACGATGATCAACAATCCACGCCCTACTCGTGCCGAAGTAACGGATATAGCCAATGCCATCTATTATCGTACGGATGCACTGATGTTGAGTGGCGAAACAGCCTCAGGAAAATATCCTGTTGAAGCCGTAATGACAATGGCTAGAATAGCGGAGCAGGCCGAAAAAGACAAACACCCGGAAAATGATATACAAGTTCCTTTAAGCGTCGATTGCGGTGTGACCGAATTTTTAGCAAAGAACGCTATTGACGCTACAGAAAAGCTGAACGTGAAAGGTATTATTACCGATAGCAATACCGGAAGAACGGCAAGAAATCTGGCTGCATTCCGTGGGCCGAATCCAGTGCTGGCAATTTGCTACAATGAGAGATTACAGCGGCTCTTGGCATTGAGTTATGGTGTCATCCCGGTATATCAGCACGAACGCATCAGCGTACAAGATTGTTTTGTGGCAGCTTTGCGCATGTTGCGTCAGAAGGGATACATTTGCCTCAAAGACAAGATTGCTTACTTAAGTGGCAGTATGGGCGAAGGTGGTGGAACCACTTATTTGGAGATAAACAATGTAAAAGATGTTTTTGATAAATCGTATATGTTCCATTTACCTAATTTCAGTGGAGAAGAAACAAGCATAGGAAAGTAGAAAATAGCTTTCGCTACCTACTTTCTCCAATTCACATATGTACCTTTTTTTGTTGTCGTATGTACGTCACGCAAAAAACATAAGGACGTCGCCACAAAAACTAACATACGACAACACCGATCTTATGGTCCGTTTCGAAAGAAAAGTAGAGGCAATATCATTGTGCGAATGTCGAATGTGGCAACGACGAAGCTCCAAAAAGCATGCAAGGAATTTGGGAAAATCAATCGTATGTTGGCATACAAAACAGATGTTTGCATTGAGAAGAGATGAAAAAAGAAAGGATGCGCCAATATTGACACATCCTTTCGTCATCACACTAACTACTAAAACGATTATTTTATTCTTATGCTTGCTCAATAGCTGCCTGTGCGGCTGCCACTCTTGCAATAGGCACACGGAACGGACTGCAACTTACATAATCGAGACCTACCTTGTTGCAGAATTTAACAGATGAAGGCTCTCCGCCATGCTCACCGCAAATACCACAACGTAGATTCGGACGTTGAGCGCGTCCATTTTCAGTTGCCATCTTTACCAACTGTCCTACACCATCCTGGTCAAGCACTTGGAATGGATCTACATCCAATATTTTCTTTTCCAAATAGACCGGTAAGAAAGAAGCAATATCATCACGAGAGTAACCGAAAGTCATCTGCGTCAAGTCGTTTGTTCCAAAAGAGAAGAATTCTGCTTTGGAAGCGATTCTGCCTGCGGTAAGAGCCGCACGCGGAACTTCGATCATCGTACCTACTTTGTATTCTATACGATCGCCCATTTCTTCGAATACCAACTCAGCCTCGGCACGGATTACTTCTTCTTGAGCGGCAAATTCATAAACGATACCGGTAAGCGGAACCATAATCTCAGGAATAGCCTCAATACCTTCTTTCTTCAACTCGAGAGCTGCCGAAAGAATGGCGCGAGTCTGCATCTGAGTGATTTCGGGATAAGTATTTCCTAAACGACAGCCACGATGTCCCAACATGGGGTTGTGCTCGCAAAGAGACTCAACGCGCTGTTGAATATATTCGAGACTTACGTTCATTGTTTTTGCCATTTCTTCTTGTCCTTTCAAATCATGAGGAACAAACTCATGTAATGGAGGATCGAGCAGACGAACAGTAACAGGATAGCCTACCATAACCTTAAAGATACCTTTAAAGTCTTCTTTCTGATAAGGAAGAATCTTGCCCAAGGCTTTGCGGCGTCCTTCTGCATTTTCGGCGAGAATCATTTCACGCATAGCCTTAATTTTCTCACCTTCGAAGAACATGTGTTCCGTACGGCAAAGTCCAATACCAACAGCGCCAAATTGACGAGCCACAGTTGCGTCATGGGGTGTATCCGCATTAGCGTACACTTTCAATCGAGCATACTTGTCGGCCAGAGTCATCAACTCTGCAAAATCGCCCGATATATCTGTAGGTCTCGTATTGACTTTACCATCATATACTTCACCAGTGCTACCATTCAACGAAATATAATCACCTTCTTTAAATGTTTTGCCATCAATTTCTAAAGTGCGAGCCTTATAATCGATATTCAAAGCACCGGCACCAGACACACAGCATTTGCCCATACCGCGAGCAACAACAGCTGCATGAGAAGTCATACCACCACGAGCGGTAAGAATTCCTTCTGCGGCCGACATACCAGCCAAGTCTTCAGGAGAAGTCTCAATGCGCACCATGATGACATTTTTCTTTTCTTCGTGCCAGCGAGCAGCATCGTCTGCAAAGAACACAATCTGTCCTGTAGCAGCACCGGGAGATGCAGGAAGTCCACGAGTAAGCACCTTGGCTGTACGCAAAGCATCCTTATCGAAAATAGGATGAAGCAATTCATTCAATTTGTTCGGATCGCAACGTTCAAGAGCCGTTTTCTCATCTATCATACCCTGATGCAACAAGTCTACAGCAATTTTAACCATAGCAGCTCCGGTACGTTTACCGTTACGAGTCTGCAAGAACCAAAGTTTACCTTCTTGTACGGTGAACTCCATATCTTGCATATCTCTATAGTGCAATTCCAATTTTTCTTGAATTGCATTCAATTCTTTAAATATCTCGGGCATAGCCTCTTCCATAGAAGGATATTTGGAAGCTCTTTCCTGTTCGCTTACTTCCGCAAGCTCAGCCCATCTTTTGGAACCTTCAACAGAAATCTGTTGAGGTGTACGAATGCCGGCAACAACGTCTTCACCTTGAGCATTTATCAGGTATTCACCATTGAAGATATCTTCGCCGGTAGCAGCATCGCGAGAGAAACAAACACCGGTAGCCGATGTATTGCCCATGTTGCCAAATACCATTGCCATGACACTGACAGCAGTACCCCAATCGTCGGGTATACCTTCCATTTTGCGATAAAGAATAGCGCGTTCGTTCATCCAAGAATTGAATACGGCACAAACAGCGCCCCACAACTGATCGTAAACATTTGTTGGGAAACCTTTTCCTGTTTGTTTAAGCACAGCAGCTTTGAACTTAGTGACAAGTTGTTTGAGCTCGTCAACATTCAGTTCGTTATCAAGTTTAATGCCACGTTGTTTCTTTACTTCTTCAATAATTGCTTCGAACGGATCCATATCCTCTTTGCTCGTAGGCTTCATGCCCAATACGACATCGCCGTACATTTGAACGAAACGACGATAAGAATCCCATGCAAAACAAGGATTACCCGTTTTCTTTGCAAGTCCTTCTACGACTTCATCATTCAAACCGAGATTAAGAATAGTGTCCATCATTCCCGGCATAGAAGCACGAGAACCTGAACGTACAGAAACTAAAAGTGGATTTGCAGGATCTCCAAACTTTGAGTGCATCAATGTTTCAACTTCTGCCATAGCTTTTATTACGTCGTCTTTCAAAAGAGAGACAATAGTTTCTTCTCCTTTTTCATAGTACTCAGTACATACCTCTGTAGTGATTGTGAATCCAGGAGGTACCGGTACACCGATCAGATTCATTTCCGCAAGGTTTGCACCTTTGCCACCAAGCAGATTGCGCATATCAGCTTTGCCCTCTGCTTTACCGTTACCAAACGTGTAAATTCTCTTTTTGTTCATAAATGTTAGGTACTTAATAAGGTTGTTTGTAATTTCTATGTTGCAAATCTAAGTAATTTCTATAAAATCCAAATAGAATAGTAAAGTTTTTTTTGGCTTTTATAGTTAAAAAACGCAGCTAGAATTATTTTATAGCCTATTTATCATATAATTCCATTTTTTTATCTATTTTTGTAGCAGAATTATTAAAATGGCGTAGAAGTGGTTAGAAAGA
Source organism: uncultured Bacteroides sp. (assembly GCA_963676865.2). Lineage (GTDB taxonomy): Bacteria > Bacteroidota > Bacteroidia > Bacteroidales > Bacteroidaceae > JAAYUD01. The sequence goes on along the minus strand of CAXXSS010000001.1, from coordinate 2,795,271 downwards.
AAAAGGAACTTCCGTTATTGGAAGGTATTGAAATAACCGGCGTAGCTGCCGAGGGAAAAGCGTTAGCAAGAGTGAATGATTTGGTCGTATTTGTTCCGTTCGTCGTGCCGGGAGATATTGTCGATTTACAATTGACACGCAAAAAGAACAAGTATGCAGAAGCAAAAGCAGTTAAATTCATAAAGTACTCCGAGAAAAGGGCCGTTCCTTTTTGTTCGCACTTTGGTATTTGTGGTGGCTGCAAATGGCAACATCTGCCCTACGAAGAACAGCTAAAATATAAACAGCAGCAAGTATTAGACAATCTGGAGCGTATCGGCAAAGTAGAATTGCCAGAGATTTCGCCGATATTAGGATCGGAGCACATACAATTTTACCGTAACAAGCTCGAATTTACTTTTTCCAACAAGCGTTGGCTCACTGTTGAAGAATTGCAAAGCGACGAGATATTCGATCAACGCAATGCACTGGGATTTCATATACCCGGTTCATTCGACAAGATCCTCGACATAGACAAATGCTGGCTTCAAGACGAAATATCCAATCGCCTTCGTAATACAATTCACCAATATGCAGTAGACAATCAGATTTCTTTTTACGACCTGCGCGAACAAAGCGGCCTGCTTCGCAACGTCATTATACGTACATCGTCTACCGGCGAACTAATGGTGATTCTGATTGCCCAAGTAATAGAGCCGGAACAGAAAGAGACGTTGAACCAAGTGCTTCAATATATAAGTGATAGTTTTCCGGAGATCACTTCATTAATATATATCATAAACAATAAGTGCAATGATTCTATCGCCGATTTAACACCTGCAGTGTTTAGCGGAAAAGACCATATCATTGAAGAGATGGAAGGACTACACTTCAAAGTAGGACCAAAATCTTTTTACCAAACCAATTCGGAACAGGCATACAATTTATACAAGATAGTGCGTAACTTTGCACAGCTCACCGGTAGCGAACTGGTTTATGACTTATACACCGGAACGGGGACCATAGCCAATTTCGTATCGCACCAATCTAAAAAAGTAATCGGTATAGAATATATAGAAGAAGCTATTGAAGATGCCAAGATCAATGCAGAATTGAACAATTTAGATAACACGCTCTTCTTTGCCGGAGACATGAAAGATATGCTGACACAAGATTTCATCAATCAACATGGCCGTCCGGATGTTATCATCACCGATCCTCCACGTGCCGGAATGCACCCCGATGTCATCGATACGATTATGTTTGCCGCCCCAGATAGAATAGTCTATGTGAGTTGCAACCCAACCACTCAGGCACGAGATTTACAATTGCTTGACAGCAAATACAAAGTAATGGCGGTGCAACCTATCGACATGTTCCCTCATACACAACATGTCGAGAATGTAGTATTACTGAAACTTAGAGAACAATAATAATAAACGATAACGATGGATCAATTAAACAGTCTGGGGCATCGCACCGAATATGCCAAAGATTATGCTCCCGAAGTATTGGAAACTTTTGAGAACAAACATACTAAAAATGATTATTGGGTGCGTTTCAACTGCCCTGAGTTTACAAGTCTTTGCCCTATTACAGGACAACCCGACTTTGCAGAAATACGCATCAGCTACATACCCGCTCAAAAAATGGTAGAAAGCAAAAGCTTGAAACTGTATCTGTTCAGTTTTCGCAACCACGGTGCTTTTCACGAAGACTGTGTCAATATCATCATGAAAGATTTAATCAAGCTAATGGAGCCAAAATACATAGAAATAACCGGTTTCTTTTTGCCAAGAGGTGGCATATCAATACACCCTTACGCCAACTACGGACAGCCGGGCACCAAGTTCGAGAAGATAGCGGATCAAAGGCTTGCCAATTACGAACGATAAAAACAGGAAAGACATTTCACTGTTCAACATCCGGAACGTAGCAATGCCATCTGTATTAGAAAGACTATTATAATAAGAGAATTACTGCAAATTTCCAAAATTATAAGTTCCTTTTCTTAGGACTTTACCATCCTTATCCATTTCGATAAATGGACCGTGCCGTTTGCCCTGTTTGAAAAAGCCTTCGAAGCGCACTCCATTCTTATTGGTCTCAATACCTGCGCCATCTTGAAGGCCATCTACAAAATGCCCTTTGTAACGAGTACCGTCGAACGAGACAAGTTCGCCTTGTCCATTAGGTTTATCGTTTTTCCATTCTCCGGTATAAACATCGCCATTGCTCCATTTATAAGTACCGTTTCCTTCGCGAACATTATTTTTCCAATTGCCCTCATAGACCGCCCCATTGACCCATGTCAATGTGCCTTGTCCCTCTTGAACGCCGTCTTTGAAATGCCCAATATATTTATCGCCGTTAGCATGATAATAAGTACCTATACCGGTTCGTTCTCCTTGCTGATATTCGCCTTCGTATCGATCACCACCCAAATAAGAGACACCACGTCCATGCTGTAGATCATCTACCCACTCACCTATGTATTTATCGCCATTGGTATATTGGAATGCACCCTTTCCTTCGCGAATATCATTCTTCCAATCGCCGTCATACTTACAACCGTCATTCCACACGATAACTCCCTTACCATTCTTTTTATCGTTCATCCATTGGCCTTCGTATTTGGAGCCATCGCGCCACGAATAAGTGCCCTTGCCTTGACGTTTATCTTTTATCCAATCGCCATCATACGCATCGCCATTATGATAATACATCGTACCACGACCTTGCTGAAGGTCCTGATACCACATTCCGTCATAACGATTATTATCCGAAAAATAAAAGATTCCGTGTCCATGCCGCACGTTATGGAACCACTGCCCCTCGTATTTTTCCCCTTCGGCAGTTGTATACACACCACTTCCTTCACGCATACCATTCACATAGTCACCTTCGTACGTATCTTTGTTTTTGAAAATGGTTTTTCCTTTACCGTAAGGCTTGCCCTTTCGCAATTCACCATTATAAACCGAACCATCTTTAAAAGTATAGCTCCCTATTTCAGTATCGGCAGAAAGGGCATTCTTCACCTTGTTGAAGAATCCGCCATTATTTTGTGCTTGAAGATCCTTGGGAAAACAAGCAAAAAGGATAACAATTGTCGTATAAAATATTTTCTTCAAAACTTTCATACGGCAAATATACTATTTTTAATGAAAAATGAAAATGAATAGCCCCTTTTTAAAGGTTCTTTTTACCGGATATGACTTCTTTTAAATTCTCTTTACATAAATATTGGCATGCCAAACGCTGCAATTCTTGAGGTGTCACCGTTTGTATGGCTTTCAATTCGTCGGAAGGAAAGCTATCGGATAAATGATTAATAAACTGCATTTGATATACATCAGCAGCACTAAAAGACAGTTCCATTGTACGACACAAAGCACCCGTCATGTAATTGCGGACAATAGTCAGTTCTTCTTCACTAACCAATTCGTTTTGCAAACGATCTATCTCTTGATATACCTCCTTAATGAGGGGCTCTACATATTGCTCGCTCACTTCGGCTGTAATAATCAGCAAACTGCTATCAGGTTCGTGCGAAAAGCCCGAATAAATGCCATAAGTGTAACCTTTCTCTTCACGGATATTCGACATGAGTCTACTGCCAAAATAACCTCCCAAAATAGTAACGAGTACATTGAACTTATGGTAATCGGGATGGTGTTGATCAATAGTGTGCATACCTAATTTGACAGAACTCTGTTGAGAATTAGAACGTTCTTCAAATATGCGTTTATTATCGGATGTTTTTATATCAAAATTCGAGAAAGTTATACCCTTCTGACTAATGCCGAAAGGGGCAGTACCGAAAAATTGCTCCGTTTGGGCAACGATACGGTCTGTTATTTTACCGGAAAGAACAATATAACAGTTATTAGAATTGTAGTACATATCAAAATAGCGACGCAACATATCCGTATTCAATTTATCGAAGTCAGCCTCAGTCGTTCTGCTACCCATCGGATGAGCGTCACCATAAAGTGCATTGCGTAGATTACGCATTGTAACATATTTAGCCTGCGTACTATTTATTTGAAATTTCTGCAATTCTCTATTGAGAAGCACCGCATATTCTTTCTCCGAGAAAACAGGCTCTTCTATAATAGACTCCAAAAGCCCTAAAGTTTGCTCAAAATATTTGTTCAAGCAATAAGCAGTGATATATGAATACTGAGGAAACAACGACAATTCAAGCATCGAACCATAAAAATCAAATTTCTCTGCAATCTGCGATGAGGTATATTTTGCAGTGCCCTCGCGCAGCATAGAATTTGTAAAAAGAGCTTGTAACTTCTGATCTTGAGTCCAATAACCGCCACCGAACATAAAGTCTATACGCGACACATTTTGTTCTTCCGAATTGATTATCATCAAGGGTATGCCATTAGGCAATACAGTACGCTGTACCGGAAGCAGACCTATTTCAGAAAGCTCTTTGGTCTTGGGTTGTTGAGTTCGATCCATTATTCTGTTGTTTGTTTTAAAAAGTCTTCGGCACGCAATAAATCTTGCGGCGTGTCAATCCCAATCGTTTCGATATTTGTGATACCTACCTTGATACGATAGCCACCCTGTAGCCAGCGCAACTGTTCAAGAGACTCGGCCTTTTCTAACGAAGACATGGGCAATTGGGTTATTTCGCGAAGCACCTCATTGCGATAAGCATACAGCCCTATGTGCTTATAATATATATGATTTTGAAGCCATGTTTGTTTGTCGGCATTGCGTTGATATGGAATAATAGAACGAGAAAAATACATCGCGTTCATATTATGATCAACCACCACCTTCGGCGAATTCACATTTTCGAGTAATTCGAAAGAACTATCCGTACTGAAAGGTTTCACTAACGTAGCTATCTGTGTTTGGGGATCATCAAAACAATGCTTTACGGTATCCAATTGTTCCGATTGAATGAAAGGTTCGTCGCCTTGTATATTGATCACTACATCGTAGCCGTTTCCAATCTTTGTATAAGCTTCATAGCAACGATCCGTACCGCTCTTATGATCGACAGACGTCATAACCGCCTTTCCACCAAATGCGACGACAGCTTGATAGATTCGTTCATCGTCGGTTGCTACCCACGCATCATCAAGAATATCGTTCACTCTACGATACACTCTTTCTATAATAGTCTTTCCACCAAGCACCGCCAAAGGCTTGCCCGGAAAACGAGTAGACGCATATCGTGCCGGAATAATTCCTAAAAAATTCATCTTTATTGCTATTTATATCATTCAAATAAATCGTCAATCCCTTGCTCTCCCCCATTCGCTCCTTTATCGGGTGTTGCTATTGGAGCACTGCCACATGGATCAAAGCCATTCGGTATCTGAAATTTCTCGTTCAGTTTGTACTTGAGGGCTTTGTCGGCATAAACTTTCTTCATATAGATGCCCCAAATAGGAAGTGCCATGGACGAACCTTGTCCATAAGTCATTGTATCAAAGTGAATATCTCTATTTTCACCTCCTACCCATACGCCGGTGACCAGCGATGGTGTAAAGCCGATAAACCAACCGTCGGAATTACGATTCGAAGTTCCTGTTTTACCACAAACATCTGCCGAAATGTATCGCCGCACTCGCCCTGCCGTACCATGATTGACAACTTCTCTAAGCATGATCAACATTTTGTAAGCACTATTGGCACTGATTACCTCACTCATACGGGGAGTGAAAGTCGAAATCACATTTCCCTTACTATCTTCTATCTTCGTAACAAAAAGAGGAGCCACCCGTATGCCTTTATCGGCAAAAGCGGTATATGCGCTCACCATTTCACCCACCGATATATCACAAGGACCGAGGCACAACGAAACGGTAGGCTGAATATTCTGATTTTCTACCCCGAAGCTATGAATAAGCCGGACAAAAGCATAAGGATTAAGTTTACTCATCAAATAAGCCGATATCCAGTTGTTAGAGTTGGCAAGCCCCCATTTCAGGGTAACGATTTCCCCATAATTCCGTCTGCTAGCATTTCGAGGGCTCCATGCCTTGCCATTCTCGTCAATAAGTGTCTGTTCTACATTCCGAGTCACATCACACGGTGAATAACCGTTTTCCATAGCCAAAGTATACAAGAAAGGTTTGATGGTAGAGCCCACTTGACGGCGTCCCACCATTGCCATATCATATTGGAAGAAATTAAAGTTCGGCCCACCGACATACGCCTTGACATATCCTGTCACAGGATCCATCGACATAAATCCGGCACGCAAGTAGAACTGATAATATTTGATACTATCAAGAGGTGTCATCACCGTATCCTTCTCACCGTGCCAAGTAAATACCGACATCGGTTCGGGAGTATGGAATGCCTTTTTGATTTGCTCTTCCGAGCATCCGGCAGCCTTCATATCGTGATATCGACCGCTTTGCTTGATATACCTGCTCAGTATGCTATTGACTTGCTGTTTGGAAAGCTGGTTGGTAAATGGAGCCGTCGGGCGTCCACTCTTTTCTTTAAAGAACAAAGGTTGTAAGTAATGTCCCAAATGTTCTTCTACCGCTTCCTCTGCATATTTTTGCATGTGCGAATTAATCGTTGTATAAATTTTCAATCCATCCGTATAGATATTATAGTTGGTGCCGTCGGATTTCTTATTTTTATCGCACCAGCCATAGAGTGGATTAGTCTCCCAAGCCAACGAATCTTGATAATATTTTTGATGATCGTAGGAAGGATAATCATTTCTAGACGGTTTATGAGCCGTCATCATAATACGTAGATGTTCTCTGAAGTAAGTGGCAAGCCCCTCTTTATGATCAACCCTGTGATAACGAAGTGTAAGAGGCAGAGCCTGCAAAGAGTTGCACTCGGCATCCGACAGATAACCCGCTTTACGCATCTGATCGAGCACCACATTGCGCCGTTGTCGGGTACGTTCATTATATCTTACAGGATTAAAATAAGATGAGTTTTTGCACATACCGATAAGCGTAGCCGCTTCTTCGGTTTTCAGATCTTTCGGCAAACAACCGAAGTAGGTATATGCCGCAGTTTTTATACCGACTGCATTATTTAGAAAATCAAACTTATTGAGATACATCGTCAGAATCTCTTCCTTCGTGTAATATCTTTCGAGCCGCACGGCAATCACCCATTCGATAGGTTTCTGAAAAAGACGTTGCATAGAAGTTGTTGCTTGTTCCTCCGTAAAAAGTTGCTTGGCAAGCTGTTGAGTGATAGTACTACCACCACCGGCATTTTTCTGCTGAAAGATACCGCGCTTTACAACAGCACGCATCAATGCTTTGGCATCAATACCCGAATGCTCTCTAAAACGAATATCTTCGGTAGCTATCAATGCATTGATCAAGCTGGAAGGCAACTCTCTATACGAGCTATAAACTCTATTTTCCTTATTAAGCGACCATGTACCGAGAACCACGCCATCATCCGAAAGAATTTCAGTAGCAAATTTGTAATTCGGATTTTCCAGCTCCTCGATGTCGGGCATATAGCCTATCCATCCATGAGCGATAGCAAAAAAGAGGATAAAAATTGATAATGTGATAACACCTAAAAATATCCAGAATCCTTTTATTATTTTCTTAACCATAGCGTGCCTAATATATTCAAAATGCAAATGTAGACATAAAACTTTATTTTTGGAAAAGATTCATCAAATAGTTGTTTGTTGGATAAATATTAATTAGTAATTTTACAACGCAAAAAGATGAAAATAAAATATGCAAAACATGGAAAATAGGAGTTTAGTAACCATCGCAGACTATAGTAAAGAAAAAATACTCTACATGCTACAGATGGCAGCGGAATTTGAGAAGAATCCTAACCGCAATTTACTGAGAAGTAAAGTTGTAGCAACCCTTTTCTTCGAACCGTCAACACGTACGCGTTTGAGTTTCGAAACGGCAGCCAATCGACTTCAGGCTCGGGTCATCGGTTTCAGTGACCCAAAAGCTACCAGTTCTTCGAAAGGAGAATCGTTGAAAGATACGATTATGATGGTGAGCAACTATGCCGACGTCATCGTAATGCGCCATTACTTGGAAGGAGCAGCCCAATATGCCAGCGAGATAGCTCCCGTACCGGTAGTCAACGCAGGTGATGGAGCCAATCAGCATCCATCTCAAACAATGCTCGACTTATATTCCATTTACAAGACTCAAGGAACACTGGAAAATCTAAATATCTTTTTGGTGGGAGATTTAAAATATGGACGTACAGTGCATTCTCTTATTCAGGCAATGCGCCACTTCAACCCGACTTTCCATTTTGTAGCTCCCCAAGAACTTAAAATGCCCGAAGAATACAAGATTTATTGCAGAGAATATCAAATAAAATACGAAGAACATTCAGAATTTACCGCAGAGACTATTCAAGATGCAGACATTCTGTATATGACCAGAGTACAACGTGAACGATTCACGGATCTGATGGAATACGAGCGGGTAAAAAATGTCTTCATTCTGCGCAACTCCATGCTGGCAACAACCCGCCCCAACCTGAAGATTCTTCATCCGCTACCGAGGGTGAACGAAATTTCTTATGATGTGGACGAGAGCCCTAAAGCATACTACTATCAACAAGCCCACAACGGACTATTTGCCCGCCAAGCTATACTTTGCGATGTACTAGGCATTACGTTAGACGAAATCAAAAAAGAACAATGAGCAATATTATCAATAAACGAGAATTACAAGTAGCCGCTATCGAAAACGGTACTGTTATCGACCATATTCCCGCCGAAAGGTTATTTTCGGTCGTATCTTTACTAGGTTTGCAACAAATGGGCAACAAAATTACCATCGGTTTCAACTTTGATAGCAAAAAGCTAGGCAAAAAAGGCCTCATCAAAATAGCCGACAAGTTTCTCACCGATGATGAACTAAATCGCCTGTCGATAATTGCCCCGCATATAGTAATGAGTATCATACGGGACTTTAAGGTCGTTGAAAAACATAATGTCGAAATGCCTTCTCTTTTGCGTGGCATCGTTAAATGCACCAATCCGAAATGCATCACCAACAACGAACCCATGCAAACCCTTTTCCAAGTAGTAGATAAAGACAACTGCGTCATTCGCTGTCACTACTGCGAGAAAGAGCAACAACGTAACGAAATACAAATTTTATAACAAGCCTATGAGACAAGATTTCAAACCGGGGACTATGATTTATCCCTTACCGGCCGTACTTGTCAGTTGTGGCAACGATGAATCCGAATATAATGTTTTCACCGTGGCATGGACAGGTACCATTTGTTCCAATCCACCCATGTGTTATATTTCGGTACGCCCCTCACGCCATTCATATCCTATTATTAAAAAGAATATGGAATTCGTCATCAATCTGACAACGTCCGAAATGGCGCGAGCTACCGATTGGTGCGGAGTTCGTTCGGGAGACGACTACAATAAGTTCAAAGAAATGAATCTTACTCCAGGCAAATGTTCCATAGTAAAAGCTCCACTAATAGAAGAATCACCACTTTGCATCGAATGCAGAGTCAAGGAAGTGATGTCGCTCGGTTCTCACGATATGTTTATTGCCGATGTTGTCAATATTCGAATAGATGACAAATACATGCAAGAAGACGGACGGTTTGACTTGGCGGCTTCCGGATTAATGGCTTATGTACATGGCGGATACTTCAATCTGGGTAATAAAATAGGCAAGTTCGGATGGTCGGTCGAAAAGAAAAAATAATCTTTATACTCGGTACGGCAATTGCGCTATGCCTGTCAGTACCAAGCATTGCAACAGCTCAAACCTTGGAACGTGGTAAAAAAGAAATTGCCACGCGTCAAATGAGATATAATAAGAAATTCAATTTCGGTGTAAAAGGAGGCTTCCGTTCCACCACTTATATCGTATCCGACCTTTTAATTGCCGGACAAAGAGTAGAAGACCCACAAAAGAATTATCTTCTCGGTTACTATGCCTCGCTCTTCACACGTTTTAATTTCAAGCACAAGTTCTTGCAAGCCGAAATATCATATAATATCGACCGTGCCGAAGTGCTTCTAAACAAAGGTATACCCAGCAGCAGTAGTGCACTTATTCGCAACGTCACAAGCAATATACAATCAATCAGCTTTCCGCTAATGTGCGGGTTTTATATTGTTCGAGAAGGACCATATACACTCTCCGTCTTTTTAGGTCCCAAAGCAGAGTATATTGTGAAATCCAATGTTGATTACAAGAATTTCGAACAACAAAACATCAAAGAGAAACTACACCCGCTCAATCTTGCTATTGTCAGTGGTGTATCAGTCAGTATTTCGAAGGTCTTTTTCGATTTTCGATACGAGCAAGAGATGATGAATATATCCAAATCCGTAAGCTATAGCCCGCAGCCAAATGAGAGCGGTACAGGGGCAGGAAACATCATATTTCATAGGCGCGGCAGTTCGTTAAGTTTTTCGTTCGGTGTACTTTTTTAGCAGAAATATTCTTGGTGTTTTTCTTGCGGTCTGATTATTTTTGCCTAATTTTGCAACATAATGAAAGAATAATATAGTAAATAGCTCATTAATCTTTACCTATTTTTAAACATAATGAAAAGAGACGATTTAATTTTCAACATCATTGAAAAAGAGCATCAGCGTCAGTTGAAAGGCATTGAGTTAATCGCTTCAGAGAATTTCGTAAGCGATGAAGTTATGCAGGCAATGGGATCTTGCCTTACTAACAAGTATGCAGAAGGTTATCCCGGCAAACGTTATTATGGAGGCTGCGAAGTTGTCGACGAAAGCGAAACATTGGCTATCGAACGCATCGAACAACTTTTTGATGCCGAATACGCCAACGTACAACCCCACTCCGGTGCCCAAGCCAATGCGGCTGTATTCCTTGCAGTACTCAATCCCGGCGAGAAATTCATGGGATTAAACTTAGCTCACGGCGGACACTTGTCTCACGGCTCGCTAGTCAACACATCGGGCATTATCTACGAGCCTCACGAATACAATCTAAATCGCGAAACAGGACGTGTAGACTACGACGAGATGGAGCAGATAGCTCTTCGTGAACGCCCTAAAATGATTATTGGCGGAGGTTCGGCCTACTCTCGTGAATGGGACTATAAAAGAATGCGTGAGATTGCCGATAAGATAGGTGCCATTTTGATGATTGATATGGCTCATCCGGCAGGTCTTATTGCAGCCGGACTACTGGACAATCCATTGAAATATGCCCACATAGTAACTTCTACTACCCACAAGACATTGCGTGGACCTCGTGGAGGTATCATCCTGATGGGAAAAGATTTCGACAATCCATGGGGCAAAACAACTCCTAAAGGCGAAATCAAAAAGATGTCGGCATTGCTCAACTCTGCCGTATTCCCCGGAACTCAAGGTGGTCCACTCGAGCACGTCATCGCTGCTAAAGCTGTAGCTTTCGGCGAAGCATTGCAACCCGAGTTTAAAGAATACCAACAGCAAGTGAAGAAAAATGCTGCTGTGCTGGCTCAAGAATTAATAAACCGTGGCTTTGATATCGTATCAGGCGGCACAGACAATCACTCTATGTTGGTTGACTTGCGCAGCAAATTCCCGGATTTGACCGGTAAGGTTGCCGAAAAAGTGTTAGTTTCTGCCGATATTACCGTTAATAAAAACATGGTACCATTCGATTCTCGTTCCGCATTCCAAACATCAGGTATACGTCTGGGCACTCCAGCTATTACCACCCGCGGTGCCAAAGAAGAATTGATGGGCGAAATAGCAGAAATGATAGAAACCGTTCTGTCGAATGTAGAAAATGAAGCCGTTATCGCAAAAGTACGTGCACACGTCAATGAGATGATGGTAAAATATCCGATATTCGCATATTAAAAGAAATCGATTCTTCGATATATTCTTAATCATAAAAGTAAAGAAGGCTGTGCTAGCAAGCACAGCCTTCTCTATTTAGTATTATCACACCAGAGCCAAAAGAGACTGAAAACTAAAGGAATAGTAGCTTTAAAAAGAACGTTTATACCCTACTAAATCGTCATATGTTAGTTTTTTCGGTGACGTCCTTAAGTTTTTTTGAAAACGTATGGACCTAAAACTTTTTAGGAGCATATGTCATTTCAGAAGGTTAAAGACCTTGTTTTAGCCTATGAACGAACAGAAAATAATAAAGGTTACCGCACATCGGTACCGACAGAATGAAGTGTAATAATTACTACTTCGGCGGGAGCCCCCGACCTGATAGGTATTCTGGAAGTGCCAATACCGTTGGTAATAATGATCGGAATACCTTGAGAAGTATATTTCAATCCCGTTAGAAATCTTTCACCATATTTCGAAGGAACCTTCGGTGCATGACCGAAAATGAGCACTTGCCCTCCGTGGGTATGACCGGCAAGCACCAAATCGGCATTCGTGGTAAGATAATCTTCGGCATAATCGGGAGTATGAGTCAGCAAAATAACAAAATCCTTATCATGAAGAGAGACAGTGGGACATTCTGCTATTCTCTTTACCGTAGCCTCATCGGTTGCTGTCGAATTTTCGATACCTGCCAATATCAGGCGAGCACCGTCCCGATAGACCGTATCGCATTTTTGTTCCAAAAGATGGATTCCACGAACGGCCATTGACTGACGAATATCATCCGTGCAACGTTCATAATCATTATTGCCCAACACGGCATAAATTCCCAATTGGGGCTTTGCCGCTTTAATAGAATCAAATAATTCTTCTACATATTGACAACCTTCCTGATAATCGCCTCCCATAAGTAAAAGATCCGGATTCTGGTCGCGCAGTAGCCTAATGAGCGAAGGCAGGCCTCTTTCATCAAACAAACTTTTGTAATGCGTATCTGAAATGAAAGCAATACGGCAACCATCAAATGCTTTGGGCACATCGGGATGCGTAAAGCTATAATTCACTACCCTGCTTATCTCTTTATAACGATTAGGCAATTTTATAACTGTCCGCTTAATCTGGGCCGGCGAAACGATACTATCAACAACGGCAGCCCGAGTTGCCTGCGCCGAGCACACCAGAAAAGCAACAAAGCAAGCCATCAAAAAATGTTTCATACATCTACCTTTTATTATCATAGCAAATATAATTTTTTCTACCCAAAAAAGGAACATCTCAGCACAATATTATCGCAATACAGAAGATAAGACACCTTATTTATTAAAATACATTAAAAACATAGACTAATATTCCATTAGACAAAGAAAAAGAGATAAATTTGCACCCGCATTAACAGAAATAGCCACCGTATTCATTTTGTTGTGCTCCATACAAAAGGAGAGATGCTCGAGTGGTTGAAGAGGCACGCCTGGAAAGCGTGTAAACCCCTAAAGGGTTTCGCGGGTTCGAATCCCGCTTTCTCCGCAAAGTTCCTTTTTCCCATCTCTACCATATTGTAGTTGAGATGGGATTTTTTTATCGTAACATAATCTCATTTTCTTTTAAGCGTAGAAGGTTGCGACAATCGCAGGCTGCTGATAACAGCAGCTAAAAGTGCAAATCCAGCCCCCACCAACAAGCAGGTAACAGTTCCTCTCTCCGGCGAAATGATCATACCCAGCAATAATGCAACCATTGTCGTACCGGTGGTTTGCCCTAATAATCGAGCCATTCCTAACATGCCACTAGCTCCTCCCGAACGTTTGGGTGGTGCGGAAGAGATAATCGTACCGTTGTTGGGTGTTTGAAAGAACCCGAAACCAAAGCCGCACAACATAAGTCTGGGGACAATGGTGATAGCCTGAGTACTCGCATCGATAAATGAAAGAGACACCAATCCTATGAAGAAGGCCGTCATACCGATACTGCCCAATATGCCCGGGTGTATTCTATCGGCAAGGACTCCTGCCAAAGGTGCCGCAAACAACGTAGTAAGCGGCCATGAAGTAAGCAGCATGCCCGTAAGCACCTCGTTATAGCCCAACGTGTCTTGAAAGAAAAAGGGAAGCGAAACCATTGCCAGCATCTGAGCGGAAAACGAGCAGATAGACGTAATGATAGAAAGACTGAATATGGGTATACGCAATAAATCGAGTGGTAACAGCGGAGACTTCTGATGCAATTCCCGATGTATGTAGAAGGTTCCGATGATCGCAACAACACTTAGCGACAGAAACAAATGCGTATGTGTTCCCTTATGAGCAAAACCCTCGAGAGAGTAAATGAGCAAACCAAAGAACAATGCATTGGCAATAGAACTGACATAATCGAAACGATGTTTATTGCGTATTTCAAGACGAGGCAGATAGCGCATACCCAACACCAGAGAGATAAGTCCCAACGGTATATTAATGGCAAAAAGCCAATGCCAAGAAGCAATAGAAAGAATGGCTCCGGCCACTGTAGGGCCGGCAGCTGCCGAAATAGCAACAATCATAGCGTTGATTGCCATACCTCGAGCCAATTTACTCTCAGGATATATATATCTTAACTGTGCCGTATTCACACTGGTCAATGCCGCAGCACTCAGTCCCTGAAAGAAACGGGCAGTAGTCAATGTCACAAAATCGCCGGACAAGGCACAGATCAACGAGGTGATACAAAAGAAAAAGATACCGGAAAGATAGACCTTGCGGTAACCCCATATCTCACCCAAGGCCGAAAAAGAAAGCAAGGAAATGACAATAGCAAGCTGATAAATATTGACGATCCAGGTCGTCATAGAAGGCGTGGTGCCAAAGTCGTATGACAAGGTAGGCAAAACCACATTCATAATATTGACATCCAGCACAGACATGCAAAGAGCAAAGCCTATGGAGAGGACTGCAAAGACACGTTCTTTCAATGGAAGTCCATCCATCTCATCTATTTTTAAATGTATTCTTTCGGGCATTTATTTCAGCAATTCTATACGTTGTGCTTCACTTTCAAAATTGGGAGTAAACACACCTTTACCCAAATTCTTTTTGATTTCTTGTATCGACCAGAATCTCCCTCCGGCCAATTCTCCGCTTGGCGTTATTTTGCCGTCATAAACCGTGCGATGCACGAATACCAATTCTTTTTCTCGAGCGGACTGAAAGACATAATGCGTTATTGTTTCGGGCTCGAAATCGGTCATACCAAGTTCTTCTTGCACTTCTCGCTTCAACGCCTGTTCTACGTTTTCTCCTAAATCGACATGTCCCCCTACGGCAGTATCCCATTTACCGGGTTGAATATCTTTCCATTCGGGACGCAATTGCAGATAAAGTTCTCCTTTCGAATTAAACACATGCAGGTGCACAACAGGATGCAATAACATACTCCCACTGTGGCATTCGCCGCGAGTGGCCGATGCTATAATCTGTCCATCTTCGTCTACGACAGGCAATACTTCTTTTTCGTTATCCTTCATATTTGTGTATTAAAATCAATCTTATGGAATAAGCAGCGATGAATCGCCATAACTCAAGAATCTGAAATCGTGCCCTAAGGCATAACGGTATATCTTTTTCCAATCGCCATTGACAAATGCCGAGACCAAAAGTAATAAGGTGCTTTTGGGTTGATGAAAGTTTGTTATCATTTTACGAACAACATGATAAGTGTATCCCGGGGCAATGATGATCTGAGTACAAGAATGGAGCACTTCGAGATGGTGAAGGTCAAGATAGTCGATAATATTTTGCAATGCTTTTACGGAGGTCAATTCTTTTTCCTTCGAGACCGAATAAGGATACCACTGTTTGATGTACAAATCTTCTTCGTTAGCATCGGGGTTGTCCTGAAGAATAATGCCGACATAATACAATGTTTCCAGAGTACGCACTGATGTAGTGCCTACAGCAACGACCTGTCCACCATGAGCGACAATGCGCTCCAATGTATGCCGCGATACTGAAATCCATTCGGTGTGCATCTCATGTCCCTCTATTTCTTCACTTTTCACCGGTTTGAAAGTTCCGGCGCCTACATGCAACGTCAATTCTTCTAATTCCACCTTTTTCTGACGCAAGCGCTCCATCACTTCTTCCGTAAAATGCAAGCCGGCAGTAGGAGCTGCCACAGAACCCTTGATTTTAGAATATACCGTTTGATAGCTTACTTTATCACTTTCCTGCGTTTCTCTGTTCAGATAAGGCGGGATAGGCAGTTCGCCAAATTCCTCCAGAATATCGGCAAAAGTAATATCGGTATTATCCCACGAGAACTCAATATAGTGACTTGTTCCGCGACATTCGCCACGAGTGGCAGAAAGGGTCACGGACAAACCTTTGACTGTGAGCTGACGATGCAATGTACCTTCTTTCCATTTCTTCAGATTGCCCACAAGACAAAGCCATCCAGAATGGGATGTCTGCTGAAAATTGAGAGCATAATCGGCCGGAGCTACCGGCTCAAGACAAAACACCTCTATGAGAGCTCCGGTCTCCTTTCGAAAATGAAGACGGGCCTGAATAACCTTGGTATTATTGAATATCATTAACTCGTTCGCTTCAATGTATTGAGGGAGCGAAGTAAAAACATCTTCACTCACTTCACCGTGACGATAGAGCAAAAGTTTGGAATGATCGCGCTCAGCAAGTGGAAACTTGGCAATCCGTTCGTCAGGAAGTTCGTAATCAAAATCACTAATATGAATGTGCTTTGGATTTTCTTTCATCATTTTACTTCTTTTATTCGGCAAAATTACGGATATTTGCGGAAATATTCGAATAAAAAACTAGAAGAGATGAAAATAGGTGATAAAGTACGCTTCCTAAACGAAGTGGGAGGCGGGATTATTCAGGGATTTCAAGGAAAAGACATTGTTTTGGTAGAAGATGCCGACGGCTTTGACGTTCCTGTAAACAAAAAAGAAGTAGTTGTAATAGATACTGACAATGATAATCTAGAGCGCATACAGCCCAAAGAAAATAAAGAGTCAATAGGAAAGAGTAACAAAACACCGACACGCACAAGTTATGCAAAAGAAGAAGAGGAAGACGTCACTTTCGAAGCACCGGTCGTAGAATTAAAAGGCGGCGATATACTTAATGTATCACTGGCTTATGTGCCGGAAGACATCAAGATTATAAATGCGACATCTTTTGATGCTTACCTCGTGAACGACAGCAATTATTATTTGCAATATGTATATATGAGCGGCGAAAACAAAGCATGGAAAGTACGCGCCAAAGGAGAAATAGCTCCCAATATGAAGACCTGGCTCGAAAGTTTCATGCAAAGTGATCTGAACGAACTGGAACATACATGCATACAGTTCATGGCTTACAAAAAAGATAGAGCCTTTGAATTACGCCCCGTTTTCGATGTGACACTGCATCTCGACACCGTGAAGTTCTATAAAATTCATTGTTTCAATCAGTCTGATTTCTTCGAACAACCAGCCATGGTTTATGATATAGTAAAAGACAACGTCCCTTACAAACAATTCAGAATATTGGCCGAAGAACTAAAGCAACAAATGCTTAGCCCGAAATATTCGGAAAAGCAGAACCCGACACCTGTCATCCCGAAAGAACAAAATAGTAAGGCTGAAAAATTAACGGTAGATCTACATATCGAAGAGTTGCTTGATTCGACAACGGGCATGAGCAATAGTGAAATACTCAACTATCAATTGGATAAATTTCGCGAAACAATGAAGCTCTACGAAGGACGACACGGCAAACATATTATTTTCATTCACGGAAAAGGCAACGGAATCTTGCGTACGGCTATCATCAATGAGTTGAAGAATAAGTACAATCGCTCTTGTAATTGGCAAGACGCTTCATTCCAAGAACATGGTTTTGGTGCCACAGATGTAATGATCCGCTAAACATAGCGTAATCACGAGGCATTCAAATATAAGCTATAAATCCTTCACGAGTACTTGGCTGAGTTTGTCGAAGGAAGCATCTTCATGGTCTTTCAATATCTGCCAATGAGGATTAAAACGGTGCACCTTATCTATCCTGAAAGCTTCCGATCCGTTGGTTTCAATACGATTCATGATCAAGCCTACGCTTAGCTGATATATATCGATGGATGGTTGAAAGGCTATGTCTTCGCTTTTCTCGTCACTCAACACCTCGTGAAGTATATTTAAATCTTGAAGTGTACCCAATACCTGTTTGGTCAATCGAATGGGTATGCGATTTTCATTGGACAATTCTTCGGCAGTATAAGGTTTCTGCCCCTTCTCAAAACGTTTGGCAATGAGCGAGGTGATAACAATGCAGACAAAGCTAAAGTAGCGATGACTAATATTGCGAGTATCTTTATCGTAACTAAAATTCTTGATATTCTGTGAGGCATAAGTCATTTGTACCCCAAACAAACAGATAGACCACGAAACCTGCATCCATAGCAATAGCAACGGCAATGCGGCAAAACTACCATAAATAGCGTTATAGCGTGATACCGAAACCTGTCCGGCAATATACAAAAACTGCAAGCCCTGAAAAGCCGAACCGGCTAGAATACCCGGAATGATGGCATGACGTATCTTCACCTTAGTGTTAGGCATAAAGACATAGAAGCCGATGAATACACCCCAAGTAAATACAAAGGGAATAAGTTGGAACAGGAACTTGGCAATAGGCATCAACAAATCGAATGAAGCCATAGAGCGCAACATAGTCACCGAAAAGATAGACAAGCCTCCCGATACAACTATCAGGATAGGAATAAGCAAAAACATTGAAAAATAATCGGTAATCTTACGGTAGACACTCCTCCCCTTCTTGACGTGCCATATTTGATTGACCGTTTTCTCTATATTGGCCGACAAATTAATAACAGTCCACAACAATAGAATCAAACCCACACCGATGAAAACGCCATTTTTGGTCTGCGACAAATATCGCTTCACAAACTCGAGAATATAATCAGTCGCTTCACCTTGCCCCGCAAGGCTGATACGAATCTGATCTTCCATCATTTTATCGAAGCCGAACCCTCTGGCAACAGCAAACAAAATAGCAAAGAGAGGAACAATAGCGAGCAATGTGCTATAAGTCAAAGCCGAGGCTTTGACAACTAGACGTTCATCCACAAAGCGTTTGATACAAAGATAGAGCGTCTTCACACCAGTATAGAAGTTCTTCCTTGTCTTTGAAATATTACCATCAGAATCATGCCAAATGTCTTCTGTGATAAATTTCAACGCTTTAGATGTTTTTGTCTTTATCATCATTAGTCAAGTGCTGTTTTGCGCCAAATAAAAAAGACAGTCAGTCTATAAGCCGGGTTCTGTTTTTCGCAAACGAAACGTCTGTCATTTATCTGAGCGGAATGTCACCAAGCCGCTTTAGCGATCTACCCTCTGACATGGGACGAGCAGCCCTCATAGCGTCAGTATACATGATCTTACAACTCCCAAGACACACGGCACGGATGTCACCACCCGCCCGGTAGGCTCTTACCCTACCTTCTCACCCTTACCATAGAATGGCGGTTATTTTCTTCTGTGTTACTCTACCCTCGCGAATAGCTTTCTGTTAGGAAGTGGAATGCTCTATGTTGCCCGGACTTTCCTCCTACACCATAAGTGCAAGCGACAAACCGACCAACTGTCGGCACAAAAGTACATATTTTATTTGAAAAATAAGAAAAAACAAAAAATATTACTATCTTTGCTACCCTATAGACCCGCTTTTAATATTCAGTATCATTTTTTAATATAGAGATATGGAGATGAAGAAGTTTTTATTATTCTATGCGTTTCTGCCTGCCTTGAGCCTACTAGCTTGCTCAACAAACAAACCGACTATCGGTCATAATGATAGCGAAATAGACAATATTATTTCGAAAACAAAGAAAGAATTTATCCCCGATAGCCGACTTTCTGTTTATGATATCAAATCGATAAGTAATGGCAAAAAAAGCATTACTGTAAAAGGTTATACCATGTCCACTGAAGCAAAAAAAGTTTTGTTGCAACGTCTTGCTGCAACGGGGAAAAAGGTGACTGACAGCATTGTGCTATTACCAGACGCCTCGGTTGGGGAGAAAAGCTATGGAGTTGTCGATGTGTCGGTGTGCAATGTGCGTAGCGCCGATGACTTCTCCGCAGAGCTATCACTTCAAGCATTGCTTGGAATGCCTGTACACATCATCCAAAATGGAATGTTTTATAGAGTACAGACACCCGATTTATATACAGGGTGGGTTATTCATGCCGGTATCACTCCAATGACAAAGGCTGAATACGAAAACTGGAACCGTTCTGAAAAAATCATAGTCACTTCACACTACGGATTTGTCTATTCTCAACCCGACATACATTCTCAATCAGTGTCGGACATTGTAAGTGGAGATCGGCTTAAATGGGAAGGCACAGAGGGCGACTTTTATAAAGTATGCTACCCTAATGGGCGCATAGGCTATATCGCAAAAGATATTTCTATACCCGAGAGAGAATGGAGAAGTAGCCTTAAGCAAGATGCCGCATCAATAATCCGCACCGCCTATACACTAATGGGAATTCCATATATGTGGGGAGCCAACTCGGCAAAGGGAGCCGATTGCAGTGGATTTGTGCGTACAACTCTCTTTCTGCACGACATTATCATTCCCCGCGACGCCTCTCAAATGGCATATATCGGCGAGCACATAGATATTGCTCCTGAATGTAGCAATCTACAGCCTGGTGATTTGGTCTTTTTCGGACGCAAAGCTGTCGGTAACAATAAAGAACACGTGTCGCACGTTGGAATTTATGTAGGCAACCAACACTTCATACACTCTCTTGGTGACGTACACGAAAGTAGCTTCAATCCCAAAGATGCTAATTATGACGCTTATGATTTAGGAAGACGTCTTCATGCTGTCCGCTTCTTACCTTATTTAAATAGAGAGCCTAATATCAATACAACAATAACTAATCCATTTTATAAATAAAATGCAGAACCGTAGAGATTTTATTAGAACAGCTGCTCTCGCAGCAGTCGGCACAGGCTTGTCTCTGAACAATGCCTTTGGTGCTTCGGCACCTTCCATGTTTTCTGTAGGTCATCATGGCAAAGGAGGAAAAATGAAATTCTCATTCTTCCCGTATGAACTGAAGTTGCGACATACTTTTACGGTAGCTTCTTTTTCTCGGACTACAACGCCTGACATACAATGCCAAATAGAATACGACGGAGTAACCGGATATGGTGAAGCATCCATGCCTCCTTACCTCGGTCAATCGGTGGAGTCGGTTTCTACATTTTTGAAAAAGGTTAACTTGGAGCAATTCAATGATCCATTCCAAATAGAAGACATTCTCTCTTATATAGACAACATCAACCCTGGAGACACAGCAGCAAAAGCAGCTGTTGATATAGCTCTACACGACTTGGTAGGCAAACTGCTCAGTGCACCGTGGTGGAAGATATGGGGGCTTGACAAATCAAAAGCACCTTCTACAACCTTCACCATAGGAATCGATACTGCCGATGTCGTTCGGGATAAGACCAAAGAATGTGCGGGTAAATTCAATATATTGAAAGTCAAAGTAGGACGTGATAATGATAAAGAAATGATAGAGACCATACGTTCTGTCACAGACATTCCAATCGCTGTTGATGCCAACCAAGGATGGAAAGACAAACGTCAGGCTCTGGACATGATCTATTGGCTCAAAGAGCATGGCATTGTTATGATAGAACAGCCTATGCCAAAAGAACAGCTAGACGATATAGCATGGATTACCCAAGCAAGTCCACTCCCCATCTATCTGGACGAATCGGTACAACGAATTCCGGATGTGCTGAAAGTAAAAGGAGCCTGCCATGGAATAAACATAAAACTGATGAAGTGTACCGGAATGCGTGAAGCATGGAAAATGACCAATCTTGCTCATGCCTTGGGCATGAGAGTAATGCTAGGCTGTATGACCGAGACATCGTGTGCAGTGAGTGCTTGCGCTCAGCTTTCTCCACTTGCCGATTTCTGCGACTTGGACGGCAATCTACTTATAGCGAACGATCGTTTCAAAGGAATGACAGTCGAGAAAGGTAAAATAACGTTGAATGACCTTCCCGGTCTGGGACTGACAAAACTATAAAGACAAATGAAAAATTTATTGGGAGCTATATTACTTTTAGTTATTGTTTGTGCCTGTTCTTCAAAAAGCAATACTGCCAGCTATAGTTGGAACAAAGATTATCACCAACGCCTGCTTACCGATTTCTGTATTACCAAATCTCAAGTAAAAGATTATATAAAGAAATACATCCCCGATGTCACTGAAGAACAAATGCAGTCGTGGGAAAAAAGCGGTGCTTTGGAATGCATGACCCTTGATGGAGAGAAAAGATATTTCCGCAATGCCGGGCCCAATTTGTTTCGCATAGATTCTACCTGCCAACGTATAAAAGCCGAGAAAGAAAAAGAATCTCAAAGTTTGGAAGGTTGGCATTTAGACGATTATAAAAACATTCCTTGCATCATGACATCCATTAATCAGTCACATGGTAATTATCTTGCAGAGCCAAAACACATAACGATAACTTATACTCTGACTGTAAACCCGAACGCAGTACCAAACGGCAAACTCGTTCGATGCTGGTTGCCTTATCCGCGAACCGATATAGCTCGCCAAAAAGATGTCCGCCTCATTTCTGTTAGCGAATCGAAATTTATTTTATCACCTCCTGATAGCATCCACTCCACTCTTTATATGGAGAAATATGCTTCGAAAGGAAAACCGACAGTATTTCAAGAAAAATTCGAATATACCATTTATGGAGAATGGCATCCGCTAAAACCGGAAGATGTCCAACCATACGATACCACTTCGACTATTTATCAAAAATACACTTCGCAAAGAGCTACGCATATCATTTTCACTCCTCAGATACGCCAACTTGCCGCGAATTTAACTAGTGGGACCAATAATCCGCTCATCAAAGCCCAACGTATATATCGTTGGATAAACGATCGTTTCCCATGGGCCTCGGCACGCGAATATTCCACCATTCCCAACATTCCGGAATATGTACTTGCCAATAAGCACGGAGATTGCGGTCAGGTCAGCCTGCTTTTCATCACCCTTTGTAGAGCAAGTGGTATACCTGCTCATTTCCAAAGTGGTTTTATGATTCATCCACACGAAAACAATCTGCACGATTGGGCCGAAGTTTACTTTCAAGGAATAGGCTGGGTACCGGTTGATCAATCGTTTGGTATCCCTACTTTTCTTTCGGACAACAAAGCCGCGGAGTTCTTTTTCTTAGGGGGAATCGATTCGTACAGATTCATTGTGAACAACGACTATTCGGGAGCTCTATCACCGGCAAAAAAATATCCGAGAAGCGAAACAGTCGATTTCCAACGGGGTGAAGTAGAGTGGAACGGTGGCAACTTATACTTTTCGCAATGGGATTATCACATGGATGTAGACTACCATTAAATATCAATACAAACAGTGTAGAGTATAGGAAAATACAGATAATACTTTTCTATACTCGATTTTAAATGAAACCATAATTAGCGTTTATGGAATGGCATTGCCATGAGAAAACGTTATTCATTCGTTATCTAATTCTATTTTCGGCATTAAGTATGGAAAAAAAGTTAATAGATAGCTAAGATTCCGTAAAAAAGCTCGATATTTGCGCTATGATTCAGATTGAAACGATATTAGATATCATATTCAAAGGCTTCATCATTGGGGTTGTTGTGTCTGCCCCAATGGGACCGGTTGGCGTATTATGCGTTCAGCGCACTCTTAACAAAGGGCGTTGGTACGGCTTTGTCACCGGACTGGGAGCTACGCTAAGTGATATGTGCTATGCACTACTTACGGGATATGGTATGAGTTTCGTCACTGACTATATTAATAAGAATATTTTTATCTTGCAGCTATTGGGTAGCCTTATGCTATTGGCATTCGGCTATTACACTTTCCGAACCAATCCGGTGAAATCTCTCCATCCCATCAACCAAAACAATCCGAAAGGCACTTATATTCACAACTTCATTACTGCTTTCGTCGTATGTTTTAGCAATCCGCTTATCATATTCTTATTTATCGGCCTTTTTGCACGTTTTGCAGTTGGGCAGCATGGAGTAGTCCTCTTCGATGCGGTAACAAGCTATGTAGCTATTGCTATCGGAGCAATAGCATGGTGGCTTCTCATCACTTTTGTGATTAATAAAGTACGGAAACATTTTAATCTACGTGGTATTTGGATTATCAATCGTGTATTTGGAATACTTGTCATGCTCTTTTCTGTTATTGGCTTAATATTCACTCTTTTAGGAGAATCACTCTATTAGGAAAAGAAAAATGAAACAGATAGCAGACAAATTGAAAGAAAAAAACATTGCGGAATATCTTATTTATATGTGGCAAATAGAAGACCTTATAAGGGCTAACAGTTGCGACATTGATAAGATGACGGATAATGTGATATCAAGCTTCAATCTCAACGAAACGGAAAAAGAGAGTTTGATTGAATGGTATGACAACCTCATAAACATGATGCGTGCCGAAGGTGTCAACGAGAAAGGACATCTGCAAATCAATAAGAATGTTATATTAGAACTGGAAGAGCTTCATGGCAATCTATTGGCGACAACTCAATTTCCTTTTTATCACGCAGCATACTATAAAGCATTACCTTTCATCGTAGAGCTTCGAAAAAAGAACAGTCAAAAACAAGAGTCAGAAATTGAAACTTGCTTCGAAGCTATGTATGGAATATTGTTACTGCGCCTACAAAAGAAAGAGATCACAGAAGAAACACAAAAAGCGATCGACGCTATCAGTAACTTTTTGTCCATGCTTGCCAATTATTATGATAAAGATAGCAAAAACGAAATTGAATGGTAGTTTTATAAATTAGAAGATGAATATTTTAGTAACCGGGTCCAATGGGCAATTAGGAAATGAAATCAGACTAATCGCCAAAGAACATCCTGAACATAACTACTTTTTCACAGACATTCAGGAACTGGATATCTGCGATGAACAGAATGTAATTGATTTTGCAAACAACAATGATATTAAGTTTATCGTCAATTGTGCGGCATTCACTGCTGTCGACAAAGCCGAAGACAATGCCAATCGCCTATTATGCGATAAGCTCAACCGACTGGCTCCACAGTATTTGGCACACGCCGCAGAGGCGGCTGGAGCAACTTTAATACACGTTTCTACCGACTATGTATACGATGGTAGAAGCTACGTTCCATATAGAGAAGACGATAAATGCCACCCCAAATCGGTATACGGAGCATCGAAATTGGCAGGCGAAATCAATGCCATGAGCATTTGTCACCAGTGCGTCATTTTGCGTACCGCATGGCTTTACTCTCCTTTTGGAAATAACTTCGTAAAGACCATGTTACGACTGGGTAGAGAACGAGAGAATCTGAATGTCGTATTCGATCAAATCGGGACACCAACCTACGGACACGACTTAGCTCAAGCCATCTTCCATATTATAGAAAAAGGTGCCATACCAGGGATTTACCATTTCTCGGATGAAGGCGTCTGTTCATGGTACGACTTCGCAAAAGCCATTCATCGTGCAGCAGGTATAACTACTTGCAAAATTAGTCCGGTACATACCGATGAATACCCAGCTATAGCATACCGTCCCCCCTACTCCGTACTTGACAAGACAAAGATTAAAACAACTTACAACATAGAGATACCCCAATGGGAAGACAGCCTACAACACTGCCTGAATAGAATGAAATAGCCACCTATTTTTATACGCAATCTTATTATTTTATATGGATATAAACGAAATAGATAGAAGAAGAACATTTGCTATCGTATCGCACCCCGATGCCGGTAAAACGACCCTAACCGAGAAGTTATTGCTTTTTGGTGGTCAGATTCAAGTAGCAGGTGCCGTAAAAAGTCATAAAATCAAGAAAACCGCTACAAGCGACTGGATGGAAATTGAAAAGCAACGTGGTATTTCAGTTTCTACTTCCGTTATGGAATTCGATTATAAAGACTATAAAGTCAACATTCTGGATACACCCGGTCACCAAGACTTTGCAGAAGATACTTTCCGCACATTGACCGCTGTAGATAGCGTTATCATCGTGATTGACGGAGCAAAGGGTGTTGAAGCACAAACTCGCAAACTGATGGAAGTTTGTAGAATGAGAAATACGCCGGTCATTATCTTCATCAACAAAATGGATCGTGAAGGGCGTGATCCTTTCGACGTGCTTGACGAACTCGAAAAAGAACTCCTCATTAGTGTACGACCCCTCTCCTGGCCCATTGGACAAGGCTTGCGTTTCAAAGGAGTATACAATATTTACGAAAATAAATTGAACCTTTTCAAGCCATCCAAGCAAGTAGTTACCGAAAAAGTAGAGGTAGACTTGAATAGCGATGAGTTGAATGACCACATAGGCCATGACGAAGCTAAAAGATTGCGCAACGATCTTGAGCTGGTTGATGGCGTCTATCCGGAATTTGTGATAGACGATTACCTAAAGGCCGACATAGCTCCCGTTTTCTTCGGTTCTGCGCTCAACAATTTTGGTGTGCAAGAACTCTTGGACTGCTTTGTCGAAATAGCTCCCAGACCTCGCCCCGTTCAAGCATTAGAACGCACTGTTAATCCTGAAGAACCTAAGTTCACAGGCTTCATCTTCAAAATAATGGCAAATATTGACCCGAACCACCGTTCGTGTGTCGCATTCTGCAAAATTTGTTCGGGTAAATTTATCCGAAACGCTCCATACCTACATATACGCAACGATAAGACAGTACGTTTTTCATCGCCCACACAATTTATGGCACGTCGCAAAACGACCATAGACGAAGCTTACGCGGGAGATATCATCGGATTGCCAGACAATGGCATTTTCAAAATAGGAGATACGCTTACCGAGGGAGAGCAACTTCACTTCAGAGGGCTACCGAGCTTCTCGCCGGAAATGTTCAAATACATTGAGAACGAAGATCCGATGAAGCAAAAGCAATTGGCCAAAGGCGTAGATCAACTCATGGACGAAGGTGTTGCTCAATTATTTGTCAATCAATTCAACAATCGTAAAATTATCGGCACAGTAGGCCAATTGCAATTTGAAGTAATTCAATATCGACTACTCAATGAGTACAACGCATCATGCCGTTGGGAACCATTAAGCTTATACAAAGCCTGTTGGATAGAAAGTGACGATCTAGAAGAACTTGCTGCTTTCAAAAAGCGTAAATACCAATATATGGCCAAAGACCGTGATGGACGCGATGTATTTCTTGCCGACTCCAATTATGTATTGCAAATGGCTCAGCAAGATTTTAAACGCATCAAATTCCATTTCACCAGCGAGTTTTAAAAGTTTGCTACATAAAAAGCGCCGAATAATTAGGATAGAGCCTATATTTTTTCTAATTTTGTCAGCGTTTTTGGTCCGGTAGCTTAGTGAATAGAGCGTCAGATTCCGGTTCTGAAGGTCGTGGGTTTGACTCCCACCCGGATCACATAATCAATAAACATAGCCGTATTTCTCAAAAGGGAAATACGGCTATTTATTTTTGGCAAAATTGCCATTTCTTACTGCTTTTTCGGCTCACCGTTAAAAGCTAGGGGGCTGAACATAAGTATTATTAATAGCACATCACATAAAAAAAGCGTGATTTTCGAGCCTGCGACATCAACGAAATTGTCGTATGTTAGTTTTTTCGGTGACGTCCATATGTTTTTCTGAAAACGTATGGACGTCACCGAATTTAGGTCCATATGTGGTTTTGGGTGGTAAGAGTACATGTCAATTGCTGCATTCCAAGATCATGAAATCATCTGCATTTCAACCTTTGCCACCTCCGTATGACACCATTATACACTATCCCACAGCAGGTTAACGACACACCGTATACAACGCCAGCGGAAAAAGGTCTAAAAATCAGTCCAAGAGCATATTGTAGACATGTTATTTTCAGCGGACCTCTGCTTAGAACGAGTCTAAATGATAGGCTACAGATAGCTGAGAAACTGTTTTGTACACATACGAATGTATCCCATTCATTTAGTTCCTTATGTCACTTAATCTTCTAGTTTTACTGATGAGCCCGAGACGCACATCCTCATTGACACAAGATTGCGTTGATCTAAAGTAGTGATGTTGATGCCGTTTCTCAGAACGTATTTCAATGTGAATATTCGTCGATATTCTGGTACTATTTTAACCACACCAAAGTGGCACTTATTGATTGACATGTACTGAATAAGTTGACACAAACTTATTCAAAAATGAGAAATAATAAAAAGATTGACGATCAGATTCGTCTAGAGATTTTAAACTCTTACCTTCATGGAAGCAAGGGTAAGTATACCCTTGAAAAAGAAAATGGTATATCCAGAGGTTCAATTCGGAATTGGCTTCGTATCTTTGGGCTTGAAGACAAACCATTCCCATTAAATATGAAGGATAAAGCTGTAACAACCGGTACAGAGGATGTCTCTTCAGAAGAAGACATCACCTCTTTGAAAGTGCGCATTAAGGAATTGGAATCTGAGCTGAAGCGTGCAGAGATGGCCCGTGACGTTTATGATTGCATGATTGACCTGGCTGAAGAGAAGTATCACATCAAGGTACGAAAAAACTCCGATGTCAAGTAGTAGGTTGCTTGTCACAAAAGGCGGGTAAAGGTATGAGTTATACCATATCCGCCCTTTGCGGACTGCTTGACATTTCCCGACAAGGGTACTACAAGCACAAAGAAACAAATGCCGAACAAGATGTACTTATAAGCAGCATCACGTATTACTGTCAATTTCTGCGTCAGGAGCTTCCCCGAAGCGGTTGCCGCGAGCTTTACAGTCTGTGTAAGTCTCGGTTCGGAGAAAAGTTCACGATAGGACGCGACCAATTTATCGATGTCCTTCGGGCCAACGGGATGATGCTGCGCCGCAGACGTTACAGACCTCGTACGACCAACTCCGATCATCCATATCGGATCTATCCGGATTTGCTTAACACATCTCCTAAATACGTGGCCTGTGGTGTTTGCCGCATGATGGTGGGTGACATCACTTATATATCCACGAAAGAAGGATTTGCCTATCTTTCGCTGCTGACGGATGTCTTCAGCCGCATCATTGTGGGATATGCCCTCTTTCGGACTCTTGAAGCGGAAGGACCGGCAAAAGCGTTGATGATGGCGTGCAGATTTTATAAAGGTCAGGGATTCAACCTTTCAGGTCTTATCCACCATTCCGACCGAGGTGTGCAGTATGCATCAAAAGGTTATGTGTCACAGCTCAAAGAAAGAGGAATCGCTATCAGTATGACGCAAACGGGCGACCCCTTGCACAATGCACTGGCCGAGAGGATGAACAATACCGTTAAGAACGGATGGCTCTTCGATTATGAGAATAAAACATTTGATGAAGCCTTGGAAGGTGTCGCCAGATCCATATATCTCTACAATTGGGCACGACCGCACCAAGCTCTGGCAATGAAAACACCGATGCAAATGCTCCCGGGAGAACATCCAAACCCACTTTGTTCAGCTGATGCTTTAAAGCATCAGCTGAACAAAACAAACTATAAAGAACAAACAATACTTGTTTGTCAATAAAAATAGGATTAACTTTGCAGAGTTGACAACTACTTTAGGTATACATGATTGTAATTGTCAACTCCCTTAGGTTTACTAGTGTTTAACTGTCAACCAAATTCAGTACACCACAGATACATGGAATCGAACTTGAGCTTTCAAAAAATGACAAGGACGAACATAAAAATTCATAAGGACGAAAATAAAAGTTTATACATACAAACTTTTATTTTCGTCCTTATGAATTTCTCGCTGTATATCAACGATTTACAAAATACTGATTCGATCTACATTTGAGCGGTGAGAGAGTAACGGAAATAGTGCCCTATAATGGGCTGTAACTGATGTCTGGATAAGAAAGTATCAGAATATCTAGAAATATTCAAGATGAGCCCTATTCAGTGATCCCTAGATAAAAACAGCACAAATAAAAAGATAAACAAAGTTAAAAATGTAATCCATTCATTGTATTAATGGCTATTATTATATGTCTTACCAAGATAAAAGACGTTTTATTTTAACTCTTAAAATTCTAATTATTTTATGTGCAAAAACACTGACATTGAATTATTTATTTCTGGCGATAGGAAGTCGTTTGAAAAGATATATAATTTATATGTTGGAAAAACGTATAACTTTTTATATACCTTAACACATGACACCAACTTATCTAAGGATCTTACACAAAACACTTTTCTGCAGTTGTGGAATGCGAAGGAACACCTTGATGCGTCATGCGAAATAAGTAACTATATTTTTACGATAGCTAAAAATTTACTCTATAGAGAAAATCGAACGCGTAACATTTATAATCGATATTTTGATTTCGTAATGAACACGCAGAGTAAAGAAGTGGAGCCTTCTATTGATGATGAGTTATCAAGAGAAATGATTGAAGAAAGAATTTTATCACTATTGGCTTTGCTACCCGAATCGCGCCGTAGAATCTTTATGATGCGCTGGAGTGAAGGCATGAGTAATAAGGAAATAGCACAAAAGCTTTCTATTTCGGAAAAAACGGTATCGACACAAATTCATCGTACAGTAGAATTTTTGAAGGTAAAAATTGCATTGTAAAGAGTCCTATTTATTGATAAAAGCAAAAAGAATGTTAATGTTGTAATCCTATTCTCAGTTTCTCGGCTATTTAAGATTGTAAGGTCGTAGAAAATATTCAATCGGTAAATAACAAATAAATGATCTAAAGAGATACAATGGATATAAGAAATATAAATATAGTAAAAGTATTGGGCAATTGTAAGAATCGTCTTTTCTCTAAAAAATATGATTCAAATATTGGCGATGAAATGCTAAAGCAAATGTGGAATACTTCGGCTAGCGAAATAGATTCTACTGATAGAGAAGAAATGTGGCGCAATATTGATAGCCATATCAATCAAAGCGACAATATCCGGCGGCACCATTCTATTAAATATTATAGTGGTATAGCAGCTTTAATAATCGTATTAATATGTAGTGGAGTTACAGTGTATTATTTAAATCATAGTTTTTCGCCGCTCAATAAGTACCATGAATTATATCACTTATATGCTCAGAAAGGACAGAAAGCGATGATGAAATTGCCTGATGGCACAGTGCTCTGGCTCAATTCAGATTCTAAAATAGTCTTTGATAGCCAATATAACACTACAGCCAGAATTATTACTCTCTCTGGTGAGGCTTTCTTTAAAGTTACAAAAAATCCGCACAAAAAGTTTATAATACGTTGCAACGGGGTAAACATTGAAGCATTAGGAACCCAGTTCAATGTTAAAGGATATGCTTCCGATAGAGAAGTTACAACAACACTTGAACATGGAAAAGTAAAAGTTTTCTCGCATCGACAAAGCGTCATATTAGCCCCTATGGATGTTGCAAGATACAATACCGACAAGGATATACTACAAAAATCAAAAATTGAAGATTTAGAAGCGACTAACTATTGGCGTTATAATTCGATAGTCTTTAATTCGGAAGAATTGGAATCTATAGCCAAAACTATCGAAAGGATGTATAATGTGAAAGTGGAAATAAAAAATAAGAACTTGAAAAACATCAAATTTTCGGGAACAATACGTAATAAATCACTCGAAAATATCCTGCAAGTATTAAGTTCTACTTATTTGTTGAAATACAAAATAGAGGGAAACGTCGTTTCTATCTATGAATAATCTAGGTTTAACATATCTCTAATATATTAATCTTTTATGAAAAAGTCAAAGTTCGTTGTGTTCGAGCTATTGGGCATCATGCTTCTTCTGTTTCTGATGGGAGAACCCCTTTCGGCTCAATCAAATTTGTGTACCATTACTGTCAGAAACAAAACAATTGTACAGACGGTAAAGATAATTGAAAAAGCAACTGGCTACAGTTTCTTTTATGCCGAGAATCTTCCCGATTTAACTAAACGAGTAAGTATTTCAGTCAAAAATGTACCGATGCAATTATTACTCGAGAAAGTTTTCAAAGGAACGGATATCGCATACAAGATACAAGGCGAGAAGCAGATTGTTCTTTCTGAAAAGAAGAAAGAAACAGTAAGAGAAAAGCAACTCTCACAAGATGCCATGCCTGTGATTACCGTGAAAGGAAAAGTCACAGGAAATAATGGTGAACCTCTTGTGGGAGTAACCATCACTACTCCCGAAAAAGACAATGGAACTCTTACTGATGTAAACGGAAACTATTCATTATCACTGATCAAAAAAACGGCGCTGACATTTAGCTATATCGGTTACAGTTCTTATTCTGTCAATGTTGGCAGTTCTAAACTTCTCAATGTAGCGTTGCGCGAAAACAGCATCAATCTCAATGATGTGGTTGTTATAGGTTATGGTACCCAAAAGAAAATAAATTTGACGGGAGCCGTACAAAGTATTTCAGGGAACGATATTACAAGGCGTAGCGTATCTAATGTATCTCAAGTACTTCAAGGTATTGTGCCAGGTCTTGTGGCGGTACAGTCATCCGGTCAACCAGGTGCCGATAATGCTTCGATTACGATACGTGGTATCGGTTCGCTTAATTCTTCTACCTCTCCTCTTATATTAATAGATGGGGTGGAAGGTGATATGAACCGATTGGATTTGAATACAATAGAATCGATATCTGTATTAAAAGATGCCGCATCGGCTTCTATCTACGGTTCACGTGCTTCGAATGGTGTGATACTTATTACTACCAAAAGAGGCAACACGGGAGATTTTAAAATTTCGTACAACGGCTATGTGGGTATGAATGTCCCTACTTGTCTTCCCGAATCGGTAAGTGCTATAGAATATATGAATGCTATCAATCTTGCAAGATCTAATGCCAATCAGGGGCCTTTGTATTCGCAAGATGTTATAGATAAGTATAAAAATGGAGAAGTCGACAACAAACAGTACTATGACGTTGATTGGAAAAACGAGATACTCAAGAAAACAGCATTACTACAAAATCATTCTATAAGTGTCAGTGGCGGTTCAGACAAAGTGCATTTGTTTGCTTGTGCCGGTTACTTTTGGCAAGATGGACAAATAAAGAACAATAACTATTCGCGCACTACATTAAGAGTTAATTCAGATGTCAAGCTGAAAGAATGGATGAAGGTGGGTATTGATATAAACCTTCGTCAAGCTAAAGCCGAACGACCGGTAATGGGTACGCCTAACGAAATTATTGGTTATGCACTGACTATGACTCCACTGATGTCGTGCAAGAATAACGATGGTACATACGGTTATGGATATAGCGGCGTAAACCCTTTGGCTTTCGTTGAGGTTGGAGGCACTAGGCACGATGTAGCTCCGGAAGTGGGAGTAAAAACTTTTGTTGAACTCACTCCTCTGAAAGGACTCGACATATTGGGTAGCTATAGCTATAAGAATTTGGAGTCGGAAGTCGATGCATTCACTTATCCATATGATACTTATGAAGGAGGTGTCTATAAGATGACTTATCCATCCTGGGGGTCTTCTAAAGCAGAACAAAGAGGAAAGACGATTACAAAACAGTTTAATTTTCAAGCTTCTTACGAAAAAAACATTGCTCAACATTATTTTAAATTATTGGCCGGTATGCAATCGGAAGAAATGAACTATAAGTTTATCGGTGCAGGCCGCAAAAATTATCATTACCCTGAATATACTGAGTTGACAGATGGCGATGTCTCGACAATGACAAACTCAAGTTCCAGATACGATTGGGCTTTACTATCTTATCTGTATCGGTTGAATTATTCATTTGCCGATCGCTATTTGTTGGAAATAAACGGACGTTTTGATGGCTCTTCACGATTCAAAAAGGGTAATCGTTGGGGATTCTTTCCTTCGGTATCAGCCGGATGGAGAATTTCTGAAGAAAAATTTTTCGAACCATTAAGAGATGTAATAGGCAACTTGAAACTGAGAGCCTCTTATGGTGAACTTGGCAATCAATCAATAGATGGATATTATCCTTACGCAGCATCTATAGGCTCAGGAGCCAATTATTGGTTCGATAAACATCTTGTAACAGGTGTCGCACAGACTCAGCTTGCCAATGACCAGATTTCATGGGAGAAGTCGAAGCAATTTGATGCTGGTTTGGATATAGATATGTTCAGCTCTCATTTGACTATAGGTTTTGATTATTATGTTCGGAATATCACTAATATGCTACAACAATTTACAGTGCCTCTTTTTGTTGGTATGACATCACCTTGGCAGAATGCCGGTTCTATGAGAAACAATGGCTGGGATTTTAGCATCGGTTGGAAAGATCGTATTGGAAAACTAAACTATTATCTTACAGCAAATCTGTCAGATGTAAAGAACAAAGTAATTAATTTATATGGGAAAAATTATATTGGCTATTCCACAATTACCGAAGAAGGCTCACCGATAGGTTCATACTTTGGCTATGTTTCTAATGGCTATTTCAATTCACAAGAAGATATAGATAACGTTCCTTGTGTATATGGAGGAAATAAGAAGAATATAAGACCTGGTTATATTCGATATAAGGATATTGTTAATGACGATCCGGAAAATCCGAAAATTGATTCGAAAGATAGAACGATTATTGGTAATCCTTCACCACGCTACAACTACAGCTTCACTATTGGAGGAGATTGGAAAGGACTCGACTTCTCATTCTTTTTCCAGGGAGTTGGAAAGAAAGATATATTCTATTCAGGTGGTGGTGCACGCCCTTTGATTTCTTATTGTACACTATATAAACATCAATTGGATTATTGGACTCCCGAAAATAAAAATGCAGCTTATCCTCTTTTGCTGGTTGATGCTACCGGTAGCAATCAAAATAATATTGTTTCCGATTTTTGGGTGAAGAGTGGCGCTTACTTACGATTGAAAAATGTTATAATTGGATATACATTACCGAAACTGTTGACCAGTAAAATCTCTTTAGACAAAGTAAGACTTTATATAAGTGCTCAGAATTTATTTACAATAAGTCATTGCCTGAAAGGATATGATCCGGAAAACAGCATTAGTGCCGGTCAGTATTATCCTATAATGCGTACATTTAACTTTGGTTTGAATATAGATTTTTAATTTGATAACAATGAAAACAAACAAAATATACAGAATATTGATTCTTGTTTTGTTGGCATCGGCAACAGTTGCTTGCTCTGACTTTCTAGACAAGAAATCATACAGCTACACTTCTGATGGCTTTTATAGTAAAGAAACGGGATTTAAAGATGGTGTTGTGGGGATTTATCCTTTATTATATATCAATTTAAACTGGGCAGTTCCTTATCCTGCTGTATTAGATGAATATACTCCAATGGCATTAGAGAACCAACAGAATTCTACGATTGGAGCCGGAGCAGGTTTATTGCCGGCCAACGGTAATGTATCGACTTGGTATTCTTCATGGTATACGCTGATAGCTAGAGCGAATTCTGTGATCTCCGGTGCTTCTGAGACCGTAGGAAACATGAGCGACGAAGCAAAACAATGTTATGCTGAAGCACGTGTGCTAAGGGCTTACGCCTACTATAATTTGATATCTACTTACGGAGATGTGCCGTTTTTTACGGCACCCATAACAATCGAACAATATAATGATAGTAAGACATCAAAAGTCGATATTTTGGATTTTATCATTAAGGAAATGGAAGAAGCCGCTCCTGCTATGCCTTGGATAGCAACTCAGCGTGGTCGTGTGGATAGGGCTGTAGCCTATGGACTGGAAGCTCGTGCGGCACTTCTTGGTGGAAGTCTTAATTACGGCGGAAAATCAAAGTATTATTTTAATGTGTCGGCCAACTCGGCAGGTCGTATAATAGGCAAACGGCAGTTGGCCAAAAGCTTTGAGGATTTGTTCACTCTGGCAGGGCAGAGCAAAACAGATGTTCGGAGTGAGATGTTGTTCGAACTGATGTATTCGAGTGAAAGTACTCGTAATGTTCATCGTATATCTAAAGGACAATGTTCGATAAACTATGGTGCTTGCGTACGTTATCCAAGTTCGATGCTAGCGGATACTTACGAATGTAAAGATGGCAAACGCATTGATGAATCACCGCTTTACGATCCTCATTATCCAAGTAAAAATCGTGATCCCCGTTTTAATGTAACATTGAGAATGAATGGTGATACGGTACAGTATTATACCTCTATCGGAACACAACAGGTTGTACTCGACGGCTATAATAGTAAGACAAAATTCTACTCGAATTCCAAGGGATGGTATAGTGATATCAACAGTGATATTTCCGGTACTTCGGCTGGCAATAGTTTTTTCAAGGCCGGAACAGGATATATGTGGTATAAGTATGGAGCAGACGTCGCCGAAGGAGCTGAACAAACAACCAATGTTGCTCTGATGCGCTATGCCGAAGTGTTGCTCACCTATGCTGAAGCTAAAATTGAATTAGGTGATTTGAAAGACTCCGTATACCAGGCAATCAATGACGTTCGTCAACGTGCCCATATGCCTGTAGTATCGTCCGATAGGATAGGAAATATCGATAAAATGCGCCAATTGGTACGCAGAGAACGTAAAGTGGAACTTGCAATGGAGGGATTACATTTCGTTGATATGCGCAGATGGGGTACCGGTGATTTAGAAAACGAGCACCCTACTTATGGTATGCCTATCGCTACTTATAAGTATGAAGGCTTATCAGATACAGATATTCCTAATTTCAAGGCTGATATGCGTCACGATTTGAATGATATTCCTTCTTACGAAGCTTATAAAGAGAAACTGAATGTACGTGACAAAAACCGCTATTGGGACAAAAAGTTCAATTTATGGCCTATTCCACAAACAGAAATAGATCGAGACTCCAACATCAAACAAAATGAAGGATATTAATGCATATATAAATTTTATAGTTACGAAAAGGGTTACTTTAGCCCTTTTCGTAATTCCACTGTTTTGCTTGAACTGTTATGCGCAAAATAGTAAAACCAATAGTTCAGAGACGGCGAGCGAACTTACAATAGGCAATGGACTTGTCGAACTTACCTTTCCGAAAACATCAGATTTCGATATTAAGTCGATTAAAATGGGAGGTAGAAGCTTACTATCGAAAACAGGACTAAACACAGTTCCGTGGATACTTACTTATCAAGGGAAAAAAGGAGAAAATCCTGTTTTATTTCCTTCTTATGGCGAGTATAAAGGATATACTATCAACAAAGAAGATTCGGGAGTATCGGTTGTTTTTAAATGGAATATGAAGCTGTCGTACGAAGCCGTGTATTCAATTCTAATGACTGTGGCTATACCCAACAACTCTGATTTGATACATTGGGATATAAAGGCCGAACTTCCTGAAGGCTGGATTATTACAAAAACTCAATTTCCAAGAATAACAATTGATACTCCGGCTGATGGGAAAATGATAACCTCTGCTGGTTGGGGAAACGAATATGACATAAAAGCCGGCGGTTCGTATGTCGAAAATTATCCGTCGCATTCGGGCGCTATGCAACTATTGATAATGCATAGTCCCAATGGTTCTTTCTATTATGCTACCGAGGACAGAAACGCATGTGGAAAAGAGATTAAAGCAGTATGTGGTGATAAAACAATGACGTTTATCACTGAGACAGTGACATCTGAAGCTTGGTCTAAATCGAATAATTTTATTTTACCATGGTCTTCCGTCATAGGATTTACTGCTGATAACTGGCAAAAAGCAGTCAGGAAATGGTATGTGCCCTTTACGTACACGACAGAGTGGGGAAAAAAGAGTTTAACCTCACGAAATATCCCTCAATGGCTTTGTAACACTGATTTATGGATAAGAGCTAAAGGTGTGAATGATACCGTAATGAACGCGGTACGTAAGTCGATAGATTACTACGGTAAAAATACAGCGGTGCATTGGTATTATTGGCATCATTTCCCATACGACACTCACTATCCAGACTACTTCCCTGCCAAATCGGGTTTTAAAGAAATGATAAAAGAAGTGAGAGATAAGCAATGCTATGTAGTACCTTATATCAATGGTCGTCTTTGGGATCCCGCAGCAACAAGCTACTTAACGATGAATGGCAAATTGGCTTCTTGTCGAAAATCAGACGGAACACTTTATACGGAAATATACCCGACATCAAAAGTATTGAATACTGTAACTTGTCCGGCATCCGATATATGGCAAAAAACGATAACAGGCTTAATAGATAAAATACAACAAGAATTAAAAACGAACGGAGTATACATAGATCAGATAGCTGCTGCAGCTCCACAGCCTTGTTGGGCCGACAATCATGGACATGCTAAAGGAGGAGGAGATTTTTGGTATAAAGCCTACCGTAAAATGATAGAGAATTTACGGAGTAATCATTTATTGAAAAACAATATTCTGATAACCGAAGAGAATGCTGAATGTTACATTGATTTATTTGATTTGTTGCTAATGGTAAATACTCCTCATCAAAATGGCAGAATCGTACCACTATTTCCTACAGTATATTCGGATAGAGTGCTGACTGCGGCCTTTACTTATACTCCAGTCGATAAATTGACGAGAGGCGATTTTTGTTACGAGAATACAATGTGTTTTCTTTATGGTTCACAATTGGGCTGGGTAGATCCTACTTTGCTAATGCGCAAAGAATCGACAGATGAAGCCGCTTTTTTGAAAGAATTGATAAGCGTACGCAAAAAGTGTCATCACATATTTAATGGAGGCCAGTTTGTTGAAGAAATAATACCCGTTGGAGACAATCCGAGAATCGAAGTGAGTGGGTTTGGAACGACTGCTGTAGTATGCGCCTCTAAATGGATCTCTCCTGAAGGAAAGAAGGTGATTTTTGTGGTGAATATGGATACAAAAGAACATTCTATTTCATTGCCAGGCAATGCTCGAAAAATAACAGTAAAAGCAAAAAGAGTGGAAATAATATATTAACTTTGAGCGTATTAATAATTCAATAGGTCTAATTAAAAATGGAATATAATGAAGAATATTATTTACTACTTATTCATGATAATGCTGTTGGCTTGTTCGTGTCAAAGTAAAGTCACTATCGTTTCGTACAACATACATAACGGCCATTCGGTAGATAATAAGGCATCCAATCTAGAAGAGGTCTCTACTATAATCAAGAAAACCGGTGCAGACTTTGTTTGTTTGCAAGAAGTGGATAGTATGAACAAAAGAAATAATATTGATGAGGCCGCTATGATTGGGAAGCGTGTTGGCTTGCACTATACTTATGGTGCAGCAATAGAGTTTGGTGGTGGCAAATATGGTATTACAATACTTAGTAAGAAAAAACCGCTGAGTGTGAAGAAAGTATCGCTTCCGGGCAGAGAAGAAAAAAGAGTTTTTCTGCTTACGGAATATAAACACTTTTATGTCGGATGTACTCATATGTCATTGAACAAAGAAGATCGGATAGAATCGGCTAAAATTATATTGTCGACCATTGCCAATCTTACAAAGCCCGTTTTTATCGGTGGAGATTTCAATGACAAACCAACATCCGATTTATGTCACTATCTAGAAAAGGACCTGACTTGCCTTTCGGATATGACGCAATTGACGTTTCCAGCTGATAAACCTGAAATAATGATAGATTATATTTGGGCAAAAGGGTTTAAGGGAACAGTGATTCATCGCGGGACAATAAACGAGCCTCATGCTTCAGACCACCGTCCCGTTTATGTTAAATTTGAATGGTAATAATCAATTATATTTATTGATGAAATTAAAAGATATCATAATAGTCTTACTGACTTTAATCGTATTTTCTATTCCCGTTTATGCACAAAAAAATATCTCACTAGAAATATACAAAATAAACGAACTTATAGCTCGCATGAGTCTTCACGAAAAGGCTTTGTTAATTGTTGGAGCAGAAGAAACAAAGCCCTTGCAAAAAGGAAACGTTATAGGTGCAGCAGGCTATACTTATGCTTTCCCTACACTAGGAATCCCTTCTGTCGTAATGGCCGATGGGCCTATGGGAGTTAGAATATCACCTTTTAGAAAACAGGATTTACAATCTTATTATTGCACAGCTTTTCCATCGTGTAGTCTATTGTCTGCCACTTGGAATAGAGAGTTGGCTTTGCAAGAGGGGCTAGCGATGGGACAAGAGGCGAAAGCCTATGGAGTTGATGTGATTTTGACACCAGGAATAAATATCATGCGAAACCCTCTTTGTGGACGTAATTTCGAGTATTTTTCCGAAGATCCGGTGTTGTCAGGATACATGGGGGCATCTGTCATTAAAGGCATTCAAAGTACCGGTATCGCTGCTTGCTTGAAACATTTTATTGCAAACAATCAACAAATTAATAAGCTTAATAACGATGCACGAATTCCTCTGCAAGCTTTGAGAGAAATATATCTGAAAGGTTTCGAAATTTGCATCAGAGATGCTAATCCTTGGTCTGTTATGTCTTCTTACAATAAAATAGGAGGCCTTTATACTCAGGCCAATCCCGAACTACTCAGAACAATATTGCGAAAAGAATGGGGATATAAAGGTTTGGTTATGACCGACTGGTATAAAAAAAGAAATACGACAGAGCAGGTATTAGGAGGTAGTCAACTAATGATGCCCGGTGAATTATCGCAAGCAGAGGAAATAGAAAATGCAGTAAAAACAGGGTTTTTGCCGGAAGAGAAGTTGAATGAATGTGTGCGAGATGTGTTATCGTTCATTTACAAAGT
This sequence comes from uncultured Bacteroides sp., assembly GCA_963676865.2. Lineage (GTDB taxonomy): Bacteria > Bacteroidota > Bacteroidia > Bacteroidales > Bacteroidaceae > JAAYUD01. Next base: position 2,754,750 of record CAXXSS010000001.1, on the reverse strand, counting down.
AACTAAGTATCCCCAAAATACAGAAGAAAAGTTTTTAAACTTAAAGGACAATGCTTATCTGTCACGCAAAATTGCAACAGAAGGCATGGTACTATTAAAGAATAATGAGGCTACTCTTCCGCTTGAAGAAAAGAAACTGAAAGTCTCTCTTTTTGGGGTTTCTGCCTATCGTTCTATCGTTGGTGGTGGTGGTTCGTCGAATGTGAACAAATCATATATTGTGAATATTGCAGACGGAATAAAGAACGTTGGAATGAATGTGGATTCCGATTTAGAGAATGTTTATGAAAAGTATTGCCAATTTCAAGAAGCTCTTATGATACCGGGCAATGCCAAATCTTGGGAGAAGTTATCGTATTTTCGTCCTGTAATGCCCGAAATGGATATAACGAGAAACAAAAAGATTATAATCGAGCAAGCGACAAAAAACGATGTCGCCATTATAGTCTTAGGTAGCTCATCTACTGAAGAATCAGACAGAAGTCTGGACGAAACTTTCGGGCATAGTGTGGCAGAGAAAGAGATGATAGAACAAGTATGTAAGGAATTTCATGCAAAGAATAAAAAGGTTATAGTCGTGTTAAACATCTGTGGAGTCATAGAGACAGATTTGTGGAATAAACTTCCAGATGCTATACTTTTATCATGGTTTCCTGGTCAGGAATGTGGCAATGCTGTTGCAGATATTTTGACCGGTAAAGTTTGTCCTTCAGGCAAACTTCCAATGACTTTTCCTATAAAATACGAAGATATTCCTTCCTCAAGAAACTATCCGCTAATAGGAAAAACGAAGGAGGGAAAGGATTTTGATTATACTAATTATGAAGAAAACATATGGGTAGGTTATCGCTATTTCACAACAGCAAAGAAGAAAGTATCATATCCGTTCGGCTATGGGTTATCGTATACGAAATTCGTTTACGACTGTCCTAAACTGACTAAAAAGAAAGGGAAATGGATAGCACAGGTACGAGTGACAAATACGGGTGACAGGGCCGGACAGGAAGTCGTTCAATTATATGTTGCTACACCATCCATTGGAATAGAAAAGCCTGTTTATGAATTAAAAGGTTTTGCCAAGACAAAAACATTGCAACCTGGAGAGAAACAAAACGTCGTTATCACGCTGACAGATTACGATTTGGCTTCTTTTGATGCAGATTCTTCCAATTGGGTGTTAGGGAAAGGCAAATGTGATTTTATGTTTGGCAGCTCTTCCGAAGAAATAAAAGTATGTATATCAAGAAAAATAACGATCGCACACAAATGGAAAGTTAATAAAGTGTTGAGACCTATAAAACCTGTATCAATAATGCACTTAAAAAATATAAACAAATAAACATATCGCTATATGAAAACTATTCCTGGAAAACGACAAAAGAATGAGAGTTTTAAATTCCAAACTTTTTTAAGTTTTGTCGTCTTAATATTTGCATTCTCTATACCTCTTTTTGCACAATACAAAACAGATAAAATCAATGATTTAGCACTAATTTATCAAGGAGGAGTAAACCGTTTGGACTGGACACAAGACCAGCTTTTACCATACGTGGTACATCAGTTTGCAGACGGACATAAAGGCTGGTTATTCGACGGTTTTCTATTTCTCGATTTCTCTGACGGAAAAGGTAGGAACTATGCTTATGGTTATAATAAAGATAATGCTAGAAAGGAAGAATGGGTGTGGCTACTTAATCGTTTATTCGAAAAAGGGAAAGCTCTTTCAGCTCTTGACGATTGTATACAAAAAGAAAAGAAAGAGTTAGGAAATCCAACATTTCAGCATTCTGTTGTTGTAGGCTTGCCTATTGCCTTACCCAAACAAACAGATTGGGGAGTATTGGATGGTAAAACGCTCGATTTCAACAATCAGGCAGACCAAATTAAAGCGATGATATGGTATGTAAAACAACTTACAAAAAGATTTAAAAAAGCAAATTATAAGAATATTAAGCTCGTTGGTTTCTATTGGATAGACGAAGACATAGCTACTTGCAAAAAATTGTCTATAGATATAAGCAAATATGTTCACAGCCAAAATAAGCGAATGTACTGGATTCCTTATTGGAAAGCAAAAGGTTACGAACAATGGAAACAATTAGGGTTTGATATTGCCTATCAACAACCAAATCACTTTTTCACAGCAACGATCCCCGACTCAAGACTCGATGAGGCATGCCAATCGGCATTGTCAAACAATATGGGAATGGAATTCGAATTCGATGAAAGAGCACTATTCACTCACAAAAATTCTTTCTATAATAGAATGAAAGCATATATTGATGTCTTTGAAAAACATAGCGTTTTTAAAAATTCGGCTATCGCTTACTATAGTGGAAGCAAAGCTATTTTAGAAATGTATAAATCCGAGAACCCTAATGATCTTGAGATAATGGATCGTTTGGCTAAGTTGATAGTCGAAAGACGTAGTCAGTCAAAATAATACGAAATGAATAAAAACGTTTTTACTATTTATTATTTTCTCTTACTCTTTACCTTTTTCAATCCTATATATGCAGCAAAGCACAACAGCTTATCTTCTCTTCAAAGGATAACAAAGATGGGAGAAAACACCTATATTACATCAAAAATAGATACTGAAAACGATCTCTGTTTTTGGTTTAAAAAATATATGTTTAACGATCTGTATACTTTCTATAGAGTTGGATTATGTTCTGGAAAGAATCAGACGATTTCACTACACCCTGACAATATTTCAGACAGAATACTCAATACGGCTTCAAGCGATAACATTGGTCCTTTTGAAATAAAAGACGGAGGCTGGTGTGGAGGGAATCATTCTTTTTCAATGAACAATAAAACGATAAAAACAGCCTCTACAATTTCGTATAAAATAATAGCGGACGGAAAGGAACTCACTAAAGATACTACGATGTTGGTTAATACCATCAGAATATCAGTCGTCAATCATATACAAAATCCAACGCTACCGCAATGGGATAACAAAACGTTATCGTTACCTAGCCTGTTATGTATAGAATACGTAGACTATGATATATGGCAAAATAGCATTCAAGTAAGTGTACGGCACCAATATATGAATGAGCGGCCTATCACAATAAGCAAATATTATGGTATGCAATCGATGTTTAATAACGAAATAGAAATTCTTACTGTCGATGGGAAATATTCCGATTGGGCTCCAATCTCTAAAATAAAAAGATTCAATAAAAGGAACTATCCTCATTTTCGTTGTTTTCTGGAGCGAAACAATCTTGCATTTCAATCGTCTTTTCTGTTTAACTACGGATTAGGAGAACATAAAGAATTGAGTGATTCTGATGTTATATTTATTGGCAATTCTTATGGCAAGAGTTACCATAAATTAGTATCAAATAAGGAAAGAAAAATTGGAGATTCAGATTTTTGGAAAGGTGTATACACTTGGAATATGATAAATAAACAGAAAGACTCTAGTTTGCTTATGTATAATGGACAAATATCAGGTAGAAAAGTATTATATATTATTACTAAAAGCAAGATAAATAAGGACATAATCCTTCCTACTGAATTTTGTCATAGAAATTTAAAAATAATTTACCAGAGCTCCAGCATCAAAATAAAGAGGCACTATAATAATGCATATCAAATTTTATCAAAGAAACCTGGAGGTATTATAATAACTGTTTAAGTATTTTATTCAATAAGTCTATCTTTATATTAGAATCGTAAAAACGTCAAGATATTACATATAAACCTCAATCTGTTGACGTCCATACGTTTTCAAAAAAACTTAAGGACGTCAACAGAAAAACTAACATACGACGATTTTGTTTAGATCGCAGGAGATGTGCAATAATTAAAAGATGAGATAATTTAGGGGGCATAACTCATCTTATTTTTATCTTATCTTTTGATTATCTCGATTTTTTTGGCGAATATTGCAGAAGATTATATGCAATATATATTATAATCAACCCATATTATAAAATAAAACAATAAATAAATGATCTTCCAATGAAAAGACTCTGCTCATTAATGATATTAGTGTTCGTTTATTCTCTTTCAATTAACGCCTCCGTATATAGAATCATAACGAAAGAAGAGTTAAAGGACAAAATAGCTGGAGGTTGGGCCGGAAAAATGATCGGCGTGGCTCGCGGACACGAGATGGAATATAAGGCCGTGGGGAAAATATATGATGGCCAAATACCATGGACCTCCGATATGGTGAAAGAATCTCTTCAAGAAGATGATATTTACGGGCAAGTGAGCCTTATGATGATCATGGAGAAGTATGGTTTGAATGTTGCTTGCACAAAATTGGCAGAGGGGCTGGCGAATGCCGAATTTCCGCTGTGTCATGCCAATCTGCAATGCCGCAAGAATTATTTGGATGGAATTATACCTCCCTTATCAGGAGCACCTAAATACAATATGCATGCAGATGATATTGATTTCCAAATTGATGCTGACTTCTTGGGATTTATAAGTCCCGGCATGCCGCAGGCTTCCGCATTGATGTGCAACCGAATAGGGCGTATGATGTCCTACGGAGATGGTTTATACGGTGGTATTTTTATTTCCTCGATGCACGCCTTGGCGTTCTTTAATGACAACCCTATAACATTGGTTTCGGATGCATTAAAGACGATACCTGCTGTAAGTACTTATGCACAATGTATCCATGATGTTGTCAATCAATATAAGCTTCACCCAAACGATTGGCAACAAGCATGGCAATTCATACAACACAAATGGGGCAATACAGATATATGCGTTCCCTTCCACGATTTCGATATTGATGCCAAGATCAATGGTGCCTTCATTGCCATAGGTTTACTATACGGAGAAGGAGACTTTGACAAGACGATGAAAATAACTATTGGATGCGGACAAGATACTGATTGCAACTCTTCTAACGTAACGGCTATTCTGGGAGTGATGAAAGGATACTCCAACATACCCGATAGATTCAAATCGTGCATACCATCCATTGCCAACGAAACGTTCTCGCACACGACCTATTCTTTCAATAAGACCGTTGCGCAAACGCTTCTCTTCTTAGATGAGAATGTCAAAGCAAATGGAGGCAGAATAGATGGAGACAAGTACCTTATTAAAGTTCAGAAGCCTCTTTTCAAAGGTAAATTAGAACAATCTTTCCCAAACATGTATATGAGCTATTATGTTCAGGCAACAGATTCTACAAAATGGGACTTCCAAGGCAAATGGTCTAACTTTGTTTACGGAGACGGAGACCCCGACCTATTTAAAATGGCTTCCGAACCGGGAGCCTCAATGAATATTTCTTTCAAAGGCACCGGAGTCACACTACTGGGCAGTTGGAATGTAGATGGAGGGCGTGCCGATGTTTATGTTGACGGCAAATTCGTACAACAGATAGATACATACTATCGCGAAGATGCAGGAAAATACAATGACAATCGTTCGCATATTTTCCACATCTTAGGACTAAAGCCAGGCACACATTCATTGCGTTTAGTGGTTTCTAAAGACAAAAGCCCAAAATCCAAAGGGCACAAAATATGGATAGAGCGCTATGTTGTATACGATACGAATTTAATAAAGAACAAAAAATGAAAGAGATTATCAGACAAATGGCCCTATCGGCCGGTGCCGACGTTTGCGGATTTGCCAATATAGAACGATTCAAAGATACCCCCGAAGGGTATTCGCCTACAGATATATACCAAGACTGCAAGTCGGTCTTAGCTATAGGTGTAGCTATTCCCCGTGGTCTTTCGTTAGTCAATCCACAGCTTATATACGGACACTTCAACGAATTGGCATGCCCGATAGTCGACCAGATACTCTTCAAGTTGGCCCGAATGATAGAAAACAAATATGATGGCTATGCTATTCCTATTCCAAGCGATAGCCCTGTGGGGGTTTGGGACGAAACGACCAAGACGGCACACGGACTATTGTCGATGAAACACATCGGTGTGCTTGCCGGCATTGGATTTATGGGAAAGAATACGATACTATGCAACGAGCAGTTCGGCAACCAACTCACAGTAGGAGCAATATTGCTAACGCACGATTTACCTTCCGACGAATTATCTCAAAACCATTGTTTACCGCAATGCCACAAATGCGTTGACAATTGTCCGGCTCATGCCATTCGCGAAGATGGCACTGTAGACCAGAAACGATGCAGAGAGCATACATACAAGACGACATTCAGAAACATCGGAACGGTAGAATGCAACCTCTGCCGCATGGGATGCCCCCTGAAGTTTGGAGTGAAGAAAAAAATCAGTTGAGTTGCCGAAACAGGTAAGCCACATCATGAATAAAGATGCAAACCACCTGTCCCCAAACGGATATTGCGACGCAGTCTTTTATTTAATGAATACTAATTTCAACCTATCATTATCCGAATTACTAAAATAATAATATCTTTGCAGGCTGTATTGATATTATAAAAATGAAAACATCTGACAACAAAAGATTTATTAATAAATTCAGCCTTATTGGTGCTATTGTAACACTAGGGATTGTCTATGGTGATATAGGTACGTCTCCCCTTTATGTCATGAAAGCCATATTGGGAGTCAACGAGCAGATTGACGCTTCGTACATTATCGGTGCCGTTTCATGTATCATATGGACTCTGACTATACAAACCACCATCAAATATGTATTAATTGCCTTACGGGCAGACAATAAAGGCGAGGGTGGTATATTGGCATTGTACGCCCTGATTCGAAAAAGTAAGAAGAAATGGCTTTACGGCTTTGCCATTATCGGTGCCAGCACGTTGATTGCAGACGGTGTAATAACTCCATCCATAACCGTTGTTTCTGCTATTGAAGGACTGAAAGTGATTGAACCCAATACGGCCATAGTGCCTATATGTATTACGATAGTCACCCTTTTGTTTTTCATACAACAGTTCGGCACAAGTGTGATCGGCAAATTCTTCGGTCCGCTGATGCTTGTCTGGTTTTCGATGATCGGCTTGTTCGGTGCTCTCCAAATTGGCGATTATTTCTTCATATTGAAAGCATTCAATCCTTATTATGCCATCGCATTATTGATAAGAGACCCTAATTGGTTCTTGATACTTGGAGCCGTATTCCTCTGTACTACGGGTGCCGAAGCACTCTATTCGGATTTAGGTCATTGCGGAATAAGGAATATCCGCATCAGCTGGGTCTTCGTGAAAACAATGCTTATCTTGAACTATTTGGGACAAGGTGCCTGGGTTATTGCCCACATCCATAGTCTGCCCAAAGACATCAACCCCTTCTATAGCATCATACCTCCCCAATTCTTGATTGTAGGGGTCGTTATGGCCACCATAGCCGCCGTTATAGCCAGTCAGGCATTAATCAGCGGTTCGTTCACCATCTTTAGCGAAGCGATGAACTTAAACTTCTGGCCCCGCCAGACCATAAAGTATCCTACCGAAGTCAAAGGGCAGCTCTACATCCCATTCGTGAATGTAGCTCTTTATGTTCTTTGCATATTCGTCATTATATTCTTCCAAAGTTCCAGCAAGATGGAAGCCGCCTACGGACTGTCCATTACCATCACCATGCTGATGACTACCTTGTTATTGGGCTCTTATCTACATTATTACAAACATATACGTTTAATCTTTGCCATACCGTTCGTTATCTTCTTCTCCACGATAGAATTAATGTTCTTATCGGCCAATATGTTCAAATTCACACATGGAGGTTGGGTCACCATACTGATTGCGGGCATCGTATCTATCATTATGTACATCTGGTACAATGCCAGAAGCGTACGCAACAATCAATTGCAATTCACAAAGATAGCCCCCTACTATAAGATCATATCCGATATAAAGCAAGACGAGAGCATCTCCAAATATACCACAAACTTGGTATACTTGACCAAGGCAAACTATAACGATGAGATAGAAAACAAAATAATGTATTCCATCATCAACAAGAATCCCAAACGTGCCGATCACTATTGGCTGTTGCATGTGGACTATCAAGACGATCCGTCTATCTTGGAATACTCTATCGAAGAACTGATTCCAAATACTCTTGCAAAAGTCAATCTGCGCTTAGGATTTAGAGTGCAACCCTATATCAGCCTTTATTTCAGGCAGATAATAGAGGATTTGATTGAAAACAAGGAGTTCGATTTAACCAGTTGTTACCCTTCATTGCGACAAAACAAGATACAGGGTGATTTCAGATTTGTCGTTATCAACCGCATCTATTCAACCGAAAACTTATCTACTCTACGAGAAAAATTTATCATGAATTTGTATAATATACTTCATTGTCTCGAAGTAAATATACCTAAGGCATTCGGACTCGATACCTGCAACGTAAGTGTAGAAGACGTTCCTCTGATCATCAGACGTCGCGACGTACGCAGAATACAGAGAGAGAAAGAATAAACTCTCTCTACAAAAACATCAATTTCGGAGTGTAATATCGGTAGATATACCGACAATGTCAATCCATCGCAGAAGCTTCGAATGATAGCGGCAGCAAATCGGAGATACCGGCTACCTCGTATACACATTCTTCGCCGAAAAGCAATATTCTGATGGGGTGATTGAATCGGCTTTCCGTTTCCAGAATCACTTGCCTACAGGCTCCACATGGAGGTATCGGTTTTTCAACGAATCCTTTTTCCGTACGAGCAGCTATAGCCAACGTTTCGACAGGTTGGTCGGGATACTGAGCATTGGCATAAAACAAGGTGGTACGCTCGGCACAAAGCCCCGAAGGATAGGCTGCATTCTCTTGATTGGAACCTGTCACCACTGTTCCGTCAGACAGTCTCACGGCCGCACCGACAGCAAAATGAGAGTAAGGAGCATAGCTACGCTTGGTCGCTTCCTTAGCGGCATCAATCAATTGGCGGTCAGGTTCACAAAGTTCTTCGTACTGATATATATGGATATGAGCGGTAATCGTATATTCTTTCATTACATTATTTATCTTAGTAAGCTAATTAATATGACAAAGTTAGGAAAGAGATTGTAAAATCCAATTATTTTTAAGAACTTTGTGAAATAAAAGCTCAATTCATGAAGAGACCATTCCATTATCTGATATTAATCTGCACACTACTATGTGTCTGCAACACTGCTCATTCGCAACGCACTCAGTTCTCCGATTATTTCGAGAAGTACCGGGATATGGCTATCGAACAAATGCATAAATATCACATTCCTGCCAGTATCACACTTGCTCAGGGAGTATTCGAAAGTGGAGCCGGACAAAGTACGTTGGCCAAATACTTCAACAATCACTTTGGAATCAAATGCGGCGGATATTGGAAAGGGAAAACAACTTATTATACCGACGACGCCCCCAACGAGTGCTTCAGAGCTTACGACAATGCCCGAGATTCGTACGAAGATCATGCTCAATTTCTGAGCAAAGGCCCCCGATACCAATTCCTCTTCCATTTGGATATCACCGATTATCGCGGGTGGGCGCTGGGACTGAAGCGGGCAGGCTACGCCACCGATCCGTCGTATGCCAACAGACTGATTGCCATCATAGAGCAGTACGAGCTCTACAAATACGATAGCTCGAACTACAAAGAACATCGCCGGCACCACCGTTCCGAATCGGAACAGCAACAACCTATCTACAAGCACAACCTACTACTAGCTAACGACATCGCCTATGTAGTAGCCCGCAATGGAGATACCTATGAGGCTTTGAGCGAAGAATTCGGGATAAGTGCCCGCAAATTGGCAAAATACAACGACGTACAAAGAGATTATACGCTACAACCCGGAGACATTGTCTATCTGCACAAGAAGCAGAGACATGCCGCCAAAGGATGTATTGTTCATGTCGTTCGCAGTGGCGACTCTATGCACAGCATCTCACAGCACTATGCCATGCGCCTCAAGAACCTGTACAAGTTGAATAACAAAGACGGCAACTATATGCCGATCGTTGGAGACATACTTCGTTTACGTTAAACAAATGATAGTATTCATGAAAAAATTACATTCTATTCTGCTGGTAGCGACGTTGCTACTGGGACAAGGTCTGTGGGCTCAGACCAAATGGTACAACCCGCTCGACGGCGATACGCCAAACATACAGGGACGTGCGTGGAATAAGGAAATAGGCAAGAGTTTCAACCGTTTCCCCAATCGGGCACAATCCACTCTCCGTCCTGCTGTGTGGGAACTGTCAACCAATAGTGCCGGACTCTATATCGAGTTCTACACAAATGCTCCCTCCGTCACCGTCAAGTATCTTTGCTCGGGAGGTCGCACACTGCCCAACCTCACGACTATAGCCGTGAGCGGACTAGATATGTATAGTACCGACTGCGACGGAACCACCAACTGGTGTGCTTGTCCGGCAGCCTACACTTTCGGTAGCCAAGCTACGGATACCATTTCTTTCCGCTATCGCGACTTTGCATACCATAACACTCACCAAAGAGGCAACAAGTATCGTCTTTTCCTGCCGCTCTACAACACCGTCACCCACATGGAGATCGGAGTTCCTACAGACAGCTATTTCAAATTTGCCCCCATCACTATCGAAAGGCCCATCCTCGTATACGGCACTTCTATTGCCCAGGGCGCATCGGCTTCGCGTCCGGCTATGGCGTGGAGCAATATACTTCAACGCCGGTTCGATATGCCGGTCATCAACTTAGGCTTTTCGGGCAACGCCCTGATGGATCCTGCCGTCTACGACCTAATCAGTGAGGTAGATGCCCGCATGTTCATACTCGATTGCATGCCCAATATGTCTCAGATTCATGACAGCATTGTGAGCAGAACCATTGCCGGAGTGAACAAAATCCGTAGCAAGAGCAAGGCTCCTATCCTACTCGTAGAGAACGATGGATACATGTATGGCAAGACCAATGCACCGATAGAGAACGAGTGCAACATCACCAACATAGAACTCAAGAAAGCATACCGCCAGTTGATAGCCGACAGTGTGAAAGACATCTACTATCTGACGAAAGAAGAAATCGGATTGACCCCAGACTCTCAAGTAGACGGCTGGCATGCTTCCGACATCGGTATGCAACTGTACGCCGATGCCTACACCAAGAAGATAGAGCAAATACTCCACTATCATCCCATGCCACTGTTTGCGCCTGTCACTCAACGCCGCGAACCCGACACCTACGAGTGGGCCGAACGCCACGACGCCGTCATCAGCCGCAACCGCACTGCCAATCCCGAGATCGTCATGATAGGCAACTCCATCACCCACTATTGGGCGGGAGAGCCCACCTACACACCTCGTCAATGGGGCTTGCAGGCATGGAAGAAGCTGTTCGGCAAACGCAAAGTCACCAACATGGGCTTCGGATGGGACCGTATCGAAAATGTCTTCTGGCGCATCTATCACGGAGAGCTCGACGACTGTCGTCCCAAACATATCTGTATGAATATCGGTACCAACAATCTACAGTGCAATACCAACGAAGAGATTGTAGAAGGCATTCTGGGACTCGTTCAACTCATACGCGAGCGTCAGCCGCAAGCCCAACTGCATATCATCAAGATCTATCCGCGCAGAGACCAAGAAGGCAGAGTGGCACAACTCAATGAACTGCTGGCTTCGCGCCTGCCACACGACAATATGATCGACATTACAGACGCAACCGCCAAGCTATTGTTGCCCGACGGAAGCGGAAAAATAGACGAATCGCTATTCAGAGACGGATTGCACCCCAACGAAAAAGGCTATAGCCGAATCATAGAAGTGCTAAGACCGCTATTCAAATAAAAAAGACATCTTGGCTCGAAATAAACTTCTCTATTTTATTTCGAGCCAAGATTGTTTATAGTAAAACCTTTAGACATAGGCTAAAGAACAATTCATTAAAAACATAGGCACTTCCAATAAAGACCAGTAGATTATCCTTTCAAGCTCTCTCCATCCATCAAGAACTCATAGATATTCATAAAGACCACTCCATTCTCATCATGATATTTCTTTATAGGATCCTCAGTGATGACAAATTTCAAAAAGCTATCGTCTATGCTCTTTAATGAACGAACCTCTTGTTCCCGCTTCTGCTGTGTCGGTAGCCGTAGAGCAGACTGTATATAAAACCGATTACTTCCTTGATTGCACACAAAATCAACCTCTAACTGTTTGCGCTGACTAATACCTTGCTCGTTTTTCGTATTAACAACTACGACACCAACATCCACATATAAGCCACGAATACGAAGTTCGTTATAAATCATATTTTCCATCAAATGTGTCAGTTCTTGCTGGCGAAAATTGATGCGGGCATTTCGTAAACCTATATCAGAGAAGTAATACTTTGCCGGTGTATTAATGTATTTACGTCCCTTGATATCATAACGTATCGATTTTTCTAATAGAAATGCATCTTGTAAGATATCAAGATAGTTCTTGATTGTAGGATATGAGATTTTACTATGCTTGACCGACGAATACGTGTTTTCAATTTTAACAGGGTTAATTAGCCCACCGATAGACGAAGCCGTAATGTCAATCAATTCTTCCAAATCACTGTCGTTTTTAATCTTGTAACGTTCCTTTATATCCGTAAGATAAACTTTTTTAAACAGATTATTCAGATATTCCATTTTCTTAGTTTCATCGGCTATCGTTACAACTTGGGGTAATCCTCCATAAGTCAGATATTCTGCCAAAGCCTGTTCACGACTACCGGTATAAACAGAGATGAATTCACGAAAACAAAGTGGCGAAACTTTTATTTCGTCACCTCTTCCACGAAACTCTGTTATGACATCCTTAGACAGAAATTTGGAATTACTTCCTGTTACATAGACATCAGCATTCTTTACTTTCAGATAACTATTCAATACATCCTCGAATTCTTTCACATGCTGTACTTCGTCAAGAAGTATGTAATACATTTGTGCATCCACCATTTTGCTATCAATATATTCCATGAGAGCATCTGGATCTCGCAAAGATTTATTACGTCTATCCTCTAAATCAACACGTATTATATGATCGTGACCGACTCCTTCCTCGATAAGATAATTGTAGAAGAGAGTAAACAATAAGTAAGATTTGCCACAACGGCGCATGCCCGTAATGATTTTTATCAAGCCATTATGCTTACTTTCAATGAATTTCTTCAGATATACATCCCGCTTTATTTCCATCTTAAATTTAAAATATTGCGTATTTACGCATTTTATTGCAGCAAATATAGGTGATTTGCCAATTGCAGTCAAGTTATAATTGAAAAAAATGCGTAAATACGCATTTTTTTTCAATACGATAGTGTTCATACCCTCAAAGACTCATCTTAATGACTATTTTGGCTTTGGTACAAAATTATCACGATGCAATATATTTAATTGAAAGAAAAAGACAAACATCGGTATCTATTCGTTTCGTGTAATGGAATGATAAATGTCTCAGCCTCATATTCCTTATTTCAACGTTTTATCTAGGTAATCATAGAAATCATCACCCTCGCCGGTGATCATCTTCAGCACCTTGCCGGCAGGAGAGATGAGCACCTTGTGAGGATAGCCCTTCACGCCGAACCTCACTTCCGTGGTGCCGTCATCAGAGCGTACGTGGAGCCAGGACACCTGATTTTTCTGCACGGCCTCCTTCCAATTGTTTTCCTTGTCATAGCAGTCCACGCCCACGATTTCCAACCGGTCCTTGTATTTGGCATAGTATTCCTTCATCTTTGGAAATCCCTTGATACACCAGGTGCACCACGAGCCCCAGAAATCTACGAGCACATATTTGCCCTTGTGGTATAAGGAGCTCAAGGTGAAGTCGTTGCCGTTAAGATCTTTCAGGGTGAAGTCAGGAGCAGTCTTTTTTTCCTCGATAGACTTTTTGGCGGCCTTCGAAGCCTTCACCTCGGTCATGACACGATCCAACATCGACTGGTTTATATCGAGATATCTTTTGAACCTGCCATTGCGCACCCTGGGCGAGAGAAGCTTCATCTCCTCCCCTAAATAAGAGAACATTCCACTGCCGATGAGTTGCACGGAAGCCTCTTCATCAGGATGCTGGCGCATGTATTCCAGTGCGAAGTCTCCCATACGCTTGTTGATGTCACGGTTCGTCTTCTTACGTTGCTCGTTCAGTTTCTCCTCATCGCCTCCGGCAGCCACACCTTGTTCATATTCCTCCGTAGACTTGTCAAATTCCTTCAGATAGGGTCTTTTCAGGTCGTCCACCTGTGCCAGTTGCTGATAAAACGCCGATCCGCTGATTTTCCAATCATGGGCATGGGCAAAAGCACCGCTGACAACGGCCTCCTCATTGGGCACGAAGAAGATGTAAACCATCTTCCCGGTCGATTTCATACCCAAAGAGCTTTTATAAGCATTCGCTATCTGACAGCCAAAGGAAAACTCCCCCTTGTCGTTTACGGGCACCTTAAAACTGATAATCTGCTTATCGGGCTCCCACTTCACATATTCCACGACCAGCGTATCGTTCTTGACATCGGTAAATGTACCGCTCATCTTGAAATTGTCTTGTGCTGACACCGCACAGCAAAAGAGCAGAGCGCATAGAGAAATCAGAATCTTCTTCATATTTTCAAGTTGTTTCATTTTTCTTAGATGTTGAAAGACCATTATCTTGTGAAAATGCCATTACAGTTATAACTAGCGAAGTAATTACCTTCAGAATAATTCACTACAAATATCAGCATTATTACTCTATTATCCTAGACGTTGAAACTATTTTTATTCACTTGATTTATTATAGACAAAAGCGAGGCATTGACGGATATTTACTGTAAATCTACAGAGAATTAAGGGGTACGACAAATAGCATAGCGAATAGAGCCATAATATCCTTCTTCATACACCCATAACCTAGAAGCAGCGTCAAGGTTTCTTTTATCAGTAATTCGAATTCTTTGTTCTGATTATCCTACTGCAAGACAGAAATAAAGAAACGGAATTGCAATAATCAGGCAAAAAGCTTATTATTCAAATATGATATCATTCTTACAGGGCAAAAGGCTTTAATACCCGCTACCATCTGCCCGATGTTATCGAGCGCAACAACTTCAAACCTGCCATCTCCGCGGGAGTTGCATAACAATATCAGATATCATTTTCTCAATGCAATACCCATCCCAATACCATTTAGCGATTCAGTTTCGACAAGATATTCTCGAGTATACGTTTATATTTTCTCTTCAATTCTGAATGTGTATATAATGAATACGTTAAATCATTAAGCTCTTCTTTCTTTAAAATATCCATTATTTTTATATCACATTGCATTAAGAACTCTTCATCAAATTCAAATATTGAATTTCTATGAGAGATAAATGTATCTTTATCAAAAGAGAAACCTTTTTTTCCTATTTCCAAGTTAGCAGGGAAGCAATAAACGGAAATGCCATTATCACATATCAATCCTTTTTTAACGGGAGCATTAAAATATATTTGAGACGTAGTAATGGCAAACAATTCTATCTTCTCATTGACGTCTCCAATCACAACAAATAACTTATCCTTGTAACATGTTGGCAATTTAAAGTTACGGATTAGCAATATAGCCCCTGCGTTATATTTCATCCAACCACCGAATGTAATTCCGTATTTTCTTTATCAGATAAGAATAGAGATTGTTTAAATTTATCGTCCTTTATTAGCTCACTAAAGTCTATTTCAACATCGCTTGTTTTATTATCTTCAGTAAATTTTAATCCGTACAATTTCTTAAACTTGCTCCATAATCCATCTTCAGAATGAGTCACCTTAATTAGTTGCTTCGAAGTTTTATCTCCATACCTCGCAATGATACTTTCAATTAGATCTATGTCAGAATCGCTAAATTCGCTATCGTCAAATTCAACTTTTGGCTTTGGTATAATTTTGCACGAACGATTATCTTCCGTAACGAATTTTACATATTCGCTAAACTTATTGCACCCACTATTCTTCGAGAAATAAACATCTTCAGATACAGGGCCAAGACTCCATACTTTATATGAAAGCCATGTCATAGGATACCCTCTCTTTATCGTAGACTCCTGATCTATAAGATATAAAAGTTTCAGAAGTTTGGTATGTCCGAGAGGAGCACACTTCTCTGCTAGGTATAATATCAAATTACCCAAGAGAGCCTTATTTGCTTTTCCGCCTATATTCATATATGCTTTATTTATACTGCAAATTTACCCATAAATGTTCTAATTACAACAATATTGCAAAGATTATTTGCTTATTTAGTCGTTTTTAATCGTTTTCGAGGTATGCGCCATTTTTTGAATAAATAAAACCGCAAGTTCCAAAACTTTTCCCAATTGGAGAAAACGACCACCACAATCGACTCTAGCCTTGCCTTAACATCCCAAAAAAATCAACTATATGTCATTTCACACTATGAAAATACCAAAATACTGATATATGAAAACGGATTTATTGAAATAAAAATCTGTGGTTTTATTTTTATATTCCTTGTCATACATTATCTTTGTGGTAAGAAAGTCGAATTTCACTTTAATGCAGCGAAATGTCATATACATATTGATAATACTATCCGTATTGCTAAGTGGTTGTGAAAAGCCACTAAGTCCTATATTACAGAAAGCGGAGATATTGATGGAAAAACATCCCGACAGCGCACTGAAATTACTAAAAGAATACCACTCTAGCAGTTTCAATGATGCAGCCAATAGGGCTTTATATGCCCTACTCCGTACCCAAGCAGATGACCAGAATTATATCATACATACTTCCGATACGCTAATACTCAAAGCTGTTGACTATTATTGTGAGAATTCCACTTCAAAAGAAGCAGCTTTGGCTTATTATCTTTCGGGACGAGTATATTATGACATGCAACTAACCGGTGATGCTCTCAATTCTTTCTATAAATCATTGAATGTAAAGTGCCAAGAAAATTCAACCAATTGTGCAATTAAAGCAAAAGCTTACAATTGGATCGGCCAAACATATATGTATCAAGATATGTTCAAAGAGGCATTACCCCATTTCTACCGCTGTCTTTATTTCGCTAAACGGGCTAATAGCAACTCTATCGTTGTATATGCTTTGCGTGACATTGCCCGTAATTACCAATCTTTAGGACAACGACAAAAAAGCATCTTCTATTTTAATCAGGCCGCATCCTTTGCCAAATCTACCCGACAGTATTATTTATACAAGGTTGTTATGGCCGAATTTGCAGGAGTTTTTATAGAATCCAAACAATTTGATAAAGCAAAATATGCTCTTGAGGAATCAAAAGGTTTTACTAGCTCTCAAAATTTGGCTCCTTATTATATGTGTCTAGCTGATTTCTATTTTGCAAAAGATGTACAAGATTCTGCAGAATATTATTATAAGAAGAATCTTGAGATAAGTGATATGTATGGTCAAGAGTATGCCTATAATGCTCTTTCCAAAATAGACAAGGCAATAAACAATTATAAGGAGGCCTATCAATACATGAATCTTTCAAAGCGATACGCTGACAGCATCAGTTCTAGCAACCTTATATCAAATAAAAACCTTATCCGATCTTTAGACAATAAAATTCAGATAGAAAGGGTTAACAAGCAACGTATTCATTATAATGATATATCAATCATTATCCTTCTGTTATTATTGATGTTGATATCGTACCTTGTCTTTATTCTGCTAATAAGAGACAAGAAGCACAAGCAGATATTAAAGATACAAAGAGAGCGAATTAAAATAATACAAGAAGAACTGAAAAGAAAAAGCTTTAAGCAAAAAGAGAATAATCAAAATGAAATAGAACGATTAAACAACGAGATTAAGTTATTACATAATGAACAAAATAATACCCTGAAGGAAAAGCTACTTAATATAAAGATAGAGACGCTTACCAACGAAAACAAAACAATAGAAAACGCTTTCCAGCAGCAACAAGTTTCATTGGAAATATTCAAATCAACAACTTTGTACCATCGTTTGCTCCTCGCTTCAAACGACAAACGGATTATCAAAGAGAATGAATGGGATGAATTAGAAAAATATCTGAATCATTCTTTCAATAAATTCATTGACAGACTGACAGAACTATATCCTGCTTTATCCGTAAAAGAACTTCGGGTTTGCAGCTTATTGAAATTAGATTTTAATAACGCTGATATTAGTCGAATCATTTTGAATACACCTTCAGAAACAAGTAATATACGTAAACGACTATATAAAAAACTCTTTGAAAAAGAAGGGAAAGCAGAGGATTTTGATGCTTTTATTCGTTCTTTTTAGTCCATTTTGAAAATGTGAACATTTTTGTGAATATTTATCTAGTGCTCCATAAAAATGTTTTATTTAATTTTACAGTAAATAAAACATATGAAGTATGAAAAAGAATATTATCTTGTATTTTCTATTCTATATAATTGGAATAAGCAGTGTATATGCACAATCAGACGAAAGTTTTACCACAGAGATTAACACTGATAAGGCCCATACAATTACGAAATAACAATTTCCAAATTAAGCAACATCCCTTGATAATGAAAAAACATTTTTATATTCTTTTGTGTTTTATCTTTACTACTGCTTATGTATCTGCTGATAATAAAGAGACTAAAGTGGTAGAGATTTTTGGAACGATTCTGGATAGTGTTACATCTAAGCCCATTCAAAGTGCATCAATCAAAATATTTTTCGACAATATAAAAGCAAAGCCTCTTTTTCTTGTTTCAGACAGCAAAGGTGCATTTAAGACAAGACTTATATCTGATAGAGAATATTTAGTAGAAATTTCTTATATTGGAATGCGACCTCTGAAATTCAATATTAAAGTAAAGAGGGATAATTTAAATCTTGGAGAATTATACCTACGTGAGGAGTCTTTGAATCTTTCAGAAATTACCATTAAGGCAGAGAAAAAAATTGTTTCATTAAATTCTAATGGTTTTTCCTACAATCTAAAGAACGATCCGAGTATCAGATCGGATAATCTTCTTGAGGCTTTTAGGAAAGTTCCGCTGGTTTATGTAGATGGGAATGGAAAAATAACAGTCAAAGGGGGGTCGGATTATGTCTTTTATCTAAATGGTAAGCCATATACGTTAGCTAACGCGCATCCCAAAGAAATATTGCAAAGTATTCCGGCATCATCCATTGAACGGATAGAAGTCATTACGAATCTAGAAGCTAGACATGACGCTTCTCTCGGCTCTGTTATATTAAATATTGTTACAACTAAAAAAAAGACAGATGGATATCGAATTGCTTTGAATACAGAAGCCGCTACTTTTCCTTCAATGAGCCAAGGAGTAACATCACTTATAACTACAGGCAAGCTATCAACTTCTATAGGATATAATTTCAACAAGATATTTTATAATGATATCCCTTCTTATTCAAACACCGAATATTCATCAGGTGAAAGCAAAGCTATTCATTCTGCAAATTGGACTGCTACAGCAAGGCATACAAACCATGTATTGAGAGGATTTTTAGAATATATCATTGATTCACTTAATTCTGTGTATGCAGATGCCAATTATTTATTTGTCCAAAAAAATATGGAAACAGTTACAAATCAAAAATATGCAAATTCGACATCGAATTATTTTCTTTCAACCGACAATCATGTCTTTTTATCAGATGGTGCCAGTGAATTTAACTCATCCTATCAGAATTTATATAAAAACAAAAAAGAACGTTTTCTGCTTGCTTATCGATATTCGTATAATCCGGACAATAGAAAGTATGATGTAACTGGCATTTATAATAATAATGAAACTTCTAGCGATTCTACCTATCACAGAAGAGGAAACAGCAAAGGGGGGCTTTCAGAGCATACCATTCAAGCCGATTATACAATCCCTATAGGACATCACTCGTTTTCGGTCGGAACGAAATACATAAATAGGCTGAACGATTCACGACCTCAATATTATACATGGAATACACAGAAAAAAGGATGGGATGAGAATAACAATAATGAAAAATTTATCCAAAAGCAGCAGGTCTTTTCCAATTACTTTTCTTATAAATTAAATCTACGAAAATTTACATCAAGCCTTGGAGTACGTGCTGAAAACACCTATGAAAAGGTGAAATTTGAAAATTCAACCAAATCCGAACTTAGTCACAAGAGTTTTAACCTGCTGCCTAGATTTTCAGCGTCATGGAACCTATCCGAGAGCTCTCAATTATCCGCCTCATACGCGGTGTCTGTAAGACGCCCAGCTATTTGGCAAACGAATAGTTATAAAGAACAGTTAGATGAATTCAGTATGATAAAAGGAAACCCAAATTTAAGAGATGAGACAATAAATAATTTCGATTTATCCTATTTCTATTATACAAACAACTTTGTTCTATCAATATGGTCTGATTACTCGGATAAACATAATGCCATTATGAGATACCCGATTACTGAAAAAGACAATGACAAGACTATATGTTACACTTATGATAACTTGGGGAACTATAAAAAATTATCAGGATCAATATATGCAGATTACCACCCCATACCGCAACTAGGATTAAATATTAATGGCTCATTGGCTCATATCCGCATGAAATCGGATATCCTTGATCTAAAATCTTCCGCAACAAGTTATTCCCTTGCATGCAATGTTGATTACGAGCCTGGAAACAATTATTATTTGGGCACCAATTGGGCTATTTTTCAACAAGATCCCGAAATGCAAATTTCATACAAACATTTTCAACAATATTCTTTCTATATAAAGAAAAGCTTTTTAAAGAAAAAGCTAAATGCTGGTCTAACTTTGAACAACATATTCAGTAAATATAGTTATACAGACAAGACCACTAACAATATAAATTTTCTGCAAAAAGAACATTTTAATATTATAGCACGTAATATTGTATTGAGTATAAACTATGCTTTTGGTGGTGGAAAATCTTCTGCGAAACGTAAAAGCATAGTGATCAACAACGACTTACTTAATAGTACAGGAGTTAAATAGAAGATAAACTGCCATCTATATCAATGAAAGCCTTCCCTTTTTATCACCAACATGACGCAATGCAATGCGGTATCGCTTGCCTTCAGATGGTCTGTGCTAGATATGGTAAACGCCATTCTTCGGAAGAGATCTCTCGTCTGTGCCCTGCCACTGCAGAAGGTGTCTCTCTACTAGGTATCAGCCGAGCAGCCGAAGCCCTTGGATTGCATACCATCTGTGGACAACTGACCGCAGAATCTCTTCACCGTGCCCCATTGCCATGCATCTTGCATTGGAACCAGAATCATTTTGTTGTATTGTATAGAATCGACAAAAGAAAAAGAGGGAATATATATCGTATTGCCGACCCGGGAAAGGGACTTCTCGTCTACAGCGAGAAAGAATTTACTGACTGTTGGGTAAGTACCCGTTCTCGAGGAGAAGACAAAGGTATTGCCATGTTGCTCTCATTGACTCCCACCTTCGGAAAAGTGAAAAGTGGTAAGGGAGAAGCTCGTTCGTTCCGTTTTCTTTTCGGCTATATTCGACAATATAGACGGTATTTCGGACAAATAATACTAGGACTTGCTGTGGGGAGTTTGTTGCAGCTTGTCTTTCCGTTCCTGACACAGGCAATCGTTGATATAGGTATTGCGCAGAAAGATATTGGGCTTATCTATCTGATATTATTCGGACAGCTAATGCTTACGCTAAGCCGAACGGCGGTTGACTTCATTCGCCGCTGGTTGCTATTGCACATAAGCGTACGAATTAATATTTCACTGCTCAGTGATTTTTTCACAAAGTTGTTAAAACTTTCTATGCCCTTCTTCGATACAAAACAAACGGGAGATCTGTTGCAACGAATGAACGATCATTTAAGGGTACAGAATTTTTTAACCGGACAGACTCTCTCTATACTTTTCTCTATTATTTCATTTGTAGTCTTCGGATGTGTACTACTAGGATATAGTCTGATTATTTTTGTGGTATTCGTTGTCTTTAGCTTACTGTATGGCGTGTGGATAACATTCTTTTTGCGCCGGCGCAGAACTCTCGACTACCGTTATTTCGAAAGACAGGCAGAAAGCCAAAATAAAACTTACCAAATGATCACTTCAATGCAAGAAATTAAATTGCAGAATTGTGAACGCCGCCGCCGTTGGGAATGGGAAGATACACAAGCCGAAATGTTCACTGTCCAAATGAAGAATCTTAAACTGCAACAAACTCAGGAAGCTGGCAGTATCCTTATTAACGAAGTGAAAAATATTCTTATTATAGTGCTAGCTGCGACATCCGTTACACATGGAGAGATGACATTGGGTATGATGTTGGCTGTACAATACATTATCGGTCAACTATCTTCACCAGTAGAACAACTCATGAATTTTATCTATTCACTTCAGGATGTTAAGATAAGCCTTGAACGAATCAATGAAATCCATCAATTAGAGGATGAGGATCACTGTCAGGAAGCTATTCAAAAATTTCCTTCGAAAGATAGAAATATTATACTCAAAAAAGTAGACTTCCGCTACGACCCTAATGCACCAAGAAAGACACTCGAAGGAGTAAACATGGAAATAGAATCGGGAAAAGTAACGGCTATTGTCGGAACGAGTGGTAGCGGTAAAACGACGACTCTGAAACTATTACTAGGGTATTATCCAGTTGAAGCAGGCACAATAATGATAAGCGGATACGATATTAAACAATACAATTTGCAGTGGTGGCGTTCAGAATGTGGTGTGGTGATGCAGGACGGTATCATTTTTTCGGAGTCTATAGCCCGAAATATTGCATCTGCTGACGGTGAAGTCAATATAACTAAATTACTCGAAGCGGCAAAAATAGCCCATATTGACGAATTTATTGAAAATTTACCTTTGAAATATAATACGATAATAGGTAGAGACGGTATTGGTTTAAGTGTGGGACAACGTCAACGCATTCTTATAGCCAGAGCCGTATATAAGAATCCCCAATATATTTTCCTTGACGAGGCGACGAATTCATTGGATGCCAGCAACGAACGGGCAATAGTGGAAGACCTCAATGCTTTCTTCCACGGACGGACAGTCCTTATCATCGCTCACCGTCTGAGTACGGTAAGGAATGCTGATAAAATAGTCGTGATGGAAAAAGGGAAAATTGTGGAAGAAGGTACTCATGAAGAATTGACGGCAAAACGAGGAGCATATTATAAATTGGTAAAAAATCAGTTGGAACTATAGAAAAGTTATACGAATACTGGCAGATAATAGACCATTTATCAAATTGACAAACATTTTAAAGTAAAAAAGAAAAATGAAAGACGAAAAAGACATAGAACTTAGGAGCGAAAAAGTGAGGAGTATCATTGGAGAAATACCTCCTAAATTGGTACGATGGGGAACGGTGATAATAGCCATAATAACAATATCCATATTTATAGCAGCAGCACTAATACATTATCCACATTCTACTCAGACCATTCTGCAAAAGATTTTTCATCTGTAACAAACATATTTTTTATAAAGGGCACCTTATATTACCTTGCTGTGAAATAGATGATTTATATTACATAAATATCCACTATTTATGGGTAAATTTGAAAGAAAACGTCAGTGATATCCAAACTCTCCCCGTTGTCGTATGTTAGTTTTTTCGGTGACGTCCTTATGTTTTTCGCGTGACGTACATACGACAACAAAAAAACATACATACGTGGATGGGGCGAAGGATGGATTATCGGTGAGACAAGCGAAATCGTTTTGTGTTGTCCTATTTTACCAAAAATGCCGAAGGTGCCGAAGTACATATAGAGAGTTCTGAAATTTTTTTATTTGACGTTTTATACTAATATCAAAAAGATATATATAATTAGTAATTATACTATACAAAAAATATAAAATAAAAAAAAATATAGAGGAGTAGGAAGTACTTCGGCACCTTCGGCAGAGGTATATCGATTTTCGAAGTCGTAGTATATTGTGACTGCGATTTTCGGAAAAAGCAATAATTACCCTCTTTTTTAGAAATTGCAGTATTTGAAAATGAAACCGCTATTTCGCATATAATACAAATTGCCAAAGAGAGGTATTGTTTTCTATCTTTTTGCTCCATATTTGCCTTAATAGCGATATAAAGATATTACGCAAAAATGATAAAAACGCCTATTTTAGAGATTCTTAGAAATTTGACCAAATTATTGCCTTGAAGAAAACAAGGCATCTATTTGTAAATTATTTTATATTGAATATTATATATATTGCAACCCTTTTATAGACATTTACGATTGATAAACTATCTTTCTTCCATTTTCTAGTGAAAGTAACTGCATAAAAAAGCTTGTAAGTCGCACGATAACTTACAAGCCTTCTCTATATCTATCTACAGCATATACGACAAGATGTACGCTCCAAAATATTAATCAGAAAGGGAGCATTCCATCATTTGTAAAGCTAATATCTCTATTTTCTTTAATGTATTTATTATAAAGTTTCTGAGCCTCTTCCATTTTCCCATCTACCTGATCCAAAAACTCGCGCGCTTTGCAGATGTCTGCAATCTTGGCATCGTCGCCCGCTAAGAGTATCTCTTTCGCCACGAATTTGTCGAAAAGGACATCCAGATATGTAGTGGTGCTTTTATACTGAACGCAGTACTCGGCTTGTTCCGCTGTGAGCAAGTAGCAGTAATAGTCTTTAGACTTACGCGTTTTAACAAATGGAAATTCTTTGCGGGCAAGCATCTTGCCCATGCGTGCAGAAGTAGTTTTGTCTATAACGGTCTCGGGGAAGAAGAATTTCATTCGCTGCAATATTTCGGCTACGGTATGCGTTTTCTTCTGTTGGCATTTCGAGGGATATTTGCGAACGTATTCCACTAGGAAATCGTACTCGGGAATGTTGTTCTCGAACTGATAGTTGTAGGCGGAGAGTTGTTCCTGCTCCTCGGCGGTGAAGTAGTATTTGAAGCCCGTGTTGAGCAGATGGATGACTTGGGCGAAGAGTTGCTCGTAGTTTACTTGGTAGTTCATGTCTACGCTGGTGACTTCGAACACGTGGAAACGGCGGTTGCCCGAGGGATCGCTCATGAAATTGGTGCTGTTGCACGTGGCGATGAACGAGGCGCGGTGAGGATGCAGGTGCCCGAAGCGGTCGTAGTTGATGCGGAAATCCACGTACTTGCGTGTGATAAGTTCCTTGAGCTCCTGCATCTCTTCGCGCTTGAAGTGGTTGAGCTCGTCGATGCTGATGACCAGACACGTGGAGAGTTTCTCGATGGAGTCTTTTTTGGCCTGTACCATGCCTTGATGAACGGCTTCCTGCAGCTCGGGCGGCAGCGTGCGGTCTACGAAGTTGGTCTTGCCTATACCGCCACCGGCACTGTAGAGGGTAATGACGATGTGATTGGTGATGTTGTCGTCGCGGTAGGATTTGATCATGCCCACGTACCACATGGTGAGTAGTCGCCGGAAGCGATCGGGGTCGTTGGTGCAGACGGAGTCGGCAAAGCGGCCGATGTGGTCGCATCCGTCCCATGCGGGAAGCCTCTCGAGATAGGTCTCTACGGGGTCGTAGGGCGAAGTGAAGGGCGAGTTGACCAGTTCGTGCACCTGTTTGACGGGGATGTCGTATCCCAGCTCCTTGAGGCGCAGGGAAAAGTAATTTTCGATGTGGTCGTCGAACTCTTTGTAGCGCTCCTTGCCCGTGAGTTTGCGGTCGGTGCGGCGGCAGTATTCGATTCGGAGCGACAGCAGGTTCTTGCGTAGCCAGACGGTGCGCTGTATCTCTACTTGCAGGTAGATGTGCTTCATGAGCGAGCAGCCTAGTTTGACCGTGGCGTGCTCGGCGCGGTTGTTGTCGTAGGCGCTCTTCACGGTGGTCTCCACCTCGTCCATGGGGAGGGGCGGCACGGTCTTCTTCTCGAACGAGACGTCGGTTTCTATCTCGATGAGTTTGTGCATGGAGCGCGGTATGAGCACGAGGGCTTTGTCGCGGGGTATGCCATGTTTGTTGAGCTCGCACGCCGCCTTGTAGACGAAGTCGTTGCGGCTGCCGTCCTTAAATCGGTCGCCCGCGCTGTAGAGGTTTTTGCAGATGATGACGAAGAGGGCGTCCAGACGATCTTCGCTGGCGCGTGTGGGCGAGAGGAGCGATTCGAGGTTCTCTTTGGATTTGCCTTTGACGACGTTTGTAGGCGGTTTGGCGGTAGCGGCAGGCTCGCTCCCCTCCCCTTTCACCTCCCCTTTCACCTCCCCTTTCGCCTCCCCACGCGACGAGCAGGTGGCGGCATCGAAAGCCACTACTACGATCTGGGGTTGCGGATTGTAGTAGGCGTCGGGGTCGTACGAGAGGAAGCAGATGCGCATGGGGTCGCGGCCGGTAGTGTCGACGTCGTAGCCGTAGCACTGGCGGAAGGCTTCTACCACGTAGTCGTAGGCGGCATGGTGGAGCGCCTCGTAGGTGGCCCAGTCGGTAGGCACTTCGCCCGATTCGGTGGTGTAGCCTATGAATATCTTCACGCCGTTGCCGCTGGGACTGATGTTGAAATACTGCACGATGGGGTCTTTGCGCAGGTAGGTGGTGAGGTCCGCCAATTGGGGAGCGTCGAGCTTGTCCACGTCGAGCACCAGTTGGCACAGTCCGCGACGAAAGCCCTCTTTCTTGCGTTGTCCCTCGAACACGGCGCCCACGATGACGGCGGGCAGCGACCGTTTGAGGGTGGCGCATCGCTCCTTGTCGCCCTCGGCGGCTGCCTGCCGGATGGCTTCTATCTGCGTGCGCACGAATCCCGTGGTGGTGAGTTCATGGTACTTGGTTAAGGTAATGGTGCCCTGTACCTTCGAGATGGAAGGGCAGTAAGTCATTTCGAACGGCGGCGTTTGGCCGATTGATTCTTCTGTCATAATTAAATTTTAGTAGTTAAAAAAAATAATTCAGGTTATCAGTAGTAATAATAACTTCGTGGTATGTGGGGCGGCGCTCAGGGCACGCCCAGATGTTGGGCGATGGCCTGCACCTGACGGGGCGAGTACACGTGCGTATGTTTGGGTGTGCCCAGCTGCCGGAGTTCGTCTTTGAGGCGTGGGTTGCACTCTATCCACCGGCGCAACAGGCGGCGCGCGGCGGGCGTGGTGAGCTGCGGATTGTAGAGCCTCGCCAGTTCGGACTTGGTGTAACTTCTCACTTCGAAATCGTCGATATACATGATGTTTTAAAGTATTGATTATTAATGCATGAAGATACTAAATTCGGCGCATTCCTGCAAGATAATTATGCAAATAATTCACAACAAAAAGAATCTTTTTCATCATCGGCAAACCTGTTGTTTCAGGGCATGGCACGCCCATAGGCAAAAACGTGTTTTGTCTTCGCAGGCGCAAGTCGAAGCCTCACGGGGATGCCGGCCGCGGCGCAGTACGCAGTGCCGGTATCAGCTGTCTTCGTCGATGAAAAAGAGATCTCCCGGAGTGGTGATCACGGAGGCGGAGCTGCGGGCTTCGCCGCTGTGTGCCGATAGGTGTATGATGAGTATTTTCATGGGTTAGATTTTCCGTTTTGGATTGTTTTGTTACAAAAATAAGAGCTGGCGAGTAAACTACCAACTTCTTTGGCAAAAAGAAGCATAAAGTTTTTTCCTAAAAGTTAAAAAGGAATACGATAAACAGGAGCTTTCGTATTGATGTACGAATGACAATATGTAATCAAGAATTGCGATTTGTATTCGTTTGTTCAGCTATGTTGCAAATAGGGTTTACACCAGATGCGGTAATCAGGCGATTTTAAAGTCTATTTTGAAAGAAACGATTGACGGTGTATACCGTGATAAGCAGCGGGAAAGGTACACAGTTCTATTGTGCCTGAACATAAAAAGATTGAGTAACGGAAAAAATTAACTTATAAGTTATCTTTGTTCCATGAATAATATTAACTTTGTATCTCTAATAATTACAGAAGGCTATGAACTAATTTCAGATAATATAAATTTATACGATGATGAAAGCAAATAGAGAAAAGGATATTCTAAAAACACTGTTGTCGGAAGTAGATGAGAGTGAATGCAAGAGAATGCATTATCGTATGGGGGTGGCTGTAAAAATAGCAGAGGCTTTGAAGAGAAAGGGGATGAACCAAAAAGATTTAGCAAACGAACTGGGGAAAAAGCCTGCTGAAATATCGAAATGGCTTGCCGGAAATCACAACTTTACTATTGACACATTGGTTGATATACAATCTGCATTAGATATTAAGTTAATCGATGTGGAAGAGAGTAAATTAGAGGCCATTCAGACGTTACCTGAAAAATAGTTCATACTCGAGAAAGAAGATATTATTAATATAACCGACTGAATGAAAACCGGCATATCAAATGAGATATGTTGGTGTTTTTATGTGAAATTATTATTTGCCCCTGTATTTTTTAAGCTCCGCATCCTGAAGGTCACGACCAAGAGCATCGTCACCGGCAATCAACTTGATATCGTTCTCAAGATTAAGAGCATAAAGTACACGCGCATAAATGCCCATTGCTACGGAAGGATCGCCATGTTCTACCTTCGACAGCGTAAGGCGGGTCACGGTAGCCCTATCTGCAACATCTTGCATGGTGAGATGCCTCCGTTTACGTGCCAGCATAATCTGCTCGCCCATCAACTCCAAATACTGAGTTACGGGTCTTGGCATAACCTTTCCAAATGTTTTTCTGCTCATAGCAAATGTTTATTGTACGGCACAAATATAAATATAAATGTTTACTACAACAAGCATTTTCGTTTATAATATGTTTATATTCTGTTTATATATGCCTTAAAGAGATAAGAACTCTCACAGCTTTTGCCTGCTCTCGTATTGTCATTATCAACCTTTTTTAGTTGTAACTCAAAGAAACGATTGCAGTTTGAGATAAACTTCTTATCTTTGCCCCGCTAGAACCCGCCAAGCCTCCTAACAATGCTTAAATCGGCGGGTCGTTTTATTTTATAGATATCTATCTTGCTCGTGAATTGATGGTAGTGTCAACCAACGCTTCTTAGAACGTGTTGAGAAGTATATCGTTATAATTGAATAGTTCTGTTGAATTTTCCCTCCAACATTTTTATACGTTTCAATAGTTCATCAAAAGTCAATGGCACAGTATCATAAATAAAAGAGCCTTTCATCAATTCATAGTCTTTTCGGTACTCTTCCATAAGCGATTTCGTAGGTACGATTCTGATTTGTCCTCTTTCATCAGAAGAGTAATCAACGGAACTGATATGATAGAATTTCTTTCTGTGTTCGATTATTGCATGGTACAGCCCGTCATCGGCTAATGCCGAATCTGCATACTTATCCATCAGTTTTTCCAAATCGTATAAATGACGTGTCATTCTGATAAATCTTGGAGCCTTCTTCTGATATTCTTCATTGAGCAGAAAAGCTTTTTCCATAAATGTTCTTACAGGCAATACCGTAGGGATAAGACAAGTCGAACTGTCATCCTCGTCAGGGAACGCATCGCACACCAAAGACGTGATGTTTCTTTGCTCTATAGGCTCATCCATTGAGAGACAGCTGATCTCCACTTTTACCTTAGGCTGAATATACTCGTTTGTTTCATCCAAAATTGAGTTGTAGATGATGTTAAACACCACTGGGTCTCGGTCACTCTCAATATTGACTGCACCCTGGGGCGTGTCATTAGTAGTTACTTTCTCTAAAGTAAAATCTGATACGCCCATTTCCTTCAACACTTGTTCCATTTCCGATGTTAGTCGCTCAAACACCACCTTGCGTGACGCCTTTCTCAACAGTTTAATCTGTTGATTGTTTGCACAAGAGGCAAAAGAATATGAGTTTGCATATTCTTCGCTTTGTTGGAACCATCTTCGGCTCAAAGCAATATCGATGTCTTCACTGAAACGTTCCAAATCAATTTCCTTCCACCCTTTGCTTAGACTGGTTCCACCTTTGAAACTCAGATAGTCAGAAAATGATGTAGAGAAGAGGGCTTTCAATGTGACAGTCACCCACCAGTCCTTTTCTACAACGAGGTCTTCAAGATTATTTCTGTGTCCTGCTTCCTGAATCATTGCGATCCGTTCGTTTATACTATTATTTTGCCAGAGTTTCATAGCTCTATGTTTTAATTATTTGCTTTAACATGTTCTTAATCCACACGGGGGCAATTTTGATGTCTTCTTCTATCAATTCTTTTTCACTAGAATGTTCGACCATTGATTTTATTCTGCCCAATTCGTTCTTTGTTACATTCTTTTGACCTAATGCCTTAAGTGCTAAAACAAGTATGGGCATCAACTTGCTTTTATATGCATAATTTCTGGGTGTGCTGCTTTTGAACCGTATCTCTTTATTCCCTACTTTAACCATACGCTGGGAACCGGTAGTTAGGTATACCGGTTTGGTTGGGACTTGTGTTGATAGCCCTAATAAGTTAAGAGCCAACTCACCGGTCGGAAGGATTTGGGCATTCTCCCGCTCTGCAATTGCCTTTGCTATTTTTTCGGTACTTGGATATACATTCCCGAATTTAGTTCTTATCGGTTTGTAGTATATCCCCTTCGACAATCTTTCTATTACATCAAAAGAGGACAGAAGTGAAAGAATCTTGCTTGTATAAGCATTGTCGTATTCTCCAAAGTCATTTACGAAGAAGAGAGTACCGTCATCTGCGGTATCAATCTTATCCCTTATCTGCTCTTGTATTGCCATCGTTAACATATTTTAGTCTGTAACTTTGGCAAAGTTACGGAAATCAAAACTATAAATTGCAATTTTTAGAAAAAAATAATAGCACGCAACAGCTTCGAATTCTTTCGGCCTTTTTCAGGCGTATTTCATGAATTCGTTTCTTGATTCATCCCGCTAGACTTTCGACACCGTAAGGCGGTTTACCTCACAAGCGACTTCTCAGAACATCGTCATAAGCAGAAGCTTTTGCTACGTGTATGTAACAAAAAGTAATTAATAATCGCTATTCGTCTCCATTTGTTCACCTCTGTTGCAAATGGGGTTTACGCCAATTGCGGTAATGGTATCTTTGTTGTGTTCAATCGCGATAGAACACAACAAAGGTATCATTAGTACAAACTAAAAATTCAACTTATTATGGCAAATGTATTTTATGCACTGGTTCTGCGTCGCAATCCATTGAAAAAAGACGCGCCCAAATTGTATTATGCCGCTGCACAGAAGAACGGCAACTTCAGTTTCGAAGCTATCAAAAGACGAATAGCACAGGCGACGATGGCCACCGAAGCGGATGTGTCGCACATCGTGGAGAGCTTGATCAGTATCATCTCCGAAGGTCTGAAAAACGGTCAGTCGGTATTCCTCGATAAGTTCGGACAGTTCCGCCTGTCGTTCTCGAGCAAGGGGGCAAAGACCATGAAGGAGTTCACACCCGAAATGATTCAACGCTTGCACATCGTGTTCCATCCCTGCAAGGAACTCAGAGTGGAGAAAAACGAACTGTCGTTCGAACAGAAAACAACGGTCACCGAACAGAGAGCGGCACTCAAAGCGAAAATCGAAAAGGGTGGATCCAGCACTGGAGGTAACACAGGTGGTAATACCGGAGGCAATACTGGCGGGGACAAACCGGGCGACGAGTCTATGGATTAAATCTTCATTTCTTTGTGCAGACAAAGATACAGAAGCAAAGAAAGCTGCCGGACTTGGACCTGGATTGGACATAATTAATAGATCATGTTGGATGCAATTGAACGTATTTTCTATAATTATCACAAAAGGAAGCGTAGATATTGTCCAATACATGTCCACTCCAAGTCCAATTCTATCTGAATTAAGTAAATAATCAATTAAAACGATAGTGTTATGAAATCAATATTTCTGAAAATAGTGGATTGCCTGTTGGCAGTCGTTCCTTTCCTCAAGAAGAAGGACGTGAAGGAGATTCGAGAATTCTCCGATATGGTGGCGGGACAATTGGATTTCCTCGTGGGGGAACTCCGCAAGGTGCTCGACGACTACTGCGAACTCTCCGCCAAAATGCGTGAAATGCATCAGGAGATACTTTCTTTGCGTAAGAAACTAGAAGAAGCGTTTTCTAAAGTTTAATTTCAATTTTTCATTCTTCTTTATGGATTAAATCTTCATTTCTTTGTGCAGACAAAGAAACGAAGCAAAGAAAACTGCCGGCGCACGAATTTCGCTCCAAATCAAGCGGTCTGGGATTGAAAATTCATAAACGCAGTCGTTCCTCCTTTGAACGGTATGAATTTCCTAACCCCATACTCGCCCGATTTGTTGAGCGAAAGTTCGTGAAGCCGGAAGCCTTCGGATATGGACCTACATTGGACGCAATTAAAGCTTGTTGAATGTTATAGATTGTTGTTCGATTAAAGTATTGTTTGATTTAAAGTATTCCCGCTCCGTGTCCAATAGAGGTCCAATCCGCTAGGCCGGCTTCAGCTTTACGTCTCCATGGAGTGTCGAGGATGAAGTCGATAAATCCATCTCGTTCAAACGACCATAGGGAGTGCGTTGAGGGATTTATCGACTTCAGACCGATACGTAATGAGACTGGTAAAGATGCGCCGGTGGCTCTTTTGCTTCGTTTTCTGGCCACCCAGAAAATGAAGACTCTAAAAAAAATAATTAATAGAAATAACTATGATGACAGATACAAAACCAATTGGGGAAGCCGTAGTAGACGGCAAACCTACAATACTCAGAGATATAGAACTGATAGTGATTCATTGCTCCGCTACGAAGATAAACCGTGATTTCACTGCACGCGATGTAGATACAGCGCACCGCTACCTCGGTTATTCCAGATGGGGATACCACTACTATGTGCGCAAGAGCGGAAGAATAGAACGCATGCGCCCAGAGCAAGACATAGGTGCTCACTGCTACGGACACAATAGGGAATCGATAGGCGTGTGCTACGAAGGTGGCGTGGACGAAAACGGCAAAGCCGCCGACACACGCACGGTGCAGCAATCCATAGCCATGCACGAGTTAGTGCGACAACTATGGACACGCTACCCGCAGGCACACGTAGTAGGACATCGGGATCTATCACCCGATCTGAATGGTAACGGCGTGATAGAGAAGTACGAACGTATTAAAGAATGCCCCTGCTTCGACGCTATTCCGGAGTTTGAGCGACTACGCAAGAAGTAACGCAATAATAGCAAGCGATCAACGTTGGGACTTTGTGTCAATTCGATTACAAAACAATAGTATATTGCGCATATATATTGCATAATGTATACTATACATACCCTTTATACTTAAAAAGAGTACTAAATGCCGTGCAATAATTGACATAAATCAATTATTTATGTTATAAAACATGTTTTTCGAACATATATTTGCTTTCTCATACAAAAAGCCTTTATCTTTGCAACATAAAGAAACAAAGAACGTTTTTTAGTTTTCAGGAGATAACAGTTTTTTTCAAGGTAACAAATTTATTAGTAATTAAAAAAGTAGGTATTATGAAAAAGGTATTTATGACATTAGTGGGAGCAATGTGTTTCAGTGCTACCATATTAGCAGCAGGAAACCAACCTACAACTGCAAAGTGGAATGGCGAAATTAACGCTTACAAATTGGGCCAGTACTTGAACTTACGGTCTGATCAGAGCGAAGAGGTAACCAATATTTGCAATTATTTTGCAGAACAGATGCTGAAAGCAAACAATGCAAAGGATAACACCAAATTATTGCGCAATGCAATCTATGGTAACTTGAAATTGATGAAAAATGTATTGACACCCAAGCAGTATACTAAATACGCTACAGTGCTGAACATTACATTGAATAACGAAGGTATTGCACTGGAAAACAACAATGTTGCAAAGACTTCGGAAGAATAAGGAAATAGTTAAGAGAGAGAGATAAAAAAAAGAAAAGGCGCACCTTTATGAGGTAGCGCCTTTTTATTTTTGACGGCAGTATCGATCGTCTCTTGCTTCTATCTAGATTTTAAATAACATTCCGCCAATATTATCCTTCATCGCCCCCGTGACAGAGGCAAGACAGCTGGGCTCGCCTACCACATAGAGAGCACCCAGAAATGCAAAGATGAGGGCTTCTTTATATTCAACAATCTTTTTGTCGGGAATCACAATCTGCGCACCACTCAATGCTGAGATACGCTCTACGAGGAACTTATTGAATGCCCCTCCGCCAGTGATGAGTAGCAGCGGTTGCACACGCCCCTTGGACTGTTGTTGCACAACTTGAGCGACCTGAATAGCAGCATGCTCGTAGAACGTTCGTAACCGATCGGCTAGAGGCAGACCGAAATGATCGATAAGCGGATAGACCAACTCTTCGACCCATTCGCGCCCCAACGATTTGGGACCTGACTGCTTGTAGTAGTCCATCTCGTTGAGAGCCTGCAACAACTCATCGTTTATAGTTCCCATACGGGCGATTTCTCCGTCACGATCCATCTCGAGTCCTATCTCACGACAATAGTGATTGATGACATAATTGACAGGACTTACATCGAAAGCGATGCGAGAATCATTTCTGTCGAAAGAGATATTGGAGAATCCGCCGATATTCAAGCAGAAATCATAATCGCCGAATAGCAATTTATCTCCGATGGGAACGAGCGGAGCCCCTTGTCCACCAAGCATGATATCGAGACGTCTGAAATCCGACACCACAGGGATACGCGTTTGTGCGGCAATAGCTGCACCGTCGCCTATCTGAAACATGATCTTCTTTTGCGGTTCGTGAAATATGGTGTGACCGTGCGAAGCGATAATATCGGGGCGAACGTCGTATTGCTTCATGAAATCATTGACCCGATTGCCCAAGAATTCTCCGTATTCACTGTGAAACGCAACAAACTCGCGCGCCGTCATCAACTGCGCATCACGCCCCAGCTTGCGCTTCATCTCTTCAGCATATTCATAACCGGCAGCGCAATCGAGTGTGAATTCCCACCGACCATCTGCTCGACAAAAAGTACAATAACAGACATCCAACCCGTCGAGCGAAGTGCCCGACATCAATCCGATAGATTTGATTATATCTTCCATAGCGTTTTTGATATTTACGTCCGGCGAAAATACGAAATAAATATCAATAGAGTATTATAATTTATCAATTTAGCATCAGTCTATGAGCCACAAATATTGTAATTTTGAGCCATAAACTTAGAGACCTCGTTTTCTATTCTATTTTAAACATGAACAATATGAAATATAACCATTTAATAAAGAAGGCACTGATGCTGACTCTACCTTTACTTTTCGGAAGTGCTGCCACACTGGCACAACCCATTATAAAAACAGTAAGCAATGATTGGAAATTCCGTCAAGCCACTTCTGACAATTGGCATCCGGCAACAGTTCCCGGAACAGTTCATACCGACTTGCTCGCCAACAAACTGATAGAAGATCCGTTTTACCGTCTCAACGAACGCGGATTGCAATGGATAGACAAGGAAGATTGGGTATACGAAACCACACTGCCGCTAACCGCAGAGATGCTGGAGCAAGAGAATATAGACCTCATCTTCAAAGGCCTGGACACCTATGCCGATGTATACGTCAATGACAATCGGATACTGAAAGCAGACAATATGTTTCGCACATGGCGCACGCCGGTGAAGCAATGGGTGCATGCCGGAAACAATACGTTGAAGGTTTATTTTCATTCGCCAGTGAAGATAGACGTTCCCAAGTGGGACGCCCTACCCTATCACTATGAAGCATCCAACGACCAATCGGCAAACGGCGGACTCTTTGATAAGAAAATCAGTGTCTTTGCCCGCAAGGCAGGCTACCATTATGGTTGGGACTGGGGACCACGTCTCGTCACGTCGGGCATCTGGCGCCCCGTGCAGATAGAAGCTTGGAGCGGCAGCCGCATCAATGACCTGTTTATTCGCCAACAAGAAGTGACCAAACAAAAAGCCGTGATAGACGGAGTAGTAGAAATCGTTTCGAACAAATCGGGAAAGGCAACCGTCTGCATCACAGATGCCAACACAGGCAAGACGTACGGCAAACAGGATGTCGCACTGAAAGAAGGCAATAACCAAGTGCACATCCCTTTTACCATACAACATCCTAAGTTGTGGTGGTCCAACGGACTGGGCGAACCGCACTTGTACCAATTCACCGCATCGATTGGAGACAAGGACAAAATAACAGACACTCGAACTGTATCGAGCGGCATACGCTCTCTACGCATCATTCACAAGCCCGACAAGGATGGACATACGTTCTATGTAGAACTTAACGGACGTCCGGTCTTCATGAAAGGCGCCGACTATATCCCGATGGATAATTTTCTGCCTCGTGTTACCGACGAAAAGTACGCAGCAATGATTCGGAATGCTGCCGACTCGCACATCAATATGCTCCGCAATTGGGGTGGAGGCATCTACGAGAACGATCTGTTCTACGATCTTTGCGATAGAAACGGTATATTGGTTTGGCAGGACTTCATGTTTGCATGCAGCCTTTATCCTGCCGAAGGTGCTTTGCTGGAAAACATTCGCCAAGAAGCCATCGACAATGTAACACGGCTCCGCAACCATGCGTGTATGGCGCTTTGGTGCGGAAACAATGAATGCAACGACGGATGGCATGCCTGGGGATGGAAACAGAAATATGAAAAGCAGAATCCCGAATATGCCAAGATCATACGCAAACAATACGAAGACACTTATAATAGAGTGCTGCCGGAAGTGGTGAAACAATATGCCCCCGAGACCTTCTACTGGCCTTCGTCTCCGTTTGCATTCAACGACCAAGTGAGCAACGATAAAGACGGAGACCGCCACTACTGGAGCGTATGGCACGGCAAAAGGCCTATCGAAGACTACAACGTTGAGCGTAGCCGCTTCTTCAGCGAATACGGTTTCCAATCGTTCCCCGACTATGAGTCGGTGAAACGTTATGCCCCCGAGCAGTGCGATTGGGATATCTATTCGGACGTGATGATGGCACACCAACGAGGAGGATCGTATGCCAACAAGTTGATAGAGACATACCTGCTAAGCGAATATCAGAAGCCTAAAGACTTTGAATCGTTCCTCTACATGAATCAGGTGTTGCAAGGCGATGCCATCAAAACAGCGATCGAGTCGCATCGTCGGCAAATGCCCTACTGCATGGGAACGCTGTATTGGCAGATTGACGATTGCTGGCCGGTAGCTTCGTGGGCTAGCATCGACTACTACGGACGTTGGAAAGCTCAACAATACTACTGCAAGAAAGGCTATCGCGATCTTCTCGTATCGCCCATACTCAACGGCAACACACTCAACGTCTATATCGTGTCCGACCGTACAGCATCTTGCAAGGCAGAACTCAACCTCCAATTGTTCAACATGCAAGGCAAGCTGATCGATGAGACAAACAAGCAAGTGAATATCTCGGAGAATAGCAGCAACATCTATCTATCGCTCGACGTAGACAAAGCACTGAAAGGCACTCCCCGCAACGAGGTGGTTGTAGTGGCAAAGCTAAAAGGAACAAAAGAGACAGACGGTTATTGCAATCACTACTTTTTGGTCAAACAAAAAGAGATGAACTACCCCAAAGCAACCATCAGCCACGAGATTACTCCCATTGAAGGCGGATATAGACTGACACTAAACAGTGACACTTTTGCACGCGCCGCATATATCGCCACAGGCGATGCGGATGCTACATTCAGCGATAACTTTATGGATATAGTACCGGGACAACCGGTTACGATCGACATTAAAACCGAGCTTGGACTCGATACTTTTCAAAAGCAACTGAAAATCATTTCATTGCCAGACGCCTATTAGGGTAGAATCACCCTTTCGCCCAACTGTTGTGCCATCATGGTGAGTGTATGGTGTAATTCGCTGTAACGCTTCATGATGGCATTGCATTTTTCCGAATCGGACACCACTGCCGGATCTTTGAGCTGCACCTTAATCTCTTTCAATTCGATAGAAAGCACGGCATATTTAAAGTTCGTCATCAGCATCGGAACGATTTCGATGAGACGATCTTCTTCGGGAATCAAACTGTTCAAAGCTCCTTTTCTCAACTGATAACGTGAAGTGATCAGTTCCACACTCAACCCGCTAATCTTCGGATCCGGATTGGAAAGGAAGTACCGTTCGGCAACGAAGCCCTCATCATGTGCATGTAGAGCCGCTTCGTCGACGATTTGCTGATAAAGCGGATTAAAGAGAGTGAGGTTATCACGCTTCAAATCGGACACGATATAATCGACTACCGTCAGCGGGTATTCATTTCCATCCTCGTCTTGCACCATGCAAAGGGTCTTCTCTCCATAGCGAATCAATACCTGCAATATCAATCGTTCGTACTTACTGAACTCTTGCCCTCCCCCCGTATTGGATTGCACATACTGCTCCATACTGTTGCCTTCGGGTTGGGGCATGGGAATATTGTCCGAAGATACCGTTTGAGCAGTATTCTCTTCGCGGTGCAGGTCTTTATATTTTGTTTCGCGCAATTTAGTACGCTCTTTGGCCACTTCGGTGACTAACAATTTATCCCCCACATGCAACAGTTCGCTGCACTCCTTGATGTAGACATCCCGAACAATCGCTTCAGGAATAACGGCAATACTACGAACGATGTTTGCTATCAGTTCCGCTTTCTTTATCGGATCATTGCCCACATCTTTGAGCAAGATATTGGTCTTGAACCGAATGAAATCTACCTCATGTTCTTTGATATATGCCTGATATTCGGCAGCATTGTGTTTACGGGCAAACGAATCAGGATCGTCTCCATCGGGCAAAAGAAGCACCTTGATACTCATCCCCTCGGCAAGCAACATATCGATACCGCGAAGAGACGCCTTAATGCCTGCCATATCGCCGTCGTAAATCACTGTGATATGATTGGTGAAACGATGAATCAGCCTGATCTGTCCATCGGTAAGTGAGGTACCCGAAGACGCAACCACGTTCTCGATACCGGACTGATGCATGGAGATAACGTCCGTGTAACCTTCTACCAGATAGCAGCAGTCGTACTTGACAATAGCCTGCTTGGCAAAAAAGATACCGTACAGTTCGTTGCTCTTATGATAGATTTCCGATTCGGGTGAGTTGACATACTTGGCAAGCTTCTTATTCTCCGTATTCATCACACGCCCACCAAAAGCCACAACCTTGCCCGATAACGATAGGACAGGAAACATCACACGCCCCCAAAAGCGGTCGTGCAGCTTGCCGTCCTCCGACTCATAGCACAGTCCCGTCTTTACAAGATATTCTTTCTTATAGCCTTTTCGCATCGCTTCGGTACCGAAGGCATCGTGGCTATTGCGGCAAAAGCCCAATTGAAACTTATTGATAATATCATCCCGAAAGCCACGACTGCGAAAATAATTCATACCGATCTGACCATCGGGAGTATCGTGCAACACGTGTCGAAAATAATCGCGAGCATACGAATTGACCACAAACAAACTCTCCCTCACTCCCTGCGCCTCAAGTTCTTCGGGCGTCATGTTGCGTTCGGGAATCTCTATGCCATACTTCTTACCTAAGATCTTGATAGCCTCTACGTACGACATCTGCTCATGTTCCATCAAGAAATGGAGCACATTGCCGGCTTTGCCACAACTGAAGCATTTAAATATCCTACGCGCAGGAGAGACCGAGAACGACGGCGTTTTCTCATTATGAAAGGGGCACAACCCCACATAATTTACGCCCCTTTTGCGGAGCGTAACATATTCAGAAATAACCTGTACGATATCGGCAGCATCGATTATCCGATCTATAATAGCTTGATCAATCATTCAAATTCCTCTAACTTTACTCTATGCAAATATACATTTTATTCACCACTATCTAATAAAAAGATGAAGAAATATAATAAGAAATTCCCAGAAATATCGTAATTTTACATTTCATTGGGAAGAAAAAGCAGAAAGCTATGACCCAATTACAACAATGAAAAAGAAAGAAAACAATATATATAATGAGTTACAAATGGAATTATCAAACCATTACTCAAGAACAAGAAGCGACAATCCAGACATTATCAAAACGGCTGAATATAAATCCCGTACTGGGACGGCTGTTGGTATTGCGCGGTATCGATACGGAGGAGGAAGCCCGTTCTTTCTTCCACCCTCAATTGTCGCGACTGCACGATCCGTTTCTCATGAGAGATATGGACGTTGCCGTTCAACGCTTGAATCGAGCAATGGGGCGAAAGGAGCGTATCCTTATTTATGGCGACTATGATGTAGATGGTACTACGGCTGTAGCATTGGTCTACAAGTTTATTCAACATTTTTACTCCAACTTGGACTATTACGTTCCAGACCGCTATAACGAAGGTTATGGAATATCCCAAAAAGGAATCGATTATGCCGCAGAAAGCGGTGTCACATTGATTATAGCCCTCGACTGTGGTATCAAAGCAATAGAAGAAGTAGCTTATGCCAAGAGCAAAGGAATAGATTTCATCATCTGCGACCATCACGTACAAGATGAAGAACTACCCCAAGCATGTGCCATTCTTAATGCCAAAAGGCTCGACAATACTTATCCATACACAGACCTATCGGGGTGTGGCGTAGGTTTCAAGTTCATGCAAGCCTTCGCTCAAGACAACGACATAAAGTTCAACTTGTTGGAACCGTTGCTTGATCTTGTAGCCGTAAGTGCGGCATCGGATATCGTTCCCATCATGGGCGAAAACCGCATCCTCACCTATTATGGATTAAAGCAGCTCAACAAATATCCCAGCGTTGGATTGAAAGCCATTATCGACATGTGCGGACTTGCCGACAAAGATATTACGATGAGTGATATCGTGTTCAAGATAGGCCCCAGAATCAATGCGTCGGGACGTATC
This sequence comes from uncultured Bacteroides sp., assembly GCA_963676865.2. GTDB lineage: Bacteria > Bacteroidota > Bacteroidia > Bacteroidales > Bacteroidaceae > JAAYUD01. The sequence continues at coordinate 2,714,087 of CAXXSS010000001.1, read as the reverse complement.
CAAAACGGCAAAGAGGCGGTAGACCTACTGGTAGAGAAAGATTTTCAGGAAGCTATCAAGAAAGCAAACACCATAGACCAGTACAACGAAACTCGAAAAGATCTGGACAAGAGCATGACAGAAGAGGCCAGCAACCTTGTGGCCAACTCCGAGAAGCTCGACACCTATCGTTCGATCGTAGTCTATAATGCCGAATGGCACAAGGGTGTGATTGGTATTGTAGCCTCGAGACTGGCCGAAATATATTACCGTCCTGCCGTAGTGCTGACTCGTACAGACGATTTGGCAACCGGTTCGGCACGTTCCGTTCCGGGGTTTGATGTTTATCGGGCAATAGAGAGTTGCCGCGACTTGCTCGAGAACTTCGGTGGACATACCTATGCCGCAGGTCTCTCGATGAAGATAGAGAACGTACCTATTTTTCAGAAACGCTTTGAAGAGTTTGTTCAGGAACATATCGAAAGCAAGCAAATAAGTGCCGTGCTCGATATTGATGCCGAGATAGAATTCGGACAAATAACAAAAGAATTCTGTGCCGACTTGAAGAAATTCAATCCTTTCGGTCCGGACAACATGAAGCCCATATTCTGCTCGCACAATGTGTACGACTATGGCACCAGCAAAGTAGTGGGGCATGATCAGGAGCACATCAAACTCGAGTTGGTAGACAATAAATCGAACCACGTGATGAACGGCATCGCCTTCGGACAAAGTTCGCAGGTGCGGCTCATCAAGACAAAGCGTTCGTTCGACATCTGTTATTCAATAGAAGAAAACACTCACAAAAGAGGAGAAATACAATTACAAATAGAAGATATTAAGCCGAGCGAAAATTCATGAATTATCTCGATATTCTAAAACAATATTGGGGATACGACTCTTTCCGCGACTTGCAGGAAGATGTCATCGAAAGTGTTTGCCAAGGCAAAGACACATTGGGGTTGATGCCTACCGGAGGAGGTAAATCCATCACGTTTCAAGTTCCGGCATTGGCAATGGATGGTGTGTGCATCGTTATCACACCGCTCATTGCACTCATGAAAGACCAAGTGCAACATCTGCGCGAACGCAACATTCTGGCTACCGCGATCTATTCGGGAATGTCGCACAACGAGATTCTGACGGCATTGGAAAACTGCGTGTATGGCAACTACAAGTTTCTATATGTTTCGCCCGAACGCATCGGCACAGAACTGTTCATAGCCAAAGTAAAGGCCATGAAAGTGTGCCTCATCACGGTAGACGAGAGCCACTGCATCTCGCAATGGGGATACGACTTCCGCCCATCTTATCTGAAGATTGCCGACATACGCCACATACTCCGTGGAGTACCTGTGCTAGCGCTTACCGCTACGGCCACTCCTGCTGTAGTAAAAGACATCCAAGAGAAGCTGGAATTCGAAAAAGAGAACGTATTCAGCATGAGTTTCGAGCGAAAGAATCTAGCTTATGTGGTGCGCCATGCAGAAGACAAGAAAGGAGAACTTCTACATATCCTAGAAAGCCTGCCGGGTTGTGCTATCGTATATGTGCGCAACCGCAACAAGACAAAAGAAATATCTGACGAGCTGAATCGAAAAGACATCACGGCAACCTACTATCATGCCGGTATGGACAATGCCGTCAAAGACTTACGTCAGAAGAAGTGGCAAAGTGGAGAATATCGGGTCATCGTAGCCACCAATGCTTTTGGTATGGGAATTGATAAGCCGGATGTGCGGCTCGTAGTCCATATCGACCTACCCGATTCACCCGAAGCCTACTTTCAAGAAGCGGGACGTGCAGGGCGCGACGGCAAGAAGGCATATGCCGTGGTGCTGTATTCTTCGCACGACAAAACAATACTCACTAAACGCATCGCCGATACCTTTCCACCCAAAGACTATATATATAAGGTATACGAAGACTTGCAGTACTACTATCAGATAGCAGTAGGCGACGGAGAAGGCAGTATGTTCGAATTCAATCTCGAGGATTTTTGCCGCCGTTTCAAGTTCTTTCCCGTACCGGCAGACAGTGCCTTGAAGATTCTCTCGCAAGCAGGATACATCGAATATACCGAAGCACAAGACAATTCTTCCCGACTGCTTTTCATCGTCGGCCGCGAAGAACTCTATATGCTTCACGAGATGGGCGAACAGTCGGAAAGGCTCATTCAAACCATACTACGATCTTATACCGGCATATTTACCGACTACACTTTTATCAGCGAAACGACATTGGCCGTGCGCTGTGGCATGACCAACGACCAAGTATATCATCTGCTGGTTATGTTTGTCCGACGAGGTATCGTTTCGTATATCCCGCACAAAAAGATTCCGCACATCATCTACACCCTACCTCGCATCGAACAGAAGCGACTCGGCATACCGACAGAGGTTTACGAAATACGTCGCGAACGTTTCGAAAAGCGCATTAAGGCTATCATAGAATATGCCGCATCGGACAACAATTGCCGTAGCCGAATGTTGCTGAGCTACTTCGGAGAAAAGAACGAACACAACTGCGGTGTCTGTGACGTATGCTTACAAAAAAAGAAAAAGTCCTCTACCCTATCCACATCCGAATACAAGAGTATCCAAAAAGAGATCATGCAGCTATTGGCAGAGCAACCGCTCACCACAGACGCACTGCGCAAAAGACTTCCCACTGTTACTAAAGAGAAACTGGTATCCGTAGTCAGGCATTTACTCGACGAAGGATATATCGTGCAAGAAAATGGAATACTAAAGACTCATTCCTGAGCACATCACTTTCTGTGATGCCTGATATTCTTTATCACCTTCGCCTTTATAATCTTCACATCCTCTAGCGGTCTATCGTTAGCATCAGTACCCACTTGCTGAATTTTGTCGACTACATCGAGCCCCTCTATCACTTCACCGAATACGGTATACTGACCATCCAAATGAGGCACTCCTCCAATGGTTTTGTATACTTTGGCCTGTGTAGAGTCAATCTTCACTGTGCCATTTGTCATCTTATCTAGACGTTGTTGTACTTTAGCCAACATTTCGTCGTCAAATTTCTTTCCCCAAGCAATATAAAATTGACACGAAGACGAACTACGCTTCGGGTTTACATCGTCGTTTTCACGCGCCATTGCAATTGCTCCCCTCTTATGAAAGATGTTAGGCAAAGCAAACTCGGCCGGAACCATCTCTCCGTCTCCACCATCACCCAACATTTTGCCCTTCGGAGCATTCTTGCTGGTGGGATCACCTCCCTGAATCATGAAATCTTTAATCACCCGATGAAAAAGCAATCCATTATAGAATCCGTGCTTCACTTTCTGCAAGAAATTATCACGATGCAATGGCGTTTCGTTATACAATTCTATACGGATATTCCCAATAGAGGTCTCGAAAAGGACTTGAGCACGCTTCTCTTTCCGCGTAGCAAAAGTAGAAACGGATATTAAAATCAATAAAAGAAAAAGTATTCTCTTCATTATTAAAACAATTAATTGAACAACAATATTTATCTCAATAACAAAGTTAGGAATAATTTCAGTATTAATAAGCAATCCCATGCTTTTTGTTCACTCTTTGCGAGCAACAAAAGAATCTTATGCGAATGCACATGAGTTATGAAATGCCAACACCGCCGTTGTCGTATGTTAGTTTTTTCGGTGACGTCCTTAAGTTTTTCAGAAAACGTATGGACGAAAATATTTTTAGGAGCATATGTGGTTTTAGAAAGATAAGGGCGACACTAATTTGTGAAGATTGTGTCTGAATACTTAGTCCTCAGACTTTATGAGTGAGCCCTAAATCTGCGATAATTGCCCCTAACATAATTGCTCAAGTTTATTCTTCCCAGATGTTATCCCACTTATTCTCACAAGATACTCCTTTCAATGGATTATCAAAAGCTCTGTGATATGAAGTTTCTTTATCGGAAATTCCTTCAAGCCATCTGATGTTAAACGCACCTGGAGCACTTAATTTTAGTTCTTTATTTCTATTATATCCGTATACATAATAATAATGAACTTGATACGCAAGTTCGATGAACTGTTTCCTTGTTATTATAAAGTAGCGGAATGTATAATGATTTTCCTTAATAGTAACATTGACAAAAACATAAGGTCCCATCACCATCCTTTCCAGATAGGATTTGTCAAGACATTGTTCTGTATTAAACCCAATAGGAATACTGTTTTGCACACTTGTTTTCACTTGAACAAAAGCTGTCAAAGGTTTCCATGGCTTATCGCTATCTTTAAGCCCAGCTTTGATGCATACTACATCAATAGATTTATAATTTTTGATGGTGCAATTTGCATTGAAAGCATCCCACCCCTGTTGCATTAACAAGGATACTACATTATTCTCGCCTATAGCACCTAATCGTGCTTTGTCAAGCCGTTCCGAGTTTTTGTTTGCCATAATTGTTTTATCTAAAATACCAAGTTTCTTCCACTCCAAGTATCTCAAGAGCCTTACCACAGTGCTTATATTTTGAATATAAGACCTAAATATACGGCGTATTATTTACACAACAAAATAATTTAGCGTAGTTTTTACACAACCACCATTTTGTTTTCTTATATTATTGTCTGGTAAAAACAAATTAAAAGTTCTAAAGCCCTTTTTTATGAGGTACTCAAGCGTATTTCTAACTAAGGGGCTTACTTTTTCTTTTGAAAAGTAAACAAAGAGCAAATTGCTTTATATTACCAAATATTAGACATAAAAGCTTTGAAAAGCTAAAAATATAATCGTTTTGGAGCATTTTCAGCAACAGCTAAATTCCGACAAAAGTTTTACCGAAGCAATAATCTAAAATCTCACACCAAAAAACCAGCCGAGCCACATTGCTTTCCTATTATTTTGAAAGGCTTGCGAAATGGTATTACTACTGTTTCCGGTGAATGATATTTTACCTGCCGAACCACTTCTTTCATTTTCTTTGTCAGGATCATACAGATTGAAAGACAAGCCACTTGTCAGTGTCAAATGTTTTTGAATACGGTAATTGATACCCCATCGAAAATTCATTATTTTTCCACAGTATGTATCGGAGGAATTTGTGGCAAGCAATACACCATAAATGGCATCCATATTCACAGATAGTCTTTTATAAATCGGTTGGATGTACCCGATACCGTATCCGACACCAACTTCGTCTTTCCTAATTCCGGCATTCAGAATGGAATATAATCTTTTGCCTCCAGTTTTGTACATGAAGTTGCAGTAATAGGTTTCATCTTTTGTGAATTCAAAGGCATGGTATCCGTTCTTGACGATGTTGAACAAACCAATTTGAACTCCGTTTTCAATCGAATCTGCAATATTGACGATTCCTATTTGCAATCCATTTAATTTCCTGGCTTTGTTTAAAATAGAACTGATCTGCACTCCAGAAACATCGTGAGTTGTGTGGCTCATGATGCCTGAAAGCTGCACTCCTTTGACATTGGAAGCTATTCCATAAACACCGGAAAGTTGGCATCCGCTTATTTTATCAATCTGAATATTGGCAACACCGGCTAATTGCAATCCGGTCACTTTCCGCAAATTGGTATTCAAGACACCACTGACTTGTACCCCGTTGATTGTACCTTTGTTGTTGTTGGAGACACCAGCAAGTTGCAACCCTTCTACATTATTGTTGCTAATATTGCCGACTCCGGAGATTTGTACTCCACTGACTTGGTTGAAAGTATAATTGAAAACGCCGGCAAGTTGCAAGCCATTCATCTGTCCGTTTACGATATTGGCTACGCCAGCCACTTGCGCGCCTTCGACATTGCCCCCTGTGATATTGGCAAGACTTCCTATTTCAAAACCGGAAACTCCTTTTGAATAACCGGCTAAAACATTTAGCGAAAAGCTATTGACATTTAAGCCCTTGGTCAACTGCTGCGAGCCCATGCCAGGTAAGAAGGAAACTTGAATAGGTATCAAATGGCTCGTTTTGACTTGCCGATTAAGGTAGAGTGCCGATTGTGGAACTAAATTCCGCACTAATGGTAATTTCTCAAATTTTGTTTGGGAGGACAATACATCTAAATCTCCGGTTTCTAAATGCGAGACTATTGTGTTCGTATATTTTCGATACAGTTCTATTATTTTCTCGCCATTCAATGTTCCGGCAACCAAGAGGGTGTCTTTATAATTGGGACAACTTATATGAATGTATTGCGATGGCTCTTTCAATCTGAGACGAAACGTTCCCTCATTGTTTGTGATGACCGCTTTGTTTTCTTTGACGGCATATACAACAGCAGAATCTAAAGGAAAGCCATCAGCACTTCTTACAACTCCCAAAATAATAAAATCTTCGGACACGGTATTTATTCCTTTCAGGCGTAAAATAACATGGTTTCCAATGGTTGTGTAAGCAAAACGATTTGACAAAATCTCGTCCAGCGCCCTTTTCAAAGCTATATTTCTTTTGTTGATTGAAACTCTCTCATCCGCAGAAATTTGCCTGGAGTTGTACGCAAAAAAGAAATTATAATCTTGCTCGATAACATGCAAGGTTTGCGGAATGAACAAATTTTGCACATTAATAGATATTTTGCGATGCAAATCGACTTGTGAAGATAAGTGTTGTGTTACAAAAATCAACATCAGTATCAATAGGATGCATCTGATCTTATTATTCATCGTTTCCATTCGTTATGTAGTATGTGTTTCTTCTTTTCGTATAATCGAGGCTCAGCGTTTGTGTGATAACAGTTAATATCTCATTCAGCGAATTATTTTTGAATGAAGAAGAAAAACGAAGCTTTTTGTCCACCGAATCATCGATTTTTATATTTACCGAATAACATTTTTCTAACTTAGCCATTACAGACGACAAGTCCATATTCCGAAAAGTAATTGTTTTATTGATGTTATAAGTTTTATTGATGTTACAAAGAGCCGAAGCTTCGGGCGTTTGTTTGATGATGGTGTCGTTACTTGCCATAATAAGAGCTTTTTCACCGTTGGTAATTATCAACGATAAAGTATCTTTGGACGCACGCACCAAGAAAACTTTAACTTTCCCAGACAAGACATAGACCATCACATCTTTGTTTTTCGTCTCGTTTACCGAGAATTTTGTACCCAAGACTTCCACGCCACCACGATTGGCTTCAACAATAAATCGATGCTTTATATCTCTTTTCACACTAAAAAAAGCTTTTCCGGAGAGTTTTGCCAAACGAATTTGTTTTTGAGAATCAAATGCGTACTCAATTTTTGAATGTTTCGAAAGCAAGACAGAAGAGCCATCGGGCAATGTAGAATTTAATATACTATTCGCACTTGCTATTGCAAACTTTGGTAATGAGAAGGCTGATTTGATATTGAAAAATTGGACAGAAATTACAATAAGGATAATAGCGGCAGCGACGCTGGCAGCACTAAGATAATATGGATTGAAACGGCGTTTCTTATTTGAAATGTGGTGACTGACTTTCGACCAAGCTTTTTGAGCATTAAAAGGTTTGCGAACAGATGACTCAGACCACAGTTTTTCATATCGGATAAATTCCTCCAAATTTTCATCAGAAGATTCCATCCAATCCATCAGCTCGTTTATTTCAACCGCATTGGCTTCACCCGAAAGGTATTTAGCGATGGCATTCTCGTCGATATGTGGATACTGGTCGTTCATTTAATATTTATAATCTATTCAATTTTTTATTTTATCTGTTATGTTACATTTAAAATATGGCATCGTATCTTTTCAGCTTTTCTTTTTACATTTAACTTAATACTATTTTATTCCTATACAAATTGCAATAATTATTGCCGGCAAATAATCGGACAATTCGCTCCGTAGCGTTGACAGTGCCTTCCCCATCTGATTTTCAACCGTTTTTATGGAGATGTTTAATTCTTCGGCAATTTCTTTGTATTTCAATCCATCTTCACGACTCATCAAAAAGATCTTTTTACGTTCTGTAGGCAATTTATTTATTGCTTGATCAATCATCTTTCGTAACTCACTCGTTTCCGCCGGATTACCAATATTTTGTTCAGCATCGGAGATTTCCTCCCGATTATACAGGTTGAAATCTTTTTTTATTTCGAAATGTTTTATCTGATTCAGTGCCATATTTCGTGCTGCACAATACAAATATGCTTTTATCGAAACATCATCGGGAATATCATTCCGTTTTTCCCAAAACTTAACAAAAAGCTCTTGAATAACATCTTCACTCGCATCGTAATCCTTGACCATACCGAACACAAATCCGCAAAGGGGTTCGTAATGTTGTTTAAACAGCATTTCGAATCCCTCCTTTGTATGCCAAGTATTTGCAAGAGTCACTATCAAATTGAGTTTTTATTTTCAACAAAGATATAACATTTCTTTTTCTCCAACTTCTTTTAAAGAGAAAATGCGATTCCTACATTAAACCCAATCCAACCTGCAACCCTGTATTTTTCTCCCGTATGTTCAAATAAGGTATGAGGTATTTTAATTACATCAACAAATTCTCCATTCTCTTTTTGATTAGTTACAAATGTCTTTAAACTCGGTCCGGCCTTTATAGCGAAATGTTTTGTTACTTGATATTGATAATTCAAATTGAATTGGTTCAACAGATTCAATTTATTGTCTCCCCATTTCCAATCGTAATGAAGAGCATCGCAAATAAGTTCCATATTCAATTTGTGATTCCCTTTTATCGGGATAATCGACCCAAAACCGAATCCGGTACTAAACACCGACTTATTGTTGTGTTCGCCAATACCGACTCTGAATATGGAATAGAATTTTTCTTTTCCCATTTTATAAGATAAACTTGTAATAAACAACTCATTGGTAGATACTTCGAAGGCATAATATCCATTTTTGACCACACTGAATATACCTATCGGAAAAACATCATCATCGGCGCTGCAAACGTTTACAACACCAAATTGAAACCCTTTCCCCTTTTTAGCATAATTGACTACACCTATTTGACTACCGGATAAATAATCTTTAACAAAATTGATGGTGGACAATTGCAGTCCTTTGTGTGAGCCAGAAACATTTGCCACACCCGAAATTTCGACACCTTCCGATTGTTTTTTCGTCAAGTTTGTTACGCCCGAAATAAAAAGACCTTTACTGTCTCCTAACGTTATATTACAGACTCCCGAAACAATTCCCCCTTTGCTATTGCCTGATGTGACATTGCAAACTCCCGATATTTGACATCCATTGACATTCCCCTTGTTGATGTTTGCCACTGATCCCAACTCAAATCCATTCACACCACCATTAAATCCGCCGATAATATTGAACGAAAAGTTGTTCGTATAATCCTCCGAATTACTTCCGGCTGTACCAACCGGATAGATAAATGATACTTGTACCGCTTTTTTTTCTTGTGCATTGGTGTTGGTTACTGCCAATACTGCAAAAAATAAAATACTTAATTTTTTAATTGTTTTCATTGTCTGTTATATAATTTATCTGATTCTACTCATAAGACATCTATATCGTAAGTTACCCCTATTCCGAAAAATAAACTCACTAGAATATTTTTAGTAAAACGTAGATTAGTTCTTAGTCCCTGTTCTAAAATTGAAGAAGAAAATAGCGCAACATTATCTTTTCCACCGTTTATGTGTCCATAACCAAGAACTAGGATCTTTCTGTATATTCTGTTCAAGATGCTCAATATATTTTTCAGTAATGCCCAAATATTGTATATCGGATGTATTTTCGCAGATAGGATAGCACTCAGCCTCAAAATGCCCTCTTTGCTTTCTTGTCAAATTAATATATACTACTGCCGAATCCGTCGCACGTGCCAACTTTTCAGGACCGAGAAAGATTGAAGTCTTTTGGTTTAAAAATATCATTTGATAATCCGTTTTTATATTTGAAGGACATTGATCAGCTATTAACAAATAAAGTGAAGGCTTGTCTTTGTTCGATAGTATTTGCCTTGCCACGGATTTTGATTCTATTAAATGTACGCCGAAGCGGCTTCTTATGTCAAACATAAGTTTGTTTATGATAGGCTCTTTTATCCGTTTGTAGCCTGAATATACATCTACATTTACTCTAAATGTGAGGCAATTCAATATTTCCCAGTTGGCACAATGCCCTAAACACGCAATTACGTTTCTCCCGTTATATACTTGCTTTTCAACAAATTCGAATCCTTTTACATCTAACTTGCAGTTTTGTTTTTTGTATGAAATGGATATACTTTTTACCACTTCTGCAAACAAGTCCGCAAGGTTTCGGTAGAATTCTTTTTCTATTGATTGTATCTCGTTGTATTTCTTATTTGGAAATGCTCTGGATATATTTTGAACGGTTACTACTTCTCTATAACCTGATAATCTGAAAAGTACAATGCAAATAAAGCCCGATATTTTGTACAGAAGATTCATAGGCAAAGTACTAAACAGATATATTACGGAGAAGATTATTCGATAAGTAATGTTGTTGATATGCTTCATCCTTTTTTGTCTGTTATAAAATTTATCTGATTCTACTTACAAGACATTTAGATCGTAAGTTACCCCTACTCCGAAAAAAAAATATATCTATCAAAATCTGCTCACCATACCCAACGCACATAAAAGAAGACTCCGAAAGAATTGTTTCTTTCGGAGTCTTCTTTTTAGAGCCGATACCCAGACTTGAACTGGGGACCTACGCGTTACGAATGCGTCGCTCTACCAACTGAGCTATATCGGCAAACACATAAAAAATAGTATTTCTTAAAGCGAGTGCAAAAATAGTGCTTTCTTTGCAATAAAGAAAATATTTCGTCCCTTTTTTATTCAGAAAAAATTATCCTTCAAACATTTTGCTACGAGCCAACATACAGGCTCCGACAACTCCCGCCTTAGCTTTCAATTTGGAAGTCACAATGATAGAATCCTTATTAACCAAATTGAGTGAATATTTACGGATAGCTGTTTTTAGCGGCTGAAGCAGATAATCACCGGTCAGCGAAAGGGCACCTCCGACAATCACCATTTCCGGATTGAATAGATTAATAAGCCCTGCAATCTGTTTGCCCAGCTTCTGCCCTATTTCGTCAACGATTTCGATGCAAAGCATATCTTCCTTATAGACCGCTGCCAGAATATCGTTCAATGAAAGAGGCTTCTTGTCGGCAACACTAGCCGAGAGGATGGAGCTTTCGCCACCGGCGATACGTTCTAGCAAGATGCGTCGCAATGCCGTGCCCGAAGCCTCTGTCTCCAAGCATCCTTTCTTACCGCAATGGCATAAGATTTCATTATCGAAAGTACTGATATGGCCGAACTCACCCGAGAAACCGGACTTTCCTTTGTATATTTTACCATCTATAATAATACCGACTCCCAGCCCCATGCTTACATTGACGAAAATAACATCACGTTGGCCTTTGACGCAGCCCTGAAGAAATTCTCCATAAGTCATTGCACGGGTATCGTTATCGATTGCCACACTATAGCCTATCCTTTCGGTAAGAATCTCAGTCAACGGACGTTCTTCGAAATTGAAAATACTGTAGCTGTAACCTTCGTCGGGATTGACACGCCCCGATATGTTCAAATTGAGATTTAGAATCTTCGACTTGTCGACATCCAAATGATCGATAAAATTGGTAATGATATCGCAAACATGGTCCATACATTCTCTCGTATTCTCGAAAGTATAGGGAATATCCATTTTGAACTCTACCATATCTCCCTTGAAGTTTACCAATCCGATATCAAGACCATCGGTCTGCATATCCACACCGATAAAATATCCCGACTCCGGATTCAATCCATAGATATTGGGATGCCTTCCACCGTTCGTTTCCAGCTTACCATAATCGTTAATGAAACCTTCTTCACACATTTCACCAACAAACTTGGTAACCGTCGGAACACTTAAGTTGAGTTCCTTAGAAAGATCCGTCAGCGTAGAACTACCATTATATATAAAGTAGTTAATGATGCTTTTTTTGACCAAAGCGCTACGCGATCCCGCTTCGATTTCTTTGAGAAAATGCTTATTCATGGCCTATTAATTGAACATTATTACAAAGATAGGAATTTTTTTACAACTAATTCCATATTGAGCCCTCAAGTTAATAATTTTTTTTATAATAAACCTTTAGAAGAAGGCAGCTCAAAATGATAAACATCCCTGCGAATAGCCATTTTCAAGGCATGAGCGAAAGCTTTGAAGATTCCTTCTATCTTATGATGTTCGTTCGTCCCTTCGGCTTTGATATTGAGATTCATTTTAGCCGAATCGCTCAATGACTTGAAGAAATGCAGAAACATCTCGGTGGGCATCTCTCCTATCTTCTCGCGTTTGAAATCGGCATCCCATACCAACCACGGCCTGCCTCCAAAGTCAATGGCTACCTGACAGAGACAATCGTCCATGGGTAAACAAAAACCGTAGCGTTCTATTCCGCGCTTGTCGCCGAGAGCTTTGCAAAGACATTCCCCCAGCGCAATTCCGGTATCTTCTATCGTATGATGCTCGTCAACCTCCAAGTCGCCTTTGACATGAATCGTCAAATCAATGCCCGAATGTTTGCCTATCTGGTCGAGCATGTGATCGAAAAATCCCAATCCGGTATGTACATCGGTTTTTCCGCTCCCGTCAAGATCGATACCGATATAGATATCTGTTTCCTTAGTGGTTCGCTTCACTTCGGCCTTTCGCTCGCCTCCTATCAGGAAATCGGTAATGCGATCCCAATCCGTTGTCGCCAATACACAAACATTTCTTAATTCTTCGCGTGGCAGATCGTCCGCCGTATCGTGCAAATAGATAGCTTTGCAGCCCAAATTGAAAGCCATTTCCACATCTGTGGGGCGGTCTCCTATCACAAAGCTATGTTGCAAGTCGTAATCCGGATGATCGATATAACTTGTCAGCATGCCCAGCCTAGGTTTGCGCGTAGGGGCATTTTCGGAAGGCATACTACGATCGATAAAGACATTGTCGAAGACGATGCCTTCTCCCTCGAGGGTTTGCATCACCAGATTGTGCACCGGCCAGAAAGTATCTTCGGGAAAAGTAGAGGTTCCCAGTCCGTCTTGATTGGTAACCATCGCAAACTCAAAATCGAGACGATGACGAATCATCCATAGATTGCGGATAGCTCCGGGATAGAATTTCAACTTCTCGAACGAATCGAGTTGATAATCAACAGGCGGTTCAATGACGATAGTACCGTCACGATCGATAAACAAGACCTTTTTCATAACTGATATGCTTTTAATGCCTCCACCAATATCTTATTTTCTGCGGGAGTGCCCACCGTAATGCGAAGACAATTGCCACAGAGAGCCACTGTATTACGATTGCGCACGATAATACCTTTCGCCACCAAATATTTGTATATTCCGTCGGCATCGGTCACTTTCACCAAAAAGAAGTTGGCATCCGTAGGATAGATTTTCTCTACCACCGGCAATTGCAACAACGCATCGGCAACGTTTTCTCTCTCTTTCAGTATGGCAGCCACCCATTCTTTCTGTTCCTCTCTCTTGTCGAGTATCTCCAACGCCTTTTGCTGAGTGAGCAGATTCACATTGTAGGGATACTTTATTTTTGTAAGAATCTCAATGATTTGGGGCGACGCGAATGCCATTCCCAGTCGGATAGCAGCTCCACCCCATGCTTTCGAGAAAGTTTGAAGCACAATAAGGTTTGAATAATTGGACAGAGAAGCAAGCATGGATGGGCGCAGTGAGAAATCGTTATAAGCTTCGTCGAGTATCACTATTCCATCAAATTGCTCTATCAACTTCAGTATCTCGCGCCCGTCCATTTCGTTCCCAGTAGGATTGTTGGGCGAACAAATAAAGATCATTTTGGTACGGTCATCGGCAGCATCCAGCAGACGCTGAGCCGAGAATTGATAATTCGAATCGAGCAATACTTTGCGATATTCCACATCGTTGGTATCGGCAGCCACCTGATACATTCCGTAAGTAGGATCGATCGCTACCACATTGTCTATCCCCGGCTCGCAGAAAGCACGATACACCAAGTCGATAGCCTCATCGCTTCCATTACCTAGGAAGATTTGTTCGGGCAGCACACCTTTATATAATGCAATGCGCTTTTTCAACTCTTTCTGTAGCGGATCGGGATAACGGTTTATCGGATTATTATAGGGATTCTCATTGGCATCGAGAAAGACGGAGGCATCTATTCCGTCGTATTCGTTTCGAGCACAAGAGTAGGGTTTCAAATTCCAGATATTGGTTCGGGTGAGTTCTTTTAAAGTCTTCATAAGCTTATTGTTTATTGAGTTCTTTCAATCTGACGGTAACGGCATTTTTATGACCGTCCAACTGTTCGTTGGCAGCCATCACTTCGATAGCGGGACCGATAGCGGCTATACCTGCCGGAGTAAGTTCCTGAAACGTTATTTTCCGGATAAAACTATCCAGACTGACACCGCTATAAGCCGTGGCATAGCCGTTGGTGGGTAACGTATGATTGGTGCCTGACGCATAATCGCCTGCACTCTCGGGAGAATAAGAACCCAGAAATACAGAACCGGCGTTGACTACCTTCTCGGCAACTTCGAGATAATCCTTTGTTTCAACGATCAGATGTTCGGGAGCATAGACATTGGACAACTCGACAGCTTCGTCCATATCATGAACCAACACCAGTTTACTATTTGCTAAAGAACGGGCAGCTATTTCCTTTCTCGGCAGTTGTGCGAGTTGACGCTCCACTTCTTTTGCTATCTTCTCGAGCATCGATGCGGAAGTGGTGACCAATACTACTTGGCTGTCCACTCCATGCTCCGCTTGAGAAAGAAGATCGGCTGCCGCAAAGACGGGATTAGTCGTGTCGTCGGCTATCACCTCTACTTCCGACGGACCGGCAGGCATATCGATAGCCACGTCGCGCATACCAACCAATTGTTTGGCAGCCATGACATACTGATTGCCCGGGCCGAATATCTTATACACCTTAGGCACACTTTCCGTTCCGTAGGCCATAGCTGCGATAGCCTGAATACCGCCCGCTTTGAATATGCGGTGCACACCTGCCACCTTGGCGGCATAGAGTATGGCGGGATTCACTTTGCCGTCTTTCGAAGGAGGCGTGCAAAGCACAATTTCCTTGCAGCCCGCAATACGGGCGGGGATAGCGAGCATCAGCACGGTAGAGAACAGAGGTGCCATTCCACCGGGAATATAAAGCCCCACTTTATCGATCGCTACCGATTTGCGCCAACAGTTCACCCCCGGAGTTGTTTCTATTTTGTCCACTCCAGCAATCTGCGATTGATGAAAGGTTTCGATGTTCTGTTTTGCCAAAGCGATCGCTTCTTTCAATTCATTGCTCACCAAACATTCGGCTTCGGCTATTTCGCCCTCAGTAACAGCCAATGAAGACAACGACACCTTATCGAACTTCTCTTCCATCGCCATAACGGCTTTGTCGCCGTTGCTGCGTACATCGGCGATGACAGCACGTACCGTATCGAACAGTTGTTCCATCTCCAACACAGGGCGTTGCAGCAACGTTGCCCATTCTCTCTTTGCAGGATAATCTATGCGTTTCATACAATCATTTTTTCAATGGGCGTAACCAATATTCCTTGCGCTCCCAAAGCCTTCAACTTACCAATAATCTCCCAGAAACATTTTTCATCCAGCACCGTGTGTACGCCGCACCAATCCTCTTGAGCCAATGCCAGCACGGTAGGACTTTTCATGCCCGGAAGCACAGCTATTATATCCTTCAAACGATCCTTGGGAACGTTCATCATCACGTATTTTTTATCTTCGGCAATCTTCACCGCATCTATGCGAAACAGCAGTTGCTCCAAGATCTCTTTTTTATCTTCCGTCATCTGCTTGTTGCCTATAAGCAATGCCTCGGACTTCATTAGCACTTCCACTTCTTTCAGGCGATTGCTCACAAGAGTAGAGCCCGAACTGACAATGTCAAAAATAGCATCTGCCAATCCGATGCCGGGAGCTATCTCTACCGAACCCGTAATGACGTGAACATCACTATCAATGCCCTGCTGTTTCATAAAGCGTTTCAAGATACCCGGATAAGATGTGGCAATCTTCTTTCCACGAAACCACGAAAGCCCGGTATAAGCCTCATCTTTGGGGATTGCCAATGACAGGCGACATTTACTGAAACCCAATCGCTTTATGATTTCGACATCCTCTTCACGTTCTTCCACTTCGTTTTCGCCCACAACGCCGACATCGGCCACGCCGAGAGCCACAGATTGTGGAATATCGTCGTCGCGAAGGAACAATACCTCAATAGGGAAATTGGGAGACTGGACAAGTAATGTACGTTTTACGGAACTGAGTTTGATGTCCGATTCTTCGAAAAGGGACATCGTATCTTCATAAAGACGTCCCTTGGCTTGTACTGCAATTCTTAACATAAACTATATTTTAATATTATATATTTCTGAGCTTGATCGAAGATTATTGATATAAAAAAAGGCTCACCGTAATCGGCAAGCCTTAGCATATCTTCGATGAATACAAAATCACCTACGCCTACCGAATTGACTCGTCAGGATATGATGGTGATGATGTATTGTATTAAATCTCATATTATTTCATTCTTTTCGGCAGCAAATGTATGAGAATTGTTTCATTCCACCAAACAAATTGCAAAAAAAATGCAATAATGAAATAAATACCTCATATTTAAACACAAACCTCTGTATTTGAACAGCCAAGACATCGCTTACTTCTTGGGCATATAACTACCCGGCAAGGCAGGATTTCCACCCACTACCCTTACAAACTGACGCGATTGCTGCATATTTTTTTGCATCGGCCCATTGTTTTCAAACCGTATTTTCGGCTTCTTTCTCCATTTGTCGTAAGCGTCTTTCACCAAGAAGCCCACATCAAAACCGATCTTATTCTTACCATCTAAAATAATATAAGGCAAGAAGATAGGGGCATTAATCCAACGATTTTGTATGGGATCGAAATATCTATTAACTCCCACTTCTACGCCAAAAAAGCTAGTTAAGTCGTATGCAAAAGAAGCGCCATAATTACCCGTTGCGGCAGAATGACTCAAACCGGGAGTGTAAGAACCGAATACTTTGAAGGTCATCTTATCGTTGAGCAAATACGAAAGAGATGCCGATGTACCCACCGAAGTAGAACCAAAACGAGGAACGGAGTACTTATCGGCACGAATGCTCATATTCATCAACATTCGGTCGCCTATCAATCGAGAATAGCCCACAGAAGCCGTATTCATTCGCCCCACACCGATAAGGTTGCGTTGAGTGCCCGCACCATAAATAATGCTGTTTCGGAAAACATGTATCGGACCGCCCACACTGTATTCGCCCTTCAGATAAGGGGTTTTATCTGCATCAATGGGACGAAGTTCGTTACTATTCTTCCAACCGAAGGATACATACGAATAGTCGGGCAAAACAAGTTTATCGTTCACCATCCTGAAATCAGGTTTATTTCTTAGACCCGAAAGAAACGGTATGAAAGAAAGTGAATCTCTTTGATAAGGCGCACCCGACATGATATGCCCCAGACTGTCCAAACGGAAAGTTATTTCTTGAGCATTGACCGATACCATAGCAAATAGCATCAGGACAATAGTCGAAAGCCATATCTTACAATTGGTTACCATCGGTTTTTGAATATACACAAAGATAGATAAAAATATGCGAGTTACAAGCAAATCGCATATTTTTATTTACAAAGGCCAAGACAACCTTTCATTTCAGAATCGCGATATGCAGGTTCAAAGCCAAATGCCCACTCAATACTATATTTTCAAAAGAGATAAGAGCCTTTATTAATCCATTTAAAGCATCTCATATCAGTCAAATCAACTCTCATTATGTATTCATCTTCACCAATAAAATCATTCAATAGCCTCTTAGAAAATTCATCACCACCAGAAGCCTTCACTTTTTTTAAAACATTAACAAGAGGGTAGAATGTGTTTTCACACTCGCCAGGTCGATAAAAATTATCTTCTACTAAAGGAAGCAATTCTTCCGTATCACATATTATTAAAGACCCCCGTCCCCTACTGAATCTTCTTGCACATTCCAATCGACCGGTAAAACTGGCTATTCTACCATCTCCACAGAGCCTATCGCATGCCCGAAACAAAACAGGTCTTGTTGTAGGCATGTAGTTTCTCAAGACAATATCCCATACATCATAAAAGGCTTTTGTTTTTTCGCCAACTCCGGTAAGAATCCAATCTCCAACGAATCTTATAGCATCACGAGTTAATTGTGTATCTTTCTGCAAAAAATCGATCAGATTTTGAGCGATGTCAACTTTCTGTTGTGCAGACAATCTGTAGTGGCGTTTTTTATCCATAGTATATAGTTAAAAGATTAATGTTATCATAGCTTCCTTAAATTCTAATCTGCGGTCTTCAGAAACCAACGGAGTTGTTCAACACCTCATCCGCCAACGGCACCAATTCCCGCTTAATAAGACGCACGAAGATAGTATCTTTATATGTATTCGCATACAAAAGAGATAAAAAGAATTCATAAAAAGCCTTTATTTATGGACTTTTGCGCTGGTTTTCATCGAGCGAAGCACGGGCAATGTCAGAGGGATGGAGAGAATGAGGGTAAAGACGTCGGAAATCGTTTGGCATACTTCTACACCGGTAAGTCCTGCCACACGAGGAAGTATGATAATGAGGGGAATAAAGAACAACCCCTGACGTGCAGAAGCCAGCAGACTGGCACGCACACTCATTCTGATCGTTTGCAACATCATGTTGCTCACGGTGTTGAATGACGAAAACGGAAGTATAGCCAGTTGAAAACGCAACGCTACTGTGCCTACGGCTATAACTTCGGGATCGTGGCGGAAAGTTCCGACTATCTCGGGAGCAAAAAAGATAGCGGCATAGCAAATGATCGTGAGCAACACGAAGCCGGCGCCCACACTAAAACGAAAACCTTGACGCACACGTTCGAAAAGATGAGCACCATAATTGAATCCGCACACAGGCTGAAAACCTTGTCCAAGTCCGATAAGAAAGGCATAAATGAAGAAGCTGACTCTGGTGACAATGCTCATACCGGCTATTGCAGCATCGCCATAAGCACCCGCAGTGACGTTGAGCAATAGCGTAGCAAGACAGGCCAGCCCCTGACGACAAAGCGAAGGAGTGCCGCCACGAATAATTTCGCCTACAAAAGCCCACGAAGGTACAAACTTGTTCAACTGGATATGAATACCTCCCGAATGATAGTCCATCACGAGCAAGAGACAGAAACTGAACACCTGACTGATGACAGTAGCGATAGCCGCTCCCGAAATGCCGAGATGAAAAACAAAAATGAACAACGGAGCAAGTATCACATTGAGCACTGCACCACTTACAATACCTACCATGGCATACATGGCATTGCCCTGAAAACGCATCTGATTATTGAGCACCAAACTCGAAGTAAAGAAAGGCGCACCCAGCAAAATAATACCGAGATAAGCTTTCGTATACGGAAGAATAGTAGGTGTAGAACCCAGCACAATGCTGAGTCGTTCGAGGCATAATAGACCTACAGTCGTAATTAAGATACCAAAAAGAAAGGCATAAACGAAGCCGGTAGTACTCATCTGCTGGGCAGCAGCAGTATCTCGAGCACCCAAACGCCGTGAGATAAAGTTTCCCGAACCGTGACCGAAAAAGAAACCGATAGCCTGAATGACAGACATCACTGCAAACGTCACTCCCACGGCAGCAGTGGCCTGCGTACTGATACGTCCTACAAAATAAGTATCGGTAAGGCTGTACAATGAAGTCACCAACATGCTGATGATCGTAGGCAAAGCCAATTTGAGTATAAGCCGTGGCACAGGCTCAGTGGTCATAGCGATGAATTTGTCGTTATCGTGCTTATTTTCTTTTCTATCTTCCATGACAACTTTTCAGGGGGTTCTCTTTTTCTTTTCGAATGCAAAAGTATGAAAAAGGTCGTTGGGCAGGTTCATACGACACGAAGAAATCTCCTATATTAATAATAATTACACATTCGAAAGATCGGCCGATCGTATCAAATAGAAAGATCTTCCCCGTTATTAACAACAACAAGAGCCTCCTTCTGCCGCAACAGAAAGAACTCCAGTCCAAAGACTTAAAGAAACACTTTTGGAAGCATAAAGAACGTTATTTGGAAACTTACGTACAATGCGACCAATACAAAAGGAAGAAACGAAATGTTCCTCTGTTTGTTTCTCCAGAATCACCCTTGTGAGACGCATGTCCCACTGTTGTGGGACATGCGTCTCACCTATATGGGATATGTGTACCACTATGGTGAGACAACAAATACAATCTGTTGTTTTACAAAAAACAAACGGATGTAGAAAGAATTAGTATCGTATGACGCTCGTTTGACTTCCTTTAGTTATGCGGTTATGCATAACCACCTTTTTGCAATACAGTTGTCCTACTCTATCGCCATCTAGTATTTATAAGGGTAAACGTCCAAAGGGAAGAGGCTTTTGTATAAAGATTCTTTTCAGATATAAATGTAGATAATATTGTGGCAATAAAAGAATAATTTTTCAGATTTATTCTTTCTATTGTCTTTGACTTACATTATCTTTGCCCTCAATTTAGTAATTAATTCAATGGAATCTAAAAAGAAAAAGATACTCATTATCACCGCGTCATCTATTCTCGCAGTTCTTCTTATTATCGGAGGCTTTTTGTACTACTTCTTTCTGTCCTCCCAGTTTCATCCTCAAAAGACAACTTATCTGCTCATCTATCCGAAAGATAATGCAGCGGTTGTTTATAAAAAGATCAGGTCGCAGGGCAATCCCGGTCACATTGCCGCATTCTATTGGCTTGCCAAGAAGTTCGACTATGCCGATCATATCCGTCCCGGGCGCTATGCCATCAAGCGGGGCGACAACTGTCTGAGAGTGTTCAACAAGTTGTATAAAGGACGCCAAACACCGGTAGACCTTACCGTAGGCAGTGTACGCACCATGGACAAAATGGCGCACTATCTAAGTACTCAATTAATGATAGACTCGGCGCAAATAGCCGCCAAGCTGAACGATACCGACTACTTGGCATCTATCGGTTACACCCCCGAATCGGTTCCGGCACTTTTCATACCCAACACGTATCAAATGTATTGGAACATATCGCTCGATGATTTCTTCAAACGAATGATAAAGGAGAACACAAAGTTCTGGGACGAAAGCCGTACCAAGAAAGCCGCTTCGTTGGGACTGACACCAATACAAGTAAGCATCTTCGCTTCGATTATCGAAGAAGAGACAAACAACAAATCGGAAAAGCCCATGGTAGCGGGTATGTACTTAAACCGCTACAATGCAGGAATGCCTTTGCAAGCCGACCCAACGGTCAAATTTGCAGTCAAACAGTTCGATCTGCATCGGGTATCGGGATCTATTCTGCGCGTCAGTTCTCCGTACAACACCTATACCCACATCGGACTGCCGCCGGGACCTATCAGAATACCGACCGTAGAAAGTCTCGAAGCCGTACTGAACCGTACCAGACACGATTACTTCTTCATGTGTGCCAAAAACGATTTCTCCGGAACTCATGCCTTTGCAACGACTTTCAAAGAGCACATGCAGAATGCACGCAAATATTGGAAAACACTTAACGAAAACCGCATTTACAAATAATTAACGACTACGACGGTACCGCTTTTATATCGAAAGTGGTACCTATAGTATATATTAACATTAAAATAACTAATTACTATGAGTAAAAAACTCCTCCTTGGCGATGAAGCAATTGCACAAGCGGCTTTAGATGCCGGACTTTCGGGCGTTTATGCTTATCCCGGTACTCCGTCCACCGAAATCACCGAGTACATTCAAGGCGCACCGATCACCGCCGAAAGAAACATCCACAGCCGTTGGTCTACCAACGAGAAAACAGCTATGGAAGCAGCACTAGGAATGTCGTTTGTAGGCAAACGCGCTTTGGTCTGCATGAAGCATGTAGGTATGAATGTAGCGGCCGATTGTTTTGTCAATTCGGCCATGACAGGTGCCAACGGCGGTATCATTGTCGTAGCGGCAGACGATCCCGGTATGCACTCTTCGCAAAACGAACAAGACAGTCGTTTTTATGGCGACTTTTCCATGATTCCGTTCTTCGAGCCCAGCAACCAGCAAGAAGCTTACGACATGGTTTATCAAGGTTTTGAATTCTCCGAGAAGATAGGAGAACCTATTCTGCTCAGAATCGTCACCCGTCTAGCTCACTCCCGTTCGGGCGTTGAAGGCAAAAATCAAAAACCTCAAAACGAAATATCTTTCAGCAAAGATCCTCGCCAATTCGTATTGCTGCCGGCCATTGCACGCCAGCACAACAGAGAATTGATAGCCAAAGAGAGCAAATTTCTGAAAGCTTCCGAAGAATCTCCATTCAACAAATATATTGATGGCCCCAACAAGAAGATGGGCATCATAGCTTGCGGTATCGGTTTCAACTATCTGATGGAAAGTTATCCGGAAGGTTGCGAATATCCGGTGTTGAAGATCGGACAATATCCGCTTCCAAAGAAGCAGTTGACCAAACTGGTGCAAGAATGCGAATCCATCCTCGTGATTGAAGACGGACAACCCTTTGTTGAAAAGCAACTGAAAGGTTACTTGGCTCTAGGCATCACAGTCAAAGGTCGTTTGGACGGTACCCTGCCACGCGATGGCGAATTGAATCCCGATTCGGTAGCCCGTGCAGTAGGTCGTGAAAACAAACAAGAGTTCTCTGCCTCTCCCATCGTAGAAGTTCGTCCGCCCGCTCTTTGTCAAGGATGCGGTCACCGTGACATGTACACCGTTCTGACTGAAATATTAAAGGCAGAATATCCGCTGCACAAAGTTTTCAGCGACATAGGTTGCTACACGCTGGGTGCAGGCGCTCCATTCTACGCTATCAATTCGTGCGTCGACATGGGAGCTTCCATCACAATGGCAAAAGGTGCTGCCGACGGCGGTTTCTTCCCAGCGGTTGCTGTGATAGGCGACTCTACTTTTACGCACTCGGGCATGACCGGTCTGTTGGACTGTGTCAATAGTAATGCCAACGTGACAATCATCATTTCGGACAACGAAACAACTGCCATGACCGGTGGACAAGACTCTGCCGGAACAGGTAAGATAGAAGCGATCTGCGCCGGTATCGGTGTCGATAAAGCTCACATCCGTGTTGTCGTTCCGTTGAAAAAGAATTACGAAGAAATGGCGCAGATACTCCGCGAAGAAATCGAACACAAAGGTGTATCGGTCATTATTCCACGTAGAGATTGTATTCAAACATTAGCACGTAAAAAGAAACAGCAGGCAAAATCATGAAAAAAGATATCATTCTCTCAGGTGTTGGTGGACAAGGTATTCTGTCTATAGCCACAGTCATTGGAAAAGCAGCCCTCAAGAAGGGATTATATATGAAGCAAGCCGAGGTTCACGGTATGAGCCAACGAGGCGGCGACGTTCAGTCGAACTTACGCATCAGCGACAAGCCCATTGCATCGGACTTGATAGCAACGGGCCAATGCGACTTGATTATTTCGCTCGAGCCGATGGAGAGCCTACGTTACTTGCCCTATCTGAACAAAGAAGGCTGGCTTGTGACAAACAGTACTCCGTTTATCAATATCGACAATTATCCTTCGGAAGAAGCCTTGAAAAAGGAATTGGACAAAGTTCCCCACAAAGTAGTGATCAATGTAGACGACATAGCCAAAGAAGCCGGTTCGGCACGAGTAGCAAATATCGTACTGCTCGGTGCTACCATTCCATTTCTAGGTATCGACTACGAGACCATGAAACAAAGTGTTCGAGAGATTTTCGAACGCAAAGGGGAAGCGATTGTCGAGATGAATCTGAAGGCGTTGGCTGCCGGCAAAGAAATTGCCGACAAGCATCTGCAATAAGACGAAGACAATCGTTTAACCATAAGATAAAGAAAAAATGACATCGAAGTACTGGGAAGAGGAAATTGAAACAATGCCTCGCCCACAATTGGAGAAACTCCAAGTTGAGAGATTAAAGAAAACCATAGAGATTGCCGCGCATTCGCCTTATTATAGTAAGGTATTCGCGGCACATGGTATCACGTCGGACAGCATCAAACATATCGAAGACATCAGAAAGTTACCTTTCACGACCAAGCCCGATATGCGCGCCAATTATCCTTTCGGCCTGGTTGCCGGAGATATGCGCAACGATGGTGTCAGAATTCACTCATCAAGCGGCACAACCGGTACTCCGACTGTTATAGTTCATTCGCAACACGACCTCGACTCGTGGGCCAACCTCGTTGCCCGCTGCATGTATACGGCCGGTGTGCGAAAGACGGATGTTTTTCAGAATAGCTCGGGATACGGTATGTTCACCGGTGGCTTGGGGTTTCAGTATGGCGCCGAAAGACTCGGTGCACTTACAGTACCTGCCGCTGCCGGAAACAGCAAGCGGCAAATCAAGTTCATCACGGACTTCAAGACCACTGCGTTGCATGCTATCCCGAGCTATGCTATCCGACTTGCCGAAGTCTTTCAGGAAGAAGGCATCGACCCTCGAAGTACAACCCTGAAGACATTCTTTATCGGTGCCGAACCGCACACCGAAGAACAAAGACGGAAAATAGAGACACTATTCAATGTAAAAGCATACAATAGCTTCGGAATGACCGAAATGAATGGTCCCGGAGTAGGTTTCGAATGTACCGAGCAGAACGGCATGCATATATGGGAAGACTGCTACGTGCTGGAGATTATCAATCCGGAGACGGGCGAACCGGTTCCCGATGGCGAAATAGGCGAAATGGTACTGACCACTCTCGACCGCCAGATGATGCCCCTGATACGCTATTGCACACACGATCTGACCAGAGTGATACCCGACGAATGCCCCTGCGGAAGAACGGCACGACGCATAGACCGCATCAAAGGGCGTAGCGACGATATGTTTATTGTAAAGGGAGTCAATATCTTCCCGATGCAGGTAGAGAAAGTCTTGGTAGGACATCCCGAACTAGGCAGCAACTACCTCATCACGCTGAGCAACGAAGATGCCGACGAAATGATTGTCGAAGCAGAACTCAACGAACTATCGACCGACAATTACATTGAGTTGCAACAATTACAGAAAGCCATCTCGCGCGAGATGAAAGACGAAATACTGCTGACTCCTAAAATCAAGCTGGTGAAGAAAGGAAGTTTGCCACAAAGCGAAGGCAAAGCCTTACGAGTAAAAGACTTAAGAAAAAACAAATAAGAGATAAATGGAATTACTGAAGAAAAGAATATTGCAGGACGGAACATGCTTTCCGGGAGGTATACTAAAAGTAGACAGTTTCATCAACCATCAGATGGATCCGACATTGATGAAATCTATCGCAGTAGAATTTGTCCGGAAGTTTGCTTCTACCAATGTGAACAAGATTATGACAATAGAAGCCAGTGGCATAGCACCGGCCATCATGACCGGCTATCTGTTGGGGCTGCCTGTCGTATTCGGCAAGAAGAAATCTCCCAAAACGATGAAAAATGCGCTAAGTACTAAAGTTCATTCTTTCACCAAAGACAGAGATTACGATGTTGTCATCAGTTCCGATTATCTGACACCGCAAGACAATGTTCTTTTTGTAGACGATTTCTTGGCTTATGGCAACGCTGCGATGGGAGTAATAGACCTCATCAAGCAGGGAGGTGCCAATCTGGTAGGTATGGGATTCATCATTGAGAAAGAATTCCAACACGGACGTGAACGGCTCGAAGCAGAAGGCGTACGTGTCGAATCTCTCGCTATTATCGAAGACCTTTCGGACTGTAAGATAAAGATCAAAGACTAGGAACTGATCTCCCGTCTCACTCTTTTACTTTTTATATCTCAGACGTAGACTGTTGGTTACAACACTCACGCTGCTCATTGCCATTGCCGCACTTCCAATCATCGGGTTGAGCAAGAAGCCGAAAGCCGGATAAAGGATACCTGCTGCAATGGGTATGGCAATAATGTTATAGATGAATGCCCAAAACAGGTTTTGACGAACAGTAGCTACCGTCTGTCGGGAGAGCCGTATGGCAGCAGGAATCTTCATCAAGTCTGACGAGATAATCGTAACTGGAGCAGCTTCGATAGCGATATCGCTACCCGCCCCCATGGCAATGCCCAAATCGGCTTGTGCTAAGGCAGCGCTATCGTTTATGCCATCGCCCACCATGGCTACTACAAGACCTTTGTGTTGCAACTGCTTCACAAAGTTTACTTTGTCGGATGGCATCACTCCCCAGCGATAGTTTTCCAAACCGGCTTCAAAAGCTATTTGCTTTGCTACCGATTCTTGGTCGCCGGTGAGCATATAGACATCGATACGGCTTTTGCGCAATAGTGATATAGCCTCTTTCGAATGCTCCTTTACCTTATCGGCCAATGCCAAGATGGCAAGTACGTGTTGCTCATCGGCAAACCACACCACAGTTTTGGCCATACTACCCAATCGTTCGGCCGTTTCTTTCTGTTGAGCAGTAATCGGTATACCCGATGTCTCCATCAATGAGCTGTTGCCCACATAATATGTTCTATCTTCGTACGAGGCTTTTACGCCCAATCCCGTGAGGCTTTCGAAGTCGGATACGGAAGATGGTTGTCCTTCAAAATGGTGTACAATGGCTTCCGCCAAAGGATGTTCGGCCATGCTTTCCATACCTATTAATATATCGCTGCGCTCGGGTGCAAACCAAACCACATCGGTTACCGAAGGTTTGCCCTCTGTGATCGTTCCCGTCTTATCGAGCACCACCACATTCACCTTTTTGGCTATCTCGAGACTGCGGGCATCTTTTATCAAGATACCGTTCGAAGCACCTTTACCTATACCTACCATAATCGCCGTAGGTGTAGCAAGTCCCAGAGCGCAAGGGCAAGCGATGATCAAGACCGAAAGAGCAGCCAGCAACCCATGCGAGAAGCCATTCGCTCCACCCCAAACAAACCATACCCCGAAAGTGAGTAAAGACAATACGATAACCGTAGGCACAAATACGGCAGCAACACGATCGACCAACTTTTGAACAGGAGCCTTGCTCCCCTCCGCCTCTTGCACCAAACGAATGATATGAGCCAGTACCGTATCTTTGCCCGTCTGCTCGGTGCGCACAACAAAACTTCCTTTCTGATTCATCGTGCCCACAAACACTTTGTCGCCCTTGCCCTTGGCAATTGCAATCGATTCACCCGTAAGCATACTCTCATCTACATAAGAAGCACCTTCCACAATGATACCGTCCACTGCAATACGTTCGCCCGGCTTTACCCTAACAAGATTGCCCACCACGATACTTCTCACAGTTACAACACTCGATATACCTTGCTCATCTACCCGAGTCACCGTTTCGGGGCGCAGCCCTATCAACTGTTTAATGGCATCCGACGTTTTAGCCTTAGCCTTATTTTCCAACCAACGTCCTAGTAATATAAAGGATATGATGCCTGCCGCACTCTCAAAATAAACATGAGGTTCGATACCACGGTTCGTCCAAAAAGAAGGGAACAATAAGTTGAGCAAACTAAAGAGATAGGCAATACCCGCGCTAAGCGCCACAAGGGTATCCATATTGGATGTGCGGTGAATCAACTGCGTCCATGCACCTTTAAAGAACTCGCGTCCCATGTAGAACACTACCGGTGTGGACAATAGCCACAAGACCCAAGGCGTCCACACGTACGAATGCAGACCCATACCTATCACCATAAGAGGTATGGTAAGCAAAGCAGCACCGATAAGGTTGCGCTTCAACGAGACGAGATAGGCAGCGCGGAGCTGCTCGGCTCGGTGAGAATCGTCGTCGTCGTCAATCAACAGATCGTATCCACCATCGCGCACAGCCTTCTGTAGCTCACCCGATGTTACTTCCGAAGCATTATATTCTACGACAGCCGTCAACGACGCAAAGTTCACACTGGCACGAACAACACCTTTCTGTGAAGAAAGAATCTGCTCGGCGCGAGCGGCACACCCTGCACAATGCAGATTGAGTACCGGAAATTGACGAGTTACATTATTCTTATTCATACTTTCTTTTTATTATTACGACATACCAGCTCTGCAAGAGAGCTAACTTTGTTTAGTACAAAAGTAGAATAAAAGACCAAGAAACACGTTACACAATTTCCGGAAAGATTTATAACATTCTCCCTTCAGAGCACTTTATCCAATGGCTTGCGTTTGTCGGCCCCCACCTTCTTATAATAGGTAGGCGTCAACCCTGTCACTTTTTTAAATTGAGCACTGAGATGAGCTACACTCGAATAGTTGAGCTGATCGGCTATTTCGCTCAACGAAAGTTCGTCGTATACTAAGAGTTCTTTGATACGCTCCACTTTCTGAGCGATATAATACTTTTCAATGGTATATCCCGTCACCTCCGAAAAGAGATCGCTGATATAATGATAGTCCAAATGCACCTTCTCGGCGATATAATCCGACAAGTTCACTTTGAGCTCTTCATCGCTATAATGCACCAACTCAATGATAATAGACTTCACTTGCTCTATCAATCGGCTCCGTCTGTCATCTATCAGTGCAAAGCCTTGAGACTGCAACGCTTCACGCAGCACCTCTTTCTGTTGTGCGCCGAGGGCGGCAGTCAATTCCACCTCGCCCAAGACTACTGATACATAACCGATATTCAATCTGTCGAGTTGCGACTTTACAGCCGATATGCATCGAGCACATACCATATTTTTAATATAAAGCTTCTTCTCTTCCATCTTTTTCTCTTAAAAAATAAAACAAACAGGCAAATCTCATTTATTATCAGAAAGCACAAAATTATAGCAATCTTTAAAAATAAAATGCAAACTACTTGCAAATATAAACATTTTTGCTGATTTTTGTTCAAAACATTCAAAATAGAGCGGAGTAGTAAGTAAGTGTCATTATAACAAAAAATCAAAAAAATATTATTTTATTGCCATTTTGTTTAGCATCATTCAAAATAATACTTATATTTGCAGAGTGATTTATGACATTTTATCATAACCTTTAAATACTTTATTATGAATATTGAAAAAATCATGACCTCGTTGGAGGCCAAACATCCCGGAGAGTCTGAGTACCTCCAAGCAGTCAAAGAAGTCCTCATTTCAATTGAGGAAGTATACAACCAACATCCAGAATTTGAAAAAGCAAAAATCATCGAACGCTTAGTTGAGCCCGATCGTATCTTCACATTCCGCGTTACTTGGGTAGACGACCAAGGTGAAGTTCAAACCAATCTCGGCTATCGCGTTCAATTCAATAATGCCATCGGACCGTACAAAGGCGGTTTACGTTTCCACGCTTCAGTCAACTTGTCCATTCTTAAATTCTTGGGCTTCGAACAGACGTTCAAGAACGCATTGACAACACTGCCAATGGGTGGAGGCAAAGGTGGTTCCGATTTCTCACCAAGAGGCAAGAGCGATGCCGAAATCATGCGTTTCTGCCAAGCATTCGTTCTCGAATTGTGGCGCCACATAGGTCCCGACATGGATGTTCCAGCAGGTGATATCGGTGTAGGTGGTCGCGAAATCGGCTATATATTTGGCATGTACAAAAAGCTAACCCGCGAATTTACCGGCACATTCACCGGTAAAGGCTTAGAATATGGCGGTTCTCTCATCCGCCCGGAAGCAACAGGATTCGGCGGTCTTTATTTTGTAAATCAAATGTTACAGACTAAGGGCATTGACATCAAAGACAAAACAATTGTCGTTTCCGGTTTCGGAAATGTTGCTTGGGGCGCTGTGATGAAAGCCACACAACTTGGAGCTAAAGTTATTACCATCTCCGGTCCCGACGGTTACATTCTCGACGAAGACGGCGTAAGCGGAGACAAAATAGACTATATGCTCGAACTTCGTGCTTCCGGTAACGACATCGTTGCACCTTATGCAGAGAAATATCCTCGTGCTAAGTTCTTCGCAGACCGTCGTCCATGGGAAGTAAAAGCAGACATTGCTCTCACTTGCGCTACTCAAAACGAACTGAATGGTGACGATGCTCAAAAACTGATCGACAACAAATTTATCTGTGTCGGCGAAATATCCAACATGGGATGTACACCAGAAGCTATCGATTTGTTTATTCTGAAAAAGATGTTGTATGCACCGGGCAAAGCAGTCAATGCAGGCGGTGTAGCTACATCAGGACTCGAAATGTCACAAAATGCAATGCACCTTAGCTGGACAGCCGAAGAAGTTGACCAGAAGCTGCACCAAATCATGCACAGCATTCATGCACAGTGCGTGAAATATGGCACAGAGCCCGACGGCTATATCAATTATGTGAAAGGTGCAAACATCGCAGGCTTCATGAAAGTGGCTCATGCAATGTTGGCACAGGGAATTGTATGATTATAAAAAAAGCATATTTAATTTTTACATACTTTATTTTTTGCATTACCTGCCTTCAAGCACAGAAGGTGGGCGATGCAACTTATTATGGTAAACGGCTACATGGCCACCGCACGTCCGACGGCGGCAGATATCATAAAGACAGTCTTACGTGCGCCCATCGCACTTATCCATTTGGCACGATACTGCAAGTCAAAAATCCACTGAATGGCAAGATTGTTTTTGTTAAAGTCACAGACAGAGGTCCATTTGGCAAACGATTGATAATCGACCTATCTTATCGGGCAGCTAGTGAACTCGGCATTCTCCGTAGTGGCCGTTCATTAGTAGAAGTCAGCGAATTACCTAAAGAAATAAAACCGCCACTTCAAATAACGCCAAGAAATCTTAAAACATGTTTCGAAATAGCGGTTGTCGAGGAAGATCCTTATACTATATTAATAAATAAGAAAAAGACAAGATAAGTTTCACTTTCAACTATTTCTTTATTATCTTTGCGTCATTATACTTAAAAAAGATACAAAGATATGCTTCAACCGGAACTTAAGATGCGAAGAGACAAAATTCGTGTCTTCATGGCAAAGAAGGGTATTAACGCCGCCCTCATCACGTGTAATGTCAATATGCTCTATACTTTCGGCCGAATTGTATGCGGTTATCTGTATTTACCCCTCAATTCTCCGGCTATTCTATTTCTAAAAAGACCACATAATATCACAGGCGAACATGTCGTCTCCATACGTAAGCCCGAAGAAATTCCAGCCAAGCTTAAAGAGCTTGAACTTGAAGCCCCCAGCAAGCTGATGCTCGAAGGCGACGAACTTCCCTACTCTTCCTATATGCGCCTCAGCAACTTATTTCCCGATGCCGAAATCGTCAACGGCACAAGTATCATACGCAAAGCCAGAAGCGTAAAGACCGAGTACGAGATAGAAATATTTCGCCGTTCGGCATTACTCCACACTAAAGCCTACGAACAAATACCGTCCGTCTATCAAAAAGACATGACCGATCTCGATTTTTCTATCGAAATAGAGCACCTCATGCGCAAGAATGGCAATTTAGGGATATTCAGAGTGTTCGGACACAGTATGGAAATCTTTATGGGCAGTGTGCTTAGTGGCAATAATGCTGCAACACCCTCACCTTACGACTTTGCACTGGGTGGAGCCGGAACTCATCATTCGTTGCCTATCGGAGTAGATGGAGCACTTCTCAAAGAGGGACAAAGCGTCATGGTAGACATGGGGGGCAACTTTTTTGGCTACATGTGCGACATGAGCCGTGTATTTTCTATCGGCAAACTCACCGACGAAGCCTATGCCGCGCATCAAACCTGCCTAAAGATACAGCAGAAATTATCGGAGATAATAGCACCTAAAGTGATCTGCGAAGATATATACCAGACAGCGCTAAAGATTGCCAAAGCCGACGGATTTGAAGACAAATTCATGGGTATCAGTCAACAAGCAGGCTTCATAGGACATGGCATCGGACTCGAGATCAACGAAAGCCCCGTTTTCGCTCCCCGCGCCAAAACAGAACTAGAGCCAGACATGGTATTTGCACTCGAACCTAAAATCGTGATACCCGAAGTAGGTCCCGTAGGTATCGAAAACTCATGGGTCGTTACAAGCGAAGGTGTAGAGAAACTGACTAAAGCTCCCGAAGAAATAATCGAACTACAATAAGCTTTATTCTTCCATTCGCTCGATGCTACCGTCTATGAGCCAAGGCATATTTGACTAATAGAATCAAAGCAGGAACTTCTATCAACGGCCCTATAACTGTAGCAAAGGCTTCTCCCGAATTAACACCGAATATGGCTATCGCTACGGCAATAGCCAATTCGAAATTGTTCCCTGTTGCCGTAAAAGATACGGCAACGGCCTTATCATAGGGCATCTTCTTTCTTTTGGTAATCCAAAAGGTAAAGAAAAACATGATACAGAAATACAGAACTAACGGAACAGCTATTTTCACGACATCTAAAGGCAACTTTATGATATATTCTCCCTTATAAGAGAACATCACGACAATGGTAAATAGCAGCGCTATTAATGTGAGTGGACTTATTTGCGGTATAAAATGCTCATAATACCATCGTTCACCTTTAACCTTACCGAGCACCCTATGAACGACAAAGCCTGCCACAAAAGGTATTCCAAGATAGATCATAACATTCTCGGCAACGGTTCCTATCGTTATCTTCTGAACGAGGTCTGTAGTTGGAAGTCCAAACCAACGAGGGAATACAGCAATGAAGAAATAGGCATATATCGCATAAAACGCCACTTGAAAAATACTGTTCATAGCCACAAGCCCCGCTGCATACTCACTACTGCCTTTTGCCAATTCGTTCCACACCAGAACCATAGCAATACATCGGGCCAGCCCTATCAGGATAACCCCATACATGTAGTCCGGATGGGAAGACAAAAACAATATTGAAAGAAAGAACATCAACAGCGGACCGACAATCCAGTTGATCAGAAGAGAGGTTACCAACACTTTTCTATCGCTGAACATATTGCCAAGTTCACCATAATGAACTTTAGCCAATGGTGGAAACATCATCAGTATCAAGCCCACCGCCAATGGAATATTGGTGGTACCTACTGCAAACCGTCCCCAAAAGTTTACGATACCGGGATAGAGATATCCGATGCTGACCCCTACGACCATGGCTACAAATATCCATAAAGTCAAATACTTATCCAGAAAAGCAAGATGTTTCATTCTTTTATTGAAGTGTAAAATTGAAAAAAAGTATTCTTTATCTCATCTCTTATGCGACGAAATTCACTTTCTACATATTCCGCAGTCCCTTCCACAGTCGCAGGATCGTCAAAGCCGAAGTGCAATCTACGACGAACCTCCCCCTCGAAGATTGGACACGTTTCTTGCGCCCCTCCACATACGGTAATGACATAGTCCCATTCTTCCTTCAAGAAAGTATTTACATGCTTGGGGTACTCACCACTTATATCTACACCTACTTCTTTCATTACTCTGACAGCATTGTCATTTACCTTTTCAGAAGGCTCAACTCCGGCAGAACAGACGGTCAAGTTTGCATCGAACGACTGCAAGAAGCCTTGAGCCATCTGACTGCGGCAACTGTTGCCCGTACAAAGAATTAATATTCTTCTATTGAGATTTTTCACCCTTTCCATATCATATATTTTTCCATGCAACCAAGGCTGTATTGCCATGAGATAATTGTTCTACTCTTTTTATCCATTTAGACTCCGACTCCGCTTTTGTTCTTAAAAAAGCATCATTTGTATTTGTCAGCGACAAACAGGAATTCACGATCCACCATTTATTATAAATACCTGCTCGTTGTAAGTCTTTTTGCAGACGCTCTGCTTCAACGACAGGAGTAGCTTCAGGCAATGTGACAATGATGATCTCCGTTTCCTTTGAATTACGCAAACGCGGCAACAAGTTTTTTACTGAATCAGGAATATCCCCCTCTGTACGTTGCACTTCTTTATGATAACTTTCTGTTGCATCTAGCAATAACAAAGTGTGTCCTGTTGGTGCAGTGTCTATAACGACCGTTTCGTCTTTTGCCCTATCCACTATTTCTGCAAATGCTCTAAAAACTGCAATTTCTTGTGTACAGGGTGAACGTAGATCCTCTTCTATATACGCCATATCTTCTGGCATAACGGTTTGAATTGCCTTATGGCGCACCTCATTTTTATAAGATTCCAACACTTCTGTTTCGTCTATGCGACTCACAGTGATACCTGCCTGTATAACAAGATTATAATTTAGATGATTAGCAGGATCGGTTGTGGCAAGATGTACTTTTTTCCCCATCTTTTTTAATTTAAGAGCTATTTCGGTAGCTAAAGTAGTTTTGCCCACACCGCCTTTTCCCATCGTAAAAATAACTCGTTTTCCCGATTTATAGAGGTCACTGACCACTTCATCTAGATCTTTTGCCTGTACGATCTGTTGATCATTTGTACTATTGACGAAGTTATCGTCATATAACATATGGCGAATATTCGTAATATCAGACAAATTATATGATCGCAGAGGAACATAATAAGAGGGATATTTCAATAATTCTTCGGGGGCCTGTTTTATTGCAAGCTGTTGCCGTTCGTATATTTGTTTAGATACTTCATCTGTTTGATCGACTCTTCCCAATAACCCATTTATGACTAGTAATTGGTTTCTAATTCCAAGTAATTGCAATTCATGAGAAGAGCGCATGGCTTCTTTAAAAGGTAAAGTTTCGGGACGACTTACTAATATTAACCGCGTTGCATTAGCATCTGAAAGTGTCTCAACGGCTTTTTTGTATATTTCTTTACGCTCTTCCAATCCTGACAATTGTCCAAGGCAAGACGCCCCATGGGTACTCTCACTAATAAATGTACTCCATGCAGATGGTAGTTGAAGCATACGTAAAGTATGACCGGTAGGAGCTGTATCAAAAATAATATGATCAAATTCTTTAGCTTTCCCCGCATCGGTAATGAAATCAGAAAACTGATTGAAAGCTGCGATTTCAACTGTACATGAACCGGACAATTGCTCTTCCATATTCTGAATAACACTTTCGGGCAATTTATCTCTATACGGCGCAATGACACTTTCTCTATATTCTGCTGCTGCCTGTTCCGGATCAAGGTTAACTACAACAAGTCTCGGAACCTCCTTTATAATTGTGCCATGGCCATCTAGTGTTTGGTTAAAAACATCTTGCAAATTTGAAGCAGGATCAGTACTGATAAGCAATATATTCTTTCCTATATCTGCTAAGCCAACGGCCGTAGCACAAGCTAGAGACGTTTTTCCGACACCTCCTTTTCCTGTAAAAAAAAGATATTTCGTTAAATTTATATCCAACAAACTATATATTTTCATTGTTTTCTTATTATTTAGTGAGCGGCATAAAATCAAGGTTAACACCTGTCCAATCGCTCATTTCTTTAGTTGTTGGGTATATCTTTGTCACGGCTATCTCACCATCCACAAGAGTTATAGGCAAAACTTCTGCTCCATATTGTTTCAGATAGTCGTTGATTATCTTGTTACTAACATACACTTGAGGTTCATCTCGCAAGTTATGGCGAGTTACTGTGATACCTTGTTTCTTCAAGGTATCAATTATGACTGCAATCCTCATTAAATCAGGATTGATATTTGTTCCACAAAGCCCCGTAGGACAACACATTGCAGGGTCGAATATTTCTATCTTTTTCATTATGATATAAATTATAAGTAAAATACAATAAAATAATAAATACCTACCACTATGAACAATATAGCGACAATGAGGTTAAACCATTTCTGAAATATCTTCATTCGGTTATAAAACTTGCCCACTCCCGCCATGCTATAGGCAAGCAACCATGCCACAAGTATTACAGGAAGTCCGGTGGCAAAAGCAAACACCACAGGCAGCAGGTATCCGCCCGTAGCTTGAGCCGACATGGGTATCAACATTCCGAAGTAAAGCACACCGCTCGTAGGGCAAAAAGCCATGGCGAAAAGCATACCCAAAAGTAGACTTCCCCAGATACCTTTTAACTTCTCCGACTTTACATTTCCCGAGAAGCCGAATTTAGGAAGCCTCAACTTGTCACCGAACAGCATAAACAGCCCGATGAGCAACATAGCCGGAGCAATGAGCATTTCTCCCCACTTGCTTATACATTTCTGAATCGAGAACATATCGGCACCACTTCGGAGTATATATATCAATATAGCTCCCAGCACCGAATAAGCAATGATTCGCCCAACCGTATAAAGGATACCGTTCCAAAAGATACGGCGTTTGCTCTCTATATCACGTCCTATGAAACCTACGGCAGTTATATTGGTTGCCAACGGACATGGACTGATAGCCGTGAGCAGCCCTAGGACAAAAGCGGTAACGATCGGAATATTACTGTTGTCCAAAATATGTTGCAAGAAGTCCATCATAGCTTACAATTATTTTAATAGCTGATTAATCTTATTTTTTAGCCCACTCTTAAACGCCGGAGTATTCGTTCGGGCATTTTCAAAACCGAAACGAGTTATGTCGTTCCGAATCTCCTTACCGTTTTGCCACCTATTCACATACAAAGACGACCAGGTGACGTGATATTTATCGGCCACTTTCTCCCCTTCGGGAGTAGATATATCTATTTCCTTAAACTTCAGCATTCCACTCTTCACTTGAGCCGCAAAGTCTTTGCTCACCACTTCTTTAGAATAAGTACCTATAGCTATACACGTAGGGCAACGTTGCTTGCCGTGGAAATACAATACTTCGACCGTCGCTTTGACCGGTTTTACAACTTTCTTTGTTTGTGCATACGCACCGGCAAAGCAAATCAGTGCCAACAGAGAGATCAAAAAGATACGTTTCATTCTTTTTATTTCTTAATGGTTAATAGATTCTTTATTTCACTCTCTGCAATTCGCCCCTTGGCCACAACCTTACCGTCTATTACCAATGCCGGAAGCGATATTACATTATACGACATGATTTTTTCCAAATCTTCTTCTTTCACCAACACAGCATCAATATCCATGTTTTTTATTACTTTTTCTACCGTTGCATACAATGCCTTGCAGCTGCTGCAACCTGTTCCTAAAACTTTTATTTCCATCGTATATTATTTATTATTGCATATAATCGTAATTCGTAAAACAACGATCAACTAGTATATAAAAAAAGGATGTATTAACAGCAATCCTTTTTTTTGCAAATACATTGCCCCATAAACTCACCGAACAATTCCTGAGCAAATTTCCAATTCTCTTTGTTGATACAATACTTCACCTTTGGAGTTTCAATCTCACCTTGTATCAGCCCTGCATTTTTCAGCTCCTTAAGATGCTGCGAAACAGTAGCTTTGGCAATGGGCAACTCTTCGTGTATGTCACCAAAGTAACACGTATCCTGCTTTGCCAGAAATTGCATGATAGAGATTCGGGCGGGATGCCCCAACGCTTTGGCAAAGCGTGCCAACTGTTCTTGTCTTGGAGTATATTTTTTATCGTTTTCCATCTTTCTCTTTATCATTGTTCGCAAACATACGAACAATAGTTGAATATTCAAAATAATATCAGCAGATTTATTTATCGCAGACAAGAAAAATAATACGCCAACCAATCATTTCGATCTTGCAATATCACCTCTATTTTGTCATATGTTAGTTTTTTCGGTGACGTCCTTAAGTTTTTCAGAAAACGTATGGACGTCAACAAATTTAGGGGCATATGTCGTTTTAGGAAGATAAGGACAAATACTAATACTATTTTAACCATACCGGAGTGGTACTTCTTGATATACAGATTTGACATGTACTGAATAAGTTGACACAAACTTATTCAAAAATGAGAAATAATAAAAAGATTGACGATCAGATTCGTCTAGAGATTTTAAACTCTTACCTTCATGGAAGCAAGGGTAAGTATACCCTTGAAAAAGAAAATGGTATATCCAGAGGTTCAATTCGGAATTGGCTTCGTATCTTTGGGCTTGAAGATAAACCATTCCCATTAAATATGAAGGATAAAGTTGTATCAATCGGTACTGAGGATGTCTCTTCAGAAGAAGACATCACCTCTTTGAAAGTGCGCATTAAGGAATTGGAATCTGAGCTGAAGCGTGCAGAGATGGCCCGTGACGTTTATGATTGCATGATTGACCTGGCTGAAGAGAAGTATCACATCAAGGTACGAAAAAACTCCGATGTCAAGTAGTAGGTTGCTTGTCACAAAAGGCGGGTAAAGGTATAAGTTATACCATATCCGCCCTTTGCGGACTGCTTGACATTTCCCGACAAGGGTACTACAAGCACAAAGAAACAAATGCCGAACAAGATGTACTTATAAGCAGCATCACGTATTACTGTCAGTCTCTGCGTCAGGAGCTTCCCCGAAGCGGTTGCCGCGAGCTTTACAGTCTGTGTAAGTCTCGGTTCGGAGAAAAGTTCACGATAGGACGCGACCAATTTATCGATGTCCTTCGGGCCAACGGGATGATGCTGCGCCGCAGACGTTACAGACCTCGTACGACCAACTCCGATCATCCATATCGGATATATCCGGATTTGCTTAACACATCTCCTAAATACGTGGCCTGTGGTGTCTGCCGTATGATGGTGGGTGACATCACTTATATATCCACGAAAGAAGGATTTGCCTATCTTTCGCTGCTGACGGATGTCTTCAGCCGCATCATTGTGGGATATGCCCTCTTTCGGACTCTTGAAGCGGAAGGACCGGTAAAAGCGTTGATGATGGCGTGCGACTTTTATAAAGGCCAGGGATTCAACCTTTCAGGTCTTATCCATCACTCCGACCGAGGCGTGCAATATGCATCAAAAGGTTATGTGTCACTGCTCAAAGAAAGAGGAATCGCTATCAGTATGACGCAAACGGGCGACCCCTTGCACAATGCCCTAGCCGAGAGGATGAACAATACCGTTAAGAACGGATGGCTCTTCGATTATGAGAATAAAACATTTGATGAAGCCCAAGAAGGCGTCGCAAGATCGATATATCTGTATAATTGGGCACGACCGCACCAAGCTCTGGCAATGAAAACACCGATGCAAATGCTCCCGGGAGAACATCCAAACCCTCTTTGTTCAGCTGATGCTTTAAAGCATCAGCTGAACAAAACAAACTATAAAGAACAAACAATACTTGTTTGTCAATAAAAATAGGATTAACTTTGCAGAGTTGACAACTACTTTAGGTATACATGATTGTAATTGTCAACTCCCTTAGGTTTACTAGTGTTTAACTGTCAACCAAATTCAGTACACCACAATTTTGAGCCTCACTTTCGAAAAATGATATGGACGAACATAAAAATTCATAAGGACGAAAATAAAAGTTTATACATACAAACTTTTATTTTCGTCCTTATGAATTTCTAGCTGTATATCAATGATTTACACGCAACACATGGCTATAGTTAATTATTGCGTTGTAAAATGGTAGATATACCTAATTTTTTGTATTTTTGTCCTCGTAAAACTTCAGAAGTTATGACCTATCAAGAAATATTAGTCGCTGCGCTGTCTCTTCCTTTAGGAGAACGTGTGTCTCTGGTTTCCGCCTTATCGTCAAAAATCGTATCGGCTTCTCCTTCTCCTCGTCTGTTCCAGTTACTGAACAAGCAAGGTAGTTGTCCTCATTGTGGTGGCAAACATTATTATCGTTTTGGCAAGGACAAAGGTGCTCAACGCTTCAAGTGCAAAGATTGTAGGCGCACATTCACCGAATATACCGGAACTTGGCAGGAAGGGCTTCACAAAAAGGAATTGGTAGGTCGCTATTTGGAACTGATGTCTGACCAGAAGTCTTTGGACAATATTTCCTCCTCGCTTAAAATCAACAAGAAAACGGCTTTTGACTGGCGACACAAGATTTTGGGTACGTTCAAACAAGATGAAGGCAGTTCTTTTTCGGGTATAGTGGAAAGCGATGAAACTTTTTTCGAGGAATCAGAGAAAGGAAATCGGCATTTGGAACGTCCTGCCCGTAAAAGGGGCAGCGACTCCAATAGTTCGGGCATATCTAACAACAAGACCAAGGTGATAGTAACTACTGATCGGAAGAACGATTTGAATATGACATGCTGCGGAAAGGGACGCCTTACCAAGAAAGATATAACGGAAAGTCTGCATACGCCCCTACCGGAGGATGTGGTTCTGTGTTCAGATGGACATACAAGCTATAAGGGATACGCAAATGACAATCGGCTGAAACATGTTGTGCTCAGGGGGGACTTGAAACAGCGGGTAAAACTTGAAAGGTTTCACATACAACATGTAAATTCCCTCCATAACAGGCTGAAAAAATGGATCGCTTCAACCTTTTGGGGAGTGGCTACGAAATATCTACAGAACTATTTGAACTGGTTCAAGGTCGTTGAAACAATCCTGAAGAATGAAACAGATCATGCTGCCGGACTCCTCCGAATATCGATGGTAGATAATAAAAACTGATTTTGCAACGCAATAATTAACTATAGCCGCAACACATTTATATCACACTCTTATTGAGCTTACATTCGAGTGCTGAAACAATAGCGAAAATAGTACCCTACAATGGGTTGTAGCTGATGCCTGGATAAGAAAGTATCATCATGCCATAAAAATAGACTTGCAATAATACGATTTCATTATCACAAGTCTATTCACGTCTACTTAACATTTATGAAAATACCACATTCAACCTTATTTCGGTATCTATTGAGATCTATACTTCGAGCTATCGTATCGCCTACGCGTCTATAGTTTCGTCAACATCTTACGTTCTATAGAACGATGAACATTGAGCAATAGCGTCTGGCGAATATCTTCAACCGAAGCACCAATGGAAATGACATACTTACCGGCTTCCGTCATCCAACTGTTGGACTGCTCGTCGAACGAAGCCAAATCGGACAAAGTAAAAGACATCGTCACCGTTTCGGATTCTCCCGGTTGCAACAGCTTTGTTTTGGCAAATGCCTTAAGTTCACGTGCGGGTTTCTCCAATTTGCCACGAGGTGCAGTAGCATAGAGTTCCACTACTTCTTTGCCGGCAACGGCACCGGTATTCTTCACTTTCACTGTCACTACACAATGGTTGCCGCTCTCCTTGAGACGAGCATCCGTATAGCCGAAAGTGGTATACGAAAGTCCGTAACCGAAAGGATAAGACACCGCCTTTTTGAACGTATTGAAGTAGCGATAGCCTACCCAGATGCCTTCGTCGTAGTTGGTGAATCCTCTGTCTTTTGTTTTGAGCATCACCGAATCGGTCCAGTCGGCCCAATACGTATTATAGTCCTTATAGAAATAATCGTATGGGAAATTCTTGGACGAAGGGATGTCGAAATAATCGTTGGCAAACGTCACCGGCAATTTACCGGAAGGATTGACCTTGCCGGTGAGGATATCGGCCACGGGCCTACCTCCTTCTTGTCCGGATTGCCAAGCCAAAACGATCGCATCGGGAAGATTCTTCCACGATGCAGTTTCTACCGCTCCGCCAGTGTTCAATACCACTATCACCTTCTTCTTGAGCGAATGAAAGATAGCCGTAATATTCTCGAGCAACAACCGTTCGGGCTTCGTGAGCAAGTAGTCGCCTTCGATGTTGTGCCTATCGGCACCTTCCCCGGCATTGCGGGCAATGGTATAAACCGCCACATCTGACTCTTTAGCCCTCAAACGAATGAAAGCCGTATCTATTTCAGCCTCCTGAGGCATCTTAGGACCAAAGAACCAAGTATACCAATCGGGAACGTTGACTTCGTCGAGTGCAGACTTCTGCCAGTCTATATATTTGGCATAATACCGATCGAGTTTGGAGACAAGAGTAAGGCCTGCATCGGTCAGTCCTTGCTTCATATTCACGATATATGCTTTGTTGACATCGGCTGAGCCTCGACCACCGGCATAAAAATTGTATGCCCCGATACCAAAAAGGGCAACACGCCTAGTAGCCTGCGGAAAAGGCAAAGCACAACTGTCGTTTTTCAAAAGAACGATGCCTTCATCGGCAGCTTCGCGCACCACTTGGGCATGAGCCTTCAGATCAGGTGCGTTGGAGAAAGGATAAGCCTTGAAATGGGGAGTTTTGAGAAGAAACTCAAGCATGCGTTTTACATTCCGGTTTACATCGGCAATAGACAATCTACCCGTCTGCACCGCTTTGACAATGTCTCGCACTTGCTGCGGATTTCCCTCCATCATCAAGTCGTTTCCGGCATGCACTTGCGCAACGGTATTGCGCGTGCCCGTCCAATCGGTCATCACAATGCCCTTGAATCCCCATTCATCGCGAAGCGTAGTCGATAGCAACGGCTGATCTTCTTGGGTATAAACCCCATTGAGCTTGTTGTATGAAGACATCACAGCCCATGGCTGAGCATCCTTAACTGCAATTTCGAATCCACGTAGGTAGATTTCGCGCAGAGGACGCTGAGCAATGCGAGAATCTGTAGTGACACGCATCGTCTGCTGGTTGTTGGCGACAAAATGTTTGATAGTAGCACCTACTCCTTGCGATTGAAGCCCACCGACCATTGCCGCCGCCATCTTTCCGGTCAGCACGGGGTCTTCGGAATAGTACTCAAAATTACGTCCACACAAAGGGTTGCGATGGATATTAAGCCCCGGAGCAAGCAATACATCGCAGCCATACTCCTTCACTTCATTACCCATGGCCTGCCCCACCTTATATAACAAGGAGGCATTCCAGGTAGAGGCCAAGAGGGTCTCTACCGGAAAACCTGTAGCATAATATTTCGTTGTGCTTCCATCGCGCAACGTATCCATACGCACTCCGCATGGTCCGTCACACATATACGATGGCGTAATACCGAATTGTGCAAGTCGGTCGGTGACTCCGGCAGCAGGAATAACATCTTTCAGATTGCCCACATACGTATGAGATACACTATCACTTACGCCCACCAGCAATTGCGCTTTTTCTTGCAGGCTCATAGCAGCCACTATTCGGTCGATGCGATCTTTACCAAGCCGAGGCAATCTGACAGTCTGAGCCTGCACGCCAATGCCGACCATCGCCAACAACAATAACAATTTGTTTTTCATTAATCCGGTATTTTATTTTAAACAAGCCATCGTTCTACCCTCAAGATACATTTACTGTTCTATCAGGGGTTTATACTTAGCAACCAACTCTTTGGCAATAGCAATGCCATCACCTTGGGGCGTACTGGGGAAATTGCCTATGCAATCGTTCCACCATTTTTCCTCGTAGTCAGTTACTTCTTTCTCGTATTCCTTGTATCTGGTATCGTCAAACTTCTGACCTTCGATAACAGCCCGATCGACAGCGGCAAAGAACATGCGCCAACGTTGACCATAGAACGTTGCTGTCATACCAGACCATGTACGGCTAGCGTAGTCGTTGAGCAATCCGGCTTTCTCGCCCCAAGTTGTGAGCAAGTTGCGGGCATTGCGTTCGTAGTACAACTTCTCGGCGTCATCGACCCCTTTCTCGCGTGCTTCTTTAATCCACTTGCCCATGAGGAATGTACTTTGCGACGAAACCAAACGATCTACATCACCCAATATGCCCAGCATGATAAACTCTTTCTCCTTCATCGTTTTGAAATCGTTTTTATTGTAAGCCTGCTCATATCCTTTGAATACATCGCCATAATAATTGCTGATAAGCTGGCGTGCGAGGTTCACAACATCAAAAGCATACGTTTGAGTCTTGCTATCGGCTTGCAACATGATTTCCGTAGCTTCGAGCAGTTCCTTGTTTTTATAAGGAATGCGTGGGCTGGAATAATAAGTTTTAAAGCCGCCAAAAGAAGGACGGATATTGATAACGGGGCACTGTCCCGGATAGTCGGACTGAATATAGATTTTGTTGATCAGCATATCCCAAGCTTTGCGGGCATTGTCGTCCACTTTGCCGGTATGCTCGTCAGCCAAATGCTCTGCCCAACGATTCACATCCTTATGCGTATCGAAATTCCATGCTTTCTCGAAAATATATTCGTACATAAACGGATTGCAGTCGAAGCTCTCCAATGTAGAGCCCAAGCCCGTAAAATTACGACCTCCGTTCTTGAATACATTTTCAATGCGCTTATTGACTTCGGCTATATTACCTGCCAGCATTGTATTGCCTCCGAAATTGCCTAGATAGCACCAAATGTACGGAACACCATAATACTTGTCTGTCTGTTTCCATACTTCGTGCTGCTCGCAATAGTAATCGAGCAAGATGGACTTGCTTGCCGGATAGGCTGTGATGTATGCTTTGATACGCTCGTTAGTCCATGCTTTACCGTC
The DNA here is from genome assembly GCA_963676865.2 of uncultured Bacteroides sp. GTDB lineage: Bacteria > Bacteroidota > Bacteroidia > Bacteroidales > Bacteroidaceae > JAAYUD01. The sequence continues at coordinate 2,669,962 of CAXXSS010000001.1, read as the reverse complement.
GTCATAGAAGAGCCACGTCATCTGCAACCAAATAGCATTTTTGTCTGCTTTGGCCAAAGAACCATACACCTGATTGGCTACCCGTTTCAGATAAGAAGCTTCATAACTGGGCGGTGCAAGTTCGTTAAAAAGGTCGATGCCATAAATATGGTCGGTACCATAGATAGCCTTTTGCTGTTCCAAGAAAAGCTTTTGAATTTTGGTAAAAAGCGGATCCATCGGATCGAGAAAACTGCAAGCATACTGATCAGAGTAGCCCGACCATGCTCCTAATTTAGTGATCTTTGCCTTTGGATATATTTGCTTGAGTTCCTGCGGTACATGACCTGCAAAAGCCGGAAGAACAGGGCGCATATTGAACTCACGTTCGCGAGCTACAATCTTTTTCTGCAACTCTTCCTGATCGTCCAACCAAGACATGGGCAGATCACCCTGCCAATAGTCAATGTTCAGCATGCGGTGCCAAGGAAGATGAGCAGGTCCGGTAAAGTAATGACGTATTTCCTTGTCCTTCAATCCCAGCTTCATCCACACCTTGTGCCATACAGATTCTTGTCCGGTAATAGCAAGCGGCAGGTTAACGCCATTCAATGCCATCCAGTCGATAAAATGTTCCCAATCTTTCCAATTCCACCACGGCATGGTGTAGCCGAACGTGCAATAATTGAGAAAGAAACGGTTTTTGCAACGGGCATTGACTGTTATAGGTTTTTCGATAGCCGGCAGTGAAGTCGGCATATCGAAATTGTCGTCTACATACCAGGAGACGGTTGTATGACAATAATATTTTAAATAATAATTCAGACCGACGGCCATACTGTTGGCATTATTGCCTGCTATTTCTATCTTTCCATCCTGCGAAGAGAGCTGGAAATAGTCTTCACTGCCGTTTGGTAACTTTTTGGCAATGATCGACGAAGAAAGATTTGGTAATAACCGACTAACAAGTCCTTTAAAAGTAGAAACATCATCGGCAAAGATGCCTATCGAAAGCATACATGCCATGACAAATGTAAGAATTCTTTTCATGATAAATATTTATTGTAAATTATGACTGTCTACACGTACCAGACGAATGGAGCAAGCATCTGCATTATGAGGCCATGCACGGACTCCCGCTTGGTCGGGGGCTCTGCCATCCACCTCGCAGAAGTTATATCCCTGTCCTCCTTGGCATACGAAGAAAGCTTGATTCTCGCTACCCAAGGCAAAAGACATTGAATAGATCTCGCCTGCTGCCGGAATACTCATACCGGTAATATTGGTTACAGTTGATACGTCGAATCCGCCTGCGCCACCATTCGCCCAATCGTACCCTTTGGACAATATAGCACCCAATTGATCTTTGCCTATATATTTGAACAATCGCTGCCAATCGGTAGTCGTGCCCATAATGCCGGATGCATTGCTACCGCCACCGGTAGATATTTTCCAAGTGCTATTGTAGTTATCAACAATAGACGCTCCCATATTGGCAATGTTACCACCCGTTACAAACGAAGCATGATAAAGATAACCAAATATAGCCGGATCCAGCGATGTATCTTGGCGCGGATAGACAGCGCAATTGGCTGCAGGAGTATTGGTAAGAGTTATGTTTGTACCATCTCCCATTTTCAATGTGCGCAGATTTGAACCCAACCAAACATCGGCTCCGATCTTGACAATGGGGTATTGATTGCCACTCTTGTCTGTAACGTAATAGGGTTGAGCCGTCAATTCAGTAGCACCGGCAATTTCCTTAGTAGTGATACCTGTAGTAGAAAGATAAACGGTATTGATAGTAGGATAATTGCGCAAGATAGGAATATAGCTGCATTCATCCGTATCATAATTGAATGATGCAACACTTCCGTTGGCATTACTTTGCTTTACATTGCCACTATCGTCGATAAATTGAGCAATATACCCATTCTTATAATCGGCCGAATTGCCGTCACGAGCTGCAACTCCGTAGACTACAATAGCGCGCGAAGACATTCCTGTAGCATTGATATACTCCAGACAAATTTCTGCTATCTTCTGACTTCCGTCCATTACTGCAAAGATATTTGTTTTTGCATTATTAAAATCGGAAACAGAAGGAATATTGATCTTATAATTTTTACTATAAGGATAAGTAACATCAATTACATAATCTTTACCGTCCTGTTCGACCGCAAACGTCTTCAAAAGAGTAAAAGCTTTTATTTTCAATGTAGCGGCACGAGGTGAATAACTTGTATTTTGAGCCACTGAGAGTGTTACCTTATTGTCAACAATCTTTGTGGTGCACCAAGATTCACCGGTAGTAGCATAATTTACTGCAGCACTAATAGTACTATCAGGCATGTTAGATACGACCTGAATCGTCGAAGAACCGCCACCTCCGGCAATAGCGATATCACCTTCGGGAGTAAATGTAGCCTGAGGTGTGACACCAGGGCCAGGAGCTATGTCCACGCTGTAATCATCCTTACAGCTATTCATGAATAATGCAAAGGCGAGAATCAAACTCCCCAAAAATATTTTTTGTGTATTCATTATTTCAAGAACTAAAAGTTAAATTATAAATTTTCTAACGCATCAAAATCAATATCGGGCTTCGTTCCACCCGCCTTACGACTGAACGTGGTATTGTTCGGCGTATGATCGTTGGAGAATCCGAAATTCTTTAAGATGAACCCATGGTTTGCATCGTCTACAGAACCGCTGTAATCCCATCGCAAACCTTGTTCGCCCGTTCCATCGCATGTAAAAGTGGCATTCGTTATTTCCTTCCATTCTCCCCCAACCGTATAGACCCACTGATTTTTGTACAAAACATGACGTGATGTAATGGAGGTTACAGGATCAAAATTCTCCAAGAAAGAGTAAGGCGACTTGTAGTGCGTCGATAACTTGGGACGCTTAAATGCGGCAAGTAGACGCCATTCGGTACCGGTATAAAAATAAGCCGTATAAATGGTATTTCCTTGTCCATCGGGCTTAATCCTGACCAATGCTTTATAAGTCTGTCCTTCTTTCCAATCGAAATCCAAGAAACAGTTGCGACCGCTATCTTCGTTGTTGAAGTCACCGATAACAACATCCTTACCAGTTCTTATAGGTATAGGGAGAGTCGCTGCTATATCTTTAGGATTAGCCCATACGGAAAACAATACTTTGTGAGTACCGTCTCCAACCTGCTGAATGCCCATATAACCTTCGCTAAAACCATTCATCTCATAATAAGAGTTGTTCACGGCTTTATCTACCGTCACTTCGTTATAAAAGTACTCAACATCTTCGGCAGGAAGTGTATAGGCCCAATGCGACGAAGCCCCTCTTCGTTGAAAATAGAAGCCAGTATCACTGGCCTTCGAAGCAAGAGTAACAAAATGATTGTTATTACCTGTCGTAGCAGTCCCTCCTATACGATATTCGAGCACTTGAGCAAAGTATTTCGAACTTTTCTCTACTCCCTGTATATCGATTCTGACATAACCCGGACTATCAATCTGTATTTTGTCAATGGAATATATTTTAGAAGCAGGACCATTAACCGTCACAACATACGATTTGCTACCATTAACAGTTACCTTAATCTTTCCATAGCCATCGCTATTCGACGCAACCATCGCCAAATTCATCACCCCCGAAGCACCTACATAGAAATATGTACTGGCAACGATAGAAGCATCGTCCCAATTGCCGGAAAAGTCTCCGGTATTATTATCTATCTGGGTACCATATAACGGAGTAGTAATATATGAATTTCCAGGAAAGGGCACTTCCACAGGTACATCGGTCTCTGTGAAATGGTATGCACTTTCTTCGTCTATTGTTCCCAAAATGGACTTCTGAACAACTTGAATCGTATCAATAGGAGCTAGCGATTGTTTATTCAATATATAAATGCGCCCACTTCTACTCAGATTAGCCATATTAGCCGATACATTCCAACTATAGTCCTTATTGGGCACAGCAGTCATCCAATCGGCATTACTAATGCACTTCAGTCCCACAGAAGAAGGAGTTGGAGTGATGGAGAACGATAATTCTCCACCAGCACTCTCCTCTATCACTTTCTTGGATGGAGAGATAGAGACACTCACCTTTTGAAGTCCGTCGCCCGAAGAGCTGCTACACCCTACGGAGACAAACAACAATAATAACGGTGTAAATATTTTCCAAAAATATTTCATGCTCATATCAATTACCAATATTTATTTTGAACCAAGTTTGCGTTATTATCCATGTAATTCTGATAAATAGGCCACAAGTACATTTTCTTCTGGAAATTACGTGTTTGGATATCAACGACCTTAAAATAATCGCTTGGTGTAGTACCTTGGATATTCATACCTTGAATAGGTTTTTTGAATACATCTTCTGCTATTTTCCAACGACGAATATCCATATAGCGCGTACCGCCTTCCAAAGCGAACTCTACCTGGCGTTCGTGCCGAATGGCGTCACGCATCTGAGTTTGTGACAGACCCGCATCCAAATCGGGCAGACCGGCTCTCTCACGAATCAAATTGACATATTTCGCAATATCTACATTACCCGGATCACATTCATTCAATGCTTCGGCATAGTCGAGATACATCTCGGCCAAACGAAGAATGATACCCGGTCTGTACTGGAATGCCTGTCCACTATGATCGGAAGGATTGATCGCTTTGTTTATTTGATAACCGGCATACGGACTATCGTGCGAAGGAGCTCCGTCCAAACCGTTTTTCTTGAAATCGACATCACGTCCATTGTCATCAAAGCTGCAATATTGACCGCTATAGCGAATGTTGACATAAAAACGGGGTTCGCGATTAACATACATATTAAATGTTCCGGCACGCGTAACCAACCCTGTTGTACGGTTCACATTGCCATAATTATACTTGGTGTTATAATAGTTATCGGAGGTAGAAAAGCCTGTTGCCACATATTTGGACCCTTGGTCCGTAATACTTTTACCATTGTTCATAAAGAAAGCGTCAACCATATTTTGAGTTGTCCCTACACAACCGGCAAAACCGGAACCTCGAGGCAATGTATGATATTCATAATAATAGTGGGTCAACTTCGGATATATGAAAATGATTTCGGGATTTTGCTGCACCCCTTTTAGATGAACATCCATGCACGACATTAAAGCATCTATACTTCCGTCGTCGTTTTTCTCTGTATAAAGTTTATACTGAGGCATATCGATCACCAGTTTGGCTGCATCGGCCGCTTTTTTCCATTTAGTTGCATCATACGTGGAATTGAACAATGGTTTGCCATCTTTGTTCACAACATCGGCATAATCAGCGTTACCATTAAACAGAGGACTGGCCGCAAACATAAGCATACGAGCTCTGATAGCCAGACACATGCCCGAAGTAGCGCGACCTACATCCGTATCGTCATAAGAAGCCGGCAACACTTTAGACAAATCGAGCAATTCCTTATCCAGATAAGTTACAATATCATCGTAAGGCGTACGAGGCAATTGTAAATCGGCAGGAGAAGCAGTAGAGCTAGCTAATGTGGTAACCAACGGAAACGGGCCGTATACCTCTAACATACGTTCGTAATAGTAAGCCATTAAGAAACGAGCTTCATTTTTATATCTTTCGACCAATTCAGCTGTTTGACGTTGTTCAGGGATAGCCTTGACATTTTCCAAAAAGAGAAGAGCCGCTCTCACTTTCTGATATGTAGTGCCCCATAAATCAAAGCTAGGCACCATCTGTACAGGCGACCAGCTACCTTGCTGAACATTGAGCAAACCATTCCAACCGAATTGTCCCAATTCACTATTGATCTGAGATTCATCGCTCATTAAATAATAACCGTATGAATAGCTAAGATAACCCCACAAAGGATCGGGAATTGCATCATAGACCCCGCCCAGCCAGTTTTTAGTATTTGTCGCATCACTGAACACGCCACTCAGAGTCAGCATATCGTCAGGCTCTTTATCCAAATAATTACTACATGAATATAAGAACGGCATCGCTGCTATTGCCAATAATATAAATGTTATATATTTTTTCATATCCATAAACCTTTTTAGAATGTAACTTGAAAACCTAAAGAATAAACTTTCATTGGAGGATATTTCAGACCATCAGACGAACCGACTTCGGGGTCCCACATATTGAAAGCACTCCATGTCCAAAGATTAGATCCTCTGAAGAATACACGTGCTCCACGCATTAAAGCGGCTTTCTGCCAGCTTTTAGGCAAAGTGTAGCCCACTTCTAAGTTCTTTAAACGGATATAAGAGGCATCTTTGAGCCACCATGTAGAAGGTAGGTTATTATTGATACTCTTTGTGGTCGAAAAACGAGGCCAAAATACATTCTTCTTGTACGGATCGGCAGGATTCCAACGGTCATCCCAGTTGCTGTAGATATTGCCCATACCACCGCCACCGCTGCCGGGAATCAACAAATCGCCGGAAAGCATCGTGGAGCAACGGGCATCTCCTTGGAAGAAAGCACTGAAATCGAAATTCTTATAGCGCAGACTGAAGCCAAAGCCGTATACGATCTCCGGATTATAAGGTCTGCCTATAGGCTTATAATCGTTTGCATCAACTTTACCGTCATGATTAGTATCAGCATAGCGAATATCACCCGGATGCACCGTACCGAAAGTAGGTTGCGGTATACTGCTTTTGACTGAGCCATCGGCTAAGAAATCTTCTTCTTGAAACACTCCGACAGCTTGTAGGCCATAGTAGGTACCGATAGAATTACCCGTATAAGAGCGAGTCGTTTTTTTCAACGCTGCAGGTTCATCGTACTCTATTATTTTGTTGTGAGCATAAGTAAAACTACCTCTAAGAGATAAAAAGAGATCTTTACTGAATTGCTTGTTCATTTCCAAGCTAAACTCGCACCCTTGATTGGTTGCAATACCGTAATTGGCCCACGGAGCCGATGTAAAGCCGGCTGTCTCAGGAATAGTCTTACGCTGCATAAAGATCTTCTCATGACGTTCGTGAAAATAATCGGCTTGGATATTCAGGCAGTCCCACAATCCAAGTTCAAGTCCTAAATCAAATTTCTTCACTGTTTCCCAAGTCAACTTATTCACGCCAAAATCTCCTTCGGTATAACCACTGTAAGCATTATCGCCACTTGTGCCGTATGTATAACCGTCGACACCAGCAATAGTAGACAAGTAGGCAAAACGGCGGCCGGCCAACTGATCGTTGCCGACCAAACCGTAAGAAGCACGAACCTTCATTTTAGATATTGTAGAAGAGAGAGATTTCATGAAAGATTCGTTCGAAATAAGCCATCCACCTGCTACAGATGGAAAGAATCCCCATTTTTTACCGGGAGCAAAGTTCTCCGATCCATTGTATCCGAAATTGGCTTCTAAGAAATAAGTATCTTTGAAGCTATAAGAAACACGGCCGGCCAAACCTTGGCTACGATAAGGAAGAGAATAAATAGACGTTGTAGCACTGGCATTAATGTAGTTGCGCATGTTATAGAGAAACAAAGCATCAAGTTGATGATCTTTGGCTATACGCTTGCTATAATTCAATTGACCTTCGAAATACAGAGAACGATTACCACCATTGTCCTTACTATAACCCAAGAAATTACTTCCCTGATTGGTCATAGTCGTAATCAGATTGCCATCTTTATCTCTTCCAGTTGCCATATAGGTGGTCTGCACCTTTGTACGATTAAAAGAATCCCATCCATAAGAATCGAACGAAAACGTTCCTTTGGCATTCAATCCACTCAAGGGTTTCCACAGTTTACCTATATCTTGAGTCACGACGAATTGAGACTGAATACTACTTGAGTTAGTCGATATAAATCCGGTATGCGTAGCAGCCGCCCAAGGATTGGTTTGCGATGTATAAGTCGGGATCTGCCCATTCGAATAGATTTTAGGATAGCAAACCGGAGTATTCTTAAATGCCAAGTAAATAATATCTGTAGGCGACCATCCCGGTGTCCTTTGACTCATGATATAACCACCCACACTCACATTAATCAACGTAGAAGGTGTCAAGTTCATATCCAGATTGGTTCGGATGTTGTAACGTGAGAGTTTATTCGAGGCATCATAATCCACACTTGGATCTGTCACCGTAATTCCTTTTTCTCCGAAGTAAGAAGCTACCATGCTATAACGCAAGCGCTCGGTACCACCGTTTATATCCAAAGACACACGCCCGTTAGGAACATAGTTTTTTGTCACCGTCTTGAGCCAATCCATATTGGGAAACAAATCCAGGTCTGTATGGTTGCGTGTTGCAGTTATAGCGTCTTGTGTATACATATCTTTTTGGGAAGTAAATTGACTTGCAATGTTCATCACTTCCATATAGGTAGCGCCGTCTACGAATTTAGGCAACTTGGTAGGTGTAGATACACCATAATCGGCCTTGACAGAAATCGTCGGTTTACCTATCTTTCCGTGTTTGGTCTGAATAAGAATCACGCCATTTGCACCTTTCACACCATAAACGGCAGTTGCTGTAGCATCTTTCAACACAGAGAACGATTCAATTTCTTCGGAAGATATATTGTCGATACTTCTTTCGATACCGTCTACCAGTACGAGCGGACTTGATCCCGCACCGGAGAAAGTGGATATACCACGAATCCAGAAATCGGAAGCGTCACTTCCCGGTTCGCCACTCCGCTGCACGGCAATGATACCAGCTACAGAACCCGCCAACGCATTGGTTAACGAACGTGTTTGATCCATCTGCAAGATAGAAGGTTTCACTGTAGTGATCGCACCTACGACACTGGCTCTTTTCTGCGTGCCATAACCTACCACAACAACTTCTTCCAAGTTCTTGGTATCGGGCTGTAGAGCGACATTTATCTGATGCACATTTCCGACAGCGACTTCTTGAGGGACATAACCGATATAAGTAAATTTCAGTACCGATTTAGAACCTGCTACATTATACAATGTGTAATATCCGTTGTTATCGGTAGTAATACCGTTATTGGTTCCGGCCTCCTGAATACTTACACCTATCAGCGGTTCTCCCTTTTCGTCTACAACCCGGCCGGAAACCTTTAAAGTTGCCGGTTTTGTTTTTTGTAATTGCTGAGTACGCGAAGATTTGATAATTGAAATCTGCCTTTCATGAACCCGATACAACAAATTCTTGGGTGCCAAGATTTCGTCCAATATTTTATCAAGTCTCTCACGATCGGCTTTCAACGCAACTTTCTCATTTAAATCTCTCGATATATCATCGGAATAGATAAATACGAAGTTGCTTTTCTTTTCTATGACATGAAGCGCATCTTTAATGCTTCCATTTACACGGATAGACAATAGCGGCATTTGCTGACTGCCCGCTACCGGAGAAACAAACATTACCAACAATAGAAACATAAGTGTCCCTATACTGATTGATCTTTTACTTCTGGGTAAAACGAATTCAAGTCTCATTTCATTAGATTATTGTTTATATATAAAATTGGGTTTATTATTAGAGATTTATACGGCTCTCTATTACCACATTAACTATTCTCTTCGTTCATAGGCTTAATTCTTTACTTTATTTGCTTTTAAGGTATATTTTATTGTTTATCGATAAACATCTTACAGAAAGTATTTCGGCTATTGTCTCCATCGTAGCATCAACATCGGCGAAGAGCACAAGCTTACCCGTACACGACTTATCCGAGATATTGGCTGCACACTCGATGGGCTTGCCGTAGTAGCGCGACAAACGCAGTGCGATACTGCCCAGTTCTTCATTCGTAAAGATCCACAAGCCGTCTTTCCAGCTCATGAAATCGGCCGCATTCACTTTCTTTACAGAAAAGCCGTTGCTCGATTGAGCGTATTCTTGATCCGGAGACAACATGACAGTATTCTTTTTACCTCTATTCGAACCAACAGAGATACTACCTTCGATAAGCGCTACACGCTTGGTTTTGTCACGATGATAGGCTGTCACATTAAATTTTGTACCATATACTCTTACATTCATGTCCGAGGTGCGGACATAAAAAGGACGTTTCGGATTGTGGGCCACTTCGATATAAATTTCTCCATCTACAAAGACTTGTCTTTCTTTGCCATTCATCGCATTGGAGAAACGAACTTCGGTGCCCGAATTGATCCACAATTTGGTTCCGTCGGGAAGAGACAAGGAAGAACGCTTTCCGCAGGGCACCAGCAACCGGGTATAATTATTTGAACAGTCGTCGAGCTTGGAACGGTAGCTGCTCTGCCCCTCTTTCACACTCAGCACACTTTTGGCTCCTAGAGAAACATCTACATTGCCCTTACCGGTTATCACCTTCTTTTGTCCATCGAATATGAGCTCAACATTTTTCAATTTATTGAAATCGACAGACGACGGCGACGTCGGAATAAATGCCGACATGCCCGACAAAGAATGCTGTTTGATATAAGATTGGCTCAACCAAAATGAGAATCCTACTACCAGTAATAAGCAAGCCGCCGATGCTGCATAAAAATACATTTTACGCACAACTTTATTTTTATTATACTTAAGGTATATATTCGAAAGCATATTTGTCTTTTCCTCGTCAGACAAACCCGGTTGATTGATTTTCATTGTACGAAACACTCTGATTGCATTTTCTATACTACCTTTCAGTTCCGGATACTCGTCCTGCTGTTCCGTCCAAAACTTATTAGATTCTTCGTCGGGGTTCAATATCCAACAAAGAAACTTCTCGTCTTTGAGTAAATCCGCTACTGAGCAATGATGATATGTCTTCTCTATTTTCATAAAAATGCATTTTTTCTTTTGTTCTAGGATAGGACGAAAGAATTAAAAAAATAACATCACTTTTTAGAAAAATTTCTCAAAAAAGTTTTATTATGCAAAAAAGAGAGGGTACAAATAGCTCTAAAGAGATGAACATAAGTCGTTCATCCCTTCTATTTTTGGAACCGGATAAAGTATGATCAGTTCAGTTTGATAAGGGGTAAAAAGAATAAGAAATAAGCGTTTCCCATTTTTAGCTTCTGAATCGCCCTCGAGACAAGGTTTCTTGCCGATTTTTCGTTTTCCATATTCAGTATTTGAGCAATCTCTTTGTATTCCATATCGTAGATATAGCGCAAGCACACAGCTTCGCGTTGACGATCGGTGAGTTGCCCCAGCAACGATTGAATCTTTCGGCTTATCTCCCGCCGATCTTCTTCTTCAATCAGATTATCCAATACGGTCACATCGTTCACCGTGAAGCTGGTCATCGGGTATTCATCTTCATTAACAGTTGTCACCGTTCGGCCCATATCTATAAGTCTATTCTTGAGTGAAATGAATAAAAAACATTTCAGATTATGCACATTTTCCAACAGCGATTTTTTGCACAATATTTTGTAGAATACATCCTGAATAGCATCCTTCACCTGTTCCGTATTAGAGGTAAAAGCCCTACCATAGGTGTACAACCCATCTACATACTTCTTATATATCAAGACGTATGCATTCTTATCTCCGTTCAAGAAATCGGTTATGATTTGCGAATCTTCACAATTTACCATTCCTTTTGGTCTAATTTACGCAGCAAAATTAATCATTTTTATGATTCAGAGAAACAAAATGAATATATTTGAAAAGAATGTCGAAAAGAATCTTTTTACCCTAACATAATTTTTTACTATTTTGTAAATTATAAGTACTCTTAATGCAGTATTTCGAGAGAAATTGCATTTATACAACAAACGATTACTAAAATTTAAGATATGAAAACGAATAAACTAATGACATTTCTATTGGCATTATGCTGCACAGTAGGTTTTACAAGTTGCATTAATAACGACGAATCACAAGACAAAGTAGAGACGATGGATGTGCAAGTATCCGCATATACCTGTTTCTCGGGAGTTCTCTTGGTCAATGATATTATTGAAGGAATGTCCGTAAAAGTGGGTTCCAATCCCAAATACAATTTTATGGGATTATCTTCTATTGACGGATTCAGCTATGAAAGAGGGTATGAATATAAGCTCAAAATCCAAAGAACAACATTAGCCAATCCACCGGCCGATGGAAGTTCGTATACCTACAAACTAATCAAAGTGCTATCCAAGCAAAAAGCAGAAGGCGCCAGAACAGAAGTCAAACTATATGTTTCTTCCGAAATTGGAGAATTCAAATATGCTGACCTCACGCAAGACCTACCAAGTAAAGGCATGAAGATTCGAGAAAACGAAAACGACAATTGGACTGTCGGCCCATTTAATAGAATCTCAGGATTCGATTACGAACGAGGTTTCAATTATGTGCTGTCAGTCGAAAAGATTGTTCTTCCAGAAAGTTCACCTTTCTCTTATTACCAGCCTATTCAATATACTTTATTGAAAGTCATATCAAAAGAAAAAGCGGTCAGCTAACGTTCCGTCACAAAAAGAGAAGGAGAAAATAAAATGAAATTCGCACTACGCTCGTGGCAAGGCTCCACATAGAGAGTCTAATATCAGCCACTTTATTATGGTTTGTAAATAAACGGAATAAGAAGCCCTCCGACAAGGGAAGGCTTCTTATTCCGTTTTAGAGTGCAGTACATCGAGGCATAGCCGATGCGGGCACTTTTCACTGTGCAAAGATAAGCTAAAACTGTTACTTGCACCAATTTGTCGAATGTTATTTTTGCACGCATCTCATGCCGTGGGCTGAACAATAGAAAAAGTATCTACCCCTCAAGTCGGATTGGAAAAGGATCCAAGTACGACCCGAGTAGCAGTGTTGATTAAGGCAATGAATCGTGATTTCATGGCAATTTCTGATATGATGAAAGTAAGCGACTTGAAAAGTAGAAAGAGATTCCGTGAGAACTATGTGACTCCAGCATTAAAAGATGAAGCTATTGAACGTAAATATCCGGATCAACCTAATCACCCCAAGCAGCAATATCGTTTGACAAAGAAAGCTCAAAAATGGAGAGAAAAACACACATAGTGTAAGCCCTTCGGTATAGTCTTTATAGGCTGAGGGAAATTAATATCCAGTAAAAATGTCTTCCTAAGTGATCTTATCGTAGAAGCCTATTTGAAGAGATTAGTGCATAAGGGTGACCTTAAAGTAAGAGTTTAAGAAAGAAATATTAATTTTACCGCCGTTACTGAAGATTACCAACCAAGTGAACGGGTATCACCGTTTCGAGTGGGTGGATATCAACCGTTTTTTACATACAAGCAGGCTTTCGCAATAAGTTCGCTATGGAAGATTTTGAAACAGTTTCATACTATTATTTTTTTGAAAATTCAAATGAGTTGCTTCAATCCCGCCCCTATTATTTGATTAGGTTGATACTCGATACCCAAACAGCAACTTTTTTTCTTGCTTTAGCTCAAATATTCAAATGCTTTTTATACCTTTATAGCTGTTTGGGTAGAATATTACCTTAAAGACATAGATTATAACGAAGAGCGTTTAAGATATTATCCTGCATTGAAATCTCGACAATTTCACCGTAGAAGAATAGTAGACAAGAACGCTTGCGTCAATATCGTATATAGATTACAGGCTATGCGTGTAATCTATATACGATATTGGCGTGGGCTATTGTTTATTACTTCTACTTGGGCAGTCGAAAGCCTCAATGCGGTAATAACGATAGTTCCCACGCTTCTTTTATTTATTGTGCTTCTATGGGAACAGAAGGACATTAATAATAGAATATGAGCCAAAACACTTATCTGCATCATGGCTTTAAAAGAAATGAGCCTCTTTTTTCGATTTTGATACCTACTTGGAATAGTCTGAACTATTTAAAACTTTGCATTTATAGCATACGTAAAAACTCGTTTTACAACCATCAGATACTCATTCACGTCAACGAAGGGACTGACGGGACACTAGAGTGGGTAAAGAAAGAAAATCTGGAATACACCTATAGTTCTTCGAATATTGGTATCTGTTGGGCACTCAATTTGTTGAGAACGAAAGTCAAGACTGATTACATATTATATCTGAATGATGACATGTATGTTTGTCCGCTTTGGGATAAGGTGCTATACGATGAAATATCAAAACTGAATGACAACAAATTTTTCTTTTCCTCTACCATGCTTCAACCACGTCCCGATAGTGGATCGTGTGTAATATTTCCAGCGAACTATGGAGACTGCCCCAAAACGTTTGATGAAAAGAAACTGCTTCAAGAATACATGAATTACAAAATGCCCGATTGGTTTGGTGCTACTCTTCCACCGAATATCGTTCACAAAGATATATGGGACTTGATAGGTGGTTATAGTATCGAGTTTTCGCCGGGGATGTACAGCGATCCTGATTTTTCCGCAAAACTATGGATGGCAGGAATACGTTTGTTTAAAGGACTCTCAAACAGTCGTGTTTATCATTTTGAAGCACGTTCAACCAAGAGGATAAAGAAAAACAAAGGGCATATTCAATTTCTGGATAAATGGAAGCTTACATCTTCTTCCTTCCGCAGAGATTTGATGAAGCGTGGAGAAACTTTCGATTCATCCGTACTTGAAGACATACACAGCCATTCGTTGAGAAAAAGCATCATCAGAAGCCGACTAAAACGTTTACTATACTTATTCAGAAACAGACATGAACAACGTTTGTGGGATGAAAAGAACAATATAATTCAGTAAATACATTTATAATCAGGGTGCACAAGCTAATGATGGTTTGAGTTCCTCGCATCTTATTAATTAATATTGCTTTCCATAGGGAACAGTGAAATATAAATCATTTTTTTATGAAAAAGTTTAGATTTTTTGGGAATCACCTTATTGATGATCATGCTAACAGCGGCTTTTACTTCTTGTAGCAAAAGCCATGATGATGACAATAGCAATACTTCACTTATTGTAGGCACTTGGGCAGAATTCACCATCAGAAGAACAGTTCGTTTATACTTTTAATTCAAATGGTACAGGTTTTTGGGAAGTTTACAATGGTACGACATTAAACAATTCCGAATTATTTACCTATAAAGTTAATGGTAATATATTAGAGATGGCAGCAGGTAGTGCAACAGGAACAATGACAATAAAGGAACTGACCGATAAAGTATGAATATTACTATCAACTTACGAAAGGGATGGGGATACTAATACAGATACTTTTGTTCTATACAAAAAGAAAAAGTAAATTACCCTGAATTCGATATAATTATATCGGGCAATGAGCGCGAGCAAATTCAAACATGCATTTCTAATATTGGCAGCAGCAAAACGCACCTAGTGTGAGTATATATGCAAAACAGGCACATGATGAAACTTTCTGTGACTAAGAGACGGCGGGTACTGTCATGAACAAACTCGTGCTCAGTACCAATAAAATAATGTTATAGGAAAATCCATGAAACAGAAAAAAAGAAATAACGATGTTTATAGCAATCTCATGGAAATGAATTTTAGTACTATAAAGCGCTATCGTCACTCATTAAAGCTCTTCTTTAGAGTTGGTGGTATACATGCGGATAAGTCTCTTGATATCTCTAAGCTTCTTCTAAAAAGACTAAAAACAAATCTTTGCAATACAGTGGATTGCTGAATATCGACAATAAAACGCTGTTCTTGTTACAACATATTCATTAATTTAAAAATATGAATTCTTTACTTCATTTTCTAATTAGGTATGCAATCTTGAATACTGAATAGTCTATAATAATTATCCAATCAGTTGGCTATTCCATTTTTTTTTACGAATATTGCACACCAGTGCTATTATAGCAGTAATTATCACAACTATGGACACAACAAATAATAATGTATCGCAGGACTCTGAAAAATATTTTAATGAAGGAGTCGAACTTTTAACGTTAGGTAAATATGAAGAGGCAATTAATGATTTCAACAACATTAATGATAAAGACTTTGAGCAAAGAAAATACTATCATCGGGGGTTTGCCTATCTGATATTAGGTAAATATGAAGAGGCAATTAATGATTTCAACAACATTAATGATAAAGACTTTGAGCAAAGAAAATATTATCATCGAGGGTTTGCCTATCTGATATTAGAAAAATATGAAGAGGCAATTAATGATTTCAACAACATTAATAATAAAGACTTTGAGCAAAGAAAATATTATCATCGAGGGTTTGCCTATCTGATATTAGAAAAATATGAAGAGGCAATTAATGATTTCAACAACATTAATGATAAAGACTTTGAGCAAAGAAAATATTATCATCGAGGGTTTGCCTATCTGATATTAGAAAAATATGAAGAGGCAATTAATGATTTCAACAACATTAATGATAAAGACTTTGAGCAAAGAAAATATTATCATCGAGGGTTTGCCTATCTGATATTAGAAAAATATGAAGAGGCAATTAATGATTTCAAAAATATAGAAAAGGAAACTCCTTTTTCCAAGGTGGCATGTAACCTTCTTGGTAAAATATATCTAATTCAAAAAAATGAAACAAAAGCAGGTCCTTACTTTTTAAAAGCAAAAAACGACATTATCGAAATATTGGGATATTGCAAAGATAAAAAGCAACTAAACTTTGTCGCGCAATTTTTAATTAACAATAATCCAGACTGCCGTTTTAATAAAATTATCCTTTCTGTTGAAAAGGCTAATTCAAGGAAATTGTATGTCAAGATATATCTAGAGGTATTAAAAATAGTATATGATCTACTATTATTAAAAGATAAAGATAATAAAGAAAGTGCTTTTGTGCACTATACAACGAGAAAAACAGCATCTATGTTAGTGCTTGATAAATCACCGTTTCGTCTTTTTTCTGTTCTGACAACAAACGATCTTACAGAAGGACAGACTTTATTCGATTTTTTGACTATTAATACATCTAAATTAGATACAAACGATTCAAATCTTCAGGCTTTCATTGGATGTTTTAGTTTTAACGAAAATAGTTTAAATCAATTTCGATTGTATGGAAAAGAAGATTCCAAGGAAGGAACAGGTGTCAGTATAGCGTTAGACCATCATTTCTTTAGTCCAGATATGTGCTTAGATATTTTACCTAACGGACAAAAAGAGGAAGAACAAAAATATAATAATTTCCCAATTTTCAGATGTTTATATTTAGACCCGAATGATAGTAATTTCTTGTGGGTAGGGCATAAAGATAATAAAAGCATAAAACTAAAAGATATTAAGAAAAGGCTTGAGAATATAAAGGGACTAGTCACAAAGGAAGATATTGATGTAAACATTCTTAAAAATTTATTTCTTATTTTAAGATATTTAGTAAAGAACGCTGCTTTCAAAGAAGAACAAGAGTGTAGAATTATTTGCATAGAAGATATAGATGATGATGCTAAAGCCCCTCAGAAAAATAAACAAATTCATTTTAGTCCCGATTATTCTCAAATGTATATTGAATATCATGAGATGAATGATACTAATTTAAAAAGAGTTGTTTTTGGACCTAAAGCCCAAGGTTACGGCATCTTCAAAAAAGCATTAGAATATAAAGATATAAAATGTGATTGTATCAAATCAGAATTGCCTTTAGCCTAAAGTATATTTGCAATCAGTAATGCTTCCAAATGATTAGACTCTATTTAAACTCGCTTATCTGGTTTATAAGCATCGGCGAATTCGTTATTCAAAAATTCTTGTAGGAAATTATAGCTGATAGTGGGGATAAAGATAAACCACCCCGCCCCCACCTTTGCAAATATCCCCCCCCTAAAAAAAAGCTCCATTACTCTCACCAGCTAGGGGGAAACGTTTTATCCTAAAAAGCACAGTGCGGAGCCAGTATTCCACTTTTAGTTGGCGGTCGTCCTCTATATCTGTATACGAGTTGCTCTCTTTAGCTGTCCGAAAAAAAGATGACAGGCAAGTAGTGGGTAACAGGACACATTTGTCAACCGCAATCGGAATAAAGCGTGCAACGCACTGATACACAGCTACAAATTCGTATGGACGAAAATATATTTTCGTATGGGCGAATTTTTATTTTCATATGGACAAACTTTTATTTTCGTCCTTATCATTTTTGGGGGATGTGGTGTACTGAATTTGGTTGACAGTTAAACACTAGTAAACCTAAGGGAGTTGACAATTACAATCATGTATACCTAAAGTAGTTGTCAACTCTGCAAAGTTAATCCTATTTTTATTGACAAACAAGTATTGTTTGTTCTTTATAGTTTGTTTTGTTCAGCTGATGCTTTAAAGCATCAGCTGAACAAAGTGGGTTTGGATGCTCTCCGGGGAGCATTTGCATCGGTGTTTTCATTGCCAGAGCTTGGTGCGGTCGTGCCCAATTGTAGAGATATATCGATCTGGCGACACCTTCCAGGGCTTCATCAAATGTTTTATTCTCATAATCGAAGAGCCATCCGTTCTTAACGGTATTGTTCATCCTCTCGGCCAGTGCATTGTGCAAGGGGTCGCCCGTTTGCGTCATACTGATAGCGATTCCTCTTTCTTTGAGCAGTGACACATAACCTTTTGATGCATACTGCACGCCTCGGTCGGAATGGTGGATAAGACCTGAAAGGTTGAATCCCTGACCTTTATAAAATCCGCACGCCATCATCAACGCTTTTGCCGGTCCTTCCGCTTCAAGAGTCCGAAAAAGGGCATATCCCACAATGATGCGGCTGAAGACATCCGTCAGCAGCGAAAGATAGGCAAATCCTTCTTTGGTGGATATATAAGTGATGTCACCTACCATCATGCGGCAAACACCACAGGCCACGTATTTAGGACAGGTGTTAAGCAAATCCGGATAGATCCGATATGGATGATCGGAGTTGGTCGTACGAGGTCTGTAACGTCTGCGGCGCAACATCATCCCGTTGGCCCGAAGGACATCGATAAATTGGTCGCGTCCTATCGTGAACTTTTCTCCGAACCGAGACTTACACAGACTGTAAAGCTCGCGGCAACCGCTTCGGGGAAGCTCCTGACGCAGAGACTGACAGTAATACGTGATGCTGCTTATAAGTACATCTTGTTCGACATTTGTTTCTTGGTGCTTGTAGTACCCTTGTCGGGAAATGTCAAGCAGTCCGCAAAGGGCGGATATGGTATAACTTATACCTTTACCCGCCTTTTGTGACAAGCAACCTACTACTTGACATCGGAGTTTTTTCGTACCTTGATGTGATACTTCTCTTCAGCCAGGTCAATCATGCAATCATAAACGTCACGGGCCATCTCTGCACGCTTCAGCTCAGATTCCAATTCCTTAATGCGCACTTTCAAAGAGGTGATGTCTTCTTCTGAAGAGACATCCTCAGTACCGGTTGATACAACTTTATCCTTCATATTTAATGGGAATGGTTTGTCTTCAAGCCCAAAGATACGAAGCCAATTCCGAATTGAACCTCTGGATATACCATTTTCTTTTTCAAGGGTATACTTACCCTTGCTTCCATGAAGGTAAGAGTTTAAAATCTCTAGACGAATCTGATCGTCAATCTTTTTATTATTTCTCATTTTTGAATAAGTTTGTGTCAACTTATTCAGTACATGTCAGGATGCAGATAATATTTGCACGGCAGCATAAGAGGTGATGAAGAATGCCTTTATTTTAGTTGTGATTTGTTGCAATGTTTTACTATGCATCGGGGTGTTCGGGGTGTATTTCCTTAGAGACTTTTTGTGTTTTTTTACTTTGTCAATATTTAGTACTATCATTATGATAGTACGATATTATCCTTTATATTTACAAATAAAAAAGTAATAATCTCCTATAGAAAGAACACCCCGAACACCCCGATTCAAAAAATGAATCCAACTTTAAATATATTGTAGAGCCGTTTTACAAAAATGCAGAAAAATCACTTTTTTCATCCATTTTTTGATTATTTGGATGTTCATAAAAATCACTTTGCTATGAAAAACAAGCTTCTGGTATAAATAGTGTCAGTTATTGACGATAATAGCAGGAATAAAGGCAAAATTGAAAAAGCATAAAAAAAGCCTATTTTCTTGCTTTTTCAAGAAAATGGGCATGTAAAATGACTTTTTCAGCTAGAAGATGGTCAAGTCATTTTCTGTTGTGAAATTTCCTATTTCGTACAATAGATATTCATTTCTGTGTGGGCAAAGAAACAAAAGCAAAGAAAACCACCGGCACACGAATTTCACTCCGTGTTCAATATAGGTCCAATACAGTCGGCCCGGCTTCAGCTTTACGTCTCCATGAAGTGTCGAGGATGAAGTCGATAAATCCATTTCGTTCAAAGGAGGAACGACTGCGTTTATGGATTTGCGGCTTCAGACCGATATGGAATGAGACTGGTAAAGATGCGCCGGTGGCTCTTTTGCTTCGTTTTCTGGCCAAACAGAAAATGAAGGATAGAACGCATGCGCCCAGAGCAAGATATTGGTGCTCACTGCTACGGACACAACAGGGAATCGATAGGAATATGCTATGAAGGCGGCGTAGACGAGAACGGCAAAGCCGCCGACACACGCACGGTGCAGCAATCCATAGCTATGCACGAGTTGGTGCGCCAGTTATGGACACGCTATCCGCAGGCACGCGTAGTGGAACACCGGGATCTGTCGCCCGATCTGAATGGTAACGGTGTGATAGAGAAGCACGAACGCATCAAGGAATGCCCTTGCTTCGATGCTATTCCGGAATTTGAAAGACTACGCACGAAATAATGCAATTATTCTACCGGTTTCAATCCCATCTTACGAGCCTTCTCGAGCATATATTGCCGTGCAGGCTCGTATTCGTTGGGGATGACACCATCGAGAATAGCATCTTTGATAGAGCTTTTCAGCGCACCGACTTCACGGCATGGCGACAAGCCAAATATTTTCATTATTTCTTCGCCCGATACGGGAGGCTGGAAATTGCGGACACGGTCGCGCTCTTCCAAATCGACCAACTTCTGACGTACTAATTGAAAATTGTTCAGAAAACGCTGGCGACGCTCGTTGTTCTTGGAAGTGATATCTGCTTCGCAAAGAGTCATCAGATCATCTATGTCGTCGCCCGCTTCGAAGAGCAAACGGCGCACGGCAGAGTCGGTGACTTCCTCGTCGGCAATGACTATGGGACGCATGTGAAGCCCGACCAGCTTTTTGACGTATTTCAGCTTTTCGTTCTTCGGCAGCTTGAGACGATCGAAGATAACGGGAACCATTCTCTCACCCATAAAATTATGGTTGTGGAAAGTCCAGCCGCTCTTAGGGCTCCACATCTTGGTAGGAGCCTTGCCCACATCGTGCAACAAAGCCGCCCAACGGAGCCAGAGGTTATCGGTATGCTTGCTGATATTGTCGAGCACCTGCAACGTATGGTAAAAGTTATCTTTGTGCCCTACCCCATTCTTTGTTTCAATACCTTCGAGAGCTGTGAGTTCGGGGAAAATAAGTTCGAGCAACCCGCAACGCTCCAAATCGACAAAGCCTTTGGATGGGACAGGCGACAAGATGATCTTGTTGAGCTCGTCGATGATACGCTCAGCCGAGATTATCTTGATACGCTCGCACTGGCGACAGAGCGAATCGAAAGTAGCATCGTCGATGAAGAAATTGAGCTGAGTGGCAAAACGCACACAACGCATCATGCGCAAGGGGTCGTCGCTGAAAGTAATATCGGGATCGAGCGGAGTACGAATGGTCTTGCGATGCAAATCTTCAATACCATCAAAGGGGTCGACCAACTCGCCGAAGCGAGACTTGTTCATACACACCGCCAAGGTGTTGATGGTGAAGTCCCGACGGTTTTGATCGTCTTCGAGGGTGCCGTCTTCGACAATAGGCTTGCGCGAATCGAGCCGATAGGACTCTTTGCGGGCCCCGACAAACTCTATCTCAAGGTTTTTGTATTTGAGTTGGGCGGTGCCGAAATTTTTGAACACAGCCACACTCGCCTGTCTACCCAAGCGTCTTTTGAGGGCATGAGCCATATCGATGCCGCTGCCCACCACTACTATATCTATATCATTTGAAGGACGTTGTAAGAAGAGATCGCGAACATATCCACCGACGACATAGCACTCCAGTCCCCATTCGTCTGCCGCAGCCGAGATTTCTCCAAATATAGGAGCTGCGAAACAATCTCTTAATTCCTTCTCGTTCAAATTTATCATGAAATTACTATTATTCTCTTTCGAGTGTGCAAAGATACAGAATTAATTCGTAATTTTGTGAGTAATAAAGAAACAAGCAATGAAGAAACTCATTATACTACTTAATATCCTTATCCTGATTGTCTCGTGCAGCGGCTCGAAGAAAGAGAAAGCCGAAATGCGGCTCGAATCTGCCCGTGCAGCACTGGGACGTGAAGATTTCAATGCAGCCAAACTCGAGATAGACAGTCTGAACAAACTCTATCCGGAAGAATTCAAGCTGCGCAAAGCGGGACAAAATCTACTCTGTATTGTGGTACTGAAAGAACAACAGCACAACCTGCGCTATCTGTCGTCGATGCTGGAAAGCAAGCAACAGGAGCTGGACGCTATTAAGGGACAATATACTTTTGAGAAAGATAAAAAATATCAGACAATAGGCAATTACTTCTGGCGCACACAAACCGTAGAGCGCAATTTGCATCGCAGTTTCTTACGTTTTCAGGTGAACGAGCTGGGTATTATGACCTTAACATCCATCTATCATGGCGGCAGGTACATCAATCACAACCTTATCAAAGTGATGGCTCCGGACGGTACCTACGCCCAGACCCCGACATCGAACAACGTATACAAAGACAATTATTTGAACGAGAAGTTTGAGCAGGCGGACTTTCATTACGGCGCAGACGGTGGAGTGATCAATTTCTTGTATGCCAACTGCAATAAGAATATACGGGTAGAATTCTTGGGAGGTTCTAAATATGCCATGACCATGCTTGCTTCGGACCGACAAGCCTTGAAGCAAATATACCTACTGACAGGCGTGCTCACTTCCATTCAAAAGTTGAAAGCATCCATAGACGACGCCAACGTGAAAATAAAGTTTGTACTGAAAAAGCAGAAATACGACTCGCTGCACTTAAAACAAACCGATATAAAATAGTGGTAGCACCACTACTCCACATCATCATCAACTATAAAGACCCAATATATTGATCGGTTTATTCTCTTCGACTCTAAACTGGCCACTAACATCGATTTCTTGCGGTTTGAGCTCGACAGCCTTCTGAGCATCTTGAAGCGAACCGGCTTCGTCGCCACTTAACAATTTGGCACGTCCTCTCTCACGATACGCCTCGGCAAAATGGGGATTCAGTTCGATTGCTTCGTCAAACAACTCAATGGCATCGGACAACCGATCTTGAGTGATGAACAAATCGCCCAAGCTGACATAAGCCTGTTCGTAGAACGGATCGGTAGCAATCAAGTCGCGATAGACCTTTTCGGCCTCCTCTTTCCGGTCGAGAGCTTCCAACATTTTGCCCTTGAGACGCAAAGCATCTTCGTCCGCTTCATTTTGAGACAATACCTCCTCAATATCCTTCGAGGCTTCTTCGAATTGTCGCATGGACAATAGCACCTCGGCACGCAACAGCAGAGCCTGCACATAAGACTCACGAAGCGCAACGGACTTGGTCAACGCCGCAACAGCCATCACATCGTTGTGCAATCCGAACAGAGCCCTACCCTGCAAGAAATAGGCCGCCGCGTTGTTATCGTCTAACGCAAGAGCCTTCTCTGCGGCAGAGAGCATCTCGTCGAACTTGTCGAGTAAAAAGCATACATTGGCAAATGCCAGAAAAGACTCCACATTGCGGGGATACATTTCGGTGAGCCTAGAATAGACATCGAAAGCCTCATCCAATTTGCCTTGAACGGAAAGCGCCTGGCCCAGATGAGCCAACACTTCC
The DNA here is from genome assembly GCA_963676865.2 of uncultured Bacteroides sp. GTDB lineage: Bacteria > Bacteroidota > Bacteroidia > Bacteroidales > Bacteroidaceae > JAAYUD01. Next base: position 2,646,256 of record CAXXSS010000001.1, on the reverse strand, counting down.
TCGTCGTCGTGAATATTCAGGGCCTCGCGCAAACATTTGACGGCATAGTCGAGCTGCCCCATGTTTTGACTACGAATGCCATCGTACTTGAATATATCAAATTTCCTTTTTTCTTCTTTCTTCTTCTCCTCTTCGGGCGCCAAGGTATTGGTGCTGAATATTGATTTTAAAAATCCCATTATCGTATCGAATTAAGTGGTACTGAATTTAGGAGGCAAAGATAAAATAAGTTGAAAGTAATAACAAAAATAATCGGGCTTATTTTTCGAATTACTTGATGACGGTATCAAAGAAAATATATATATTTGTCAAAGTAAAAAAGAACAATATTCTAACAATATGAAATACCGTCTCTTAATACTATCTATTCTATGGGGAATAATGGGCACTGTTCCCACATTTGCCAACAATAATCAATTGGATTCTCTATTGAATGTATTAGATCGAACAATCAAAGATCACCAAATATATAAGAGTCAACGCGAACTACGCATCAAGAAAATAAAAGCCCAACTAGCCAAAACGTCGTCATTATCGAAAGAGCGCTACCTGCTCAACGAGAAACTATACGAAGAATACAAGCCGTATTCGTGCGATTCGACCATTGCCTATCTGGACAATAACATCGAGCTGGCAACAGCCGTGGGCAATGTATCGTGGATAATAGGCAGCAAATTGAAACTATCATATCTTCTTTCTTCATCGGGCATGTATATGGAATCGATCGACCTGCTAAACGGTATTGACAAAAACAAGATTCCAGCTGCATTAAAACTCCAATACTATATGTGCTACGATCATGCCTATGGCGAAATGGGATGTTACTCGCAAGACAGATTGAGCAAAGTGAAGTATGAAAAGATCTCACGAAACTACAAAGAGCTGATTTATCAGTTGCTACCCCCAAACACCGACGAATACCGGCAGATGCAAGAAACGGCAGCCAGAGACAATAAAGAGTATAAGCGAGCAATGAAAATCAATAATGAACGATTGGTACAAGCTAAAATGGGCACTCCTACCTATGCACTGGTGATGTATCATCGATCTGTTATCTATAATTTGGAGCTCAACAGCAAGCAAGAAATGAGTTGTCTGGCCCTCTCTTCCATTTCGGATATCCAATCGGCTATAATGGACCATGCGTCTCTATGGACATTGGCCAAATTGCTATACGACAAAGGAGATATTGAAAGAGCCTACACCTATATGCGCTTTTCGTGGAATGAAACCAAGCTTTATAATGCTCGTTTGAGAAATATTCAGAGTGCGGGGATCTTGTCGCTGATAGACGCTACTTTCCAGTCGATGATCGAAAAGAAAAATCAAAAACTTCAATTGAATCTTATTCTCATCAGTTTTCTGTTCGTAGCCCTCGCACTGGCATTCATATATATAGGTATACAATTCCGTAAACTGTCGGCCACAAAGAACGCGCTGCAACAAGTAAATTTCAAATTGCAATCGCTCAATGATGAATTGAAATCAACCAATGACGAACTATCCGAATCAAATCATATAAAAGAAGAATACATCGGGCGTTTCCTAAACCTTTGTTCCATGTATATAGATAAGCTCAATGCCTATAGAAAGATGGTGAACAAAATGGTGACCATGAAACGTACCGACGAGTTGTACAACATGACCCGCTCTTCTGAGGGTCTGAGCAAAGAGTTGGATCAACTTTATGCCACGTTCGACTCGGCATTTCTACATCTGTTCCCCAATTTTGTAGAGCAAATCAATGTATTGCTCGAAGACGAAGGAAAACTCATCCCTAAAAAGGGAGAGTTATTGAACACCGAACTGCGCATCTTTGCCCTTATACGTCTAGGCATTGACAACAGTTCGCAGATAGCTGAATTTTTGCGTTACTCGGCAAATACTATTTACAATTATCGGGCAAAAGTAAAAAACAGTGCAAAAGTAGAGAGAAGCACTTTCGAAGATGCGATAAAAAGGATTCGTTAGTTCTTTCTTTTTATTTACCACATCCATATTATATCCACTTTTTATGTTGTCAAAAGACGCGACAAACATCTGATTGATAGATAAATAAATAGAGCAGCTATCCACTTATTTATTGGAATCGGAACAGCGTACCCTAGAATCGGCTAATTTTGTACACAGATGGGCAACCATCTACTGACGATTATATTAACATTAAAATTTGGTACGTATGAAAAAATTACTGATTGCCTTACTGGCAATATTTGTATCATTAACAGGTTTTGCTCAAAAGATATCGGTTACCGGTGTGGTAACAGATGAACAACGAGTACCCGTTATCGGAGCAAGTGTAATTGAGAAAGGTACATCAAATGGTATCGTAACAGATATTAACGGACATTTCTCAATTAGCGTAAAACGTGGCGCCACAATTGTCTTTTCGTCTATCGGATATAAGACAGAAGAATTGAAAGCCACAAACACAATGACCGTAGTACTTCAGGAAAACAATCAACTCCTCAACGAAGTTGTGGTAATAGGCTACGGTAGTGTAAAAAGAAAAGATGTAACCACTGCCGTTTCGTCTGTTTCGACAAAAGACTTGGCAGAACGTCCGCTCATCTCCGTGAGTCAGGCCATTCAAGGTAAAGCGGCCGGTATCTCGGTATCGTCTCCCAATGGTATGCCTGGAGCAGGAATGACCATTCGTGTTCGTGGTACGACGTCTATGAACGGAAGTAATGACCCTCTTTATGTAATAGATGGTGTTCCAACAACAGACATCTCTTATTTATCGCCCGACGACATTGCCAGCATCCAGATATTGAAAGATGCTTCTTCGGCAGCGATATATGGTTCGCGTGCTGCCAACGGTGTGATTATGGTAACCACCAAGAAAGGAGAAGCAGGAGTAGCAAAAGTATCTTTCAATGCACATTTTGGATTCAACAAAATACAGAATAAGATAAAGCCACTGAATGCCGCGCAATACAAAGACTTACAAGACGAAATAGGATTGATTTCTTTGCCAACCAATCTGACTGACAAGACCAATTGGTTCGATGAAGTCTACCGAACAGGAACTTCACAAAATTATCAACTGTCGGTAACGAATGGTAACGAGAAAATGAATTATTATATCTCGGGTGGATACACGGGAGAAAATGGTGTCATCGACTATTCGAGCTATAAACGTTACAACTTTCGTGCTTCGCTAAACAATCAAATAAAAAGTTGGTTAAAGATAAGTGCCGACGTTTCTTATGCCGACATGACAAGTACAGGTGACATTATTTCGGGGCAAGGATCTAACAGAGGCGGTGTAGTGCTGGCCGTGATCAACACTCCTACTTATGCACCCGTTTGGGACCCTGCCCATCCAAAACAATACTACAATAATTTTTATGGTGTAAACGTCACCAGTCCGTCAGAAAACGTAGCTCGGCAGAAAGATAATAAGACGACATCGGACAGATTGCTGGCTACAGGAAAGGCATTGATCACATTCATGCCCGGATTCACTTTCACATCATCAATGACACTGGATAGAGGCTACCAAAAAGTATTCAATTTCCTCGATCCTATCGCTACGACAAATGGTAGAGAGAATTATGGAGCAGGATATGACCAACGGACTTTAAACACCATCTTGACATTCGATAATATTTTGTCGTACAATAAACAATTCGGTAAACACGGGTTGGATGTTATGGGCGGTTCGTCATGGACAAGTTCCAAATGGTCGCAAAGCTGGATCAACGGATCTCACTATGCCAACGGTTATATAAAGACGTTGAATGCCGCCAACGAAATATCGTGGACCGGTACCGGCACCTCAGAATCGGAGTGGGCAATCATGTCTTATATGGGACGTGTGGCATACAACTACGACAGTAAATATTTGGTAACAGCCAATCTGCGCGCTGATGGTTCGTCTAAATTGGCTCCCGGCCATCGTTGGGGTGTATTCCCATCGTTCTCCGGAGCATGGCGTATATCGAGCGAGAATTTCATGAAAAATCTGACATGGATAGACGATATGAAGATACGTGGAGGTTGGGGACAAACCGGTAACCAATCGGGGCTGGGCGACTACTCTTACCTGGCAGCATACGACATCAACCGTATTGCGTGGTTCACAACAGGAAACAATAATGCCGTGCCCACTACGACAAACCAAACTACACTAAGCTATCCCGATTTGACATGGGAAACCACGTCTCAGACAGACATCGGTCTCGATTTGACCATCTTAAGAAATCGTCTGACATTTGGAATGGACTATTATTACAAGAAGACGACCAACATGCTGATGACCGTATCATTGCCTCCAGGATCTGCTCCGGCAAATACGCTTACCCGCAACGAAGGAACAATGACAAACAGAGGTTTTGAATTTTCGATAGACTCACGCAACCTGATAGGCGCATTCAAATGGGAAACCAACTTCAATATATCGTTCAATAAAAATGAATTGAAGAAGTTGGAACTATCGCAAGTCTATTATGATGCAAAGACAACCGACCTCGTGAGCGACTACGTTGTACGCAATCAGCCGGGACGCCCATTAGGCTGCTTCTGGGGATATATCGCTAACGGAGTAGATCCCGAAACAGGAGAACTGAAGTACAAAGATATAAGTGGCAACGGTACGATTTCGGCATCGGACAGAACATTCATAGGAGATCCGAATCCGGACTTCACCTTCGGTATGAGCAACACCTTTTCGTACAAAGGATTCAATCTAAGCGTGCTGCTACAAGGAAGCTATGGCAATGACATCTACAATGTATCTCGCATGGAAACAGAAGGTATGTATGATGGAAAGAACCAGTCGACCAGAGTGTTGAATCGCTGGAGAATACCCGGACAGATAACCAACATACCTAAGGCCGGATTTGATATGAAAAACTCTTCGTACTTCGTAGAAAACGGTAGTTACTTGAGAGTGAAGAATATTACGCTTTCGTATGATATCAAGAATTCATTACTCCGCAAATGGGGCATCACGAAGTTACTGCCTTATGTAACATTCAACAACCTCATTACGTTGACTAAGTACAAAGGAATGGATCCGGAAGTAAACCAATATGGCAATAGCGGTACGGTACAAGGTGTCGATTATGGCACTTATCCTCAAAGTAAATCTTTCTTGCTTGGTTTGAATATTGAATTTTAAAATAAGCTTATCATGAAATCAAAAAATATAAAACTCTTATTAAGTTGTCTGTTCGTAAGCGCTCTGACATCCTGTACTCTTAATTATGATCCGGTGTCATCGTATTCGGAAATAACGAACGGAACACCTTCTGATACGACCCAAATTCTCTTAAAAGATAGAGATGCAGCTGTTAGTCAGCGACAAGTATTGTATCAGTTGCTCAGAACTCGTCAGGAGCATTGGTACTTGGATTTGGAATTGATAGCCGAAACCCATTCGGACAATGCTTATGCCGGCACTACAGGTGCAGAAGTGGTACCTTTTGAAAACAATAATGTCGATGCAAGCAATCCTAACTTGGAACGTGACTGGAACAGATACTTGGAAGATATTGCTCAATCTAACGTACTCATAAACGGACTGGACTATTTGCAGAAAAAGAATCTCGTATCGCAGGCTGAGTACAATCAGTGGCAAGCAGAAGGAAAGATATTCAGGGCAATGGCATTGTTTGACATGTGTCGTATATGGGGCGGAGTTCCTTTGATTACCAAAGTCGCTCAAACCATTACTGCCGATAATATTAAAGAAATCTATCCGATCTATTATCCGGCTAAGACAACTGCCGTGGAATGTTACAAACAAATTGAAAGCGACTTAACCAGCGCACTTCAAAATGCTCCGGACATAAAGACATCGGACAAAACATTGCTATCGAAAACCGTAGCTCAAGCGATGCTGGCTAAAGTCTATGCCGAAAAGCCTATCAGAGACTACAGTAAAGTAGTGCAATATGCAGACATGGTAAGGAATACGGCAGGGCTAACCCTCGAAAGCGACTACTCTAACCTGTTTGGATACGACACTACAACAAAAGATTGCAAGAAACGGAATACCAGTGAAAGTATATTAGAATATCAATATCAAACAGGTGATTCCAACTGGTCTTCGTGGATGTTTGGTAGAGACTTGACAAGCTATGATTTCTATTTCACATGGGCCAAATGGACTACCCCTTCACGCGACCTGATCAAGGCTTACGATGATGAAGGAGACGTTATTCGCAAAAACGAATCTATCGTTTACTACGCTTGCTCATGGAGTAATTATTATCCGGCCAACAACTATCCTTTCATGTACAAATCACGTTCTGGAGTGAATAGTATCATCAAACTTCGTTTGGCTGATATTCTTCTTCTGGAAGCAGAAGCAAAAGTAAACCTGGGTAGTCTTAGCGATGCAGCTTCGCTTGTCAACCAAATACGCAATAGGGTCAGTTTGGCAAGTCTTCCGTCGTCCACGACATCAGACAAGACAGCAATGGCTGATGCGGTATTAAAAGAACGCCGTTTGGAACTTGCATTCGAATGCCAACGTTGGTTCGATCTATGCCGCAATGATAAAGTAGAGCCGATAATGAATGCCGTTTATGCCAAAGATAGTGGACGGCTTGCACAAAAAAGGACGTTCGACAAGAACTCTTATCTATTGCCCATTCCGCAAACAGCTTTGGACAAAAATAATAACTTAATCCAGAACCCTGGATATTAATTAAACATATCACATGAACCTAAAATACCTCATGGTGACTTTCAGCCTCACACTATTTGCTTTGGCTGCTTGTGGTAGCGGAAACTCTGCCAGCGGAACAATTGATCCCGGCAATAATGGAGGAGAAACAGCAAAAGACGTAACGATTTATACGACCTCTGTGAACGGTAGTAAGCTGAGCAAAACAACAGCGGCGTTCAGCACTACCGACAATATGTCGCCGAGTACTCTTACATTGAATGCTTCCACTTCATATCAGAAGATGGACGGTTTTGGAGCGGCCATTACCTATTCGACAGCTTACAATCTGTTGAAAATGAGTAGCGCCAACCGAACAGCATTCTTGAAAAAGACATTCTCGGATAGCGAAGGATACGGTTTCAGCTATGTTCGGATTTCTATTGGATGCTCTGACTTCTCGAGTACGGAATATACTTGTTGTGATACAAAAGATATCTCCAATTTCGGTCTACAGAGTGATGACAATAACTACGTCATCCCCATATTGAAAGAGATATTGGCCATAAACCCCAAGCTTCGCATTATCGGTTCGCCATGGACATGTCCCCGCTGGATGAAGGTTACGGATATTGATAGCAAGACTCCATACAATTCGTGGACAGGCGGGCATTTGAATCCTGACTATTATCAGGATTATGCCACCTATTTCACAAAATGGATTCAAGCTTATCAGAATGCAGGTATACCAATCTATGCCGTAACTCCGCAAAACGAACCATTGAATGCAGGCAACTGTGCTTCTACGCTCATGCCATGGCAAGAAGAAGCCGCCTTTCTGAAAGTATTGGCTCCTTCTTTGAAGGCAAGCAGTCTGACGACAAAGGTTTACGTTTTCGACCATAATTTCAATTATGACGGCAATACAGACCAAGCAGATTATCCTGTCAAGATATACAATACGCTTGGCGATGTGGAAGGCGCAGAATATATTGTAGGCGCAGCATACCATAACTATGGAGGCTCTTACACCGAATTGGCAAACATACACAATCAAGTACCTTCGAAGGGGCTGATATTCTCGGAAACATCTATCGGCGAATGGAACGACGGACGTAACCTTTCGGCTCGATTGATGAACGACATGCAAGATGTTGCTTTGGGAACAGTCAACAACTTCTGTACTGCCGTTATTGTATGGAACCTGATGCTGGATACAAACAAAGGTCCCAATTTGGATGGCGGTTGCCAAACATGCTATGGTGCGGTAGATATCAATCCCAACGATTATACTACCATCAACTACAATTCTCATTATTATATTCTTGCACATTTGGCAAGTGTAGTAAAGCCGAATGCTGTCAGAATAGCGACAACTGTTGGAAGTTTTTCTCTAGACGGATTTACTTATGCCGCCTTCAAAAACGCGGACAACACATACGCTGCGGTTCTGTGCAATAATAATAGCACACAAAAATCATTGGTATTGAGTGACGGGACACATCACTTCTCTTGTACAATTCCGGCCTACGGCATTGTTTCGTGCCAATGGTAAATTGTTTAATTCTAGAAAAATAATAAGACATGAAAACATTGAAATATACTCTATCAATTCTTTTCGGACTACTTTTAACGGTTTCTTGTAGCAATAACGACAACAATGATGCTCCAGGGAAACCGGTAATGACATCCGAAACAACTTTTTCGTCAGCAATGTTTGGCGACAGCTTGGCATTCAAGGTGAAAGTCTCTGACGAAGGTAATATTCCGTTGTCAACCTTAAAGGCACAACTTTATTTTGGCGACGAATTGGTTTCGGCCACTACTATCCGCACAAAGAACTATCAGGAATATGCAGGGAAAATATATATTCCCTACTTCAAAAGTATTCCTAATGGAAAGGCAACGCTAAAGTTTGTCCTACAAAACATTCACTTCACAAAGGCCGAACAAACCTACAGTTTGGCATTAACACGTCCGGACTATGATCATCTGACCTTAGTAACCGACAAATACGGTAACTTGACAATGACCCGTGTAGGGCTCAATCAATACAGTGTAACGGGAGATTTCGATATGAAGGTAAAAGGATACATTCAGGCACCTGCGATGGGTAGCAATGGCAATGTTGTCAACTTCGGTTGGGAAAACAAAGCCATTACCCAGGGCAGTACATCGCCTATCACCTTTACCAACACGAGAGCCGGACATTACACCGTCACGTTCAACACCTTGACTTACGAAGGAAGCCCATTTCTGGATCTTAAATTCGACGGACAGGCTATGACTATGGCAGACGAAAACAACTACTATGTAGATAAGACTTTCACTAAAGGGCAGACGATTTCTACAGACGGTATTGATTTGTCTTCTCTATGGATAGATCCTGATTTCTTCAAATTGAATAACGACGGCACATTGACATTCGTTCCAGTATCAGGCGAATACAAGGTAACACTCAATTATCAGTACAATTATATACGTGTCGAAGCCATGAAAAATGGTTCAACGGCTTCGCTCAATACTGCTGATGGTTCCGGAGCTATTTGGATTATAGGCGAAGGATGTGGCAAACCGTCTTTGACAGGCAACGAGGTGGGCTGGAACACTGATAATGCCTTGTGCATGGCTCAGGTATCACCGGCTGTTTACCAAGCTACTTTCGTAGCCGGACAACAGATCGCTACGGGCTCCATCAACTTTAAGTTCTTCGACGAAAAGGGTTGGACAAGTAGTATCTCGTCTATCGTATCAACAACAAGTGATGTTATATTTGTAGGTGATGGCACTAACGGAAGAGACTCCGGCAATTTAGGTATCGTCGCCGGAAAGACCTTAACCGCAGGCAAAACGTATGTCTTTACCGTAACATTTGCGGCAGGACCGAAAGCCGTACTGACTGTTACAGAAAAGTAATTTTCAGTTTATAAAGATGATAGTGGCATGTTCTCTTCTAGAGTTCATGCCATTATTTTTTGGACCTTATAATCATTGTTTATTTTGTTTTATAATTTCTTTCTTCTAATTTTGCGACACAAATCACTCAATAATGACCGATACCGAGGTAAGAAAGCTACTGCGACAAATGAAGAACGATGATTCGCAACGTGCGTTTCATCGCTTTTACGACTTGACTTACGACCGTTTGTTTCGCATAGCATACTACTTCTGCAAACGCGAAGAATGGGCACAAGAAATAGTACTCGACGTCTTCATGAGCCTTTGGAATCAACGCATCACACTGCCCGAAGTAAAGAACATAGAAGACTATTGCTTTGTACTGACCAAAAACGCTACGCTCAATTATATTTCCAAAGAATCGAAGTATACGAATAATGAGCAAGAGACGGTAACCGAATCGGCCGACACTTCCTGTTCGCCGGAAGAACTGTTCATAAGCGAAGAGCTATTTGCTATCTATGTCAAGGCGCTCGACCGCCTGCCACAACGATGCAGAGAAGTTTTCATTCATATCAGAGAAGAAAAGAAAAGTTATGATCAAACGGCAAAAGAACTGAATATTACCGTAAATACTGTAAGCGCACAGTTGCAGAAAGCAGAAAACAAGCTCAAAGAACTCATTCGAAAATTCTACAACAGATAACATTCTTCCATATTTAACTTTTATTCACTATAATCGGATAGTGAGTTTTCTATCTTTTCCTGTCTTTATCATTGAAAAGACCGAAAAAATAGAAAATGGAACATACAGAAGAAAGAATAGTAAAAATCTTAGAGAAACTGATAGCCTCGAGCCATGCGCCGCAAGGACGATACTCGGCAAAGGCAACTTATCCTCTCTTGCGTAAAAAGATATTTGGCAGACGCCTGATGTTTGTACGGCGCTCTCTTGCCGCCGCAGCTACGATCGGCGTGCTTTGTATCATGACATGGTGGGGGTATCAATCTTTTTACACCACACAAACAGTCTCTGTTTATGCTCAATCCAACATCCGGAATATTTCTCTTCCCGATGGTACACGCATCACACTAAACCGCTATTCGTCGATAACCTATCCCAAGAAGTTCAAAGAACGGCGCGAAGTATCGCTCAATGGCGAAGCCTATTTCGAAGTGGAGCATGACAGCCGTCACCCTTTCGTGGTGAATACATCGACGATTAAGGTAGAAGATCTAGGCACACGATTCAATATAAGCGCCTATCGAGAGAGTTCTACAATAAGGACTGAATTGATAGAAGGATCGGTTAATGTGATAGACAATATTCATAGAAAGAGTCTCCTCTTGAAACCTGGAGAGACAGCTCTATACAACAAAAAGAGCCAACAGCTGTCACAGCAGAGAGTCAAACACATCTCTGAAGATATTGCATGGCGAAACGGATCGTTCGTCTTCGAGTACAGCTCGATAAGTGAAGTGGCAGAACGATTGTCCAACTCATTCAACGTCACTATCAAGATTACCGATCATTCATTAGCAAACTACCATATCAATGCCAAGTTCTGTCATAAAGAAGACCTGAAAACTATTTTAGATGTCTTACAACAGGCAGGATACTTCAACTATCAGCAAACTAACAATCAAATCCTATTATATAAAAGAACTAATTCAAAATGAAGAAAGACTGTTCAAACCACTACTATCTATTAAAGAAAATCGTTTTACTTTGTTTACTAACTGCTCTACAGGTATCCTTAGGAGCACAGACGAACGGAAAGAAAATCAAGGTTTTCATGCAAGACAAGTCTCTGGAAGCTTTTGTCAAGACACTCGAGAAAATGACAAACTGCACTTTTGTTTATGGTGAAGATGTAAAGCTTAGCCATCCCATCAATCTGAAGATGAAGGACGCTACGCTATCCGAAATTATGTCGAAAGCTTTTGCCGACCAACCTATTAGCTTTGAGATTAATGGGCGGTACATCATTTTAAAGAAAAAGCACTCGGAACAAATACGAGAGAAGCCGAGGCAATCGTCAAAGCGAAAATTCACTATTCACGGCTACATCACCGATGGGCATTCTTCTGAGACGTTAATCGGTGCCAACGTCTTCTCTACAACCGACAGACAAGGCACGGCAACCAATCCGTACGGTTACTATAGCATTACACTCCCCGAAGGAGAAGCCGATATACTCATCTCTTATATAGGCTACGTCACGGAGAAACGTTCGCTCGTATTGCGCCGCGATACCCTGATGAACATTCAAATGGATAACAATAATATACTACCCGAAATCGTAGTGACATCCAATAAGTCCGAAGCAGGTATAGGAGCTACTCAGATGGGCGCCATTGATATTCCCATCGGGCAAATAAAGAGCACTCCTGCCCTACTTGGAGAGAAAGACGTACTGAAAACGATTCAACTGATGCCCGGTGTTCAAAGCGGAACAGAAGGGAGTGCAGGATTGTATGTGAGAGGAGGCGATGCCGATCAAAACTTAATATTGCTTGACGGAATACCAATATACAAAGTAGACCATCTATTCGGCTTTTTTTCCATCTTCACACCCGAGGCCATGAAGAAAGTAACATTCTTCAAAGGCTCCTTCCCTGCCCGATTCGGAGGCAGACTATCGTCGGTAATAGATGTACGTACCAACGACGGAGATATGCACAAACTTCACGGAAGTTTCAGCGTTGGGACATTGACCAGCAAAATAATGCTGGAAGGACCTATCAAAAAAGATAAGACTTCCTTTCTACTCACAGTACGCCGCACCTACTTAGACCTACCGAGTAAACTGCTTATGGATAAAGACAGTCAGTTCGGCTACTATTTTTACGACGTCAATGCCAAGATAAATCATCGTTTCTCGGACAACGACCGCTTGTTCTTGAGTTTTTATGGCGGCAAAGATCACATGTCAGGAAAATACAAAGGAACCTACACGTACGACTCGAAGACCGAGACAGAGACCTACACTTCGCGTACAAACTGGGGTAATAACATTTTCTGGTTGAGATGGAACCACATATTCAACAACAAGTTGTTTTGCAACACAACAGTGGCATACAACCATTACTCCTCGTCTCTGAAAAACAACGATAACACCCACACTATCGAAAAGACTGCAAACTATTCATCGCATTATCAATCGCTAATAAAAGACTGGAGCTTCCAAAATGATTTTGAATTCAATCCGTCGCCGACACATCAGATTAAATTCGGCACCATGTATACCTATCATGCTTTTCATCCCGAAGTGCTGAACTCACATCTTGTCGAAAAAGGCAGCGCTATAGAGCGCGACACCACTTTCGCCAACTTATCAAACAGTGCCATCTTTGCCCACGAAGCCTCTATCTATGCCGAAGACAATTGGCAGATAGGGAGAAGGCTGAAAATCAATTTCGGCGTTTATCCCTCGCTTTTTCATGTCCACACAACAACCTATTTTTCGATGCAGCCGCGCGTTTCGGCCCGCTATCAACTAAATAGCTTGCTAGCCTTCAAAGCAGCCTATACACAGATGAAACAATACATACACTTGCTCACTTCGCTGCCCATAGCCTTGCCCACCGACCTATGGGTACCAATCACACAAAAGATAAAGCCGATGTCGGCAGATCAATACTCGGCGGGTGCCTACTTCACGGGCATCAAAAACTGGGAACTCTCGGTTGAAGGATACTACAAGAAAATGAACAACGTATTGGAATACAAAGATGGAGTAAGCTTTTATGGCAATTCGTCGCGCTGGGAAGATAAAGTAGAAATGGGAACAGGCCGTTCTTACGGAATCGAACTTCTGTTGCAAAAGACAGAAGGCCAAAATACCGGATGGCTATCGTATACATGGTCCAAAAGCGACCGCCAATTTTCAAAAGGAGGCATCAACGACGGGAAGCGTTTTCCGTACACATACGACCGCCGACATCACCTCGTAGTGGTGTTCAACAGACATTTCAACAAGAAGTTCGACCTCCATGCTTCGTGGGAGTTTTATACCGGAGGAATGGCCACATTGGCACTGAAACAAACGGTGCTGATTGATGGAGAAGAGGCCGGATATGTACCTCATCGCAATAACTACCGCTTGCCATCGAGCCATACACTATGCTTGGGATGCGACTTCAACAAACAAAGCCGAAGAGGCCTTCACACATGGAGTTTCAGTATCTACAACATGTATGGCGCAATGAACCCTACCTTTGTTCTACGCGACACTGACGACTCATACTCCGATGGTACAGGCAACCAACCGGCACCCAAATTGAAGAAATTCACATTGCTTCCCTTTGTCCCTTCGTTCACTTATTCTTTCAAATTTTAAAAGCTCCTACAAAATGAAACATACAGCATTATATCTCGTGCTACTTCTGGCATCGCTAACAGTAACCTCGTGCATTAACGATCTGAGCGTAGACCAAAATGCAGAAAAAGACGTACTCGTGATGAACGGTTACGTTGCCGCCGACTCTACCAATAATACAATAAAAATTTTCTTGACAGGCAACCAGCACCCTATAGATATAAAAGACGCAATAGTGACGATCAACGTAAACGGAGAACTCAAAGAGACGGCAAAGACCTTGGCAAATACAATTCTTACTCCAGAAGGAGAGACAAAAGAACCAACCAATACATATCTTATCAAAACGCCCGTGAAAGTGGGAGACGTCGTTCGCATTGATGCACAAACGGCAGACGGCAAATACCATGCATGGGTAGAAGAGACTGTTCCACAACCTATGGAAGCGATAGAAAAAGTGGATACATCGACCATCGCGAATCCTTTTTCTTCGGACTACAAAGGTTATCCCAAACTGACGCGTTTCAATATAACGATAAAAGACAGGCCCAACGAGAACAACTTCTATCAGCTGGTAATTGACGAATCTCTTACGTACTATCTTTATTCGTCCCAGCAAGATATTTTTTATACATACCCTCCCAACACGTTGTCAGGATATACCGGACGCAACGACGTAGTGCTCACCGATGGGAATCCCACCTCAGGGTCTGAAGACGATGACGCAATTGTCCCTTACACGCAAGGTGTAGAAAACAGATACGGTGTGTTCGACGATGTGCGTTTTGCAAACTCGTCGTACACGATGACGGTATACAACAACGCTTGCTACTATGTATCAATCCCCAACTACACCATAGATGCCTATATTCGCTATCGAAGTATCAACGAGACGGCATTTCACTACTTCAAAGCACTCAATCTTTACAAATCGGACAACTATGATGATAAGCTCAGCGGTTCGATGAAGTTCCCATCCAACGTACACGACGGCACCGGTATTATCGTGTTCAGTTCCGAAACCAATAAGGTGATAAGAGTAAGCAATGCCCGATTGGACGAAGTAAAAAAACAAGATGGAAATTACTATGGAAGAGCAAACTCTGTCGGAGTATTGCCGAAAGGGAAATGAGGCGGCTCGAAAAGAGTTGTACGAAAAGTACGCAAATCGATTGTTCGGAATATGCTTGCGCTACGTGTGCAACACCGATATAGCAAAAGACATCTTTCAGAACGGTTTTCTTAAAATATACCAATCATTCGATAAATTTATCTGGCGCAGTCAGGGCTCTTTAAAGGCCTGGCTCGACCGGATAATGATAAACGAGGCACTACAATACTTAAGATTGAAGCGCGATATGGCGATCGTGAAAAGCGACATCCCAATAGAAGAAATAGAAAGCCATTATCATATTCCAGATACAGAAACGATCGAACGTATTCCCGAAGAGATATTAATGCAATTCATTGCCGAACTACCCGACGGTTACCGCACAGTGTTCAATCTATTTGCCATCGAAGGGAAATCGCATCGAGAAATAGCCCACATACTCCACATCAACGAAAAATCGTCATCGTCTCAATACCATCGGGCCAAAAGTATACTGGCAAAGCGCATCAACGAATGGACGAGTGAAGAAGACACCGACTAATGGGCAGTCTGAGCAGACTAGCAACTGCTGCACTCTCCTTATTCCATGATTCGAAATCATTGCCGTCCGCCAAAAGTAATCAGTGCACAAAAGAACAGAACTGTTTAGCACTCTTGCTGCATGCCGAAAGATGTGTAAGGAGTCTCGAACTCCTGTTTCTCTAAAGTTTTGCCTCCGAAATAGTTTTCGAAGCTCGAAAACCAATTATTTGGTTAACGAAAGCCAAATATGAGGCTCTAATTCGCTTGCTTTGTTAAATAAAACCAATTACGAGCCTCGTTTTTAACTTCCGAACCCCACGCAGACTAAAATGAGCCTCATTTTCCATTTCCAACCCCCAATCGATTGCTTTTCGAGGCTCTGAAACCATTTCCAGCCTCCAAAGGATTGCCTCACGAGAGTCCTTTCCCTTTTCAGCGGAGCAATAGACCTCTATTTAATACTCGTCTACCCATTGGGGAAAAATTGCATACGCTTCTGCTCAATACCAATGCCGAGAAGACACTACTGTACCTGCCACAGAAGCACACCAGTAGAGTGCGAAGGCAATAATTCGCACGTTATAGCCCGAATACAACAATTATATAGAGCAGTAATTCAAAAAAAGAGTCCCGCGACAGAATAGTTAAAAAAACATTCTATCGCGGGACCAATATCTAAATGAAGTCTCCTAATAAAGAGCTTTCAATTATTCCTGAATATTCGGTTCTTCCAAACCATATTTCTTTTTCTTGTCTTCGGCCTTCAACATGAACGCTACAATAAGAGCCAAAACACCGAAGCATGTAAAGATGATCATCGGGATAGTATAATTGTAGGCTGTTGCGCCTTCTGCTGTCTTTGTTGGGAGTTTGCAATATTTGTCCAACACCACACCAATGAGGAAAGGAACGCCCATCAGGCCCCAATTCTGAACCCAGAAGATCAATGCATAGGCAGTACCCAACTGTTTCTCGGGTATGATTTTTGGAACAGACGGCCACATGGCAGAAGGTACTAGCGAGAAGGCAACACCCAATATAATCATTAGAATTGTAGCAAACCACCATTGATTCATAAGAGGCAATGCAAAAAGCAGATGTACGCCAATCAGCATGACAGCACCAAGAATCATAATAGAGGCTCCTTTGCCCTTGCGATCGTACAAATTGCCAAAGAAAGGTGTCAAAAAGAGTGTTCCCAAAGGCAACAAGCTAGGTATGAGTCCGGCCAAATCTTCGCTGACATGATATTTATTGACCATCAAATCGGTAGCATATTTCAAGAAAGGAAATACTGCCGAATAGAAAAGTACGCAAAGCAGAGCGATCAACCAGAATCCCTTGTTCTTTATAATCACTAATATATCGGACAGACGGAAAGGATCTTCTTCTTCGGCATCTCCGTCGGCTATAGAAGCCTCCAGTTTTTTGTCCATAAACGTATAGCAGAAGAAAGAGATGAAACCGATGCAAAGCAGTATCAAGCATAATAAAACCGGAGCAGAGACACTTTTGAAATATTTGGCAAAAGGAACCGTTATAGCCAAAGCCATCATCGTACCGATACGTGCAGTAGCCATTTCGAGCCCCATAGCCAATGCCATTTCTTTTCCTTTAAACCATTTCACTATCACTTTGGAAACTGTAATACCTGCCGTTTCCACACCAACAGCAAAAATAGCATAGCCAATAGAAGCATACATCACTTGCGATTTCCAGCCAAGCAACAACGTAGTAGTATCTCCCAGATATCCTGCTATCGCAGCATATTTGATGCCGCAACCAAGAACCATCAGGGTGCAAGAAGCCAACCCCGTGAAACGCACTCCCATACGGTCGAGAATAATTCCTCCCAATATTAGCATCAGCAAGAATACATTGAACCAGCCATAAGCACTGGTAAACAATCCGAAATCGGAGCTACTCCACCCCAATTCTGTTTCTAACATAGGTTTTAATGGAGACAATACGTCTGCAAGGAAATATCCGCAAAGCATGGCAAAAGCGACAAGCGCCAAGGCTGTCCACCGCATAGCTTTCGAATCACTCAGTTTTCTTTTTATAACTTCGGTCATCTTTATATTAGATTAAATTGATAAAAAACAATACATCGTCAGCCTCTTCTGGAAAACAGACAAGGCTGCATATCTACTCTCAAGCAAATATACAGCCTTGTTTATTTCTGCAAAGCAAACACTTCCTTTATTTTGAAGGTTGAACTGGAGCTTTAGCACCGGCAGCACCCGATGCAGCAGGTGTAGTTGTTGTGGTAGCCGTAGGGACTTTTCCACTTGGCGCCGTAGCACCGGCCGGAATATTATACGGATTTGTACTTTGTTCTTTCTGAGCTTGTTCCATCACAGGGTCGATTTTCTGATTTCCGACATGAACATAAGCCGACACAATACTCATCACCACCATAAAAACGGCCAATCCCCATGTAGCTTTCTCCAAGAAATCTGTCGTCTTACGAACGCCCATAATTTGATTGGAAGAAGAGAAACTGGAAGCAAGACCTCCACCTTTCGAATTCTGAATCAACACGATGAAACACATCAGTATTGACGCAATCACTATTAAGATTACGATTAATAAATACATTGTTGTTACTATTTCTGTTTTTCGTTAATAATCAATTTCTCCAAAAATCTTATTTGGTCTGCAAAGTAAATGTTTTTTTTCGGATTTTTCAAATATAATTTACGAATTATTTCAAGAGCCTTGTCATATCGGTGCTGTTTGATATAAATTTTAGCTAAAGTTACAGTAAAACAACCTTCATCATCCTGCGATAAACTCATATCGGGTCCCTTTGGTTCGGGCATTTTGTCGTCGGGCGAATCGGGTGTCAATTTGAACTCTCCATTATCACGAATAAAACCGTCGATCAGTTCGTCGCTATGAGATTTGGGCTGAGAAGCTTCTACCGGATTCTCTTCGTCTTGCTGAAGCAGATAGGCTACATAGTCGGTTGCATAATTGATCGGTGTAGACGGTTTAGGCTCACGGGGCTTTTCTTCCAAATAATGCTCGATAAGCGATAGAGTACGATCGCCATCATCGTCGGGAGAAAGTAGAGATTTGCCCTCTTTTCTATCTTCTTCAATTCCGGGATAAATATACTGCTCTCCCTCGAGTAATTGGAACAACACCCGACGATCGGAAATATAAATGATAGACTTGCGTAATTCTCCCCCGAAACTATCGTCGTGCAACAAGAAAAGATTCTTCAGAAACAACATGCGCAGCGACTGAAAATAGGGATAGCGTTCCATCGCTGTACGAAGCTGATAGAGAGTATCCCTGTTAAGTTCTTCGGGATGCTGAATCCATGATTGCAAAGTATCGGATGTTATCATACTACTATAGATTGTTACCAATTCGCAACCGTCGCATTAAAAATCTGATCGATTATCTCTTTTGTCATCTCGGCAATCAACTCGTCTTGTACCTGCGTGAGCAACTGGGTAGAGTCGTAGGTTCGGAATGCAGAGAACTGCCTTTCGAAATCTTGTTTATGATCTACACTGTTCACAAAACGTACGTTGACCGTAAGTGTCAACTTTGTTTTCGAAGCATATCCGCTCGAATTAACAGCCTCATTGTACTGATTGTAGCCGGTTATCTCACCTTCGATAGAAAGATCGGGATTGCGTTTCACCATTTGCAAACGAGTCTGACGAATAAATGCATCTTTCAAATCTTCATTGAATTTCGTCCCCAATGGAGCATACACGTAGTCGGACCGAATGGGAAAATCGGTGATCATCATCGTCTTTATCTTATCATAATTGATAGATGAGCCGTTAAACTTGTAGGATATACTGCACGACATGCACAACGGCATTAATAAGAGCAGCAATAAACGGATTATTTTATTTGTCCAAACCATATTCTTTAATCTTTCTATAGAGAGTACGTTCCGAAATATTCAGATCAAGAGCAGCATCTTTTCGTTTTCCTCTATGTTTACTTAGGGCTTTCACAATCATCTCTCGCTCTACTTCATCAAGCGAAAGAGTATCTTCCAATTCTTCCACATTGATATTCTCATCGTTCACTTCTTTCGAAAAAGTCGATTCGGAGACTCTATGCAGTTGTTGCGGAATGAGCGCCGGAACCGAATGAGATGGTGCATCGGCATGAGTTTTTAATGATTCGGGAGAAGTCTGGGCGCACATCATATCACCTACGGTTTTCTTCAAGTCAGTAATATCCTGACGCATATCAAACAGCACCTTATATAATATCTCGCGTTCATTTTCGAACCCTTTTCCTTGTTTTACACCAAAGAGAGCAGGCAAAGTGCCAACAATAGGTTCGGGTAAATAAGGCTTCAATATATCGAGAGTAATCTCACGGTTGGTTTCAATAATAGATATTTGTTCGGTAATATTTTTCAGCTGGCGCACATTTCCGGGCCAAGGGTACTTCACCAGCGCCTCTTTGGCCTCCTCTGTCAGATGAATAGCCGGCATCTGATATTTCTCCGCAAAATCTGAAGCAAACTTACGGAATAATAGTGCAGCATCATCACCCCTTTCCCTCAAAGCAGGGACTTTTATAGGCACCGTATTCAATCGATAAAATAAATCTTCTCGAAACCGTCCATCAGAAATAGCCTGAGTAAGATTCACATTTGTCGCTGCAACGATGCGGACATCTGTTTTCTCTACCTTGGAAGAACCTACTTTGAGAAACTCCCCACTTTCGAGCACTCGAAGCAAACGAGCCTGGGTGGGCATAGGTAATTCTCCCACTTCATCCAAAAAGATCGTTCCTCCATTGGCCTCGCCAAAGTAGCCATTGCGCTCTCCTATAGCACCGGTAAAAGCTCCTTTTTCATGACCAAACAGTTCGGAGTCTATTGTTCCTTCCGGAATGGCACCGCAGTTGACGGCAATATACTGACCATGTTTGCGACGACTATATTGATGAATTATTTGCGGAAAGCTTTCCTTTCCGACACCACTTTCACCTGTGATCAATACAGACAGGTCGGTCGGAGCTACTTGAATGGCAATATCAATAGCGCGTGCCAATGCTTCGGTATTACCAATAATACCGAAACGAAGTTTTACTTGCTGTATCTGTGACTTGTTCATAACCTCTTCTTCCTTCTAGATCTCCATCTCCTCTTCGGGAGCATCAAGTTTCAACTTATCGCTGTCGTCATTCCGATCGAAGTACTGTTTACGAAGCGGATGAGCATGAATAGCTTTTTCATGACGACGATTGCGGAATATATCGATAGCCTCATAAATGGCTTGACGAAAAGAATCTTCACTTGCCACACCCTGTCCGACAATATCATAGGCCGTGCCATGAGCCGGCGAAGTGCGGACAACGGGCAGACCCGCAGTATAATTGACACCTTCGTCCATAGCCAAAGCCTTGAACGGTCCTAATCCTTGGTCGTGGTACATAGCCAATATTCCATCGAAATGCTCGTAATTGCCAGATCCCATAAAGCCATCTACCGGATAAGGACCATAACAAAGTACTCCTTTGTCAGAAGCGTCTTGAATGGCAGGAATGATAATGTCCTCTTCTTCACCGCCCAATACACCGGCATCACCGGCATGAGGATTGAGAGACAATACCGCTATACGAGGTGCATCAATATCGAAATCTTGTTTTAGAGAACGATTGAAAATATTTATCTTTGCCAGCACCAACTCTTTTGTTATAGAAGATGCTATTTTGCTAACCGGCAGATGATTGGTAACAAGTGCCACACGAAAATCACGCTGCATCAATATCATCAGTGCCTTATCACCATTGCCCAGTTCTTTTTCGAAATATTCGGTATGACCGGGGAAGGAGAATTCGTCGGATTGTATGGCATGTTTATTAATTGGTGCCGTAACAATGACATCAATCAGACCGCATTTGTACTCGTCGACAGCTTTCTCTAAAGCTTGATATGCAGCCATACCAGCCTCTCTATCCGATTTGGAAAATTCGACCTTCACATCTTCACTGTTGCAATTAACTATATTCAATTTATCACGTGAAGCCTCCGAAGCGCTATTGATGCTCACGAAGTTCGTCGTCAGATTCAGCGCCTTACGATGATAAGTAGCGACTTTAGGTGAGCCATAGACAATCGGTGTGCAAAGCTCCAACATAGCAGGGTCTGCAAAAGTCTTCAAAATAACTTCATACCCCACGCCGTTAATATCCCCTTGGGTGATACCTACTCTTATTTTATTACTTTCCATGCTATACTGTGTATTAATTTTTATCTTTTATATGATTAACAGGTATTTTTAAAGTGAAAAGCGAAGCTTCCAGTCCTCTTATCAAATTCCCCTTAGGCCTATCAGGAGCATATACAAACACTTCTACGACGTAGACTCTATGATTGGAAGGATTGATATATAATTGAGAGACAAAAGGTCCGCCCATATAGTCGCCTTTCATACGCCATAACCCGCGTATTTCGGTCCTGTTTTTAAGTTGCAAGAGGTGTATATTAGAGACATCTGTCGAGAGATAAACTCCCTTGGAACGCCCCGGAATATTGCGTTTCATAACAGAATCGCGCTTGGCCACAAAATAATCTACCGTGAAAGTTTTCTTATCGGCAGGATAAGAATACATCACAAAGTTCTGGGACACAGATGCTGTTTCGGTCGAAGCCCATAGAAAATCATTACCAACTTTAACCGAATGGAATTCTTGTGGCAAAAGCACACTACATCCATCAAAGATAGTATCTATAGCTTGTGAGACAACGCCACTATGTTTCTCTCGCAATGAAAGAATCTTTGTGTTCATCTCAAATTGAACAAGCGTTTTTATGATTTGAAATGAATATTTGTTAACGTATCTAGCAAACGTCCCTTCATCTGAAGCCTCAATAGCTAGAACAATCTGCGGAGCAGCATACGGATTTCGTTGCAAAACGATTCGAGGCTTAGTATATCGGCTATTAATTTTTATCATTATAACACTACGTACCATTTTCATCGTCCCATCAAACTGCTGAGGAGTAATGTGCATAAAGCGAAACGACCGTTCACGCAAAGGCAATATCGAAATATCGGAATTTAAGGCCTCTGCCACCGAACGTCCTGCGATAGAGTCCCAATAGGCTGTCTCGGAGACCACCAAAGTCTCATAAGGTCTACCGCTTGAAGGCAAAGTCAAAGAGGTCTGATTATTGCACGAGAGACAACAACCGACCAACAAAGTACATATTATATATAAACAATTCTTTCGCATCACGAACCCCAACTATATTGTTTCAGCATCCTTTTTGGCCGTAGACAACATACCGCAAGCAGCAAAAATATCTTCACCCCGAGAAGATCTAACTGTAGCAAACAATCCATGCTTTGTGAGATAATCTCTAAAACGTTCCATCGTCTCCGAATCATCTCCTTCAAAAGGAGCATCCGGAATGGCATGAAATCGTATCAAGTTTATGCGGCAATCCAAGCCACGCAACAACCTCAACAAATTCTTAGCATGAATTTCAGAATCATTCAATCCCTTGAAGACAATGTATTCAAACGACAAACGCCGCTGTTTGCTGAAATCGTAATGACGCAGCAAGTCAACAATTTCAAATATAGAGAAAGACTGTTCGGCAGGCATCAATTCGGCCCTCTGTGCCGGAATAGAAGAATGCAGGCTTATAGCCAAATGACAATCACTTTCTTCAATGAACCGTTGCAAACCCTTACGAAGCCCCACAGACGAAACTGTTATACGTTTAGGGCTCCAAGCCAAGCCGTACGAAGCGGTCATAATCGAAAGAGCACTCAATGCTTCGTCTAGATTATCAAGAGGTTCTCCCATGCCCATCATTACCACATTGGTCAATTGATCGAATTCCGGCAAAGATACAATTTGATTCAGTATTTGACACGCTGTCAAATTAGCGCGAAAGCCCATTCTCCCCGTCATGCAAAATTTACAATTCATCTTACACCCCACTTGAGATGAGATGCAAAGCGTAGCACGATCTTTATCGGGAATATAAACAGATTCGATAGACTGGCCTTCGCCGGCAGGAAACAAATATTTAATGGTACCGTCAACAGAAGACTGTGCATGAATAGGAGACTCGGCCCCCACTTCATAAAACATTTTCAAAGTTTCACGCTGTTTCAGCGACAGATTGGTCATTTGATCTATCGAAGAAACCCTCTTCTTATAAATCCATTCCGCCATCTGCTTCGCTGCAAAACGAGGCATTCCCATATCCCGAGTAACCATTTCCAGGTGCTCGAGTCTCATTCCTAATAGTTTTTGCTTTGAACTATGCACAGTTTCTATTTTCATTATTGCAAATGTAAGTATTTTAATTGAAAAAGAGCCATGCTACTTGAATAGTTTTACAAGTAGCATGGCTCTTTTAAGAAATGTTCGTTATTTAGTTCCGGTTTAGAAGAACAAATAGCGTTTATCTTTTACCTTACCTTTAAGATAAAGATCGTTCATCAAACGGCTAGCTGCCTGCTGATGCAGACCTACTAAACGAGCTTCTTCGCTACGTTCGTTAAACTTCTCGTTCAAACGATCTTTTCCGATCACCTGCAAAACAAGTACACCGGCATTTCCTTTGATAGGCTTGCTCAATTTGTTGACAGCAGAGATAGAAGTATATGCACCTACAACAGGTTCGCTACTATTCAAAGACGAGACATATGCAGGAGCTTCGAAAGTAACATGTTTCAATGTATCGCCAACTGCAGAAGGCATATTGCGATATTGGGCAAATGAAGTAAAATTCTTCATCTGATCCATAATCATTTGGGCTTTCTTGTCTTTCAAGACTTGTGCTTTAAGCTGGTCTTTTACTTTTTCCCAAGAACGATAACCTTCTTTATTGATACCTGTCAAGGCAATAACCAAGATATGGTTGCTTTCGCCACATTCGTAAACAGGAGAAACAGTACCTACCTTAGCACCAAACACCCAACGCATTGCTTCACGAGTTCCTGTGACGCCAGCGATATTGTGTTCAGAACTGTATAGATCGTTATGATCTAACAATTTGTAACCAGCTGTCTCGGCATTCGACTTCATTTTATCCAAAGTCGGATTGGAGGCCATGAAGGAACTGAATTTGTTATATGCATTATTGTAAGTTTGCTTGCTGAAGTCTACCGTACGTTTTACGACAGCGACTTTATACTGAGGTTTATCACCTTTCTTCGCAACAACTTGAAGAATAACGTTTGCCTGAGCAAGTACTACATCCTTCACTTCATTTACACCGGTAGAAAGGATAGCCTGCAAATATTTCAGATTATCACCGTCGACTTGTGCCTGAGCATAATTGCTAGATGAAATCCAATTAGGCTCACCGTTCTGACCATATTTTTTGGCTACACTAGCAAAATCGGCACCACCTTTAATAGCTTTGAAAGCACTGTCTGCTTGAGCTGTAGAATTGCCGTTGCCCTTAGCAAACTGAATTTGACGGAACTGAATAGAATCGGCAGCGACCGTTTTGGCCAACACCGTCATTGTATTCAGTGTGTTATCGGGAGCATTAAAGAATGGTCCCACTACAGCACCAATTGCAGCACCGTCGAGGTGAGCAGCAATATCTGTAGGGAATGCTGTTTTTGGCAAAAACAGATCTTTATAAGAAACCGTAGAGCCGGTAGAACGAATAAAAGCACTCATATCTTGTTGGCTTTGTCCCAACTGTTGAGTATATTGATTCATCTCCTTTTGAATAGCAGCCTTATCGGCAGCGCTAGCAGTAACCTGAACATCGATATATTTGATATCACGAGTTTCGGCATATTGACGGAACTGTTCTTTCTTCTTGTCGTACACACTCTTTAAGTCAGAGTCGGTTATTGTCACCTTCTTATCAGGTATCGAGCTATAAGGAACAGCAGCCAACAAAGCTTGAGACTCATTTACACGACCTTCGAAAGAGTTCTTTGCTTCAACCGGATTAGAAATCAGCGATTTTGCGATAAGAGCTTGATATTTTTGAGCCAAGCGAGTAGATACTAAAGTCTTTTCGATAAATTTCCAGAATTTGTACATAGACTGATATTGTTCAACATACTGTTGTGGAACTTTTGTCATATCCATTTTAGAATACTCTACCAGAAATTTATTGAGCATATCCTTATCAAACATTCCTGTTTGTTGATTGCGGAAAGGAGTCTGCTGCAATAAAGGATCGGAACCCTGAGCAAGAATAGATTGAATCTCGGCATTTGTTACCGTCAACCCCATTTTTTTTGCTTCTTTGCTGACAAGCTGATTATTGACATAAGTTTGCCATACTTCATCTTTCAATTGATCATTTTGTTCTTCAGTCAAAGAACTTGCACCGGTTGTAAGCTTTACGACATCGGTATACTCTTCTAATAAATCTTGAAATTCTTTGGCTGTGATCGTCTTGCCGTTTACTTCGCCAGCCACTGTAGACTGTTTAGGTCCCAATACTTGCCATGCATCACCGGCAATAAAAGCGAACAAGGCCAAGCCAATTACAATCACCAAAAGAGGCCCTTTTGATCTAATTTTTTGTAATGTTGCCATTTTAATTAATAATTATTTATTTGTTTTTCCTATTTTTCTGTTTATAATTTGGGCACGAAGATACAAAAAAAGTACATCCACTGCCATTTAAAATTAAAAAATTTTATGTTTAGAATGGATAAGCTCTCTATTTTTGCACTTTTAAGCTTACAAGTTCTATCCTAACCGGTAATATTTTCAGTATTTTAAACTGATAATTTTCTATCGAAACAATTTCATGAAGTTTCGGGAATCCTTGATATTTATTCAGTATCAATCCGCCTATCGTCAGATAATCATCCGAGACAGGCAACTCTAATCCGTACGTTTCATTTACTTTTTCAATCTCGAGACGAGCAGACAAGACATATTCATTTTCGCCTATTTGTTTACTCACATACGACGAAGTATCATGTTCATCTTCTATATCTCCAAATATTTCTTCTACCAAATCTTCTAAGGTAACAATACCCGAAGTACCTCCAAACTCGTCTACTACAACAGCGATCGATTTTTTTTGCTGCATGAATTGTTTCATCAGTTTGTGAGCTGCCATCGTTTCGGGTACTATAGGTAAAGCTTTAATACAGTTTTTCCAATCTTCCGAATCGTGAAACATCTCGGAAGAATGGATATATCCGACAACATTATCAATACCGCCATCATATATAATGACCTTGGAAATTCCTGATTCGACGAAGACCTTCATCAATTCTTCGAGTGTCGTATTATCCTTATCTACTCCCACCACTTCTGTACGAGGAACAATACAATCTCTCACCTTAACGTTTGAGAATTCTAACGCATTCTGGAACATTTTAACTTCCGTATCTACATTGTTAGAATCTTGGGCATGATCAATGCTCAATTGAATAAAATAATCCAGATCTACTTTCCCAAAAGCTTTCGATTTGGTTTCTGTATTGACTCTCAAACCGAAAAGACGCAAGAAAAGATATGAAATGCCGGATGCAAACTTGGATATGGGATAAAGTACAATATAGCAAATAAAAAGAGGGAAAGCAAAGGTGCACAACATGCCGCTCGGATCGATTTTGAAAAGTGACTTAGGCAAGAATTCCCCCGTCAGAAGAATTATGAGTGATGAAATCAACGTCTCGGACAATACAGTACCGAAATTATCACCCGAATTATCGTTAAGACCGAAAATAAAATAGCCAATAACCTTAGCCATCAATATACCATAGATGACTAACATAATATTATTGCCTACTAACATCGTCGAAATAAAATTGTTAGGAGAACGGAAAAAAAGATTCAAAATGCGAGAAGTCAGTTTTCCTTTTTCATCCAGTCGCAAACGAAGTTTGTCGACCGAAACGAACGCAATCTCCATCCCCGAAAAAAATGCCGAGAAAAGTATAGACAAAAACAAATATAAGAATATAATCGGATCCATAAATACTATTTTATCGGTTCGGCTTTTACCGTATCTTTAGGAGCAGGATTTACATAAAAGATACCCGAAATGTTTTTTATTTTCCAAACCGTCATTTGCTGGTTTGATTCAAATCCATGCCCCTTTATAACACGATCCACCAGTTCGGCGCTAATATACTTATCGGTATATATCTTCTGAGTAGATTGATTCCAAAAAAGTTCCTGAGTATTGAAATGCTCGCCTGCTCTATTCTTTATCGCTACATGCCCTATCAGACGCCATATTTTTTGCTGGTCGTAGAAATAAGCCGTATCACATTTCACATTAGCTGTAATATGCATTACAGAATCAAATTGCTCTACATAAAAACCTTTTTCGAAAGCCCAATGAGAAGGATGTCGTCTATCATAGATAAACCATTCTTTGGCTTTCATCCTAAAACGAATTATTCCCGAATCGGATATAAGCGTATTGACTCCATAAGTAGCCATTACAGGCATAGAGTCACGACATTGAATAGCGGCGGCCAGCCTTACTTTCTTATTGTCACATGAAACCAACACCAAAGCCGCAATCAACAGCACCCAAGCTGTAACTCTCGTCACTCGGCCAAAATCGAAGAAACTATTTTTTATGTGTTGCAACATGCTCTATATTATCTTTTTTGTACAAATACCTTATAATCATTGAGTATACGATTCAATCCTCGTAATACCAGAAATTTATCCACAAAGATGCTATTTTTTAATTTAGATTCAAAAGGAAAATGCTTACCTCCCGTTAAAAAAACCAAAAGATCGGGATATTTTTGTTTCATAGCATCAATATAGCCCGACATCTCATACTCCAAGCCTTTCATCACACCAGCCTGAATAGCAGTGTCAGTATTGATCCCAAAATCAAGGCCAGCCTCTGTATTCTGCACCAGTGGCAAATGCCCCGTAAAACAATGCAAAGCTTTGAACCGCATTGCTACTCCTAATGAGATATTTCCTCCACGATATTCTCCATTGGCATTAATAAATTCGTAGGTAATACAAGTACCCGAATCGATGATCAATATGTTACGATAAGGAAAACGATCAAAGGCGCCAACAACGGCAGCAACCCTGTCGTATCCCAAAGTACGGGGAGTTTCGTAAAGGTTCTTGATAGGCAACGGAGTACGATAATCAACATACAACGTAAATACAGGAAGACTATCGAGAGCCTTTTTTACCTCGTCGGTCAAATCAATGACACTAACCACAACTGCATGTCCAGGTTTATACCTATCATACATTTCATCCAGACGCGACAAAGTTTGATTGGAATCATATACTTGTTCCAGCATGTCTTGCCCGTCGAAAACAGCAATTTTTGCAACTGTGTTCCCTATATCAACAATCAAGTTCATTGCCGTTGTCTCTATCCTACGAAAGACATGTTCTATTCCTCCTTTTTGAGAAGCAAATTCAACTCATCAAGTTGACATTGCTCCAAAGGAGCTGGAGCATCAAGCATCACATCACGTCCTGAGTTATTCTTCGGGAAAGCAATACAATCGCGAATACTGTCCAAACCGGCCATTATACTAACCCACCTGTCCAAGCCGTAAGCCAAACCGGCATGAGGAGGAGCTCCATATTTGAAAGCATTCATCAAAAAGCCGAATTGTGCTTGAGCGCGTTCTTCTGTAAATCCAAGAACATCAAACATTTTATCTTGCAGCTTACTGTCGTGGATGCGGACACTACCGCCTCCCACCTCGATGCCGTTGCAAACCATATCGTATGCCAGCGCTCTAACTTTTTCAGGATGTTCGTCAAGCAGTGGAATATCTTCCGGATTGGGAGCCGTAAAAGGATGATGAGTAGCCATCAGGCGTTGTTCTTCTTCACTCCACTCAAAGAGCGGGAAATCAACAATCCACAATAATGAAAATTTATTTTTATCGCGAAGCCCCAGTTCATCAGCCACTTTGAGTCGAAGTTCGCATAACTGTTTACGAGTTTTCATGGCATCGCTACCACTCAATATCAAAATCAAATCACCAGGTTTGGCTCCAAACTTATCTTTCATTGCCAGCAGCACCTCTTGTGAATAGAATTTATCGACGCTCGACTTCACGGAACCGTCTTCCTGAACACGAGCATAAACCATACCCTTTGCCCCAATTTGAGGACGTTTCACAAAATCGGTAAGTGCATCGAGCTGTTTACGAGTATAAACAGCAGCACCCTCAGCACATATTCCTCCTATATAATTGGCTTCGTCAAACACTCCAAATCCAGACCCTTTCATCACGTCCATCAATTCGACAAATTCCATTTCGAAACGCATATCAGGTTTGTCGCTACCAAAGCGTTTCATAGCCTCTATCCAAGGCATACGGATGAATGATTTTTCAAAATCCACATCACGAATCACTTTGAACAAATGCTTCGCCATGCCTTCAAATGTCTCAATAATATCATCTTGATCAACAAAACTCATTTCGCAGTCTATCTGAGTGAATTCAGGTTGACGGTCAGCCCTAAGATCTTCGTCTCTAAAGCATTTTGCGATCTGAAAATATCGGTCTACTCCAGCAACCATAAGCAACTGCTTTAAAGTCTGGGGCGACTGAGGCAAAGCATAGAATGTGCCGGGATTCATACGAGAAGGAACGACAAAATCGCGGGCGCCTTCGGGAGTGGATCCGATTAAAATAGGCGTTTCTATTTCCATAAAGCCCTGTTTATCTAGATAATTCCGCACTTCGACTACCATTCGATGGCGAAGCTCCAGATTTGCACGGACACATGACCGACGCAAATCAAGATAACGATACTTCATGCGGATATCATCACCCCCATCCGTATTATCTTCTATCGTAAAGGGAGGAGTAGCAGAAACACTCAGGACTGTAAGTTCAGATACGATAATTTCAATATCGCCTGTCGACAAATTCTCATTCTTATTAAAACGTTCTTTAACAACGCCTTTTACCTGAATAACAAATTCGCGTCCCAATTTATTTGCTTGCTCACACAAAGCAACATTATCTTCTTCGTTGAACACCAATTGACTGATACCATAGCGGTCGCGCAAATCGACAAAAGTCATACCGCCCATTTTACGGGTACGTTGTACCCATCCGGCCAAAGTTACTTTTTTATCTACATCAGAGATTCTGAGCTCTCCACAAGTATGAGTTCTATACATATTATATATATAAGCTTTATTTTATTGTTATGTTTTGCAAAATTAGATAATAATATTGCAAACTTGTTCATACATAGTGATTTTTCTTCACCAAAAACTAAATTTTTTGAATTTCACTAGGGACAACCACTTTCAGTTGACCGGGAAAGACACGAATATCAATATCTTGTCCTGTAGAAAGAGGTTCACCATCAAAATGCGCACAACCAGACTTTTCACGATGAATAGTCAAATGTTTAGTACGCAGATGAGTAACGTATTGGCTACCTTCCATCTTCTTATTAAAAAGTCTGTACGCCAACATCGGCACATCATAAGCCTTAAAAGGCGAGAGAATAACGACATCAAGCAGCCCGTCGCGCATTGTAGCCCGGGGAGCGATATAGGCGTTATTACCATATTGAGAAGCATTGGCAACCGTCACCAGAAAAGCCTTATATTGCTTTTCGCCTTCTTCGTCAGTCGTCAACGTATATATTTCGGGCTTATAACGAATATAATCCAATAAGGTAGTCTCTACATAAGTGAGCAATCCTCGAGTCCCTTTTTTCGAAAAATCCATCGTAACCGAAGCATCAAACCCTACTCCGCAAGTACAAAAGAAAGGATGACTATTTATCATTCCATAATCTATCCGTTCAATTATATTCTTATTGATAATACCTACAGCTTTACGAACATCCATCGGTATATGCAGATGGCGAGCCAATCCATTGCCAGAACCACATGGTACTATCGCCATCGCAGTATCAGATCCGGCTAAGGAACGGGCCACCTCGTTAACTGTACCGTCGCCGCCCACAGCGACAACAATATTCGTTTTATTCTCTCGCTCGGCTGTAGCTATTTCAGCGCCATGCCCCGCATAAAGAGTCGTCATGACCCTAACATCCAACTGATCCGAATCTAATATTTCATAAATCAAGCGTTTGATGCCTTCCTTTTTCTTTGTTCCCGAAATAGGATTTACAATAACAGCTACAGTCTTCTTCATCCGATATACTCATCTATTTTGGGCGACAAAATTAATACATATTTCGCGAAAATTGAATTTTTATCTTTCCTATCTATAAGTAATGCAAAAAAAAAAGCAATTTTGCAGTAGAAAAAACAAAAATTAGTATCTTTGCACATCAAAAAAAGAAAAAAAGAATAAACATGCTACCAACATCTCGAAGGAGGTAGCAATAACTAACGATAAATACATGGGCTTATTACAAGACAAGTTTTCTAAATACGACTTACCACAGCAAGTGATGGCTAAGGGCGTATATCCCTACTTTCGTTGCATAAATAGTGCACAAGACACAGAAGTTATCATGAGTGGGAAAAAAGTACTCATGTTCGGTTCCAACTCATACATGGGACTTACCAACGACCCTCGTATAAAAGAGGCTGCAATTGAAGCTACTAGAAAATATGGAACAGGATGTGCAGGCTCTCGTTTTCTGAACGGGACATTGGATATTCATGTTGAATTTGAAAAAGAATTGGCAGAATTTGTTGGCAAAGAAGATGCTATATCCTTTTCTACAGGTTTCCAAGTTAATCTAGGAACATTGTCGGCTGCTGCCGGCCGCGGAGAGTATATCATATGTGATGAGCGCGACCACGCATCTATTGTAGATGGACGCAGACTTTCTTTTGCCACTTGCTACAAGTATAAGCACAACGACATGGAAGCTCTGGAGAAAGAGCTTAAGAAATGTGATCCCGATGCGGTAAAAATTATTGCGGTTGACGGTGTCTTCAGCATGGAAGGCGACATTGCAAACCTTCCGGAGATTGTTCGCTTAAGTAAAAAGTACAATGGTTCGATTATGGTAGACGAGGCTCATGGCCTTGGCGTTCTTGGTAAACAAGGGCGAGGCACCTGCAACCATTTCGGACTAACCAAAGACGTCGACCTTATCATGGGTACATTCAGTAAATCATTGGCATCTATTGGTGGCTTTATAGCTGCCGACAAGTCGGTGATCAACTATCTCCGCCACAATTCGCGCTCATATATATTTAGTGCCAGCAATACTCCGGCAGCAACAGCAGCTGCGCGTATGGCTCTCCACATTATCAAGAGCGAACCGGAACGCATTGAGCATTTGTGGTCTCTGACTCACTATGCTTTGAAATGTTTCCGCGACAGTGGCTTCGAAATAGGTGATACGGCAACTCCAATCATTCCGCTTTACGTTCGTGATATGGAAAAAACATTTGCAGTAACAAAATTGGCTTTCGACGAAGGTGTATTTGTCAACCCGGTAATACCACCGGCTTGTGCTCCCGAAGACACACTGATCCGTGTTGCATTGATGGCCACTCACTCTAAAGAACAAGTTGACTTTGCTGTAGACAAATTGGTAAAAAGCTTCAAGCAATTAAACTTGCTGTAGCTCAATCCAATTAAGAACATATTAAGATGGGGAAAATTTATGAATACCATAATTTTTCCCCATCTTTAATTTAGTCTCTTAAGAAAGCGACAAATCGCAACGCGCTGATATACACCAGAAAAAAATATATGATTATTTCAACAAACTGATATTTCTAACTTTCTAAAACCACATATGGACCTAAAACTGTTGACATCCATACGTTTTCTGAAAAACTTAAGGACGTCACCGAAAAAACTAACATACGACGATTTTGCTAATGCCGCAAGCCCGAAAGTTCTTATTTAGACCCCATTAATAATGCTTATGCTTAGCCCCTAACTTCTACTGACAAGCCCATACTTTTACTAGTTACCATTTTCTATACATCATATCTCATGATAAGTAGATAGCCACTCATTCATTTTGTCGAAAAACAGTTCCAACTGATACCCATCAACAAAAGCATGATTTACTGTTATAGAAACGGGCATTACCTGCCGTCCTTCGCGACTGACAACCTTGCCAATATTAAGCAACGGATAATCGTTGCCATAAGTTTGGCGTTGAGTATGCTTTATCGAAGTAAAATACAATCCGGGCGTAACACTAATAGTCATTAAACCAAGTTCTCCTTTGTGGGCATTGACGAAAGCATAAGGATCGCTTTCTTCATTCAACGCATGGATAGCAGAGTACGCCTCGCGGTAAAATTTGGTAAAATCAATATCGTATTTAACAAAGGCTTCTACAAATTTTCCCATATTATTCACTTTGATGGGAGTTAAAGCATCCACTCTATCATAAATCACAGGTTTACTATCTTTCAAGCGATAACGCAATTCGGGTATTTCATTGGCAGCCTTGAGCACTGCATATAAGGAATGAAGAAAGAAAGAAGTTCCCCCACCCTTACATTCAGAAAATGTAACGCCACATTCTACTTCGGTAGTAACCGAGACGGAAGAATCAAGAAAGGGACGGAAGAATTCAAAAATATCTTTCCGTCCCCATTTTACTTCATCTATTAATTGATAATTATTTATTGACATAATCTTTAGGGAATTCTGTATTTTGCTGTACTTCTCCATTACGTAAGCGAATCCACGTATGAATGGTACGTTCTCCTTGTTTGATTTCAATAACTCTGGCACCGTTGCCATTCAAGTGATTGTATTCTGTATTACCTCCCGAAAAACGTCCGTATGCAAGCAATACACCATACCAATTAACAGCATAATCATCGTCATGATCGTGGCCACAGAACGTACCCATAATATCTCCTTGCTCTTTCACTGCACAAAACAGGCCACTATTAAGCTTAGGACTACACATCCATTCTCTACGGCTACCATAAAGTGAAGCATTTTGATCCAAAGCAGCCTCAGCATATTCGGGTACTGGTATATGAAAGAATGCTAAGGACGGCAATGGCTGCCCGCCATTCTTTGCCATATATGCCTTAGAAGTACGTACATACCAATCTATTTGATCACGATAAATATAGTCATATCCTTTCACTCCGGCTTTCTCCAAGCGAGAATCATTATGCGAATCAATACCGTAGATCACTGCTTCGACTTTCTTTCCATCGGAAGCACATATCGGCAAATCGAAATTACAATCACCTGACACACCTTTAGCTGTAACCGTCATATTGAATGGCACATTTTTCACAGACTCAAGCAAAGCGCTGTCAGTTACATTAAACTGATGATCGTGATTGCCAAATACGAAAGCAAATGGTATCTTATACTGCGACACATAATTCATCACTTTCTTAAAATTATCGATAGCCGGTTCACTATAAATAATATCACCGGTAATCATAATAAAATCGGGTTTCTCTGTTTTCACCACTTGGTCTATACATTGATAAGCGACATCTGATCGACTGTCGTTCCATACGATATGCGTGTCGGTAAACTGAACTATTTTAAAAGAGCCATCGGCCTTGAAACGAAGTTTAATATTATGTTGAGCACTGAGTGTACCAGCTACAAACAATAATAAAGCCATAGCCATCAATCTCAATACAGATCTATTTGAAATCATATCAGCAACTTTTTAGCATTAATATAAATCGAGATAATTATTTTTCTACATCCGTTCTATCTATTTTCAATAGAGATCCGGTAAACGGATCAAAACGAACGCTTACCGTTGTCTTCTTAGTAAACAATGTCGGTGCCAAGTATTCCAGACTACCAAACTGTGTTACTAAAAAATCGGATATTGCCACTTGCCTATTACCATCTTTCAGAATAAGCTGTGCATGGCCAGGGATATTGTAAGCTACACCCTCGTTTTTATCTTCTTCTTTTTTCTTCTTGTTATCAGTAGCATCTTGTGCCCTTAAATCTACCGCTTCTATTTTCTTTATTGTCAACAAAAAAGGTCTACCGCTTAGATCATCTTTATCTACCAATCCTAAAGCACTTGAAAAACGAAATAACACTTTATCATTCATTTCGGAAATCTCAAAAGGAATAGTAGCAGACTGCTCTTCTGTTTTATATGTTCCTGTAAACATAGAAGTCAAAGCTTTCTCTTGTGCATCAAGATTATCGAGCATCAATTTAAGCTGTGCGCCGTCTTTTGGCAGATTGTCAGCCTCACCCTTCACCAAATCGCTACGACTTTCACGAATATTATATATTTCTTTAGATACAAGCTCTGCCATCTTAGCCGTAGATCCAGCCATCAGTATTTCCTCAGAGAGCAAAGTATGCGGATCTATTTCCTTTTGTTCTTTCGCTTTGACTACAGTAGCAGGCGTTTCATCTAAAACTGGCGTAGCCTGAGGCAAAGTCATATTTATCGATTTCACGATCCCCTCAGGAGTCAATTCCATCAATGGTGCTGTTGTCTTTTCGTTCATTGGAACGAAAAATACTTTCGTACTATCGGGTCTCGAAGCAAGAGTCATTTTGGCACTTTCAAAAGTCCATTGAGTACTGGCATTAGTGGGTACATCTGTCAATTTCAAATAACGTTCTGCATATTGACAAAGTTCGCCTGGAATAAAAGCCGTTTTCTTTGAGAGAACACGAAGATTGACATAGGTTTGCGGTAATACATACTGCACGCCATATCTTGATTTCGAATCACCTTTATTGAAAAACCTATTGTACTGAGCCGATACAGGCAAAACCGACATGAGCACCAATCCAGCTATTAATAAAAATTTCTTATTCATCTCTATTACGTTCATTAATTCAATATTATCGTTCGAGTTGTTTCCACACATTGGGTAATTCATCTACAATATCCATTGCAGTCATGGCAATCATTCCATTTTTTGAGGCAGCCTCATCACCAGCCAAACCATGTACATAGGTTGCAATAGTTGCAGCATCTTCTGCAGGATAGCCTTGAGCCAACAAGGCCAAGACCACACCCGTAAGCACATCTCCACTCCCCGCTGTAGCCATTCCTGGATTGCCCGTAGAGTTGAAGGCACAATGTCCGTCAGGAGAAATTATAATCGAGTATGCACCTTTCAAAATGATGTAAGCTCGAACTGTTGTAGCCAGTTCAATAGCTTTTTGCAAACGTTCATAAGAATCTGTACACTTGCCCACTAATCGTTCTAGCTCTCTTGGATGCGGAGTCAAGACGGAATAAGGAGGAAGCTTTTTAAGATATTCCTGATTTTCAGACAAAATATTGAGTGCATCGGCATCAAGCACTAAAGGTGTCTGTATACCTTCCAGTTGAAGCAGAAAAGCATCTATCGTCTCCTCACGCTGCGACAAACCCGGTCCAATGCCCAATGCATCATAATCTTGTGTAGAAGAGGGAGTCGTAAAACAGTATTCATTTAAATCAGGTTGAATCATCGCCTCAGGCACCGCCGTTTGAAGCACAGAAATATTAAGCGAAGGAGCATGTACAGTAAGCAATCCCACCCCCGACTTGACGCAAGCCTTGGCCGACATTATTGAAGCACCCGCCATACCATACGAGCCAGCTATGAGCAGAGCATGTCCAAAATCTCCTTTATGAGCGAATTTCTTTCGAGGTTCAATCAAAGATTTAATATTTTCTTCTTCAAGTAAGGAAAAAGGAGTTTCCATCTTTTCAATACCCTCTTCACTTAGTCCAATATCAAGAACTTCCCATTCTCCTATCACATCCTCATTCTCGGCAAAGAAAAAGGCCATTTTGGGCATTTGCAAAGTCAATGTCAAATCAGCGTTTACTATGACATTAGGATAAATATCAAAACGACGTCCATCACCATTTAGTCCTGAAGGAATATCTATCGACACAACTGTAGCATCGGAAGAATTGATAAATTTGACCAAACCGGCGTACCCTCCAGTCAACGGTTTATCGAGTCCGGTTCCAAATAATCCATCGACTACCACATGTTTATCTGTAAGTTGAGGAATCTGAAACTGCGTCGTTACTTCCGTAAACTTAACGCATTCAATCTCCTTTAACCTGTCACGATTGGTCGTACAGTCTTCCGACAGATGATTAGATGTATTAAACAAAAAAGTTTCTACATTATATTGTTTCTCAATCAATTTACGTGCTACAGCCAATGCATCTCCACCATTATTTCCTTGTCCCGCAAATACAACAATTGGTGTATCAGGGGTCCAACGGCGGACTATAGCAGAGGCTAAAGCATCTGCTGACCGCTCCATCAAATCGATTGGACGTATAGGCTCATGCTCTATGGTATATTGATCGAGTTCCTTAATCTTTTTACACTGAAATATTTTCATCGCCTAATATACTTATATATCAATTTAC
The DNA here is from genome assembly GCA_963676865.2 of uncultured Bacteroides sp. GTDB lineage: Bacteria > Bacteroidota > Bacteroidia > Bacteroidales > Bacteroidaceae > JAAYUD01. The sequence continues at coordinate 2,608,554 of CAXXSS010000001.1, read as the reverse complement.
AAAGATAGTGCAAGCCAGAGACAATAAAAAATAAATTCATTTATTTTTATCACCAAGACAAGACCTTATAAAGAGAATATTAAGTTCAGAATAAGAGAAGTTGCTAAAAGGCGAATCAAATAATTGACTATTTTGATAATGGCTCGGCATGAATATGACATTCTGGGATATTTTCCTCAGATTCATGACTTCTTAGCAATACTATTTTAGCTTTTTTTGTCAACCAAAAGGCCACAGGAGTATATGTCTCTGGACGTACAGCAAAAAGCTCGTTGTATTTTGCTATTAATTCAGAGGATTCATTAGTGTATTGTGGCTGCCCATAAAGTTGGTTTATAAAACGATAGAGTTCGTTTTCACTCTTCCGACAAAAAGAAGATTCTTCCTCATTGTCTATATTAAATAGACGCAAATCAAGAGTTGGAATATTATTTTCTTTTGATGCAAATGTATAGAACTCTCGATTCTTATTTAACGAATTATTATGACCGATATTATGACCTGTATTGTCCAAATCTCCCCAATTACGATACAAAAAGTCCCGATCATTTGTCACATCTATACGCAACGTATCTCGAGAGATTATCTTTCCTTCTTTATATCCCAACAGATAAGTTTCGTAAACGTCGGGTAGATAAAAGCATTGTATCCATGTAAGTTTCAACGCGGTTTCTTCGTGAGACGCATCTTTCTTTTGTGTAAATACCAGCATACGCTCATTCATTTTCTTAACATCCCAGACCAACGAATCGCATGTAGCCTTCAGAGCCTGAGAATACAAAAGAGGAGAAAGTCCTTTATTGTCGACTATAGACAATTTTACAGGATCAAAGATATTCACTTTAGCCTGTTCTGCAGACAATTTGAACACAACGGTTTCATTCGGATCCGCATCAATAGGAGAATTCAGACTATTACTTCCAGAGCATCCAAAAATAAAAAAGACACAAAGAAAACAATACAAGATATTTTTCATCATTATTTTCATCTCAATAACTATTCAATCGTTTTCTTATATCCTACATAGTGAGAGAAGTGTTCATCTTCAGAGATCTCCAAAAAGAGTTGCTTTACCGATCGAGCATATCTATAACGAAACCACAAAGGTATTTCTGTCCCGCCGTCTTCTTTAAGTACCAATAAACCATTGAAATTGAAAACTTTCATTGAATAGTTTCTATTGAACTTTGCTCCATCTTTGATGACATCACAATAGAATGATCCATCTTCCATTATTATAGTTCCCGAATGCTCGCCACCAGCAGACAACGGCCTCAAATCAGCATATTCAGCAGTCCAAGTGCCAATCTGATCGTTTTCATTTTTATATAAAAAACGTCCTCTTCCCATAAAAGAGTTATCTCCTCTTGAAAACGACACTCCATCATTCGATGTATTATAGGTCATTGAAATTGCATTTTTAGCGCCATCAAATGTCAAGGATATTTTATTATTCCCTATTCGATTCCACGCAAAAGTTTTAGACACCAACCAACTATCATCATTGAAATATGAAAAAATACCCGAACCGGTTTTCCCAAACATATAAGAAAAACCATTTGTGTAAATATCGGAGCCGCTTGCATACAAATAACCGAGTATAGGCAACTTTAATACATAACATTGCATATCACTCGTTGTCATTGTCGCCCCGGATAGAGAATAAACGAATTCATCGGTGGTGCCTTTGTCAAAACAGATTTTCAGTTTACCTTTTTCAGTACTCCAATTAAGTTTACCCTCTTTCATGGAATAATCAATGTAACTTCCTGTTCCATCAATATTAAACACCATCTCATTTACCCGAGCTTTATATCCGTCTCTATCATCTTTTGTCCAAGTTCCTACCAACAAGGCATCATTCTGCGAGTCGGCTTTCGACGAATCATCATTACCACAAGAAAACAATAAGGTCAACAAAAAGAACAAACACAGTACATTAAACAATTTTTTCTTATTCATAGTTAGTAGTTTTTCTAGTGAAGCAATTAAATAAATGCTCCATCTATTTCAATAATTTCCAAGTAAAAATACAAAAACTATTACAAGTACGCGCTTCAAGTAAGAGAACTATCGCCTTTTTAAACTAAATTTAACTTCCAAGATCATTATTCTCTGTCTTTATCCCTTCGATATTCAATATTTTTCTTACAATGATATCCTTTTAGGAGTATTGTACTTCATCTAAAATAAAGGTACTATAGCATCATAGAATGAATGATATATCCAATATACCAGATCGTTTTTTATTCGTAAATATCTTTGAATAATTCCTGAAATTTAAAAGTAATAATATATCTTTGTAGAAAGATTAACATAAACCCCCAAATATGTCGTATCAATGCCACAAAAACTCATTTAGAAGATATCAAATATTCTTCTTTTGTATGTCTACATTCATTTTAGGACTTTTCACATGTTGCAATAATAAGACTTACAATACGCCAAAAGAATATAAACAGCTACATGCTATAGGCGATTCTATCAAAAACAATTCCCCACATGCACGCTATTTAGTAATTTTAGGTATGAAGCAGGCCAAAGACAGTCTCGAGTATTATTCATACCTAATTCAGCTTACTAAATTTTATTATTTAAATTCAAAACCCGATTCCATGAGCTCATGCCTCAAAAGAATTTTTCAATATACAAAAACATATAAAGAAAAAGATACGAGAATATACGACATCATAGGGCAGGCATATGAAATAAAAGCAGACACTTTTTTCATGACTATTAAATCTGATTCAGCTATCAAGTATCACACTTTAGCTTATAACTTTATTATGAAAAGCCCCAATTTGAAAGGAGCCCCTAACTTATGCGCCAACCTTGCTGATGCATATTCCCAGAAAAACAAAATACCGGAAGCAGCCCATTGGTACAGACGCGCACTATTCCTGTCAGACTCCCTCAATTTACCACATTCTTCGTACGTATCACTATATATGGGACTAGCCCAGATTTACATGACCCTACACGACTACAAAACTGCAGACTATTATTACAAATCCACTGAAAAAGTATACAAACAACTAACACCCAATTTAAAAAATTATTTCTTAAACAATTACGGAAACTTTCTCTACTACAAAAAAGATTATCCCAATTCGCTAAAAATATTTAGACGTCTGAGGTTAATGCTACAAAATTCTAAGCATTTGGAAACAGATATAAATATATGCCAACTCAATCTAGCGGATGTATTTCTTAATCTAGGACAAATAGATTCAGCCAGATACTACTTAACACTGTCAGAACCTTATTTTAAAAGAGGTAAAATTACCGATGGAGAATATTATATAAATACCATAAAAATAGGTATAGCACTTACAACTAATAATATCAAATTAGTACACCATATTTTAAACTCTGAAACATTTACGCCTCCAGCGCGAAGTAACCTCGCACAAATAAGAGATTCCTATTTACGCAATTATTATTTAAAGATAGGCAACTATAAAAAAGCGTACAATAATTTACTGTCTATCACGCATATAAACGATTCAATAGAGAATAGCCGACAACACATGAAGGCTGGAGAAATTATGATGAGATATCAACAAGACACTCTTGACTTACATCATAAATTAGTAATTGCAAAAAAAGATAGCGAAGTAAAAAAAGCCAATTTCTTTGTTATGATTGCTTTAACAATTTCTCTATTTATTGCTTTGGCTGCATCTATTTATATGGCTTATTCACGCAAAATCAAGTTACAGACACAAATGAAAATGCTAGAGTTGAGATTGACAAGCATACGCAACAGGATATCTCCACATTTCATTTTTAACGTACTAAATCATGAAAATGAGAATAATCATCTTGAAATGAACCAACTCACTCAACTCCTCAGAGAAAGTATAGACTTATCATATTTAAATGCTATATCACTAGCTACAGAACTAGACTTTGTAAGCAAATATATAGAACTAGAAAAACATGTAATGGGCAACGATTTTGAATTTAAAATAATTGCCCCTACTCATACTATAATGGAACATATCATTATCCCCCCCATGCTAATTCAAATACTAGTCGAAAATTCGATTAAACACGGTTTAAAGGGCTTAGAAGGGCATAAGAAATTAATAATAGAAATACAAGCATTGGTAAATGGTACAAATATTTACGTCAGAGACAATGGAAGAGGATTTTATATCCAAACAGAAAATAGTCGTACCAAAACGGGATTAAATATCATCAGACAATCTATGCTTATAAATAATCAACGTAATAAGCAGAAAATGGAATTCAAAATTCACAACATAGTAGAAAACGACAAAATAATAGGTTGTGAAGCTTTTATACATATTCCTAATAATTTAAAATTAGCTGATAGCATAAACAATTGAACCGATACAACAAAAGCATAATAAAAATATTTAGATAAAAGCTGTATAAAATTATCTATATTATTCTAACATAAATATGATAAAAATTGCAATTATTGATGATGATCCTATTGCTATAAAAGCACTTGAAAGAGGACTACAAGAATATCAAAACACAAATGTAATAGGTACAGCAGAAACTGGTAATGAAGGATTAAAAATGGTAAAAGAAAAAAAGCCTGAGCTCCTTTTTCTAGATATAGAATTACCAGATATGTCAGGTTTAGAATTTATAGAGCAAATGAATCCACTTAATGACAATCCGTGCGATGTCGTAATCTACTCTACCTATGATAAATATATGCTACCAGCTTTTAGAAAAGAGGCTTTTGATTTTCTAATAAAACCAATAGAAAAAACAGAGTTGAAGAACATCATAGATCGCTGCACCACTAGAAGAGCAAAAAACGAGCTATTGAACAGGAACGAAGAAGAACTACCATACGCAAAGAAGTTCCTGCTATACACTAATACTAGTGATTTTAAAGTAGTAAAAATTAATAATATAGGACTTTTTCAATATAATAGCGAGCGCCGTATCTGGGAGGTAATAATAATCGGACAGTCGCGTCCTATTGGACTAAAACGTTCAGTAAACAATCAAATGATTCTCAATTTTGATCATTCGTTTATACAAATACACCAATCATATATTATCAATATCAATTATTTAATCGAGGTGATAGATAACAAGTGCCACTTTTTTCCACCTTTTGACCAAATAGAGAATATTCCGGTAGGTCGCTTTTTCAGAAAAAAATTGATAGATCGCTTCAATAATCTTTAGTGTAAAGGAATAAAATCCTGTTTCTCATTAATACCAACAAAAAAAATATCTACCAATTAATCTCTATTTTGGTACAGATAATCATACCAATTTACCAAATACTCCAGATTGAAGGAAATCATATTTGCAAATAAAAATCATAGAGTGTAACTTTGCATAACAAGGAAATAGGAATAGACCTTTTAAAATTATTATGCTAATAAAACGTTTTCTAGAAAAAGTCAATCCAATAAATGAATTGATTTGATATATACTTACATTGCAAAAAATACAGTAATCTAATTATACCACTAATTGTTAAATAAGTTCGTTGGCCCATATCAAAACAAACGATTTTACCTGACCCAAAACAAGAACAGATGAACAGCGCTAAAGAAAAAAAACAAATATCCATGACGGATATAAGAATGGATGAAATTCGTAATAGACTTATTGACTATCTTGAAGTCAGAAAAATATTTCTTGAACCGAATATTTCTTTAATAAAGCTTAGCATGGAAGTCGGAACAAATACGACTTATCTTTCAAATATTATTAATCAATATTACAAATGCAATTTCCATTCTGTAATAAACAATTATAGAATACAATATGCAAAGAAATTATTACTAGAAGGAAAATATGATGTGGCAGAAGTTGTTATCAAAAGTGGCTATACTTCCCGTAGTGTGTTTTTCTCAGCTTTTCAACGCATAGAGGGCACATCTCCACTTAATTTTATTGTGCAAAAAAGGATCCTTTCTATTAGAACTTACCCCACTAATATAAAAGACACTCTTACCGCTTTTTAGTGACTCTCTTCAGAAAAAACTACAACACAATTAAAAAGGCTAGCCATAAATTGCTCAATGATTAAAATTTGCAGGAACTATAATTCATGTAAATGATAAAAGAAAAGATTTTCTTATCCAATAATCTATTTCGCTATTTAAGACCAAGATCACAATGACAGCGTATACCGCTCCATACCCTATTTGGGCCATATTTAGAAACACATTTGCTCTATTATAGTATAAAAGACAAGTTTCCAATATTGCTTGTCATACGTAGATTGGTAATAATGGTAAAGACAGATTTTTCTATTTGCGTCAACCCACAAAGCAAAGGCACTCCAAACGTTGAGATTGGAGTGCCTTTTATGTAACTAGACTGCGAGGTAAACCTCGTCACCTATATTTTATTCCGCAATATTGGGAGTATCCCACATTTTTGTAGTCATGCAATTAATCATAAGAGCTTGACCACCGCAAGTCATTCTAAATTCACCTTTTTCAAGACGCCAATGATTGTCTAGCCCGACAAAAGCCAAATCAGAGGCTTTGAGTTTCATCGTCACGGTTTTCGTCTCACTGGGTTGCAACTCTACTTTTTCAAAATTACGCAAGCGTTGTTTATCGGGAGAAATCGATGCGATCAAATCAGAGGAGAACAACAGAACAGGCTCCTTACCTACACGACTGCCATTATTGGTCACATCAATCGAGAAAGTGAGTTCGTCGGCAGAAGTAAACGAAGATTTGTCAACCTTAAAATTACTGTACTTATAGGTATTATAGCTCAAACCAAAACCAAAAGGCCATTGTACATCTATAACAGCATCATAGTTGTAGTTGCCCCCCATTTGTCCCATACTCTCACAAGGTTTAAAATCGTAAGTGCATAACGAATTGGTATGATGAGGATAAGTGAACGGCAATTTAGCTGAGAAATTGGCATCACCGGCAAGAAGATTGGCAAGAGCGTCGCCACCATAATTACCCGGCAACAAGATATCGACAACAGCCTTCGATAGCGGTTCAATATCTTCGATAATACGCGGACGACCTTCATTTAAAATGAGTACAACGGGTTTACCGGTAGCTGCCAGCGCTTTAACTAAATTGCGTTGATTCTCAGAAAGTCTTAAATCGGAAAGATTGCCAGGAGTCTCGGCATAAGAGTTCTCGCCTATACAAGCTACAATAACATCAACATTTTGAGCAGCCTTCACAGCACTATCAATATCAGGGGTATTCTCTTCAAAATACTGTCCTTTCTCGTTATAGGTCACTCCTTGTTGCAATGTAATATTATCTTTGCCGAACTTATTGCACATTGCCTCGTAGATGGTGTTGTACTGTTGAGCGCATTGGTCAACCTTATCTCCTTGCCAAGAGTAAGACCAACCGCCGTTGATACAGCGCATCGTATTGGCATTGGGACCAGCAAGCAATATCTTTGCATCTTTCTTAAGTGGTAAAATATTGTCGTTGTTTTTCAACAATATTTCAGATTCTTCAGCAAAACGAAGAGCATCATCACTGAACTCCTTGCTACCGAATTTCTTATATTTCTTGATATTCCAATCAGGCTTATCGAATAGATTCAAACGATACTTTAGGCGTAGAATACGACGAACAGCATCATCAATACGGCTCGTAGGCACTTGACCTTCGTTAACCAATTCTTTCAAATAATCGCAGAAGCTAACTTCATAAGGTACCATAGACATATCTACACCTGCATTGATAGCTATCTTTATCGCCTCTTTCTTATCGGCAGCAATATGATCACGCAGACACAGATTGTTGATATCAGCCCAATCGGTGACAATCATACCATCCCAATTGAGACCGTCTTTCAACCAATCGGTGAGCAACGTTTTATTGGCATGAAAAGGGATGCCCATATTGAGAGAAGAATTGGGCATAAGCGACAACGCTCCGGCACGGGCAGCATTCATGAAAGGCATAAAATATTTTTCGCGTAGATCACGTTCCATAACCGACGAAGGTGTACGATCTTTACCAGACACAGGAACACCATAAGCCATATAATGTTTGAGACAAGTACCTACATGGTATTCATCAATATGATTAGGATCATTTCCTTGAAATCCCAATACAGCTTGACATCCCATTTCGGAATTCACATAGCAATCTTCACCAAACGACTCCCACATACGGGGCCATTCCGCATTACGCCCCAAGTCCATAACGGGAGCATAAACCCAAGGTATGCAACCGGCTTTGGACTCGTACGCCGACACTTCGGATACACGATGAGGAATGCTACGATCAAACGAAGCAGCCTGATTAATAGGCTGAGGGAATAATGTTCCACCCAAAGTATAAGTCGTGCCATGAATTTGGTCGACTCCATAAATACAAGGTATACCCATGGCAGCAAGCGACTTTTTCTGAATCTGCCGGATAGCTTCCGCCCATTTTTCTTTTGTTTGGGCAAGGCTTAACGGGACATTGAGGAGTGACCCGACCTTATACTTACCTATTATCGTATCGAGCTTTGCTGCGCTCAATTTGAAATCATTAGGGCTAGAAAAGTCGGTAACTAAATCAATCGTAATTTCACACATCTGCCCTATTTTCTCATCAAGCGACATCTTTGCCAAAGTCTGCTCTACTTTCTGCTCGATAACAGGATCGACTGGAATACACGGCTTCACTTTGTTTTGTGCAGATACCGCACCTGCCACCACAGTAGTCATAGCCATAGCGTACAAAATTTTTTTCATCATGTTATTAGTTTATTGTGTATAAAAAGTTCCGTTGAAGTCTTATTTTCTTTTATATAGCGGCAACGCAACGCACCTTGTTGCGAGTATCTTTAGAATCGCCCGAGCAAACACCGGTAGCGAAATCAACATACCAAGCCAGATTCTTGTCCACTTGGGTAGATGTCCAATAAAAATGGTTCTTCAATCCAATCATAGACAAGTTACCCAAAGCCAAATGGGCATCGAAAGAGCCGTCTTTTTTAAACTCAGCTTTCCCCAAATTGACTACAATTTCGGCCCATTGCCCTACAGCCGGAATATACCAACCACTAGTCTTACCAGCCGGAAGTTCAATCATGAATTTGGCAGCAGCCTTAAATGCTTTATAAGAGGCTACACTCAAAGCATGAGAACATTCATAACCGTTCACCACCTTACTGGCAGCCTTCCAATTCTTCCATGAATATTTGCCAAAGGGATCTCCAAGTTCTTTACCCAATGTACCCCATTCGCATTCTTCTCCAGCACCGGCATTGGCAAACGCCACAATCTGACCATGACTCCAGCCTTGTTTCTTCTGACCAGGCGTTGTTTTAAGAGAGAAAACAACACCAACACAAGTTTTAGAAGAATCTTGTTTGGTAGAAAAACTACCATCACTGTAGTAATAATCACCTATCTTGAGCTGAGATAAATCTGTTTTAGTAGCGACACCCTGTGCTTCCGCATTAGATTTTTTTCCATTACAAGCTCCAAGGAGCAACATTGAGACTGCCGCAAAAATTAAGGCAACACCTCCAAAACATTTTTTTGTGTGCATTTTCTGTTATTATTTTAAGTTGATAAATGTACGCTTGTTACAAAAATAACATTGAAGCAAAACGCATGCTCTGCTCAAAATATACTGCAAAAATAAAGAAAAATACTTTCGATGCAAACTATTGAGATAAAATAATACAAAATGAAAGTTAATTCAACAAACAAGAAATTCTAGAGAACAGATACAGAGCCTGCTCAACGCAAAAGTACAAAAGACCTTTTAATATCTTTTCTTAGCCCAATCCAACAGTCTTACCGTATCATGAAAACGAAATTGCCCTCTACTAGAATGCATCACCACAACAATGAGTCGTTTGCCATTCTTCTCATACGAAGTAGCCAGACAACCTAACGCTATATCGGTATAACCGGTTTTGACTCCATTGACTCCATCGTACAAATCGAGTAATTTGTTTTCGTTGCGACAATGTATATTTTTACCTGCATGAAACTGCCACCTGACTCTTTTCTCCTTCGTCTTGACAAACTCTCTGAATTTGGCATTACGCATACAATAGGCAGCTAACAGAGCCATATCGCGAGCGGTAGAATAATGATTGGGGGCATGCATGCCATTGGGAGTTACAAAATGAGTGTGATTCATGCCCAACATTTTTGCCTTTCTATTCATCTTATTGATAAAGCTATCACCACGCGTCGATAAATATTCGGAAAGTGCAACAGCAGCCCCATTGTTGGACGATAGCATAAGCATATAAAGCAAATTGGACATCACAAGGCGATCGCCTTTGGACAAATAAGTATCCGATGCATCGCTTGCCTGTTGGCTAACAGGAACCACCAAATCAAGACGCCCGCTTTCAATTGCAAGAATACAAGTCATCATTTTAGTCATGCTGGCAGGATATTCTTTCCGATCGGCATTCTTCTCAAAAAGAGTCTTTTGATGAATAGGATCGACCACAATAGCAGCATCAGCCGAAATAGCCTCTGCCATACGTTTGTCGGAAGCGATTTCGGCACGGGTTTGAGCAGCCCACTGTTCTGGAGATATGGAAGTAGTCACTTTCTCTATATTGGCTTTCGAATGCCTTGAAGAGAAGAAACAATTATAACCTATTCGAGTCACGGCATATATAAAAACTACAATGAGTAGCAAACTTATAATAATTCTTCGATTCTTTGTTTTCATGCCGCAAAAGTATAGAATTTCTTTGAAAATAGAGGCTCATCGGTAAAAGTTAGGGGGCTAAACATAAGTATTATTAATAGCACATCACATAAATAAAGACTTTCGAGCGTGCGGGATAGGGCAAATCGTCGTATGTTAGTTTTTTCGGTGACGTCCTTAAGTTTTTTTGAAAACATATGGACGTCAACAAATTTAGGTACATACGTGGTTTTGGGTGGTAAGAGTTCATTGCTGCATTGCAAGACCATGAAATCATCTGCATTTCAACCTTTGCCACCTCCGTATGACACCATTACGCACTATCTCACAGCAGGTTAACGGTGCACCGTATACAACGCCAGCGAAAAAAGGTCCGAAAATCGCCCCTAGAGTATACTGTAGAGTCCTTATTTTCAGCGGGCCTTTGCTTAGAACAAGTCTAAACAACAAGCTACAGATAGCTGAGAGACCGATTTGCTAATAGACGAATATATCTCATCCATTGAGTACCCCGTGTCAATTAACCTCCCGGCTTTTACTGATGAGTTCGAGACGCACATCCTCATTGACGCAAGATTACGTTGATCTAAAATAGTAATATTGAGCCGTTTTCAGAGCGTTTTGGGAAGTGAATACTCGTCGACATTCTGATACTATTTTAACCACACCGACGTGGTACTTATTGTGACATGTACTGAATAAGTTGACACAAACTTATTCAAAAATGAGAAATAATAAAAAGATTGACGATCAGATTCGTCTAGAGATTTTAAACTCTTACCTTCATGGAAGCAAGGGTAAGTATACCCTTGAAAAAGAAAATGGTATATCCAGAGGTTCAATTCGGAATTGGCTTCGTATCTTTGGGCTTGAAGACAAACCATTCCCATTAAATATGAAGGATAAAGCTGTAACAACCGGTACAGAGGATGTCTCTTCAGAAGAAGACATCACCTCTTTGAAAGTGCGCATTAAGGAATTGGAATCTGAGCTGAAGCGTGCAGAGATGGCCCGTGACGTTTATGATTGCATGATTGACCTGGCTGAAGAGAAGTATCACATCAAGGTACGAAAAAACTCCGATGTCAAGTAGTAGGTTGCTTGTCACAAAAGGCGGGTAAAGGTATGAGTTATACCATATCCGCCCTTTGCGGACTGCTTGACATTTCCCGACAAGGGTACTACAAGCACAAAGAAACAAATGCCGAACAAGATGTACTTATAAGCAGCATCACGTATTACTGTCAATTTCTGCGTCAGGAGCTTCCCCGAAGCGGTTGCCGCGAGCTTTACAGTCTGTGTAAGTCTCGGTTCGGAGAAAAGTTCACGATAGGACGCGACCAATTTATCGATGTCCTTCGGGCCAACGGGATGATGCTGCGCCGCAGACGTTACAGACCTCGTACGACCAACTCCGATCATCCATATCGGATCTATCCGGATTTGCTTAACACATCTCCTAAATACGTGGCCTGTGGTGTTTGCCGCATGATGGTGGGTGACATCACTTATATATCCACGAAAGAAGGATTTGCCTATCTTTCGCTGCTGACGGATGTCTTCAGCCGCATCATTGTGGGATATGCCCTCTTTCGGACTCTTGAAGCGGAAGGACCGGCAAAAGCGTTGATGATGGCGTGCAGATTTTATAAAGGTCAGGGATTCAACCTTTCAGGTCTTATCCACCATTCCGACCGAGGTGTGCAGTATGCATCAAAAGGTTATGTGTCACAGCTCAAAGAAAGAGGAATCGCTATCAGTATGACGCAAACGGGCGACCCCTTGCACAATGCACTGGCCGAGAGGATGAACAATACCGTTAAGAACGGATGGCTCTTCGATTATGAGAATAAAACATTTGATGAAGCCTTGGAAGGTGTCGCCAGATCCATATATCTCTACAATTGGGCACGACCGCACCAAGCTCTGGCAATGAAAACACCGATGCAAATGCTCCCGGGAGAACATCCAAACCCACTTTGTTCAGCTGATGCTTTAAAGCATCAGCTGAACAAAACAAACTATAAAGAACAAACAATACTTGTTTGTCAATAAAAATAGGATTAACTTTGCAGAGTTGACAACTACTTTAGGTATACATGATTGTAATTGTCAACTCCCTTAGGTTTACTAGTGTTTAACTGTCAACCAAATTCAGTACACCACATTGATACAAAATTTGAACCTTTGCTTTCGAAAAATGATAAGGACGAAAATAAAAGTTTATAAGGACGAAACCAAAAGTTTGTACATACAAACATTTATTTTCGTCCTTATGAATTTCTCGCTGTATATCAACCATTTACAAGCTATATATGGCTATAGTTAATTATTGCGTTGTAAAATGGTAGATATACCTAATTTTTTGTATTTTTGTCCTCGTAAAACTTCAGAAGTTATGACCTATCAAGAAATATTAGTCGCTGCGCTGTCTCTTCCTTTAGGAGAACGTGTGTCTCTGGTTTCCGCCTTATCGTCAAAAATCGTATCGGCTTCTCCTTCTCCTCGTCTGTTCCAGTTACTGAACAAGCAAGGTAGTTGTCCTCATTGTGGTGGCAAACATTATTATCGTTTTGGCAAGGACAAAGGTGCTCAACGCTTCAAGTGCAAAGATTGTAGGCGCACATTCACCGAATATACCGGAACTTGGCAGGAAGGGCTTCACAAAAAGGAATTGGTAGGTCGCTATTTGGAACTGATGTCTGACCAGAAGTCTTTGGACAATATTTCCTCCTCGCTTAAAATCAACAAGAAAACGGCTTTTGACTGGCGACACAAGATTTTGGGTACGTTCAAACAAGATGAAGGCAGTTCTTTTTCGGGTATAGTGGAAAGCGATGAAACTTTTTTCGAGGAATCAGAGAAAGGAAATCGGCATTTGGAACGTCCTGCCCGTAAAAGGGGCAGCGACTCCAATAGTTCGGGCATATCTAACAACAAGACCAAGGTGATAGTAACTACTGATCGGAAGAACGATTTGAATATGACATGCTGCGGAAAGGGACGCCTTACCAAGAAAGATATAACGGAAAGTCTGCATACGCCCCTACCGGAGGATGTGGTTCTGTGTTCAGATGGACATACAAGCTATAAGGGATACGCAAATGACAATCGGCTGAAACATGTTGTGCTCAGGGGGGACTTGAAACAGCGGGTAAAACTTGAAAGGTTTCACATACAACATGTAAATTCCCTCCATAACAGGCTGAAAAAATGGATCGCTTCAACCTTTTGGGGAGTGGCTACGAAATATCTAAAGAACTATTTGAACTGGTTCAAGGTCGTTGAAACAATCCTGAAGAATGAAACAGATCATGCTGCCGGACTCCTCCGAATATCGATGGTAGATAATAAAAACTGATTTTGCAACGCAATAATTAACTATAGCCGCTATATATTTATATTTCGCTCTCTTTAAGCTCACATTCGGTCGCTGAAACAATAGCGAAAATAGTGCCCTAAATGGTCCTGTAGGCGATGTTCGAATAAGAAAGTATCAGTATATCTGGAAATATTCACATTGAAATACGTTCTGAAAAATGGATTGCAGGCAAAGTGTTGTATCATAGTTCGTTTCGATGTCAATGGGGTGAGCACTCCAATTATTTACATAGAGCAAGACAATATCTATTGGGGCGGTTTATACAAAGCCAGCTTTTAAACAAATAGCGTCTAAGGCAACCCTAGACGCTATTTGTATTTAGTTCAAAGCACCTTTCTATGACAACATAAAAGAAGTCATATCCAACGAGCCTCCTACAATCGAATCATTAAAAATACTCAGGTGATCATCTGGTTCTTGAAGAGCCAATGCGTAAAGCAATGGAATATAATGTTCGGGAGTCGGTATGGCAAGATGGTATTCACGATTTCGACCGATACCATCTATCAGATACTGATGATCGCCCGTCACTATCTTATCAATCATTTCGTCATGCACCTTGGTAGCCCAGTCGTATCCATAATGAGGAGTATTGATCTTTTGCCAATCGATAGCACGCAAGTTGTGTATCATATTGCCGCTGGCTACAATCATTACATCTTCTTTGCGCAAAGGCAACAACTCTTTGGCAAGAGCATAATGGAACGACGCCGATTTGGCATAATCGATACTCAATTCGACAACAGGCACATCTGCCAAAGGGAATAAATACTTAAGAACAGACCAACATCCATGATCGAGTCCCCAATCATAATCTGCACCTACTTGTATCGAATGAACGAGGCCTCTAATTTCTTCTGCCAATGCAGGAGCCCCGGGAGCAGGATATTGCAGTTTGTACAGTTCGCATGGAAATCCGCCAAAATCGTGGATAGTGCGAGGGTGTGCCATAGAAGTAACAAAAACACCATGCGTCTCCCAATGAGCCGAAATACAAACAACGGCTTTAGGTTTGGAAAGCCCTTTAGCAATAGTCTCAAGACCTTTAGTAAAGATGCTTTCCTCAATGGCAATCATAGGACTTCCATGTCCTATGAATAATACCGGCATGCGATGGTTAACGCTATTCATGACACTTTACTTTTACTTGTCCGGACTGAACTCTACGTTGGCAACGATGTCTATATCATTACTAACCATTGCATTCGGAAATTTAGGCCCCAAGTCGTAATCCGTACGTTTCACAACCCCCGTAACTTGAAATCCGGCGGTCGTCTTGTTGTTCATCGGATTGGTGAGCATACCAAAGAAAACGACATTCAGCTTAACATCCTTGGTTATACCATGGAATGTAAGTTTGCCATACATAATGCCTTTCTTGGGTCCGACCTTCTTAATAGAAGAACTTACAAATGTCAGAGTAGGAAACTTTTCCGCATCAAAGAAATCGACAGAGCGCAAATGATTATCACGAGCTTCCACATCGGTATCTATACTGGAGACTTTGGCCGTGAGTACTATTTTGGCATCACTATAATCGGCTTTCGTGGTAGTAACGACGGCTTTGAAGTCTGCAAACCGTCCACTTATCTGAGAGATCATCAAATGTTTCACCACAAATCCGAGACGAGAATGCTGCGGATCATTGGTCCATACTTTGGTTTGTGCATTTACAAGCAACGACAACATTGTCAAGGCTAAAAATAAAACTTTCTTTTTCATTTTTCCTATTGTTTTAATTGTTATTAATCATGATGCAAAGTTCAGGAAAAATAGAAAGCCAGAGATAACAGTTTTGAGAAGAATAGTTGTGTTATTCGGAAATTAGTGACGTCATCTCCTTTCGAAAATCGGATGGAGACATTCCGGCCCTCTTCTTAAAGACATGAGTGAAATAAGTTTTCTCATTGAATCCCAGTTCAAAGCCGATCTCCGCAATAGTTTTATCTGTTGTCACAAGCATATTTTTAGCTTCAACAAGCTTGCGTGTTTCTATAATTTCCGAAACGCTTTGATGAAGAACACGTTGGCATATCAAATTCAAATTACGAGCTGTCATAAACAATTTATCCGCATAAAAATTCACCCCTTGGGGTTCACGATAATGTTCTTCGAGAATACGCAGAAAATTCTTAAATGTAGCATTTCGCACGATCGCATTATTATCATTATCCAATTCTTGTTTTCCGCGTTCGGATTCGATGATAGATATTAACGTATTTAAAAGTTGGCGAACAACAGAATAGTCCACCGTAGGCTGATCACACTCCTTGCTGATAAGATCACAAAGAATATCAAAACGGACAAAGCAACTATTAAAAGGCACACACATATTTGCTTTATCATGAAATTCGGTATACAATCTGAAAATAGTATCGGTAACAAAATCTCTTTTAAATCGAATGACCCATATATCGCATTCTCCTTCTTTGACCAAAGGTTTCAGACGATGCATCTTGCCCGCAGTGATAAAGCTAATAAAAGGTGCGTCGACTATTTCGGAACGGAAATCAATAAAATGCTCTATCTGACCATGTATACCTATCAACAATTCTTCATAATCATGCACGTGCGCTTCGTTTTTAGAATGAAGCACTTCAATTGAATCTTGAATTCCAAATTTATATATTGAAAATATATCTTCCATACGGGTAAATGATATTATAACAACCAACCATCAAAGCTAAAAATGACGATAAAAGCGATCTTATAGCAAAGCGCTTAAAGAAACAATAACTACATGAAACAGAAATTGTAATCTTCGCTTTCGCCATCCCACCGAAATCCCTCATACCCAAAGTCTCGCAACTCTTCTGGTGAAGTCAATCGATTTCTCAAAATATGACGAGCCATAGCACCACGGCACATTTTTGTATAAATAACGATAGTCTTTGGCTTTCCATTTTTTATCGTATAAAATTGCGGAGTGATAACTTTCACATTCCTCAACACACGCTTCCAATCAAACAAATCTTTCATTTCGCCACTTGCCAAGTTTACCAAGATGCCGCCGTTGGACTTAATATGACGAATAAAATAGTCTGTCAACAAAGGCTTCCAATAATCGAACATACTCTTTCCGGTATGAGCGGGTAAAATGACATTGCCTTCCATTCGATACTTCTTTATTAAATCCAATGGACGAAGCAAGCCATACAAAAAAGAAGCGATAAAAAGATGCGAGTTGAGAAATTGCAATTCATCATCTCGAAAGCTTTCGGGCGCAAGCTTTTTAAATACCATTCCTTCGTAAGAAAAGGCCGCCGGTATACGTTCTTCGGTATCGTCAAAGAAATGTTGGTATCTCATCCAATTTTCTCTTGCAATTTCAGCATTGATGCCCAACAAGTCCATCAACATACCCGGTGAATAAGAAGCCATCTGTACCGCATTTTCATTCGCTTGAAGTTGAAAATGCGGTTCTGTCACAAAAGGCAACGAACGCAAACAAGTGCCAGTCATGATCTTGGCACAACCAATCAATATAATCATAACTTTTTATCTTTGGTTCATACTTATATCCATCACCACAAAGATATTGATTTAATTGCGAAATGGCCCGTCACAATCCAAATTATTTTTTGACAATCGTTTACGATGTGCACACACATAAGCATACTGATACCTTCTTATATCAAAATATCCGTGAATACGTTTCAAATCATATTTTATCGCGAATTTACTTTCAGAATGTAAACAAGATCAGGATTATGTATACATGAATTTTCTAAAATTGAAAATAGATGAACGGCTGAACGGCACTACCTTTTATTTGGATAACAACATAGATGAACAGTACTACCATTATTACTTTTGCAACGAAAGGCATTTGTATAACGCAATTACACCATTTATTTTCATACTTATCAGGCATTAAATGCATCAAAAATCCTAATGCAATGAGAGCGAACACCTTCCAATACCCTTCGAACAATTGAGGCAATAATTCACCGTGAAAAGAAGTGAATATTTGAGTTAACAAATTGAGGGCCGTCGTAAAATTATTACTGCGAAAAAAGATCCAGCAAAAACAAACAAAATGGAAAGTGATGATTATAGCAATATAACGACGCCATCCATGTAATGTATTCCCACCTTTCTTTTGTTTTGTAATGCCCATCCATGCTTTATGGATCGCTAAAGCTATGCCATGTAGCGTTCCCCATGCGACAAAATTCCATGAAGCTCCATGCCATAAACCGCCAATAAACATTGTAATGATTAGATTAATATATTGACGAAGTTTACCTTTGCGATTTCCACCTAAAGAAATGTATAAATAATCTCGCAACCACGTGGATAATGATATATGCCAACGACGCCAGAATTCAGTAATAGAAGCGGATTTGTAAGGAGAGTTGAAATTGATATTAAAATGAAAGCCCAGCAATAAAGCGATGCCAATAGCCATATCGCTATAACCGGAAAAATCGCAATATATTTGTATCGCATATCCGTATACACCCATCAAATTTTCAAACCCCGAATAAAGTAACGGATTGTCGAATATACGATCAACAAAATTGATACTAATATAATCGGATATGACCGCTTTTTTAAATAGACCTCCGACAATAAGAAATATAGCTCTTCCAAACATCTCTTGAGACACAAATAAGGGCTTGCGTATTTGCGGAATAAAATCTCGAGCCCGGACAATAGGTCCCGCTACCAATTGTGGGAAGAAAGAGACATAAAAAGCATAGTCGAGTATTTTGTTTAGTGGTTCAATCTCTTTTCGATAAACATCTATAGTATAACTTAACGACTGGAAAGTAAAGAAAGAAATTCCCACAGGCAAGAATATGTCAAATGGCGAAAAATGACTTCCTGTAAGAGAACAGAATATTTGACCGAAGAAGTTGGTATATTTGAAATATCCTAATAGACCAAGATTAATACATAAGCTCAGGACAACAAGAGATTTTCGTTTAGCCCTATCTGTTATCCTACTCAGCCAATATCCTGTGTAGAAGTCTATTACTGTAACTAATGCAAGAAGCAAAAAATAGGTGCCACTTGATTTGTAATAGAAATAATAAGAAAAACAAATAACAAATAATAATCGTGCATTATCTTTTCTCCTAAGCGCAACATAGATCAATAAAAAAGCCACAAATAGCCAAATAAATAGACCACTGTTGAACATTATCGGATTTTGGGGGTCATATATAAACTCCTTTTCAAGTTTTGCAAAGTCTAAATTTAGATCAAAATTGTTTAGAAACATATTCGTTATAAGCTTTAATAAATGCCTGATATAATAATTCACCTTGTAACCGATAACCTTCAGGAAGATAGTGTACGTGGTCTGGACACATTAATTGTGCGTAGCTCCAATTCTGGCAGCCTCCGCCTTCTCCTCCTACAAATCCAAATAAATCCCAATAAGGTAACGAATGTTCACTAGCATATCTACATATGGTCGAAACAGCAGCTGCGTTGTTAGGATTTACTTTATAAATAATATTTGTTGTTTTTCGATATCGATGTCGTTTTTTATGATGTTTTGTAGTAATTCTTATATATTTGTATGTCCGATATTTCATGTAAGATCCCGGTGGTGTAGTGAATAGGAGATGGACGTCCGGTAGTTTATTACGTATAAGATTCACAAGTTCTGCAATTTGTTCATAGTGGAGATTTGCATCATAATGGTTTTTATAACTTTCGTTTGTGCCGAAAGATATAATGATTAAATCGGGGTTTTCGGTAAAGATACTTTCTATTTTCTTTGATTTAGCAAATGAATGGCACGTTGCACCGTTTATTCCTATACTTGTATATTTCAAAGAGCCGAAAGTCTTCATTAACAAATCACCAACCATATGAGGATAAATAAGCCCTCGAACATGACTGTCGCCGATTTGAATGATACGGACTGTGTCGGCAAGTCCTCCATGATGCATCATGGAGAGCTTTTTAAATATAGCCGAAAGAGATTGCGCCTTGTCTCCTATTACATTGTCTTTTGTACCTAAAAAAGTTGTCGGCAAGGTGAAATCAAAAGGGAAGATATCATTACCTCCTTTCAGTTCTTTATTCTTTTCATTTATACTGGGAAGAGAAGGGTTAAAAGAAATAACATTTTGTCCTACAATTGTTGTTACAAAAGAAAGAGAGAAAAAGACAATCGACGCCAAAAGAATGGATGTTTTACTTATTCCCATTTACACGCCTCCTATCGTATTCTTGTTTCCCAAAGATTAATGAATCATAAAGTAATTTTGCCAGATGCTTTCCACCTCGAAAATTAATATGAGTATAATCATAATTCGCTAACGCCGGCTTGGCATGCACCATTCGTGACATACTTTCATTCCCTCCCATGGCGTCAAACATATTCCAGAAAGCAATATTTGTTTCTGCCGCCATATTTTCTTGATAGCGAAGTAACATTTTCACTTCTGGCATCGTCCTGAATTCTCCGTCTTCTGTGCGATAATCCCTATCACTTACACCCAACATTAAGAAACCTGTATTGGGGAAACACTCTTTTAAATGCTCTATGGATTTAACAAAACCACGTTCATACCAATCATAATTTTTAGCATGTGGAATGGCAATATTTAAACCATATTCCAAGATGATTAAGTCGTAATGGCGTTGCTTGTCGAATCCTTTCAACATGCTTTCCGAAATATTGCGTAAATTAAAGCCTGAATTTCCCCTTAAAGAAAAATTATCAACGACAATTCCTTGTTTTCCGTCCATTGCAATTCCATAAAAAACGGAAGAAGAAGTCTTCTTTACACTCCAACGTATGGAACCTATATTTCCATTAGTACATAATTTCTGTAGTTCGGGTGATGGTTCTGCAGTATATTCCTGTTCCCCCCTACCATTTACATTAACAGATATTCCGGTACTACCGGTCTTATTCGTAAAATATATACAAGATATGGCACATGTGTCTAAGTGCGCAGCATAATCGTTCTGTCCGCGAAGTTCAACAAATGCACCATTACTTGGTATAAAATAACTCCCTGACAGTCCTTCTTTAGATTTATCAAATCCTCCTTTTAAAGCAGAATGACCTATAAAGCCGCTTGATTTCTGGTGAACTGTAGGTCGGTAAGCGCCGGTCATAGAGTTAATGGTAAGAAAACCTACACCACATCCTCCATATTTATTTTGAAGCATTTCCCGTAAATCAGCAGTGAGAATATCAGCTTCGATAAACGAATCACCAAGCACTGCAATACGAACAGTTTTGTGCTTTGATTTTATTTCATCCAATGCTTGATAGAACTTTGTCATTCCCCGCTGTGAACGGTCGCTAAAATCTTTAATACAAGTTATGCCCGAACTGCTAGAATCTTTAATTCTTTTTTTCAGAGGAGGAAGCACTACTTTTTCAGAAACTGTATCTGATTTGCGTACATCACTCAACAAGTCCACACGTTTTACTGTATAATTTCCAACATGAATTGCTGGGAGAAAATGAAGCAATAATAAAATTATTAAAACTATAAACGTTATCCAAAAAGTCTTTTTCAAATAATTCCCCATATATTTATTCTTAATCGACTACAAAGGTAGACCATTTTTGTTCATCCAACAAATGCGTGGATGAGATTTTTTGTTATACAATATTTAATCATCATACACATATATAAATAATTCATTGTTACGTATATAAAGATAGAAACGCCTCATATGTAAAGCGTTCTCCATTTGATCTATAAATTATCATATATGTATTTGTAATATAACTATAAAGCCCTAAATACAGGCATTTATCGTTTTATTTCTTATAAGAGAAGTATTGTATATAATTCATTTTTAACACTGTATACTAAACCACGCATTTGTCGAATAAATCAAAGAAATTTGAAATACTTATTATCTGACGGGATTGAACATCTAGATGAAAACTTCATTAAATACGCTTTCTAATCCACCGATAAATAATTTCTAAAGCTTCTTTTGATATTGGGGCCTTGATTGTAGCATATTCTTCGGGAGTTCCTTTCTTACAGGGAAGAAATAAATGATTAAGTCCAGGTAAAGCAACTGTAGTAACATCTTTATTATGGAGTAAATACTTCTTCCAATTATCCAAACTCGACTTGCAATCCACCATCACATCCTTTTCACCATTCAATGCTAGGACAGGGATATTTACCTTACTCAAATAAAGAGCAGGATTATACCGGATAAAGAAACGATACCAGACACCCTTAGCTTGATTGACATAACTATAAATCGGAAAGCGGAAATGATCAAACTCAATGTTCAGCGTCTTAAAATAAGCATCATCTTTCACCTTCCACACCTTATATGTTTCATTCAATTGGGCTTCCAAACTGTCAGAATCTGCGTATTTATAGGCTACTTTAAACATTCTGTTGTTAATGTCATTAAACCTTTTCTTATCGTAATCAGGAATACTTGCAGCTTTGACAAGATCTTCATTCTGGCGAATCAACGATGTCAACCCTTCGGTTGCCAGTCCAGCCATACTAACCATAAAGGCCACATCTTTCGATTTCGAAGCAGCTATAGAAATTACCGCTCCACCTTCACTATGTCCCAATAATCCTATTTTATGAACATTAATGTCTTTACGGGTTTTCAGATAAGCTACTGCCGAAAGAACATCGTCGGCAAAATCAGCAGTTGTTGATGTTGCATAAACGCCGTTCGATTGACCGACACCTCTATCATCAGAGCGCAGCACAGCTATGCCACGACTACTCAGATAGTCTGCAATCTCTGCAAACATCTTATGACCAGCCATATCGCAATCCCTGTTTTGAGGGTAAGTTCCCGTCACTAAAACGACTACCGCCGGTTTCTTCACTTTCTCTGGGATTGTTAACGTTGCACCAAAATGTAACGACTTATCGGCGCTATAATAGATCAAATTTTGAGATGTATAGTTGCCCCCTTTAATAAAAGGGCAGGCAACCATCATCAACTGTAATAAAATAATTTTTATACGACTCATTTGTTTTATACTTTCAATATAACTTTGCTTGTTCTATCATTTCTACCATTTCATCCTTCAATTCGCTCGGACTACCTTTGTAACCTATCGCTAGAAAACGGACATTTCCCTTTTTGTCAACAACTACTTTCATTGGGATACCAGAAATAGTATATTTCTTCATCACTTGACTGCACAAAACGTCGTTTACCTTCTTACTCGACACCTTACCATCATAAAGCAAATTAAAGTCAAAACCATTATCTTTCAAATACTTTGCCGAACTTATTTTAAAATCGGGAGCGAACTCTTGTGTATCAATAAAGTAGAAAGCAACACCCTTGTCATTCTTATAATGTTCTACGGCGAGTTTCATTCCAGGAAGCGATGCCTTACAAGGTACACACCAGGTAGACCAGAAATCGAGTACATATACTTTTCCTTTAAGCTGCTCTGAAGAAACCGTTTTACCATTGGAATCGACAAGCCTCCATGCAGGCATCACTCCTGTTGTCTTATAATCCGCAACAACTTTTTTAATTGCCGACTTTTCGGAAGGATTCTTCAATCCTGCGACATAAGCTTCATAGCCTTTATCGCTTTTATTATTTTTAACATAAAGTTCTTTCAGCATAGCCATCTGGTATTCAGAAACCTGATTAGCAAAAACACTTTTCTCAAGAACATTTTGCAACTCTTTATCATCACCAGTCTTTTTAAATAGATATGCCATCAGCTCATTAAGCGGAGATGACTGATAATTTGATAAATTCTGAGCACGACGAGCATACTCAAGCGACTTTTCTGTTTCACCAATACTATTTAATATCTCAGCATAAGGAAGATATGCCACATTGCCTATCATACTTTCCACTTTATTCTCCCATTCGCTATCTGTTAGATATGCATAACGATAAGGTTTTATCTTTCTAATTACCTCCAAATAGTCCACTAGATTTTTCGCCAACGGATAAAGTTCCTTGTCGGTAATATCTTTACGCTTATGTGGAATCTCCACAAGACGATAAAAGATATTCAACACTCCTCCCAACGACATTTTGTGCACATAAGAAAGTATATTCCCCTTCTGATTATTTATATAATCGGTATAAATTATCGATTGATAAATATCGTCATAACTATGGCCATAGGCATCAAGCATCGAATCAAATTCACTGTTCTGCGGAAAATCTTTCAGAAGTTGAAGAAAAGCTTCCTTTCTCTGATTGTTATCTTTCAGTCTTCCTACTAAATCGTATTGATATTTCAAAGCCCATTTCCCTTTTGGGTATTTAGCCAAAACAGCTTTTGATATAGAGTCCGATTGTTGAGAATTGCTCATTTGAGTAATTCTCATTGCACCCAACAATGCATCTTCCGAACCTTCATTAAGAAGATATTTAACTACTCTCTTAGCTTCATTCTCTACATTATTAATCTTTGCACCACGCATTGCTTCTATATAGAGCGAAGCCATAGGTACATTAGAAGCCCTGCAATTCCGAACTTCCTGATCAAGCCAATGATAAATAATCGTATCACTTACTTCACCCTTGCTAAAATCCGTATAATCCGGAATATAACGTTCATACTTTTCAGAACGTAAGAAGCCCCAACCAGCATAAGCACCTTGTTTATAACGGCCGGTATTATCGGCTACAAAAGCTACAAAAGGATAATCCAAACTCGTTCCACGATCTACTATATCACCAGCTTTGAATTTGAAAGCTAAAAATCCTGCCTCTTCGGGTATTTTATAAGTAACTTTCCATACTTTGCCATCTGTTTGCATCATAATGTCGTGAGCAATCCAACGAAAATTCTCGTAAGAATAAACGATACCAGGTATTTGCGAATACCCCGTCATTGAAGGAAGTGGAGTATACAACAATTCAACATTCTGACCTGCTACAAGATGGTCAGGATTGAATTTTAATCTATTGCCTTCTTGTGCATAGACACTTAGCCCAAACACAAGTAAGAAAACAACAAGAGAGAGAGTTTTTTTTAAACTATTCATTACATGATTGAATAAGCCATCGGATACAATGAATTTATATGCATCAAGGTAAGCGATGAATTTGTTAGTACTTTATTTGTTTTTATATTGCCTACATACCCATTAAAGATAGATAATAATAGACGCTTTTTCTTTTACTTGAAAATCAGCATATAAGTCTTTTTGTTTTTATTCAGGATTTTGCTCTATTTCTGGATTCAAAAGAATTTGATAAGCAGGAATCGGCAATACGTAACGATTGCTCGTCGGAGCCAACGTATAGGTTTTCCCACCATAAGTTCTCGTAATTGTTTTAGCAAAATGAGAATCATCTTTCAAACGGCGCATATCCCACCAATGCAACATACGACAGAAAAATTCACGATGTCGTTCGTCAATAACCTTAGCCAATGCATCATCGGTAGTCGAGGCTGTCAGCTCGACATAGTCTGCAGCAGCAAAACGTTTTTTACGAAGATTGTTCACCCAAATCATCGCATCTGCCGGTTTATTGTTACGAGCAAAATACTCCGCTTTGATAAGCATCATTTCAGGCACAGATGGACCAATGTTACGTGGTTCGTTCATGGCTATATCTTTAAAGAAATATCTACCGTCAACATCCGAATAAGAACTCGACACGTTGTTTTTATCGCAAGTAAAAAGCGTATATCTCTTATCGTTTGTATCAAATAGATTCAATAAATCGTCACTCAAGCGCAGAACAGTGGGGCTATAAGCCGAAGCGTATCCATAAGCTACCTTCGACAATAAAATTTCAGGATCTTTCAAACGAATAGGATAGGTACTTGTCGAAAGTTCTGTGATGTTACTCAAATCATTAAGAGTGTTACGAATAGCTAATGCATCGTCGGCATATTCGTTCGCTTTTGCATAATCTCCTATACAAAGATAAGCACGAGCCAATACCCCATAAGCCGAAGCCTTGGTAGGCAAAGTTGTATAAGTTTGAGTATTGGGGAGCGAAGGCAATGCAGCTTCCAAATCGGCAATGATCTGATCGTAGATAGCCTGTATCGATGCTCTAGCCAACGACTGTTTTGTGTCTTCGGTAATGACCAAAGGCACGCCTGGATCTGAACTTGCAGTCGAAGCATTGTATGGTTTGGCATATTGGTTGACCAGCATCAAATAAGCATCTGCCCGATGCACTAATGCTTCTGCCGTATATTCAGCCTTTTGTGCTGCAGTACCATCTTTGCAAGAAGAGATTTCATTAATCACCACATTGGCATAAGTTATAGTATTATACATAGCATTCCAATCATAATCGGTCTGATAATATCCTCCGATCGGATAGATTGTGGACTGCCAAGTATACGTATTCGGGAACCATGAATAATAATCAGAACCGGACAAGGACTTTTGCTGTGCGGAACCATCAATAATATTGATATCGTCTGATGCTACATCCCCCATACATGGTCCTATCTCCCACTGGCTGGTATTATTTAATAAATAGCGATAATTGATAATCTCATCTGGAACCAATGTACCTTGTGTTTTTACATTCACATAACTTTCGCAACCAAATAACAGAAAAGCGAAAAAGAATAATAATGATATATGAAAATATTTCATAATAATTTGTCTTTTAGAAATTAATATTCAGACTAAACATATACGACTTTTCTGGAGGCAAGTTGTACGAATAGTATCCCGCAGTATAATCGGGGTCGAAGCCTTCCTTATTAGCTTTCCAAAGAAGTCCTAAATTATAGACTGCAAAAGTAAGCTGTGCCGAAGCCACATGTAGTTTGCTCAATAAAGCCTTGTCTAAATCATAACTCAAGGATATTTGTTTTAAACGAATATAATCGCCCTTCAGTACATTGATATCCGAATATTTATAACGGTTCAAGCTATACATACTGCTCGAAATTTTCGGCACATAAGTAGTGGCTTCATCACCCGCCTTTCTCCAACGCTGAGCAATATCACCCGACATATCAAAATAAGCATTGCGATACATCGAAGTGATATAATAGTTTAAAGTCGGTTTTAAGAAAACACTACCAAACTGATAAGTTGCATAACTATTGAGTGAAAATTGCTTGTAACGCACACTAAAATTAAGACCCCCAAAGTAAGGAGGAGTCTGGTGACCTGCATTTTTTAATATTTTAAGCGAAGTCAAATTTGTTGTAGTTGATTTAACAATTGCTCCGTTTTCATCGTATATCTGTGTCAAGCCGTTTTGATCAAGTCCGGCATTACGGTAAACAAATAGCTTATCGGTAGAATATCCTTCGAGTAATCCGATACCATTTGGATAATATGAGTAATAACTGCTATAATTACTTTCTTTAAAAAAAGTATTGGCCTTCACCTTATTTGTATTATAAGAGAATTGAAAACCTACATTTGCATCCCAATTCTTATCACGATAAGCGACAACATTAAAGTTAGCATCAATACCGTGAGAATCGATAGCAGCAGCATTACGAGTTAATGTTTGACCAATATTACCCAACATGGAAGCACTAAAAGGAAAATCATAAAATAAATCACGACCACGTTTGCTATAATAATCAATACTACCACTCAATCTTTCATTAAAAAAAGTGAAGTCCAAACCAACATTCGTTGTATATGTTTTCTCCCATTTCAATTGTGGATTGGCCACACTGATAATAGAAGCACTCGGCTCGTTGGTCGTATAATTTGTAGCAATAGAAATCTTGGTAAAAGGAAAAGAGCTCAAAGAAAGGTTACCATTGATACCATAAGTCAATCTCAAAGCCAAGTTATTCACCCAACTAGCAGATTTCATAAAACTTTCGCGACTGATATTCCACTTTGTACCGAACGAATAAAGAGGAGTGGCACGATATTTACGACTAACACCGAAGTTGTTATAGTCATCATACCTCACACTAGCCGAAACATAATACTTATCCATCAACGTATAAGAGGCATTCGCATAGTAAGAAAGAAAACGTCTTCGTTTATCTGCTTGACTAGGGTATCCACCACCATTAAAAGAGGTATAAGAATTTTCTGAGTATCCTGCCACATAAGAATAGCTAGGATTATAGCTATAATTCAGCTGAGTATCGGTCAAACCCGTTTGTGGATTATAGCCGAAAAGAGTATAAGAACCTGTACCCATATTCGTCTCTCGAAATTCGATACCGGCAAGAGCATTTATACGATGAATACCCTTAAATGCTTTATCATAATTTAGCTGTTCACGGAATGTATAATTATTTTCGGTCGAATTATTCTTATTTAAAGCCCCTCCTCGTGTGATACCCAAACTATTTGTTGCAGCTGTCGGATAAGTATAATAATTGAGCATATCGCGTATATAGTAACTATTCGGATCATAATAAACCGTACTCTTCACATACGACTTTTCCAACGCAAATGTACTATTCGAAGCCAATCCGTCGTAAATAGGCACATTAAGAGTAATATTACCAATATAGTTATCCGAATTTTGTTTATTATTTCGTAAGTTTTGCTCTTGAAGGTAATTATATTTCCAATCTTTGAATGCCGAAGAAAGGGTTGAAGTCCATCCCGGATCCAATCTATCGTAAGAAATGCCGTTACCGTTTTCATCGGCTATCTGTTCATACGGCATCAATATTCGCCCCCGCGGATAAAGGGCGGAAAGCGTCGTTCCATTATCATAATAGGTAAAGAAAGAACCTTTGAAATTGGTTGTCAATGTTGCCCAATCGAAAAGTTTCCAAGTATTGCTCAGATTCAACGTCAAGCGTTCACCCGAATTTCTCTTGGTATAAGGATTCTCCTTACTGTACGATGCCGAATAATAATAAGAAGAATTAGCACCACCTCCGCTCACAGATAAATTGTATTGTTGCGAAGAAGCTCTCTGATAAAAATAATCCATTATCTGAGAACGGTTATCAATAGCACTAAGTTCCGCCACTCTTGCATCATATTGTGTCTGAGTTATCGAACCTGACTTCAACTGCATAGCCAAGCGGGAACCTTCAGGGAAGTAATACTGCGCATTATAATAAGAATTCGGATCCACAGAATACAAATAATTACTGTTCACCAGCTCTTTTTCATAATCGAGCATCTGAGCAGAGGATAAACCCTTTAAATAACCTAAATCGGGTTTTCCTTGAGTCATCCAACTTGCTGAAAAGGAGATCGAAGGTCTCGACGCTTTATTGCCCTTTTTTGTTGTAATAACAATAACGCCGTTAGCAGCACGTACCCCCCAGATAGAAGCAGCAGCGGCATCTTTTAGTACAGTGATATTATCAATATCTTCGGGGTTAAAATTCGAAAGATCCATTTCGGTAATCACGCCATCAACGACAATCAGCGGAAACTGTTCACCACTAATGGTGCTCACGCCACGAATATTCATATTATAATCGGAAGTTCCCATTGTGCGGGTACTCGAATAAGCCGACTTCAATGTATTATTGTAATCGAAAGTCTTATCACCGGCATACAAAGTGATCTTCATACCAGGCACCTTACCTTCCAAACGTTGAATGACATTGGGAGTAGCGACCTTCTTTAATTCACTCGAAGAGACAGTTGAAAAAGATCCTGTAATACGGTCTTTTGGCAAATTTTGGTAACCATTCGACACAACTTCAACCTCTTGAAGCAAATGCGATTGAGATTCAAAAGCCACGTTGATAATTTCTTCGTTACCAATATGTTTTTCCACATTGTTCATCCCGATATACGAAAACCGAAGCACTTCACCAGAATTGGCAGCAATCGAATATCTCCCTTCTTCGTTAGATATGGCCCCTGCCTGACGTCCAATAACTATGACTGTTGCTCCAGGCAAAGGGTCGCCCGATTCATTCGTTACTATTCCAATAATGGTATTACTTCTTTTACGAGCCTTGCTTGAAGCAGCTTTAGTGATAAGCACATATTTGTCCTTTATCTCATAACGCAATCCTGCTCGTGAACAAATCGCATCCAGAGCCTTATCCAAGGAAACTTTCTCCAAATTTAAGTTCAGGCGGGCTGTTTTGTCAATGATTTTACTTTGATACATCACATAAACTTTTGCCTGCGATTTTATTACTGAGAATGCTTCTTCAATACCGATTTGATTCTTTTTAATCGTTATCAGCGTCGAATTGTTTTGAGCAAAGGCTCCCAGACAAATAATCAAAGTCACTAAGAAAAGGTTAAAACGCATTAATTTAGGAAAATCATCCCAAAAAAGTTTCTCAATTCTCTTTTTTTTCATACTTTTGAACGAATTAAATTTAACAATGCCTGCGGCCAGGCAGGCTTTAGTTTTGAGTATTTAATTAAATGAAGGGAAGACGGTTAGTTTTCCCTTTTTTCTTTTTCCGTTACTATAATAGAGCCATTATCATCCTTAAAGCTCAGATTGGATATTTCTTTTATCAAATTCAAAGCATAACCCAACGACTCGTGCTTCATTAAAGCTCCAGTAAAAGTTATATTGCTTAACTCGGGGGATGCAAATCTGATTTTCACACCATACCACAAAGATAGTTGGGTCATAATATCCCCCATCGTTACGTTCGAAAATTCGTAAGTTCCAGTAACCCATGAAACATATAAATCGGTATTCACTTGTTGCTTTACCATGAGACCGTTCACTATTTCAACCTGTTCAGAAGGCCTCAACACCACTTTATCCAAAGGTGAACCAACAGCCACCCTACCGGATACTAATGTTACTGCCACATTCCGTTCGGCATAGGCAGACACATTAAATTTTGTACCCAATACTCTTACCCGAATATTATTGCCGCAATTTACTATAAAAGGAGCATATTTATTGTGAGTCACCTCAAAATAAGCCTCACCTTTCAACTTTACATTTCTCGCTTTAGTAAATCCAATAGGATATTCCAGTTCTGATTCCGAATTCAAAAAAACACGAGTACCGTCGCAGAGCGTCACCTGATAAGTACTACCTTTAGGCACCACTATTTTATTATAAGCAGCCAGATTATTTCGTTTATAAATAAGTTGTCCACGAAAATTATTCCCAATAACAACCCCATTAATATCCTTTATTGGTGTAGCAATATTACCATTCATCAATATAATTTGCCCACCAGAGAGAGTAAGCATCGCCTTATCAATAGCCTTATTAGGATAAAGAGCTAATAAAGATGTTTTTTCTTTCGGTGTATAAGATACAAAATAGAACAAAGACGAAAAGCCGAGAAGCAATACAACTGATGCAGCAGCAATCCACTTTGCCATTAAGCGGTGTTTACGAATGTTTATTTTGTGCAACAAGGTGTTCCAGCTTTTACTCGCATCAAGTGTAGCCTTGGCCTTTATTTGCAATTCAACCTTATACAAAAACAAAAAATCATTAAACAGCCTACGATTTTTTTCCGTTTTAGCTAAAAAATTACGCAGTTCTCCCAACTCTTCCGCAGAAAGTTCCTTATCGATATATTTTCGAAAAAGCATTGTTACATCATCTCTCTTTTCCATAATACTTCGGTATTTATAGAAAAGAGTGTTAAACAATAGAAGTGGGTGACAAAAACTTTAAAAATTATCCAATCATTATAAACAATAATAAATCTTTCTCTTTCCGTAATAATTTCAATGCCCTATTCAGATGGGTTTTCACGGTATTGATAGAAATATTTAATTCTCCCGCCACTTCTTTATATTTTTTCCCATTCAAAATAATTTCAATTAGTACTTTATTTTCTTGTGGTGAAAGTTTGGCAAGAGAAGCCTGAAGTTTTTCACGCTTCATTTCAAGTTCTTCATTATCGTAAGCATCTTCAATAGGTGAATAAACTTCTTCTTCCAAATCTTGAATATCCAAATACAAATTATTTTGTTTGGCGCAAGCAATTGACAAGTTACGCACTGAATAGAAAAGATACACTTTGAGATTTTTTATATGAAGATATAGTTTCTTATCCCACAACTTCACAAAAAGCTCCTGAACAATATCTTCCGATTGAATTTCCGATTCAGTAATCTGCACAGAATATATACAGAGAGCAACATAGTAAGTGTCAAACAATTCTTTGAATGCCGCCTCACTACCACCTTTTAAATTTTCAAGCAGAATGTCGTCTCTCGTCTTATCGTACATTATTACGTCTAATATATAACATGGATGCAAATATAAATTAATTATACTAACTAAAAAAAATATTTTCTGCAAAAAAGAAAAATGTCACTATAAATGTTTTACTACAGAAAGACTCTTATAGCAGTTAATTATTTATATTTAAAAAAGATATCACACTTTTCCAACAATCCATTTTTTAGAACGTATTTCAATATGAACATTCGCCAATATTCTGATACTTTCTTATCCGGACCTTATCGAGAAGGCCTTTCAGGGCACTATTTTTGTTACTATCTCATCGCTCAAATGTGAATCAAATAAGAGCAAGACATAAATGTATCGCACGCAAATTGACATGTACTGAATAAGTTTGTGTCAACTTATTCAGTACATGTCAATCTGTGGTGCACTTCGGTGTGGTTAAAATAGTATCAGAATGTCTACGAATATTCACTTCCAAAACGTTCTGAAAACAGCATCAACATCACTATTTTAGATCAATGCAATCTTGCATCAATGAGGATGTGTGCCTCGGGCTCATCAATAAAAATGAGGAGACTAAGTGACATAAGAAACTAAATGAATGGGATACACTCGCCTATGTTCAAAACAGCTACTCAGCTATCTGTAGCCTATCGTTTAGAATGATTCTAAGCAGAGGTCCGCTGAAAATAACGTGTCTACAATATGCTCTTGGGCTGATTTTCAGACCTTTTTTCGCTGGCGTTGTATACGGTGCATCGTTAACCTACTGTATGGCAGCGCCGTATGGTGTCATACGGAGGTGGCAAAGGCTAATATGAAGATAGAATTTGATGCATATTCCCGACTTTTACCGGTGAGCTTTTACCACCCAAAACCACGTATGTACCTAAATTTGTTGACGTCCATATGTTTTCAAAAAAACTTAAGGACGTCACCGAAAAAACTAACATACGACGATTTTGTTCATGCCGCAGGCTCGAAAGTCCTTGTTTATGTGATGTGCTATTAATAATACTTATGTTTAGCCCCCTAGCTTTTAGCGGTGAGCCTATCATACTCTTCTTCACTATCGAACTAAAAACAGCCTTGACTTTGAATGGCCAAGGCTGTTTTTATATTACAGTTATTGAGAGATTATTCCCACTCTATTGTAGCAGGTGGCTTACTCGAAATATCATAAGTAACACGATTCACCCCCTTTACCTTATTAATAATATCATTCGAAACCTTACCCAAGAATTCGTATGGCAAATGAGCCCAATCTGCAGTCATAGCATCGACACTAGTCACAGCACGAAGAGCTACAGCCCTTTCATAAGTTCGTTCGTCGCCCATGACGCCGACACTTTGCACCGGTAGTAAGATGACACCGGCCTGCCAAACCTTATCATATAAACCAGAGTCGTGCAACCCTTGAATAAAGATCTCGTCAGCTTCTTGCAGAATAGCCACCTTCTCGCGTGTGATATCACCCAAGATACGCACGGCCAATCCTGGTCCAGGAAAAGGATGTCTATTAATCAGATTTTCGGGCATATTCAATGCGCGACCAACTCTGCGTACTTCATCCTTAAACAACCATTTGAGAGGTTCACATATTTTGAGATTCATCTTCTCGGGCAAGCCACCTACATTGTGATGACTCTTTATAATCATGCCCGTAATAGAAAGCGATTCGATACGGTCGGGATAAATAGTTCCTTGAGCCAACCATTTGACATCCTTCAACTTTTGAGCCTCATCGTCAAACACGTCAATAAATCCTTTACCTATAATCTTACGTTTCTTTTCCGGATCGGTGACTCCTGCCAATTCTGAAAAGAATTTCTCGCTGGCGTCTACACCTATGACGTTCAATCCCAGCGTAGAATAGGCATCCATCACCTTATTGAATTCGTTCTTGCGCAACAAGCCATGATCGACAAAGATACAAGTAAGATTTTTGCCAATAGCCCGATGCAACAATGTAGCACATACCGAAGAGTCGACACCACCACTCAAGCCTAACACCACTTTATCGTCTCCCAATGTGGCCTTCAGTTCGGCAATGGTCGTATCTATAAACGACTCGGACGTCCACGACTGCGAACAACCACAAGCCTCAACTACAAAATTCTTCAATATACGAGTGCCGTCTACTGTATGGAACACTTCGGGATGAAACTGCACTCCCCAAAGTTGATGTTCTTTCTGCCGATAAGCAGCTATAGCGACTTTTTCAGTCGACGCAATCACCTCAAAATCTTCGGGAATTGCTGTAATAGTATCGCCATGGCTCATCCATACCTGAGAATTGGAACCGACACCATTAAATAAAATATCATCGGAATGGAAACTTCCCAAATTGGCACGTCCATATTCACGAGTTCCGGCAGGTTCAACCTTTCCACCACTCACATACGAAATATATTGAGCGCCGTAGCAAATGCCAAGTACAGGATACTTATCACGTATAGCTTGCAGATTATCTACTTTAAAGGCATCCTTATCGTATACCGAGAAAGGACTGCCGGAAAGTATCACACCTTTAATTCCCGATTCGTTTTCGGGGAATTTATTGTATGGTACAATCTCACAATACACATTAAGTTCCCTGATTCTACGACCAATCAGCTGAGTGGTCTGAGAGCCGAAATCGAGGATTATAATCTTTTCACTCATAAAAATTTAAAGGATTATGAAGAATAAAATTGCTGCACCAATCCACAGCTTTAAATTCTTTGTTATTTTGAATTGCAAAGATAATGTAAGTTGTGTGTAATATCAAAGAAAAGTCTATTTTTTTATAATTAACAAAGAAAATGTGTGCACATATAAGAATTATTTTGTAATTTTGCGCTGCTTTTTAAAAGAAGATATATTGAATTTTATTATAGAACTCTTAAACGTTTAAACAAAATGATTAAAGTAGGTATTAATGGATTCGGACGCATCGGACGTTTCGTATTCCGCGCTGCTCAAAAAAGAAACGATATTCAGATCGTTGGTATTAATGACCTCTGTCCGGTAGATTATTTAGCATACATGCTGAGATATGATACAATGCACGGACAATTCGACGGCACAATCGAAGCTGACGTAGAAAAAAGTCAATTAATCGTAAACGGTAAAGCTATCCGCGTAACAGCAGAAAGAAATCCGGCAGACCTGAAATGGGATGCAATCGGTGCTGAATACGTTGTTGAATCTACAGGTTTGTTCTTGACGAAAGAGAAAGCTCAAGCTCATATCCAAGCTGGTGCAAAATATGTTGTAATGTCTGCTCCTTCTAAAGACGATACTCCAATGTTCGTTTGCGGTGTTAACGAGAAGACATATGTAAAGGGTACACAATTCGTATCTAATGCATCTTGCACAACAAACTGCTTGGCTCCTATCGCTAAAGTATTGAACGACAGTTTCGGTATCGTTAACGGTTTGATGACTACCGTTCATTCTACAACAGCTACACAGAAGACTGTTGACGGTCCTTCTATGAAAGACTGGCGTGGTGGTCGTGCAGCTTCTGGCAATATCATCCCTTCTTCTACAGGTGCTGCTAAGGCTGTAGGTAAAGTTATTCCTTCTTTGAATGGTAAACTTACCGGTATTTCAATGCGTGTTCCGACTTTGGATGTTTCTGTTGTTGACTTGACAGTAAACTTGGCTAAACCAGCTACTAAAGAAGATATCTGCAAAGTTATGAAAGCTGCTGCCGAAGGTGAATTGAAAGGTATCCTAGGTTATACAGAAGATGCTGTTGTATCTGCTGACTTCTTAGGTTGCACATTGACTTCTATCTTTGATGCTAACGCAGGTGTATACTTGACAGATACTTTCGTAAAAGTTATCTCTTGGTATGACAACGAAATCGGTTATTCTAACAAAGTATTGGATCTAGTTGCCCACATGGCTACAGTAAACGATTAATCGTTAAATACAATAGAATACAACAAAAAAAAGCTGCTTTCGATATTCGAAGGCAGTTTTTTTTTGTATTTCGTGATTCTTTGTTAAAATGAGAGATTTACATGAATTATTATAAGCATTTTTAGTACTTTTGTGCTTCATAGATTCGATGTAGATAACAGTAAATAAAGAATGATGAAAAACGATTCTCTGATTATAAACAATCCCCTTACGGAACCTTTTCAAACGCCGCATGCGACGGTGCCTTTCCACCTTATCAAAACGGCAGATTTCGAGCCGGCCATCGAAGAAGGTATCAAACTTCACAACATCCAGATATCTTCTATTACCGATAACGAAAACGAGCCTACATTTGAAAACACCATTGAGGCTTTGGAAAACAGTGGAGAGTTGCTGGACAGAATTACATCTATCTTTGGCAATCTACTCAATACAAACGCTGACGAAGAATTGCAGACTCTGGCCTCTTCTATTATCCCGATACTAAGCGAACATAACAATAATATAGGACTCAACCTACAGCTTTTCAATAAAATAAAAGCTGTTTATGACAGAAAAGACGAACTGCCCCTGAACAAAGAGCAATCTAAACTACTGGAAGACACCTACACAGGATTCGTTCGTCGTGGTGCCAATCTAGAAGGGACAGACAAAGAGAACTATCGCAAACTGAGCAATGAGTTGAGCCAGTTGGAACTTCAGTTCGAGCAAAATTGTTTAAAAAATAATAACGAGTTCCAACTATCCATAGAAGATAAGACAAAACTAACAGGACTTCCCGAGAATGTGCTCGAAGCTGCCCAAGAGACAGCTAAGGAGAAAGGCCAAACCGGCTACGCATTCACACTGAAAGCTCCCAGCTATATTGCTTTCATGAGATATGCCGATGATCGTGAACTACGGCGGCAGATGTACATGGCCTACAACACACAAGGTATAAAAGACAATGGAAGCAACAATATAGAAATCGTAAAAGAAATTGTAAACCATCGGATGCAAATAGCCCAGCTGTTGGGCTATAAAGACTTCGCTTCGTATGTTCTCAAAAAACGAATGGCCGAAGATGAGACACACGTATACGCCCTATTCAAGGAGTTGCTCAACGCATATATGCCGACCGCGCATAAAGAAATAAAAGAGTTAACCGAGTTTGTCAAAGAATGGCAAGGCGACGGAGACTTTGCATTAATGCCTTGGGATGTGAGCTATTATTCGAACAAGCTGAAAGAAAAGAAGTTTCATATTGACGCAGAATTGCTTCGCCCCTATTTCGAGCTAGACAAAGTAAAAGCTGGAATATTCGGACTTGCCAGCAGACTATACGGCATCAAATTTGAACGAAACACAGAGATCCCTGTCTATCAAAAAGAAGTCGAAGTTTACGAGGTATTCGACGCAGACGAAAGTTTTCTGGGAGTACTCTATTTGGACTTCTTTCCACGAGACGGCAAACAGTCGGGCGCTTGGACATCTTCTTTCACAGACCAATGGATAGACCGCAAAACCGGTGAAGACCACCGTCCACAAATTTTAATTTCAACCAATTTCAATAAACCAACGGCAACAAAGCCGGCACTGCTTACTTTCGAAGAAATGAGAACCTTTCTTCACGAATTCGGACATAGTTTGCACGGAATGTTGTCAAAGGTAACTTATCAAAGCCAAAGCGGCACTAGTGTCTACTGGGATTTTGTCGAACTTCCTTCTCAATTTATGGAAAATTATGCCATCGAGAAAGATTTTCTACATACCTTTGCCAAGCATTATGAAACGGGAGAGGCCATTCCGAACGAATATGTTCAGCACATCGTTGATGCCGATAATTTCAATGTTGCGTATGCTTGTCTAAGGCAAGTAGGATTCGGACTTATAGACATGGCATGGTACACCCGCAAGACGATATTCGAAGGCGATGTCATTAAATTTGAAAAAGAAGCCGAAAAAGAGGTATTACTGATGCCCGATGCAGAAAATACCTGTATGAGCACACAGTTCTCTCATATATTTTGCGGAGGATATGCGGCTGGATACTATAGCTACAAATGGGCAGAAGTAATAGAGACGGATGCATTCTCGCTTTTCCAACAGAAAGGGATATTCGACTCTGCTACAGCCCAGTCTTTCCGAGACAACATTCTGTCGAAAGGCGGTACTGAAGAGCCTATGTTGCTTTATAAACGATTTCGTGGACAAGAGCCCAGCATCGATGCACTGTTAATAAAAGACGGTATAAAATCTAAATGAACAAAGGATGAGAAAAAACATTATATTTGCACTACTTTGCCTGCTGCCACTACTGATAGGATGTAGCAGCAGTGACGATGTATCGGACATATTTGTCGGAAAGACATGGCGTTTCAACTACATTTCCACAGGAGGTAAAAATACGACTTGGTACAATTTCCCTGATGTAACGCAAGAGAACATACAACAATATGCCGATC
Source organism: uncultured Bacteroides sp. (assembly GCA_963676865.2). Taxonomy (GTDB): domain Bacteria; phylum Bacteroidota; class Bacteroidia; order Bacteroidales; family Bacteroidaceae; genus JAAYUD01. Next base: position 2,570,209 of record CAXXSS010000001.1, on the reverse strand, counting down.
GTACAAAAGCTTTCACCGCCTCCTTCTCAGGACTCCAATCGGGCGACATCATCAGCGGAACATTCACTGGACAGGGTTCTCTATCTGCCGGAGGAAAATGGTCGGTCAACGGACATAGCGGAACTTTTACTACATCCGAAGTTTGGGGAGATCCAAGCGACGCCAACGATATGGTGGCAAAGAAGATATTATACGGACTGACAAATGCCAAATCATATTCGGGAGATACCAACGGCAATTTATTTATCTACTTCGATTATGAGGGTACGACATTGCTTATGGCATTCAAAGACACCAGTAATAATTAAGAGACATGGACGAAGAGATCGTAAAGCAGAATAATCTTGATAAGCGCTACATACGTATGGCACGTATATGGGCAGAGAACTCATATTGCAAGCGTAGACAAGTAGGAGCATTGATCGTAAAAGACAAAATGATTATTTCGGATGGGTATAATGGTACGCCATCAGGCTTTGAGAATGTATGCGAAGACGAAAACAATGTGACCAAAGCTTATGTACTTCATGCCGAGGCCAACGCCATTACCAAGATAGCCCGTTCGAGTAACAGCAGCGACGATGCAACCCTTTATGTAACAGCCGCTCCTTGTATCGAATGTGCTAAACTCATTATTCAAGCCGGTATCAAAAGAGTTGTATATTCTTCTCACTACCGTCTCGAAGAAGGCATCGAATTACTAAAACGTGCCCAAATCGAAGTCTTGTTCATACCGATTGAAGAAAATAATAAAGAAGAATAACATATATCATTACAAATATAAGGAAGGAACAAAATATGATGGAACCGAAAAACAACAATACCCGTTTTACACCGCTCATTATTGCCGTAAGTATTATATTGGGTATCCTCATCGGTACGTTCTACGCCAACCACTTTTCGAATAACCGCCTGGGTATTATCAACAGTTCGTCAAACAAACTGAACAGTTTGCTCCGCATTATTGATGATCAATATGTAGACACTGTGAATATGAAAGATCTGATAGAACAGGCCCTACCTCAGATTCTAGCAGAGTTAGACCCTCACTCTATTTACATTCCGGCCAAAGATGCAGCTGATATGAGTTCGGATTTGGAAGGTAGCTTCAGCGGTATCGGGGTACAGTTCAGTATAGAAAATGATACCATCCATGTAAACAATATTATCCCCGGCGGACCGGCAGAAAAAGCAGGAGTCATTGCGGGAGACCGCATCGTAATGGCTAACGATACACTTATTGTTGGCCCTAAGCTGACAAACGAAGTGGCTCAACATACGCTAAAAGGCCCGAAAGGCTCGAAAGTAAAAATTAAAGTAATGCGCAGCGGAGAAAAGAAACTTCTTCCCTTTACGATTACCAGAGGAGATATTCCTCAAAATACGATTGATGCCGCCTATATGCTCGATAATAATTATGGATATGTTCAAATAAGCAAATTTGCCCGTACCACTCATGCCGAATTGCTCAATGCTTTAGCCCAACTCGGTCACAAAGGCATGAAAGGCCTGGTTATTGATCTCAGAGGAAACTTAGGCGGATATATGGAAACAGCTATCCAAATGGCTAATGAATTCCTGCCTGCGGGAAAATTAATTGTCTTTGCCAAAGGACGTAAGTATCCGCGCACAGAAGAATATGCCAACGGTAGTGGCAGTTGCCAAAAACTTCCACTCATTGTACTTATAGACGAGGGTTCGGCTTCATCGAGTGAAATTTTCTCGGGAGCTATTCAAGATAATGACCGTGGTATAATCGTAGGGCGACGCTCATTCGGTAAAGGACTGGTACAACAACCCATCAGCTTTAGCGACGGCTCAATGATTCGTCTGACAATAGCACGTTACTATACACCGTCGGGCCGTTGCATACAACGGCCTTACACCAGAGGTAACGACGAAAAATATGAAATGGACTTACTGACCCGTTATCAACATGGCGAATTCTTCTCGCGTGACAGTATCAAGCTGAACAAATCGCAACGCTATCACACGAAGCTAGGGCGCATTGTCTATGGAGGTGGAGGTATCATGCCAGATGTTTTTGTTCCAGAAGATACAATAGGTGCCACATCTTATCTAACAGAGGTGATCAATCGCGGGCTGGTTGTACAATATACATTCCAATATACGGACAACAACCGCGCCAAACTTACCAAATTCAAGACATCTGAAGCATTGGCAAACTACTTGCATAGCCAAAGATTAGTAGAACAGTTTGTACGCTTTGCCGATAAAAAAGGAATCAAGCGCCGCAATATATTGATAATGAAATCGCATAAGCTACTGGATAAAAACATCAATGCCAGTATCATATATAATATGTTGGGCAAGGAAGCTTACCTCAGATACATCAACAAGACCGATGTCACCGTACAAAAGGCATTGCTATTGCTGCGCCGAGGAGAAGCTTTTCCTGAAGCGCCCTCGAAAAAGCTTACTAATACCAATGGAAAAAGAAAAGCAACAACTGCGCAGGTTTATTGCGTCCCAAAAAAGAGACTACAGTTCGTCAACGCTTGACGAACTGTCAAAAGCGATATTGAAGAAACTCGAAGTAGATCCGCTATTCAAAAGAGCTCATACCATACTACTGTACTATTCCCTAAAAGATGAAGTACAGACACACGACTTTATAGATAAATGGAGCAACCGAAAGGCCATATTGTTGCCGGTTGTCGTCACAGACAATATTGAGCTCCGCATCTATACAGGCAAAGAGTATCTCGCCGAAGGAGCTTTTCACATCAACGAACCGACAGGCCAAGCCTATACTAACTACGACACTATCGATTTGGCGATAGTGCCGGGAGTTGCTTTTGACGAGAATGGCAACCGCTTGGGACGGGGCAAAGGATATTATGACCGCTTGTTACCACACATAGAAGCGACAAAGATAGGGATCTGTTTTCCTTTTCAATTACTGAAAAGAATTCCGACAGAACCGTTCGATAAAAAGATGGACAAAATAATAACATTATGAAAACGAATTATCATACGCATACCACTCGCTGCCACCATGCTCAAGGTAGCGACGAGGATTATGTTTTGAGTGCAATTAAAGGCGGATACGAAGAACTTGGATTTTCTGACCACACGCCATGGAAATACAGAAGCGACTTTATCTCTCCTATCCGAATGACGACCGACGAACTACCCGATTATGTAAAAAGTGTTCACTCTCTGGCCGACAAATACAAAAGCCAAATAAAGATACACCTTGGACTGGAATGCGAGTACTTTCCCGACTATATCTATTGGCTAAAGAACATGCTCAAAGAATATGGTATAGAATATGCCATATTTGGTAATCATTACTACAATTCGGACGAGAAATTCCGCTATTTTGCCACTCATTGTGACTCTCGTGATATGCTCGACCTATATGAAGAAAGTTCTGTAGAAGGGATAGAAAGCGGGATATTTGCCTATATGGCTCACCCCGACCTCTTCATGAATTCTTATCCCGAGTTCGATCACCACTGCACCATGATTAGCCGACACATTTGCCGCGCAGCCCTACGCCAACATTTACCGCTAGAATACAACCTTAGTATTCGTGCTCGAAACGATGCCTTGGGACAGCCTTCGTATGTTCCATCTCCTGAATTTTGGAGAATTGCCACCAACGAAGGTTGCACTGCCGTGATAGGTATTGATGCGCATAGCAATTATGATTTAGAAAGATCCCAATACTACGATCAGGCAAAGAAAGAACTAAAAGAATTGGGTATTAAGACCATCGACAAATTGGATCTTAAACGATAGACAAAGATTTAACGAAAGACAATATCACTAATGACGCTTGCCCCAACCTTCTCGTTAAGGCGCTGGACAAGCTTTTTTCTTTCCATCATCAACTCTTGACGAACAACAGCCGAAGTAAAGTGTACATACAGCACCTGATTTTTGATATACAAACTTTGAGTATAACGTCCGATGACCGGGCCCAGCAACTCGTACCATTCATTAAGAAGCCGTTGTTCGTTAAGTGGCGATTCCAGACTCTGTTGACGCAAATATCGCCTTATCAAATTCCCTACAGGCTCGACATCTTTCTTCCTCATTTCGCATCCTCCAATTCACTAATCTGCCCCTTATCAACCATAAACATTTTATAGTCACTTCCCATCTGCGGCAAAATATGAGCTAACCTTTCGCGGTCGGTATCGGTAATAAAGATCTGACCGAAGTTATCATCCGACACCAATTTCACAATCTGTTGCACACGAGAGATATCCAATTTGTCGAAAATATCATCGAGCAACAACAAAGGTATAGTATGTCCATGTTTCTTCAGAAAATCGAATTGGGCTAACTTAAGTGATACCAAATAGGATTTACTCTGGCCCTGAGAGCCTTCTCGCTTAATGGGGAAACCACCCAAACGCATATCCAAATCGTCTTTATGGATTCCGCAGAGAGAAAAGCCCACAATGCGGTCGCGCTCTCTATTTTGACGAATACGATCGAGCAACACGCCCTCTTGCCCATGAGAGCGATAGCAGAGCTCTACTTCTTCCCTATCCGACGAGATAGACGAATAGAACTGAGCAAAAATAGGATTAAAGACATTAATATAATCTGCCCTTTTTTGGTAGACAACAGTACCATAATCGGCCATCTGCTGTTCAAATACATCAAACAATCCTTCATCAACCGGAGTATCGCCACGCAAAAGAGAATTGCGTTGAGACAAAGCTTGGTTGTAACGGATAAGTGCATTCAGATACTCTTTATCAAACTGCGAAATCGTCACATCCATAAAACGGCGGCGTTCGGCACTGCCTCCCAAAATTAATTCCGTATCGGCAGGCGAAACCATGACCAAAGGGATGAAACCGATATGATCGGCTAGTCGATGATATTCTTTCTTATTGCGTTTGAACGATTTCTTAGAACGAATTTTCAGCCCGCTATATATTTCTTCAGATGTTCCATCCTCTTGTTCATAAAATCCTTGCACTACAAAGAACTCTGCTCCATGAAGTATATTTTGTGAATCTACCGGATTGCCCAAACTCTTGCAAAAAGAAAGATAATACAACGCATCAAGCAAGTTGGTTTTACCCATTCCATTCAACCCGAAAAAGCAATTCAATTTAGAGGAGAACAAGAGTTCTACCTGTTCTAAATTTTTATAATTTAATATAGATATTCGTTTCAGTATCATGCACATTCAGTGAGTTGAGTACAAAAGTATGAATATTTTGCCGTTTTTTCGCCTTCATAACAAAAAAAGATGCCGTCAAATTTCATTAATAAATAGAAATATCCTACTTTTGCTGTCCGAAAGCATAGATATCGAAAAACAAAAAACAAAACATACAAATGGCAGAAAATAAAAAGGAACAACTGAATGTTGGAGATGCCCTGACCCAGTCGGAAGCATTTATAATGAAGTATCAAAAACAAATTCTCGGTATTGTCGTAGCAGCAGCAATTCTTGTTGCCGGATATTTCCTTTACGAACGCTTCTATGCAGATCCACACGAAGCAAAAGCACAAGCAGCCCTCTTCCCCGGACAGAAATACTTTGAAGTAGACGACTATGCATCGGCTCTAAACGGTGATAAAAACGGATACATCGGATTTCTTAAACTCGAAGATGAGTATAGCGGCACCAAAGCTGCCAATCTAGCCAAAGCTTATGCAGGTATCTGCTATGCCAATCTAGGCAAATACGACTTGGCTGCCAAACAGCTTGACGAATTTGACGGAAACGATGCAATGGTAAGCCCCGCCATCAAAGGCGCCCTTGGCAACTGCTATGCGCATCTAGGCAAAATGGACAAAGCTACCGAATGTTTGATGTCGGCTGCCAAAGAAGCAGAAAGTCCCTCATTAAGTCCTATTTTCTTGGTACAAGCAGGTCAGATTTACGAGAGCATCGGTAAATACGACAAAGCTATCGAAGCATATCAGACAGTAAAAGACAAATACGTCCAATCATACCAAGCAATGGACATTGACAAATACATAGAAAGAGCAACACTCGAAAAGAAATAATTTTCAATAACCCATAAATCGTATGGCAACAACTTATCATAATTTGTCCCAATACGATGCAACACAAGTACCGGATGCCCATAATATGACATTCGGTATTGTTGTATCAGAGTGGAACCCTAAAGTTACCGACTCATTGCTCAATGGATGTGTCGAAACGCTAATCAAACAAGGAGCGCAAGCAAACAATATTTCAGTAGAACATGTTCCGGGTAGTTTTGAACTCACGTTCGGAGCACAACAGTTTGTCAAACAAGGCAACGTAGATGCTGTTATTATCCTAGGCTGTGTCGTTAAAGGCGAAACTCCCCATTTCGACTACGTTTGCATGGGCGTAACACAAGGAGTTACTTATTTGAATGCAACAACAGATACTCCCGTCATTTATGGACTTGTTACTGCAAACAATATGGAACAGGCAATAGCCCGCTCAGGCGGTTCATTGGGGAATAAAGGAGTAGAATGCGCAATTGCAGCAATTAAAATGATCAATTTAGTTGCGCATTAAAAAAAGAATTAATACCTTTGCATCGCTTTTCAAGAGAAAAGCTAAAAAGGAAGGGCAAATACCAGAGTGGCCAAATGGGGCAGACTGTAAATCTGCTGGCTTCGCCTTCGGTGGTTCGAATCCATCTTTGCCCACCACAAAAAAGATTCAGTGCAATGCGGAAGTAGCTCAGTTGATAGAGCATTAGCCTTCCAAGCTGAGGGTCGCGGGTTTGAGTCCCGTCTTCCGCTCTCTTAATAAAAGACGCCAATGGCGTCTTTTATTGTTCTAACAACAATAAAAATCAAATACGGCGGCTCGGCTAACCTATAAATGGTTCAAAGGCTCACTAGTAAAATCAAACAGCATAAGTTCTCTATCGCAGAAGTAATATATATGACAGAAAATCTATCGTATTTCTCGAAGTGCTTCCAAACAGAGTCCGACAAGATACCGTGGGGTATATGGAAGAAGTGGAATACTCTTGTAGCCTACTGTGGCCTTAGATAAAATAGATTTCATAATCTTTGATACAAAATAGTTACCAACAAATTTGTTTAGAATTAAGTAATAATGTATTTTTGAAAATGTGATAAAAATAAATGGTTATTCATGTGTCCTTTTTATAGTTATTGAACTATGCTTAATCTCTTGTTCCAATAAAATTGATGATAACTTATTCGGAACTTGTAATGATATATCGGGTATGAATGAAATTCATATCATTCACTCCCCCCCTGCTAATAAAATTATAATAGTGCCAGAAATAAAATTAGCGATGGAGAAAGCATGGATAAAAATGAATGAGACTGCATCAAAATAAGGTAGACACGAATATGTTTTTTATATACGCTGAGAGTAATGGTAGCATTCATGTGAAGTCATACAAAGGTACGTACACACAACAAGCGCATAAATATATATACTTTTGGGCCTCCACAACGTCCAGATTTGATTATTGGTCAATAAATAAAAACTAAAAGCCATGAAGAAATTATCTATTCTATTATTAATTCTATCATACGGTATTATGACGTATGCAGCCAATGATGACTTAGGCAAAATGAGTCAAGAACAACGAAATGAGTATTTAATTAAGCTTAGCAAGAAAGTGATCATAACATTTGGGCCCGGATATTATAGGGAAAATTCTATACCAATCATTTCTAATTGTAAAAAGTTTCAGGCCTCAGATACGAGTCCTGAAAAGGTAGAATATATAGGTCGGGAATATTATACGGTTACTTTTCCTTATGATAAAACAAAAGAGTGTTTAGAATTTGATTATGCTGCAAAAGTATATATATGGAAAGATACAGGTGAGCCAATGAACGTTTTTTTTGGTAATGGATATGGTCGGAATTTCTTCTCTCTTAGCTTTGAAGAGCAAACAGCAAAAAATGTTATTATTAAGACTGTTCCCTATCAACAAGTACAAAAAATAAAAAAAGAATGGTAATTTCATTCTGGTTTCTCGAAATACAGTTATCACACATAATAGCATACGATCGATTCGAAAAAGCAGACGTATGTCACTGCCATAACTTCCGTTAGTTACTGCGGTAACTAACGGAAGTTATCATGATAAGTAACGTTAGTTTTTTCAACAACATACGTTAGTTACCGCCGCGACATACGTTTGATTTTTTACAAAGTTGTCGTATGTTAGTTTTTTCGGTGACGTCCTTAAGTTTTTCTGAAAACATATGGACGTCAACAAATTTAGGTCCATATGTCGTTTTAGGAAGATAAGTACGACACCGATTTGTTTAAGTAATCGTGCTCCACGAGCCATTTAAAAGGGGTCGTACCAGTATGAATCATTCCGATGTCTTCCTATCATATTTTTTTGTATCCATATCCGTCATGGTTATTAGCTGTATATCAGTTAGATACTGTGATACGGCAACAAAACGGGACCTGAAAATAGTATCTTCTCTTTGATAATCAATGAATTATGAACTCCACGAAAGGGCACCGATGATGAGTGATATAAGCAGCTTTTAAAGATTCGCATGCAAGAATTGTTATTTCTGATACTCGATTTGTATTTTGCGAAGTACACACCCCGTTGACGCAAGATGGTGCTTACCAACAATCCGCTATCTCGAAGTCGTTTTTCGGAACGTTTTCGGAGATGAATATTAAGAGTGATACTGATACTATTTTAACCACACCATAGTGACACCTCTCAATTACGAAATTTGAACTTATGCTATCAAAAAATGATAAGGACAAACATAAAAATTCATAAGGACGAAACTAAAAGTTTATACTTACAAACATTTATTTTCGTCCTTATGAATTTCTCGCTGTATATCAACGACTTGCACTCTACGAATTGATATCTTGCTCTTATTGGGCTTACATTAGAACGAAGAAAACAGTTGCAGAGATAATGCCCTACAAGCCCATACAGGGCACGTAAGGATAAAAAAGTATCAGAATATCAAGAGATGTTCACCTTGAAATACGCTCTAAAAAACCGATTGCCGGCAATATCTTATAGCCTATTTACGGGCCAATGGAGGCAAATACTGTAATTGAAATAGAATAAGACAATGCTTATACAACTACTTGGATTACTAAGAAAGGGGCAATTCTAATACGAAGCAGGCTCCACTAGCTGTAGTAGAATCGGCATAAGCACGTCCATTTAACAATCGGGCAATAAGACTTACAAGATAAAGACTCAATCCCAAATTTCCCGCCGTATTATTGGATAAATAGCGAGTAAAGATCATAGCTCTTTCTTCGGATGAGAGCGACTGCCCTGTATCTGTAACAGAAAAGCGTATTTTATCAGGCAATACGTCATAAGCCAAAACAATACTTCCGGCAACCGTATGACGGCAGGCATTGGAGAGGTAAGTGACCAGCACAAAAATAAGGCGTGATTCGTCTGTCTGCAATAGCAAAGGCGACGAATCATTGCCTTTCGCACCCCGAGAAGGGCAAAACGACAAACTGACCATACGAGGTACTTCCGATTCTACTTTACTCAAAGCCAAACGACAAAGCATGTCAACATTAACAGTAGAAATTTGCAGTGTATAAGTGTCGCTTTCTATTTTCGAAATATCCAATACATTGTTAACGATAGAATTAAGATATTTGTTCTGTCGAGCGAGTTTCTTCATCAGCTCTGCCTTTCTTGCGTCCGACCACACAGAAGTATCTTCACTATTCAATTGCCTATTGAGGCTTACAATATCATGCAATGACGTATATATCTTATCATTCACCCGTTGATAAAAATGATTTTTGGCACGCTCGGTAGCTTCAGCAATAAAAGTTTCTTTGCATAGCTTCCTTTGTTTACGCCGCAAGCGATAGATAATCGTCCCACTCAAAGTCACAAGGAAAAGCAATGTAAAGGCAATAGACATCATACACCACCCGACGCGTTGCTCGTACAGTTGTCTACGAGTTTTAATCCCCATATCGAGTATACGTTGTTTCTCCATATTCATTTGTTGCTGAGCCACCAGTAGGTTTTGCAAGTTGAGCTCTCCCCTTTTCTGGCGAATATCGATATCTTCTCGATGCAATAGCCAACGGTTCTTTTGATGCTTAAGCATCAAAAGTTGCTTATTCTTATCCGCAGCCTCTGTCTGCAAACGTATATTTTCCATAAACAAACGGTTACGTTGCTTTATCGACTCCCAAAAATCGAAACGGCTAACGTATGCATCAAACAAATTTCCCCAATCGGTATTCAACCATTCCTCGGACAATTTTTTATAATCCTTATAATATTTATTAGATACTTCGTATTTGTGCTTTGAAAAATAAAAAGCTCCTATATTCTCGGGATTACTATTATTACCGGAGGCCAACAGGGCTTCCAATGCTTTATCTTTATCATGTTCGATAAAAGTATAATAACAATAGATGGTAGAATAAAAGTTTGCAAAACTCACCCTGGTGGGATTCTCGCGCTGCAAACGCTCCAATTCGCGTAGCATATTGACGGCTTCCGACTTTTGACCCAACATACAATAACATTGAGTCAGTATCATCACAGGGTTTATACGTGCTATCTCTGTCTTGCAACACTCCAAGGCTTTCTTCGTATAAAGAACACTATTCTTATAATCTTTAAGTAAGAAGTAGCTTCTCCCTATCAATGTATATATACTTCGGCGTTCTTCCTTGCATGAATGCAGAGCCTTGAGATAATAAGATAAAGCCGTAGCATTTTGTTGCTGAACCGTATAATAATTGCCAATTTCATAAAAATAGATCGAAATAGCATAAGGATCGTTCAATTTAAACATCAGCTTTTGATACTTTTGCAATTGCGACAAGGCTTCTCTGAAATCTTTATGATACAAATAATAATTTATAACATATCCCCATGCCTTGAAAAAATACTTGCTACGAGACTTAGACAGACAAAACTTTTCGCATTGCCTGAAACTCTTCAACAGCAAATCTTCACGAGAAGAATAACGATAATGTTTTGTTTTGCTCATCAGAGCCAGACACTGCGCATCTATATCTCCACTCCTTTTGGCCATAACAAACAACGTATCAGTCATTGGACCACCTTGAGGAGTATTCAGTTGTTGCTCCATCTTTTCATAATACCGATACAAATGATCTTGAATATGGAGCGGATTATTTTGGGCATGGCCCGATAAAAACGAACAGCAACATACAATCAAAAGACTAAAGATCGCTTTTAAAGGATGATCGAAGACAAAACGTGCACCTCCCGAATATTGAGTATCAACATAGGCTTTGCCATGCAGTAATTTAGAAATAATGCGGCATATATGCAATCCCAACCCCGTACCTCGTTTTGCTTTATCAAGCATCTGAAAGCGTTCAAACACCTTTTCCGCATCCTCAGGTTTCACTCCCGGCCCCGTATCGGTAACAGCAAAACGAACACTATCGGGCATAATCTCATAAGAAAGTATGATACTGCCCCGTTCTGTATATTTGCAAGCGTTGGTTAGATAATTCGTAAGCACCTGCTGCAAACGCTGTGCATCGGTATGCAACATATAAGATTCGGGAGCTTCTGTCGGTGTATTGAGCAACAGTTCAACGCCTTCGTTCTGTCGGCCTCTAACACTTTCTAGCGTGGTATGGCATAAATGATAAATATCTGTATCCGTAGGAGTCAATTGATAAGTGCCACCCTCAAAATTGGAAAGATCCAAAACATCGTTTACCAATTTCAATAACAATTGGCTATTGGTTTCTATCATCCCTATATAATCGTCTTTTTCTTTTTTCGACAAGCCGCTACCTATCTCACTATTCAGTATTTCGTTAAATCCCATAATAGCATTAAGAGGATTACGGATCTCATGATTCATATTCTGAAAGAAGAGGCTTTTAATATGCTCCGATTTCTCGGCCTTTTCCTTTTCTCTACGCAATCGTTTCCTTGTAAAATAATAACTGAGGATATAAATAAAAAACAAGACAACTAAAGACCAAAACACTATATTGATACACAATATACGCCAATATTCCTTTTCTTTAAATAAGATAGAAGATCTGCTCTGTTGCTCTGCTCTAAGTCGGGCATTGATAAGCTTCTTGCGACCTTGTTGCCAAATCATTTTCTGAAAATCCAACTGAGTTTTCAGGATCTTTTGTTCTTTCAATCTATTCTGTATAGCAGCACGATCGCGTTCGTTACATAAAGAAAGTAACAAACCGTTATCTATCGATTGCTGTAACTTCATTTTTGCATATCGCCGACGTTGCATTTCTTTCTCATGCTTTAACTTCCAATATTCCATTTGCGGAATAAATGAAGAAAGCAGGCACTGTTCATCGCTCATTCGAAGAGTATTGACATAATCACCAAACTTACGGTAGTATAACGAAGATAGTTCGTAATTTTTCTCAGCTTCATATTGTTTTGCCTTATTCGTATAATAGTTCAACGAATCAACGCAAATATCTCTATCACCAAACTTCTTTTTGAAAGTCGAATCGCAATGCTGATAAAGCGTATAATAATCATTCATACATTCGGCATAGAAGCGATAATCACTTGCAAGAGCAGGATAAGTGGAGATTGATTTTTGAACCATATTGTATGCCTCTTCCACCTGTGCCTTATTCTTAACATCTTTGCGACAATATAAAGACAACAATAACATACGAGGGACGACAGCAGTAAATTCGTCTGAAGCAGATATAGCTTTCAATAAATATTCTTCACTCTCATCCCATTTATGTAGCCACATACAACATTGACCGATACGCGTATATAATGATACAAGATTTCCATCGTCCTTAGGTGGATTTAGAGCAAGAATCTTGCGATATTGTGGCAGAGCCAAACGATAAAAATGGCGTTTCACATAGAAGTCCCCCGAGATCATATAACTTCGTATAATGCCATATTCATTTTTCATCCGAAAAGCTTCTTCCTTAAACTTAATCAACTCGGCTAAGGCTTCCTGAAAGTTCGAGTTATTAATATTCTCAATAATGATTATATTCCAAGCACGAAAATAGTATTCAATATAGGGAGTACGTAAAATAAGAGGAGCAATACGATGGAATTCTTGCCGTTCTTTTTCAGACAGTTCATGCAGGTGATAATAGTTTACTCTATAGTAGAGTGCTATACATTCGACTTTTAGATTTTTCGCACGCTTCGCCTTGGTATAAAGCGTATCAAGCATAGAAAGACCTACACCCTGATTTTTCAGATTCTTTTGGCACAACGTCACATATTGATAGAGCTTATCGTCTAGTTTAGACTCACTGTGATGAACCAACGCTGAGGAATTAATGGCGCAGAAAGCAACAACTAAATATAAGAGTAAAGTCCTTTTCATGCATGCAAATATATTAAAAATAATAAAATAAAACAGCTTTTTATTGAACAACTTAAGTTACATAAAGACTTAAGCCTAAAATGGATGTTATAATTGAAACGATCAGTTATATCGGTACATCCAGCTCAATATTGATAGGCAACTCTTATGGCAGATCCATTATAAGTAAAAGCAAAGCAAAAAAGTGTTTTATGAAATATTAAGACTCTTTCGTAAAAAGAAAAAACAAGAAAGATAATACGAGATAAACAAAACATAATCAACGATGAAAGCTCAGCTACTCGTAAATATTGTTGAACAAAGGAAGAATAGAGCTGTTAAAAAACTCTCAGCTCTTTTTGGGTTCAGAAGAAATAAATACTTATATTTGAACGACCGAACATAGAAAAAGAAATAATCTTTGAATGATGAAAAGTAGCTCACAAAGGACAGGGCTCCACGTATTATATATCATCAATGTCGCTATCATAACTTTAATTTTAGCGATAGATGCTTATTTTCATTATGCAGGACTACTAAAAGGAGAAAACAAAACTTTTTTCCTTGTCATGAACATAATAATAGCTATTACTTTTATTATGATGATTTCACTCTTTTTCTTTTCTTACAAACGAATATCACGCAATATAAAAGAGTTACATTCATTCCAAAGAAAATTTGAGTTCGTTACGACAGCAAGTGATATCAATATCATACAATATGATGTAACATCTAGAAAGTTCACTCATTGGAATCCATCATCTACAGAACCGCATAAAGGTTTTACGATGAAAGAATATTGGGCACGCATATATCCGGATGATCTACCTATAGCACATCAAATAATAGATTTCATGGATAGCTGCAACAATAACCCATGCACGTGCGAATACAGGTATTTGCTTCCAAGTACCAATCAATACTCGTGGCAATACAATGATATATTCCCTTTTGAGCACGATGCAAACGGTAGCGTAACAAGCTATATCAGTGTCAGTCGCCATAACAATAAATGGCACGAAATTGAAAACAAAATAGCACAGTTCAGGCGAAACATTTCATTCATTACGTTATCAAACGGTATCATGTTCGTTCGATACAATGTAAACAACGATACCCTATATCTTCTGGACAATAGCGGCGAACTTACTGAAAATATTATAACTTTTGACACCTATTGGAATTCGATTCATCCCGAAGATATAGCTAAAGCAGAAGAGCTCATCGCTCTAATGAGAGAACACAAGGTAGAAAGCTTTCAGACGGAATACAGATGCAAAATGCCCAAAGAAACCGATTATACCTGGCTCGTAGTAAATATTGCAGCCTACGAGTTTGACAGTTACCACAGAATTTCAAGTTACATGTGTCTGTGCCGCAACAATAACACATGGCGTCAAGCAATGGACGAAATGATTGATCTGCGCAATAAGGCGGAATCGGCAAATAAAATGAAGAATGCCTTCTTGGCAAATATCAGTCACGAAATTCGCACACCACTCAATGCAGTAGTAGGTTTCTCTAGCCTGATAAACGATAATGTGCCCGAAAATGAACGTAACAAATTTAAACTCATTATTGATCAAAACAATAAAATGCTGCTACAGATTGTAGATGACGTACTCGCATTATCAAAAATAGAATCAGGAGATATAGATTTCATTCCAACAACATTCGACATCTATAATGTCATACAAAGCATTACCGACTCCATGCGAGTAGTCATGCGCCCAACGATAGAACTTATATGCGAAAGTCAAGAACATTTCAACGTTTCATTCGACTCCAGACGACTCAATGAGATCATATCCAGCCTACTCGTAAATGCCAATAAATTCACCCACGAAGGTCACATCAAAATAGGCTACAGTTATCAGGAGAAAGGTTTATACGTTTCGATAACCGATACAGGAATCGGCATTGCACTAAAAGATCAGCAACGGATATTCGAACGCTTTGAGAAAGTAAACAACTTTATCAGTGGCACAGGATTGGGATTGGCTATCTGCAAAGGCATTATAGAACAAGCGCATGGTAAAATTGGCGTAAAGTCTGAATTAGGAAAAGGATCTACATTCTGGTTCTGGATTCCGTGCAAAAAAGAGAAATAAGCTTCATCCATTTTCGGTTATCATAAAAGACCTTATTTATAGATGGTTGTAATAAGAGTTGGCGAACTCTTTTCGCACAAAAAAAGGATATTATTTTTTTGCATTAACCGCCAGTTGCAGTATCTTTGTTCGTCGTTATTTTATCAAAATGCAGACTATAAAAAGAAATTAAAATTAACCGAGCTCTATTTATGAAAACATCATTGACTCTTTCCAAAAAGACCTTAACAAAGGAGCTTAAAGACTACCTGATGATTGCCTTCGGCATGTTCTGCTACAGTGTTGGGTGGGCTGTTTTTTTATTACCAAACAGCATCACAACCGGTGGTATACCAGGCGTTTCATCCATCGTTTTTTGGGCAACAGGTATTCCTGTACAATACACTTATTTTATAATCAATGTATTTCTTCTTGCCCTTGCCCTAAAAATATTGGGATTCAACTTTTGTATTAAAACAATATGGGGAGTTGTAACACTGACTACTTTCGTCGCTTATATACAACACCTAACCGGTTCAACTCCATTCTTGCACAATCAACCATTTATGGCATGCGTCATTGGAGCTTCTTTCTGTGGTACAGGAGTAGGATTGGCCTTATCATACAATGGCAGCACCGGTGGAACAGACATCATAGCTGCCATTGTGAACAAATACAGAGATATTACGCTAGGACGGGTCATACTGATATGTGATCTCATCATTATCTCTTCAAGTTACTTTGTTCTAAAAGATTGGGAAAAAGTTGTATATGGTTACGTAACGCTCTATATATGCGCTTTTGTAATAGATCAAGTAGTAAACCTATCTCGTTCTTCCGTCCAATTCTTTATCATATCCGATAAGTATATAGAAATAGGAAAAGAAATCAATACCTTCCCTAGAAGAGGAGTAACAGTGATCAATGCTAAAGGATTTTATTCGGACAAAGAAGTCGGTATGCTCTTCGTATTAGCAAAAAAGCGAGAATCCTGTATTATATTCCATCTCATAAAAGAAATTGATCCCAAGGCTTTTGTTTCTCAAAGTTCAGTTATCGGAGTCTATGGAGAAGGATTTGACCGAATAAAAGTTAAATAGATTCACTCTATCAATAGACTCTTTTGTTTCTCGGATTATAATCACTACCTTTCATTATATTTAAAATAGCTATTATGAATAATTTCATATTTCAAAGTCCTACAGAGTTTGTGTTTGGCAAAGACACAGAAAATAAGACAGGGCAATTGTGCCGCAAATATGGTGCAAAGAAGGTTCTTATTGTTTATGGTGGAGGCTCTATTATTCGTAGCGGGTTGCTTCAACGAATCGAATCATCCCTAACATCGGTCGATATTCCTTTTATGGAAATGGGCGGTATCCAACCAAATCCAGTAGATAAAGAAGTTTATAAGGGAATTGACTTAGTGCGTAAAAACGACATCAATTTTCTACTTGCCGTAGGCGGAGGGTCTGTTATCGATACAGCGAAAGCCATTGCTGCAGGTGTTCCATACGAAGGAGACTTTTGGGATTTTTATTGCAACAAAGCCAAGGTTGAAAAAGCACTAAATGTAGGTGGGCTATAGTTAATTATTGCGTTGCAAAATCAGTTTTTATTATCTACCATCGATATTCGGAGGAGTCCGGCAGCATGATCTGTTTCATTCTTCAGGAGTGTTTCAACGACCTTGAACCAGTTCAAATAGTTCTGTAGATATTTCGTAGCCACTCCCCAAAAGGTTGAAGCGATCCATTTTTTCAGCCTGTTATGGAGGGAATTTACATGTTGTATGTGAAACCTTTCAAGTTTTACCCGCTGTTTCAAGTCCCCCCTGAGCACAACATGTTTCAGCCGATTGTCATTTGCGTATCCCTTATAGCTTGTATGTCCATCTGAACACAGAACCACATCCTCCGGTAGGGGCGTATGCAGACTTTCCGTTATATCTTTCTTGGTAAGGCGTCCCTTTCCGCAGCATGTCATATTCAAATCGTTCTTCCGATCAGTAGTTACTATCACCTTGGTCTTGTTGTTAGATATGCCCGAACTATTGGAGTCGCTGCCCCTTTTACGGGCAGGACGTTCCAAATGCCGATTTCCTTTCTCTGATTCCTCGAAAAAAGTTTCATCGCTTTCCACTATACCCGAAAAAGAACTGCCTTCATCTTGTTTGAACGTACCCAAAATCTTGTGTCGCCAGTCAAAAGCCGTTTTCTTGTTGATTTTAAGCGAGGAGGAAATATTGTCCAAAGACTTCTGGTCAGACATCAGTTCCAAATAGCGACCTACCAATTCCTTTTTGTGAAGCCCTTCCTGCCAAGTTCCGGTATATTCGGTGAATGTGCGCCTACAATCTTTGCACTTGAAGCGTTGAGCACCTTTGTCCTTGCCAAAACGATAATAATGTTTGCCACCACAATGAGGACAACTACCTTGCTTGTTCAGTAACTGGAACAGACGAGGAGAAGGAGAAGCCGATACGATTTTTGACGATAAGGCGGAAACCAGAGACACACGTTCTCCTAAAGGAAGAGACAGCGCAGCGACTAATATTTCTTGATAGGTCATAACTTCTGAAGTTTTACGAGGACAAAAATACAAAAAATTAGGTATATCTACCATTTTACAACGCAATAATTAACTATAGCCATGTAGGTGTTGTATTGACCATTCCGGCAGCAGGTAGCGAAGGCTCGGGCAATACAGTGATTACCAAATTGGAGGGCTTACACAAGATTAGTTTACGTGTTCCTGAATATCTACGCCCAGCTTTCTCGATCATGAATCCAATGCTCACTTTTACTCTTCCGCAAAGCCAAACAGTGGCAGGTATCTGCGACATGATGGTTCACATAAGTGAGCGCTATTTTACTAATACAGAAGATGTGGAAACAGGAGATAGAATCTGTGAAGGATTATACAAAGCCATTATTGAAGATGCTCCTAAAGTCATAGCCAATGCAGAAGACTATGGTGCCCGTGCTAATATAATGTGGGCAGGAATGGTTGCACACAATTGGACTTCAGCTTTCGGTATGCAAGAATGTTGGTGTTCTCATTTCATGGAGCATGAGATAAGCGCCGTCTATAATGTAACTCATGGCGCAGGTCTTTCTGTTATCTTCCCAGCTTGGCTGACATATATGGCAAAACATAATGTACATAAACCATATCAATTTGCCACTCGCGTTTGGGATGTTCCAGCCAATTCCGAACAGAAAGAGGAAGTAGCATTAGAGGGCGTTAGACGTCTAAAACAGTTTTGGAGTTCTTTGGGATTACCTGTTAATTTCAAAGAACTAGGTATAGAAAATCCTGATATCAATTTGCTAGTAAAAAAGCTTCATGAGAACAAAGGCGAATTAGTTGGTTCATACATGCAGCTATCTAAAGAGGAGACAAAACAAATCTATCAGTTAGCACTCTAACGATAAATCAAGTATTTATAGCTGTAGAAGAAGAAAAAACGAGTACATCTCACGATGCACTCGTTTTTCAATTAAAACATAATATTATGAAAAAATAAATCTATCTATTCAGCATTAAGAGAGAAACGTTGGAAAGCTGTAACAGTCAATCCTTTGCTCTCATCATCCAAATATTTAGCTACGCTCTGCTTTGCATCGTTCATAACGAACTCTTGGTTCAACAGGCAAGCTTCTTTATAAAATTTATTCATTCGTCCATTAACGATATTTTCGATAAGATTCTCAGGCTTACCTTCTTCACGAGCCTTGTCGGCAGCAACCTCTTTCTCACGAGCCAGAACATTAGCAGGAATATCTTCCGGGCTAATTGAAACTGGATTCATGGCAGCAATTTGCATACCTAGCTCATGTCCTTGAACCTCTTTATCTTCTTGGTTTAACGCAACAAGAGTAGCTAATTTGTTACCCGGATGGATGTAAGCCGAAGCAGTTTCACCTTCAACAAAATAATAGCCATCAAGCTCCATTTTCTCACCTGTAATTCCGCTACGGTCTGTAACAGCATTGGCAACAGTACCATTACCAAATGGTAGAGCCAATACAGCCTCTAAATCGGCAGCCTTAGCAGCCATAGCAGCCTCCAATATATCGTTTGTCAATTTAACGAAATCAACATTTTTAGCAACAAAATCAGTTTCGCATTTCAAAGCGATCATTGCAGCATACTTACCGGTAGATTTAGCAATCACACAACCTTCCGAAGCATCTCTATCAGAACGTTTTGCAGCAACAGCCTGACCCTTTTTACGGATAATTTCCATCGCTTTATCAAAATCATTATCAGCTTCGATAAGTGCCTTCTTGCAATCCATCATGCCGGCACCTGTCATTTTACGAAGGTGCTGAATATCAGTTATAGTAACAGCCATAATTTCCTTTCAATTAAAAGTTCGTAAATTATTCTTCTTCATCTTTAGCTACCGCAGCACGCTTTGCTTCATTGATAGCTTCATTATCTTTCTTGTCGATACGTGCTCTTGTATTCTTCTTTCCAGCAGCAGAAACTTTAACTTCGCCAGCTGCTTCCATATCAACTTTTTCAGCCTTACGTTCTTCAAGACCTTCAGCAATAGCTGCACAACAAGGAGCTAAAATAGCTTCAATAGACTTTGTTGCGTCATCATTAGCCGGAATAACAAAATCAATATCAGAAGGATCCGAATTGGTATCAACAATTCCAAATACAGGAATACCCAAGCGCTTTGCTTCACGAACTGCTATATTTTCCTTCATTACATCAACAACGAAAAGAGCAGACGGGAGACGAGATAAATCGGCAATAGAGCCTAAGTTTTTATCAAGTTTTGCGCGTTGACGATCTATCTGAAGGTTTTCTCTTTTAGAAAGATTGCTGTAAGTACCATCAGCTTTCATTTTGTCGATGGTGGCCATTTTCTTAACAGCTTTACGAATAGTCGGGAAGTTAGTCAACATACCACCCGGCCAACGTTCGATAACGTAAGGCATACTAACCGACTGAGCCTTATCGGCAACAACCTGTTTAGCCTGTTTTTTAGTAGCAACAAATAAGATCTTCTTACCCGATTTAGCTATTTGCTTCAAAGCATCAGATGCTTCATCAACCTTAACTACTGTTTTATGAAGATCAACAATATGGATACCATTGCGTTCCATGAAAATAAAAGGAGCCATTGCAGGATTCCACTTTCTTTTAAGGTGACCGAAGTGGCAACCAGCTTCCAACAGTGTATCAAAATTTGTTCTTGACATTTTTCTTTAATTATTTAAGCGTTTACATTCCTTTTTGTTATAATGAACCAACTACCGAGTAGCCTAACACAAATAGTGTAGAGTCCCGCTAGTTTAGATACTAAACCCCAAAGCTCGAGCAAATATTAACGTTTACTGAACTGGAATCTACGGCGTGCTTTTGGACGACCTGGCTTCTTACGTTCAACAGCGCGCGGATCACGAGTCATAAAGCCTTCGGAACGAAGAGCAGCTTTATCTTCGGGATTGATTTTCACTAATGCGCGAGCTATAGCCAAACGAAGAGCTTGAGACTGACCGGTGAAACCGCCGCCTACTAGGTTTACTTTGACATCATATTTCTCTACAACACCCAATTTACTCAATGGCTGTTTAACAACATATTGCATAATTGATGAAGGGAAATATTCTGTAAGGTCTTTTTTATTGATTGTGATTTTACCGGAGCCTTCGCTAACGAAAACACGTGCCACAGCACTTTTACGTCTTCCTAATGCGTTAATTACTTCCATCCTTTCTCCTTATTTTAATGAATTAATATCTATAGTCTTTGGTTGTTGAGCCTGCTGACTGTGTTCGTTACCTGCGTAAACGTACAGATTATTAATCAGCTTGTCACCCAATTTGTTCTTAGGTAACATACCTCTAACAACTTTTCTCAGCAAGCGGTCTTCTCCGTTCGGTTTCTTAAACAAGAAAGCCGGAGTATACGGTGTTTGACCACCTGGATAACCCGAGAATCTATAATAGACTCTATCATTCCATTTATTTCCGGTTAATTTTACTTTGCTGGCATTGATAATGATCACATTATCACCACAATCTACGTGAGGAGTAAAGTTTGGTTTATACTTTCCTCTCAATAGTTTTGCAACTTTAGAGCCCAGACGGCCAAGTGACTGGCCGGCCGCATCAACAACAACCCATTCTTTGGTCACCGTCTCTTTGTTTGCAGAAATGGTCTTGTAACTTAAAGTATCCACTCTTGATTTAATTTTTTAATTGTTACTACTAATAAATCCTTTCACCGCACGTTAACCTCTTCGGCCAAAAAGAAGCCAAAATGCTATGAACTAATGTTTTTTATCTTTGTTAAGATAATAATCGGCTTGCAAAATTACTGCTTTTCTTTAAACTGGCAAAGCAATTCTGTCTTTTTTTGAGACACAGAGGGAATAATTAGGGTCTGCTGAATAATATTTATCCACAGATTACATTAATTAGCTTAAATGCAATCACTGGCCTCTGATTTTTTAATATATCCAGTGTGAGCCTGATACTTCTCAACATTTGCATCATTTCAATAAGCACATGAAGAAGCTCTTTGAGGAACTTCATCACATTCTTTGAGAAATAGCATGCACTTGTCCACGCCTCACCTGTATCAGGGAGTTTCGCTCTGATGTTGTTCGCCCGATAGATTCGTTTACCGGTACCAAAGGTGGCTTCCACTTCATTTCTTTCTCCAATGTTCTTTGCCATCTTTTTCCGATATTCTTCGCTCCGCTGTTCTTTCGAAGGTCTTCCCAAAGGTTTACCTCCGACCTCTATCTGTAAGAACCTGAGTATACGCCGGTTCCGGCGATTCATGTATATTTTGTCTCCCTCCAACTTCTCGGGCAGACAACCGAAGCGTTTCTTGTAAGCTCTCAAATGAGGTATCAGATCCTCGCACTCATTATAGGCATCCCAGCTATGGTGGTCTATAAAGGTGTAGCCATCCACCACACTTACTCCGATTTTGGCACCGAACTCGACTTTAGCCTTTGCCTTACCACGTACGATCGGACGCACATGAGGTTGGAAGATACTCACTATACGGTCACTGCAGACATGAATCTTTGACTTGAACATCTCTTTCTGCTGATGATACATCTTCAGTACGGTCATAAACAACTCGCGATCCCTTTTCTTCATGGAATCAAATACAGCGGTGGAAGTGCGCCCCACCATCTTAAGACAGGAGTTGATATTGCGGTAAAGCATGGTCAGTAGATATTCCATACATTCATGAACCTTTTTCTTCGGCTTGGAGCGTAGCTTGATGACATTCAGATATTTCGAGTGAATCTCTTTCAGATGGGTATTGGGACGGAGAAAATCGTTCTTTCCACAAAGATGGTCAATGATTCTGTCAATCACCTGGGCACCATCATGTAACAAATCAATATCCGTCGGATATCTCATTTCGGCATCGGAGCAAGTGGCGTCAACTTTCAATATTCCCTTATGTGGAGAATCAGCTCCCGATTCGAAACGTATAGAAGAGGAAGTGCCATTTGTGGATGCATCACCGGATGAAGAACCCCTATTCTCATCATCCTCTTTATCCGACTTTGCCTTTTCGTCCTCTGCCATTTTTATCTGAAGCTTGAGTAGGGATTCACTCATGTCATTAAAGTCATCCTTGCCTATTCGCTTACGGATGGTAACGAATAAGGACGAATCAAATACGGGCTTATCGCTGAACTCTTTCAATCCAAGCATATACTGCATGTAGGGATTTTCACGAATAGCCTGAATGGTCTCCTCATCGGAAAGATTCATCTTGTGTTTGATCAGTACCGCACCTATTATCATACGAGCAGGCTTGTTGCCGGCACCTCCATGAGTATTATTCAATCGTCTGTTGTAGATATTCTCTATTTCAGCCCATGGAAGGCTGTCACCTAATTTGACCCAACGGTTTTCTTTTGAAAGATCGGATAAGGATGAATGGAAAACATCGAAACTGAGCTGGTTATGCTGAGAACTATATTTCATTTTACTTCGTTTTAACACCTAAAGATAGCTTTTTTTATTTAAAATCACGAAGATTTGTGAATCTAATATGCTGATATTCAACTTAAATAATATTAAATACTATTATTCAGCAGACCCTAATTACTGAAGCTACTAAGATTGCTAAAGGTCATAGACTTACTTACAACTCCATTTTTCAGTCATTTGGACAACCATAACAAGCTCAGTAGCTTCAGTCAATATTCTCTTAATGATAACTAAAATTCAGCATTATTGGGAGTTCTAGGGAAAGGAATAACATCCCTAATATTCGCCATACCTGTAACAAACAGAATAAGCCTTTCGAAACCCAATCCGAATCCTGAATGAGGACAAGTGCCAAATCGCCTAGTATCAAGATACCACGACATATCTTTCATCGGTATATTGCGTTCCTTAATAACTGACAACAACTTATTATAATCAGCTTCACGTTCCGAACCACCAATAATTTCTCCTATCTTCGGGAACAGAACATCCATAGCTCGAACAGTCTTGCCGTCTTCATTCATTTTCATATAGAAAGCTTTAATCTCTTTCGGATAATCAGTCAGAATAACAGGACGTTTAAAATGTTCTTCAACAAGGAAACGTTCATGTTCTGAAGCCAAATCGACACCCCAATAAACAGGGAATTCGAATTTATGTCCGTGAGCGATAGCATCCTCCAATATCTTAATGCCCTCCGTATATGGTAGACGAACAAAGTCTTCTTTCAGTATATCTTCCAAACGAGAGATCAATTCCTTATCATACATCTCATTGAGGAAGTTTAAATCATCCATACAATAATCAAGAGCCCATTTCACACAGAATTTGATAAATTCTTCTGCCAGATCCATATTCTCTTGAATCTCGTTGAAAGCCACTTCCGGTTCAATCATCCAAAACTCAGCCAAATGACGAGGAGTATTAGAATTTTCGGCACGGAATGTAGGACCAAAAGTATAGATAGCACCCAGAGCGGTAGCGCCAAGTTCACCTTCCAGTTGACCCGAAACCGTTAGACTTGCCATCTTACCGAAGAAATCATCATCATAAAGAATAGAGCCATCGGCATCTTTCTTCAAATCATAAAGATTTTTAGTCGTCACCTGAAACATTTGTCCGGCACCTTCACAGTCAGAAGCTGTAATAATAGGCGTATGAAAATAGACAAATCCTTTCTGATGAAAAAAAGTATGGATAGCGTAAGCCATCTGATTTCTAACACGAAATACCGCGCCAAAAGTATTTGTACGGAGACGCAAGTGAGCCTTTTCTCTCAAGAATTCAAGCGAATGGCCTTTCTTTTGCAAAGGGTAATCACTACTACAAGCTCCTAATACCTCGATATCGTGAGCCTGAATTTCGACCTTCTGACCAGAGCCTTGCGACTGAACCATTTTGCCATTAACACTTAAACAAGCGCCCGTTGTTACCTCTTTAAAAATTTCTTCCTCAAAAGCCGCAGGATCGGCAACTATCTGAACATTATTAATTGTAGAACCATCGTTGAGAGCGATAAAAGCAACCTTTTTACTACCGCGACGAGTACGAACCCATCCCTTTACATTAACTATAGCGCCATAATCTTTGCGCTCTAACAAATCTACAATTTTTGTTCTAGCAATTTTTTCCATAAAACAGTCCTCTATTATATCTGTTATTCGAAAGAACCCATACGGAGGAAGTCGAGTTCCTTCTCTGTAAGATAACGCCATTCGCCACGGCGAAGTCCTTTCTTAGTAAGTCCGGCAAAAAATACTCGAT
This sequence comes from uncultured Bacteroides sp., assembly GCA_963676865.2. GTDB lineage: Bacteria > Bacteroidota > Bacteroidia > Bacteroidales > Bacteroidaceae > JAAYUD01. The sequence goes on along the minus strand of CAXXSS010000001.1, from coordinate 2,545,071 downwards.
CCAGTTTGATAACTCTATAACCAAGCGATTCAAAGATACGACGAACAACACGGTTTTTGCCAGAATGTATTTCAATACCTACTTCACATTTGCTTTCTTCTGATGCAAATTCAGCAGCATCAGCATGTATTTCACCATCTTCGAGAGTAACTCCCGTTACGACCTTATCCAAATCGCCGCGAGTTACATTTTTATCCAATGTAACATGATAAATCTTCTTTTTTAAGAATTTAGGATGAGTCAACTTCGAAGCCAAATCACCATCATTTGTCAACAACAGGACTCCCGTTGTATTGCGGTCAAGACGTCCTACAGGATATATGCGCTCATTGCAAGCGTCTTTTACCAACTCCATTACCGTATGACGCTCTTGAGGATCATCAGAAGTAGTAACGCAGTTTTTCGGCTTATTCAATATAACATAAACCTTACGTTCTATCTTCACCGGTTGCTCATGGAATTTCACTTCATCAGAGCGTTTTATTTTGGTTCCTAATTCGGAAACGACAGTACCATTTACCGAAACAACTCCTGCCTGAATGTACTCATCAGCCTCACGGCGAGAGCAAATACCGGCATTCGCAAGAAACTTATTTAAACGGATCGGTTCATTCGGATCTACATTAAGTTCCTTATATTCGATCTGTTTCTTTACGCTATATTTGGCATTGGGATCATAATCGTTGTTGCGAGGACGAAAACCGCCACCTTGCGGACGATAGTTATTATTGGGACGAGGTCTGAACGGGCGCTGCTCTCCATTGTTATAGCCTTCGTTACCGCCATTGTTATTATTATAGCGTGGACGATAGCCGCCATTATTATAGCCACCTCCGCCATTGTTATTATAGCCGCCGCCGTTATTGTTATAACCGCTATTGTTATCTCTACCTTCGGAATTGTAACGTGGACGATAAGGGCGTTGACCACCACCCTCTTGATCATTGTTATTATTATAGCGCGGACGATAGCCGCCGTTGTTATAACCACCACCGCCATTGTTATTATAGCCGCCGCCATTATTGTTATAACCGCCATTGTTATCTCTACCTTCGGAATTGTAGCGTGGACGATAAGGGCGTTGACCACCACCTTCTTGATCATTGTTATTATAACGAGGACGATAGCCGCCGCCATTATTGTTATAACCACCACCATTATTGTTATAGCCGCCGTTATTATCACGGTTTCCCGAATTATAACGCGGACGATAAGGACGATTTTCTGTCGCCCCATCAGTTCCTCCTTCATTATTCTCGTAACGAGGACGATAATTACTCGCTCCGTTACTCCTATAAACCGAATTAATACGAGGGCGATGTGGACGAGAGCCGTCCGAATCAGGAGCAAACGAACCAGAACGACTTATAGTCTTTCTTTCTTCGTCACTAATTTTATTACCATCACGGTTAAAATCTGCATTGTCGGCACGATTAGAATCCTGCCATTCTTCATTTTTAGTATCCATCTTTCTATTCGAATAAAAAATTAAACACTGACCTCACGGTCGGAAAATTCACTCTAAACGTTCTAATTATTTTTATCAGGTTATTAAATTCCAGTATAATTGTGGGGCGTAATAGCCCTTAATTCATTCTTTATATCTTCGCTTACATTCAATTCTTCTATAAATTCTTTTATCGATTCCTCAGTTATACTCTTATTCGTTCTAGTAAGAGCCTTTAGTGCTTCATATGGATGAGGATAGGCTTCACGTCGCAAAATTGTCTGAACAGCTTCAGCCACCACACTCCAGCAATTATCCAAATCACGAAAGATAACATCCTTATTAAGCAACAGTTTGCGAAGTCCCTTAAGCGAACTCTGTATGGCAATTACAGCATGACCAAACGGCACACCTACATTACGAAGTACTGTCGAGTCAGTCAAATCGCGTTGCAACCTCGAGATTGGCAACTTCTCTGCAAGGCGCTCCAAAATAGCATTTGCCAACACCAAGTTACCTTCTGAATTTTCAAAGTCAATAGGATTTACCTTATGAGGCATGGCACTTGACCCAACCTCACCCGCTTTGATTTTCTGTTTGAAATATTCCAAAGAGACATACATCCAAAAATCGCGATCCATATCAATCATTATCACATTAATACGGCGCATAGCATCGAACACAGCCGACAAATTATCATAATTGGATATCTGAGTAGTAAATTCCTCGCGTTCTAATCCAAGTTTATCAGAAACAAAACGATTTCCAAAACTTTTCCAATCAAAATCGGGATAAGCTACATGATGGGCATTAAAATTCCCCGTTGCACCTCCAAACTTAGCAGTAATAGTACAAGCCTTTAAAGAAGCGAACTGGCGTTCCAAACGATAAACATATACCTGAATCTCCTTTCCCAGTCGCGTAGGAGAAGCCGGTTGTCCATGGGTACGTGCAAGCATAGGCACATTGGCCCATTCTTCAGCATACGTCCGAAGCTGGCCTATCAATTCCTCTAACATGGGATAATACACATCCGTGAGCGCATCCTTAATAGATAGAGGCACGGAAGTATTATTAATATCTTGCGAGGTCAAGCCAAAATGAATAAACTCTTTATAAGCATCCAGCCCGCCAATAGCATCAAACTTTTCTTTCAAAAAATACTCTATCGCCTTCACATCGTGATTAGTAATACTCTCTATATCCTTTATACGCTTCGCATCTTCTTCCGAGAAAACGGTATATATAGAACGAAAAGCTGAAAAGAGCTTATGATCAATATCTTTCAATTGCGGCAAAGGCAATTCACACAAAGTAATAAAATATTCCACTTCAACCCGAACGCGATATTTCATTAACGCATATTCGGAAAAATAGTCTGCAAGCCGTTCCGTCTTTCCACGATAACGACCATCTATAGGAGAAATTGCAGTTAATACATCCAAATTCATTATTTATCAAAATTATTGAGCAGCAAAAATAAGTCTTTTTACTGACTTTATCACCAACAATTCAAAGAAAAATAAATAAGAAACTATAAAACGATTATTTTCATAGATTTGTAACATCCTATTTTTCAAGACAAAGAAAATATTTTTAAAAAATAATAGGCATTTTTCTTGGCTGATATAAAAAATAGCAATACCTTTGCGTCACTTTTGAACAGAAAGTGAATGGGCGTTTAGCTCAGCTGGTTTAGAGCATCTGCCTTACAAGCAGAGGGTCGGCGGTTCGAATCCGTCAACGCCCACTCAATTTGACTCTATTCACTTCTTCATTTCAAAAGAATCGGGCGTTTAGCTCAGCTGGTTTAGAGCATCTGCCTTACAAGCAGAGGGTCGGCGGTTCGAATCCGTCAACGCCCACCATTCAATTAAGCTTCACTATGAAAAGTGAAGCTTTTTCTTTTTATCATAATACTGTTAACAAATCAAACATTCAAAAACAATGAAAAGAATATATTTACTATTTGTGCTCATTTCCACACTTGTTCTCTCAAGTTGTACCACACAATCATATATCGGCAATTTCAATAAATTTGTAGACAAAACAGATACCAACTGCCACAACTATTCCATCAATCAATGGAAAAAGAATATTGCCAAATTCAAAGATTATAGCATCACCCGTTTTTATAAAGAGAAGAGCAATCTTACATCTACCCAAATCAAAGAAGTTCTTCGGCTTGATGCTCGATATATAGTTATTGTAAGCTCTCAAGGAGTCATTCAAGTTAAAAATTTAATTGATGAAGTTAAAGGTACGGGGCCCGAAATAATCGGTTCATTTCTTGACGAGCTATTGAAGAAGAGCAAGAAAAAATAATTCTTATCGACATCCGTTATTCAAGGACGCACTGAAAAGGCTGCGACGGTAAATAATTCTACGTCTACATCCTTATGAAACTTCCATAAAGTTAATCTATCAGTACTATACCAGACCATATACTTCAAAAATACAAGCATCACTTTGACAGTCTCGCCAAAAAACAGTATATTTGTATCGGACATCAAAAGATATAGCAATGGATGATATTGAACACATATTGAAACACGGCATCGTATTTAAAGGAGAAAAGAAAAAAGAAGTAGATGATACAAAAGTAAAGACTAAAGCCAAAAAGCTAAACTATATTCATGGCGCCCATGGCTCAGGTTCGGCTAAAATGAAAGCCGAAATCCGTCGCCGCAGGGCAAGTCGTCGCCATAAATCCTAGTGAAAACTTAACGATTTCTTTTAATCGTCATTGAAGTCATTGTCATTTAGTTTTTATTGTTGCGTTCTCTCATAAATTTCTAGGCACATTCGAGTGTTGTGGTAAGGACATTTCCAAAAGCCGGCTTTGTCTTCTCTCCGATTAATTACCCCTAAAGCATTGCGACTCCAATACCATTCGCCTTGATTACGATCTATCAAATTATTTTTAATGTAATTCCAACACTCCAAAGATCGTTGCAATGCTTTTTCATCACCAAAATATTGATAAACATTGTAAAAGCCAATAACCGCTTCACATTGCACCCACCAATGTAAATCCGTATCGATCTTCCCCGCGGTATAATTGTGTTCGTGAATCATTGCCCCGCCAACTCCGATACCCTCGGAGGCTGCTTCTGCGATAGCAGGAACTATTTCTTCTACTCGCTTTAAGATTTCTTGATCGCCAAGAATCAAAGCTGCCTCATGAAGCAACCAAGCAGCTTCGATATCATGTCCATAAGATACGATGTGATATTTACTTTTCCAATCTTCATCGAAAAAAAGATCGAAATGATACGTTTGTTTGTTTAATATCTTATCCAAAAAGATCTCAATCAGGTTGCGCAATTGCTTCTCCAACCTTTTGTCTTTCCAAACTCTATATAAATTAGTATAAGGCTCCAAAATATGAAGATGCGTATTCATGGTCTTCTTTTCGTTCTCATCTTTATCGCTCAGACGCATATCTGCAATTTCGTCCCACTCACGGGTTAAAGCCTCTAGATATCCATTCTTATTTGCATCGAAACTATACCTTTCGATAGCATCGAAAAGTTTAATAGCATACTCAAGAACATTTCTGTCACCAATTGCCCGATAATACTCGCTCAACCCATAAATAGCAAAACCGATAGCATATATCTGCTTCTTTGTATCTAGTGGACTACCGTCAGCATTTAATTCCCAAAAGATACCACCATAAGTCGTATCAAAAAAATGCGCAATAATATAATCTTTAGCACGAATGGCCATTTCTAAATAACTTTCTTTCCGAAGCACACGGTAAGAAGCCGAAAAAGCCCATAAGATACGAGCATTAAGTATTGCTCCCTTAGACGCTTCGGGCAAGAGCCTATCGCAACCGTCAATTTCGCCATAGAAGCCTCCATGCTGATGATCTACCATTTTGTTTACCCAAAATGGCAAGATATTATTTTCTAACTCTTCGAGTACCTCTTTCCCAAATTCTTGCACACTCATAATGATGCGCCCTCCCTATTTCTTCTCACGTCCAATTCACTAGAAATACTTTTCAACTTCCCCTCGGAAAGTGGATAAAAAGCAACAGCAATGGCAGCAATGACACAACCGACAGCGGGTATCCAACTCATCATCAGATTAAGTCCATTGAGAGTGGCCGATGCCTGCACCGCATTCTGAGCCGTATTATAACTGAAAGCTGCCAATATCCAAAGGATTAGAGCACTACCGAAAGCTCCTCCGAACTTCTGCGCCATAGAAGAGGAGGAAAAGATAAGTCCCGTCGAGCTACGTCCGTTCTTATACTCCGAATAATCGGAAACATCGGCATACATGCTCCACAACAAAGGAAAAGTCATTCCTGCAAATGCAGATATTACAACTTGAAGAACAAGTAGACACCACACTCCAAGCACATTTTGAGGCATATAATAGAAGACAAGACTAAGTATCCCCGAACCTATCATAGCCATGACATAGGTATCTCTCTTTCCTATCTTTTTAGAAATGGGAACTGCTAATACAACACCTACCATATTGGCTATTTCACCAATAGCAAGAAACATGCCGCATGATAAAGTTAATCCCATTCCCAAACTATTGAGCTGACCTACATAGTCTTTAAAGAAATATGCAGCAACACCCCCACGAATAGAATTGAACAACAAAGCTGCAATAGCGGCAACAAGAAGTATCCACCAAGGTCTATTGCTCAACAATGCCATACAGTCTTTGCCTATCGAATTTTTCTCTTTTTTAAAAACAGGAACAACATGCTCTCTTGTCATCCGAAAACAGAAGTAAAAAAGCACAGCACAAATAGCTCCCACGACAACCATCGTCAGAGTCCATGCCAATGTTGAATTCATACCGCCAAAGAAATCACGAACGGGCTCAAAAATAGCAAGAGCCAAGAAACTGCCGCCATAAGCAAAAAACATTCTATAGGATGAAAAGACCGTACGTTCTTGGGCATCATCAGAAACGACTCCAAGCATTGCCCCATATGGGACATTGATGCCACTGTAGACAGTCATCATTAGAATATATGAGGCATAGGCATAAAATAGTTTCCAGCCATGAGAAAAAGCGGGTGTAATAAAAGTAAATACTCCCATTACAGCAAATGGTATAGCCATCCACAACAGATAAGGGCGGTACTTACCATAGCGAGTTTTTGTACGATCGGCAATAATTCCCATCAATGGATCGAAAAGCGCATCCCACAATTTCGTTATCAATAATAAAGTAGCGGCCTCACCCAAAGAGAGACCAAATACTTGAGAATAGAAAAACGGAAGATAATATGTGAATATCTTCCAAAACATGCTTGATGACATGTCGCCAAAACCGTAGCCGATTTTCTCGCTTAATTTTGCCATTTACTTATTTATTATGTATGCTAAATTTTTATCTATCAACTTATTCAGTGTACAAACGGATTCGGCTGTCGTACGTCTATCTTCGGGAGTATTCAGACAATAGTCCACTAATCTATCAACAGTCGATACGGCAACATGCATGCGAGTATCAGAAGATGCATAGTAAATATAGACTTTTCCCTCTTCATCGGCAATCCAACCATTAGAGAATAACACATTTGACACATCTCCAATACGCTCTTCACCTTCGGGCACCATAAAATAACCACCAGGAGTTGCAATTGCACGACTAGGATCATCGAGAGCCGTCATATACATATAAAGTACGTATCGCAAGCCAGCTGCACACCCTCTGACACCGTGTGCCAAATGCAACCAACCCTTAGAAGTTTTGATAGGATGAGGGCCTTCTCCATTCTTTACCTCTTTGATAGTATGGTAATAACGGAAGTCGATAATTTTCTCTTCCTTAATTTCGGCACGAGTAATATCATCAACAAGTGCCCACCCTATTCCACCACCATTACCGGCATCAATAAATCCATCTTGTGGACGCGTATAAAGAGCATATTTTCCATCAACAAACTCAGGATGCAACACAACATTGCGTTGCTGACTTTTCGATTCCAAATCAGGCAGACGTTGCCAATTAATGAAATCCTTAGTACGAGCGATAGCTGCTGTAGCTGTTGCAGCCGACAAATCATCCGGCATACTATCATCATGACGTTCAGCACAAAAGATACCGTATATCCAACCATCCTCATGAGCGGTAATTCGCATATCATAGATATTGGTAGCAGGAATAATATCATCAGGCATAGTGATAGGACGATCCCAAAACCGAAAATGATCTACCCCGTTAGGACTTTCGGCCACAGCAAAAAAAGACTTACGATCGGCCCCTTCAACACGTACTACCAACAAGTACCTTCCGTTCCATTTGATAGCCCCAGAATTCATTGTGGCATTCATACCAATACGTTCCATTAAAAACGGATTGCTCTTCTCATCCAAATCATACCGCCAAGCAATAGGAGTATGGGCAGCTGTTAGAATAGGGTATTTATATCTGGTAAAAAGACCGTTACCGCTGACTTCAGGAGTATTTATGCGTGTTATTAATGCCTCGTAATCGTGCTCTATCTTGGAAAGTTTCTCTTTAAATTGCTCCGTCATAACCTCATATTTTATTTATTATTTTTGTATAATTTCAAGTCTCTTGCAAAAAAGCTTTTGGGGCTTTGATAAAACTTCATAAAATCACTTGCGGACTTCTCTCCTGCGAAAGGAGCAAAATAATGATCTTTTTTATCCCATGCATTTCTCCAGACCAACACATAACTAACAGGATACTTATCTATAGCAGGCATCAAGACTTTAGTCCACCATTCACTATAAGGAATACCTTGATAACCGGTTTCGGTAAATGCTACAATTTTATGACGTTTTTTGGCTTGCATTGAAATAAAATCAAATGCAACTTTGACATCTTTGATATAAACGTCATTGGTACTATATTGATAAATATCGACACCCAGGATATCTATCAAATCGTCCCCAGGATAACGTTCCATATATTGCTCCTCATTTATTCCACCACCGGGAGAAAAAGCATAAAGGACATTATCGACTCCATCTGTTCTAAGAGCCTTAACTGTCATCATCCACAATGCTCTATACTCTGAAACAGTGCAAAGTTTTTCTCCCCACCAAAACCAACTACCCGTATTTTCATGCCAAGGCCGAAAAATAATCGGTACTTTCACACCATCGGATGTTTTAATACTATTAATAAATGCCGCAACTTTTCTGAGCCAACCTTGAAATAGATAATATTTATTGCCACCGGGAAGAATAGATTTTACCACCATAGAATCGCTCACATCCCATGCATCTTTTCCAGTCAGCGGATTATTGAGATGCCACGATAATGTAACAACGCCGCCTCTAAGATATTGCCTCACTGCTTCCGTACGTATCTTATCAAAAGGCACACCGTCTAAATTCTCACTCGCGTTAAGTTCCAAATGCCCTAAATCGAAACCGATTATAGCAGGATAATCTCCACAAACATCTTTAATGTCAGAACGTCCATCAATATAGCTCCAGTTTGAACCATAATTCGTATCATCCTGATGACCGAACATATACCCTCTTAGCGCTACTTTCTCCAAGTTTTGCTTTAAAATGGTCGTTTGAAGTGTTATGTTTTGCTTTTTTTTATCAGCGGCATTGCCCGTGAAAGGCATCAGTGCCAATAACAATAAGAATAGCGAACAACGGTTCTTCATCTGTTTTATTTTGTTAGATTTCAATTAATAAATTAAATAGCCTATTCCATAATTTCATGACAAAAGTAATCCAGATTACCTTTTCAAACAAATACAATTTTATCATATCGTGGCATTTTGTCTAAACTCTTTATAAATCTAGGTACTTAGAGCGCACTTGTCTATTTAGTGTATTAGTTCTCATCCGTTTATATTCAACTATCCTTTTCAATAGGTATCAAACAATACCTCCGGATAATTTCGCCTATTAAAACGAAAAGGGTACTTCGGTTCAGGATAAGAGAAGCAAGAGAGAGTATAAGAAGTTGGTAATCACAAAGATATTCCATATTTTCACCGTTAATAATCAACAATTTACAAAACCAATTCAATATAATTACCAAGGACAAAGTTACAGAAATATTTTATGCTATCGATAAATTCAACTCGTATTTGATGCTGAAATCGAAAAGTACCATTTAACTATCCACTACAGGGAAAGCTAGACGGAGGAGACAGGCGTCCTCTTCTGATTATGAAATAATGGCCATGTCTTGTTGGTATTTTCATAGCGCAAAATAACAGATGTGTGTCGCTATGAACACCTTACTATTATGATTCCCACTATCAGAACATATTCGGAGGTTACACCAGCTCACCAGAAAAAAGTCATAAGGCTAATTAACAAGCATACAATGAACAAGTTGACAGAAATTCATTCAATACACCACAGCCTTTGTATATATAAAAAGAAGTATCACACGTGTGCGACAATCATCTCACACGTGTGAGACTTATGTCGCACACGTGTGATACTTCCGAGCCTTAATTATAAACCCTAGTTTAAATGCCCAACCTATGGAAACAAGCAATTACAAACGTACTATACGCCCAGTTTGAAAAAAGGGTAGAAACCCGTGTCATATGGGAGTCTCGAACATAATAACGATAAAACTGGAGGAAATATGTGAAGAACTTGAAAGGACGTCAATGTAGAAAGAGGCAGATGCAAAAGCCCTTGTCAAAGAGCCGTCGCATTTACCTGCCCGCAGACTTTCGCCGGGAATGAGGTACTTTCCAAAAGGAGTAGAGCACACTTCTCTATGTACAAACAGGGGGCTCAGGTATCTGTAGGACATGATTTAGAATCGTTCTAAACAAAGGTCCGCTGAAAATAACGTGTTCACAATATGCTCTTGAACCGATTTTTGGGCCTCTTTTCGCTGGCGTTGTATATGGTGCATCGTTAAGCTGCTGCGGGATAGTGTCGTATGGTGTCATACGGAGGTGGCAAAGGATATTATAAAGATGGAATATTAGGCATTTACCCTAATTTTACCAGTGAGTCTTACGTATTTGAACGTATGTCCAACTGGGCTTAGCAAAAAAAGAGAGCTAAGATCACTCTCAACTCTCTTTCTTTTCACGACAAGTAACTAAAAAATCTACTTCAATCCACTCAATGCTTTCTTTGCAGTAACATTAACTGGATCAAGAGTTAGTATTTTATTCCAATAGTCTTTAGAGACTGCATTTTGTTTCTTTATTAAAGAATAGTATCCTAAATAGCTATATGCTTCAATCAAAATATCATTGTATCGCGGATCATTTTTAGTAGCTAAAACAGCAATAACCTTTTCATAATAGGGTTTTGCCAAACCTTTCTCACTACTTTCATCCATACGATAATTTGTTCTTGCCCTATAAAGATTAGCTCTATATCCCTCGACATTCATCTCTGCCGCCTTGGCAAAAGCAGAGTCGGCAGCCATATAATCATCTTTACTTTTAGTCTGCACGCCTTTTGAGTCATACAATTTCCCGATAGCAATATAATCTTCATCAGTAACATTTTCAGTTCCAATAGAATCTATATATTGTTTCATATAAGAAACAGCATTGGTATAATCTTCCATTTGCCCATAAGAACCTGCTATTTCCTTATCAAGAGCTAATTTCGTTTTCTCATCCTGATCGCCTGCATTTTTCAACGCATTTTTAAAGGCATCAATTGCATCCTTATATTTCTTCTGTGCATTTAAGATGCTACCATAATATCTATAATCATGAAATGAATATGTTGCACTATCCGAAGCATTGAACAAGGCATTAGCCGATTTTTCAGCATTATCCCAATTAGATTGTGCATCATTTGGACTAGAACTCTTTACAGCCATATCCATATAATTGTACATCATAATTCTATTGAAAACAGCCGAACGAGGGCTCTTTTGCAAGCCACGCTTAGCAATCTCCAAAGATGTCTCAGGATGATGTGCAAAGAGCAAGGCCGTAGCATATCTCGTCAAATCTTCTTCATCAGCTACCGGTGTATTGATAAACTTTTCATATGAATCGACTGCTTTTTGGAACTGATTCTTTTGATACCAAATTTTAGCGATTGTTTTATCTACATTGGGAGCTTGTGAAGGATCTACTGACTTAAGCTCCTCCAACTTATTTATAGCTTCAGTAGGATTGGCACCACGGTACACCTTAGCATATTTAAGATATGCATCAAAACAGTTCTTATCAAAATAAATAGCCTGATCATATTTCTGAGCTGCCGTTCCCGGATCATTTTGCTCAAGAGCGATATCACCATCCAAAATAGATACCTGAGGATCTCTCAAATTGATCTTCTGCGCCAATGCCAAATATTTTTGAGCTTCGGTTATATTTTTTTCATCCAAATATGCCCTTCCGATAGCCAATATTAACGCAACGTTCTTCTTGTTTTTGCCTTTAACTAAATTATTAGCCTCTTGAGTTGCCTGCTGAGGATTCGTTTTAATGAGCGTCTTAATAGTATTAACGCCCACTTGCCAGTCATTCACAGGAGCCTGTGCATAAGCCATCCCTGACAACAGGAATGCACCTACTATAACATACAATTTCTTTCTCATCGTTGTTTATTCTATTTTTTAATTATTTTCCACCGTTAACATTTACTATCCGAACAGGTTGCGTTTCTGGAACTAAACCGGACTTTAATATTATTCTCTGTCCCCTATCTTTTTCAAGGAAAGCTTCAAATGCCCACGGCAATCCGAATCCCGGGTCATTAAGTATACAATATATACTGCGAGTTAATGGATATGATTTATCATAAATATATGCCTGATAAGGTTTCCAACTATTTGCTGGATCTGCTTCTAAAGCATTGCTAACAGACATAACATGAATTTTCTTACTAAATGACAGCTTAGTTGAATCATTATTATCACTAAGCCAATTGGCTCCAATAATTCCTATAGCATTTGGAGTTTTAGACACAAAGTCCATTACTTCTTCGTTCTTACTCAAGGCTTTTACATTATTTCCAAAAGGCTTACCATTACATATTGAATCAATAGCAAACCGTACAGTACTTGAGTTGGGATTATCGAAAACGATCAAAAAATCTTTCAAACGGGATTTAGGATATATTTCTTTCCATCGTTTTACTTTTCCCGTTAAAATATCACGAATTTGGCTGACGGTTATTAAAGTATCATTATTATGCTTATTGATAATTAAAGCCAAACCGTCAGTAGCTATTTTTATCTCTCTCGGTAGATAACTTCTACTATTAAAAGACTTCTTCTCTTCAGGTGTCAGCCTGCGGCTGGTAATAGCCAGCCACAGATCTTTACACTTGAGTAGGCGATTAACAGCGTCTACCTCTGTTACATATTGAGGTACAATTTTAGTATCGGGATACATCGTATGAAATATCGATATTTCTTGCTCAATTATCGGGGCAAAACTTTCGTCTACCGCTACATAAGCAGTTCCAGATGTTGGCGTATCGGTACGTTCACCTTTTTTGGGTTTATGTTGGCAGCTCATAAAGAGCACCAACATAACTAATATTCCGAATAAATTAAATTGTATTCTTCTCATCGAATCTTTTTATTGCAATTTGAAAGTAATAGGCAAGGTAAATTTCACAGAAACCTCCTTACCATTTTGTTTACCAGGAAGCCAGCGAGGCATAGCATTCACTACACGCAAAGCTTCTTTATCACAACTAGGGTTCAAGGCACGAGCAATAGTCGCATCTCTGATAGCACCATTTTTACCAACAACAAACTGCACGATAACTTTACCTTCAATACCATTTTCTGCAGCAATTGCCGGATATTTCAAGTGACTACCAATCCAGCTCATCATTTCAGCTTGACCTCCCGGGAATAAAGGTTGAACTTCAACCATATCGAACACCTTATTATCCTCATCATCCTTCGGAGCTTCTTGCGTAACGATTTTCTTCAAATCAGCAATATCCTTACCATTCTTCTCATCATTACCTTTTACGTCAGCAATAGAAATAGTAACCTTACTTTCGGTAAGTTCTTTCTGACTCTTCATCTCGTCTTGCTCTTTAACCTCTGAGTCTTTCTTAATCACAGGAGCAGTAAACTTAATACTACTCTTGACTAATTGTTCCTTTGGTTTCTCCATCTCGATCTTTTTAAACTCCTTCTGTTTTACCTTCGGTTTATCAAGAGCCGACAACTGAGTCACCATCGTATTTACATCTTTTTGTTTGGGTTTGGCCATCTGGATCAATGTAGGCAATGCAAAAGCAAGCAACGCTATAATAACGAGCCATAACATAGCTAAATTGTGACGTTTAGCTGAAGTTTTGCGCATTTTATAGGCGCCATATGCTTGGTTTTTGCCTTCGAACACTATGCTACACCATTCCTGAGAACACAAATCAACTTTTGCCATTTTATTATTCCTTTCTTTTGGTGTTAAACATTAGTTTTTGGCTGCCCCACCCTTCGCTTCAAAATCCTTAATCAAGGCTTTTGTCTCAGGGTCCATTTTATCAATGACGTACTTACCAACATTACATATCTGCATTTCATCTAATGCATCAATCAGATTTTTATAAGAAGCAGCGCCCAATGCTTTAATAATAACTGTAGGGGTATCTTTACCACCTTTAATTTCATCCAATTTCTTTATGTATTCATCAGAAGAAACCTTCAGCAAATCTTTCTGCCTCTTTAAGTCTTGCGCTTTCTGCATTGCATCAATATTGCGTTCTTGCAACATCTTACGAATACCATCAGCACTATATGTTGTTTCTTGCATTGTCTTCTTAGCATCCACAAGCTGACCTGTAAAATAGAACACTCTGTCATTTTCGGCCAACAATATCGTAATAGCTTGAGAAGCCTTTACTTTTGAGCGATCCTGATCATGAATATTCTTATCATTACTAGGCATACTGATCTCCATTGTCTGGGGTTTGCTAAGTGAAGTACAAAGCATGAAGAAAGTGATCAACAACATATTCATATCTACCATAGGAGTAAAATCCACACGGCAGTTCATCTTCTTTTGTTTCGACTTACTCTTATCTCTTGCCATAATTATTTACTTTTTTTATCTTCAGAAACTGTTTTGAGTGTTGTTATTAAATTATAACGGTTCTCTTTCAGATCTTGAAGTGAATCCATAACCTTTTTAATTACGGAATAAGGAGTCTTTGCATCTGCCTTTATGGCGATTCTCAAATCAGGATTTTGTTCACGTGCTGAACGCACCCAAGCCTTAAACTGGTTATCCAAGCTATCGGTTGGAATTCCTGTATTTGCCGCACTACCCATATAGCTATCTTGTGAGCCTTCACCTTGCGTAGGCAATGCGAGGTATTGTTTCAAATCCTTAATTGGTACACCGAATGTAGTCATAGTACTAAAGTCCTTAACCTCTTTCGGAGTGAATTGGATTCCATATTGTTGACCCATACTTTGAAGTACGGCCACCATGTCGTCTTTTTTATCAAGACCCATGAAAACCCTACCTTTCGGATCAACAAGTATCGATAAGATATTTTTGTCTGGAATTTTAATTTCCGAGACAGATGCCGGAGTATTAACTTGTACAGGCTCCTTCTTTACAAACGTAGACGTTAACATAAAGAAGGTAAGCAACAGCACAGTCACATCACTCATGGCCGTCATATCGATAAATATATCTTTCTTTTTTATTTGCGCTCTACCCATGATTCAAAATTTAAAGGGTTCGAACATTATTTATGTGATGCGGCGTATGTCTGCACAATAGAGAAACCTACTTCATCAAGGCTGTATGTTAATCTATCAATCTTAGTTGAGTAATAGTTATAAGAGATTACCGCGAATGCACCAGTCAAGATACCGAATGCCGTATTGATCAAGGCCTCTGAAATACCTTGCGACAACTGGAGTGAGTCTCCAGAACCACCGGCAGCCAATGCAGCAAATGAACGGATCATACCGACAACCGTACCAAGAAGTCCGAACAATGTACCAAGAGTTGTAATAGTACCGATAACAGGAAGATTCTGTTGCAAAGTAGGAAGTTCCAATTCTGTAGCTTCGTCCAAGGACTGCTGAATAGCGATCAGTTTCTGATCTTTAGGAAGTTCCGTGTTAGCTTCCATTTCTCTATACTTTGCCAATGTAGCATTAACTACGTTTGCTACTGATCCACGTTGTTTATCGCAGATTTCTTGTGCTTTAGCCATATCATTATTAGCCAAAGCAACTTTGATGTTCTTTACGAACTTAACCAAAGAACTTTTACCATAAGCCTGACGAATAGCAAAATAACGTTCAATACTCAATGTGATAACTGTCAACAACAAAGTCTGAATGATAGGTACAATAATACCACCCTTGTAGATTGTGCCATAAAAGTTGCCGTCAATTGGACGGTTTGCTGTATCACCGCCCACAAAATTTGCTGAATTACCGAATACAAAGTGGTAAACAAGTTCGGCAATAACGAAACATGCTAAGATTACTAAACCTGCAGATTTAATGCCTTTCACTTGAGAGGCTTTTTTTTGATTAGTTCCCATAATGTAAAAAATAAATTAAATTGATTTACTATAAATTGGTTTTTAAAATTTAGGTACAAATATATAATTTTTCTTCTTTATGTCATCTATAATCCTTCAATAATATCTATTATCTTTCCATTCAATTAAATTTCGAATGGCAACAAAGATATAAACAATAATGCTTTTATAAAAGAAAAAGCGCACTATTGATGACAACATTTAAACACTTTTAATGATATATTCTCATTGTCATTGTAGCTTTATGGCCCAATATTAACCATAATGCTACAATAATATTGATTGTTTTAGTTCCATTATTCCTTTGTGATCAAAAGGATGGCATATAAACTCCGACATGCCATCCTTTTGTCTATTATAAGATTAAATTGTTATCACAAACCAAAACCGTACTGATATATGGTTTGGTAAACGATGCTTGCAATACCAAGGCCAATGATTCCCACTAAACAAATAGTTAATCCTACTCGAGTACCACAATCGCTTTTAAAGGCAGGAATGGGTTCGTCAGAAGGAGTTATATACATAGCTTTTACTACTAACAAGTAATAATACAGTGATATAATAGTATTAACTACCGCTATAAATACCAGCAGTTCAAATCCAGCTTTAAACGCCGCCATAAAGATAAAGAACTTAGAAAAGAATCCGGCAAAAGGAGGAATACCTCCTAATGAAAAGAGTGCAAGAGTCATTATAAACGACAACTTAGGGTTCGTTTTGTACAGTCCTGCATAATCATTGATAGTTACTTTACCGCTGTTTTGTTCAATAACTGTGATAATAGCGAATATAGCCAAATTGGCTACAGTGTAAACCAATATATAAAATACCAATGCTGTCATTCCAACAGCACTTCCGGTGATAACAGCCAACATGATATAGCCTGCTTGTGAGATACTCGAAAAAGCCATCAGACGTTTGATGTTTTTTTGTCTCACGGCAAAAATATTGGCGAGCGTAATAGAGACAATAATAATCCAAAAGAGTACTTCCTGCCAGTCGGCTACAAGAGGAACAAAGACCTTAATTAATATAGTCATCAGCACAAATGCCGCAGACCCTTTCGAGACCACGCTCAGATAACCTGTTACAGGCGTAGGAGAGCCTTCGTAGACATCTGCAGTCCAGAGATGGAATGGCACTAATGACAATTTAAAGCCCATTCCTGCAAAGAAGAGTACAAATGCTGCAATCTGAAGCATACTACCGTTTATATGATGAGACAAATCATCAAAATATAATGTTCCACATGTCCCATAAATCAGTGATAAGCCGAAAAGTAAAAGGGCACTGGAGAACATAGCCGTCAAAATATACTTTGCTCCAGCTTCTGCGGATTCATAACGAGACTTGTCAAACGCAGCCAATGCAGCCATTGGAATACTAGCAGTTTCAAGACCGATAAAGAACATAAGGAAGTGCCCTGCCGAGATCATAAAGTACATACCCAGAAGAGTTGATAGAAGCAGCACAGAGTATTCACCTCTGTTAATTGAAACATCTTCACGCTTAAGCCATTGACTAGACATCAGCAGCACTATAATAGTACCAATATTCAGAACAGCTTTAACGATGGTCTGCATAGGAGCATATTGATACATGCCGCCGAAAGCTTGAACATTTCCTGTCCCCGGTACTATATTAATGAGAGTATGAATTGTCATCAAAACGACAGGTAAAACAATGGCAAATCGAGCCTGCCCAGCCTCTTGCCTTTTTCCGGGTTTCAAAAACAAATCTACCACGAAAATGATGAGGATCACTGCTATCAGTGAAAGTTCCTCTTTCATATATAAAAATTGTGAGTAATCCATAACTTATTAATGCATTAAAGTTAAGTTTGAGACAATGGGCACAACACTGTTTGATATCATATTGCTTATCCAAAGAGGAGCCATACCAAGACCAGCAACACAAACAATCAATACGATAACTGCTACTCGTTCGTCCCAAGTCGCATCTGTCAATTTCAGATGATGTTCATTGGTGCAAACGCCATAAAGTATCTTGCCAACTAGCCTCAAAATATAAACAGCAGTGATAACGATACTTGTACAAGCAATGATCGTTATTGTTCTATGGAATGTATCAAAATGCTGGAATGAACCAACAAAGATAGTCATCTCTGCAATAAATCCGCTAAATCCCGGAAGACCTAAGTTTGCTAGACCAGCAATGACGTATCCCACTGCAAGGAAAGGCATAATACGCATCAAGCCGCCCAATTCTCGAGTATCACGAGTATGCGTTCTACCATATATCATACCGATAAGAGCAAAGAATAACGCCGTCATCAAACCGTGGCTAAGCATCTGAAGAATAGCACCGGTTGTCGCAGTCTGATTAATCATCAAGATAGCAAATAACACGAGACCACAGTGACTTACCGAAGAGTAGGCGTTGATATATTTCAAATCAGTTTGAACACAAGCTGAAAGCGCACCATAAACGACAGAAATCGTTGTAAGAATTAAGAATATCCACCCCAATTGGTTTGCTGCTTGTGGCATAAGGAACATAGCAATGCGGAAACAGCCGTATCCTCCCAATTTCATCAACACGCCAGCATGCAGCATAGATACAGCCGTAGGAGCCGATGCATGACCATCAGGGCTCCATGTATGGAAAGGGAACAAAGCGCCAAGTACACCAAAGCCCACAAAAGTCATCGGGAACCATATAAGCTGCTGAGATACGGCGATATTATGAGCATGTGCAATATTTAAAATATTCATGCTTGTAGCACCTGAGCAAAAATAGATACCCAAAATACCACAAAGTAATATTGCAGATGCGCCCATCAACATCAACGTCAATTTCATTGCCGCATATTCTTTACGTCCGGACCCCCAAACTCCAATTAACAAATACATCGGGATCAAAGCCACCTCATAGAAGAGATACATAGTAAACATATCTATTGAAATGAAGAAACCGAAAACTCCAGCCGACAACAAAGTGAACCAAAGGAAGTATTCTTTAGTAAGAGGTTTCAAACGCCAAGAAGCGAAAGTTCCTGTAAATACAATAATACCAGAAAGTAGCAACATCGCTACAGAGATGCCATCCACTCCTACCGAGTAAGCAATATTGAGTGGCGCATACCATATAATATCCGCCCTGAAAAGCATTTCTTCTGTCGCTCCCGCCGAACGGGCTTGCAAATAGCAAACAGTTAGCGTGATGGCAGATATGAGCAATGCTGAAGCTCCTACAACCATTACAGTGCGGATTTGTGCCAAGTTGCGACTTAGCCAAAGACCCAACATCATAAGTAATGGAATCAGTACGAAGATTGATAAAAGATTCATATCGTTATACCAATTATAAAATTAATAATAAAATAAGCAGCAACGTTCCAATTAAGAACACATAAGTATACTGCTGAATTTCGCCACTCTGGAATCCACGGATTTGATAGCTGAGAGCATTTGTAGACCATGCTAAGAAATTGAAGAAACCATCTACTACGTGTCTGTCAAACCAAGCTATCGGTCGAGAAACACATCCGAAAATAATGCGATGAGTAACGAACTGATAAACTTCGTCAATGTAGAAGCGATGATGTGCTGCAGTCCATAGTCCTTTGAATCTTTTCTGAAGAGAATCTGCAAGCACTTGCTTTTCTTTCCGATACATCGTTCTTGCTATAAGAATAGAAAGGATGGCGATAACAACACTTGTAATAGCTACGCTAGTTTCAAGATGTGAATCAAACGATTTACCATTCGGAGAAATAAAATGTCCAAAAGGCACTGTCCACCCAAAAAAGAATGTAACAACAGATAAAATGATCAGAGGTATGGTCATTGTAGCCGGAGCTTCGTGAGGTTTATGAGCAGTGTGATGCTCTACATTTTCCTTACCCCAGAATATACCATAATACAAACGGAACATATAGAATGCTGTCATGGCGGCAATAGCTGTCATTATCCATCCCATAATAGGATTGAATGCGAAACAAGCGCTTAATATCTCATCTTTCGAGAAAAAGCCCGAAAAAGGAGGAATACCTGAAATAGCCAAACAAGAGAACAAGAAAGCGATGTGAGTTATCGGCATGTATTTTCGCAGACCACCCATCATTTCCATTTCATTGCTATGAACTTGTTCTATAATACAACCCGCACAAAGGAAAAGGCACGCCTTGAACATTGCATGAGTAAACAAGTGAAACATAGCTGCCATATATCCCAATCCACCAGCTTCGGGTT
This sequence comes from uncultured Bacteroides sp., assembly GCA_963676865.2. Classification (GTDB taxonomy): domain Bacteria; phylum Bacteroidota; class Bacteroidia; order Bacteroidales; family Bacteroidaceae; genus JAAYUD01. The sequence continues at coordinate 2,524,948 of CAXXSS010000001.1, read as the reverse complement.
CTACCGATGTACAAACACCAAGTGCAACCAACATGAAACCAATCTGTGAAATAGTAGAGAATGCCAGCACACGCTTGATATCTGTTTGAGCAATCGCGACAGCCGCCGCATAAAAGGCTGTAAAGGCAGCTACATAAGCTACTATATGAAGTACATTAGGTGCAAAAGCTATAAATAGAGGGAACATCCTTGCCACCAGATAAACACCTGCGACAACCATCGTAGCCGCATGGATCAAAGCCGATACAGGAGTAGGTCCTTCCATAGCATCGGGCAACCAGATATGTAACGGAAACATAGCACTCTTACCCGCACCACCGATAAACATCAGCCCTAATGCTAAAGGTATCATCTTGGCTCCGCCAACAGCTGCACTGGTATTGGGACCAACAAAGTCGAATGTTCCTACGTAGAATCCATAAATCAAGATACCGATTAAAAAGCCTAAGTCAGCAAAGCGAGTGACAATAAAAGCTTTTTTAGATGCTGCGACAGCCGGAGCTTTTGTAAAATAGAAACCAATGAGCAAATAAGAAGATACGCCCACAAGCTCCCAAAACAAATACATCTGAAAAATGTTCGTTGCAACAACCAATCCCAACATTGACATTGTAAACAATGACAGGAAGGCATAGTAACGTTGAAAACCCCTCTCTCCATGCATATAGCCAAAAGAATAAATATGTACCATCAAACTAACGGTAGATATTACGATCAGCATCATCACAGAAATCGGGTCTAACAAGACGCCCAAGTTGAATTTCATCGCCCCTAAGAAAAGAGGCAACCACTGAAAATTATAAGGTACGAGTGTCGCAAAAGTTCCATCGGCAAGTCGGGGAGCTGTAAAATAGGCATATGCCGTATAGTACGACAATATCGTGACAACTCCCAATACGGCAGTACCAAACAAGCCAGCCGCACGGTGCGATAGCCACTTCCCTGCTAATCCTAAAAAGACAAAAGATAAGAGAGGAAGAAGTATTATAAATATTGTTATTTCCATATCGTATAATAAGTATTTATTCGTTTTACCATTTCATCTTATTGATCTTGTCTACCTGAATGCTACGAATATTTCTATAGATGTTTATCATTATTGCGATGGCAATAGCCGTTTCGGCTGCCGAAATAGCAATAGAGAACAATGCAAAGAAATATCCTTCCTGTCCGTTAGGATAAAGCAATCTGTTGAATACCGCAAAATTAATATCGGTTGCATTCAACATAAGTTCTACGGAGATTAACATTGCCAGCAGATTGTGCCGGGTAAAGAAACCGTAAATACCTGCACAAAGCATGATAGTCGAAACTATCAGATAACAAATAATGCTTATCATTTTTTATCCTCCTCTTTTTGTGCTATAACAATACCACCTACGATACAAGCGAGCAGAAAAACACTGATTGCTTCAAAAGGCAGTAAGTATCCGTATTTATTACTTGACATTAAATTCGTACCAAGTGACTGAATAGTAACTTCCGTTACTTTGTTATCGCCGATTTGCAGAAACTGGTATTTAGAATAAATGAATAGAAGAATCGCTGCACCACCCAAAACCGCAGCTAATACAGCAAACATCCTACTGTTCTTAATTCTTTCCACATTATCACCTCTGCCGCTTGTCAACAAGATAGAGAATACATAGAGCACCATAATACCTCCGGCATAAACAATCATTTGTACCGAACCGAGGAATGTGTAACCCAACAAAAAATAAATACCTGCTGTCGCGAAAAGCGTAAAGAGCAGATAAGTTGCCGAACGCACTATGCGTTGTGTAGTCACTGTCAATACTGACGTCAGAGTGATAAATAACGCCAGAAAGAGGAAGACTACTGTTTGAATAGTTATTTCCATTATTATTGTTCTTTTTTCTTTTCTTCGACTTTACTGCCTTCGTGATTCAGCTTCATAATCAATTTTGATCTATCAAACACAGCATGTTCAAAATCTTGATCAAATGTGATCGCATCGTGAGGACAAGCATTAACGCAAAGCATGCAAAATATACAAGAGCCGAGATTGTATTCATATCTATCCAAGATACGCTTTTTCTTGCCATCTTCAGTCTCTATATTCTTACTGATCACTTTGATCGTATCATTAGGGCAAGCTATATCGCAAAGTCCACAAGCAATACAATGATGTTCGTTTTTCTCATTATGAGGCATTGTCAATGTACCACGAAAGCGGTCGAACATCTTCAATTCTTTACGATTCTCAGGATATTGTTCAGTGACTTTTTTGCGGAAATAGACCTTGATACTGGTTTTCATACCAACAAGAAGGGTTTTTATCGCTCCGAAAACAAGTCCTAAATATGTATTATGTTCATTTTTCATTTTTCAATCCTCCATTAGAAATGTAATCCGAAGACCACCATTAATGTCATTAACAATAAGTTAACCATACAAATCGGCATTAAGTATTTCCATTCGAAAGACAACAATTGGTCAATACGTAAACGCGGGAATGTCCATTTAATCCACATCAAAAGGAAGACTACAAAAAATGCCTTGGCAAAAAACCAAACAACTCCTGGAATAAAATCCATTACAGCGTTGAATCCATCAAGTCCGCCAATATGAAGTGGCATCCAGCCTCCTAAGAAGATAGTAGCAGCAACAGCAGCAATAATGAACATATTCAAATATTCAGCCAAATAAAAGAAACCGAAGTGCATACCCGAATATTCAGTATGGTATCCGGCAGTCAATTCACTTTCCGCTTCCGGTAAGTCGAACGGCCCACGGTTACATTCCGCATTGCCTGCCACTAGATAAGTAAGGAATGCGATTATCGCAGGTATATGTCCCTTGAAAATCAACCATCCATCAGCTTGATATTCAATAATACCAGAGAAAGACATTGTTCCCGTCAGCACAACAGCCGTCATAATACTCAAACCGGCAGAAAGCTCGTAGCTCACAATCTGAGCACCGCTTCGCATAGCACCAATTAAAGAATATTTATTGTTAGATCCCCAACCGGCAAGGAGAATACCCAAAACTCCGATACTCGAAGCAGCCAGCAGGAAGAAGACGCCAACATTGAAATCCAAAATACTTGCACCTTTATTAATAGGTAAACAAGAGAAAGTGAGAAACGATGCGATGATTACTAAGAAAGGAGCCAGATTATACAAAAACTGGTCAGCATTCTTAGGATTGAAGATTTCCTTCGTAAGCATCTTCAATACATCGGCAAAGACCTGAAAACAGCCCCATTTACCAACTCGGTTAGGGCCGAGACGGCACTGAAAGAAGCCGCAGACCTTACGTTCCATGTATATTAGCGCAATAGCCAGCAATGCGTAGAGGGTGATAATCCATACAGCAATGACTACACATTCAATGAGTACAGCCCAACCTTCCGGCATTACCGAAGTTAGCGTTGAGTGCACCCAATTTGTTACAATACTAAAGTCAAACATATCTATTATCTATCTATATCCGGTACAACATAATCCAACGTTCCGCCGACAGTTATCAAGTCGGCTATTTTTTCTCCGCGACAAGCAGTATCTACTATATCAGCCAAAGGCAATCCGGTAGAGCGATAGTGTAAGCGATAAGGATATTTATCGCCATGGCTCTCCAAGAATACGCCAAATTCGCCACGACTAGCTTCTACAGCCTGATAATACTGTCCTTCGGGAACTTTAATAATAGGTTTAGTTTTAACCTTATATTCACCTTCAGGAATATTGTCTATCAGCTGTTCGATAATATTCATACTTTCCATGATCTCGTCCATACGAACCATATATCGAGCAAAAGAATCGCCTTCAGTATAAATAATCTCTTTAAAATTCACCTTGTCATACATTGCATACGGCATACGCTTACGAACATCGCAATGCCAACCGCTAGCACGTCCCGTACCACCGGTAGCACCATAAGAGATAACATCTTCTCTACTCAATACACCCACACCCTTCATTCGGTTCTGAGCAATAATATTTCCAGTAAAGATGTCATGATACTCATGAATTACACCTCGCAGGTATTTAATGAAATCCTTTACTCTTTTTACAAAGTTAGGATGTATATCAGATTGAACGCCACCTATCATATTATAGTTAAGGGTAAGACGTCCTCCACAAGTTTCTTCAAAAATATCAAGAATCTTTTCACGATCTCGGAAACCATAGAAGAAAGCAGTCAGAGCACCAAGGTCCATGGCAAGGCAACCATAATAGAGCAAGTGTGAATCAATACGTTGCAATTCGTCCATAATGGTACGAATATATTGTGTTCGTTCACTAATTTCAATGCCCATCGCTTTTTCAATACACATACAAAGTGCATGGCGATTCTGCATTGCCGCAAGATAATCCAATCGGTCGGTCAAAGCCAAGGTTTGAGGATAGGTCAAACTTTCATTCATCTTCTCAATACCACGGTGAATATAACCCAATATCGGATCAATTTTTTTAATCATTTCACCCTCAAGTGATACGCGAAAACGAAGCACACCATGAGTTGCCGGGTGCTGTGGACCAATATTAACCACATATTCTTCGTCATCAAAAATAAGATCTTTCTTATTTTTGATAGTACCGTCGGCACCCAACTCTATTTCTATCGTTTCGTCAACAGTTTCCTCGTTATCCATGCGAAGTGGATTCTCTTTCTCAGGATCATCATCCTTACGAAGCGGATAGCCTACCCAATCATTACGCAAATAGATACGGCGCATATCGGTATGACCTATAAATATGATTCCATAAAAATCATAAACCTCACGCTCGTTTATTTTAGCCGTTTTCCAAATATCACTTACGGTAGGCAATTCCGGATGTTCTCTATCGAGAGTAGAGGTCTCCAGTGCTACACGTTCATGAGTTTCTGTCGATTCGAGGTGATAAACAATACCCAAACCGCGAACTGTACCGGGAGCATCGCCTTCAGTGGGCACTCCCCAGTCCATACCGGTCAAACTTTCCAGAAAATCCATCTTTTCCTCATTGCGCAGACGTAGCATTTCATCGCGCAAAGCTGCCGGTTCGATATATTTAATTTCTTCCATAAATACTATTCTTCAGATTGTTCTTTCTTCTGTTTTTTATTTACTCCGCCGAAGAATTTCTCTATTTTAACTTTTCGCTGCAATTGCATCATTCCATAGTAGAAAGCTTCCGGTCTAGGAGGACAGCCAGGAATATAAACATCAACAGGCAGTATTTTGTCTACACCATTGAGTACATGATATGACTTAACAAATGGTCCACCCGAAACGGCACAACCACCGACAGCAATCACATATTTCGGATCAGCCATCTGATCATAAAGGCGCTTCAATACCGGTGCCATCTTATTGGTAATAGTACCACAGACCATAATCATATCTGCTTGACGTGGACTTGAGCGAGCTACTTCGAACCCAAAGCGAGCCATATCATAGCGTGCTGCTCCAAGAGCCATAAATTCGATACCGCAACAGCTTGTGGCAAAAGTCAAGGGCCAAAGAGAATTACTACGTCCCCAATTGACTACATCATCCAAAGCTCCAAGTATAACATTAGTGCGTCCTTGGTTTAGCTCCTTCACCAGCTCTTCAAGAGAGCCATTGTCGATAAACTCGTCATAAGGGATGTCTTTAATTTTTGGTTTCTTTGTTATTTCCATTCCAAAGCTCCTTTCCGCCAGGCATAAGCAAGTCCCAGCGCTAAAATTACGAAAAAGAAGAGAACACCTAATAACGCCGGAACACCGGTTTGCCGAACAATGGCAGCCCATGGGAAAAGAAGGACTGTTTCAACATCGAACATCAAGAAGAGAATTGCAAACAAGTAGTAGCCTACACGAAACTGCATCCATGTTTTACCACGAGTTGGTATACCACATTCATAAGGTTCGAATTTCTGAGCATTGTACGAACGAGGAGAAATAGCTTTCGCTAAGACTATCACGATGCCGACAAATGCAATTGCTGTTAATAAAACAACGAGCAATAGTATAAAATTCATAATCTATAAATTATATATTTTGAATAAAATGTTTTTAAGGGCATGTTTACATTCCTAAATTGTAAACCCCATTTTGCAAAAGCCACAAAAAATCGGTGCAAATATACAACTTATAAATTATATTTTAATGGATTTTGATTTATGAATTATGAATTATGATTGAATAAATTTTAAATTGTATAAAATTATTAAGCGAGACTGTTCCTTTTGGATATATTTTGTATATGGGGGATACGCAGTGCTATGGAAGACTGCACTTGGGGTCATTCCATTTTGAGCCCCAATGCTTCTTCTACCGATACGAAACGATATCCTTTCTTTTGCAATGCTTTAATAAGTTTAGGCATCAGAGTGTAGAACTTATCCGTTCGGGCATCGTCAGTACCAAAATGGATCATCAAAAAATGCCCATTCAATCCGTTCGGATCTTTTTTCTCTTCTTTCATGATTTGATCATAAAGCACTTTACTGCTCTTATAACTTTTCATATCGGGTGTCGTATAATCGGCATTACTACCTGTACCGGGAGTAAAATTAATAATTTGTAGTCCCAATTGTTTCGCCCACGAAGCAATAGTGCTATTATAATATTCGTATGGAGGAATAAAATAGGCTGTCTTTTCTTTATCAATGCCGAACTTCTGCATTAATTCATAACTCATTAGCATATCCTTATCGAATTGTTCGTGAGTAATAAGCAGGGAATCGCGATTAGACCAGGGTGAATAGAGCAAGTGCCCGTAACTATGACTCCCTACGTAATGACCATCAGCAATGAGCCGCTTTACAATATCAGGATATTTATGATAAAATTCTCCTGTGAAAAAGAACCCACCGTGAATATGATTCTTTTTCAATGTTGATATGATCGTTTCTGCTCCATCCGCTTTATCGGCAGCTGTAAATACCAAGCAGATATTCTTTTTAGCCGGATCGGTACGGATAATACCACCATCGAAATAAATATTCTTATCCTCCTTTGCTTCGCTTTGCTGCTTTCCCTCTTCCTGATAGGTCGATAAAGGGAATGTAAGAGAGGCTGTACCATCCATCGTAGGTTCATTGGTCGAATAATCATGCATATTGTCATGGTAAACCATATTATCCGGTTGAAACTCTTCGTAGTTATTCGCTCCACCACCATTAATACCTTTCACGATATTGACACCTTTCAGACTGTTGAAAATCGTTGTATATACCGGACCATCCACAAGTCCGCCAGTAGTATTTCCAACATTTTCAAATACCAAACACGAATGCGGTTGATGAGGATAATTACCACTCAGCGGCAGTTCTACAATCATACTGACTCCCCAAGGATTACACCCCAAAAGCCAATCGCGCAACGAACCTTCCATTTCTTCATATTGACGATCGCCTGTCAATTGTCTGTAAAGTATGCATTGAGTGAGCATAGCCGTCGTCAGATTATTAGAGCACCATACCGTAGGAATACCATATAAGAAGGGAGATCCTTGAGCTTTTTCAAATGTACGTTCAATACCCGTTTTCAAATTACGAATAAACTCCGCTTTAACCCTATCGTTATTGGTGCGAGCCAACTGATAATGCCCCATATTCATAAAGGGATACCATTGATAATGGCGAGCGCTATCAGCACCCATCCATGGAGTCATCGGTTCACGCCGCCCATATTCGAGCGCTTGGTCCAAATATTTCTTATCGCCCGTCTTATGATAAAGTTCCATTGCCCCAAGCTCCATATCATCTACCCAATTATCTTCCTCGTATATATATGGAGAGACAACCGAAACCGTCTGACAATTACCCGGTTGTTCTACGCCTTGTTGATATGCATCCGTAGCCTTATTGCCTATTATTTCGGCAAATTTAGGATAAAAAGGTTTCAATATTTGTGATCCCAAGGCAAAATCAGAGACAAATTTCCCGGCTGTACTGGCAACACCGGTCGTGGCATTCATAAACTTACCACGTTGTTGGGGCTTGCCGGTGCAAAAATATACCGGCCGCCCATTGTTAGGACCGTATCCATAATCGGCTGGATCATCGTGTGGCAATTTCATACCAATATGGTCACGATCGTCTGCTATCTGATTGTACAATTCGCCTTTTTCAGGATTCATACGGCTCAACCAATCCATACCCCAGTAGATTTCATCAATAACATCGGGAATACCGTTGGCTCCGGGCAAGCCGTTAGCCTGACAGTAATCTCCGAAAGCTCCGGGATTCTGTTGATATGCAAACATCATCTGATAAATGGCATTGGCGGAAGTCGTAGTATACTGAAGACAATCCGAAGCATCATGCCACCCCCCACGAACATCAATATGCTGACCGGTTTTCGTAGGATGATATACAATATAACCATCTTTAGTATGACAACTGTCTTTCAAAAAAGGATTGAAACCGCAACGTTGTTGTCTCATGTATTTCAATACATAGTCCGCAGTACCGTTATATACCGCACCGTTGATAGGAAAATTTGGAGAGACGCACTCTCCTACCCTAATAAAATAAGTGCCAGGCCTACTAAAGCGACTGAAGTTTAAACGATATGTAGCTTTCATCATCCCTAACTTTCCTGTTGATTTCACTTCAGATACAGATGATTCAAAAACAACTTTCTTTGTATAGACATCCAAAATTTCAAATTTATTCACATGCGCTGCATCATTGCTCATAAATACGGCAACCTTCGTAGACATCGGCAAATAGCCAAGTTGATTAATTCTAATCCATTCGCCCGCTTTGGCGGGGAATACAAACAAGACAGAGAAAAGAAAAGATAATAAATAGTATTTCATAAACGATTATGTTTTTATATTCAATGCTTTAAGGCCATAAATAAGTATCATTCCAGAGAAAACAGATGTATCAAAATCTGTAATATTTCGGAGATAAATACTTCCATGGCAAAATTAGATATAATCTATTTGTAATACCAATTTATATTTATCTATTTGCACTTAAAAATTGTTATTATACATCAAAACAACTTTTCCTACGATTTATCAAATACAACGTCCGTGTTCAAGTAACAACTCACACTTGCATAAACAAATGCAGCGTACTACTCCCTTTTCTATCAAAAACGTCGTATGCCCCTAAAAATGTTGACGTCCATACGTTTTCAGAAAAACTTATGGACATCACCGAAAAAACTAACATACGACAATTTCGACTCGAAATGATGATAGGAGATTCATTGTGGTTCATCTTTATAACATCCTTTGCCACCTCCGTGTGACACCATTACGTACTATTTCACAGCATGTTAACGATGCACCGTATACAACGCCAGCGAAAAGAGGTCTCAATATCGGGCTGAGAGCATATCGTAGGAACCTTATTTTCAGCAGGTCTCCATTTAGAACCGTTCTAAATACACCCATACACACGTCTTAGACCCTATTTACACATAAACAACGATGCTCCATCCTTTTCGATGAGTATCTCATTCCAGATGAAAATTAGTGGACAAACAGACGCACCGATTTCTCAACAAACACCTTTATCTTTATTTCTGTTTATCTTGATTCCTTTTCAGGTTTTTGGGCATACTTCCTCCAATATTATCATTATCTCATTCGGCATCCCCCATGACACTCAATCTCCTAATTTCCGCCGATAAGCCAAATACAACCTGAGTTCGAAATAAGAATAGCTTTTCACCTTTCTGCCTATCCCGAACGTAAGTATAAATTATCCTGATTGGGATTGTGACCCTGTCGTTTTTTATTTTTCCAAAGGTATCCGTCATGTTATCCTTTTGGCTATGAGCGACATACACTGACACGGCTTATTTATGGAACCTCTAAATGGTGTCATCTTGCTTATTGACAGTGCGTTATAAAACGCGGATCGCCCACTTCGTATCTCAACCGATTAAGCCATTACCCGACATCTGTGGTGTGCGCATCGTGTAGAAACTCCTGTCCTTAGTGCCTATTGCATAGAAATGCTCCGATTCTTTGTGTCTGAGAGAAGGTGTTTTGTACACATTTTATTGAATTATCGTTGCTATATTTAAGGCATTTCTGTTGACTCATTAACGTTTTGTCGTTCCACATATGTGAGTTGATCGAATCACATATGTGAGTCGATCGTTCCATATATGTGATTCGATCAACTCACATATGTGGCAGGGCTGACGCATTAAGAATTTAGATTTTGCATCCAACTAGAATCCAATAGTTCTATCATGTAATTTTCATCCCATCCTGCAAGTTTTCTTTTCATTTTGAAGCTCCCCTTTCTTTGGCTGTTTTTTATTTGGGCGAGTGCGATCTTGCTGATGAGGGAGAAATTCTGCGCCGCATTCTTTCTTTTTCTGGTATCGTCTTCGTTAAAGGTTACGTCCAACTGCCAATGCAGATTGTTCTCTATGCTCCAATGCGTCCTTATAGCCTGCATGATTCTGTCCGAATCCAAAGGTAGGGATGTTATATAATAATGTTTTTCCTCTACCGTTTTCTTGCTTTTCAGCTGAGTCGTAATCTTTGTCTGACAAACGACGGAGCGGACACCTTCCCACCCTAAAATTTCACCTGTCATCCCATTGTTATATACTTGGCAATATCTCCTTTCCTTCCGTCCATGACCGCATTCCTCTGTGTATGAAGCCTGGTACCTGGTTGGTGGTATATGCCCGTGTCCATTGATCTTATTCCCATTAAAGTCGATACCTGTGAAGTAGCTTTTTATCTCATTATGCAATTTCTTCTGGTTGTCTTTCACACAGATGACAAAGTCCGCCTTGTTTTTTATGATCGTTTCAACTATTTCATGCTGACAACCCATGGCGTCTATGGTCACTACACATCCCGACAAATCTAAAGCCTTTATCAGTTTCGGAATGGCTGTTATTTCATTGCTCTTCTTGCCCACCTTCTCCTGCCCAAGTGTAACGCCATTGGATGCAGCCCATGCACTGACCATACGTAAAGGCTCAAAACTGCCGTCTTTCTTTTCCACTCTTGCACCACATATTTCCTTCCCGTCTATTGCAACTATACCACTATATTTTCCACATATCTCATGAATCCACATCCTGAAACCACGTTCAAGTTCCTTTGGATCAAGAATGGAGAAAACTCGGTTAAAGGTATCATGGGAAGGAACACCTTTAAAGCCCTTTATACGGGAACGGAGAAAGGGCTCTTTCATTTTGCCGAATTCCGCTACTTCATACCAGCTTTCAGCACCGCAAACTACCGCGGCCATTGTAATATAAAAAATACACCCCAAACTGTGCTCCTTTAAATGATCCCTTCTGGGGTCTTCTACTTCTCTTAATATCGTTACTAAGTCCATATCGTTTATTTGTTTAATGTAAAAAGTTATACAAATATAGTAAATAATAAGGACATATATGCACATATAATAAACTATATATCAATACATTAAGTTAATAATATATAATGGGAAATAAACAAACTGAATTCTTAATGCGTCAGCCCTGCATATGTGGAACGACAGTCTTATTAGGGCAAAATATAAAATCGTTCTGATGTGGACCAACGTTCATCCATATGTCACACAGAATTCACCCTATAGAGAGGTTTCATGGAACATTTAGGACCTTTTTTACAGGGCATGATGAGTCTATCTATAACACTGTGGGGGGGGAACGCACGAATGTAGAGTACACCCATTGCAACATGATTTTGTTGAAATAGACCACCGCGTTCGCAACGGTATCGTTTTATCGGGCATCGACTGTATTGAGTGGAATGATGTCCAAATTTCGCAGATTACTGTCTAATAGTTTAACCGGACATTGTGATATATCCTGTCACAGTGTCTAATTCCATAAGATGTAATGTACTGCTTAGTAAATATTTGGCAAGAAGAGAATGTATACTTTATTTCTCATTTCGAATTCGAGCATTTATCTTACTCCTTAGAGAGCCTATCGCACAAAGTATTCGTTTTAAGAGACCCCTATGATTTTATGAATAAGGGATTAGGCTCTCTCCCAATGTAAAAAAAGCAGGAAAGGAAACGCACAAGAAAAGATTCATTGCAAACTTCAAGTATGCAATCGAGAGGAAAAAGGCTAAGAGAAGATTTAAAATAAGAAAAAACTCCCAGTCTTCGCAAAACGGCTGAGAGCTTTTTCTTATTCAAAATTCAATTATTTGTTTTTTTCTTAAAGGCTGGAAACGATATAGATGTAACATCGAGTATTAATAAGAGAATCCAGAATTTAATTAAGCCTGAATGAAATAGAACACTAATTATTAGACCTAACGCTCCTATAGCAGAATTAATTAATGCACTCGGTGTCTTTGACGTCAAGCTCCGCAAAAAAACGGTTTTATCTTTAACTATTGATATAATATAGCAGATTAAAGAGCTTACCACAAATAGCGCCATTAGCACATAGGCTATACAAGACATTAATCTGTTATTATCTATTATCGGTTCTATCGCAAAAAGTAAATAGGAAATACTAAAGAGATAAGCGTATCTGTTTGAACTAGAATAAAGCTTTTTCATATTATTACTTAAGTTTTGTTTCCCAATATTTTGAACTGTATAAAGCAGTGGCAAGAGTTGCCTTTATTTCTCTTTTCTGCTCTTCTGTAAATTCATAGGTCTTATCAATTATTTCTGTGCATTTACCAACCTTTTACAAAGGTATACAAAAAAGCAACAATTCAAACTTTTTTATATCATAAATGACGAATATTAATATGCAATAGAATAAGGGTATTAGAAGACTTAGTCCCCATGCTTAATTTTGACTCCACAATAATTTTATCGCGACAATTTTGACTATTTCTTCAGTAGAATCAAAAGTAAGTTCATCGTTTCGGCAGAGCCTTCTATTATTCTTTAGCGACGAAAAGAGCCTTTCTACAACCCATTTTTTATGAATAGGTCTGAATTCTTGCTCTTTATAGGAACTAATCACCACTTACATACCTACTTCACTTCCTTATATCCAAATTTATCCCGCTTTTTGTCCATCAATTTAGAGCCTGTACGCTTCACATTGATCTTTACAGGTCTAATAATAAATTCGGGAACATTATACGAAAATAGATTGTAAATATTCTGCATAGGATTGCGCTGCGGCAGCATGAATGGCTTAGAAGCCTTACCATTTGCATCAATATGAGCAATATAAAGTCGAGTATAAAGTCCATCATCGCGGCGGCTACTAAACACAAACCAACGAGAGTTGGTGCTCCAATCGTGAAAACTTTCGGTATTACTACTGTTAACCTCTTTCATTGCACGATATTTGCCTGTTTTAAGGTCTAGTAAATAAAGATCGGCTTCACGATGCCATATCGAAAAATTACCATAGTCAAACATTACAAACATTAGATACTTACCATCAAAAGAAGGACGAGGGAAAGAAATACTCTTGCCTGTACTGTGAGCCGAAATAAGAGTATCTACTTTGTTGCCGAAAGTACCATGCTCAGCATCGAAATCAATGCTGCACAAACTATATTTAATTTCTTTGTACTGATCGGGAATCGTCTTGACATGAGCCGAACAGAAATAGAGCTTTTTACCATCTGCCGAAAAGACCGGAAACGTTTCAAAAGCGCCTTTGGTCATAATGCGCGGACATAGCAGAAGTTTGTTTTCTTTTGTATCATAGACCACTATATCCGACTCTTTATCAACCACTTCAATACGTTCGTTACGTACAGAGTGGAAAGCCTGCTTCGTTGCATTATTGGAATAAGCGATGTATCGTCCATCCGGATGCCAGTAAGGATAAACGCAGGAAGAAATAGTCTTTGCCGTTTTCGTATCCATGAACTTCTCGCTTCCAGGACCATTCATTTGCAGTACTGTTGCACCATGTTCGCCTCTGACGTGAAAGCTCACACAATCTGGATTATTATGCTTAAAAGCATGACAGTTGACACAACTACCTGTAACGAGTGTGTTTTCTATAATTGGTGTCTGATCGAAATTGCTCAAATTGCGTTGATAGATCCCCATCTTGCTATAAACCTCGTACCCGGGAGCAATGAGGCGATATACCAATCCGTAATCAATAGTGTCGCCACTGATATGAATAACGAAATCCTTATATTTCTTCCATTGCTTATTTTTGTAGAAGCAAACACTCACCGTGAGACTTTTACCCACATTTTCTTTCAAAATCTTTTTCCACTTTTTGATAGGAATATCAATAGCCTGATCTTCTTGATAATGTAAAGTTGTCTTGGTTCCTTTAATCACTACGTCTACCAGATCAACCGACGGAGCTGCCATAAAGTTGAGCGGAGCAATATTCTGAGGTATAGTTACATTAACATAATCCGGATATATTTTCGGATATTGGTTACAAGCAATAGGATTGGTAACAGATTTTGTACAAGAAGTAACAAAAACCGATAAAAAGACGAGAAGAAATATATTAAGGTGTTTCATATCTTTATTCTTTAATGAATTCGTTCTTAATCACTTACTTTGAGGCACTTGCCGACCAAGATATTTTAGAGCTTGCTGATAAGTATAAGGTACATGATCATACCCAATACTTTTGCCCAAGGGGAAACATTTGGCAAATTGCTGCATGTTGCCAGTGAGCAGATAATAGGCCATGAGATACTCAAAAGCCATTCTATTTTTGCGGTTGTGTACAAACAATGTACCCAACATCATATCTTTTTCGGCTTCGCTAAACAAAAAATCTTTTTGAGGCCTACACTTACGAAGCCAAGAATACTCGGGATCGGCATTGATAGCCTTTTCATTCCAAAGCAAAGCCATTGTACGATTGGCAAACTTTCTGTAGAAAATACTTTTCTGTAATATCTTCAAGTATTTGTAGGCTACTTTATATTCACCGTTAATGAGGTTCGTTTCGGCAAGACGCCTCAACACCCTCCCGCTTTTCTGATAATCGGGAGTTGCCTCCATCGCCTCAAAAGCATAACGTTGGGCTGTGTTGATAAAACCCAGTTGATAATAAACCTCACTTGTTACAAGCGGTAACGTGAAGTCGCGTTGAAAATCAGGCAACAGGCCTTGCGGATCACGTTGAAAGAAATCGAACATGTGATCGCTCATTTCTCCAGTCTTAGCTAAAGCCAAATTAAGATCGGCTACAGACATTGGAGTATTAGGCGATTTCTTTTGAGCTTTCTGAACGACTTTATCCCATTGTTTGGAGCGAATAAGAAAATCGTAATTCATTATTTCTTCCTTTTGCTTGTTGTAGCCATTGTAAAGAGCAAAAACAATAAGCAAAACGACACCAACAAACTGAGTTGTCGTACAAAAGAACGCATGTTTCTTCATGTCGGGAATAACAACAAACAAAATAGGGACAAGTACAACAGAAATCCATATAGAGAGATAGAATCCTACCCCAACTATCGGAAACCGATACCAATCGAATCCCAAATACAGCCGATCAAGCGGTGCCTGAACGAAAAACGAACAGGCGTAGGGCAGAAAGACAGCAATCAGCACCCCTCCTACCGTACCGATAATAGCACTGGTAGATGCATTTTCAAAATAAAAATACTCGATTACTATCGAAAGAAAAATGAATACCACGTACACTCCTCCAACCATGACATAAAGCAAAGGAGCAAAAACGATAAGATAGACCATTCTGGTCCAACCATTTTCTATAAGCATATAAAAGGATGCCGCCAGCAATGTTATAATCAGACCCACAACTCCCGTCATCATGGTATTTTCGTCGCAAAGCATATTCCAATAGATAATGGAAGGAATAAACGTCAACAAAGTCCAATAGGATTGTCTCTTCATCATAGTCGATAAAAATAGAATCAACTCTTGAACGATCACCAACAAGACCGCAATAATAAGGGCACCCAGCTTGGGATAATAAAAGAATTGCGTCAAAAAGCTCCCCAGATATGCAGCCAATCCTCCAATATGATAAGACATTTGGGTAAAATAGTCGCCAGTAAACAGAAACAACTGATATTGCTCTTGGTAATAAATATGGTATTGATAAAAGAAGGCAAAGAATGTAAAGACTGCCAAGCCAAATACCAACGAGAAGATTTGATTTATATATTGTTTCATGACTATTTTATATGTATGTTATTTAAATTTTTCATTTTCTTTTTTCATCAGCCGTTCAATGTCGACCGCATTAAACGACAATTTACCTTTCGAGAGCTCCGGAATATTAAAAGATTTGAGGTTATCATCATAAAATGCAGGATATTTTTGTGGCAGGACAAAAGGTTTGTGAGCCTTGCCCGCACGATCTATATAGCAGAAGTATGGTTTGCCATAAAGCCCATCATCACGTTTGCTGGCAAAGACAAGCCAACGGCTATTCGAAGACCAACTATGATAAGTGTCGGAACGATTAGAATTGACAACGGCAAGCTTGTCTATAGTCCCGGTTCTTAAATTGATCATTTGCAAGTCTGCCTCCCGATGCCAAATAGGAAAAGTTCCATAATCGGCAACGGTATAGACCAACCATTTACCGTCGGGCGACACTTTGGGATGACAAACGGAGTGCCCCATTAATCGGGCATTGTAGATAGTATCAACTTTAGTACCGAAAGTATGATTTGCGGCATTGAAAGAAATACGACAAAGGCTATATTTCAATCTCTTAATTTCTTTAGGAAGGTCAACTCTCCTAACCGTACAGAAATAGATGTATCTGCCATCGGACGAGAATGTAGGAAATGTTTCTAAAACAGTACTGTCGGAAAGTTGAGGACAACTGTAAATAGTATTACGATCGAAATCGGCAACGAAAATATCCGATTTGGTATCATACACTTCAAGCCGTTTGCTATCTACCGCATGAAAGGCAGGGATAATAATGTTTGAAGAGAATACGCCATATCGTCCGGAAGGATGAAATCCGGCATAAACGCCAGCTGAAATCATCTGACTATTTTTTATATTCAATTTACGCAGCTTACCGTTACGGTTCAGTATCGTGCCTCCGTTCTTACCGCGAACATAAAATAGCGAAAGCTTTGGATCTTGATTGCCATATACATGGCAATTCATACAACTATTATCAACTAAATTATGATCACAAATAGCATGTTCTTCAAAACTTTCCACACACCGCTCTACCAGTTGAAGATGATTCCACACTTCATAATCAGGTTCGATAAGACGGTAGCTAAGGTAAGGATCTATTTTATCGGACGCAATTTGCCACCTGAAGGTTCGATATTGCACCCATCTTCCATTAATGCATGCCGAGACTTTGACCTCAGCAGTTTTCCCTTTTGCCTCATTCATGAATTTCTTCCAAGCAACTATCGGAAAACATATCTCGTGCCCCCTTTTATTTAGTTGAAGTACACTTTCGCCACACTGAGCCAAGCACTCTACAGCATCGGCATCGTTACGGAGTAGGAAATTGAGAGGAGCAATATTATAGGGAACCGTAATATCGGTATAATCGGGGTACATAGGAGGTAGCACCGATAGTTTGCTAACATCCTTGGGCCGAGGGGTACATGCGACGAATACGCCAATAACCCAGACTAATATATAATAGAGTCGTGTTTTCATCTTTTATTAATAAAATGAAAATAATACCAGTAAGTATGCCCGAATTTATCCCGCAAAGCCCAGCGGTTGCCCTTTGTTTGAGCATAAATAGCAGTATACTCATTAAAATCTTTCAATAAGCTACCAGATATATGATATTTAGCACATTCTTCCGGTTTGGCTTTCGTCCCTGCTAAATAAATCAATAAAGCCTCCTGATAAAGACGCTTTGACCGCAACAAATAGAACGTATCATAGTCCTTTTTGAAGGATGAGATATCCTTTCTAAGCAAGTCATCGCACAGCAAATAATCGAGAGCTACAATATTTTGAGGATTAGAATGAAGCAATCCGGCCAGAACCAAACGATAATTTTCTGCACCTCTCAATGTATCAAGACGATTGATATATTGTCTTTTTTGTTGCAGTATTTCTTTTACTGCAGGAGCCTGCGAACCGGGCATACGCATGGCCGCCCATTTACGATAAACAAACGTTTTTTGCAATATCCGAAGGTATTTCAGTGCGGCAGCGGTGTCATTATTCACAAGATTCACTTCTGCCAAACGCTTAATCATCCGAGCATTTCTATTTTGGTATGAAAAGACGTTTGCCAACATAGCAGAATGTTCATCGAATGTCATATCCCCACATAGATTAAACACTTCGCCACCGATATACAAATCAATCATTGAAGCATTCGGCCCCAGTTTCATAAATAATCCCCGAGGTTGCTGAATTATATTCAACAAGCTATCGGGTAATAGTCCACGTCTAGCTTGAACCAAATTATAGAAATAAGAGACTTCCTGCAAAGAGGCGTCCGATTGATGAACAATATTCAGTACTTTATCATAGTTGCCAAAATAGTATTCATTATCTAAAGCAAGTATTTTTTCCAGAGTAAAATTAGGCTTTTGGAACTGACCTACGCCGGGATAACTCAAACTTGTCTGCCAGGTGAGCAAATAATGTGCCCGCATAGAAAGCGGAAAACCAACAGCAAGCACAAACAACACCAGTTTTATCCACCCTTTGGGCTGGCCGATATCATGGAGAACGACCAATAAAACAAAAACAAAACATCCGTAGCCAAATATCCAATAAGACAGAATAACAAAAGCAACAGCAACAACCCACTTGACCCATTCCTTGCATATCAAACAATATAGCAGAAACAATCCCATAGATCCGATAAGGGCAGCAGCAGATGATAATCTAAAATCGGCACGGAAATAAAAGATGGCCTCAACAGTCATTACGACAAGAGCAATTACAAAAGAAAACCGTCCACACATGCAACGTTCAAAACTTCTGCGAGTAAAGTCGCCCAGTAAAAGCAATACAATGGTTAAAATAGCAGCTCCTGCAAATCTATAATAAAAGAATTGTGTCAGAAAGTCCCCGCCCATACATGACAACCAAGCAGGTTTGCTAAAATAAGTATTCAGATAATCGGCGGAGAATAAAAATAATTGAGTCTGCTCTTTATAGAAGAAATGGTAAGAATAGAATACCTGGAAAAACACAAAACAGGCAATTGCCCATAGAGCAATGATTCCGTAAGTGTAATATATAGATAGACGGCTTCTCATAATAAAATACTAAAGGATATCCTTACTTTTTCGCTTCAAACAGGGGTTTCAACCGCGTTTTATCAGCAGGAGAAAGCCAAAATGAACACTGGCCATATAAGAACTTACCCAATGTATTAGTCTTTTGTTGTTTCAGCAATTTAATACTAAAGTTCTTCATATCTTTGTCTGCCGAATCAATCTTGGCAGCCCAATTTAAGGAATCTTTCACTAAATGTTTAGATCTAATTACTTCGTAGGCTTTTCGAGCCATTTGCATAAATGCAATCTGTTTGTCCTTCCAAAGTTGAAGTGCTTCATTCTGAGGAGTTCCTTTGGCGACACTATTCTTGTTGATGGAGATTTTAATGACTCCCTTTTCAGTAATAACCAATAATTCTTGCATTTCTAATCTATACAAAGGCTTCATCCTAAGAATAGAAATCCTTTCCGTATCACCCTTAAACTCAAAATATCCATCTTTTATCTTGAAAGAATCAACATTTGTGCGATTTGCATTTTCCATAGGAACTAAATACATCCACTGCCCGTCATACTTATGAGAAGGTAACCTGCCCTCTATGGTATATAAAGATTTTCCGGTACAAGATAAAAGACAAACAACAGCGAATAGATATATTAAGTTTTTCATAATTTTTTTAGTATATGTGTTGAATATACAAAAGTACATATTTTATTTTAAAAACAACTCAATATTCAGTATTTCATCAGTTTTGGTTGATAAACTATCACTTTTCAGCATTCCTGGAAATTCTCAAGCCATAGGCCTATACTATCTTATCTATTTTCTGAATACCCTCTCTACCTATCATTACCCGATAACGATAATAATCGGTAGTAATCCCTTGGTACCTACACTGAATGATATAATTGATATAATACACCTTCGGCGCTTTTACACTATCGAATTCCTCTCCCCCAAGACTTACAAAGACAGGCACACTAGGATTGTCCATTTTGTGCATAAATTCAAAAAGATTGATGCGAATAATATCATTCACCCCTATAAAGGGATAGTGATTTATTCTATTTATATTGGCTTTATTAAGATGTACTTTTTTGCGATATAACATGATCTGCTCATCTATTCCCCTCCGAGTTTCCAAAAGCGAAGTACGTCCTCTTTTCTCTTTAACCTGTTCAGGTAACTTATTGGAAGTAATGTAGTCAAATCCTTCTTTACACCAGCCTAATTCCCTTTCGTGGATGCTCATGATTATCTTATAATCAAAGAATTTGGTACCCATTTTATAGGCAAAATAATATCGTATCAACTCTTTTATACGATCTTTGAACATATAGCTTACGACTAAAGCAATAAAAAGCGGCAAGGTAAAATTGCCAAATGTCTTTTGAAACGAGAAAGCGATGACAGTAGCGAAAGTCATTGAAATACCTGCAGCAAGCATAAAAGCCACCTGTTCAATGAAAAACGTATTGTGCCTTTTCTGTGCTTTCAAATAGAGATTACTCTCAGCGTATTTTTTCAGCAGTCCGGCATTATGAACAAATTCTCTATTATTATCGGCATCATCAGGCTTAATAGAAATATATCCTTTCTTCTTTTTGTATGCCAATTCTTTATCCAACAACACAAAAAGCTCTTTTTTGACATGCTCCCATACAGCTTGTTGATTTTCTTTTAGATAGTTGGCCAACAAAAATAAATGCTGCTCAGTAACATTTGAGATGAACTCATCCGCACATCGATAATATCCATCTATCGGAACATTTATACTTTTCTCCACATCCTGCTGTAACGATCTTAATTGCAACAACACGCTACTCACGGAACTAATCAAGCTTTTTGTCTGTTGCAAATGATCAGTAGTACCTTCTAAATATATTTTTTCATAGGCATTTCTGATAGCACTCTTATAAATAGAAGCATACATTTTGACTTGCGATTCGAAATTCTTCAATGCTTTTTCAGAAGCATTAGAAGAAGCGTTCAGGTATGCACCTTTCAACAATAAAAACGGCATATTGTTCTCTTTAGCCATATCGGCTAAATGAAATATCGGAGTGATGAGCCGCAAGTGAGAATGGACATCCTTGTAAAATAATTCCTTCGGATAAGTGCGCCGATTAATATCTAGGCTGTCGGGAATAAACACCCAAGTATTCATCACAAAATCACTTCTCGGCATTTTTTGCCGAGCAACATATCCGACTTTAAGTTCTATAGAATATTGATCGTGTATTTTGGCCTGAACATCTATCATCCTTTACATTCCCAATTTTTATACGGATTCTTTATTAAGGAGGAATTATAATATCGCCTATCACCCGTCACTTCTTTTCCCAACCAAGAAGGGCGTTCAAAGAAAGCATTTTCATCGGGCAGCTCTATTTCAGCAACTGTAAGCCCCTCGTTATCGCCATAAAATTCGTCTACTTCATAGATATATTCACCTACTCGAACCAAATAACGAGTTTTATCAACAATACCTGGTTCGCAAAGTTGCAAAAGGTCGTGAGCGTCGTCAATTGATATTTCTTTTTCCCATTCAAAACGACTCGTACCAGTAGCATTACTTTGTCCTTTTACAGTAATGTAGGCTTTTTCATCCATAGTACGCACTCGCACCGTTCGACCAGTAGCCGAAGACAAATAACCCTGTATGACATGCACGGCTTTAAAAGCTTCATTCTTAAAAGTTTCGTCAGCAATCAGAAATTTTCTTTCTATCTCTAAGGACATATAATCTTGTATATTTTAAAATTAAAGGAGCAATAACATGGAGATACTTTGCCAAAAATAGTATTTTCCTGACACATGACCAAAGAGAAAAATAAAAAAGTCGGATATACTATAAACATAGCATATCCGACAATATCAATTATTATTTATAGAATACTCTTCTAATATTCTAAATTTGCCAAGCGTTTGTAGTTATTGTAGCGCCATTGAGAATTATCTTTAGCAGCTTCAAACAACTCATCAGCTTCTTGCGGAAACATCTTCTTTAATGATAGATAACGAACTTCACCTGTCAAGAAATCTTTGAAATCATCCCAATTAGGTTCTTTACTATCAAGTATAAACGGATTCTTTCCTTCTTTTTCCAACATTGGATTATAACGCCATAGGTGCCAGTAACCGCAGGCAACAGCTTTTGCCTCTTCTGTCTGACTCTTACCCATGCCAGCTTTCAATCCATGGTTAATACAAGGAGAATAGGCAATAATAACACTCGGTCCATCATAAGCTTCGGCTTCGCGGAATGCCTTCAATGTTTGAGCTTGATCAGCACCCATCGCTACTTGAGCAACATATACATAGCCGTATGTAGAAGCCATCAAACCAAGATCCTTTTTGCGAATTCGCTTGCCTTGAGCCGCAAATTGAGCAATAGCACCAAGAGGAGTGGCTTTAGAAGCCTGACCACCGGTATTAGAGTAAACTTCCGTATCAAGAACAAGGATATTGACATCTTTACCTGTAGAAATAACATGGTCTAAACCACCGTAACCTATATCATACGAAGCGCCATCTCCACCGATAATCCACTGACTGCGTTTAACCAAATACTGCTGCAATAAAGCAATTTCTTTGCAGAACGAGCATTTATCTTTTGCAGCTTCAACCATTGGAATGATTTCTTCTGCCAAAGCCTTTGACTGGTCGGCATCGTTATAGTTATCAAGCCAGTTTTGGAACAGTTGTTTAGTCTCCTCAGGAGTATTTTCAGCAGCAATTGCACCTTTCATTAACTCTGCG
This sequence comes from uncultured Bacteroides sp., assembly GCA_963676865.2. Taxonomy (GTDB): domain Bacteria; phylum Bacteroidota; class Bacteroidia; order Bacteroidales; family Bacteroidaceae; genus JAAYUD01. Next base: position 2,502,176 of record CAXXSS010000001.1, on the reverse strand, counting down.
AGACGCTCACGCATCTTTTCAGAAGCGATTTGCATACCAAGACCGAACTCACAAAAGTCTTCGAATAGAGAATTGGCCCAAGCAGGACCATAGCCCTTTGCGTTAGTTGTATAAGGAGTAGAGGGTACGGATGCAGAATAAATAGAAGAACAACCTGTTGCATTGGCAGCCATTTCGCGGTCGCCAAAAAGCTGGGTGATTAATTTCACATAAGGAGTTTCACCACAACCGGAACATGCACCAGAGAACTCAAACAAAGGAGTTGCAAACTGAGAGTTTTTCACATTGGCCTTAATGTCAACCAAATGTTGCTTTGTCTTGACATTGGTTGAACAATATTCCCAATTTTCAGCCTCACCCATTTGGCTCTCGAGATGAGCCATAACAAGAGCCTTGCCACCTTTCTTCGGATTTCCGGGGCAAACATCCGCACAATTGCTACAACCCATACAATCCAAAACATCAACTTGGATACGGAAAGTCATACCATCGAATGCTTTACCGACAGCCTTCAATTGATCAAATTTAGCTCCTTTTTGTTCTTCTTCATCAAGAACGAAAGGACGAATTGAAGCGTGAGGACAAACATAAGAACAACGGTTGCATTGAATACAATTTTCCGGATTCCAAACCGGAACAAAAGCAGCAACACCACGTTTCTCATATTTGGATGTTCCTACTTGCCATGTACCATCTTCAATACCTTTGAAAGCAGATACAGGAAGTTTGTCTCCATCTTGAGCATTAATAGGGCGAACTACTTCGTTGATGAATGCAGGATCATTGTTTTGTTCTTCTTCTTCATCTTTCAAATTAGCCCATGCCTGATCAACATGAAGTTTTTTGTATTCACCGCCGCGATCAACAGCCGCATAATTTTTATTAACAACATCTTCACCCTTCTTACCATACGACTTAACGATGAATTTTTTCATCTGCTCCACAGCCAATTCTACAGGAATCACTTGTGCAATGCGGAAGAAAGCCGATTGCAGGATCGTATTGGTACGATTACCCAAACCTATTTCTTGAGCTATTTGAGTAGCATTGATATAATAGACCGTGATGTTTTTCTGAGCAAAATACTTTTTGATTTTAACAGGTAGATTTTTGCTCAATTCTTCTTCATTCCAGATGGTATTCAACAAGAATGTACCATTAGGACGAAGCCCCGCAGTAACATCATACATTTTCAAATAAGCCTGAACATGACAAGCTACAAAATTTGGAGTATTTACCAAATAGCTAGAACGGATCGGTGAATCACCGAAACGCAAGTGTGAACAAGTAAAGCCACCTGACTTTTTCGAATCGTACGAAAAGTAAGCCTGACAATGCTTATTTGTATTGTCACCAATGATTTTTACAGAGTTTTTATTTGCGCCAACAGTTCCATCCGCACCCAAGCCATAAAATTTAGCTTCGTACATACCTTCACCTCCCATAGCGATCTCTTCTTCTTTAGGAAGAGAAGTGAAAGTGACATCATCAACAATACCAATAGTAAAGTGATTCTTCGGCTCATTCATCTTCAAGTTGTCGTAAACAGCAAGAATTTGAGCAGGAGTAGTATCTTTAGAACCTAAGCCATAACGCCCGCCAACAACTAATGGAGCATCAGCCTTAGCAAAATAGCTATCCTTTATATCCATAAACAAAGGTTCGCCATTACTGCCCGGTTCTTTGGTACGATCGAGAACAGCAATACGTTTACATGTTTTAGGCACAGCCTCTAAGAAACGCTCCGTAGCAAATGGACGAAACAAATGTACCTCTACAATACCAACTTTCTGACCTTTGGCATTAAGATAATCTATTACTTCACGAGCAGCTTCACAAACAGAGCCCATTGCAATAATGACGCGATCGGCATCGGCAGCTCCATAATAATCAAATAAATGATGAGAACGTCCGGTAACTTTGCCTATCTCGTCCATATATTCTTGAACAGTTTCGGGGATAGATTCGTAAAAACTGTTAGATGCCTCTCTATGTTGGAAGAAATGATCAGGGTTCTCGGCCATACCACGAGTTACAGGATGCTGAGGATTCAATGCACGAGCACGGAACTCTTCAACAGCTTTCATATCTATCAACGGAGCCAGATCATCATTTTCCAGACATTCAATTTTCTGAATTTCGTGAGATGTACGGAATCCATCAAAGAAGTTAATAAAAGGAACACGAGTCTTAAGAGTTGCAAGGTGAGCTACGCCAGACAAGTCCATGACTTCCTGAACAGAACTTTCACAAAGCATTGCAAAGCCTGTTTGGCGGCATGCCATTACATCTTGATGATCACCAAAAATACAAAGAGCATGACTGGCAAGAGAACGAGCTGAGACATGAAAAACGCATGGCAGAAACTCTCCTGCAATCTTATACATATTAGGTATCATTAAGAGCAAACCTTGGGAAGCGGTATATGTCGTAGTCAGCGCGCCAGCCTGCAATGAGCCGTGAACTGTACCAGCTGCTCCAGCTTCAGACTGCATTTCTTGCAGCGTTACTGTCTCTCCAAAGATATTTTTACGTCCTTGGGCAGCCCACTCATCAACATGTTCAGCCATCGGTGAAGATGGGGTGATGGGATAGATAGCAGCTACTTCGGTGAACATGTAGGATACATGTGCCGCAGCTTCATTTCCATCACACGTGATAAATTTCTTCTGTTTAGTCATAATTATTATTATTAAAAATAAATTTTTTTAGTACAAAAAACCAAAAAGCCAAAGAGGAATCAAACTATTCTCTCCCGTCTTAATATCATCTTTTAAATAGAATACATTCTTACGCAACTTCTCTCTTACCCTTTTATAATTCATTTTGAATTCATATTTATCATCAATAACAAAAGAAGACCCTTTGTCGCCTTCATTCACTTGATGATCTTTCCACAGCGTATTGACAATAAAAGTATTGTATATATCAGACAAGGTGCTTTCATGAGGATATATCGTATACATTAAATTCGAATTATGGAGCAAAACTCTTGCCGGCTTCTTCGGGAATGATTCACCCGACGCATATACCATATTAATAAGACGTGCATCAGCCAAATACTTAATATAATTCATCACAGTTGCCCTTGAAGTATGTATATCAGTAGCAAGCTGACTAACATTCGGAGCTTTAGGTCCCGCTATTGCCAATCGATACAACAGTTCTTTTATTTTGGGCAAATATTTTAATTCTATTTGTTTTATCAATAAGATATCTACCTCAATCATCATATTCATCGTTTTCAGCAAGTTCTCCGAATAGTTGCGCTTTTCCAAGAAGAACGGGTAATAGCCATGATGTAGATAATCCTTAAAATAATCCAGAGGATTAACTTTGGATATGATCTCTTTAGAAATGCTTTTATGAGATTTCAGAATATCTTCAAAAGCGTACGCTGACAAATTCAACCCAGCCTTTAGATTCAAGAATTCTCTAAAAGAAAAGCCCGATAAGTTATAACTTTTCACAATACCGTTCAACTCAGGATTTTCCTCTTTCAAACGCATCACAGATGAACCGGCAAAAACAATTTTCAAATTTGGAAAGCGATCATAACATTCACGGAGTTCTTTGCTCCAACAGGGATGTTTGAATACTTGATCAATTAGCAATACTTTTCCACCCTGACGTTGAAAGTAATCCGCAAAATCGACAATACTATGACTCGAAAAATAAAAATTATTCATGTTAATAAACAAGCACTCCCTATTCGTTCCGTATTTTTCTTTTGCGTATTCCAACAAAAAAGTAGTTTTCCCTACCCCACGAGCACCTTTGATGCCTATTAAGCGATCATCCCAATTGATTTCATCCATCAAATGTCTTCGAACCAATGGTTTAGTATGCTCTATCAGATAAGTATGTGTACGAAAGATTGATTCCATAATATCTTATTCTTCAAATCATTTGCAAAGATACATTTAATATTTAATTTTGTCATCTCCAGATTGCAATTTTTTCGTTTTTATTTAATATTATGACTAAAAGCAATATTTGCTGAATGAAGAATCCATATATTTGTGATAGATTCCAACAGAATGAACGAGAAACGAGAATATTTATATCATTTTAATCCGGGGCATGATATGGCATTGGCAAACGGCCATGCAACTTTTATTCCACCATTAGCTGTACAGCAAATGCAACGTGATTTATCATTGTTGCCTATATGGTATGCAACAGATAAGGGGACAGTACTAAGCGAAGATATTTTCGCTATGGATTTTATAGCAAAGCTAAGCTCCGTATCGCCCGCCTTTAAATCACGCGATATCAGGGCTATATGCCCTACAGCACTTCCTCAAATCTTTCAATCATCCGATACCATCTGGGATATCCAACCATGGGGATGGGATTGGGCCGAAAAAGCCTATCTACGACGTTGTGGGATACCAGATTCTTTCATTCCATCCAACGAACAAATAGAGGATATCATTCATCTTTCAAACCGTCGGACCGCCGTTGATCTGTTACCTCGCCTTTGCATCAACGACCATTACATTGGCGAATCGTACTATTACGAAAGTATATCTCCTTGTTTTCAATTCGTCGAATCTCACGAAGCATGTGTCTTCAAAGCCCCCTTGTCTGGTAGTGGGAAAGGTCTCAACTGGTATCGAGACGGGAAATATTCATCACCTTTCGAACGCTGGTGTCACCGTCAATTATCTACTCAAGGCGGAATCGTTTGCGAACCGATATACAACAAGACGTATGATATGGCGATCGAAATACATATTGATTATTCAGGCAAAGCCTCTTTCCTCGGCTATTCTTTTTTTAATACAACTCCTACTGGAGTTTACCGCTACAATCTTTTAGTGCCAGACAGTTATCGTTCCAACACATCCTATATGCGAAACATTCGTTGTGAGCTAATTCCACACCTACTTACCGAAGTAGAAACGATATATGGAGGTCGCTATACCGGTTACATAGGAGTTGACATCATAATTTGCCCGAATAAAATGGGGCAACCAACTCTTATTCATCCTTGCGTTGAGATCAACACTCGTTTGACCATGGGAATTTTGGCACACAACATATACAGCCAATACATTTCCCAAAAACATAAAGGGGAATTTCATATAGATTATTATCGTAAAGAGGACGAAGCGCTTGCCTTCAATCAGGACATGCAAGAAAAGCACCCTCTAGAGACAGAAGGAAAATACATTTCAAAAGGCTATCTTTCTTTAACGCCAGTATACAAAAACACTCACTCTCATGCTTGGATTATAATAGAATGATCCAAGACAATAGCGACTGTTTGTTTAGTATATAAAAAAGATAGATTAAACGAATACCTTTAAGGCTTAATAAGCAAAACAGATATTTTTAGAATCTAAAATTTTAATATCTTTTTCATATTTAATCAAAAGATTATTACTGTTCTATCAACAGTAATAATAAAACACCACAATCAATTATAAAACAACATATTAGATACACAAAAAGATAAATAATATCAAGATAGTATCGTAAATTGATAAATATTTGATAAAATAATATCAGTTAATTCTCTAAAAAATTCATAATTTTGTAGCCTTTACTAGACAATACAAAAAATTAATATCATGAAGAGAGCACTTATTCTTTCGTTGTTACTTTTTATACATATTACAGCTTTACTCATGTAAAGAATAAAAAAGTCCGTGTAATGGCAACTCCCAATCACCATAATTGGATTTGCCATAGGGGGACTTATTACTATTTTGCAACAAATGTTTTAAAGCGAAATATTTCGCTGCAGTAAGACGAATAAGACAAATGGATATGGGAGCGCTTAAAACTCCTAGACTAATTATAATTATAACAACTAGACTTCAACTTTTAAAACTAAATTAGGATTTTTAAATTTATGAGATTTCTCAATTTACTAGACACAAGTTCTTATACCCTTTTCAGACCCTCCTGTTTTTCTTTTGCGGCATGTAGTAGCTGCAGAAATTTAGGGGTTACCCCAGCTACAACCTCTGCTATAAAGACATCAACTTTCAAATTAACAGTTACTGAAAACAAAGGAGAAGAATCTCGTGATTATTATCTCCAATGGTTAGTTTTTACGGCTAAGTCTTATGGCATACCCTGTTTTTATTGGGATAATGGGGCCCTCGGAAACAATCAGCCCACTATGAATGTAATGAAATCCGGTTCAGACGCTTTTGCGCTATTTAATCGTTCCAGCAATCCTGCAATGAATATATATGATCAGGGAGCAGTAAATGCTATAATGAACGGTATTCAAACAATCGATCCAAATTAATTAGATTATTACTAGATCACGATTGACTATATATAACAAAAACTTAACTAAAAAAATGATGATTACAAAAAATGAATTACACTTTTTAGATTTTCTGTAGCAAAGCACTATTTTAGAAGAATTACAACACTTTGATTTTACTTTCGATAAAAAAATAGAAGAAAGTATTATTTAAGGATAAAATTGTATTTGCTACAATTACTAAAACTAATTAATTTTGCTGTGTTCATTTAGTTGAATGAAGAACACTACGTTCGACCTAAAATTGAAGAACACTATTATCTTTATAAACTTTAAATAAAAAATGTCCGCATGAAAAACATTCTTATGTTTTTAGTAGCAGTATTAATGAGCTGCCACATCATCGCACAAAACACCGTTACAGGTTCTGTTATTGATGGAAGCGATAACACTCCTATTATTGGTGCAAGCGTTATGGTCAAAGGAACGACATTGGGAATTACGTCCGACATTAACGGCCAATTCTCTCTGAAAGTTCCTGCAGGTAAAAATACATTGGTTATCTCCAGTGTAGGTTACAAAACCCAAGAGGTTAACATTTCTGGGAAGAAAGTAATTAGAGTTACTTTAGCATCTGATACAAAACAGCTTGAAGAAGTTGTTGTTGTAGGTTACGGCGTCCAAAAGAAAAAGTTAGTTACTGGTGCTACGGTGGAAATAAAGGGTGATGCCGTTGCAAGACTAAATACCACTCAGGTATTAGGTGCTTTGCAAAGTCAATCTCCAGGTGTCAATATCCAAAGTGTTTCGGGGCAACCAGGTGACGGATTTAAAATTAATATTCGTGGTGCTGGTACAAATAGTAGTACTGCTCCTATTTATGTTATTGACGGGGTGTCTGGGGGGGATATAAATTCTATCAATCCTGCAGATATCGAACGTATTGATGTATTAAAAGATGCTGCATCTTGCGCTATTTATGGTGCTCGTGCGGCTAACGGCGTCATCCTTATATCAACGAAACAAGGAAAGCAGGGCAAAACGCAAGTGTCTTATGATGGGAACATCGGTTGGCAAAACATTTATAAGATGCCAAGCATGCTAACAGCCAAACAATATATGGCAGTTGAAGACCAGCTATCATTTAATAATAGCGGCAATGTTTACGATTGGTCAAAATACATCAATGCGGATCTATTAAAGGCTTATCAGAATGGAACTAACCCCGGTACAAACTGGTTGGAAGCTATACGTAAGAAAAATGCGGTAGTTACTAACCATGCCATTAATATCACAGGAGGTAACGATCTTTCCAAATTTTCTACAGGTATCGGTTACCAGTATCAAGATGGTGTTATCGGAAATATTGTAAAATCAGATTTCCGCCGTTTCACTTTTCGTTTGAATTCTGAACACATATTATATCGGAGTGGTAAACTCGATGTCGTTAAATTTGGAGAAAATGTTTACTATCAGCACCGTCAGAGTCAAGGTGTACAAATTGGCAATCAATATTCGAATAATATTTCAAATGCTCTTCGCGCTAACCCATGTGTCCCCATATACAATTCAAAGGGAGATTACTTTATGTATGACGATTTGAAAAGTTCCGGTACTGAAGGTTGGTTTAACTACAATTCATACACCAGCAATCCTATCGCCAACATGGTCAACAATCAAGCGGGCCATAACATGAGCAAAAATTACAATTTAAATACTGTGGGTTATATAGAGGTGCAACCTATCGAACGGTTAATTTACAGAGGTCAAGTCGATTACAAACAATACTCAAGTAGTTATAGAACTTATTTACCAACCTACAAACTCAACGACTCCAATGATAACCGTACTGCTGACCAAACCACAGAAAACATGACAACTGCATGGGAATGGGGTGCAACCAATACATTAAATTACAAGTTTGATGTAGCCAAAGATCATCACTTTGATGCCCTTGTCGGTACCGAATACTCTCGCCAAGGACACAATATGGGCGATTACATCTCAGGAACATCTACCGGTAATATTTTCGGCGATTATGAGCACGCCTATTTCGACAACACAACCGGTCGCAGTGCAGGTACACTATCAGGATATCCTATTACAGATCATTCCATTCTATCTTATTTCGGTCGTATCAATTACGATTATAACGAAACCTATATGTTTACCGCTATTATGCGTGCCGATGGTTCTTCTAACTTTGCCAAAGGTCATCAATGGGGATATTTCCCTTCATTTTCAGCCGGCTGGGTAGTAAGTAATGAAAACTTTATGAAATCTACCACAAATTGGCTTGACTTTTTGAAGATACGTGCAGGTTGGGGACAAAACGGTAATGAAAATATCGGAGCGTTCGGATACGCAGCAAGTTACTCATTTGGTGATTATGGTCAATATTCATTCAATAATAACAAGAGTGGAGGTACACAAGGCGGATATCCTACCCGCTTAGCAAATCCCGACTTAACGTGGGAAACATCAGAACAAGCAGATTTAGGTCTTGATGCTCGCTTTTTGGGTGGCAAACTTAGCTTTACATTCGATTGGTACAATAAAAAGACAAAAGATTTATTGGTTAGTGTTCCTGTAGCTTCCGAAACAGGTTATACAACAATGACATCCAACGCCGGAACAGTAAAAAATACAGGTATCGAAGTTGCTTTTGGATGGAATGACAAAATTGGTAAAGATTTCACCTACGGAATCAACCTTAATATGGCATACAACAAAAACAAAGTCACGGAAGTAAATAATGACAATCATTATATTGAAGGAGGTAAAAACTTACTTGGAGAGAATACCGGTTACATGGCACGTATGCAAGAAGGACACCCCATCGGATACTTCTATGGTTATAAGACTGCAGGCGTAATGCAAAATCAGACGGACGTACAAAATTATTTAAAGAATAACTGCGGTGGCAAAGCTGCAAATTCTTTGCAAGGCACATCCATTAAGCCCGGTGATTTAATGTTTGTCGACACAAATCACGATGGCGTAGTCAATTCTAGCGATAAAACAGATTTAGGAAATCCTAATCCAGATGTTACAATGGGATTAAGTTTTAACTGTGCATACAAAGGATTTGACTTATCTGTAACCACATTTGGAGCTTTTGGACAGCAAATTGCTCGTTCTTGGCGAAATATCGCAGGCGTTCCATACGAGAACTTCACTACAGAAGTATATAATTACTGGCATGGAGAAGGAACTTCAAACAAATATCCTCTTCTTGCTCCCGGAAATGCAGGCGCCAATTGGCAAAACATCTCTGATATTTATGTAGAGAATGCAAGTTATTTCCGCATAAAGAACTTGACACTCGGATTTGACTTCAAAAATCTATGGAAATCTTGCCCATTCCAACAATTACGCCTTTACTTTGCAGCACAAAATTTGTGGACTATTACCGGTTACAAAGGAATGGATCCAGAAAATGGTTTGGCACTTAATAACTCAGGTACAACTGTTGAACCTTGGGTAACAGGAGTAGATGTAGGTAACTATCCGCAACCTCGTACTTATATGTTCGGTGTTAATATTAAATTTTAAAAATGAACACAATGAAAAAATTAGCATACTATTTAAGTGGAGCAATAATTCTGATAGGAGGCAGTATCTTGACATCTTGTAATGATGCATTGGATGCCGAGAGCAAAACAGAGAAGAATACGACAAATTTTCCGAAGACAGAATCTGATGCAACACAAGCTCTTGCAGCCATTTATCAGAACCTGAATAAAGTAAATGCCAATCCACAGGCATCATTCTTCTATGTCTCAATGCTGGCCAGTGACGATAATTATGGAGGCGGTGGTACCAATGATAAGCTAATGCAAGCAGAAGATTTGCTCCTTAACTATCAGACCAATATGACGCAACAGTTTTGGATAGACCGTTATGAGGGCATTAATCGTGCCAACACCTTATTAGCGAGTATAACTAATATAACTTTGTCCGATAATGACAAAAACCAAATTGTAGGTGAGGCTAATTTTTTGCGCGCTTTCTATTATTATGAGCTATGCTCGCAATATGGAAATGTACCACTAGTACTTACGCCGGAAAATCAGATCTTAAAACCGGCGACAGCAGCTGCAGAATGGGGGCAAATACTTCAGGACTTACGCGATGCAGCAAAGAACATGCCGGCGACAAAGAATTCCGACGGACATGTAGACAAGTATACGGCAGAGGCTATGTTAGGTCGGGCATGGTTATTCTACACAGGCATGTATTGCAATGGAGAGACCCTAGCCAATATGACCAGTACTACATACAGTCCTCTTACGACAGTAAGTTTACCCGATGGCAGCACACTGACCAAAGAAGATGTAGCAGGATATTTGGAAGATTGTGCAAACAATTCAGGCTATTCGCTAGTTCCTGATTTCCGTAATCTGTGGGCTTACACGAACAGATGTAGTGTCGAAGAATATAGTTATACAAAAGGGAAAAACTTAAAGTGGGTTGAGGACGATAATGCCGTAAACCCGGAGTCCATGTTTGCTATTAAATTTAACAAGCTAGCTAGTTGGTCAACCACAATTGGCTATGCCAATGGATATGCCTTGCACTTCGGTGTACGTGGCGGCCAAGACTACAGTAAAACTTTTCCATTTGGACAAGGATGGGGAGCAGGACCTGTTGCTTCAAATTTAGTAAACGATTGGGAAACGGCAGAACCAAATGATATGCGCCGGGATGCATCCGTACAAAACGTAAATGATCTTCCTGCATACACAAGGGGAGGATGGTCTGACTATGTACAAGAAACAGATTATTACGAAAAGAAACTATCTCCCATTAGTTGTAAAAATCCCGGTGGCCTATCGGGTGACCTTGCAAATGTGGTCAAATACCCTTATCTTCCCTGTTTTGAAAATCTGATGTATGGTGATACAGGTTGGACACAGAATTCCAACAATATGCAATTAAACAATATCCATGACTTAGTTCTTATCCGTTTTGCTGACGTACTGCTTATGCATAGTGAACTCACTGATGGTAAAACCCTTTCCAAATATGGGAAAAGCGGACTCAATGCCGTTAGAGAGCGTGCAGGACTTTCTGATGTATCTTATTCCTTATCAGCCTTGCAGAATGAACGCCGTTGGGAGCTTGCTTTTGAAGGAACTCGCTGGAATGACATCCGTCGTTGGCATATTGCCGCTGCTGCATTAGAAAAACAAACAAACCAACCCGTATACTATTGCGGTAATAGTAGCACAAATACGGCGCACGCAGGAGGCTATGCAGCCCGTTACAATGCGACAGCCGGATTCTTTAAAATCCCTGAAGGAGAAATCTCTCTAAGTAAAGGGACTTTGACTCAAAGAGATGGTTGGACGGGAAGCGACAGCGAATATAACGGATGGAAATGATAATATACTCCTATAGAATATTTTACATTAAAATGAATTACATTATGAAAAAAATATTATTTGCAGTACCACTACTCGTAATGCTTCTTGTAGCTTGTGATCCGTCTACTGAAAATTATGCAAGTCCTGGTGCAAACGTTACTCCAGAAGAGTTAACAAACGAACTGCAACTAAACCCGAAAAGTACGGGTAACAATAACATTACTGTTGTAACGAGTCCTACGCGTTACATTAAGGTATATGACGCATCAAACAATACTCTCGTAGGAGAAGGGACTAATCCTGTCATTCAGGTGGTTCCACCAACGACGAATGTCAGCTATTACGTTACGACTATCAACCCGGACGGTAGCGTAATAAAATCAACGGCAAAAAGCGTCACCATTAGCGAATATACTAATCTCCCGGCCATTTACGATAAAATATTTGGCGATGGCAATGGCGGATATACTACCACAACATGGACATGGGATACAGATCTCACGCGCTATTGGGGTAATGGCGGTTGGGGAAGTGATACTACCCCGGCATGGTGGGGAGCTCCTGACCAGGCCACCATTGACAGCCAAGCCGCAGGTAAAGGAATGCCCAATGACGGAACAGGCGCATGGTTCTCTCTAAATCTTGCAGGTGTTAACACTAGCCGTGGAGAAACAGGAACTGTAAACGTCTCTGAGGCAGTTGTTAAAGCCGGCTGGGATATTGGTACAATGAAATTCAGCGGTACTGTACCCTTGATGGGAATATTACCTAATGACAACAATAAACGTTGTTATACATATCAGATTATAAAAGCTGATGGAACTCATTTAGTTTTAGTTGCCGCTTCTTCAAATGGTTCTGAAGGTTGGTTCTTATGTTTCAAAAAGAAGTAACAATTACTACTTATAAATAAAACCGCCTCGCTTGCTAACTTGGCAAGCGGGGCATTTTTTTAGAATCAAAAATTATTACCTAGTAATATTTAGATTAGAAATTATGATGCTAACCAAAAGAAACATTCTGCTTGTATTATCTACCTTTATATGCCTATTTGGACTTGCCCAAACAGCAAAGAGTGAAAGATTTGAAGTAAATAACGATATCGGCTACGCCGAAGCGGTTAAAGTCGGAAATACAATTTATATCTCGGGAAGAGTCGGATGGGGAGATATGAAGGAAGCTTTAAGGAGATCATATATCAGTATAGAAAGCACTCTTAAACATTATCATGCAACCTTCGAAAATATAATTAAAGAAAATATTTATACAACATCCCTTGATTCTGTTATAAAAAATAAAGATGTCCGCAAAGAATTCTACAAAAACGACCATTTTCCGGCTGCGACATGGGTTGAGGTTAAACGGTTATTCAGTAAAGATTTTGTTGTAGAAATTGAAGCTGTTGCGCTTATCAATGAACAAAAAAAGGGACAAAGCAGAAAATAGATTAATTGTTCTATATTTATAAAATGCCATAATGGTTTTGGCAATAATCCTTTTGGTATGGGATATCTTAGTTGAGGGGCTATTATTTTTGAGCTTATAGCATAAAGTATCTAGACGCAAAAAACTAATTCCCCAAAAGAACAAGTATTTGTTTAATTTAAGTTGTGAAGGAAGTGAACGTGATGTTTACTTCCTTTTTTCAATATACAATCGTTATAGGCATCGGGCACCATTCAAGATTAGAGGATTAAGCAATGTTCTGAGTTTGCATTTGTAATAATGAGATACAATATGATGTGAATCTCAAAATGAACATTCCTTGATATTCTGATACTTTATTATCCTAACATGCTTCACGACACCATAGAGGGCACTATTCCTGCGATTGCTTCACCACTTTAATGTAAGCTCAACAAGAGCGAAAAATAAATATATTATGCGTAAATCTGACATGTACTGAATAAGTTGACACAAACTTATTCAGTACATGTCATCAAGAAGTGCCACTCCAGTATGGTTAAAATAGTATCAGTATCGTCCCTTATATTCACCTCTTGGAACGCCTTGAAAAACAATTTTGAGATAAATGATTTTCCATTAACTCATTCTTACATCAATGGGGTGTGCGTCTGGCAAAATACAAAATCGAGTATCCGAAATAACAACTTTTGCACACGAATCTTCAAAAGCTGCTTATGCCGCTCATTCCCAGTGCACTTTTGTAAAGATCATAATTCATTGATTCTCAGCGAAAAGATGCACTTTTTAGGTCCCATTTTGCTATCACATCTCAATATCTATCTGATATACAGGTAATAAACGTGACGGAAACAGATTCCAAAAGTATTATAGAGAAACATCGAAATGATTAATACCATTACGACCCCTTTTTAAGTAGTAGTAGTCAGTGGAACACGATTATTTCAAACAAATCGGTGTCGTACTTATCTTCCTAAAACCACATATGCTCCTAAATTTGTTGACGTCCATACGTTTTCTGAAAAACTTAAGGACGTCACCGGAAAAACTAACATACGACAACTTGCGACATACGTCTGTTTTTAAATTTTGTAGATTAAGAAATGAAATCAATAAAAATGTCAACAAAAAAGTCTTTATTCTTAAACGATTTATCACAACAATTATTATCTTTGCACAAAATAACAAAAAAGGATGTTATTCCCACACATATTATAACGAACAAAGTAATTTAAGCTTAGTCCTAAATGATATGTGTTAGAGATATTATTAAAAGTCGTGTTTGTTCAACTATTAATTTACTAATCATGAAAAATCCACTGAAGCTCTTTTTATCTTTAGCAATTTCTTTAATCTTTTACCAACCTTGTTTTTCTAACACAAAAGGGATGTCCAATGACTCTATCATTGCACCCGATTCGCTTGTCAGAGCAGGAGAATTAAGTAACGGCCTAACGTTTTATATCCGCCACAACGATACTCAGCCACACCAGGCAAGCTTCTATCTGGTACAACGAGTAGGCTCGATCTTGGAAGATGAAAATCAAAGAGGACTTGCTCATTTTCTGGAGCACATGTGCTTTGAGGGTACCAACTATTTTCCAAACCAAACAATCACCCATTTTCTACAAAGCAAGGGCGTTAAATTCGGATTTGACTTAAATGCAGCTACGGGATTTGACAAAACAATATATAATATAGAAGACGTGCCATTGACGACCCCAAAGACTGCAGATTCTTGCGTATACGTATTGAGTGAATGGGCCCACTCTTTGACATTAGATTCGATAGCGGTAGAAAAAGAGCGAAAAGTGATTCACGAAGAATGGCGCAATGGTATGACAAGCGGAACGCGAATGCTGGAAAAAGCAGGGCCCGAACTCTTTCCTAACTGCAAATATGCCAATCGTTCTCCCATTGGTACAATGGAGATTATTGATCACTTTCCCATCCAGAGATTGAAAGACTATTATAGTAAGTGGTATCGCCCCGATTTGCAAGCCATTATTGTAGTAGGTGACGTAGATGTAGATGCTGTTCAAAAACGAATTCTACAATTTTTCAGACACACTTATCTGGACCCCAAGAAAACATTCAGGGCTTACGAACCTGTATCTAATAACGAAGGAGGTAAGCCACTCATTTCAATTCAAACAGATCCCGAAGAGACTCAATTAGAATTTCGAGTCATGTTCAAACGCGATATATACAATCCGAACGATAAAGACAGACAAGGGTATTATGCCGTGAAATATACAGAAAAGATGGTTCAATTGCTTTGCGACCAGCGTTTATCTAATTATGCGGGTCCCGAGATGCCCATTCTCTCGACAGAAGTTACAGATGGAAATTATCTAGGTTGCTACACAAAAAATGCACTCAACGTTAATGTCATGTACAAAAAAGGAGAGCTTGATAATGCATTTCAAGGTATTTTCTATGAATTGGGTAGAATAAGAGAGCTAGGCTTCACTCCAAAAGAATACAATAAAGTAAAGAATGATTTTCTAGCAACACTCGACAATACCTATAATAATAGACAGAACATCACAAACAATGAATACATTCAACAGTACGTTAGCCATTTTCTGGAGAATGAACCATTCCCTAGTATCTCCGATGAATACCATATACTCAAAAAGTTCATAGACGAAATGTCACTGCCTGTTATTAACTATTATCTAAGGAAGATGATGGATGAAAAGAACATGGTCATTTACTGTACCGGGCCCGATAAGAAAGGTTACCGAGCACCCAAGAAAGCAGATATTCTTGATAACATGAAAATTGCAAAAGACTATGATCTAAGGGCATGGACGGATGACGACGACGATGACAAGACTAAAATAATGAAACATCTTCCGAAGCAAGGAAGCATCGTATCGGAAACGAAAAACGAACAACTAGGTACAACAGAGATGAAACTTTCGAATGGTGCAACTGTCATCATAAAGAAAATAGACACTAAACAGGATGAAGTAAAAATGATCGCTGTAGCCAATGGAGGATTGTCTTTATTCCCCGAATCGTATGCACCAACCCTGCAAGCGATGGATTTTCTTGCTCCCCAGGTAGGTTTCGGATCTCATTACGCAGGCGAAATGAAAACACTGACCAATGGTATGACTGTTGAAGTGAAACCTAAAATAGGCAGAACACTATCGGCAATGTCTGGATATTGTTCTGTGAAAGAGGTTCAAACGATGTTGCAAATTACTTATCTTCGCTTTGCAAAACCTCTCTATAGCATACGTTCTCTTATGAATATGGAAAACTTGTTGCGCGAATATTTACGAAACAGAGGTATTAAACCCGAGCATGTATTCCGCGACTCATTAATGAATGTGGCACTTGACTACAGTCCCAGAGCATTGGCGCTCAACAAAAATCTTGTATACAAGATAAAATACGGACAATTGAAAGACATTTATAACAGTTGCTTTGGCGATGCTTCGAAATATACATTTATATTCAGTGGCAATATAGATGCTACAACTCTTCGTCCTTTCATCAAGCAGTATATCGCTTCATTACCATTTGACAAAAGCGGTGAAGCATGTCAGACTTATGCTACGACATACCACAAAGGACCGAAAACAGTAGAATTCAAACAGAATATGTTCACGCAGAAAGGTACGGTCGGAGTATACCAAAGTGGAACATGTGAATACACGGCCAAAAATAAAATAATGATTGACATGGCGGCAGAAATAATGGAAGACCGCCTAATGGAAAAGATTCGTCAGAAAGAAGGTGCGGTATATAGTATAAATTGTGCTGCAGACCTAGACAGTTACCCTTCTCCTTCTTTCAATTTTACATGCATATTCGACGTCAATCCTGATAAAATAAAGATTGCAGCCAAAGAAGTCGATAGTGAATTTGATTATTGGAAGGAACACGCGCCTACTGTTGAAGAGATAAACAAAGTGAAAGAGTTTAATAAGAAGCGATATGAACAAAATATAAAATTAAACGATTATTGGCTCAGTACCTTGTCAGAAAAAGCATTGGCACATATTGACTGTTATTCAGACTATTGCAAAACGGTAGAGAATATAACACCTATTGAACTGCAACAATTCATCTCAGGGCTTATAAAGCAGAACAACAGAGTAACAGTAACAATGCATCCGTAGGTAAAATGCAACATTGGCGAGACATATGTAGTTCCTATGTTTGTCTCGCCAGCATAAAACGCTAAAAGAATGTAATGTAGAGAAATAACTATTTAGGGCGCACGAGATTCATAAACTCTTCACGAGTCTTGGCTTGATTAAAAGCACCGGTAAAGTCAGACGTTGTTGTAATAGAGTTTTGTTTCTCTACGCCCCGCATTTGCATACACATATGGCGAGCTTCTATCACAACCATCACACCCAGCGGATTTAATGTTTCTTGAATACATTTCTTTATTTGAGTGGTCATCCGTTCTTGCACCTGCAAACGATGAGCAAAAATATCGACCACACGAGCAATTTTACTCAACCCCGTGATATAACCGTTGGGAATATATGCAACATGAGCTTTGCCATAAAAGGGGAGCATGTGATGCTCGCAGAGAGAAAAGAAATCAATATCTTTGACGATAACCATCTGGCGATAGTCTTCTTTGAATTTTGCAGAGGAAAGTACAGAATCAGGATCCATCTGATAGCCACGTACCAATGTAAGCATGGCTTTCGATACCCGTTCGGGAGTTTTAATAAGGCCTTCGCGATTAGCGTCTTCGCCCAAAAGTGAAATAATTTTGCGATAGTGATCTTGTAGTTCTATAAGATTAGTAGTGTCTATTTTGGGATTATCAAGCATAGTAAATAATATTAATGATTTATTTATAGCGAAACGTTCACACGATCTTTGACAATAGAAACTTCGTGAAAAACACGAGTCGCCTTCAACTTACGCATCATTGAATATGCTTCTTCCATTGTTCGGAAATCACCTACCCTACACAACCAACGTGGGGGACTAAAAAAAGAATAGACAGAGACTTCAGGAAAGAAACTGCGGACATCCGAAGCAACCCGCATAGCTTCGAGTTTAGCATTACGAGTATTGTTCCCCGCATAAACCTGAACACGATAACCAGTAATTTTGACTATTTTCTTGGGAGTTTCGCCTTCTATATCATCAAGCGTCAAATCCATAGAAGAGGCACTCTCCTCTTTCCGCATATTCTTGTGCTTGGAACTATCAAGCGAAATGATCTCTGATGGCTCCTTTTTAGAGCTCACTGATTTCGATTCGGCAGGAGAGGCACTAACAGACTTGCTAGAAATAGTGGCATGCTTACTACCAATCAAAGCCGTAATGGACTCATCTTGATGTATCATCACTTTACCCTGTCCAGGAACATCGGATTGAAGCCGCTGAATAATATTAGTCTGAGCATTGACAGCGACAGAAAAGGAAAACAACAAAAATAGACTGATTAATCGCATAAAAAATAAATTAAAAACAATCGAGGCAGGAAATATCCCGTCTCGATTGCTATATCAATAATTATTAATCTTTCCAAGCATCGATAATGCCTTTGAAATCGGCAGCTTTCAATGCAGCACCACCAATCAAGCCACCATCAACATCGGGCTGAGCAAACAATTCTTTAGCATTAGAAGGTTTACAGCTACCGCCATAAAGAATTGAAGTATTCTCTGCAACTGCCTCGTTATATTTCTTAGCAATAACAGAACGGATAAATTTATGAATCTCCTCTGCCTGATCAGTACTAGCAGTTTTGCCTGTACCAATAGCCCAAACAGGTTCATAAGCAACGATCACTTTAGAAAAATCTTCAGCAGAAAGTTCGAATACAGATTCGAGCTGAGCAGCAACAATCTCTTCTTGTTTGTTAGCTTCGCGCTCTTCAAGCACCTCACCAACGCAGAATATAGGAGTCAAGCCATTAGCTAAAGCCAACTGAACCTTAGGCTTCAATGTCTCTACCGTTTCGCCATAATAAGCACGACGCTCTGAATGCCCCAAAATAACATATTTGGCACCCGTAGATGCAACCATAGAAGCAGATACTTCACCTGTATAAGCGCCCGATTCTTTATCAGCGCAATTTTCAGCTCCTACACCTATCTTAGCTGCATCAACAACAGGGACAACCGAAGCCAAATGAATAAAAGGAGTGCAAATGATAACATCACAATTGGGTTTATCATTAGCTAGAACTTCATTTACTTCTTTTGCAAGAGCAATACCCTCTTGGAGAGTTTTGTTCATCTTCCAGTTTCCTGCAACAATTTTTTTTCTCATTTTCTTTTTTATTAAAGGGTTAAAATATTTATTCCATTCATGCTCCAACTGATTTTCCAGTTTATTGCCAAGCAATACATCAAGAAATATAACAAATAATAATGGCACAAAAAACCACAATAATATATTCACTATGGCTTTCCCATTGGTGTAATGACTTGGTTGCCCCACAGCTATTTTATCGAGTTTACCATTCAGGTCGCTCTCATCAAAAAGCCCATTATTACTCCATTTATTAAGTATTGTTCCATGTTTCAATAACAAAAGCCCCGGATTGGAACGGATAATCGTTTTCAGTATTATATTATCTACCTGACAAAATGGATACTCAGCTCCGGTCTTGTCACGCCAATCTTCAATTTCGTCATCAGGCGAAGAAGTAAGTGCATAAAAGTGGTATCCATTGGCATGACAATATTCATAAAGTGCATTGATAAGATCAATATGACTATCATCAGCTTCTTCGATACGAGGAGAAACCAGCAAAAAAGTATAATTCGAATCAGAAAGGACTTGTTGAGAGATGTCATTGCCGGTATCAATGTCAATCATCGAGAAATCGGAGATGGATGGTTCATATCCTTTCTTGACAACAACAGTACGACGATCCACATAAGTCCATGTGCTATCAGGATAATTATCGACAGTAAACTCTTTTTCAGTACCGCCCTTCTTCATCAAAAACACCGTTTGCAATTCACTAAGATGCTTCCCTGGAGGGACCGACATAGCCTCTGGAATATCAGTTCCAATTTTATATGGACGAAAATCAAGTACCGGTAAATAATAAAGACAATAGCTACACAAAGCCAATGCAAAAAGGCAAGAATAGAGTGATACTAGCCAATCGAACTTCTCACTGACAAAACGATAAATCAATCTCTTATATCGCCAAACGAGAATAGCACAAATCAACAATATCACGTTCTTTAAAAAAGTTTCCCAATTCGTGAGAATCAATGCATCACCGAAACAACCACAGTCGCTCACAGGATTTTTCATAGCTATATATAACGTGAGGGGAGTATAAAAAATCATCAGAACAAGAGATAATAGAGATGCCGTAACACGGCGAATTCCCAAAAGGAAGAATGCTCCTATGATAAACTCCAACATAGCGATACCTATAGACAGCAACAATGGAATAATGGAATGTTGAATTGATAACATTCCAAATGCTTGCAAATAATCTTCTATCTTATACTGCGTACCCATTGGGTCAACCGCCTTAACGAATCCGGAAAACAGAAATACGACAGCTAAAATAGTACGACAGATATTTACGCACCAAATAAGAACAATATGTGATTTTTTAATCTCCAAAGTCAATTTTTATCAACGCAAATAACGCATAGTTTATCATATCCATATAATTGGCATCGACTCCTTCAGACACTAATGTTTTACCGGCAAGGGTTTCGATGCTCTTGGTTCGATAAATCTTTTGAAGAATCATATCCGTATAAGAGGTTATCCTCATCAAACGCCATGCCTCATCATAATCATGATTCTTTGCCAACATCAATTCCATAGATTGTTTGGCATACTTATCATATAATTCGAGTACCTTTTTCTCATCGTCATCATCTTGGTCGATGTAGCCCATTTCGAGTTGAACAAGCCCCATTATACCATAATTGACAATAGCGATAAACTCTCCGCGTATATCCTCATGAACTAAAGCCACGCCTTTCGTTTCTATACTCCTAATACGGTTGGCCTTAATAAAGATCTGATCTGTTATCGAAGAGGGCCTCATCACACGCCATGCAGTACCGTAATCATGCATTTTTTTTGCAAACAGTTCACGGCAAACGGCTATTTCATGTTCAAATTGTTGCTTAGTATCTTTCATTTTTGTTACTCTACGTGGCAAAGGTAACAATATTTGAACAAACAAAAAAGAAGGACGCTCCAAATTATATTAAAGCGTCCTTCTTTGTATTTTAAAAAAGATTACGAGCACCGCAAAATTTGTCCTGGACGTAATTGAGTACTAGGAGTGAGGCGATTGAGTTCACACAATTTATCCACAGAAATTTTATATTGGCGAGCGACCCTTGACAACGTTTCGCCATGCTTCACGACAATGTAACGAACAACATCGGCATTGCTTTCAGCTTCTTCGGTTCCTGCATATCTATTAGGTCCGGTACTATGAAAAGTATAAGTATCAGCAACAACATCCTGCATAGGGAAATTGAACATCAACGCAGGATTAATGGCAATACCTAAGAAACGAGTTTCAAAATGCAAATGAGAACCTGTAACATGACCGGTAGCCCCACCAAGCCCGATAGGTTCACCAGCTCGAACGGTTTCATTAGGAGAGACCAACTGTTTTGATAAATGGCCATAGACAGTCTCCAAGCCATTATAATGACGTATAACTACATATTTTCCATAGCCGCCTCCTTCATAGTTCACTACCCTAATTTTTCCAGAGAAAGCAGCATAAATGGTATCACCGATATTACATTTTATATCGAGACCTTTATGCATTCTTCCCCATCTGGGACCGAAAGGAGAAGTGATTTTACGACTAGGGATAGGCATTACAAAGCCCTTTAAATCGAAAGTATAAGAACGAGGTATAATAGCACCCCGCATAGTAACATAACGGTTATCCCAATTCGGGTACAAACTAAGAGCAGGATAAGCCGATTGCTCAGCACGAATTTGACGTTGCAACGCCAAAGAATCCACACTTCTTAATTTTCTGTCAATAGGAGCTTGCCTAGCAATGAGGTCTTGTGCCATACACGACACACTCATCATTGTAGCCGAAGCGATAATTAATGTTTTAATCCAACTAAATTCCATCCAATATTAATTTTAGCCCGTCATTTTAATAAATGATCGTGAAGAGTTTCGATTGAAACTGTAAGTAATACGAGCGTTATTATATTAATATGACCAAAAAAGGTCGTTTGATCTTACGTTCAGTTCAAAGGTAATAATAATTTTTGAAAAAGCAATAACCTCATTAACTATTTTTTTCTCTTTGAAGAACAATGTAGCATGGATAAAGTCCGTCTAAAGACCATGGGACGGTAAATAATCACCGCAATATGTTATTCAGCATAAAAAGATCTCTTGATCCAATTCTTAACATAAATTTAGCTTACGGACGACCAATTTATGTTTTGTGAATGCAATTGATCAAGTTGTTGCCACAAAATCATATTTTCAGGTAAATTTCGAGCAGGATCTTGTTCGATAATAGACTGTGCCTCAGAACGTACGAATTGCAACAATTGCCCATCGGTTGCAATATTGGCTATTTTCAATTCGAAAGGCATTCCACTCTGCTGTGTTCCTTCCATATCACCGGGACCACGCAATTTCAAATCTGCTTCTGCTATTTTAAAGCCATCATTGCTTTCGCACATTATTTTAATACGTTGCCTTGTATCGGCAGCCAGCTGATAGGAAGTAACAAGAATACAGTACGATTTATCAGAGCCACGTCCTACCCTACCACGCAATTGGTGCAGTTGAGAAAGTCCAAATCGTTCGGCATTTTCTATAATCATTACGGAAGCATTCGGGATATTAACTCCCACTTCAATAACAGTTGTTGCAACCATTATTTGAGCTTTCCCTGAAACAAAAAGCTGCATTTGCTCTTCTTTATCGGCAGACTTCATTTTACCATGGACTTTGCAGACATTATATAAGGGAAATGCAGCTTTTATTTGCTCATAGCCCTCTTCCAAATTTTTCAAGTCCATCTTTTCACTCTCTTGAATAAGAGGATAAACGATATAAATTTGTCTACCTTGTTCTATTTCTCGACGAATAAACTGATGTAATTCTTGCACTCGATCATCATATTGATGAATAGTCTCTATCGGTTTTCTACCGGGAGGCAGTTCATCAATTACCGAAACGTCAAGATCGCCATAAACCGTCATAGCCAATGTTCGTGGAATAGGCGTTGCCGTCATAATAAGTATATGAGGAGGCTGCTGGCTCTTACTCCACATTTTGGCACGCTGAACAACTCCAAAACGATGCTGTTCGTCAATAACGACCAACCCTAAGGAATGAAAAGCCACAGTATCTTCAAGTAGAGCATGAGTACCTATTATAATAGATATATCGCCAGACTTTAATCCCTCATAAATTTTCTCACGTTTCTTTCCCTTAATAGAACCGGTAAGCAACTCCGTCTTAACACCCATATTCTCCAATACAGGAGCTATCGTTTCATAATGTTGATTGGCAAGAATTTCAGTAGGTGCCATTAGACATGCTTGATAGCCATTATCAAGAGCAATAAACATACTCATCAGCGCTACCATGGTCTTGCCGCTACCGACATCACCCTGTAGCAGACGGTTCATTTGACGACCACTACCTATATCGGCACGTATTTCTTTTATCACTCTCTTTTGAGCAGCAGTCAATTGAAAAGGTAAATAATTAAAATAGAATTTATTAAAAAGGTCTCCTACTTTGCTGAAAACATAACCTTTGTACTTACGATGCCTTTCACTGGCATATTTCAAAATATCGAGTTGAATATAAAAGAGTTCCTCAAATTTCAATCGATATTGCGCCCGTCGCAACATGGCATCGTTAGAAGGAAAGTGAATGTGGCGTATAGCTTCCCCTATTGACATTAAATGATTTCGCTCTATTAAATAAGGAGGAAGTGTTTCCATCATTTGACCTGCATAAAGTTTGACAGCTATAGCCATAACCTTTTCAATAGAACGAGTATTGATAAAACTACGTTTCATTTTCCCCGATGTATTATAAAAAGGCTGTAATCCAACAAAAGTATTGTTTTCAGGATTAAATTCGTCTACTTCGGGATGCGATAAATTAATACGACCATTAAAAAGTGTCGGTTTACCAAAAACAACATAAGTCTTATTTATTTTATATTTGGATATAACATATTTGAGTCCTCCAAACCAGACTAAATCAACGACACCTGTTCCATCCGAAAAATGAGCTACAAATCTCTCATTGCGTCCCTCACCTATAGTATCAAAACCAAGCATCTGCCCTTTGAGCTGCACATAAGGCATGGCAAGATTGATATCCCTTATTTGCGTCATTTGGCTACGATCTACATAACGATAAGGGAAGTAATAAAGTAGATCATGGATCGTAAAAACAGAAATCTCTTTATTAAAAAGTGCAGCTCGCTTTGAATTGACGCTATAGAGAGCACTAATATCAGTAGTAAATGTTACATCGGACATTCGAGCAGCGCATTAGCTATGATTAAATCAAAAGACGTTGTTATTTTAATATTTTCTCTATTTCCCTCAGTCAGAAATATCTTTTCTCCGAGGTTCTCCACCACTGAAGCATCATCTGTAAAATTAGAACAAAAAGGCTGTTTATATGCTTTGTGCAGAAGAGCCGAATCGAATACCTGAGGCGTTTGTACCAATTTATATTGATCGCGGCATATAGCAACACTACCCTCAGACGATATTTGTCTAACACTTTCCACCACATCGATAACCGGCACTACAGCCCCATGACTTTGAGCCTCACAAAAACAACGTTTTATTACATCCTGAGAAACAAAAGGTCGAACACCGTCGTGAACACCGACAATTCCTTCAAGAGGAATAAGTTTCAAACCGTTTCTAACAGACATAAAACGAGTTTCACCCCCTTCAACAATTGTATGTTCAATAACAAAGTCATATTGCAAACAAAGCGATTTCCAGTAATTTTGTTGATCAGAAGGCAAAACGAGAACAATGCGAATACTCCTATCAGCTCGATAGAACGCTTCTATCGTATGCATCAATAGAGGTTTTCCACCAATTGGCAAAAATTGTTTCGGGATAGTTTTCCCCATTCGTATACCTTTGCCTCCAGCTACAATAATTACAGAAGAATCCATACTATCAGAGCAAACATTTTTTATATTCCACAATAGCTTCTTTCAAGCCTAAATATAAAGCATCGCAAATCAGCGCATGTCCAATAGACACCTCGTCAAGCCAAGGAATATTTTGATGGAAATAGGCTAAATTAATCAGATTCAAGTCATGCCCGGCATTCAACCCAATACCACAGATTCGAGCCGTCTTGGCAGCATCAACAAAAGGAGCAATAGCCTCTTCGGGTCCCTTTTCGTACTTGGCAGCATACGGACCGGTATAAAGTTCTACCCTATCAGCCCCCGCTTTAGCAGCATATTTCACCATTTCGACATCGGCATTAACAAAAACGGAAGTACGGATCCCTGCACGATTAAAACGGTCAAGTATTTCACTCAAGAACTCCTGATTGGCTTTTGTATCCCACCCCACATTCGAAGTAAGTTGCGCAGGAACGTCAGGCACTAAAGTCACTTGGTGAGGTTTTACTTCTAATACCAATTCGATAAATTCAGAGGTTGGGTTACCTTCTATATTGAATTCTGTATGGAGTTCAGGACGCAACTCAAAAACATCAGCCCGACGTATATGCCTTTCGTCTGGACGAGGATGGACTGTTATTCCTTCCGCTCCAAATGTTTCACAATCAAGAGCCACCTTCAGAACATCAGGCAAATTTCCTCCACGAGCATTCCTTAAAGTCGCAATCTTATTAACATTTACACTCAATCTTGTCATAGAGCTTATCCATTCAATTTAGTTAATATTGATTTTAAATGTAGCAAAAGTACAAAATAATACCAATATCCGAATCAAGAGACCGAAAAAAAAGTCTTTTATTGCCGATTTATAATTCCTTTTTACTATTTTTGCTTCAAAGTAATAATCAAAGATTAATAAAAGAAATATGGCTATTATAAAATGTCCAGAATGTGGCCAGTCGGTTTCCGAACTTGCTGCCAATTGTCCCGGTTGCGGATGTCCTATCAATGACAATATAGATCATTGTCCTGAGTGTGGAGAAGTAGTATTGAAATCTTATGCCGAATGTCCAAAATGTCATTGTCCCATCAAGAAATTAGAAGAAAAAAAAGCAAACGAAGATTTTTTCTACAAAAAAGCCTTTGATGCTTTCAACGCAGGACAAATATCTCAAGCAGCCAATTATGTAGAAAAAGCATTGAGTGAAGACACTAATAATCCTGAGCTTATTGAGCTGAGATCGAAAATAGAATCAAAATTAGAGATCTATGAGCAAAAATACAATGAAGCGAACCATCTTTTTGAAGAGAAGCACAATGTATCTGCATTGGCACTTATCAACAAATTGATAGCTATCGACTCCGCTGATAAATACAAGGTGCTAAAAGATCAAATTCTTTCTACTATCATCAAAGAGCAATTACAAAAAGCCAATGCGCTACTTGAAGCGAATAAGCCTGAAGAAGCTGTTGAAATAATTATGAAAGCAAGATCTTTCGATCCCGAGAATATTGAAATAAAGCATCTTTTAGAAATTGCGAATGAAAAAGTAGAGAAGAAAAAGCGCGTCAAACGAAATACGATCATTAGTATTATCTCCGTAATAGCTCTCATTATTATAGGAACTGCTTTCTATTTTTTCAGCAGCATAAAGGCAGAAGATGACGCATGGGACAAGCTACAAACCTCGACCAACCTAAATGATTATCAAGCATATCTAGCCGAATATCCCCACGGCAAACATTATGTAGAGGCCAAAGCTCTATATGATAAGCTGAGTACAGAGCTGACAGATTGGGCCAGTGTTTCCAGTTCGGTAGACAAATATGCAGTTAAAGCATTCTTAGCCAAATATCCAAATGGTGTTTGTGCGACTCAGGCCAAAACAAAGCTCGATTCGTTAAGCTGGGTGGATGCTTCTAATATCAATAAGCCAGAAGCTTATGCTCAATATATGACTGATTTTCCAAACGGCAAATATTTTAGTGAAGCTCAACAAAAATCAAGTCAGCTGAAAGACTTGGAAGTTTCCGCTAACGAACAGAATCAAATATCTAACGTCATCAGTCAATTTTTTAACGGTATTGCTACCAAAGACGAAGGACAACTGCTATCAAGTGTCGAATCCACTATGACTAAATTCCTTAATAAACGAAATGCGACAAAAGCTCATGTTTTAGCTTTCATGAACCAGATGCATGCTACAGATATGACAGCTATTTCTTTCACTGTAAATAACGACTTAAAGATTGCAAAGAAACAACTCTCTGATGGGCAATATTCGTATGCGGTAACTTGTACGGTAGATGAAAAGATAGAGCGTACAGAGCCAGGCGAAACATTCGTTAATTACGGTGTAAATTTTGAGGTCGACAATTTTATGAAGATATCATCTCTCGGTCTACGCAAAATTTCGTCATCTAACTAAAAAGGAGCAATGAGTAACAAAGGAGTATTAATACTACTTGTGGTGCTCGTTGCCGTGTTCGGCATTATAATGACCTGCCCCGACAAAAGCGCCCATCAAAATGCCATTACTGATAAAGTGGTAAACATCATTAAGAATGACAGTGTGGCATCTGCCACTGGTATAGCAACATTAGGCGAGGGAGCCATAACAAAATTTGTTGATGCAGCAGTAGCTAACGTAGTAACCATAAACAACTACTACATCTTTTCGCTTGGCACAGTACGCTATGGTAAGGATAAAGTAGTAGTAAGTATTGGACTTTTACATCACGTTTTCTGCCTATTCGACAAAAAAGATATAGAGAAATTCGATACTGGAGGCGGAGAATCGAATCTCAATATGGAAGAAGAATAAGAAATCATACAACCTCAATGCTGAAAAACGTCATGATGAAACGATGGACATTTTGGATACTGCTGCTTCCTCTCATACTGATGAGCTGTGGTGACAGACCATCAACGACTCGTTCTGGATTAAAGACGAAGAACTTCCAGACAATTGTTGACGGAAAAACCGTTGGATTATACGTTTTATCCAATAAGAATGGAATGGAAGTTTGCATCACCAATTATGGGGGAAGGATTGTTTCTGTTATGGTTCCGGATAAAAAAAGAAAACTACAAGATGTCGTATTGGGATTTGATTCCATCGGTAGTTACTTGCACCACATGTCCGATTTTGGTGCAGTAGTCGGACGATTTATCGGCGGAGTGCATAGCCGACACATGAACTATCATCCAGCTAAAAATGCTGTCGAGCTGAACGATAAAGATAATGCAAATGGTTTTCAATACAAAGTATTCGATGCACAGCAACTGGGCGATCAGAAATTAGTACTTACTTACATATCTAAAGACGGTGAAGATGGTTTCCCCGGTAACTTGATCTGCTCTATAACTTATAAACTATCAGATGACAATTCCCTAAAAATTTCTTTTGACGCCGGTACGGATCGTCCTACCTTAATAAACCTCTCTAGCCACGTTTATTTCAATTTGAGCGGCGATCCATCATTGCCTTGCACGGACGAAAAGCTCATGATTCATGCCAAGAACTTTTTACCTATCAACAAGGCATTAATACCATCTGGGAAAACAACATCTGCGACAAATACCCCGTTTGATTTTCATAAACAAACCGTAATAGACAAGAATATTCACGATGGATGGAACGACCAATTAAAGTATGGAAATGGATTTAATCACCACTATTTACTCTATACCAAAGAAGATATTAATAAGAAAAGCGCAGAATTATTTTCTCAACGTTCAGGAATTATATTGAAGATATTCACGGATAAACCTGTAATATTCTTCTATTCGGGCAATCAGTTAGACGGAACAATTACAGGCAAACACAATATAACATATAACCAACATGCCGGAATCGTACTTGCTCCCCAAGATTTCCCCGATGCATCAAATGTATCATCCAAATGGCCTTCAAATTTATTAAAGCCAGGGCAAAGATACCAATGGAATACAATTTACGCTTTCTCAACAAGCAAATAAATCAACTTATCTGTTTGGGAACACATATCAGTTATTTAAGACACAATGAATTTTAATATTTCAAAGAGCTATATATTCTTACACGACATTCATTTTTATGCTTTCCACGGCGTATTGGCGCAAGAGCAAAAAATAGGCAATGACTTTCGTATTGATATTAAATTAGAATACGACATCACAAAAGCGTGTTGCACAGACAATCTAAAAGACACCATCAGTTATTCGGAAGTATACCAAATTATAAAAGAAGAAATGGAAATACCTTCTCAGCTTTTAGAACATGTAAGTGCCCGTATTGTCAATCATTTATTCGAAGCTCTACCCACAATAAGCAACATCTACATTTTGTTGGCCAAACGTAATCCTCCTATGGGTGCAGATTTGAAAGAGGCAGGTATAGAAATGAATTGTCATCGCTTTGATAGTTTACCAACCGAGCTTGCTAAATGTACGATGTCTAAATAAAAAGTATTCCATTAGTATGCTATTCTGAAACTGCTCTGAAATAACGGGCTGCTTAGATTTTGACTTATTCTCTTCTCGCATCTCATCATAGCGATGAAATCGTTCCAAAAACTGGCGACGAGCCTTAAACACGGCCATGGCATTAGAATAATGTCCTTTTACCATAAACGACAATGCTGCCACAATATCCCAAAAGCGACGAATGCGCATCACTTTTGCCAATGTCGCATCATCAGGAATATTTTTATAAAGCATGATCAAGTTATTGCGGAAATTAAGCAATGTCTTCATAGGGTTCTCCTTTTTCAGTGTTGCTCCCCCCACATGATAAACCACACTTTGAGGAATACAAACAATATTTCTGCCACGAGAACGAAGCCGCCAACACAAGTCTATCTCTTCCATGTGGGCAAAGAAGCTTCCATCAAGTCCACCCGCATTTCGATAATCCTCCAAACGAATAAAAAGTGCCGCTCCTGTCGCCCAGAAGATTGAAATTGGTTCGTCATATTGTCCGGTATCTGTTTCAAGCGTTTTGAAAATCCTTCCCCTGCAAAACGGATAGCCATAACGATCTATAAATCCACCCGATGCTCCAGCATACTCAAACGACTGCGGTTGGCGATAGCTCAACACCTTTGGCTGGCAAGCTGCTGTCTCCGGATGTATATCCATATATGCAACTAGAGGTTCAAGCCACCGATGTTTTATCTCGACATCCGAATTAAGCAATACCACGTATTGCGCTTCAATCCTTTGCAAAGCTTTATTATAGCCATCAGCAAAGCCATAATTTTTATCGAGTAAGAGAAGTTGTATATCTGGAAATTCTTTTTTCAACATTGCCACGGTATCATCTTTCGAACCATTATCGGCGATGTAAATTTCAACACCTTCTCCTCTCGAATACTCAATGACGGAAGGTAAAAATTTCTTTAGCATGGCACAACCATTCCATGTCAATATAACAACTGCAACTTTATCCATAACTAAGCGATAACTTTTAATTTATCCTTTTTTTATCTCTTCACGCTTGCGTTTCCAGCGCCGATGAGACCAGAACCAATAAGCCGGTTCGTTTATGATTGTTCGCTCTACACGCCGTGCAAACTGCTCAGTGATTTCACCATCGGCAGTTCGTTCGGGATATTCAGTCAATAATTGGAACTCTACGCTACAATAGCCTCTCTTCTTTTTCGTCAGCGAACAATAAAAGACAGGGAACTTCATCAATTTTGCAATCTTCTCTGCACCATCCATAAAGACAGTCTCTTGATTCAAAAAAGTAGTCCAATAATGAGCTTCAAAGACATTGGGCGACTGGTCGGTAATAAGTCCAACAGCCATTTTCGTACCCTGCTTTTTCAGTTTTATGATTTCACGAGCCGTAGAATGCTTAGGCACATTATATCCTCCAAATTTAGAACGGATTTTCTTAAAAAGCCGATCCAGATAGAAGTTATGTAGCGGTTTATAGACTTGAACAGGCACATCTTCTGATCGCATAATACTGCCCATACCGATAATCCATTCAAAGTTAGCGTAATGAGGGATCATCAATATGATACCGCCATATTTGTCTATCATCTGAAGAAATTCTTCTTTATTGATATAGTCCATTCGCTGTTCAAGTTCTTGAAGCGAAAGATGCATCAGCTTAATTTCTTCCAATAAATAATCGCAGATATAGTGATAAAAACGCTTTTCAACTTTCTTGATCCACTCTTTCGATTGATGAGGAAATGAATTACGAAGGTTTTGTCTCGTCACACTGCGACGATAACGGATAATATAATATGCAAAGAAATAATTAATATCAGAAAAAAGATACAATAGTCGGAAAGGCAACAAAGAAAAAAGCCACATCCCGACATATACCAATATATATATTAATCTCGACTTCATGTCAATCTTTCTACAAAATAAGCCCCTTTAGTGCTGTCTGCTCTTCATTCATTTCGCCCATACTAACTTGCACTATTTGGTTATTCAATTGTTCTGCATTTTCCATTTCTACCCTTATATAATTGGGAGTAAAACCATGGGTAGGCATTCCTTTTTTCGGTTTCTCCACCAAAACAGGCATTGTCATACCAATATGACGCCGATAAAACGCTTTTAATTTCATATCAGACAACTCCATAAGTCGCTGACTGCGTATATGTTTCACTTGCGGAGGTACCACATAGTCTATCTTCAACGCTTGAGTTCCCGGACGTTCCGAATAACTAAAAACGTGGAGCTGCGTTACATCCAAACTCTCTATAAATTCAAAACTCTCTTCAAATAGTTCATCTGTTTCACCACGAGTACCAACAATCACATCTACTCCAATGAAAGCATCAGGTATTTCGTCTTTAATACGTTGTACTTTTTCGGCAAACAATGCCTTATCATAACGGCGACGCATCAATTTGAGCACTGCGTCAGATCCCGATTGAAGCGGAATATGGAAATGAGGCATAAAGCGACGCGAATGGGATACAAAATCAATCGTTTCATCATGAAGCAAATCTGGCTCTAATGATGAAATTCGATATCTTTCAATTCCTTCTACTTCATCAAGCGCTCTCACCAAGTCGGCAAACGTCTCACCCGTGGACTGCCCGAAGTCACCCATATTAACACCAGTGAGAACAATTTCCTTTCCACCATCAGCAACCACGCCTTGAGCTTGATCCAACAAAGAAACGATACTCGGATTACGACTTCGTCCCCGAGCAAAAGGGATAGTACAATAAGTACAATAATAATCACAGCCATCTTGAATTTTCAAAAAATAGCGTGTGCGATTACCGCGAGAACACGATGGTACGAAAGCACGGATGTCTTTCGTCGGCGTCACGGCAATATCTCCTTGACGTTTTTGCAAATCACTTAAGTAACTCAATATATCATTCTTCCGATCGGCACCTAATACAACATCAACCCCCTCTATATGAGCTACCTCATCGGGCTGAAGCTGAGCCATACACCCCGTGACAACCACAAAAGCCTCAGGATGTTGGCGCACAATACGATGAATAGCCTGACGACCTTTCTTATCAGCTACTTCCGTTACCGAGCAAGTATTAATGACACAGACATCAACTTTTTCTCCACTCCGAGCCGTATGAAAACCGGCATCCTTCAATATTTTCCCAATGGTTGATGTTTCCGAGAAGTTCAATTTACAGCCCAGCGTATAGTATACAGCACTTTTATTTTGATATATAGTAGTATCTATCATGGCTGCAAAGTTACACATTTACAGCTTAACTTACACGAAATATAAAACTTTAATGTTATTTTTGCAGAAATTATTGACTAACAAATGATAAAAGATAATTTCATCAAACTGTACGAAAACAGTTTCCGCGAGAATTGGAACCTTCCATGTTATACCGATTACGGCGAATCCACTTCTTTTACCTATGGCGAAGTAGCCGAACAAATAGCACGTCTTCATTTACTATTTGATCATTGCAGATTGCAACCCGGGGACCGCATTGCGCTCATCGGGAAAAATTGTTCTCGCTGGTGCATTGCTTATTTGGCTACGATTACCTACGGGTGCGTCATTGTGCCTATTTTACAAGATTTCAATCCAAATGACGTACATTATATCATTGAACATTCCGAATCAGTCTTTCTCTTCACAAGTGATTCTATTTGGGAATCCCTCGAAGAAAGCAAGATGGACGGTATACGAGGGGCTTTCTCGCTCACAGATTATCGCTGCCTGTATCAACGAGACGGTGAAACAATTCAGAAGTTAATGAAGTATATCCGAAATCACATGAGAAAAGCTTATCCGAAAGGTTTCCATAGTGAAAATGTACAGTACAAATCAATATCCAATGATCAGCTAATGTTGATTAATTATACTTCTGGGACAACAGGTTTCAGCAAGGGAGTTATGCTCTCGGGCAACAGTCTGGCGGGCAATGTCACCTTCGGTATCCGTACCGAACTGCTCAAAAAAGGCGAACGGGTACTTGCTTTTCTACCATTAGCACACGCTTACGGATGCGCTTTTGACTTTTTGACGGCAACGGCCGTAGGGACTCACATTACTTTACTCGGCAAAATACCATCACCTAAAATTGTAACAAAAGCTTTCAACGAAATAAAGCCAAACCTTATTATATCGGTTCCCTTAGTCATAGAAAAAATATATAAAAACATTATTCAGCCCCTTATTAATAAGAAAAGCATGAAATGGGCATTGAGCATTCCTCTTCTAGATGCTCAAATATACGGTCAAATACGTAAAAAACTAATGGATGCTTTAGGAGGCGAATTCAAAGAGATCATCATCGGTGGTGCAGCAATGAATCCCGAAGTTGAAGAATTCTTCCACCGCATACATTTTCCTTTCACCATTGGATACGGTATGACAGAATGCGGACCACTCATCAGCTACGCACCATGGAACGAGTTTATCCCCACTTCATCAGGCAAGATACTCGACATTATGCAAATCAGAGTTTGGAAAGAAAACCCTGAAGCCAAACTTGGAGAAATACAAGTTAAAGGAGAAAATGTGATGAGCGGATATTATAAGAATGCAGACGCGACAAAAGAATCTTTTACCGAAGATGGCTGGTTGCGTACCGGCGATTTGGGAACAGTCGATGCCTACGGCAACATTTTCTTAAGAGGACGTATTAAAACAATGATACTTTCCGCCAGCGGACAAAACATCTTCCCTGAAGAAATTGAATCGATACTCAACAATATGCCATTCGTCCACGAAAGTTTGGTCATCGAACGCGACAAAAAACTCGTAGCACTCGTCAACCCGGACAGCGAACAACTCGAAGCTCTAGATCTGAATCATCCGGATATACTAAAAACGATCATGGACGAAAATTTGAAGAATCTGAACAGTCAAGTAGCAGCATACGAGAAAGTTAGTCAAATACAGTTATACCCTACAGAATTTATTCGAACTCCTACGCGGAAGATCAAACGCTACTTATATAATAATATAGCTTCCGATCAAGATTCCATATCAGTAAAGAAATAAAAGACAGTACATTTTAAATATAGTCGTTTCAAATAGGCTAATAATTTGGCGAAAGCGTTCTGTTAAAAATGCTTTAATACCAAAAAATATTCATCAAAAAAAGAACAGCCTATCCAAAAAGGCTGTAAATTTGTACCGTTTTAATAAGCAAAATTAATTGTATTACAATTTTAAAAAGCAAAGAAAAATGAAAAAATTAGCATTCTTATTCGTTGTAGCTTTGGCTACTGTAGCACTTGCATCTTGTGGTAACAAAAAAGCTGACGCTGAAAAAGCAGCTACTGACAGCTTAGCAGCTGATTCTGCTGCTCAAATGGCAACTCCTGATAGCGCTGCAACTGATTCTACAGCTGCAACTGATTCTACAGCTGCTGCTCCTGCTGCAACTCCTGCTGCTGCTCCTGCAAAATAAGCAAGCACGAATAGAAAAGAAATGGAGACATACCTTTTGGTATGTCTCTTTTTTTATCTCTATACCACACACTTACTCTCGACTTCTTGGGGCTCACCAGTAAATTCTGAGGAAACAACAAATCCTTAGGGTTGATATATTTACAAAAAGTTTATCGCAAAGAACCTTTGCCACCTCCGTATGACACCATACGGCACTACCATTCAGATGGTTAACGATGCACCGTATACAACGCCAGCGAAAAGAAAGCCCAAAATCGGCCCAACAGCATATTGCAGGGCCCTTATTTTCAGCAGACCTTTGCTTAGAACGAATCTAAACAACAGCCTACAGATAGCTGTGAGCCCTGTTTGTAGATAAACGGGCCTATCTCTTTTTTATAAGTACCTCGTACCCGAGGAAAGTTGTCGGGCATGCAAATGCGATAATCTCTCGAAAACAGCATTTAAATTTGCCTCGTCAGCATCAATCCCTTTTTAAATTCCCCGCACACTTCTTTGAACTTCATCATTGTCACGTTCGACATCCGTACACATTATACGACCCCTGTCCTTCTTTCAAAACGAGCATATCCTAACGGCTTCAATTGATTGCCCTCACAAGTTGGCTATCAAAAGTTAAGTTTATAAGTAAGGAACGTAAGTATCACACGTGTGCGACATGTGTATCACACGTGTGAGACACTTGTCGCACAGCTGTGAGACGACTGTCGCACTCGTGTGATACTTCTATCTTATACTTACAAGGCTGTGACGTTCTGAATAAATACTCGTCAACTTATTCATTACATGTTACTTATCCCCATTAGATTTTGCAGATGCCTAACTACTCCAAATCGCTGTTACAGCATTAGGTAGCTTTGAGTGAAAAGCTCCACTTCAGACGCAAAGTCCAGCCCTATTATTTCTACAAATAGAGATCGATCAAAAAGGATACATACAACTGTTACAAATCAAATAAGGATTTTATTTTTACGATAACTTTCTCTAAATTCTTTAGGAGAACAGTCTTTATTCTTCTTGAATATTCGATTGAAATTAGACAGATTATTGAAGCCACATTCATAACATATTTCAGCAACAGACATGGTAGAATCTACCAATAAGCGAGAAGCAAACCCCAAACGTATGTCGATAACATACTCCGAGAGATTTTTGCCTGTTCGCAATTTGAAAAAGCGACTGAAAGAGACAGGAGCCATCCCCACCAAATCGGCCAGCTTATTCAAACGCACCTCTTCTTTGTAGTATTGATTGATGTATTCTTTCACCTTCTCCACTCGCCGACTATCAGAATGAATACTAATTTTGGCAAACGAAGAGCTTGAAAGGCTACGGGCTTCATCATTGAATAAAGACAGCTCGTACAAGATAGTCATAAACTTAAGAAAAGCCGAGAAACGCATTTTCTCGGTAGCCAGATCGTCAAGTAGTGGATAGACCCTCATAATTGCTTTCATAGGAAAAGATAAACCGACTTGAGCCTTTTCGAGCATCAACCTGATAGAAGCAAATTGATTTTTGCCAAGAACGCTATCGAACAAATCACTCGAAAATTGAATGGTAATCTCCCGAATGTCATTCGAATGACATTCGTGTTGCTCCCACACATGCTCCAACTCTTTTCCCGTAATCAATACTAGATCATAATCTCCGACAACTTCCGCACAATCGCCCACCACACGGCGCACTCCTGCGACATTGGCACAAAAGTTCAACTCAAATTCAGCATGACTGTGAATAGGATAAGTAAATTCCGTTTTATGTCTATCGGCTATATAGAAGCAATCTTTATCCGACAGAGGAGTGATCTCATGAATAATACTTTCTAGGCTAGCAGCAGTTCCCATATTTATTAATTTAAGTCGCGATTAGGTTGAACAAAGATAATTGTTTATTCTGTAAAACCAAAATTTAGTCTACAAAATCCGTAATAATGACAAACGGCCCTCAAATACAAGACATAATAATATATCAAATATATAAAACAAGAGGTTAGGCCGTTAAGCGCTGTTAAGTTGGAACATAGTACGTTAAAAGAGAAAAAATAATCGGTAAGAGTGAGATAAATGATATTTTTTTGTTGTTATTTTAACGTCGAAATGTTAAACCTGAATAGACAATTAACGAATTAAATTGATATTAGAATTGTTATGAAACAGACTAAGAAAATCATTTTTGGATTGAGTATGGTTGCAATGATCACAACTAGTGCAGTTGCAATGACGGCAGACAACACATCTATGCCGGAGAAAAACAAAGCAACATTTAGTGAAATATTCAAGCAGAATGCCCGTTCTGTTATTTCGGATGCGGTAACTCAGCCGGTAGACTTGACTAAAGCATCAGAATTGGCCGTTCACGCGGTAGTTCATATACGTTCTACTCAAGCTTCAAAAGTAGTAACGGTTGAAGACGATCCTTTCGGAGGCCTTTTTGACGATTTTTTTGGTGGTAGAGGCGGTAATGGCAAACGCCAAATGAGAACTCAACCTCAGGTTGGTATCGGATCGGGAGTTATTATTTCCGAAGACGGATATATCGTAACCAACAACCATGTCGTTGAAGGTGCTGACGAAATAGAAGTCACCCTGAACGACAACCGCAGTTTCAAAGGGCGTGTAATTGGAACAGACAAAAGCGCCGATTTAGCTTTAATAAAAATAACAGGCAACGACTTCCCTACTCTGCCTGTTGGAGATTCCGACGCATTGAAAGTCGGCGAATGGGTCATCGCTGTCGGCAACCCCTTTAATCTTTCTTCGACCGTAACAGCAGGTATCGTAAGTGCCAAAGCTCGCACATTGGGTACTTATGGAGTAAGCGGGGTTGAATCTTTTATTCAGACCGACGCAGCTATAAATCAAGGCAACAGTGGAGGTGCCCTCGTCAATGTAAGAGGCGAATTGGTTGGAATCAATGCTGTACTCACCTCACCGACAGGAACCAACATCGGCTATGGTTTTGCCATCCCTTCAAACATCATGAAGAAAATAATGACAGACTTAAAAGAATATGGCGCTGTTCAGCGTGCGATGTTAGGTATAGACGGAACATCACTTCCTGATGCACAACAAAATGCAGAAGACGACGATGCACTGAATAAGCTACAGACCAAAATGAAAGAACTTGGAGTGGTAGACGGAGTACTTATATCCAAAATCAGAGACGGAGGC
Source organism: uncultured Bacteroides sp. (assembly GCA_963676865.2). Taxonomy (GTDB): domain Bacteria; phylum Bacteroidota; class Bacteroidia; order Bacteroidales; family Bacteroidaceae; genus JAAYUD01. The sequence goes on along the minus strand of CAXXSS010000001.1, from coordinate 2,464,002 downwards.
TCGGCTGCAAGTTCCGATTTAAAAGAGAACGACGTTATTATTGGCCTTAATGATACCCCTATTCACAAAATGGCTGATCTACAAGGTGCACTTGCCAAGTTCCGTCCGGGACAAACGATCAAAGTAAAAGTAATGCGTGACAAGAAAGAGAAAGTAATCAGTTTACTGCTAAAGAACCAGCAAGGCAATACCAAACTGGTCAAAAATGAAGGATTAGATATTCTTGGCGCCGCATTCCGTGAAGTTCCCGAATCATTGAAGAAACAATTAGGAATTTCCTACGGCATAGAAGTTACCGGAGTAACAAAAGGCAAGATGATGGATGCAGGAGTTCGCAAAGGCTACATCATTATCAAAGTGAATGGCGAAGAAGTTCATTCTCTTAGCGAATTTGAAAATGCGTTCAACTCTGCAACCAAATCACCCGAGCAAGTATTGTTTATGAGTGGTATGTTCCAAAGCGGTAAACGTTCAAATTATGCAGTCGATCTATCTGATGGTAACAACAACGGTACAAACAGTAACAACGACAGCAGTACGGGGAACAATAAAAACCGCAACCACCGTCGATGAGAACCTTTTTTTAACGAAAGGTTTAATATAACCTAAATAAAGCACCTATACTAAACAATATCGGTGCTTTATTTGTTTTCATAACAAACGCTCAAAAGATTTTTTGTACTTTTGCGCGCTAAAAAAAATAGATTCGTAGATGAGACAACTTAAAATTACTAAAAGTATTACGAACCGAGAGAGTGCTTCTCTTGACAAATATCTACAGGAAATAGGACGTGAAGACCTAATTACTGTAGAAGAAGAGGTAGAACTCGCTCAACGTATCAGAAAAGGAGACCGTAGAGCACTAGAGAAACTCACACGTGCCAACCTTCGATTTGTAGTTTCCGTAGCCAAACAGTACCAAAACCAAGGTTTAAGCCTACCCGACTTAATAAACGAAGGCAATCTGGGTTTGATCAAAGCTGCTGAGAAATTCGATGAGACGCGTGGTTTCAAGTTTATCAGTTATGCCGTATGGTGGATCCGTCAATCCATTTTGCAAGCATTGGCCGAACAGTCACGTATTGTACGCCTTCCACTCAACCAAGTAGGTTCACTCAATAAGATCAGCAAAGCGCTATCGAAATTCGAACAGGAAAATGAGCGCCGCCCATCACCGGAGGAGCTTGCAGGAGAGTTGGATATACCGGTCGACAAAGTATCGGATACACTGAAAGTATCGGGACGCCATATTTCGGTAGATGCTCCATTTGTCGAAGGCGAAGACAATAGTCTGCTAGACGTTTTGGTAAACGATGATTCGCCTATGGCCGATAGAGAATTGGTAAACGAGTCGCTTTCCAAAGAAATAGACCGTGCCCTTTCTACACTGAGTGAAAGAGAGAAAGACATTATACAAATGTTTTTTGGAATAGGACAACAGGAAATGACACTTGAAGAAATCGGTGACAAATTCGGTTTGACACGAGAACGTGTTCGCCAAATTAAAGAGAAAGCGATTAGACGGTTACGTACTAGTACTCGCTGCAAGTTACTAAAGTCATACTTAGGATAAAAGTGGTTTTTAGGTAAAAAGAAAGTTTGTTGGAATAATTTAGAGTATATCCTTCAGCTCGATATCAGCGCACTGTTATGAACATTCATAACAGTGCGCTGGTGTTTATCACCATTATAAATCCACAATACTCATTTATGCCTTGCTCTTATTCGGCTTACATCCGAGCGATGAATTGATAACAAAAAGAGTGCCCTGTGATACCCTGCAAAGGATGTTGAGATAAGAAAGTATCAGAATGTTCAAGAACATTCGCCTCTACAGACTTCCCGAAAGACGAATGATCCGCAATAGACTGTATCTTAGCTTATTTATGGGACAATGAGGTGTGTCAGCCACAAATTATCAAACGATTTAGGAGCGTTTTAAATGCTTCGAGAAGGATGCTTTGATGTTTTTTGCTACGAACAGCCTTGTGAAACTCAAATAAATGTTATAAAAACAGCTATCATATTGGTAGCCGTTTTTTTTTATTTATCTTTGTCAGTCTCACAAATAGAATAAATATGAAATATTGCAAAGTTATAACAATGGCGGCTCTGCTATTCATGATATGCTCCGCTTTCTCTTTCCCTTTTTTCAAGGCACCTTCGCATAAAGTTTTTGGCTTCGGTGTTGCAGCTTCGTTCAAGGACACGGTGGTTTATTTCACAGAAATTCAAGAACTCGACAGTGCAATTGTCGACTCTAAAGGTTTTTTGAAAAACCGTCCTGCCTATAGCGAGCAATTAAAGACTTTCATGAATGAAAACATGAAGCAAGAACATACAACTTGCATGATATACTTTGCAAAAGATAAAGAGAAATTACAAAAAGCCGAAGCTAAACTTCGCAAAATATACAAAAAAGACAAGAGTGTATCTATTCAAAACCTTGCATCGTCTCAGTTCCATTTTATTAAGACAGCCAACACGAGCGATGAAAGTGTTACCGTAGAATAGAAACTCCGTTTTCGTACTCACTAAACGTCCAAGAGATGAAACACATAGACATATTCAAATTAAAAATTGACAGACTGTCTGTTCTGTTATTTTTCTTGGCTTCGCTTCTGACTTTGGGCGGTTGTTCAAACCATGATGATGAACCGGATATATCTGTCAAACGAACCGTTTTGGTCTATATGATGGCAGATAATAGTTTAAGTTCACTCTCGGGAAGCGATATCGATGAGATGACGGAAGGAATGAAAAGTATTGATACCAACAAGAATAACCTCTTAATATATATCGATACCTTCAACGACACTCCCAAATTAATAAAGCTAGATAACAAGAACGGGAAAGTTGTACAAACGGTATTAAAGAATTATCCGGAACAGACTTCAACAGACGAATCGGTGATGACCTCAGTCTTTTCGACGGCATTCTCGGCATACCCGCAGACAGCTATGGATTAGTATTATGGTCGCATGGGCTAGGCTGGATACCTCAAACATCCTCCTACAAAATAATATCGCGATATGCCGGAATAGATCAAGACGGCGGTAGTATTTATCATTATCTGAACATCCTCGCACTTCAATCAGTATTGGCTACCACCAACTTACATTTCGATTATATTCTTTTCGACGAATGCTATATGGCATCCATTGAGGCTTTGTACCAATTACGGAATTATGCCGATTACTTTATCGGCTCACCGACTGAGATTCCGGGTCCCGGAGCTTATTACACCGATGTAGTACGTGCCATGTTTGCCACTTCTTCCTCGGCAACAGCGGTCAATAACGCCGATAAAACAGCCAATGCCTATTATAATTATTATAATTACAAATACGATATAACAAAAGATTGTTCGAATGAAAACTGGACAGAAGGTGTCTCCATAAGCTTAATAAAAAGCAGTGCATTGAAAAATCTGGCAAATGCAACAAAAAACATATTGCCCGCATACATTAAGAACAAGGCTATGATTAACACCAATAATATTTTTAACTACGCCCCTTTGCGCAATAAGTACTTTTACGACCTGGAAGGCCTTATTAAACAGCTCACGGGTGGCAATTCAGAATATACTGCATGGAAAACAGCATTTGATAACTGCGTGATAAAATATCAAACGACAGCCACCAATTATATGAGTGATTCCAATGGTGCATTCAATGCTATTTCAATGAATGGTTCTTACGGTTTATCAGGATATATACCTTCCTCTTCGGAGACAAGTATGAACACGAACTTTCAGACTACTACTCAATGGTATATTGACGCAGGCTGGAACCAGACCGGCTGGTAAAAACATATAATTAAATAAAACTAATGAAGAGACTTTGTTTATTCTTCTTTGCCATTATTCTATTTCAGATTTCGTTTGCTCAAAATCGAACCATAACGATAAAGCTCATTCATACGACCGATGTACACGGTAGCTATTTTCCTTATGATTTTTCGAAAAGAATGAACGACAAAGGAAGCCTTGCACGTGTTTCATCTTATATCAAAAGCCAACGAAAGATATACCATCAAAACGTATTGCTCTTTGATAATGGTGACATATTACAAGGACAGCCATGCTCTTATTATTACAACTATATCGATACAAGCTCCGTACATCTATGCGCTGCCATGATGAACGAGATAAAATATGATGTAGGGAATTTAGGCAACCATGATGTTGAGACAGGAACAAGAGTTTTTAATCGCTGGGCAAAACAATGCCAGTTCCCAATTATCTGTGCCAACGCCGTTAGTGACGCAACGGGAAAACCTTACTTCGAGCCATATCACATCTTTAATTGTAATGGGGTCAAAGTAGCAGTATTGGGTATGATCACTTCAGCAATACCCTGCTGGCTGTCAAAAGATGTATACTCGGGACTTCACTTTGATGACATGGAAGCCACCGCACGTTATTGGATAAATATTATAAAAGAAAAGGAGCATCCAGATATAGTAGTAGGTTTATTTCACTCGGGTATAGAAGCCGAAACTCTTGAAGGAAAATACAGAGAGAATGCATCCCAGGAAGTTGCCGAACGCATTCCCGGATTTGATATCATTATGACAGGACATGATCATCTGACCTATTGCAAATGGGTGCAGAATATTGTAGGACAAAATGTGCTAGTCATCAATCCAGGTAAAAATGCGGTAAATGTCAGCGACGTAAGTATTAAAATCATAAAGAGCAAGAACAACCGCACCTTAAGTAAGCAAATAAATGGGCAGATCATCTCAATGGACAACATAGAACCGGACAAACAGCTGCTGGATAAATTTGCCGCACAATACAACACGCTCAACAATTTCGTTTCGCATAAACTAGGATTCTTGGACGAAGATATTTCAATACATCCGGCATTTTACGGACCAAGTGCATTCATCGATGCCATTCACTCCATACAACTGAACCTCACGGGAGCAGATATTTCATTCTCGGCTCCGTTCAGTATGAATATCAAAATAGACAAAGGAGACTTGTTGGTTGCCGACTTATTTAATCTATACAAATACGAAAACAAACTTTACGTCATAAAAATGACAGGGTTTGAGATAAAGAAATATTTGGAAGAATCCTACGATAAGTGGATCAACGAAATGCATGAACCGTGCGACCACTTATTTTTGCTTAAAGATTATAACGGACACATCTCTTTTAAAAACGAACCATTTAATTTCGATTCGGCTGCCGGCATATATTATACTGTCAATGTAACCAAACCCAAAGGAGAACGCATTAGCATACAAAAGATGGCCAATGGAGATCCTTTTTTTCTAAATAAAACATACCAAGTAGCACTCAACTCTTATCGAGGCAACGGTGGTGGAGGTCTATTAGTAACAGGGGCCGGCATACCGGCCAAAGAACTAGAAGATCGTATTATCTATCGTTCTGACAATGAAATGAGATATTACATCATGAAGTATATCGAACAAAATGGAACGAGTGTCTTCCACGCTCTTAATCAATGGAAATTAATACCGGAAGCATGGACAGAGGCGGCTGCACAAAGAGATTCGGCCCTACTATTTGATGATAGCTCAACAGAACGGCATTAAGCTGCTTTGAATTTATATATTCAGACTCCGAATTAAGGCGAAAAATAACACAAAGAATCCGCGAATGTATAAGAGAAACTCTAACATTCGCGGATTCTTTTGTATTATATCTATAGCCTATTTATCAAAAAGGCAGATCATCTGTCGAACCATTATTGCCATCCTCGGCAAATGGAACAGACGATGGAATAGCCGACGGAGCAGATCCAGGGATATCATTCATAGCAGAAGAATCACCGAGAGTTACACGTTCAACCTTCCATGCACGAATACTATTAAACCAACGATCTTGCCACTGACGAGCATCGATATCAAACGAGACAGACAATTCTTCGCCCATCTGTATATTGAATTGACTGATTTTATCTTCGCCAAATATATCAAAACACATTTTACGTGGGTATTGATCATGGTTCTCAATCACATAAGATTGCACTTTCCACGGGGTATTCGTACTTTTAGCAACACCTTCCCGCGAAGGCAACACAGCAATAATTTTTCCTTGAAAGTCCATTATATTCTTTTTATATTTGGTGCGAATATACAATTTTTTTTTGAATCCTTATTAAAAGTTTCCTTGTTTTCTTTCTCTTTTCATTGTTCGTATCAATCTTTCTTTGTAATTTTGTACATTAAATATATGCTGCAAAAAAGCACGTTCTACTTTCTCTCCAGAAGGAACACACCAACTCCTAAAGCTAGGAATAAGGTTGCAGCAAATAATAAAATAATAATTAAAACTAAGAATATATGAAATTTTCCGTTTCCAGCATGAAACTCTTCAATCACCTGTCATCAATAAACAGGGTGATTAATTCAAAGAACACTCTACCAATATTGGATTGCTTTCTCTTCAAATTGCAAGAAGGAACTTTGACTATCACTGCTTCAGACAGTGAAACAACTCTCGTGACTTCTGTCGAAGTAGATACTTCCGAAGAAGACGGTATTATTGCTGTAGGAGCAAAGACATTACTTGACGCTTTAAAAGAAATACCAGAGCAACCGATTACATTTGATATCAATCTAGGCAATTATGAAGTAATAGTACATTATCAAAACGGTAAATACAATCTCACCGGACAAGCTGCAGATGAATATCCACAATCTCCAGCTCTAGCAGGTAATATCACTCACCTTTCATTAGATGCGGCAGCTCTCTCCGATGGAATGAGCCGTTCTGTTTTCGCTGTCGAAGAAGATGAGCTACACCCGATAATGAACGGTATATTCTTCGATATTACCGATCAAAAAATAATCATGGTTGCTTCGGATGGACATAAGCTGGTTCGATACGGTATTAAAGACACTCATGTGGAAAGTATAACATCGTTCATACTACCAAAGAAACCATGTGGATTATTGAAAAACATCTTGGCAAAAGGCAACAACGATGAAGTAAAATTCGACTTTGACAGCCATAATGTTATTATTACCGTAGGCAACTCCCGAATGACGTGCCGCCAAATTGAAGGACGCTATCCTAACTACGGAGCTGTAATCCCAGCAGATAATCCACGTAAAGTAATCGTTGACCGCCAATCTCTTTTGGGAGCCCTTCGCCGCGTATCTATTTTCTCATTGATGTCAAGTTGCCTCATCAAATTGCACATCGAACAGAATAAAATAGAAGTTTCGGCTCAAGATATAAACTATTCGCTTTCTGCCGCAGAATCTTTGGATTGCCAATATTCAGATCAACCTATAAGTATCGGGTTCAAATCGACTTTTCTTATTGACATCATTAATAATATGCCGAGCGAATCAATAAGTATTGAACTAGCCGATCCGTCACGTGCAGGAGTCTTCCTTCCTGAAGAACAAGAAGAAAATTCAGACTTATTGATGCTATTAATGCCAATGATGCTAAACGAATAAGTAAAAAGGCATATACAAATATTATTATGAAATTAGATTTAAAAAACCCGATCGTTTTCTTTGACTTGGAAACAACAGGTACTAGCATTATAAAAGATAAAATCGTTGAAATTTGTTATCTTAAAGTCTATCCGAACGGTAACGAAGAGGCAAAAACCTATAGAGTAAAACCTATTGAAATAATAAATGGCGTAGAAGAGACAATGCACATTCCGGAAGAGTCGACCGCTATTCATGGTATCCATGACGAAGACGTGGCAGACTGCCCAACTTTCAAACAATTGGCTCAAACAATTCGGAAAGACATCGAAGGTTGCGATTTCGCCGGATTCAATTCCAACAGATTTGATGTGCCACTACTTGCCGAAGAATTCTTGCGGGCAGATGTAGACGTCGATTTAAGCAAACATAAGTTCATCGATGTGCAAGTTATTTTCCATAAAATGGAACAACGAACACTATCTGCTGCCTACAAATTCTATTGTCACAAGAATCTGGAAGATGCCCACAGCGCTGAAGGAGATACGCGAGCTACTTATGAAGTGCTGCAAGCACAATTGGATCTCTATCCTGATCTAAAAAACGATATTAACTATCTCTCCGAATACTCCAGCTTTACAAAGAATGTCGATTATGCGGGGCGTATGGTTTATGATGATCAAGAACGTGAAGTTTTCAATTTCGGTAAATATAAAGGTCAATTGGTGGCAGAAGTCTTACATAGAGATCCCGGATACTACGGTTGGATAATGAATAACGATTTCACCCTGAACACAAAGGCGATGTTAACAAAGATTCGTCTGAGGGAAAAATAAACGGTATATGCTAAAGGGGAAGAAAATAGTATTAGGTATCACAGGAAGTATTGCTGCATATAAGTCTTGTTTAATCATCCGCGAGCTCATTAAAAAAGGAGCTGAGGTACAAGTAGTCATCACTCCGTCAGGTAAAGAATTCATCACTCCCATCACCTTGTCTGCATTGACAAGCAAACCAGTTATCAGTGATTTCTTTTCTCAGCGTGACGGTACATGGCACAGCCATGTGGACCTTGGTCTCTGGGCTGACGTGATGCTCATTGCACCTGCTACAGCCTCATCTATCGGAAAGATGGCAAATGGTATTGCCGACAACATGCTCATAACAAGTTATCTTTCGACAAAAGCTCCTGTCTTTATTGCACCGGCGATGGACCTTGATATGTATGCACACCCCTCTACCCAATGCAATATAGAGACTTTACGCAGCCGAGGTAATTATATCATTGAACCGCAAAAGGGCGAGTTGGCCAGCCATTTGGTAGGTAAAGGCCGCATGGAAGAGCCTGAAGTCATTGTAAGGATACTCGACGATTTCTTTGAAAAGAAAGATCTTGTAGATAAACATATACTTATCACAGCGGGCCCTACTTATGAGCAGATAGATCCTGTTCGCTTCATCGGCAACTATTCTTCTGGTAAAATGGGATATGCTCTTGCTGAAGAATGTGCTCGCCGAGGTGCTAAAGTCACTTTAATATCGGGACCTACGGCACTGCATACAACAAGAGGCAACATTCAACGTATAAATGTAGAAAGTGCGTCCGAGATGTTTTCTGTAGCAGAAAAAACTTTTCCATCATGCGACGCTGCTATTCTTTCGGCCGCTGTCGCCGATTTCTCTCCTGCTGACGTTGCCGATAAAAAGATTAAAAGAGAAGGAGAGAACCTCCTTTTGACACTAAAACCTACAACAGATATAGCCGCTGCTCTCGGACAAGAGAAGAACAGAGGAGCACAACATCGTATTCTAGTAGGCTTTGCCCTCGAAACAGATAATGAAATGACACATGCGAAAGAGAAATTGAGAAAGAAAGATTTCGATTTCATCGTTCTCAATTCATTGCAAGACAAAGGGGCAGGATTTCGGTGCGACACTAATAAGATAACAATAATAGACAAAGAGGGCAACACCAGTTACCCACTAAAATCAAAATCAGAAGTGGCGACTGATATTATTGATCGCCTTGTTCTTGAAATTAATAAACCTTAGCCTATGCTCCGTTCACTGGTTATCCAAAATTATGCTTTAATAGAAAAGCTTGATATCCGATTTGAAAGCGGCTTTTCTGTCATAACTGGTGAAACAGGTGCTGGAAAATCCATCATGCTCGGTGCCATAGCCTTACTTATGGGACAACGTGCTGACACTAAATCAATCAGACAGGGTGAAAAGCGTTGTACCGTAGAAGCTCATTTTGATCTCTCGAATTACGACCTGCAATCCTTCTTTGAAGAAAACGAATTGGACTATGAAGAAGACTGCATCATACGCCGTGAAATTTCGGCAAGCGGCAAAACAAGAGCTTTTATCAACGATACGCCTGTACAACTGGCACAACTTAAAGCTCTTGGTGAACAACTGATAGACATTCATTCCCAACACCAAAATTTATTACTCAATTCCGAAGGGTTCCAGCTCAACGTACTTGACATCTTGGCATACAATCAAAATCAATTGGATGTATATCAAATGCTCTATAACGAATGGAAAAAGGCTGAGAAAGAACTCAAAGATTTAAAAGAATCTGTCGAAAAAAATAGAATTGACGAAGACTACATCCGCTTTCAATTAGAGGAATTGGAAAAGGCGAATCTGGTGGACGGAGAAGAAGAAAATCTGCAACAAGAGTTCGATATACTGACTCATGCTGAAGAAATCAAAACAGCCTTTTATGAGATAGACAACAAATTTAATTCCGAAGAAAGTGGCATACTCGATGCACTAAAAGAAAGTAAGTCCGAGTTGGAAAGCATAATCTCTTATCTTCCTTCTGCCGAAAGTTTGTATGAAAGGCTTCAAAGCTCATATATCGAACTAAAAGATATAGCCGAAGAAATCAATAGGGAGGAAGAAAGCATAGAGGTAAACTCCGAACGACTTGATGAAGTAACTGAACGATTGAACTTAATCCACAGTTTACAACAAAAACATCAGTTACAAACCGTTGCCGAGCTACAACTACTGGCACACAAATATAGTGAGCAGATTAATGGTATTTCTTCATCAGACGAACAGATTGAAGAACTAACAAAACGAGTATCAAAACTGTTTGGAGAGCTTAAAGTTAAAGCAGAAGAGCTCACTCTAAGTAGAAATAAAGCAGCAAGAGAAGTAGAGCGGCAAATGGAAGAAAGACTAATGCCGCTTGGGATGCCCAACGTACGCTTTAAAGTGGAATTAGGCAAAAAAAATATTCCAGGGATACAAGGCGAAGACACCGTTGCATATCTTTTCTCCGCCAATAAAAACGGAGCACTGAACAATATTTCATCGGTAGCGTCTGGGGGTGAAATAGCCCGTGTCATGCTTTCAGTCAAAGCAATGATAGCAGGAGCTGTAAAACTACCGACAATTATCTTTGATGAAATAGATACAGGTGTTTCGGGCGAAATAGCCGACAAGATGGCAACTATTATGCAAGAAATGTCGCGAGGAGAAAGACAAGTCATCAGCATTACGCACTTACCTCAAATTGCATCGAGAGGATCTGTGCACTATAGAGTATACAAAGAAGATAATGATGATGCAACAAACAGTCATATCATACGCCTTACCGACCAACAACGTGTAGAAGAAATAGCCCACATGCTAAGTGGAGCAACGTTAACCGATGCGGCAATGAACAATGCAAGAACGCTATTGAAAAGTGGGGAAAAGAACAAATAAACAAAGAATAAAATGATAGATAAAAATGAAATGATTTTCGGTGTCCGAGCCGTAATAGAGGCGATTGAAGCGGGCAAAGAAATAGATAAGATATTGGTAAAACGTGATTTACAAAGTGAACTCTCAAAGGAATTATTCGAAGCCTTGAAAGGTCGGTTCATTGTTGTGCAGCGAGTACCGATAGAACGAATCAATCGTATAACCCAAAAGAATCATCAAGGAGTAGTCGCGTTCATATCCGCAGTCACATATCAACATATAGATTCCATCGTCCCGACACTTTTCGAAGAAGGCAAGAATCCTCTTGTTGTGATGCTTGACGGTATCACAGACGTCCGCAACTTCGGGGCTATTGCCCGTACCTGCGAATGTGCAGGGGTCGACGCTATTATCATTCCTGCAAAAGGAAGTGTCACTGTCAATGCCGATGCTGTGAAAACCTCTGCCGGAGCACTTCTCTCTCTGCCCGTCTGCAAAGAGACAAACCTTACTGAGACAGTAAAATATCTGAAGCAATGTGGTTACCATATCGTTGCAGCAACCGAAAAAGGAGATCGTCTCTACTCAAAAGCCGATTATACAGCCCCCACATGTATTATTATGGGAGCCGAAGATACCGGAGTAGCGATAGAACGACAAGCAGAATGCGATGAATTGGTCAAGATACCCATGCTTGGTAAAATAGAATCGCTCAACGTTTCTGTTGCGTCAGGTATTATGATTTATGAGGCAATCAAACAACGTAACGAATAATGACTACAAGAATAATGAAAACAAAACTATTTTTTATCTTTTTTCTGAGCATATTCACCATACAGACAATTAGTTCAGAAAACAATCCTAAATGGCTCGAAAAAGCAGGAAAAGCGGTTTTTTCTATTATCACTTACGATAATCAGGATAAAATATTAAATAACGGAAATGGCTTTTTTATCAGTTCTGATGGTATAGCTCTTTCTGATTACACCACTTTTAAAGGTGCCAAACGAGCCGTCGTCGTTATGAGTGATGGAAAACAATTCCCCGTAACCTTAATAATGGGTGCCAATGACTTGTACGACGTTATCAAATTCCGTGTAGGCATTGCTAAATCTGTCAATGCGTTATCATTAGCCAACACAGCAGGCAACGTAGGGAATGATGTTTACCTTATCCCCTATTCTACCCAAAAGAGCCGTTCAGCAACATCGGGCAAAGTAAACGCAATAACAAAGATTGAATCCAAGTACAACTATTATACCTTATCTTACAATTTGGATGACAAAATGGTCAGTTGTCCCATAACTAATAACGAAGGAGAAGTGATTGCTCTTGCGCAAAAGTCTACAAGCGACAAGACAATCAGCTACGGATTGGATGTTGCTTTCGGCTCATCTCTGTCGATTAGTTTACTTGGTTCAAGCGACACAAACTTAAAAGCAATAGGCATCAAAAAGGATCTTCCCGACGAAGAAAGTAAAGCCTTGGTTACTCTATACATGTCTTCGTCTATCATGTCTGATGAAGATTATACGGAATTGCTCAACGATTTCATTACTAAATTCCCAAATAGTGCAGATGGGTATCTTAAACGTGCAGAGAACGAAGTTAGAGCCGATAAAGACGGTTCGCTGATAGCCGCTGCCGATAAAGACTTAGCTTCGGCCCTTAAAGTAACCCAACACCGTGATGATGCTTTATACAACGCTGCTAAATTAATCTTTCAGTACTTGCAAACCACACATCAGACTCCCTACAAAGAGTGGACTCTCGATAAAGCGATAAGCTATATACGTGAAGCGATATCTACAAACCCACTACCGGTTTACATACAAACAGAGGGTGATCTTCTTTTTGCACAGAAGAACTACAATGACGCCTTGGTTTCTTTTCAAAAAGTAAACAAGAGCAACATTGCTTCTGCAGCTTCGTACTATAGCACAGTTCTAACGATGCAAATGCTGAAATCCGATCAGAAAGAAATAGTTGCAATGATGGACAGTTGCATCAATCTATGCCCTAAGCCCATCACACGTGATGCTGCGGCATACGTATTCGCTCGGGGACAAATATATATGGATGCAGGCATGTTCCGCCAAGCTCTTTTAGACTACAACACCTATTATGATGCAGTAAACGGTAATGTGACCGATCTATTCTATTACTACCGCGAGCAAGCCGCCAACAAAGCAAAGCAATATCAACAAGCGCTGGATGATATTCAGGCTGCAATTGATCACAATCCAAAGGAGATGCTATATAGAGTTGAGCAAGGAGCCATGAACCTACGGGTAGGAAGAGTGGATACAGCTGTCAAACAACTTCAAGAAGCCATTAAAATAGATCCGAAATATGCAGAAGTTTATCGTATTCTTGGACTATGCCAGATAGAGCAAAAGAAAAAAGAAGAAGCATGTGCCAACTTTGCGAAAGCCAAAGAACTTGGTGATGAAAACGCTCAAGCGATGATTGACAAATATTGCAAGTAATCATAATAAACAATACTTATAGAACTCGTAATATCTATAAATAACTAACAAAATCAACAAAATGAAAAAAGTAATTTGCAGTGAGAAAGCTCCGGGAGCAATTGGCCCCTATAGCCAAGCTATTGAAGCAAACGGTTTCGTATTTGTTTCGGGACAACTTCCTATTGATGCTGCTACAGGTGAAATGGCCGAAGGCATAACCGCACAAGCAACTCAATCACTCGAAAATGTAAAACATGTACTCGAAGCAGCCGGCCTTACAATGGACAATATCGTTAAGACCACCGTTTATCTCGCCGATATGTCACTCTTTGGCGACATGAACACCGTTTATGCCAACTATTTCAATGGCAGCTATCCTGCCCGTTCGGCATACGCAGTAAAAGAATTACCTAAAAATGCATTAGTGGAGATCGAGTGCTTCGCGGCTCGTTAACAAATCAGAAACTATATAGCTACTGCCTCCTACGTAGATAAAATCTTCGGGGAGGCTTTCTTTTTGTGCTGCCTCCACTGCCGATGATACATCAATATAAGAAGTACCTTTCAGTCCTGCCAATTCGGCTTCACTCTTCAATTCGTCTACAGGGATAGCACGGCTCACATTGGCTTGAGTAAAATAATAGACGGCATCACGAGGCAACATTTTGAGCACAGTATGGATATCCTTATCATTGACCATACCGAAAACAATACGAAGCGTACGATATTGTTGCAACTTTAGTTGCTGAACAATATACGTGATACCACCAACATTATGCCCGGTATCGCAAATCATTGTCGGGGAACTCTGCAAACATTGCCAACGACCTTCAAGTCCAGTCAATTCACAGACATGGGCAAATCCGCTACGCAAAGCTTCATCAGTGATGGAATAACCTTTTTCTTTCAACACATCGATAGCTGTCAATACGGTATTAGTGTTCTTCACTTGATACAATCCACCAAGTTCGCCATACAACAAGCCATATTTTAAGGTATCATAATACAGTCCATCCGCTTTCATTCGGGCATCTGTCAACTGCTTTTTCTCTTCCGCAAAGTATATAGGCGCTCCCGATTCTTGGGCACGGGCAACAAATACGGGTTTCGTTTCCGGCACCGTTTCTCCTATCACTACAGGTACCCCTGTCTTAATGATGCCAGCCTTCTCGAAAGCAATCGCAGCCAACGTATCGCCAAGGAATTGAGTATGGTCATAACTAATATTAGTTATGATGGAAACATCCGGAACAATAATATTGGTACAATCCAATCTTCCACCAAGACCAACTTCAATCACAGCCACGTCAACCTTCTGTTCGGCAAAATATTTAAACGCCAAAGCAGTGGTCAATTCAAAAAAAGATGGTTGGAGCGGTTCAAAGAAGTTTTTCTCCGCAGCGACAAAATTCACGATATATTCTTCTGATATGGGCATACCATTAATACGGATTCTTTCACGAAAATCACGCAAATGAGGTGAGGTATAAAGCCCAACCTTATAACCAGCCGATTGTAGAATAGCGGCAAGAGTATGCGAACAAGAACCCTTTCCATTAGTCCCCGCTACATGAATAGTAGGAAAACATTTATGAGGATGCCCAAAATGTTCATCAAGGATATGGGTATTCTCCAAGCCTTCCTTATAAGCCGAGCTCCCCACTTTTTGAAACATTGGGACACAAGTATAGAGATAATTTAAAGTTTCGCTATAATTCATATCAATATCTATCTCTTTACTATTTACTTCTATCAAAGAAATAGTACTTATCTTTTTTATATTTTCTAGCTATAATCCCTTTCACCAAAGATTTTCGTACCTATACGCACCAAAGTACTGCCACAATTGAGAGCCACATGATAATCATGAGTCATTCCCATTGATATTTCTTTAAAATAAGGATCGGCATCAAAATAATCAGCTTTCAATTCATCAAAAAAGTTTTTCAATGAACGGAACTCAGAAGCTACCTGAGCATTATCATCTGTGTTTGTCGCCATCCCCATCACACCTGATAAATGGATATGATGCAACGAACGCCAATCGCCGACGCGAAGCATTTCTCTGCATTCATCAAAAGAAAAGCCGAACTTTGTTTCTTCTCGAGCAATATGAAGTTGCAACAGGCAATTTATTGTGCGCCCAGCCGTAGCCGCATGTTTATCAATCTCGGTAAGCAGTTTATATGAATCGATAGCATGGATCAACGAGACAAAGGGAACGATGTACTTTATTTTATTCGTCTGCAAGTGACCGAGAAAATGCCATTCAATATCTTTGGGTAAGCGTTCATACTTACCCGTCATCTCTTGTACATGATTCTCACCGAACAGACGCTGCCCCGCATTGTAAGCCTCCATAATAGACTCATCGGGATGATATTTCGAAACAGCGACCAAACGAGAACCTGAAGGCAGTTCTTGCGTAACTTGCTTTATCTGAGCCGCAATATCCGAAATCATCATTCAATCCTCCTTCTTGCCGGCAAAAGGATAAACGTCCATAATAGCCGTTTCCGCAACATTTGCTATTTCATAATCAGCCATTGAGCCTTTCATTCCCTCATCCAGTTTCTTTACTGCATCACGTAAATCAGCAGCTTGGACCAACACATTAGATGCTGATTTTTTCTCCATGCCGCTCTTCTCGTCCAGTGTAATGAAATAGAGCTTCACTCTAAACCATTTATCAGCGGTATCATCGTCACTAGTGAAAAGTTCCGTATAGTTGGCGCGTTTAATATCCGACACTGTAAATTCACCGGTAATAAACGGTTTCATTTCTTCAATAATGCGAGCTTCAGCTTCTGTAAAACTAAGAGCATCTACCAAGTATGGTTCAGTAACTTTCTTATTTTTACCATCTTCCATTACCTTCTCATAACGAATTTTGCATTCAAACCAATTGTGCATCATATCTTTGTTATTTTATATTTTTCAAATTCATGCAAAGGTAATCAAAGCAGAGGAATAAAAGAAAAAGAAGCCAAAATATATTTTGCTCTCCCTACTCTACCAAACGATAGGTGTTTCGCCATGCTGAATCAGATAATTGTTGGTAGTACTGAAATGTTTGTTTCCAAAGAATCCATTATATGCAGATAACGGAGAAGGATGAGCAGAACTTAATACTAAATGTTTGCTACGATCAATGAATTCCCCTTTCCGTTGGGCATAAGCTCCCCAAAGCAGAAAGACCAAATGCTCGCGTTCTTCGGCTAGAGAACGGATCACAGCATCCGTAAATGTTTCCCAACCGTGCTTTGCATGAGAAGCTGCTTGATGCGCACGAACCGTAAGAGTAGAATTCAGAAGCAACACACCTTGTTGTGCCCATCGAGTAAGATTTCCCGACGGTGGTACTTCTGTACCGATATCAGATTTTATTTCTTTAAAGATATTCTGCAAGGAAGGAGGAAAAGGTACGCCATCATTTACAGAGAAACAAAGGCCATGGGCCTGACCCGGTCCATGATAAGGATCCTGACCTATAATAACAACTTTAACTTTATCGAATGAACAAAGATCAAAAGCATTGAAAATAAACGGCCCCGGCGGATACACAATACCGTTATGATACTCATCACGCACAAAATCTGTAAGGCGGATAAAATAATCTTTATCAAACTCCCCTTTCAGATGTTCCCTCCAACTAGATTCAATTTTTACGTCCATAATTATTATATTAACTCTATATTACAAGCCAAACACTCTTTGCGCATATCTTCAGACCATATACTCGCCTGAATCTCTCCTATATGTGCTTTTCGCAGATAGAACATGCAAAGACGAGATTGACCAATACCGCCACCGATAGACAATGGAAGTTCCCCTGCCATCAGTTTCTGATGAAAATAATAGTTTAATCTTTCTTCTTCACCCTCTTCTTTCAGCTGACTAAGCAATGTTTCTTGATTGACGCGGATTCCCATTGAAGAAATTTCAAACGCCCGTTGCAACACTTCATTCCATAGCAGCAAATCACCATTCAATCCCGGTAAATCATTCAATCCCTTTGTTGTATAATCATCATAGTCCGGAGCACGTCCATCATGTTTTTCTCCATCACTTAATTTGCAACCGATACCAATGACAAAAACGGCTCCATATTTCTCACAGATAGCGTCTTCGCGTTCTTTTGGAGTCCTATTCGGATATAAGCAACGCAATTCTTCCGCATGAATAAAATGAATCTTTTGCGGCAAACAAGGTTTTATCTCAGGATAACTTTCGTATACCAGATACTCCGTTCTGACCATTGCCGCGTATATACGATTTACAATCTCCTTCAGAAAATCGATATTGCGTTCGTCGGCACGAATAGATCGTTCCCAATCCCATTGATCGACATAAAGCGAATGCAAATTATCAAGTTCTTCGTCGGCACGAATAGCATTCATATCGGTATATAGTCCGTAGCCAGGTTCTATGTGGTATTTTGCCAAAGCCAAACGTTTCCATTTAGCAAGCGAGTGCACCACTTCGGCCTTCGCGTCACCCATATCTTTTATCGGAAAAGAAACAGCCCGCTCTACCCCATTCAAGTCGTCATTAATACCTGTGCCTTTCAACACAAATAGCGGAGCAGTCACTCTACGCAAGCGCAACTCGGCAGACAGATTTTCTTGAAAGAACTCTTTGATAAGCTTTATACCTTGTTCCGTTTGCTGAAGATTAAGCAAAGACTTATAATCTTTCGGTTTTATAATTGTACTCATATTCATTAGAAATATCAGCAAAAATAAACAATTAATCAAAACAAGGCAGACAATATCTTAATTTTATTGCATTTTAATCAGATGGTAAGTATACAGCCTACTGAGTTTTGTAGAACATACTGATGATTGTCGGTTCATATCTGACAGATTTCACATCATTATACCGAGAAAAGTGTCGTTCCACATATGTGATTCGATCAACTCACATATGTGAGTCGATCGTTCCATATATGTGAGCAGGGCTGACGCATTAAGAATTTAGATTTTGCATCCAACTAGAATCCAATAGTTCTATCATGTAATTTTCATCCCATCCTGCAAGTTTTCTTTTCATTTTGAAGCTCCCCTTTCTTTGGCTGTTTTTTATTTGGGCGAGTGCGATCTTGCTGATGAGGGAGAAATTCTGCGCCGCATTCTTTCTTTTTCTGGTATCGTCTTCGTTAAAGGTTACGTCCAACTGCCAATGCAGATTGTTCTCTATGCTCCAATGCGTCCTTATAGCCTGCATGATTCTGTCCGAATCCAAAGGTAGGGATGTTATATAATAATGTTTTTCCTCTACCGTTTTCTTGCTTTTCAGCTGAGTCGTAATCTTTGTCTGACAAACGACGGAGCGGACACCTTCCCACCCTAAAATTTCACCTGTCATCCCATTGTTATATACTTGGCAATATCTCCTTTCCTTCCGTCCATGACCGCATTCCTCTGTGTATGAAGCCTGGTACCTGGTTGGTGGTATATGCCCGTGTCCATTGATCTTATTCCCATTAAAGTCGATACCTGTGAAGTAGCTTTTTATCTCATTATGCAATTTCTTCTGGTTGTCTTTCACACAGATGACAAAGTCCGCCTTGTTTTTTATGATCGTTTCAACTATTTCATGCTGACAACCCATGGCGTCTATGGTCACTACACATCCCGACAAATCTAAAGCCTTTATCAGTTTCGGAATGGCTGTTATTTCATTGCTCTTCTTGCCCACCTTCTCCTGCCCAAGTGTAACGCCATTGGATGCAGCCCATGCACTGACCATACGTAAAGGCTCAAAACTGCCGTCTTTCTTTTCCACTCTTGCACCACATATTTCCTTCCCGTCTATTGCAACTATACCACTATATTTTCCACATATCTCATGAATCCACATCCTGAAACCACGTTCAAGTTCCTTTGGATCAAGAATGGAGAAAACTCGGTTAAAGGTATCATGGGAAGGAACACCTTTAAAGCCCTTTATACGGGAACGGAGAAAGGGCTCTTTCATTTTGCCGAATTCCGCTACTTCATACCAGCTTTCAGCACCGCAAACTACCGCGGCCATTGTAATATAAAAAATACACCCCAAACTGTGCTCCTTTAAATGATCCCTTCTGGGGTCTTCTACTTCTCTTAATATCGTTACTAAGTCCATATCGTTTATTTGTTTAATGTAAAAAGTTATACAAATATAGTAAATAATAAGGACATATATGCACATATAATAAACTATATATCAATACATTAAGTTAATAATATATAATGGGAAATAAACAAACTGAATTCTTAATGCGTCAGCCCTGTATATGTGAGTTGATCGAATCACATATGTGGAACGACAAAACATGAATGAGCCGACAGAAATATCTTAAATACGATAACCCTAATTCAATAAGATGTGTACAAAACATCTTCTGCCAGAGAGGAATGGCCGAAGCATTTCCATGCACGAGCAGTGAATAAAGGAGTAATTACCTCTATAGAAGCAGGTATGTTTGCGCCAATGCCGTACTGGACTTATTCGGCTTTTTTATGAATTAATTTTCTGGAATATTTCGGCTACCAAGTAGCTATTCTTTTGCTTATATCAAATCCATTATTGCATCATTATCATAAAGCAAAATCAATACCATTGTATATTACTCTGCGTTTGGCTACGCTGATCCCATTTTAAGTCTTGCAGAATACTTGCCGATGCTCTAATAGTAAAGCTATAGTATTTATAAGTACCAAATGGAGAGAGATTACAGGTCATAGTAAAGCAATGCAAATCACGAGTGATACTTAACGCTGTCTGCGTTATCTGCTTTGTTTGAAAATCATACCCCCCCGAGAAATTGAATGCCCACTTATTAGAAAGTTTCAAATTTCCCGTCATATTCACATTATGAGTGAATTTGTACGGATAGCGCATCGTATGCTTATTAATCGTAGCAGAGGTATTTTCGCTAATATTATATGAATAATTCAATGAGATAGACCAAGGCATATTAAAGGCCTCATAACCATCAGCATCCAGTTTTGCCTTTTCTTTTGTAGGCTCATTTTTCTTTTGCCTCATGCTCGGATCCTGATTTTTATTGGAAGGGTCACTATCAGAGTTCTCATCGTCGGGATTCTCTTTGTTTTTCTTATCTTTATCCTTTTCTTTCTTCTTGAAAGTATCATTATTAATCGTGTAGCTAAAGGATGAGCCATAACCTTGGAAACGTCCAAACCGTCCATAAGACCATTCTGTACGATTACCGACATATACATTGCCCTTCGAATCGAACTGGTAAGCATAAGTAGCAAACGAAGCATTCACATTGAACGCATAATTTTTAAACCATTTCAACCTCAACCTCATACTCAAATCGCTCCATGGCCTAGAATCCGCAGCCATATTGTAAGAGATGCTAGCACCTAATTCATCGATAATACTAATTTTCTTGACAGAATCATTTTTTGTCTTGTATTTCGCTTCGATATTGTTAGACACATCAAAACTGACAAGCCCTTGTTTACCACGACTCGGTACACCAAAAGGCTGCTCCGCATAGGGAGAATAATATTGTTCATTGCCAGATTTGTCGGTATACTTTTTCCAATATCCATAGTGAGACGCTCCAAAATCGGGAGCACCGCTAATACTGACGGTAGGTGTGAAAACGTGTCGGATCTGTATTTCTTTACTCTGCATAAACAGTGGTTTGTACATACCATAAAGCTTTGTACTCACACCCAAACTGGCACTATAATTATAGACTCGATGAAAACCGTAAATGGTATCACCGGGATTAATCACCAAACTTTCTTTCGTAGGATTATATTCTTTCATTATCTTCCGTGTATACCAACGCTCGGTATAATTTACCGACGGAGTGATATTGAAATACTTAAATAAAGTAAAAGTAGCACTGATAGGGACATTGTGCTGCATTCCATTTATCCAATCGCGAGTCAGGCTGCTACTGAATATTTTATTGTCTTTCGTCTTAATACTATTTGTGAGACGTCCCGTATAGCCCAATGATATTTTCTCATACCACTTTTCATTTCCTATCGCCTTCTTCCTCTTGAAAGGATAAATATGACTCATTGCAATGTTCAAATCGGGCATTGTGATAGCGATAGAAGAGTCGGCAAGCGTCTGAGCAATATTAAAAGTACTCGACAACGTCAGGTTCTGATCGGGGAAACTTCGCGAATAACTAACACTTGACGTTTTGGTATTTTGCGTCATCAGCTGTGAATTATACAAGTTGTTCACATTCGTCCGCTCGTAACTACTGGTAGCAAAGTTGACACTCGCCGAAAAAGTACTATTTGGATCAGCCTTTGCATCTTGTCGATGATTCCATATTATTTTAAAGTCTTTTGCTACGGCATAGTCTGCCAATCCTTTATCGCCGGTTTTAGTCACCTGATAGGCAGCCTGCAAAGATCCCGAATAGCGATACCTCTTATTGTAATTAGTCAAACCATTTAAAGCCCACGAACCCTTTGTATAAATATCAGCCGTCAACTTTAGATCCATATAATCATTAATGGCAAAGTAGTAACCCCCATTCGTCAAACCGAATCCAC
This sequence comes from uncultured Bacteroides sp., assembly GCA_963676865.2. Lineage (GTDB taxonomy): Bacteria > Bacteroidota > Bacteroidia > Bacteroidales > Bacteroidaceae > JAAYUD01. The sequence goes on along the minus strand of CAXXSS010000001.1, from coordinate 2,441,855 downwards.
GACTTGAGTCGTCCATATAGGTTGGCATAAGAATACCCGAAGAATACTTACTGGTAAAAGGAAAGAAAAAGAACGGTACCGCAATAGGTAACGGCACGTCTTGAACAACGAGATAGGCAGGACCCGTAATGACATTCTTTTTGGGGCGGACTTTTGCACGAGTCATCTGAAAATAAAAGTCAGGATGTTCGTGATCGGTACACGTCGTATATTTACCGCCATTCATAAAGAGCTCATCATTAGCTCCTTTCTTGGCATTATTGCCTACTACATAACCTTCGCCCTGTTGAGTAACAACATCGCTGATGATACCCTTCTTACTTTTAAAATTATATCGAATTGTTTTCGAATCATATGAAGTATCTCCATCCTTAAACACAGGTTTACCAATGATTTTACCTACAGAATCTACTTCTCCTCGAGCAAAAGCAGTACTGCTATCCATATTCATAGTGATAACTTGCGCGTCGAGTTCGTTCTTTTGATAACTGACTTTACCCTTACCATAGAGATGGGCATATCCATCGTGAGTAAAGACAATAGAATCATCTGCCGAATATTGCACAGGAGCATTAAGCGGCGTTTTATTTTTCTTGCCCGCAGTGTCCTGAGCCAAAGAGTCAGTCTTCAACGTATCGACCTTCACAGCATCAGCCTTCATAGTCGTGGGCGAAGCTGTCTTCCGTTTAGGGCGCTGCGATTCAGCCAACGCAGGCAACAAAATGGCTGCCGCTATTAGTGCTGCTAATATCTTATTCCAATTAAATGACGACATTCAATATGCGTTTACTAAAATAACTGACAAAATTACTCAAACTTCAGCAAATAATGGCTTTTTAGACGTACTTTATTAATCTTTTAGTTTTCTAAAGGAAGCTTTTACACCAATTGTCGAACCTTTCTAAGCCAGCCTCTCCATACTTAGATAGGCTCTTCCGTACCTTCTCGACAGTCTTTTCCTGTCCCAATTTAGTCTTTGAGAAAAACTTATCGGCAAAACAAATTATTTGTTCTTCCACACTTATGGGCAACATCGGTATGTGTGGCACAGGCAATTGCTGACGTTCTATATCTTCAAGAGATAACCCTGCTCCTGTATGCCTTTCGCAAACAAACGCATGCTGAGCAAATCCCTCTTTACGCATTAACTCCGCCCCCAGATACCCATGCCGAATATATGGTTCTACACCAAAACAACAAATAGAAGGAGCATCCGTCAGGAAGATACCTATATCATGAAGCATTGCGGCTTCGTCTACAAACGCTCTATCGGCTTTCAGTTCGGGATGATGATCGACTATCCACAGCGCTTTATCCCTCACTTCACTACTATGAATGACTAATATTTGTCTCAACCTATTATCATCCGGATAATATTTATCGATTATTGAAAAAGGATCCATCTCTACATTAATTATATATACAATTTGCATTAATCATATCAATTGCTGACAAAGTTACTATTGAAAAATGAAATGACAAGCAACAAGCAATATTTTATTAACCCAACGAGCCCAATCACCGTAATTAAACTAATTAGTTATCATTTTATTCGATTTATCCTAAAATTATTATTACTTTTGCGCTTCAATAAGTATATAAAACTGTTTAAATGAATGTATTAGAACTTAGTGAGCAAGAGATTATCCGCCGCAACAGTTTGGATGAGCTCCGCCAGATGGGAATCAACCCATATCCTGCAGAAGAATATGTAACAAATGCTTTTTCGACAGACATTATTGCCGAATATAAAGATACAGCTGAAGATGAACCTAAACGCCAAGTATCTATCGCCGGACGAATAATGAGCCGCCGTATTATGGGAAAAGCGTCGTTTATAGAATTAAAAGACTCCAAAGGTCGTATTCAGGTATATATTACTCGAGATGATATTTCGACTGAAGAAAACAAAGACATGTACAATGTCGTATTCAAACGTTTGTTGGATATAGGCGACATCGTAGGCATTGAAGGCTTTGTTTTTAGAACTCAAATGGGCGAGATAACCATTCATGCCCAAAAGCTGACTGTTCTTTCAAAGAGTTTGCGTCCGCTACCTATCGTCAAGATGAAAGATGGAAATGTTTACGACTCATTCGACGATCCGGAACTACGTTATCGTCAACGTTATGTGGATTTGATCGTAAATGAAGACGTAAAAGACACTTTCCTGAAACGCAGCAAGATACTCGAAACGCTACGCAATATCCTTAACGGTGCAGGTTATACAGAGGTAGAAACTCCTATTCTGCAATCCATACCAGGTGGCGCCAGCGCCCGCCCATTCATCACGCATCACAATTCGCTCAATATAGATCTCTATCTACGTATTGCCACAGAACTTTATCTGAAAAGGCTCATCGTAGGTGGGTTCGAAGGAGTTTATGAAATCGGAAAGAACTTTCGTAATGAAGGGATGGATAGAACCCACAATCCTGAATTCACTTGTATGGAACTCTATGTTCAATATAAAGATTACAATTGGATGATGTCATTCACGGAAGAAATGCTCGAAACGATTTGTATAGCTGTCAACGGGACATGCGAAAGTGTTATAGATGGTAAGACAATCAGTTTCAAAGCCCCCTACCGCCGTTTGCCTATTCTTGATGCGATCAACGAAAAAACCGGCTACGACCTTCACGGAATGAACGAAGAGCAAATTCGTGAAGTCTGCAAAAAGCTGAATATGGAGATCGACGATACAATGGGCAAAGGAAAACTCATTGACGAAATCTTCGGCGAATTTTGCGAAGGAACTTTCATACAGCCTACATTTATTACCGATTATCCGGTAGAAATGTCTCCATTAACAAAAATACATCGCAGTAAACCGGGATTAACCGAGCGCTTTGAATTAATGGTTAATGGTAAAGAGTTGGCAAATGCCTATTCTGAGCTCAACGATCCTATTGATCAGGAAGAACGGTTCAAAGAGCAAATGCACCTTGCCGACAAGGGTGACGACGAAGCGATGGTTATTGATCAAGACTTCTTAAGAGCTCTACAATACGGTATGCCTCCTACAAGTGGTATCGGCATAGGTATAGACCGACTCGTGATGCTCATGACAGGCCAGAGCACTATCCAAGAAGTACTGCTGTTCCCGCAGATGCGCCCAGAAAAAGAGATTAGAAAAGATGGTGTTGATAAATTCACGGCGCTAGGTATCAGTGCCGATTGGGTACCGGTATTTTATAAAGCAGGTTATAATCTCATTGAAGACATGAAAGGCGTCAATCCTCAAAAACTTCAAATGGATATTTGTGGCATCAATAAGAAATACAAACTAGAACTTACCAACCCTACTGTAGCAGAGGTTGGCGAATGGTTAGAAAAGCTATGTTAATAAGAAGAAGTAAAATAGCTGTTTTAGGAGGAGGAAGCTGGGCTACCGCCATAGCAAAAATATTTTTATCGAAAGAGAAGTCCATCAATTGGTATATGCGCCGAGACGATCGTATTGCCGACTTCATCCGTCTAGGTCATAACCCAGCCTATCTAACAGATGTTGCGTTCGATACAAGTCGCATTCGCTTTAGTTCGGATATCAATAAAATTGTAGACGAATCGGATACGCTAATATTGGTAACACCTTCGCCTTATATCAAATCTCATCTGGAGAAATTGACAAAGGATATCAGCGACAAGACTATTTTGAGCGCTATTAAAGGAATCGTTCCAGATGAAAACCTTTCCGTTTCAGAGTATTTCATGAAAAGATATCATATCCCTTCGCAAAATATTCTGGTTGTGAGCGGACCTAGCCATGCAGAAGAAATAGCTTTGGAGCGATTGTCATATCTAACGATAGCTTGTTCTAACAAAAAGAAAGCAGAATTGTTTGCAGAAAAAATGGCAAACAATTATATTCGTACATCAGTATGTGAAGATATTCTGGGTATAGAATACGGTGCTGTTCTAAAAAACGTGTATGCCATTGCTGCCGGCATCTGCTATGGACAGAAATACGGAGACAACTTTCACGCCGTTCTTATATCCAATGCTATCCGCGAAATGGATCGATTCCTAAAAGCGATTGATCCGATGCCACGCAATATAGACTCATCCGTTTATCTGGGCGACCTGCTTGTAACGAGCTATTCTAACTTCAGTCGCAATCGGGTATTCGGCACGATGATAGGTAAAGGTTATTCAGTAAAGAGTGCACAAATAGAGATGGAAATGGTAGCCGAAGGCTATTACGGAACAAAATGCATTAAAGAAATTAATGAGCATTTCCATATTGATATGCCTATATTGGATACAGTATACAGTATCTTGTATGAGAAAAAGAACAGCACTACCGAAATTATCAAGTTAACAAACAGATTCAACTAAAAATACACTTTAAAAAGTAAGAGATATGGTTAGTTTAAACATTGAAAAGACATTCGGTTTTATTTCAAAGGAAGACGTAAACAGCTATGCAGAAGTTGCCATGGCAGCCCGCAAGACACTGGAAAACGGTACCGGAAAAGGAAATGATTTTTTAGGATGGCTACACTTGCCTTCTTCTATCACCAAAGCACAGCTTGACGATATCAATGCTACAGCAAAAGTTCTCAAAGAGAATTGCGAAGTAGTTGTCATTGCAGGTATCGGTGGAAGCTATTTAGGAGCCCGTGCCGTTATCGAAGCGCTGTCTAACTATTTCAGTTGGTTACAAGACCAGAGAAAAGCTCCGGTTATTCTTTATGCCGGTAACAATCTAGGAGAAGATTACCTCTGCGAATTGACTTCTTTTCTCAAAAATAAAAAATTCGGTGTTATAAACATATCCAAATCAGGTACAACAACAGAAACAGCACTCGCTTTCCGCCTGCTGAAAAAGCAATGTGAAGATCAACGTGGCAAAGAGATGGCCCGCAAAGTCATTGTTGCCATTACCGATGCCGAAAAAGGTGCCGCACGTACTACCGCCGATAAGGAAGGTTATAAATCTTACATCATTCCCAATAACGTAGGAGGCCGTTTTTCTGTTCTCACTCCCGTAGGACTACTTCCAATTGCTGTTGCCGGTTTTGATATTGAAAAACTAGTAGCAGGTGCAGTGGCAATGGAGAAAGCTTGCGATGCCGATGTACCATTCGAAAAGAATATTGCCGCCATCTATGCAGCTACCCGCAATGAATTATATAAAAGAGGCAAAAAAATTGAGATTCTTGCCAACTTCAATCCCAAACTGCACTTCGTCAGCGAATGGTGGAAGCAGCTTTACGGTGAATCCGAAGGTAAAGACAACAAAGGCATATTCCCTGCATCGGTCGATCTGACTTCAGATCTTCATTCTATGGGTCAGTGGATTCAAGACGGTGAACGTAGTATATTCGAAACCGTTATCTCTGTAGAAAATTCGGATAATGAACTAAGAGTTCCTTCTGATAGTGAAAATCTGGATGGGCTGAACTTCCTGGCAGGCAAACACGTTGATGAAGTAAATAAGATGGCCGAACTCGGTACCCAATTGGCACATGTAGACGGGGGTGTTCCAAATATCCGCTTATCTATTTCCAAACTCGAAGAAGAGACTATTGGAGAACTCATTTACTTCTTTGAGGTAGGTTGCGGTATCAGTGGCTATATTCTCGAAGTAAACCCATTCAACCAACCAGGCGTTGAGGCATACAAAAAGAACATGTTTGCGCTACTCAATAAACCCGGTTACGAAAACGAATCAAAAGCCATTCAGGAAAGACTGAAAAAGTAAACGTTCTATTCGGTCAGAACAAAATAATGATAGACCCCACATCGCACTATCCTAAAATAGATATTAGGGAGTGGATGTGGAGTTCATTTTATTAGTATAAAACAAATCATATGTTCGAAACACACATCAAGAAGTATCTAACCTCCCATTCTTATTCAAATCTTTCACCCAAAGCCGTTTTATTCGACATGGATGGCGTCTTATTCAATTCAATGCCATATCATGCCAAAGCATGGTGCTCGGCTCTTCATAAAAGCGGACTGCAATTTGAAGAAAAAGAAGCTTACCTGAACGAGGGGCGAACCGGTACATCGACCATCAACATTATAGCACAAAGACAGTATGGTAGAGATTTTTCAGATAAAGAGATCAACAAGATATATCAAGACAAATGTGACGTTTTCAACACTTTCCCATTAGCCAAACCTTTTGATGGGGGCTTGGATTTAGTACACCAAGTCAAGCAATCGGGGCTCACACCAATGATTGTCACAGGCTCGGGGCAAAAATCTCTTTTAGGACGAGTGGAAGAAAGCTACCCGAGGCTCTTCAAACAAGAACTTATGGTGACAGCCTTTGATGTAAAAATAGGAAAACCTCATCCGGAACCTTATCTTATGGGACTGAGAAAAGGAGAGTTGAAACCGGAAGAAGCCATTGTTGTCGAAAACGCCCCACTCGGCATACAGTCAAGTGTCGCAGCAGGGATATTCACCATCGCACTAAATACGGGCGAACTCGAAGACGAGGTTTTATGGGAAGCTGGTGCAAATATTCTTTTCCCTTCTATGCAAGCCTTTTGCGATAGTTGGAAAGATCTTCTTAGAGCTTTCTCTTCAACAACGAATAAATAAAAAAGAACATTGCTCCTGTAAGACTCAATAAAATAAGCACAGCTTTTTTTGCTATTGCTCGCGGTTTGCAGTACTTTTGCCTACTATAATAAGTTGAAATGATAGTTTGTATTGCAGAAAAACCGTCGGTAGCTCGAGACATCGCAGATATTCTTGGCGCCAGAGAGCGGAAAGATGGGTATTTGGAAGGGAATGGATATCAGGTGACATGGACCCTAGGGCATCTATGTACACTGAAAGAACCTCACGAATATTCTCCTTTATGGAAGTCGTGGAGTTTAGGCAGTTTGCCTATGATACCACAGCGATTCGGTATCAAATTGATATCGGATAAAGGTATTGAAAAGCAATTTCACGTCATCGAAAAACTATTTCAACAGGCAGACGAGATCATCAACTGTGGTGATGCCGGCCAAGAGGGAGAACTTATTCAGCGCTGGGTGATGTTGAAAAGTGGCGCACACTGTCCGGTCAAGCGTTTATGGATTTCTTCTCTAACAGAAGAGTCTATCCGAGAAGGATTTAAGGCATTGAAAGATCAATCAGAATACCAATCTTTATACGAAGCAGGACTATCGAGAGCCATAGGCGATTGGCTATTGGGCATGAATGCCACGAGGCTCTATACCATCAAATATGGTGGAGGTGGAAAGAATGGCGTTCTTTCTATCGGCCGTGTTCAAACACCGACATTGGCACTTATCGTCAACCGCCAAAAAGAAATAGAGAATTTCGTTCCGGAGCAATATTGGGAACTAAAGACTACCTACCGCGACACCGTATTCTCGGCACTGAAAAGTCGTTTCAACAAAAGAGAAGACGGTATTGCCATACTCGAACAGATCAAAGAATCTCCTTTCACCGTCACCGACGTCGCTACAAAAGAAGGTTCCGAATTGCCTCCACGTCTTTTTGATTTGACATCGCTCCAAGTAGAATGCAATAAGAAATTCGGTTATTCGGCTGACGAGACACTCAAAATGATACAGTCTCTCTACGAAAAGAAACTCACTACCTATCCACGTGTAGATACGACGTTTCTAAGTGACGACATATATCCTAAATGCCCAGGTATATTACAAGGATTGAAAGATTATGCGCAATTTACTGAACCTCTTAAGGGGAAGAAATTGCAAAAACGCAAAAAAATATTCGACACATCGAAAGTAACGGACCACCATGCCATTATTCCAACAGGCGAATGTAGACAAGGAATGACCGAAATGGAAAAACGTGTTTACGATTTGGTTGCCAGACACTTTATTGCTGTTTTTTACCCCGATTGCAAGTTCTCGGCAACAACGGTCATGGGCGAGGCAGCTAATATAGAATTTAAAGTTAACGGAAAACAGATTCTTTCTCCCGGATGGCGTGTTGTGATAGAACAAAACAATAATAAAGAAAATGAAGAAGAGCGCACATTGCCTTTATTTGAAAAGGGTGAAAATGGCCCTCACCAACCCGACCTAAATGAGAAATGGACACAACCGCCCAAATACTATACGGAAGCAACATTGTTGAGAGCGATGGAAACGGCCGGCAAATTGGTAGAAAACGAAGAACTGCGCGATGCACTCAAAGAGAACGGTATCGGGCGCCCATCTACTCGTGCCGCTATCATCGAGACGCTTTATAAGCGACACTATATAAGGAAAGAACGCAAAAACCTAATGGCCAATCCTACCGGCGTCGAACTCATTAATTTAATTCACGAAGACTTGCTCAAATCTGCCGAGCTGACGGGTATTTGGGAAAAGAAATTGCGAAGTATTGAGAAAAAGACATACAATACACAAACGTTTCTGGACGAATTGAAACAGATGTTGAAGGAGATTGTCAATAGTGTATTAAGCGACAACAGCAACCGACATATCACCACAGAAGCTACGCCGGCCAAAGAGATTCAGAAACTGGCTGTCCAAAAGAAGTCGCGCAAACGTGCTCCAGCCAAATCAAAGGAAGACGGCGAAAAAGCGAAAGTCGAAGCACCGATAACAGCCAAACAAAAAGAGCCGTCCGAAACTGTGCAGTCCGACGACTCTATATTAGGAAAAGCCTGTCCGCTATGCGGAAAGGGAATTGTTATCAAAGGGAAAACGGCCTATGGCTGTTCCGAATGGAAAAACGGCTGTTCATGGCGCCTGCCATTCAAATCATAATTGGGTAGTCTTATCGATCAAATAATAATCGAGTATGGTCATTGCAGCCATTGCCTCTACAATAGGAACAGCACGAGGCAAGACACAAGGATCATGCCTGCCACGAGGTTTGAGTGTCGTATCTATGCCGTCAAGATTCACCGTTTCTTGCTCCATCAGAACAGTAGCTACAGGTTTGAATAGCACTCGAAAATAAATATCTTCGCCGTTGCTGATGCCACCCTGAATACCACCTGAATGGTTAGTACGGGTTTTGACCTTACCATTATCATTGAAAAAAGCATCATTCTGCTGTGATCCTCTCTGCTCTACTCCATCTACTCCAATGCCGTATTCAAAACCTTTAACAGCATTTATGCTCAACATTGCATTGCCCAATGCCGCATGAAGTTTACCGAAGACAGGTTCGCCAAGCCCTATCGGACAACCTATAATGACACAGGTTATTTCTCCTCCGATCGTATCGCAACACTTCTTGACACGAAGAATAAGTTCTTCCATTTCCTTCGCTTTAACAGGATCCGGACAACGAACGTCATTTTTCTCTATCATGTCAAAATCATATCGGCTATAATCCAAGCCCAGCTTAACAGAACCGACTTGCGAAGTATAAGCAGTGACTTTTATGCCAAGCTGTCTGAGCGCAAGTTTGGCAAGAGCACCTGCAACGACTCTCGAAATGGTTTCACGAGCCGATGCCCGGCCCCCTCCGCGATAATCCCGAATGCCATACTTGACATTGTAAGTATAGTCGGCATGCGAAGGGCGGAACACCGTCTTTAGAGAGTCATAGTCAGCCGAATGCTGATTTTTATTCCAAACAGCAAAACCGATGGGACAACCAGTTGATCTACCTTCAAATATTCCAGAAAGGAACTCTACCTTATCATCTTCGCTACGCGGGGTCGTAAGCAACGACTGACCTGGGCGGCGTCGATTCAACTCTTCCTGAACAAAATCTTCGTCAATTACAATACCCGACGGAAAACCGTCAATCACTCCTCCTATCGCCTTGCCATGCGATTCGCCGAAGCTCGTCAATCTGAAAATATTGCCAAAAGAATTAAACATGATAATACTATTTATAGGTTTATCTAGTAATCAGCCTCACCTTATCAACTCAAAGAAGTTGTTGCTACAAACTGTATTTTTAGTGGCAATGTTCGCCGCAACCTTCTTCGCAGTCGCCTTCACAACTGTCACAACCGCAGCCACAACCTTCGCCACTCATCATATTGATTATGCCTTGAATCTCCTCATTTGTAGCGTCGCGCATTTCGGTAACCTCGCCTACAAAATTCAAATCGGCTCCAGCGAGCGGATGATTCAAATCTACGGTGACAGTATTTTCTTCAACGGACAGAACCGCTGCATTCATGCGGTGCCCTTCATTGTCCATCAACGGAACAATAGAGCCCTCTACAATACTCTTATCATCAAAATGTCCATCTATCTCAAATATTTTCTTTTCAAGATCAAACACATGTTGTTCATCATATTCGCCATATGCATTGTCTTTTGTTATCACAAAGTCAAACTTATCGCCTTTATTCAATTTCAATATTTCTTCTTCAAAAGCGTCTATTGTGGTATTCAACCCTGTAATAAACTGAAAAGGGTGTTCTGCTGTTGCTTCTTCCACCATTTCTTTCTCACCATCTTCTGTGGTATAGAGCTTATACGCCACATTGACGTACTTGTTTTCTTTTGTTGCCATTTGTTATAATATAAGTGGTAATAAATATTTTTGTCGCTACAAAGATAATATAAGCCTTGTCCAATAACAAAAGAAATCAAACATATTTATATTTCAACAAGAGTTCAATCCTCACAGAAAGAGATAAGAATATAATGAAAACATGGATATAAAAAGAGCCCCTATAAAATTCCATTTCAAATATTTACGATGCTTTCGACGCTCCTCCTCTGCAACTTCGGCAACATCAACGGTCTGCTCAATAACAGGCTTCCTTAGCAAAGCATACAATGAAACGAGAGCCAAAAAAAGGCACAAGATAGAGAAACTAATAAAATGATTAAACGGAAAACATCTATTGGGCATGCTCACAACCAATATGCCGATAAAACCTATGTAAGATTCTATTTTCAGAATCACTCTATCCGATAACTGTTTCATTTCTTTCTATTATTTGATATTAAACAAAGATAAAAAATTATTCAATAACAACATCATAAATCGCGTTATTTTTCACACATACTCGATCATCATTTCAAGTCGCACTAACATACCTAATAACAAGCAAAAGATAGACCCCAAGAAGAGATGGAAGCCACCACAGCAACTTCCATCTCTCGTTACAAATATTTATTGCAAATCAGCACGCCTAATTGTCATTATAAAGATCTGCAAAATTTACGAAACAACTCTCATGTGTTAATCGCTTTACCTTGAAATCGTTCCTTGCTACACAGGTATATTTAAACATTTTAAATGTATCTTCTATCTTTTTCATTTCTTCCAGCGTCAAAAGAAAAGGACCTTTTTCTAAATTATGAAAAGAAGCATAGTACAGCTGTTGTTTAATACAATTGAAAAGGAAAATGCAGTGTATCTGATATTTTGATTTTCCCAATTCTTCTGCGCGAGCCTTTGAAAAGATGGTTCTAAATACTTTTTTCACATCCGCGTCACTCCTAGGGAAATTTGCGACATAGGCATCAATATAATTGTCTTCTATCACCAATTTAGTCGATTCAAGGCTTTGAATAAAGCCACGTGAATCTCTCACATAAGTTAAATTACCTTGACGAAGCGTGTCTTGTGCAAAGACGGAAAGCGTACCCATTAGAAATACGATTACCAATAAAAATTTTGTTTTCATATTAGCTCAACATTATTTACACTAAAGACTAAATGAACCTACTCACCAGAAACTTATAACTCTTTTCCAGAGAATGTTACTCATCTAGCGGCTTTTTGTTTCCCTATTAACATACCTAATAACAAGCAAAAGATAGACCCCGAGAAGAGATGGAAGCCACCGCAGCAACTTCCATCTCTCGCTGCAAATAGTTATTACAAATCAGCACGCCTAATTGTCATTATAAAGATCAGCAAAATCCACAAAGCAACTTGCATGTGTTAATCGCTTTACTTTGGTATCGTCTCTAACCACGTAATTGTATTTAAAGGTTTTATATACATCTTCTATCTTTTTCATTTCCTCCGGTGTCAAAAGAAAAGGGCCCTTTTCTAAATTACGAAAGGATGCATAACATAATTGCTGCTTGATACAATTGAAAAGGAAAATACACTGCATCTGGCATTTTGATTTCCCCAATTCTTCTGCACGAGCTTTTGAAAAGATGGTTCTAAATATTCTTTTTACATCTGCTTTACTTACTGGCATATTCGAAATATAGGCATCAAGATAGTTATCTTCTATCACCAATTTAGTTGATTCAACGCTTCGAACAAAACCGCGTGAATCTTCCACATAAGTTAAATTACCTTGACGAAGTGTGTCTTGCGCAAAGACGGAAACCGTCCCCATTAGAAATACGATTACCAATAAAAATTTTGTTTTCATATTAGCTCAACATTATTTACACCAAAGACTAAATGAACCTACTTACCAGAAACTTATAACTCTTTTTCAGACAATGTTACTCATCTAACGGCTTTTTGTTTCCCTATTAACATACCTAATAACAAGCAAAAGATAGATTCCGAGAAGAGATGGAAGCCACCGCAGCAACTTCCATCTCTCGCTACAAACAGTTATTACAAATCAGTACGTCTAATTGTGACTATAAAGATTTGCAAAATCTACAGGACCAGTGCTTTCTATTGTTAGACGTTTCACTTTAGTATCGTCTCTAGCTACAAAGTTGTATTTAAACGTTTTATATATATCTTCTATCTTTTTCATTTCTTCTGGTGTTAAAAGGAAAGGTCCTTTTTCTATATTATGAAAAGAGGCATAACACAATTGTTGTTTGATACAATTAAAATGAAAAAAACACATTACACGATATTTTGATTTTCCCAATTCTTCCGCGCGAGTTTTTGAAAAGATGGTTCTAAATATTCTTTTCACATCTGCTTTACTCACTGGTATATTGGAAATATAGGCATCAAGATAGTTATCTTCTATCACCAATTTAGTTGATTCAAGGCTTCGAACAAAGCCGCGTGAATCTTTCACATAAGTTAGATTACCTTGACGAAGCGTGTCTTGCGCAAAGACGGAAACCGTACCCATTAGAAATACGATTACTAATAAAAAATTTGTTTTCATATCAACTCTATATTATTCATCATTATAACCGTTTTAATCTGATATTTCCAATACGACTTTAAAAATACTTCAAAGCCGTATTGGATAATCCATTATTCGCTACTGTCATACAACTTGTCAAAAGACATCGCTATTGCATAATTTATAAACCAATCAATTATAGATTTATCTCTAACAATAGAAAAATCATAATTCAAAGCCTTGAAAGCTTTTTCCAAACGGTCCAGTTCATCAAGCGTTAAACGTAATTTATGATTATCCAATAACATACATTTCATATAAGCACACTTTTTTGTAATACCGTCAAAATAAAAAGTAAAAGCCATACGATATTTACCTAGTTCTGTCGCACGCTTTTTAGAAAAGACTGTTCTAAATATTCTTTTCCGGGCTTCATAGTCAGGGAAAGAGGTTACATATTGATCTCTATAATACCGTCCTTTCAATTTGGTAGATTCCAAACTTTGGACAAGCCAGAGTGTATCCATTTTATTATTGTAGGAAAACATGGACAATTCCATTACATATGCCAATTTGCCTTCGCGCAACATGATCATCTTAGGATTCTGAGAAAAAGCAGAGCCCGCTGCCAGCAATAGTACAATAAATAATAACAATCTTGTTTTCATATCAACTCAACATTATTTATACGTCATCTAAAAGCTCTACCACCTACTATAAATGATTAAAGCCCATTTCCTTCCAAACTATTAATCAGACAAATCTACGTTTCAAGAACTTAGAACTTATCTCACGACTTCTGCTCTTACCCACTAACATCCATTACTCGCAAGAAATAAGCCCAGAGAAGAAATGGAAGCCACCGTAGCAACTTCCATCTCTCGCTACAAACAGTTATTGCAAATCAGTACATCTAATTGTCATTATAAAGATCTGCAAAATCTACAGAACAGCATCCTGTTGTTAATCGTTTCACTTTGGTATCGTCTCTAGCTACAAAGTTGTATTTAAACGTTCTATATACATCCTCTATCTTTTTCATTTCCTCCGGTGTTAAGAGGAAAGGGCCCTTTTCTCTATTATGAAAAGCGGCATAACACAGTTGTTGTTTGATACAATTAAAATAAAAAAAACACATTACACGATATTTTGATTTTCCCAGTTCTTCCGCGCGAGTTTTTGAAAAGATGGTTCTAAATATTCTTTTCACATCTGCTTTACTCACTGGCATATTGGAAATATAGGCATCAAGATAATTATCTTCTATCACCAATTTAGTTGATTCAACGCTTCGGAAAAGATAAAGCGAGTCTTTTACATAAGTTAGATTACCTTGACGAAGTGTGTCTTGCGCAAAGACGGAAAGCGTACCCATTAGAAATACGATTACCAATAAAATTCTTGTTTTCATCATTCCAATATTTAGTTTTTACACGATATACTACCTACAATAACTTGCAGAACCTTCGGTTGCAATGTGGGGCTTATAAACTTAGTGCCATATTTATTTTTAAGCGGACTACTATCCCATTTACTCGACCAATCCCTCATAAATTGAGAATAACTTATTGGTTTATTTGTGTCAGGACAATAATATCCTGCCGTTATGTCTTCGTAGGTTAGTTTCCCTTTTTGGGCTTTTTCTGCTAACTGACTTATCCACTCTTTATAATACACCTCATAGCTTACTCCTGCTCCATAATACCAGCACCGGGGCTCCGCTATCAGATAAGATGTTATATCATTAATGAATTTTGCTTCAAAATCAATATTAGCATTGCCTTTTTTTTCTGCATATTGGTATATCCCCCCACTATAAGTGAAATTCTGAAACAGATGTACATACTCTTCAGGAAAAGAGCCGCTAGTATAACCAGCACTTGATACAGTATACACTCCCGTTTGAGGATCATAATTATTTTTATCCCGTTGAATTTTTATATCAGAGAATCCCCGTCCAGCATTTGCAAGACTATTTTTCATAACTTGATATGCACACCTCTCTTTTATAACCGTATTCATAAATCTAATAACTGAGTCTCTAACTAATATATCCGCTATTGAACATTTTTTGTATATTCCATTACTGCTGCCTCCAGAAGGACCTCCGGTACTGCCACTACCCCCACCATAATAGGAACCAGTACGCCCATCCGAGAATGTAACATTTATTGATTCTGCACGAAAATAAATATTTCTCTGTCCATAAGTAGCCCAAACAATTTCGTTTATAATATTATAAATAAGCTCTAAGACATATGCTCCGTTATGTTCATGTGAGAAAGCTATAAAAATACGAATTCCCCAGAGATTATTGGTCTCTATAGAATGAGTTATCGCATCTCTACAATACGGAGATGTAGGCAGTAAATATCCATCGAAAAGCCTTTTGACAGTTGCCGGCTTCAAAGTTGTAACACCAAAATTACCTCCACTAACATACCCTGTCGATGACAAACTATACTGAATGCTTACAAAAGCATTTTTACCATATACATCTGTGCCTGTGCCAGCTCGCGATAAAAGCCCCCGAGTATTTGCAATTACCGGCCCCGCATTTAGGAGTTCGGCATGAGCTGTCAACCCCGAATTGACAGATAAACCATTATTCTGCCAGTTTAAGAAAGCTGCCGAATATAGATAGCGGGTTGATAAATCAACTTCTCCGTTCAAAAAATCAGGGTCCATATTGACAAGCGTTCCCAAAGTACCACCTATTCGACGTTGTTCCATCGATAGATTCGTGTCTACAGGATAAATGATGCAACCTTCCACCTCATTATCACTATTGGTATAGGGCACAGAATAGTATAGACCATAGTCGCCCGATGACGAAACCGTTACATAATTAAACAATGGGGTATGCCCATTCAAAGCACGAACAAACTGTTCTTTGTTTCCCTTTTGAGTCTGTATTTGATGCATCAATAATGCACCTGCTTTATTCTCTACTTTTTGAGACAACAATGTATCATTCGAAATATAATCATCAGTTGCACAAGAGAAGAAAAGAAGAGAACAGACAAATATTAACAATTTATCTTTTCTCATATATTCTAAAATAAAGTAGTGAATTCTATAACATTATTTTCTTTTGAAATCCGAAAATTGATATTATAGAGACATAAGAAGAAGTAAATAATGATGTTTTTGTTTTCACGTTAATGTAGTTTTTAGTTAAACAATAGTTTTGAGTTGTACAACAAAGTAAATAGATATCTATCGCAAATATATAATTTTTATTATAATATCCAAAATAAAATCAACTTTTTTTGATAAAATAGGTAAAATAATATTTCCATATAGTCTCATCTTATGTTCGCGATTGATGGCCTGACTATATATCGCATCGATACATCGATACGTATTACATCATTATTTGAGTTAGGGATAAGAACTCAGATATATCGTTACGAATCTGGCGGTCTATTTCAACAAAATCATGTTGCAATTCGCACGCTCTACATTCGTACGTTTCCTCCACAGTATCGAAGCCATAATACTCTGTATAAAAGGCTTTTAAACGCTCATAGAGACTCTTTTATAAGGATGAAGTCTGTGAGACATACGAATGAAAGTTGGTTCACATCAGAACGATTTTATGTTTTGTACTAAGAAGATTGTCGTTCCACATATGTGATTCGATCAACTCACATATGTGAGTCGATCGTTCCATATATGTGAGTTGATCGAATCACATATGTGGAACGACAAAACCTAAATGAGTCAACAGAAATGCCTTAAATACAACAACGATAATTCAATAAGATGTGTACAAAAGACCTTCTCGCAGAGAAACAGAACCGGAGCATTTCTATGCATAGGCAGTAAGGAAAAGAGTTTCTACACAGTGCGCACACCACAGATGCCGGGTAATGGCCTAATCGGTTGATATACGAAGCGGACGATCCGTGTTCATAACGCACTAACAATAAGAAAGATAGTACCTTTTTGAGGTCCCATAAACAAGTCCAACCTGTATATATTACTCATAGCCAATAAGATAACATGACGGATAGAGTTTTGAAACTTTTTTTGCGAGACATTGAATCATTCATTTTTTGAAAGCACAGCTTCAATTGAAGCATCGGGAGGTGGCACTTCGGTGCAGATAAAATAGTATCAGAATCGCTCCCGATATCCACCTCGAAAAACAATCTAAAAAGCAACTGTTGAATACAACCGTCTATGTGTAAAAGGGCCACTCAGCTATCTGTAGGGCGCCGTTTAGAATCGGTCTAAGCAGAGGTCCGCTGAAAATAAGGAGTCTACAGTATGCTCTTGACCCGATTTTCGGACCTTTTTTCGCTGGCGTTGTATACGGTGCATCGCTAACCTACTGTATGATAGTTCGTAATGGTGTCATACGGAGGTGGCAAAGGTTGAAATGCACATGATTTCATGGCCTTACAAATGCAGCAATGGACTCTTACCACCCAAAACCACGTATGTACCTAAATTTGTTGACGTCCATACGTTTTCTGAAAAACTTAAGGACGTCACCGAAAAAAGGAACATACGACGATTTCATTCATGCCACAGGCTTTCGAAAGTCTTTATTTATGGGATGTGCTATTGACACAGGCAAAAAGAAAAGCGGAAAACATTACTGTTTTCCGCCTCATATAAGGTTTACTAAAAAGTAGCATTCTTATTACAAAACATTTTTCAAGTCAGCATTTGTTGCGCGAACAGCATCAGCGCTAGCAGCGAACTTAGCTTTTTCTTCTTCGTTAAGATCGATTTCTACAATCTTCTCGATACCGTTCTTGCCAAGAATAACAGGAACACCAATGCAGATATCGCTTTGGCCGTATTCGCCTTCGAGATATACAGAGCAAGGTACCATCTTCTTCTGATCGTGGATGATAGACTCTACAACATAAGCTCCACTCGCACCCGGTGCATACCAAGCAGAAGTTCCGAGCAGGCCGGTAAGAGTAGCACCACCTACCATGGTATCGGCAGCTACTTTATCCAAATCTTCTTTGCTCATCAAAGAGCTGGCAGGCATACCTTTATAAGAAGCCAAACGTGTCAATGGGATCATTGTTTTGTCACCATGACCACCGATAACCATAGCGTCTACCTCGTTGGCATTGCAACCTAACTTCTGAGACAAGAAATATTTGAAACGTGAGCTATCGAGCATACCACCCATACCGATTACACGATTCTTTGGCAAGCCCAATGATTTGAGAGCCAAATAAGTCATCGTATCCATAGGGTTGGAGATAACAACCAAGATAGTATTAGGAGAATATTTCAGAATATTGTCGGCAACAGATTTGACGATACCGGCATTAACGCCAATCAGTTCTTCACGAGTCATACCCGGTTTGCGAGGAATACCCGATGTGATCACAACAACATCAGAATTGGCTGTTTGAGCATAATCATTCGTACAACCTACTACTTTGGTATCGAAACCCAATGACTGAGCCGTTTGGTTCATATCCATTGCTTTACCTTCTGATACACCTTGCTTAACATCAAGCATAACAACCTCGTCTGCCACTTCGTGAAATACGAGTACATTGGCTACAGTAGCACCTACGTTACCTGCGCCGACTACAGTTACTTTAGACATAATAATTTATTAATTAAAAAAATTCTATAAATACTTTATTTTAATAAGTACAAAGGTACTACAATGAGCGTATTAAAGAAATTATTCCTTAATAAAATTAGTTAAAGTCATAACTTATAGTGAACACATTTAGTGTATTTAGTTGGAAATAACTATTTTTGCACCAACAAAAGAATATAATGAAATGAAAAAGAAGACTATTATATTTACAGTTTGCATTGTTTTGCTACTAGCAGCAATCGGTATCGTATCGTATATGTTAATGAAAGAAAAGAAAGCCAATTATTCGCTCAACCAAGAGTTTGTGTTGGACAAGAATGATTTGGAAAATGAATACTATCGCTTCTCCAAACAGTACGATGAAATAAAAACAACAGTCAGAAATGATTCGTTGGGTGCTTTACTGGATAAAGAACAACAAAAGAGTCAGCGCTTGCTGGAAGAGCTTCGCAGCGTAAAGAGCACCAATGCAACTGAAATACGCCGTCTTCGTAACGAACTGTCTACTCTACGTCGCGTCATGGTGAGCTATATCAACCAGATAGACTCTCTGAACCAACTGACAACGAGGCAGCGCCAACAGATTAATGACATATCGGCAAAATATGACGTAGCATCCAAACAAATCAACAACTTATCGGAAGAGAAACGCAGCTTATCGGAAAAGGTAACGCTTGCCGCTCAATTGGATGCATCGAATGTATGGATGGAAGCCAAAAACAAACGAGGCAAAACAGCCAAGAAAGTAAAAGACTGCGTAAAGTTTGCCGTTGGTTTTACGATTGCAAAAAACATTACGGCCGAACCGGGCATGCGCACGGTCTATGTCAGAATATCGAAGCCAGACAACACGGTGCTCGGTGATGGAGACACTTTCAAGTTTGAAAATAAAGATATACCTTATTCTATCAAGAAAGCAATAGAATATAGAGGCGAAGAAACTCCCGTCACGGTATACTGGGATGTGAAAGAGTTTTTATACCCCGGAACTTATCGGGTAGAGATATTTGCGGGCAACTCGATGATCGGTTCTTCTTCGTTCACCCTCAAATAGCACACACATAAAGGGGCCGATGGCGTTTACTGACGACGATCGGCACCCCACATTAGTTTCTGGCGCAAAGTATTGAAAAAAACATGATTGCAACGCTTCACAACTTTGATGGAGTATGGGGCACGGCGAATGGTGAGTTGCATACCTTCTTCGCAAGAGATACTCCGCCCGTCTATAGCGACAAGATAGTTGTGACTGCGACTTTCGACCCGCAATGACACTTCCCAATCGTCACACATCACGATAGGCCTCACATTCAAGCTATGGGGGGCTATTGGAGTAAGCGCGATGGTTTGGGCATGAGGCACCATAATAGGGCCGCCCACACTAAGCGAATAAGCCGTAGAGCCGGTAGGGGTAGACACAATTAGTCCGTCGGCTTGATAGGTATGCAGATAGGCTCCATTGACCGTAGTATAAATACTGATCATGGATGAGCTATCGTGTTTCATCACTGCGATATCATTTAGAGCAAAAGGCTCTTCTTGCAGTTTGGGATCGTCCGTTATCAGTTGCAGTACGCTCCTTTCTTCAACCCGATAATGTTGGTTGCTTATTTCATCAAAAGCTTCTTCCAACTCTTCGGGATATACATCCGACAAGAAACCCAATCGTCCGGTATTAATACCCAATATGGGGATGTTTTTATCGCCCACCTTACTTGCCGCATACAGAAACGTTCCGTCTCCCCCAATACTAATAACCATATCGGCATCGAAATCGTTACCGTCAAACACGTTGATATCCGAAGGCATTCTAAAGTTATCTTCTTTCTTCAGAAAATCATAAAAACAACGACAAACATAAATTTCGGCGTTCATTTTCCCCAGCAGATAAAAAAGATGTTCTGCGGATAATAACTTGTGTGCTTGAAAATTATTTCCAAATATTGCAAACTTCATAATGAATAAAATCTAATGCGAGATACAAAAATAAGTAAAAT
Organism: uncultured Bacteroides sp.; assembly: GCA_963676865.2. Classification (GTDB taxonomy): domain Bacteria; phylum Bacteroidota; class Bacteroidia; order Bacteroidales; family Bacteroidaceae; genus JAAYUD01. Next base: position 2,421,322 of record CAXXSS010000001.1, on the reverse strand, counting down.
ATACGATTATTCTATCAATAGATAGAAAAAAAACAGAACGTGCCAAAGAATGACACGTTCCTCCATTTTTATACTGTATACCCTAAGAGGTAGTTATCCGCAACGCGAAGCTCCACAAGAAGTACAAATAAGACAACCTTCTTGATAGATAAGCGTTTCGTTGCCGCAATTAGGACATTTTTTGCCTTTCACCGCCGTACCGTCGGAAACATATTTCTTCAAAGCTCTTTCGACACCATTCTTCCATGTATTGATGTTTTCGCTATCGAGCTGAAGCTGACTAACCAATTTGATGACATTCTCGATAGGCATCCGATAGCGGATAACACCCGAAATAAGTTTGGCATAATTCCAATACTCTTTGTTGAATTTCTCGGAAAGTCCTTCTACGGTTGTCTTGTAGCCACGCTTATTCTCGAACTGGAAGTCATAACGTTTATTGCCAAATTCGTCGACATTTTTGATTATATGTCCATGAGTGATACTTTTGGGCAATGATATGCCTTCGTCATCATCCTGCAATCCGGTGAATATTTCGTAAGGACGACCGTCTAATAATCCGACGAAAGCAACCCATTTTTCTTTATTATTCTGAAAACGGACAACATCGCAATCCAACGTTCTAGGCCGTTCTTCAATGACTACAGGCGGCTTACACGGAAGCAGTTCTTTCTTATCAGAAGATGCTGCAACCAGTACACCATCACGAGACCCGTCTCTATAGACCGTACAACCTTTGCAACCAGACTTCCATGCTTCAACGTAAAGCTGATCGACCAATTCTTCTGTGGCATCATTAGGAAGATTAATCGTCACACTGATAGAATGATCCACCCATTTTTGAATTTTTCCCTGCATCTCAACCTTCTTCATCCAGTCTACATCATTCGATGTAGCTTTATAATAAGGAGACTTCTGCACCAATTCATCGATTTCTTCTTGCGTATAGTGCTTTGCCGGATTATAGCCCTGCGACTCCATCCATGTAACAAACTTCGCATGAAATACGATATACTCTTCAAAAGCATCACCTGTCGAATCAATAAAATCGATGTGTACATTCACATCATTAGGATTCACTTTGCGACGACGCTTATACACGGGAAGGAATACAGGCTCAATGCCCGATGTTGTTTGTGTCATCAAGCTCGTTGTGCCGGTAGGAGCGATGGTAAGGCATGCAATATTGCGACGTCCATATTTCACCATCAAATCATAAAGTTCCGGATCGGCCTGACGTAAGCGATTAATGAAAGGATTTTCCTCTTCACGCTTAGCATCGAATATCTCGAAAGCTCCTCTATCCTTAGCCATCATAGTTGATGAGCGATAAGCAGCCAAAGCCAATGTTTTGTGTACTTCTTCCGAGAAATCAGTTGCTTTGTCCGTTCCATAGCGATAATTCAAAGCTGCAAGCATATCTCCCTCAGCTGTGATACCGACACCGGTACGACGTCCCATGCTGCTCTTCTTATAGATCTTCTCCCAAAGACGACGTTCCGTATTCTTTGTTTCATCATCTTCCGGGTCCGAATTAATTTTATTCAATATTTGCTGTATTTTCTCCAATTCCAGATCAATAATATCGTCCATTATCTTTTGAGCAATGGCAGCATGCTTCTTAAACAATTCAAAATCGAAATAAGCATCTTTTTTAAAAGGATTTACAACATACGAATAGAGATTAACAGCCAACAAACGACAAGAATCATAAGGGCACAATGGAATCTCGCCACATGGATTAGTGGAGATGGTGCGGAAACCAAGATCGGCATAGCAATCGGGAACAGACTCACGAATAATGGTATCCCAGAACAAGACACCCGGTTCGGCAGACTTCCATGCATTGTGAATGATCTTTTCCCATAGCTGCCGCGCACTTACCTCTTTTTGATATTTCGGTTCATCAGAATCGACAGGATATATTTGTAAATAGGGAGTGTCGTTGATGGCCGATTGCATAAACTCATCGTCAATGCGGACAGAAACATTCGCACCCGTGACTTTCCCTTCGGTCATTTTAGCGTCAATAAATGCTTCCGAATCGGGATGTTTGACAGATACAGACAACATCAACGCACCACGGCGCCCGTCTTGAGCCACTTCGCGAGTAGAGTTGGAATAGCGCTCCATGAAAGGGACTAATCCCGTAGAAGTCAAAGCCGAATTCTTCACCGGAGAACCTTTCGGACGAATGTGCGACAAATCATGGCCAACACCACCACGGCGTTTCATCAACTGAACCTGCTCCTCATCTATCTTTATGATAGCGCCATAAGAATCGGCATTGCCATCCACACCTATAACAAAACAATTGGACAGCGAAGCAACCTGATGGTTATTTCCGATACCCGTCATGGGGCTACCGGCAGGAACAATATATTGAAAATGATCGAGCAATTCGAAAACCTCTTCTGCGCTCAAAGCATTAGGGTACTTGGATTCGATACGGGCGATTTCGCGAGCAAGACGCCAATGCATATCTACCGGAGACTTCTCGTAGATATTGCCGAAAGAATCTTTCATAGCGTACTTATTTAGCCAAACACGCGCTGCCAATTCATCACCCTGAAAATAATTCAAAGATGCTTCGTAAGCCTCATCATAAGAATATGTAGACTTTTTTATTTCTTTATTAGACATAATAATACCTAGTTAATATAACACTTAATCAAAATTTACAAAAAGAGAGAAATGGAAATATATAATATTAGATTGCTGCTACAAAACTAATAAGGTTTTTCGATTTATCAAAGAAATAGCACAATAAGTTATCAACATTCAAAAAGATTTCTAAAACAAAAAGTTTATTTACTGATAATCAATACTATAAAATTTAGAATAAAATAAAAAGTTTTCCAAAATAAAAATTAAATAATAGAATGAATAAACAAAAATGAAAATTTTATGCTTACTTTGCAATATAAAAATCAACCAAACAACAAACAATATGTTGACAGATAGAAAAACAATTAGAAAATATTCGAATAAAGACGTTCCTGCCGAATTATTGAATCGGCTATTATCAGAATCGTTCCGTTCTTCTACAATGGGGGGAATGCAACTCTACAGTGTCATCGTCACCAGAGATCAAACAATGAAACAGGAACTTTCACCCGCACACTTCAACCAACCAATGATAAAAGGAGCTCCCGTGGTATTGACATTTTGTGCAGATTTTCACCGCTTCTCTCTATGGTGCAAACAGCGAAAAGCAGAACCCGGCTACAACAACCTAATGTCATTTTACAATGCCTCAATGGACACGCTACTTGTCGCCCAAACTTTCAGTCTGCTTGCAGAAGAAGCAGGAATGGGCATTTGCTATTTGGGCACCACCACTTACAACCCCCAACAGATTATCGATACCTTACACCTACCGAAATTAGTATTTCCTGTAACAACGATCACTGTTGGTTATCCTGCCGAAAATCCGAAGCAGCAAGATAGACTACCGGCTACCGGCTTGATTCACGAAGAAAGCTATCACGAATATTCATCAAGCGACATCAACGCTCTTTATAAAGAGAAAGAAGCCTTAGAAGAAAACATTCAATTTATCAAAGAGAACAATAAAGAAACATTGGCTCAAGTCTTCACAGACGTACGCTACAAGAAAGAAGACAACATCATCATGTCCGACAACCTGCTAAAAGTTCTAAAACAGCAACACTTCATTTAAAAAAAAGACTCATAGAAAGGGCGTCTTCTTCATAAAGACGCCCCTATTTAGTGTGTAACTATAAACAAACACATCAGGGAAAAATTCCTATGCGGTAACAGCCCCCAATGTTTTTTCGAGTTCTTCTATTTCAGCACGGAATGACTTATCGACATCGAACTGCCCTTTCACCGTACGAAAGGCGTAAATCACCGTTGCATGGTTTTTATTACCAATCAGCTGCCCTATTTTAGAAATTGAATAGTCCGTATATTTTTTTGTCAGATACATAGCCACTTGCCTGGCTTGAACGATATCGCTCTTACGAGTCTTGGCATGAATGGCCGACAACTCCAATCCATAGTGCTTACAAACAGTCTTTACAATATCATCCACATTAATCGTTTTCTTCTCATAACGAACGATCTTCTGAACAATTTGTTTTGTCAAAGACAAATCAATATCCCTATTATAAACGGTCGCATGCGCCATGATAGAGTTAACGATACCTTCTAACTCACGAACGCTATCCGAAACATTTTCTCCTATATAGTCTATCACATCATCAGGAAACTGTAATCCATCACGATATATCTTTCTACGCAATATATTTTTACGCAGCTCAGCTGTAGGTTTCTCAAGTTCGGCAATAATACCACACTTCAAACGCGTCATCAGCCTATCAGGTAGCCCCTGTAGCAGTACAGGCGAGCGGTCGGAAGTAAAAATCAACTGCTTACGATTGCGATAAAGATGATTAAATATATGAAATAGCGTATTCTGAGTCTTCGTCACACCCGCGATCTCTTGAATATCATCAATGATCAGCGCATCTATTGTTTGATAGAAGTGGATAAAATCGGGCACTGTATTATTGATAGCGGCATCCATATACTGCAATTTAAAAAGATGAGCAGAAACATACAATACTCTCATTTCAGGATAGAGTTCTTTTATCTTCAAACCCACAGCATTGATAAGATGCGTTTTACCAACGCCCGAAGGTCCATAAACAAACAAAGGATTGAATGGAGTATCAGCAGGTTTTTTAGCAACTTCCTCGGCTATACTACGCGAGAACTTATTACTTGAACCTTCTACAAAATTATCAAAATTATATTGTGGTATCAAATGCGAATCCAGAGCCTTCACCATTGAAGGCGATTTATTTCCCTCTTTTTCCGATTTAGCTGGAGGCACTATCGCATTATTAGCAGACTGTTCCGTAATAACGCCACTATTTTTCTTCGCCCCAGCATCAACCACCACTTTATAGCCCAACTTGACACCATCACCGAAGAATTTGCGGATAGTACGGCCCATTAAGTCGATATAGCGCTCCTCTAATATCTCATAAAAGAAATTAGAAGGCACTTGTATGGTCAACTGATTATTTTCGAATTTCAGCGGAACAATAGGCACGAACCACGTTTTATATGCCGTAGAAGGTATATTATCACATATAACCTTCAGACATCTCCCCCACAAATCTTTAAGGTCTGAGTCACTCATTTTTTTTAGACAATCATTTATAAATATCTTCACTTCTCTTATGCAAAATTGCAAATCTTAATCAACAAAAACAAATGACTTTTTTATTGCATTTTCAAATCAAAAAATAATATCCTATTTTTCAAACAGTTAATATAAGGTTAAAATAACGTTGGTAGGAACAACTATTGACATTGTATAACCTCTTACATACCAATTATATAGCATTCACTTATCACATTTGTAATCAAATTGAGATAGAAATGTAATAAAGTCGTTTAAGTCAGCGCATAAGGGATCATTAGAAACGTATAAAGTAAAGAAAAAGGATGCAGTCTTTATTTAGACAAAATCTATTTTAGCAGGAAAAATTATTTATTATTTTTCCTCCCGAAAAGAGAAAAATGAACATACCGTTTCGGGTTAGCTTTCAAGTCTTGCAAAAAGCTGGAAGCTCCTATAAATGTACTATTCAGATTATCGTACAGTGCACGATCGTTCAAAAATAATCCCATAGTATTATCCGTGCTATTCAACTTTCCAGTTATCATTTTCACATCCTTCAATGTAGAATCAATATTGGCCATCGACGATTTAAAATCGATGCCCTTCAAGTGGTCCGTTACAGCAATAGCATTATCGCCGATAATATCCATTTTTTTTGTCAAACGGGGAACATCCTTATTCATCAAACGCTTGAGTCCATAACTTGCATCAGCAAGATTAGAAGTCGTTGTCTGAATAGAATGCAATGAAGCCCTAATAGACGGATCAGATACAAGAGCATTGACAGACGTAAGTATGGAATCGATTTTAGGCAATAATTTTTCTACAGCGGGAACAAGTTCTCCCACCGTTTCCATCATTCCGCTGTCAAGTCGTCCAGTAATGGTATCACCTATTGCACAAAATCCGGCAACCTCACGTGGAATGATTAAATTAAGGCGCAAAGTACCCATTAAAGATGAAACAATAACCGCTGTCGTATTCTTGGGAACTCTCATCGATTTATCCAATTCTACTTCAACATCGATATTTCCGGGATGATTGTAATCGTAAATAATGTCATGAACGATTCCCACCCGATATCCGTCTGCAAAGACAGGACTCGATTTGGCAAGACCATTAACATCTTTGAATTTCACATAATAATAAGTAGAAGGCTTAAAGATATTAACCCCTTTCAAATAATTAATTCCAAAAATCAATACGCTAAGTGCGGCAATAGCCACTATTGCTATTTTAACTTCTTTCGAAGTCAATTGTTTGATAATATTCATACTTTTTCCGTTTAATAGTTAAATGTTTAAGCCCGTCTTCTCTTAGACAGCCGGATGGCTTCATTGACATCAATCTTCTTACTACCCTGATAAGCCACAATGAAAGAACCAGGGAATCTAGAATCTAAACTTTTTTTGCAACGAGACACCTCATTGTAGCTAGTTGATGCCCCACAAAAATATTTATATAGTCCGTTATCAAAAAGACATTCCACCCCTGAAAGGCCTTTAAGGCGATCATCGCCATCTGAAAGTTTAGCACCGACAGCCAGAATCTGCAATTTAAAAACAATGCTGTCATCCAACGTTTTATTCTCTGTATCCTGTGTTTGAACTTGACGAGGAGCAGGTGCAATGCGAGCTACAACACCGGTGTTTTTCGAATTCGTCTGGGCAGAAGAGGAATCAATAGACGAACTATCTTGCTCTGTCGTCTGCGCCGTAGCATTTTGACTATCGGATACAACCGCCAGCGGCTTTACTTTTACGGCAGGAGGAACAATCGTCACACTCTTGCCGGTATGTTTAATATCCTGTTCTCTTTTAAACATCGTAAAAGCACGATAAATAGACTGCGACAATGCATTTGTTCCCTCGTCGGTATTCAAATAACTTTCTTCTGAAGGAGTCGAAATGAAGCCCAATTCAACAAGTACACTCGGCATAGCACTCGCTTTCAACACAAGAAAACCTGCTTGATGCACTCCTCTATCGGGACGGAAAGCTCCTCGAAATTGACTTTGAATAATCGAAGCAAAATGGACACTCTCTTTCATATACTTATCTTGCATGAACTCGAAGATAATATATGATTCGGAAGAGTTGGGATCGAAGCCCGCATATTTTGTTTTGTAGTCATTTTCATAGAGAATAACACTATTCTCCTTTTTAGCTACATTCAAGTTTGCATCACTTTTAGCAAGACCAAGAGTCCAAGTAGAGGCCCCTGTATAAGTTTTCGAGTTGGCAAGCGAATTGGTATGTATCGAAAGAAATAAATTAGCTTTCGCCTCATTGGCTATTTCGGCACGACGTCCCAAAGGAATAAAGACATCCGTTTTTCGAGTATAGATGACCCGAACGTCCGAGCAGTTCGCCTCTATTAATTTACCTACCGCTAGGGCAACCCTTAAATTAATATTCTTTTCTTGAGACATTTGCCCTATAGCTCCAGCATCATGTCCGCCGTGTCCGGCATCGATAACAAGGACAAAATCTTTTGCCTGAGCAGGAGTGAATGGAGCAAATAACATTAAAGCACCCAAGAGCAGACCGATGATTTTTAAGTTTCTTTGTACCATATTCTTTTCAACAATACTGCAAAGTTAATGCTTTTTCTTCTTAAACCCGATTTTCTTTTGAAGTTTTGTCTTTTTGGAATATAAAAAAGGTGAAAAAGCTAAGAAAAACCGCACTAAAAACAGATTTCAGTGCGGTTCAAACACTCATCCGAAAGACGGATGGTTAAAGATCAAAACGATACACAGCTCCGGCATTCAGCCAAATGCCCGGTTGCGGTATGTTACCATAATCATAATATTTCCGACCGAGCAAATTATAGGCCTGGGCATACAATTGATAGCTCTTTTTCTGCCACTGGACTTTCACATCCACAATACCGAAAGAGGGATAAGAGTGAATGACTCCAGTAGCTTTATAATTGGAATCATAGATTTCGTAACCTCCCATTCTTTTCTGGAAACGGAAATTCCAAGTTGCCGTTAGGTTCTTTCCATAAATTCGATGTGTCAGCCCCACAACCATCTTATGGCGAAGATATTCCAAAGCATAATTCGATTTATAGATCTCTTTCGTATCGTATCGTTTCTGATAGATATAAGTATACCCGACGTTTATGTTCTGCACCCAGGTATCGTGCCCCGTCAAAGAAGCAAAATCGAGACAGAAAGAACTCTCTACTCCCATATTATCCAGTTTAAAGTTCGTCGAATGGTAAACGTCATCCACACTATACTTCACCCAATCAATCATATCGGTACCACGATTATAGAATGCGCTAACCTTGGCATCGAGCCAGACTGTACGATATGACGTCCCGAGTTTCACCGCATTGGTCTTTTCGGGTTTCAGCCCTATATTTCCCTGAAGCGTGGGACTCTTATAATAAAGATCCGTAAAGGTGGGCATCCGAAGGGCTTTGTTCCACGAAAGAAAGAGTTTCCAATGATCATCGGGACGATATGAAATATCAATACCCGGATAATAACGAAAGCCATCACCCAAACCCGTATTCCGATTGACAAGCAATCCCATCGACACAGTCAGATGCGGCAAAAGAATATTGTGCTCCACAAAGTAGTCTATATTGGTTCTATTATCAGAACGCGTATAATAGAGATTGTCCTCACCGGGAATTTTAATATATTGTGAAGAGTCGAGCACTTTACCTAAGTTAGTACTATAAATACCTTCGTTACGAAGTTCTGCTCCAAAAGAAGTTTTGCCCAATATCGTACTGAAGTAAGCATTCAGATCGATACCGTAAACATCTGCACGATGAAAATTCTCGGAAGTATGAGTACCGCGTATCAATTGAAAGTGATCGTAGATTCTGTTCCAGAAAACAGAGGGAGCTATATGTAGCCAGCCTTTCGTTTCAGCCTTAACTGAAAAGATCGTACGGCGAAGCTCTTCGTACTGATCGGGATAAGCAGCCGAATAAAACGTATTGGCACCGAATTTCTGATTCGTATAGCCGGCCTGCCAACTAACGTCTGCATCTTTGCTTGAATAAGTCCCCTGATAATAATAACGGCGAGCATTAAAATCACTATTTGCAACCGCACCGTCACTACGGCTATAACCACCCGAGAACTGATTGGAGAATGCCCCTCGAGAGTAGTTCAATCCAAAGCCCGAATCAAAAAGTCCGTAAGAACCTCCCGATGCACGAACGGTAACATTACTTTTCGAATCTGTTTTAGTGACGATGTTGATGGCACCCGTAAAGGCTGAAGTGCCGAATACGCGAGCAGATGGTCCTTCAAGAATCTCTATTCTTTCGATATCTGCCATTGCTACCGGAAAATCGGCTGAATGATGTCCGGTTTGGGGGCTGTTGATATTTACCCCATTCAGTAAGATTGTTACTTGATCGAATGTGCCTCCGCACACAGATATGTCGGTTTGAATACCGAATGCACCCCGTTGTCGTACATCAACTCCGGTGACATACTTCAATAGGTCGTTTACACTTTGCGCCCCCGTGTTCTGAATATCAGAACGAGAAAGCACAGTTACCATCTTTGCCGACGCTTTTTCGGTCAGCGGGACACGCGTGCCGGTCACTTCAATCTCAGACAACTCATAGCTCCGCATTGCTTCAGGTTTTACATGTTGTGCCAACGCCGTATGAGCATTTGCAAAAAGCAATGTCATACTAGTCAGTACACCAATTGTAACTTCCTTCTTCAAACTACAGAAAGCTGAGTAGCCCTTACGGTCGAAGTGTTTCCAACAAAACGCTTTTGCCCCAAAGAACTGGGTTCCTTTCATTGTTTGTATAAATTAGAAATTAAAAAACGCGGCAAAGATAGGAATATATTCAGCAAATAACCGTTACTTTGCAACAAATCTTTCAGACATAACATGATCAAGTTTTTAAAAAATTGGACACTTCCAATAGCCATGATTACAGGAGCTTTAGCATATCCTCTCCTTATCCACATTCGTTTTCTGATGCCCTATCTATTGTTTCTGATATTGCTTATCACCTTCTCCAAAGTATCTTTTAAAGACCTTCGATACGAGCCGCTACACGGTTGGCTGCTTTTCATTCAACTGGTAGGCTCCATCCTTCTTTTTGCAGCACTTTATCCATTCAACAAATACATTGCAGAGAGTGCCATGCTTTGCCTCATAGCACCGACAGCAACAGCAGCAGCCGTTGTCACCGGCAAACTAGGAGGCAGTGTATCGTGCCTCACTGCATATACCATACTAAGCAGCATACTCACCGCTATCATGGTTCCATTATTCTTCCCTTTTGTTGCTTCGCTTCCTCCCGATATTGACATTCATGCCGACAACAACTTTTTCATCTCGGTCTTCCGCATATTGAGCAGAGTCTTTCCCATTATCATCCTACCACTTATCCTTGCGTGGGTCATTCGGCATTTCACACCGAAGCTACATAGCCAAATGCTCAAGATAAGCGGCGCATCGTTCTATCTATGGGGAGCGTCATTGACGATTGTCACTGCCGTCACCGTAGACACATTGATAAAAAACACGGATAAGGGAGTCATCGAAATTCTAACTATCCTGATAGGGCTTGCTACCTGCTGCCTACAATTTTATTTAGGCAAACGAATAGGCTCACGCTATAATGAACGAATAAGTGGAGGCCAGGGACTCGGACAAAAGAACACCATCCTGATTATTTGGATAGCACAAGTATATCTTAATCCGGTAGCCAGCCTTGCACCTTGTTCATACGTCATCTGGCAGAATATCCTCAACTCTTGGCAATTATGGAAAAAGAACGCCAAAGATAAAGCACTCCAATAAATTCATCAATTAATAAAAACAAATCATTATCTTTGTCAGTGTCATGCGTTTCATCGCTACTGACTAAACCTGAAGGAAGAACTGCAACGCAGTGAAACATACCATAACGTTTATTCTTTCAATACTAACGAAAAAACTGTTGAATTAAAGCCCTGTTGAGATATGAACTATAAACACATTATCTTTGATGTAGACGGAACGCTTTTAGATTCCGAATACGCCGTTTTGCATAGCCTGCAAGAAGTTGTATTTTCACTTCAAAACAAAACGATAGATACCGCTGAGCTCACTTTCGCTCTAGGGATACCCGGAGAAGTGACATTAGCCAAATTGGGGATTCAAGATACAGAAGCCGCAAACAAACGATGGAACGACTACTTCACGAAATACAGCCATACAATCAAGTTGTTCGAGGGTATTCGAGAACTATTACCCCAACTAAAAGCCGAAGGATATGAGTTAGGCATCATCACATCAAAGAATCCGGAAGAATTTAAAAACGATTTCGACCCTCATGGTATAACTCCCTATTTCAGTACCATTGTGTGCGTTACGGACTCGCCCCGTCCCAAGCCTTACGCCGACCCTATATGGGCATACTTGGAGAGAACTCACGTACAGCCCGACGAAGTCATATACATCGGCGATACCGTGTACGATAGCCAATGCGCTTATAATGCCGGCATCGATTTTGCACTTGCCGTATGGGGCAATGGCTCGAAAGAAGAGATAAAAGCTAAATATACATTTCACTCCCCTCTCGAGATTTGGCAGACATTCAAGAACGGCAAAGCATAATTTCAGTTCAGACCTTCTGGCACCTTAAAAAGTTCCGAAGATATACATCGACAGCTCTTATTGCGAGATTCTATAACAGGTTATTGAACGATGTTTACCAACTCATATTGCGAAGGTTGTACCAATGTCCATTTACCTTTAAACTGCCTATCTGCATTCGTTTGAGTATCGGTAAGCGTAAGCGTATATGTTACGATCGTTTTGAGCATCCCAAATTTGAAATAAACCTTATTAACACCCGGACTTAGCTTCACCGTCACCTCATCCGGGAGTTCAAAATTGGTAAAGACACCTTTGCTCTTCGTATTGTACTCCACGGTCTTATCGGCATAGACTATCTTCCCGTCTTTCACCGCAATCGGCACTGTGACATCGGGATCATTATCTTCTGTCGAGGGCCATCCGAAAGCATTTTTATCGTCACTCGAGAAAGTTGCCGTGCAGAATGCCGACATATTGTTCATCAGATACATGGCATTGTGTGGCGAGAAAGTCCAGTCATACGAGTATGCACTATCTCCCATTTTTTTTGTAAGAGCATTAGCCGTATCGTCGTACCAATAGAGTGGTGATACGCCATCGCCCTGTTCCAGCGAATAAGCGATCGATTTGAATTGATACCGAGAAGAAGCCTCTTGGGAGACTGTAATTTCTTTTATCGCTTTGCCCGACTTCAACACAATGACAAAAGAGAAAGGAGAAAGAGTGTAATTTTCATTAACCGCCAACAGAAATGTCGTACCCATATAACGTCTTATCTTAAAACCTTTTTTACCCATATCAGCAATCAAACTACCAAATTGATCACGCCGCAGAGCCAGAGTAGTATCATTATATTCTTCCTGCGTGTCATTTTCATCAGTTCCTAGTAGTATATTTCCTTTAATGGCAGTATTATCACTTTTGTCGATAATCTTCACGATATTCCAATCCATCGTATTCATTTGTATACGAGCCGAACCGCCGTCTTTCGAGATTTTAAAGTCGGTATCTCCATTCACAAAATTACGGTGGCTATCGTCATCACTTTTACAAGACGAGAATCCCATAGACAAAACAAAAGATAATAAACTCAAGCAAACGATGTTCTTTTTCAAAAATAGATTTTTAGTCATAATAGTTTTTATTTATTAGACGAGCGACACTTCCAAATGTTGTAAGAAAAGCTCATCGATTAGTAGCTAGCGACAAAGCATGATAACACTTTTTCCATTTATAGTAGTTCAATCACACATAGGCAATCAAGACTATATGAGGTTATAGTAGAGCACAAAAGGAGGCGTATAAACGAAAGTATATAAAGCCTCTTTTAATCTCTCACAAAGATAATTAGGGTCTGCTGAATAATTGTATTTAATATTATTTAAGTTGAATATCAGCATATTAGATTCACAAATCTTCGTGATTTTAAATAAAAAAGGCTATCTTTAGGTGTTAAAACGAAGTAAAATGAAATACAGTTCTCAGCATAAGCAGCTCAGTTTCGATGTTTTCCATTCATCCTTATCCGATCTTTCAAAAGAAAACCGTTGGGTCAAATTAGGTGACAGCCTTCCATGGGCTGAAATAGAGAATATCTACAACAGACGATTGAATAATACTCATGGAGGTGCCGGCAACAAGCCTGCTCGTCTGATAATAGGTGCGGTGCTGATCAAACACAAGATGAATCTTTCCGATGAGGAGACCATTCAGGCTATTCGTGAAAATCCCTACATGCAGTATATGCTTGGATTGAAAGAGTTCAGCGATAAGCCCGTATTTGATTCGTCCTTATTCGTTACCATCCGTAAGCGAATAGGCAAGGATGACTTTAATGACATGAGTGAATCCCTACTCAAGCTTCAGATAAAAATGGGAGAGGACGAAAAGGCAAAGTCGGATAAAGAGGATGATGAGAATAGGGGTTCTTCATCCGGTGATGCATCCACAAATGGCACTTCCTCTTCTATACGTTTCGAACCGGGAGCTGATTCTCCACATAAGGGAATATTGAAAGTTGACGCCACTTGCTCCGATGCCGAAATGAGATATCCGACGGATATTGATTTGTTACATGATGGTGCCCAGGTCATTGACAGAATCATTGATCATATTTGTGGAAAGAACGATTTTCTCCGTCCCAATACCCATCTGAAAGAAATTCACTCGAAATATCTGAATGTCATCAAGCTACGCTCCAAACCGAAGAAAAAGGTTCATGAATGTATGGAATACCTACTGACTATGCTTTACCGCAATATCAACACCTGTCTAAACATGGTTGCTCGCACTTCCACCGCTGTATTTGATTCCATGAAGAAAAGGGATCGCGAGTTGTTTATGACCGTGCTGAAGATGTATCATCAGCAGAAGGATATGTTCAAAGCAAAGATTCATGTCTGCAGTGACCGTATAGTGAGTATCTTCCAACCTCATGTGCGTCCGATCGTACGTGGTAAGGCAAAGGCCAAAGTCGAGTTCGGCGCCAAAATCGGAGTAAGTGTGGTGCGTGGCTACACCTTTATAGACCACCATAGCTGGGATGCCTATAATGAGTGTGAGGATCTGATACCTCATTTGAGAGCTTACAAGAAACGCTTCGGTTGTCTGCCCGAGAAGTTGGAGGCAGACAAAATATACATGAATCGCCGGAACCGGCGTATACTCAGGTTCTTACAAATAGAGGTCGGAGGTAAACCTTTGGGAAGACCTTCGAAAGAACAGCGGAGCGAAGAATATCGGAAAAAGATGGCAAAGAACATTGGAGAAAGAAATGAAGTGGAAGCCACCTTTGGTACCGGTAAACGAATCTATCGGGCGAACAACATCAGAGCGAAACTCCCTGATACGGGTGAGGCGTGGACAAGTGCATGCTATTTCTCAAAGAATGTGATGAAGTTCCTCAAAGAGCTTCTTCATGTGCTTATTGAAATGATGCAAATGTTGAGAAGTCTAAGGATCACACTTGATTTAGTAAAAAATCAGAGGCCAGTGATTGCATTTAAGCTAATTAATGTAATCTGTGGATAAATATTATTCAGCAGACCCTAATTATTTTTTCTCATTATATTATTCATACGGAGCATACTTTTAGTTCATTTTATATCATTCGATATAAAAAAACATGTACTTTTGCGAGATATATGATAATGTCACGACAGTGCATGTATGATGACACCTGACGAAAGCCAAATACTCGTGTGAAATAAACACCTCAAAGACTTTCGACGAATTTATTCACGACTTTTGATTAATCATCACAATATGGATTGGAAATACAAAGACAGCATAGCAAAAAGGGTGATAGACTATTATGCCACCACTCCACCGGTAATGGAACAAATAGTACATACCCAAGCTGTTGCCAACTACACACGACTGATAGCCACGATGGAAGGGCTTGATCGGCAGCAAGTAGACTTACTAGAGGCGGCCGCGTGGTTACACGACATAGGATGCCCCAATGCCCGAATTCGTTATGGCAATTCGCGCCCGATGTATCAACAGAGCGAAGGACAAAAGTTGGTCGGCGAGTGGCTGCGAGACGATACCAACCTGACAGATAACGAAAAAGAATGGCTTGCTCAAGTCGTAGGGCACCATCATCAACGCCCGGCAGCTCTAAAATGGCACTTCAAACCACTATACGATGCCGACCTCATTGTGAATATATGGGAAGGCTACTATGCTATGGAGGAAGCAGAAAGTAAATACAAAAAACGGATATGCACAGAAAGCGGCAAACACTTCTTTGATACATTCTTCGTAGAAAACAAAAATCAAAATGAAAGATAAAGTTCTATCCATTCAGAGCAGAGTGGCTTATGGCTACGTAGGCAGCAACATTGCCGATTTGATCTTGCAATTGCAAGGCATCGACATTATCTCCGTACCGACAGTATTGCTATCGACGCATGCAGAGAACAAACACTTTATGGGCGAGAGCGTTTCGCCTACACTATTTTCCAAGCTTCTTGAAGGCATCGATCTACTTGATGTAAAAAACGACATCAATTACATGATAACGGGATATTTTGCCGAAAAGAGATTGATGGAAATAGCCTACCACTTCATCAAGCGGTTGAAAGCCGAAACACCATTCACCTATATTTGCGACCCGGTGATGGGAGATTATAGGGCCGGCGGATTGTATGTGAAAAAAGAAGTGGCCGATTTCTATATCCAACACCTCATCGAACTATCGGACATCATTACCCCCAATCAGTTCGAGCTGGAATATATCTTGAGAGAAAAGATAGAAACCGAACAGCAACTACTGAGGCTGATAATCCACTCGGACTTACTCGTGCATAAAACAGTAGTGGTGACAAGCGCCAAACTGAACGATACAGAGAACGGCGTAATAGAAACAATCATCATCGCAAACAAGAAGCTGGTACGTATTGCAACCCCAAAAATAGATGCGGAGATCGTGGGTACGGGCGATCTGTTCACGGCTCTGACAACAGCACAATTGGACAAAGGCCGAACACTGGAAGAAGCTGTAAGCACCACAGCCCTATTCATAGAGAAAGTGGTGAAGTATCTGAAAGATAACAATCTTCGAGAGATGACAACCGAGTCTATCATAAAGTTCAGCGCAAGTTTGCCTCCCTATACCAATGGCGATGAACCGAACAAACACCCGAATAGAATAGAATAAAAAACAGGCGTATGTCGCAGCCATAACTAACGGATGTTGTTGAAGAAACTAACGTTAGTTGTCATGATAACTTCCGTTAGTTACCGCAGTAACTTCTGTTAGTTATGGCTGTGACATACGCTTGTATTTATGTTCAGTTTGAGAGATACGAATGTATCTTTTGTGCCAATATGCGCTTGGCTTTGAAGAATTGCGACGACGACGTACGTTCTTTGATATGCAACATCCTTGCAATTTCTTTGTGAGAATGCCCCTCAATGGCAAACAAATTGAACACCGTGCGATAGCCCGTAGGCAACTCGGCAATGAAATGCAGCAACACATCCTGCGGAAGATTGTTCACTTCTTCGACCATGGGTTGGTCTTCCAAGTCGGGTGTTTCTTCTATAGAAACGCAGCTCTGCATCACTTTGGTCTGCCTCATCCAATTGAGGGTGACATTGACAAACAGTCTGCTCAACCAGGCGCGCAAAGAGCCCTCACCGCGCCATTGGAACTGATCAAATTTGTCGTAAGCCATGATGAAACCGTCGTGCAGCAAGTCTTTTGCCTCTTCTCTGTCGGCCACATACCGCATGATCAGCCCCAACATAAGGCCTCCATACCGAACATACAATTCTTTACGGGCAGCATTGTCACCCTGTCGGCAGCCTTCTACAATACGCTGCTCGCTAGACATGGAAAGATTTTCCAATTTACCTCGGAATTCTTCCCAGTCTTCGACAAGCGGGCTTTCATTGTAGTCTTTTACCTTCCGGCAAACAACTCCTACCCAAACGTCAGCACTAAACATTCGTTTCTATCAGATACCGCTCTCTATTGAGGAGCGCTGAAACGATTCATCACGTATTGCTTCTTATCGGCAGTAGTCATGGTGAGCGCAGCAACATTAGTCTTACTATCGGCAGTAACCGCAAATGTCAATTGAGCTTTGGATGTGGTATCGGTAAGAGTTCCCGTGCCCTTTGAAGGATCGTAAGTATATACACCTTCGTATTTTGTTGTCTGTCCGCTGATGGTGACATTTAATACTGCTGTCATATTCTTTCCGTCTTTCGTATAAGAAGTAAATGAAGCAGAACAATTAGTGCCCATCCATGCACCACCGACAGAAGACAAAGCCGAAGAAAGTTTAGCGATCGTATAATTGGCAAACTTGGTGGTACCACTGGTTATTGCTACTGCAATACTCGAAGCCGACTTATATTGCATCACAATGGTAGCAGCGCCATCGGTTGTCTTCACTGTAGTGATTCCTTTTGCAAAAGAAGCCCCACCGATCATCGTATAGACCTTGCTGTTTGCTCTATCTTCTACCATAACGGTGCACAACGTGGAATCTTTACCATTTATTTTATAAGTCTCGAACTGTGCTCCGCAACTAGAAGAGTTGTCGGTTACGGAACCATACCAGTTGCCTGTCGGTTTAGAATTGACATACTCGTTATTATTATCATCGTTCGAAGAACATGAGCCCAAACCAAGGCACAAACAAAGTAATACACTTAAGCCTAAAATTGTTTTATTCATTTTTCTTATTTGTTTTCGATTCCTTGTTATACATCTTATCTTCATGGCACGGAATCAGAATAAACGCCAATCGATAAATCATTAATAGTTTAATAGAGAGTATACATGTAATTCGCTATTCATAATGATAAACGAGGATAATAAAGAATACTGCCTGAAAAAAGAAAAAAATTTCATTTTATATGAATTATTTGTTGCCCTACGATTCTATGATTTCAATAAGATGTCTTAAACGTATGCCTTTGTTCAGAGCGTAAATTGCATATTGAAAAGAATTTCGCGAGGTCTGAGCATATACGAATCGGTTAGTGAAGAAACGCCCGAATAAGTAGTACGTTCGTAACGCTGCTTATTGAAAAGGTTGCGAGCATTGACTTCGAAACGAACTTTTCTTGTACGCCATACCAGCGAAGCATCTACAAGCAACATATTGGCGGCACCTGACAATTGCAATTCATTATGATAGTGCACGGCCGACACAGAAATGTCTACCGCACCTATAGTCCTTGTGAGCATGAGGCGTTGAGACCAATCGAACAATGTTGCAAGAGAAGAGACCTGTTTTACTCTTGATTTAGTCCAAGCAAAAGTTCCCGAATAATCGACTTCTGCCCAAGAGGGA
The DNA here is from genome assembly GCA_963676865.2 of uncultured Bacteroides sp. GTDB lineage: Bacteria > Bacteroidota > Bacteroidia > Bacteroidales > Bacteroidaceae > JAAYUD01. Next base: position 2,402,765 of record CAXXSS010000001.1, on the reverse strand, counting down.
GAATATATCAGTTGAGGCTCTACGATGACTTGGCTATTCTGATAATTGAGTAGAGTTCCCTCTGACGATTGTACGGCATCAGTAAGGCAATACTTGGCTGCAAGCTTCGTTTTGAGATGCAAATTAAAGAAACCTTTCGACAGAATACTACTTATCTGCTTTATTTGAGAATGGTTGTTCTGTTGAGTCATATGATATAAATATTGCCCGTCATTAATCTGCATATCCGTCATCACATTCTGCCCTATTTGCTGAAAGGATGCCGAACTATTCCAAAAGAACTCGTTAAGTGGACGCTTATAGGTATGTTCTAGTTTTGCAAAAAGAATCTTTGTTCTTGGAACAACTCCATCCGACGTGAACATCGTGCGATAGTCTTTTCGATATGCAGGCAACAGAAAAGACATCCAATCTCCTGCCGACTCTCTATACTGGGCGTAAAAGCTATATTCGTGATGATAACCACTCTTCATATTAAGAGAAAGCCAAGGACATGTATCAAAGAAAGAATTTCCCTGTCTGGGATACCTTTTCCATTGCATCATACCGCCAATGCGAGCAGTAAGAGAACTACGCTTATACTCCCAATAGGGACTGAAATAACAAGAGAAGAACTGATTGCTGCCATGCAAAGATACATCTTCGGCATTCACCCCAACCGAATAGGACTGAGTAAAAAAGCCAAGTTTGCTGAGCCACGTCAACGAATTGTCCGTATACCATCCATTGGTCGTCTGTTTATCTCTATCACCATCGACATTCAAAGAAGATGGAGAATGAGCAAACCTCAGCAATGAGCGCACAGACAAAGTATAATGTTCATAAGTCATCAGCTTATAAAACTGATTGGATATATTGATAAGAGGTATTTTAATCCGTTCATGCAAGAAAGAATCATTTGCCTTTTGATAATCGGACTGTCCATCCGATTGTGAAGCTTCAAACAGAAACGATTCCGAGCCATAACTCTTGTCGGTATTGATTTCGCTATTTAAATTTAGAGACAAACGATCTTCTAAAAGCCTAAAGTCCTTTGATTGGGTTGTTTCCGTCTGTTTGTCTGTATTCAGATAATAACGGGAGCAGTTTGTTGTCGATTGGCGAGTAGAACTGTGCATATAACCCGCCATCCATTTTATTTCTTTCTCGTCCTTTGTCTTGAAAGTCTTGTTTACGTTCCAAGACTGCGAAGTGTTGAAACGAAGTCTTTCGGCATCTATGGGCGCAGCAAGAGCGGGAGTATCGTAGCATTGTGGTAGCCCGGTATCTGGCTCTAAAGATGTACCTGTGTCAGAGGTCAGTTGTTTGTTGGAAAGCGATAAGTCGCGCCCCGTCCTATCGGCCTCAACGCCATATAGACTTTGCTGCTTCTTCCCTATCTGCAATGCACTGAGATGGCCACCTACATCGAGATTGTCGACAGGCGTTCCAACCTTCAAAAGAGGCGACAAGGTGAAGATCCATTTATCACGAGCTTCGGGCTTCAACTTAACATTCATTGCCACATCGTCTGTCGTTATTTTCTTTTGCAACGCTTTGATGGGCTGATCGTGCTCAATAATTTCCGCTGTCGCCACATCTTTGGCTTTCAGATTCTCATTGATCAGGTTGTAACGCCCACCCGTCAAATCAAGTCCTTCGACTGTAAAACGATTGATAGCCTTCCCATTGTAACTGATTGTTCCGTCTTTGTCAACATCAACGCCCGGTAACTTGCGAAGCACATCTTTCAAGTTATTGTCTCTGTTGCCTGCAAAGAGAGAGAGGTCATAACTTATCGTGTCTTGTTTACCGTAGATTCGGCCGGCTTTGATGGTCACTTCCTTCAGCGTAAAGTTTTCGGGACGAAGTCTGAAAGACACAGACCTTCTATTGTCCAAAGTCACAGCAGCCTTTGCATAGCCCAAATAAGAAGCCGAAAGCTTATCCCCGTTTTGAATGCCTTTTACACTCAAGGTAAACCGTCCTTGCGCATCTGTACGAGCAAATAGTATCGGCTTGCTATTTCGGAGGTATGTAACAGTAGCCATCTCAAGAGGTTCATTAGATACCGAATCTGTCACCACACCCCGAATAGCCATTTGAGCCGAAGCAGGAAACGCACACAATACTACAAAACACAATATAACAATACATCTCATCATTGTTTACCGCTCTATCGGATTATAAGGAACAGCCTTCGGTTTTGCAGTAGGATTACCATTAGCATCGGTAATAGTCACCTTTATGTTCGGATTATTGGTAATATAGCCCACCGGATCAGCATAATATCGAGCATATAATTTATCAAGAGCTTTACGTTCTATCGGTTCAAACTTCTCTCCTTTATACCGAAGATCAACGTTATCTTTAATTTGTTCCATTCCCGATGCTTCGAAAACATATTGGCGTTGACTGTCATAAGCCCGTAATATCAACCCGGGAAGTCCGCAAAGTTTCCAAGGTCCTTCCCCGATAGAAATATCTTCGGCGTACCAAGCACACCATGTTCTTCCTTTATATATTGCAGTTGCCATACGGCAATTATAACCCAATATCAGTGCTGTGCTATCGGAAGAAATTTTCCAATCGGGCATCTGCATTTTTTCAACGCAGCAATAGCGTTCCATGCCAAGACCATCTAATAACGAAGAAAGACCTTTCTGCGGATAGTTCTTATATAATTTCCAAGAGATCTGTCCCACCCCACTATTGTTTAAATGTTCATTTATAACACTCTGTGAGAGTCCTTTTGCCATATCATCAGCAAAAATTGAATCACTATGAAAAGCGGCATAGCTATAAAACAAGGAGACAGAAGAGCCTATTTCAAGAATCATTGATTCCTTTACTGGCTTATTAAAACGCAAAGTGTCTTTAACAAAAGACATATCGTAAGCTATTCGAAAACGTTTCTTATCACAGGAAATACCCTTTGTTATATCAGCAGGAGTCAAGACTCGAATCTGTGCTTCGGAATGCATCGACAAAAGCAACAACAGTAAAATAAAAAGTTTCTTTTTCATAAGTCGTATATTTTTTGATTTGACAAGCAAAGTAACCTTTTATCTTTATAAAAAGTAGGTAATATATATTACTGCATTATTACTCTATAGTCTAAAAAGTTATTACTATTTTATTAATATGCTCCTATCTTTTATTTATCTTTGTCATATCTAAAACCAAAAAGATGGATAAACGGATTAAAATAGTATGGTACCTCAGTATCGTCACGATATTATTGATATTCGGCGGACAAATATACTGGCTCTATAACCAATATTTATATAGTAGTGAAGAATACAACAAACAACTCTATGATGATTGCAAAACATTGATAGAACAAGAGCGGAGCATCAGAATTCATGAGAGTAAAAAAGATACCAAGTTTAAGTTACCAACAATAAGCATGTTGTTATCAATCAGTATGCAGGACGATAAAAAGGGACCTCATGCAAACGGCACTTTTATCATTTATCGCAACAATATAAAAAGGGTGACAAAGATAAACAACATCACATCCGAAGAAGCAAGTATGGTGATCAATCGTTGTACCTCTGATAGATATCAACAGTTTCGATTGAAAACGATGGATTCTTTACTTACCTCGAAAGGTCATCAGAAGGCTAGTAATTATCGTTTTTACAGTTCGAAAAGACTATTTATCTATCCTAGTTATCATAAAATAAATCATCATACTGTCCACGTTGAATATTCTTATAACCCACTAGAATATCAAACTGTTTCATTCGATATAAGAACACCTATCAGACCTATTCTATTAAGTATGGCATGGCAACTGAGTGGCAGTATACTACTTTTGTTTGTCTTAACCTTTTGCCTACTCTATCAGATACGAACCATTATCTTTCAAAAACGAATAGACAGACTACGACATGAGTTTATGAAAAACATGATTTACGAGATGAAACAACCACCGGCAGACGATAATATAACAGACGAAGCTATTCATATTGGAAACACAGAATTCTTCTATTCGCTTAATGAACTACGCAACGGTACTGAAAGAGTTATCATCACTAGTCGGCAAGCAGAGATATTAAAATTACTTACCGATACCCCCAATGAAGTAGTGTCTCGTGAGACAATACTCAAACAAGTTTGGGGAGACGATTCTTATGCCAATTCGCTGGCGTTGAACGTTCAGATCACTTATCTGCGACGAGCACTAAAATCGGATGAAAGACTCTGCATCGAAGCAATCATGAAAAAAGGATATGCGCTGAAGATAACCGGTTAGAATAATAAGATTTATTCTTGCTATTGGCAATAAGTTGTATTATCTTTGCCATGAAGGTAAATATCTCATAACAAATATGATATGAGATATAAAATTTTATTGACCGTGCCAACAATACTAAAAATAATACTTATCATGTCATTGCTTTCTTTTAATCAAACCGACAGCCGGTCGAAAGACAAAGACGCGAAAGTACGTCCGATGGCCGTTGCAGGTTCTTTCTATCCGTCTCAAGAATATTCTATCAAGAAATTGATGGATAGTTATTTTGCTCCCTATGCAAAGACAGAGAGTAAAGAACAAATAGCAGCTGTTATCGTACCACATGCCGGATATGTTTTCTCGGGTGCGGTGGCAGCTTCGGCATTTGCACAAATCTCGGCGGATAGCAAGTTCGATCATATTTTCCTCATCGGTCCGAGTCATCATGTTTATCTTGAAGGGGCTTCAATCAATAGTGAATTCGATTATTATGAGACTCCACTAGGAGAAGCAAAAGTCGATACCGAACTCTGCAAACAATTGATTCAGGAGCATCAAGAATTTGTTTGCAATGCTCAAGCTCACCAGAAAGAACATTGTTTGGAAGTGCAACTGCCCTTTCTGCAATATAGACTGAAAGAGATGGCACCGGTCATACCTATCATCATCGGGACTCAATCTTTGCCGATTATTGAAAGGATAGCAACAATACTAAAGCCTTATTTCAATGAAAAGAATCTGTTCGTCATCAGTAGCGACTTTTCTCACTATCCTTCGTATACTGATGCAAAAGAGGTAGACGAAAGAACGGGGAGAGCCATAGAGAGCGGAAAACTCGACGAGTTTATGGATGCTCTAGAGCATAATAAGAACCTGCATGTAGAGAATCTGGCAACAAGTGCTTGCGGAGAAAGTGCTATCACTCTTTTATTGTATCTGACGCAGCAAGACAAAAACATTCAAATCAATCACCTGCTCTACCGTAATTCGGGCGACTCGCAATATGGTGGAAAAGAAGAAGTAGTAGGATATCATGCTTTCACCGTAGTACGAAAAAAAGAGACGAATACAAAAGCATCTTTCATCCTCACAGAGAAAGAGAAGCACACACTTCTCGATATTGCACGCAATAGTATTTCGAATAAGTTAAATCATCAACAAGAATCTCCTTGCGCAGAAGACGAATTAAGCGAAACACTGAAAATGAAATGTGGAGCCTTTGTAACACTCTACAAAGATGGACACCTAAGAGGATGCATCGGTCACTTCGGCAACGATACACCTCTCTATCATATTATTGAAGAAATGGCAAAAGCGGCAGCATTTCAAGACCCGAGATTTATGCCGATACTGCTTTATGAATTAGAGAATATCAGCATTGAGATTTCGGTTCTATCCCCCTTAAAAAGAATTCACAATATAAATGAGTTTGATTATGGCAAAGAAGGAATTTATATTTCCAAAGGAAGGCTAAGCGGCACCTTCTTACCACAAGTAGCGCAAGAGACCAACTGGACAAAAGAAGAGTTTCTCGGACATTGCGCCCGAGACAAAGCAGGACTTGCTTGGGACGGTTGGAAAGACGCTGAGCTATATACATACGAAGCAATCATTTTCAAAGAGGAATAACGATGACCGATACTTATGCTGCAACAATAGCCACTTTTTATCACCCTACAGACAAGGGCGCCGAATGCGATCTTTGTCCTCATCACTGCCATTTGGAAGAAGGACAATATGGCTTATGTCGTAATCGGTTCTGCAAAGAACATATTATATACTCTTCTGTATACGGACGCCCTTGCGCACTACACATAGATCCGGTAGAAAAGAAACCGCTACTACACTTCCACCCTGCCATGAACTGTCTATCAATAGGTACTACCGGATGTAATTTATCCTGCAATAACTGCCAAAATGCCGATATATCACAAATCGAAGACAATAGCATCGAGACAATAGAAATGCAACCGGAGGAATTGGTAGACACTTGTATCCGATACCAATGCCCTGCCATAGCCTATACTTACAACGAGCCAATCACCTTCTACGAATATATGCTCGATTCGGCTCTGTTGGCTCAAAGAAGAGGAATATGGAACATTCTCGTATCTGCCGGATATATCAACCCTGAGCCATTGAAAAAGCTCTGCACTGTGATTGATGCAGCCAACATCGATCTCAAATCATTTAGCGACAAACTTTATCACAGTGTCAATCATGCTTCACTTGGTCCCGTTCTTAATACACTACTTACATTGAAAGAGGCAGGAATATGGCTTGAAATCACTAATTTGGTTATCCCTACGATCAATGATGACTTTAAAATGATTCGCGACATGTGTCGCTGGCTGTTATTAAATGGCTTTGAAGAAACACCGCTCCACTTCAGCCGATTTTATCCTTCTTATCGGATGCGAATTCTCCAACCCACTCCGCTCAGTATTTTAACAGAAGCTCGCCGCATAGCTCAGGACGAAGGAATAAAATATGTCTATCTTGGAAACACACCGGAGATTTATGGAGAAAACACTTACTGCCCTTCTTGCGGCAGACTTTTAATAAAAAGAGACGGATTCAATATTCTGCAAAATCAGATCAAAGAAAACAAATGCAGCCATTGCGGAACTTATATCAATGGGGTGTGGTAATCCGAAATATCTATGAAAGCAAATTCATCTATTCAATTCATCACTATAGATATGCAATGAGATCCGAAGATTAAAAAGAGAAAATTAAAATTATCTCAATAATTGGTGTCCAGTAAAACATAAAAAGAGCGTTTTCAGATAAGCTATACAATGGGAACCTGAACTATTTAAAATAGTAAGTTCCCTTATCAAGAAAGTATAACACCCTTATACAGTGCCCAATATTACTAAACGCACAAGAGCTTATTAACTTATCGCAACACGAATTCTAAAAATTAGCGATATACCATAAACAATTATTAAATTCGTTTTTCTGATGCAACGAAAATCTTAACGGTACCGTCTAAACAGAAACGAATAAACAATAATTATGAAGTGGGTACACAAGATTAAATTGCTTTTTATTGCTATCAGCGCAACACTCTCCGTTCATGCTCAAGAATATTATATCAAAGGACACATCACCTCCGAAAAGGCAGCAGTCGAATATGCAAACATCGTATTGCAAAAGACAGATTCATCATTTGTCACCGGATGTATTGCAGATCAAGCAGGCCATTTTCGAATGAATAATGTACAACCGGGCAATTATAGAATTTGCCTTTCGAGCATCGGATATACTAACCGAATCATTCAACTTCCCTCTCTCTCGCATAATACCGACTTGGGAGATATCAAGATGGACTCGGCATCTATCGCCCTGAATGAGGTTGTCATCAAAGGTTCGCACGTCATCAACGGATTCGAAAAAAAGATAGTGCTTCCGAGTGCTTACCAAATTAAAGCATCGACCAATGCAATCGAACTACTCTGGCAGATGCACCTCAATCAGTTGACTGTTGATCCGGTGCGCAATTCCATCACATCGTCCAACCAGGGCGAAGTACAGCTACGTATCAATGGCACCAAAGCTGAAATTCAACAAATCAAAGCATTGCGCCCCGAAGATATTATACGCGTCGAGTATCATGACAATCCTTCGATGCGATATGGAGAAAACGTTGCAGCGGTTATCGATTACATTACCAAACGTGCCATATCCGGAGGATATATAGCAGCCGATTTAGAAAATTCCCCGTTCACCGGATTCGGAGAGGACGAACTGATATTCAAATTCAATCATCAAAAGTCCGAATTCGGAATGGACCTCTATGGATCGTACCGTAATCTAAAAGGTTATTGGAGAAAAAATTCGGAAACATTCAATTTCGACAACGCGGCTTCTTTTACGCGTAAAGAAGAAGGCACCCCCAGCACCTTCATCGAAGATCATATTCCGTTAAGCTTTTATTACAACTATCAGGAAGGCGAAAAGTGGTTTTTTAATGCAACATTAAACACTTTTTACTATAATCAAAAGATGGATACAAGAAGTCTGTTATTCCCCGAGACAGATAGGAGCAACAGCGTACACATGATCGATTGTACCAAGAACTCTTCTATGACCCCTTCTCTCGATCTATATTTTCAACGCAATTATAAAAATCGTCAACACCTTATATTGGATGTCGTAAGCACTTATATCGACACTCGAAACCGCCGCAACTATACCGAAACGAAAGACGAAACAATCGCTACCGATATCTATTCGAAAATCAATGGCAAGAAATATTCGCTGATTGCAGAAGCTATATACGAGAAAGGACTCAATGCGTCTCAGTCTATCTGCATCGGTACACGCTATTCGCAATCGTATACAGGCAACCAGTACCTAGGCACCATCAATACCAACACCAATATGCACGAAGGACGATCGGCAAGTTTTATCGAATACAAAGGCCAAAACAAGCAACTCAATTATTCTTTGGGATCTTACTTAAGTTATTTCTGGACACAACAGGATAATAATACGTACCGCAAGTTCCTTTTCTATCCAAAGGCCAAATTGGGGTATACTTTCTCCGACAAAGCTTCGATCAGACTCTCGAGCGAACTTTATTACAACGCCCCGAGCCTATCAGATTTAAGCAATGTAGAACAAATTATTGATTCTCTGCAAATACGCCGAGGCAACCCCAATCTCAAAGTATCATACGCATGGAGCAATTCTCTCTATGCCCAATGGCGTAGCGGATTACTATCCAGCGGAATCAATCTTTTCTATATGTATCAAGGCAATCCCATTATGGAAGAGACACTGCGCGAGAACAACAAATTCATACGCACAACGCTCAATCAACAAAACTGGCAGAAGGTAAATTCAGAAATCAATCTACAGTTCGGACCTATAAAAGACATCTTAAACCTTAACTTCACCGGAGGCATGAGTTACTTCGATAGCAAAGGCACGGATTATCATCACACATACACCAATTGGTATTATCGTGCAGGTGCATCTTTAGTATACAAGAACTTCATCTCTTCGTTCCAGATTTACAGCCATCAAAACGATTTTTATGGAGAGACACTAACCTACGGAGAAAATATCCACATGTTATCACTAAAATACAAACATAAAGACATGAGTTTCGGAATCACCACTTTCAATCCATTTGCCGGACGCAATAGTTATAATCGCCCTACCAAGAATTGGAACAAATACGCCCCGTCTTACAACACGTGGTATCTGCGCGAAAGCTCTCGCCTCGTTGTAGCGACAGTCACTTGGAACATCAGCTTCGGGCGTAAATACAAAGCAGCAGAAAAACAGCTGAATAACTCGGACAACGACGCCGGAACAATAAAAAACACAAAATAGACTCAAAAGCGAACGAGTAAGACGTTATCAATAGAGACAATGTCTTACTCGTTTTCAAATTTAAACTCTCTCTTTTTATCGCCGAGACCTATCTCTTTGGTCTCGGCGATAATATATATTAAGGCGATACTACAGATATCATTCAGCGTTACTTTTTCTGTAATTCTCTATCCATAAGCACTTTCATCCAATAGCCTCCTATAACGGAGCGTGCCTTGAATGCCATCATCTTGGCCGTTACCGTATCGTGCCAATCGCTAATAGGTACTCTGGAAGAAGTCTCGTTAATGTATTTGTAGATAGGGTCAACAAAGCGTTCGAATGTGGCTTTATCCGAAGCCATCGCCGCAGTCCACATCACCCAGTCGGATTTCGTATAATCCTTGCGGCAATCCAAAGGCAACCCGTAGGCATTCTGTTTGCCCAGATAATGGTTCACTTCCTTATCCATCGCTCCATTGGGAAACAAATTCAGTTTCCACATTTTATCCCAAATCATGTTGTACTTCTGGCTCCAGGTATCGGCTCTGTCGAAAGCCAATCGATAATGATCGCCCTCAGAAGCCATCGTTTCCCATTTCGCAGCCATTTTCTGTGCTATTGCAGCATATTTATCGGCAACGTCAGGTAATCCTTGCATCCGAGCCATCTCACTGTAGCCTGCAATTCCCATAATCGCTTTTACGGAGAGATTGGCATTGTGTGCCCAATGTCCGGCAAAATCGTCCGTACAAAGTTGATTGGTGGGATCCTGACCATTTTCGACGAGGTAGTCGGTCCAAGTAGTCAGCAAGTCCCAATATTGCTTCACATAGTTGGTATTACCTTCAATCTTAGAGATCGATGCTGCCAACGTAAGCATATTGCCTGCTTCCTCAAGTGGCATGTCCCCTCCATACACCTGTCCGTTGGCAATCGGATAAGTTCCCAAATCGTGAGCTGCAAATGGTTTGGTCCATCTTCCAGAACGACTATACTCAAAGATACTTGTCATCATCGCCTTTTCCAAATCGGGATTATAGACAAGAAAGAGCGGAGCGGATGGATACGTCAGATCGACCGTATTGACACAACCGTTGCTATTGTTCTCTTTCGAGAAGAAGAGCAGATGCCCTTGATTATCCGTAAACAGTTTATGAGCAGATATAACCTGACGGTAAGCCCCCGAGCAAATCTCCGCATATTTTTCGCCACCGGCATTGAATGCATCATCATAAATTCGTTTGTCGAGAGCCCTGCACTGATCCATTATCGTATCGTAGTTATCTCTGAGGTTTTCAAAAGCCTGCAATATATCTACCTTACCATCGTGCTTCCAATAGGCCATACGTCTGTCGTACATGTATTCAATCGAATAGATATCATCATAGCCTACCATCAGATAGCCAGACTTTCCTTCTTTCCCGACTTCTCCGAAATTGTGAGCATACGCCATAGCAGGCATATCGGACAGTTTACGGCTTATGCATTGCTTACTACTCGGAAGCAATGTTCCTTGAGTTACAAACGTTTGTTTCATTTCTCCACAATCGCCCAAACTTATCTGATTGTCTTTTCCCTCAATTCCGGCAAGGTAAGCATATCCCCAGTCGATACAAATGGCATCACCTTTCTTAGCACAAATGGGTTGGTCAATCGTTCCGGCCTTTACATAATCAATGCCATTCTTCGATAAGAGTGTCGAAACGGTAGGTTGACTAGGTTCGTTGACAGCAATTTCGGGAGTTGTAGCAACGTACAGCTGAACATTATGTGATTTCTTATCTAATGAATGTACCCTATATGATATATAGTTTATCGGTGTAGAGAGTAAATCCAGGTTATTGATAAGCTGTGGAGCCGTAAAGACGACATCCAACACCACAGGACCACACGCGAAAGTATAGTAAGACGAAGTAGCCAACACATTCACCGATTTCTGTTTGGCCACTTCCATCGGCACCGACGCCTTTGCCATATCTCTATACAGGCCAAAATCGACATAAGCTCCACCCGTAGTATTGTGGCAATGTGCAGCGATCACATTTTTTCCTCGACGTAGCATCTTCTTCATCTCTTCTGTCAATTTCAGCGCCACCCCGTCTTTCCATGTTTCTCCGGTAGAGACCACCTGCCGTCCATTAATGTACAATTCAAACACGTCATCATGCGAATAACGCAAATACCAATCTTTCGAGAGGTCGAGTTTGTCATCAATGATGAAAGTACGGCGAATATAAATATCGGTATTATCTCCACCCCATTGCGTGCCTACATGCGACATCTCCGAAGAACCAAAAGCGGCATTGCCATTCGTCCATCCTCGTGCATCATAATCCATCCGTTGCCATTCTCCCACCGGTTTGGTCCGAGTATACTGAGCCTCCCAAGTCTGTTCATCAGACATGGGAAGAATGGTTTCTAATACAGGACGTTGCTCTTCGCCCATAAAACGATAAGACTTGCCGTCTACACGTACGATGCCCGACAAAGGTTTATCGGCGTCCGTCCAATGTTTCGTTGCGCCATCCGATAATCTATCGTAAGGCGACCATATAGAAAAATAAGGGTCCGAAACAAGAAGAGGAACCGAAGGCAGACGCAGCTTCGTATCTCTATAAGGTTTGAATACCGCAGCCGTTTGAGCCTGACACATTATGCCGACAAGTAAAGCAGCTGCCATTAATACATTTCTTTTCATAAATTGTTTTTCACTTGAATTTATTATTATCATCAAATTTTATCTCCAATACGAGCTTTCTTCCCTTTTGCAAGAACCAATTAAAGGGGACACGGCTTTCATTTGCAATTTTATACAATATCATGCAATAGACAATGCAAAATAACGATTTTTTGAAAAGAGAGAAGGATAAAATATATTCAAAGAAGAGTAATATTTGGTCTATTTGCATCTGCCGGATCTTTTTTATTACTTTTTATCATCACTCAATCACTATTTTTTATTTAGTTTGTAACTGCCTAATATCAAAGCATGCCACGTTACCTACTTTGATAAGACAGTCGATTACTAATTTATAGAAGAAATATCATGAGAAAAGTTTTTTTATGGGCAGTATTGCCGTTGCTCCTTTTGGGTTGTACCCCAAACGACAAAACCGAATCGGGATTGTCGAAAAAGAATTTCGAAACAGTCGTCAACAACAAACCAACCAAACTATTCGTCTTAAAGAACAAGAACAGCATGGAGGTGTGTGTAACAAACTTCGGAGGACGCATCGTTTCCATTTTGGTTCCCGACAAAACAGGAAAAATGCAGGATGTAGTGCTCGGCTTCGATAATATTAAAGATTACATCAACATTCCTTCCGATTTCGGTGCAAGCATCGGGCGCTACGCCAACCGTATTAATAAAGGTAAGTTCGTATTGGACGGAAAGACATATCAATTGCCACAGAACAACTACGGACACTGTCTGCACGGCGGTCCGAAAGGATTCCAATACCAAGTGTACGATGCCGACCAGATAGACGCGCAAACGCTGCTACTAACATACAAGTCCAAAGATAAGGAAGAAGGGTTCCCAGGCAACATCACCTGCAAGGTCACGATGAAGTTGACAGACGACAATGCCATCGATATCAATTATGAGGCTACCACAGACAAACCCACGGTGGTGAATATGACCAATCACTCGTACTTCAACCTCGATGGCGATGCACAAAGCAACGCGCAACATCTACTGACTATCCATGCAGACAGTTTCACGCCTGTAGACACCACCTTTATGACCAACGGAAAGATTCTGCCTGTCAAAGGTACACCCATGGACTTCCGAACTCCTTCCGCAATAGGCAAGTATATCGATGCTAATTTTGAACAGCTCAAAAATGGACACGGATACGACCACAATTGGGTGCTGAATACGAAAGGTGACATCAAACAGAAATGCGCCACCCTCAAGTCTACCAAGACAGGTATCACACTCGACGTGTACACCAACGAACCAGGAATACAATTTTATGCCGGAAACTTCTTAGATGGAACAATCAAGGGCAAACATGGCATCACTTACAACAAAAGAGCTTCCGTATGTCTCGAGACACAAAAATATCCAGACTCACCAAACAAGCCACAATGGCCGTCGGCCGTTTTGCGCCCGGGACAGAAATATCATAGCGAGTGCATCTTCAAGTTCTCGGTAGAGAAATAAAAAGTGACGGAATGAAAGCAATCTCTCTTGCCCTTCGAATGGCCTTTCTGCTCATCGCCATCAACTGTCAAGTTGTAGTCCAAGCTGGAAATCCCATCACCAAAATATCAATAGTGGGCCGCCCTCCTACCGATAAAACGAATGCAAACTACGTCAGCAACCGCTCCCCCCTACTGCCTACTGCATTCATCAAACTACCGGTAGGAAGTATTAAGCCGAAAAGCTGGATCGGAAAATACCTCGAATTGCAACGCGACGGACTCACCGGACATTTGGGAGAGATAAGCGCATGGCTCGACAAGAACAACAATGCCTGGCTCACTCAAAAAGGAGATCACGGGTGGGAAGAGGTACCATACTGGCTCAAAGGTTACAGCAACCTGGCCTATATACTGAATGACAAAAAGATGATAGCCGAAACTCAGATATGGCTCGAAGGCGTCTTTCGAAGTCAGCAACCCAATGGTTTCTTCGGTCCGGCAAATATATCGAACGGCAAACCCGAACTTTGGGCGCAAATGCTGATGCTCGAGTGCCTGCAATCTTACTACGAGTACTCGCACGACGCTCGGGTGCTGTCGCTGATGACCAACTATTTCAAATGGGAAATGAGTGTTCCCGATAGCGACTTCCTCAAAGATTATTGGGAAAACAGCCGGGGTGGAGACAATCTATATAGCGTCATGTGGCTATACAACCATACCGGCGATGCCTTTCTCATCGATCTCATGCAGAAGATTCACCGAAACACCGCCGACTGGACCCAACCTTCCACATTGCCCAACTGGCACAACGTTAACATAGCCGAGTGCTTCAGAGAACCGGCAACCTACTATATGCTTACCAAAGACAGCGATATGCTACAAGCATCATACAATGTGCAACGGCTTGTCAGGCGTGCATTCGGACAAGTGCCCGGCGGTATGTTCGGTGCAGACGAGAACGCACGAATGGGATGTATAGACCCCAGACAAGGAGTAGAGACCTGTGGCATGGTAGAGCAGATGGCATCAGACGAGATTATGCTCCGTTTCACGGGCGATCCTTATTGGGCAGAAAATTGCGAAGATGTAGCATTCAATTCATATCCGGCAGCAGTCATGCCCGACTTCAAGTCGCTACGCTACATCACTTGCCCCAATCAAGTGGTCAGCGACTCCAAAAACCATTATCCGGGCATCGCCAACAGTGGACCGTTCCTGTCCATGAACCCATTCAGTAGCAGATGCTGTCAACACAACCATGCGCAGGGATGGCCCTACTATTCGGAGCATTTGGTGCTTGCCACCCCCGACAACGGTGCCGCAATAGCCTTATATGGTGCTTGTGTCGCAAACATGAAAGTTGCCGACGGCAAACAAATCACGCTGCACGAAGAAACAAATTACCCTTTCGACGAAAAAACGACCATCACAGTCCATACCAAGGGGAAAGTAACATTTCCACTCTATCTTAGGATACCGACATGGACAAAAGAGGCGCAAATTAGAATCAATGGGCTTCCCGTAAAGGCAGTATGCGAAGCAGGCAAATACGTACGTATCGAAAGAACATGGTCCGACAACGACGCCGTAGAGCTCACTATCCCCATGACACTCACCATGCGCACGTGGCAAGCCAACAAGCATAGCGTAAGCGTCAACTACGGACCGCTCACCCTATCGCTCAAGATCAAAGAGAATGATGTAAAGAAAGACAGTCGTACCACCGCCATCGACGATTCGAAATGGCAAAAAGATGCCGACTCCTCAACATGGCCCACCACCGAAATATATCCCGCAAGCCCATGGAATTTTGCATTGGTGCTCCCAAAAGAAGCTCCTCTCCAAGATTTCAAGATAATCAGAAAAGCGTGGCCTTCAGACAATTTCCCTTTCACGCCTCAATCCTCCCCCATCGAAGTCACTACTACAGGGCGTCGGGTTCCATCATGGGATACCGACAAAACAGGCTTATGTGGTGTTCTGCCCGACGAAGATGCCATAAAAGGAGCCCAAGAGTACATTACTCTCATACCAATGGGAGCAGCAAGACTCAGAATATCCGCTTTTCCCAACACGGACCAATAAGAAAGGCAATAAATAAATCTATCTTCGAAAACTAAGAAGCCGTTTTGAATCAATACACAATAGATGCTACCAATAAAAAACTTGCAACAAGCCTAAGAAACTTGTCGCAAGTCGGTAAAGAAGAAATTTAAAAAAATACAGAACCTTTTAATATAAACTATTTAGTCAACGCTTGATTAAGATCAGCTATCAAGTCTTTTTCATCTTCTATACCCACAGATACTCTTATGAGAGTATCGCTAATGCCTATTTGTTCTCTATCTGCTTTAGGAACAGAAGCATGTGTCATTGTTGCGGGCAGTTCTATCAACGATTCTACTCCTCCTAAACTTTCAGCGATCGAGAAAACGTTCAGTTTATGTAAGAATTGTTTTGCATCCTCAGCACTCCCTCTCAATTCGAACGAAAGTACACCTCCAAATCCTGAAGCTTGCCTATTAGCCAATTCGTATTGAGGATGACTCTTTAAGCCTGGATAAATGACTCGCTTTACTCTCTCATGTTGTTCCAGATACTCAGCAACTGCCAGAGCATTCTTTTGATGTTGCTCCATTCTCACTGCCAAAGTTTTGAATCCTCGAAGAGTGAGATAAGAATCAAAAGGCGAGAGCACCGCCCCTATTGAATTTTGATGAAAATAAAGCCTCTCATACAAGTAAGAATCATTGGTCATCACAGCACCCCCTAACACGTCGCTGTGTCCACAAATATATTTAGTAGAACTATGCACTACGACATCCGCCCCTAAGCTTAATGGGTTTTGAAAATAGGGGGATAAAAAAGTATTGTCCACAACAAGCAACAGACGATGACGATGAGCAATGTCTGCAATGGCCTTTATATCGGTTAGTTTCAATAAAGGATTGGAAGGGCTTTCTATCCATATCATTTTCGTCTTTGGATGAATAGCCCTTTCAACCTTCTCCGGATCAGTGGCATCAACATAGCTTGTAGTAATATTGAACTTTGGTAATACATCATTAAATAGTCGTTTAGTACCTCCATACAAATCATCAAATCCGATAATATGGTCGTAGGCTTTAAGCAACGAGAAAAGGACGGTTGACGCAGCAGCCAATCCGGAAGAAAAAGCCAATCCATATTGAGCCTTTTCGAGCACTGCCAATTTGGTCTCTAGCGCCTTACGAGTGGGATTTAGCGAACGGGTATAATCATAACCGGCTGTTGCTATGTCGACGTTTTTTCGGGCAAAGGTGGTAGATAGATGTATAGGAACTACCACATCACCTGTTGCGCCATCTCTGAAATCAGGTGTCTCTCCAGCATGTATCGCTAGAGTTGCAAATTCATTGTTTTTTTCGATACTCATTTTTGTTCTTATTGATTCTTACATAAATAATTGATAAAATCTATTCGGGTTATCAATCCTTCAAAATCTCCATTCGGCGACACAACGATAGCTGTCATCCCAGAATCCAATATCCACGTGAGACGATTTTGCCCCTCGTTATATTTAAGGGTCTCTATCTTGGACGTCATGAATTTATGAACAGGTGTCGTCAATTTTGCATCCTTACTATAAAGCGCATAGAGCAAATCCGATTCGTCAACAATACCTATCGCCTTATTATTTTCAATGACTGGAAGTTGAGAAATGTCATACAGCTTCATTTTACGGTATATACTCTTCAATGTATCATCAGGCTGCGCATAGATGGTTTGTCCCTCTTTATAGCGTCTTGCCACTAAATCCCTCAAGTCGTTAAACTTTGTATTATCACCCAGCCCTTGGTCGAGTAACCAATAGTCGTTATACATTTTAGACAGATATTTATTGCCACTGTCACAAGCCAACGTAACGACCCTCTTAGGACTGGTCTGCTCTCGGCAGTAACGAATAGCAGCGCTCAATAGTGTCCCCGTAGACGATCCTGCCAATATACCCTCTTCTTTCAACAAGGTACGTACTGCATGAAAACTTTCTTTATCAGTGACCGAATAAGCTTTATGTGTCAATGAGAAATCGGCCAATGGAGGAATAAAATCTTCACCGATACCTTCTACAAGCCAAGAGCCGACTTCTTCTTTCACTATATGCTCATTAATATAATCACACAATATAGAACCCTTCGGATCTGCCAGAATAAACTCTGTACGAGGAGAGACTTTCTTGAAAAAATGTGTCAGACCGGTAAGAGTTCCTGACGATCCCACACCAACAACGACCGCATCTACCGCATGGTCCATTTGTTCCCATATCTCCGGACCTGTAGTTAATTCATGCGTCAAAGGATTGGCTGGATTCTCAAACTGATTGATGAAAAACGCCTTTCTCTCTTTAGATATCCTCTGTGCAAGATCTTGATAATACTCCGGATCGCCTTTCCCCACATCAGAACGTGTGAGGACTATTTCAGTTCCCAATGCACGAAGGTGGTTTATTTTTTCCTGACTCATTTTATCCGGAATAACGAGTATTAGTTTATAACCCTTCAATCTTGCGGTCAATGCCAATCCGATACCTGTGTTTCCGGCAGTTGCTTCTATCAAAGTATCTCCCGGACGTATTTGCCCCTTTTTCTCAGCTTCTGCAATCATCGACAAACCGACACGATCTTTTATCGAACCACCGGGATTCTGGTTCTCCAATTTGATGAACAAATGACTTTTACCCGTATCGATATGAGAAATTTCTATAATCGGTGTACGGCCTATAGTCTCCAATATATTTTTTGCTATCATTATTATGTTGATTAATTAGATTATTCTACTATTCCAATTATTCGTTCTTATCCTTCACTATATTTTTTCACCAAAGCAATCAGTTCATCAACCGACTTTTCGATATACACTATTGAAGTAAATTCATTTATTTCATTGCCTGTTCAATACGTCGTCGGCAAAGACAAAAAGCACAACAACAGAATTAATTTCTGCAACAAAGGTATATATTTAGAAAATAAAACAACACATACCTACATAAAACAGAAAACAAAACCAATATTCACATATATTCATTATTTATATTCTTCAGCATACAATTTCTCTCGTTGTCTATAGAAAAATATTCTAAAGGGCAAATTAGCAAATATTACATCGCAATATATCTAAGCAACGTACTTCAACCGACATAACAAGGTTATAGCCCAACTTCGTCCGTTGGGATTTTGCAAGGAAGTAGACGGCAAAATACTATTTGCCGTTGGAGATTACAAAGATGTTTATCATCAGATGCAGGCCAATCCGCTAGTGGAGATTGTAGCCCTTGCTCCAAACCGAAAATGGTTGCGTTGCACAGGGCGTGCCGTTTTCGAGACTGAGGAGAAATACACAAATCTTCCTTTCGAAGAACACCCTCAGTTGCGAAAGATGTACGACAAGTTGAACGCCAATGCAGCCGTATTCCATCTTGAAGATGCAAAGGCGCAGATTTATGGCGTTACAGGAAACGTCATAGAGACTTTAGAGTAATTATTTGTCAGTTCTGTCGGATTTGATATCCGTCGGAACTGATTTTAAAGATTTCCCAATCAACAAAAAAAAAGAAATATCGTTGCATTTAAAATCCTGATAATAAAAGAACCGAGGAATGCTTAATCCATGGCACGACGTGATAAAATTCACTTGCTACAATAAATCAACCCATTAACATTATTTAGATTCCCGAATTTTGCTTATATATAAAGTATATCTATTCTTGTATCGTGAACGATATAATCCTCAACGATACACTTAAAATATAGATAGATAATGGAATCAAATTTTTATCAATTTACGGCAAAAAGCCTGAAGGGAAAAGATCTTTCGATGGAAGCCTATAAAGGCAAAACAGTAGTTGTGGTAAACACGGCGAGTAAATGCGGATTTACGCCACAACTCGAAGGTCTTGAAACGCTCTACAAAAAGTATAAAGACAAAGGCTTGGTTATTTTGGGATTTCCATGCAATCAGTTTGCAGGTCAGGAACCTGGCGATGAAAATTCGATAGCTGAAGGTTGCGTGATCAATTATGGCGTAACGTTTCAAATGTTTTCCAAAATCAACGTTAACGGCGCAAATGCACACCCGCTCTACAAATTCCTGAAAAGTGCGAAAGGCGGAGTACTCGGAAGTGCCATAAAATGGAATTTCACAAAATTCCTGATAGATGCCGAAGGTAATGTAATAGAACGTTTTGCCCCGACAACAACACCTAAAAAAATGGAGAAGAGCATTGTTGAGTTATTAGAGAAGGGCGAAACGAAATGACAAAGTACGATATTCGTTTATTGAAATCCACTACAGGCCAAATATCTAGCACACAACCTTTTTCTATAAATCTATTGATTTCTCGTTTGGTAAATACCGCATT
The DNA here is from genome assembly GCA_963676865.2 of uncultured Bacteroides sp. GTDB lineage: Bacteria > Bacteroidota > Bacteroidia > Bacteroidales > Bacteroidaceae > JAAYUD01. The sequence goes on along the minus strand of CAXXSS010000001.1, from coordinate 2,382,663 downwards.
GGCTATTTTCCTTAACTTTACATAATAGTTGCTGCATAGCGTGGCAGGGTTTTGCATTAAACCGTCTCTTGAGCGCCAGCTTCCATCTTTACATTTATACGCTCCTTTACGAATTTTTAGTGTTTGTCTTATTGCCTATAAAATAGAGGAGACTGACATTCCTATGATTAGTACAAGTCACATAGAAATGTTTACCCGCATATTGGATTTCTTTCTTCCCTTTATATAAGTCTGTTTGAGCCTGAGCACCGCTTGCAAATACCATCGTACTCATCAAGACTACGATTGTCATGGCTATTTTTACCGTCATCGTTTTCATCTTATTCATTGATACATTTCACGAATGTATCAATTATTCATCACAATAGAGCAAATACCAAACGCTTTTTTCGTATTGTTCCTCATTTAATGTCCTAGTCATCGACCCGATTTTATTCTTTTTTGGTTTGTCTTTTTCTTCATACTTGTAAACAATTTAATACCTTTGCCATATTTACTGATCCTATTAGGATGGAACACTAGGGAGCACCTTTAGCAACGACCATGATTATACCGTATCTTGTGTAAGACCAAATAAAGAATAAAGATGAAAAAGAGTATATTAATTATTTTACTATCACTTACCTCTTGTATCATAATTGCGCAAGAGAATCGAAGTTTCAAAGACTATGTTAGCCATTTTAAAGAAAAGCAGTTGCCCTGTCAGATGAATGTCGATTCCGTATGGTCGTACTTTCCTCAACGGGCAAGTAGGGGCGGTTCTTATGCGAACTATAATATTCCGGCGGAGTATATCAAGCAGTATATTTGCCCGTCCGCACAGAAGTGCGATTGCAGCAATACCAATGAATGGTATCTCTATGGTATTAAGATGAATCTCGGAAAATATCTCGCAGTGGTTGTCAGCAAGAGGTCTGATAATTATCCGACTAAGTTCGGCAGGGGATTAAGAAATTGCCTATTGATTGTCTACAATGGCGAAGGAAAGATGATAAGCCGGAAAACGATAGCTCAAGATAGCTTTCAGCATTTTTTCTTCGGGAAGTTCAGCAAAGGCAACGAACCGGATACTCTTCTATCCCTTTTTATTGAACGTGGGTCAATGCTCGAGTATACCGACCGGAGCAATAGTCTGTTCAAAGGTATACTGGACAGTTATGTATATACGGTCGACAAGCAAGGCATGATCAAAGAAACGAAGACCGCCGGCAAAGCGGCAAAAGTGCAATGGACCGAGAAGAAGATAAAGATATTGGAGACATGGGATTTGGTTCCCGAGCAAAAGGCAAAAAGCCTGATAAGCACGTTTTATAAGGCTTATATATCGGAGAGTGGCTCTCTTGTCGGAGACGAACTCAAGAAAAAGTATCTGACCAAACGTCTGATAGAAAAGCTCGATAGAGTTAGAGCCGAGACAGATGCCGATCCTATTATTCGGGCTCAAGACACGACTGATGATATGGTGAAATCATTATCCGTTAAACACATAGAAGGCGACTGGTATATGGTAAGTTATACTTCCAACAAAGGAACCAAGTTCGAAAGGTCAGAAAAGATACCCACTAAAGTCATTCGAAGCGGCAATGGGTATATGATAGACTACATCACTCCTTCTTGGAATACCATAAACCATGGTGGCACAATGCTCGAAGAGTCTACCACCTCACTTCCTATCAATACATCTTCTCCCTATTCTTTTCTCGATTCTTTTTATAGGCTATATACTTTGATGTATGCTACAATGCCCGATGGACTGGCTGCCCAGCTTGCTACACTGCGTGCAAAGCATCTCACGCCAAAAGCTCTGTTACAGTTCAGAGAGGTAGAAAAGACAAGAAAATCATCCGAAGGCAGCCCCAACTACGACATGCTGATTGATGGTTTCGACTACGATCCAGGCTGGGGACTAACAGTCGTTCGCAACTCTCTTAAGAATGGAGTCTTTAAATGTATCTATAAAAGAAACCCCAAGTCGGAGAAATTCAATTCCTTCAGGGTAAAAGTAGTCAAACAAGGTACAAGTTATATGATTGATGGGATAATAATGAAATAATCGATCTCAAAAGTGTATCATTCCAGCCCCTCATGTCGCGTACTGAATAGATGGTTCGGGAGATGATAGAACCGTGAGTCTGAAATCGGCACAGAATAAGAGTAGATATCTATTTATAAATCTTTGCAAAATCAATATCGAGCTCCACTATCAAACACTTCACCAGTTTTCCCTTTGTATAAGACTGTTTGAGCCTGAGCGCAGCCTGCAAATACCATCGTATTCATCAAGGCTACAATTGTAATGGCTATTTTTACCGTCATCGTTTTCATATTATTCTTGATACATCTTCACAAATGTATGAAAGATTTATTCTATTGTTTACAATTAAGCACTCTTTTTGTTACAACGTATTCATTAATCTATTATATTTACAGAATATTTCAAACGATTATAGATAATTGAACAAGCTAATACCAATCGGTGCAGCACTGAACCCTAAATATGATACTACCTAACATAACATATATATTAATAAAATAGGAAACGAATATGAAGCAATTATCAACTTCTCTCAAGCTCAGCAATACGAATGGGTTTGTTAAGGCAAAAATAATCTTTATTTCTTTTATAGCCTCCTTTATCTTCAACACATCCATATATGCCCAAAGTTATACGGATAATGACAAAATATTCTATATTTCTCAAATATGGAAAGATGCTTTATGCAAATTCCATTCGCCCGAATATTTGAACACCATTCATTGGGACAGTTTGTATGTTTCTTCTCTCAAGAAGGCGATATCTTGTCAGAACGATGATGAATACTATTTGATAATGAGAGAATTTCTAGCAAAATTAGATGATGGACATTCAGACCTGAACTATGACTACTTCAATCATTCAAAAACTGATTTTATCCCTATCGAATTAAAATCTATCAATAACGATTATTACATTTTAGGTGTTGAAAAACCGCTCTTGGAGAAAGTTCCTTTAGGCAGCAAAATTATCAAAGTGAACAATATGCCTATACAAGAATACCTAGATCAATATATTATGCAATACTCTTTTGGGCATACGCTGCGTGATAGAATAAGAAGAGCGCTTCTTTTTTTATGTTCTTCTATAAAAACAAACGACTCTCTAACTTGCCAAATAACAACGCCAAAAGGACAAATTCGAGAAGTAGTTCTTAAGTATGATGCACTAAAAAGAAATATCCACAGAAAAGATATGATTGGTACAAAGTTCTCTTCAATAAATTATTCATCTTCAACCGGTACCTATTTGACTAAAGACAATAATCGGAAAGACTATTACTACTTACGACTCGACAATTTCGACAAAAGTCATATCTCAAACACGATGCACAGGGAAGAATCTAACATACTGAAGGCTAAATACATTGTTTTAGACTTAAGACATAATACCGGTGGATCAGAATTAGAAGCAGACTCTCTTTTGATGTGCTTCCTAAAGTTGGATACTCTGGTAACTTACAAATCTTTGACCCGAAAAGACAATGCTTTTTTTTCGGCAATGGGATACGGATACCCTCAATACAAAGATTATTATAAAGGTTTAGCAATGGATACCCTGCCCGCCGACACTTTATACAAGAAAGACTTACCTTTATTTACACAACCCTTGTTCGTCTTAATAGGTGAAGATACCTATTCGGCAGCAGAAGATTTTCTTATTACCCTGAAATTACATTTCCCCAAGCGAGCCATTTTGATCGGCATGCCTACGGGAGGTTCAACAGGGGCTCCGTTTGTCAGGAACTTACCCTATCATCACTCATCCTATCGTATCTGTACCCGCAAGCCCTGTTTACCAAAAGGGCTATTTGATAATGGAATTCAGCCTGATATTTTTTATGAAATGAATATCGAAGATCATTTAAAAGGCACAGACCGAATATACAATATGATAGAACAGACATATAAAAAAATGGAAGCAACTAAAAGCTTGCCTCAAATTCGTTGAGATGTTCTTTTTCAAAAGATTTACGTATCAGCCCCAGGTAGTTACTTTCTTTGAAGTGACTAAACCAAAAGAAAGATGCAACAAACAGATTTTACGGAAAACGAGTGGAAAATACAAGACGGATTTGTGATTGTGACGTTCAATATAGTAATAGAAAAAGTATCTACCCCTCAAGTGGGGATTGGAAAAGGATCCAAGTACGACCCAAGTACGACCTAAGTACGACTCAAGTTGCAGTGTTGATTAAGGCAATGAATCGTGATTTCATGGCAATTTCTGATATGATGAAAGTAAGCGACTTGAAAAGTAGAAAGAGATTCCGTGAGAACTATGTTACTCCAGCATTAAAAGATGAAGCTATTGAACGTAAATATCCGGATCAACCTAATCACCCCAAGCAGCAATATCGTTTGACAAAGAAAGCTCAAAAGTGGAGAGAAAAAAACACATAGTTTTAATATAAGCCTATCGATATCATCCTTCTGTTTTTTTGCACCACGTACATGCGGCAACCCAAAAGAGGAACAGACACATGGAGGAGAAAACTAAAGAGTACCATTCTATCAAGAACTTACCATCTAATTAATCCGTTCTTTCTTTCAGCATGAGTCCGACATTCCTCAACGTTTTGATCTCAATAGTTTCATCATTCTTAAAATAGTTTCGAAGTTTATTAATAAAGACATCCAAACTACGCGAAACAAAAAAGTCATGCACCTTATCTTCACCCCAGCACTGACATTCTATGGTCTCGCGCTTTACTACTTCACCTTTATTTTTGGCCAACAAATAAAGTATTTTACATTCAAACGTTGTCAACAGACGCTTTTCTCCATCATTGTTTACCAATATCGAACGGTCAGCATCAAATTGATATCCACCAATCGTAAATACATTAGTTTCATTACGCATACGCTTACCCTCAAAGGTTTTCAACATTGCTTTAATATGAGCGTCCATTTCTTCAGGTACAAAGGGCTTTTTTATATAATTATTAGCTCCTATTCTATAACCGGAAATGACATCTTTAGGAGAAATATGTCCAGAAGCAAAAAGAATCGGAACATCACCATCCAGTTCTCTAATTCTAACCACCATATCAAAACCATCCATAATAGGCATTTCAATATCTGCGACAATGATATCGGGACACTGCAATTTATACGCATCAAGTCCTTCTTCGCCATTAGCAGCCGTTATTACTTCATACCCTCCTATCATATACTCCAAGCTACTTTTGACAATATAACAAAGGTCTGCATCATCTTCTACTAACAATAACTTTATCATCAAGCTTCAATTTTATCAATATCAAAATATTCAGGAAAAAGCAATACAAATTCAGTATATTTTCCTTTTACACTATTCACTTCAACCATCCCTCCATGTGCCTTCATCACTTGAGAGACATAATTCAACCCTAAGCCAAAACCTGTTGCGCCTCCCTTAGGAGTACGCCGTATAGCTGAAGCCCTTTCAAATTTCTCAAAGATCTTTTTCTGATCAGCTGTTGAGATACCTAGTCCATCGTCTTTAATATGTATAGCAGTACAACTTGCAACATCATTCTCCGACGAAGACAACAGAATATTCACTCCATCAGACTTAGAATACTTTATAGCATTGTCTATCATATTCTCGATTGTCTCTTTAAAAAATTCCATATCAGCATAAACCTCCTTTGCTTGCAATTCAAGACGATAGCTCACAGGCTTGTTGACTTTCATTTTAAAATGTTCTAATATATCGTTGAGTATCGGTTCCAAAGGTATTAATTCCTTTTGTAGTTCAATTTTGTCATTTTCCAACTTCGAAATCGTCAGTAACCGATTTATAAGGGTCAACAAGTGCTCCGTTTCTCTTTCAATTACGTTATAATGCTTCTCTTTTATCTCAGGCAGATTTTCAAGTCTTCCACTATGAAGTACTCGGGTACCTATCAAGATAGAACTAATGGGAGTTTTCATATCATGTATCATTGCATAAGAAAAGTCTTCTCTCAACTGTGCTATTTTCTTCTGCCTGAGAATAATTTTGATTTGATAGACAATACAATATGTTGCCAACAAGAATATCAACAACGTCCCAATAAGCAACAAAATCATGTGTTCAAAGATCAATTTATATGGAGATATTGCTATAGCCTGCACCGCCATTGTTCCATCTTTCCGAATGGGAACCAATTTCGTTTTTATCTTAGACCAAGAGTGAAGTTCCGGACGAACAGAAGCCAATACTTGATGTGTTTTCGGATTCACCTTAATTAGTTTGTATTGGCAATATATATCCGCTTTTTTTAAAGCGAGAGAATAAATCGAGTCCAATGCAGGCATCAATATGGTATGATGAAATTGAGCTTCCATTAAGTTTATAATCGTAATCTCAACACCATTTTTATCTTGCAACTCTTTTGGATTATCAAAAGCGATATCCAAATTTTCAGGAAGAGTAGCATTATATTTTTTAAAGCGATAGTAGATTTCATCATTAAGAGAAGAATAGAATGCTTCATTCAATTTTTCTTCAACATTTTTCTCTAAAAGCTTGTAAGTATTATAGGCCCATATTATTTGTAATAATAGCGCCATAAATAGCCCAACAATACTTACCGATTTATATAAAAGAATCTTTTTATCCATTGTTTTCATTCCTATTTGCAAAAATAATAACATTCAACTAACTATAGATAACTTTTCGATAACTTTTTTCATTAATAAATACCTATACTTTTGTGACATAAATAAAAAGAAGGAATATCAAAGAAACATTTTTTACTATACACTGTTTTTATCTATGAAATACTTTTAACTTTGTAACAACAATAGAACTTTCATTACGTATTGGATACTAAACCAAAAGAGTTGAGGAATAGTTCCTAAAACATCACAGATAACAATGAAAAAGAGAACTAAAATATTATTCATCGTATCAGGATTATTGCTATTGGCAATAACTATTATCCTTTCAAGATTAACAACCTCTGCCGAGGTAAAGATGATTGTAGAAGTCTTATTTTATACTCCTATCTTCTTTCTATTCTCACAGCCATACACAGGCTATTCATACAAAAAGAGCTTGAATTTACTATTAGTTACTTCTATTATTTTATCAAGCTTTGTTTTCACGCCCCAAATGGCCTCTTTCAGATTCTTTATCATAGGCATACTAAGTAGCGTCATTTCTTATGGCATTGTATTTTTGTCTTGTTGGTTTATTAGGAAAAAATCACATTAACCATAATAAAAACGAACTATATTATGGGGAAAATCATTTAAATATGGTCTCTCAAAAGGATATAATACTATATAATTAATCAACAAAGTGAAGAAAGTTTCAAAAATTAGTATAGGAATTACTTTTTTAATTATAAATGCACTTATAATTAAATTGATCGTTCCCAATTTAAACGGCCTCCTGTATAAGGAGTATTTCTCTTGCGTTATTTATATTATAAATGAAATCGGGTGTATTTTCTTTATATCCTGGGCTTTCATAAAACACATTAAATTGAAGCATGTATTTATATTAATATTGATCATCTTTATTATGCATGCTTTCCCAGATTCTCCAATAGATGTAAAATATTATAAAATCAGATCGGTAGAATTCGTCACTTGCTGTATCATTTATCTTGCATTTGTAATATTTTTTAAAAGGCATAGTAATAATAGACAAAAGTCTGATAACCTCTTAATCTGAAACAATACTAAGTAGCGTCATTTCTTATGGCGTTGCATATTTATCAATATAACATCACAATCTTTTATCAACTACGATTAGGTATAATAAAAATGATAGATAAATACATCACAAATCTAGCCCTAAGGTTTTCAGAAAAGCCAATATGGAAATCCATCATCATTCTATTTTCCTTAATTACCGCTTGTTCATTAGTATCAGCATGTTTCATATTATTGGGATATGACATGAAAGGTCCGAGTACTTTTTTAGCAAAGATGAGTTTTATCAATGGCTTTTTGTTTGCTTGCATCCTATCTCCAATCTTGGAAACCGGATTATTGTATATCCTTATATTTTTAACGAATAAGTATCTTACAAAAAGCATAACAATACAAATATTCCTTCCAGCCATCATCTTCGGATCACTTCATACCTATTCATTATCATATATCATCTATGCCATCTTGGCTGGCATTGTATTTTGTTTTGGCTTTTGCTCTTATTACTATAACCGTGGATTTAAAACAGCCTTTTGGAGTATTACACTCATTCATCTTTTACGAAATGCTCTCCCCTTCTTATTACGACTAATATAAAAGACAGAAGAAAAAAATGATGTACAAAACATTTTATCTGCAAACAGACAAACAAACACTCAGCAAAGGTAACATTCTTTTTAAGGGAATCTTTTTTTACGTAAAAAACTGGGTGATTGTCGCTACCTTTTTAATGATATTATTGTCCTTATTGAAAGTGCTCAACATCGCTAATATTGACTATTTCAAATATAATCTCGACGAGAAATTAGATTTTCGGCACCATCTATTGCACTTCTTTTTCATCACTGTGGTGCTATACCCTATGATAGAAGAGCTGACTTTTAGGCTGGGAACTAATTTTAAAAAGCGGAATGTGATTATTTCGTTGTCTTTCCTATTGCTTGTGTTTATAGACCGTTATGTGGGTTATAATTATTTTGACGCATTGCAATACAAACTACCGATATGCATCGCTTTTGCCCTTTTACTCTATTGCATACCGCAAAAATATTTCCAGATAGAAACAACATGGAAGAAAGGATTGGCCGTATATGCTATCACCATTCTTTTTGCTCTGTTGCACATCACGAATTATCCTTTTCACCTATCTTACCTGCCTATTTACTGTCTGCTTGTATTACCTCAATTTATAATGGGCGTTACTTTTGTATATTTTCGATTAAACTTAGGATTCTTGTATGGATATGGTTTTCATGCATTCATCAATTTAATAGCATTCGGCCTCACTTTATTTAAATTTATACTACAATAGTTCGAGATAAGTTTTGGATAATGCAAGTGGTTCTGTGTGTTCAAGGCATACCTCTCGACCACTTCAGATTTGTTTTCAAAGAAGAAATATGCTCCTAATGCGGAAATGAGGTATAAATGAAAGACATCGAAACAGAGCTGCTTTATGCTGAGAACTATATTTCATCTTATTTCGTTTTAACGTAAGCATTCGGTGAACCGCGTATTTCAAAATCCTTGAAGAATATCTATAAACTTTAGACATTCTTCAAAGATTTGCATTATTTTCCGAAGATATATTCAAAAACTCCTAAAACATTCGGAGACAGCTAGGAGACTTTCAGATAGATTCCTCATTTATATATTTTCTTCTATTAGGGTTTTCAGGTTGTGCGGAAGAAGTTCAGCAAGATCTTTGCTGTAATCGTTATCGTATTCATGTATGTGGTTAAACACATATTCCATCCACATTCTTGGATCCACGTTACAAGCTTTGCAGCACCCCATCATGGAATATATGATAGCAGCTTGTTCCGCAGCATCATGGTTCCCACAAAACAAAAAGTTCTTTCTTCCAAGTGCAATGGGCCTGATCGCATTTTCAGCCAAATTATTATCTATTCGATATCTGCCATCAAGATGGTATCTGGTTAGCCTTGGGAAAATCTTATAAGTATAGCTAATAGCCTTACCTATTCTGCTTTTGGGAAGTACTTGATCATATTCCCGATAAAGCCATTTCTCAAAAAGCACGAGAACAGGATAAGCCAGTCTGCTTCTCAGATCAGCACGTTCTTCATAAGACAGGCCTTTCTCATCAGCCTGTCTTTCGACATCATAGAGCAGTGCTATTTGTTCCAAAGCATAAGTTGCCCTAGCTTTATCATCTTCCAAAGCCTGTTCGAAATAACGTCGGGCATGTGCCCAGCATCCTATGGGTAAAACACCTTTCTTGTTTTCATAAATGGAGTAGGCTTCATAGCCATCCGTCTGAAGTGCCCCGTGGAAGTCTTTCAGTAGCCCGATTGCTACACTTTGCGCTCGTGAGCCATGATCGTAATAAAAAAGCACCAGGTTTTGCATCACCGCTCGTACCATCCAAAGATATCCTTTGACTGTTTTATGTTTCTCGTTATTGATTATCGGGATAGTGGTCTCATCCACCTGCAGATAATCCGTAGAGAGAATCATTTCTTTTAATCTGTAGTATAACGGTCTGAGCATATCTGCCGATTCAGAAAACCATCCGTTTACTGTAGATGCGGATAAAGAAAGACCTGTTTGCTTAAACATTTGCAGTTGCCGGTAGAAAGGGATATGGTAGGTGTATTTATTATTTAAGATTTCGGCCAAAAGTGAAGCTCCGGCAAAGCTTTTAGCTATAGGAAGAAAAGGCATGGGGGCTATAACGACTTCCTTCTCAGCATTCAGCGTTTTATTCTTTAAAACCCATTTCTCACGGATAATACGACGGACATAGAATTCATCAGGCTTATGCTCAAGTATTTCAGTTATTTCCTCGCCAATCTTTTTCCAGTTTACCTCATCAACACCGGAGGGTCTGATGCGTTCTTCTTTTCGTTCCAAAGAATCAGGCAAAATCCGGCGTACCGGCTTATCATTACTTTTGGCTATCGTACGACGAATCTTATATTCTATGATTTGTTTTTGAGCTTCTTTGGCAAGCGCCTCTTCCTGAGGTAAGATATCAAAGCCCTCAAAATCGATTTTTCTTTGCAAGGGATCGGGAATGATAAATTTCTCACTGGATTTACCGAAGTATTTTCTTCTCAGATATTGAAGCTCATACTCCAGCTGCCCAATCTTTCTCTCTTTTTTCTCAATGATAAGTTTTTGCTCTTCAATCGTCTGTTTGTAGGAGGTCATTTCAACATCCGCAGATTCTAATTCATCTAGTTTGTTTTGTAAACGGGCATTGTGTTGATAGAGCCTGTCCCGCTCTTCCAACAGTGCCAATATGAGCCCTGTGTCGTTTACCGTATCCGTCATCTACCCTTTGATTTCGTACTTCAAAAGTACTAATTTTAGGGGAATTTACCAACTATTAGGCTGAAAAAATGACACCTATTTTGAACATAATTCGAACCTTTTTCTTTGTGTTATTTTATCGACGTCAATACCCTGAACCATCAACATCAGACTTTGCCAGGTCATTCTAAAAGTATGAGATTCTTCATCGTAGAGAGGTAGTTTAAAGGTGCCGGACTCAAGTTTCTTGTGATAAATGACAAGACCGCCATATTCCATATGAAGTATCTTCATACTGGTGCAAGTACGGTTTACAAAGATAAAAACATCTCCGTCTTTCACATTATGCTGCATATAATCGGCAACAACGCCGCTAAGAGTATAAAAACTCTTTCTCATATCCGTAGGCATCGGGCACAGATAGTAGTTCATTGATTCATTCAGATTAAACATCGTTTTCAGTCGTCTAAGTGAATGAGTGTCCGTAAAACGGATGGATCAACATTACCTTTGATTCGAAGGGTCGCACCGTTGAGGAAACTGACTTCAACGGCAAAATCATTATCCGGTTGTCGGCATGGCTGCACTTTACTATGACCGTGATTAACCAATGGGACTGATCCTGATTTGTCGATCAGCAAAGGAATTAATCCGGAAGTTTTATTTGCTGATTTCAGCTTTTTCTGCCAATAATAAAAACGGCTCTCTGTAAAACCTTCATTAATGCAGAAATCGCTAACGTTTAAGCCGGATTCTTTAAAACGCTTATAAACCTCTTCGAATTGAACTTGTGTCATCATTACTTTTTAATTTTCTGACAAAAGTAGGAATCTGAGTTTAGAAAGTAAATACGAGGTTCGCCGAATGCTTACGTTTTAACACCTAAAGATAGCCTTTTCATTTAGACAATGTTATAGAGAACATATACATTCGTCCTCTTAACCGATACTCATAGGAATAAGAATCAAGCCCATTAAATAGCGTATAAGAAAACTGTTTAGTATTTAAAATGTTATCCGCCTGTAAAGAGAATTTGATATTTTTCATCTTGTATTGAATGCCAGTATCAAATAATGCCATTCTCTTATAAGTATTTGCTGCTATTTCTTTTTGGACATAACTATACTGACCAAACAATTGCAGTTTGTCAATCGGAAAAAAAGAAAATTTAATATCATGGATTTGTGATAAATATGAACTTTTTTGCCCAATATATCTATTATAAACCTTTGAAAATTCACCATGATAATCTATCTCCATCCAATGCCAAGGACTCGATACAATATAAGGTAATATTCCATAGAGGTAACCATAATAAGATATAGGCTGTTCTTCTTGAATTATTTCCCTTTTTTGCCACATGTATTTTCCAGATAAAGAAACTTTAGTATTAATTGCTCGTATCTGTTTAGTTATAGATACTTCTGAAACTACGTCTTGTGAAATATTGTCCAATAGAATATTCGAACTGACTATCTTATTCTCAGTAATATATTGGGAAGAAAGAAGGTTTTGCTTTGTTTTTCCATACGAAATATTTGCATTAATAAACCAAAACTCTAACGGCCTTTTAAACTCATAGCGTAAATCGGCAGAAAAACGCTTATTCTTTGCTAACATCCCAGATTTTAACGTTTGTGTTGTATATGAATTTTGAACTGGAGCAGTCAGTAAATCTAATACATCGCCAAAGGAATGTATTAAATTAGACTTTAATTGCAATGTGGAATTTGCGTTAAGTGTATAATTAAGATATATTTCGGGATCCAAAAGCAATCTTTCATATTCAACTCGCATTTTATCTATGGTGTTTTTGGCATGAAAGAATACGCCTTTTATTGGTGTATTAATTCTGAAGAAAAAGCGATTATTGGGAGAACTATATTCATATCTTGGATCGAACATCAATAAATAATTATTCCAAAATATTCTATTCAAATATGACACATAACCTTTCTCCAAATCTGTATCAAGATTACTAAAGGTATATTGCATATCAAAGGGTATATATAATTTGGAATGGCGAAATTCATATATTGTACTCAATTGTTCCTCTGTATAAAAAGTTCCACTGTTTGCCTTTTGCAAAAGATCCGTTTTATCTATCTGATTATTAATTTTAAATTTTACCGTTGGCGTCGTTACATATTGTATCAAAGAAGATATATTCCAATATTGTTCTCCATGCTTAATACGCCATGAAAAATTATTTTTAACATCAAGCATTCTTGCAGATTTCTCCTGTGAAATATATGCATTGTTTCTATAAGTATCGAAGTCTGATTCAATAAAACTTGTTGCCAATGAGATTTTATCATATACATACTTCATATCCCCATTTAATTTATATTCTAAATCAAATGAAGGTTTATGTATCCTACTATGCGGAGAAATAGATTCTGTTATATCTATATTATTACTTCCTGTATAATATTGGCTCTCATCATAATAGCTATAATTAGTTTTGCTATACGCATAGTTTATGTTAGATTTTATAGTTGATGCTTCATCTATTTTTTTTATAGAATTTATACTAAGCATCTTATCATCAGAGAACATAAAGCGATTATTATTCAGCGGCGGTTTGCTTCCTGTAATATTACCAACACTCATAGAAGCAAAATCATTTATTCCTTTTTCTGAAAAGTGATCTGTTGTTTCGTATAAAGCAAATTCTTTATCATTCCCCATTTTCGCAGTAACAATACTTTGAAAAGTGGGAGTAAAAAACATACCAGTTACTCCCATTTTATATACAAGGTCATCACAATAACCCAACAATAGTTCTGAAGTTCCAACAGGTTTAAGTTTTGCCTTAGAACTTAATTTAATATTTAGAGCAACATTATCACTGTAAAGATCTTTGTCCATTTTTACATCCTGATGGTTATTCAATACTTCCACGTTCGTAACATACGATGCTGGCAAATTCTTAGTTGCCAAGCTATATTTTCCTCCTAAAAGATCCAAACCTTCGATATAAAAATTAGTAATCTCTTTACCTAAATATTTAATGCTTCCATTATCTTCTACATTCATCCCTGGAAGTTTTTTAATAGCATCTTCCAGGGATGAATCACCTTTTCCAATGAATGCTGCAAGACGATACGATAAAGTATCACCACGTTGTTGAATCTGTGGCACACTTATCGTAACTTCTTTTAATTGTGTTATGTTCTCTTCGAGAATGATATCAATGGTCTGTGATTTATTAGTTATGTTTATACTTTTCTTCTTATAGGATAAATGTTCAAATGACATTTCCAGTTTATTTTGAGATGATTCTACCTTCAACTCAAAACTCCCTGAAATTGTCGTAATACCGAAAGAAATTATTTTACTATTTTCTACTATTTTCACAACGGCCCCTTCAATTATTTCCCCTGAAAGATTGTGCACAGTCCCCTTTATCACGGTTTGTGCCCCAATATTATTCCCCAAAAACAACAAAAAACAAGATAGTGCACAGATTCGCAACCACATATCCTTTTTATTTAAATTCCAAAGGTATATAACCATTGGGGCGTATCCTTAGTTGCACTCCGTTTATGAAAGCCGTTTTATCTTGCGGGCCATTCCCATACCTAATAACCTGCATTTGTGAAATAGATTCAACAGGAATATTATGCATTGGGTCTTTTTCGAAATAGTTCTTATTTTTGACAAACTTGTCTCGATCTGTTGAGACTAATTTAGCATTTTTCTCTTTTACAATACATGTTGTCTTGTTCTTCCTCAACGAGATGGCAATGAACTTATGAATACCCTCACTATCGGTAGCTTCCAATACAAGTCCCGGTAGTCCTGCAAATTTCCACGGACCATAAGAAACGGGAATATTAGGTGCATACCATGCAATCCATTTACGTCCTCCGTATTCTGCAATGGCTTTATTGCATACATATCCGCAAACAGTCATAGTATCTGGCAACAATTCCCATTTAAATAACGGAGAGTCTTCCTTATATGTAAAAATATTAGGTGTTATTACATCAATAATGGTCATCTTTCCTTGTGGAAAATTGTGATATACTTCTATATCGAAATGATAAAGAGCACGATATTTCTTATTTTGGTATTCTTTCCTTATAGTTTCTTCAACATTCTTATTTTGCTCAAGTGAATCTATCAAATAAGTTGTATAATCACTGAATTTAGCACAAGAATTACCAATCTGCAAGATTGTATTGTATAATTCTGATATCGGTTCTCCAGATTTATTATTAACTTGCACATTATACGTATAAAGGCATTCGTACAAAGATTGCGATAGAATTTCAAATTGATTATTACCGTCAACGACTGTTTGTGCACCCATTTTTACCGACAGCAACATCATTAATGATATTATAAAAGCTATATTTCTTTTTTTCATGATAAATATATTTATAGTATGTCAATTACCAATCAAAGTGTCTATTCTCACAACATTGGTATTTTTCGAAAAGCACTCTTCTACACTAGTGTGACTAGATAATGAAACCAATGTAAGTCTATCACATCCCCAAAAAGAATGATAGCCTATAAATTCTAAAGATCGTGGGAATTTGATTTCACAAAGATTCTCACAACCAGCGAAACTCCCTTCTTCGATTCTCCGCAAATTATCTGGCAAAACAACACGATTCAACTTTTTGCATAACGAAAAAGTTTTCTTTTTTATGGATAATATTAAGGGAGGTATTTTTATAGATTCTATATTCTCGCAAAGAGAAAAAGCATGTTCACCTATATATTTCAAACCCAAAGGAAGATTAGAAATAGACATCTTTTTACATTTCCAGAAAGCCCAATCTCCAATAGAAATCAATCCATCAAGAAGTTGAATCGAGCGCAAGTTCTCACACATATTAAATCCGCTTGATTCTATTGAAATCAAGGAGTTGGGTAGAACAATAGATTTTAATGTCAAACAATTATTAAAAGCCGCTAAATCGATTTTCACAATACCGTCAGGCAATTTTATCTCTTTTAATGTCTTATTATATTCAAGCGCTTTCTTCCCTACAATTTTTATATTTTTCAAAACACTATCGCAAGACATATCTATATACCCTTCATTCCCTTTCCATCTCTTCAACACAAGCGTATCTTCTTTTTGATCTACTTCATAATGCGTTGAATCAATATTCTGTGAAAATACCTGAGAACTAATAAAGCAACAGATAATAGATAGCATTTTTTTAATATTCATAATGATTAAGTATTCGTGATTGTAAAAATCTGGTGTGGTGTTTTATAATCACTACAGAGAAACAATTCATGAAAAGGAATTTAGCAAAAAGCCCAACAACCTTCGATTTTTTCTTGTTCTAATTCTTGAGTTACCCCATCTGCGCCACTACAAATACAATGGAATGTGGCGACTCCGGCTTTTCCTCCGCAGATGAACTTCATCTCTTCTTTTTGAAAAGTAATAGCACTT
This sequence comes from uncultured Bacteroides sp., assembly GCA_963676865.2. Classification (GTDB taxonomy): domain Bacteria; phylum Bacteroidota; class Bacteroidia; order Bacteroidales; family Bacteroidaceae; genus JAAYUD01. The sequence continues at coordinate 2,366,294 of CAXXSS010000001.1, read as the reverse complement.
TCAGTGCCTTCCTATTTGTTAACAATCATACTTTCATCTTTTAAATTAAACAATTTGCTATTAGGCAATTCTATTTATTCATGTAAAGGTAATATATTATTTGAATAAAACAAATATATTTTATATCTTTACTTGCTACAACTTATTTCTTGACCATTACTTAAAGTTATTGGCAAAAGGTGTTTAGGTTATATAGGGTTTGTTATAGCGGTATATTCTTTTGTTGATTGTATTTCCTAATAATAAAAAGATGGAAGAAAAGATCGAAAATATAAGCATACTAAATGTTGTTTGCTTCATTTTGTTTGGATTGAACAGCATTCTGAATAAGATAATGTTATTTCATATAGCATTTATTGGGGTAGTGATTTCATTTTCTATTAGTATTTGGATATTGTATAAAACAATACATTTCAAAAACAAAGATGAAAAGCGATTGTTTATAAGAAGTATAAATTCTTTGATTTTTTGTTTATTCTTTAGTATTTGCTATTTACTTACAATAGTTCACAAATAATTGATTTTTAGAAGCCGTTTTCAAAGAAGCAATATGTTCTTTTTTGACTTTCTACTTGCATAAACGCAATTTTCTCTATACATTGCTGCCGAATTTCTTTCAAGTTCACGAATATATACCTCTTAGGCTTCATTATCTCAAAGTAAAGCCATTATTCAGATGTGAAAGGAACTTTTTTTATGGTTTATTTCAACGATTTTTATACATGCTTTTGAAAAGTATTTAAAATGAAGAAAATAATTCCGACAACAGTTGTGCAGGCTATTTTATTATTGATATTACCATTAATAATAACAGCAATAATAACACTCCCCTTTCTCCTCATTTTCAAAGACTACCATCCAGACGAGTTATTTAAAAATTTATTTATAGTGTTATATATCTTAATCATACTATTGGTGGTATGGATGAAAAATGGCAGCTTTGCCCATACAAGAATAAGCGGTGCATTAGATGGAGAAAAAAACCAAAAGGCTAGGAATGCCCTATTTCTACTGGCTATGGCTTCAATAATAGTAATAAGATTCGGGATAAACATAAAAAATCTTTCTTTCAGAACACCTACCGACAACATTCCATATCAAGTTCCTTCCTATCTATTCTTCTTTTCAGCTGTTATATGGGGACCTATTTTGGAAGAAATTATTTTTAGAAAAATCATATTGACCGGACTATTATCTCGGTATTCTCCCTTTAAAGCAATCATTTATACCTCTCTCTTATTCGGCTGTATGCATTATCATCCTATACAGAATATCGCACAAGCATTTTTAGCAGGTATCATATTAGGTGCCGTTTTTTATGCTTCCGGAAAACTGTGGATCAGTATTCTATTTCATAGTGCTGCCAATATCTTGGGGTTCCTTTTCAGCTATCTCAAAAGCATACCCACCTTTCATTTTCTTCACAATAATGATTACAAAATGATTAGCTTCATCTTGTGTTCCATACTCATGGCATATCTCATTAAGCGTATGTATGATATTCTCAACCTTTCAACATCAAAAAAAGGATGTCAATAGCATCTTAATACTTATTGATTGGTACATAACCCCAAACTTGAGAAATACAATTAGAAAGTATATCCTAGCCCAAAGACTAAACGAGTATAAGCGCTATTTGTTATATAGTATTCCGAAAACACATCAATATGGCAGATTTTGACGCCAACTTTAGGTACTGCATCGAAATGAAAATGATAGCCCGGATCAAAAACGCCGCTATCAGGATTGTCAACCGTAACCCCTGTTCCCAAGCCAAAGTAAGGACAAATTTTACCACGAGAGTTACAATTATATATTAAAGACGGTATAAGTGCTAGTGTATTTGCTGCACCATTGTACGAACCATCTTTTACCGTATATCGTTCAAGGCTCACTGAACTCTCAATGCTAAGAGGACTATTTTTTAAATTCCACAACCCTTCAAAGTATACCGCAACTTTACTGTTTTGATTACTTCCACTTTTTAATACCACCGGATAATTCACACCCACTTCAAATCTAAAAGATTTATGTTTTATTTCTTGAGCGTTAATGGATATTGCAAGAAAAGCAAATATAAATATAAATATTGATTTTGTTCGTTTCATTTTTAATCTTTTGATATATACATGCCACCCCATTTTGCGTTTATTTTTCCCAAGAGTATCACTGTTCCTGCTTTTAGATCTTCTGTAGGCATTGAATTCACACCTTTATAAAAATCAATTAGTGCTACACTGGAAAGAAAATCTTTCATCATATTTGATGAAATCTAAAATAGTTTTTCTTATGAATAAGTAGATTAATTAGAAGGGGAATATAATAGATGCCTAATAAAACCGCAGGATAAACCACTGGAATTAATTCAAAGAGTGAAGCTACAAAAAGTAAGGATATTACCCCAACCCCTATAAAGAAATACAAGTCCGGCATAGTACTTTTAATTAAAGTCGTATGCACATCGCTTTCCTTTATGTTTATCAACTTCTCACCACTGCACCAATCCAATTTAGCCAATAAGCGATATTCGCCAGCCGGCAAGTCAATACAGATAGAAGCATTACGCTTTAGCACATACTCTTTCTCGTCAACAAATACGTGAATTGACCTAAAGATAGCATCACGTTTTCTTTTTAATATTAATGTTCCCATTGTCCTTTGCTATATTTGTAGCAATATTTCAACAAAGATATAGATTATTCATCAAAACAAGACAAACATCAAACAACTTTTTCCAGACGCTATTTACAATTAAAGGCTCTCTTGGTTACAATGTATTCATTATTCCATTATATTTACATAATATTTCAAATAAGCCAAGTAATGAAGAGATTCGTATTACTACTTTCACTTGCATGTCTGCCTATACTATATGCTCCATGCGCCCCCAAACATCATGTGCGAGCACATCATCACGCACACACAACGATGGTCTATATTTGTAGCGGTCCATACGCTAAAGTGTATCATTCCAGCCCCTCATGCCGTGGGCTGAATAGATGTTCGGGTGATGTAAGAACCGTGAGCCTAAAATCGGCACAGAATATGGGTAGAAGGGCTTGCAAAATATGCTATTGAGGAGCGAATACAAACCAATACATGCTTATATCCATCTTATAAATTCAGCAAATGAAAATCAACCTCAACAACTTATTTATCGTACAAGATAAATATGAATTATCGAAAGGAAAGATTCTACTGAAAGGCATACTGCTTGATATCTCTGCATTAATTGCTGTATTGCCCATATTATTTCTTGTTAATTTACTCGCTGCACGTTTAGGAATAACAGTAGATGATTCTTCAGCAAATATAATGGTGACCAATCTGATGATAAATCATTCTCCCCTTATGCTTTTTATAGTAGCCATGCAGGGACCGCTTCGCGAAGAAGCAACTTTTCGCTTATGGCAATCCATGAAAAAGCTACATATCACCATTTGTCTATTTTTCATCAGCCTGTTTTTATTGAGTTTTATAAAAACAAACGACACTCACGGCATTAACATAATTCTTATATCCACTAAAATATTGATAAGTTTCATCATTGCCACAGTTTTCCATATCTCTGTAAAAGAGAGTCAGTGCGTACTAATCAGGCGAAACAAAAGACTGATGAAAGCACTTCTTCTCCTCTCATGTTTCCTCTTTGCCATAATGCATTTCGAAAACTATGACGTGACTTATCAAAATGTTCTATTTGTGTTATTAAAATGCTCACCCCAATTTATTGGAGCTATCATATTAACATACCTTAGGCTAAACCTGGGATTTTGGTATGCGGTATTTTGGCATTGTACAACAAATTTCATAGTAGCAGCATCATTACACTATTTATAATTTTGCATGTTGTCAACAGCTGATCAGAACAACTTCCTATTTTGCAAACGCAAAGCACGCCAATAACTAACGTATCTCGCGACCATAACTTCCGTTAGTTATTGCGGTAACTAACGTTAGTTATCATGACAACTAACGTTAGTTTCTTCAACAACATCCGTTAGTTACCGCTGCGACATACGGTTGATTTTTGGGACTCAGTACGTGCCAGACCCCGAAAAGAGAAGTGGCGAAGGTGAGGATACCGGTACGACTGATGGGTAAGGCGAAATCGTTTCGTGTTGTCTTATTTTACTAAAAGTGTCGCATGTGTCGCATAGAAATCCTATAAACTTAATATTTTTTTTATCGACGTATAATACGTTTATCATTATGATACTATCATTATAAGAAATATAATTACATAAATTTAAAAATAAAAAAAAATTAAAGAGATAGGATTTCTATGCGACACATGCGACAAGGGTTTGTCGATTTTCGAAGCTGTGGCATATTGTGACTGCGATTTTCGAGTTGACCAATAATTTAGTCACTTTTTGAAAAAAGGAGGTGGACGCATTTTTTTGTTGAATTGACCATCATTTCATAATATCGCAAAAAATAGGCTTACAATAACATTATGTAATTATTGTAAGCCTTTTTAGTTCTATTTACTATTAATAGAAGAGACCTTATTTACGCTAATTCCGTTGTTTTTAGAAAAACAGGAAAATTATTGGTCAGAAAGGTAATAGGTTGTCATTTGTAAGGTTTATTCCTCTTTCATTTCGAATATATTCATTATAAAGTTTTTGGGCTTCTTTGAATTTACCATCTACTTGATCCAGAAACTCACGCGCTTTGCAGATGTCTGCAATCTTGGCGTTATCGCCCGCTAAGAGTATTTCTTTCGCCACAAATTTGTCGAAAAGGACATCCAGATACGTAGTGGTACTTTTATACTGAACGCAGTACTCGGCTTGCTCGGCAGTTGTTCCTTTCCTCAAGAAGAAGGATGTGAAGGAGATTCGTGAATTCTCCGATATGGTGGCGGGACAATTGGATTTCCTCGTGGGGGAACTCCGTAAAGTGCTTGACGACTACTGCGAACTGTCCACCAAAATGCGTGAAATGCATCAGGAGATACTTTCTTTGCGTAAGAAACTTGAAGAAGCGTTTTCGAAAGTTTAATTTTTAATCTTCATTTCTTTGTGTGGATTAAATTTTCATTCTTCTGTACAGACAGAAGAACGAAACAAGAAGAACTGCCGGCACACCACAATATAGCTAACAAATAATTGGTTTAGAGCTTGAAATTTGTAAACGCCCTCCTAACGTCGGTTGAACGAGTACAAATTTGCAAGCTCTCTCCCTAATCATTTGTTTAGCTATTGTGATGAAGCCGGAAGCCTTCGGACTTGGACCTATACTGGACTTAGATTGGACGTAATAAACAGAATTAACGTCACTGAGTACTGTTTTGACTTAAAGTATTGCATTGTCCACTCTATGTCCAATCCGCTAGCCCGGCTTCAGCTTTACGTCTCCATGGAGTGTCGAGGATGAAGTCGATAAATCCATTTCGTTCAAAGGAGGTACGACTGCGTTAATGGATTTGCGGCTTCAGGCCGATACGGAATGAGACTGGTAAAGATGCGACGGTGGTTCTTTTGCTTCGTTTTCTGGCCACCCAGAAAATGAAGACTCTAAAAAAATAATTAATAGAAATAATAATGATGACAGATACAAGACCAACAGAGGCAGCCGTTGTAAGCGGCAAACCTACAATACTCAGAGATATAGAACTGATAGTGATTCATTGCTCCGCTACGAAGATAAACCGTGATTTCACTGCACGCGATGTAGACACGGCGCACCGCTACCTCGGTTATTCCAGATGGGGATACCACTATTACATACGTAAGAGCGGAAGGATAGAACGCATGCGCCCAGAGCAAGACATTGGAGCTCACTGCTACGGACACAATAGAGAATCGATAGGAATATGCTAGGAGGGCGGCGTGGACGAGAACGGTAAAGCCGCCGACACACGCACGGTGCAGCAATCCATAGCCATGCATGACCTGGTGCGCCAACTATGGACACGCTATCCGCAGGCACGAGTAGTAGGACATCGGGATCTGTCTCCCGATCTGAACGGCAATGGCATCATAGAGAAGTTCGAACGGATCAAAGAATGCCCCTGCTTCGACGCTATCCCCGAATTTGAGCGACTACGCAAGTGAGGGGCTCTAGAGAAAAAATAAAAGGTGATAATCCATCAGGATTATCACCTTTTATTGTGATTTTATATCTTACAAAAAAGATTAAGCCTCAGCGACAACCTCGAAAGGAACCTCAACAGAAACTTCTTTGTGCAATTTGACAGTAGCGGTATAGTTACCAACTTCTTTAACAGATTCTTTTATGATGATGGTCTTACGATCGATCTCCAAGCCAAGCTTAGAAAGTTCGTCAGCAATCTGAATGTTAGTAACAGATCCGAAGATAGTGCCGGTAGAACTAACTTTGGTTTTGATAACCAAAGCTACCTCTCTCAACTTAGCAGCTATTTCTTCAGCATCTTTCTTAATCTTCTCCAACTTATGAGCGCGTTGTCTCAAGTCTTCGGCAAGCACTTTGCGTGCAGACGAAGTAGCGATAATGGCTTTGCCTTGTGGGATAAGATAATTACGGCCATAGCCTGATTTTACCTTTACAATATCGTTTTTGTAACCCAAGTTGGTTACGTCTTCTTTCAAAATTACTTCCATACTACTTCCTCCTTATTTCATCAAATCGGTTACATAGGGGAGCAATGCCAAGTGGCGAGCTCTCTTTACAGCTTTAGCAATCCGGCGTTGGAACTTCAAAGAAGTACCAGTGATACGGCGGGGAAGAATCTTACCCTGCTCGTTCAAGAATTTCTTCAAAAATTCAGGATCTTTGTAGTCGATGTACTTTATACCGTTCTTTTTGAAACGGCAATATTTCTTCTTCTTAACATCCACCGATGGCGGAGTTAGATATCTGATTTCAGATTGAGATGTATTATTCTGTTCCATAATTAAGCCTCCTTTTTAGATTTCAAACTTCTTCTCTTTCCTGCATACTCAGCAGCATACTTATCCATCCGGAAGGTAAGGAAACGGATAACACGTTCGTCACGGCGGAAGTTTAGTTCCAATTTAGCAACTACGGACGGGTCTGCATTGAATTCGACTAGCTGATAAAATCCTGTCGTCTTTTTTTGGATAGGATAAGCTAATTTCTTCAATCCCCAATTCTCCGTATTGATGATCTCTGCGCCCTCTGTCTGGAGGATGCCTTTGAATTTCTCTACCGCTTCCTTCATCTGTTCATCAGACAAAACGGGAGTCAAAATGAAAACGGTTTCGTATTGGTTCATACTTTTAAATTTGTTATTTGTTTAAAATGCGAGTGCAAAGGTAGTTATTTTCTGCAAAGCCACAAAAAAAATGAATATTTTTATTCAAACGAGCGCAACAATCACAGAAAATAATTACATTTGCAAATGTTGTCTAAACAATAAATCAATATGGTCTTATGAAATGTCAATACACTTTCGACATGCACCTGGTATTCGCCATGATGAATGGCCGGGTATCGGCAGTACTTAACAGAAGTCTTTATCGGAACTTCAGAGCAAATAGCATTGATATCAGTCCCGAACAATGGACTGTTTTGCTTTATTTATGGGAGAAAGACGGGGTTACGCAACAAGAGTTGTGCAACGCCACCTACAAGGACAAACCCAGTATGACGAGACTTATCAACAACATGGAGCATCGCAATCTGGTGCGCCGCGACTCGAACAAAAAAGATCGACGCGTGAATCTGATTCATCTGACAGAGGTGGGTAAAGGGCTGGAAGCGAGGATGCGAATCATTACTTCGCGCACACTGAAAGAAGCGCTAAAAAACATTTCGACAGAAGATCTCAATACTTGCCAGATGGTGCTGCGCAAGGTATTTGACAACTGTATGGAAGAAAACAAATAGCACTGCGGCTCATTCTTCATCCCACAAGCAACGACAATGATTAGACCTGCCGAACTCGAAGATGCAAAGACCATTGTAGGCATCTACAACCGATATATAGCCGAGAGCACAGCGACCTTTGCAACCGACCCGATGACAGAAGCCGAAATGAAGGAATACATTGTTTCGGCTCAAGGATTGTGTTTCGTATACGAAGACAACGGGAAGATTGTGGGATATTGCTATGCGCACGCATGGAAAGCGAAAGCAGCCTATAGGCAGACGCTGGAAACGACCGTATACATGATACCCGAGTACACAAGGCAAGGACTGGGCAGGCAATTGATGGCAAGATTGATTGACGAATGCCGCCAAAAAAATCATCACGCATTGATAGCCTGCATCACAGAAGAAAATACCGAAAGCGTGGTGCTACACACGAAATTGGGCTTCGAGAAAGTGTCGCACTTCAAAGAGGTGGGACAAAAATTCGGACGATGGCTCGACGTGGTAGATTACGAATTGATACTCGATCGGTAAATAGGCAGTCTCTATTTGCTCCTCTGAAGTTTGGCCCTCACTTCTGCCTGAGAAGCGCCGGACTTGAGTGCCCTCAAATAATCTTGCTGTGCCAAAGCCTTCTTCTTGAGACGCAAGTGAATATCGCCCCTCAATACAAAAGCCTCGGGAGACTTGGGATCTAAAGTGATGGCACGCTCTACATCGATCAATGCCAAATCGGGCTGTGTAATATCCATCTCTACATTGGCTCTCGCCAAATAGAGAGAAGCATTGGAGGGAAATTCGGATATCAAAGAATTCAGTAGCTCCATGGCCGAACGAAAGTCTTTCTGCTTCTGCGCAAGCATGGCCAATCCCAGACGAGCATCGTAACTGTTGGGATCGAGTGCCCTGAGATGATTGTAATCCGCCCTAGCATCGTCTATTTCTCCACGTTTGGAATGCAAAAAGGCACGTACCGTGAGTGCTTCTTTGTTATCGGGCTGCAACGCAAGTGCCTGATTGTAGTCGGTAAGTGCCGTTGCCTCAAGCCCTTCTTCCATGTATATCAAAGCCCTCTTCAATAATATGGCTGTAGATTTGGGCTCTGCTCTCAATGCCATCGTATACGAATCTGTCGCATCCGAATAATGTTTCATTTGACGCTGTATCAAGCCCAAGTTGCAGTAGAGAGCTACCGTTTCTTTCTCGTCCTGATTGGCTTTGATAGCCTCTTTGAATAGCTTTTCTGCTTGCACCAAGCTATCCTTTTCTACATATTGCAGTGCTTTTTCGGCAAGAGCTTTATAGTTTTGCGCTGCCAATGGAAGTGCCATACAAAGCAACAAGAAGGTAATTACTTTTTTCATTTCAATACATTATTAATAAATTGTTCGGCCTCGACAAGAGTTTCGGGCTTTCCGATATCAATGAGCTGTAATCCGCTCTCGACATATCCGTAGATATCGATGGAGCGGCATGCCGAAAGATAGAAATCGATGATAGAGAACTGATCGCCCCAACAAGGTGCTTCCATCAACCGAAAAATTTCGGGCGAAAGAACATGTATGCCGCTGAAAGCAAGACATTGGTGACGGTTTTGATCGTACACAAAATCCGTGGGCTTGGTTTCTCCTGTCTTTTTGTTTATCCACCCACAAAGTCTGTTTTGCGCATCGAAAACGAGATAACGAGACGTCTGTCTGGGACTAACGAGAACCGTAGCCTTGCAGCCACTCGCCACGTGGTGAGAAAAAAGATCTTTCAGGTCCACATTCGACAATATATCTACATTGTGCACGAGAAACGGTTCGCTATCGTGATCTAAAAAAGGACGTGCCTTCTTGATGCCTCCGCCCGTATCGAGCAAGTTGCCCCGTTCGTCGGAGATGTGAATAGAGACACCGAAATAATCGTTCGCTTTCAGAAAATCAATGATTTGTTGACCCAAATGATGAATATTAACAGTGATATCATCAAACCCCGAAGCTTTCAATTTCAATAGAACATGTTCAAGCATAGGGCGCCCCGCGATAGGCACAAGAGCCTTTGGAAGCGTGTTGGTGAGCGGTCGAAGACGGGTGCCCAGACCCGCCGCAAAAATCATCGCTTTCATCTTGCAGCCTTAAACATTTGTTCTATATTCTGCTCGCGATGAACCAATTCGACACGCACGCCGAACTTCTTGTTGAGATGCTCTGCCAAGTGTTGAGCCGAATAGACGGAACGATGCCGTCCACCCGTGCAACCGAAACAAATCTGCAAGTTGCTGAATCCACGTTCGATATAACGTTTGACCGAAGCATCGACCAACGCATAAACATGTTCCAAGAAGACCAGTATCTCTCCATCGTCTTCGAGAAACTTAATGACGGGTTCGTCGATACCTATAAACGGTTTATAACGATCGTACTTTCCGGGATTGTTCACCGCACGGCAGTCGAACACATACCCTCCACCGTTTCCGGTCGTATCTTCGGGTATACCTTTCTTATATGCAAAGCTCATCACCCGAACCGTGAGCTGACGTTTTTTCAAGTCATCGGTAAATTGCTTCATCTCTGTAAGTTGTTTCAGCACTCCACAGAGATAAGGATATTCGGTATAGTCATTTTCGAGTAACTCGCGAAGATTCTCGATAGCAAAAGGAACGCTTTGAATGAAATGAGGTTTCTTTTCGAAATAGCCCCGGAAACCATAAGCGCCCAATACCTGCAAGGTGCGGAACAAAACAAAATGGCGCAGCTGGCTATAAAAATATTTCTCGTCTATAGGCTTGTAATCTCTAAGGGCAAGCAAATATTCCTTCAACAGCTCTTGACGCAGGCTATCCGGATAGCGTGCCTTTGCTTGCCACAAGAACGATGCTACATCATAGTAGAACGGCCCTTTACGGCCACCCTGAAAATCGATAAAATAGGGTTCACCATCCTTGATCATTACATTGCGGCTTTGGAAGTCACGATACATAAATGTTGCCGACTGACTACGCATCAGCACATCGGCCATCTTCTGAAAGTCATCTTCCAATCTGTCTTCTTGAAAATCGAGCCCTGTTGCCTTCAAGAAACAATACTTAAAATAATTCAAGTCCCACATGATAGAACGCAGATTGAATTCGGACTGCGGATAACACATCGAAAAGTCGAAGCCATCGGCCCCTGCAAACTGAATGGAAGGCAACAGACGAACTGTCTTGCGAAGCAATACCTTTTCTTCCTCCGAGAAAACACTTGTCTTGCGCCCCTTCTCTATTGCGGCAAAAAGCAGTGTATCGCCCAAGTCTTGCTGCAAATAGTAAGCCTCATCCTCGGAAGCACAATATACTTCGGGTACAGGCAATCCACTCTGACGAAAATGTGCTGCCATATATAGAAAAGCCTTATTCTCGTCGATTGACGTACCGTAGACACCAATAATACTCTTAATACCCGTGAGGCGGAAATAGCGGCGATTGGAACCGGACGAAGGAAGTTCAGTCACCGTCTCGGCCTCGCTACCTGTATATGTCCGATATAACTTCTTTAAATCTTCTATAATCATAACGATATGTTTGGTGACAAAGATAGTTTTTTTTTACTACTTTTGCAGGCGATTATAAACAAATTTTGGCAATGGAATTTAACTCTAAGCGTATATTAAGAATTGTGTACTGCGTAGTAGCATTTTTTATATTCTCGGTTACAGGGTTTTATATCTTCCGCAATCAACTGCTTCATTATTTAGCAGACCGAAAGATACAACATTTGGAAACGACCTATGATCTATCCATTCATTACCGGCAACTGCAATTCAATGGACTGCGCGAAATAGACCTCAACGAGTTTTCGATCGTACCCAACCATCGAGACACGCTTCTTAATCTTCGCTCCATGAAAGTGAAGCTCAACTTCCTGCCATTGCTCATCGGAGAAATAGAACTCAATGACATGTCGCTCGAGCACCTGGCCCTCACCTTCGTAAAGAAAGACAGCATATCGAACTACGATTTTCTTTTCAAAAAGAAAAATCCGAATGAGAAGGCTAAGAAAAGAGGTTATGACGAACGAGTGAATAGTCTGCTGAACATGTGTTATGATTATCTGCCTGAAAACGGTACCCTGAAAGACGTGCTTATAAGCAAACAGAAAGACAATAATAAGCTGGCATTGCGGTTTGCCACGTTCAACGTAAAAGACAATCAGTTCGACAACGAGATAGCCATCAGTGAAGACGAAGAGCCTGCTCAGCGACTAAGAGCAACAGGCGTCCTCAACCATTTCAGCAAGGAACTGCAACTATCCCTTACGGCTGCCACTCCTCACCAGAAAGTATCCATTCCGTACCTGAACAAGCACTTTCATGCCCACGTAGCATTCAGTTCATTGCTCTACAGCATGACGAAAAGCAAACATTTCAGTTACACCTCTCTCAACGGAGAACTCATGGTGAATGGACTGGAAGTTGCACACAAGGCACTTTCGCCGGAAGTGATTCAACTAAACAGAGGAAGAATAAACTATGCCATCAATATAGGTTCCAATTACATTGAGCTGGACAGTGCACAGACCATTGTCCAATTTAACCGACTACTGTTCAGTCCCTATGTACGGGCTGAAAAGAACAACAACAAATGGCATTTCAGAATAGGGATTGATAAACCATGGTTTAACTCGAACGACCTCTTCGCATCGCTCCCCGAAGGTTTGTTCGGCAATCTGAAAGGGCTTCGCACGACAGGCCAACTGGCTTATCATTTCCTGCTCGACCTGGATATAGCGAACCTTAACGCCATGCGTCTCGAATCGGATTTGAGCCAACGTTTCTTCCATATTGTAGACTACGGCAGCACAGACCTCAGGCGAATGAACCGCGAATTCGTGTATACAGCTTATGATAACGGGCGCCCCGTAAGGACATTCCCGATCGGTCCATCGTGGGCACACTACACCCCCATAGACAGCATTCCGCAGATCATGCAATGGGCAGTGCTCGAAAGCGAAGACGGAACTTTCTTCAAGCACCACGGCTTCCGCCTAGACATGCTACGCAGCGCTTTGATATACGACCTGCAAAAGAAACGATTCGCCCGGGGAGGCAGTACCATTTCGATGCAGATAATAAAGAATGTATTCCTTAACCGAAATAAAAACATCGCCCGTAAACTCGAAGAGGCTTTCATCGTATGGCTTATAGAAAATGAACATATCACATCAAAGCAACGTTTGCTTGAAGTTTACTTCAATATTGTCGAATGGGCACCCAACGTATACGGCATTTGGGAGGCTTCAGAGTTCTACTTCAACAAGCGTCCGCAGCAGCTTTCGCTGGAAGAATGTATCTGTTTGGCATCCTTGATACCAAAGCCCAAACATTTCACCAGTTCATTCGTAGTGAATAACGAGACCGGCGACATCGTGCTTCGTGGATATTATGGCGGCTACTACAGGCTCATTGCACGACTAATGGCTGCAAGAGGAATAATCAGCCACGCGCAGGCAGACAGTATACATCCTTATGTCAACTTAACGGGTAGAGCAAGCAACTCTTTCGTCATCCATCGTGATAGCATTGGCTTTCAGCAAAACGACATGATACTGAACGACAGCATTGTACCCCAAGCCGTATTTCCTTCATCCATTTAGCGATAGACTTTTTCCCCATACAGGTTGTTTCTTTAAGAAAGCGATAGATATACCCTCTTTGCAAAGAGAAAGTTGGTGTGTTAACAACAATAATTTGTTAACAGTTAATCCGATTTTCGTTAACAACTACATTCTTACTTTTAAACGTTGTTATAAATGAAACTAAAAACAGGCTTAGCACTTGCAGATTCAACAAATACTATTATATTTGCATTGTGTTTTTCATAGTATTAGATTAAGGTTACAGAAAGTGGTTGCTCGCGAGAGTAGCCATTTTTTGTGTTTTATATTTTATATTTGAGTTTCCCCTTCTACATAATTATTCAGGGTCAATCGCTCTCCATCGAATTCGACATAAGTAAATTGTGTGATCCAATCCCCTGTAATTAAAATTCTTGCACTCCGGTTCAACATCAAATCGAGTTCAATATGCCGATGTCCAAAGATAAAGAAATTCACCTCCGGATGAGTGCGCAGGTAGTTTTTAGAATAAAGCACCAAATATTCCTTATCTTCGCCCATATAGGAAGGCTCTTGACAGCCCGCTCTCTTCTGTCGGCTATGCTTGGCCCATGTCAAACCCAAGTCAATACTCCAGCGAGGATGTACATTCGAAAAAAGAAATTGCAGAAACTTGCTATGAAACATTGCACGGAGCAACTTGAACTTGCGATTGTTGTCGCCCAGTCCATCGCCGTGTGCCATAAAAAAGATCTTACCGAATATTTCGCAGGTGAGCGGTTCGCGATGAATAACCATGCCGCATTCCTTTTCAAAGTAATCGCCACACCAAATATCGTGATTACCGATAAAGAAATGTACCTCGACACCACTATCCGTCAATTCGGAAATCTTGCCCAAAAAGCGGGTATAGCCCTTGGGAACTACCGTCTTAAACTCGTACCAGAAATCGAATATATCGCCCAACAAATAAAGGGCGCTTGCCTTATCCTTAATACTATCCAGAAAACTAACTAACCGTCGTTCTTGAGTTCTTCCGTGCTGAATGCCTCTCGAACCGAGATGAACATCCGAGAGAAAATATACTTTTTTCATTACCATTACGTTTTAATTGTACATACAAATATACCACGGAACAGCCCCGAAAGTATATTACATAAAGCCTAATTCCAACTTCGCTTCATCGGACATCATGTTCTGATCCCACGTGGGTTCAAAGACCAAATTAATATTGGTTGCAATCACCCCATCTATAGATTCGACCCTTTGGCGTACATCCTCAACAATGAAGTCGGCAGCAGGACAATTGGGTGCAGTAAGTGTCATCTCAATATTCACTTCAAACTTGTCGCTCACATCAATTTTATAAATCAATCCCAAATCGTAAAGATTGACCGGAATCTCCGGATCGTAAACGGTTTTGAGCATGGCGACTATCTTTTCTTCCATTTCAAATTTTGTCATAACTCTATCTGATTGTTTCGACAAAAATACTGAAATATTTCGAAATACAACAAGCTTTATTGCTCTTATTAGCTTCATAAGAACAATATCACTATCCTTTTATTCATTCAAAAATGAATAGAAGAATACTTCAAAAGACTATTTGATTTTTTAAAGTTATATTTTATCGGCTTCGATATAGCCGTTCATCACAGCATAAATGGCAAGACGCGATACTGATTTTGTGCCCAGTTTATCGATAATATTCTTGCGATGGGTAATAACCGTTGACAGTCCTATATGCAGTCTTTCGGCAATCTCCTTATTAAGGAAGCCCCTTACGATCATCACCAAAACTTCAACTTCGCGCGGAGTAAGATCGTGATGCCGCTTGTCCCAATGGGGTATACGGACATCATCCGGATGTTTGTGGTGCCCCGTCTGCTCTAGCGTCAACAGGTGCTTGACAAGTTCTTTTTCGGGTTGATGGATGTTGAGCATACGGACATCTTTTAACTGGATGAAATTGTCTTCGCCAATCAAGACTATCGTTTTATAGAGCCTGCACTGAAAGAAAGAAGAATGATCCATATAAACCTGTAACGATACAAAATAATGGATAAACAGATCCGGCGTATCGTCGGTAAAATGGGCAAAAGTATTGAATATCCGCACAGATACTTTGGGCATAATATCAGTGATGAGCTGGCGCAATCCGATACACGACAACATATTGGAATCTACAATTGCTATTTCGAGGTTTATAGAGTTGTTCATTATTTATAATTTACTGATATACGCTACAGCAGACTCCGCACACTTTTCGCCATCAATAGCAGCCGAAACGATACCGCCTGCATAACCGGCACCTTCACCGCAAGGGAACAGCCCCTGAAGAGTGATGTGCTGCATCGTTTCAGGATTTCTAAGAATCCGCACAGGCGACGAAGTTCGAGTTTCGACTCCGATCATCACGGCTTCGTTGGTCAGAAAGCCATAGCTACTTCGACCAAAGACCTTAAATCCTTCGGCCAGGCGTGACGAGATAAACTCCGGTAGCCAAAAATGCAATGGAGAAGAAACGAGTCCTGCACTATACGAAGAATCGGGCAGATCGTAGCTCAACTTTTTCTTGACGAAGTCGTGCATTCGTTGTGCCGGTGCAATCTGCTTCATACCACCCTGCTGCCAGCTGCTACGTTCCAATTGTTCTTGAAACTGCATCACGGCCAATTCGGGAGCAGCGCCGGCTCCTGCTTCGGCAGCAATATTCATTGACGAAATATCATCAGGATGTATCTCGACAACCATCCCCGAGTTGCTCCAACGAGAGCCTCTCGTAGAAGGCGACATACCGTTTACGACCACTTGCTCGGGACCACTCGCGGCCGGAACTACAAAGCCTCCGGGGCACATGCAAAAACTATACACGCCGCGTCCGGCAACTTGAGTAACGAAACTATATTCGGCGGCAGGCAAATAAGCCCCACGCCCTTCTTTATTATGATACTGAATCTGATCGATAAGAGTTGAGGGATGCTCCAAGCGCACACCCACGGCAAAACCTTTGGCCTCTATAGCAATATGATTGTTCGAAAACCAACGATACACATCCCGGGCTGAATGACCGGTAGCAAGTATAACAGGGCCCATAAAGACGCCACCATCGGCTGTTTCAATACCGATCACTATTTCTTCCTGCATTATCAGCCCACTCATTCTGGTTTGAAAATGCACTTCGCCACCACAGGCAATAATGGTATTGCGCATATTTTCGATGACCCGAGGCAACTTGTCCGTACCGATATGGGGATGAGCATCAACCAATATGGCCGTAGAAGCACCATGCTGGCAAAACACATTCAGAACCTTATCAACATTGCCACGCTTCTTGCTTCGAGTATAAAGTTTACCATCCGAATAAGCTCCTGCACCGCCTTCGCCAAATGAGTAATTCGATTCAGAGTCAACCGTTTGTCTAGTGCTGATCAAGGCAATATCTTTTCTCCGTTCATGTACATCTTTACCGCGTTCCACTACAATGGGACGAAGTCCTAACTCTATAAGTCGCAGAGCAGCAAACAATCCACCGGGGCCAGCGCCGACAACAACCACCTGCGGTTTGCCCTCTACATTATTATATATGGTTTTCTCATATTCATCATCCGACGGCTGCTCGTTAAGGTAAACACGGACTTTCAAGTTGACAAAAATAGTACGCTGGCGAGCATCAATGCTACGCTTCAACACCCGAGTTGCCATCATTTGAGAAACGGACAACCCTTTTTCTTTTGACAAATAGCGTTTGAGCTTATCACTATCTGCGGCTATCTCTGGCAATATTCTTAATTGATATTCTTGAATCATAAATTTGTATCTTATCCAAAAAGAAAACGAAAAGCTTCTTCCACTTTCTTGACAGGAACTAATTCTATCTGATATCTACCACTGTTGATGTTTTGCATATTGTTGTGTGGCAATACAAAATGCTTGAATCCCAATTTCTCTGCTTCGCTAATGCGCTGCTCGATTCGGTTGACGGGACGAATTTCGCCTGACAAGCCCACTTCACCCGCCATGCAAACTTGCCGTTCGATCGCCGCATCCATATTGGAAGAAAGTATGGCACTCACAACAGAAAGGTCTATCGCAGGATCGTTCACTCTGAGGCCACCAGCAATATTGAGAAACACATCTTTCTGAGCAAGTTTGAAGCCCACTCTTTTTTCGAGCACGGCAAGCAACATGTTCATTCGTCGCAAATCAAATCCGGTAGCCAAATGTTGTGGATAGCCATAAACCGCCGAGCTTACCAACGCCTGAGTCTCAATCAAAAAAGGACGAATACCGTCTACCGCCGAAGCAATAGCCACGCCACTCATTTCTTCATGTCCTTCCGAAAGCAATAATTCTGACGGGTTGTTCACTTCCCGCAATCCACTTTGCCGCATTTCATAAATACCGAGTTCGGACGTACTCCCAAACCGATTCTTAATACTACGCAAAATACGATACATATAATGCTGATCACCTTCAAATTGTAATACCGTATCGACAATATGTTCCAAGACTTTAGGGCCTGCAATAGTTCCCTCCTTATTAATATGCCCTATCAGAATAACTGCCGTATGCGTTTCTTTGGCAAACTTCAATATCGACACAGCACATTCTCTGACTTGAGACAGACTACCCGGAGACGAATCGACTATTTCAGTCGAAATGGTTTGGATAGAATCGATAATAACAATTTCTGGTTTTGTATTTTTAATATGAGTATAAATTTCTTCAAGTGACGTTTCGCAAAGGATCAGACAATCGTTTCCACCACCGGCAAGACGATTCGCACGAAGCTTCAGCTGATTGGCACTTTCTTCGCCCGACACATAAAGAACACGCTTTTCGGACATCTTCATAACGGTCTGCAACACCAAGGTCGACTTACCGATACCCGGTTCGCCACCTATCAGTACCAATGAGCCAGGCACAAGTCCTCCCCCCAATACACGATTCAGCTCCTCGTCATGCATATCAATACGAGGATCATCTTTTGTTTCTATCGCATCAAGAGCTATCGGTTTGGACTTGACGGGATCCATTCCTGTAGCTACCCGTTGGGGCCCCGATTCTTTACGAATCACTTGCTCCACATAGGTATTCCACTCACCGCAAGAAGGACACTTACCTATCCATTTGGGCGATTCTTGTCCACAATTATTACAGACATAAACCGTTTTTTCTTTTGCCATCGCTTATTGATTATAGACAACAAAGATAATGCAAGACGAAAGCAATAGCAAAAATATCAGAAGATTTCTTTAATATCAACAACGTAGAGATAAGTGATGATTACTCTCTTGTTATTTCGCCGATAATAGAATGCGTCATTTTTTCTCGCACTTCTTCCGGAGAATAACCGTGCCCGAGCAGAAACATCAATTTGGTAAGAGCCGATTCTGTAGTTGAGTCGTAACCGCTGACACAGCCCGACTGAATGAGTTGAAAACCGGTTTCGTACTTCAACATATCGACACAGCCCCCAAGGCATTGAGTCACATTGACAACGACAACCCCTCTTTTGCTTGCCCTGCTGATAGCATCTACCAACCATGATTCGTGAGGAGCATTGCCCGATCCGAATGTTTCGAGGATCACCCCCTTCAGGCCGGGTATATCGAATATCGTATCAACTACATACTTCTGAATGCCGGGGAATAATTTAAGAATCAACACATTGGTATCCAAATAATAATGAGGAACTAAAGGAGTAACTACTGTCCGATGACAATAATGGGGAGAATATCTGATATGAATGCCGGCTTCTGCCAGAAACGGATAATTGTATGAACGAAAAGCATTAAAATTTTCGGCATTAATTTTTGTCGTACGATTACCCCTCATCAGATGGCTTTCAAAGAACACGCATACTTCGGGAATCATCGGGTTGCCATTTTCGTCTTGGGCAGCGGCTATTTCAATACTGGTCATTAGATTCTCCTTACCATCCGTACGCATTTTACCGATAGGAAGTTGAGATCCTGTCAACACAACAGGCTTTCTAAGCCCTTCAAGCATAAAACTGAGGGCAGAAGATGTATAAGCCATCGTATCAGTCCCGTGCAGAATAACAAAACCACTATAGCGCTCGTAATTTTCCTCGACGATATGTACAATCTTTCGCCACGCATCAGGATTAATATCCGAAGAATCAATCGGAGATTCGAACTGAACAGATTCAATAGGGAAGCCCAACGATTTTAATTCAGGAATGTATTTCTGTAATTGTTCGAAATTAAAATTCTCAAGTGCACCCGTTTGTTGATTCTCTATCATGCCGATTGTTCCGCCAGTATAGATTAAGAGTATTGATGTGTTTTTATTATTCATGTACCATTTTGTTATTATGCAACGCCACAAAGATAATAAAATTAATATAATTAATATCATTTTGATATACAAATCTTTATATTGTATGAAAAATAATACTTAATGATAAAATAAATCAAAAAATGCTGTTAGAATGATAGAATAAACAAAATAATTCTTACCTTTGTTGCATCAAATTAAAAATAAAACAGAATGTTATCAATGTACTATCCACATACGGTCACTGCTATGATGACAACGGGTATGACCCTTAGGGGTTAAGGATAGTTTTTGTGTATCTACGTGATTCACGCTTGCAAGGGCAAGCAAAATAAATTCTTCTAAATTCTTTTTATTTTTGTTTAATCCACATTCAACATGTTACTCTTTTTAAGGCTGCAATCAAATCAGCAAGAGGAGTTCGATAAATAAGATTCGTTATGATAGTAATGAAATTCGGAGGAACTTCTGTTGGTTCCGCAAAAAGCATCTTAAATGTAAAAAAAATAGTTGAGTCCGCTCAAAAGCCCATAATAGTTGTTGTTTCGGCACTTGGCGGCATTACCGATAAATTAATTCAAACGTCAAAAATGGCAGCCCAGGGCGACCCGGCTTTCCAAGAATCATTCGACGAAATTATTGCTCGACATAGAGAGATGATTGCTCAAGTCATTCCGGTCGGAGTTGAGCGCAATGCCCTGAGTCGTCAGGTTGAAGTTCTGCTCAACGAACTGAACGGCATATTCCATGGCATATATCTGATAAAAGATTTATCTAACAAGACATCAAATACAATCGTCAGTTATGGCGAACGAATTTCTTCGCTCATCGTAACCACATTAATAAAAGATGCCAAACATTACGATTCCAGAGAGTTTATCAAAACGGAATACAAACACTCCAAACACTTTCTTGACAAAGAATTGACAAACGAGCTGATTAGTAAGACTTTTCAATCTCTACCTCAGGTGGCTGTCGTCCCCGGATTTATTTCGACCGATAAAAATACCGGAGACATTACTAACCTGGGACGTGGAGGCTCCGACTATACAGCTGCAATAATTGCAGCGCAGCTCAATGCCGAACAATTAGAAATATGGACTGACGTAGATGGCTTTATGACGGCCGATCCACGCGTTATCTCCTCCGCTTATACCATCAAAGAATTGACTTATGTAGAAGCAACGGAGTTGTGCAATTTCGGAGCAAAAGTTGTTTACCCTCCCACCATCTATCCTGTATGCCACAAGAATATCCCCATATTGATAAAAAACACCTTTAATCCGGAAGCAGCAGGAACTATTATCAAGCAAAAAGTAAGTATCCTCGAAGGAAAAGCCATCAAAGGCATTTCTTCTATCAACGATACAGCGCTTATCACTGTTCAAGGACTTGGTATGGTGGGTGTAATCGGTGTCAATCATCGCATATTCAGAGAATTGGCAAGAAGCGGCATCAGCGTCTTTCTGGTATCACAGGCTTCTTCGGAAAATAGTACATCTATCGGCGTACGAAATGCCGATGCTGACATTGCTTGCGAAGTGCTGAACCAAGAATTTTCTAAAGAAATCGAAATAGGAGAGATCTCACCTATCCAGGCAGAAAAGAATTTGGCAACGGTAGCCATCGTAGGAGAGCACATGAAGCATACGCCTGGCATTGCCGGAAAGCTTTTCGGCACACTAGGACGCGACGGCATCAACGTGATAGCCTGCGCACAAGGTGCTTCCGAAACAAATATTTCATTCGTAGTCGATTCAAAACAATTGCGCAAATCACTCAATGTCATACACGATTCCTTTTTCCTGTCAGAATACCAAGTACTCAATCTTTTCATCTGTGGACATGGTACCGTAGGCGGCAGTCTCATCAAACAAATAAGCCTGCAACAGAAAAAGCTGATGACCGAAAACGGACTGCGTCTTAATGTCGTAGGCATAACGGATTCGCACTATGCGCTATTTACCCGCAGTGGAATAGACCTCAACAGCTACGAACAAGAGATGAGAGAGAAGGGAATTGAAAGCTCTCCCCAGATAATCCGAGACGAAGTTATTGGCATGAACATATTCAATTCCGTATTCGTAGATTGTACCGCCAGCCCTGCAGTAGCCGGATTGTATGAAGAGTTTCTGGAACATAATATTTCGGTGGTTGCTGCCAACAAGATAGCAGCCTCTTCGGCTTACGACAATTATGTATCACTCAAGCAAACGGCACGAAGACGTGGCGTAAAGTTTTTATTCGAAACGAATGTAGGTGCGGGTCTACCTATCATCAATACCATCAACGACCTGATACACAGTGGCGACAAGATATTGAAGATCGAAGCGGTATTATCCGGCACATTGAATTATATCTTCAACAAAATCAGTGCAGAAATTCCTTTTAGCGAAACAATAAAAATGGCACAATGTGAACATTATTCCGAACCGGACCCTCGCATAGACTTGAGTGGAAAAGATGTGATTCGCAAGTTGCTTATTCTTTCTCGCGAGGCCGGCTATCGCTTAGAGTTCGATGACGTAGAGAAACATCTTTTCATTCCCGAGAGCTATTTCAAAGGAACGTTAGAAGAGTTTTGGGAAAAGATTCCGTTGCTCGATGCCGACTTTGAGGCTCGCCGCAAGGTTCTTGAAGCCCAACACAAGCATTGGCGTTTCATTGCAACCTTCGAAAATGGAAAGGCTTCTGTAGGATTGGAAGAAGTAAATGCCGACTCGCCATTCTATGCACTCGAAGGAAGCAACAATATAATATTGCTCACGACACAGAGATACCATGAATATCCGATGATGATTCAAGGGTATGGTGCCGGTGCAAGCGTAACTGCTGCAGGCGTTTTTGCCGACATAATGGGTATAGCAAATGTTTAAATCATGAAACACATTATTATATTAGGCGACGGTATGGCCGACTGGCCGGTAGAATCGTTAGAAAACAAAACTTTATTGCAATATGCCCACACTCCGTATATGGACAAATTAGCAGAAATAGGATGCAACGGTCGTTTAAAGACTGTTGCAGATGGCTTCCATCCAGGAAGCGAAGTTGCCAACCTCTCCATTTTAGGTTACAATCTGCCTAAAGTTTATGAGGGTCGTGGACCTCTTGAAGCGGCTAATATAGGAATACAATTGGAACCTGGCGACATGGCGATGCGATGCAATATTATTTGCATTGAGAAAGATGTTATCAAAAACCATTCTGCCGGTCATATCACAACCGAAGAAGCCGATATTCTAGTGAAATACCTGCAAGAGAAGCTAGGTAACGAACGAATTCATTTCTATACCGGCGTACAATATCGTCATCTGTTGGTCATTAGGGGGGGAGATAAACATCTTGACTGCACACCTCCTCATGACGTACCCCTCAAGCCCTTCCGCCCTTTAATGGTGAAACCCCTCACCAGCGATGCCAAGTCCACAGCAGATATACTCAATGAGCTTATACTCAAATCGCAAGAACTTCTAAAGACTCACCCTCTCAATCTGAAACGAATATCAGAAGGAAAAGATCCGGCCAATAGCATATGGCCTTGGTCACCGGGATATCGTCCGCATATGGAACCCTTCAACGAAGTTTTCCCAAATGTAAAAAGAGGTAGTGTAATCTCAGCCGTCGATTTAATAAACGGCATAGGATATTATGCCGGATTAAAAAGGATTCATGTAGTAGGTGCTACGGGACTTTACAACACCAACTACGAAGGAAAAGCCGCTGCGGCAATAGAAGCATTGAAAGAGGACGATTTTGTATACTTGCATATAGAAGCAAGCGACGAAGCCGGTCACGAAGGCGATATTCCTCTCAAACTTCAAACCATAGAAAATTTAGACAAACGCATTGTCGGTCCTATTTATGAGGCCGTCAAAGATTGGGACGAGAAAGTGGCCATTGCCGTGCTGCCCGACCATCCTACGCCATGCAAGCTTAGAACTCATACGAACGAACCTATCCCTTTTTTAATATGGTATAGAGGAATCAAGCCCGATGAGGTTAAGCGTTTCAACGAAATAGATGCCTGCAACGGTATATATGGATTGATGAAAGAAAATCAATTTATCAATGAATTTATGAAGGAACAATGAAATATTACAGCACAAATCAAAAGGCGCCATCTGCTTCACTCGAAGAAGCAGTCGTAAGGGGATTGGCATCAGACCGTGGATTGTATATGCCCGAACAAATCAAACAGTTGCCCGCTTCTTTTTTCGAAGAGATAGACAAACTTTCATTTCAAGAGATTGCTTATCGAGTAGCCGATGCTTTCTTTGGCGAAGACATCCCCGCAGAGACATTAAAAGAGATCGTTTACGACACTCTCTCTTTCGATACGCCACTCGTCCCCATCAACGATCGCATTTATTCGCTCGAATTATTTCATGGCCCGACATTGGCATTCAAAGATGTAGGAGCGCGTTTTATGGCTCGCCTACTCTCGTACTTCATCAAAAAAGAAGGAAAAAAGCAAGTCAACGTACTGGTAGCCACTTCGGGTGATACGGGTAGCGCCGTAGCCAACGGCTTTCTGGGTGTAGAAGGAATACACGTATACGTGCTTTATCCGAAAGAGAAAGTGAGCGAAATACAAGAGAAACAGTTTACCACTCTAGGACAAAATATTACAGCTCTGGAGATAGACGGTAATTTCGACGATTGCCAAGCGCTTGTCAAAGCAGCCTTCATGGACAAAGAACTGAATGAAAGGCTCACATTGACATCTGCCAATTCCATTAACGTGGCTCGTTTTCTACCACAGGCGTTTTACTATTTCTATGGCTACGCCCAACTCAAGAAAGCAGGAAAACCCGACGATCATGTTGTAATATGCGTTCCCAGCGGAAACTTTGGCAATATCACTGCTGCTCTTTTCGGAAAGAAAATGGGACTTCCTATTTCAAGATTTATCGCAGCCAACAATCGCAACGATATATTCTATCAATATCTAAAGACCGGTGAGTACAAACCACGTCCTTCTATCGCAACACTGGCAAACGCAATGGACGTAGGAGATCCTAGCAATTTTGCCCGAATAGTCGACTTATATCAACACTCGCATAGCAAAATCGTCAACGATATTTCTGGAGCGACCTATACCGACGACGAAATTCGCGAAACAGTACACAACGTATGGCAACAATATCATTATCTGCTCGATCCACATGGAGCATGTGCTTATCGTGCTCTATCCGAAGGATTGAAGCCGAACGAAACGGGACTCTTCATAGAGACAGCTCATCCCGCTAAGTTTTTGCAAACAATCGAAACGATTATTGGTGAAAAAATTGAAATACCGGCGCGTTTACAATCGTTTATGACGGGTACGAAACAATCTACCCCCCTTTCGTCTGAATTTGCAGACTTTAAAGATTTTCTTTTGAAAGAGACACGATAAATACATCTGTCATCGTCATAATCGTTTTCATGCTATAGTAACGATATACAGAAGTAATTGCAAACAGATAAGGAAGGCACAATAATGTCTTCCTTATCTGTTTCTAATGGCATAAGGACGTGGCTTGCGACTCACGGCCGTGAGTCGCAAGTTTCATATGGGAGAAAATTTATTTTCGTCCTTATGAAAATTTGAAAACATAAGGACCAAAATATCGCCAGGTATTTAAGGTATTCCCGGCATTTAAGAATCGAACCGCCAAACAGGTAAAACCTTATGACAAGTGAAAAACGGATATGTAAAAGCCGCTTAAAAACGATGAATGAAAATGACCGAAGGTTCGGAAAAAAAGAGTATCTTTGTGTCGTCAAAGAATTTAGTGAAATAGTCGAAACATGTTTTATTTACTTATAGGCGAGAAGGCGAAAAGAGTGCGCCTTCCGGAAAACGCACAATTATATATCCATCTCTTATTTACCGAGGCAATTTTGTTGTTTATTTGTTTAATATTTTTTATTTTTGCGAAGACACCGGGGCATTCTCTGTGCACGAGGCATAAAGAATTAAAGCCCGTTACGGTCTGACAACAAAAATAAGGTAAAATCAAAATGACATCCATCAAAGTACGTTTGTACGCTTATCGTGAAACACGAAGCGGAACCTATCCGTTAGTGTTTCAGGTCCTTCACAGAAGGAAAAAGCGTGTGATCTATTCTCCTTATCGCGTGCATAAGGAGTGTTTCGACCAAGAGCAGGGACGCGTGGTGAGCAGACGCAGACGCAGGACCCCCAACGCGGACGAAATCAATGCCTACATCCGCGACAAGGTGCGCGAACTCCGCAAACTAGTACAACTGCTCGAAGAGCGGGAAAAGGACTATTCGGTAGCGGACATCACTAACCTGTACCGTTCCTTCCAGAACGACAGTCTGGTGACTGTCTATATCAACAAACAAATCGTTCGGCTACGACAGGAAGGCCGCATGGGTACGCTCAATGCCTACCAAAGTACGCTCTCCCGTCTGAACAAGTTCATGAAAGGAAAGGGAGAGGAATTCTACTTCAGCGACATCACCCCGCGCTGGCTGAACCGATTCATCGACAGTCTGCTGGAAGAAGGGCTCAAGGAAAACACCGTCAACTTCTATTGCCGTATCCTGCGCGCCGTATACAACAGGGCCTGCAACGAGGGCGTAACGGGGACGGATGCCAACTCGCCTTTCAGAAGGGTTTCTTTCGGATGCGTCAAAACCGTCAAACGCGCGGTGGACGGAGAAACCATCAAGAAGATCGTACACGCGCAGATAGAGGACGACGCCCAGCTCGAGCTGGCACGGGACCTGTTCCTTTTCAGCTTCTACTCCAGGGGAATGGCTTTCGTAGACATGGCCTGCCTCAGACAGGAGAACGTCGTGGACGGAGCCATCTATTACACCAGACGAAAGACCGGACAGCCCCTGAGGGTTAAAATGGTTCCCCAGCTGAGGGAGATCATCGCCAAATACCGGAACTCGGGAGTATATGTGCTGCCCATCCTTAAGCAGGGGGACAAGGTGCTGTACAAGAGATACCGCAGCGAGCTGCGAAAATTCAACAACCGCCTGAAGAAGCTGTCTTCCTTCCTTTCGCTCAAAAAGCCTCTCACCTCCTATGTTGCCCGACACTCGTGGGCCACGCAGGCAAGAAAGAGCGGGGCGCCCGTATCCGTCATCAGCGAGAGCCTGGGCCACGCTTCCGAAAAAGTGACGTACACCTATCTGGCGGCGCTCGATCCCGTCAAGGTGGATTCCGTCAACGAAAGGATATCGCACCTGTATTTATAACAATGTTAATGTTTTTTTTGTTATTTTTTATTTAAGTTTCTGGAATAAACTTTACCTTTGCCAACAGAATTCGGAGGTCTCTCCTGTTAAGAGAGAGACGACGTAAATTCCTTCCTTTTTCATATTCCCCTCAAATACAATATATCTTTCCGCCAATCGGCACTCACAGACTTTCAAACAGAGTATTACACACGTATTTTCCTTCATTCTCCTTTTAGAAACGAACATTAAGCGTTTCCACTTTGCATGTTGAAAATGTTTCCGCATCAGGCTCTCCGTTCGCTCTCCACCGTTCATCCTATTCTTACCCGAGATCGTTTTAATTCACTAATAATTAAATCGATAGCTTCCCTGGCATTTTAATCCGCCGCTTCCAAGCCCCTCCAAAATCATCCATGTTTCTGCAATATGTTTCTGCATTAAATCAATCTAAATAACTGATTTCATTTATATTACAGTCCAAATAAAGCTCTTTTTAAAATCCGTGTCATTCGACGGGGAAACATTCCGTGTTTTCTTATCTTATTCAATCGTCTGTTTTATAGATATATAGTATCATTCTCTTTCGCCTTGTCTCTCTCTTAACAGGAGAGGGATGCAGCAAACAGGTTATGGGAAAAGGCAAAGGGGCTCATTTGAAGGCGGGTGGCGATACAAAAGTGTTGTCACTCAAAGACGGGAAGACGTTCTGGCTATGGCTGGGACTGTGGCTGGTTTGCGCTTTGCCGGCGGCCGCCCAATATACGGCCGTAAAGACGAACATGCTTTACGACGCGGCGGCGATTCCGAATCTGGGGCTGGAAACGAAGATCGCACATTCCACCACTCTGGAGATATGGGGCACGTACGATCCCATCACCTTTCCGGGAAGAAGGGGCTGGAAGAACTGGATGGTCCAGCCGGAGATACGGAAGTGGGGATGTGTTCCTTTCTCCGGACCTTTCATCGGGATCAACGCCCTCTACGGCGTTTTCAATCTCGAGAAGGTGCCATTCGGCGGATTGGAAAAGAAACGGGCGCAAGGCAATTTCTACGGAACGGGCTTGAGTGTGGGATACCACAAGATTCTGTCCCCGCACTGGGGCCTGGAGACAAGCGTGAGTCTGGGATTCGTACATATCGGATATGACCGCTACCGGTGCGGCACATGCGGATACAAGGAGCGCACGTTCCATCGTAATTACGTGGGGCCCACCCGGGTGTCGGCATCTCTGGTATATATCATCAGGTGAGACGCGGAGGAATCATTCGGAAAAAGAGCGGACAGGTAAGGAATAAAACAATAAATATAACAGCAATAACAGCAATGAGAGTCATGAATGTGATAACGAAAAGAATTCTGGGGACACTGCTTCTGTGCCTTCCCATGGCAGCCGCGGCGGTCTGCGCCCAGGTGGCTTACAAGGGGCAGCTTTACATCTCCGAGGAACGCTTCCAGCGTCAGGGAGACATGCTACATGTATACATGAAAGTGAGTTACGACGATTCGGCCATCGGTTCGGGAGAGTCGCTCACCTTCACACCCGTACTGAAGACCGACAGCACAGCAGTACATCTCTCATCGGTCGTCATCAACGGATACCGGAACGAGAAGGCGGCACGACGCGAGGAGGCCCTCAGCCGCAAACGGCGAGGCAACATCGCCGTGGTGGTGAAAGAGAAACATTCCGGCAAACGCTACTTCATCTACGACACTTCGCTGCCCTACAAGGAGTGGATGGAGAAGAGCGCCCTCTACATCGAAAGCGAGGAGTGCAACTGCAACGGACATCGGGCGCATCTCTACGAAGACCGTCTGTTGGCAGCCATTCCGCTGGCAAAAGCTCCACAAGAGATTTCAGACCCGAGGGTGAAAAGCGGAGCGTTAATATCGTGGGTGGAATTCTTGCAACTGGGGAAAGACGAGGGGGAGACATTCTCCATGCAGCGCATCATTCCCTTCTACGGCGAACGCCACATCGGAGACCTGAATGAGAAGAAGCAGAACAAGGCCGTATTCGAGGCTCTCGCTTCGGACATCCGGGAGACCATACAACACTACGGAACCACACTGACAGAGATCAGCGTCAAGGGGTACGGAGCGCCCATCGGAGATTATCATAAGAACGAAATCAAATCCATGAAGCGGGCGCTTTCGCTCAAGCGGTATCTCATGACCAATCCTCTGACAAGCAAGAACGCGCTCGACGTGAGTTGGGTGAGCGAAGATTGGGACAGCATCGCCTCCCTTACCGCCACCTGCGGAATGGCACTAAAAGACGCCGTGCTCGATATCATACGTACGGTGGATGTCGTGGGAGGAAGAGAAAAGGTCTTGGAGAACCTCAATCAGGGAGCTCCCTACCAATACATGAGACAGAATATTTTCCCCAGAGTATACCGCGTGGAATACACGCTCACGTTCAACAGACGGGCCATGGACGCGCAAACGGCCAGGCTGATGCTGAAGAACAATCCCAATACCATGTCGCTCAGCGACTTCTATACCGTGGCCATGAGCTACAAGGCAGGCACCCGGGAGTTTGACGACGTGATGGATCTAGCCGCAAGGCTCTTTCCCGACAATGCCGAGGCGAACATCAACGCCGCAGCCGTGGCGCTCACCAGAAACGACACCCCTCTGGCCAGAAAATACCTCGAACGCTGGCAGACAGACCCCAAGGCATATAACAACATGGGAGTGCTCTATCTGCTCGAAGGAAACAGGGACAAAGCCGAAGTATACTTGCAGATGGCAAACGCTGCCGGAGTCAGACAGGCACAGGAAGTACTCAAATGCCTGAAAAAGTAAAAGGGGATAATGAGAAATGAAACAAAAATAATAATTACTATTTAACCATCAAAGAGAATGAAAAAGGTTTATTACCTATGTACAGTACTGTCGGCTATCCTGCTGGCATCCTGCTCGAACAGCAACGTAACGAATGAAGATCCGCATGCCTTGCAGCAGTTGACATTGACGCTCAGCGGCGGACCCATATCGCGGTCGGCCATAACAGCTACACCCGTACTGGGAGACGAAGCTAAGATACACCGTGTCACCATCGGCATTTTCGATTCCAAGGGTAATGTAATAAGCATTCAAACAAAGGAACAGGCAAGTGCGAGCACTCCGCTCTCGGGAGCCATCAATTTCATCGTAAACAATTTCGTTGCTAAGGATGATGAGGTTCTGGTCGTTTGTAACGCCCCTAAGGCAAACGCCTTCGCGGGAGTCAAGACGGACGGAGACTTTTTCAAAGCCGCCACCTATGACATTGTAAACACCTGCAACGGCGACGCGGTAAGCGGAACGGTACCCGCAACGCCGGACGTACAGCTGACCACCTCACTGCCCATGTTCGGTAAGGGAGTAATAGCAACTGACGGCGCGGGCGGATTTAAAGCGGACATCACCGTCAATCATTCTGTGGCGAAAGTTTCTATCGGTAATATTTCCGTAGCGTTCGATTCCAACGGAGCCTACGCGAATGCAACCTTCACTCCGCAAGAAGTATTCCTACTGAATGCCCCCCAGACGGCCTACTACAATTGCGACGCCAACACATCTACTTTTGTCGCTACTCCCGCTTTCCTAACAGGTGAGAATGCACCCGCATCGAGTACGCTGGCCACAGCCGCTTATATCGGTACGGGAGCTACAGCCATAAGCACTACGGCGCTGTCGACAGCGGGTACCACTTCTTTCGCTGCCAAAAGCTATTTCTACACCAATCCTAATACGAACACGACCCCGACCAAACTCATCATCAAGGGATCATTCGTCGCTTATTCGGGTGCCACAGCGCAGACCTGCTATTACCCCGTCATTATCAACCACGCACAGACGGGAACGACCTCCGGAGGCTCCGCCTTCACTCCCGACGTGGCCGACAGCTACGTATTGGCAGGAAAAGAGTACCAGATAAGCGTCACCATCAAGAGTATAGGTAACATCACCACCGATCCGAATATGAACATCACACCGGCATCACTGGCCGTTACGCTGACCGTTTCCCCTTTCACGCCGGTTACACAAGATGTTGTATTCAATTGATAAATGAACCGTACGCGCATGAAATGCTTTACAAAACATATTCTGAGTCTGCTGTTGCCCTGGGCGGCCATCGTGCTGCCGGCAGCCTGCGGCATCGTCGAAGACGGGAGTATGTGCGTACAGTATTCCGTCGTACCCAAACCCGTGACCAAAGCGGGGGAAGCCCTGCCGGATACTCTGACGGGAAGAATGCAGGCCTATCTTTTCATTGACGGACGCTTCAGCCGTACCGTAGAGCCCGAAAGGGACGGGCGGTACCTCATCAGTTTCGACGGCAGGGCAAAAGCATCCCTCGTGTTCTTCGCCGCCCCCAAGGCCGATACGGCAACCGTACGTACGCCCGCGGAAGGCGAACGAATGGAAACCGCCGCGGTCAAAGCCGAGGGATTGGCACGAGCGGGAGCGCAGGGACAGGATTCCTTGTCGGGCATCTACTACGGCCGATACGACTACGAGTCCCTCAACGGAACCGCAGACGTACAGGTAGCGGTTCCCGTTTCAAACCAATGCGCACGCATCAGGGTGGTGATCAAGAGAATAGCCGAATATTACGGCACGGGAGACGGCTATACGCTTTCCATCAGCGGACTGAGGGGGAGTCTCACCTATGACGGGACCGTCACCGGAGATTCCGTGGTTTATACTCCTCCAGCCTCATTCGACGCCGAAGGCAAGCTGTGCACTATTCCCCTGACGGTACTTCCCAACGCCACGGGGGAGCATATCACGCTTACCCTCTACAAAGACGGCAGGATACTGTGGCAGTCGGGAGTCGATCAGGACAGAAAGCCCGTCACGCTAAGCGCGGGAGACGATGTGGTGATGATAGCCGACGTGGAGCGCAACGACATGTCCATACAGGTCATGACATGGCGGCAGTACAAGCAGGATACGGTTATTTATTAGTCGATAAAGTTCTTTATAAATTGATGACATTCTATAAAACAACAAGAATCAGAGAAAGGAATCGAAAGCCACGCACGGTAAACATCGGCAAGGCATGCCTGACGATTTTATGGGTGGCCCTCACGCTTTGTGCCTGCATAGGGACGGCTTCGGAAGGCGAGGAAGGGACGGATGCGCTGTTGCAGCTGACCTTCAATCCCGACGCAGCACGCTCCCGTGCCCTTTCCGATGGAGAAAGCACGATAACCGATATCAACGTGTTGGTATTCAACAGCGCGGGAGCTCTTACCGGAAGCGCATACGCCACTTTCTCGGGAGGGAACTACACCATGAACGTTAACGCACGGACGGGAGATGGATGCTCCATCTATGCCATCGCCAATACCGGCAGCGCAGCCTATTTCAAAGGGGTGGCAACCATCGCCGATTTCAAGAAGAAATATGTCGTCCTCGCCTCAGACCCCGCGGAACTGGGAAACGCTTCCAAAACCGTCATGTTCGGCAAAAAGACGGGGGTCAAGATAGACGCGCAGACAGCTATCACCGCGGCGGACAACTTTGCGCTGACGCGCCTGTGCGCCAAAATGAGCTTCACCATCAAACCGGCGGCAGGCATAACTGTCACCGGGTATCAGCTATGCCACGTCCCGATGGGAAGCTATATCACGGACGAAACGTCAACCGCTTATTACAACCCGCCATCGGCCGTATTCAAGGATTTCAGCACAGTCAACGTCACAACGTCTGCGGGAACGAGCGTGAGCGGAATCAATTACTATATGTACGAGAACCTTGCCGGTAAAGGAACAAACACTTCCGCCGAAACCAGAACTGCCACATACGCACCCATAAATGCTACATATCTTATCGTATATGCAAAAGCCAATGATTGGCACTCAACATACCGCATCTATCTTGGAGGAGCAAATTCTTCGGATTATGCAGACTATAACATACCTCGGAATTATAATTATAATTATAATATCTATATTAATGGACGTGGAGGAGATGCAAGAGCGACATATACCCTCTATGAACCAGCAGTAGGAGATTATTATTATAGCGACGGGACATGGGGAAGTAACTCTGTGCCACCTTATAATACAACTGTAATAGGCATTATATTCTCAACAACAGTAAGCGATGCAGATCAGAAAAGTGGTTGGAAACATGGGTACGTAATGGCATTAACAAATGCTGCATCCAACATACCTTGGTCATCAAATGCAAATAGCAATATACAAGAGTTCCCTGTTTCATCAGATATTAATACTACAACATTAATGAAAGCTGATATGGATGGATATAATCATTGCCAATTAATGATAAAAAATCATCCGACGATAAAAACAGACTCTTCTATTTACCCCGCTTTTTATTACACATTGAATTATGGGGGAACAGCTATTGGAGGTACAAAATATTCACCTCCATCCAATAGTAGTGGTTGGTATCTTCCCAGTATAGGACAATGGTATCTGATTATAAGGAATCTTGGAGGTATCGGAGATTCATATCCATTTGAAGACTCTACGAAATTTGGCTTATGGCAAGGGACAACGAACATTGCTACCATAGCCATTAATAAATATTTAGCTCCAGTCAATGGAGAATTAATAGACTGGAGTTCTAGTGAAGGAAGATGGTTCTGGTCAAGTAGTGAATGGTCAAGTAATGATGTTTGTGCTTTAGAGCTCAATGCAAATGACTACATCTGTTTATATTATCAATGGGGTGGATATCCTAACAAGAATGTAACAGATAAAATTAGTAGAGCACGAGCTGTCTTGGCTTTTTAACTAAAGCATGCGATCTTAGAAAGTCACAAATAAATGAGATTCATATACTTTTTGGACATATTTTAAATACTTAAAAAGATGAAAACTACACCACTTATATTACTACTATTTTTATTGTCGGCATGCAGCCTCTGTTCATGTGTCTGTCAAAAGGGGGGAACAGATTGCGATTGCAATGACAAGGAAACGACCACAACAACTTTTACTGCCGATCTGAGTACCGACGAGGCTGCATCGGTGAAAGATGTTGCCGTATGGGTGTTCGACCGCAACGGTAAACTGTGCGGTAGCGTCGTAAAAGAAGGTGATGCTCTCAAAGCTCCTTACGACTTATCCGTCAATACCTACATCGGCACTGACTATACCGTTTGCGCCATTGCCAACGCACAAGCCTGCGGAATGACACCCAGCGAAGTAACAAGCATCGTAAAGTATCGAGCTCTATTCTCCTCCATTCTTTCCAAAGCTACGCTAAACCATCAAGAGTCGCCACTCTTATCAGGCGAAGCAGACAACGTAAGTATTCCATCGGGAGGACAAGTAAAGGTACAGATACAAATGAGAAATGTCTCGCGATAAGATAAAAAAGAATCCATACGAAATGAATCATGAAGATAGTTGAAGCAAAACAAACGTCGCTCATTTATATGAACAAAGAGGAAGATTGCTGGCGCATCGATGCCGACAGCCTTCCAGCTTTCATAGCCCATCTGAGACATTTCTTTATGGAAGACCGATCGCTACAGATAGATACCGACTACGACACCGTGATATACGCTGATATTGACGGAAAGGGACTGTGCATCATAGCCCCACTGTTCGGAGCCGTGGATGTGAGAAGAAGCAGACTCACTCTCAAAAGCATTTTTCCTGAAAGATACCTCGTTACCTGGGAAGACTCCCTGACTTTACGCCTGTGCCTGAGCAACCGGACACGGCAGCGCATTTGTATGGTACACTTAAAGATAAAAACAGGAAAAACTTAGCATAAAGCCGCATATAGGCAAGCATTAAAGAAAAGAGACAAACCAGAACAAGTGAGAATTCAATATCAAATTACTTATTTATGATCGAGATTAAATACTTATCGGACGAAGAAAACTATGCCACTGTCTTAAAGGCATTGAAAGAAGTGTTGGGCAAACGTTACACGGGTATACTGAATAAGGAAAAATATCCGCCCTACTGGGTAGATGCCATTGCGGTGTACAAAGACGAAGAGTTGTTTGACATTCAGCTCTACGATCCATATAGTGAAGTGGCACATGGAGTCTTGAAGAACCACACCGGACGCAGCGAATGGCTCTTCCATTTTTGTGATGACGATGATAAAATGAAGCAGGAAGGACTCTCTCCAAATGAAGCAAACCGCATCAAAAGTCTGAGTGAGTGCTAACATAAATCGATATAAGCGCCTCATTGTGTAGCATAAAAAGCAGACCTAAAAAAACAGACGTATGTCGCTGCTATAACTAACAGAAGTTACTGCGGTAACTAACGTTAGTTGTTATGATAACTAACGTTAGTTTCGCCTACAACATACGCTAGTTACGGCTGCGACATACGTCTGTTTTTTACATGATGGTAAGGCACCTATTCACTACGAAGACAAAAGGGAACATGTATCGGATTTCATCTTCATAATGCTCTTTGCCACCTCCGTATGACACCATACGGCACTACCATTCAGTGGGTTAACGATGCGCCGTATACAACGCCAGCGAAAAGAGAGCCCAAAATCGGCCCCACAGCATATTGTGGAGACGTTATTTTCAGTGGACCTTTGCTTAGAACGAATCTAAACAACAGTCTACAGATAGCTGTGAGCCCTGTTTGTAGATAAGCGGATCTATCTCTTTTTTATAAGTACCTCGTACCCGAGAAATGTTGTCGGGCAAGCAAATGCGATAATCTCTCAAAAACAGCATTTAAATTTGCCTCGTCAGTATCAATGCCTTTTTAAATTCCCCGCATACTTCTTTAAACTTCATCATTGGCACGTTCGACATTCGTACACATTATACGGCCCCTGTCTTTCTTTCAAAACGAGCGTACCCTAACGGCTTCAATTGATTGCCCTCACAAGTTGGTTATTCAAAGTTAAGTTTATAAGTAAGGCACGTAAGTCTCACACGTGTGAGACATGTGTATCACACGTGTGAGACAACTGTCGCACAGCTGTGAGACGAGTGTCGCACTCGTGTGATACTTCTATCTTATACCTACGAAGCTGTAGCGTTGCGAGTAAATGTTCAGTAACCTATTCATTAGATGCCGCTTCCTTCCCATTAACTTTTGCAGATGTGCTAAATAAAGCTATAAATAAGCAAAAAAAGGACTGCAGTTGCCTGCAGTCCTCATTCACATAGTAGTCGTTATCGCTTTTATAATGTATAAATAAGAGAGAGATTATTTCGATTCTAATATAAATTAGTTTTTACTTTTGTTAGTTGTTTTAAGTTACCCAAATTTATTTTTCAATATTCAACCATGAAATTCATTTAACTATACATTCTCATCTAGTGGAATACTTTATTGTCTTTTTTGTTTATTGTAGTTATCCAATCCGGTCTGCAAGAATTCTTTGTACTTACCCACATTTTCATCATAAGAATAAGACTTGCTCAAAGGCATGCCGTTATTGTCGACCAACACATAAAAAGGTTGCGCATTGGCTCCGAACTTGGAACGTTGCAAGTAACTCCACTTATCGCCCAACGTACGCAATGTGCGTTCCTGACCGTTTTCCTTTACCGTCATGGGTTGAGACAAAGGAGTTTTGTCGTCGACGTACAAGGAAATAAGCACATAGTCCTTGTTCATAATGTCGGCCACCTTCGTATCCGTCCATACGGCAAGCTCCATCTTACGGCAGTTTACACAACCGAAACCCGTAAAGTCAAGCATCACCGGTTTGCCATGCTGACGGGCATAAGCCATACCCGCATCATAATTCTCGAACTTGGCACGAACCTCATTATTGTACAGATTGAAATCCTGAGTCTTCATCGGAGGAGCAAAAGCACTCACCGCCTTCAATGGAGCACCCCACAAACCGGGGATCATATAGATTGTAAAGGCTAGCGAGATCAGTCCCAGAAAGAAACGGGAGACACCGATACGGGTATCGTCGTCATCGTGTGGGAATTTGATCTTACCCAACAGGTAAAGGGCCAAGAGACCGAAAATGGCAATCCAAAGAGCCAAAAAGGTTTCGCGGTCCAATATATGCCAGCCGTAAGCCAAATCGGCCACGGAAAGAAATTTCAAGGCAAAAGCCAACTCGATAAAACCCAGAACGACCTTCACTACATTCATCCAACCACCCGACTTGGGCATGGACTTCAGCCAACTGGGGAACATGGCGAAAAGGGTAAAGGGAAGAGCCAGCGCTATGGCAAAGCCAAGCATTCCGATCGTAGGACCTACAATGCTGCCCGTCGTAGAAACGGCGACCAACAAGAAACCGATGATCGGGCCCGTACAGGAGAAAGAAACCAAGGTCAGCGTGAAAGCCATCAGAAAGATGCTCAGCAGACCACTCGTTGTCTCCGTCTTACTATCAACGCTGTTCGTCCATTTGGAAGGGAGAGTCAGCTCGAACGCCCCGAAGAACGAAGCGGCAAAGACTACCAGCAGCAGACAGAACAGTATATTGAATACGGCATTCGTAGCCAACGCATTCAGTGCACTGGCACCGAAGATCAGCGTGATGGCCAATCCGAGGACCACATAGATAACGACGATTGAACCGCCATAAGTAAAAGCTTCACGAATACCTTTTCGCTTATCTTTGTTGCGTTTCAGGAAAAAGCTTACGGTCATCGGGATGATAGGCCACACACACGGAGTAAACAGGGCGAGAAGGCCGCCTACAAATCCGGCAAAAAATATATAAACCCAAGACATGTCTTTGGGGGCATTATTATCACCATAAGCGTTGAGTTCTTTAATCACAGGCTTCCATAAATCCAAGTTGGCAGGAGTCGCTGCCGAAGCTACGGCCGCAGAGTCGCCCTTAGCAGGTGCCACGACAGAGTCCCGAACCGCACCCGAAGGAGAGGCGGAAGAAGCGGCAGCCAGAGCAGCCTCAGCCTTTGGGTCGGCAGCAGCCGTAGCTGCCGCTTTTCCCGAATGCTTAAACTCTACCTGAGTAGGAGGCATACAGTTCTGGTCGTTGCAAGCACCATATTCCAAATGGCAATTGATGCTGTAGCTGGGACGGGTGAACTTGATCTTCTGAACGAACTGAACACTCCCTTCAAAAAAACGGAGTTTCATGTCGAACATCTGATCGTACTTCGAAATCTCTTTTCCGCGAGGAGTCAACTTACCTACCAACTCCACACCTTGAGACTTGTCTACCGTAAATGTCGCGGAGATCGGACCGCCACTTCCCAAATTGGTGGAGTAGACGTGCCAACCGGCATCTATACGAGCGGTAAATACGATTTCGGCTTCTGCGCCTTTGACATTCTTCAGCTCGGCTTTGAATTTTACAGGTTCCTGCATCTGAGCATGTAAACTAACAATACTCAACAACAGGATGAACACTGTGAGAACTTTTTTCATCTGAATAAATTAAATTAGTTCAAAACACTATTTGTTATAAAGACGCATTATACACAAAATAGGTTACTCATAAACCTATAAAAAACATTAAAGCTATATTTATTTCTTTTCAAAGGCAACCACAACCTAAAACATATTTTCCTATCAAAATTTGTTTGATATATCAGAAAGCTATAATTTTGTAACCGAAAAAATGAATAATTGGGGTGCCTTAACATGACGGGCTGAGAACATACCCTTATAACCTGAACCGGGTAATGCCGGCGTAGAGAATTATTATTTCAATGAAAAGAATTATTTTATTGGGTTGCCTCATGGCGACATCTACTATTGTCTTTGCAGGAATGCCAGCAAAGAAAATAGACTCTTTGAAAGTTGTTAATTTGCAAGAAGTGCAAGTAGTTTCAACACGAGCAGCGGGAAAGACCCCCATGGCCTACTCCAACATCTCCCAAAAGGTGCTCAAATCACAGAATTTCGGTCAGGATATTCCTTTCCTACTATTGAGTACCCCATCTGTAGTAACGAGCTCGGATGCCGGCACAGGTATTGGATACACGTCTATTAGGGTTCGGGGTACAGATCCTTCCCGAATCAATATCACCGCCAATGGAATTCCAATCAATGATGCTGAAAGCAATGTCGTATATTGGGTAAATATGCCCGACTTTGCTTCCAACTTGGGCAGCATTCAAATTCAGCGTGGTGTAGGGACATCTACCAACGGAGGCGGAGCTTTCGGAGCTTCTATTAATATGCAAACGGAGGATATAACCCTAAAGCCCTATGCCGAAATCAGTACATCCGGAGGTTCATACGGAACTCATAAAGAGACGTTGAAATTCGGAACAGGATTGCTCAATCAACATTGGGCGATAGATGGGAGTCTTTCTAATATAGGTAGTGACGGATATATAAGGAGAGCATGGTCCAAACTAAATTCTTATTTTCTGCAAGCAGGGTATTTTAATAAGAATACAATCATAAAGTTCATCACCTTCAATGGTAGTGAGCAAACTTACCACGCTTGGGACTATGCTTCAAAGGCGCAAATGGATATGTACGGCAGACGCTACAACCCAGACGGCGAATATTATAATGGAACAGACACGTTGTATTACAAAAATCAGATTGACAACTATCATCAGCAAAACTATCAATTGCTTTGGAACCAAATTTTATCATCCAAATGGTATCTCAACATAGCGTTGCACTATACTCATGGTTTCGGATACTACGAGCAATATAAAGTTGGGCAAAGTTTAAATGAGTATAATTTAACATCACAGCTTGGAACTGAATCTGACTTGATACGGCAAGCAGATATGAAAAATGATTTTTATGGAACTGTTTATTCTTTAAATTATCGCAGCAGCAAGCTTGACGCTTCAATAGGAGGAGGTTTGAGCCAATACGACGGAGACCACTATGGCAATGTCATATGGATCAAAAACTTCGAAGGTTCGTTGTTGCCAAATTATGAATATTATCGCAATAACGGTAAAAAGACAGACGGGAATATATACGGTAAAGTAAACTACGAAATAATAAACGGGGTAAATGGGTATTTGGACTTACAATACCGTTACATAAATTACAAACTTTCCGGGCCAACAGACAAATATGATAAAAATGAGAAACAAGAGTCTCTCAATATTAATAACAAATTTAATTTTTTCAATCCGAAAGTCGGTTTGTATTGGAATATCAATAAATATCATACCCTCTATTCTTCGTATGCCGTTACCCACAAAGAGCCCAACCGCAGTAATTACGAAGACAATATAGGCACGATGCCCAAAGCAGAACGTCTCAGCGATTGGGAAATTGGCTATAAATACAGTTCGGCGATATTGACAGCCTCAGCAAACTTCTATTATATGAATTATCACGATCAACTGGTAGGGACTGGAGCCGTTGATGATAACGGATATGCTATACTAAAGAATGTGGGCAGGAGTTATCGCGAAGGTATAGAACTTTCGCTAGGATTCAGACCAACGACAACATCACCTTTCCGTTTCGACGGTAACCTAACCCTAAGCCACAACAGAGCAAAAGGCTGGACGGTAACACCCGACGATACAAAAGACATTATCAATTTAGGCAATACCCCTTTGGCCTTCTCTCCCAATATCATATTGAACAATGCACTTACATTCAGTAAGAATGGTTGGAACGCTTCACTACAAGGACAATACATCGGCAAACAATATCTGACAAATACAGGATTCAAATCGTATACAGAGGATGGTAAAGACATCAGTATGATGCTGGATTCTTATTTCGTAACCAATTTGAGCTTGGACTACACATTCAAGTTACCTCATATTAAATCGATCACAGCAGGAGTAACAGTCTACAATCTGCTCAGCGAAAAATACGAAAGCAATGGTCTGGCTTCGGCACAATTCAAAAGTGACGGGAAAGGCGGCGTAATAGCATACCAGGATGCTGGCCAATATTCGTATGCAGTATTCTCGGCTCAAGCTCCGGCCAATTTTATTGCCCGTCTCTCTATTAGCTTCTAACAATGGCATACTTAGAGATACTAGGAACAATTATCGGCTTTATCTACCTCTGGTTAGAATACAAAGCAAGTATAAACGTATGGATAGTAGGCATTATAATGCCTGCTATCTATATCTTTGTTTATTTCGACGCAGGTCTGTATGCCGACTTCGGTATGAACATCTATTATCTAATAGCAGCTATCTACGGATATATCGGATGGAAATACGGATTCAGTAAAAAGGACAGCAATTCGAAAGGAGATGATTTACCCATTACCAATATGCCACGCAATCGGTATGTCCAGCTTAGCATCCTATTTGTACTGTTATGGTTGCTCATCACCTTTATTTTAATAAACTACACCGACAGTAATGTGCCTGTGGCAGATGGATTTGTCAATGCTCTAAGTATTATTGCATTGTGGATGTTGGCCCGTAAATATGCAGAACAGTGGATACCGTGGGCCGTAGTCGATGCCTTCAGCGCGGGATTGTACATCTACAAAGAGTTATATTTTACGTCTGTATTATATGCAGTTTATGCAATAGTCGCTATCTTTGGCTATTATAAATGGTTGAAAATACTGAAACATAACAATCAAGAAGATGGTCAATAAGATATTTGCTCCAACGGAATTCAATCCTGACGCCGTCGTAATAGCCAATGGAGAATATCCCACACATATGCAACCTCTGAAATGGATCGATGAAGCCCCATACATTATATGTTGCGACGGAGCAGCTGACATGTTCATGTCAAAAGGCAAACAACCCGATATGATTATCGGAGATGGAGATTCAATATCCGAAAACAATGCATTGAAAAATTCTATTAAGTTCGTTCGCATTGCCGACCAAGAGACCAACGATCAAACAAAAGCTGTTGACTACCTCATATCACAAGGCAAAAAGAATATTTTGATTGTAGCTGCAACAGGAAAACGCGAAGACCATACCCTTGGCAACATCAGTCTACTCGTAGAATATATCAGAAAAGGTGTATTTGCAATAATGGCAACCGACTATGGTATCTTTATTCCCTGTCACAATACCATAAGAATACATACCCAGGAAGGACAACAAATATCCATCTTCAATATCAATGCTATCCATTTCACTGCCGAAGGACTTATTTATCCTCTTCCAAGAGAATTAAATAACTGGTGGCAAGGAACGCTTAATGAATCGACAACAGACGATATCGCTCTCAACGCCGAAGGAGATTTCTTGGTATTTCTCAACTATTTAGCCTGATGAACCGTTAATTGTGGGAATGGGAACTCAATACCCTCTGCATTAAACGTCTCGTACACCTCCTTATTGAAAGCATAATATACGGGCCAATAGTCCGAAGCCTTTGTCCATACCCGAATGACAATGTTTACACTATTGGCATCCAACGTCTTCAATGCTACAAATGGAGCAGGAGTATCAATTATACGGTCATCCTGAGAAATGATAGACAGGATAATAGCCTTTACTTTCTCGAAGCTTTCACCATAATCAATGCCTATCATCCACTCTACCATTCGATTTTCCGAATGACTGTAATTGATAACAGAGCCACTACTCATAGGCCCGTTGGGAATATACACCAAACGATTATCGACTGTAGTAAGTATGGTATGGAACACCTGAATTTCTTTCACAACACCGCTTATGTTTTGTGCATCAATATAGTCGCCAACCTTATAAGGTTTGAATAACAGCACAATAATACCTCCTGCAAAATTCTGCAAGTTGCCCGACAAAGCCATGCCAATAGCGACGCCTGCAGCAGCCAACAATGCGGCAAAAGAAGTCGTATCGATACCCAACTCATTGATAACGGCTATAACAAGCAAGATGGTCAATGTTATCTTGACTAAACTTTTCAGAAATGTCTTAACACTCGTTTCAACCTTCCGTTTCGTCAATATCCTATCAACTACTTTATTTAAGAGTTTAATAACAATTCTACCAAAGTAGTAAATAAGAATTGCAACTAACATATGCTTACCCGAATCGATACTCCAATTTACAAGTGATTGGAGCGCATCCGGAATATGATTGACTTCAGCCTTCAAATGAGCTGTATCATGAGCTACTTCCCTCGTTAGGGAGGGAGCTTTAACTATGAGCAAATCGATGAAAGATACAATGTCCATACAGCGTTATAAATTTATTTATGCAAATATACATTTTTGCTGAAAAAAAACAGCCGAAATAAGAAAAAAACGTTTATCTTTGTTTTAGTAAAAAAGAGATTCTTTTAGTTGCCTAAAGAATACATAGAGATAAAATGAACAGATTTGTCGAAAGAAATAGCCGATTCACCGAAAACATTTTGGCATCTGAAGAAACTTCATTTACTTTGTAAACAGAAAAGAAAGATTTTTGAAACAGAAAAGAAAATCAATGAAATATTAGTGATTAATAGGGATAGTTAGTTTAATAGTTTAGTAGTAGTTTGAACAACACAAAGTAAAACGATTTTTTCTTAAGTGTCTTGTACTTGTGAAAGTGCGAGACACTTCTTTTGTAAGAAAAAGATCAAGTTCCGCAAAATACAACAAAAACACGACACTTTCTATAAATATTTTTTAGCAAAACGTGCAAGATGGTAGATAAAAAATAATTAAATCCGATACATATAAAGGCTTTATAATATTTTGATTAAGAATAAAACTTAAAAATGGCAATTTGCTATTGTGTATCTAAAAAAAAATAATGACCTTTGTGAAGTTTATACCATACCAAATATTAGACGATTTAACTTCTACTTGTAAGATACCAAACCAATTAATTCAAATGAACAATTTAGAAAACAGAAACGGAAAAGAGACTCAGGAAAAGAGACCATACAACCTGAGAGAAAAGAAAAAGAAAGTTGCTGCGTATCGAAATTTAATTCGCCCGCAACTAGCTGATGATTTGTACAAAAGGATTATCGACATCGTAGTAAAACAAAAAAAAATACAGAAGTGCCGATTATTCTGCTAAAGATTTAGCAAAAGAATTGAATATCAATACTCGTTATCTTTCTGCTGTAATCAATTCTCGCTTCGGAGAGAACTATTCTTGCCTACACAACAAATATCGGATTAAAGAATCCATGAAATTGTTGGCAGACAAGAAACTGGCGCACAAGAATGTTGAAGAAATCAGTGCAATGGTAGGTTTTTCCAATCGCCAATCATTTTATGCTTCTTTCTATAAATATATAGGAGA
Organism: uncultured Bacteroides sp.; assembly: GCA_963676865.2. Classification (GTDB taxonomy): domain Bacteria; phylum Bacteroidota; class Bacteroidia; order Bacteroidales; family Bacteroidaceae; genus JAAYUD01. Next base: position 2,322,322 of record CAXXSS010000001.1, on the reverse strand, counting down.
AACACCTAATGGCTATCGCAAAAGAATGTTGGAAGAGAAATTTGCAAAAAAATACAACATCGACAATAATAGTAGCGCTGAGAAATAATTGAGATTTAATTAAAATATTGTAGATTTTAAAAGGAATTATCTCAGATATTATGAGGTATTTCCTTTTATTTTTGAGTCTTAATCTAATGATATGACAGAAAAGTTTGCCGACATTGAAATGCTCCGTTATCATGTGGATGGTTTCGAGGAACTTTCACTCAAATACAAAAAATTGATATACTGCCTTTCAGAGGCTGCGCTGTCAGGACGTGATATTCTTTTCGATCAAAACGGAGCCTACAATCTTCGAATTCGCAGAACCTTAGAAGCTATTTACAACCACTCTACCAGCAACAAATCATCTGATAATTTTCTTGCAATGGAAACATACCTCAAAAGGATATGGTTTTCAAGTGGTATTCATCACCACTATGGCTGTGAAAAATTTGTTCCAGCGTTTTCTAAAGATTTCTTGAAAGAAGAAATCCTTTCTATCGACGCTAAATTACTGCCACTCCAAGAAGGAGAATCGGCGAAAGAATTGTTTGAATTGCTGGATCCTATTATCTTCGACCCCGAAATAATGTCCAAAAGAGTCAACAAGTCTCAAGGAGAAGATATATTGACCACCTCTGCATGCAACTACTACCGAGATGTCAATCAAAATAAGGCTGAAGAATACTATGATAATTTAAAGGAATCTGGCGGTGATACCCCTATCTCGTTTGGACTAAACAGCCGTTTAGTTGCCGAAGGAGGTCAACTGATAGAAAAGACATGGAAAGTAGGAGGTCTTTACTCAAAAGCGATCGAGAAAATTATTTATTGGCTTCAAAAGGCAATAAAATATGCAGAGAACAACACACAACAAACAATTATTCAGAGCCTCATCAATTATTATCGCACAGGCGACTTAAGAACATTCGACGAATATTCTATCCAATGGCTCAAAGACACCAACTCGTTTGTAGACTTTACCAACGGCTTTATAGAAACATACGGCGATCCATTAGGATTGAAAGCAAGCTGGGAATCGATCGTTAACTACAAAGATATAGAAGCCACACACCGTACAGAAATCATCAGTAAGAATGCCCAGTGGTTCGAAGACCATTCACCGGTGGAAGAGGCATTCAAGAAAAAGGAGGTAAAAGGAGTTTCGGCCAAAGTCATTACCGCTGCTATCCTAGCAGGCGATCTATACCCATCTACAGCAATAGGCATCAACTTGCCTAATTCCGAATGGATACGTGCACTCCATGGATCGAAATCCGTCACCATCAGCAATATTACGGCATCTTACAATAAAGCGTCACGTCACAATGGCTTCATGGAAGAATTCGTGTACAGCGACCAAGAGAGAGAGCTCATCGACAAATACTCCAATTTGACGGACGAACTCCATACTGATTTACACGAATGTCTTGGGCACGGTTCGGGCCAATTACTACCAGGCATCAGCCAAGACGCGTTGAAAGCATACGGTTCGACCATTGAAGAAGCGCGTGCCGATTTATTCGGACTATATTACATGGCAGATGAGAAATTGATAGAATTGGGACTTCTTCCTGACAAGGATGCTTATAAAGCTCAATACTACACTTACATAATGAACGGACTGATAACGCAGTTGGTTCGAATAAAACCTGGGCATCAGATAGAAGAAGCTCACATGAGGAATAGACAACTCATTGCCCGCTGGGCCTATGAAAAAGGGAAGACCGACAATATAATAGAATTTATTAACCGGGACGAGAAGACTTATATCAAAATAAATAACTACAGTGCATTGCGTGGTCTCTTCGGCCAGCTATTAGCCGAAGTACAGCGAATCAAATCGACAGGAGAGTATGAATCAGCCCAATCACTGGTCGAAAATTATGCAGTGAAAGTCGACCATACATTACACCTCGAAGTATTGGAAAGGTACGAGAAACTAAAGTTGTCTCCTTACAAAGGTTTTATCAACCCTGTTTACAACGAAATAAAAGACAAAGAAGGCAACGTTTGTGATATTGCTGTTTCTTATGACGAATCGTATACCGATCAAATGCTACGATATAGTAACGATTATTCTTATTTGCCTTCAATCAATGAATAACGACAGAAAAAGAATTGTGTCACAATGGATATTAACGAACAACTGAAAATTATCAAAACGGAATTCCGTTTATCAATGAACGGAAAAGTATCACAGAGCATGCGTGAAAGCGGATTTCGATATAAGCTCAACTTCGGAGTAGAGCTACCACGAATCAAAGCTATCGCAGCAAACTTTCCACCAGATTTTCATTTGGCGCAAGCCCTCTGGAATGAAGATATTAGAGAGTGTAAAATCGCTGCTTCGCTATTGATGCCTATCGACGACTTCACTCCCGACATGGCCGAACTATGGGTAGAACAGATAAACAACATAGAAATGGCGGAATTGACAGTAATGAATCTTTTCCAAAAGCTCAGCTACGCGCCTTCTCTTTCTTTCAAATGGATTGCAGATGAAAGGGAATTCATTCAAACTTGTGGTTTCTTGACAATAGCCCGATTGCTGGGAATAAAAGGCGAGATGAACGACCGAGCCGAAAGTGAATTTCTTGACCAAGCCATGGTTAGTGCACTGTCGCCAAATTACAACGTGAGACAAGCAGCTACAGTAGCAATCAAAAAATATATGTTATACAACGAAGAACATGCTTTCAAGGTCTGCCGACTCGTCGAATGCTACGGAGAGGCTCAATCCGAAGAAGAACAAGCACTCTATAATATGGTTAGCTCGAATATTATTGAAGGATAATCCATTTTTTTTCGTTCATTTCATAAAAATAATATAACTTTGTTGAGCTAAATTGAGAGCCCATGGATAATAAAAACGTTAAAGAAACCGTAAAGAAGGTATTCAATGAATATCTATCTGCCAACAGACACCGTAAAACGCCTGAACGTTTTGCTATCCTTGATGCAATCTATTCTATCGAAGGGCATTTCACTGTAGATATGCTTCAAGAAATGATGGAAGAAAGTAACTTCCGTGTTAGTAGAGCCACTTTGTACAATACAATCTTATTGCTAATGGATGCGCAACTTGTAGTCAGATTACAATTCGGCAATGCATCACAGTATGAGAAGTTATATAATAGCGGTATGCATCTGCATCTTTTCTGCACTCAATGTGGAAAAATAACCGAGATTCATGATACAAACTTGCAGCACATTATTTCCGAAGCAAAGTTTCCTCATTTCAACACATCCCATTTTTCATTATATATGTATGGGTTGTGTAGCCGATGCGATAGAGCAAACAAACGTAAAAAGAAAAAATTATAAATAAATTCAGAAAAATGAAAATTGACGTTTTATTAGGATTACAATGGGGTGATGAAGGTAAAGGCAAAGTAGTTGATGTACTCACGCCAAGTTATGATGTAGTAGCCCGTTTCCAAGGAGGTCCGAATGCGGGCCATACACTCGAATTCAATGGAGAGAAATATGTACTACGATCTATCCCTTCCGGAATTTTTCAAGGAGACAAAGTTAATATTATAGGGAACGGTGTTGTTCTTGACCCAGCTCTTTTTCGCGAAGAAGCCACAGCCCTTGAAGCATCGGGACATCAGCTAAAAGAACGTCTGATTATATCAAAAAAAGCACATCTCATTTTACCAACCCACCGTTTGCTCGACGCCGCCTACGAAGCTGCAAAGAAAGACTCCAAAGTGGGAACAACAGGACGTGGCATCGGCCCGACTTATACAGATAAAATCAGCCGTAACGGCATTCGCGTAGGTGATATACTAGACAACTTCGAAGCAAAATACACGACAGCCAAAGAACGCCATGAGAAAATTCTAAAAAGCCTGAACTATGAATATGACCTAACTGAAATAGAGAAGAAATGGTTTGAAGGCATTGAATATCTCAAGCAATTCAAGTTTGTAGATAGCGAGCATGTTATCAACAACCTACTTAAAGAAGACAAAACGATCTTATGCGAAGGTGCGCAAGGCACAATGCTGGATATTGATTTCGGTTCATATCCTTTTGTCACTTCTTCTAATACAATCTGCGCAGGAGCATGTACCGGTTTGGGTGTAGCACCTAACAAGATAGGAGATGTATACGGTATCTTCAAAGCTTACTGTACACGTGTAGGTGCCGGTCCTTTTCCGACGGAGTTGTTTGATGCCGATGGTGACAAAATTCGCGAAATAGGCCATGAGTTTGGTGCTGTTACAGGCAGAAAACGCCGCTGCGGATGGATTGACCTAGTAGCACTAAAATACGCTGTGATGCTTGATGGAGTAACAAATCTCATTATGATGAAAAGTGATGTACTCGACTCCTTCGAAACAATCAAAGCATGCGTAGCATACAAGATAGATGGCAAAGAAGTTGACTATCTACCCTATAGCCTAGAAGGCAATATCGAACCTGTATACAAAGAGATTCCCGGTTGGAAGACTGACCTTACTACAATAAAAGATGAAGCTGGCTTCCCAAAAGAATTCAAGAACTACATCGACTTTCTTGAGAAAGAATTGGGAGCTCGCATCAAGATTGTTTCAGTAGGACCAGATCGCGAACAAACCATTATTCGCTACAATTAATATCTACGATTCATGAAGAAAGTAGTAGTAGCACTAGTCTTGTTGTTTACTTTCGTGCTATGCATTATAGCACAGCCTGATAGTTATATTCCTGCTAAAGAGAATATCGAGGCACGTAAACAATTCCAAGACAACAAATTTGGTATTTTCCTGCATTGGGGACTTTATTGTATGCTAGCAACCGGCGAGTGGACAATGAACGATAACAATCTCAATTATAAGGAATATGCCAAGCTTGCCGGTGGCTTCTACCCTTCCAAGTTCGATGCAGACAAATGGGTTTCCCAAATTAAAGCATCGGGTGCAAAATACATTTGCATCACTTCCCGACACCATGAAGGCTTTTCAATGTTCAATACCCAATATTCGGACTACAATATTGTAAAAGCGACTCCTTTCAAACGTGATATACTAAAGGAACTGGCTGATGCCTGTGCTCGTCAAGGCATTAAACTGCACCTTTATTATTCGCATTTGGATTGGTATCGCGACGATTATCCTTTGGGTCGCACCGGACAAGGTACGGGACGTTCAAATCCTAATGGCAATTGGAAATCATACTACCAATTCATGAATAACCAGCTCACAGAGCTACTTACCAACTACGGTCCTATAGGATGCATCTGGTTTGATGGTTGGTGGGACCATGACATACATCCCAACTTCGACTGGCAGCTTTTCGGACAATATGCTTTGATTCATCGGCTACAACCGGCATGCCTTATCGAGAACAACCATCACCAAAAGCCTTTCGCCGGTGAAGACATACAAGAGTTTGAACGCGATCTGCCCGGTGAAAACACTGTTGGTCTTTCGGGACAGGAAATAAGCAAGCTTCCACTTGAAACATGTGAGACCATGAATGGCATGTGGGGATACAAAATAGCGGACATGAACTATAAGCCAACCAAAACATTGATTCAATATTTGGTAAAGGCAGCCGGAAGAAACGCAAATTTATTACTCAACATTGGGCCGCAACCTAATGGTGAACTACCAGATATAGCAGTACAACGGCTACAAGAGATGGGCGAATGGACAAAACAATACGGTGAGACTATCTATGGAACCAGAGGAGGGCTTATTCCTCCTCAAGATTGGGGAGTCACCACACAAAAGAATAACAAACTTTTTGTTCACATTCTCAATCTAAAATGCCAATCGCTCTATCTCCCACTCGGCAAAAAGAAAGTAGTGCATGCTTTCGTATTTAAAAACCACAAACTAGTCAAATATAGAAAAGACAAAAGTGGTATACAGCTCCTATTGGACGAAGTGCCAACAGATATTGACTACGTGCTAGAACTTACGATTGTATAATTTTTAGCTAATTCTTTATAAAAGAGAAACAGAAAAGAAGATACTTCTCTGTTTATATCTATCTTTGGCAAAAGATTTGTACTTATTCTTTTATATAATAGAATAATAAAAACAGTTATGAACGAAGTAAATAGTTTTAATGGTATAATAGGGATGCAATGGATTATTTTTATCGGCATCGCAATAGTAAGTTACATTATCCAAGCTAACTTACAGCGTAAATTTAAGAAATATTCCAAAATTGGGATGAATGGACTGACGGGGCGTGACGTTGCCCTCAGGATGCTACAAGATAACGGTATCTATGACGTGCAAGTGACTCACGTAGAAGGTCAACTGACAGATCATTACAATCCGGCAACAAAGACTGTGAACCTAAGTGAAGGAGTTTATGATGGCGACAGTCTAATGGCTGCTGCTGTTGCTGCCCACGAATGCGGCCACGCTGTACAGCACGCTCGTGAGTATGCTCCGCTTACCCTGCGCAGCAAACTAGTACCCGTCGTAAGTTTTGCTTCTCAATGGATGACATGGCTATTACTTCTAGGCATATTGATGATCAACAGCTTCCCGCAATTATTACTTGTCGGCATCGTTTTATTTGCCACTACAACGATTTTCAGCTTCATCACGCTGCCTGTCGAGATAAATGCTAGCCGCCGTGCTTTATCATGGCTGAGTAGCTCGGGCATTACCAACGCCTACAACCATTCGCAAGCCGAAGATGCTCTACGTTCTGCAGCCTATACATACGTGGTTGCCTCTCTCGGTTCGTTGGCTACATTAATATACTACGTCATGATTTTCATGAATCGAAGAAACTAAAATTCAATTTTGAATACAAAAGAACAATAAAGAAAGCCCATACAAAAATAGCTGCATGGGCTTTCTTTATGTTTAGTAACTTTAGTTTTCATCTCACCAAATAAACTAACGTATATCGCCGCCATAACTAACAGAAGTTACTGCGGTAACTAACGAAAGTTATCATGAAAACTAACGTTAGTTTCTTCTACAACATACGTTAGTTATCGCTGCGACATACGGTTGATTTTTCTGAATGTAAAGGCATAGAACGAAGTCAATTCCATAATAAATACAATAACTGAAGCCAATCCAATTGCGGCCTCTTACATAACTGCCATTTTATCTGAGTGCTTGCCATTATAAGACATCCAGCACTTTCAATCCGTATTTCTCCGATAACTATTTGGTGTGAGTCCCACATTCTTTCTGAAGAACTTACCAAAAGCCGAGGCATCAGAGAAATTGAAATAATCGGAGATTTCCTGAATGGTCATCTCTGTAGACTTCAGCAAAGCCTTTGCCTTTAATATCAACGATTCCGTAATCCACTCGTTCACCGATTTGTTTGTCAGGCTCTTTATTTTTGTAGACAAGTATTTGGGAGATAAACAAAGCTTATTGGCATAAAACTCCACCTTCCTTTCTCTACCATAATAGGTATATATCAAATCAAAAAACTTTTTCTGGAATTCACTTTCCCTATAATACTTCTCCGGCTCTGGTAAACAATACATCTGATACATCGAATAAAATTCATAAATATCAGCCAGCAACGAATACTGCAGTATTTCTTTGTGAAACATATAATCGCTACATTCGAGTTTCTTCTGAAGAGAGAAATAACGATCCAACAAAAGTTGAATACATTCATCATTCATCTTAAAACAAGCCCTTTGTCGTAAACTTCCCAAAATATTTGTCGAATCAAATTCCTTAATAAAATCATCTGAGAATGTCACATAGTATATTAGAAAATCCTCTGTCACCTCCTCCAGATTACATTGAAGAATGGTACCGGGTATTAAAACAATAACATGGTTTTGTTCTACATCATATTGATTCAGATTAATGTGTAGCCTTCCTCTGCCCCGCACACAAATACCAAAGAATATGGCATTGATAATGGTAGGATGCTCGTAAACGTCCTCCGGCAAATCTTTATCTGTATCAGAAACGACAAAATTATCACGAAGAAATTGAGTTTTCCCATTATTAAGAGTAGAAATATTAATAATAGGAATATCCGACCTTTTGACCATCATCTTTTTTCTACAAATATGGTTATTTATTATTTAAGTTCAAAACAATAATAGAGAATCTATCCATTTGACCATTTAAACAAGAAATAAAACCATCTACAATTAACAAAATCTACTGAATTTTGCAGCCAAACAATAGGTATCATTTATTAAAGCAAAAAACAACATGAAACTCTTAATTAAGTTGGCCATAGCCACCTCTCTGGCAATATTAATGGCAGACTGTTCAGACAAGAAAAGCGGAGAGACAACGAATGAAAAGGTCGCAGTAAAATCAATGACCGTAGAAAGAGTCCCAATTGCTCCAAGCGATTCGTATATTGGAAACGTCGTAGAATCTCAATCATCAGCACTCAGTTTTGAGGTCCCTGGCAATATAAAGGAAGTATTAGTCAAAGAAGGACAGAAAGTAGCGAAAGGACAATTATTGGCTATACTGAACAAAGGCAATATAGCAAACAACTATTGGATTGCAGCTTCGACATTAAAACAGGCACAAGATAATTATAACAGAACGGCAATGCTCTACCAAAATAAAAGCATTCCCCAAATTCAATATGTAGATGCAAAGACTCAATTGAGCAAAGCTAAATACGCCGAACAAGCAGCAAAGAAAGATTTAAACGATTGCTATTTATACGCTCCGTTCTCCGGAATTATTGGAGAGCGCAGTATTGAACCCGGCATGAATATATCTGCCGGATATCCGATATTAAAACTATTAAAGACGAACATATTGGAAGTTAAGGTTTCTATTCCCGAGAATAAAATAGAAAAGATACATGTCGGAAGCAAAGCAAAAATAACGATAAATGCGCTAAACAACCTGGCGATTCAAGGTTTTATCAGCCAAAAGGGAATCATTGGAAATGCTATGTCACACACGTACGAAATAAAGATCACACTGGTCAATCCATCTCCCAATATCATGCCGGGAATGCTATGCAATGTAGAAATGGTATCCAACAATACGCCGCACGCAATTGTAGTACCTGTCAATTGCATCCAACTATTCGAGGACAACAGCCAGTATGTATGGATCATCAATAGTCATCACACATACCTCAGAAAAGTTACCGTAGGGCACTTTGTAGAGAATGGAGTGATTATACGTAGTGGATTAAATATTGGAGACCGCATCGTTACCGAAGGATTTCAGAAAATAGGAGAAGGCTGCGAAGTCATAGATAAATAAAAAAACATATTCATCATGAAAAAGTTAGATATTATCGCCACCGCGATGAGGTATAGAAAGATAGTGATGCTGATAACCGGAATGTTAATCGCGTTTGGCATTTGCGGATTATACTATATGCCCAAACAAGAGTTCCCAACATATACTATTCGCCAAGGATTAATCGTTGGTATATATCCCGGTGCTACAGCTCTTCAAGTAGATCAACAGCTTAGCAAACCTCTCGAGAACTTTCTTTTCAATTACAAAGAGATTAATAGAAAGAAGACATACACTAAGTCCAAAGACGGCATCGTATACATGTTCGTTACGCTCAACAACAATGTCAATAATAAGAACGAAATATGGTCTAAGTTGAGACATGGACTCAATGAATTCAAAAGTACTCTTCCATTGGGGGTACTGTCAATCATTGTGGATGATGATTTTGGCGAAACATCGGCCACGGTATTATCGTTGGAGTCGAAAACAAAGACATACCGGCAATTGCATACTTACCTTGAGAATCTAGAAGATAGACTCCGCAAGGTGGACAAGATAGCCAACTTCCGAACCTATGGAATGCAGAAAGAACAAATATCCGTGAATCTCGACAAAGATAAAATGACTTCTTATGGCATCAACATGAATATGTTAGGCCAGAATTTATTCATGCACGGATTGATTACCTCAAGCGGCAATTTAAAATCGGCGAAGATAGAGATTCCGGTGCACATTTCAAAAACATACCAGACCGAAAGAAATATCGAGGAGCAGATCATTAAAATAGATCAACAGGGAAATATTATTCGATTAAAAGACATAGCAAAAGTTACTCGCGAATATCCGGAGCCCGATAACTATATAACCAACAACGGGGTAAAGTGTCTATTGCTTTCTATCGAGATGAGAGAGAATAACGACATTACAAGTTATGGCGAAGAGGTGAACAAGATTATAACGAAATTCGAGCTAACCCTGCCCAAAGACGTAAAGATATCGCGTATTACCGACCAGGCAAAGGTCGTAGACGACTCGGTCAACAGATTCTTATGGGAAATGATCATTGCCATTGCATCTGTCATATTAGTGACAATGATACTCATGCCATTCAGAGTGGCAAGTGTTGCTGCGGCATCCATCCCCATCACTATTTTCATCTCTTTGGGAATAATGTATGCAATAGGCATAGAGCTAAATACCGTAACACTTGCAGGACTCATCGTGGTATTGGGACTTATTGTGGACGACTGTATCGTTATAGTAGACGGATATATCGAAGAGATTGACCAAGGGATGTCGAGATGGCATGCTGCTATACAAAGTGCTAAGGTTTATTTCAAATCGCTGGTTACGGCAACACTCACCATCAGTATTACCTTTTTCCCGCTAATGATAACCTTTACGGGAGAACTGAAGGACTTTATCAAATCATTCCCATGGACCATTGCTATCACACTGTTTGTTTCGCTTGCAGTAGCCATGTTTATCATTCCATTTTTGCAATACGCCTTCATCAAAAAAGGATTAATAAAGACAGAAGACAGCCCCAAAAAGAAATCATTTCTTGAAAAACTTCAGTTGTTTTACAACAACATGCTGCCCCGATTATTCAAGCACCCTTATTGGGCCATATCATCAGGCATTGCATCCATTGTACTGGCAGGGATTCTGTTCATGAATATTCCACAGCGTTTGATGCCCATTGCCGAACGAAATCAGTTTGTTGTTGAATTCTATCTACCGGAGGGCAGTCCGCTGAATGAGACCGCCAAGATATGCAACAGCATGGAGAAGATTCTCAGAAAAGACCAAAGAGTGGTGTCCATCACCTCGTTTATAGGTACGAGTTCGCCCCGCTTCCATTCGTCTTACGCGCCACATATACCCTCAAAGAATTTCGGACAGTTCATTGTAAACACTACGTCCAACAATGATACCGAAGATATACTAAATGAGTATTCGGACAAATATGCCAAACACTTTGCCAATGCATACGTACGTTTCAAACAAATAGACAACGAAGATGCTGCGGTACCTATCGAAGCTAGAATAACGAATGAAGATATACAAAAGTCCAAGGTGTTTGCAGATTCGCTAGTTGCCAGACTCAAAACGATGGACGAAACAAGTTGGGTGCGTACAGATCTCGAAGGGACTGTTCCTTATGCAAAGATTGTGATGGATCCTATCAAAGCAAACCAACTTGGCATCAACGACACCTCTTTGGCAATGGATCTTGGTACTTCTCTAGATGGGTTTAACATCACTACTCTATGGGAAAACGATTATGATATAAATGTGAAATTAAAGCCAAGATGGAACAATAAAAAGACAACGGTAGAAGCACTGAAAGACGAATATATCTCGACAGAGATGGGCACATCGGTACCCCTCAAACAGATCGCACAGATATATCCGGCATGGCAATACGGACAAGTGGTGAGACGCAACGGAGATAGAACAATAAGCGTTATGGTCGATTTGAAAAGAAACATCAACGAAAACGATGCTTTCGAAAAGGCAGAGAAAATAATTAAATCGCTCTTGAGCCAAAAACAATTTCAATCGGTGTCCGTATCGTATGGAGGTATTGCAGAATCTGATGCCAAGACAATACCCGAAATATCTACCGGACTGCTCATTGCATTATTAATTATTTTCCTTGTATTGATATTCCACTACAAAAAGATAAGTCTTACAATACTAACCATCTTAGCCATACCTCTTTGTTTCTTCGGCGCGGTACTTGGTTTATGGATTACGAATGCCCAATTCAGCATCACGGCGATACTAGGAATCGTATGTCTATTTGGTATTGTTGTGAGAAACGCCGTTATTCTGATCGACTATGCTGAGAAGTTGAGGATAAAAGAAAAAATGACAGTCCGATCTGCAGCTATCGAAGCGGGAAAACGTAGAATGCGCCCCATATTCCTTACCTCGGCAGCAGCATCAATGGGAGTAATACCTATGATCATTAGCAAAAGCCCACTTTGGAGCCCTATGGGAACGGTCATTTGCTTTGGAGCAATATTCTCGACCATCTTTATCACAACCATACTGCCCATTGCCTATTGGCTCATATTCAAGAAGATGAAGAACAATAAATAAACAGATTATATATGAAACTAAGAATAATAATCGCCATATTAGCCATCGCAATATCCGGCAATCTGTTTGCACAGAAAAAGTACACGCTTGATGATTGTAAGAAACTGACAGAGACACGCAACTTCAATCTCAAAAACAGCGAACTGGAGATACTATCGGCAGCGCAGACTAGTAAAGAAGCCTATACCAAATACTTCCCGGAGATCAAAGGTTCTGCTTTCGGGTTCAACAACAGCCGCTCTGTTGTCTCGATGGATCTTGGAGGCATTCAAATAAATACCTTGAAATCGGGAGTGACCGGAGGTATTACTGCAATACAACCGATATACACAGGAGGTAATATATCGAATAGCAACAAACTTGCAAAACTTGGAGAAGAAGTAAGTAAATACCAAAGAGAGATCACAAAAAATGATGTACTGCTGGAAACAGAAAAGAGCTTCTGGCTACTAGCATCACTCATGGACAAACTGAAAACGATTCAGACAGTCGAAAATCATCTCAATGCCTTACTGAAGAAAGTAGAATCGTCGGTAGCAGCCGGAACAACAATCACCAATGATATACTCAAAGTGAAACTGAAAATAAATGAAACGACTGCATTGAAATCTAAAACAACAAATGCAATCACTCTCTGCAAGATGAACTTATGCCAGCAGATAGGACTATCGTTAGATTCGATACAGACTTTTGAAATAACGGCGCCCGATTTTGCAACCATCGAATCGCCGGCAGCATACTATGTGCTGCATGAATCTGTGATGTACGACAAACCGGAGTACAAGATGCTGGACAAGGGAGTAACAGCCAGCAAACTAGAAACAAAAATCAAACAGAGCCAATATCTACCGACCGTATCTGTGGGCGCCAACTACGGATACGACAACTTCAGTGATCACAATCACATGAATGGAATCGTATTTGCCACAGTCAGCATTCCTCTTTCCGATTTCTGGGGAGGATCGTATGCAATGAAGAAGCAAAAGATTAAAGAACAAATAGCCTACAATAAATATGAACAAGGAAAACAATTATTACTACTAGAAATGAAACAGGCACAAAATGACTTTGACGAGTCGTACCGACAAGTTAATATTGCCAAATCGGCTATCGCGCAATCGATAGAAAATCTTCGACTCTATAATAACTATTTAACGGCAGGAACCACTGAAATTTCACAGGTTCTGGATGCCGAGAGCATGCTGAGTCAAAGTCAAAACAACTACACAGACGCCTGTATCAACTATTACATCTATAAGGCAAAATATCTTCAAGTGACGAACAACCACCGTACATCCAATCGATGAAACGCCGTTGGTTATTTGTTCTTCAAAGTGCCTTATGTGCCCAACAATAGTTCCATCTTCAAATACTTGGAAATACTTAAGGGCATAAGGATGAAAACTAACATACGAAACTTGCGACTCACGGGCGTGAGTCGCAAGTTTCGTCCTTATGTTTTTTCCGACTCACGCCCGTGAGTCGCAAGCGGCATCCATACGTCGCGACAACAGCATACTGAGATATTGCGAGAAGCAAAAGAAGTGAGTGGATACAAGAGAAGGTAGATACCCTCACCACATCCCTTGGATATGAATATTGGGTGAAATCGAATGCGATAGAGGTTTCAGATTGCATACATACGGGCAAGTGAAGTATATCCGAGTTCGTTTCAATGAAAATTGTTTCGTTTTTAACGATTTTGTTTTGTAATTCCAATAATATTGGTAATTTTGTGCCGTCAAAGGTTTCCGCATCACCTGAATAAGTGAGCCGGAATTAAAAGGGAATGCCGTGCAAATCGGCAACAGTTCCCGCTGCTGTAAGTTCCACAGTCCTGTAATGGACAAAAGGGTCTTGATAAAAGAACAAAGCCACTAACTCTTTCGAGAAGTTGGGAAGGCTATCAAGACAGGAATAAGCCAGAAGACCTGCCTTTGTAGAATATCTGTTCTACAGTCCACGGAGGAATGGGCATGGATCGGGCAATGTTGTTTCTTTCTTATCGTATTAAGATAAGGATGTATACATCGTGTACTGTAGATTGATTATGTATGTATTTGTGAGTGAAACTTAATCAATATACAAAACGATGGAAAAAAATAAGAAATTAGAATTTGTCGGCATTGTTGTCATGATCCTAGCAGCTGCACTAAGCAGACTCATCCCCCACCCGTACAACTTTTCGCCTATATGTGCAATGGCTCTTTTCGGGTCTGCCTACCTTAACAACCGCTATTACTGCTATATCATTCCCATCGCTTCGATGTGGATAAGCGATTTGTTGCTCAACAATATAATATACGCAGCTTATTTCGACCATTTCATTTGGTTCTACGACGGAGCTATAGTCACCTACGCCGCTTTTTTGTTGATAAGCCTTCTAGGAAGAAGCATTCTGCACAACAAGATCGCGCTACTCAGGCTATTTTGCACCTCGATACTATCATCTATCATCTTCTTCCTCATCTCGAACTTCGGAGTATGGCTATTCTCGAGCATGCTCCCCTACCCTCATACATTCGGCGGATTGATATCATGCTACATAGCGGGAATTCCTTTTTTCCGCAACACCCTATTGGGCGATTTTTTCTATATTTTCCTGATGTTTGGAGTATACGAACTGCTTATTAAGAGTGCCTTAAATAATTTAAGGCTTTACAAAATGCCCGATCACCGACACAAATAAAATAAAAACAAAACAAAAACTCTCTCTTAGAGTCTAGACTTCAACTTACTGGTTGTTTGTATATTGTATTCTCAATATACACTATTTTGAATATGTGTTTCTGCCCTGTACGTGACGTATAGGGCAGAAATTATATAATAAGTACACTACCGTAATTGCGATATGCTTATTTACTCAATACTATCTAATAACTTTTTCAGTACAACAGTAGCCGATATTTCGCGATTGGCTGCCTCGGGAATAACCAAAGATTGAGGACCTTCAATCACATCATCCGTCACAATCATATTACGCCGCACGGGCAAACAATGCATAAAATGAGCGTTATTGGTAACAGCCATCTGGCGTTCGCCAATAGTCCACGAACGATCCGAACAGATAATGCGTCCGTAATTGTCGCCGGCATACGCAGCCCAATTCTTACCATATACAAAATCGGCACCCTCGAATGCTTTCATCTGATCGTATTCAACAGAAGCATTGCCTACAAATTTAGGGTCAAGTTCATAGCCATGAGGATGGGTAATCACAAAATCATAATCGGCAGCATTCATCCACTCGGCAAAAGAGTTGGGTACGGCTTGCGGGAGCGCACGAGGATGAGGGGCCCATGACATGACAACTTTAGGACGTGGTTTTGTTTTGTATTCCTCGATGGTGATAAGATCGGCAAAAGCCTGAAGCGGATGACAAGTAGCAGCTTCCATAGAAAACACAGGCTTACCGGAATATTTTATAAACTGATTGAGAATTGTTTCATTATAATCATAGTCACGGTCTTCAAACTGAGCGAAAGAACGTACGCCGATAATGTCGCAATAAGATCCCATTACCGGAATAGCCTCAAGAATATGCTCCGATTTATCGCCATCCATAATAACGCCACGTTCTGTTTCGAGTTTCCAAGCCCCCTGATTAATGTCGAGCACAATAACGTTCATGCCAAGATTCATTGCAGCTTTCTGGGTACTGAGTCGAGTACGCAAGCTCGAATTGAAAAACACCATCAGTAGTGTTTTGTTACGTCCCAGCTCTACATACTTAAAACGATCCTTCTTCATTTCAAAGGCCAACGATAAAGCGACTTTCAAGTCGCCAATGTCTTGCACTCCTGTAAATTTCTTCATTGTTCGCTTGTTTTATAATTTTATAATTTGGGTTTATGCTTTTCTGATTTGTCCGTTGCCCTCTATCAACCACTTGTAAGTGGTTATTTCTTCGAGTCCCATAGGACCACGCGCATGAAGCTTTTGAGTACTGATACCGATTTCGGCGCCCAATCCAAACTGCCCGCCGTCGGTGAAGGCTGTTGATACATTGATATATACACAGGCAGCATCCACTTCGCGCAGAAAACGTTGGGCACGCTCCTCATTCTCGGTTATGATACTCTCGCTATGCTTAGATCCGTTGGCGCGAATATGATTTAGTGCTTCTTCAAAAGAATCCACTGTCTTTATAGCCATCTTATAATCCAAATATTCTGTTCCGAAGCTTTCGGTAGTAGCCTGTTCAAGCAGATGGGGCGGATACTTTCCATCAAGCGCCTCATAGGCCGCCTTGTCTGCATAGATAACCACATTCGATGATGCGAGAAGAGAAACGATCTGAGGTAATTCCTTCAGTCGAGATTGATGAACGATAACACAATCGAGAGCATTGCAGACTGTAACACGGCGTGTTTTAGCATTATTAATGATAGCACTGCCTTTAGCCAGATCGGCAAACTCATCGAAATAAGTATGACAAATACCCGCTCCTGTTTCTATAACCGGAACAGTTGCATTATGTCGAGCGAATTGAATAAGACTGTTGCTGCCACGAGGTATTATCAAATCGACATACTCGGTAGCATGAAGTAGCGCAGCTGCCGATTCGTGACCGGCAGGAAGCAATTCGACAATGTGAGGATTGACATTTTGCGATTCAAGAGCCTGATGAATGATTTCGACAATAGCCCTATTGGAAGCATCGGCATTGCTTCCTCCTTTTAGAACACAAGCATTGCCACTCTTTATACAAAGAGAGAAAACATCAAAACAAACATTCGGCCGAGCCTCATAAATAACACCGATAACTCCGAACGGAACACTGACACGACGCAAATGCATGCCATTGGGGCGTACTACATCTTTAAGCACCCTACCCAACGGAGAAGGAAGTTTTGCTACATTACGAATACCTTGAGCAATCTCTTCAAGACGAGCCGGCGTAAGTTTCAAACGATCGTACATGGGATCGGCAACATTCATCTTTGCCAAATCTTTTGCATTTTCCTGCAAAATATAGGGAGCCTGTCGGATAGCAGCATCGGCAACGGCCAACAGTACTTCATTTATCTTTTCGCTATCAAGCAATGCCAAATCTCGACTTGCGGATTTCACCTCTTGAAAAATAGAATCCATGTTCATCATATCATGTTAATTATTCAATATAAAGATAATCGTAGTGTACCACAGCACGCTTACCATGCTTTCCCATCTCGGAACGTGCCAATTCAGAACTACAATTCACACGACCACATCCTATTAAATGCCCCTTACAATCTACCAAACGAACAATGTCGTCCTTTTCGAAGTCCCCTTCAATGCCGCTAATACCTACCGGCAATATACTGACAGCCTTACCGCTACTGAGCCGAGTGGTAAGACACTCATTAATATGTATTTCTCCCTTTGCAAAACCTTCGCAATGAGCAATCCACTTTTTCACGCTCGACACAGGCTGAGTGGATGGTAAGAATCGGGTACAGACAGTATGCTCGGGCTGAGAAATAAGTTCGAGCAATATATTCTCGCGTTTTCCATTAGCAATAACGACCTCAATGCCTTCTTCAGCTATTTTATGTGCGATGTTGCTCTTAGTAAGCATGCCACCTCGACCAAAACTGGACTTGCCCGTCTGTATGTATTGCGAAAGATCCATATCGGGAGTGATGGTACGAATGACGTGCGATAAAGCATCGGATGGAGAACCATCGTATATGCCATCAATATTGCTTAAAATAAACAAAGCCTGAACATTCATCATCGAAGCAATGAGTCCGGACAATTCATCATTATCCGTAAACATAAGTTCTGTAACCGATATGGTGTCATTCTCATTGACAATAGGTATAACACCATTGCGAAGCATCACTTCCATGCAATTTTTCTGATTGAGATAATGCCGACGAGTAGCAAAGTTTTCTTTCATGGTAAGAACCTGCCCTACTACAATATGATGATCGCTGAAAAGTTCATAATAACGATTAATCAGCTTAGCTTGCCCCACGGCACTGAACAACTGCCGCTGGTCTACGCTATCCAATTTACGCTCCGTATGAAGCTCACTCCTGCCCGACGCCACAGCCCCGGAAGAGACTATAATAACTTCAATGCCACGCTGATAAAGCGCTGATATCTGATCGGTAAGCGACGACATGCGAGTGACATCGAGAGTACCGTCAGAGCGAGTCAATATATTACTTCCTATTTTAACGACAATACGCCGATATTCTTCACTCATAGTCAGATTGATTAAAATATATTATTCCAATACCACTCGATGAACATTTTCTATCGGTTGATTAAGAAACACCGTTGCCGATTCTTTAAATTTATCTTCAGACTCCGTCGTATAAAATTCACAGCCACCTCCTCGAGTACAAGACTGTTCCATCTCCGGATGACGGAATAAATAATCTTTCAGACTATTGGGCACTAAAGTCCCCTGTGACACGATTTGAATATGATCGGGCAGATAGGCTCTAATCTTGGGATAAAGCAATGGATAATGAGTGCATCCCAATACTACAGTGTCGATCAAAGGGTCTTTAGCCAATAAAGTATCAATATATTTGCGAACAAAGAAATCGGCACCGTCGTTATTAGATTCATCGTTTTCTACCAACGGAACCCACATCGGACAAGCCTGTCCCACAACAGTAATATTGGGGAATAGCTTCTTTATTTCCATCGGATAAGAACCCGAAATAATAGTTCCGGCTGTTCCGAAGATACCAATATGGCGGCTCTTCGTTATGTTTCCTATAGCCTCGGCTGTAGGACGAATCACACCAAGCACTCTACGTTTAGGATCAAGTGCTGGCAAGTCATTCATCTGAATACTCCGCAAAGCCTTTGCCGATGCTGTATTACAACCGATAATGACCAGATGGCAACCTTTTTCAAAAAGATTGATCACCGCTTGCCGTGTAAATTCGTAAATGATTTCAAAGGAGCGGCTTCCATAGGGTGCACGAGCATTATCCCCAAGATAAACATAATCGTATTGAGGTAATACTTTGCGAATGCTGTCAAGTATGGTAAGTCCACCATACCCCGAATCAAACACACCGATAGGTCCGGGAGATTGCAAAAATTCAACCATAGCTATGTGATAAAAAAACAACGGCACAAACATCGAGTAAATAACCCGATATTTGTGTCGCTTTTATTAATTGGGTTATATCTATTTCTTTTTCCCAGCAGCAGCTGCAGGAGCTGGAGTGGCAGAAGCGTTGCCAGTAGCACCTACACGAGATTTAATCTTACTGGTCAAGTCAACCATTTGGGTTTCGTTGACATAAGGAAGTTGTGTACGAGCCAAATCGAAAATGCAAGTAAAACCACCTTCTTGTCCGATAGCTTTAACGGCAGCCTCTATCTTCTGATAAATAGGTGTCAGCTTCTTCTCTTGTTGGTCTTGCATGCTTTGTTGTGCATCTTGTTGGTATTGTTGTGAACGCTGTCCCATTTCTTCAAGTTCTTTCTGACGGCGTTCAGCGATAGCCTGTGGCAGAGAATCTTTCTGCTGTATGAATTGCTGATACTTAGTATTGAATTCGGTTTCAGTACGTTTCATTTCTGCCTGATACTTATTACCCAACTCTTTCAATTCGTTCTGAGCCTTTACAAACTCGGGCATATCAACGATAACAGCTTGAGTGTTATAATACCCAAGCTTAACTGTCTGAGCAGATATTCCCACCAAGGGAAGCGCAAATAATGCAATTGCGAGTGCGATTTTCTTTAGCATAATTCTTTAAAAGTTTATTGATTATTATATTATTCTTTTTGACACTACAAATGTAATCATTTATTTTGAATAACCCATCTTGGCAAGTACATCTTCACTGATATCAATACTTGGAGATGCAAAAATAATGCTCGAAGCAGAAGCTCTATCGATAACGATAGAATAGCCATAACGTTCTGATAAAGCCTTGGCAGCATTATATATCTGATCTTGAATAGGCTTAATCAAGTTTTGACGCAGTTTTGCCAATTCACCATCAGGCCCGAAATACTTACGTTTGAGTTCGGCTGCACTTTTCTCTTTTGCCACAATAGCATCTTCTTGCACTTTCTTCTGAGCATCCGACAGACGCGACATTTTGTTCTGGTAACTAGTATACATGGTCTTTGCCTCATTAGACACAACCTGAACTTCATTCTGCCATTTTTGAGAATTCTGTTCAAGTTGGGCAGTAGCCTTAGAGTAAGCGGGTATATTTTTCAATATATAGTCCGTATCGATCAATACTATTTTTTGGGCGCAAACAGACATCGTAAAGCCCAACAATAAAACGAGAGATAAAATAGACTTTTTCATATTGCACACATATTTGATAATTATAATTATTAAAATTCTTGTCCTAATATAAAATGGAACTGACTACCGCCATACTGCTTCGAGCCAAAGACCTTATCAAAGCCGTAGCCCCAGTCAATACCCATCATACCAATCATTGGGAGGAATATACGTACACCGACACCGGCAGAACGTTTCAAATCAAGCGGATTAAAGTTTTTGATATCATGCCAAGCATTACCACCTTCAACAAAAGCCAGCATATAAATATTGGTACTGGTCTCCAACATCAACGGGTATCTAAGCTCCATACCCAGACGAGCATAAGCATAACCCTCCTTCCCGTATGGAGTCAGCGAACTATTCTCGTAACCACGAAGTCCGACACTTTCGGTAGCATAGCTTGCATAGCCCGTCATACCGTCACCTCCAACATCAAATGTCTCGAATGGCGATTTCTTATTCTTATTATAATAACCTAGCAAACCGAAATTTGCACGCGTCATCAATACCAAACCTTTCTTGTATATAGTCGGATCCATCAACGGTGTATAGGTTTTCGATTTAAATTCCCATTTATGATATTCGATCCACCGATGCATTTTGTTTACATCGTTCTGATTGCTCAAATTGTAAGTACTATAATCGATTCCGTCGAATAAAGAATAAGGAGGTGTAAACTGACAAGACAATGAGAACTCAGAACCCGTGCGAGGGAATATAGGATTATCTACAGAATTTCTACCCAACGTAATATTCAAACTAATATTGTTACAATGACCGTCAGTAACAGGGAAATATTTCCAATCGTGAAGCACATAGCGCTGATAAGACAGTTCGGTAGAGAGTGTGAAATAATCATCCGGCCATCTCAAACGTTTACCGAATCCTACAGAGAATCCATACATTTGCAACGATTTAGACTTATCATACATATCTTTATAATTATATGAACCGCCGTACATACTATTAGAATAGTTGTTCAGATATGATTGACTGTAGTACTTACTACTAATATCGGTCTGGCGAGAATAGAATGCCGACAAAGACAATGAATTAGGACGTTTACCTCCGAACCAAGGATCAAAGAATGACACGCTATATTGTTGATAGTATGACGCATTGGTACGAGCGCTAATTGTAAATGTTTGTCCATCACCCTGTGGCAATATACCCCGGTAGTTCTGTCCCGGATGTAATAAATTGGCCATAGAAAAGTTAGTAAACTTCAAGCTCAACGTACCGATAACACCTGTTTGACCCCAACCAGCCGAGAATTCAACCTGATCATTGGCCTTTGATGTCAACGGCAACCCTATATTCACCGTTCCATTTACTTGGTCAGGACGAATATCAGGATTCATTTTTTCAGGATCGAAATGTCCCATCTGAGACAATTCACGCAACGAACGCATCAAATCTTCACGGCTGAAAAGATCACCCGGACGAATACGTAGTTCACGACGAATCACATTTTCATAAACTCGATCGTTACCGCTGATGGTTATTTTATCAATAGAAGCCTGACGTCCTTCACTGATTCTCATTTCCAAATCAATTGAGTCGTTTTCCACGTTTATTTCTACCGGATCAAGATTATAAAACAAATAACCATTATTATAATAGAGGTTACCGATAGCATCATCATCTGAAGACAAACGCTGATTCATCAACTTCTGATTATAAACATCACCCTTCTTCATTCGCAACATATAATTCAGCTGATCTGTAGAATAGACAGTATTGCCCAGCCACGTCACATTGCGTAAATAGTATTTATCGCCTTCGTTTACTTTAATATAAACGTCTATCGTACGATCATTAAACATTTTGGTGCTATCTTTCATAATACGAGCATCACGATAGCCCAGTTCATTATACTTATCAATAATCAACTTCTTATCGGCTTCGTAATTTTCATTCACGAACTTCTTAGGGCGGAAAATATTCATCAATTTATGTCGTTCGTTCGTTTTCTTCATAATCCGCTTCAACTTTTTAGATTTCAGCACGACATTACCTTCAAACGTTATCTTGTGAACATGAATTTTTTCTTTCTTATCGATATTGATATCAACAATTACTTCGTTGGGAGTTTTAGGATCGTCAGTCTGAACAATATTTACATCAGCATTTTTAAATCCTTTATCATCAAAATAACGTTTAATCAACAGTTTGGCTCGATCGACCATATTGGAAGTAATCTGACTTCCTTTAGGCATACCCAGTTTGGCAATCAAATCTGTCCGTTCCGCCTTCTTCACTCCATGATAATGGATATCAGAGATACGCGGTTGTTGGGCCAAAGTAATCAATAACCAAATTTTATTTTTATACTCCTTTTCAACAGACATAGCCACATTCGAAAACAAACCATGCTTCCAATAGCGACGTATAGCATCGGTTATTTCCTGACCAGGCACTGTAATTGTCTGCCCCACAGCCAATCCCGAAATGCCTATCAACACATAATCTTCGTAGCCTTTTACACCTTCTACCTTTATGCCGGCGATTTCAAACTTTTTAGGAGTCCCCGTATAAATAATAGCAGGTTTATAAATTGTATCGGCAGCTACCTCTTGTGCATTTCCTTGCAAAACGCAGCAAAGAAGCAAACTAGCTAATGCTATAAATTTCAAATAAGTACGATAATACATCTATCTAATTTTAGGTTTTTTACTAATCTGTTCACTGGTCATTCCATAACGTCTTTCTCGCTGTTGAAAATCCGCTATAGCTTTATACAACTCCTCTTTTCTGAAATCTGGCCAATAGGTGTCGCAAAAATATAGCTCGGAATAAGCACATTGCCACAACAAATAATTACTTAATCTCAATTCGCCACCGGTACGGATAAGCAAATCGGGATTAGGCATAAAATTGGTAGCCAAATACTGCGATATAGTATCAGTAGTGATCTCCTCAGGAACCATTTTGCCCTCTTGAACCAAACGGGCAATCTGGCGGGTGGCTTCGGTAATTTCCCAATGCGAAGAATAGCTCAAAGCCAAAACTAAAGTCAATTTCTTGCCATGAGCAGTATCGCACACACACTGATTTAAACGCTGTTGAAGCTTATCCGGAAGCTTGCTTAAATCGCCTATGATTCTAAAACAAATGTCATTTTTGAAAAGGACTTCTTCCTTAAGCGAATCAAACAACAAATCCATTAATGCAGCGACTTCCGCCTCCGGACGATTCCAATTTTCGCTCGAAAACGTATAAAGAGTCAAATACTTGACCCCGATTAAAGCAGCAGCTTCAATAATTTCTTTTACCGTATCAGCTCCTGCAATATGACCGTTCCTGCGTTCTTCACCCCGCAGTTTTGCCCAACGCCCATTGCCATCCATTATGATAGCAACATGCTTTGGCACACGATTTTTATCTATTTCATAATCTTCAGCCATTTGCTTCCGAAAATCTGTTGTTTACAAATTGCAAAAATAGGAACAATTTTTTCTATAATAAGCGATAAATAGAAGTTTTATATAAAATTATCACTAAATGAGAGCTTTTTAGGGTTTTCTTTCTCCAAATAATGAAGCACATCAAATTTAAAACACCAATATTTTTTAATTGTATACAACACCTCAACTTAATGTATGTATTTAAAAATGTCGACTCCCAACGCTCTTTGATTTGTGAACCCTTTAATATTTTTTAATTGGGCAGCATGCACTCCGCCACCCAACACTTTCACACTTTTCTCGACATAAGCCTCGTCCCAAAACTCTTCATCAATAAATGACTGATGGAGCCTGGCGCCACCTTCTACCAGTAACGATTGAATCTCTCTTTGCGCTAATTCTTTAAGGAAGCGAGAAAGGCAATAATCTTCTTCTGGCAAAACAATGTACTCTACATTTGAGCTATCGGAATGATAAAAAGTGGTAAAGACTAATGTTCGGGCATATCCATCGAACAAATGAATAGAACGAGGCAAGGACAACCGACGATCAAGGACAACCCGAATAGGATTTTTACCATACCAATTGTGCAAAGTTAATCGAGGGTCGTCAATACGAGCCGTCTCCGTCCCCACCATAATAGCATCATTTTCGGCGCGACGTTTTTGCACCAATAATGTCGACAAAGAGGAAGAAAGGATTGTACGACTAATATTATTCCCGATAAAGCCATCGGCAGATTCAGCCCACTTCAATGTCACATACGGTCTAACGAGAGTATTGAGAGTAACAAACTTTCGTATCAATTGCCGGCATTCTTTCTCGAGCACACCGGTTTTCACTTCGCATCCTGCATCCAAAAGCTTTTGAATACCGCGCCCATGAACTTTCACAAAAGGGTCTTCACAGCCAATCACAACACGAGGAATCCCTTTTGCGATCAACATATCTGCGCAAGGAGGAGTTTTACCATAATGAGAACAAGGTTCGAGACTGACATAAATGGTAGAACGCCGCAATAAAGATTGTTTTTTCACTGACCCCACAGCATTGACTTCGGCGTGTGCTTTACCACTTCGAATATGATAACCTTCACCAATTATCTTTCCATCACATACGATGACAGCTCCAACCATCGGGTTGGGAGAAGCGGTGCAAAGTCCATTTCTTGCCAATTGAATGCAACGCCACATATATTTCTCGTCTTCTTCCATCGTAAAATATATTTTCGTAATTTTGCAGCTATTAATGCCACATTATATGGAATCACTATTCACTTACATACGCCGACAACTAGATACTCAATATTCTGTAACAGAAATAAAGAGTTTGGCATCTATTATATGCAGCGATTCGCTTAATATTAGCACAATAGAGCTATACACCGGCAAATATACGGATTTATCAGCAGATAAAGCACAAAAGATTCAAGACATTGTAGAAAGGCTGCTCCGTCATGAACCGATACAATATATAATAGGTACCACCATATTCTGCCACTTAATGTTCAAAGTTACGCCAGATGTGTTGATTCCCCGCCCCGAAACTGAAGAGTTAGTGAATCTTATCGTTCATGAAAACAAAGGAAAAGTAAGCATCTTGGACATCGGCACAGGAAGTGGCTGCATTGCTATTTCTTTGAGCAAACGCCTGACCGAAGCTTCCGTAACAGGCTGGGATATTTCAAAAGAGGCCCTTAAGATAGCTAGATACAATAACAGTAGTATCAAAACAAATGTCAATTTCAAAGAGCAAGACATTTTTAATTTGCCTCCCCATACTTCAGAACAATTCGACATTATAGTAAGTAATCCCCCTTACGTGACACAAAAAGAAAAAGAAGGGATGCAACCGGAAGTCCTTTACCACGAACCGAGTATTGCCTTATTTGTGGAAGACAATGACCCATTACGATATTACCGTCAAATAGCCGAATATGCTTCGCAGGCACTTACAACCGACGGAAAGCTTTATTTCGAAATCAACCAACACTTTGGAAAAGAAACGGCCGAAATACTTCAACGAAAACATTTTAAAGAAATAAGAATTTTAAAAGATTTCTATCAGAACGACAGAATAGTAGCAGCAATACGATGAAAATATATACAGAAGAAGAATTACTAAACAAAACCGCTTCGTTGTGTTCGACATCCGAACACTGTATTAGCGAAATAGACGATAAGCTACGGCAAAGGGGTGCATCTAAAGAAATGATAGAACACGTTATATCCAAACTCCTCAAAGAAAATTTCATCGACGAGACCCGATATGCAAAAGCCTTTGTTCGAGACAAATATCGTTTCAATAAATGGGGAATAGCCAAAATACGCCTGGCACTAAAAATGAAAAGAGTAGACCATAAAGACATAGAAACAGCTCTCGACGAAATAGACAGAAAAGAATATCTGTCCATTTTAAGGGATGTTATTCAGTCCAAACGGAAAAGTCTTAAAGCAAAAGATAAGTACGAAATGAATGGAAAACTCATCCGCTTTGCCCTAAGCAAAGGCTACGAGATAGATGAAATAAGGCTTATTATAGAATAATAGCATACTACTTACCACAAATAGGTTAAAAAAACAAACTTTCTTTTCATTTTTCAATGCATTTTTCCTAATTTTGTGGCTTATTAAGTTCAATAGATTATGAAAAATTTAGAGAGACTATTCGCAGAGAAACTATTGAAGATTAAAGCTATCAAGCTTCAACCTTCGAATCCATTCACATGGGCTTCAGGGTGGAAATCACCTTTCTATTGTGATAATAGGAAAACGTTATCTTATCCATCTCTCAGAAGCTTTGTCAAAACAGAATTGACGCGTATCATTCTTGAGCACTTTAGCACAGTAGATGCTATTGCAGGAGTTGCTACCGGCGCTATTCCACAAGGGGCACTTGTTGCCGATGAACTGAACTTACCTTTCGTATATGTGCGTTCCACCCCTAAAGACCACGGTTTGGAAAACCTTATAGAAGGTGAACTGCGCCCTGGTATGAAAGTGGTAGTTATTGAAGATTTAGTATCAACAGGCAAAAGTAGTTTAAAAGCTGTTGAAGCTATTCGGCGTAATGGATGCGATGTGATCGGTATGGTAGCATCGTATACATACGACTTCCCCGAAGCTGAGAAAGCTTTCAAAGAAGCGCATGTACCATTAATCACGTTAACCAACTACGAAGCTGTTATCGAAGTGGCTCTCCGCACCGAATACATTGCAGAAGAAGAGATCCCTACTTTAGACAGATGGCGCAAAGATCCTGCAAACTGGAACCCAGAAGATTAAAACATGACAAATTTTGAAAGTCCCGTGAGACAGATACCTTTTTCGGAAGAAAAGGTATACGAGAAGCTATCCAACCTCAACAACATTGAGGCAATGAAAGATAAATTGCCTGCCGATAAAGTCAAAGACTTTAAGTTCGATGCTGACAGCGTAAGCTTCAACGTTTCCGGTATAGGCGACATACAGCTAGAGGTTACCGAGCGTATACCTTCCAAGTGCATCAAATTTGGTTCTATCAACTCACCTATCGCTTTCAACTTATGGATTCAGATCGTAGCAATCTCTGACGATGAATGCAAAATACGCATCACAGCAGGATTGGAAGTCAACGTTTTCATGAAAAGCATCGTTTCCAAACCAGTCAAAGAAGGATTGGAGAAGATGGTTGATGTGTTATCTATGATACCTTATTAATATAATGGCATTAAAACTTTGGGAAAAATCAGTTCAGGTCGACAAAGCTATCGAGACCTTTACCATAGGTAGAGACAAAGAGCTCGACCTTTTGTTAGCTAAATACGATGTGCTTGGCTCAATAGCGCATATCACTATGCTCCAAAGCATTGGTCTGCTCACCGCTGATGAATTACACAAGTTACTGCCCGAATTAAAAAGTATTTATGTTTTAGCAGAAAAGGGTGATTTTATAATTGAAGAAGGTGTAGAAGATGTCCATTCTGAGGTAGAGCTTATCCTAACGCGACAATTAGGAGATATTGGGAAAAAGATTCATAGCGGACGCTCACGTAATGATCAAGTGCTGTTAGATCTAAAACTTTTTACTCGCGACCAAATCAAAGAACTGACCAACGATATTCTTAAACTATTTCACGAATTAATTATACAGAGTGAACGTTTCAAGGATATCCTTATGCCCGGTTATACTCACCTACAGGTAGCTATGCCTTCATCTTTTGGGCTTTGGTTCGGCGCTTATGCCGAAAGTCTTGTTGACGATCTCACATTCCTTCAGGCAGCATACCGTATCTGCAACCGCAATCCTTTAGGTTCGGCAGCTGGCTATGGTTCCTCATTTCCACTCAACCGAACCATGACAACCGAGTTGCTAGGTTTCGACTCCATGAACTACAATGTCGTTTACGCCCAAATGGGACGTGGCAAACTAGAACGCAATGTGTCTTTCGCTTTAGCTTCTATTGCCGGAACAATTGCCAAACTTGCCTACGACGCCTGCCTCTTCAATTGTCAGAACTTCGGATTTGTGAAGTTGCCGGACGAATGCACTACCGGATCCAGCATCATGCCACACAAAAAGAATCCGGATGTATTTGAACTCACGCGAGCCAAATGTAACAAAATTCAGTCCCTGCCACAACAAATCATGATGATCTCCAACAATTTGCCCAGTGGATATTTTCGCGATTTACAAATACTAAAAGAAGTTTATTTGCCAGCCTTCAAAGAGCTTGCCGACTGCATTGAAATGTGTACATACATCATCAAAGAAATTAAAGTCAATGACCATATACTTGACGACAGTAGATACGACCTCATGTTTAGTGTCGAAGAGGTAAATAGATTAGTGCTTCAAGGCACTCCATTCCGTGACGCTTACAAAAGAGTAGGATTAGAAATCGAAGCGGGCAAATTTGTGCCCAACAAAAAGATTCATCATACGCATGAAGGAAGCATCGACAATCTTTGCAATGACAAGATTATTGAGCTAATGGAAAAGAACATAAGTAGCTTCGACTTTAAAAAAGTAGAACAGGCAGAGAAGAGTCTTTTAGCTAATATTTAACACAACTCCCATCATTTTATGAATACCCCATTTGCCAACGACAGATATGATGGCAGAATGCCATACAAATATTGCGGTAATAGCGGATTGCTTTTACCAAGTATCTCTTTAGGTTTATGGCACAACTTCGGAGACGCAGACGACCAAATGATTGCCCGTGACATGTTGATCTATGCATTCGATCATGGCATTACCCATTTCGACTTAGCAAACAATTATGGTCCCGCTCCAGGAAGTGCAGAACGCAACTTCGGTCGCATCTTCAAAGAACATTTCAACTCTTATCGCGATGAAATAATCATTTCGTCAAAAGCGGGACATGAAATGTGGCAAGGACCTTATGGAAACGGATCTTCTCGTAAGAATCTCATGGCGAGCATTGATCAAAGCCTTCAACGTACAGGGCTCGAATATTTCGACATTTTCTATTCCCACCGCTACGACGAAATCACCCCAGTCGAAGAAACAATGCAAGCACTAGTAGATATTGTTCATCAAGGCAAAGCCCTTTACATAGGTATCTCCAAATATCCGGTAGAGAAGCAGATAGAAGCCTACAAATATCTTACTAACCATGGCGTACGTTGTCTAATTAGCCAATACTGTTACAATATGCTTGACCGAAAGATCGAAGGAGGCAATCTTGAAGCAGCCGACAGTTATGGTTCCGGTGTCATTGCCTTTTCCCCATTGGCACAAGGATTGCTCACCGATAGATACCTCAACGGCATTCCTCAAGATTCCAGAGCCGCTCGCAGCACAGGATTCTTACAACGTTCAGCAGTAACACTCGAAGTCGTTGCAAAAGCTATAAGCCTGAACGAAATAGCAAAATATAGAGGGCAAACACTTGCCCAAATGGCATTGGCATGGACATTGCGCGATAGACGCATGACATCTGTCATCATCGGCAGCAGTTCAGTACAACAACTAGCCGACAATATAAAGACCGTCAACAATCTCAACTTCGAGAACGAAGAACTAAAAGCCATAGAAGACATTCTCAAATAAAAAGAGTAATGAAAGGCCCATAAATATTGATTTAAATAAGAAGAAAAAACGGCCATTATTTTGTTAAGACCGAAAAACAATTTATCTTTGCACCACAATTCGCGGAAGTAGCTCAGTTGGTAGAGCACGACCTTGCCAAGGTCGGGGTCGCGGGTCCGAGTCCCGTTTTCCGCTCTTTCTTTGAAATGATGCTCGGATGGTGGAATCGGTAGACACGAGGGACTTAAAATCCCTTGGCTATTGCAGCTGTGTGGGTTCAAGTCCCACTCCGAGTACCATATAAAAAGCCATATAAATCAATCATTTATATGGCTTTTTTATTTTATACCGTATCAGAGCCTTTGTCTTCTTAATTAATTATCCCATCAGTTTACGATTCACGGGTAAAAGGTTGAAGAGTAGCATAAAATTCTATCTTCATAATACCCTTTGCCACCTCCGTATGACACCATACCGTACTACCACACAGCAAGTTAACGATGCGCCGCATACAACGCCAGCGAAAAGAAGGCCCAAAATAGGCTCGAGAACATATTGTAGGAACGTTATTTTCAGCGGTCCTCTGTTTAGAACAAGTCTAAACGATGGCTTACAGATAGCTGTAGGACATTTTGCACACAAACGAGTGTGCCCCATTTATTTTGATAAATACAGTGCGTATTGTACCGGCCGTAATTGACTGTTCCCACAAGTTGGGCATTTAAGGTTAAGTTCATAATTTAGGCCTGGACGTCTCACACGTGTGCGACATCTGTATCACACGTGTGAGACACTTGTCGCACAGCTGTGAGACGGGTGTCGCACGGTCGTGAGACAACATTTACTTCAATAGGGCATGAGAGAACTATGCATGAAACGTTATGTCACAAGTACTTACATATCAGCGTTAAGATACCATATCATTCTTCTTCCGATACTGTTTAGGAGTACAACCATATCTTTCGTGAAAAGATTTAAAGAAAGAGACCTTATTGGAGAATCCGGACTTGAATACTATTTCCGAAACTGTATCTTTGGTCGTAAGCAGTAACTGTTGCGCAAAATTAAGGCGACACTCTCTAATAATTTCTGCGGGACTCTCTTTGCCTATTTCATCCATCTTGCGATATAGATTTCGAGTACTTATATTCAACTCTTTAGCTATAAAGGTAGGCGATAGATCGACATCAGAAAGGTGCTCTTTGATTATCTTGGACACAGATTGCAAAAACTTCTTTGATTCTCTATGCAGATAGTGTCCATTGGTCTTCTCAAAGGAACTCATAGACGAGGTAAAATAAGTGCGCAAACTCTCTTCGCGTTTTATGATCTGCAACACAGAAACTTGAAGCATACTCACATTGAACGGTTTGGTGATATACATTTCGGCGCCAGCCGAAAGGGCCTTCGTCTGTTCTTCAATTTCATACTTATTGGAAAGTATAAGAATAGGTATATGCTGAGTTTCTTTTTCAGATTTCAACTTCCGCGTGATATCCAGTCCACTCATTCCAGGCATCGACATATCGCAAATAATCAAATTCGGCAAATCGTAGCCGAGCACTTCATCAAGCTTCGACGAATCTTGCAGAGGTATGATATTGAATTCAGAAGAAAAGATATCTCCAATAAGCCATAATATATCTATTTCGTTTTCAATAACAAGCAGCGTAGGATGCATGTCATTCATTTCGTAATGCGGTATAACAAGATTCTCTTTCACATACAAATGATGAGATCCATCATCGGGAGCAATATCAAACATCTTTTCATTTTTACCTCTTTCTATCATAGGGAAAGCTACAGAGACATCAACGCCTTCATTGCCTCTATTTTTCACACTGATCGAACCGTTCAATAAGTTGATCATGTTGTACGAGAGCGCCAAGCCCAACCTATTCCTAGAGAGCCCATTGGCATTATGGCTTTCAAAGTTATTCAAGATAGCTTTATTATTCAATAGTTTAAGCATTCCAGTTTCATCAATATTATTTCCCGAATTTGCTATCTTAAACACCAGCTTATTGCCTATCAAGAATAATTCCAACCGTATATCTCCCCCATTATCAGTATAATGAAAAGCATTTGATATCAGATTGGCAATGATAGTAGAGAAGAAAGCTTTATCGGTATTCCAATTTAGGTTTTCAGGTATTTTGCTTTGATAGGAGATTTGTCTGGAATTAGCAACTTCTATATAACTGCGTGCGATATTTTTCACCACCAGCGATGTACAAACCTCTTGTATATTGGCCTTTCTATTACCTGTCCCCACCGAACGAAATTCTACTAACTCGTGAATCAAATCATTGAGCCTAACAGCATTCGTTTGAATAAGACGAGCATAATTCAGCACCCCTTTGCTTAGGCCGCTTGTAGATAATATGCGCTGGCACGGCCCGCTAATCAGCGTCAACGGCGTGCTGAATTCTTGCGCCACAGTGGTAAAGAAATTAAGTTTTGACTCAGACACCTCTTTTTCATGTTGAGTTTGTAGGTCTTTCATTTCTTTCTCTTTGCGATAGCGCTTACGTTTAATATAGTTTTCTACGACATAATAGACAATGCAAAAACTGATAAATAGATAAAAGAGATAAGCCCCTGCCGTACTATACCATGGATGAGCAATATAAATATCGAAGACATAAACTTTACTTTCGCGATTGATTGCTGTATTATAATATTTCACTTCCAATTTGTAGTGACCCGGAGCAAGGTTATTGAATGACACCGTATTATCCTGCCCATTATTAATCCATTTGTCGTTACCTTCTTTTAAGCGATAGTAGAAAACATAGTTGCTCCCATAGATATAATCCATCGCATTAAATGTGATATTAAAGAAATTCTGGTCATGCTTCAAATGTATAATGTGATGGGGGTGCGTGCCAGATATATATATAAACGGATTGATGTCTTCTCCAAAAATTTTCAATTGAACGACATGTAGATCAGGCATATACACAACACCCTTGTATCCGGTAGACAATATACAGACAAATCCATTAATGCCACCAAAAAAGATGGCGCCCGTCTTTGCGTCTTTGAAAGCAGCTCCATCACTAAACTCCACCACATTCATCATATCGTTGTATCCAAATGTATGAAACAGATCGCGCGTAGCATCGTAATGCACCAGCCCCATGTTGGTACTAAACCATATATCATCAGGAGCATTGTATACGAAACCATGAATAGTGCCGTTACCCATACTACCTTGCGAATTAAAGATTTTATATTGTCGATCTGAGGAGTATTTCACTAGTCCATGATTGGTACCCCACAGATAATGTCCACGATGGTCATAATCAATAGCGGTAACATAAGAAAAAGTTTCACTATGATTACTTGACACCCGTTTCAATCGATTGTGAGACGCATCAAATAGATAAACTCCCCCCGTTTTATTTGCAAAAAACAGCTGAGAATCTGATCGGGCATAGATAGAGAAGAAGGAATTAAAAGCCGATTCGCCGTGATTGACATAATAATGCCAGATATTTGTCAATTTCGGATGTTCGGGACTACCCGCAATCTTTGCCCGAAAAACCCCTGACCGCCCATTGAGAAACCGATGATGAGTACTGACGAACCACAAATCTGAGTTAGCCGTTTCATATATCTTATGAACATCGCACATTTCTTCACCGCTGACACGAACATTGAGATCGTGGTAGCGCCGATCATGATAGGAATAATAACTGATACCCTTATCTGTTGCAATCCACAATAGGCCACGTCGGCTTTTCACAAAATCGTAGATCGCGTTATTTCCCAATGCAGGTTGATTTTCGACAGTCACATGCTCCATTCTACATTTATCAATTTCTTTATCCGGCGAATAGTTGTATATTTTTATAATACCATTACCTTTCGTACCCACCCACAAGGTGCGTTCTTCATCCCAATACAAACAACGCACCGGTGCTCCAATAGCCAATTGTTGAGACGATACAGATTTGATAGAGTACTTACCATTCGAATAGATATAAACACCCTGACCATCGGAGCCGATCCATATGACATCCTGATAACGGTCTTTGACCATGCAGAAGATGCCGACATTAATAGGTAACGGCTGAACAACATAATTTTTCTTTGTCTTCTTTAGCATGACAACGCCATTATAAGAATAGCCAATAAAATAATCGCCATGATGCAAAAGGATTGACGAGATAAAGCCTCGATTCGATATATCTTTCATATTACGCACAAAGAGATGCTGCCTTTTGCCAACAGCATAACTATAAAGATTGTTTTTATTGTCTACGTAATGTACATAACCGCAATCGTAAGAGCAATAGATTAATGGATCTTTAGAAAAGCGCCCAACATGACAGCGCCCTAAAGAGAGACCCCCATCCTTGCTAACATGAATTTTATAAGTATAGACTTTGTCGGCAGTAACAAGCCATAACGTATTGGAAGAATCTACAAAGAAAGACAACATTTTATCTTTATGTACCCACTGTATCGGGGTAGATTTGAATGTATGAGTTGCCGCATGATAATAGTTTAATTTATTAGTGCCTTTCAATCCACACAAGAATAGGAATGCGCCTTGGCGGTCTTGAGTTATCCCATAGGTCAGTGCATATTGTGTATAATGGTCAATGGTATTACGCTTCAAATCTATAAGATTCAGTGCAAAACGATTCTGCACCAGATATATTTGATTGTTTGTTGTATAGATATTGTCAATCAGATTGCCTGAAATATAATTTTCTTTGCCTTTAATATTAAAAGCTGTTATTTCATGCCCGTCATAAAGATTAATACCATCACAAGTTCCTATCCACATACGCCCCAAAACATCTTGGGACAAAGAGATAACACAACTGTTGGTCATACATCTTTTATCATTGATATGCTTCAGGTCATACGAATAGGCAGACGTTGAAAAAGCAATGATAGAAAGGAAAAGGAATAGCGACAATATTTTCTTCATATGCAGTATATAAGTATTAAAATGTAAGTTATCGAACAACATGCATAACCAAGTGAACGAATTCAAATCTATATAAAAACAACATATAACAAGAAAGCAGACAGTAATAGCTCTTAATTATCTAATACATTTTGTAATATTGCTCTGACGAGTACATATCTTCCGAATATAAAAAACAAAAGTATCTCAAAAGCCCAATTCCACTGAATTTAATCTTTATACAAATACAATAAAGAAACAAATAGAGATTCGGAGAACTTTCGAGATACCCTCTACTAAACCAAATTATCTTTAATAAACTTTCAACTCATAAATACGAGTAGCATCCGTACTAATTTCTTGGGTCGGTCCTATTACATAAAGACGGACATATCGAACTTTGTCTGGCGTGAATTCTCGCGTAACGACATCATTATGATTATCTTCAAGTATATCCAGCGTTTTCCATTCTTCGGTCAAGCTATTACGTCCTTGCAGTAGACAAGAGCGAGTGATAAAACTTCCGTCTTCAATACCTGCACTAACAAGCTTCCATCCGCTAACGGCTTTACTCTCTCCCATATCATAAGCCACATAGTTGGGAACCGGAGAAACATCGCACCACTTCGTTTGCTCATTACCATCAATGGCATTCTCGGGAACCTCATTTTTGTTAACACTACCGGAACAAGCTACAACTTTAGCCCCTTTCAGTAGGTTTTCCTTCTCTATTGAACTTGAATCAAATTCATTTTGTTTATTGTTGGTACGAAACAGTTCTGTAGCTGGAGTAACTCCAATCGTTTCGCCAACAAAAGTTGCCGAGAATACGACCACTTTATCATTATCAGGCAGTTCGACCGTTGTAGCCCCCTTCGGAATATCCAAACCGTACTTGAACATATAAGTAAATTCGTAAGGATGATCGCCAAGAGAAGAATGGCGGTGCGTACCCACATAAGCTATTTCGGCATCTTTCAGATACCCTTTGGTATGTCCTTCATGACCCCATTGTCCGACGAAGCCAGTATAATAAGGTACAGTAAACGATGCTTGCTTTTTGCCAACAGTAAAAGTCACTTTCTGATCTCCGGATGTAGAAGCGGCAAGGAAGTATACACGATTATAGTTACCGCCGGCTGGAATTTTAATTATATTTTTCTTACAGGTTACTCCATTAGCCGCATCTCTTTCTCCAAATTTAAATGGTATATTATCGACAACGATACCGCTATCAGGCAACAACTCTGCAGCATAGCTATATCCTCCTTCAAAGTTTCCTTCAGATCGGAAAGCGTTATAACTGAAACAACGACGATCGTATGTCAACGAAACAGATTGAGAAGCCAACGTCTTCATCGCTTGCTTTTTTAGTATCACTTTATACGTTTTTACGCCAAAAGGTTTAACTGAGACATTTAGCATATTACCGGCGTATGATGCAGATCCTATTTCTCTTTCCGTACCATCAGCCTCAACAGCCTTGTCTATTGTTCCCGCAAAAGTAAGATGAGAAGTCTGTTCCGACCGCCCCGAATTCTCATAAACTCGAATAATGTATTCATTTGACACTTCAGCTTTTTTCAAAGCAGCCACAATCACATTATCATTATCTGACGAAACAAATGAGAATTTCCGACCCAAATCGCCATCATGCTTCGAAGCAATAAAACCACGTAGCGGATTATTCAATATCGCAGCTTTATCAACAGCAGCAGCTTTGTCGAGAGCTCCTTTATGTCCAACGATACTATAGGTGAAAGTATGGTAACCTTGATCCTGACGAGCCTGATAAGCATAGCCACCATCAGTTTTTGGAGAATAAAGTAACGACATTCGCAGTGTATTACTATCGGGTTTATCCCAGCCATATTTTGAATCATTAAGTATGGTTACTCCATAGCTATTGTCTATATCAGTAAGGTCTGCCCACTCATGAGCATATACCTCATAAGCATTGTCTTTGTTATTGCCACGTTGTACGCTGCCAAGCCCTATATCGTAGGTTGCCTTCTCGTTTGATACGCTTAACGGAAATTCAGCTTTTAGCATAGAGTTGAGCGAGTGCCAATCAACCTCATTATAAAAATCGATACGATCGGCACGGCTTCCTTCATAAAGACGGATGTATTGGTTAAAAGTCGATTTACCATAAGTTTTGGAAACAAGAAGCGACTTGCAAATCGGCCCGTTATCTACCAACTTAATGGTTACATTTTCCTGCACCCCCACTGGAGCATTATCAAGAGTTGGCTTCAATACCTCCCAAGCTGGCCAAGAATAAGACTTGCAATCATTGAAAACAACAAGTCGAATACTTTTACCTTTTTCAACCAATTCTTTATCACTACGTTTATCCACAAGCGAAGAAATGTCACCATTTGCATTTACCGTAATCTTATATATGGAGTTCTCAAGAGTATTAGCCTCTCGAGAGACTGTTTTAGCAACTTTACCAGTTTTTTTTACATTATAAACCGCGAAACCTGTTGCCGGAACATTAGCATCGATACAAAGATGAGTTTCACCCTTAGAATCGGTCATTATCTGAGATGGGATTGTTTTGCCCTGTTCATTCATTACTTGATATGAATTTTCAGTGTCAGGCAAAGCTATATTAGCAATATCTTTCACAGGGAATGCTTCCGTATTATAAAGAATCACAGGGATACCTGTCACTTGAGTATTAAGACGTGAAGCGATACCGTTAACCGAAGACGTAAGAACTTGAGAAAACTGCTTCAAAGAAAGTATTTCGTCATTCCAAGCAAACTCATAAGCCCGAGGGATACTCGTTCCGGGCAGATCATCGTGAAACTGATTCCAGATAAACCGTTGCCAAGCCTCAGTCATTGTTTTTGTAGGATAAGCAACTGTTCCCAACCAATCGGCAGTAACAGCTGCACGTTCGGCAGCATCTCCCAATAGTTCATTCTGGCGATTGTAAAATTTCATAGCCGCTTGTGAAGTATAGCAGCCTGTGCCGTGCACATCCATCAACAGTTCGCCATCATATACAGGCAGTTCCGGATGATTGTCGAAGGGTAAGTAATGCTTATACATCTGATCGCTGGTAGCACTGATAATCTCGATAGGTCCATTGCCTTTAATACCTTTTTCGACAGCACGCACCGATGTAATATCAGGAGAGCCACCTCGATCTCCTGTGCCATAATAACGATATACCTCGTTTAATGGGCTTTGTGATATCTCGCCCAACAACATCTTATTAGAAGACAGATCTTCGTCGTTCCAACTTTGACCATAACCAAATCCATGAGTCATCATAATACGGCTACCATCAATACCCTTCCACAAGCCAATGGTAAATGGAAACTTTTTCCCATCGGCAAAGAATGGATGATTGCGCCAACCTAATTTTTGAGACGAAAAGCCAATCAATCCACAATGTGCCGCCAAAGTAGGAAGATCGTATCCAAAGCCAAAGCAATCCGGCAAAAAGATATCGGTACCTTCTGTGCCGAATTCTTCACGATAAAAAGTCTGACCCAATAATATATTACGAAGAAAAGACTCAGGAGAACAAATAAGCGTCTCATTCGCATCCCAGCTACTTCCAGCTAAGTGCCAGCGCCCATTAACAACATATTTTTTCAACTCCTGGTATTGATCAGGATAATACTCCTTCATCCAAGCATATTTGACACCACCTTCAAAATTAAAAATATAATTCGGGTACTTTTTCAACAGAAACAGATTCTGAGAAAGTGTATTCCACACATACTGTTTAATAGTAGTTTGTACATCCCAATTCCATTGAGTATCAAGATGAGCATCGGAAACCATATATGCCGTATACTTTTTGGGCCCAGTATTCTGAGCAAAAATACTGCCACATATAAACGATGCGGCCAATAATGTAATGAATAATTTATTTCTCATTTTATTTTATTTGATATAATATTTAAGCTCTTTTGATTGATGTATTGTCATTAATAAACTAGAACAACTCTTTTTAAGCATCACTTTCCCAAAATAGTAATTTTGTCATGACAAACTAAAATCAGCATATCCATTCGCTATATCAACAATCAACAAAGAAGTATTATAGTGACAAGAAAGCATCGCACAAGAGTGGCATTCGTTTTGCAAAACACAAACGCAAACGACACAAATGCCGGGCGATGAGTTCTTGGCATCATTCTTACTGTAAAAAGAAATCGCAAGTGAACAAAGCCTCAATCAAAGGCAACAGAGTCTTCCAATTATAAGCTTCATTCACTTACGAATATCTTGCAAATAGTGATACTAACTAATCACCGTTATTACCCTGATTCCAGAATGGATTCTGCTTTAACACATTCTGTGAGCGACGAACCTCATCACGATTAATAGGATATAAGAAATAATTAATCTTAAACACCCTATTTTCTTCTTTGAAACGTTTCATGCTATAATGCTTCCCATCAACAACAATAATGCCGTTTTGATCTTCTACAGGACGCATCCCATTAATCATACGCTGACACTTGGGATAAGGGCCATAACCCGCAGAAATAAAATTCTGAGCGGCATTTTCCTCATCCATGGAGTTATACGTAGATTCTTTTTCGAGTTCTTGTGGCTGAATGGGTTCCAAGTAAAGACGTGTACGGAAAAAGCGCTTATTCTCATAGAAGAATTCCACCCGCCATTCACGATCAATATAATTTTGCATGACAGAGGCATCAGTCATCGCTTCAGGAGGCATAGGAGCCATAAAAGAACGTGCGCGTACATTATTGATCATATCGTAAATTTCTTTATTAGGACCTTGAGTGCGGTTAATAGCCTCAGCATATATGTATATAAATTCTGGAAGACGCCAAATAGGATGGGCTACATTATATCCGGCGGTACTACCTCCTTTGATCCAATGTTCCTGAATAAACTTACGCAAATAATATCCTGTTGTAGTAGCCTTGGTTGCACCTATCTTATTAGTACCGGTAGCAGTATTGATATATTCTGTGGCATTTGCCGATTTGTTACGGAAAGGAGCGCCCATATACAGGATATCACGATAAAAACGTGGATCACGATTTATATAAGGATCAGCATCATCATAATACTTATGTCCGGCATTACGATTAAACTTTTTATCAATCACTGTTCCGTCATCAGCTTTTTTGGCTTGATCGGAGAAGATGGAATAACCATAGACCTTTCCATCGTCCCCTTTGGCAAGGCATTCATATTCATCGACCTGCTCCTGTACGGGTTGCATACGGCTCTGCCCATCGCGACTTGGAGGATACATATCGCCTACCCAGTTTTGATCTTTTGTAGGATCAACAAACCATACCGCTTCATTTTGATAAAGATTCCAATTTTCCTCATTCGTCAAGAACATTCGAGAAAGACGTTCGTAAACGGTACTGTTATTATAGTTCTGTTGATCCAATCCGCAAAGAAAATCTTGAGACGTATAGTTCTGATAAAGAGAAAAACGTTTCATACCACGCACACTGAAATTGATGACAGCTTTTGCTGCTTCAGCGGCTTTCGTCCAACGATTTGCATCATAAGTATATTTGCTTTCAAACACACGCTTGCCCGTATAATGATATTTATCAGATGCTCCATTCCAAAGAGGACATGCATCTATATACCGTACTACCGCCATCAAACCTAAACAAGCCCCTTGATCAACACGTCCAAAATCTTTATCCCCATTTTTATTCCAAGGGTTGACATACTTCACTGCCCGCTGACAATCTGAACATATACTGTCGACAACATCATGAACACATTGTTGTGGGTAGTTGGACTGATCTCCTTCTTTAAACACAATGGTCATATAAGGAATTTCGCCATAATCTTTCATCAAAATATAATGAATGTAAGCGCGCATGAAATACGCTTCGCCAATACGCCTTTGCAAAGCCCCCGATTCCATAGGATCATCAGGCGTATTATACTTCTTAACATTATTTAGAAACAAATTCACCTGACGAATGGCGAAAAAAGCCTGCCGCCATACATTATACAATGTATTGGATTCGCTCCAGTCTCCTTCATTAAATTCATCCGTTATACGATTTTCCACGTTAATACCTTCGCATTCATCAGTAGCACCAGCCATACCAAAATGGAAAAAGTAATCAATAGGCTTTTCTATATCCATTGCCTCACCATAAACGTGAGTAAGAATCGCTTGCGCTTTATCAAACCGAGTGAAAACCTGTTCTTCCGTAACTTGATCGTCAGGTTCTCTGTCCAAATAAGAATCATTACAAGAAGACAGTACAGGTGTAGCCAGCAACAAGCCAATAAATAATTTAATATATTTTGTTTTCATCTTTCTTATTATTAGAGAGTTAATTCAACACCGAAATTAAAGATCTTCAAGATAGGATATTGCCCACCCCAGCCGTTACCGGATTCGGGATCGATATCTACCTTTTTCATTTTGTCAAATGTCAATAAATTCATACCTTGTGCATAGAACCGAATTTGCTCTATCTTGTATTTCGACAACCATCGCTGAGGAATACGATAGCCTATTTCGATTGTTTTTAGACGGAGATAACTAGCGTTGTAAACATACAAACTACTATTATCGCGTTTATTAATGTTATCCTCACCAAAATGCAAAGCAGGCAACTTCGCTGTAGATGCAGTTTCTGAAGTCCAACGTTTCAAATGTATCTTTTTGACTTTACCAAATTGATCATTATCATATAGAGGGAAAGGATAAATGGCAGAAGATGTCAACTGCTGATCACAAATGGCAGAGCCCTGCCACAACATACTGAAGTCAAAATTCTTATATTGAAATCCCATTGGAATACCAAACTGGATCTCAGGGAATTGAGGATTACCAACCACAGTAACATCATTGTCGTCAATGATACCGTCACGATTCAGATCTTTATAAACACAATCACCGGGAATCATCGTACCCCACGACTGATAACCTATTTTATTTAAACGATCCGCCTCCGTCTGATTGCGTACAAAATGGTCGAATACGTAATCATAATGCTCACCCATACGATGACCTTCTTCACGCGTATAAGCATAACCGACAGGAAGAGTTGCCGAATAAATAATTTTATTACGCGAATAGGTAAAATTCGGACGAATCCAATATCTGAAATTTCGACCAATTTTATCATTCCACGTCAATTCCAAATCAACACCATGATTGTTAACCTTTCCACAATTCACATAAGATGCATCAGCACCGACAACCTCCGAATAACTTAACTTTTTGCCGACCAATTGAGTCACAATATCACTACGATGTTCATCAAAGAAATCGATAGTCAATGCCAACCGTTCACGCAACACATGAATATCAAGTCCGATATTCAACTTTTTCGCTTTTTCCCACGTAATTTTCGGATTAGGTAGACCGCCTTCTTTGATACCACCGTATGAAGAGCCCAGATTGCTTCCGAAATTATAAGAATCGCCACCCTGATAATACGTTGTATATAAGAATCGTTGACCTGCACAATAATCAGAGCCAACAATACCATAAGAAGCCCTTAACTTCAAGAAATCCAACCAACTCTGAGTATTTTTCATAAATTTCTCATTTGTTACGACCCAACCTACAGATAAAGCAGGAAAAAAGCCATAACGATGACCGGGAGCAAAATTCTCTGAACCATTATAGCCAAAATTAAATTCTGCCAAATATCGCTTATCATAATAGTAACTCAATCGTCCGGTCAAACCCTCTGTTGCATGAGGTATTGCGTTATCATTCTTCTCGAGAGAACGATTAAAAAGTAACATAGCGGATACCTCATGTACTTTATCAAAAGTATAAGCCCAATCCATTTTGGCTTGATAATAAGTACGTGCATGAGAAGCATTGTGAGAGAATGAATTACCAATCGTCTGATCCAAATCATATTTATCCCCTAATGAATAAGCTCCAAGATAGTGCCCCGGATTCATATAAACGGAAGAACCTACAGAAGGATAAAAGGTTGAATACATAGGAAACGTAGCATAACCTTCACTATACGTGCCCAAATTATTTTGTCTCCATGCTCCTTCAGAAGCATCATAAGAGAATGTTCCTTCTATTTTCAGACCCTTAACAAGCCAACCGAGATCCCATCCCATAGAAAAACTTCCGTTCAAATAAGTATTCTTTTCATTCGTTTTACCACGGCGTATGAGTTCTCCTAGAATATTCAACCGATTAGTACCATCGCCATAAAGTAGTCCGTCTGGATGGTTATTCATATAAACTCTATTATCCGGATCAGAGTTATTTTCTACCATAATAGGCAAATATGGAGCACGTGTGCTTGCCAACTCCATTAACTTGCCTGCCGATGAGCCCATAGAAGTACGATCGGATATTTGTGCCGCCATATCCAACCGAACCCACCAGCGTTTGGTTACATCTATATCAATATTCGAGCGGAAATTATAACGCGTAAAATCTTGATTTTTACGACTGACATAATTATAATTACCACCTTGCGTGAAATAGCCAGCCAAAACATAATAACGTGCTTTACTGGATCCGCCGCGTACAGACAAACTGTAATCTTCCTGAACTCCTGGTTTGAATAACCAATTATAATAATCATAACTATAACCATTCCCATCGGAGTTATCTCCCTTAGCCTTACGGAACTTATTAATGGCATCACCAGAGAAAAGTACAAGGTCGTTAATATTACTATTATCACGATGAGCATCATTCAGTTTGGCTTCATTATAAAGAGTTGCATAATCTGCCGATCCCAGATACTCTGGAAAACTTACAGGAGAATTGACACCAACGGCAGCTTTAAAACTGACAGAGGCCTTTTCTGAAGCAGAACCACGTTTGGTCGAAATAACAATGACACCGTTTGCACCACGAATACCGTAAGCGGCAGTTGCAGCAGCATCTTTCAAGATCGTAAAAGATTCTATCTCTTCTGCCGATATATAATTTAAATCGCGCTCTACACCATCTATAATAATAATAGGACTTTGATCTCCATAAGTAGATTTACCGCGAATATAAATTTCGGCCTTATCTACTCCCGGTTCACCACCACCAAATTGAGTGGCAATCAAGCCAGGCAGACGCCCCGCCAGTGCATTGTTAATATTAGCAGTAGGGCTTTGTTTAAGATCTTTCGTGGTAATAGTGGAAACTGAACCGATCATTGTTTCCTTACGTTGTTTGGTATAACCGACAACGATAACCTCTTCCAACGCTTTAGAATCTTCCATTAATGCTACATCAACTATTTTTTTATCTTTCACATTGACTTCTTTTGTGGCATAGCCTATATAAGAGAAAGCCAAAGTCGCTTCACTATAAGGTATTGCGATAGAATATTTACCATTCACGTCGGTAATAGAGCCAATACTGGTTCCACTAACCTTGACATTGACACCAATCAATGGCTCTTTTGTATTCTGGTCTATGACCGTACCTGTAACGATCAGTTTTTTCTGTTGTGAGACATTATTATTTATTTCAACAGCAAAAGCAGAACCTGCTCCACAAATCAAGCAGAGTGCAAGAACAACGGCAAAACATTTAAGCCTTCCTACAATTCGTATAATATTTTTCATTATATTATCAATTTTAATTCTTATTTTTACTCAATTCTGCCTTCATCTCAACCAAAGTAGCACCCGCTATTTCAGCCTCAAGAGAAACAACCTTTTTCGAAACATAAGGATCACTGACATCAGTACTCGATACATATTCTCCAGTATAAGGCGCTTCATACCAACGCGTCCCCCAAAGGCAAGATTCATTTTCCTGACCATATAGCCAAACAGACTCTACATTGCTATCCAGACAAATTCTATAAGTTTTAGTACTGGTATTATCCGATATTCCTATCAAATCTTTCAGATAACGGAAAAAAATACCGCGATAAAGCATCAAAGAGCGATCTACAGCACCCGGCAATCCGACATAATCTGGCATGAACACGGGAAATTGCTTATATATAATCTGACGTGAGATAGAGTAAGAGCCGTACACTTGAAATTGTGCGAACAAATTGGCATATTTCAAATACTGAGCTTTGGCTTCTTTA
Source organism: uncultured Bacteroides sp. (assembly GCA_963676865.2). GTDB lineage: Bacteria > Bacteroidota > Bacteroidia > Bacteroidales > Bacteroidaceae > JAAYUD01. Next base: position 2,277,359 of record CAXXSS010000001.1, on the reverse strand, counting down.
TCGCTTGAGTGATTATAAAGAGCAAGACTCGCTCCAATCATAAGTCCCTGACTAGCACTGTAAGACGTTTTATCTTGAGACTGTACGGTAGTGCCCAATTCATCCATATTAACCGATGCGTAAGCCTGACCACTTCCATCGAATAAATTTTGTTCCAAGAACGAAAAGATATGCGAAGCAAAATCTAAACACGACTGATCATTGGTAGCGTTAAAAAGCTTTTCGGCAAATATCACGGCAGTAGCATTAGATAATGTCGTACGTGTATCAGGTTGAGAAGCCGAGACAGGCACACCTATCGCACCGGGGACAGGACTTTCCGAAGCATCGGCACCCAATTGTTTAGATGTAGCAGCCTCTGCAATAACAGTGAATATATTTTTAGCGGCAGTCAGATATGCATCATTCTTACTTGCCGTATAAAGTCGCAATAATGTGATGCCCATAAACTCCGAATTGGCGTAAGAAGCAGCGTCCATATAGCTCTGCCCATTGGCAGCATAAACCAAAGCAAGTATTGATTCGGCCTTCGAAAGGTAGTCATTGGTACCGGTGCGACCATAAGCATCTATAAGCACATCAATTGCTTGAGATTGAGCAATCAAAGAAATATTTCCCTTTACAAATTGTTCTTGCTTATCCCCACTTTGTGTCATATCCCACCATACTTCGTTACAGAAATAAGTATTATCAGGCAAAAAGTCAGTAGATAAAATCTTAGAACATTTATTTGCAGCAGTATTCCAATCAAGGTTAAGATTCGCTGTCATATCCGAAGAGCCGTGATAAATATCTGTTTCATCCTTTATACTACACGAAAAGAGAGAAACAGAAGACAACGCAATTAATAATAGTTTATTTTTCATTGTCGCAATTAGTTATTTCATTTTATAGTAATATAATGCACCTTGTTTTCCTTATCTATATAATAAGGTAGAGGAACATTCAGGTTTAAAGATTTAATTCCTGCCGTAGCTGCCGGGCGTAGAACTTTAAAATAGCCTGTAGCAGTACTTAAGCTCGAATCCATGCCGCAATAGGCCCGTACTTTCCAAGAAAGCGTTCCTATTTGATCAGCGCCTATCCCTGCTGCAGAAGCAATTTTATCAATATTCGAATGGCTCAAAGTCAACAATGTATCAACTCCTTCCTCATCAGCGGTTTTAACAGAAAGTAAAGCCACATCTGACTTCCCGATATACGTTTCATTTTCCACACCGAAAAGGGCTTCATACCTTACTAACATCTTACTACCTTTGCGCAAGGCAGATGGTTTCCAACTAAAGATTTCACTTCCTGATGACAAAACTAAAAGATCATAGCCGGCCCAAGAGTTCAAAGAAGTTACAGGAGTAGGCGTGTAAATTCTCTCAAACTGATCAGCGTCAGTCAAATCTCGTGTCATCGTTTCTTGTTCACAGGAGACAAACAAGAAAACCAAAGAGAACAATACTAAATAAAGACTGTTTTTCATTGATAATTTATTATTAAACATTATTTCAAGATTTTATGCTAACATTTTTAACTGACAGCGAATTTAAGTTAAGAATAATAATCGCGTATGACAAGTAATAGCAACATTTAGCCAATAGCACAAAAAGTTACTTTTTTGTCGCAGAGATTAACTTTAATGAAATAAAAAAGAGGAATAATTGTATTCGAAAGAACAATATTTGGAGTTCAAAATAAACTTATATAGAAAATACCACAACAAGCCATCTTTACAATAAAATAATATTGGAGTAATAAATAAAAGTAAATATCCTAGCCTATTTATTACGCTTTATTGACAAAGAAAAGAATTAAAGCCTTATCGTATATCACACACATCAATCATCATCTATTTTTGCAATATAAAACATCGAATTCTTAAATCATTTACATTTTAAACTATGAAAATATTAAAGTATTTTACAACTTTACTTCCAATGATTTGTTTCTCATTGGGGTTAGTTTCATGTAGCAACAGCGAAAATGATCTCAGTTATGGGGAAATAAATTACACCTCCATCAAATTGAGTACTGATCACGTATCTCTTTACGAAGAGGATGGACAAACCTCACAGACAGTTCAGATAAAAAGCGGTGAAGGTATATTTTCAGTAAAATCTGAAAATGAAAATATTGCAAAGGCTACCATAAAAGACAAAACCATTACCATAAACATCGGAAGCAAAAGCGGCGCCACAACAGTCATCGTATCCGGTGAAAACAATCAAAGAGGAGAAATCACAATTAATAGCGGTATCTATGGTTTAACAGTAGACAAAAACTCACTAAACATGAAACCGGGTGAGAAAACAACAGTCAAGATTCTTTCAGGCAACTTCAACTATGCAGGCAAAGAATTGAAAGTCGAGGCTATAAACGATGCAGGCGATGTAAGTACCCATTTTGACACAAAAACAGATGTTCTTTGGCCCGATCCGGAACGTACATCAATGGTCATTAAAGCATTGAAAGCCGGAAAAGCAACCATTAAAATTACCGATACCAAAGGCAAAACATGTGAGATTGCGTTAAACGTACTTGATATTGAATTAAACAACCTGGCACTTAGCAAATCAGTAGTCAACTTGTATGGTATCGGCAATGACGACGTTGACATCGTAAACGGTAATGCCGATTATCTTTGGACAGTTGGAGACAAGAGCGTTGTCAATGTAGTTAATACAGGTACCGAAGCAAAGCCCCATTTCTCTCTCAAAGCTCAAAAAGTCGGTTCCACTACACTTACTGTTACAGACAATCTGACAGGGCAAGTCAAAACCGTTTTAATAAATGTATTGGCATATTCAGGTGTCGGAGCTCAATTGCCTTCAGACAAGTGGTTGAGTATCGATTTCAAATCTTATGCAACTTCCTATCCCGATAAAGTAGACAATTGGAGCAAAATTCCAGAATTCACATGGGAAATAAACGCTCGTTACAATGCCGGCAACAGTGGTTCTACACTGATGGGAATAGAAGGACAAATATTGGCAAGAGCACCTTTCAATACCAATAACAAATACATATCCATGAGTATCGGAGATCACCCTATTGTTTGGGTTCCTACAGAATTAAGTAATAATAAATGGTACCGTTTCGTTTTCGTAGTCAGCTACACCAACAAGACTGTTGACATCTATATAAATGGTGAAAAACAATCGACACAAAAGACCGGTGGCGACACATTCCCCAATGGCGGTATGAATTTAACCAACCTTAATGGCAACGAAAACAATCTGTTCGGTATCGGTAGAGCTTGCGGCGGGCGTTATATGAACGGGGCCATACGCTATGTACGTATGTGGACCAGATGTTTAAGTGACAAAGAAGTTAAGGACTTTGACAATCAATCTTATGTAGATCCATCGGCTGCCAACTTACTATGCGAGTGGGTATTTGAAGGTGACACAGGTGCTTCATCATTTTCGGCATTGAATGAACCATATTTCAAAACATTCGTTCAAGGAGGCGACGGTGGTATTGACGCATACGAAACCCCTAGCTTCTAAATTTTAATTCTAAAACGATGAACAATAAGATTCTATTTTGTCTATATTTGCTTTTACTTATTCCACTTATATGAAACCGTCTCAAAGAAATTGATAATGGTATTTTTAATAAAAGCAAGTTTTAGAAGTTAAGACATTCCGACAAACAGTATACGATTCGAATCGGCATACTGTTTGTCGGAATATATTTACCCAAACAAGATCATAAATTCGTTAATATGAAAAAAGATTTCCTCCTTTCGATTTTCCTCCTCATTTTCGCGACTACGTTCATCACGAGCTGTTCCAGTGACAATGATGATATTCCATTAAGTTCTTATGCGAAAGTAAGTTCGAGCAATACAAATTTGCCATGCAAAGGCGTTATCTACTCCGAATACAAATCGGACGAAGCCAACCTCCTAAATATGATTGATAATAAGAAAGAGACGAGCTTTTCTACAACCCACAACAAGTTTTGGATTATTTGGAAAGCCTCCTCAAAAACGACCATCAATCATTATCGTATAATGGCATCTACAGACCAAAACACAGCCGATCCCAAATCATGGACTCTGTGTGCATCTGAAGATAGCATTCATTGGGATATATTGGACGAGGAAACCTCCATTCAATTTAAAAATCGTTCAGATTACAAAGATTGCAAATTCCAGAACGAAGTCGGTTACATTTACTATAAACTGCAATTTACAGAAAACAATGGCGATTCTAACACCAGTATAGCCGAGTGGTGGATGGGATATGGCGAAGACATTGAAAACCTAAATATTGACGACTTAATGTCTCTTGCCACAGGCTTTACAGCTTCCAATGACACCCCGATGGGTATATATTACGCTGGCAAACACATTACGACATCCAGCGACAAAGAATGGCTTGCAAATCCGGCTAACGAACCCGACATCCCTTCAGACATGTCGGACTTCCATCTCCAAAGTTTCAAGGTCTCCTTATATCCATACGGCACCCCAACGCCAGCAGATGTCAATCAACACGGCATAGGAGATTGTTGTGCTTGTGCCGTTTTTGCAGAGTTGGCTTATACACATCCTAATTTCCTGCAATCCATCATCCGTCAAAACAGCAACGGCTCTTTCAGTGTAAACATGTACGATCCGCAAGGGAAAATAATCACAGTAACAGTATCATCAACCTTCCTGGCAAATACGAACAACACCATTCAATCTTGTTCTGGCAAATACGAAATAGCCGATTGGGCCTCCGTATTGGAAAAAGCCCTATTGAAATACCAAGTTATTTATCAAATCGACAACTCCTTGAATGGTATAGCCACAGAAAAAGTGATGGCATTATTCACAGGAAACGGCGCTAGCTTTTCATTCTCCCCTAGCGCACTCAATGCCGAGCAGATGAAACGAGTCGTGAAATGGGCCATGTCAAAAGGCAAGATGATTGTAGGCGGATTCAATCAAGCAGTAGCCATTGGCAATGTAAAAACAGTAACTTCACATGCCTATTCCATCTTACTACCCTACAACGAAAAGACAGAACTCTTTTGCATGCGCAACCCATGGGGAGTATTGCCATACGACGATAGTACAAAAGGATACGAAAACACCCAAGATGGTGTAATGAGAATACCTTTGACTGGCATACAGCCATTAATCGATTTCCGCGTGATGGAATCGGGTGCTGCAGGCAATACAGCAGTAACAGCTCCTTACACGTTACCGAAATTTACAGCCAACCCATTAGAAATAAAGAGCCCCAATATTCCTCTTCATTTACTTCATAAGGTCCACCCCTATTGGTAGAAAAGATAACATTCTCTTAGCTATCCAGTAATTTAGAATTATTAGGAATCTTATTATTGCACAGGTAACTACTCAGAATTCATTGCATGCCGCAGAATGGAATCTGAGTAGTTACAAATATCTACCACTCTCCTTTATCTTTATAATATTCGACACCTTTGAAAGCTGCTACTTTAGCCTGTTCTATGGCGTCAAAGAGCTTTTTCCCCCACTTATCATCTATTTTGACAGTGAATTTATGTGTATTGCGATCTTTGTAGATTAAAATATAGTGGTTACCAATCTTGAGATATTCATTCCCTTTTGCACTGATTTTCCAAGTCCGTTTTAGAAAGCTAATTCGCCGACTGGTTTTCTTTCTTAGTTCTTTTTCCCTACGCAGAGGGTTTATATAATCGTCTGCCAGTTTTTCCGCACATTGACAACCCACCAATAATTTTTCTCCATAATCAGGGTGTGAAACGACATGCACATAACGAATTCTCTCATGACCGCACATCATACAAGTCTCATAAGAGGTTTCGTCTTCCGACTGACCATCTTCCCGAACATCGTACACACATTCTAAGGTCCAACCTTTATGCGGAATACCTTGTTTCCCCCACAGCTTAGCCATACAGATATTATTTACTTCCTTTTATCAAGATATTTACCCCATCCTATTAGGAATAATTATTCTTCGCGCACATAATTAAAAGCTTTAACAATCACTTGAAAACGTTTAGCTAGGTATTCACCATGTTAAAACCGACTAAACAGGAGCCTACCAATATTTAATATCGCAACTAAATAACCTTGCTTAGCTTCCGTTCTTCTCTCAGCTGTCGGATTTTATTCAAAAATAACATAATCTGTTGTTTAAACATCCCATTTCGGACAAAACCTGTTACAATCAGTACGAGTGGAAGTATGCGACAACTAGACTTTCGTTTGCCGAGCTTTTGATTCTTTGGATTGTCTGAATTTGAACAAAGATAGACAATTATTCACAAATAAAAACGAGTAAAAAGAAAAAGATTTAAAGTAGAAAGATACAAAAAGATAATATTCCTTTTGAAAAGATCAAAAGTCTATTCATTTTACCTCTCTATTAATCATTTTCAGTCATGGTTTGACTCTGTGCAAGCGTCAGCTAAAATTGTCGTATGTTAGTTTTTTCGGTGACGTCCTTAAGTTTTCCAGAAAACGTATAGACGTCAACAGTTTTAGGTCCATACGCAGTTTTAGAAAGATTAAGACATTAATTTGCCATAATAATCGAATTTTTACAGCTTTCCGAGAGAACTCCTGTTGTTGTCAACAACTCGGATATTCCCTTTTATGCATACCCCATTGACCCAAGATTTCGATAAATTACAGCGGGTTATCTTCAAATCGTTTTTCAGAATGCTTTTCCATGTGAATCTTGAGAGCAATACTGATACTATTTTAACCATACCGAAGTAGCACTTATTGGTGCACAAGATGAAGCTGCGTTTTCGAAAAATAATAAGGACGAACATAAAAATTCGTCTTGACGAAAATAAAAGTTTATACTTACAAACATTTATTTTCGTCCTTATGAATTTCTCGCTGTCTATCAACGATTTGCGCACAATGTGGTGTACTGAATTTGGTTGACAGTTAAACACTAGTAAACCTAAGGGAGTTGACAATTACAATCATGTATACCTAAAGTAGTTGTCAACTCTGCAAAGTTAATCCTATTTTTATTGACAAACAAGTATTGTTTGTTCTTTATAGTTTGTTTTGTTCAGCTGATGCTTTAAAGCATCAGCTGAACAAAGTGGGTTTGGATGTTCTCCCGGGAGCATTTGCATCGGTGTTTTCATTGCCAGAGCTTGGTGCGGTCGTGCCCAATTGTAGAGATATATGGATCTGGCGACACCTTCCAAGGCTTCATCAAATGTTTTATTCTCATAATCGAAGAGCCATCCGTTCTTAACGGTATTGTTCATCCTCTCGGCCAGTGCATTGTGCAAGGGGTCGCCCGTTTGCGTCATACTGATAGCGATTCCTCTTTCTTTGAGCTGTGACACATAACCTTTTGATGCATACTGCACACCTCGGTCGGAATGGTGGATAAGACCTGAAAGGTTGAATCCCTGACCTTTATAAAATCTGCACGCCATCATCAACGCTTTTGCCGGTCCTTCCGCTTCAAGAGTCCGAAAGAGGGCATATCCCACAATGATGCGGCTGAAGACATCCGTCAGCAGCGAAAGATAGGCAAATCCTTCTTTCGTGGATATATAAGTGATGTCACCCACCATCATGCGGCAAACACCACAGGCCACGTATTTAGGAGATGTGTTAAGCAAATCCGGATAGATCCGATATGGATGATCGGAGTTGGTCGTACGAGGTCTGTAACGTCTGCGGCGCAGCATCATCCCGTTGGCCCGAAGGACATCGATAAATTGGTCGCGTCCTATCGTGAACTTTTCTCCGAACCGAGACTTACACAGACTGTAAAGCTCGCGGCAACCGCTTCGGGGAAGCTCCTGACGCAGAAATTGACAGTAATACGTGATGCTGCTTATAAGTACATCTTGTTCGGCATTTGTTTCTTTGTGCTTGTAGTACCCTTGTCGGGAAATGTCAAGCAGTCCGCAAAGGGCGGATATGGTATAACTCATACCTTTACCCGCCTTTTGTGACAAGCAACCTACTACTTGACATCGGAGTTTTTTCGTACCTTGATGTGATACTTCTCTTCAGCCAGGTCAATCATGCAATCATAAACGTCACGGGCCATCTCTGCACGCTTCAGCTCAGATTCCAATTCCTTAATGCGCACTTTCAAAGAGGTGATGTCTTCTTCTGAAGAGACATCCTCTGTACCGGTTGTTACAGCTTTATCCTTCATATTTAATGGGAATGGTTTGTCTTCAAGCCCAAAGATACGAAGCCAATTCCGAATTGAACCTCTGGATATACCATTTTCTTTTTCAAGGGTATACTTACCCTTGCTTCCATGAAGGTAAGAGTTTAAAATCTCTAGACGAATCTGATCGTCAATCTTTTTATTATTTCTCATTTTTGAATAAGTTTGTGTCAACTTATTCAGTACATGTCACAACAACTTTATGTCTCGCTCTTATTGAGCTTACATTTGAGCGGTAAAACAGTTGCGGGAATAGTGCCCTACAAGGGGCTGTTACTGCTCTCAGGATAAAAAAGTATCAGAATATGTAAGGATGTTCACCCCTGAAAACGCTCCGAAAAATGGATTGTTCGCAATGCGTTGCTCATTTCCACTCGCCGATAAAAGTGTGTGTATAGAGGGTATGCATAATAACCTTTGCCACCTCCGTATGACACCATATAAAGGTGGCATACAGCAGGTTAACGGTGCGCCGCATACAACGCCAGCGGAAAAAGGTCTGAAAATCGGGCCAAGAGCATATTGTGGATGCCTTATTTTCAGCGGACCTCTACTTAGAGCAAGTCTAAACGATGGCTTACAGATAGCTGTAGGACATTTTGCACACAAACGAGTATGTTCCTCTCTTTTCGATAAGTACCTTATATCTGATGACAGTTTGCGGGCAAAAAAGGGCGACTATGAGGTAGGATACTCAAATTGAGAAACCGAAATATTTGTGTAACTTAAAAAACATTCCTAGCTTTGCCGAAAATATAATACGAAAACATGATAGTATCGAATATAGAAAATAGCAGCAGGATAGAGAGCCTCCATCCTCTTTTTAAAGAATTGTTTGATTATGTGAAGTCGCACGACATGCTACATGCTCCATTAGGACGCATCGATATCAAAGGTGACGAGCTTTTTATTAACAACAGCAATCCTGAATGCAAAAAGCGAGAGGATCAAGTTCTTGAATTGCATCACCAATATATTGATATACAAATTTTATTGGAAGGATATGAAACAATGGGATGGAAAGCCACGGATGACTTAAAGAGAGAAAGCGTAGTATCCTCATATAATGAAAAAGAGGATTATGCCCTCTACAACGATGCACCAACGACTTTCTTTGATATACGCCCTGGGCAGTTTGTCATTTTTTACCCCGAAGATGCTCACGCGCCGATAATCGGTGAAGGAAAAATAAGAAAAATGGTAGCCAAGGTAAAACTATAGCGTTCAACTGCCGAATACCCGCTACGCATTATTATAGTGTCCCTTCGTCGGCAAAACTATAATACGAGCCGTCGCAAACGATAACATGATCGAACATCCGAATATTCATCACCTCGGCTGCCTTATGGATCGCCTTTGTGAGATGAACGTCTTGATTGCTGGGACGTGTATTGCCGGATGGATGATTGTGTACTACGGCAATTTGGGTAGCACGTTTGAGTATCGCATCACGCAAGATTAGCCTTACATCGGCATACGTTCCATCGATGCCTCCCGAACTGATGCGAATTTTATCTATAACAGTTCCGGCCTGAGTAAGTAGCAGGCTCCAAAACTCTTCGTGTGGCAAATCGGCAAGAAGAGGAGCAAAAAGTTGGTAAACATCACGCGAACAAGTAATATGTTCGCGTTCTTTAGGAGCTGCATCGTTGCGCCGTCTAGCCAATTCGAGCGCCGCCATTACGGTTACACTCTTGGCCGGTCCCATTCCTTTAAATCGAGAAAAATCATTGATATCCCATTTGGCCAACGTATTCAGGTTATTGTTGCACGTTCCTAAAATACGTCTTGACAGTTCTACCGCATTTTCTTCATTATTGCCCGAACCTATAAGAATGGCGACCAATTCGGCATCGCTCAAAGCAGCGCTGCCTTGTGCCATCATTTTTTCGCGGGGACGATCGTCAACAGACCATTCATTGATAGAGAGTTTTTCCATAGTAGATTCATTTTCAAACAACGTTCGTAGGCTCTCACACTGCGAGAGCACGATATAAACGACAAGAACTATTTATAAAAGTTCTTTTTGAAAGCTTCAAATTCATCTTTTTTGAGCACACACCGACGCCACAATGCCCACAAGAAGCCGCTACCATAACCAATGAGTTGAATATAGGCAGCAAATACCGAATACAATCCAATAAGCGCACTTCTGTTCTTCACCGTCGAATCTACAAAGACAAGAAATGCATAGAGCAACAATAAGGTCAACGACCACGGGCATAACGCAGAGCCGAGGAGTAAAACCAAAACGCCCAGTGTAAAAACCGCAGGAAGCAGGTGTACCACCTTCAACGATTCGGGATATTTTTTATAAAGATTAATACGGGCAATACCGGAGTTGTATACCTGTTTGAAGAACTTTCGCCAGTCGGTACGGCGTTTATGATACACCCAAGCCTCAGGAAAAAGACGGCATTTGTATCCATTCTTGAAAATGCGAATACTGAAATCAATATCTTCGCCAAAGCGCATGTTTGAGAATCCTCCAAGTGTCTGATACACTTCGCGGCGAACTCCCATATTGAAACTGCGGGGATAGAACTTATCCATTTTCTTTTTACCGCCACGAATTCCGCCGGTAGTAAAAAAAGAAGTCATGGAATAATTTATAGCTTTCTGCACATTAGAGAATGAAGCGTGCGCTTTATCCGGTCCACCGAAAGCATCGACAGAATCATCCGTATTCAGTTCGCCGATTATAGCATCGAAATAAGTATCGGGAAGTATACAATCCGAATCGAGAATTATTAAATATTCCCCCTTACTACGTTCGGCTCCATAATTGCGCGAAAGCCCCGGCCCCGTATTTGATTTATAATAGTAATGTATATTGAGACAATCGCTGTAGCGGCTCACGATTTTTTCGCAAGAGACAGACGAACCATCATCAACTACCAGCACTTCAAAACTTTTGAAGTGCTGACCGACTAAGCTTTGCAATAATTCATTGAGCTCGTCAGGCCGGTTGTATACCGGAATGATGACAGAAAAAAGCACGTATTGCACGTGGTTTATGCTTTTACACGGCCAACATAAGAACCGTCGCGAGTATCGACCTCTACCAACTCGCCTTCGTTGATAAACAACGGAACACGAATTTCGGCATCTGTTTCGAGCTTAGCAGGTTTCAACGTATTGGTGGCAGTATCACCCCTCAAACCGGGTTCGGTATAAATCACTTTCAATACAACCTTAACAGGAAGCTCTGCAAAAAGTATTGTTTCGGTCGAAGCATCAGAAACGACATCAATAGAATCGCCCTCTTTCAAATAATCCACACCGGTAATTAATTCCTTTTCAACAGGGACTTGTTCGTAAGTCTCTTGATTCATAAAGATATAGCTTTCACTTTCTTTATAAAGGAACTGATAGGGGCGGCGTTCAATGCGGACATCTTCCAATTTAAATCCGATCTGATAAGTACGATCTATCACACGTCCATTTATAACATCTTTCAGTTTGATACGCATAATCGTATTTCCCTTACCGGGTTTAACATGAAGAAATTCCACCACAAAATAGAAATGGCCATCCAACTTGATACACATTCCGTTTTTTACGTCCTGACAGTTAATCATATATTCCTTATATTTAATTATTATATTAATTTCGTTTATTGCTTTGTGAGCGCAAAATTACGCAAATCAGCAAAAAACACAAAATGTTCTGTGCAAAAATACGATATTTATTTGTGTATCTTAAAAAAAGTCTCTAATTTTGCAGTCCAATTATGCAAAGAATAATAACAATATAATATATAATAACAATGAAGAGAACATTTCAACCTTCGAACAGAAAGAAGAGAAACAAACATGGCTTTCGTGAAAGAATGGCTACAGCTAACGGTCGCAGAGTATTGGCTTCACGCCGTGCAAAAGGCAGAAAGCAACTTACAGTTTCGGATCACTTCAACGGAACAAAATCGTAATTATCGCTAGAACAATATCGATAATATGAAGAAAAGAATAAAAAGGAGGAATCTTCCGGGGTTCCTCCTTTTTATTTGAGAAAAAATAGTATCTTTGTACCAAGATATCTTTGCGAGCATTATGACATTAAACAAGCTTTCATCATTGAGCGCCAACAGATTTTTTTGGATAAACATTGCCGCCATGGTTGTCGTCGCACTACTCTTAGGTATTATCGTATTTAAGGGGCTGGATGTGTATACTCATCATGGAGAAGAAGTTATCGTGCCGGATGTAAAGGGAATGATGCCCAATCAAGCAGAGAAAATGTTTCGCGACCGCGGGTTAGTAGCCAAGGTCGTTACCACCAGTTATAGAAAAGACATGCCTTCCGGCTGTATTCTCGAATTAACTCCCGAATCGGGCGAAAAGGTCAAGAAAGGCCGTATCATATTTCTCACTATCAACTCTATTGACGCGCCATTGCGGGAAGTTCCCGATGTGACCGAAAACAGTTCGGCACGCGAAGCAGAAGCGCAACTATTGACAGCGGGATTCCATCTGACACCCAACCAACTGGTGAAAGGAGAAATGGATTGGGTCTACGGTGTATTATATAATGGGCGTCGGATTATAACGGGTGAGAAGATTCCGGTAGGTTCTATCCTAACACTACAAATAGGGAACGGTGACGTTGATATGAGTGAAAATGATTCGGCAGCAACGGATGGTAGCATAATGCTTGACGAAGCGGGAGAAGAGAACAATCTAACACCCGCCGCCGAACCTAAAGCTGCCGCAGCACCTATAAAGGTCAAAACGGCTCCAACAAAAACAGTTCCACCGAACAAAGAGAGCAACAGTATAAAGAAGACGCAAACCAAACAACAACCCACTAAAAAGGCTACACCTAAGAATCCGCACAAGAATGACAATTCTAACGAATGGTTTTAGCAAAATAATGAATTAGGGGATATATGGCAGAAATAGATTCTGAAAACAAACGACAGCTGGATTCACTGCTTTCTCTTGAGGCATACGAACCGGACGGTGACATAGAAAATGACGCCGACGAGACCGAAATGCCCGAAGATGCAATGGCTCTGTATGAACATTTCAGAGTTATTGTGGACAAAGGGCAGACTCCGATCCGAATAGATAAATACCTCTTTGAAAGAATTGTCAACGCGTCTCGCAACCGCATTCAAAAAGCAGCCGACGCCGGATTTGTACAAGTAAGCGGAAAAGCCGTAAAAAGCAGCTACAAAGTAAAGCCCGCCGACGTCATCACGGTAATGATGGACCGTCCACGTTACGACAACGAGGTCGTTGCCGAAGATATTCCACTTAATATTGTCTACGAAGACGACACGGTCATGGTAGTGAACAAGCCCGCCGGCATGGTAGTACACCCCGGACATGGCAACTATAACGGCACATTGGTCAACGCCCTTGCCTGGCACATGAAAGACGACAAAAACTATGATGCCAACGACCCACACGTAGGGTTGGTACATCGTATAGACAAAGACACCTCGGGATTGCTCGTCATAGCCAAGACACCTGACGCCAAAACCCACCTAGGCAACCAATTTTTCCACAAAACAACTCACCGTAGCTATTGGGCTTTGGTATGGGGCATCATGGACCAAAACGAAGGTACCATCGAAGGCAACATTGGGCGCAATCCTAAAGATCGGCTACAGATGACAGTGCTTGAAGATCCTAGCCAAGGAAAACATGCCGTAACACACTATCGAGTTCTCGAACGGATCGGATATGTAACGCTGGTGGAATGTCTCCTCGAAACAGGCAGAACACATCAGATCAGAGTACATATGAAACATATAGGGCACACTCTTTTTAATGACGAACGTTACGGAGGCCACGAAATATTGCGTGGAACCCGATTCAGTAAATATAAACAATTTGTAAACAACTGCTTTGATATTTGTCCGCGTCAGGCACTGCATGCCAAAACGCTGGGATTCGTACATCCCAAAACAGGCAAAGAGGTGAACTTCACCTCCGAACTTCCAACAGACATGCAACAACTGATAGACAAATGGAAAAGTTATATAAGTAATAGAGAAATAGAATGAAACGTAACATTGCTATTGTAGCAGGAGGAGACACCTCCGAGCATGATGTTTCTCTGCGCAGCGCACAGGGACTCTACTCCTTCATGGATAAGGAAAAGTATAATATTTATATCGTCGAGATGGAAGGTTGTAATTGGCGTGTACTTCTATCGGATGACAAACAAGCTCCAGTTGATTTGAATACTTTCGGTTTCACTGTTGACGATAAAGAGACACGTTTCGACTTCGCTTACATTACCATTCATGGCACGCCGGGTGAAGACGGACGTTTACAAGGATACTTCGACATGATGCGCATTCCATATTCCTGCTGTGGTGTATTGCCTGCCGCACTGACCTATAATAAATTTGCTTGCAACCAATACCTCAAAAGCTTCGGCATCAGCGTAGCCGAATCAATTCGCTTACGCAAAGGAGACCATATTTCAGACGAAGACGTAATGAGCAAGATAGGGTTGCCTTGTTTTATCAAGCCGAGTCTTGGAGGATCTAGCTTCGGTGTCAGCAAGGTCAAAAAACAAGAAGAGATCCAATCCGCGATCGATAAAGCGTTCGACGAAGCAGAAGAAGTCGTTATCGAAACGTTTATGAAGGGCACCGAACTGACATGCGGCTGTTACAAAACAAAACAAAGAACGGAGGTTTTCCCACTTACAGAAGTAGTGCCGCACGATGAATTCTTCGACTATGATGCCAAATACAATGGTAAAGTTGACGAAATAACACCAGCACGTATTTCTGACGAAATAGCAAAACGAGTACAAACGATAACCTCGGCCATTTATGATATTTTGGAATGCGAAGGCATCATCCGTATTGATTATATCATTACCGAAGGACACAAGATAAACTTGCTTGAAGTAAACACAACACCAGGTATGACTACTACAAGCTTCATTCCCCAACAAATACGTGCAGCCAAGTTGGATATTAAAAATGTATTGTCGGAAATTATAGAAAACAAATTCACGAAATAAACGCTTGATATGACTGATATTGATTTAAGAGAATTCGACGAGATCCGTCCTTATGAAGATTCAGAATTAGCTCCTGTCTTCGAAGAACTGATTGCCGACGAGGCTTTCCGAAAGGCAGTCAGTGGTATCCTTCCGAAAGTTCCTTTCGAATTGATTGCCGCCAAGATGCGCATTTGCAAAACGAAACAGGACTTCCAAAAGACATTTAGCTACGATATTATTCGTAGCATTATCGACCAATACACAACCGGACTTTCGTTGGACGACTCTGCACTGAATGACAGAGTAACTCCCTACCTTTACTTGTCCGATCATCGTGACATCATTTTGGATGCGGCATTTTTGGCAGTATTATTGTTAGACAGAGACATGGATACCGTAGAAATTGCTATCGGAGATAACCTACTCATCTACCCTTGGATCAAAAAGCTCGTTCGCATAAACAAAGCTTTCATCGTACAACGAACCCTGCCCATGCGCCAAATGCTTGATGCTTCGAAACGTATGTCTAGCTACATGCACTATGTAATTAAGAGCAAGAAAGGATCTATTTGGATGGCTCAACGCGAAGGACGCGCCAAAGATTCTAACGACAGAACTCAAGAGAGCGTATTGAAAATGCTTGCCATGGGAGGCGAAGGCGACTTTATCGATCGTCTGATAGAAATGAATATTGTTCCGCTAAGCATTTCATACGAATATGATCCTTGCGATTATCTCAAAGCCCAAGAGTTTCAGCTGAAGCGCGATATAGAAGGATACAAGAAATCGACGAAAGACGATCTGAAAAGTATGCAAGTTGGTATGTTCGGCCAAAAAGGCAAGGTACATTATCAAATGA
Source organism: uncultured Bacteroides sp. (assembly GCA_963676865.2). Taxonomy (GTDB): domain Bacteria; phylum Bacteroidota; class Bacteroidia; order Bacteroidales; family Bacteroidaceae; genus JAAYUD01. Next base: position 2,261,366 of record CAXXSS010000001.1, on the reverse strand, counting down.
GCAAATGCATTAACAGTGAGTTGATACAGATAGACCGTAATCTTCCAAAAGCAGAGATCTACAACATCGTATCGGCTATTATCGACCGACATATTCACCGCAACTATCGGCTTTATACGAGCAATTACATTGCACACGACCTATTGACCGATAAAGATGAATATGCAGACAAATATACCAGCGAAGAAAAAGAAGAGTTCTCTGCTTATATCGAAGAGCAGCTCGATAAAATAGACTTACCTGATAAAGATGTACCTTTCTTGCGGGAGAAACTTTTGCTGATGTATGCCAATCCCGTAACCAATTACATGGCTGCGGTGAACGTATGAAAATGAAGGTCTGCCATATAGCTATGTTCTTTGCTATCGTTGCCTTGATAAGCAGTTGCAAAGGAAGCAATGACATTTATCCGTCCGTACAACTGGAATTTGTAACCGGACAGACGACAGACAAAGGACAGCTAAGTGCTATTACGACAGACAAAAACAAAACCTATCTTGTAAGTAAAGATCGGACAAATACAGTATACGAAACGAATAAAAGCATACGCATTGTTGCCAACTATGCCATTGAGACTGAGAATGGCGACTCGACGGCAGACATATATGCCTCGGCCAAAGCAATAGCAACAACGCCACAAGCACCCGATAAATTTGTCAACGGAATAAAAAACGACCCTGCCGAGGTGCTTAGCATCTGGCAAGGTCGCAACTATCTAAACATAGTGCTCAATGTATTGGCACAATCGCAAGCACATACTTTTGCATTCATTGAACAATCTGCCACAATCGAGAGTGATGGACGTTACCGTGTATCTCTCCTACTCTATCATGATAGTAACAACGATTTAAAAGCATACACCAAACGCGCATACCTTTCCATTCCCCTTATACAATATGCCGGTACAAATCAAAAAGGAGGTATCATCACCTTTTCGCTCTATACAAACGATGGCACATTGAAAAGCTATGTATTTGATTATGCACCACAAAAGTAAGACTTCCATATTCTTACCTGCTTTAATCCCTTCCGTGTTGTTTACCTATAAACGACATTTTGCCCATTACCTACATCCTTCTTCAGCAAAATAAATCAAGAAAGAAACATTAAGAAAGCTATAGCATCGTTCTATTCTGTTATTTCTATCAGCATACTTTCAGGTCCAGAAATAACGCTTTCATAATATCCATCGCCCGTAAGACGCGGTCCGCTCATTGCGCCATATCCCTTTCGCACAAGCATATCCGTTATTCGATTTACTTCGTCCTTTGAACCGACCGAAACAGATAAATGAAAAGGAGCCGCAGACATATCGGGAACAATATCGGGACGATTAAGCAACTCCAACCGCGAACCATCCGCAAAGGTTAAGAAATAAGTACTCAATCCAGTATTAGGATTGTGATACAAATTACCAGCTACCGCCCCAAAGTACTCGACAAAGAAACTCTTTACGATTTCCAGACGATCAACATAAATGCCAATATGATGAATACTATTCATAGAGTATACCTATTTAATTATTCCACAGATTTATTCCGCCACATGATTCTTCATGAGCCAACGGCGTTTCAGCCAGTCACGAACAGGCAGATCGTACAGTTTAAGACAAGCATAAGCCATACCTATTGCAAGAGCAAATACCGACACCGCCACACATATATGCATTGCCAATGGTGCTTGAGCATGACTATGTACCCATGCCAATTGCATATATACAAGAGGATAATGAGTAATATAGAGCGGATAGGATATCTCGCCAAAGAACTTACATACCTTGACAGACTTACCCGTCACCATACTTCCCGCCCCCATTGAAACAATGAGAGGAAACATAATCAATATACAAAAAGCATTGTATGCCCCATCTGCAATATTCAGTTCATGTCCTCCTATATGAGGGAAGACTAGTATGGCAGCAATCAGAAACGAGCACCACCAGAATCCGGCCTTCACCTTTATCAGCTTATTGATACGCGAGATGAGCAATCCCACGAAGAAAGGGTAAAGCAAACGGGTAGCTCCAATATACATCTGATCGGGAGTAATGCTCCAACCTCCTATGACCGTATACTTGGCATAGGCCCTCGGGGCAAGCAGCCCGAAGACATCCAGATTGAGAGACAAGTCTATTGTAAGGAATGCTGCAAAAGCCACAAATAGGACTAACAACGTTTTAGAAAACCGTCTGATGACCAAAGCGTACAGGATGTTGGCTATATACTCCCACATCAACGACCATGCCGGTCCATTCAAAGGATTGGTTTCTCCCCATCCGCGTATATCCCACTTCGGAGGAACAGGAAGCATCGTGAAGCCACACAACATGATAATCAGCAGCACCCACCAAGGGGTTTGCCCGATAAGAGGGAAATCGGCATTAGCTCCAAAATAGAAGAACAAAGCGCCGATAAGCGTTCCCATAATAACCATCGGATGCAAACGAACCAATCGGCGTTTAAAGAAATCCTTCAGCGACATTCTATCCCAGCGGTCATCATAGGCATAACCGATAACAAATCCGGAAAGAACGAAAAAGAAGTCAACTGCCAGATAGCCATGATTGAGTATCTGATAGGCCGGGCCTTTAGAATATGTTTCAAACAAATGGAAAGCTACCACAATCATCGCGGCTACTCCGCGCAAACCGTCAAGAATTTCATAACGCTGCTTTGATGCTAAGTATACAGATTTCATATATATAATAAGGTAGTAGGAAAATAAGAATTAAATGAATGATCACTTATATTATAACACAATATCTAATGACAGTTACGCCTTACAATATTACACATTTCTTCGTATTGGCTTTCCATGGATTGCAACAACCGGTATTGAGCATGAGTACGAACCAAATTGTGCTCCCGATAGGCTATCTTGTAGTAAGTATCCCCCTCTATATAATCCATCAAGAAGCGGAGTATCTGCTCATAAGTAATGTAGCGGGCAGAGAATGCAAGCCATTCTTTTTCGGACGAAGTAAGTGTAGCCTTTCGCTCCGAAAGATAACCTTCGGTATAAGCCTTGAAAAGTTCAATATCCATGGATACCTTATCCAGTTCCTTATCATCTTCTGCACCGGTATTGGTATACGATCGGATAGCATCCCCAAAGTCATTGAGTGAGGTACTGTTCATTACCGTATCCAGATCAATCACACAAAGCACTTCGCCCTGTTCATCAAACAAGATATTGCTGATCTTGGTATCGTTGTGTGTCACCCGCATCGGAATTTCGCCCGTCTCTACCATTTGCCAAAAGCGGAGCATCTCATCGCGGCGCGAATTGATCCATTCTATTTCTTGCGACAAACCACCGACACGTCCTGCTTTATCGGTCTTCAACGACTCATCCCATTGTACAAATCGCCACCGAATATTATGAAAGCCTTTGATTGTTTCAAAAAGCGTTTGCCCAAAGTCTGCAAGTTGCGATTGAAAGCGCCCGATGCCCTGCCCTCCTTTATAACATAAAGCGGGAGAGTCGGCTCTTTCGTAAGTCACCGAATGGTCTATCAATACACACATTGCCCAATATTCGCCTTCCGCATCTTGATAGCAGAGTTCTCCGCTCTGTGTTTTCACTACCGTAAGTACTTCGCGAAGCGGATCACCTCCGGCCGCAACCACCTTGAGTCGAATATGTTCGGTAACCATGCTGATATTATTCATCATGGCAGGCACATCGGCAAAGATCGTTTTATTTTTCCGTTGCAGAATATAGTCGGAAGCACACCCAACCGTATTAACCTTGAAAGTATCATTGATGAAACCGGCACCCAGCGGTTTTATTTCCGCAACAGGTCCGTCCAAGACAAATTGAGTAACTATACTCCGAAGTTTCTCGTTTACCATCGTTCAACTAGTTATATTTGAATACAAAAATCACGTTAATCATACCAAACACACAGAATAGACCACCAAAAGATTGTTCTGTAGAAACATCTATCAGACGATCTCACAAGAACAGTACCCAAAGATAAGTATTATTTATATTTCGGCCCAAAAATAAAAGGACAAAAATAGAAAGACAGAAGAAAAAGCAGAGCATATTATACTTGTCTTTTCAAAATTTCTTTCTATCTTTACTTTTGAATCTTTTAAAACGAACAACAATGAATATAGGAGACAAGGCGCCCGATTTTCTGGGCAAAGACGAGAATGGAAAAGAAATCCATCTAAGTGATTATAAAGGTAAGAAAGTGGTGATCTACTTTTACCCCAAAGACAGTACCCCCGGTTGTACTACCGAAGCTTGCAATTTGCGCGACAACCATTCGGAGCTTATCAAACAAGGATATGCCGTCATTGGTGTAAGTATTGACAACGAAGCTTCTCACCGCAAATTCATAGAAAAGAACGATCTGCCTTTTACGCTGATTGCCGATACAGACAAGAAGCTCGTACAAGAGTTTGGCGTTTGGGGAGAAAAGCAAATGTATGGCCGTAGTTACATGGGCACTCTAAGAACGACATTTATTATAGACGAAGAAGGCCTCATCTGCAAAATCATTACCCCGAAAGAGATAAAAGTAAAAGAGCATGCTGCACAGATATTAGGTTGACGGCAGTATTTGATTATTCAGAAACCTTCTGTTGCTTTTCGAGCATCAGCCTTTGCCGTTCAAGCAACCTTTTCTGTTTTTCTTCCTCTTTTATTTTCTTTCTCATATAAGGAATACTTATCGTATCGAACTCTTCGCGCCCTATACGGCGACGAATAATAACAAACAGACTGGCATTGAATATATGTCGGTCTGTAAATTCGTTCAGTCCTACAAAATATTGCATGTAAGGATTCTCTGCAATATTTTGCACCGTCTCGACATTCGAAAGATTCAACTTATTTTTAATAATCAAAGCACCTATTATCATTCGCGCCGGCTTATTGCCTGCTCCACGCCTACCATTATGAAGACTTTGATTGTAGAGAGCCTCTATTTTATCCCAAGGGAGAGCATCTCCCCACTTCACCCATCGGTTATTCTTATCCAATGTGCTCAACGAAGAACGAAACGCTTCTATCGTGAGTTGTTTTCCTTGTGAACTGAATTTCATGTTCTCTTTGATTTTAGGTACGCTAAAGATATATATTATTTATAACACCAACAAGTTAAACAACAAAAAGTTAGCTTTTTTTGTCACCGTTTTGTAATTGATACTTTACATCAATGTAATAATGCTGTTACAATGCTGTAATATTCCTCCCCTACTTTTGCATCGTGAAAAGTAATTAGTAAACACTTTAATTAAAAAACAAAGATGAAAAAGTTATTAATCTCTGCACTGAGTTTATTGATGATTAGTCTGAACGGTTATTCACAGAAATCTGACGACGGAAGCAATTTTAAGCCGAATGGCAAACCATTGGTTACAATATTCTCCGACTTTAGGTATTCGGTACAAGACGGTAAAACAAATCCTGCTTTTGAAATCTCGAGAGCCTATTTCGGTTATCAATACAATTTTAGCCCGAATTTCTCTACAAAAGTCTTATTTGATGTAACAAGCACAAACAACGCAACCAACACATTCCCATCAGCTTATTCAGCTTATGTAAAGAATGCTTTCGGCGAATACTCAAACAAAATGCTTAAGGTAGATTTCGGTATGATCGGTACCAACATGTTCAATCTACAAGAGTCCATGTGGGGAAAACGTTATCTATTGAAATCGTTCCAAGACTTAAACGGTTACGGTTCTAGTGCTGACCTTGGTGTAGGCATGAAACTGCAACTAGCTCCTCAAGTAAGCTTGGACGCTCAGATTGTAAACGGCGAAGGATACCAGAAGGTTCAATCAGACAGTGCTGTCAAAGTCAGCTTAGGTTTGACTGTAGAGCCCGTAAAACATCTTCTCGTCAGAGTATATGGCGACTATATGAAGAAAAACGACTCGCAAACAACGCTCAATGCCATGCTAGCTTACAACAGCGACAAACTGACACTAGCTGGAGAATACAACTATCAGAAGGGTAACAAGATGGTTAAAGACCATGACTTGAACGGTCTCTCTTTCTGGGGCACATACAAAACATGCCATACCATGTCTATATTCGCACGCTTCGACAATCTTACTTCCAAGAACGATTGGAATGCAGCCAAAGATGGACAACTATATAGCGCAGGTTTGGAATTCTTCCCGGTAAAGGGCATGGCAATAGCTCCAAACTTCCAGATCAGCAATCCCAAGAAAGACGGCATCAAGTCGACCAGCAACTTCTTGGTAAACTTCAATTTTAGCTTCTAAACAATATATTACAACAAACATTTTAATGTAAAATGATTATGAAAAAGATTAAATTACTAGTAGCAGCATTCAGCCTTCTTTTGGCTGCATGTCCCATGGCAAAAGCTCAGTCTATCTCAGGTGCCGGTGCAACATTCCCACAGCCATTCTACAACACTGCATTCATGGCTTACGACAACTTGGCACACACTAAAATCACTTACGGTGGTATCGGCTCTGGCGGTGGTATCCGCAGTCTCAAAGACAAAGTAGTAGACTTTGGTGCATCGGACGCTTTCTTAAGCAACCAAGAAATGAAAGAAATGCCTGCCCCTATTGTTCACATACCGACATGTAGCGGTGCCGTAGTTATCGCTTTCAATCTTCCGGGCATCAATCAAATAAAACTGACTCCCAACGTACTGACCGAGATTTTCACTGGAAACATTAAGAATTGGAATCATCCTGCATTGAAGAAACTGAACCCAGGAGTTCGTTTCCCCAACAAAGAGATAACCGTTGTACACCGTTCTGACGGTAGCGGTACCACCAATATGTTCACCGATTATCTTTGCAAAGTAAGCGGTTACTGGAAATCAAGAATCGGATCGGGCAAGACTGTCAATTGGCCTTGCGGTATCGGTGCCAAAGGTAACCCCGGAGTTGCAGGAACAGTTCATCAGACAGTTGGTTCAATCGGTTATATCGGTTCTGAATACGCTTTCGCCGAAAGAATCTCTTCAGCATTATTGCAAAACAAATCGGGCCGCTTCATCAAAGCAAGCATTGCTTCGACCAGCGCAGCCGGAAAAGGTAAGATACCTGCAGACACTCGCGTAATGCTTACAGATTCTCCAGCCAAAGATGCTTATCCTATCGCAGGTTTCACTTGGTTGATTATCTACCAAAATCAAAATTACAACGGCCGTTCAATAGCACAAGCACAAGCTACACTGAAACTTCTCGATTGGATGATTAGCCGCGGTGGACAAAGTTTTGCAACAAAGACCAATTATGCGCCTCTACCTCCGCAGGTTGCCGCAAGAGCAAAAGCAATATTGCGCACTGTAACTTACGGTGGAAAAAGAATTTTAAAATAAACTTTTTCTCTGTCATTGTTCATACTGTCTCTCGGCACACGAGAGCAGTATGAAATTTCTCTATTACAATTAATACTTATGCAAGTGAATAGTGATAAAATTCTGAAACGGGTATTATTCGCGGCATCGTTAGTGATACTACTTATTGCCGCCGCCATGATATTCTCGCTGTTCAAAGGTTCGTTACCTTCGATCTCGAGATTCGGATGGGGCTTTTTATTTTCTCCCGAATGGGATCCTACCCAAGGGCGGGAACATTACGGGGCACTACTGTTTATAGTAGGCACCTTGCTTACTTCGGTCGTAGCCCTCATCATCGCATTGCCGCTGGCATTCTTCACATCCTTATTTGTCGCCGAATATTTTCGCGGCACAAAAATAGCAGCCATTGTCAGCACCCTCGTAGATTTGCTGGCAGGTATCCCATCCATCATATATGGTCTATGGGGATTTTATATGCTACGCCCCTTCATCGTAAGCCTCGGACTAAGTCCACAGGGATTCGGTGTACTAACCTCGGCGCTGGTACTGGCTATTATGGTAGTGCCATACGCTACTTCGCTCAGCAACAACACCATCATGATGGTGCCCAACGAACTGAAAGAAGCCGCTTATTCATTGGGAGCTACCCGACTCGAGGTTATTAGAAACGTGATATTACCCAGTGCCCGTTCGGGAATGGCGGCCAGCTACATACTGGCATTCGGACGAGCCATAGGCGAAACGCTGGCCGTAACGATGCTTATCGGAAACGAGAACATCATTCCGAAAGGATTGTGCAGCACGGGCAATACAATGGCGAGTGTCATAGCCAACCAATTCGGTGAAGCCAGCGGATTACAGTTGAGTTCGCTCATCGAAATAGGATTGTTGCTGTTTGTCATCACAACACTCATCAATGCTGCAGGTAAATATATCATTAAAAAGATAGCATAATGGATCAGACTACAACACTCAACAAAAAATACATGTCTTCTTTATCGGATAAAGAAGACAGCAGTAATCTTTTAATCCAAAGCCGTAAATTAAAAGACCGTCTGTTCAAAATAGCGGCGATGGTTTTCTCGTTCATCACCATCGGCATGGTATTCCTCATCATCGGTTCGCTACTGGCCAAAGGACTCAGACAAATAAACTGGGCTTTCTTCACCCAAGTAGCCCCCGACACTTTCTCGGCGATGATGGCCAAGAGCAGTGGACAGGTCATACCGGGCGGTATCGTCAACGGTATATTGGGTTCTATTTATCTCGTTGCCCTCGCTTCGGCAATGGCCGTGCCGTTCGGCATCCTCATCGGAGTATATGTATACGAAAACAGTAAAAAGAGATATGCCGCCATTATTCGCGACATAGCCGATATACTCCAAGGCGTACCATCTATCGTTATCGGTATCATAGCCTACATTTGGATAGTAGTGCCCCTTACGAAGGGTTATTCGGTATTTGCAGGTAGTGTGGCATTGGCAATCATGATGCTTCCACTCATCGTACGTTCTACAGAAGAATCGCTCAAAATGGTACCCGAGACACTGAAAGAAGCAGCCATCGCATTGGGCGCACCTTACTATAAAGTTATCTTACGCGTACTTATACCATCGAGCTTCTCGGGACTAATGGGCGGCATATTGCTCGCCATATCACGCGTATTGGGCGAAACAGCTCCACTAATGCTCACCACACTGGGCAATCCGCAAGTAAATTGGCACATAGAGAAGCCCATCAGCGCAGTACCTTTGCTGATATGGCAATTCTACAACGACCCCAACATGGTAGACCTCATATGGAGTTCGGCAGTATTCCTCATGGGATTCGTATTGATACTGAATCTGACATCGAGATGGATTTGTGCCAGGAAAAAAATATAACAGACAAACAACTCTTTAACAAATATAGCAATATGACTGAAATGAATGACAAGAAAGACGATTCTATACTATCGATCGAACGTCTTTCAATAAGATACTCGGATGACAAATTGGCCGTAAAAGATGTTTCAGCTAAAGTGAAGAAGAAAACGATTACCGCCATCATGGGACCATCCGGATGTGGTAAGACAACGTTACTGAGAGCCATCAACCGGATGCACGAGCTATATCCGGACATACATACCGAAGGCAAAATAATGCTTGGCGACGAAAACATTTACGAAATGTCGACCATCAATCTGCGCCGTCGCATAGGAATGGTATTCCAACGCCCCAACCCATTCCCCACCATGAGCATATACGATAATGTCATTGCCGGCTACAAGCTCAACGGCATTCACCTCAAACGCTCGGAACGGGACGAAATAGTAGAGCGGTCGCTCAAAAATGTAGCGCTATGGGACGAAGTAAAAGATTCGCTGCATAGCCGCGGCAATTTTCTGTCAGGCGGACAGCAACAACGTCTTTGCGTTGCACGGACACTGGCTTTCAAACCCAAAATTATTCTGCTCGACGAACCTACTTCGGCACTCGACCCCATTTCGACAGCCAAGATAGAAGACCTGTTGGTAGAACTAAAGCAAGAGTACACCATTATTTTGGTAACGCACAACATGTCGCAGGCGGCACGTATATCAGACAATGCCATGTTCATGTACTTGGGCGAGTTGGTAGAATACGATTCGACGAAGGATATGTTCACCAACCCACGCGACCCGCGTACGGAAGCCTATCTGACAGGTAAATTCGGATAAAGAAACAAAGAGAGCTATCATATCAAACCAATTCAATAATCAGCAATAATATGAACGTAAATAAAGAAAACGCGCTCCACGATATATTGGAACAATTCGAACTCATGGCAAAGTTGGTCTATCATCAGTTGGACCTCATGGAAAATATACTCAACTCGGGTACAGTAAGTGTAGACGAACAAATATTGTCGGAAATTGAAATAAACGAAGTACGAATAGACGAATTCGAAACAAACATTAGTGACAAAATCATCGACATGATTGTGTTGCAGAAACCGGTAGCTTCGGATTTGCGTAAAACAATGGCTGCCTATCAGATGGTATCCAACTTGGAACGCATCGGCGACCAAATAAAAAATATCGTCAAGGCCTTACGCAAGGTCAACGACACAGAGGTTTATTTGCACATGTCTAATGTCATTTCGAACATGATGATGTCGAGCATTATCATGGTAAAGAAGTCGGTTGAGTCGTTTATCGACAGCGACAACGAGGCTGCTATATGGACGATCAAAAACGATGACGTGGTAGACGAGATGAACCATAAGTTAATAAAAGAGACGATAACAAAGAGCAAATTTCCCGAGAAGACGCAACAACTGCTGTTCACCTTCATAGGTCTGAACAACATCATATCGAACATCGAGCGCATAGCCGACCATGCCACAAACATAGCCGAAGCTTCTATTTACTCGAACAGCGGCGAAAACTTGCGGCACAATAAGACAAAAGGTATTCAATCTCAGCCTATTTAAAACACTACAAAAGGAACTTTCGTTCCCTACTTATGATACATTCATTTGCTAGAACAAGACGTTTCATTCGTTTTCTGCGCAGCAAATGATTGTATTCTGCGCAGCATACAATCATATGGTGCCCAGCAAACGATTGTATGATGCGCAGCAAACGAATGAAACGTCTTTAAGAAAACCTTGAGACATCAAGAAACCGACGTTGAAACTTCGGCCTCCGCAACTTTGCATGTTAGGAAGACGATCAGGGGAAGACTATCAGTTTGTACCCCACGCCACGCACGTTGAGAATCTTAACGTGCGTGTCTTTTATCAAGAATTTACGAAGTTTGTGAATAAAGCCATGCAGGCTGTTACGATTGTAAAAGCTATTGTCGTGCCACAAATCGGTAAGTATGGTATCTATCTCTACCACCTGCCCCATTGAGGAACAAAGTCTTTTCAGTATTTCGCTTTCCAAATACGAAAGTTCTACAGCCCCCATCGTAGAACGCAACAGTTGCGTTTTCGAATCGAATACATAGCTGCCTATTTCGAAAAGATGTTTCTCTTGCGCACCGGCAGCCACCATTACGCGATGCGTCAATGCCTTGATGCGAATGACCAATTCAATCATCTTGAAAGGTTTCTTCAAGTAATCATTGGCTCCCAGCTCGAAACCTCGTACCAAGTCGTCGGTAGACGAACGGGCCGTGAGGAACAATACGGGAGTTGCATCGTCCTTCTTGCGAATGCGGCGCACCATTTCGAAGCCGTCCATCTGTGGCATCATCACATCGGCTATGACTACATCGGGACGGTTGGCATCAAAACAGGCAAGCCCCTTCAATCCGTCCGAAGCGAGTAGCACATCAAAGTTTTCTTCTTCGAGCGTATCTTTGATAATCATAGCAAGTGTACTTTCGTCTTCGACCAGCAATACCAAAGGGTGTTTATCGTTTTCTTTCCTCATTTTCTTTTAGGCAATAAGAGTGTAAAAACAGAGCCTTTGCCCGGTTCACTTTCCACAGAAATGCTCCCACCATGCTTTTCCATTATTTGTTTCACATAGTAAAGCCCGAGACCATATCCCCTCACGTGCTGCATATTGCCGGTGGGCACCCGATAAAACTTCTCGAATATGCGACTTTGATTGTCACGATCGATACCGATACCTTGGTCGGACACTACTATCCGGTTCATTTTATCAGTTTCGGCCACCTCAATCATTACTTCAGCTTTATCGACAGAGTACTTTATCGCATTGTCAATCAGATTGCTCATCACATTGCTAATATGAGTGGCATCGGCAAATATATGCAAATGCGGCGGATCGATTCGGACATGAAAAGCCACTTCTTTGTCACTCTTCAATCGATGGTACTCCATCAGCTTATCCACTAATTCGGCCACATCAAGCGACTCTTTCTTCATGGTAAGCGATTTGCGCCGTTCCATGCTCATCGATAAGATTTGTTCTATCAGATTCGACAAGCGCGAGAGTTGGTCCAGACAGATTTGCAAATACCTTTCACGCTTCGCCTTATCCTCTCCCTGTTTGAAATTGAGCAACGTATCGGCAGCCGAGTAGGCAACGGCAACAGGTGTTTTGAGTTCGTGGGTCATGTTATTGGTAAAGTCGTCTTTCATCTCTTCGAGCGTACGTTGCTTCATAATGACATGTATCAGGTACCAGAAGCCCACGCCAAGCAAGACAATGATAAGCAACGTAGAAATGAGTATGCCCGACATGCGGTAAAGCACGATGTGCATGAGTGGAGTAATATAAACCTTATAAGTATATCTTCCCTCTTTATTGGTATAGGTGACGCACTCTATATTGCGGGGCAACACCTTGACAAATTGATGTTGATTCTTTTTAGGGCCGGAAGAGACATCATAGAAAATGCGGTATATCTCGAGATTGATACCTTTGGACCGACATTCGGACAGAATATAGCGGCGCATATATCGGAAATTGATGGGAAGGACAAAATCCAATGACTCATGCAAACCGCTATATATAGATTCCATAATGATAGTAGGCATTGCGGAAAATATCTCGAAACCATAATTATAGGATCGGGATACCAGCTTATTTTGATTATTCGCTCCCTTCTTCTTATCTATAGCCTCGGCAGCCTTACCCCGACAAAGCAATTCGTGAACATCAGCTTTCTCGATAGCCGCGACAATCGTGGTATACGTTTCTTGCTTGACAGAGCTGTAAAGTTCCGTCAGCCAATATAGCTGCCAACCGAAAATAGCGGTAAGCGCTACGATGATAGAAATGACTATAATACGAAAAGAAAGCTTCATTGTTTTCTAATTGTATAACAAAAGTAAAAAGAATAATGTAACTTTCTTTTATTTGATAAGACTAAATAAGACTTTATAAGCATAGAATAAGAAAAAGTATCTATCATAACACTTATATTTGTAGCATATAATTGAACATTAATGAAAAAGATACTCGCTTTATTATGGTTTCTGCCTCTATTGCTTACGGCACAAACCCACCCATTGAAGGGCAAAGTAACGGACAAAAATCATCGCCCTATAGAATATGCAGCAGTAATGATGCAAACAATCGACTCGGTCTATATTTGTTCTGCAACGACAGATTCGCTGGGATGTTTCACACTACCGCAAAGCAAGGATCGGTTCCTCATTATTGCACAACAGTTGTCTTATCTCCCTTTCGCCCGAACGTTCTCCGATAAGGATGAATTGACCATCGAACTAACTGAAAAAGAGAACATACTGAACGAAGTGGTGGTAAAAGCAAATCGTCCGCTGGTAAAGGCCGAAGACGGCAAGCTGAACTACGACTTATCCGTACTCTCCGAAAAGAAAGTAGTGAGCAATGTGTACGAGGCACTCACCAAGCTGCCGGGTATCAGCGAAAGCAAGGGAGCGCTCCAACTGGCAGGGGCATCCGGACTTACGGTGATTATGAACGGCAAGCCTACCACTATGACCGACGAGCAATTGAAGACGTTGTTGCAAAGTATGCCCGTAGACAGAGTAGAAAAAGCAGAAGTGATGTATAGTGCTCCGCCTCAATATCATATTAGAGGTGCAGCTATCAACGTTGTGCTAAAACGTGCCAAAGTCTATTCACTACAGGGAGAAGCGAAAGTAAGATACACCAACCAGTACTTCAGCTCGTACGACGCGGGGGCCAATCTAAGAGTAACGACTCCTAAATCGGCTTTCGACCTAATATACAACACGGGCAATTACGAAAACATGCAGCGAAACAAGACGATATCCGAACACACGCTGAACACAACGCTATATGATATCCGACAAGATCAACGCATCGCCAACAAAGGATGGCATCATAATCTACGAGGTGCCTTTGAGTTCAATCTATCGGACGAAAGTTATTTGAACGTTGCCTATACGGGTTCTTTCTCGCCTAATAGCAAGACTAAAATGATGACAGACGGTAATTATCAAAACAGCCTGTCGAACCTAAAGGGCGATGACCAAATGCACAACGTTTCGGCTCAATACAAATCGGGATTTGGATTGAATATCGGTATGGATTATACGAATTATCACTCTTCGGGCAATCAGTATCTGAAGAGTGAAACAAGCAATGGTACATCAACATTGTCTCTGATAACCGGACAAAACATCAATCGGATAAACCTAACAGCCGACCAAAGCCACCAACTAAAACAAAATTGGAATTTGGGATATGGTGCTTCCTATAGTTATGCCAACGACAGAGACCATCAATTTTATCAAGAAGTGAAAGGGATAGACAACGTATCGGACACCCGCTCGAGACTTGAAGAGCAAACGACAGATTTCTATTTCAAAATAGGAAAGGACAATGCCTCCGGGGCATCGTTCTCATTATCTGCCACAGGCGAGTATTACACAATAGGAGACTATCGTAAATGGGCTATTTTTCCACAAGCCTCTCTCTCTTATACCAAGACACCTAACCACATTCTCCAATTTTCTTTTGCTTCACAGAAACAATATCCGGGATACTGGCAAATGCAGCCGTTCGAAACTTATATAGATGCTTATGCAGTGGTGCAAGGTACACCGGGATTGCGTCCGGCAAGTAATTATAGTATGACAACAAATTATATTCTAAAACAAAGATACGTATTCACACTATTTTGGATACGAACCAACGATTATTTCCAGCAAGCGGCATATCAATCGAACAGTCGACTGATGCTCATTTATAAAACTCAGAACTGGGACTACTCACAGCAATACGGCATAAACATCTCGATTCCATTGAAATATAAGAGTTGGCTGGATACTAAATTGGAATTGACAGGACTCAACATGCGACAGAAATGCAACAACTACTTCGACATTCCTTTCGATCGTAACAAATGGCTGGGTGTCATATCGCTCAACAATACTTTCATTGCTAATAAAAGTCTGTCGTTCGAACTAAATGGCAATTCCCAGTCTAAAGCAATACAAGGAACTTACGACATCAACGGTATATACAATATCGACGCTGCTGCCAAATGGAGTTTCTGCAAAGAGCGAGCTACGTTATCTGCCCGTTTCAATGATATATTCAATTCGGGAATACCTAAGGTTAAGGTTCGTTTTAAAGGACAGAGTCTGGATATGGACACCGGGTATTACACCCGAAACGTTGAAGTACGCTTCGCCTACCGCTTTGGTGGATACAAAGAAAAAAAGGGTAGAGAAGTCGATACTTCAAGATTCGGACATTAAGAGCTTGGACTATTTCCGAACGATCTTCAGTGCATAACCGCCGCCTTGCGCCATCGTGATGGAAAGTTGACGGCTGGCAGGTATTTCGATCGTACTCTTTTTATAATCGGAAGCCAACTTATCCGCATTGGCTCCGTCGGCAAATACTTCGCCTGTAAAATCGCCGTCGCCAAGGAAAGATAAATCCAATGTCAGTGTACGGCGCGACCAATCGGTCAGTGCTCCTACATACCAAGTATTGCCTTTGCGACGAGCAACAGCTACGTACTCACCTATTTTGCCACAAAGCGGAACCGTTTCGTCCCATACGGTAGGTACAGCCGAAATAAAGTCGGTGCACTCTTGTTCCTTTTCATAATGAGTAGGAGAATCGCAGAGCATATTCAGCGGAGAAGTGAATATGACGTACTCGGCCAATTGGTGGCAACGAGTGCCCTGGCTCATCGGATCGCTATTGACCGGACGATAATTGGAACGACTGGCATTGCGCATAGCTCCTTGAGTATAATCCATCGGGCCAGCTACCATACGAATGAAAGGAATAGTTACATCGTACACCACCTGATCATCGTTTTTTAGCTGACCCCACTTCATTTGTTCCAATCCGTTGACGCCTTCGAAATTGATAACGTTGGGATAAGTGCGGTTCAAACCGGTAGGCTTGTATGTTCCATGAAAATCCATCAACAAATGATACTTTGCGCCCATAGCGGCCGCGCGATAATGGAAATCGACCATCGCCTGATCGTCGTGATTCATGAAATCGACTTTGAAACCTTTGACACCCATCTCGGAATAGTACTTGCAGACACGTTCCATATCACGGTCAAAAGCATAGCAGCCTGCCCAAAGAATAATGTCTACGTTCTTAGAGTGAGCATAATTTATAATTTCTTTCAGGTCGATCTCGGGTACTACTTGAAATAAATCGGCCTGTCCGTTAACGGCCCATCCTTCGTCCAGAATAACATATTCGATATGATTTCTCAAAGCAAAATCGATATAGGCTTTATAAGTTTCGGTATTGACACCTGCCTTAAAGTCTACCTGATAAATACCCCAATCGTTCCACCAATCCCATGCAACCTTGCCCGGTTTGATCCACGACTTATCTTGAACACGCGACGGAGAAGCCAACCGATAGACCATATCATTGTTGAGTAAATCCTTATCTTCGGAAACAACGTTGATAATGCGCCATGGGAAATTGGTATTTGCATTGCAACGAGCAATAAACGGTTCGCGAGATTGTACCAAACGTTCCAGATTGTTGTGCCCTCCCTGAACTGTTTCTTTAGGACAAGGAGCAAATTCCCCCTTCAACGCATTGCCATGATCGGCATTGCGGACAAACATGCCGGGATAATGTTCCAGATCGGCCTCGGCAATACATATCTTGATTCCGTTATCGGCCTCAACAACCATAGGCAGAAAAGCAATGCGGTTGGGATCCAATAGAGAAAGAGAAGTATGGGTATATAAATTCTCAAACGAATTGTAGAACTGTTTCTGGTAAGGTTGCTGATTATCTCTCTCGTAAGGAATAAAAGCGTTCCAGTCTTTTGCGAAATTAAAAGACGCGTCTTCTGCCACCACTTTAAAGTCCTTCTTTGCATTAGAGACGAAACGATAGGCAGCACCTTCGTTGTATGCTCTAAATATCAAGCTAAAGTTTTCCTTGAATTGAAGAACAAGTTCGTTGTAGTTGTCGTCAACCTTAGCCTTCTTGTAGGCGAAAGCCGCAATAGAACCCGAATGCGATAAGATCTTCGCGCTTTTCACATTCGAACTGACTCCAAAAGATTTCATTCCACCCAATTGCATGGCAACTACAGAAGGCGTTATCAATTCGTTTCCATCAAAAGAAAGCGAATAGGAGATGGATTTATCAACATTCACCGAAACCTTTAACTTACCGTTCGGCGACTTCACTTGGTATACTTTCTGTGCAAACGAATAACTGCACATCAGAAACAGCGCAAGCGCTAACATAACTTTTTTCATGTAAAACTCTTTTATTAGATTTAATTCCAATTTAAAATATCTCTTTACGACATTCAGTATTAAAAAAGAAGTCTACCCTCTTTCAATACAGTCTTTAACCAATGAAAACTTCAAAACACAGTCGTTTTTGTATAAGATCTTCTAGTCTAAACTTTCTCTCGTTCAACACACAAAGATCAAATAAAGAATAGAAAACGTTTTTTAGTCCTTTACTTTTAATGACCTTTCTTAGCAGCATGTCCCTTAAATCACGAAGCAAAATTAACGATAATTTAGAGAACTAATAAACAATGACCCGCAAAAGATCTAAAAAGAAATTGCGGGCCATACTCTTACTGTTATATAACGAACCTTTTCTATCTATTGCTTAAAAGCAGGATGAACCTTTTCGACAACCAAACGACCGGATAATGTGAACTTCTCTTGCAATCTAACATCACGTGACGAAGCGCCAATCATTACATTATAGTCACCTTTGTCGGCAATCCATGCTTCGGCGGTGGGATTGAAAGATGCTAAATCTTTCGGGTATAATATGAAAGTCAACGTCTGGCTTTCACCGGGCTGCAGAAGTCTGGTTTTGGCAAAACCTTTCAATTCTTTTACCGGCTTATCCAAATCGGACTTTGGCGCACTTAAATAAAGTTGAGCGACTTCTTTTCCTGGACAATCGCCAGTATTGGTAATCGTAACTGTAGCAGTCAGGCTCTTGGAGAACTTATGGCTGTTCAGTTTCAAATCAGAATACTTAAAATCAGTATAAGACTTTCCAAAACCAAACTCATAAGAAAGTTCGGTATTGCGTTTATCATAGCAACGATAGCCTACATATATTTCATCTTTGTAGTAAGCGGTTTTAGGATCGTTGGCAGGCTCTCCAGGAAAATACTCGGCAGCCGAAGAATCTTCGTATTTCTTGATGAACGACATACTCAACTTGCCCGATGGGTTAACTTTACCAGTCAATACATCGGCAATACAATTGCCTACTTCCTGTCCCGGTTGCCATGCCAATAATATTCCGTCAACCTTATTCTTCCAGCTTTCGGTTTCAATAACGGTACCGATATTCAATACGACTACAACTTTTTTGCCCGCTTGATGGAACGCTTTCGAAACATTTTCGATCATGCTTTGTTCTTCGTTCGTCAAATTAAAACCACCTTCCACTTTCTGATCGCTTCCTTCGCTCGTCTCACGTGCAATTGTGATAACTGCAATATCATTGGATTGGGCAATTCTATTCAACGCCTGTTCATTAAAATCTGGTTTCTGCGCATTATAATACTGAGGAACCAATTGGTATGCGCGATAATACTCCGACAAATCTTCGTCGAGAACAAAGCCTGCATTCTTTAATCCTTCATTGAGCGACACAACATAAGCTTCATTTACATCACCACTACCTCTACCTCCGGGAAGTGTGTTGTAAGAAGCAGATCCCAACAGAGCAACATGTTTATCACTTGCCAATGGCAGTGTCTTTTCTTTATTGCTCAACAATACAATACCTTCAGCACCTGCCTCTCTTGACAATGCTGCATGAGCCTTGATATCGGGATTATTAGAGAATGCATAGTTGTGCTGAGTAGGCGACTGATAAACGATCTTCAAGATACGTTCAATAGCCTGATCTACAATATCCATCTTCAGTTTACCACTCTTGATCGCATTCAATAAGTCGGCACGTTGTTCATTTGTTCCGGGCATCAGCAAGTCATTACCGGCAGCTATTTGAGCTACTTCATCACTGCGATTATCGCCAGTGAAACCTCCGCCCCAATCGGACATCACAAGACCTTTGAACCCCCATTCACCTCTCAAAATATCAGTCAACATATCGTGACGTTCTGATGTAAACAGCCCATCTACTTTATTATAAGAACTCATTACAGTCCATGGCTGAGACTTCTTGATTGCGATTTCGAATCCTCTCAAATAAATCTCTCTCATAGCCCGCTCCGAAACGATCTCGTTAATTGAAGATCTATTTGTTTCCTGATTATTGGCAGCAAAATGTTTGATAGAAGTACCCACTCCATTACTCTGAATACCGTTAATCATTGCAGCAGCTATATTGCCCACTACATAAGGGTCTTCGGAATAGTATTCAAAATTTCGCCCACAAAGAGGAGTACGATGTATATTCACGCCTGGTCCTAGAAAGACATCTAGTCCATACTCTTTTACCTCTTGTCCGATAGCTTGGCCCACCTGATGTACCAAATCGGTATTCCAAGTACAAGCCAGCGATGTTCCAATAGGGAAAGCTGTGGCAAAATAAGTTTTCGTATCGGCCGGACGAACAGAAAGGATACGCAATCCCGCAGGACCATCCGAAGTACCGATAGGGCGAACGCCCAAACGGGTAATCTCTTTAGTCGTACCGGTTGCTCCCAAGGCATTGTTGGTTGTACCATTCGACCCACATAAGAAATCGGCTTTTTCTTCCATCGTCATTTGAGAGACAATAGACTTAGCCCAAGACTCTGCCGTTGCGACCTTGACCTTTTGCGGAGAAGACGCAAAAACACCGACAGCACACAATGATAGTCCACTAATGAACAAATCTTTTAAAATCGTACACTTCTTCATGATAATAAAACGGTTATTATTTATTCTTTTTTTGCGTTAATGATTTAATACAAACGATCTCGGCCTTATCAAAAGGAGTTCCGTCTTGACGGAAAATGTCGTGAAACCAAACTTTCGGTTCTTTTTCATTAGGCAACGGATTGTCCCAAGCAAATATCGTATTAGTCTTGCCGGCAACAAAACCCCAGTTGATAGCTCCAATATTGTTTCTCTTTAATAGAGGCATAATGTTTTGAAATTTGCAGCCACGAGTCCTCGCCATATATTCCGTACAAATCAGAGGACGCCCACCTACACTTTTTCTCATGAGATCAATGCGCTCTTGTTGACTCTTCTCGGTATCATAGTTATGAAAAGTGATGATATCCGAATAAGCCAGTTGGTATTCGCTTATCTCTTTCAAGTCGGGATTCCAATAACCGGAAGTGATAGGCTGAGAAGGTGAAACCTGCCTTGCCCATTGAAACACGCGACGCAACAACAATAAAGAAGAATTGTCATGACCGCTATTGCCGGGTTCGTTATACAAATCCCAAAGCAAAACACGTTTATCCGTTTTGAAAGTAGTCAGAATATCTGTCACATAAGCTTTTAATATCGGATAAAGTTTCACTGTATCGGCGCGAAGACTTACAGAAGGATCTTGCAACCAGCCAGAATTGTGGATACCCGGCTTCGGAGCAGGTTGGGTGCCGTAATGCGATTCGGCATTCCAACAATCATCAAAGAACACAAACAACGGGCGAATGCCATGTTTCTTGCATATATTCAAGAATTGGTTCATACGAACCTTCATTCCTGCTGCATCGTTTTGCCATACCACACTGCTTAAGAATACCCGCATGGTATTAAAGCCCAAATGCTGTGCCCACAAAAGCTCTTTATCTATTTGATTCGGATCGAATGTGTCTTTACTCCACATCTCTATCTGATTGATAGCGGAAGCGGGAATATAATTGCAACCGGCCAACCAAGGTTGGTTTTTATGCCACAACTCTGCCTTCTGCTCTGACCATCGAGCAGATGTTTTCTGCGCATAAACTGCCCGAGAGCAGAATATGCACAGAAACAGACAGACTATAAAGGGAACTATTCTTTTTCTCATTATATACAAATACAAATGAACGAACAAGTCTATTTATTATTAAACATACTACATCTCTTACACGACACAGATCATCTGCCGGGACGCATCACAAAAGAATACTCCCTATCAGCATACTCAAGCATGTATTTATCGAGAGGAAGAGCTCCCCAAGAGTCCATACATCCGAGCCCCATTTGAATATCATCAACATTTACATTGATATGACCATTCTTCTTCAATAGCTCAGAATGACGTTGCCCTTTATGCTCACCATCGGTCAATTCTTCCTGAGAATATTCCAAAGCGGACATAGACAAAGGTCGGGTAGCACAAAACAGAAGTCCGTGTCCCTCACCGTCAACTTGCTTCCACCAACGAATGTCTGTCTTATTTCCATTCTCTTGAGGACGAATATAGGGGTAGAACTGTTCGTGCGAGGATTGTGAATACTTTCCAATGAAAGTGCAATGATTACGGTCCGAATAGTTTTCTACCGGCCCGCGTCCATAATAAACACTCTGGCTCATCGTTCCAGGCATCTGCATACGCATGCCAAAGCGAAACATATTGGGAACTTTAGCCGTTGTATCAGCCTTCAGACTCTGCGTTACCTGCATCGTACCATCTTTATACAATACATAAGTCAGATTCAATTTGCCTTTCACTGCGGGCATATCATAAGCAGCCCTCACTACCATATTTTCACCTTCTTTGTTCGAGGTAAAAGACATTAATGATAAAGTAGGATTAAGCCATACACGATAACCATTCTGCAAACCGGCTCCATAATCATTGTCTGTTCCGGCACGCCAGAAATTGGGAATCAATTCTGTTCCGGCAGCAAGATAAGACAATCCATTCACTTCGTAACGACAAAGGAATCCATTCTTCTTGTCGAAAGCGACCTTTACACTATCCGACGAAAATGAATAACAGGAATTGTCTTTCTTATCAAGCTTTATTGCCTTAACTTTATGTAAATCGGCAACGGCAGCTTTATTATGATCCCACTGATAGTCATTCAACGGCAACTGCTGACGAGCAACCACAGCATTGGCATCAAGCACCCCTTCGGCATTCTTTAAAGTATACGATAGATTGAGAAGAGTTTCCTTTCCCTGCTCCACTTTGCTAAGATCTATTGGCAGTGTATAATCGGATTTGGCATGAGGAGCCACATTCAAGTCATCTAAAACACCTTGTTGAACAATATCTCCATTACAAATCAGCTGCCAGTTGAGATGATAAGCACTCAAGTCGCGGAAGAAGTTCTCATTATAAACTTCTACCGTTCCCTTTTCTTTATCTTTCAAAGAGGTCCATATATTTTGATAATAGTATTGCACTTCATAAGCATGAGGATTTGGAATACGATCCGGACCGATCAACCCATTATCAAGGAAGTTATTATCCGACGGATCATAAGTATTATAGTCCCCACCATAAGCATAATAGCGAACTCCATCTTTTGCAGCATGCAGACTCTGGTCTACAAAATCCCAAATGCAACCACCCTGATACTTATCGTATTTGCGAACCAGATCCCAATATTCTTTAAAGCCTCCTTCCGAATTGCCCATTGCATGAGCATACTCACATTGAATTAAAGGTTTTGTCGCATTACTTTTAGCATACGATTCACAATCCCAATAGCGCAGATACATGGGACAATAAATATCCGTAAAATCAGAATGTCCTGCTTGTTCATATTGAACGGGCCTACTTTTATCTTCCGCCTTAATCCACTTATAGCACGCTTCGAAGTTCGGTCCCATACCTGCTTCATTGCCCAAAGACCAGACTATAACGGCAGGATGGTTGAAATTGCGCTCTACATTACGTTGATTACGTTCCAAATGAGCTTTAAGATAAGAAGGATTCTTTGCTAATGTCCTCTCACCATAACCCATACCATGAGATTCCAGATTGGCTTCTGCAATCATATAGATACCATACTTATCGCATAAATCACACCAGCGCGGATCATCGGGATAATGGCACGTACGAACAGTATTGATATTAAACTTCTTCATCAATTTAATATCCTGCACCATTCTATCATGCGGAATATCATAGGCATGATCGGGATCCATTTCATGACGATTGACACCCTTAATAAGCACAGACTTTCCATTGACTAACAGATGTGCGTTCTTAATCTCAACTTTACGGAAACCCACTTTTACAGGAATAGATTCCGTCGTTTTCCCTTTATCGTTCAAAGATGCAACGAGGGTATAGAGATAAGGAGTCTCCGCTGTCCATTTGTTAGGTTTGACTATATTGAGTGTTTCCAACTTATTCGTCGTTGTTTGAGCCGTCTCTACTAATTGGTCGTTTGCATCAAATAATTTAAGAGTGACTTTCGACGAAATAGCAGCCTTCACATTTACTGCCAAAGAACCATTCTCATAATTGGCATCCAAATCGGGGATAACACGAACATCGTCTATATGCTTCGGGCTGCGGGCGTAGAGATAACATTCGCGTGCAACTCCCGAGAGGCGCCAGAAATCTTGCCCCTCAAGATAAGTTCCGTCACACCAACGAAATACTTGAAAAGCAATTAAGTTATCTCCCGGTTTCAAATAGTTGGTAATATCGAACTCCGCCTCCAATTTGCTATCCTCACTATATCCCACATACCTTCCATTCACCCAAAGATAAACATTCGACGTAACAGAGCCGAAATGAATAACGACCTGTTTTTGATTCCATCCGGCCGGTATATTAATAACCCGACGATAGGAACCTACATGATTATGTTCGTCAGGAACCGTTGGAGGAGTGTTTTCAAAATGTTCACGCCAAGGATAACCGATATTTACATACAGAGGGTCACCATATCCATTGACTTCCCAGATACCCGGTACCGGTATTGTTTTCCAACTACTATCATCAAAATTCAATTTATAAAAGTCTGTTGGACGTTCGTTCGCATTCAGCACCCAATTAAACTTCCACAGCCCGCCGATCGAAAGATAATTAGACGATGTTGTTTTATTATTCAACAAAGCGGCATTTTCTGTTTCATAAGAGAAAAAAGATGCGTGCATAGGCAAACGATTCACGAAGTTTACCTCAGGGTCCTGCCATTCATTGCCCTGCGCCATTAAGGCACAGGGACAAAGTAGCACAGCGAACAAAGCAACACCTATTTTATTAATTACTTGTCTATTCATTTCACCATATATATTGTAAATCTAAAGAGTCACCTTAATGACTGCTCTATTTTGCTATATTCAAGAAATCAGAAGTCCTTTGCTCATCAGTCTTTTGCTCTTTCAAGAGTTCTTCCATGTTGGCAAAGTTCTTACGGAATGTTTCAATACGCTTTTCAAACTCATTCGGATAATAACTGATAGCAATACCGGTAGATTCCATAGAACCGATGCCCTCATTAAGAACAATTCCGGCATCCTGGCGCTTCAAATTCAGAACAGCACTCCGTACATGATGCATCTGTCCTAGCAATCCATCTGTAACATCAAGGGCTCCGGAAGGATAAGTAACCTTAATCACTTTGGCTAGATTACAATCCGTTTGAGGAATGTCGATCGAAAGCGTCAATTCATTACCGTCATATACAGGCTTTACTTCCATTCCATCCACCGTTACTATTTCCGGTACCGCCGAAGCCAATACTTTGACCTTAAAATTGCGGTTAGAAGGCATATCAGGATAACTACCCTTACGAGCACCAATATTAACAGTCAAAACATTACCGATCTTCTCGGACGTCAGTTTTGTCGTTGCATATTGAGTAGCGTAATCTTTATCATTTCCATTGTCTTCATACATTTCGAAGCTACCCTTCATTCCGGGGAATACCGTTACTTCGATCGTTTCATCATTACTTCTCAAGTTCTTTACTTCCTTATTGTAGAATGGCAAAACTGAGCCGGCTTTTACATAAATAGGATACTCGTCCAAACGGAAAGTACGCTCTATTGTCTGTCCACCTTTCAATAATGTTCCGGTCTGCCATTCATACCAATCGTTACCGACAGGAAGCCATACATTCAAAGTAGACTTACCATTCTTCATCGGAGCAGTAATCGGATAAACCAATACATCGTCACCAAACATATATTCGTTACGATTGGCATAGGCTTCTTTGTTTTCGGGATAATCATAATACATGGGGCGACAAAGAGAGAGAGCATCATCATAATCCTTACGAGCCATCGCATAGATATAGGGAGCCATTTCATAGCGTTTCTGTACCGTATTGCGAATAATCTCCATATATTGCTGAGCAAAAGCCCAAGGTTCCTTGTTCAGTCCCGCACTTTTTGTCGAATGAGTACGAAGGATAGGGCTCAAGGCTCCAAACTGGAACCAACGAACATACAGCTCAGGATTAATATTATCAACTCCCATATGCCCACCTATATCATGACTCCAATAGCCATAAAGCACATTCGAAGCCGTCATGTTATAATAAGGTTGATAATCAAGACTCTCCCATGAGATAAAAGAATCTCCCGAGAAACCTATCTGATAACGATGGTTACCCAGTCCTCCCCAACGGTGATAAAGCATGGGACGAGTATCACGATTGCGTTGCATATCAGTGAAAACAGTATAATTCAGCCACCATGTATTACTCAGATCAGTAAACTTCTTATCGTTGGGCCATTGTTGCCAATCAAGCCACCAGAAATCGACTCCGGCTTTTTCCATCGGACGAAGTTGAGTATTAAACCACCCTGTCATAAATTTCTTATTCGATGCTTCCCAAGGAATCACTTTTGTACTAGTGGTGTCTGTGCCCATCCATTGAGCCATCTCAGGGAAATGAGTTTCGTAAGAAGCAACACCATCGGCAGGGTGCAAATTCAACGTTATCTGTAAATTATTGTTCTTGAGATATTTCAAAAAGCCATCGGGATCGGGGAATAAGCGCCGATTCCATGTATAACCGGTCCACCCTCCTTTACCGGATTCGGTATAATGCCAGTCCATATCAACAACAAGTACATCCAAAGGAATATCATAAGCATGAAAGTTGTTTACCAAGTTTCGAATTTCATCATCCGAATAGCTCCAGTAGCGTGACCACCAGTAACCGAAAGCATAACGGGGAGGCAATGGTACCTTGCCCGAGAAAAGAGTGAAATCTTTTAAAGCAGATTTGTAATTATGACCGTAAGCCATAAAATACCAGTCTTGCGTTTGTCCCTTCTCCGGACGTTCCATCACCCAAGGCCAGTCGCTGTGATCAAACAAATAATTCTTCGAATCATCAATCAGTTTCCATCCATTGGTAGAAAGCAAACCATCTTCAATAGGCATCGGCTTGTTATCTCCCAAATGCAGATTACCTTTATATCCGTCCAGCGTGCGATAAGTTCCTTTCAGATTACCGTTATCTGCCAATCCAGGCTTCCAGGCAAATGGCACAACACTTTTTCCCTTTACAGAAGTGATCGATAGATTATCAGCTGTAAATTTGCCTGTATTCTTTTTATATTTCAAAATCATTTTGGACGTACAAATCTCGACCGTTTTACCGCTATTCTTCAATTGATAGTCTACTTTAGGATAATTGCGGTTGACTGCAACAAACGAATTATCATCTACGAATTTACCATCGGGCACATACTCCAGGCGTGCTACCCCCTCCGTAATCATTGTAATTCGTACTTTACTATCTTGATAAGCTACATTTGGCAGTGTCTTCTGCTGAGCAAACAAATTGAGACTCGCCACCCACAGACACAATAGACACACTATCCCTTTCATTCGATTTCCGTACATGATATTTTCTTTCATTTAAGTTATTTATAATAATGATCAAATTTCACTGTCAATCTTTTCAATTGGCTGGAGAAGTACAAACGAATTCGTAAGTTCCCGACTTCAATTCATATTGCACCTTACCGTTTTTATATGATACAGAAGAAGTTCCTTCTTTACCTTTCAATAATTTCAAGTCAGACGCTTTAGTAGCAGGTAAAGACAAGGAGGCTGTGGTATTGCAAGGAACGGTTACTCTGTAAGTATAACCATTCTTTTTCTTTTCCCAGCGACTACCTATATAGCCCAGCATTGATTCAAAACCGCCTTTCACGTAATCAAGTTCTCCAACTATTTCGGGTTGAAGAATTATATGTTTATATCCCGGATTCTTTTCATCCCGTTGAATACCCAAATTATGAGACATCATCCACTCTTCAATGGCACCATAAGCGTAATGATTGAACGAATTCATACCGACCGGACCGAAACCGTTCTTCACGGTATAAGAGTTCCAGCGTTCCCACATCGTAGTAGCGCCTTGACGAACAGGAAATAGCCAAGATGGATATTCGGTCTGCAAAAACAATTTATATGCAACATCCGAACGCCCATTATCAGACAATACGAGACAAATATAAGGAGTTCCCAGAAATCCCGTTGTCAACTTGTTCCCGTTAGATTCTACCGCATCGGCCAAGTGCTGTACCACCTTCGATTTGATACTATCATCAATCAATCCAAACTGTAAAGGCAATACGTACGAGGTCTGCGTATTCATTTTCTCTACCCCTTTATCGGTTTGGCTAACAGTATATCCCTCTTTATCGATAAATGTCTTATTGAAAGACATCTTAATGCGGTCAAATAATCGGCCGTAACGCGCCGCATCATCTATCTTACCTAGAGCCTCAGCCATCTGTTGCATCATTCGGGCATCATAAGCATAGTAGGCCGTATTTATAAGCGAGCTGTTTGTAAACACCGGAGCCACCCAATCGGCATATCCACCTTCAGGCAAAATATAACGATCGGCTTTTCTCTCCAAAAAATCCATATATCGGCACATTGACTCGTAGTGTTGTTGTACGAGACCTACATCACCATATTGCTGATATACTTGCCAGGGGATAATAATGCCGGCATCTGCCCACGCCCCAGATCCTCCTTTGGCCGAGTTTATATCAAATCCATTGGGAGAAGTTCCCAAACATGGATAATAATCACCATAACTGCCATTCATCCCTTGATCATCACGGAGTGTATATAACCAACGGGTATAAAAAGGATCGGTATTCATATTGTAAGTAGCCGAACGGGCAAAGACTTGCGCATCGCCCATCCATCCCAAACGTTCATCACGCTGAGGGCAATCAGTGGGAACGGACAAGAAATTACCTCTTTGTCCCCAAACAATATTTTGAAACAACCGATTGATCTCGGCATTTGATGTTTCATAATCACTTCCTTGTTTACCTATCGATTCCAAAACAATGCCTTCAACAGACGTCAAAGGCAAAGCCTCCTCTAGTCCTTCAATAGACAAATAACGAAATCCATGCGAAGTAAAAAGTGGCTGATAAGTTTCGCCATTCGCATCTCCGCTAAAGATATAATGATCGGTAGACAATGCCGAACGATAATTATCCAGATACATCTGCCCCTTCCGCTCTTTATACATATCAATGGTATAGGGCTCTACCGGACTATCGGGTATCACTTCCGGATAAAGCATTTCGGCATAATGTATGGTGATTTGTTGTCCTACCTTCCCTTTCATATTCAATAGGCGGGGCACTCCCACCATATTCTGACCAAAATCATAGATATAAGCGTTACCCACTTTCTTGACCGACATTGGCCGAAGCGTAACATTATTCTGAATCATGTCACCAACATAGGCTTGCAATTTCGGTTCACCCGAAGAAAGATTCTCGACACGTACAGTTTTCCAACCAGAATCATCGAAGCGTCCATCCGACCATCCGGAGATTTCTTTCTGTGCATTATAATCTTCGCCGTTATAGAGACTGTTAGCCTCAATCGGTCCTTTATCATAACATTTCCAATGACCATCGGTCATCACATATTCGGTTGTTCCATCTTCATAATCAATCTTCAGCAGTGCCATTGCCGACTGACGGAGTCCATATTGATCTTGCCAGCCTAAGCCCGTCCAACCAATCACATCACTGTACCATCCTGCACCGAGAACCACACCCAGCCCATTACTACCTTGACACAATAAAGAAGTGACATCGTAAGTATTATACATCATACGAAAACGATAATCGGTCCAACCCGGGTTATAATATCCATCACCTACTATTTTATCATTGATATAAAATTGATAAACACCTTTCGAGGTGGCATACAAGCGTGCTTGTTTAATGACTTTAGAAATGGAAAAAGAACGCCGCAGCATAGGAGCGGACACATCAGAACCAGGTTGCCACAAATGAACTTCACCATCACCTACTACGTGATGAGCTTCCGTATCGGCATAAAGAGTTTGTTTGTAAAACGGTTCGCCGACTTCAATGTTAGAGTAAACCACGTTCTCACCTTTGGGTTGAATATAACCTATCTGATAGAGACGGCAATTCGAATTTGATTCTGCAGGTGTAATACCCTTAACCATAAAATTATAGATATTGTCTTTATTCGCTTTAGAGCACTTCACTCGCTGTCCATCTATTGTCACACCGATATCGTAATTATCGCCGCCCATTACCGATAAGCGCACGTGATGAGTTGCCATTTTTTTATTTTCAGGAATCAGAGACGAAATATCTTCTTCATAATCCGTCACTACAGACGTTCCATATACATGCCCCAAATTCAAGCGGGCACCATTGTTCAAATCAATACTGAGAGCTAAATAATTAGATAACGTTTTCGCCCCAAACACAAAGACCGCCTTATTGCTTTTCTTTTCTAACTGAAAATGATAATCTATCACAAAAGAAGCTCGATATTTGGACAACAGATACTGAGAAGACCCAATCCATCTGGCATCATGCCAATCGGCATCCAGTAGACCGGTTTCAAACCAATCCGGCTCCGATTGCAGAACATTGCCTTTCTCATCCCATACTGTGACTTTCCAATAATAGCGAGTCGATGGGCGAAGAGCATCGCCGCTGTAAACAACACATATAGAAGAAGAAGATTTCACCTTTCCCGTATCGAAAGTATACGCACCATTATCAAGCTCTGAACGCGAAGACGAGACAACGACCCGATAAGCCGTTTGGGCAACACCATATTTATCAGATTGCATCTGCCAGGCAAATCGTGGATGCGACACATCAATACCCATCGGATTTTTCATAAACTCCGTGGTAAGATGAACAATATTAGTAGACATTATAACACTCGAGGCAAACAACAGAATACCAACAATTAAAAATCTCTTGACAAACGACATTGATCTATTTTTCATGATTTTCTAAGAATGTTTTTCATCTATATACTGTACATATTTCTCTCTCAGGTACGACAGTTCCAGTTAGATAACAAAGATAATCAGCAAAAGAACAAATTACTAACATTTATTAATAAATTAGATTAATTTAATATCAATCGGCATTCGCATCTAACTTTCTAATACTTTTTCCTACTTCATCCTATAAGTTAACACGCAAACAATTCTCTCTCTTTTAAACAATATCACCAGAGGCTGTTCACTATTTAGCAGAAAAGCAACGACTATATTCCGGCTATCTATTCAATCATCATCTATAAGCTCTTTAAGAAGTATCCTTTACAAACTCATCATCTGTAAAGGATACCGACATTAAACGATCTATTTACCTATAAAAGCTATTTCAAAAATGAGACATTAATGACCGTAGATACCGAGTCGACCACACCATCCGACCGAGTACCTATTATTTTTAGACTCAATGTATCAGCGTCATTGGTAGACAGTGCCATCTGGTTAATATAATCCAAAAACTGCGAATCACTGAACGTTAGCACCCTAATATTGTTTTCGGCAGCTTTGCTTTTATCAGACAATATTATCTGATTACCATTTTTGCTGTTCGAAAGTTTTAGTTCATAAGAAGAAGACATATCTATCCAACGCACAGTAGTTACAGTGGTATCGACACCGACGGCACCTATATTTATATTATATTCGCTCGACTCCACTTTCAAATGAGTAGCCAGCGGTTGACCTACTCCATTATTATCGCAAGCATCAAATGCACAGACAACAACGAGAATTAATATAATAGTAAGAATGGAATTTTTCATTTTTTCTTATATAAAATTAATTATCAATACGATCAGTTCTTAAAGTAAGGGCCTTGCTGCTTAGTCGTGGTAGGAGTTCCATCATTCACTACTGGCCAATCGTCGACCCAACTAATCTTATCAAGTAACATACACCGTCCCGCTTTTTCATCAACAACTCTATAGGCATGATACAGAAACCAGGTTTCTCCTTTATCATCAGTAATGATTTCAGAATTATGGCCTGTTCCTTTGAAGGTGTCATTTGCTTCAATTACTTTAGTATAAGCATTGTTCAGCATAGCATCTCCATTTTTGTTGACATAGGGTCCAAACAACGATTCAGACCGACCTACAACAGTTGTATAGGTAGATTTCAAGCCATCGCAACAAGAGCCTATAGATGCAAACAGATAATAGTAATTATTACGCTTATAAATCATTGTTCCTTCAAAAGCTGTGCCGGCAACTTTCACTGGCGTACTTCCGCTCTTCACTTTCAATCCATTTGCAGTGAGTTCTATATAATAGATACCTTGAAAGCTACCCCAAAACAAATATTTATGCCCATTTTCTTCATAATAGCAAGGATCAATACTGTTCAAAACGCCACAATCCTTACTAATCAGAATACTACCGAGATCGGTAAAAGGGCCACCGGGTTTCAATGCTGTAGCTACCCCTATTCCATTCTGGTATATTTCGCCCCATTTAGACAGCACATAGTACATCACATATTTGCCATTAACATATTGTACATCCGGTGCCCAGAGCGATCCACCTGCCAGAAAAGAAGGAAAAACAGAGTTATCAAAAGCTCCACCTTCGTCAGTCCAATTCACTAAATCTTGAGATTTATGAATCACAGAACCGGTCGTATAAGCATAAAAGTAACCGTCCCTGCCCCTTATAAGAGTAGGGTCGGGAGCATCCGATTTATATATCGGATTAGTATAAGTGGCTGATATAACACCACCGAATACAGGTGCGCCATCGTCTTTCGAACTGGAACAGCATACCAAGCTGCCAAGCAATACAAGCAGAAATGTAGACTTTATATTCAAATTTAAGTTTTTCATTGTTTCAATAGTAAATTAGTAAAAGCATTAATTATTCTTGCACCATCATGAGTTTCATATTGTGCAAATCCATTTTGATAGTCCAAGTGCCACTTGATTGTGGAATGAATTTATTATCACTCGAGACATTTACACCTCGAACGCCACAATCCACCCACGAATTAATGGGATTTGCTCCCCCTAAAACAGGCATTATTTCATAATTCCATTGACTGGGTACAGTAATGATCTTAAACTCATTACTAGCCGTAATTGCTGTTGTGAGCGTCCAAATTTCAGGATGATTCTTTATATCTGTTTGGGCAAATGCACAGCTGTTACGTCCATTATCCCATCCCGCTGGCACTGCACTACCGGCAGCCCACATTCCATTGTAGGGGAGACTATAAACACTGGTACAAATAAGTTTTTTATCCACCAAAGAGATGACCACTTCATATTTAGCTGTTTGTGCCACCTTCAGCATAGCAGCTCCAGATTGACCTGCAACAAGTTTGGATGGATCATTAGGATCGGGCACATAAGCCGGCCACGTTTGAACCGCATCAGAAGCAAATCTGATTTCCGTACCGGCCTGCAACGTTCCGCTCCAGTGATAATAACCGTTCCTAACATCAATATTAGGCATTTCGGTAGCACTCTCGGCACCTGCATTTGAGCTCACCATGTACATAATAGGAGTTTGCAGCAGTGTAATAGTCATTTTATTTAAATCGATCGTTACATCCACAATGGATTTATTCGATAAGGAAAAATGGCTTCCTGCGCCGGTCTCCGAATAAACGAGGCTATTATCATCGGTGCCCTTGACATAAGCCGGAAAACCGTTGTTTTTATCCGATGAGAACCAAAACTCTCCCGAATTAATCACTCCAGCCCAATGATACACACCATCTTCATTGGTAGTCTCCATCGTAATAGTCAGATTCTGTCCCGAAGAAGTCTTTGCCATCATATACATAATATCAGCAGGATCATATCCTATTGTTTTAAACTCTGTTTTAGAAGTCTCGGGCTTCATATATTGTTTTGATGCAGTAACTTTGGCTATGACTTCACCAACCAAGTTTATTTTATCCCCCGGAGTAATATTCCACGAAGAAAGCAAGTCGTTAATCTGACGATGAGTATAGCTAACAGTACGTTGTCCATCGGGTATCTTCACCAATTCACTGACATTCGTCTTCACATCAGACATATAGATTCTAAAATAATAGGTCAATTGCGTATCAGCGCCACGATTGGTCGCATCATTCCACGTAAACTTAATGGCCTCTTGGCCCTGAAAAGCTTTCTGAAGCACCAGACTATCAGCCGAAGCTTTCACTTGCATTCGATCGCTTGGAGTCGTCAACGTGTATAATTCAGGATCTGAATTGCAACTAGACAGGAAAGCAATCAATGACAAAAGCAAATATAATTGTTTCTTAATATTCATTTTCATAACTTCTCAAATTAAACGGTTACGGGTTAATTCCAATACGGAGACTGAACTAAATTAGGATTCTTTTCCATCTCGTCTATATAGATAGGAAACCAATAATAAGCTCTTTTCCAAACACGGGTTTGATAAGCAGTACGAACGTAAAACTCTGCGGAGTTAGTACCAGAAAAATTCATACCGTAATCATTGCCTGTGACTTCGGGAAGATTTTCGGCATCTTTCCAACGGCGGATATCATCCCACCGCAAACCTTCACAGCATAATTCCACACGGCGTTCCATTCGAACTATTTTCCGAACCGCTTCCTGATTATCATCTACATGAATATAATTAGCATCGGTAGCGTCTACAACATCAGTCGTATACTGACGAACACCTGCACGGATACGAATTTTATTCACATACTTCAGTGTCTCCTGACGGGCGGCAATATTGTCGTACGCCTCATTTTCAGCTTCGGCGTAATCCAGATAGGCACCTCCCAGACGATACAACCACAACGGACGGTTCGAGAGCCAGCTTCCCGTTTTAGGATTATCATAAGGATAAACTTTTTTACGAACCAAATAGCCATTCTGAGGTGCATCATGAGTATAACCGTTATCTTTATGATTCTTAAAAAAATCATACGGCCTTTGTGCCAATGCATACCAAGAACCATTATAGCTAACCGCCGTATAGAAACGGGGTTCACGATTACAATACATGTTATAAGTTCCCTTTGCCGTTATTTCTCCCAGTGTCCCTGTTCCTTCATTCCATTTAGTTGTACGAGATTCTACAGCATTAGAAAATCCATCTTCCACATACCCACTATTTGTATCTGAGATAGGGAGACCGTTTTTTGTAAAGAAAGCATCAACCAATCCTTGATAAACACCAAGTCCACCACCACCGCCAAACTCTAATGTAATGGTTTTATTCGTATAGAATTGATAATTATTATAGGCACTGTTCGTACTAGTATAAGGGAATAAAATTTCTTTATTTCCGGCAGTCCACTTGGTAAAGAACATGTCTTCGCAAGATTTAAAAGCATCTACCGTACCATCATTATTATATTCGACAAACAATTTATAACCGGCTGCCTCGGCCTGATCAATTAATAATTTACAAGCATCTGCCGCTTTCACCCATTTATTCTGATCGTAAGAAGTACTGAATAAATGAGTTCCATCTTTATTTACATAATTCTTATACCATTCGTTACCGTTGCAAAGCGGACTGGCAGCAAAGAGCAGCATCCGTGCCCGTTCGGCTAAACACATAATAGAAGTGACACGACCGTATTTCTCGGGTGCAGTATAAGTAGTCGGCAATAGTTTGGATATAGACAACATCTCTCTATCACAATAGTCTACAATCGAATCGAATGGCACCCGACCTATTTGCAGTTCGGCCAAATTAAAATTGGAAGGAGCAATATAATCAGGTTTAAAGGGTATGGGACCATAAGTCTTTGCTAAATTCCACCAATAATATGCACCCAAAAAGCGGCATTCGTTTTTCATATTATCAATTTCAGACTGTGGCAAATCTTCACTAGGTAGGGCTTTTGCATTTTTCCTGAACAAATACGATTCGCGTATCTTGCGAGGATAGTCGGCCCAGAAATTACCATTCCATCCCGTATTGGGTGTCCAACTGCCAAAGACTTTGGTAATATTAGGCCAATCCCATTGTTGCCATCTCTTAGAGGGAGTCAAATCGTCACCGAATATTTCCCAACCGATGTCATTCATCCACCCTTCGGAAGGATTGGGCAACCCACTATATACATAAGCCAAGGCATCTTCCACATAAGTTTTGTTAGAATAAACCATATCCATATTCAACTCTGTATCGGGTTCTTTGTCCAGATAATCGCAAGATGAAAAAGAACAAGCTCCAAACAATAGGGCAAAGAGTATATTTATTTTCTTAAATGTTTTCATTTTCTTATCATTTAAAAATTAACATCAACACCTAACATTAGCGACCGCATTTGTGGATATTTCAATCCATCACCCGAATTAAGTTCCGGATCCCAAAGTTTGAACTTTGAAAGGCAAAACAAATTATTTCCACTTAGATAGAAGCGAATATTCTTTGCATTGATTTTGTCAGTCAAAGCTTTAGGCATAGTATAGCCGAATTCGATGGTACGGCAACGCAAAAAGCTCATATCCTTTTTCCACCAGGTAGAAGTCCTATAGTTTTGTTGATTGGGCGACTCCGACAATCGAGGCCAAAAAGCATTTTGAGACGGATTATTTTCTGTCCAACGGTCATTGTAATTGGAGTAGATATTACCCAACAATCCTTGTCCGCTACCCGGAATAAAATAGGTCGATCCACCGACAACACGATGAGTATCGGCTACGCCCTGGAAAAAGATATTAAAATCAAAATGACGGAACATAATATTACATCCAAAGCCATAGACGATACGTGGATCCACAGTGCCACCGATATAACCTTCGTCTGCATCAGTGATGATGCCGTCACCATCCATATCTTTGTACTTGATATCACCGGGGCGAAGTTTACCGGTCGACACGCCCGTCTCTTGATTTGGAATGCCAAACTTCAAATTACCATCGGCATCAAAATCGTTTTTCGTAAACAAACGTTCAGCCTGAAGTCCCCAAAGAGTATTCATCGAACGCCCCGTTTGACAGCGGTATTTGCTTTTTCCGGCAGCTTCATCGATTTCATTTATCTTGTTCTTCGCATAAGAGAATGTAGAACGGAAACCGAGCGTCCAATTTTTACCAATCTTCTTATTATAGTTCAATGAAGCATCGAAACCTTGATTGGTCACTTTCCCATAGTTAGCCCATGGAGTAGTTATATATCCGGCCTGAGTTGGAATAGTACTACGTTGCATAAAAATATTAGAACGTTTTTCTTTAAACCAATCGAATTGCAATTCGAACGCATTCCAAAGCCCCAGCTCTAAACCCAGATCACCTTTCCAAGCAGTTTCCCATGTTAAATTGGCTACACCAATATCCCCTTCCGTAATGCCTGAGCGATATGTTTCTCCATTATCGCCCCACGTATAATTACCTTGACCGGTATAAACCGTTGTGATGTAAGCAAAACGGCGTCCGCCGATATTGTCGTTGCCCACTTTACCGAAAGATCCTCTTACCTTCAGCTTATTGACCGTATCTTTCATTTTAGCCATAAAAGATTCTTCCGAAACCATCCAACCTAATGCAAAAGAAGGGAAAAAGCCAAATCGGTGACCTTTAGCGAAATTTTCAGAACCGTTGTAACCAAAATTGAATTCTCCTATATAACGACTGTCGTATACATAAGACAAACGGCCTGCAAAGCCTTGCTTACGATATGGCTGCACAGTGCCTTGATCATAACTTTGCTGGTTATAAAGGAATAAAGCATCAACATCGTGTTTGCCAAATGTCCGAGTATATGTCAATGTACCTTCCATATACATATCCTTCGTTCCATATCCCGACGAAGTGCCGAATCCCAAGGCATTGCTACCATAACTCAATACTGTTTTTATCAAATTGCCTTCGTCATCACGACCGGTAGCAATATTATAATAGGTCGGACTGAAATTCCTATAACGTCCACTATAGTTATAAGAATCGAACGAGAAAGTAAACTTGGCTTTCAATCCGGGAGTAACCATGTTCAAATTTTGCTCTATAGACATCAACGACTGAAGTTGTGTATTGATATCCACCTGATAGCCCGATTGTGTAGCAGTAGCCCAAGGATTTACCCGATTGGCGATAATCGGTATCGTACCATCCGAATAGCGTGCAGGATAAGCGATAGGGCTTGTGGTGAAAGCTTGAGAGAACAAATCGTCAATACCACACTTAGGCCCATGACGATTCTGCATATACCCGCCTATATTGAGGCGCAGCGTCGTGTTTTTTGTAATATCCAAGTCGACATTGGCACGCATATTGAAACGATCCAATTTAATGCCCGTATTGTAAGGCAAGTTTCTGTCGGTTTCGACAATACCATGCTCATTAAACCAGGAAGTGACCAACGAATAGCGCAGAAAGTTAGAACCGCCGCTGACAGTAACATTTGCTCTTGTAGAATACGCATAATTCTTTGTGATATCGTTCAACCAATTTTCATCAGGATACAAATCCAAATCATAATGATAACGGGTCTTGTCTATTTGCTCTTGCGAGTAAGGCAATTGAGACTTATTTTCTTTCAATTCGTTTAGGAGTTGCATATAATCGGCTCCACCGATAAATTTTGGCAATTTGGTAGGTTCTTCGATCGCATGCTCTACACGCACATCTATCGAAGGAGCACCTATATGTCCGCGCTTCGTATTGATTACAATCACACCATTAGCACCACGAACACCATACATGGCACTGGCAGATGCATCTTTCAATACAGAGAAAGACTCTATCTCGGCAGGATCGATGTTGTTCAAGTCGCGTTCAATTCCATCAACTAGCACCAAAGGAGTGTTTGTTCCTGAGAAAGTCGAGATACCACGAATCCAAAAATTCGAACTGTCATAACCGGGCTCACCTGAACGGGTCACAGCAATGACACCGGCAATTTGCCCCGCCAGATTATTGGATAGAGACCGCGTCGACCCTATTTGCAAATGTCCGGGTTCCAAATTATCAATAGCTCCAACAACAGAGAGTTTCTTTTGCGTGCCATATCCGGTAACGACGACCTCGTTCAGAGCGGCAACATCCTCTTCTAGCTGTATAATGAAATTAGTTTCGCCGCCAACCACCAGACGTTGTGTCTTATAACCGACACTAGAAATTTCGATGATAGACTTCTTGTTTGGAACATTCAAAATAAAATGTCCGGTCACATCAGTTATTGTACCTGACGTGGCCTCCTTTCCTGCAATGCGAATACTGACCCCCGGCATCGGATTCTTAGTTTCATCGTACACCGTACCGCCTATTTTAATCACCTTCACCGGCGGTGCTACAGCAGGCAATCTGGCGACTTCGGGCTTTGCATAAATAGAAATTTGACGCCCATTAATGGTATAACCATTGTTCGTCTCGGCAAAGAGTTCATCGAGAAGTTCATGAATATTCTTGCCACTTGCACTGACCGAAACCCTACGGTTCAGGTTAACGACATTATTATAATAGAAAAATACATAGTCGCTATTTTTCTCGACGGTATTGAGGACTTGCCTCACCGTCACATTACGCAGTGTAAAGTTAAAATTTGTTCGCTGCGAATGACTTTCAGCAGAAAAGCACAAGTTTATCCCTATAAAAAGGAAAAGGAATGATAATTTCATAACATTTAGACTTAATCTTTTAGTATTAATTAAGTCGTTCTTTAGATTAACAATCATATCTTTGTAATGATTTTAAGATTAATACTTGTATCTCTTTACAGTTTTGTTTTAAAATTATATCGGAAAGTACTCGCCCTACTTTCCGATTTTTATTTTTCTCTCTCTTATCCGAATCTTATCATAAGCATTTATCATTTAAGGTGAACATAGTATTTATTATTGCTCCGACTGTAAACAATCGGCGCTGTTTCAGAAATCGCTTTCATCACATTTTCAAAATCATCTTTCAAATCCAATTTTCCTGAGCATTTCAAGGAAGCTACCGACGAATCATATTTCATATCAACGCCATAATACTTCATCAGATCAGAAAAGATATCGCCCAATCTTTCATCATTTGTCAAATACAGTCCTTTGGTCCATGAGATATAATAAGAAGGATCTACTTGCTTGACTACAGCGTTGCCACCATTGCGTGCTTCATACATTTCGTTGGGAAGAAGTTTGGCCAACGCATTGTTTTGGGAAACTTGTACGGCCCCCGACACCAACACAACACGTTGAAGTGGCGCACCCCGATAGGCCTTCACATCGAAATGAGTACCTAATACCCGGATATCCATATTCTGAGAAGTTTTTACAATAAACGGATGATCTACATCGTGTGCCACCTCCAAATAGATCTCGCCTTCTACATATATTTCACGCGTTTTTTCTTTGAAAGAGACAGGATATATCAAACGAGTACCGGCATTGAGCCAAATTCGTGTTCCATCGGATAAGGTCAAATTAGACGAATGTCCGAACGGAACGATCAATTGATTGAACGCAGCGGCAGCATCATCAGTAACGGTCTGATTGCTATTACAGATAATCCGACCGGATTTGTACTGTATATTGGCGGCTTTTGTATTGAAAGTGAGCATACTGTCGGACGAAAGAACCAATTTCACTGTAGATGAGTGCATATCGGCCAAACCGGAAAAAGTCTGAGCAAACTTCATGATATCGGGATGAGAAGATGGCAACAACCGGAGATAGCCATAAAGGCCCATCAGTAGCACAACAGCGGCAGCCACGCCATAAACGGCACGACGTATAAACATACGACGTTTGACAGGACGACTGATGATGGTTACAAACTTTCGCCATCCCTCTTCTTTACCGAAATGATTTTCAAAGATTTTATCTTCCGACCATTTTTTATAAAACGATATGCTGTAGTCTACGTTTTCTTTAGACTGACGTAGCCATGCCAATAAATCATCCTTCTCGGACGAATCGGCCTTGCCACTAAAGAAGCGGATTAATAAAGACTTGATGTGCTCTTCTTGGAGTTTCATATTCATAACCCGAATCAGGAAGAAACTACCCTACCCGAAATTACATTTTTTTTTATGATAACGAGATAAAAATCTTCATTTGCGCGGCAAAAACAGCAACGCATAGAAAATAAAAGTAAGATAACCGGTATTCATCAAATGTGTTCGAATAGCCGACAAGACCTTCGTCATTTGCTTTTCTACAGCCTTAACACTGATTTTCAACCGTTCGGCAATTTCCTTATTGCTTAGTCCTTCTTCACGACTCATCCGATAGATGCCGGCACAATAAGGAGTAAGTTCGTCAAGGCATTTATTGACCTCTTCTACAATCTGTTTGCAATCGAGTTCATCAATAATCTGCTCCGACAAAATAGCTTCCCACTCTACATCCAAAGGATGCAAAGCCACAGCTTCGTCCAACGTCGTATTCTGAGCAAATGCATGACGAGTATAATCTATAGCCCTGTCGTGAACACTTTTATATAAAAGAGGTCTCAAAGAACGGGAAAAGTCCAGCTGAGCACGCTTCTCCCATAGACCTATAAAGCAATCTTGAACTATATCTTTGCATGCATCAGAATCGTCAACAAAGCGCAAGGCATAGACGCAAAGCGAACTATAATGCTTAAGGAACAATTCCTTAAAACATTGTAATTGAGCGGTTAACTGTATATTTATATTTACTTCTTTTCCCATAAGGCGCAAAGAAAGAACTTTTCGTAAATGCAAAAGTAAATATTTTATTTAAATAATCTACAGGATAAACATTTTTATGTTGTCACCGCCACTTACTAATTGGTCTTGCAGATAATATGGTATTTCCCGGCGCCAAATAGAACCACTGACTTACCTCCGGTTTGAGCAGTGACAGCCTGCTTCATGGGCTTCCCATTTACCGTGACACGACTCATGTCTGTTGCGGGCAGTGTAACATAGGCTTTTGTCGCCTTAGGAATCGAAATAGTCCAATCGACGGTTCCGTTGGAAATCGTCCAACTCGAGCCTACCATTCCAGCCACCGTAGGCACAGTAATAGACGCCTGATGGAAAGTAGCCGACTGTGGATTGATAGCAAAAGTCTTATATCCTGCTTCCAGCGGGCGAATGCCACAAAGATACTGAGCAATCACTGTGAGCGGACCGCCACTCCAGGCATGATTGGTTGTGCCACCTCCGAATGCATTGTTGGTTATATCCCACCCCTCAAAAAGAGTGGTATGAAGGGAATCGTTCACCATCGGTCCGTAACGCTTCTGGGCACGTTCGAGAGCATAATCGCCATATCCCATCTGAAACAAAGCTTCCATCACATATTTCTCCATATAAGGACTGGCATGCCATTGCGATTTAAATACCTGAAGTATTTTATCATATTTGTCGGGTGACGCAATACCGGTGATAACGGCCAAAGCCTGAACACGGTCATCCGTCTCGCCCTGATACTGAGGATGGCGGTAGGCATATCCGTTCCAGCATTTATTGTAACCTTCTTTGACCTGTGCCATTGTCGCTTCAAAATGAGCGGCATCGGCTTCGTATCCCAACAAATGAGCCATACCGGCTGCTCCTTCGAGTGCCAGATAATGCCATCCAGCAAACAATAGACGCATATCTTTCTGGTCACCCCAGTCGCCCCAAGTCCAACCGCCAGTGCGGAATGCCGTCAATCCGGTATCATCCGTCTTCCACAAATCCAGATAACGTTTCACATGTGGATAAGCTTCTTCTATTGTAGCCCTGTCGGCTGTATTCATATAATAATTCCAAAAGCCATACTTTCCGATAGCGGCTAGCATCTGCCCGGGGAGTTCGGAGCTGTAATTACCTGCCGGAATCGGTGCAAATAGACTTCCATCAGGCTTCTGCCAATGACACAATTCTTTAATCCCTTTTTTCATCAATTCGTGCGCCGAAGTGGAATAGGTGTAAAAACATTCACCTTGAAGAACGACTTCGTCGCCCCACCACTGAGCACGTTCGCGATCGGGACAATCAAAATAAGTATCACGCATATTGACGTAAAGCGTACGCAGGCCTTTTTTCCAGAATCGCATGAAGAAATCGTTATCACACGAGAAAGCACCTTCGGGATAAGTATCATAACCCGTTTCGCGATATTTCACCGTATTGATGCGCACCGATTTGGGCACAACCAATATAATGGTTTGTCCATTCATCCACCCTAGAGATTCATAAACCTGATGTCCTTTACGGGCAATATATTCGGCCCGAACATTTGTTTCTCCGCCTGCAAAAGTATGATCGGTGTAAATAGCCACTTTACCATTTCCCTCTTCATCTGTCAGGTCTAATATCGGAGTCATTTGCATATTGTAAGGCAAAGAGACCAACACGCTATCGACTTTTACCCCCGAAATTCTCTTCATTTGCGCCTCTTTGATACCATGATCTTTCCACAAAGGAATAGGGCGTTTCACCATCTCACCCCAGGGAGTATCGCCCCACGCTCCTATCTCTACAGCCGATGCAAACTGATGCGCCGACTTACAATCGGCCATCTGCCAACCGTCGATATTCATATTAGCATCATATCGGATATTGGATTCCGGCAAGCGGAAGTTAGGGAAAGGAGCCTCCGTATTCTTGTAAGCGGGATGAATGCGGCAAAGCCACGAGCAATTGCTTTGCAAAAGCAAGTGTTTCATATTCAGATCGAAAAACATACCTGCCTTACCGCTACTTTTATGAGAAAATCCATCTTTCCCAAAATACCAAAGCAAAATAGCCACCTTGTTGGTCCCCTTTTTTAAGAAAGAGGCTATATTGACTTCGTCATAATAAGAAGATTGAGGACTGGGTCCCCGCTTCAATCCGCCTTCAAAAACGACCAGCCGACCGTTAATCCAAAGCCAATATTTACTGTCGGCAGCAATACGGGCCATTGCCAGCCGAGGTATACTTGTCACATTAATATCTTTTCGAAAAGCAATCCATGTATTCGGATTATTTACTCCGGCATCGGGTGCCGTTATCCATTTGGCATTTTGAGCAAAAGCCGAAAACGATACAAAAATGAATAAACAAAAGGAAATAATAAATTTTTCCATGTATTTTAGCTATTAAAGTGCTGCAAATATAGGCACTTTAAATATTAAAACAAGCATTTTTTAGTCAATTTATTTCTTTTTGTAGCCTGCCAAAAGCTTTTCAGAAGCATGTATATCATAAAAATAACTGAAGAATATTGTATTGATCAAACAGCGAGCAAAAGAACCTTTGCCACCTCCGTATGACACCATTATACGCTATTCCACAGCATGTTAACGATGCACCGCATACAACGCCAGCGAAACAAGGTCCAAAAATCGGCCCTAGAGTATACTGTAGAGTCCTTATTTTCAGCGGACCTCTGCTTAGAACGATTCTAAACGACAACTTACAGGTAGTTTACAGGCTGATTTGTAGATAGGCGAGTGTGCTACGATATTTTTGATAAGTCCTTCCTTTCTGACAAATACTTTTACTTTTACTTCTGTAAGCAGCAATATATTTTCAAGTTCCTCACATACTTCCTCGAACGCCATTGTCGTCACATTCGGCATTTCCGCATGTCGCTTGCTCCCCAACTATCACTGG
This sequence comes from uncultured Bacteroides sp., assembly GCA_963676865.2. GTDB lineage: Bacteria > Bacteroidota > Bacteroidia > Bacteroidales > Bacteroidaceae > JAAYUD01. The sequence goes on along the minus strand of CAXXSS010000001.1, from coordinate 2,217,510 downwards.
TGAGCCAACCATTTTTTGGAATCCTAGGTTTTGATATTACTTTTTATCTGTACCAAAACCACATAAGGACCTAAAACTGTTTACGTCCATACGTTTTCTAAAAAACTTAAGGACGTCACCGAAAAAACTAACATACGACACTTGCGACTCACGGGCATAAGTCGCAAGCCACATGCTTATGTCGCCGCAACAATTAAAAGAAGCTATTGAAATCGCATGTATATGCTAATACCGAAAAAAAGAAATGGTAGTTCACCCATTACAAAACAAAAGAGCCGCACGTACAGATTATATCAGTTTATAAAGAACAACCAATTCATGACAGGTAGACAAAATCCTCTGAACAGATAATAGAACAAGACTCAAAGAATAATGATAAATGAAGACTAACGACATTTATGAAAAGCCTCTTCCAGGCCTTCAGCAAGCAAAGAACAACAGCAGCAACAAACATTTAAATGTTAAAGATACAAAAATTACTATGAAATGGAAATATTATTTATAAATTTGCGACACTTAACCGTTAAAGAAGGCATTTAAACAAGATATAAATGAAAACATCTTTAAAGAACATAGCAGAAAGCCTGAAATTGTCAAAGACAACCGTATCGTGGGTACTTGCAGGTAAAGGTGATGAGAAAGGCATTAGCTTGGCCACTCAGGAAAAGGTGTTTAGTTATGCCAAAAGCCTCAACTATCAACCGAATTTATTAGCTAGAAGTTTAAATACTGGGATCTCCGGTACCATAGGCCTAATAATTCCAGATATAACCGACTCTTTTTATTCTAAAGTAGCTTGTTCCATTGAAAGAGAAGCCGAAGAGAGAGGCTATTCACTGATGATCGGCAATTCTGAATCTGAAATTAAACGTGAAAACAATTTGATTAGGCTGTTCAAAGCGAAACAAGTGGACGGTTTGATTATTGCACCTACTAAAATATCTAAAATAGAAATACAAAATCTGGTTGATGAATCATTCCCTTTGGTCCTATTCGACCGATATTTCCCAGAGATGAAAACGAGCTACGTGATCATCGACAATGAGGAATGCAGTTATAAATTGGTACACAAAATGATTCAGAACGGTGCACGTAAGATTGCGATTATTACCACCAACGCTCATCTGCGCACTATGAATATGCGACGTGAAGGATATTCGAGAGCATTATTGGAAGAAAATATTCCGATAGACGCCAATTTGTATGGAGAGGTGCCTTTCGTAGACTACGAGAAAAACATTAATAAAACTTTAGATCGTATTTTTGAACGAATCCCCGATGTTGATGGATTCTTTTTCACAACTCATATTTTAGCACTCGAAGCTTTCCGTTACTTTTATGGAAAAGGCATCAAAATTAATGACGGATATGAATTGGCATGCATACACAGTGTTTCGGCAATGCGGGTTCTTGCTCCCAAAATGATGATAGCTCAAATGCCGATTGACAAAATAGGAAAAGATTCGATCGAAGTACTTTTAAAGAGTATTGATCATCACTTAAATAAGCCGGAAGAAAAAGAGGAAGCAGAGACAATTATATTGAATTGCGAAATCTCTACTCCTTAATTTATTTTCCATATTAACTTAACCGATTAATTAGCGCAAAAAAACACCAATATCTGAAATATATCTAACTACTAACTACCTTAAGAACCATGAAAATTATAAAGTATTCCATATTATGCTTCCTTTTATGTTCGTGCGACAGCAATAAGACGGTCATAAAGAACATGCGCTGCGAATACCTGACGAATCCTATTTGCATAGATTCTCCCTCGCCACGGTTCACTTGGAATTATGACGGAAAAGAGTCTTTTATTCAAGGGAAATTTCAACTAAAGATCGCAACAGATAGAAAGAATTTGAATAACCTTTCGGATAGTAATACTTTCGTTTGGAATTCCAACACTATTCAATCGGATAAAACGCAGACTCAATATGATGGCATACACAAATTGCAGAGCCACACTAAATATTATTGGCAACTTACGGTATGGGATGAATCGGGACAAGTGAAAATTGAATCTCCGATTTCATCTTTTGAAACGGCAAAAATGGATCAGACTGATTGGACGGGGCAATGGATAACCGACCGAAATGATAAGGATTGCGGTGCTTCGCCTTTGCTTAAAAAATCATTTGTAACGACAAAAAAAATAGAGAAAGCACGATTGTATATCAGTGCAGCAGCCTATTACCGGATGTCTATAAATGGGACGAAAATTTCATCGACCAGTTTAAATCCAGGCTATACCCACTACGACAAAAGAAACCTGTATGATGTATACGATATAACCAACGACCTGAAGATTGGCAAAAATGTATTGGCAGCAGCTCTAGGAAATGGTTTTTACAATGAGATAGCACCTGTGGGAACATGGGATTTTGAAAAAGCCCGATGGCGTAATCGTGCTCGCATGATATGCGAATTGCATATACAATATAGCGACGGAAGTAAAATGGTGGTAAATTCGGATGATACATGGCAAACAAACGAGGGACCATACATACAAAATAATATCTATGCCGGTGATACATATGATACCCGCCTGGAGTCAATGGAGAAATCGAACGATGAACCTTCTTTCGAAGAGAAAGCCATAAAAGTATCGTCCCCATCTCCCCTATTGGTTTCGGAAATAATGCCATTAATCGAAGTCGACAATATCATAAAGCCAATATCGATGAAAGCTTTCGGTGATAGTGTTTATGTCTTTGATTTCGGCACCAATATGTCCGGTTATTGCACACTTTCCATTTGTGGAGAACGAGGTACCAAAGTTTCAATACAGCATGGTGAACTACTGAAAGACAATGGTAGGCTGGAGATGAGAAATTTAGACATCTACTATAAACGGCAACCGGGATTGGACTTTCAGACAGACACCTATATTTTGAATGGAAAGGACAATGTACTAGAGCCCAACTTTGCGTATCACGGATTCCGCTACGTAGAGATTAAAGCAGATAAGCCGATAACGATAGAAAAGAAAGATATCGTTGCTAAATTTATTCATACGGCAGTAAAATCTGTAGGGAAGTTCTGTTGCTCCAATGACACGCTCAACAAAATATGGAAAGCAGTAAATCAATCTTATTTATCGAACCTGATGAGCATACCGACCGACTGCCCGCAACGCGAGAAAAATGGTTGGACGGCAGATGCACACATCGCCGTGGATTTGGGATTGCTGAATTATGACGGTATTACCTTCTACGAAAAATGGATAAATGACATGATTGACAATCAGACACCCGAAGGAAGAATTTCGGGTATCATACCAAGTTCGGGATGGGGTTACGACGATTGGATAGGTCCGGTCTGGGATTCTGCAATTTTTATAATACCGATGGCTCTTTATCATTATTACGGTGATACCAAGGGAATAGAGAAAATAATACCGACATGCACACAATATTTGAATTATCTAAATGCTCGGGAAGATAGCAACAAAACAGTGACTTATGGAATCGGAGACTGGGTATTCTATAAGACCCAGACCCCTACGGACTTCTCTACAACATGTTACTATTTCTTGGATAACCTGTATATGTCGCAATTCATGAAGATAGTGGGCAAAGATGGAGCAAGCTACTACAAAAAAGCTCAGGAGCTGAAAGACTTGATCAACACAAAGTATTTTGATAAAAGCAAAATGGTATATGCCAACGGTTCGCAAGCATCTCAAGGAATCGCACTGTATTTGGGGCTCGTTCCTAAAGAATACGAACAACGTGTTGCCGACAACCTGAGTAATATGATAAGGGCGAATGGTAACCATCTCGATTTTGGTGTACTAGGAAGTAAAACCGTGTTGCGAATGCTTGCCAAATACGGATATGCAGACCAAGCCTATGAAATGGCAACCCAACAAGAAGCACCCTCGTGGAGCAATTGGATCAAAAAAGGCTATACAACTCCGGTTGAAACATGGATATTATCACCATCTTTCAGAGACGCTTCAACCAACCACGTATTCCTTGGAGACATTAACGCATGGATGTACAATATATTGGCGGGTATCAATTATGACGAGAAAGCCCCCGGTTTTCGCCATACTATCATAAAGCCCTATTTTATTAAAAAGCTCAATTGGGTAGAGGCCGAATACAACTCGACAGCGGGGTTAATCTCTTCGAAATGGGAACGAAAAGGCGATTCGGTCGTGCTAAAAGTACGCATTCCAGTCAACACGACAGCAACATTGGACGTCTATGGAAAGAAAATAGAAATAGGCTCAGGCTCACACGAATTTACATTTGAGAACAAGTGATAAAAGCGCCATTAGAGTTTTATTGAGTAACAACATATTTTGTAAAAACAATTAAGATGAAGCAACTAAAATCTATACTTATTATCCTGCTACTTTCATTTGCAAATTCAATATATGCAAATGATGATGGGACATTATCATTGAATGGGAAATGGACGTTATCTTACTGGCAGCAACCGGAAAAGCCCATTACCTCTCCGAATGAAATGAGAGGAGTCGCATTCAAACAAATACCGGCACATGTCCCCGGAAATGTCGAATTAGATTTATTAGCTGCCAGCTTGATAAAAGATCCTTCGATAGGAAATAATATCAATGAATTGCGCAAATGGGAAGCCTACCAATGGTGCTATACAAAGACATTTAATGCGCAGAAACTCAAAGAGGGACAACGCTACCAGCTCTATTTTGGGGGTATTGACTGCCTAGCAGATATATGGCTTAACGGGAAACACATAGGTAATGCCGAAAATATGATGATAGAGCATACTTTTGATGTGACAGATGAAATAAATATCGGAGAAAACAAATTGGAAGTTATCATACGCTCATCGGTTCTTGAAGGAAGCAAACATTTGCTGGGAACACTCAGCATTGGTAATTTCCCTTCCGAAGAATCTATCTTTTTGCGGAAAGCTCCTCACATGTTCGGATGGGATATACTACCTCGTCTGGTAAGTGCGGGATTATGGCGCAACGTAGAATTGCGTACATTGGAACCTGCCCGGATAAAAGATGTGAATTATATGGTAGCCAATATCGATACAGCATCGAGAAATGTACATCTATTAATTGATGTACAAGTGAAACTACCCTTTGAAAAGTATGACAACACAAAAGCGATATTCACCCTTAGCCGAAAAGGAAAAGAAGTATATAAAAGTTCTGTCAACGTAGTTTCGCCAGCTTTCAGACATATCATTGATCTCAAGAATGCTGATTTATGGTGGCCCAGAGGTTATGGCGATCCAGCGTTGTATACCGCAAAAGTTGAGCTTGAAGACAATAACGGAAAGATATGGGGAAGCAACATTCAACGAATAGGAATGAGGACCATTAAGTTGGACATGACAGATATAAACACTCCCGAGAAACCTGGAAAATTTTGTTTCATCGTGAATGACGAACCTATTTTTATACATGGAACGAATTGGGTTCCATTGGATGCACTACATAGCCGCGACGATTCGTTGCTGAATGAATCTATCCGTATGGCTGTCGATTTAAATTGCAATATGATACGTTGTTGGGGAGGAAATGTAGTAGAAGACCATCGTTTCTTCGATTTGTGCGACGAAAATGGAATAATGGTATGGCAGGATTTCACCATGGGATGTACTTTTTATCCTCAACGCTCTTCTTTCACCCAAACATTGGAAAATGAAATCATATCCATAGTATGCAAATTGCGTAATCATCCATCTTTAGTCTTATGGTCTGGAAATAATGAGAACGACTGTGCCCTACGCTGGACTTTACAACCCTTTAATATTGATCCTAACAAAGATGTGATAAGCCGCAAAGTCATCCCCAATATTCTTTATGAATTTGATCCGACACGCCCTTATCTACCCAGTTCGCCTTATTATAGTGAGTCGGTATACCAAAAGGGAAGTGCAGATGAGTACCTTCCGGAGAACCATCTATGGGGACCACGGGGATATTACAAAGACAAATTTTATACGGATGCAACTTGCTGCTTTGTAAGTGAAATAGGTTATCATGGCTGTCCAAATCTAGAAAGCCTGAAGCGAATGATGACAAAAGAAGCTGTTTATCCATGGATAAAGAAACATGATTGGAATGATGAGTGGGTGACAAAATCGGTTCGCCGCTTTTCTGTCTTGGGACCGACTTATGACAGAAACAATTTAATGATCAATCAAATAAATTTAGTATTTGGTAATGTACCTTCGAAACTGGACGACTTTATTTTTGCATCCCAATCTGTTCAGGCTGAAGCAATGAAATACTTCATAGAAATGTGGAGAGGGAAGAAATTTAATAATAAAACAGGCATAATATGGTGGAACTTGAGGGATGGATGGCCACTTATTTCTGATGCCGTAGTAGACTATTACAATTCCAAGAAAATGGCTTACTACTTTATCAAAAATGTTCAGAAAGATGTTTGCATACTAATGAATGACGCCAAAAATGGAGTATATCACCTTATTGGAGTAAATGATACCAGAAAAATGGCTCAAGGAGAAGTTTGCGTAACGGATATAGCATCGGGCGAAACGGTTTTTAAAGGTGAGTTTAAAATCGCGGCAAACGATAAGACAGAGATAGCAAAGATTCCGGAAAAACAAGGACAAGGTATTTTGCTTATCCGATACAAAATAGGCAAACAAGATTTAGCGAACCATTATCTTTATGGCAGGCCTCCGTTTAAACTTGAGTACTACAAAAAGCTATTGAAACAAACAGGAATATATAACATAAAATAAAAAAGATATAGATGAAAGAACAATTATTAGGTATCGATATCGGAGGTACTAAATGTGCAATAACCTATGGAATTACAGAGGGGGACTGCTTGACAATTGTTGATAAGAAGAGATTTGCAACAACAAATCCTGAAGAGACAATTGAAAATATCCTTTCTGAGATAGAAAAGATGATGAAAGTTCATCATTTGAATTCAACCAATACGAGAGCCATAGGTATTAGTTGCGGAGGCCCGCTGAATAGTGAAAAAGGTATCGTGATGTCTCCTCCAAACTTACCTGGCTGGGATAATATCCCAATTGTGTCTATAGTAGAAAAGAAGACAGGAATCAAATCCAATCTACAAAATGATGCAAATGCATGCGCTTTGGCCGAATGGAAATTCGGAGCAGGTAAAGGGACCAAAAATATGGTTTTCTTAACTTTCGGTACGGGGCTTGGAGCCGGACTGATTATGAATGGAACACTCTACACGGGAACTAACGATAATGCAGGCGAACTGGGGCATATCCGCTTATCGGAATTCGGACCGGTAGGATATGGGAAAAAAGGTTCATTTGAAGGTTTTGCCAGTGGAGGAGGAATTGCGCAATTGGCAAAAACATATATCACAGAGAAATATCAACTTGGGCAGAAGGTCGCTTGGTGTACTCTGCAAGACTTGGAACATATAACAGCTCAGAAAATAGCCGAAGAAGCTATAAAGGGTGACACCTTGGCACAGAGTATATATGAAACATCGGCAATTTATCTGGGAAAGGGACTATCTATTGTAATCGACATTTTGAACCCAGAGATGATCGTTATTGGAGGCATTTATACCCGAAATGAAGAATTCATGAAGCCAATTATGCAAAAAACAATAGAGCAAGAAGCACTACATTGTGCCAACAATGTTTGTAAAATCAAACCTGCTTTGTTGGGTGAACAAATAGGCGACTATGCCGCTTTGTCCATAGCAGCCAGCTTAACCGTTTAATCTATTTATTATGGAGAATCTAATTAAATACAGTTTAAAAGAAGCACATTCTGAGCTGGAGAGTTTTTTGAAAGATGACACCACAGTAGACAATATAGCAAAAAGCGCGGCCGTCTTTGCCGAAGCTCTACTATCAGGACATAAAATTATTTCGTGTGGCAATGGCGGTTCTTTATGTGATGCAACCCATTTTGCAGAAGAGTTGACAGGAAGATACCGAGACAACCGAAAACCACTACCGGCAATTTCTATTAACGACCCTGCATATATTACCTGTGTGGGAAATGACTATTCTTTTGATGACATTTTTTCTCGATATGTAGAAGCTCTAGGAAATCAAGGAGACGTATTACTAGCGATAAGTACCAGCGGACATTCGAAAAACATACTAAACGCTGTAGCGCAAGCTCATAAGCAAAAAATGAAAGTCGTAGTGCTGACTTCTGCAGGAAAAAACGAATTGTCTCTAAATGCAGACATAGCCATATGTGCACCACTTGCTCCCCACTCTGATAGAATACAAGAAATTCATATAAAGATCATACATATTTTGATTCAAGCTATTGAACATGCAATTAATTTAAGAAATAAAGATTAATCTATAAAAGTACAGTTATGAAATCGATCAATATCAGTAAATTATTGTTTTGTCTGGTTTGCATATTTTTGTCAATATCGGCTTGCACTAATAGCAATGAAGTCGAAGATAATAATATCATTCCGGCTGCCAAATGCGACACAATATCTGTTTCGAAATCGACTGGCGTACCTATTCGTAATATAGGCGTACAATTCGATCCTCTGTTTTTTACCCAAAATGTGAACCGAAATGATGGCTCAAAAGAAGCCGATTGGGATAATATTATTGTGCCAAGGATAAAAAAGATGAAGATGCAACATTTTCGTGTCATGTTGCTGCCCTATTGGTGGGAACCGATCAATGATAATGACAATCCGAACATTGCGGATATGAGCAAGTTCACATTCGATTCGCAAGAGATGCAAGGGTTATACAAACTATTGGATGTAGCCCAAGACAATCAGATCGGCGTAACACTCGTGTTGTGGGGCTGCCCAACAAGCATGAATTTACTGTCTGGACTTTATAACGGGCAACGTCATTTTCTTTGCGACGCAAGGTCTCAAAGCGTAAATCCCGGTTGGATAGCGGGAACAGACAAATACCAAGAATTTGCAGAAAGTTTCTCTACATTAACAAAATATCTGATAGAAACAAAAGGTTATACTTGCATTGAAGAGATAACCCCCTTCAACGAACCGGACAGTCATATAGCTAATTATGGAAGATTAATGTGGCAAGGAGATTACGAGTCGATGGGATGGGCAGACACATACGCACCTATGGTGAAAGCATTGGATGCGAAATTTAAGTCTGACGGCATAAGAAACAAAGTAAAATTCAATCTCTCTGATAACACGGAAGGTTCTTTCGGTTATCTTTCTTCTTGCGTATCGACATTTACAAACGGTGAAGCCGATTTGTATAATAGTCATAAGTATGGATTAGGTTATGAGGCTTCTAACAAGGATTTTGTAGGATGGGAGAATCAAAATGTAAAGATATGTGGAAGCAAACAGCATTATGTAGGTGAATTTGGCTTCCCCGGTTATGGTTCGGCACGTCAATATGGCATTGACACCTATCAACGAGGAGTTCAATTGGTTCGTGCAGCAATAAACTATTTGAATGCAGGAGCTTGTGGCGTAAGCTATTGGAGTTTACTAGATCAATACATGTTACGTTATGATTCTTACGATTCGATGCAACAATTAGGTTTGTGGAAATATGTGAAAGAAGCTTACGCACAAGACAAGGACGTGTACGACAAAATCAACTCTAATTACGAAGTTCGTCCTCAATACTATGCTTATAGTCTTCTCACCCGCTTTATTCGCCCTGGCGATGAAGTGTACCCTCTTAGTTTCGACAATGAATTGATGGCGGGAGCCGGTTTTCTTAATACTGCTGGAAAATGGACTTATGTATTGGTTAATGGAATAGCCGACGTGGACAAGACAATCCATATAAACAATGCTAAAAATAATAGCAATGGAAGTTATGCCGTATATAAATATTTAGAAGGACGTTTGCCAAAAGATGACAGCATGATAGAATCGACAGAAACCATTACATCTGACAAGACCGGCATACATTTAAAAGTCACTCGAAATGCAATTTATGTATTAGTTCAATTATAAATACAATATCTCATGAAAAACAAAATCTCATTGATTAATATACTCCCTGTGATGTTTGGGTTCTTTATTATGGGGTTCGTTGACATTATAGGAATGGCGACCAATTATGTCAAAAACGATTTTACAAATTTAACTGATACAACAGTAAATCTTATTTCCATATCTTGCTTCTTCTGGTTTTTGATACTTTCTATTCCAACAGGAATGCTAATGAACAAGATAGGGCGTAAGAATACGGTAACGATAAGCTTCGGATTCAACGTTCTTGCAATGTGTTTACCTATTATTTCATACAATTTCGTATCGATATTGATTGCCTTTTCACTGGTTGGTATAGGCAACACCATTCTTCAAGTATCTCTTAATCCACTAATAACAGACGTTGTTGCAAACGAAAAATTATCAGGGACATTGACATTTGGACAATTCGTAAAAGCATTGAGTTCCTTTTTTGGCCCTATATTGACGGCGTGGGTTGCAGGCAGCATCTTAGGATGGAAAATGATATTTCCCATATATGCAGGATTATCTTTACTAGCATTGTTCTGGTTGTATCTGACTCCTATACAAGAAAAAGTCCAAGAAAGAAAGAATGTTTCAATAAAGGTTACTCTTGACCTACTAAGAGACAAACATATTGTTGCATTTTTCATTGGAATATTAGTACTGGTAGGAGTTGATGTAAGCATCAATATGACATTTCCTAAATTTTTAATGGAACGTTTTCACATGGAATTGACAAATGCCGGTATGGGCAATAGCGTCTATTTCTTTGCGCGTACATTGGGTGCGTTTCTGGGCGGTGTACTACTGATGAAATATTCTGAATCTAAATTCTTCATCGCAAGTGTATGGATTGCTCTTTTGGGATTGGTTCTTATGATATTTGGAACAAACCTTTGGTTTATATTGATATGTGTTGCCATTTTTGGTATCGGGTATGCAAATCTATTCTCAATTATTTTTGCTCTCTCTCTAAAAAAGGCTCCTAAAAAGGCGAACGAAGTCTCAGCTTTGCTAATAGTCGGACTTTTTGGAGGAGCGATTCTCCCTCCAATTGTTGGATTAGTAACTGATGCATTTCACACTCAACTAGCAGCGATCATTCTGTTAGTCATAGTGTGGATATATATGATTTGGTTGATGAAAAAAATAAAAACTGCATAATGCGCTACTAAATGAATCATTATCTGCTAAAATATTCACTAATATTTCTTTTGCTACTATCTACTGCAAGTTCGATGTGCCTTGGTGCAATCCAAATGACAACAAAGATGGCTAAACAAGTACCTAATATCGAACAATGGATACAAAAGCACTTTGCTAAAGGCAAAGTACCTCCTTTCTCCTTTGTTTGTGATGGTAAATCGTCGAATGATTTCATCCGCAATTGGATATATTCCGAAAAACAAATACCAAGAAAAGAAGCCGATAAGATAGAGTATTTGTATACTTATTATAATCCGGCAAATAAGATGAAAATTGAATGCACTGTTATCGGCTATCCCCGTTTTAATGCAGTAGAATGGGTTATGCATTTCACAAACACGGGTACACAAAACTCACCTATAATAGAACAAGTAAAAGTTATAGACTTGGCCATTCAATATCGTGTTAAAAGTGATTTCAATCTTCATTATTCAGAAGGAAACCATATAACCAAAGATGATTTCTGTCCTCATACCATCAAGTTGGATATCGGGAAAGAGAAAAAAATGTCTTCTGAAGGAGGTCGTTCTTCGCAAGGTGATTACTTGCCTTTTTTTAACATCGAATCAGTTTCAAATCGGCAGGGTATAATATTTAGTATAGGATGGACGGGAAACTGGACTGCTAGTTTGCTAGCAAAAGGCGAAAACACAATATCCATGACATCGGGCATGAAAACAATGAGACTATATCTACAACCTAAAGAAAGCATTCGTACACCAAGTATCAGCCTGATGTTTTGGGAAGGAGATAATAGGATCAGTGGGCACAATCAATTCCGACGTTTCGTTTTAGCTCATAAAAGCAGAAAGATTGATGGAAAGTTTGCCGAATATCCGTTATCGAGTGGATTCAATTATCATGATCCTCAGCCTTGCCAAGAATATTCAAGCTTAACATCAGATTATGCAATTGCAATGGTAAAAAGATATATTCAATTTAATTTGAAGCCGGAAGTCTTTTGGTTAGATGCCGGTTGGAACACGGATGCATCTGATTATGAGCATGGAAAATCGTGGGCCAACACAGTGGGAAATTGGACAGTAGACTCGTTGCGTTTTCCAAAGGGACTAAAACAAATTGCGGATGTAATACACCAAAACGGTTCAAAATTCATGGTATGGTTCGAACCGGAAAGAGTGATTAGGGGAACACAATGGGCCGTTGAACATCCCGATTGGATGCTTGATATTCCCAAACATGATAACAAGACCTATCTATTATTTGATTTAGGCAATCCTGACGCCTGCAACTGGATGTGCAAATATATCGGAGACATGCTCGAAGAAAATAATATAGATTATTATAGACAAGATTTTAATATGGAACCCGATGTCTATTGGGCAGCAAATGATGAACCGGACCGGATTGGAATGAAAGAGATTCGCCATATTGAAGGACTATACAAATTTTGGGATTACTTACTTTCGCGTTTTCCGAAACTACTAATTGATAACTGCGCAAGTGGTGGAAGACGTATTGATTGGGAAACAATAGGAAAAAGTGCACCTCTTTGGAGAAGTGATTATTATCACTATTATGATACAGATGGACTACAATGCCAAGCTTACGGACTAAACTATTTTTTACCCTTACATGGAACGGGAACAGTTCAAACAGATCCTTATTCTTTCCGCTCAAGTTTGAGCACAGCACTTATATATAATTGGAAAATAACGACAAAAAGCTCATCTATTACCGAAATGCAACGTTGTTTGAAGGAGTATAAAGAAGTAAGGCCCTATTATTACGAAGATTATTATCCATTGACAGGTATTGAAGACATTACTCGTAAAGATATTTGGCTGGCATACCAATTTCATCGTCCATCTGACGATAGTGGCATTATTTTGGCCTTCCGCCGCTCTGAATCTAAAACAAATGAGATATTGGTGAATATAACAAGCGTTAAAGACAACCAGAAATATCTTTTGACAAATTTGGACACTAAAGAAAGCCAGATAGTTTTGGGTAAAGAATTGATAAAAGGTTTGAAACTAGTACTTGAAAAGCCACACACCTCACTTTTATTGAAGTATCAAAAATTAATACCATCGAAAAAATGAGAAAAAGACTAATTTATATATCAGTATTACTCCTTTGCATTATTATAAAAGGCCAAAGTCAGACGATTACTCAAATCTCGGATAAGGCTTTGAATATTGAGCAATGGATTGCTTCTCATTTCGCACAAAATACGATTCCTCCCTTTTCTTTTGAATACGGTGGTAAATCATCACGTGAATTTATTCGCAAATGGAAATATTCTGTATCAAAGCTAAAAAGTAATAATCCTGATGAAATTAAATATCGTTTTAGCTATAGCGAACCGACCAGTGGGCTTTTGGTAATGTGTGAAGTAACAGGATACACGGACTATAATACGGTTGAATGGGTTTTGCATTTTACCAATTGTAGCACCACCAACTCCGAAAACATTGCCAATGTACGAGTATCGGACATTACTTTTGAATACGAGAAAAGAGGACCGTTCTATTTGCATTATGCCAATGGGAGTAATGCCGAAAAAACAGATTTTGCTTCGCAATTAAAGACTCTTTCGGCAGGAGAAAGTTTTTATATGCGACCTGAAGGCGGACGTTCTTCTCAAACACGCTTTCCTTTTTTCAATATAGAATTCTCGGAAAAAGAAGGTGTCATGGCAGCCATCGGATGGACAGGGACATGGTTTGCAGATATAAGATGCAAAGATTCTAAAAGCATTACACTCTACTCTGGCATAGAACGTTTAAAAACATATCTCTACCCAAAAGAAAGTATTCGAACATCAAGTATATGCTTACTATTTTGGAAAGGCAAAAGCCGCATGACGGGGCATAACCAATTCAGACGTTTTATTCTTGCACATCATACATGGAAAATAAATGGAAAACCTACAGTATATCCGATCTCGACAAGTTTCAATTATGGAGATCCGACCCCTTGCAATGAATACACTTGTCTCACATCAGACTATGCTATCGCGATGGTCAAAAGGTACGAACAATTTAAAATAGTTCCAGATGTCTTTTGGCTTGACGCCGGTTGGTACAACCATTCTGCCGACATTATAAATAATAAGAACTGGGCCAACACAGTAGGGAACTGGAGTGTAGATTCGATCAGGTTTCCACAAGGTTTACGTCCTATAGCAGACGAAGTTCACCGCGTCGGTGCTAAATTTATGCTTTGGTTTGAACCGGAAAGAGTGATGAAAGACTCAGAATGGGCCATTAAATATCCACAATGGATGTTGGATGCAAGAGGAGATATAAAAAATTCTGATAAAGATAATAAGCACGATTCTTTTCTATTCAATTTGGGAAATCCTGAAGCTTGTAAATGGTTATGCAAATACATTGGAGATTTCATGCAGAATAATGGCGTAGATTATTATCGTCAAGATTTCAATATTGAGCCGGAAGGATTCTGGAGAGCAAATGATAAATCGGGAAGAGAAGGAATGTGTGAAATAAAATATATCGAAGGACTTTATACTTTTTGGGAATATTTATTGGATCGCTTTCCGGGAATGCTAATTGACAATTGCGCTAGTGGAGGAAGAAGACTTGATTTGGAAAGTATTACTCGCAGTGCCCCCATGTGGAGAACAGATTATAATTATGGAGAGCCTATCGGTTATCAATGCCACACTTATGGACTTGAAATGTATTTGCCGTTGCATGGGACAGGAACTGTGGGCACTGACAAATTTACTTTTCGCTCCAGTTTAGGGACATCAATTATCTATAATTGGAAAGTTACAGAGCCAGAGTTCTCTTTCGATGAAATGCGCAGATGCCAAAAAGAGTTCAAAGAACTACGACCCTATTTTTATGAAGATTTCTATCCACTAAGTGATACTAAGGATATTACTTCCGATGATATCTGGTTAGCCTATCAACTTAATCGCCACTCCGATGATAGTGGTTACATTGTAGCTTTTCGTCGAAAAAGCAATAAAGATGATAAATATACGGTTAGGCTATCCGGCTTATATCCAAACAAGGTTTATTTGCTTACAAATAAAGATACAGAAGAATCTTTCAAAAAAACCGGAAAAGAATTGGCTGATGGATTTACATTACATTTGCAACAACCGGAGAGCAGTTTACTGATTAAATATCAGAGTAATTTATCCCAGCCAGCTCATCAATTGACCGTTGGACCTACCACGAGTGTTAAAATACGCACAATGGGAGTAGAATTGGATCCCCATTTTTTTGCTCAAAACATAACTCGAAATGACGGATCCAAAGCCAAAGATTGGTATGATATCGTTGAAAAACGTGTGAAAGAAATGAACATTCAAAGTTTTCGAGTAATGGTTCAACCTCAATGGTATGAGCCGCAGAATGATAACAACAACCCTCAGAAAACGGATTGGGATAAACTCACATTTGACAGTCAAGAAATGCAATCGCTATACAAAGTGCTGGACTTAGCCCAGAAATTAAATATTCAGGTTAATCTGACTCTTTGGGGAGCACCTTTGGGACATTTCTTAGCAGGAAACAATGAGGGAAATTGGATGGTTGCTCCTTCTGATTATCAGGAATGGAGTGAGAATTTTTCTGCTTTAATACGATATTTATTAAATGATAAACACTATACGTGCATTAAAGAAATAACGCCTGTTAATGAACCCGATTGGTCATTTCTGATAAAAGGTAAAAAAGCTCCAACTGCTGCATACATAGAAATGTGTAAGGTATTAAATGAACGTTTTATAAAAGACGGGATTCGTAACAAGATACATTTTAACCTTTCAGATAATTCGGATGAAGGTATGGGAACACATAAATATTTGGCAGCATGTACACGAGAGTTATCCACAATCGCAGATATTTTCAATTCTCATACATATATTTTCGGATATGAAACGCCCAATTCGGTCATTCGAGACTGGGAACGAGAGAATTTTCTACTAGCAAAATCAGCAGGAAAACAACATTTCGTAGGAGAATTTGGCGGAAATCAGTGTATTGGGCCCACCAGACAAAAGGATATAAATTTATATGAGCGTGGTGTATTAATGTCGCGTATTGTAATTAACCTATTGAATGGGGGTGCCTGCGGAGTAAGTTATTGGAGTTTATTGGATCAATATTATGATCGTAATGCATCCTATAATGATATGCAACAATTGGGATTGTGGAAATATGTAAAAAATGCGTATTTATCCGACACCTGCTACAAAAACATCAAAGACGATTATGAAGTACGCCCCCAATATTATGCATATTCTCTATTAACGAGATTTATTCTCCCTAACGCCGAAGTTTACCCAATCGCAACATCGGACGAATTCTTTGCCGGCAGTGCGATTAAAAATGAAGATGGGAAATGGATATATGTTTTTGCTAATTCGACAAATGAAGAAAAAAACATTGATATATCTAATGCCTATGCTAATGTGAATGGAGCATATCAAGTTTTTCGATATGTAGTAAATGAATTACCTGATAAAAATCAACAAATTTTGCCAAACAAACAATCTCTCAAGGTAGCAAAAACAATTAAATATAAGTTACCTCCCCGCTCTGTAATTCTTTTTAAGCAAATATAAAACAACAATTTTCTAATAAGCAATAATATGAAAACAAAAACCTATCTTTTGCTAATGCTTGGAATGATATTTCTTTTTAGCTGTTCCGACAATGATTCGTATGAGACTGGCTTAGGAATATCGAATGTAATCCTTCCAAATGTCACAGAAGAATCACGTGGTACTGAAATTACTATAAAAGGTAATGGATTCTCTGATGACGATGTTCTAGCTCTTTCATCGGTCTCAAGCGGGACTGAAAAATCACTCTTTTTAGAAACACGTGCAGTAACCGACTCTACGATTACTGTCCTTTATCCGACTACGGCAATCAAAGATTATTATGGCGTCGTACTCGTACGTAAAAATAGAATGCGCCGATTAGGCATTATTTACAGCGTTCTCGGAAAAATGCCGGACGAAAATTTACGTAACGCCATATCGGAATCATATCCTAATCTTTTTGTAGGAGATAGAATATTAGGAAGTGCCAAAGAAATCTCTTTTAAATACGGGACATTGGATATTAGCGGGAAAAGCATTTCCTCATTAGAAGGTCTAGAGTATTTCCCTACTATCACGAACCTTAATTGTAGTGATAATAATATCAGCGAAATACCTAAAGTCATTTTAAGTAAGCTTGCGACTCTCACGGCAGAGAAAGCTGGTCTTAAAACATTAGTATTGGGAACTAAAGATGCACCTAATCAGTCAATGGTGAGCTTAGATGTTGATGGCAATACAAATTTGACCAATATTGATTTATATTACACTTACGCTATTACCAAATTCTCCGCTCAGAATTGTGGGTTAGTCAATTTGGATGTCCGCAACTATCACAGTATTTATGGCGGTTGTCTTAATTACAACGGAAATGATTTCAAATTCACTTTTACTGATAACACAGATAAAACAAGAACCCTAAAACTGGAATCTTGGTGGATGGATAGTTATTATGCATATAGCGGCCCTGTTGTTGATGCCCTCAACAAAGGTGTAACACTTGAATGTTATGATTGGTTGCACAATTACGGGGGGCACTATTATAGTAATGGCAATTATCAAAAAACGATGACCAAGTATGCTGAAATACCTGATGCGAATTTGAGAAACGCATTAAAGTCTCTAGTTCCGGACGTATTCAACGGTGACAATGTAATTACCCCGGCTGCTCTAGTCTCTCAAACTCTTAAAAAATTAGGAACTTTAGATTTAAGTAATAAAGGAATAAAATCGTTAGAGGGATTGCAATATTTTTGTGGATATAAAACTCTTATACTTGATGGTAATAATCTCGGGGATATTGAACTAAGCAAATATGTAATAAGTACGAGCTATACTGAAAGCGACGTAGATGAAAAAGGCGTTCAACATGTGAGTGCTAAAAATGCAGGGCTAACAAAATTTGTAGCTGGTGATCAATATACATTATACACTTTGGATCTTAGCAATAATTCCAATCTCACGTACATAGATATCAGCAGATGCCGTGGATTGACCGATTTTAATGCTTTTGGATGTAATTTGGAATATTTGGATCTTCGAGAGCTAGCAGATCAATACACAAGACTCACCTGCGATGCAAATAGAGTAAAATTCACTTTTTCATCCGACACTTCTAAAAGTAGAAAACTTCTTGGAGAAGAGTGGTGGATAGATGGAAACTGGTCTGGTCAAAATCCTTGTATGACGGCTAAAAGTCAGAGCGTGCGCATCGATTGCTATGACTATTTGGATGCAAACAAAAATGTCATTACGAAGTCATACAATTAATAAAATAAATTTAATATTATGATAGTTATGAGAAAATTTAATTGGCTATATAGATATCTCCTTATCGTGGGTATTGGAATCTGTTTTCCTGCAATGAGCCATGCTCTGAATATTGTTCCCTCGGCAGTAGAACAACAGCAGAAGAAGATTATTGTATCAGGAGTTATAGTAGATGAATCAGGGGAAAGCCTGATTGGAGCCACAGTTATGGAAAAAGGAACAAAAAATGGCTCCCTTACTAACGTAGATGGACGTTTTTCCTTGAGTGTATTCCCAAATGCAATATTAGAAATTTCATATATTGGGTATCAGAAGACCGAAATAAAAGTTTCAAAACAGATGCGTATCGTACTTCATCCATCAGTAGCGAATTTAGATGAAGTAGTAGTTGTTGGTTATGGAACTCAAAAGAAAGTGTCTGTCATTGGATCAGTAGCTTCTATAGATAGAAAAGATTTACTAAAATCGTCTTCTCCAAACTTGAGCTCAGCATTGGCAGGGAAATTACCAGGATTAACAACGATCCAAACTTCTGGAGAACCAGGAAATGATAATGTGACCATGTATTTGCGTGGTGCTGCTACAACTAACGGAACATCTCCATTGATTATGGTTGATGGGGTCCAGACTGAAAGCATGCGTGCAATTGATCCTAACGAAATAGCGAATATTTCTATTTTGAAAGATGCTTCAGCTACTGCCGTATTTGGCGTACGTGGCGCCAATGGTGTTATAATGATCACGACAAGAAGAGGCGAAAAAGGGAACGCAAAAGTTAATGGAACGGTTGAATATAGTTTGCAACAAATGGCTTTTAAACCGAAACGCCTTAACTCGTGGGATTGGGTAAGATTGCGCAATGAAGCTTTAATCAATGATGGTAATGCCGCCGAATTTGATGACGCAGCTATTGCCAAATACGACTCATGGAAAACAGGAAATCCTATAGATCCACATTTTTATCCAAATAATAATTGGCAAAAAATTCTTTTTAGAAAATATGCCCCAATAACAAGAGCTAATATTAATGTATCGGGAGGTTCGGATAAACTACAATATTTCGTAAGTGCCGGATATTTGTATCAAGGAGGTATGTTCAATGTTGAACCAAAATCAAAATTAGGTTACGATCCACAATCGACATTGAACAGATACAATGTGCGCTCCAACCTGGACTATAAAGTCAATAAATCGATAAAAGTTTCTTTAAATGCATCTTCCTATATTGAAAAAGTAAACGGAACATGCATGGCTGTGAGTAATGGTTCAATAGATATGGCTACAATCTTTAACTATGCGCTGATATCGAGACCAACATCCATGTATCTTACACCAGAAGGTGCTTATGCTACTGATGCTATACATACCTATCCAATTGCTGCGGGCTTATGCGTACAAGATCCTGCAAACAATCAACTTTCAGCATACCCGCTCATTAATCGCTCCGGTTATCAACTCACGACTCGTTCTGGCATAGATTTAATGAGCGGTATAGATATTGATTTAGGTGTTCTTACAAAAGGCCTTACCTTTAAAGGACAGGTTTCATTTAATTCGAGAGGAATAGGTAGTACAGTAGGAAGAGTAGCATACACCTATTATACTTATAAAACATTAGCTGATGGCTCTCACCTATTTCTTAATCGCCAATCAAGTCTTGAAGATGAGGACGGTCCAATATCAATTTCTAAATCGTCTAGTTCTTATTGGATGATGAATTTACAAGCTCAACTTAACTATAAACGTTCATTTGGTAAAAACAATATTACCGGAATGTTTTTAGCTCAACGCGATATCAAAGAAGCGAACGCAGCATCAGGAGATATGCTCCTTCCATATAATGTGATTGGTGTTGCGGGTCGTGCAACATACGATTATGACAATCGTTATTTTGCAGAAGTAAATATAGGCTACAATGGATCCGAGCAATTTGCACCATCAAAGCGCTTCGGCTTCTTTCCTGCAGCTTCAATAGGCTGGTTGGTTTCAAACGAAAAATTTATGGAGTCCAACACCGTAATAACAAACCTTAAGTTAAGAGCATCTTGGGGCAAAGTAGGAAACGATTCTTTCGGTAATTCTCGCTTCTTATATTTAGATAATATAGGTGAAACGAGTGTCGCAACAAACGACGATCATAGCCAGTGGCTCTCTCCGAGTCTAGGCTATTGGTCTAGAGGCGACGGGTATGGATTAGGATACAAAATCACTATTAATTATTATGGAAATAAGAATCTTACATGGGAAACAGCCGAAAAACAGAATTATGGTTTTGATCTCTCATTATTTAATGATTTGTCTTTTTCTTTTGACTATTTTGTTGAAAACAGAAAGAACATTCTAATTAGCTCTGGAAATACTCCTTCTTTGATTGGAGTTTCTAGTACTGCTCTACCCTTACTAAACGACGGGAAAGTCCGTAATCGTGGTTTTGAGATAACACTGGGCTACAAGAAACTATTCAAAAATGGTCTATTTGTTTCTGTCAATACAAACTTTAGTTATGCAAAAAACAAGGTACTAGAATACGACGAAGCTATTTTAAATAGTGACTATGCTTATAGAACACGTACCACAGGGTACTCTTTAGGCCAAAATTGGGGATATATCATTGACACACGAAAAAATATGAGTACAGGCAGAGATGGCACCGGTTATTTTTATAGTAACGAAAGTATTGCCTTATCAGGACTCGCATACGAAGGAGTAGGTAATCCAAAACCAGGAGATTTTATATATAAAGACCTTAATGGAGATAATAAAATCAATGATCGTGATAAAGCACCTATTGGATATTCAAATTTACTTCCACGCATTAATTATGGGATTAATGTTTCCACTGCATGGAAGGGATTTGATCTTTCTATTTTATTTCAAGGAGTAGGAAAATATAGTAAATATTATTCTGGTAACGGCATTTTTGAGAGCAGCGGCAACTTCTTTAAGATGCATACCAATCGTTGGGAGGCAGACCGCTATGCTAATGGTGAGAAAATATCTTACCCACGTCTTTCAAGTAGTAACGGACCGAGTCTACAGCCCAACACATTCTTTACAATGAATGCTTCTTATCTACGTCTTAAAAACTTAGAAATAGGATATACACTTCCTGAAAATGTCAGTAAAAAAATAGGCTCTTCAAGTATTCGCTTTTTCTTGAGTGGAGAAAACCTCTATACATGGGCCCATCTAAAGAATAGTGGTTTTGATCCTGAACAATCGAGTCAAACACAATATCCGACATTACGCACTTATAACGCAGGGTTTAATATTACATTCTAACGCTAAAATAAAAGTAATATGAGAAATATATTTATTAGTATATGCATGCTCGTTTTTCTTTCCGCATTGAGTTCTTGCAATGGAGTTTTGGATGCAACTCCTGATGGAAGACTGACATTAGATCAAGTCTTCGCCGATCAAGATTTAACAAAAGCATATTTTAGTTCTTGCTTCAATAATCTTCCAAAAAAATCATTCCGTTATCATTCTTGGACAAACTATCCCATTGCACTAAGCGACGAAGCATGGGATTGTACAGAAGGATCAAATGCCGGATTCGCACATGCAGTCTCGGGCAACTGTACTACAACCGATTTCTATCTAGATGTTCGCAGATGGTTGGGAGATTCTTATTCTGAAGGCGGATATTGGGATGTCTATTTTGAACAAATTCGTCTTATAAATACTTTTTTGAAACGCGCATCTTCAGCTACAATTGATACGGAGGAAAATAGGGATCGATGGGTCGCTGAAGCGCATGTTCTTCGCGCCTATTTTTATATGGAATTATTAAAGTGGTATGGTCCTATTCCCGTTGAAAGAGAACCTTTCGATCTTCAAGAGAATTTTTCCTCATTAATACGGCCTACATTTAAAGAATGTGCCGATTTCATTATTGAGGATTGTGAGGCGGCTCTAAAATCTAATCAGCTACCTTGGCGACTCACTACTAGCAATGAAAGAAATCGTATGACTAAAGCTATTGCAGAAGCCATACGATCAGAGGCAGCATTATTTACAGCAAGCACCTTTAATAATAACGGACAAGATTATTGGGAATGGGCATATCAAATCCAAGAAGATTGTTTAAAAAACTTAGAAGCCAATGGATATGAATTATATACAAAGTGTAATGATACAGAAAAGTATTACAATAATGCCTATATGGAATATTTCACTTTAAACAACTACATAGGAACGAATTCCAGTGATAAAGAAACTATTTGGCAAAGTACTGAAGGATATTGGCCGGATCCATACACCAATCCGTTATACGATATAGATGGAGCCCCTCTATTAGGTAATGCACAACTTACAGTTGTACCTTCTCAAGAAGCGGTTGATGCTTATGATATGTTAGCTACCGGAAAACCCGTTCTCAATCTATCTAAGCCCTATAATGACGAGACTCATTTATCTCCGAATTATAATACGAACAGTGGATATAATCTTATCAATCCGTATGCCGGCCGTGATCCTCGCTTCTATGCTACAATATTCTATAATCAGTCTCCTGTATTATTAGGAAAAGAAACGGCTACGATTGAGACCTTTGTCGGAGGGAACAGTGAAATTAGATCCAGTGGAAATCAAAACACACGTACCGGATATTATTTAAGAAAAAGAATGGTAAACGGCAATTGTAAAGCAGCCGGTGTAGCAGGATATGATGGGCGCTTTCGCTTTTATCGACTCGGAAAAATATATTTGAATGTAGCAGAGGCGGCGATTGAAGCCGGGCATATAGAAAGAGGACTTGCTTTAATTAATACGATTCGCCATCGCGCCGGTTTCGCCCCATCAGTAGATTTATCAACCACAAGCCAAGATGAAGCTCGTTTAATGGTAAGGCATGAACGACAAGTAGAGCTAGCCTTTGAAGAGGATCGATATTTTGACACACGGCGTTGGACAAAGGCTAATGAAAACATAACAAATGAAAAATTCTGCACAGGCATGCATATTACAAAAAACAATGACGGTTCATTTAGCTATAAAAGATTTATTCTAGGCTCAGGATCGGACGGGAAAACTCCAAGTAAAATGAGTTATGAGAGCAAATGGCATCTATATCCTATCCCATCAAGTGAAGCAGCAATATTAGAAGGTAAAACTGGTAAATCTTGGCAAAATGCAGGATGGTAAACATAAAACAAGAATAAACATGAAAAGAATAATCATACTTTTGTGCCTCATCTGCTTATTTTTAGATAACGGGGTATGTCAAGCACAAATAAAGAAAGTCGTATCCGGTGTAGTACGCGATGAAAGTAACCAACCCATCAGCGGTGCAATTATCTCTATACCAAACAAAGATGAATATACTACAAGTACGGACATTGAAGGAAAGTTCTTATTAGAAATTCCAAAAGAAGAAAACACATTAATTTGTCATTTCATAGGTTATAGAAACCAATCTATAAAGATCATCGCAGGGCATACTATAGAAATCAATCTAAAGCTAGATATTGCTGCACAAGATGCCCTTTTGAATGTAGCTCTGCTACAAACGGAAAGGAAAGGTAGCTATACAGGTGCAATATCAACAGTAAAAGAAGACGAGCTTACAAAATCACCCACGGCGGGCTTTACTGCATCTCTTGCAGGACGATTGGCTGGTTTAACAAGCATTTCATCGACCAGTACTCCTGGAAATGACGCCCCTCTACTATATATTCGTGGCTTAAATTCAATTAATGGGAATACTCCCTTAGTTGTATTGGATGGAATACCTTCTCCCTTGTTTGATATGAATACTTTATCTGCATATAGTATCGAATCTGTATCCATCTTGAAAGATGCAGCATCAAAAGCTCTATATGGTCCTCGTGCTTCTTCTGGCGTGATACTTATTACTACAAAACATGGTCAGTTGGGACGTACAAAAGTGAATGTCAATATGGATTATTCCATTCAGCAAGCGACCCAAAAACCCAAAACTGCAAATTCCTATCAATATGCCAGACTACGCAACCAAGCTTTAATTAATGATGGGAATAATCCTTTATATACATTGTATGATGAGGCTGGTTACGCTGACGGTTCTCTACCAAACACCAATTGGTATAATATGTTTATGGATAATATGGCCTCTATGCAACGCTTCAACTTGAATATAAGCGGTGGTAATAACAAAGTGAAATATCTTATTAATGCTGGTTACATGCACCAGAACAGCTTAGTTGATGCCGAAAAACAAGAGAAATACAACCCTGCACTAAAATTACATCGATTCAATATCATATCAAATATCGATGTAGCATTGCATCGTTATTTAAGCTGCTATCTTAATACAAATATAAGCATTGATCGGTTGAATCAAGGATATTCTGGAATAGAATCAATAATGAGTAATCTGTATAATATGCCTCCCACTATTGCCGGACCAACTACTAAAGATGGGAAAATTATTACGACCGAGTATAACGAGAATCCTTCTTATGGAATGATAAACAAATCAGGATATACTCATACAACAGGCATCAATCTGAACGTAGCCTATGGGATGAAATTGGATTTAGACTTTTTAATCAAAGGACTAAGCACGAAAGGTGTTATTGGGTATGAAGCAAATTATAGTGGCAATATTTATGGTTCAACTGATTACCCCCGATATTCTCAAGATGGGAACTCTTTATTTGGAACTCATACTCAGTTGCCATTAAGTCTAACCAAGAATTCAGATATGCGGTATTTTATGAATTTTCAAGGTTTCATCAACTATGACAGAGTTTTTGGTCGTAAACATGAACTAAATACTTTTATCTGCTATTTCAATGAAGATATGATGAAAAATGGAGATTTGCCTTATGACCGCTTGTCTCTTATTGGTCATGCCAAGTATGGATATGACTCTCGCTATTATATCCAGGGAGATTTTTCATATGACGGGACAGAACAATTTAAACCAAACCATCGTTTTAAATTCTCCCCCACCCTATCCGCTGCATGGATAGCTTCTAACGAGAATTTTCTAAAAAAGATAAATTGGCTCAATTTCTTAAAGTTGAGAGCATCTGTCGGTTGGCTAGCAAATGATCAGATATCAAATACTCGTTTCTTATATTCTACAGATGTCAGATATGGTTTATCGGGCTATTTACTAAGCGATTATTATGCCGCCCATACGATAGAAGGGCAACAGGGTAATCCATCCATCTTTTATGAAAAATCCTTTCAGCAAAATTATGGCATTGATCTAACTCTATTTAATTCATTAAGCCTTTCCTTCGATTATTGGTATGTTAAACAAAGTGGTATGGCACTACAAGACACTAGTATATCCATGTCGCAAGGTATAAGTTCTTCATATCTACCCTACGAGAACTTAGGCAAAATGAATAACAAAGGTTTCGATATGGAAATTTCTTATACTAAAAAACTATCTTTCGGATTGGATATTGCATTCAAAGGAAATATAGGATACAACAAAAATAAGCTCACAGATGTCAGAGAATTAAATCGCAAATCAAGTGGATATTATTATCCCCATCGAAAAACCGGTTATTCTTTAGGGCAACAGTTTGGTTATCTTATCGATTATTCCAATGGCAACGGATATTACAATAGCCAACAAGCAATAGATAACAGCAAACTTTCATTTACTGGAGTTTCTCCACGGGTAGGAGATTTTGTCTATAAAGACTTAAATAACGACGGAATTATTGACGAACGTGATCAAGCTCCAATGAAAGATGCAAAAACGCTGCCTACCATTTCTTATGGCACCTCTATCCAACTAGGTTATAAAAACGTGGATTTATATGTTCAAATACAAGGTATTTCGGGAACAGCCGCCTATTACAACGGATGTGGCATTTTTGAAAACTTCGGGCACGGAGTATATACAAATTTACACAAACAAGCATGGACAGCTGCAAGATATGCCAACAACGAAAAAATTACGTACCCCGCATTATCTACAGGTAATTCTTCCAGCTTACAAAGCAATGAGTTTTTTTATTCAAAAAACAATTATCTAAGACTAAAAAACGTAGCAATAGGCTATACAATACCTAAGAGTTTGACAAACAAAATGAAAATCGAAAAGATGAGATTTTATATAAGTGGAGAGAACTTACTCACGACAACGTCTCTTAAGTTTGACAATCTTGACCCAGAACAGAAAGCCCTGAATGTATATCCTATTTATAGGACCTTCAGTATTGGTCTTAATTTGAATTTCTAAAAACAGAAGTTATGAAAAAGTATTTATTAATATTTGGAGTTTTTTCTTTACTAATAGGCGGAACTCTCATTTGTGGATGTACTAGCATTGAAGATCATCCAGACGGTCGTACAGATTACAGTGACTTATTTACTACAAACCGTAAAACATACGCATATATGAACCATTGTTACGAATGGATTCTAGATCATGGAATGAACTACAATTATACTATGCTAGCAGGATGTAGCGACGAAGCAAAAGATGCATGGGAAATAGAAAATGGAATAACACGCAAATGGAATGAAGGACAATTGACCCCTTTTAATAACCCTTTGGAGGATATTGCAGGAAATCCAGAAAACTATAGCCATTATTATCAAGGGATTAAAACTTGCAATATATTCTTGGAAAACATAGCGACAGCTAATGTATATACCGATGATATCCGCAATAGTTTCAAAGCACAAGTACTTACATTGCGTGCATTTTATTATTTGCAACTCATCAAACGCTTTGGAGGTGTTCCAATCGTTACTACAACCGATTATGATTATCCAAAAGCCAAAAGAGGAACTTTTGGAGAATGCGCCCGCCAGATTCTTTCAGATTGTGACACAGCAATCAATATAGCAGATGTAGAAGAATGGGGATGGCGAACTTTAGATAAAGAAAATTATAGACATGTTATGACCAAGGCCGTGTGTGAAGCCATACGTTCAGAAGTAGCTCTCTATGCAGCAAGCCCATTGTTTAATGACGGGACAATTACATGGGTAGAAGCTGCCGCAATTACAAAAGATGCCTTACAAAAATGTTTAGCCAATGGTTATGAACTCTATCAAATCAAGCCCAATTCTAATGATGGTTACTCTCCATATGATATTTACTTTTATTCTCGTTCCGATTTACCCGTTGTAAATGATAAAGAGACAATTATGGAAGTTGGACAAATGTATATGTGGAACTATGCTGGACTACCTGTTACTAACGGACAGACGGATGCTGGAGCTTGTCCATCTCAAGAATTAGTAGATTCTTATGAAACAATAGATGGAAAACCAATTTTGAATCTCGAGAGACCATACAATGACGACAACCATTTGAACCCCAATTACAATAACGAAAACACATTGTATAGTTCTTCAAATCCTTATACGAACCGTGATCCACGGCTGATGGCTTCTATCTATTATAATGGATCTAAAATTGATTTGCAAACAGGAACAATACTATCTACCAAAGAAAATGGCAATTGTGCTCTGAATATTCAAAACACAAATCCTCGATATACTTGCACAGGATATTATACTCGCAAATTTGCAAATTACAAATCAGGAATATCTGGCAATTTGGATGGATACTTTAAGGAATTCCATCTTTCCGAACTATATCTAAATTACGCAGAAGCAGCCAATGAAGCATCTTCTACAAACTATGCACCAAATGAGGCCGTTGATGCTATTAATGCCATACGAAGAAGAGTAGGTATGCCAGATATACCTTACGGTTTAACAACTGCTCAATTCCGTTTACGAATAAGGAATGAGCGCAGGGTAGAATTAGCTTTTGAGGAACATCGTTTCTTTGATGTACGCCGCTGGAATATTTTAGATCAAACAGACAAAGTAATTACTGGAATGAAAGCCGATGGTACACGTTTTGTAGTAGATAATGAAAGAAAAGCTTATACAAACAAATTCCTACTATTCCCTCTTCCGGCTGATGAAGCGATTCGCTTATATAATTCTTCTGGAATGAACAGTCAGAACCCGGGATGGTAAATTAAAATAATACTAACAATGAAAAAAATTCTTCTGACAGTCTCTTTTATTTTAATTTCTATCTTTACTGCGTATTCTTCAAATAGTTCGAGCCCAAAGATTGAGTTAAAATTTCTCCAACTCAATCTATGGGTGGAATGCACACATGTAGTTGATGCGCCCAAATATTTGATAGAACAGATTGCATACGTACAACCGGATATAGCGACCTTTTGTGAACTCTACAAAAGCGATAACGACAACCCGGTTTTACCGGAGCTAATAAAAGCTTTAAAGAGCAAGGGACTGACATACTATAGTGCACGGATTGATGGACGTGCAGTAATTTCAAAATATCCCATTATTGAGACAGAACGCGTCAATAAATGGATGTTTAAAGCTATAATAAAAGTACAAGATAAAAGGCTCGCAATATATCCCGCCCATTCGGAATATCGTTGGTACTCTTGTTATTATCCTAGAGGATATAATGATGGTAGCACAAATTGGGATAAACTTCCTAAAGCAATCACCGATGTAAATACAATCTTGAGCGTATGTGAGAAATCAGATCGGATCGCATCTATAAAAGATTTCATAAGCGATGCTCAAAAAGAGTTGAAAAAAGGGTCGCTAGTCTTTTTAGCAGGAGATTTGAATGAACCATCTTACATGGATTGGCAATCGGACACAAAAGACAAATACGACCATAATGGTTGTGTTATCAATTGGGGCAGTTCAAAAACATTGATAACAAGCGGATATAAAGATGCATACCGTATAGCCCACCCGAATGTTGTAAAGTGTCCGGGATTTACTTTCCCAGCCGACAATAAAGCCGTTGAGACAAAGAGATTAGCATGGGCATTCGATGCCGACGAACGTGAGAGAATAGATTTCATCTATTATTATCCAAACAAGGATTTAAAAGTGAAGAAAGCACAGGTATTTGGTCCCGAAAGTTCTATTGTGAGAGGACAGCGCGTAAAAGAGCAAACAAATGATTCGTTTATAAGGCCACTTAATGATGAATGGCCAAGCGATCACAAAGGAGTCTTAATCACTTTTACCCTGAAAAATAGATAAGCGCCAATAAAAAAATAAGACACCGAATAACCATCACAAAACAGACGTATGTCGCAGCCATAACTAACGGATGTTACTGCGGTAACTAACGTTAGTTGTTATGATAACTAACGTTAGTTTCTTCTACAACATACGGTAGTTATGGCAGCGACATACGGTTGATTTTTGCAAAATTGTCATATGTTAGTTTTTTCGGTGACGTCCTTAAGTTTTTCAGAAAACGTATGGACGTCAACAAATTTAGGGGCATATGTCGTTTTAGGAAGATAAGTACGACACCGATTTGTTAAAGTAATCGTGTCCTAATGACTACTTAAAAGGGGTCGTACCGGTATGAATCATTTCGATGCTTTTCCAAAAAAAAGTTTTAAGACTCTTCCCGTCACCGTTATCGACTGTATATCAGATAGATATTGTGATGCGGTAGCAAAATGGGGCATCGCAAAGTGCATCTTCTCGGTGAGAATCAATGAATTACTATCTTTCATATGAGCTTTTTTGATCATGAGGCAAGATACTGATACTATTTTAACCATACCGAAGTGGCACTTATTGATTGACATGTACTGAATAAGTTGACACAAACTTATTCAAAAATGAGAAATAATAAAAAGATTGACGATCAGATTCGTCTAGAGATTTTAAACTCTTACCTTCATGGAAGCAAGGGTAAGTATACCCTTGAAAAAGAAAATGGTATATCCAGAGGTTCAATTCGGAATTGGCTTCGTATCTTTGGGCTTGAAGACAAACCATTCCCATTAAATATGAAGGATAAAGCTGTAACAACCGGTACAGAGGTAAGCGTCTCCGCGATTATGCGTTGTTCTTAAAATAAAAAATACAATCCTTTATTTATGAGTCTTTTTTGTATCTGTCAGGAAGTAGTTCCCGATATTTTTCCAGTGGCGTGTTGGGTTGCCACTCTGCTGTCGTGTTGATGATATCGGTGAGATATTGGAACAGATTTATTCCATTCATGCGACATGACAATGCCAGCGTGTAGAGTATGGCTCCCCTTTCGGCCCCTTTATGGCTGCCGAAAAACAGAGAGTTCCTTCTTGAGATTGAGAAGTAACGGTTCATCCGCTCTACCGTATTATTGTCCAGCCTTGTCGCCCCGTGCTTGAAGATGTTCTCGATGGCGTCCCATTCATTTCTCATATAGATGACCGCCGCGTATAGCTCGCTTTTGGGAAGCAGGCCGGGACCTGATTCTATCCGATCGAGGTGCGCCCTTATTTCTTCCAGGACCGGAGGAGCATATTCGTTTCGGAATCTACGATTCTTCTCTTCCGTCCAGTTCTTTTCTCCGATTCGATGTTTGTGCTCCCGGTGATACAGCTTATTGATCAACCCCACCATCTTTCCGGCCTCTTCGTCCTCACCGCAATCAATAAATTTCCGTTTGACGTGTTGCAGGCAGGCTATTCGCGTGATATGGGGATAACCTTCTTTTTGAAGTTTCCGATAGGGAGAGTAGCCGTCGCTCTGTATGACGCCCCTGTAGTCTTCCAACTCTCGAAGAATCACATCTTCCGACCGGGAACCGTCTTGGTAAAGTACATACAACAGCTTACTCCTCATTCCGATGATTACCCACAGGTACCCTTTTCTGACTCCGCGACCCTTGCCGTTCTTCTCCCTGACGAGTATTTTGTAATACGTCTCATCGGCGGAGATATAATTATCCCGGAGAACGGTTTGTGCGGTACACTTGTAGAGATTCTCCAACAACAGGGACGCTCTTTCGATCAGCTTATGGGCGGTAGGCTTTTTCAGAGTGAAGCCATGGTTTTCAAAATAACCGATGATTCGTTCCATCGGTACGGATTGTATGTAGCGAAGCTCCATCAGTCCGGCGATAAAGGAGGCGTCGTAATTGGAGTTCAAGAAAGCCGAAGGGGGAGTCTTGCCCGTATAGACGCGGCCGTCTTGTGTATAAGAGTGGATGTTGTAGACGTGTTTAATGAAACGCATGGGCACGCATTCGTAACGGATGGATATACGCAGCTTCTCCGACAACGGCCGAGCCTTGTTCCTGTCGAACTCCGCCTGCTCGGGGTAGATGTCGTGTTCTTCCACCTCCATGTCCGCGTGCATGTCACGCCTGGCCCCGTTATTCTTCCGGGCCTTCCTCTGAAGGCTTCTTTCCTCTTCCTGCCGCCGCCTTTCCTCATCGGTAAGAAGCACCGGCGGGGGGAGCTGTTTCTCGGATGTGACGGCAATCAGTTTGCCCAGTCCCTTGCAGACGCGTTTCTGTTTGCTCAGGGATTCACCTTTCTGAAGGAGCGCCTCCCTCAGGGATGCCACTTCCGTTATAAGTTCCGTGATTTGCTCGGATTGTCTTTTCTCTTGTTCGCGCAAATCATCAATCAGCTTTTTATAGCTGCCTATTTGCTGCTTCAACAGTTCGACAATCTCATCCTTTCTCATAGTACAAAGGTACCAAAAATCACCGGAATATCAAACGAAAAGCTCGACTTTTTTCATGATTAATTTACTATAAACAGGACCTTTCAGCTATATTCGGAAACGCTTTCGCAGCCTTACGGACCCAAGCGATACTCCGCTGAGAATAAAGGAGAGTGTGTTCCACCCGATCTCGTAATTGCCCGTACGCGGGTTGAAAACGGGCACTTCGAAACTGCCGCCCTCAAGCCGTTTGTAATACAGCAAAAAACCGTCGCCGTCCCACTTGAGTATCTTCACGCTTTGTCTTTTCTTTCCGAAGAAGATGAACGCGTCACCCGAAACGGGAGAGAGCTCCTTCATCTCAGAACGTATCATCTTGTAAAGTCCGTCAATACCCCGATTCATTCGGACATACCCTTGATACAAGTAATATTTGTTGCTTGACGTCAAAGAGTACATAACTCGCCCTCCATTCTTTCGTAACTCAGGATCAGGCCCATTATACCCTCGGGAGTCGCCTCTTTGACGGTGACGCTCGTACCGCTGTTGAAGGTGATATGGATGCCCAGTAGTGAAGGCCCCGCTTTCGGAATACCGGACGCCACTATCGGCGTGAACATCCGCCCCGCCTCCTTGACGTCGGGTATGGAGCCGCCGTAATAGCGATGGAGAACCTCTTTCTTTAGTTGGGATACCGAATGTCCACGGTCGAGCATCCAGCTGCGCATCCCATTCAAGTCCGTACGGTTTTTAGCTGCAATTTCTGACAAACTGCAACGATAATTCACAGTGAGTTCCTTTCCGAACATCTCCCATACATGCCGAAATCGCATTTCTGCTGTTTTTGATGTTACCATTTCTAATTTTATTTTTAAATCAGCACAAAGGTAACGAGCGGGAGCTTACCAGAAAAGGCATAATCGCCGAGACGCTTACGTACAGAGGATGTCTCTTCAGAAGAAGACATCACCTCTTTGAAAGTGCGCATTAAGGAATTGGAATCTGAGCTGAAGCGTGCAGAGATGGCCCGTGACGTTTATGATTGCATGATTGACCTGGCTGAAGAGAAGTATCACATCAAGGTACGAAAAAACTCCGATGTCAAGTAGTAGGTTGCTTGTCACAAAAGGCGGGTAAAGGTATGAGTTATACCATATCCGCCCTTTGCGGACTGCTTGACATTTCCCGACAAGGGTACTACAAGCACAAAGAAACAAATGCCGAACAAGATGTACTTATAAGCAGCATCACGTATTACTGTCAATTTCTGCGTCAGGAGCTTCCCCGAAGCGGTTGCCGCGAGCTTTACAGTCTGTGTAAGTCTCGGTTCGGAGAAAAGTTCACGATAGGACGCGACCAATTTATCGATGTCCTTCGGGCCAACGGGATGATGCTGCGCCGCAGACGTTACAGACCTCGTACGACCAACTCCGATCATCCATATCGGATCTATCCGGATTTGCTTAACACATCTCCTAAATACGTGGCCTGTGGTGTTTGCCGCATGATGGTGGGTGACATCACTTATATATCCACGAAAGAAGGATTTGCCTATCTTTCGCTGCTGACGGATGTCTTCAGCCGCATCATTGTGGGATATGCCCTCTTTCGGACTCTTGAAGCGGAAGGACCGGCAAAAGCGTTGATGATGGCGTGCAGATTTTATAAAGGTCAGGGATTCAACCTTTCAGGTCTTATCCACCATTCCGACCGAGGTGTGCAGTATGCATCAAAAGGTTATGTGTCACAGCTCAAAGAAAGAGGAATCGCTATCAGTATGACGCAAACGGGCGACCCCTTGCACAATGCACTGGCCGAGAGGATGAACAATACCGTTAAGAACGGATGGCTCTTCGATTATGAGAATAAAACATTTGATGAAGCCTTGGAAGGTGTCGCCAGATCCATATATCTCTACAATTGGGCACGACCGCACCAAGCTCTGGCAATGAAAACACCGATGCAAATGCTCCCGGGAGAACATCCAAACCCACTTTGTTCAGCTGATGCTTTAAAGCATCAGCTGAACAAAACAAACTATAAAGAACAAACAATACTTGTTTGTCAATAAAAATAGGATTAACTTTGCAGAGTTGACAACTACTTTAGGTATACATGATTGTAATTGTCAACTCCCTTAGGTTTACTAGTGTTTAACTGTCAACCAAATTCAGTACACCACAGATACATGAAATCGAACTTGGGTTCTCAAAAAATGATAAGGGCGAACATAAAAATTCATAAGGACAAAAATAAATGTTTGTATGTATAAACATTTATTTTCGTCCTTATGAATTTCTCGCTGTCTATCAACGATTTGCGCACGACAACTTTATATCTCGCTCTTATTGAGCTTACATTCGAGCGGTGAGAGAATA
This sequence comes from uncultured Bacteroides sp., assembly GCA_963676865.2. GTDB lineage: Bacteria > Bacteroidota > Bacteroidia > Bacteroidales > Bacteroidaceae > JAAYUD01. The sequence continues at coordinate 2,183,239 of CAXXSS010000001.1, read as the reverse complement.
ACGGAAATAGTGCTCGGTAAGGCCTTGTGAGTGAGGTTTGGATAAGAAAGTATCAGAATATTTGGGAATATTCACTTTGAAATACGTTCTAAAAAAACGGATTGCACGCAAAGTTTTGCGGCATAGCTCGTCTCTGTATCGATGGGGTGAGCGCTCCAACTATTTGGATAGAGTAAGGCAATATCTATTGTGGCTGTTAATACAATTCTTTCCTGCAAAACAGACAAATATTTCACATCCTCTTGCAACTCATTCATATAAATCCACTCTCTTTCTCGGATCTAAGCACTCGAAACCATAATGCTTAGTCCCCTGACTTTTACTGGTGAGCCTTGAATGTATATCGTCTATTTAATTAAAACCGAAATAATCAAAAAAAAGGTCGTCCGATATCGGACGACCTTTTCAATATAAGTGTGTAGATTTATTCTATTTAGCTTCTTCAGCAGCAGGTGCTTCGGCCGGAGCCTCTTCTTGCACAGGAGCTTCTTCTTTTACTTCTTCTACAGAAGGAGTTTCAACTTCTTGTGCACTAACTTCTTCTGCTACAACTGCCTTCTTAGAACGACGACGGCTACGAGTAGCTTTCTTAGCAACATCTTTTGCCATCTTTTCATCAAAATCAACAAGTTCGATAAAACACATTGATGCGTTATCACCTAAACGATGACCGGTTTTGATGATACGTGTATATCCACCAGGACGATCTGCAATCTTCACAGAAATTTCTTTGAATAATTCCGTAACAGCAATTTTATCTTGCAAGCTGCTAAATACTACACGACGAGAATTAGTCGTATCGCTTTTAGACTTTGTAAGCAAAGGTTCTACAAACTTCTTTAAAGCTTTAGCCTTTGCAACGGTCGTAGTGATTCTTTTGTGCTTAATCAAGGAAGAAGCCATGTTAGAAAGCATAGCCCCTCTATGAGAAGCAGTACGACCAAGGTGATTGAATTTCTTATTATGTCTCATTTTTATTATTTATCTAATTTGTATTTAGAAATGTCGGTTCCGAACGACAGATTCAGACTCTCCAGCAAATCATCAAGCTCGGTGAGCGATTTCTTTCCGAAATTTCGGAACTTCAGCAAATCCGTCCGATTGAATTGAATCAAATCGCCTAATGTTTCTACATCGGCTGCTTTCAAACAATTGAGAGCGCGAACCGAGAGATCCATATCGACCAACTTGGTCTTCAATAATTGACGCATGTGCAGAACTTCTTCATCAAATTCTTCATTGCCTTCACCTTCAGCATTCTCCAATGTGATTTTTTCATCAGAGAACAACATAAAGTGGTGAATCAAAGCTTTAGCTGCTTCTTTCAAAGCATCTTTCGGATGAACGGAACCATCAGTAGTAATTTCAAGAATTAATTTCTCGTAATCGGTTTTTTGTTCAACACGATAATTCTCAATAGTATATTTCACCTTAACAATTGGCGTATATATAGAATCAATAGCTATCGTATTGGTATCAGTGCAAAACTGACGATTTTCTTCAGAAGGCACATATCCACGACCTTTGTTAATGGTCAATTCCATCTGAATAGTGGCCTTCGAATCTAAATGACAAATAACCAATTCAGGATTTAACACTTCAAATCCAGTTAAATACTTCCCTATGTCACCTGCTTTGAATTCTGTTGAATTCTTAACGGTTATACTGACTTTTTCGTTTTCGGTATCCTCAACGACTTGTTTCAGTCTTACTTTTTTTAGGTTTAATATAATATTGGTGACATCTTCCTTCACCCCGGGAACACTTGCAAATTCGTGTTCAACGCTCTCAATCTTGATAGTGTTGATTGCAAATCCTTCCAAAGATGAAAGAAGCATACGGCGCAAGGCATTACCAATAGTTATACCAAAACCAGGTTCCAACGGACGGAATTCAAATTTACCATACTTAGGATCCGCTTCCAACATTAAAACTTTTTCAGGTTTTTGAAATGCTAATATCGCCATGAAATTAATTATTATTTAGAATACAATTCAACGATCAAATGTTCTTTAATGTTCTCAGGAATGTCAGTTCTTTCAGGGACATGTAACAACTTGCCCACTTTAGAATTGTCATCCCATTCCAACCAAGGATATTTGCTGTGATTAAACCCAGCAAGTGCGTTTGCTATTACTTCCAAAGATTTGGCTTTCTCACGAACACCGACCAATTGACCGGGCTTTACTGAATAAGAAGGAATATTTAAAACTTTTCCATCAACAATAATATGTTTGTGACTTACCAACTGACGTGCAGCAGCACGAGTAGGAGCAATACCCAAACGAAATACGACATTATCGAGACGGTTTTCGAGCAACTGAAGAAGAACCTCACCGGTTACACCTTTAGAAGCTTCGGCCTTAACAAATAAGTTACGGAACTGTTTCTCTAATACGCCATAAGTATATTTTGCTTTTTGTTTCTCGCGAAGTTGAACACCATATTCGGATGTTTTTCTCTTGCGTGAATTTCCATGTTGTCCAGGAGGATAATTTTTCTTCGACAATACCTTATCAGCTCCAAAAATACCTTCACCGAACTTACGTGCAATTTTGGTTTTAGGACCAGTATATCTAGCCATTTTCTATAATTTTTAAATTTGTTTTCTAGACAGCCTTAATCGTTGCAGCCGCGATTGCAGAGAGAATATAAATGCAATCCTATTTTAACGACATTAAAGCCTGTCTTTTGTATAAAGGTAAATATTAAACTCTACGTCTTTTCGGAGGACGACATCCATTATGAGGAAGTGGTGTAACATCAATAATTTCAGTTACCTCAATACCTGCTCCATGTATTGTTCTGATAGCAGACTCACGACCATTACCAGGCCCCTTTACATAAGCTTTTACCTTTCTCAGACCAAGATCGTATGCTATCTTAGCACAGTCTTGAGCAGCCATTTGGGCTGCATACGGGGTGTTCTTTTTAGAACCTCTAAATCCCATTTTACCGGCAGAAGACCATGAGATAATCTGCCCTTCACTATTTGCAAGAGAAACAATAATATTATTGAAAGACGAATGAACATGTAATTGTCCGTTAGCATCGATCTTTACATTTCTCTTTTTTGCTGCAACTGCTTTTTTTGCCATATCAATAATTATTATTTAGTAGCTTTCTTCTTGTTAGCAACGGTCTTCTTGCGACCCTTACGAGTACGAGCATTGTTTTTTGTGCTCTGCCCACGTACTGGTAAACCCACACGATGACGAACCCCACGATAGCAACCTACATCCATCAGACGTTTAATATTCATCTGAATTTCAGAACGAAGATCACCTTCCACCTTAATATTGTTACCAATGATTTCACGAATCTTTGCTGCTTGATCATCAGTCCAATCTTTAACTTTGATATCTCTATCTATGCCAGCCATATCTAAAATTTTGACGGCACCACTACGACCTATACCAAAAATATAGGTTAACGCAATCTCACCTCTCTTATTCTGAGGTAAATCTACACCAACTATTCTTATAGCCATATACTTTAATTATTTTTTTTCCAAAAATAATACTATCCCTGACGTTGTTTGAACTTGGGATTTTTCTTGTTAATTACATACAACGTACCATGACGTCTTACAATCTTGCACTCAGGGGTACGTTTTTTTAATGATGCTCTTACTTTCATATCTCGTTTTATTTATATCTAAATACAATTCTACCTTTCGATAAATCGTAAGGTGACATCTCGACTTTCACCTTATCACCCGGAAGAATTTTGATGTAATGCATCCGCATTTTCCCGGATATATGAGCAGTAATCTCATGTCCATTTTCCAATTCTACCCGAAACATTGCATTCGACAACGCTTCGACAATCACTCCATCTTGTTCTATTGCTGTTTGTTTAGCCATAAACTATATTGCTTTTTCTCCTAATACTTCTTCAACAAATTTAAATGATGACAAAATATCGGCTTTACCTTTTCTAATCGCAATCGTATGTTCAAAATGTGCAGCGCAGCTATGATCAACTGTACGCACTGTCCATCCATCACGTTCCATCACAATATGGCGATCGCCTAAAGTTATCATCGGTTCTATAGCTATACACAATCCATTTTTCAAAAGGATACCGTTACCACGCTTTCCGTAGTTAGGAACCATTGGATCTTCGTGCATTTCTTTGCCAATACCATGACCTACAAATTCACGAACAACTCCAAAAGACTCATTCTCACAGTATTCTTGGACAGCACTTCCTATATCACCTAATCGCTTACCAGAGACCGCATTTTCAATTCCCTTATACAAAGCTTCTTTAGTAGTCTTCAAGAGACGAAGAACGCTATCACTAACTTCACCCACAGGAAATGTATATGCAGAATCACCACAAAAGCCATTCATATACGTTCCACAATCTACAGAAACGATATCTCCTTCTTTAAGAACTACATCACCCGGTATACCATGTACTACTTGTTCATTAATAGAAGTACAAATTGAAGCCGGAAACGAAGCCCCTTTAAAATTAGGGAACCCTTTAAAGGTAGGAGTTGCACCATTATCTCTAATGTACTCCTCCGCTACCTTATCAAGTTCTTTCGTGGTAATACCTGGCTTAATAACTTTCGCTACCTCAGCCAAGGTCTTACCGACTAACAGATTGCTCTGCCTTAATAGCTCTATTTCATCATCAGTTTTAAGAAATATCATCATCAAAAACGCTTAATAGGCTCCTCCCGAAAAGCGGCCTTTTATACGACCGGATTTAAGTAAGCCGTCATAATGACGCATCATCAAATGACTTTCAATCTGTTGCAAAGTATCCAAAACAACACCGACAACAATCAACAAAGACGTTCCTCCAAAGAATTGAGCGAAAGCTTGTTTTACGCCGAATATACCTGCAAACGCCGGCATTATGGCAATAAATGCCAAGAAAAATGATCCGGGTAAAGTTATACGCGACATAATGGAATCAATATAATCGGCTGTTTTCTTTCCCGGCTTAATTCCAGGAATAAAACCATTGTTCCTCTTCATATCTTCAGACATCTGAGTCGGATTAATCGTAATTGCGGTATAAAAATAAGTAAACAAAATAATTAATATCGCAAATACCAAATTATAAGGGAAGCTCGTATGATCGGTAAACTTCGTTAAAAGACCACCGCCTTTGTTTCCTGTATATCCAATAAAGGAAATAGGAATAAACATTATTGCTTGCGCAAAAATGATAGGCATTACATTTGCAGCATATACCTTCAAAGGAATATATTGACGAGCTCCACCATATTGCTTGCTGCCTACAATTTTCTTTGCATATTGTACCGGCACTTTACGAGTACCTTGCACGAGCAATATTGAAGCAGCAATAACCAACAGCAGAATAATCATTTCAAAAAGGAACATTACAAGTCCACCTGTTTTATCTGTCATTCTAGATACAAGTTCTTGGAACAACGACTGAGGCAAACGAGCAATAATACCAACAAGGATGATAAAAGAAACACCATTACCTATGCCCTTATCAGTAATTCTTTCGCCGAGCCATAGTATGAACATACTACCTGCCGCTAAAATGATAGAAGAGGTAAATATGAAGACTGTCCAATCCAAACCCGGATCCAATGAAGACCCTGCTTGATTGCGAAGGTTTAAAAGATAAGAAGGAGCTTGAACCAACAAAATGGCTATCGTAAGATAGCGAGTATATTGATTCATCTTCCTTTGCCCACTTTCACCTTCACGTTGCAATTTTTGAAAATAAGGGACAGCTATACCCAACAACTGAATAACAATAGAGGCTGAGATATACGGCATGATTCCTAATGCAAAAATAGAAGCATTAGAAAATGCTCCGCCAGAGAACATATTCAATAAGGCCATAAGTCCTTCACTTGTTTGTTTATGCAACTGTGATAACATTGAAGGATTAATTCCTGGTAAAACCACAAAAGATCCTAAACGATAGATAGTAACAAACAACACAGTGATGAGAATGCGTTGACGCAAATCCTCAATCTTCCATATATTCTTTAGTGTTTCTATAACCTTTCTCATTGTATTAGAGTTTTATTGCAGAACCGCCTGCAGCTTCAATAGCAGCTTGAGCACTCTTAGAGAATGCATTAGCTTCTATAGTTACTTTTATTGTCAGTTTGCCATTTCCAAGAATTTTCACCAAATCACCTTTAGACATCGCGCCAAAAGCTATAAAATCAGCTAAACCGATCTTCTCAGCTTGAGTCTTTTCAACCATTTTTTGAATAACAGTCAAATTGATGGCTTTATATTCAACACGATTAATATTCTTGAAACCGAATTTAGGCAGACGACGCTGCAATGGCATCTGACCACCTTCAAAACCGATTTTCTTATGATAACCGGATCTTGATTTAGCGCCGTTACTACCTCTTGTTGAAGTTCCACCCAAACCAGAACCCGCACCACGGCCAATTCTTTTTCTTATTTTAGTAGAACCTGCAGCAGGTTTTAAATTACTTAAATCCATATCGAAAATAATTTAATATTCAACAACTTATTACTTAATAATGGTAACCAAGTGTTTCACTTTTTCTACCATTCCAAGAACCGAAGGCGTATCTTCACGTTCAACTACATGATTAATTTTACGCAAACCTAATGTATCCAAAGTACGTTTCTGATCTTTAGGAGCCCCAATTCTACTTTTTATCTGTTTAATCTTAATAATTGCCATATTATTGTTCCTCCTATCCTCTAAATACTTTTTCCATACTAATACCCCTATTCTGAGCAACAATTCTAGCATCGCGCATACTGCCCAACGCAACAATAGTTGCCTTTACCAAATTATGAGGATTCGATGAGCCTTTCGATTTAGCCAATACATCAGTTATACCTACGCTCTCCAAGACAGCACGCATAGCACCACCAGCAACAACTCCTGTACCTTGAGATGCAGGTTTAATGAAAACCTCAGCGCCGCCAAATTTTGCAACTTGTTCATGAGGTACCGTACCTTTAACGACAGGTACACGAATAAGGTTTTTCTTAGCAGATTCAACACCCTTTGCAATAGCATCGGTTACTTCACCAGCCTTTCCTAAACCATATCCAATGACACCATCTCCATTACCAACAACGACAATGGCAGCGAAACTGAAAGTTCTACCACCTTTCGTTACTTTAGTAACACGATTAATAGCAACCAATCTATCGGTTAACTCTATGTCGTTCGAAACTTTTACTCGATTTAATTCAGCCATAATGATTAAAATTTAAGTCCGCCATTACGAGCAGCGTCAGCTACTTGTTTAACCCTTCCATGATACAAATAACCATTACGGTCAAATATTACACTAGAGACACCTGCTTCTTTGGCTTTTTGAGCAATTAATTCACCCACCTTTGCAGCTTGTTCAGCCTTAGGCATCTTTTCTGTAATAGCCAATGAAGAGGCAGAAGCAAGAGTTTTACCCTGCGTATCATCAATGATCTGAACGTAGATCTGCTTATTGCTTCTGAAAACGCTCATACGCGGACGTTCGGTGGTACCCGAAATCTTGTTGCGTACTCTATATTTAATTTTTATTCGTCTTTCTACTTTTGTTGTCATAACAATTACAATTTAACGTAAACTATTTAGCCGCAGCTGTCTTACCAGACTTTCTACGAATTTCTTCGCCAACAAATTTCATACCTTTACCCTTATACGGTTCAGGCATACGGAAAGAACGCAACTTTGCACAAATCTGACCAAGCAATTGCTTATCGCAAGACTCTAACTTAATGAGAGGGTTCTTATTTCTTTCCGATAATGTCTCAACTTTTACCTCAGAAGGCAATTGAATAAATATCGGGTGAGTATAGCCCAAAGCCAACTCTATAATATTCCCCTGATTAGATGCACGATAGCCGACACCGACTAATTCCAGTTCTTTCTTGAAACCTTCAGAAACACCGACAACCATATTGTGAACTAACGCACGATAAAGTCCGTGAAATGCGTGAACTTGTTTGCTCACATTATCAGGACAACTAAAAGTGAGTTGTCCATTTTCATTCTTAACCTCAATAGAAGGGTCAACAAACTGACTTAATTCACCTTTTGGCCCTTTAACTGTAACGACATCGTTTTTAATGTCTACAGTAACACCAGCAGGTATATCGATGGGTAATTTTCCTATTCTTGACATTTCTAACTCCTCCTATTAATAAACATAACAAAGAACCTCACCACCAATTTTCAAATCAGCAGCCTCTTTATTTGTCATAACGCCTTTAGATGTAGAAATAATAGCTATACCTAAGCCGTTGATAACACGAGGCATATCTTTATATCCGGTATACTTACGTAAACCCGGAGAAGATACACGTAGTAACTTCTTTATAGCATTAACCTTATTAATAGGGTCATACTTCAAAGCTACTTTAATAGAACCTTGAGGTCCATCTTCTACAAACTTATAATTAAGAATGTAGCCTTTTTCAAAAAGGATCTTTGTAATCTCTTTTTTCAAATTCGAAGCAGGGATTTCTACAACTCTGTGCTTAGCCTGAATTGCATTCCGAAGCCTCGTTAAATAATCTGCTATTGGATCTGTCATATATAAAATTTTAAATTAATCAGGACTATCCTGACAATATTTAGAAAAATTCTTCTACCAACTTGCCTTCTTAACTCCCGGGATTAAACCATTAGAAGCCATTTCTCTGAACTGTATACGAGAAATTCCAAATTGGCGAATATAGCCTTTTGGACGTCCTGTCAACTTGCAACGATTATGCAAACGAACAGGAGAAGCGTTACGAGGTATAGCCTGTAAAGCTTCATAATCTCCTTTTTTCTTCAGCTCTGCTCTTTTTGCAGCATATTTGGCTACTAATTTGGCACGCTTAACTTCGCGGGCTTTCATTGATTCTTTTGCCATAACATCAATTCTTTTTAGCGTTTTTAAAAGGAAGACCAAATTCTTTCAGTAATTCATAACCCTCTTCATCTGTTTTAGCAGATGTTACGAAAGTAATATTCATACCTGCAACTTTAGTCACACTATCAATATTGATTTCGGGGAAAATAATCTGCTCTTGAATACCAAGCGTATAGTTTCCACGACCGTCAAGTTTACTTTCAATACCCCTAAAGTCACGAACACGTGGCAACGCTACGCGTATCAATCTTTCAAGGAACTCATACATTCTATCACGGCGCAAAGTAACCATTACACCAATAGGCATTTTCTTACGCAACTTAAAATTTGCGATATCCTTGCGCGAAACTGTCGCAACAGCCTTTTGACCTGTAATAGCACTTATTTCATTAATTGCTACTTCAATAATCTTCTTATCACCCGTTGCATCACCAAGACCTTGATTAATAACAATCTTTTTTAAGCAAGGTATCTGCATGGTAGAAGTATATTGAAACTTTGACTTCAACGCCGGAGCAATACGCTCATTATATTCTTGTTTTAGACTTGCAGTATTAGCCATTATTTGATCTCCTCTCCTGATTTTTTAGAATAGCGAACTGTAGCTCCATCAGAGCTTTTTCTTCTTCCAATTCTTGTAGGTTTACCACTTTTAGGATCCACAAGATTCAAATTAGAAATATGAATGGAAGCCTCCTTTTTAATAATCCCACCTTGAGGATTTTTTGCATTTGGCTTAGTGCTTTTCGAAACCATGTTGACACCTTCAACTATAGCACGACGTTCTTGAACAAGAACCTGCAATACACGTCCAGTATGCCCCTTATCTTCACCGGCGTTTACGTACACTGTATCGCCTTTCTTTATATGTAACTTACTACTCATCACTTAAATTTATTACAAAATTAAAGTACTTCAGGTGCAAGTGAAACAACTTTCATATTGGTAGCACGCAATTCGCGTGCAACAGGACCGAAGATACGACTTCCTCTAATCTCGCCGGCATTGTTCAACAATACACAAGCATTATCATCAAATCTAATATAAGAACCGTCAGCACGACGAATCTCTTTTTTAGTACGTACGATCAAGGCCTTTGATACTGCACCTTTTTTAATATCACTCGAAGGGATAACACTCTTGATAGATACAACAATGATATCACCTACAGAAGCATAACGACGCCCTGTTCCGCCTAAAACGCGGATACACAAAGCTTCTTTAGCTCCACTATTGTCACAAACGGTTAATCTTGATTCTACTTGTATCATAATTACTTAGCTTTTTCAATAATGTTAACCAATCTCCATCTCTTTGTTTTGCTCAAGGGACGAGTTTCCATAATATGAACAGTATCACCAACATTGCATTCATTATTCTCGTCATGCACATGGTATTTCTTTGTCTTGCTGACAAATTTACCATAAATGGGATGTTTCTCCTTAAATTTGGTAGCAACAGTAACAGTTTTATCCATCTTATCGCTAATTACAATCCCATTTCTTTCTTTTCTTAATCTTCTTGCTTCCATCGAGATAATTATTTATTATTAAGTTCTCTTTGGCGTAATTCCGTTTTCATACGCGCAATCGACCTGCGTAATTGCTTAATTTGTGCAGGATTTTCCAACGGAGAAATCGAGTGGTTCAAAACCATCTGATTATAATTTTTCATCTCCGTATCTACTTTCTCGAGCAAGTCTTTTGTAGACAACTCTCTAATTTCTGCTATTTTCATAATCTATTACGCTTTACGATTCAGAACGTCAAAATCACGTCTTACTACGAACTTCGTTGTTATAGGAAGTTTCTGAGCAGCTAAACGCAAAGCTTCTTTTGCTATTTCAAAAGAAACGCCTTCGACTTCAATTAAAACCCTACCAGGTAGAACAGGTGCAACAAATCCCTCGGGACTACCTTTACCTTTACCCATACGAACATCTGCAGGTTTACGTGTAATTACCTTATCCGGAAATATACGAATCCAGATTTGTCCTTCACGCTGCATATATCTAGTTACAGCAACACGAGCGGCCTCTATTTGGCGACCAGTGATCCACTTCGCACCCATCGCTTTGATACCAAAGGAACCAAAGGCTAGTTGATCACCTCTATGGGCAAAGCCCCTATTATTCTGACGGCCTTTCTGTTGTCTTCTGAATTTAGTCTTTTTTGGTTGTAACATAATTCCTAAAAATCAAATTCGATTACCGATTATTTTTCTTCCTTTTAAAGTTTCTTCCGCCGTTTCCACCATTGTTTCCACGCGAATTCTCTTTAGATTGAGTAAAGTTAGGAGCCAACTCACGCTTCCCATAAACTTCACCTCTACAAATCCATACTTTAACACCGAGCAAACCTACTTTTGTCAACGCCTCCGTTGAACAATAGTCTATATCTGCTCTGAAAGTATGCAAAGGAGTTCTACCTTCTTTATACATCTCAGAACGAGCCATTTCAGCTCCATTCAAACGTCCTGAAATCTGAACTTTTATACCTTCAGCACCCATACGCATAGTGTTGGCAATAGCCATCTTTATGGCACGACGGTAAGCAATTTTACCTTCTACCTGGCGGGCTATATTATTGCCAACGTATGTAGCATCGAGTTCCGGTCTTTTTACTTCAAAAATATTTATTTGAATATCTTTATCGGTAACAGATTTCAACTCTTCCTTAAGTTTGTCAACATCTTTACCACCCTTACCGATAATAAGACCGGGACGAGCTGTACAAATAGTGATTGTAACCAACTTAAGAGTACGCTCGATAACAATTCTTGAAACACTTGCCTTAGCAAGACGCGCATTCAAATATTTACGAATTTTGCTGTCTTCGAGCAAAGAATCACCATATTTTCTTCCGCCATACCAATTGGAATCCCAACCTCTGACAATTCCTAAACGGTTGCTTATTGGATTAACTTTCTGTCCCATCTACTCTAATTTTGTTCTTCGTTATTACTTTTAGAATCAACAAATAAAGTCACATGATTAGAACGTTTGCGAATTCTATATCCCCTTCCCTGTGGTGCCGGTCTCATTCTTCTCAGAGTAGAACCACAATCAACAAAAATCTTAGTTACAAACAATTCTCCATCTTCTGCTTTCCGTTCATTCTTAATTTCCCAGTTAGCAATTGCAGAGCGCAACAGCTTTTCAACTCTTTGAGCAGCTTCTTTCGAAGAATACTTTAATACTCCAAGAGCTCTATTCACCTCCATTCCACGAACCATATCCGCCACGAGGCGCATTTTACGAGGAGAAGTCGGGACATTGCGCAATTTAGCAAAATACATGGTCTTAAGGCTTTCTTTCCTCTTGTTGGCCGATATTCTTTTTCTTTCTCCCATTATATTATTACTTTTTTATTCATAATAAATTATTAATCTTATCGATTACCTGCATGGCCCCTAAAGGTACGCGTCGGAGCAAACTCACCCAACTTGTGACCAACCATGTTCTCAGTAATGTAAACAGGAATAAATTTATTCCCATTATGAACTGCAATAGTATGTCCTACAAAATCCGGAGAAATCATAGAAGCTCTTGCCCATGTTTTAACAACAACCTTCTTTCCGGATTCATTCATGTCAAGCACTTTCTTTTCAAGCTTAACATTGATATATGGACCTTTTTTTAATGATCGACTCATAATTTACTCAATTAATCAAATTACTTATTACTTCTCTCAATAATATACTTCCAACTCTGTTTTTTCGGAGCTCTTGTCTTAAGACCCTTAGCATACAGACCTGTCCGTGATCTAGGATGTCCACCAGAGGCACGTCCTTCACCACCACCCATTGGGTGATCAACAGGGTTCATTACAACACCACGGTTATGAGGACGACGACCAAACCAACGAGAACGTCCGGCTTTACCCGAACTTTCAAGAGCATGATCAGAGTTGCCCACACTACCAATGGTAGCTTTACAAGTTGATAGTATCTTACGAAGTTCTCCCGAAGGTAACTTAATAACACAATAACTTCCTTCACGAGATGTTAATTGAGCAAAATTACCAGCTGAACGTACCATAGCAGCTCCCTGACCGGGACGCAATTCAATGTTATGAATAACTGTACCAACTGGAATATTCTGAAGAGGAAGAGCATTACCTATCTCAGGTGCTGCACCTTCGCCAGACATCAATTTTGCACCTACCTGCAATCCATTAGGAGCAATGATATAACGTTTTTCACCATCAGCATAAAACAACAAAGCAATACGAGCCGAACGATTCGGATCGTATTCAATGGTTTTAACAACTGCAGGAACACCGTCTTTGTTCCGCTTAAAATCAATCAGACGATAAGCCTTTTTGTGACCGCCACCTCTATAACGAACTGTCATTTTACCGACATTGTTGCGACCACCCGTGGACCTCCTACTAACTATAAGAGACTTTTCTGGTACTTTAGCAGTAATTTCTTCAAAAGTACCAATAATCTTATGTCTTTGCCCAGGCGTTGTGGGCTTAAAACTACGTACTGCCATCTTTTTTAAATATTGCTATAAAAATCTATAGAATCACCCTCTTTTAATGTGACTATTGCCTTTTTGTATGCATTAGTTCTTCCACTTATCAAACCCGCTTTTGTATAGCGGCTCTTACTTTTCCCTGCATACCGCATCGTATTGACGCTTAGAACTGTCACATTGTAGAGTGTTTCAACTTCTCTTTTAATTTCTAATTTATTGGCACCTGGATTAACAACAAAACCAAATTGATGTTTCTTTTCAGTTATTGCTGTCATTTTCTCTGTAACCAACGGTTTAATAATAATTCCCATTATCTAAGCCTCCTCTTTCGTTAAATTTTTGTCGATAGCAGAAAGAGCACTTTCTGTCAAAACGAGGACCTTGGCATCTAATACTCTGTAAGTATTCATGCCAGAAATCTGTTGAACAGAAGCATTCTTAAGGTTACGAGCCGACAAATATACATTTTTATTTGATTCGGATAAGACTAAAAGCATTTTCCGATCAGAAAATTTAAGATTATTTATCATTTCAACGAAATCCTTTGTTTTAGGAGCCGCAAAGTTGAAATCTTCAATAACAACAACTGCGTTATTTTTCGCTTTATAACTTAAAGCAGACTTACGAGCCAATGCTTTTACCTTCTTATTTAGTTTGAACGAATAATCTCTGGGTTTAGGACCAAAAACACGTGCGCCACCAACTAAGACTGGAGAATTTATATCACCACGACGAGCACCGCCACCACCTTTCTGACGTCCAAGCTTTCTGGTAGAGCCACTCATCTCACTTCTTTCTTTCGATTTATGAGTTCCTTGACGATTATTCGCCATGAATTGCTTAACATCCAAATAGATAGCGTGGTCGTTAGGCTCAATTCCGAAGATAGATTCGTTTAACGTAACCTTTCTCCCGGTGTTTTCACCTTTTATATTTAATACGTCAACTTCCATTATTTCTGAATTAAAACGATTGAACCTTTGCAACCTGGAATAGAACCTTTGATAAGAAGGAGGTTATGATCCGCGATTACTTTTAATACTTTCAAATTTTGGACAGTAATTCTGTCACCACCTAGCTGTCCACCCATGCGCATTCCTTTGAATACTTTTGCAGGGTAAGAACATGCACCGATAGAACCCGGTTTGCGAGCACGGTTATGCTGACCATGAGTTGCCTGACCAACACCACCAAAACCATGTCTTTTAACTACACCTTGGAAACCTTTACCTTTAGAAGTTCCGACGACATCGACAAAATCCACGCCATCAAACATTTCTACAGTAACAGAATCGCCCAAGTTTAATTCTTTCTCAAAACTCTTGAACTCAACCAAGTGTCTCTTCGGCGTTACTCCAGCCCTTTTAAAATGACCAAGCAGTGGTTTAGTTGTATGCTTCTCCTTATTGTCTTGGAAGCCCAACTGAACTGCAGCATAGCCGTCTTTTTCGACTGTTTTAACTTGAGTAACGACGCAAGGACCTGCTTCGATAACAGTGCATGGTACATTTTTACCATCAGCACTGAATACGGATGTCATTCCGATTTTCTTTCCTAATAATCCTGGCATTTCTCTAAATTTTAATATAACTAAACTTTAATTTCTACCTCTACACCACTCGGCAACTCTAGCTTCATCAACGCATCGACTGTCTTAGCTGTTGAGCTATAGATATCGATCAAACGTTTGTAAGAAGAAAGCTCAAATTGCTCTCTAGACTTTTTGTTAACGAATGTAGAACGGTTAACCGTTATTATCCGTTTGTGTGTTGGAAGAGGAATAGGACCACTAACGATAGCCCCCGTAGCCTTCACTGTTCTTACAATCTTCTCGGCAGACTTGTCTACCAAATTGTGATCATAAGATTTCAATTTAATACGAATTTTCTGACTCATTCTAATTTTAATTATTAAACTTGTTTACTTAAAGAAGAACAGACATATTAAGAGTCATTCGCTAATACGCTGTTCTATCTTTTTATTTACTTAAATTAAATCCACGCGGCCTTTAACTTCTTCAAGTACTGCCTTGGCAATAGAGGAAGACACTCTTGAATGATGAGAGTAGGACATCGAAGAAGTAGCACGACCTGAAGTGATAGTACGCAATGCCGTTACATAGCCAAACATCTCTGCCAACGGAACAACTGCTTTTACAATACGAGCACCGGAGCGGCTAGATTCCATGCCTTCAACCTGACCCCTACGCTTATTCAAGTCACCGATAACATCACCCATATTTTCCTCGGGCGTTACCACCTCAAGTTTCATCATAGGCTCCATCAAGACTGGACCTGCTTTAGCACATGCACTTTTATATGCATTCAAAGCACAGATTTCAAAAGACAACTGGTCTGAGTCAACTGGATGGAAAGAACCATCAAGCAGCTCTACTTTTATGGAGTCAAGCGGATAGCCTGCAAGAATACCACTCTTCATCGCATTGCCGAAACCTTTCTGAACACAAGGGATAAATTCCTTAGGAATATTACCGCCCTTCACCATATCAACAAATTGAAGTCCACCTTGCTTGAAGTCTTCATCAGCAGGACCTACATTAACAATAATATCGGCAAACTTACCACGACCACCTGTCTGTTTCTTATAAACCTCACGCAAATTGACCTTTTTGGTAATAGCTTCCTTATAGTTAACCTGTGGTTTACCTTGATTACATTCTACCTTAAACTCACGACGCAGACGATCAAGAATAATATCCAAGTGCAACTCACCCATACCCGAGATAACAGTCTGACCTGTTTGCTCATCTGTTCTAACTTGGAACGTAGGATCTTCTTCTGCCAACTTAGACAAACCATTAGACAGTTTATCCAAATCCTTTTGAGTTTTAGGCTCTACAGCAATACCGATAACAGGTTCTGGAAAATCCATCGATTCCAAACGGATAGGTGCATCTTCAGCACAAAGCGTATCACCTGTATGAATATCTTTGAAACCAACACCAGCACCAATATCACCAGCTCCTACTACATCTACCGGATTCTCATGATTCGAAAACATTTGGAACAAGCGAGAAACGCGCTCTTTTTTTCTCGAACGAGAATTGTAGATATACGAACCTGATTCAATCTTACCGGAATAAACGCGGAAGAATACAAGACGACCAACATAAGGATCGGTTGCTATCTTGAACGCCAAAGCGCAAGTCTTCTCATCTTCATCGGGCTTACGATCTTCTTCTTCATCGGTATCAGGATTTGATCCTTTTACGTCAGGAGTATCTACCGGCGAGGGTAAGAATGCACAAACATAATCAAGCAATGTCTGAACACCTTTATTTTTGAAAGAAGAACCGCATAGCATAGGAACCAATTCCATAGCCACAGTACCTTTGCGAATAGCACGAAGCACATCTTCTTCTGTAATCTTGGAAGGATCGTCAAAATACTTCTCCATCACAACATCATCAAAGTCGGCTGCTTTTTGCAACATCTCGTCACGATATTGATTTGCAGATTCAACCAAGTCAGACGGAATTTCTTCAATATCGTACTCAGCACCCATCGTTTCGTCATTCCAAACGATAGCTTTCATCTTGACAAGATCTACAACACCCTTAAAAGTTTCTTCTGCGCCAATTGGGATAACAATAGGGCAAGGATTAGCTCCTAGAATAGCTTTCATCTGACGAACAACTTCAAAATAATCAGCACCCGAACGGTCCATCTTATTAACATAGCCGATACGAGGTACATTATATTTATCTGCCTGACGCCAAACTGTCTCAGACTGAGGTTCAACACCTCCAACTGCACAATATGTAGCAACAGCTCCATCAAGTACACGCAACGAACGCTCTACTTCAGCAGTAAAGTCAACGTGCCCCGGAGTGTCAATCAGATTTAGTTTATATGTTTTATCATTCCATTTCCAATTACAGGTTGTAGCCGCAGAAGTAATTGTAATACCGCGTTCCTTCTCCTGAGCCATCCAGTCCATTGTGGCAGCTCCATCATGCACCTCACCAATTTTGTGGGTCAAACCGGTATAATACAGAATACGTTCAGACGTAGTCGTCTTACCAGCATCGATGTGAGCCATGATACCGATATTACGCGTCAAGTTTAAATCTTGTTTTCCCATTATAATCCTTTTACTTTATAATCTTAATGTCATAATATCCAAAATGCTAGAATCTGAAATGTGCAAACGCACGGTTAGCCTCGGCCATTCTATGCATATCTTCTCTACGCTTGAACGAACCGCCTTGCTCATTGTATGCGTCAAGAATTTCGGCAGCCAATTTATCAGCCATCGACTTGCCACCTCTCTTACGAGCATAAGCTATCATATTTTTCATTGAAACAGATTCTTTTCTATCTGGACGAATTTCTGTAGGAACTTGAAAAGTAGCACCACCTACACGGCGTGACTTAACCTCCACTTGCGGAGTGATATTATCCAATGCCTTTTTCCACACATCAAGTGCCGATTTCTCATCATTAGGAAGTTTTGCTTCCACCACCTTCATTGCAGCATAAAAAATTTCGTAAGAAACGTTTTTCTTACCATCATACATTAAATGATTAACGAATTTAGAAACCTTTTGATCATTATAAACGGGATCCGGAAGAATGATACGTTTTTTTGGTTTTGCTTTTCTCATTTGTTTTGAATTTAATGTTTTTGTTTTTGGTTGTCTAATCTTACGTCTTCAACTCCCACGCTTAGGAATTTACTCAACCCATCATAGCATTCCAACAAACTCAAACGAAATTGTTATTTATTACTATTATTTCTTTGCAGCTACAGCTTTAGGACGCTTTGCACCATATTTTGAACGTCTCTGCAAACGGCCGGCCACACCAGCTGTATCAAGAGTACCACGAACAATGTGATAACGAACACCAGGAAGATCTTTCACACGACCACCACGAACAAGCACAATAGAGTGTTCCTGAAGATTGTGACCTTCACCAGGGATGTAAGAGTTCACCTCTTTAGAGTTGGTCAAACGCACACGAGCGACCTTACGCATCGCAGAATTAGGTTTCTTAGGAGTGGTAGTATATACTCTCACACAGACACCACGTCTTTGAGGACAAGAATCCAAAGCAGGAGACTTGCTTTTGTCTACCAATACCTCACGGCCTTTTCTTACTAATTGTTGAATTGTAGGCATTTTAATTGTTTTTTATTATTATATTATGTTTATTTCTATTCAAAACAGTATATTTCGGGCTGCAAAGTTACAAAGAATATTTTATAAATCAATCGAATATATTACTTTTTTTCCAAATGTTCCTAAAAGCTATAGAGAAAATAAACAAAACGATAGGGAAAGCACCAAGGCTAATAATGAAGAGTTTAGCTCTGCAATAAAGAGAGCTCTATAAAAAAAGACATTTTGTCAGAAATATTCCTCATCAAAGGCATATTCATCATTTCAGAGCCTTATTTGTCACAAACAGAAGAAAAAGTGTATACATCATGCGATCCAACGATATACCATAAAAAACACAGAATTCATTTAAGAGAGTACATATCGGAAACTCGGTTCACCGATAAAAGTCAGGGAACTAAGCATTATGGCTTCGAGTGCTTCAATGTGAATATTTCCCGATATTCTGATACTTTCTTATCCGAGCCTCACTCACAGAGCCTTTTAGAGCACTTTTTTCGTTACTCTCTCACCGCTCGAATGTAAATCGAATCAGAGCAAGAGATTAAGATATCGTATATAAACCGTTGATATACAGCAATAAATTCATAAGGACGAAAATAAAAGTTTATATGTATAAACTTTTATTTTCGTCCTTATGAATTTTTATGTTCGTCCTTATCATTTTTTCAGAACCCAAGTTCGATTTCGTGTATTGTGGTGTACTGAATTTGGTTGACAGTTAAACACTAGTAAACCTAAGGGAGTTGACAATTACAATCATGTATACCTAAAGTAGTTGTCAACTCTGCAAAGTTAATCCTATTTTTATTGACAAACAAGTATTGTTTGTTCTTTATAGTTTGTTTTGTTCAGCTGATGCTTTAAAGCATCAGCTGAACAAAGTGGGTTTGGATGTTCTCCCGGGAGCATTTGCATCGGTGTTTTCATTGCCAGAGCTTGGTGCGGTCGTGCCCAATTGTAGAGATATATGGATCTGGCGACACCTTCCAAGGCTTCATCAAATGTTTTATTCTCATAATCGAAGAGCCATCCGTTCTTAACGGTATTGTTCATCCTCTCGGCCAGTGCATTGTGCAAGGGGTCGCCCGTTTGCGTCATACTGATAGCGATTCCTCTTTCTTTGAGCTGTGACACATAACCTTTTGATGCATACTGCACACCTCGGTCGGAATGGTGGATAAGACCTGAAAGGTTGAATCCCTGACCTTTATAAAATCTGCACGCCATCATCAACGCTTTTGCCGGTCCTTCCGCTTCAAGAGTCCGAAAGAGGGCATATCCCACAATGATGCGGCTGAAGACATCCGTCAGCAGCGAAAGATAGGCAAATCCTTCTTTCGTGGATATATAAGTGATGTCACCCACCATCATGCGGCAAACACCACAGGCCACGTATTTAGGAGATGTGTTAAGCAAATCCGGATAGATCCGATATGGATGATCGGAGTTGGTCGTACGAGGTCTGTAACGTCTGCGGCGCAGCATCATCCCGTTGGCCCGAAGGACATCGATAAATTGGTCGCGTCCTATCGTGAACTTTTCTCCGAACCGAGACTTACACAGACTGTAAAGCTCGCGGCAACCGCTTCGGGGAAGCTCCTGACGCAGAAATTGACAGTAATACGTGATGCTGCTTATAAGTACATCTTGTTCGGCATTTGTTTCTTTGTGCTTGTAGTACCCTTGTCGGGAAATGTCAAGCAGTCCGCAAAGGGCGGATATGGTATAACTCATACCTTTACCCGCCTTTTGTGACAAGCAACCTACTACTTGACATCGGAGTTTTTTCGTACCTTGATGTGATACTTCTCTTCAGCCAGGTCAATCATGCAATCATAAACGTCACGGGCCATCTCTGCACGCTTCAGCTCAGATTCCAATTCCTTAATGCGCACTTTCAAAGAGGTGATGTCTTCTTCTGAAGAGACATCCTCTGTACCGGTTGTTACAGCTTTATCCTTCATATTTAATGGGAATGGTTTGTCTTCAAGCCCAAAGATACGAAGCCAATTCCGAATTGAACCTCTGGATATACCATTTTCTTTTTCAAGGGTATACTTACCCTTGCTTCCATGAAGGTAAGAGTTTAAAATCTCTAGACGAATCTGATCGTCAATCTTTTTATTATTTCTCATTTTTGAATAAGTTTGTGTCAACTTATTCAGTACATGTCACTTACCACCCAGAACCACATATGGACCTAAATTTGTTGACGTCCATATGTTTTCAAAAAAACTTAAGGACGTCAACAGAAAAACTAACATATGACAATTTTGTTTATGCCGCAGGCTCGAAAGTCTTTATTTTGTGATGTGCTATTAATAGTACTTATGTTTAGCCCCCTAACTTTCACCGATGAGTCGAAAATTTTCTTGTCACTGACTAGAGTGGGTCTTTTGCAATTGACTATTTTTTATTGCTGTCCGATAAAACTAGCAATAGCATATGAATAGTACCCGAAGTGCTTTTAAATAGCGCTACGGGTTCATTTTTTTGCGGAACAAGCCCCCTCAGTCAAAAAGAGATGGTTCAGGTGGACTGTCCGACGCTTCTTTAAGATATGTTGCCCAATCTTTCTCGGGATTATTGAATAGGCTATAAAAGTCAACATAATACATGAGTGTTATTCTGACCATGGTAGCTAAACCCGAAAAGCTCCAAGAACGAGTCAAGCCCTTTTGCATGACCATTAGAAGTAAATTGGCTATGAGAGTTATCCATATTTGAATCTTTATGGCATTAGCACTTTCTCCATAGAAATATTTTAGTGGAAAATTTTGCTTCATCTGTTTGAAAAGCAACTCAATTTCCCAACGTTTTCTGTAAATGCCAATAATTCCCGTGGGATCAGACTCCAAGTCATTGGTAAGCAATGGAACCAGTTTCCTTTTCTTCTCGTCAACATAAGTTATAATTCGCGAATAATGAGTGATATCTTTCTCTTTTAGATGCTTGGTAAAAGAAACTTGTTGTATGCGTGCTTCCATCAGCCCATTAGGCGTTTGATACATTGTATCACTCAACACATTGTATTTCAGATTCTTTTTCATCTTCGTTACATAGATTACTCCTCTTTGCGTCATTTCTTCAAGCTTCTCATAGTCAATGTAAGCGCGGTCCATTGCCATGATATCGCCTTTATGTAATGCTGCAGGTCGAAGCATGAACGAGTCATTGGTTGCTGCTGAGGTGAACTTTATATCTGAAGGAACTCCCTCATTTGCATGGATTACGGTGTGAACCTTAATGCCGCCTTTCTTCTTACCGGTTTTAGGATGGCGTCCTACACCCTTGAAAAGCAAATTGGAGAATAATGTGATGGTTGTTGAATCTATTATTTGCAGCCGTTTCATCCATTTTGGCTCCTGGTGACTCCGGCTGTCCGAAGAAAGGCGAGTATGGTAAGTTGCATAAAGGTCACGGTATATTGCCTCAAATACAGCCTCTGGACGTCTCTTGTTTGCATCAGACAATGTACTACGGGATGGCATCATGCTGATACTTAAATGACAGAGTTTACGTGCTTCCGCTTGTAACGATGTGCTTATCTCGCGAAGAGAATCAAAACGCATAATTACAGCATAGACCATTGCAACTAAATGAGTCCAGCCATCGAAACGCTTAATATAACGTTCTCCACCATGTTCACGACTAATTTGAAGAATTCTTGCCTTATCAAGCAATTTTATTACCTGACTATAGAGTGGCTGTCCGATAAAATGTGTACTTTTACCCATGTGTTAGATATCTTTGTGGTGAAGACAAAAATAACACATTTTGGGCTGAACTCAGAAATGAATGCAGCCCTTTCTTTTTATTTATCGAAAAGTTTTATCGGACAGCAATAACTATTTTTACATCTTTTGTGAAAAAGGAAGAAATACAACTATATTGATACTAACATACGGCATTTTCTACTCGCGACCGTGAGTAGAAAATGCCGTATGTTAGTTTTTTCGGTGACGTCCTTAAGTTTTTTCGAAAACGTATATATCTAAAACTTTTTTAGGTACTTATCTCATTTTGAAAGGTCAAGAACTTTTGGTCAACTGAAGCAAACGTATAAAACGCCCAGAGATGAACAAAAAACAGATAACCGATGTCTATCGCCATCCTTTACTGCGAAACCTCAACAAATATTTCCGAGCTAAGCTTCGCCTTTTATGTCAAGTACTGGGTTGATGGACTCTTCGTCCATTGTCCTTATCTTACCGAACATCTCTTCATATTTCCGTAGGTTTTCTTCAAGAGCGTAGAGCAATCTTTTAGCATGTTCGGGAGCCATTATTATACGCGATTTCACAGGAGCTTTAGGCATCCCAGGCAACACCTGAGCAAAATCAAACACGAACTCAGAACTTGAATGAGTAATAACAACCAAATTGGCATAAGTTCCTTGCGCCACTTGCTCACTCAATTCTAATTGCAATTGAGCATCTTCATTTTTGTTTTCCATATTTTTTATATTTATATTTTCGGACATTAAAATAAAGATGGGCCGCACCAAGATCTTTGATACGGCCCAAACCTTTTTTGTTTTAATAAGTAAGTAAGAGAACTTGCATCAAAAGACACAAACTTCAAACTCAATATTAACTATTCTACATCTTTATAATCGAGAACAGTACGTTTGTTGGCAATAGCGCGATCGTATTCTTCTTGCGAGCCGACAACGATTTTTTCAAATTCACGCTGTCCTGTACCAGCCGGTATCAAGTGTCCACAAATAACGTTTTCCTTCATACCTTCGAGTTTATCGATTTTGCCATTAATAGCTGCTTCGTTGAGCACTTTCGTCGTTTCTTGGAAAGAAGCCGCCGACATAAAGCTCTTAGTCTGCAAAGCTGCACGGGTAATACCTTGAAGTATCTGAGTTGATGTTGCAGCAACGGCATCACGAACTGTAACCAATTTCAAGTCGCGACGTTTCAGCAAACTGTTTTCATCACGAAGTTTACGAGCTGTGACAATTTGCCCAGGCTGCATGTTCGCAGAATCACCAGAATCAACAATGATTTTCTTACCCCAGATTCTATCGTTTTCATCCATAAAGTCCAACTTATCTACAATCTGTTGTTCGAGGAATCGGGTATCGCCCGGATCAACGATCTCAACTTTGCGCATCATCTGGCGGACAATAATTTCAAAATGCTTATCATTAATTTTCACACCTTGCAAACGATATACATCTTGAACTTCATTAACGATATATTCTTGAACAGCAGTCGGTCCTTTAATAGCCAATATATCTGCAGGAGTAGTTGCTCCGTCCGACAGCGGTGTACCCGCACGAACATAGTCGTTTTCCTGAACCAATATCTGCTTGGACAACGCTACAAGATACTTTTTGACCTCACCGGTTTTCGATGTTACAATAATTTCACGATTACCACGTTTGACTTTACCCATCGTTACCTCGCCATCAATTTCGGAAACGACAGCAGGATTTGAAGGATTACGAGCTTCAAACAGTTCGGTAACACGTGGAAGACCACCAGTAATATCGCCGGCTTTACCAACAGACCGAGGAATTTTGACAATAACATCACCCGCAGTTACATGTTGACCGTTATCAACAACGACGTGACCACCCACAGGCAAGTTGTAAGTACGTATAAGTTCACCGTCAGCAGCCATAATATGAGCTGTAGGGACTTTAGTCTTATCTTTAGATTCTATAATAATAATTTCACGCAAGCCAGTCGATTCATCCGATTCAACTGAATAAGTGACATTTTCAATAACTCCTTCAAATTCTATTTTACCGCCGGCTTCAGTAATAATAACAGCATTAAACGGATCCCATTTAGCTATCATCGTACCCTTATCAATGACATCTCCATCATTGAAAAAAAGCGTAGAACCATAAGGTACATTATGAGTAGAAAGCACGATACCGGTATTGACGTCTACGAAGCGCACTTCGGCCAAACGTCCAACAACCATTTTAGTCTTTTTGCCTTCACCGTCTTTTACATCAACAGTACGGAGTTCTTCGAATTCGAGACGAGCATTATTTTTGGCAATAATAGTTGCATTAGCTGCAATATTGGCAGCCGTACCACCGGCATGGAATGTACGTAATGTCAACTGAGTACCAGGTTCGCCAATAGATTGTGCAGCGATGACGCCAACAGCCTCTCCCTTCTGAACCATGCGGCTAGTAGCCAAATTACGGCCATAACACTTGGCACAAACACCATGTTTAGACTCACAAGTCAGTACGGAACGGATTTCGACGCTCTCAATTGGAGATTCTTGAATTTTCTTTGCAATTTCTTCTGTGATTTCGTCACCACCGGCAACAAGTAATTCACCCGTTGTAGGATGGATCACATCATGAACAGAAACACGTCCCAAAATTCTTTCGGCCAATGTAGCAATAACCTCGTCATCGTTCGTAAGATCAGAGCAGATCAAACCGCGGAGAGTTCCGCAATCATCTTCGGAAATAATAACGTCATGCGATACATCTACCAAACGACGAGTCAAATATCCAGCATCGGCAGTTTTCAACGCAGTATCGGCCAAACCTTTACGAGCACCGTGAGTAGAAATAAAGTACTCTAGCACAGAAAGGCCTTCCTTAAAGTTAGAAAGAATAGGATTTTCAATAATTTGACCACCTTCTGCACCTGCTTTCTGAGGCTTTGCCATCAAACCACGCATACCGGAAAGCTGACGGATCTGTTCTTTAGAACCACGAGCGCCAGAATCCAACATCATGTATACTGAGTTAAAGCCTTGATCATCAGAAGAGATGGTTTTCATCAAAAAGTTCGAAAGTTCCGAGTTAACGTGTGTCCAAATATCAATAACCTGATTATAACGTTCATTATTAGTAATGAAACCCATATTGTAGTTATTGATGACTTGTTCTACTTCGTCATATCCTCTTTTTACAAGAACTTCTTTTTCTTTCGGGATAATAATATCATTCAAGTTGAACGACAAACCACCCTTAAACGCCATATAGTATCCCAAGTTCTTAATACCATCCAAGAACTCGCAAGTTTTAGCAGTTCCGCAGATTTTAATAACTCGACTAATAATATCGCGCAGAGATTTTTTAGAGATAACTTCGTTGATATAGCCCACTTCGGGAGGTACTATTTCGTTGACGATAACACGTCCGACGGATGTCTCGCGCAATACATCAACAATATTTCCATTCTCATCCAAGTCTTTCACCATTACTTTCACAATGGCATGAATATCAACCTTACCACTATTGTACGCTATCATAGTCTCTTCGGGACCGTAGAAAATCAATCCTTCCCCCTTAGCTTCCTTACGAAGTTTTGTAATATAATACAATCCGAGAACCATATCCTGAGAAGGTACGGTAATAGGAGCGCCATTAGCGGGATTCAAAATATTGTGTGGCTCAAGCATCAGCATTTGAGCTTCAAGCACAGCTTCATTGCTCAAAGGAAGATGCACAGCCATCTGGTCACCGTCAAAATCGGCATTGAAGGCAGTACAAGCCAAAGGATGGAGTTGGATAGCTTTTCCTTCTATCATCTTAGGTTGGAAAGCCTGAATACCCAAGCGGTGCAATGTCGGAGCACGGTTCAAAAGCACCGGATGTCCTCTCATTACATGTTCCAATATATCCCAGATAACGGATTCTTTGCGATCTACTATTTTCTTTGCAGATTTAACCGTTTTGACGATACCCCGTTCTATCAATTTACGAATAATAAACGGTTTATATAATTCGGCAGCCATCAGTTTAGGAATACCGCATTCACCCATTTTCAGTTCAGGACCTACGACAATAACCGAACGAGCAGAATAGTCGACACGTTTACCCAGCAAATTCTGACGGAAGCGACCTTGCTTACCCTTTAAACTATCAGAAAGAGACTTCAACGGACGATTAGACTCACTCTTGATTGCACTAGACTTACGAGAATTGTCGAACAAAGAATCAACTGCTTCTTGAAGCATACGCTTCTCATTACGCAGAATCACCTCAGGTGCTTTAATCTCGATAAGACGTTTTAAGCGGTTATTACGAATAATAACCCTACGATATAAATCGTTCAGATCGGATGTAGCAAAACGGCCACCATCCAATGGAACTAATGGGCGAAGATCTGGAGGAATAACTGGAACAATCCGCATAATCATCCACTCGGGCTTATTACGTCCACGAGAAGCTCGAAAAGATTCTACGACCTGCAGACGTTTCAATGCTTCATTTTTACGTTGCTGAGAAGCATCCGTACTGGCACGATGACGCAATTCATAAGAAAGAGCATCTAAATCGATACGTACCAATAAGTCGTAGATAGCTTCAGCACCCATTTTAGCAATAAACTTATTGGGGTCTGTATCTTCAAGATACTGATTATCTTTAGGTAAATGATCAAGAACATCCAAGTATTCTTCTTCGGACAACAAATCGAACTGAGATAGTTCACTCGATCTAATACCCGGTTGTATGACTACATACCTCTCATAATAAATAATAGAGTCGAGCTTTTTAGTTGGCAAGCCCAACAGATAGCCAATTTTATTTGGCAAAGAACGAAAATACCAGATATGAGCGACCGGGACAACTAATTGAATATGTCCCATACGTTCACGACGTACTTTCTTCTCCGTAACTTCAACACCACAACGATCACAAACAATACCTTTGTAACGAATACGTTTGTATTTACCACAATGGCATTCGTAATCTTTGATTGGGCCAAAAATTCTTTCGCAAAACAAACCGTCACGTTCAGGTTTGTAAGTACGATAATTTATGGTTTCAGGCTTTAATACTTCTCCATATGAATTTTCGAGAATTTCTTCCGGAGAAGCCAATCCGATTGAAATCTTCGTGAAATTACTCTTTACCTTATTATCTTTTCTAAAAGCCATACTATGTTGTATATAATAATTTAGATAATTTACCGTTAAAACTATTCGAGGTTAATACTCAATCCGAGACCTCTCAACTCGTGTAACAACACGTTGAGTGATTCGGGAATACCAGGAGCTGGCATCGGCTCGCCTTTAACTATTGCTTCATACGCCTTCGAACGTCCTACTACATCATCTGATTTGATTGTCAATATCTCTTGAAGAACATGAGCAGCGCCAAAACCTTCAAGCGCCCAAACCTCCATTTCACCGAAACGCTGTCCACCAAATTGTGCTTTACCACCCAATGGCTGCTGAGTAATCAACGAATAAGGGCCAATAGAACGCGCATGCATTTTATCTTCAACCATATGTCCCAATTTCAACATATAAGTAACTCCGACAGTTGCAGCTTGGTCGAATTGTTCTCCAGTTCCACCATCAAATAAAACAGTTTTACCGTAACGAGGCAATCCAGCTTTATCGGTCCATGTATTCAGATCTTCCAAAGTAGCACCATCAAAAATCGGAGTAGCAAATTTAATTCCGAGTTTACGACCTGCTCTACCCAAAACAGCCTCAAATATCTGACCGATATTCATACGAGAAGGCACACCCAACGGATTCAATACGATATCAACAGGAGTTCCATCGGCCAAGAAAGGCATATCTTCTTGACGTACAATACGAGACACGATACCTTTATTACCATGGCGTCCAGCCATTTTATCACCTACACCTATTTTACGTTTCTTAGCAATATAAACTTTAGCCATCTGAATAATACCCGAAGGAAGTTCATCGCCAATAGTAATAGCAAATTTCTTACGTTTCAATTCGGCATCCAACTCCTTATAAATCTTCAAGAAGTTCAATATCAAATCACGGATCATACCATTGGCATGTTCATCATTTGTCCAATTACTTAACTGAACAACAGTATAATCCATCGTAGAGAAATTAGCCGCAGTAAAAATTGCGCCTTTCGGTATCAAGTCGGTTCCCATAAAGTCTTTTACCCCTTGAGACACTTTGCCGTCGGTAAGGGTTAAAAGTTTCTTAACAAGAACATCTTTCAATCCGTTAACTCTATGTTCGAATTCATCATCAATTTTTGGTAACAAAGCTTTATCAGCCAACTTAGAGCTACGCGTTTTGACAACACGAGAGAACAATTTGTTCTTGATAACCACACCTTTCAATGAAGGCGAAGCTTTCATCGAAGCATCCTTAACATCCCCCGCTTTATCACCAAAAATAGCGCGAAGTAATTTTTCCTCAGGAGAAGGATCAGATTCACCTTTTGGAGTAATCTTACCTATCAGAATATCGCCTGGTTCTACGCGTGCACCAACACGGATAATACCATTTTCATCTAGATCTTTTGTTGCTTCCTCACTGACATTCGGAATATCAGAGGTTAGTTCTTCCATTCCGCGTTTCGTTTCACGTACTTCCAAGGAGAACTCTTCAACATGGACAGAAGTCAATAAATCTTCGCGAACTATTCGCTCATTCAGAACGATAGCATCCTCATAATTATATCCCTTCCACGGCATGTAAGCAACAAGCAAATTACGTCCTAATGCCAATTCACCGTTTTCAGTAGCATAACCTTCAGTTAGAATATCACCTTTGTTGACACGTTGGCCTTTGCTACAAATAGGACGAAGGTCGATAGTCATGTTTTGGTTTGTCTTACGCCACTTAGGAATTTTATACTCCTTCAACGCAGATTCAAAACTTACGAATTCCGCATCCGCCGATCTATCATATAAAATACGTATAGTCGTTGCATCAACAAAATCAACAACACCAGAACCTTCTGCCGTTACCTGAGTACGAGAGTCGCGAGCCAATTGAGCTTCAATACCAGTACCAACAACCGGTGCCTCACTCCGAATCAACGGAACAGCCTGGCGCATCATGTTAGATCCCATCAACGCACGGTTAGCATCGTCGTGTTCAAGGAAAGGGATTAAAGCAGCAGCAATAGATGCAATCTGCTGTGGAGAGACATCCATCAACTCTACTTCAGACGGCTCAACGACAGGATAATCAGCATCTTGACGAGCTTTAATCTTATTATCAGAAAGAACACCTTCTGCATTGACTAGAGCATTACCTTGAGCAATGATCTTAGCTTCTTCTTCTTCTGCTGTCAAAGAGACAAGACCTTCGGAAGAAAAATCTACCTTGCCATCTTTAACCTTACGGTAAGGAGTCTCTATAAAACCTAAATCGTTTATCTTTGCATAAACACACAAAGAAGAAATCAAACCGATATTAGGTCCTTCAGGAGTTTCAATAGGACATAAACGTCCATAGTGAGTATAGTGAACGTCACGGACCTCAAATCCGGCACGATCACGAGATAAACCGCCAGGCCCCAGCGCCGACAAACGTCGTTTGTGAGTTATTTCGGCTAGAGGATTGGTTTGGTCCATAAATTGCGACAAAGCATTCGTTCCAAAGAATGAATTAATAACAGAAGAAATAGTCTTTGCATTAATCAAATCTATAGGAGTAAAGACTTCATTGTCACGAACATTCATGCGCTCACGAATAGTACGCGACATACGTGCCAAACCTACGGCGAACTGATTCATCAACTGTTCACCTACAGTACGAACACGACGATTACTCAAATGGTCAATATCGTCAACATCCGCTTTTGAATTGATCAGTTCAATTAAATATTTTATAATCTCAATAATATCTTCTTTCGTCAGGACACGAACCCCCATATCGGTGGTCAGACCGAGCTTCTTATTGATTCTATAGCGACCTACATCACCCAAATCATATCTCTTATCAGAGAAGAAAAGATTATTGATTATTTCACGTGCACTAGCATCATCGGCAGGATCAGCATTACGCAACTGACGATAAATATATAATACCGCTTCTTTTTCAGAGTTACTTGGATCTTTCTGTAACGTATTATATATGATAGAATAGTCAGATTGATTGGCAGCCTCACGATGGATCAAAATAGTCTGAGCACCCGATTCAATAATTTGATCGATATGTTCTTGTTCAAGAACAGTTTCACGATCTATAACAACTTCATTACGTTCAATAGAAACTACTTCACCAGTATCTTCGTCGACAAAATCTTCAATCCAAGACTTCAGTACACGGGCAGCGAGCTTACGTCCAATGACTTTTTTCAGATTAGTCTTATTAACTTTGACTTCCTCCGCCAATTTGAAGATCTCGAGAATATCCTTATCACTTTCAAAACCAATAGCCCTTAACAAAGTGGTAACAGGCAATTTCTTTTTTCTATCGATATAAGCATACATCACGTTGTTTATATCGGTAGCAAACTCAATCCACGAACCCTTGAAAGGAATAATACGTGCAGAATAGAGTTTAGTACCATTAGCATGTAGGCTCTGACCGAAAAACACACCGGGCGACCGGTGCAACTGAGAAACGACAACACGCTCGGCACCATTAATAACAAAAGTGGCCTTATCAGTCATATAAGGTATAGAGCCCAAAAAAACATCTTGAATTACCGTATCGAAATCCTCATGATCGGGATCTGTGCAATACAGTTTTAGCTTTGCTTTTAATGGAACACTATATGTTAAACCACGCTCTAAACAATCTTCAATTGTCCAGCGCGGCGGGTCGATATAATAATCCAAGAACTCAAGGACAAAGTTGTTTCTTGTATCAGCAATGGGAAAATTCTCTGCAAACACTTTATACAAACCTTCCTTTTTACGCTTTTCAGGGGGTGTGTCTAGTTGCAGAAAATCTTGAAATGACTTCAATTGGATTTCCAAAAAATCAGGATAAGCCAAAGGATTTTTTGTTGAAGCAAAATTTATTCTCTGATTATTAGTAGTATCGGAAGACATCTGTGAATGAATTAGTAGAACTTAATTTAAAATATAAACACAAAAAGGTTAAGAGACCTCATATATGAGACTCTTAACCGAAGAGACCTGATAATCAGGCTATTTTACTATTTAAGTTCAACTTCTGCTCCTACGTCTTCTAGAGTTTTTTTCAATGCTTCAGCTTCATCTTTAGCAACACCTTGTTTAACAGGGCTAGGTGCACCGTCAACTAAATCTTTAGCTTCTTTCAATCCGAGACCACAAGCCTCTTTAACTGCTTTGATTACTTGAAGTTTTGCAGCACCTGCACTCTTCAAAACGACATCAAAAGAAGTTTTTTCTTCTGCAGCAGCTGCACCAGCAGCAGGACCAGCAGCAACAGCAACAGCTGCAGCAGCGGGCTCGATACCATATTCGTCTTTAAGAATTGTAACAAGTTCATTAACTTCTTTTACCGACAAATTTACTAATTGTTCGGCGATAGCTTTCAAATCTGCCATTTTCGTATAATTTTAATTATTTGTTTACTATAAATTTATTTATTCTGGTCTCTCACTCAACGTTTTCAAGACACCATGGATGTTATTCGCACCCGATTGCAAAGCAGAAACAAGATTCTTAGCCGGCGATTGCAACAATGTAAGAATATCGGCGATAACCTCTTCCTTGCTCTTGAGACTTGCCAAAGCTTCGAGTTGATCTACACCAACATAGATTCCATCTTCGACAAAAGCACCCTTCAAACTGGGAACACCAGCTTTAACCTTCTCTTTCAACAGACGAGCCGGAACATTCGCAATGTTACAAAACATCACAGCAGTTGTTCCTTTCAATGTATCATACAAAGGTTCAAAATCACCTGTAGCATTTTCCAAAGCCTTTTGAAGCAATGTATTTTTCACAAGCATCAACTTGATGCCAGCGTCAAAACACTCTTTTCTCAAAGCACTTGTATCGGCTGCATTCATAGCAGCCATATCTATCAGATAAAAGTGAGGGTATTCATTAATATTATCAGCTATTTGGCTAATAACTAAGTTTTTATCTTCCTTTCTCATAACACTTCAATTTTTAAAGTTCTTCTACAGTTTTAGGATCGATACGGACACCCTTACTCATAGTAGTTGAAAGGAAGATACTCTTTACATATGCACCTTTAGCCGATGCAGGTTTCAATTTGATTACCGTAGCAAGAAACTCACGAGCATTCGCACGAATCTGATCTACAGAAAATGAAATTTTACCTATCGAAGCATGGATAATACCGCTTTTATCTACTTTAAAATCGATCTTTCCTTGTTTTACTTCTTTTACAGCTTTAGCAACATCCATAGTTACAGTGCCACTCTTAGGATTAGGCATCAGTCCACGAGGACCGAGAATACGACCGAGAGCACCAATTTTACCCATAACGGAAGGCATAGTGATAATTACATCAATATCAGTCCAACCGCCTTTGATCTTTTCTATATATTCATCAAGACCAACATAGTCAGCGCCTGCTTCGTTTGCAGCAGCTTCAGCATCTGGTGTACAGAGAACCAAAACGCGTGTAACCTTACCAGTTCCATGAGGAAGTGAAACAACACCTCTTACCATCTGATTAGCCTTACGCGGATCAACGCCCAAACGTACATCAATATCCAAAGAAGCATCAAATTTGGTAGTAGTAATATCTTTTACCAACTGAGAAGCTTCCTTAAGAGAGTATGCTTTTCCTGCTTCAATCTTATCTGCAGTCAACTTTTGATTTTTTGTCAGTTTACTCATTTCCAATTGAAGATTAATTATTTATTAACCGGGAATTCTCCTTTAACAGAAATACCCATACTCCGAGCTGTACCCGCAACCATCTTCATAGCCGACTCAACAGAGAAACAATTTAAATCCACCATCTTGTCTTGAGCAATCGTACGTATTTGCTCCCATGTAAGAGAAGCAACTTTCGCACGGTTAGGTTCAGCAGAACCGCTCTTAAGTTTAGCAACTTCCAATAATTGGATTGCAACAGGTGGTGTCTTTACAACAAAATCAAACGATTTATCAGTATAGTAAGTAATGACAACCGGTAAAATTTTGCCTGCAGTTTCTTGAGTCTTGGCATTGAATTGCTTGCAAAAATCCATGATATTGATACCTTTCGAACCCAAAGCAGGTCCAACAGGTGGAGATGGATTTGCAGCGCCTCCTTTAATCTGTAATTTGATTAGTCCAGCAACTTCTTTAGCCATTTTTTATCTATTTATTTAAAACACTATTACGAAGAAAAATGCATGTAACATCTACATCATTCTTTTTCAACTTGCACAAAGTTCAATTCAAGAGGAGTTCCTCTGCCGAATATTTTAACCATAACCTTTAGCTTTTTCTTCTCGTTATTCACTTCTTCAATGACACCACTGAATCCGCTAAACGGTCCATAAGCTACCTTTACAGTTTCACCAACGACAAAAGGAATTGCCATTTCCTCATCTGAATCTTGCAACTCGTCAACTCTACCAAGTATCCTATTCATATCTACAGGAGCGACAGGGTCAGGGTTAGCACCCCCCAAAAAACCTATCACATTGGGGGTGTTACTCAAATGATGAGGAATCTCACCAATAAGAGCAGCTTCCACAAAGACATAGCCCGGAAAAGAATTTCTTTCTTTCACAACTTTTTTACCATTGCGATTAGCATAAACCTTTTCCGAAGGTATCAATACCTGAGAAACAAAAGAAGAGTTCAGACGACCATTCTTCAACTCAGCGTCGAGATATTCCTTCACCTTTGCTTCTTTACCACTCACGGCACGTAATATGTACCATTTTTTTTCGATCTCAGACATCTGAATCCTTCCTCCTCATTAATGTGGATAAATGATATTTTCCATAACACCCTGAAAGCAGAAATCAACAACAAACACAATCAGTGCAATGATCAGGGAAGCGTATAAAACAGCCACCGCACTGCTCGACAATTCAGAGTATGTAGGCCAAGTCACTTTATGGACAAGTTCATCGTAAGATTCTTTAATATATGCAATTACCTTCTTCATCGTAATAAAATTTGCACGGGAGGAGAGGCTCGAACTCCCGACAGCCGGTTTTGGAGACCGGTACTCTACCAACTGAGCTACTCCCGTGTTTTAAAAAGTCAGTCCTCAGTTACGAGGAACCGACTTATATAATTTAATCAAAGATCTCTGTAATCTGACCAGAGCCTACTGTACGACCACCTTCGCGAATAGCGAAACGCAAGCCGATATTCAAAGCTACCGGATAGATCAACTCTACCTTAATTTCAACATTATCACCTGGCATTACCATTTCAACTCCTTCAGGAAGAGAAATTTCACCTGTGCAATCCATAGTACGAAGATAGAACTGAGGACGATATTTATTTTTGAAAGGAGTGTGACGACCACCTTCTTCTTTCTTCAAGACATAAATAGATGCTCTGAATCCAGAATGAGGTTTGATCTGACCCGGATGGCAAAGTACCATACCACGTCTAACTTCTTCCTTGTTAATACCACGAAGCAAAAGACCAACGTTATCACCAGCTTCACCTTCATCCAATATCTTGCGGAACATTTCAACGCCTGTTACAACGCATTTTTTGTCTTCACCAAGACCTAGGATTTCAACTTCATCACTTACTTTTACTCTACCTGTTTCGATACGACCAGTAGCAACTGTTCCACGACCTGTAATAGAGAAAATATCTTCGATAGGCATCAAGAATGGTTTATCAACGTCACGAGGAGGAAGTGGGATCCATGTATCAACAGCATCCATCAATTCCATTACCTTTTCAACCCACTTATCAACGCCATTCAATGCGCCAAGAGCGGAACCACGGATAAAAGGTGTGTTATCGCCGTCAAATTCGTATGCAGAAAGCAAGTCTCTCATCTCCATTTCAACGAGTTCAAGCATTTCTTCATCGTCTACCAAGTCACATTTATTCAAAAATACAACCAAGCGAGGAACGTTTACCTGACGAGCCAACAAGATATGCTCACGTGTCTGAGGCATTGGACCATCAGTAGCAGCAACAACGATAATAGCGCCATCCATCTGAGCAGCACCAGTTACCATGTTCTTTACATAATCGGCGTGACCCGGGCAGTCTACGTGTGCATAGTGACGATTTGCAGTTTCGTATTCAACATGGGCAGTATTAATAGTAATACCTCTTTCTTTCTCTTCAGGAGCGTTATCGATCTGATCGAAAGATTTAACCTCATTACTGAAACCTTTTTCTGCCAAAACTTTGGTAATAGCAGCAGTCAAAGTTGTCTTACCGTGGTCTACGTGACCAATTGTACCAATGTTAACATGCGGTTTGGTACGTTCGAATTTCTCTTTAGCCATAGCTTTACTTGTTATTTATTTGATTAATAATCTATTTCATTACTTATGAGCTGTTACCGGGACTTGAACCCGGGACCTCTTCCTTACCAAGGAAGTGCTCTACCACTGAGCTATAACAGCAGAAAGAGCGGAAGACGGGACTCAAACCCGCGACCCTCAGCTTGGAAGGCTAATGCTCTATCAACTGAGCTACTTCCGCGTCATGCTAAAGTCTTCACTCTAACTGTTGTGGGCAAAGATGGATTCGAACCACCGAAGGCGTAAGCCAGCAGATTTACAGTCTGCCCCATTTGGCCACTCTGGTATTTGCCCATATTACCATTTCTACATAGAACGCTACAAAAACTCAGTCGTTTTTCTCACAACTATATCCCGAGCCTCTTGTCGGATTCGAACCAACGACCCCGAGATTACAAATCACGTGCTCTGGCCAACTGAGCTAAAGAGGCATTGTTTAAAAATACAGCCGTTTCATCTCAACTTAAGCTGAAACGGCTGCAAATTTAGGGATTAATTTTGTAACCACAAAAAATTTCAAGCTTTTTTTATTTCGCCCTCGTTTTTTCTTTGTATTTCGTCAATTGCTTTTCTAAAGCGCTAATACATTCGTCTACGGCTTGTTCAAAAGAATCGCATACCCTATTTGAATATAACTCTTCATTTCGTACCATCAATTTGATGCCAGCCTCCTTATTTTCTACTGTTTTTGGCTTCACGACTTTCAGTGTTACCTCCACTGCCATTATCTCATCATAAAATTTCTCGAGCTTAGCAACTTTTTTCTGAATAAAATCGCGTAACTGATTTGTAGCATCAAACTGAATTGATTGAATTCTAATTTCCATAGTAACCTCCTTTTTTATGCTCTCGGATGAGCTTGTTTATAAGTTTTCTTTAATTCCTCGAAAGTGGTATGCGTGTAAATTTGAGTAGTAGCCAAGCTACTGTGCCCCAACAATTCTTTCACCGCACCCAACTGCGCATCGTGGTTCAACATCGTCGTTGCAAAAGTATGCCTCAACACGTGAGGGCTACGTTTCTTTTGAGTAACGACTTTCGAGAGGTTTGTCTGTACTATATGGTAGACTTGACCGGGTGAAAGAGGTCCACCTTTTGCGTCTACAAAAAAAGATTGGTCTATCTGGTTATTTATCGCCTTCCTTTCTGCTAAATATTTTCTCATTGAATCTTCTAATTCTTTTCCGAAAGGTATTAAGCGCTGCTTATCCCGTTTTCCGGTTACCTTTATCAGCTGCCCCGAAAAGTCGATATCAACATCTCGAAGACCTATCAATTCAGCGCGACGCATTCCTGTCATATAAAACATCTCTATGATCAAATGGTCACGAACTCCAATGAAACCTTCACCGTAATCGACATCGTCCATCAACTCGTTCATTTCCTTCTCCCTCAAGAACACAGGTAATGGCCGCTTATTCTTAGGCCCTACTATTTTTCTCAAAGGATCGGCAATAACAATACCTTTTTTTAAAAGATATTTATAAAATGAACGAAGCGCACTGAGCTTACGATTGACCGAAGTCGCCGTGAATTTTTCACTCATCAATAGCATTATCCAATCACGAATAATATCTGAATCGACAAGAGTCACATCAAATTCGTCACAATTATCTTCTACGAACTGATAAAACTGATACAAGTCTTCCTTATAAGCAACAATAGTCAACTGTGAGCAATTTTGCTCATAGCGCATATAATCTAAAAAAGAATCTATCAATTTCATCCGTTACATTTTTAATCAAACCACGCAACGAATATAAGAAAAGAAATTATGAATTCAAAGATTTTTTTAATTTATTAATCTTCGTTCTGCTGTAATTTTTGAACATAAACAGCATGTTCTTTCTGAAGTCTCTTAACCACAGAGGGTTTGTTAAATTGCTGTCTACTTCTCAGCTCTTTCACAACACCTGTTTTTTCAAACTTTCTTTTAAGTTTTTTCAAGGCTTTTTCAATGTTCTCGCCTTCTTTTACTGGTACTACAATCATATTAATTTATTAATGTATTATATAAGTATTTAATAATAAAATAATTTTATTATAATTAGCGGGCAAAAGTACTCATTGTTTCGTTATTTACAAAACTTTCCGAGGATTTTTATTCATTTCTAACGAAAAGAATCTTCTTATACCATAGTCGATTAGTAAGCAATAACTTAAAATAAACAGTTCATTTCTTTGTACTAGCCAATGTTTGCATTATCTTTGATACAGATTTCACACCTTAATATTAAATGTTATGATGCAACTTTTGAGCGATAGGCTCCACCATTTAAGAACATTTTTCTCCGATTATCAAATTGAAGGGGTTATTATTCCCACTTCCGACCCGCACCTAAGCGAATATACCGCGGCACATTGGAAATTCAGGGAATGGATTTCAGGATTCAACGGCTCAGCCGGAACGATGGTTGTATTGAAAGACAAGGCAGGCCTATGGACGGACTCTCGCTACTTCATCCAAGCCGCCCAACAACTCGACGGATCGTCGATACAACTTTATAAAGAGAGACTTCCAGAAACTCCTTCCATCGAAGATTTCATTCTCAAGAATCTTCCAAAAGGAACAAACATTGGCATTGACAACCGTCTATTCTCGGCTTCCCAAGTGGCACATTACAAGACCATTCTCCATGACAACGATATTTCTATCGTCAACTGCCCGAACCTCATTGATAAAACATGGGACAATCGCCCGGCTCCATGCCTTTCGGAGGCTTTCGTTTATGGAATTGAATATGCAGGAGTTTCATCAGACATAAAAATCGCATCAATCCGGCAAGAAATAGAAAATTATAAGGGCGACGGACTTCTACTCTCCGCCCTCGACGAAATCGCCTGGACACTGAATATTCGGGGCAACGATGTGCACTGCAACCCTTTAGTCACTAGCTTCTTATTAATCACCAAAGACGCTGTCAAATTTTATATTCAACCGGATAAATTGACAAAAGAAGTGCGCAACTATCTAGAAGAGCAGCAGATTGAAATCTTCGACTACGAAGAAGTATATAGCCAGCTCAAGTCTCTACCAGAGAAAAGAATACTCGCTGACTTCAACAAAATAAACGACGCCCTTTATCAGAGCCTGGGCAACAAGTGCGTCGATCATACTTCGCCGGTGACTCTTTTGAAAGCTGTTCGAAACGATACCGAAATTGCAGGCATCCACGCAGCGATGCAGCGAGACGGCGTAGCAATGGTAAAATTCTTACGTTGGTTAGAATCGGCTATCAAATCCGAAAACGAAACAGAGCTAAGTGTCGGTCAGAAATTACATCTTTTTCGTGCAGAACAGCCCTTGTACAAAGGCGAAAGCTTTGATACGATTGCCAGTTACGACAAGCACGCAGCCATTGTACACTATACTGCAAACCATAATACGAATGTCAAAATAGAGCCGCATGGCTTTCTTTTGATTGATTCCGGAGCACAATACTTGGATGGAACGACCGACATCACACGAACCATCGCCGTCGGTCCGCTCACCGATGATGAGCGTATCGATTATACGCTCATTTTAAAAGGGCATATAGATCTGGCCATGTGCGTATTCCCCAAAGGCACTACAGGCGGACAGCTCGATGCTTTTGCACGAATGCCTATCTGGCGACACCACAAGAACTTTCTGCACGGCACAGGTCATGGGGTGGGTCATTTTCTTTCTGTCCACGAAGGTCCCCAAAGCATCCGAATGGAACAAAATGCGATCGCCCTACTCCCACACATGCTCACATCCAACGAACCGGGAGTATATATCGAGGACAAATACGGCATCAGAACGGAGAATCTGACCCTGGTTGTCGACGACGGCGAAGGAATGTTCAATCATTATTACCGCTTCGAGACGGTAACCCTCTGCCCCATTGACAAAAGCCCTATAATCCCCGGGATATTGAATAGCGAGGAAATCGATTGGCTCAACAGCTATCACAAAAAAGTTTATGAACTACTTTCGCCAGACCTTAACGACGAAGAAAAAAGATGGCTTTACGAAGCCACCAGAGAATTGTAAATAAAACTCATACCTTAATTATATATATTAGTATTATTTTTATGGCACTCATCAAAACAGTAAGAGGATTCACTCCCGAAATAGGCAATAGCTGCTTTCTAGCCGACAATGCAACCATCATCGGCGATGTCAAAATAGGTGACGAATGCAGTATTTGGTTCAATACAGTAGTTAGAGGCGATGTCAATTCTATTCGTATTGGCAATGGCGTAAATATTCAAGATGGCACCGTATTGCATACACTCTACGAGAAATCGACCATCGAAATAGGCGATAACGTTTCCATAGGACACAACGTCACTATTCATGGGGCAACGATCAAAGAATATGCACTTATCGGAATGGGTTCCACCGTTCTGGATCACGCCGTAATTGGCGAAGGAGCAATCATTGCAGCCGGAGCACTGGTACTGAAAGATACAATCATTCCACCACATACGATATGGGGAGGAGTTCCGGCCAAATTTATCAAAGAAGTGGCTCCCGAACAAGCAAAAGAGATAAACTATAAGATAGCTCGAAACTATCACATGTACGCATCATGGTATGAAGAATAGATACGTATGTCGTAGAAAGGACTTCTGTATCTTATTGTGATAGCATAAAGATGAAAAAGTAGCTAGACTTTTACGTCATTTTGAAGGGCAAAGAATCTCTTTTTCTTTGCCCATAATACATATGCAAACATATTAATTATTATATTTGCATCCGAATATAAAAGCATACCAATGAGAATAAATAATTAATAACCGGTTTTATTAAACCTCTTCTGTGAATTAAAATAGTTTTCGGTTTAAGTGATCTAATAAAAGATCGCTATTAATTATTTATCATAACATGAGTATTATTCTTAGTGATATTTCCTATCACTATCCAAACACCAACTTTGTGTTTGAGCATATCAGCCTCTCTGTCGCTGCTGGCGAGAAAGTATCCGTCATAGGTCATAATGGCGCAGGCAAATCTACGTTACTAAAGCTGTTGGCAGGCTTCCTTATACCTTCTTGCGGTGGCATCCAGAGTACCTCAAGACCCTATTATATTCCCCAGCAACTGGATTTTCAAGGACAATGCATCTCTGAAGTTCTCGGAGTTGCCGAAAAGATAGAAGCACTCCATTCCATCTATAACGGAAGTACCGACCAGAGGGCATACGACAAGCTTGCCGACGATTGGGATATTGAATCAAGATGCCGTTTGGCCCTTAACTTCTGGGGATTGACCAACGTTGATTTACAATCTCGCATAGACGAACTGAGCGGAGGAGAGAAGACCAAAATACATTTAGCCGGTTTATTGATTCACACCCCTGATATTATCCTTTTAGACGAACCGACTAACCATCTGGATGAAAGTAGTAGAGAAACATTTTACGACTTTATCATCAATAGCAAAGCTACAATAATAGTAGTAAGTCACGACATCACCCTACTGAACCTACTAAATACAGTATACGAACTATCCGAAAAAGGTATTAAAAGATACGGAGGTAACTACTCTTTTTATGAAGAACAACATGAAATGGAGAGACAGGCACTGACGAGACAAATCGATTCGGAAGAAAAGATGTTGCATTTAGCTCAATTGAGGGCACGGAAGTCAAGAGAGCGGCAAGACAAGAAAGCCACCCGAGGAGGGAAATTGGTATCAGGGATTCCGCGCATCGTTTTAAATGGACGACAAGCAAAAGGAGAAAATACAGGAGCCAAGTTATCAGAGAAACATTCTGAGATTATCGGCAAAAGTAAACAGAAGCTCTATGATTTAAAACAAAGGCAACAAAAAGAGCATATACTGAAAATTGATATTAAGGACGCCCAATTACACAAAAACAAGATACTAATCACCACTGTAGATGCAAATGCTGCGTATAAGGAATATTCCCCCATTTGGCAACAGCCTTTAAATATAGAAATACGTAGTGGAGAGCGCATTCAGATAGCAGGCAATAACGGAACAGGCAAAACATCATTAGCCAAATTGCTAATAGGTGAATTGTTGCCCACAGAAGGGACGATAAAAAGAGCAGACTTCTCTTCTATTTACCTCGAACAAGAATATAGCCAAGTTAATAAGGACACGACCATCTTAGAGCTTGCTCACAAGTATAACGAAGGCAACTTGCCGGATCACGAAGTGAAATTAAAACTTAACAGAGCCTTGTTTCCCAAAAGCACATGGGATAGAAATTGCCGAACTTTAAGCGGCGGTGAGCGTATGAGGTTTTACTTCTGCTGCCT
Source organism: uncultured Bacteroides sp. (assembly GCA_963676865.2). Taxonomy (GTDB): domain Bacteria; phylum Bacteroidota; class Bacteroidia; order Bacteroidales; family Bacteroidaceae; genus JAAYUD01. The sequence continues at coordinate 2,141,388 of CAXXSS010000001.1, read as the reverse complement.
TATGATTTCGAATAATATCCCAGACGTTATGGTACTGGATGAACCGACAAACGACTTGGACTTATCCAGTCTTTCTATCCTTACCGATACCATTAAGAGCTACAGAGGAACCCTTATCGTAATTTCTCATGACAAATATTTTATCGAAGAGATAGGAATAACAAGGGTTATAAAGTTAAACGATAGAACAGAAGTAAACAAGTGAATGGTTAAGGCACAACAAAAAATTACTTCATACAAAAGCAAATCTATCAAATAAAGTTTATAAATTTGAGCAGCCTTTACTTTTGTTGGTGCCCGATAAATAGAATCGGCTATATCGAACGGATACTTGTAATGAGCTGCCTCGCATGTAGAATGTCAAGAATGGGATGATAAATGCAAAATTAATACGTATAAAGAAAAATGAATACTTTAATGATCGATCACACAAGCTGCCAACAATGTGGAACTTGCGTAGCAATCTGCCCTGTATCGGTAATTAGTTTGGATACAGAGAACTTTCCTTATATGAAAGAGGAAGACGAAAAACGATGCGTACTTTGTGGCCACTGCGAGGCCGTATGCAGTAAACAAGCGCTAAAGCATCGTTTATTGCCTCAAACAGAAGCCGTGCAACGGGATAAATTACAGGAAATAAATGCTGAGAATCTGTCGGTATATTTTCGAAACCGACGTTCTATCAGAACTTTCTTGCCTAAACCGATAGACAAGTCTATTCTTGAGAAGATTTTTGAAGTCGTTAGCTACTCTCCTACAGGCGTTAACTTCCAAAGAAATAAGTGGATCATGATTTGCAATCATGACTTCATTTCTCAATTGAGCAATGCCGTAATCAATTGGATGAAAACAATGATTGAGCAAAAAGCAGAGTTGGCTCAATATCTGAATTTCCAAAAGCTAGTCAACACTTTTGAACAAGGCAACGATATTATTTGCCGCAGCGCCACGAATCTGGTAATAGGATATACGGACGCTGTTTATACCAGTGGAACTATCGATTCTGTCATTGCCACATCTCAATTGGAATTACTTTTGCCTTCATTCAAATTAGGAGGATGTTGGGCAGGTTATTTAATGATCGCTTTGGGCTATTCTCCAGAGATTAAAAAGATGGTTGGATTGGATCAATCGCACACCGTGCATACCGCAATGATGATTGGGTATCCAAAATATCGTTACTACAAAATACCTCATCGCAAAAGTCCCGAAGTGAAATGGATCTAAACGATAGATAATGAAGCGAAAGAAGTTGATATCATTTCCAAAAGTATGAATTATTCAGGTGATGGTAGTTCTACCGTTTTTTAATGTTGCAGCAGTTCCTGTCACCTTATCTTATTGACTATGAGAGAGATATACTAGCATGGTCTATTTTCGGGACTCCGAAATGGCATTATCTTTCTCATTGTTAGTGTGTTATGAAACGCGGATCGCCCACTTCGCATATCAACCGAGTAAGCGTCTCGGCGATTATGCCTTTTCTGGTAAGCTCCCGCTCGTTACCTTTGTGCTGATTTAAAAATAAAATTAGAAATGGTAACATCAAAAACAGCAGAAATGCGATTTCGGCATGTATGGGAGATGTTCGGAAAGGAACTCACTGTGAATTATCGTTGCAGTTTGTCAGAAATTGCAGCTAAAAACCGTACGGACTTGAATGGGATGCGCAGCTGGATGCTCGACCGTGGACATTCGGTATCCCAACTAAAGAAAGAGGTTCTCCATCGCTATTACGGCGGCTCCATACCCGACGTCAAGGAGGCGGGGCGGATGTTCACGCCGATAGTGGCGTCCGGTATTCCGAAAGCGGGGCCTTCACTACTGGGCATCCATATCACCTTCAACAGCGGTACGAGCGTCACCGTCAAAGAGGCGACTCCCGAGGGTATAATGGGCCTGATCCTGAGTTACGAAAGAATGGAGGGCGAGTTATGTACTCTTTGACGTCAAGCAACAAATATTACTTGTATCAAGGGTATGTCCGAATGAATCGGGGTATTGACGGACTTTACAAGATGATACGTTCTGAAATGAAAGAGCTCTCTCCCGTTTCGGGTGACGCGTTCATCTTCTTCGGAAAGAAAAGACAAAGCGTGAAGATACTCAAGTGGGACGGCGACGGTTTTTTGCTGTATTACAAACGGCTTGAGGGCGGCAGTTTCGAAGTGCCCGTTTTCAACCCGCGTACGGGCAATTACGAGATCGGGTGGAACACACTCTCCTTTATTCTCAACGGAGTGTCGCTTGGGTCCGTAAGGCTGCGAAAGCGTTTCCGAATATAGCTGAAAGGTCCTGTTTATAGTAAATTAATCATGAAAAAAGTCGAGCTTTTCGTTTGATATTCCGGTGATTTTTGGTACCTTTGTACTATGAGAAAGGATGAGATTGTCGAACTGTTGAAGCAGCAAATAGGCAGCTATAAAAAGCTGATTGATGATTTGCGCGAACAAGAGAAAAGACAATCCGAGCAAATCACGGAACTTATAACGGAAGTGGCATCCCTGAGGGAGGCGCTCCTTCAGAAAGGTGAATCCCTGAGCAAACAGAAACGCGTCTGCAAGGGACTGGGCAAACTGATTGCCGTCACATCCGAGAAACAGCTCCCCCCGCCGGTGCTTCTTACCGATGAGGAAAGGCGGCGGCAGGAAGAGGAAAGAAGCCTTCAGAGGAAGGCCCGGAAGAATAACGGGGCCAGGCGTGACATGCACGCGGACATGGAGGTGGAAGAACACGACATCTACCCCGAGCAGGCGGAGTTCGACAGGAACAAGGCTCGGCCGTTGTCGGAGAAGCTGCGTATATCCATCCGTTACGAATGCGTGCCCATGCGTTTCATTAAACACGTCTACAACATCCACTCTTATACACAAGACGGCCGCGTCTATACGGGCAAGACTCCCCCTTCGGCTTTCTTGAACTCCAATTACGACGCCTCCTTTATCGCCGGACTGATGGAGCTTCGCTACATACAATCCGTACCGATGGAACGAATCATCGGTTATTTTGAAAGCCATGGCTTCACTCTGAAAAAGCCTACCGCCCATAAGCTGATCGAAAGAGCGTCCCTGTTGTTGGAGAATCTCTACAAGTGTACCAGGCAAACCGTTCTCCGGGATAATTATATCTCCGCCGATGAGACGTATTACAAAATACTCGTCAGGGAGAAGAACGGCAAGGGTCGCGGAGTCAGAAAAGGGTACCTGTGGGTAATCATCGGAATGAGGAGTAAGCTGTTGTATGTACTTTACCAAGACGGTTCCCGGTCGGAAGATGTGATTCTTCGAGAGTTGGAAGACTACAGGGGCGTCATACAGAGCGACGGCTACTCTCCCTATCGGAAACTTCAAAAAGAAGGTTATCCCCATATCACGCGAATAGCCTGCCTGCAACACGTCAAACGGAAATTTATTGATTGCGGTGAGGACGAAGAGGCCGGAAAGATGGTGGGGTTGATCAATAAGCTGTATCACCGGGAGCACAAACATCGAATCGGAGAAAAGAACTGGACGGAAGAGAAGAATCGTAGATTCCGAAACGAATATGCTCCTCCGGTCCTGGAAGAAATAAGGGCGCACCTCGATCGGATAGAATCAGGTCCCGGCCTGCTTCCCAAAAGCGAGCTATACGCGGCGGTCGTCTATATGAGAAATGAATGGGAGGCCATCGAGAACATCTTCAAGCACGGGGCGACAAGGCTGGACAATAATACGGTAGAGCGGATGAACCGTTACTTCTCTATATCAAGAAGGAACTCTCTGTTTTTCGGCAGCCATAAAGGGGCCGAAAGGGGAGCCATACTCTACACGCTGGCATTGTCATGTCGCATGAATGGAATAAATCTGTTCCAATATCTCACCGATATCATCAACACGACAGCAGAGTGGCAACCCAACACGCCACTGGAAAAATATCGGGAACTACTTCCTGACAGATACAAAAAAGACTCATAAATAAAGGATTGTATTTTTTATTTTAAGAACAACGCATAATCGCGGAGACGCTTACTCAACCGATTAAGTCATCATCGGTATCCGTAGTGTGTGCACCGTGTAGAAACTCTCAGGCATAAGAATATAAGCTGCTGTTGTGCGGACCTTCTCGCGAGAGTAGAGAATATTTTCCACATTGCCCAACACTTTGATACGCCAACCGGTGCTTCCGATGAAGCATACTCCAAATCATTTTAATTGCTCGTAGGTAATGGCTCCCTCGCTTATCGCCCGTGCATGGAAGTGGTACGATTCTTCTCTAAAAGAAGGCATTTTGTACACATCTTATTGAATCATGCTTCTCGTATTTAAGGTCTTTCTGTTGACTCATTCAGGTTTTGTCGTTCCACATATGTGAGTTGATCGAATCACATATATGAGTCGATCGTTCCATATATGTGATTCGATCAACTCACATATGTGGCAGGGCTGACGCATTAAGAATTTGAATTTTGTGTCCAGTTTGAATCCAATAGTTCTATCATGTAATTTTCATCCCATCCTGCAAGTTTCCTTTTCATTTTGAAGCTCCCCTTTCTTTGGCTGTTTTTTATTTGGGCGAGTGCGATCTTGCTGATGAGGGAGAAATTCTGCGCCGCATTCTTTCTTTTTCTGGTATCGTCCTCGTTAAAGGTCACGTCCAACTGCCAATGCAGATTGTTCTCTATGCTCCAATGCGTCCTTATAGCCTGCATGATTCTGTCCGAATCCAAAGGTAGGGATGTGATATAATAATGTTTTTCCTCTACTGTTTTCTTGCTTTTCAGCTGAGTCGTGATCTTTGTCTGACAAACGACGGAGCGGACACCTTCCCACCCTAAAATTTCACCTGTCATCCCATTGTTATATACTTGGCAATATCTCCTTTCCTTCCGTCCATGACCGCATTCCTCTGTGTATGAAGCCTGGTACCTGGTTGGTGGTATATGCCCGTGTCCATTGATCTTATTCCCATTAAAGTCGATACCTGTGAAGTAGCTTTTTATCTCATTATGCAGTTTCTTCTGGTTGTCTTTCACACAGATGACAAAGTCCGCCTTGTTTTTTATGATCGTTTCAACTATTTCATGCTGACAACCCATGGCGTCTATGGTCACTACACATCCCGACAAATCTAAAGCCTTTATCAGTTTTGGAATGGCTTTTATTTCATTGCTCTTCTTGCCCACCTTCTCCTGCCCAAGTGTAACGCCATTGGATGCAGCCCATGCACTGACCATACGTAAAGGCTCAAAACTGCCGTCTTTCTTTTCCACTCTTGCACCACATATTTCCTTCCCGTCTATTGCCACTATACCACTATATTTTCCACATATCTCATGAATCCACATCCTGAAACCACGTTCAAGTTCCTTTGGATCAAGAATGGAGAAAACTCTGTTAAAGGTATCATGGGAAGGAACACCTTTAAAGCCCTTTATACGGGAACGGAGAAAGGGCTCTTTCATTTTGCCGAATTCAGCTACTTCATACCAGCTTTCAGCACCGCAAACTACCGCGGCCATTGTAATATAAAAAATACACCCCAAACTGTGCTCCTTTAAATGATCCCTTCTGGGGTCTTCTACTTCTCTTAATATCGTTACTAAGTCCATATCGTTTATTTATTTATGTATAAAAGCTATACAAATATAGTAAATAATACGGACACGTATGCATATATAATATACTATATATCAATATATTGAGTTAATAATATATAATGAGAAAAATACGAACTGAATTCTTAATGCGTCAGCCCTGCATATGTGGAACGACAGTCTTCTTAGGACAAAGCATGAAATCGTTCTGATATGAGTAAATTTTCATCAGTATGTCTCATAGACTTCACCCTTTTAAAAAGGTATTATAGAACGTTTAAAAGCCTTTCTGGCAGAGTATTGCGGCTTTAGTTACAACACCGTGGCGGAGACGTACGAATGTAGAGCGCACAAATTGCAACATGATTTTGTTGAAATAGACCGCTACGTTCGCAACGATATACCTAAGTTCTTATCCCGAACTCAAATATAGAATGATAGGCTTTTATCCCTTAAAATAAAACAGCACCGTTTGCTATAAAAGCAGACGGTGCCATTGTTTTATGAAACAAGCAACTACTATTTCACGGGAATCTTTTCAATGCGGCGTTGATGTCTTCCACCTTCAAAATCGGTACTGAAAAATTCATTCAACACTTTTCCTGCTACTTCGTTGGTGATATATCGACCCGGCATCACGAGTATGTTGGCATTGTTGTGCTGACGTGCCAGATGTGATATCTCCGGAATCCAACACAATGCAGCCCGAATGCCTTGGTGTTTGTTCAGTGTCATGGCAATGCCGTTTCCGGTTCCACAGATGGCAACACCTGCATAACATTCTCCTGCCTCAATAGCTAAAGCCAGAGGATGGGCAAAGTCCGGATAATCGCAACTATCCGAGGAATAAGCGCCAAAGTCTTTGTAACAAAGCTCTTTAACATCAAGCCATTGTTTCACAAACTGTTTAAGTTCAAAACCGGCATGATCACAACACAGTCCTAAAACTTTCATTACACCATTTCTTTTACTTGTTTGTATACATTATCTGGAGTAAAGCCTAGTTTTTCGTCCAATACCTTATAAGGAGCAGAAAATCCAAAAGATTCGAGTCCCCATATTTTACCACTGGTACCGACAAGTCCAAGCAAGTTAACAGGTAGTCCGGCAGTCAAGCCAAAGACTTTGGCTCCTTTCGGTAGTACCGATTCCTGATAGGCAGCCGATTGGGTACGAAAGAGACCTTCTGAAGGAGCAGATACGATACGAACTTTCAGCCCGTCTTTGCGCAACAACTCGGCACCAGCAACCAACGTAGAGACTTCCGAACCGGTAGCAACCAAAATGACATCGGGCTCTGCATCCGAACCTGCAACAATATAAGCTCCCTTGGCTACTTGCGAATAATCATTTTCGGCAGGCAGATTTGTGATATTCTGGCGGGATAAAATCAATGCAGTAGGAGTCGACACGTTTTCCATTGCCAAACGCCAGGCAGCCGTTGTTTCTTCTCCATCGGCAGGGCGAAGCACCAGCATTGAATTATGCCCTTCATGATTCTTCAATTTCTCCATTAGACGAATTTGAGCTTCTTGCTCTACCGGCTCATGAGTAGGACCATCTTCACCTACTCGGAAAGCATCGTGTGTCCAAATAAATTTGACCGGTTGCTGCATCAAGGCTGCCATTCGAACGGCGGGTTTCATATAGTCGGAGAAGACAAAGAACGTACCGCAAGCCGGAATCACACCTCCATGGAGAGACATACCGATACAGATACAAGCCATCGTCAATTCTGAAACTCCTGCTTGGAAAAAGGCACCGCTAAAATCACCTTTTTTAAAGGAATGAGTCTTCTTTAAGAAACCGTCTGTTTTATCGGAATTAGATAAATCGGCCGAAGCAACAATCATATTTTCTACCTGCGAAGCCAAAACACCGAGAACTGTAGCCGAAGCACCACGAGTGGCGGAATCGGGCTTTTGTTGAACAGCAGACCAATCTATCATGGGCGCTTTGCCCGAGAAGAAATACTCCATCTTGGCAGCTTGTTCAGGATTCGAACTTGACCACTGGCCCTTAGCCGCTTTACGCTCTGCTACGATTTCTTTCAATTCGGATTTACGGCGTGCATAAAGATCCGCTACTTCGGGGAATATCGCAAATGGATTTTCCGGATTACCGCCCAAATGTTTTATCGTATTGATATAAGCATCGCCACCCAACGGAGAACCATGAGTGGCACAATCGGCTTCGAAACTACTACCGTCTGCTTTCAACGCACCTTTACCCATAATTGTTTTTCCTACAATCAATGTTGGGCGTTCCTGCTCTGCCTGAGCTTCTTTGATAGCGGCACGAATAGAGTCTATCTCGTTACCATTGATCGAGATGACTTTCCATCCCCATGCTTCGTATTTCTTTGCAGTATCTTCTATTGTAACGTCTTTGGTCTCTGTGGAAAGCTGAATATCGTTTGAATCATAGAACATGATAAGATTGTCCAGCCCCAACGCACCGGCTACTCGGCCAGCTCCTTGAGAGATTTCTTCTTGAACACCTCCGTCAGAAATATAAGCATATATAGTCTGGTTCATGCATTTGCCAAAGCGCGCTTTCAAGAATTTGGCAGCAATAGCCGCACCAACAGCAAACGTGTGTCCTTGTCCCAACGGACCCGAAGTGTTTTCAATTCCTCTCATTACGTTTACTTCCGGATGTCCCGGAGTAGGGCTACCCCACTGTCTGAACTGCTGTAGTTCTTCCAACGTAAACTTACCGGTCAATGCCAATGTAGAATAGAGCATTGCCGACATATGGCCGGGATCCAGGAAAAAGCGGTCGCGCCCTTCCCATAAGGGATTCTCTGGATCATATACCAAAAATTCGGAATAAAGCACATTGATAAAGTCTGCGCCGCCCATCGCACCGCCAGGATGTCCGGATTTAGCCTTTTCTACCATAGAAGCAGCCAGAATACGAATATTGTTGGCAGCCCGATTCATAAGTTTACTATCGTTCATTGTTCTCAAAATTATAAGGTTTTATCTTAACAATAATTTTAGGGTGTGTAAAGATACTGCTATTTCTTCAAAACACCGAATAAAAACAGTAAAAACTACAAAATTTAAAGGAGTAAACAGTGCTTTCCCTCAAAGATAAAGGCGCGAAAGAAAGAAAAAAGAAACATTAAGCTCAACTCATCAAGCCAACAAGGCTTCTTTTAAACCCAAAAGAAATAAATAATTAAAAAACGAAAATAGCTTATGCGAAAGAAGTTTGTGCAATCAATGGTCCTTTTAGACCACCCTTAATAAACCCTTCTTTTTGATTAAGGAAACAAAAGACAAACGTAAATCGGGATATTGTTTGACCCTCTTTTTTATCTTTTTCATCAGGCGCATGTAGAAGAAAGAGCGATCGATAGATGAAATAAAAAGGAGATTGGTTTCTTCTTCTGTCAAAGAGTGAGTATTGGATATGCCAAAGTCACAAAGAAGATTGAGACATTCCATAGAGCAATTCATATCCTCCCCCTCGTTTTTATCTTCCAATTCTTTTTGAATGACACTGGAGCAATGAATCCGCCTTTCAAAGTCAAGCACTTCTTGCAATGAGCAACGCACTATCTGCGCATCATACAAGAAACGGTACAACTTCTCTATATCAGGATAAATCGTAGCCTTTAATGTCATTTTTGCCACACGAGAAGAGATGAAATCAACCACAAGACTATGTTCATCAATAATCCAATCCCTAAATTCTTCCATAACCCACTGATTTACATTCTGTCAAACCAATTATAATTATATTGTCTACTTTAGTTTCAAAGCCAAAAGAAGCGTGGAACTATTGCTATTACCGTTATGAGGCCCTGGACTGCCCATGAATAAGTAATAAACAATAGCCCACGCCAATAAGGTATATATAAATTATATTTATGTAATTATATATTAGTATTGGCGTAAGCGCTATTGTCCATCATCCTCATTCATTGAAACTGTCCAGATTTCATAACAGGATAATATTTTTAGCGCTCTCTTTTCTTAATAGCTTCGATCTATATAGAGATACGAAATAAGATAGGGCAAAGATATAAAAAAATATGTGATAAAAACAAATAAACAATTTTCTGTTTTCCTCAAAAACAAGTTTTTACAAAAAAGAGAGCTTCCACAACTGATTAAAAACGAATTAAGTGACGGAGAATTTTAAAGCGAAGGAGGGTATTTGACTTTTCTTTGGACGCTCCTGCCAGTAGAGGATTGAGACCTTTTTCTCTCACTAGATATCAGGTGGTAGACCGCTATTATCATCAAAACGAGAGTGCAAAAAGTGCGACGATATTTATTTTCTTGCGCAAGAAGTATACAAGATATAAAATAATGCCATAACTTTGCGATGCGTGCAATTGCTCTTAATAGAACCAGCCACAAAAAACGTCGACGCAAAGTCAACATATATAGCGACTAATTTAGCCTTATTCAAAGAAAGAAAAAACTTATTTGTGCCTAGCAGTACTACTAATGATTTGAATGAAAGGATGCTGATCAGCGAATTAAAGAGAGGTTCGCAAAAAGCATTGGACAGCATCTACAAGATGTATGCAAAACGGTTGTATGCCTTTTGCTTACAGTATACCAAATCCAAAGAAAATGCAGAAGAGATCGTAGAAGATGTCTTCGTTTGGATCTGGGTGAATCGTTGCGACATACATCAAGAAGAAACCTTGCGGTCATTGTTGTTTATCAGAGCAAAACATTACCTTATAAATGCGTACAGATCACACATCAATTCTCCGGTTTATGAGGATTATGTAAACTACCAAGACGAATTGGTCACAGATGATATCCAGCAGCATATGGAATACGAAGATTTCATACATCAGCTAAGAAACGCTTTAACTAAATTACCGCCCACCCAACAACAGATTATAGAATTATCGAAGATACAGCAAGTGAGCAACAAAGATATTGCAATGCAACTTTCTTTAAGCGAACAAACAGTAAAGAACCAATTGTCGTTGGGATTAAAGAACTTGCGAAAAGAATTAAATAAGGTTCCTTTTCTATTCTGGTTGCTATTTTTCGTTAATTAATAAGCATCACTCGGTATTTATGAAAAAATATAATGTCTATATATAAAATGATGAATCTGGAGCAAAAATACAGACAAGACAGGCTAACCCCCAATGAGTTGAATGAATTGCGGGCTAAAGTGAACTCCACTTCGGATGAAATGCTTGAAGAAGCTATGTGTAATGAGTGGATGCACGACGATATAGACATATCTCATGTCGATACGCAACGTATTGATCTGCTTAAACGTTCTATTGATAAAGAAATCAATAAGAAATGGTTTGTTTATTCCAAGTTCTTCAAATGGATCCAAGTGGCAGCCATTATCTTGTTGCCTATATCCATAGCTACTATTTGGTATTTGTATAAAGAAAATAACCAGCTGTCTTCCGAAGAAATGGTTGTTGCTACCGGTATAGGCGAACATGCCAAGATAACTTTGCCTGATGGCACTGATGTGAATTTAAATGCTGAGTCTAAGCTCTGCTATATACCCAAGATCTACAATAAAAAAGAACGAAAGATACGATTTGATGGTGAAGGCTATTTTCAAGTGGCAAAAGATAAACAACGTCCATTTTTAATAAATGCTCAAGGGCTAAGTGTGAAAGTTCTGGGAACCAAGTTCAATTTATCGGCGCGCAAGAGAGAAAGCACTGCAGTACTGTCATTGAAAGAGGGCAGCGTATTATTTTCTTCTATATTGACCGGCATGAATGTGATACTAAGACCTGATCAAAAAGCTATATTGAATCAGTCGACAGGAATCATTACCGTTAAAAAAGCAGAAAATTTCCAAGACATCATAGCATGGAGACGCAAAGAATTAGTTTTTAGGAATGCGCCTCTTCTGTCCGTTATCAATTCCATTGAAAAGAATTATAACATAAAGATCAGGATCAAGACCAAAAGTTATCTAAAGGATTTGTTTACAGGAACATTACCCAATTCGAATATCAACGAAGACCTGGAGATATTAGAGAAATCATATCATTTCAAAGCAATAATGACAAGCCAAGAGGTATTGATCATTCCCAACAATTAAGAAAATCTTATAAAATAACGGAAGTAAAGGCTGTTTCGTCCAAAGACAGCTTTTATTCCCCTTCATATATGTTATACAACATGTATCTTTTTTGGTACTTATAGTAAAAAGGCTTGTCTTTACACTAAAGAGTCTTTTTTAAGACAACAACAAATGTTTAACTGTTTTAATATTACGAGAAATGAATGGACATTCTAAAACTAAGTATTTTGCAGTATTAATGCTACTGTGGTGCTTCTGCTGTATGAAAGTATATGCACAAGAGCAAACAGTAACGATTAATCTGAAAAACGCTTCGCTCAAACAAGTGCTAAATGTCATCGAAAAACAAACGACGTTTCGTTTTTCATACCGAGATGTGATGATCGACAATCGCAAAGACATCACCATTTCGAAAAGAAACGCATCGGTTGCTTGGGTACTCAACACGGTATTGACAGACAGAAATTTGGAATATAGCATTATATCTTCCAAATCTATCGTCATTTCTGACAAGCCTCGACCGAAAGCGAAAGCCGAAACGGAAGAAAATCAAAAAAGAAAAATAACAGGTATCGTGAAAGATGTTTCCGGCGAGCCTATTATTGGTGCTAGTGTGCGAGAGAAAGGGGCAAGCAATGGTGTCATTACCGATATAGAGGGACACTTCAGCCTGACTACAAATCCGAAAGCTGTTCTTGTCTTTTCTTATGTAGGATATTTGAATCGAGAAGAAAAAGCAGCCAAAAGCATGAAAGTGATCATGCAAGAGGACAACAAAACATTGAATGAGGTTGTCGTCGTAGGCTACGGAACTCAGAAAAGGATAAATCTTACGGGGGCAGTAGCGACCGTAGATGTAGGAAAGACCCTCGAAAGTCGCCCCATTGCCGATATCGGACGAGGATTGCAAGGAGCTATACCTGGTGTCAACATCACCATCCCCACAGGCGAAATAGGTTCCGATCCGCTCATCAAAATCCGTGGACAGATAGGTTCTATCAATGGCAACAGCCAGCCGCTTATATTACTTGACAATGTAGAAATTCCAAGTATCCAAATGGTAAATCCCGAAGACGTGCAGTCCATATCCATTTTAAAAGATGCCGCATCGTCATCCATTTATGGTTCCAAAGCTGCATTCGGTGTCGTTTTGATAACCACGAAATCGGGTTCAAGAAGTGAGAAATTAGAAATAAGCTACTCCAACAACATCTCATGGCAAAACCCCGCCAAACAGATTAATATGGGCGGCATAGACGCTCTTCAATATACACTGGATGCACAAGACAACCGAGGCGGTACGATGCCGGCGGGTGGTTTCTGGCGAATAAACAGAGACAGCTTTGCCAAAGCTATCGAATGGCAAAAATTATACGGAGGGAAAGTCAAATGGGACGACCCCGTCGTATACGGACGAGATTGGACCTTCGATGGAGTAGACAAATATGGCTACAGAACGTATGATGCCGTAAAGTCAATGATCAAAAACTGGACACCGACTATCTCTCACAATCTATCCGTAAGTGGCAAATCGGGCAAAACATCCTATAATGTCGGTTTAGGGTATCTGAGCCAAAGCGGAATGTCAAGAACAGCCAAGGACGACGACTACAAACGATACAATGCATCTGTCAGCCTCATCTCCGAAATAAACAAATATGTCACAATCCGTGCCAGTTCCATTTACTCTGACAGAAACAAACGCTATCCGGGTGTCGGAACAACAAGTGCCGACCCTTGGCTTTATCTATATCGTTGGAGTCCACTTTTCCCCATCGGAGTTAAAGAGAACGGTAATCCGCTACGCGAACCTTCTTACGAGATGGGAGCTGCCAATACAGACAATCTACAAAACAAATATTATAATGTCAACTTGGGGGCTACAGTCAATATCAACAAAAATTGGGACGTCAAGTTCGACTATACATACGATAGACAGACAACCGACAAGAATTCTTCGGTAGTATTCTACAATGCCGGCCAGACATGGTATGCACCCACCGCTTGGAAAGACAACGACGGCTATCAGGTGTATATAGACCCTGCTACTGGGAAGGTTGTCGATACAGGAGGTATTCCCGCCTACTCTTTCCCCATGCAAGAATACTATTCCAACAACACCGTCAACTACGTGCAAAACTACAACAAGGCTGTAGACGACAATACGTTCAACGTATATTCCACTTACAATTTAAACTTGGGGCGCGAAGGACAACATGCGTTCAAGTTTATGCTTGGTATGAATCGTGTCACAAAGAAATGGAGCGAATATACCGGCAAGAAAACAAATTTGATCGATCAGGAGAATCCTCAGTTCCCATTGGCATCGGGAGATCAATTCATTAACGGCGACCGTAATTGGGAAGCACAATTGGGCTTCTTCGGACGTATCAACTACGCATACGCAGACAAATATCTTTTCGAAGCTAACTTACGCAGAGACGGCTCCTCCAAGTTCCCTTCCAATCTGCGTTGGCGCTGGTTTCCTTCGTTCTCGGCAGGATGGGTTTTCTCCAATGAAACATTCATGAAACCGATTGAGAAGATATGGAGTTTCGGTAAGTTGAGGGCTTCTTGGGGAAGCATTGGCGACCAATCGGTTCCCAACACATTATACAAATCGGTTTTGGACTACGATGAATCTACATGGCTCAATGCATCCAACAATTATTTGGTAGAATTTGGTACACCTTCATTGATTGACAAGAAAATCAGTTGGCAACGAATCGAAACACTCGACTTGGGTGCCGACTTCAGATTTTTCAGAAACCAATTGGGGCTGAGTTTTGATTGGTATCAACGCGATACCAAAGACATGATTATCCCTGGAGAGAGTTTACCCGTCACATTAGGCACAAGTGCTCCCGTGGGCAATTATGGCAATCTGCGAACAAGGGGTTGGGAGTTGTCTCTGGATTTCAACCACCGATTTGCTACAGGATTGGAGATCAATGCAACCGTTTCAATATCCGACGCCACAACTGAAATCACCAAAGGTGCCGATTATCAGACACCCTGGAAAGACCGTTATTTAAGTAACAGCTATTCTACGGGCCGACGTTATGGAAACATCTACGGATATGTCACCGACCGGCTCTTCCAAAAGAGCGACTTCGCATACGGTTCGGACAATACGATACAGAAAACGACGGTTATATACAATGGCACGGCACGTACCACAAATCAACAAACAGCCAAATATCCCATCTATCAAGTTGCTTTCGAAGATGGAAACAAATTAATCTTTGCGCCGGGCGACGTTAAGTTTGTCGATCTCGATGGCGATGGTTATATTACTCCGGGATCCGGCACTAATGGAGATCCGGGCGATCGCAAAGTGATTGGCAATTCTACTCCCCGCTACGAATACAGTTTCCGTCTGGGAGCCAATTATAAAGGCTTCGACTTCTCTGTTTTTTGCCAAGGCATAGGCAAACGCAAGATATGGGGTAGCGGTCAGTTGGCCATACCCGGCTACAATGCCAAAGAAGGTGCCATACCCGAAACATTCGCAAAAGACTATTGGCGTGAAGACCGCACCAACGCTTTCTATCCCCGCGCATGGGATTTGGGAGGTAGCGACACAGGATTCGGTATGCAATGCCAAAGCAAATATTTATTGAATATGGCATATTTAAGAATCAAGAATATCACATTGGGATACACCATACCCAAACAGCTTTTATCGCACGTTCTCCTATCGAAGGCCAGAATTTATATCTCGCTGGAAAACTTTTTCACGTTCGACAAGCTGAGGGGACTACCGGTCGATCCGGAGGCTGTCTCGGGATATTCTATGTTCTCTACGGATTACAATTTGGGAAGAACAGGTACTGGCACACCGGTATTCAAATCCCTATCTTGCGGTATTCAATTAACTCTCTAAAATCGAACTATTATGAAACTAAAAATATCATTCATTTTGATGTTGACGGCTTTATTTTTTACCGGTTGTAATGATGTACTCGATCGTCCTTCATTGACTACGGCAGAAGATGATACGTATTGGACAAACGAAGAAAAAGTGCGACTCTATGCCAATTCTTTTTATTCTTATTTCTTTGTGGGCTATGGCGTGGGCTACGACACCACTTATGCTCCGAATGCAAACTATACATTCAACGACGACGCTGTGCGATTGTCTACCCAAGCTCAGTTCGCCCGCTCTGTGCCTACATCCAAAGGAAGCACTTCATTAAGTGTCATGTGGGAAAGCGACTTTACCGGTCCCACCTGGAATTTTGCTTGGATTAGAAAAGTGAATATCATGATAGATCGCATCAAAAGCCGCATGACTCGCACTTTATCATCCGAACAATACAATCACTGGATGGGAATAGGACGCTTCTTCAGAGGATTGGAATATGCGCGCTTAGCCAACGTATTCGGAAACGTTCCTTATTACAACAGAGAGATCTCCAACACGGATCTGAATGAACTGTACAAAGATCGCACGCCACGAAGCGAAGTAATGGATTCTGTCTACAACGACTTCAAATACGCCATGGAAAACGTACGTGTCGACGATGGCGCTCAGAACGTGAATCGCTACATCGTAGCCTCTTTCATATCGAGATGGGCATTATACGAAGCCAGTTGGCAAAAATACTATTACAAAAACGATACCCGCGCCGTGAAATTCTACGATTTGGCGGTCAATGCGGCCGAAATGGTTATGAATAGCGGTAAATACGATATAGTGACAGACTTTCGCACATTATTCGGATCTACGGATTTGACAAGCAACAAAGATTGCATCCTATATCGGAAATATGACGCTACAAAAGGCATTACCCATTCTATTGCTTCGAGTTGCAATATGTTTTCACCGACAGACGTCGGCCCTAACTTGGATCTGATCAAATCTTTCATTTGTGTGGATGGTAAGGATTGGCAGACGTCAAGTGTCACAAAAGCCAACGATTTTACTTTGAGCAACCTTGTCAAGACTAGAGATCCGCGTTTCGAAGCCAGCTTTTGGAGTGATCCTACTCCCAAATCGAAGAGTTGTTACCTATACGTCACCAAGTTTATTCCACGCAGTGCTTTGAATTACCTCAAAGACGGCACTACTCCTACAGCCGAATTCCAAAGCAACAAGAATATCACCGGTTATCCGGTCATGAGATATGCCGAAGTGCTGCTCAATTGGATTGAAGCAAAGGCCGAATTGGCTACATTGGGAGGTTCTCCTGTCGTACAAGGAGATATCGACAAATCCATCAATAAGATAAGAAACAGACCATTGGATAGCGAAGCCATCGCCAAAGGGGTACAAAAGACGACCCCCATGGACTTAAGCAACCTACCCAACGACCCAGACAGGGATACCTCCGTTTCTCCTCTTATTTGGGAAATCAGACGTGAAAGAAGAATGGAGTTTGCTTTCGAGTATTCACGAATCGTAGACTTGAGAAGATGGAAAAAGCTACAATACATGGATACCGATGTCAACAAAGATCTGCTAGTAGGCACATGGGTCAATTTCCAATCCGAAGTTCCGGATCAACTCAAAGCCAGTAATATAGGCAAAATACGTGTCATTGACGCCAACGGGAATGCAATTGTCTACAATGGCAGCAACGGTTCCAAGATGAACGGTTTCTTTTGTCCGGCAGAGAATGTAGGCCGATTGCCTTTCATCAATATACCAAATGTGAATCCGTATCTTTCGCCCATAGGCACAACCCAAATTTCGACCTACAAAAACAAAGGATACACGCTGACACAGACCGAAGGTTGGCCTAGCACTACAAATTAATAAACAAAACAGGCAATTTTATAAAAAGATAAAATGATGTACAAATTAACAAGAAATATAGTTTTTATGACTGCCTTACTGGGGTTGGGCTTAACTTCTTGTGGCGATTATTACCCTGGGAGCAAAGAAGAGCCTTACGACACAGATCTGAAGACAGTAAAGATAACCAATGCCGGAGCCGATGGTAGCATGGTGGTATCGGGTACTATCGACGAGACCAACAAGATGATCAATTTCCCCCGATTGGACGTTGCATCCAACTTTTCGGGTATCAAAGTCGATGCAGAGGTCTCCGATGGAGCCCAACTTCAACAATCGTCTTTCGACTTTTCCATGGCAGATGATGAAGTGGAGAAAACTTTGATATTAAGGGTCATCAACCATAAAAGATACAAAGACTACTTCATTAAAGTTCGCAAAAACATCCCTGTATATGGCGCCGATTTCACCAAATCCACCGTATACAATTACTCGGGAGATCATATTTATGCCGATTTCACGTCCTTATTAACTCGTTCGGCATCGTTCGACGGCAATTATGTGCTCATCGTAAGCCGTGCAGCCAATAAGCCTCATCTGCTCAAAGTTTCCGATCTCATAGCCGGAACTCCTAATCCGATACCACTCGACCTCACCGGTGTTAGCGGCGGCACATATTCATACAATCAGGGAGCTCTCGCCAACGGACACATATACATCGCCACGCTGTCGGGTTCCAAAGCGTCTCCACTCAAAATTTATTATTGGGATACACCGAATGCCATTCCCGAGACGATTGCAAATATAAACGTTGCAAATATCCCCAATAGTGGCAACAGGTATGGCGACAACATGTCCGTCAGCATCGACAAGAATGGCAACGGGTATATCTTCTTTGGAGATAATGCTTCTGCATCCATCTTGAGATTAAGTGTCACAAACCACAAAACGATAGACAATCCGGTCGTTCTGCCTTCCAATGCCAATGCTACTGCATTTATGAATATCAATTGCATCGAAGGGACTTCTCAATATGTATGGAGTGGCGTCAGAATACCGGTTGCACTGACCGACGAATCGGCCAATGTGAAGTATGCCATGAATGCTGCAAATATTGCTTCCGAAGCCATAGACCCCAGAATTTTCACGTTCAACAACGAGCGCTATCTCATGGTTTGTACAGCAGGTTTGGGCAGTGCAAGCAAAGCCACCCCAACGATCTATGTGTACAACATCACCAGAGGCAATACCATCGAAGATGCTCTTAAGATATTCGATAATAGCGACAATCACAACCCTGTCTATTCGTTCGCATTGGGTGGTTTCGGCAACTCGGCTCCGTCGGCGCAGACAGGCTATTACGTAGAGAAAGACGCCAATGGCAAAGACAGCAAACTGTATATATTCGGAGCACGCTCCGATTCGGGATTTGCCATCTGCTCCTTCCCTATCAAACAACAAGATGACAATTAATCGTAGACTTATTTTTAAAAGACCGATATGAAACATTTTAAATTAAAACATCTCATTTTTATTGCCATTGCTGCCATTGTAGCATCTTGTAGCAGCAATAATAATGACGAAGATACAACGGCAACCAAGCCGGTAGTGCCTAAAAAAGAACTGCGGGGCGTCTGGATGGCCACTGTCTGGGGACTCGATTGGCCTATGGGAAATTACGATTCGCAATCTCAACAAGAGCTCTACAAGAGGTATCTGGATCTATTTGCCGCGAACAACATCAATGCCGTATTCGTTCAGATACGTGGCATGGCAGATGCCTTTTACGATTCGCAATACGAACCGTGGAGCAAGAATATCACGGGCGACGCGACACAAAAGCCAGACTATGACGTACTGAAATTCCTCATCGACGAGGCACACAAGCGGGGCATCCAGTTCCATGCATGGATTAATCCTTATCGAATTGCAACCCGCACGGACAAAAACGCATCGTTCCCCACCTTGGATCCGAAGATACCCAAAGAATGGGTGAAAGACTATAACAAAATTCGGATATACAATCCGGCTACGCCCGAAGTACAAAGTCGTATAACGGATATCATCAAGGAGATTATCTCCAAATACAACGTAGATGGCATTCACATGGACGATTATTTTTATCCCGCGCTCGATGGCGACGAGAAAATAAACGACGATGCCGAATACGCTACTTACGGAAACGGCAAATATAACAGCGTCGAAGATTTCAGAAGAGACAACGTGAACAAAGTTGTGCAGGACATTCAAAAAGTGATTGTCGCCACCAAACCGAAGGTTGTATTCTCCATTTCTCCGGCAGCAGACAACGACAACAACTACAACAACTTGTATGCCGATGTCGTAAAATGGTCGCAAGAAGGCTGGGTAGATGTTATCATACCTCAACTCTATTTCGCCACAGGCTCTGCCGCAAGCAGTTTCAACCAGCGGCTATATTGGTGGTCGCAATTCACCTACAAAAATGCTTTGATGGTAGGATACGGTTTATACAAATTTGGAGATCCTACTACCGGAGACAAATTTCAAACGTCAGACGATTTGAAAAACCAATTCGACTATGCGGCTACAAAGCCTAAAGTGCAAGGCAGTATCTTATATAGCGCCAAGTCTTTATTAGATAATAAGGTGAATATCATGGATGTCATTAAAAAAGTATACAGCCACCCTGCCCTCCCTCCATTTCTGGGCAGAGCCACTGTAGCCGCTCCATCCATACCTGTCGATGTTAAAATAAGCGGGAGCAGCATCTCCTGGAGCACCGTCAGCGGAGCACAATACGCCGTATACAAGAGTAACGGAGCAGGGCAGACAGCCTATTTGGTAGCTATCACATCCGGCACCACATACAGTTTGCCCGAAAAAGGCACTTACTTCGTTACCGCTGTCAATGCCGATAATGTAGAAAGTGATATATCTACCTTAGTTACTTATTGACAACACAGACACGTCGATATATAAAGCAGCATCCGGCATTCTTCTTGAGAGAAAGTCGGATGCTTTTTTGTTCACATTAGTCTTGTCGGCTCTTATCTTCAAGTACGAATTATTCAGGTGATGGTAGTTCTGTAGTTTTTTAGTTTTGCAATCGTTCCCGTCACCTTATCTTTTTGACTATAAGCGATATACACGGACATGGTTTGTTTACGGGACCTCGAAATGGTGTTATCTTACTTATTGCTAGTATGTTATGAAACGTGGATCGTCCGCTTCGTCTATCAACCGATTAAGTCATTACTCGGTATTTGTAGTGTGGGTACCGTGTAGAAGCTTCTTTGTTTACTGCCCAGGTGTGGAAATGGTCCGGTTCTTCTTCCCAGAGAGAAGGTTTTCCGTACACATCTTATTGAATCATGGATCTCGTATTTAAGACATTTCTGCTGACTCATTCAGGTTTTGTCGTTCCACATATGCAGGGCTGACGCATTAAGAATTCAGTTTGTTTATTTCCCATTATATATTATTAACTTAATGTATTGATATATAGTTTATTATATGTGCATATATGTCCTTATTATTTACTATATTTGTATAACTTTTTACATTAAACAAATAAACGATATGGACTTAGTAACGATATTAAGAGAAGTAGAAGACCCCAGAAGGGATCATTTAAAGGAGCACAGTTTGGGGTGTATTTTTTATATTACAATGGCCGCGGTAGTTTGCGGTGCTGAAAGCTGGTATGAAGTAGCGGAATTCGGCAAAATGAAAGAGCCCTTTCTCCGTTCCCGTATAAAGGGCTTTAAAGGTGTTCCTTCCCATGATACCTTTAACCGAGTTTTCTCCATTCTTGATCCAAAGGAACTTGAACGTGGTTTCAGGATGTGGATTCATGAGATATGTGGAAAATATAGTGGTATAGTTGCAATAGACGGGAAGGAAATATGTGGTGCAAGAGTGGAAAAGAAAGACGGCAGTTTTGAGCCTTTACGTATGGTCAGTGCATGGGCTGCATCCAATGGCGTTACACTTGGGCAGGAGAAGGTGGGCAAGAAGAGCAATGAAATAACAGCCATTCCGAAACTGATAAAGGCTTTAGATTTGTCGGGATGTGTAGTGACCATAGACGCCATGGGTTGTCAGCATGAAATAGTTGAAACGATCATAAAAAACAAGGCGGACTTTGTCATCTGTGTGAAAGACAACCAGAAGAAATTGCATAATGAGATAAAAAGCTACTTCACAGGTATCGACTTTAATGGGAATAAGATCAATGGACACGGGCATATACCACCAACCAGGTACCAGGCTTCATACACAGAGGAATGCGGTCATGGACGGAAGGAAAGGAGATATTGCCAAGTATATAACAATGGGATGACAGGTGAAATTTTAGGGTGGGAAGGTGTCCGCTCCGTCGTTTGTCAGACAAAGATTACGACTCAGCTGAAAAGCAAGAAAACGGTAGAGGAAAAACATTATTATATAACATCCCTACCTTTGGATTCGGACAGAATCATGCAGGCTATAAGGACGCATTGGAGCATAGAGAACAATCTGCATTGGCAGTTGGACGTAACCTTTAACGAAGACGATACCAGAAAAAGAAAGAATGCGGCGCAGAATTTCTCCCTCATCAGCAAGATCGCACTCGCCCAAATAAAAAACAGCCAAAGAAAGGGGAGCTTCAAAATGAAAAGAAAACTTGCAGGATGGGATGAAAATTACATGATAGAACTATTGGATTCTAGTTGGATGCAAAATCTAAATTCTTAATGCGTCAGCCCTGCCACATATGTGATTCGATCAACTCATATATGTGATTCGATCGTTCCACAGATGTGAGTTGATCGAATCACATATATGGAACGACATTCTTCTTAAAACAAAGCATAAAATCTGTCTGATATGAACCAACTTTCATCAGTATGTCTCACAAACTTCACCCTTTTAAAAGGTATCATGGAACGGTTAAAAACATTTTCCTAGCAGAAATGATCTGTAATGAGAAATATTTCAGTAATTTTGTCTGTGTAAGATGAAAGGCCCTGTAATAATATGTTGTCGATTACTAGTTATACCGATGATTTAAAATTTTCTTGGCTTTTCTTATTTCTATTTCTCGTCTAACTAAAGCGCATCTTTGCAAAGTATGTGCCATCATAATTTATATTACCATGAGTAGAGCTCGTTTTGTTATATTTTATAGTGCTATTTTGTTTTGCTTATTTGTAAATCAAAATATATTTTCTCGGTCGAGAGATGAAAGCGTTGTGGCCGATAGTATTCGGGAGAAAAATAAAGTGAAAGAGTTGCTGCAAAAGCCTGAAATGGAGCGGCTCTATTCTAAAACTTATTATAGCTTGTTGGATCGCTTGAATGCTGATGGATTTTTGCCAGAATCCCTTACTGGTGCATATTCGGGAATGTTCCCCCGTACTTCTGGTCCATTTGTGCTGTTGATGATAGAAACCGGCCGCTACAAAGAGGCAGAAGCAAATATAAAATGCGTGTTGGATGCTGTAGCACAAAACGATATGGAACGAATACCACGTGTAGTGGGTAAAGAAAAAGAGAAATATATTATTGTGGATGATCAATTTCAGATTGATGCGCAGGCACACGTCATTCTTGCTTGGGCCCGTTTAGCTTTAAAACGTGGACATACTCCTTTTGAAGATAGTACTTGGCATCAAGTAAAGATGTTAATGAAACGGACTTGCGACAGGACATTCTTTCAATATGGAAGTTGGTCGATAGAACCGGGATTGGTCAGAAATATAGCATTTGAACATTCGAAAGAAGGTCGTATGTGGGATGTATTTGATTTGCTTACACAAAGCTTTGTTGGAGCAGCGATGACAGATATGGTAAAAATAGCCGCGCGGCACAACGCTCCATACTTGGTAGCCGACTGGAATAAAAAAATAGCGACCCTTTCCACTGGTATAAAAACACATCTGGTGTCAGATTATTATGGAACTCCAGCTTACGCCGAAATGTTTGTCCCCAATGGAAACGGCGGCGTTCAGTACAATGGACTTGGATGGGTAAATCTTTCACCGATAGCTGCGGGATGGGAAGGTGTCGATCATCAGATATTGAAAAACACCGTAGAAGTGATGAACCGAAAGTTGTTAAAACACAGCAATGGCGTCGTATGGATGCCTACAGACGGTTATCCTGACGGGCGATTTTCGAATGAAATAATTGGTAAAGGCATGGCTTGGGAAATAGACTTTTCGCGCTCCGAAAATGATTACAAAAGGATTCATCAAATTCTTGATCTAATATTAACGGTCAATAACGGCAAACCCCTATATTTGGAAGGTGCATGGCTTGAGGGTAACGGCAAGACACTGTCCAACATTCTTTCGGATGATGATTTGGCTAAAATGAAAACATCTATTTGGAAAGTAAAAGATGCGGGAAATGGAGAACAAACAGCTTGGTGGTGCTGGTCAATCGCTCGATTAAGAGAATCTGTTGGACTTCAGGCAGAACCAAAGCGATAAATGAGTTTGACGAAATCTATGACTAGGTAATCGTCTCTTTCCTGTGATTTTAAAAAATCTGCCAAACTAAGCCTCTTATGTTACTGTCATAAATAGAGCATTTCATAGTACGAAACAGACGTATGTCTGTTTTTCTAGACAACAAAATTGGATGCTTGTGATTAAAAGGTAATAAAGCATTCTATAAAAACAGCAAAAAGAAATAAGAACAAAACGCTTTCAAATATAAATTTGAATCTTCGATTTCAATTAATCGGACTGAAATAGGAATACCCGTATGCGACACGTTACATCAGAGTCGCAACCTACCTATGGAGGGCATCTAATCACCCAAGTTATCCAAACGAACTTATCGCCCGCAATCGGTTGGCAAAGATAAGCATTAACTGACACGCACTGAATAAGTTTGTGTCAACTTATTCAGTACATGTCAATAATATTAGTCCTTCTGCAATTCGTCAATAATCATCTTCATTGCTTTACTCAAATCTCCAGAGAGAGTCATGTTCCCCTGTTTGGTTTGTGGAAGTCTTTTCCCCGATTCCAAATCGGCGAGTCTTTTCTGCAATAAGACAAGAGCTCCATGACGAGGGCCTTTCTCTTTACATTTTCTTATGATGGGAGTACACCATTTGCAAAGATTGAGATCGGTCACATCCAATGTAGGGTTATTCCAATATTCATTGATATAACCAATATAAGCATCCCAATTTTCTTGCAGACCGGTGATATTAATCAATGTACTTAACCGAATTTCCTCGCGATTCTCGACATTACATTCGTCCATCAGTTTGATCCATTTCTGCAACTTGTCGGTATCAATTTCCTTTTTCCCATTTTCATCGACTACCAAATCGCGTCCATAACCGGCCCATACGCTATTCAATTTCATCCGAACTGGGACCTCACCTATTGTTTCGATAAGCTTTTCGGGATATTTTGCCGTATAGATAAAAGCCGGACAAAATGGATTATTGATATTACGCATAAACATTTCGGCCAATAGCTTGCTGGCAGCAAATGTTTTTTCCTTCCCTTTTAGCAATTCTTCTGTAACCGCATTACATTGATCGCGTTTATAAGCGCTACTCAACGTTTTAAGATAACTGAGAAGAAACTCTTCGCTTCGATCACCATCAGCAAAACGTTTGTCCATCTCGGCAGATCCATTGTCTATACTGGCAGTCTGCACTTTCTTTATAAACTCTTCGGCAGGACATCCTCCTAAGAATCGACCGATTTCCTGTCCGTTACCATTAAAGATAATAAATGTGGGATAGGCAGAGATTTGAAACTTCTTTGCAAGCGCTACTCCTTCACCCTGCTCCATATTGATTTTGATACATACATATTTCGGATTCATAAAATCCCCTACCACTTCTTGAGGAAACACTTTACTTGCCATCATCTTACAGGGGCCACACCACGAGGTATAACAATCCAGGAAGACTAGTTTATTCAACTGTTTTGCTTTCTGCACAGCTTGATTAAACAAAGTGCCTTCGGGCTCAACAGCCATACCTTTGTTAGTGTTAGTATCCTGTCCCTTTACTTGTCCAAACAGACAAGCTACAAATAATATCAAAAATACTCTTTTCAATTCTTTCATTGTTTCTATTATTTAATATTCAATTACATATTTCCATGCCATATCTTTCACTCTACCAGGCACTGTGTACACCTTCGGATCACCCAAGAGAGCACCACTTGCCGCATTTATTTGATATTGATATAATTTTCCCTCTCCCGTTTTTTCATTATAAGTAGCAATATGCAAGATCGTATTGGGATTCGGCATAATCGCAAAATAAAATGAGCTGAAGTAATACTTCTGCAAGCGAACACAAGTTACTTTCTCATCGGTCGATGCAGCTCCCCAAAGTTTATTTGCCACTGTCGAAGAGTTATACATTAGATTATAGACACTCGACCCTGCGCCATACAACACATATTGGCCTGTATAAGCAGCAGTCATACTAGCAACATTGGCTATTTCCGGAGAGTTTGAAATATCGTACAATCCTCTACCTACATTAGTAGTTGCAGCTGTCGATGTATAGAAATTGGCTACAGCCAGATAATACTTGGTATCTTTCTGCATCAACAGATAATCATAGAACGAAAATCCCCAATCACCCATCAACAGTTTCATTCCACCTGTATTATTCACATCAAAAGCCGCACTTGTAAGATCTTGTGCCGCAAACGGAGCAAACGATAATTTATTTCTTGGTGTATAGATGAACTTACCATTAGTCTGATCGTAAACGACCACATCGAAGTTTGGCGTATGCACATCGCTTCCCCAAGGAGCTAACTCTCCATACGTACCCGTCTTTGCAACGCCAAAGAAATTGTTTCGATTCAGTGCGCTATATGTTGTAGAATAGACCTTATTATCATTAATAACCATTTCGGCACGAGTTGAAGTTCCGCCCACACCATAATAAGAGACTTTAGAGGCTGAAGGTGCATTGTAAAAGAAATCTTTAAAACCCAACGTTCTACTAAACGTACCCTGATTCACACCAACCATATTCTGATCAGTCGAGATTATAACTTCATCATTTGTTACTGTCACAACCGTATGGAGCACACGAAGTGGTGCACCATTGACCGGAGCACCGTTTGAGGCCGAATACAAATTCCAGAACTCCTTGTTTTTTGTGATATTCTTCTTCACCCATGGGTTAACGACCAGTCCCACATCTGATGTTCCCGGTTTGTTAGTCGGCTCATAAAGTATCATCCAGCCTGCCGTCAGAGACTCTTCGACCTGGCAGTTCACTTTAAAGTATGACCGAATATCATTCTTCTTATTCCTCACAGTGAGTTGTACATAATATGCGCCCGCCGTACGAGTGATGGGTGCTTTCAGATTACGAGACACTCCTATCGTATCCACCGTATAATCCAAATTGGAACCTGTAGAAGCGACATATATTGTCCATACATATTCCAACGGCACATCGCTGTTGTCGGTTACTTTAACATCGTTAAAAGTAATATTCGGAGCCATTTTCAGTGTATCGTAGCGCGATACCACATAAGACGATTGGATACCCAAGCCTACGGTATCTACAGAAACTTTATCTATATTGGTGTAATTATAATTACCTTTGTCATCATAACAAGAAGCCAACAAAATCAATCCGATAAGGTTGACAAATAGTATTTTAAAAAATAATTTATCCATCATTGTTCATTTTATTGTTAAAAGACAACTGCAGCACCTGTCTCGTCGATGAGTGGTGTGGTATGAGAGCCGTTATAATTAGCCAAAGCCAACTGCATGCGCTGTACCAAATAGCTGACATAATTGGCTGACAGTGTATTAGTCGCTTCATCATAAGGCTTTATGGCAGTATAAGAAATATGAAAGTCCACCAGACCGAGTTCTTGAATCATAAACTGGTATTTCACTTTACTATACTTGCCAAAATAAAGAGAATAGGCTCTCAAAGGATAAGCTGCAACATCCCATTCTGTAGGTTTGCTCAGATAATTCTTCAATACAACTTTCAAAATTTGCATCGATTCGGCACCTTTAGCAAAAGAGGCATTTTCGACTAGACGAAACCATAAATGTCCATCTTTCGTTGTAAAAGATGCACTGTTGCTCAACTTGGAAGTATCAAAATGAATAGGAAATTCCGCACTCGACTCGCCGGCTTTTATGGTATAAGTATCTGTCGAGAAACTACCCTTTGCCTCCGTCATATCTCCACTGAAAGCTTCAATCGTGAACGTCCTATCCACATTAGACACCGAGCCAAGGATGCGAGCCTGAAATATCAGGTCTTTCTCGCCCAAAGTATATGAGTAATTATAATTGATACTATCCAATACTGATCCAGCAGTACCAAACCAAACATTTAAAGCAGAATAAGATGTATCAAACAAAGGCGTCTCATCTTTACTGCAACTGCATAAGCAGATTGCCGCCAAGCAAAAAACAAATATGTACTTTTTATATTTCATAATAACCTCCATTTATCTATTATTTGCGCGTTGCGATGCTTCAGTCTCCGACAACGGAATGGGGAAAGTATAAGCTTTTTCACCAATCATATCGGCATCCGAACCTATCACGGTTTCTCTATTGAGGCGCTTATAAAGGAAAAACAATTGTCCTTCGCCTATAAATTCCCGACGATATTCTCGAATAAGCTCGGTGTAGTAATCGGTGGGATCTGTATCCAGCGGTGCCAGATCGCGCGCCTCTCTAAGTACATTCAGATATGTCAATCCACTGCCGGTAGTACGATAATCACATTCGGAAAGAATCAGATACATCTCGCTCAAACGAATCATCGGCATTTTATTTAAATAATAAGCATCATCAGACTTAGTCTTATTGTATTTCATCAGATACCGATTGGTTACAGACTCACCCGTCGTACCACTCTTGAACAAATAGACGTAACGATAATCTTCGGTATGAGAATCATAATATTGGAGCAATGACGTTTCGTTGAGATAAAAGCTTGTCGTATTGCTGCTTTCATTGAAGTAAGTATCGCTTAGCGTAGACATATTCGTATTATTGAGAGCAAACAATTGTTCGGGTGCAAATGCATAATCATATCCAAGCTGCATATCGCTACCTTTAGACCAACTGAAAGAGGTGGAATGAATAACCTCCAAGGCACAAGCCCGAGCTTTAGCATAATCTTGCATCCACATATATACGCGTGCCTCCAAACCCTTCACGGCATAATAGTTTAGATGCATCTGCCTATTCTTCAGGTAACCGTTATCTTCTGTTTCAGTAATTTTTTCGCCCGTAGCAATAGGATCGACCTTCAACAGAGCCTCGGCATCCAACAGATCTTTTATAACACTTTCTGCCACTTTACTAACCGCGAGTTGCGGAAATATTTTATAAGTAAGATCTGTGCTATAAGGAATAGAAGGCATGTTTGAATTGACAGCATAGCTCACACCAAAACAACGCAACAAATCGAAATGAAGAAAAGCGCGTAAAGCGAAAGCCTCCCCTTTGATAATGGAATAGTTATTCTTGTGGAACAGATTTTTATTGCCATCTATCTGGTTTACCAAGTTATTGATATTCGCAATCGAATTATACGAAGTCGACCATATTTTTGCAATCAGAGCAGAAGGAGTAGCTGCCGAGTATTGGTAATCGACCATATCGGTGTAAGATGTTGGATAATTGTCCCATTCGTGACCCAATATCCCGATTGTCCCGAAGAGCATTTCTTTCGAATAAGTACTTTCAGAAGCCATCGAAGAATACACACCGGCAAGCGCCTCTTTAAAGCCTTGTTCCGAAGTAAAAAGTTCGCTGTCTTCTACTTGCGACTTGGGTTGAACGTCCAACCAATTGTTGCAAGATACCATTGATGTCCCTATCATAAACAGGAGTACACCAGTCAATATTATGTTTCTATATTTCATGATTTTCATATTTAGAATGTTGCCGATAAAGAAAAAGAGAACGATCGAGCATAAGGATAATCCAATCCCCGTTCGGTTTTCACTGTAGATATACGAAACAGATCGTTCATGTAGAAAGAAGCTTTCAGACGTTCTACTTTAATTTTCTGCAAGAAGTCGGTAAGATACTTGAAGTCATAATAGCAAGAGAACGAAGCCAATTGCAATTCATTATTCTTTTCGATGAAACGAGTAGTCGGATAAGTTTTAGAAGGCGTATCATTTATTTTTTTATACTTAGCTATATCGCCCACTTTATTCCAACTATCGCTCAATACTCTACGGTCTACATTGTAAGCGATATCTACATTTTCCACTCTATTCACTAAAGTCTGATTGTAATAGTCTCCACCAGTACGATAGCTGAAAGAACAGCTCAAACCGGCACCTTTGTACTCTCCACTCAATCCGAAATTGCCATGATACTTGGGATTGCTATCTCCGGCAACGATATAGTCATCGTAGCTATAGTCATAAGTGGTTGTTCCATCTTTCTTTCGGAACAATTCCTGTCCGGTAATCGGATCGATACCCAACGACTGAACAGCCCATATAGCTGTCATCGATTGGCCATTCTCATAGCGTAAGATGGGTGAAGTCATACCATTTTGGCTTGCATTATCCTGCTGTTGTTCGTTGAAAGACTTCAGCGCGTCGCTAATCTTTGTAACCTTATTGACGTTGTGTCCTATCGAAAAGTTCGCCGACAAATAGAAATCCTTTTTTTGAATAAAGCGCCAGTTCATACTCGCATCGAAACCTTTATTCTCTACATTACCAAGATTCTCCTGATAAGAATTGAAACCGGTTGATGTAGGTAGCGTCATTGCCAGCAAGGCGTCTTTCGATTTGTTGTTGTACACGTCCAGACGAACATTCAACGTCTTGAACAGTTGCATATCAAAACCCATATTCAACTCGGCTGTTTGTTGCCATTTCAAGCGTTTGTTGGGCATCGACATCAGATATGCACCTACAATGTTGTCGTATACGATGCTATCATAGAATTTGTAAGTTGCCTTTGCCTGATATGGGTTGAAGTTCTGGCTACCCGTCAATCCGTAAGAAGCACGTAGTTTCAGCAAGTTGACAAAAGTAAGACTTTTCATAAACTTCTCTCTCTGTATATTCCAACCCAGACCTACCGACCAGAATGTTCCCCAACGATTATCGGCTCCGAATACCGAAGAGCCATTGTAGCGCAATGTCAGATCGGCCAAATAGCGGTCGTCATAAGAATAGTTCACCGCTCCGGTTATACCTATACTACGCGTCGTCCCTTCGCTACCCGAAGGCTTTCCGTTCTCGGCATATTGTTTGGCAAAAGTGATATAATCCACATGATTGTTCAAAAAGCCCCAAGCTGTCATACCATGTGTATCGTAATTGTTGGCATTCAAGCTCCATGCGGCATTTGCCAATATCATATGTTTGCCAAACTGGCCTGTATAATTGGCTGTAATATCCGAAGAGAGTGTAGCCGACTCGCCATCGGTAATCGAATAAGAACCTCTCAGATAATACTGATCACCTGTCCAATCGACAAATTTTGTATGGTCGCCCGGATAAAAGTCTTCTCTCTTATTCGTCTGATAAGTATAGCCTACACGGCCCGACATTCTGAAACTCTCTATCGGACGCCATTCAATATAGAAATTCTCCGTATATTCGGTATACTGCGAAAAGTTTTTTGTACCGATAGAAGCATTGTACAGAGGATTGTAGTAAGTCACAGAGCTCGACGCACCATTGCTACCCGGATAAGTATAAGCGCCCAATATTTTTTTCAGATTTCCATTTTCGTCATAAGGAGTATAATAAGGGTTTGCCGAAGAATAATCGGAGAAAGATCCGTAAGGAGAATCGTCTGCCTTATTAGATGTTACAGACAAAGAGTTGCTGAATAATAAAGACTTATAGCGATAAGCCATCTTGATGTTACCCGAGATGGTTCTACGGTCCGAACCTTTCATTGCACCGGTAATACCATTGTAAGTAAATGTACCGCTATAACGCATCCGGTCATCGCCACCTTCCATATACATCGAATGTTTCTGACCTACACCCGAGCGCAAAGGTTTGGCAAGCCAATAAGTATCGACACCCTGAGCCACACTCGTCTTCAGATCGTTATATTCTTCTTGCAGATATTCATTGTGATATGCCGACGCAGCCAAATACCGACCGGCATTCAACTCTGCCTGTAGCTTCTCTGCCGAATTGCACAAGTTGTAAGAAGACAAATCGGGAGCCTCCACATTCAAGTCGCCCGTATAAGTAAGTCGGAGTCTACCTCTTTCGGGCTCTTTTGTTTCCACTACAACTACGCCATTGGCTGCTTTCGATCCATAAAGAGCTTTGGCCGCCGCATCTTTCAATACAGTAACAGATTTCACACGATTCATATCCAAATCAAACACTTGCTCACGGGTGGCTTCAAATCCATCTACAATAAAAAGAGGTTCGTTGGGATTGCCGTCGTATTCGCTTTGCAGTCCCGTGAACGAAGCGTTACCACGTATGTTGATATTATTGAATGCATTCGGGTTTGAGCCATTGGTATAATTATCGTCAATCACAAACGAAGGGTCCAAATTGCTCAGACTCTTCAACAGATTTTGATTGCCTACCGATTGTAAATCGTCCTTTGTATAAGTTCTTGCCGAACCGGTGAAACTCGCCGCACGGTAATTGAACAGACCCGTTACCACTACTTCGTCCAGACACTGCACATTGTCTTTCATACGAACAGTTACTCTTTGTTGGGCAGGTATCGTGCGAGTCTGCATACCGATATACGATACGATTAAGTCTTCTCCCTCTATCACATCCGTCAATTCGAAGTGCCCGTTACTGTCGGTTACCGCTCCTTTACCAGAGCTTTTCACTTTGACAGTGGCACCGATCACAGGAGTAGGTTCACCCTTTTCATCGGCAATCACGATGCCAAGCACTTTAGTCAGTGCCGTTCTCGATAATCGCTTCATCTTCACTTGTTTCAACGTCACGTTGATAAATTTCCCGTCGATTACAAAATCCAATGGTTTATTTCCGATAATTGTTTTTAAAGCTTCGTGAATAGAAACATTCTTTAGCTTTCCGCTTGTAGTAAAGCGATTGACATCATCGTAGGTAAACAGGATTTTATATCCCGACGCCTTTTCCAAACGTTTCAGAACCGTCGCCATATTTTCGTTCTGAAAATCCATCGTTATCGTTTTCCCCTTTTCTTCCTGTGCATCAACAAACGATGCACAAAAAAGAGTAAGGACAAAAACGACAAGAGTCAACAATTTGCCTTTTTTCATGTGTGGGTTTATTATTTTAAAATGGAACAAATATTTCCAATCATTAAGGAGCTTTCTTGATAGCGGTCAGACTACAATTCTATATCATTTTAAGTAAAATTCTCTATTGACATTCAAAGAGTTTATCATCAAACTTATTATCCCGAACATCATTGACAATTAGACACATATCTCTCAAACAAACGGTAGTAATGACCTGATAGACCATAAACAATTTTTCTAATGTATTCATATCTCTTTATTGTCTGCTTAATACGTTGTCGGTAAATATAAACTTTATAAAAAAGAATTAATTTCTATTGCAAAGATACATATTTAGAATATAGAACAATTAATCTTATTTTAATATAGAAAATAAAACCAGCAATTACGTTTTCATGCTATTTTTATTCTTTTGAACATAGTATTCATTTCAGTGTATAGAAAAATATTCTAAGACACTATCTTACATTCAATCTGATTTGGGTTTTCTAAACATCACATCTCTCTCTAGCATCCAACACATTTTAAACAAACTTGCACCGCTATTCACGAGGTTAGCCGAACAATCATTCACAACGTTTTGTCCGAGCGCCCATCAAGCGGCAAAGGCCTGTTCTATCAGCACACTGATATTTGACACATCGTTTCCCTGTTCTATCATTTAAGAACAGTTTGTAAACCTAATACGATTAAAAAAATGAAAAGGGTACGATTTTTAAAGAAAAGTTGTTTAAGTAAAATAAATCGCAGCAAAAGAGTATTATGATATATCTCAATTTGGGGAATTGCCTTAGCATTCAGAAAAATCAACCGTATGTTACCGCCGTAACTAACGGATGTTGTAGAAGAAACTAACGTTAGTTGTTAGGATAACTAACGTTAGTTACCGCAGTAACATACGTTAGTTATGCCAACGACATACGTTTGTTTTTTTGGTGTGTGATGACAACCAATCAATGCACAACAATCTTATCGTTTTCCAATACTACATTTACTTTTTTCATGCGATTGAGCAACGTAATGATATGCGGAAGCGCCATGCTGCGATCTCCGGCAAAATGTACAACAATATCCATATCTTCCTTACGCTTGAATTCAACCGTCATATTGTACCATCGGCCAATATTCTGCATCACATTCTTGAGCGGCTCCTTATCGAAATAGAAATAACCGTCTTTCCAATAAAGATACGAATCAACATCGATCTTTTGGGTAATAAGCTCGCCATTGGGCATCACATGCGCATCATCGCCGGGAGTAATAACCTTATAGCTTTTGTTCTTCAGATTGGTCACACCCACACTACCGCTGATTAATACCACATGGGCATCTCCCGGATCGTAACACTTCACGTTGAACTCCGTACCATAAACCTGCGTCTCCATGTATGGTGTCTTCACAATGAAAGGATGCTGTTTGTCTTTGGCAACCTTAAAGTAGGCTTCTCCTTCCAAAAAGACGATACGTTCTTTCCCTTCGAAAGCCGTTGGATAGACGAAAGAGCTGTTGGCATTCAGCCATACGACACTACCATCGGACAAGGTTATTTTGAAATCCCGACCACAAGGAACAGTGATTTTGCACGATGCAACCCTAGTTTTTTCTCCTTTCGCAGCCACATCGTCTACATTTCTCATTTGCCTGATGAGTTGAGTAGCCGAAGCACTCTTATCGTCTACTATTATTTTCTTAGATTTGGACTGTATCGTAACTTGTTGCGGCACATGATGAGCAGTGAACACCGTATACCCCGTCTGAACAACATTCTGTTTTTGATTTCTGAGCATCCAGTAAGAGACCAACAGAACTACAATCAAAGCAGCAAAACCTGTCACCGATTTCAGTACGGCAGACCGTTTGCGAGAATTAGCTTTTTCGTGCTTCGACTTAAATTTTGCCAATTCAGAATCTACATTTATCTGTTGATCGGACATGTCTAGAAGAAGCGCAAAAGAGCTGTCTTGAATATCCTTACATACCTGCTTGCATGACAGATTCTGAAGATGTTGTTCTATCATTTCTGCCGACAGATTTGTAGGGGTTTCCATTACATCGAGGGAATCTTCAATGCAGTCGTCTATCTTATTTTCAAAAGCACTTTCCATGGCTGTCTGATTATTTTTATATTCCATTCATCTCAATATTCGCGAGTAAAAAACAGATCTCAACTATCCCAAAGATCCCTTTTTTCGCTCATTTCCAAACGAATCAAGCGTAGTGCCTTTACAATATGCTTTTTTACCGTATTGACACTGATATCCAATTCTTCGGCTACCTCCTTGTACATTTTTCGCCGAATATAGCACTCTTCCAAAATATGTCTGGTATTGACAGGAAGCTTGTCCATTACTTTACGAATCATCATAATCCGTTCATCGAATTCACAAAAGTGATTATCTACATCATCTGCTGTCAATTCTACATACTTCGTATATTCTTTGTGTATGCACAACTTACGCAGATAGTCGATGCTCTTGCTGTGTGCATAAGCATACAAGTAAGATTTGGCGGTAGTGGCTTTTATCTCCGAAAAATGAAGCCATAAATACTCAAAGGCATCACTAGTAATGTCTTTACTGGCTTCTAAATCATTTATGATATGAAAAGCATAACAATATAGCCGGGAATAGTATGTTTTAAAGAGAACATCAAATTCCTTTTTGTCTTCCACTTTTCTACTTTTTTGTTTCTTTCGGTGATAAAATACAGCAACAAAGATAGTTTAATAAATCCAATGGTACAAAAAGTTGCTTAAATATTGACTAATTCAATTGCACGAGACACCACACAAATAATGATCCCCCAAAAAGTATATTCCGGCGAAAAGATACTTTTTGGGGGACATTATTTACTGATGAGACAAATATGTGCCTATTGCTATTTTGCTATTTTCAACAGTTCATCCAATTTTTTCTCAAGAGCATCTTTCTGCAACCCTCGGCTCACAATTCGGCCATCAGGCCCTACGATGATTGTCAATGGAATAGCCGACACGGCGTAAGCACGCGCTGCTTTTCCATCATAATCACATACTTGGAGCCACGCACAACCTTCTTGGTTCAATGCTTTTCGCCAAGCCTCATCGCTTCTGTCAAGCGACAAACCGAGAATGAGAAGATTGGCATTTTCATATTTCTTATTCAGGGCAGCTACACCAGGCAATGCATTACGACAAGAAGCACACCACGAAGCCCAGAAATCGATCAATACATATTTACCTTTAGCCGAAGACAAAGTAAATGTACCGCCGGTCGAAGAAGGAAGCGTGAAATCGGGAGCTACAGTTCCTTCTGAACACGAAATGAGCTGTTTTGCATAATGCTTCATCCTCAACACTTCTGCTCTATTCTGCATAGATTTGTCAAGCAACGCGATTGCACTATTAAGCTGCACTCCATCCATGTGTGCCGACTTGTATTCGAGCAATTTCAATGCAATGACCGACTTCGGATAAGTTTTGATGTAGTTCAACTCTTCCTTATCGATTTGTCTATCATAATCTTTTATCACATTGATCATACTATCTCGATAGGCAGCCCCTCTGTTGTCATTCTCACCCAACATAGATCCCAGGTTATAGCGTTTACCATACATCGGACTTACCATGCGCTTAAATACTTCATTTTCGTTATTCGTATGGGTTCCTTTAACAGTTGTATTATACATCTTTCCGGAGACATAAATTTCTCCCTTCTCCAAATAGATATCAGCAACAGCGCTGAATTTTCCTTTAATAGAAAGAGTGGCCCAAACAGGCTCTTTAGGAGCACTTCCCCTGTATTCAAAGTTTCCGTTTCTGACAACTACACTATCTACATCCTTGGCCGGAGGGCCTACCAACCGAAGATACAACACGGTGCCATCTTCAATGTCTGTTACATGCCCTTGAATATGATAGACAGGGACATTGGCAACAGATGCCAAGCACATTACAAAAAATGATATTAATAAATTCATATTACATTATTTTACGCCAGATGCTTACAACTTTTCCGGCAATATTATCATACCTCTTCAAAATACTCCCTTTATCTGTCAACGATGTACTGATAATCAACAAAGAGCTTGATGACGCATTCGTTTGAATAGCAACACCAAATTCATTCACACTTCTGTTATTATCATAGCTGTAATGCATCGCCGTAATCGGTCCTTCGTATGTACAGATATCATTCAGGGCCGATGCTCCTGCATCTAGCGCTTCCAGATTCAGAGCCATCAATTTGTTTCCGTTCGAGATCATCAAATAAGGATTCACTCTATGGCCTACAAAACAAGAGTTTTCATTGATAGCACCGTCAGGAAACTCATAACGTCCGGAAAAAGTCACTGTACCGTAAACATCCGTGACCGACATTTTATGCAGCACATACTTTCCTGCACTTGTCTTCAACACACTCAACACCTCTCCTTTATAATCCATACCCATCCAGACGGGCTCCCCTTCCAAATTATCAGGGTCGATAGTTTTGATAGACGTGCTGCCTACTATTAAAGAAGAGACTTTTGTAGAGAGTGAAGACCGCAAGAAATACACATAGCGCTTATTCAATATATCCGCAGTTATGTAATAGTCGCCATTCCAACCATAACCATAATAGTTACATACTTTATAGCCTTTACTATCACCATCGAGAGGATATTCGAAATACCCATCTTCGGGGGTGACACCCATGTTACCGACTGTCTTCTCGTAGATTTTACCATTATTAATGACAAGCAGTGCATTGTCATAAGAATAGCGTTCCGAACTGATGGCATCGATCGAGAAACTCCCCTCGCCTCTATATTGGTCGTCAAGATAGGCCTGACGAAGCAGGCTTGTACCATCCAAATCGACACTCTTACCATTGTTGCATATTGCTGTCACACGGCTATAATAGACTCCTGTATTCCCATCTTGATAAATAAGCTGTTTCACACAGTTCGGGGTTCCCGAAAGAGGCTCTTTATTAACGGCATTATATACATTAGAGAAGTAAGTATTCCCTTCTTCATACGATTGAAATGCCAAAACAGGCCTGTCTGCTACAGAGCCAAGAATAAGCCAACCCGTTTGAAAAGGTGAAACAACGGTAGCATTCATCCGTTTGGTATAACGCACGTTGTTCGATTTATTGATAACTTCAAAAGTCAAAGGATTGGGAGAGGTCAGAGTATTGACAAAAGTGTACGATAAATCCTTCTCTCTACTCAACGTATCGTTGCTGATACGCCAACAATACTGAAGATCGGCAGCATCAATATCAGTCGTAACAGTAGGTTTCAAAACTATAGGTTGCTGCAAGACGAATCGATAAGAGTCATTCAGACCACTTATCTTGGCTTCCTTCAAAGTTGTATATTCATAATTGCCATTATCTTCGATACACGAAGTAAATCCCAGAACAAGAAACAACAAATAATATATCTTTTTCATATGCATATCTTTTAATAATTACCCAGACTTTCGGATACCGGCATCTTCAAATCGTTGTCATAAGGATTGCCTTTCGCCGTACGCAGCCAGTTCTTGAAAGCCAACGTTTTCAATTTGATCAATCCATCTTTATAAGATTTGTAGATAAAATTTCCAGTTCCGTAATCCAGCCATACCACATATTCGCTTGTATCGAAAGGATCAGAGCCATCGGTTACGCCCATAAATTCAAGCCAAAGCAGCAACTTCGTAGGAGAATAGCTACCTAAATAACGTCCATACACTGTAGATACCCACCAATCAGGTTTTACTAATTGATCGGTAATAGACACTTCCATTTTATCAACTTCACCTATCTTAAATTTATCGTTCTCCACGAGTTGTAAAGTCAGTTTATAAGAAGCCGTTTTCATATCAGCGGTACGAATTAATAGAATCTTGGCAGAACCGGTATTCTTATGGGCTGGGATAATCTGTTTTTCGGGATTCAATATGCGATAATGCACATCGGCCTTAGCTGTTGTCAATGTATCGATCACTTTAAAAGTGAATTCGGCATCCTTATCCATATAGCGACCGGCAAAACTGACCGGGATATTGATAGTATCGGTCGTAACAGAAGCATCTTTGAAAGTAAAAGTATACGATATGGAAGGATAATTCTGACCACTAACAACAGGTTCATTGAAAGATATGTATTCATTTCTATCGAAATAATCAATCTCATCCGTAGAACAACCGGCACAAAAGATAAGCGCCGTACACATCAATATTGAGTATAATATTTTTTTCATGATTTCTGCGTTTTATGATTTGGGTATATCCCCATACTCCTTCTCTGCTTCAGGAAGCGGGAATGTATAATAGCCAGGCTTCATTGTATAAGTAGCGCCCGACCACCAAGGACTGAAAGCAGGAATCGCACCGAGCTGTAAGCGTTTATACATGAAGAATGTCTGGCCCTCGGCATAAGTTTCCTTACGCATTTCTTTCTTTACATATTCCAACAGCTGGGTACCGTTAGCATTATCGTCAATTCCTTTATCGGTTGACAAATAGCCACGATGAGTTTTCAATTCTCTCAAGAGGCGAATTGTCTCGGTTGGGTTAGAAGAGATATTACATTCGGCAGCAATAAGATACATTTCGCCTAAACGTAGCAAAGGCACTGTCTCTTCTTTCATTGCAGACGATCCGGCGGGATCCTGATCGTATTTGCAAGAGATGACCTTGTTCTTCTCCTTATTGTTGGTCATCAGATAAAGGTAACGATAGTCATTGCTGTCTTCAAATACGTTAAGACCATAATTGCCCCATCCGTCGGTCAACGAGTACTTCTCAGATGTAAAATAATCGGTATAAGAAGTACTCAATTTAGGAACATTTAGGGCACTGATCATCTCGGACATGAAAACCCGATCGGGATGGTCGCCTGTCAAATCGGTTTCACTCACCCATTTGAACGGTCCATTATTGATAACGTCCATCGCATATTTCAGAGCCGAAGCCTTATCGCCTACGTATAAATAAACGCGAGCTTTCAGTGCCTCTACAGCCCAATAATTGAACCGATACTGACGATTGGCAAGAAAATCGCCCTTGCCCGAAAGCACTCTGGTGATACCCGATAATATCGGATCGTTAGCACCTTTCAATAGTGTTTCGGCCTTATCCAGATCGGCAAGTACTTTCTTTATGACCTGCGATTCCGAAATATGAGAATAGCGTTTGCTTTCGTAAGTCTCTACATAAGGAATAGCAATCTTAGATTCATTGCCCGTATAAGCGGGAGCAAACATACGAAGCAAATCGAAATGAAGAAAAGCCCTCATGGCCAAAGCTTCTCCTTCGAGTATTTCTCCTTCGCCATTAGAGAACAGTTCTTTATGGCTTTCAATATCTTTCAATATACTGTTATCATTGGCAATGGTATTGTACATCCCCGTCCAAATGGCATCGATGGTAGGCCGAACGGTTTTGTCAGTATAATTGTAGTTAGGAGCAAACGCCCAACAATAGTTCTTGGCAAAACTTTCGATAGAGCCATAAGTAAGTTGATGACCATACAACGCCACATCAGTCATATTAATATAGCATCCATAGAGCATCTCTTTGAAACCTGCTTCGGTAGTAATCAAATCTTCACGGTCTTTTTCGGTTGAGGGACTAACATTGAGCCAATCACTACACGAAGTCAAACCCATTGAGATTAAAATAATATATATAAACTTTTTCATCGTCTGTAATTTTAGAAGTTAGCACGTAGACCAATAGAAAACGAACGAGCATATGGATAAGAAGTACCTCTTTCTCGTTTCACCGTAGAGAAATACATGATATCCGACATATTGAACGACCACCTCAGACTTTCCATGCGCAATGGGCGGATGAACTTTTTAGGCATTTCGTACTGCAAAGACAATGACGACAATTGCAAATAGTTATAATCTTGTACAAAACGCGAACTTGCATAAGTATATTCCTGAGAATATCTACGTGTAACATTTGCTTTGTAGCGAGTTATATCGCCTGCTTTTTGCCAAGTATCGGTAAGCACTCTCTTATCAACATTCTGATATTTATTAGAGTTCTCTACCATGTCCACCAGCGTATTATTGTAGGCTTGACCACCATAAGAATAAGCGAATGTAGCATTGAAATATAGTCCTTTCCAGCTTATATTCGTACCGAATGTACCTCTCACCTTTGGTTCCGTATCGCCCACAACAACTTTATCGTCGGCATTCCAGGTCCACGTAGGGGTACCTTCTTTGGTCAGAAACAATTCCTTTCCAGTCATCGGATCGATACCCAGCGAACGAACCGCATAAATGGCAGTCGTAGACTGTCCTTCCTCATATTTCGTGAGCAGTTTATGTGTCAGCTGTTTATATTCATTATCCGAATATCCGGTAGAAGAATCGACTTTCTTGTTATACGCTTCCAAAGCCGAAGAAATCGACAGAATTCTATTTTTATTGTGTGTGGCCGAACCAAACACATAGACATTCAAGCTCGGTGATTTATAGGCCAAAACACGCAAGGTCAATTCATAACCGGTATTACGCATTCTTCCCAAATTGGCAATATAGCTACCAAAACCCATTGAAGGAGGTGTCGTAATAGGCAACACCATATCTGTCGTGAGCCTGTTATATAAACTCATGGAGAAATCCAATCTATTGAATATACCTACCGTTGCGCCACATTCATACATTTTGGTATTCTGCCACTTCAGATCCTTATTTCCCATCGCTTCGAGCAACACACCAATATTTCCATCATAGCGAGCGTCTTTTGTAAACTGATACATATCCCGGGCTTGATAAGGATTGAAATTTATCGAGCCTACTTCACCATAAGTAGCTCTCAACTTCAACATATCGACAAAGCCCAGTTTCTTTATAAAAGACTCGTTAAATACATTCCAACCAAAGCCAAGACTATAGAAAGGAGCCGTTCTCTTCTTTGTTCCAAATTGAGAAGACCCGTCCAGACGATAAGAGAAATCGAACAAGTATCTATTATCATAAGCATAATTGGCCGAGGCAAAGAAACTGGCTAAGCGAGTATGACCTTCCGAATTGGCAGGAGTGCCACCTTTTTCATACCCCGAAGCGTATGCCGGTTCAGACTCATCTTCATCACCAAACCCTACGGCCGTGAATCCATACAACTGACTACGCGAATCGGACAAAGAAGAACCCGCAGATGCGGTAGCAAAATGCTTTCCGAAGTTCTTCGACCAAGTAAGCACTATATTACCCTCTATATTATCCTGATAAGTCTGATTCAGCGTATACCGACCTTTCAAAGCATCCTGCTCTGGCGTACTGCTGCCTACTTCGCCTGTATAATCGGAATAAGTGGCAGACCTCGGTGATAAGAAAGAAACAGCTTTACTATTGGTCTTGGAGTAGCTCACCATTCCGTTGAATCGCAAAGAAGGAAGTATCAACCAATCGAAAGAGAAATTTTCATTGATATTCAAATCTTCATTCGTGCTCTTGTTACC
Organism: uncultured Bacteroides sp.; assembly: GCA_963676865.2. GTDB lineage: Bacteria > Bacteroidota > Bacteroidia > Bacteroidales > Bacteroidaceae > JAAYUD01. The sequence goes on along the minus strand of CAXXSS010000001.1, from coordinate 2,099,386 downwards.
TACAGAAGCCTCGTACAAAGGATTTACAGGGATATTGCTACTATTTCCCCAGATATCAGACAGAGCCCCGGTTTCATCCTCGCAATAATAGTTCTTATACAACTTATTGTTTTCGTCATAAATAGGATAGAAAGAATTGATCTTCGCATAATCGGCAAAATTTCCGTAAGGAGAATCTTTCGATTTGGTACGTCCTACAGATAGGTGGTTGTTAAACAATAATTTATCACTGTAATTGTATGACAGCCTCACGCCTATTCCATAATTATCACGCGCAGAGCCTTTCATTACACCGGGATTCGTTGCATAATTCAAATCGATGCCATAGCGCATACGGCTATCGCCACCGCTCAGATTCAAGGAGTGTTGATAGCCCACCGCATTACGAATAGGCTGTGACAACCAATCAGTGTTAACACCTTGAGCTACCCAACGGCATATCTGATTGTATGCCGGAGTCAATGTTCCGTCATCATTACGATACATTCCCAACCGGTTATAAAGTTCGAGATTCTGCTTCGCATTGAGCAAATGGTAACTCGACAAATCAGGGAAATTGAAATTCGTATTCAAACCGTAGCTCACAAGTAGTTGCCCTTGTTTGGGCTGAATCGTTTTGACAACGATGACACCATTTGCAGCACGAGACCCATAGATAGCACCCGCAGCGGCATCTTTCAAGATAGTGACAGATTCTACCTGATTCATATCCAAATCGACAATAGCCGATAGCGTCGTCTGGTATCCATCCAATATGAACAAAGGCTGGTTGGGATCATTCATCAACCCCGACTTATCAACATTCTCGAAGCCCTGAAAAGAACTCTCGCCACGAAAACGAATCTTAGGCATCGTATTCGGGTTCGAACCCATCTGTGTATTTTCTGTGATATTGATAGAAGGATCGAGAATACTCAAACTCTTTATAATATTCTGACGACCTACCGTCTTCAAATCGTCACCTTTGAACACGGTTGCATTACCCGTAAAACTCTTGGCGTTATGAGTGACCAAACCCGTTACAATAACTTCACCTATTTCGCGGATATCACCTTTCATCACAATTTTCATCCGCTCGCCTTTGAAATGCACTTTCTGAGTTTTAAACCCGATAAACGAGAATGTCACATACTCAACATCTTCTTCAGACGTAAGATTAAAAATGAAATTACCATTCTCATTTGTAATACCTCTTATGCGAGAATTATCCAACGTTATATTTACACCGGGCAAAGGCTCTCCATGTTCATCGACAACCTGCCCGCTCAATTCGTTTTTTCTGATTACTGCCTTATTCTTTTTCACTGCATGAATAGAAATAAAGACGCCCTTAATCTTATATGAAAAGGGATTATCTCCAATGATAGCTTTAACAGCATTTTCGACAGAGACATTCTTCAAAGACACAGAAACACGATAGTTCTGCACCTCATCATAAGTAAACAAAATCTTGTAATTCGAAGCCTGCTCCACTTTCTTCAAAGCAGATGACATCGCTTCATTCCGACATTCCAACGAAATACGTTCATTCTTGCTTTGTGCAAAAACACAGCAGCAAAAGAAAAACGATAGTTGCAACAACAATAGCGCTCTAAGGCGCAAGGGACTTCTACAAAAATTTTTAAAGTTCTTAGATCTTTTCATATAAATAAACCTTTAAAACATGGATTTATTAATAATACGAAAAAACCGTTCTTTTAGTCCCTAAAAAACCTAATTCTTTTCCGAAATGATAATTTTATTGCCAGTCTTTCGAGCAAATAGATATTCAAAATCATTCAAATTATCTATCACTTCATCAATTTTGGCGCTTCTATTTACTATAAAATGTAAACGATAAGCCATCAAAGACGATTTCTCTATTTCTATATTGACATTATACCAACGTCCCAAGTCGGACAAGACATCGGCAAGAGGCACATCATCAAAATAGAGAAAGCCTTCTTTCCACTGTATATAATATTGCGAATCCACATTTTTGATCTTCATCTCATCATTAGTCAGCGACACATCTTCACCCGGTTTCAGATATACCTTTTTAGCCGTTCCCGCCACATTGACAATCACCTTACCTTCTATAAGCGTTACATGAGGAGCAACCTTATCGTAAGCCTTGACATTAAATTCGGTACCAACAGCTAGCGTTTCCAACCGCCCCGAACGCACAATGAAAGGCTTCGAAGCATCTTTAGCCACTTTAAAATAAGCCTCTCCTTCCAAAGTCACAATTCTCTTAGAACCTGTAAACCTCGCCGGAAATATCAACTTACTGTCGGTATTCATTATTACTTCGGTACCGTCATTCAATATCACTTTATAATCTTTTCCACGAGGAGTCATAATGGTTTTCACCTCGGCGATATTAGATTCAACATTCGTAAAGTCAGCTTTATCGACATCAACAATAGCTCCGGACAATTGAGGTTTTGTTCCGGAAGACACCGGATAGGCCACATGGCTGCCATTGGTCGTTATCGTCACCGCCTGTTTTCCTTTTTGAGCCAGAAACACCGTAACAGGGCCACTAGATGCCGACTGACTTTGTGGACGGAAAACATACAATATAACTAGCAAAGTGACAGTTGCGGCTATCGCTCCGAAAGAGAAATAACGCAGTTGCATCGAGATCGTATGATGAGTATTGCTTTTACGTTGTTTTTCAGAACGATGAATACTTTGCTGTATCTTGGTCCATTCGGCATCCATTTCAGGTGGAGCATAAGCTTTTCTAAGCATAGCTTGCTCGCATTCGAACTCTAACAATTCGTTCGAACGGTCTTCTACTTTTTTATTTGTATCGAATAAGCTATCCATCTTTATATGTTGTTCTTAAATATTTATACGTATTAGATTTAATTTAGTTACTGACCTTTCTTATATTTTACAGAAAATTTACTTCTTATAATATCCAGCCCCTTCATTATTTGTTTTCTCACACCACTTTCTGTAAGTCCGGTCATTTCGGCAATCTCCTTGTACTTCTTTTTGTAAAGGTAGTTTTGCTCCATAATAAATTTCGTTTTCTCTGGAAGCAGATCCATTTCGCGCATCACATCAGAGCACCTATTTTCCATTTCACGCCAATCATCGGCATCAAGTTCCGAAGCCAGACTTTCATACGAATTTATATATACACACTTTGTCTCTTCATGCCGAATATGATCTATACACAGGTTACGAACGCACGTTAGCATATACGACATCATCGTATCATAATTTATGGCATCTATTTTTTCCCAAAGCGATCGAAAAGCGTCACTCACAACATCTCTGGCAACTTCCGTATCGGATACAAAATGGAGTGCAAAATAATACAAGTGAGTATAATGTTCCTTGAAAAAGTCTTCGTACACCTTTCCCTTCTCTTTCCCCAAAAGTTTGTTTGCGTTATTCATAAACCATCATTCATCACTCACCATATACTATTCGAGCACCTTCTACCATACACCACGTACAAGGGCACACATCATACACCTCACTCTCAGACATGTACAAGCATAAGTACAGCCCTAATCTTCATGCATTATTTCATGTTTGGCGCCAAAAATACTTATTTATTTCCAGAAGTTAGTCTATTTTTCAAAGAAAATATTCCAAATAAAAGTTTCAACCCTCAATGTTTGAGTAGAATACACCTCATTACAATGCATAAAAAGAGCATAAAATAGAAGGATGTTAATTTGTATCATTTATTTTTTTTTACATCATAATTTTATAATTTTGTACCATTAATCAATTATATTATGAATAGAATAAAGCTATTGTTCACGTTCTTTTTTATAATATGTTCAACCATTTCTTATTCAAATGCTCAAACGCATTCCAACGATATTAATTTTGATTTGGAATTGAATAAAGGACATGACTATTTCAACACTGAAGTCGACGGGATCGCTGCCAAAGCTACAATCCCAACTCCTTTTATACACTATGGTATTGCTCATTTAGAGATCAAATTATCCACCAGATGCGCTATCAGAAACAAGAACTATACCGGAGAGCTTTCCGTTTCAGATCCTTTCTATGGAGAACGTGATATTGCCTTTACCAGAAAAGCTGGCGGTTATTACCAATTCGATATTCCCGTACTATTTCAAACGTTCGCCCATTACGAAATAGGGAATATTCAAGGCTGGTGCAACTTATTGCCAAAAGATACGACACGTATATCGATTGGCACCAATGGAACTGCCGAGCAAAAGCAAATTTTGAATATAGACGAAAAGTCTTTTGTGAAAGATATTTTTGTCTTTATGCAATTAAACGATTGGGATGAAAAAATTCCTCCTGATAAAAGTGAGCCAAACACACAACAAAATCTGTTGTCCCATTCTTTAGCCTTGAACGATTATGCCTTGAGACAAATAGATTCTTTAGCTCTTCCATCGGGAGAGAAAGAGCTAAGCAAGGTGTTTATTCAATCATCCATATTGAGTACTTTATTCGGCTACGTCAAATCCGACAAAGAAATAACAACAGAAAGAATCAATGAAATGAAAGCCGATGGCAAGTTCTTTCATTTTCTGAAGCAATTTGATTTGAACAATCCCATGTATTTGTATGCAGGAGGAGGAGGCTTATATTCGGATTTCTTAAACTTCCTGCTGTCAGACAATCAGGTCTTAGGGATTTCTCCGATTGAAGATGAACCTATATCCAAATGGATACAAGATGTAAAACAAAAGCTATCGTACAAAGTGGGCTTTAAAAAGGGAATTTTCTATGACGAATTGATAATAGCTGCATATTGTAAATACCTAAGGGATAATATTCCGCTAACGGATAATCAAAAAAGACAGATAACAGATTATTTTCATGGCAGTTCTTTCGAACAATATTTGTTGGCAATGAACAACGAGTTGCTCATACGCATAAAGAATAGTAGTAGAACTCAAATCTGTCAGGTTGGTTGCAAAAAAGATTTTCTGAAAACGATTGTCAAACAACACCATGGAAAAGTCATTTACATAGACTTTTGGCAAACATGGTGTGGCCCCTGTAAGCAATCTATCAAAGAATTGGAATTATTAAAAAAATCTGTATTAAAAGGCAAGGACATCATTTATATTTATATTGCAGGGCAATCGTCCCCACATGAATATTGGAAAAGAAGTATTAATGAAATGGCAGGATTGCATTACTATTTATACAAAGAAGATGAAAAATGGATAAAGAAGGAGTGCAATATTCAATATTATCCAACCGCATTTATTTATGATAAAACGGGGCACCTTGCCAGGAGAGGATTTCTAGATGAAGTTGTTATTACCAATACATTGCTCAAATTGACAAACAAAGAAGCACCAAAGGCTAAGCCTAAAGAAAAATCAACCGTATGTCGCAGGCGTAACTAACGTATGTTACAGACGAAACTAACGTTAGTTATCATGACAACATCCGTTAGTTACCGCGGTAACTTCTGTTAGTTATGGTTGCGACATACGTCTGTTGGATACTCTAAAGTATATCATTCCAACCTCTCATGCCATGGGCTGAATAGATGTTCGGGCAATGTTAAAACTATTCGTTTGAAATCTGCACAGTATATGAGCAGAGAGGCGAATACAAACCAATACATACTTATATGTATCGTATAAATTCAGCGAATGATAATCAATCCCAACAATTTATTTATCTTGGACGATAAATAAATTGTGGAAAAGAAAGATTCTACTGAAAGGCATACTACCTCAAATCTCTGCATTAATTGCAGTATTCCCCATACTATTTCTTGTGAGTTGAATTTTCAACTAATTCCTATTGCTCAAAAATATTTTTGAGATTCAATGGGTTTAATTCTTCCAGCGGGTAAAGAATATCTTTTTTACTTCCACGCCTTTTGTGTTCGAATTGTAACCTCTTTCTCATCTCATAGCAACACTTCTATATCTCTTTTGAAATCTGCTTCCGATAATTTTGCAGCGAATTAAAAATAGTATTTATGAATAGAACTGTTCGTTTTCGACCGCTTATAGTCGTTTTAATGTTGGCTGCCACTTCTTTTTTGAGTGTGCCGGCTGTTGCAATCAATCTTAATCGTCTTCATCTTTTGCCTCCTCAAGGAGTCACTAAGATCCAAGTAACGGGGACTGTTGTAGATGAAAATGGCGAACCGCTGATAGGAGCAAGTATCAGAGACAAGCAAACCAAAAAGGGTATGATAACAGATGCCGAAGGCAAATTCAAGTTATCCATAGCACCTGGCAATAGTCTGATAGTAAGCTGCATCGGTTATACAAACAAAGAAATTGTATTTGATGGAAAGACTCCAATCAAAATTAAACTCGAACCCGACGAACATCAATTGAATGAAGTCGTAGTAGTGGGGTATGGTGTTCAAAAGAAGATCAATCTCTCCGGTTCTGTCGACCAGCTTACCGCATCGCAGTTGGAACAGAAGCCGATTACCGATTTGGCAAAAGGTCTTCAAGGTATGATACCCAATTTAAATATTGATTTCACCAGTGGCGAGCCTGGGCAAGCAGCCAAAATCAATATTCGTGGCGAAGCATCTATCAACGGTGGTTCGCCACTTATTTTAATAGACGGCGTGGCTTCCGATTCGGAAGAGATGAACCGTCTGTTGCCCCAGGATATAGAGAGTGTTTCTGTGCTCAAAGATGCTGCTTCGGCAGCTATCTATGGTGCCCGTGCCGCTTTCGGTGTCATACTGATAACGACCAAACGTGGAGCAAGCGAAAGAATTCGTATAGAATACAACAATAATTTCTCTTGGAAGCGTCCTTCGATGATGACAGACGAAACGTCCGATCCATATATCTATTTGAAGTTGAAGAATATCGCTGTTCTGAATACCCCTTGGAGTTCGGGTCATGTCACAAGTGATGAACGTCTGGAATGGGCACGTCAGCGGTCGGACAATCCCAATGGAACGCAGTCTATTCGTCTCGATCCTTTAGACAACACCCAATGGGACTATATGGGAAACCGCAATTGGACCAATTACTTCCTTGATAAATCCACATTCAGTCAATCGCATCAAGTGGCTGTTTCGGGTGCTACCGATAGAACAAACTTCTATCTGTCGGCAGGTATTGATAATGAAAACGGTATTTTTTCGGGTGTTGTTGATAACGATAAATACAGTCGTTACAGCACTCGTAGCAAGGTGAGTTATAAGGTTTATGATTGGCTGACCATTGGCAATAATACTTATTTTGTATCGACCGTACGCAAGAAACCCAGTTACTATAATCTTAGCGATATCTATAATGCCAAACCTAGCGATGTGGACGTCAATACAGATGGCACATGGGCCAATACCGACCTTGGCAAAGCATTGGCACAACTTACCGATGGCGGGCAGAACAAAACGGTGTATGACAGACTGCAAAGCACTTTCTCGGTAGAGATGAATTTCTGGAAGCGCATGTTGATGCTGAATGCCAACTATACCATTGCAAAAGGAAACGAGAATACCGACTCCTATACCACAACGTATCATATCGGATATGGTCCGAAAGATATTCGCGAACAAGGTAACAGTTCGGCTGAAAAAGACAATACCAATACGCTCTATTCGGTACTCGATCTTTATGCTACATTCAACAAAGACTTTGGCAAGCATTCCGTCTCTGCCGTATTGGGCTATAATCAGGAATACAACCGTTGGGATCAGTTTTCGGCACAACGCAATAACATCATTTCAACTTCTTTGCCATCGATAGCTCTTTCGTCGGGCGATCAGTTTGTAAATGAGTCATACAGGGATTGGGCTATTCGTGGTGTCTTCTTTCGTGCCAATTACACCTACGACAACCGTTATATATTCGAACTTGACGGACGCTACGATGGTTCTTCCCGCTTTCCGAAGAACAAACGTTTCGGCTTTTTCCCTTCGGGTTCTGTAGCCTGGCGTGTAGATAGCGAGAAATTCTTTCGCCCTTTGCACAATCTCTTTTCTCAGTTCAAACTAAGAGGTTCTTATGGCTCGCTCGGCAATCAGTTGGTCAGCGAATATGGTTATGTGCCTTCCATGAGTTCGCAAATTGGAAGTTATATCATAGGCGGCAAATTGCAACAAACGGTCACCGCACCGGGGCTGGTATCGCCCGACTATACTTGGGAAAAGGTAAATACACTCAACGGTGGACTTGATATCGGCTTATTGAACAATCGTCTGACCGCTTCTTTCGATATATATACCCGTCGCACTATAGGCATGCTTACTTTGGGAAAAGAATTGCCCGCCGTGTTGGGAACTTCTGAACCCAATGAGAATGCTGCCAATTTGAAAACCAATGGATGGGAATTGTCAGTATCTTATCGTGATATGTTCAATTTGAAAGGTAAGCCATTCAAATGGGGCTTGAGATTCGTGCTATCTGATAACCGCTCATGGATAACGAAGTTTGACAACCCCAACAAGACGCTCGGACAATATTACAAAGGTCAGGAGCTGGGAGAAATATGGGGACTGCAAAACGATGGGATGTTCAAGAATAAAGAGGAGATTGCCGCACTCGACGAAACGCAGATCATCCCATGGGGAGCACTCGAAATAGTAAATGGCTGGCCTAAATACAAAGATTTGGATGGCGACAAGAAAATAACCAAAGGCGCTACCGTCGACAAGCCCGGCGACCTCAGTCGCATAGGCAATTCATCTCCTCGCTATCGTTTCGGCTTCAATCTTAACGCCGAATGGAATGGCTTCGATTTCTCCGCTTTCTTCCAGGGAATAGGGAAGCGAGACTATTATCCTATCAGTTATCTGTATTGGAGCTTCTATCAGCAACCTTATGCAGGAGGACAGGTGCATGCTTTCGATTTCTACAGGGGGGCAGATGATAATGATATTGAAATGGCGAAACATTCCAAATCTTATATTAAAGCAGGACTTGCCAGTCAGAACCTCGACGCTAGGTATCCGGTGTTTCAATCATGGCTCGCCGATAAGAATCTGGGGACAGGAATCAATGCCATGGGACTTGCCATACCACAAACGTCCTACTTGCTCAACGGTGCATACCTTCGGATAAAGAATATCACGGTCGGCTATACTCTCCCCGAGAAATTGACGCAGAAAGCACATCTTAGCAGGGTTAGGCTCTATGTAAGTGGAGATAATATCTTCGAGTGGAGTGCACTCAAAAAGTATTTTGATCCCGAGGCAGTGACCGACAACGACTCTTATGGATATGTATATCCCTTCAATCGTCAATATTCTTTTGGCATAAATGTAACTTTTTAAATGATAGGAAAAATGAGAACAATAATCTATATTTGTATCTGTTTTGCGTTGGGATTGTCTGTGATGTCGTGCAACGACTCTTTCTTAGACCGTCAGCCAAAAACAGAAATCGGCGCCGACAGCTATTTTAATACTGAAGAAGACTTGAAAATGTATTGCTATGGATTGCTCGATACTCCGGGCTACGATTATGTAGCCGATGCGGGAACAGATGATCAGGCCACCACGGACAATGTGGAAGTCAAGAATATCATGACTTCTAGCAGTCCTTCTTCGGCAACCATCACTTCGGGCTGGACGTGGCAACGCTTATACAATATCAACTTTTTTCTGGAACATTGCAAAAAGGCCAATGTCTCTTCCGATGTGTTGGCTCATTATACCGGCATAGCCCGCTATTATAGAGCCTGTTTCTATATGGACAAGGTGAAACGCTATTCGGATGTGCTTTGGTACGAAACCACATTGGCAACCAACGATTCTACCTTGTACAAAGCTCGCGACAGCCGCGATTATGTGGTGAAAAAGATATTCGAAGACTTTCAGTATGCGGCCGACAATGTGAAGACGGGACAGCCCAAAGGTGCTATCGACAAATGGATCGTATTGGCAACGATGGCTCGCGAAGCTCTCTACGAAGGAACCTATCGCAAATATCATAGCGAACTCAATTTGCAATCGTCGGCAGACACCTATCTGCAAATGGCAGAACAGGCGGCAACAGCAATCATGAATTCAGGCACCTTCATGCTCTACAACACGGGGCATCCCGAGAGCGACTATGCTACGCTTTTCAATAGCTTGGATTTGTCTACGAACTCCGAGATGATTCAGGCGCACTATTACGACAAGACAACTGCCGGCAATGGATTCTGGGCCTATATGTTCGGCAACTATATTCCTTGTCCTACCAAAGATTTGGTTCAGACTTATTTGATGAATGACGGCAGCTATTATTCTTCGCAACAGGATTACCAGACCAAACAATTTGTTGAGGAGTTCAAAAACCGTGATCCGCGTATGTCGCAAACACTTGCCTATCCGGGTTGGACGCTTGTCAACACCATGACTTATGCTCCGGGTGCCGGAATCTATATTCAGTCGCTCAACAAAAACTTTTCGGGCTATCATCAGATCAAAGGTTTCATCAACAATAAGGACGAGAACTATTACCTCAGTATCGACTATCCCGTTATCCGTTATGCCGAAGTATTGCTTATCTATGCCGAAGCACGTGCCGAACGCGGCGAATTGACCCAGCAGGATTTAGACCAATCCATCAACCTGATTAAAAGTCGTGCCGGCATGCCCAAGCTAGTCCTCAATCCCGTTGCAGACCCTGTGATGCAAGCTGCTTTTCCCGGTATATCACCTGTTCTTCTGGAGATAAGGCGCGAACGTCGTGTCGAACTGGCTTTTGAAGGCTTTCGCTTTGATGATTTGATGAGATGGAAAGCGGGCAAATTGCTCGAGAAAGAACCCGAAGGACTTTATTTCCCGGCTCTCGGCAAATACGATCTTACCGGCGACGGTGTTCCCGATATCTATCTGATACCTTCTTCCGAATCTATTCCGGCAGAAGAGAACAAAGAATCAAACTCATTGGGAGTAAAGCTCATCTATTACAAAACCGGAACAATCGACGACCCGGATGCAACTGTTTACCTTACAGAAGGGACAAAGGGCAATATACTGACAATAAAAGACATGGGCACTTTTGTAGAACCCCAATATTATTATCGACCGGTACCTAAGCACCAAATGGATCTGAATCCTAAACTTGGGCCACAATTATTTGGTTGGAAATAACAAACAAAATCAAAGCAGTTTCTTAATAGATAAAACACAATGATTATGAAATTTAGAAGATTATTACTCTTTTCGTTGTTGATACTAAGCTCTTTGGTAGAGATGTCTGCCAAGACTAGAAAAGTGATTTATGTCATTATAGACGGTATTCCTGCCGATTGCATAGAACGTCTTCATCCAACAACCATTTATGATATTGCTGCTGCGGGTGGCTATAGCAGAGGATATTCTGGCGGTGAGGTAGGCGCCTATTCTCAAACTCCTACAGTATCGGCAATAGGCTATTCAAATATCCTCACCGGCACTTGGATGAACAAACACAACGTACAGGGCAACTCGGATATAAAGCCCAACTACAATTATTGGACTATCTTTCGTATCGCAAAGGAACAAAAGAAGGATTACCGGACGGCTATCTTTTCAAGTTGGACCGACAACCGCACTGTCTTGTTGGGGGCCGGCAAAAGCGAAACAAATAACTTGAAAGTAGATTATGTAGCCGATGGTTACGACCTTGACAAAGCAAACTTCCCACAACAAAAGAATAGCACCGAGATATGGCAAATCGATTCGTTGGTGATAGACAAAGCGGCGCAATGCGTCAAGACTAACGCTCCCGATTTGAGCTGGACTTACTTGTGGTACACCGATGATGCCTTCCATCTGTTCGGCAACGGTAGGTATTCAGACGATTATGTGCTGAAGACAGACAAGCAGCTACAGAAGATATGGGATGCCATCAAATATCGCGAAAAGAACTATGACGAAGAGTGGATGATTATTGTCACTACCGATCACGGACGTGCCGAAAACGGACATGGACATGGAGGACAATTTCAGCGCGAACGTTGTATATGGATGTCTACCAATATTAAGAACGTGAATAAAGAATTCAGTAAAGATCAATTGTCTCATGTAGACATTTTGCCAACTATCTGCCGTTTTATGAATTTCGAAGTACCCACCAATCTTGCTTTCGAAGAAGACGGTATTTCATTCATCGGGAAACGTGATATTTACCAGCTATCGGCCTTCCCATACGACGATACCATCACTCTGAATTGGAAATCGGACGGTACGGCAGAGAAAGCAACGATCTTCATGGCCCCAACCAACAATTACATAAAGGGTGGAAGCGATCAATGGATAGAAGTAGCTACTGTACCTGCCAAGCAAGAAACGTACCATATAGACCTCAAGAAATATACCCTGTCGAAGTTCTATAAGTTTGCAGTTGTTACGCCCAACAATCACCTCCCCCGATGGGTAGAGAGGGAAACAGAATGATATGAGGATACAATAATCACCATCCTTCTATTGCGCAAATAATACTTGAGTTCGGAATAAGAAATCAAGTAAATATGGCCTTTTTTATTTAAAATCATGAAAATAATCCGATCTAATATCCTGATATTCAAATTAAATAATATTAAATACAATTATTCAGCAGCCCCTAAATAACATCTTTATCTCTCTAAAACAATATAATAATCTAAAGCGATTGAGGCCCTTATGTTTCAGAAACATAAGGGCCTCAACAAAAAAACAACATACGACAATACAAATCACGGCCAATAAAGAAATTGCTTTTTCTTATTGGTCTATCTATTATCCAAGCGTCTAATCGTTTTGCCTACCTCAGCTTTCAGCTCTACACTATTGATAGAAGGAGCTATTTTCTTTAAACCATTCAATATATCCCACTTCCTGCTGTTTAAGTTATACCAGCCTAAAGCTTCTGCTGCAATAATTCTCAGATCCATATCACGTTTATCATCAGCAATGAAATTCAACAAACCATCTACTGCAAAAGAACTAGGATGGTTACGATAATTGACTATCTCCAAACGTTTATTTTTAGTAGTAGTTACAGTATCCGTTATCATATTCAAACTCTCCACTTTTGATTTCATTAAAGCGTCTATATGATTTATGATCTGTTCATAATCTTTTTTATAATACAACGGATTGGCATCAACCAGCTTTTGTAATGCCACTTTCATTTTATCACCGTCACAATTCTTTATGCATTCATCAAAATTGAATGCTAAACGAGTATCAGTATAATTTGTAACTATCGCTTTTGCAATCTCCGGAATCAAATCATCAGAACCATAATCAGCTGCATAATCGGTCGCAAAACGACGAGTCAATTCATAACTGTCAAAAAGAGCAGCTTTCAAGACTTTCACGTAGTTGTTGTCCATAAAATGTGTCAATAGCCGGAAAGCCTCTAATCTGACTACCATATAAGGAGAATTAAAGTATGTTTGCCTTAATAAATCGGAGAGCCCCTGTACTTTGGCTTTGCTTAGTTTGCGCAAAGCTAAGGCCTGTATGTCGGGATATGGACTGCTCAATTGAGACCGCCAAAATGTTACATCGTTTTCTCGAAAAGCAGAAGCTTCGTTTATATTGTATTTGATGTTGTCTGTTGCAGCAAAATGATATGTCGGATCTCCTATCAAATGAGTTTCCAAAAAAGCTACGTGACGATGCCATTCTCCTATACGCATACCGGCATTCAGCAATCCTAAGAATTCATCAGGCCATTTATCTTGAATAGTATTAACCGTATTGCCTTGAGTAACTAGCGTGGTTCCTTTATTAAATATATATGACCCTGTCACATAATCTTTTTCATAAAAAGAGCCATTGAAACACGCATCAAACAGTATAAAACGGGCCGAGGGGCTGATTTTACGAATATCACTAGTATTAATATCTAGATCCAAATTGTATAAAGAATCAGCTTTTATCTTCTGAGGATCAAAGGCCTCTTCGCACCAAGAGCGAGGTATATCATAGCTTTTCATATACGTTTCAATGGCAGCGTCTTTACCCTTTTTCTTTGCTAAGGCAGGAATTTTTGAACGAATAAACAATTTGGCATTTTCGATACTTATGTTTATATCGCTACCATCTTTATAACCATTTATATACTGAACATCTGTATTGCCATGGTGATGAAATAGCATCACATCCAATCCAGGTCTTTGCACTTCATTCAAATAATAGAATTTGGCGGGATAACGAGACAGAAAGTCTATAAAACGAACAGAACCACCAGCCTTAAATGTTTGAGGCAACTGCTCTCTTAAAGCTATCTGCTCGCCGGCCCATGCTCCTTCGTCTTCTGAGTTGTAGCCATGACCCCGTGCCATAGACAAACAATCCAATGGATTGTAGGAGTTGGTCGTACGTTCTTTCACAACTTTGTGCAAAAAGTCACGTATCTGTTGATACTTATCGAGTCCAGCAATTTCCAAAGGACGAATGCGGGCTGTATAAATATCACAATTTATATATTGTTCAGATTCGGGCAATAATGAATAATAAAAAAAATCTTTTCTATCATTATCTTGCTTCAAAAACTTAAATTTCAAACCAAAGTCGTCATAGAAACGATCTGAAGGAATGCTAGATACTTTCCAATCTCTTTTTTGATTCATTTTGAAAGCTGAAGACAGATGTTGGGCATCTCGAATCATTGGAATAGGAATATCCCCTATAAACACTGCACCTTCCAACTTCAATAACGATTGTTTATGCAAGCGAACTAAGATATCTTTTATCTCCTCCGGAGATTTCCAAACGCCATGCACGACATAAGTACCCAACCCATCTTTTTCTACTATACGAGAATATGCATCTACAGCATCTTTCGTCTGTTGATAAGAACTTTCATCTATGATAATAGCAAAAGAGGTTTTACTCTTTATTGTTGGGTTTATAACCGTCTGCGCATTCAAACAACACAATGCAAGGCTATTCAATAGGAATACAAGAAAAATCTTTTTCATTTTATTTTAATTAATTATTTGTTTCATTCATAAATTATCCGATTAAGAAATAGCGATGATCTAACTTAGAATTATTCATATACTTTTTAAATTTCAGTCCTCATAATACATGATCATCTACTAATTTTCAGAAATTACTACCAATACTAAATACTATTATCGAACGATGGCCGAACTCAAAATCTTTAGCTTTGGTATATTTATAGTTTGCCTTTATATAAATATCTGCTTTCAAGTCTTCTTTTATTCTTTGCGAATAGACGGCCGATAGATTTATACCGTAATAATTGGTAATCAGATAATTCAAGTCGACAGTTTCAAACTTAGTCACAACCGGATAATCCGCATGTGAACCTTGATAATTATATCCCCCCGATAGATTCTTGTTATAAGATAAATCTATTCCGCCCAATAATCTTCTCGATAACTTATTGGATAACTGGGTATTTACTTTTCCACCGAATCCGATTTTCAGATTCTCGGCTTTTTTATCGGAATAAGGCATCAAATAGACATCTTTCTCGTTTTGGTACGAAACAGAAGCATTTGCCATCCATGAATATTCATTATTTCTCTTTTTCATAAGTGTATATATCGCGCTCAAATTGTCTGTATTATATTTCGAGCGAACATTAGAATATAACGTTTGCCACCCTAATTGCGAAGTCGTATTATCATATTGGGTAATGTATTGAATACCGTCTATACGCCGGTTAATGTATATCAGACTCAAAGAATTCAGAAAAGATTTTCCATCTTTAATAAATACTGCCGACCCTTTCCATATATTATCGCGGACAGAAGAATCGTCTTGGGGAGTAGAGAAGCTGACTCGAACATCTTCGACTTTATAATTATAACTACCTTCTAATAGAACATTTACATTACCGAGATATTGGTATTGTAGCGCACCACCTACATTATTGCCTACATAATTGGTAGAACGGCCACTCCCCAAACCAATAACTGCCGTACCCAATCCATATAATTTATAATAGGTTTGATCCACATTAGCATTTACGTTAGACATTTCAGATTCTTCTTTTAATGAATAATACTCAAAAGAAGCCCCCAAATGGTGATGCTCATTTAACGAGTAGACGACAGAAGGTTTTAGGGTCAACGTCATCTGCTTATTAAGTGTACGTGGGTCCATTTGCTTTGCCCCCAAATCTGCTTGATAAAGGCCTTCCAATCCAATTGCTAAATGAGCATTTAGGGGATATGCGACACGAAAAGCCATATTATAATGCTGGTTTTTCCAATTACTCATCACGGTATCGGCCACATAATAAGGCATGCCACGGTAAGGATCGATGATAGAAGAGTTAAATTGAGTACTATTTATATTGTCACGAGAATATGAAAAGAACCCCCATACACGCGTTTTATTCAATATCAAATTACCTTCCGATTTGAAATGCAGACTGTTCCCATCTGTTCCCTGCTGGGGGCGGTGGAAACTTCCGTTATAATATTCATATCCTGCGTCGACATACGAATATTTAGGAGTTCCCGACCATACTGCACCTGCAGCATTGGACGTCTTTTGCCAAACATTATTTAAATTGATTTTTTCTAATGCAGCAGGTGTCAAATCTGAGTATTCCTGAGCATACAGAGGCGTTGCAAATAAAGAAAATAAAAATCCTCCGTAAATACCTATGCGACTAATATATTTTTTCATATTCTTTGCTATTAAAGTTCAATAATCGATTGATTATTTAGATTGAAGTGTATGATTCCAACTTGGCATTTTTGTATCGTATCTCCTCAACACAGGTACTACGCCTCTTTCAAAATCGTCGGTACTATTATTGGTGTCTTGGAAAATAATAGAGCCATCGTCATGAAGCATTATGTTTCCATTACTGTCGGTCAATCTTTTTCGAGCAATACCAAGTCCGCAATAAGTGCTACCCACATAAGTCATACCAGCATCTAACACCTGAGGAATACGCTTTGCACTAATCATACTGGCATTTTGACCAGCTTCTACAGCATCTAATACATAGCTAACAGGAACTTTAGCATAAAGTGTAGAAGAACTACTTGCCAAGTTCTTTGTATGCAGATTGGCATCATTTACAGGATCATACGTCTGCCCTGCCGGAACCTGGAATATAACATAAGCGCCTCCCATGACAGACGTTAAATACTGAGGAACAGTCCCCATTGCAGCCTTACCATTATAAAACACATGAGACATATCATAAGCAGGTTGATCTGGATAATTTTTGTTATTCATGTTAAATTCAAAATCGGAAGAACTACAGTCGACAGGAGAATTTGGGTTGTAAATAGCCAATTTATGGTTAGCGGCAAACTGTGCTATTACACACGATTCACCTGGAGCAAGCGGATAAGTTGTTCCATTTCCCGGGAACTTCCAAACTCTATTGGCATAAACATAATTATTACCATCTTCAGAAGGCCAAACAGGCAAATTTGTTGTTGCAATGGTAGGGCACAAATCTGCAAAATAGATTCCATCCAGATAGAGTAATTTGTTTGAGTTATTGTACAATTCATAGAACTGATCTCGAAAGTAAGAAGGCGATGATCCGGCAAAATAAATCTCTTTAAAAATAAGCGGACTAATTTTTAATCCACTGACGGAAACATTTATTTCACTTTTCCCTGGATATAAAGGTTGATTTACTATGCCGCCATTCATATAATAGTCATTGCCTTCGCTATCATTTACCTCTCCCGAGATCGTAACACTATAAATGCCAGGTATAATACTATCTACTTCCAATTCTTTACCCTTCATGGTTCTTACATAATGTAGATCTTCAGTATAATTATCAAACTTTACCTTCAATCCATCCAACGAAGAAACCGTTTCTAGACCAATACTCGTTTTTAAGGTTACTGTCAAGGGGGCTACATCTTCAACTTTCTCAGCATCTTTAAAAGAGTCACACGCACTATTTAGAAAGAAGGGAATAAGAATTCCTATATATAATTGATATTTTTTCATCGCTATATGTTTAAAGTATAAAAGACAACTCACAACCAAAAAAGAAATCATTCGATCCCATATTTCGTACAATCTTTGTGCCCGGATTACGTTTAGAACTGACAACCGGATAACTTCTAAACAGATTGTTAGCAAAAAAAGAAGCTCGCATATATTTTCCGATCTCTTTCGTTATATTGATATTAAAACAAAACAAAGGGTGATAGCTTTCTTTAATGTAATTACTTGTCGTTACCGTTCTAAGCAAGTAATCTTTTCCCTGTTGTTGCAATTGCTCCCTTGTCGTGTACTGTCCGGGAGTGAATAAATTGACCGATCCATCTGTTTTCGAAATATAGCCTACTGGTATCGAATCATTTCCCATCTTGTACCAATCGGCCTCTTTCCAAATCGTTTGTGCAGTCAAAGTAATAACAAAACCAATACTAGGTATATTATGAGTCACTCTTAAGGCTGTAGATAAACGTTCGTTATAATGCTTTGCCATACCAGATTGATACAAAGCAACATCTCTCCGGCTATTGCCACCAGTGCCACTCTCGTCATAATAGGTATAATCATTTGTATAACTCTCGCTATTAAACCATCCTCCATTAAAACTTACCGCGGTACGTATTGGCTCAAAACGTCCAAGATTCAAATCGAATTCAAGTCCTTTGGTATTCAACACCCGGCTATTGTTGGGAGTAGAGAAGCTTGCCAATACAGGGTTGCTGTCCGAAAGTACCAACTTGCCATTCGAATCGCGAGTATATTCGTTGAAGGTAACAGGTTTGAAACTCTT
The DNA here is from genome assembly GCA_963676865.2 of uncultured Bacteroides sp. Lineage (GTDB taxonomy): Bacteria > Bacteroidota > Bacteroidia > Bacteroidales > Bacteroidaceae > JAAYUD01. The sequence goes on along the minus strand of CAXXSS010000001.1, from coordinate 2,080,790 downwards.
TGCTGTCTCTGATAAAGAATAACCGTTATTCATTTTCTCGCTGAAAGCAGTTACAGCCAAGTGGGCTTGTTTTATTTTTAAATCAAAACCTATTTCTGCTTTATGATTTTTTGCCACCTTCAAGTCCTTATTACTAGAATCAAAAGCCCTTGTAGTCGTTATAAATAGACGTTCGTTTTCGGGGATTGATTCGTTAGCTAGTTCGTTCACATTGATGTATTCGAAATAAGCGGGTTCCGGATGTAGATATAAAGCTGTAGGCATTTTGGCAGCAATACCATATCCGCCTCGAATAGAAAAGTATTGAGGGATAATATCAAAAGAGGCATTGATTCGAGGGCTTAAAACATTCTTTACAATCGATACATGGTCATAACGCAAACCTGCTTGAACGTTTATATTTCGATGTCCAATAGTCCACTTTAAATTTTCTTCAGCAAATAGTCCCAATTGGTTAATAAAAGGAATGTCTTTATAAGCCCTTGGACGATAGGTAGCATTTAGCGCAGACAAATTACGATAGGGCGGAGCCGTAGGATCGAATGTTTTGCCTTTGCCTCTATTTCCATCTGTTTTAAAATCCACTCCCAATATGAAACGATGGTTTGTATTCCCGAATCTTTTGAAGAAATTTGCCGATACTTTGGAAAAGAAATTGATTTCTTTTCCATCAATATCATAACGCGCTACATAAGTACTTGGCAAATAGTTGGCGTAATAACCTGCATCTCCAGTTCCAAAATTAGTAATTTCATTTCCTGTAGCGTCATATACATGTGCACCTGCGGTATTCGAAAGAATTGCACCATCAGTAGTGGTCATAGAATAAGGAGCATTGGCTGAAACATACTGTGCTTCGTAATAACTCTTTTTAGAGGTATAACTGAACGATGCAACATATCGAATATTCTTCAACCATAAGTCTTTAAAATACAAAGATCCATTCGTATTCAGAATAAAACCTAGATCCTTCCCATCAGACGAAATCTTATTCAATTGATCATCGGGATTTTTATTCCGTTTATCATGCCCATAAAAGAAATCCAAAGAAATATTATTCTTCAAACGTTTATTAAAATAGTAATTAGAATATAAGATATTCCCAGTGGTACGTTGATAATAACGATATGACTCGATAGGATCCTTAGTATTATAAGCATAATCAATCCCTACATTTAGAGCACCACTGTTATTACCTAATTCCAATCCTTTACTAGTCGAAAATTCATACACATTGGTATTGACTTTTGTATTGATCCTTAAAGGTTCCTTTCCTGCTTTTGAATTAATAATAATGGCACCGGAGCTCAAATCGCCATATTCAACAGAAGGTATACCACGAATCACTTCAACAGATTCAATATTGTCTGCAGAAATATTTCTAGTATCAACACCTCCCGTTGGAGAGGCCCCACCTCCCAAAGAGGTAGTAGCGCCAATGACTGTCGGATTCAAAGCATCCATATTGGCATTATTACTTATAGGAGCTCCATTCCGAATGACGGCAGACCCCAATCCATTCATATCTTCGTCGGTAGTATTTGAAGAAACATTACGGATATTGATTTGGCTAGCATTATTCAAATCCTGATTGCCCGATATTCCTCCCGGTATTAACGACAATATATTTTGAAGACTTGTCGCCTGTAAATGATCAATAGCTGTTCTTGAGATAGTAGAGGACGTTGCTTTAGATTTTTTAGACTCCTCTGCCGTAACAACAACAGTTTTCAAACGAAAATTTTCTTCTTGCATAATCACAGAAATATAAACATCTCGATTTACATTAATCAAAGTATCAATATCTACTTTTCCCATATAGTGTATTCGCAACTGCGTTTTACCGGCAGGAACACCTTTTAAAGAAAAATTTCCGGCATTATCGCTGAAAGTATTAATACCATATTCAGTAAGCGATACTGTAGCATACGAAAGAGTCTCTTTGTTTTTGTCATTTAACTCAAAAATTTTACCAAAGACTCTAAATTTAGAGTTTTCTTTTTGCCCCGTCTGTGAACAGATTCGTACAGGGTAGAATAATATTAATAATAGTGCGATAAGCGACACTTTCTTGCTACAATTCAAGAGGAGTGTTGTAATTGAATAATATTTGCCCATTTTTATATATTTGTTTGTGATTTTATTATCCCAATATAAATTAACTTCCTTATTAATACTTTATATAATCTACAGCAAAAGTACTGCTTCATGCACTAATGTCAAATACCCATATTTAGGTATTTATATAACAAGAGCATGGTAAAATAAAACTATTCGCGCCTTATTAACAATACACAAAATTACACAAAAACACCCATATAAGTATTATTTTATCTACTTTATTACTATTTTTACGATAAAAGTATCAATTTAAGACTGTTTACGCATACAAACCAAAAGTATATTCATTCCCATGCCTTTATTTCCATAAATATATACATTAAAACATTAAAAGTACTCTTTTCGTTTATCGCTACCATTCTATACCATATTCATCAGCACAAAGTATGTAATTGCAAAATTCAGTCTTCTTGATTAAGGAGTATACCAACTTTGATAATCGTATTGTATCTTACATAGACGGTTTTAAATATAGTGCCTAATGTTTATTTCATCAGTTGCCAATACTAAACAATAATCTGTCAAAAGAACCTTCACCGAAATGTTTTCTATCGAGCTTGTGATAAAACTTATTCATTTCATTGCCGGCTCACTATATTGCCGGCAAAGACGAAAGCATCATTGATAGAATTAATTTCTGCCACAAAGGTATATATTTAGAAAATAGTAAAGAACTATAATATTAAAAATGGAAAATAAATCTAGTAACGCCACATATTCTTTATTTCTATTCTACAACATTTCGCTATTCTCGTAGTGTATAGAAAAATATTCTAAAGAGCAAATTAGCATCTATTACATCGCAAGATATCCAAGCAATGTACTCTGGCTGACATGACAATGTGATAGCCAAAACAAGCGATAACAAATGCTATTGCTGTACGTTCATCTTTTCGGCGATGTCCTTTATCACAATAGTTCAATATAAAAAAGACAATAGGAGCTCAGCCGAAATAAGAAAATTTAGACTACCTTTGCAATAGACATCAATTAATAGAGTATTAACATGGAGTCATTAGAACCGAATCTACTATCAAATAGAGCATACAGACAGCCCAATGTCGACTTGTCTATACTCATTGCGGACGCTATTAGATAACGCCAATGAGTCACAGAAAAAGAGATACTCTCAAAGCAACTCCAAGAAAGTACCTACAACAATATATATGCACTCCATTAGAAAGGAAGTGACATGACACAACACTGGCGCTTTTATTTTATATACCTAAAATCATATTAAATTAGCATGCAACAGTTATCTTCGGCAGCATACAGAGACACAAAGCCTCATTACGATCTCCTAGATGGATTGAGGGGAGTTGCCGCCCTATTGGTACTTTGGTACCATGTGTTCGAAGGGTATCAGTTTGCCGGTAACCGACCGATTATCGAGAACATCAATCACGGTTATCTGGCGGTTGATTTCTTTTTTATCCTATCGGGCTTTGTTATCAGTTATGCCTACGATGACCGTATGCGAGGCACGATGACTTTGCAAAGTTTCTTCAAGCGCCGATTCATCCGTCTGCACCCCATGGTGATGATGGGTGCTGTGTTCGGAGTTGTTACTTTCTTCATGCAGGGTGCCGTGCGGTGGGATGGTACCCACGTAGCTACTTCGGCGGTAATGATAGCCTTGCTCTGCACCATGTTTTTCATTCCAGCCACATCGGGTTCTATTTACGAGGTACGTGGAAATGGAGAGATGTTCCCACTCAATGGTCCGGCATGGTCATTATTTTTTGAGTATATCGGCAACATCCTGTATGCGCTCTTCATCCATCGCCTCTCCACCAAGACATTAAGAGCTCTGGTCATTTGCCTGGGCGCACTACTGGGAGCTTTTGTTTTGACAGATTATTCGGGGTATGGATGTTTAGGTGTGGGATGGAAACTCGATGGAGTAAATTTCGTTGGAGGCCTGCTTCGTATGCTATTCCCTTTCACTTTGGGTATGTTGGTGCGTCGCAACTTCAAGCCGCTGCCAATCCACGGTGCCTTTTGGATTTGCACGCTGGCCCTGCTGTTGCTGTTTTTTGTACCGTTTATTCCAGGAGTTACTCCGATATGCTACAACGGACTTTTCGAAATGTTCTGTATTGCCATCATCTTCCCCTTTTTGATATGGCTTGGCGCATCCGGTAGCACCACCGACCGGCTCTCATCGGGTATATGCAAGTTCCTTGGCGATATTTCATATCCCGTTTACATCATCCATTATCCTCTTTACTACCTGTTTTATGCCTGGCTCATCAAGAACCGATACTACACGTTCGGAGAGACGTGGCTAGTCGCACTATGCCTGATTATAGTCAACATGCTACTGGCTTACATCTGCCTAAAGCTATACGATGAGCCGATACGCAAATGGTTGACCAAGCGCTTTCTGAAAAAATCAGCTGCGCATAAATGAATAGAAAAAGCGACTTTTGCTCGTAATAGTATACTGTTACTTCAAGTATCATTCCATTCCCTCATGCCGAGGACGGAATAGATATTTGGACGATAACACAACCCGATAGCATCTATTGCAAGGTCAGTTCATCCCATGCACATAGACATCCCGTTGTGGGAACGGCATTTCTATACCGTTTTCATTAAATACATCATAAATATTTTCTTTGATCTTCGACACGGCCGCCGCCTTGGCAGCAACAGGTACCCAAACAGATAGCACGAGTTCTATGCTGTTATCGCCAAAGTCATTAAACAAGATGTTGGGCTTCCGTTCTTTATTGAAGCAATCGAGCGTATCCAGACGATCGAGCACCAACTGGCGGGCCTGTTTCACATTGGTACCATAGGCCACCCCTACCGGAACAGAGACCATCTCGTATCCATGATTACGGGTCAGATTCTTGAAGTTTTTCTGAAACAGCTGGCTATTGAGGAAAGCGATAACCGAACCGTCCACCGGTTCTATCAGAGTAGACTGATAAGTAATATCAATCACCTTACCCCGTACGCCGTCGCATTCAATAATATCGCCTACATTCAGACGGCCCGTCATCAAGGAGATGCCATAAAACAAATTCTCTATCGTGTCTTTCAATGCAAAGCCAATACCTGTCGACATACCGCCGATAGCGACCACCAATCCGCTACGATTTATCTTCAAGATGATCATTGCCACCATGATGTAAAAGAACCAAACAACAATCGTAGCGATATTCAAGCCGATGGCAGATACCTGCTTATCGCCATTCTTAAACTTATGGGCTTTATAATACAACGCTTTGCCGGCATAGACAACGTATTTAACGACGAAAAACAAAGCCACCGCCAACGACAGTTTCTCAAACGATATCTGAGCCACATTGTCTATATCCACAAAGTTATAGCCAAAAATGGTACTGCACCATTCCGTCAGTTCGAATACGCTGGCCGCCCAATAAATACTGATCATCAAAGCATACACGGCAAATACCGGTACGATAACCCTACAGATCAAATCGTAAAACCAAGTGCGCGATATATCACGTTTTCCCTTGAACTTCTTATTCTCGTAAATGGACAATAGATCGTATACGCAAGTGATTGTCTGAATGGCAGTGAGCAGCATGATCCACCAAATCAGAATCTGCACACCCAACAGCGTATACCCTGCCCATGACACCACAACAGAGACAACCATTGCAAGTAATGATATCCAAGTATAGAAGAAATCGCTGCGACGTATGTTATTATTGTGGCGACGTACGGCGGACCATTGCCAAACAGTGGCGATAAGCATAAGCGGAGGGAAAAGCAGGTTGACCAGCTCATTGGGAATAAAGACGATACGGAACACAATAACAACGAAGCCCGTAAAGATAATAGGGACATAGATGCGAAAACCGCTATTGATCTGTTTCGAATCGAAACGTACCAGCAAAGAGAACAAAATGATACCCACCAGCCAGGCATATTGCACCAGCAATTGCGAAGCCATAATAAAGAAATTATGAGTGATGACCAAATAGCGCAGCGCCATCAATATAACGGCAAAGGTGAGCATCGAAGCCGCAAAGGTGATATAAGGACGTTTTTTGCGCAATGCTTCCGTGTCGAAATGCCGACGCATCATCCAGCGTATCACGACATAGCAAAGCAGAGACGAAACAATAAGATAAAACAGCACGACAACGAACAGATAGACCACAATCATGCCGCCCCATTCCGAATGGGTTTTCGGGGTTATGGAATACTTATCGGACAAACTGCGCTGTGCTTGTTTGAAATAGCGGGGCATGTTGGACAGGATCTTAAAATAGCTGTCTCCACCATTCACGAACACATTCTTCTGAATATCGTTATAGCGTTTGAGGGCATAGCTGTTTATTTGTATCAATTTCTGCCCCATCATATTGCGCTGCTGCTGAAATTCTTTGAGCTGAGCCAAATGCGTTATAAGCTCTTTGCGAATGTCCATAGTCAGAAGGATACAAGCCCGACGGTCGTCAAGTGCCTTTTTACTTCTGAGAACAAAAGGAGGAATACGCTGCAAGCTAGCTATAAGTCCGTTATATTGCTGAATACTTGTCAGTACACTGGTTTGAAACTGTTCAAACGGATTATTACGATTGAAAAACTCATCATAGGCGGCAGTCGCTTCATGGCACGCATACGCCAAATCGAATATATAATCGCTCTTCTGAGAGTAAAGCATCAGCGTGATCTGGTCTATTTCTTCCGACCGCTGAACAAGGAATTTTTTACTCTCCTGCTGCCGTTTCTCAGTCATCAGCGTACGCATGTGCATCTCCTGTTGATAAGACTCTAGTTCGGCCCGCAGCACCGAAATGGTTTGTGTCAGATCCCTCTCTTTGAGCACGGCCTGAACAGGTATTATCCCAGCTAGCAAAAGCAAGCAAAAAACGATTAGCTTTCTCATTATATCATCTCTCTTTTATAATCAATAACAATCATATTTCTTTCAAATCTCATTAATACCCCGAAGAAAATCAAAAAGTTTTCTCCCCTTTATCATTATCATACAATCCATTGTTTCTATCGAAGCCCCATTACATCCCCCTCATTTATTGCACATATCAGAGGCTCTTTTGAATTATAAAAATAGAGACATAAGATACAACCCAACTAAATTCACAGATAAACCCTGGCAAGTTATTAAGAATATATTGAAAATCAAAAAAAAGAATGCTAAAAACATCCTTCCTTATAAGTATTCGGTGAACCGCATTTATACCTTTTCGACTATTGCAGCATTATGCTTGGTTCCGATACAACGATATCATCACATTCTTTTCTCTATGTGTGGAGATATGCTCCGGAATATACATCACATGCTTAATTACCGTAAATGACGGAGGCTAACCTTTTTTGTCCGTACCTTTTTAATGGAAAGTCATCAACCGTTTACGATAGTGTTCGTACTAACTCCGACTGGCAAAAATTTCCGTATCAACCGGATAGTTCCTTTCTTTGGATATCCGGATAAAAGAAGTGCTATTCTCTACGCTACAAATAGCACTTCCTTTATCCTTGTATTATCTTTAGTCCCTAATTTTCTTTTCTATCAGTCCGTTTGAGCTTTAACGCAGCTTCTAAATAAGATTGTAAAGATAAAAATGTTAATCACAAGAAGCATCAGTAGAATACCTCAAAAACACTCAATTAAACACGGAGACTTTTGGGGTTCGGTATTTTTGAAATCTCTTGTTGATAATGACAATCAGGATATAATCAGTAAATAAGCATGCTACAATTACCCTTTTACGTAGTATCGTACAGCTATCATATAGCCACTTAATTATGCCATTCAGCATTTAGGCAATTGATTTCTGCCATAATATTCTTTTTATTAGTCTTTTTTTGATAAATTCGCATCATATATTATGTAATGCTATATCTATGAATATCGTATTACTTAATACATTACTTCTCTATCAAACTGACGATGGAGAAACAAAAAAGGCAAGTGAGCGTTACAAAATGCGACACCACTCGTTAGAATCAAAGAAGACAAAAGAAATAATACAACCGATATGGCAGACAACAAGAAATATAGCGTCCCCGACTTTGACGAATACATCCGTAGCGTCGAACCCGACAAGAAAGAAAAGGCTTCTGCTTGGAAAACCGCCATCGGTCTGCAAGCCGTAGATGGTCTGCAAACGTCAGACTATCTAAAAGATACTGCACGCAAGCATATTGAAGGAGATATCAGTATTGACGAAGTGAAGAAACTCATCAACGGATATTATCAATCGAAGACTGCTCGAGTTCCCGAAGATGAAGAAACGGAAGAGGCGGACAAGGTTTCTGCTAACATCGCAAGAATCTTAAACGAACAGTCGTTTGCCTTTTCGGTCACCGGCTTCACCTCCATTCATCGCCGATTGTTTGACGGTGTCTTCAAATTTGCAGGGCAAATTCGCGATTACGACATCACAAAAAAAGAATGGGTGCTTCGTGGCAACACGGTATTGTATGTCAATGCAGAAGACTTACGAGGGGCTCTGGAGTACGATTTGAAACAGGAGAAAGAATTCTCGTACAAAGGGCTTTCTATAGACCAAACGGTCAGCCACATAGCCCGGTTCGTCTCAGACATTTGGCAGATTCATCCATTTGGCGAAGGCAATACCCGCGCCACAGCAGTTTTCTCTATCAAGTATCTGCGCAGCATTGGATTCGAGGTGAACAATGATTTGTTTGCCGACAATTCATGGTATTTCCGAAATGCATTGGTTCGTGCCAACTATAGAAATATAAGTAAGGGCATAGAGCCCGATATGAGCTTCCTAATCCGTTTCTTCCGAAACTTGATGATAGGCGAAAACAATGAATTGAAAAACAGGTATATGATGATTAGTGCACCCGATGAATGGATCTCTGAGCAGCACCCGACAAGTACCCAACAAACGCCCGACAAGTACCCGACAAGTTCACCTTTCATTCTATGTTTAATTCATATAATAGGCGGTCAACAGCTATCAACCAAAGAGCTACTAATAGCCATGAACTTGAAAGATCGTGAAAACTTTATGGAGAAATACCTGTCACCTGCCATCCGAGAAGGATTTATTGCGATGCTCTATCCCGACAGTCTCAGGCATCCTCACCAAAAATATTTACTGACACCAAAAGGATTGGCTATTTATAATTCGAAACATGAAGTGCCTTTCCAGAAGTAAGATGCTTATGCAACAAGAATTAGTGTATTATTCTAGTTCCTCGTGTCGAGAATTAAATCGATGTTAGAATCGTGATTTTGGAATCGGCACAAAATAGGAATAGAGGGGGCTTGTAATATTTGCTATTAGCAGAGGAGTAAATGACAATGCTTAACGATATTATAACCAAATGTCTGTATTAGATTATAAATTTCTAAACGACTGACTCTGTGATTTGTAATCCAGTATTTTGCCTTATTTTTTCAGTGTAAAATAAACAAGCAGATACCGTTATCATTATTCGATAGGCAAAGGTAGTTTGTGTTGTCTTAAAAAAGAAAGTTTGTCCCAGTAGCCACGTTGAAAAAATATTTTATCGTTTACAATACGAAAGAATCCACAACCTCTTAGTCCCAATGGATCTTTCCATTCCAATATGGCCCATTCTCCATCTTCAAAAATATTTTCTGGAATACAGACCATTTCGGCTGTTTCAAATTCAGATTTGAACATTCCATAAATAGCCGTCCTACCCTTTACAGAATCATTTGCCACCTGATGATTCACGGCATCTTCGTGATACAATTCAGAAATACCCTTTGCATTTCCTTCATTAAATAAGTTTATCCAGCGTTCTAGAACTTCTTTAGGTTTCATCATCTTCAATTTTTATAACGTCTTTTTGCAAAGATATAGATTATTCATCAAAACAAGACAAACATCAAACAACTTTTTCCAGACGCTATTTACAATTAAAGGTTCTCTTTGTTACAATGTATTCATTATTCCATTATATTTACAGAATATTTCAAACAAGCCAAGTAATGAAGAAATTCGTATTACTACTTTCACTTGCATGCCTGCCTATACTATGCGCTCCATATGCCCCCAAACATCATGTGCGAGCACATCATCACGCACACACAACGATGGTCTATATTTGTACCGGTCCATACGCTAAAGTGTATCATTCCAGCCCCTCATGCCGTGGGCTGAATAGATGTTCGGCTGATGTAAGAACCGTGAGCCTGAAATCGGCACAGGATATGGGTAGAAGGGCTTGCAAAATATGCTATTGAGGAGCGAATACAAACCAATACATGCTTATATCCATCTTATAAATTCAGCAAATGACAATCAACCTCAACAACTTATTTATCGTACAAGATAAATATGAATTATCGAAAGGAAAGATTCTACTGAAAGACTTAGCGAGATATTAACATTAGTTGCAGTATTGCGCTATGGTAGGTTTGCATCCAACCAAGCCACAACATAGACAACTTTGTTATGGTTTGCAAATAAACGGAATAAAACAGCGAAGCCCTCCGACAAGGGAAGGCTTCTTATTCCGTTTTAGAGTGCAGTACATCGAGACATAGCCGATGCGGGCACTTTTCGTTTTGCAAAGGTAAGCTAAAGTTTTCAATTGCACCAATTTGTCGAATGTTACTTTTGCACGCATCTCATACCGTGGGCTGAACAACTGCTGCTATCGTTATTTCACCACTTAAGTACCGTTCTATTCGAAGTCTTCATCTCCTTATCGCCATTATATACTGCGAAGCATTGCCCAAAAGATGCTCCCGAAAGTTTCGCCCATTTAGAAATTCCTTTGAAGAAATATTATATCCGAGTACTCTATCTATCATACAACGATCTTTTCTTGCAAATTTACGTTTCAATAATAAATTTATAAACAATTAGTTGGGTAATTTATAACTTCCAAGTAAGACCTTCGGTATCCTCCTTATGGGCAGAGGGAGATTAATATCCAGTATAATGTCTTCCAAAGTGATCTTATTGTAGAAGCCTGTTTGGACAGATTAGTGTATAAGACAATAGAATATGACCTCAAATGGTGAGAATTTAAGAAAGAAATATTAATTTTGCTACCGTTACTGAAGATCACCAAGCAAGTGAACGGATATCACCGGAAATGGTGAATGGGAATCCAACGGAATATCGATAAATTAAATAGTTCTAAGTATGAATATTAATATTGATACCTTAATTGAGCAGGGAAGGGTAATAAGGCAAGGGCTAGAATATGTCAATCCTCCTTCCAACGTATGGAGGTCATATGCTGTGTATAAGTTGAAAGATGCTGCTCAATATCATTCATGGGCATCGACCTGTTTTCGTTTCTTGAATATTAATTATTCCAATGATCCATGTATAAAACAATTCAATAATGCGACAGAAGCATTTGAAAAATCGAACAATCATTTTTGTCCCGAACCTTTAGATAAAATGATAGGAATTTTAGAAGGATGTAAAGCATTACCTCAAGGGTTAGATAATTCGGAATTAGAAAGCAAGATGCAGAATGACATTGAATCTGCTGAACGTGCATTTTCGATATATCAAAGTTATACTTCTAATGATATGAATTCAGAAGAATGCATTGGAGCTTATCATAATTGGTATAGCATCTCATTAGCTCTTTTTTCGAAATCCTTTACTACCGACGATGTAGATATGGCAAAATTTCGGGGGGTTAATAATGCTGGAAATGGATATAGTCTTTCAGATAATTTTCATGAAATACAATCTTCGTATTATGTTATGCTGAATAAAATCAAACAAGGAGATACCCAAGCCCTTGAACAAATGAGCAAGGATCGTATATTTAAGAAACCTTGCCTTTTTATAAGCCATTCATCAGAAGATGAATATTTTGTAGAGCCTTTTGTTGCTTTATTACAAACTCTAGGATTCAATAAGAGTAATCTTTTTTGTAGTTCTGTTGAAGGGTTTGGAATAGATGAAGGAGAGGATATTTATGATTCTCTCAGAAGCAAATTTCAAAATGCTAATATTTATGTTGTTTTTGTGCTCTCTAAAAAATATTATTCTAGCCCTGCTTGTATGAATGAGATGGGAGCTGCTTGGGTTTTGAGATCAGAATATTCCACAATTATAACGCCCAATTTTAGTATCTCTGAAATTAAAGGCACGATTAATCCAAATAAGATGTCAATAGTCATTGATGATGACAAACATGTTCGAAGCGCCTTAAATAAGTTCAAAGAAAGAATTATAACTTTATTTGATTTTGAAGATATTGACGATGCTATCGTTTGGGAAAATAATAGGAATAAGTTTCTATCCGCTGTTAAAAAAACAAATGCTATATGAGATTTATTAAATGCAATGTATGTTAGCTTTTGTTGATAAGGTTCTTACGTAGTTTTGAAAGATAAAGACAACATTCATTCAGTAGATACGTGCATTTGATAAGATGTCTATGATGAGAAAAGATCGTGAAATTTATGTTTCGGTAAATCGGCACCAGTGTTGTGCACGATACGGTACCAATGCCGATAATATTAGAGCCATGAGTCTGAATTTACTCAGAATAAGAGTAGAAGAGTTTGCAATATCTGCTACTAGCAGAAGAGATGAATGACATACTATTTTGTTTTCGGTATTTTCTTTATTCTATCCTTCCTGTGAATATTATGGTATAATTACCGAATAAGGTACTAATGGATTAATCTATCCGACTTATATTTGTATGTTTTTGAACATTCTTTCAAAAATAATCTGATAGTTTTGTAAATTATTTAAATCTTTTTGTGTAGTTTTACTTGTCCTAAATAATAAAACAATTTATTGAATCATGGAAAGTATAAATGAATTTCTCAAAGAATTACTTGTAAGCGGAGAGTTGCAAGCTGTTATAAATGATATTGATGGAAAGGTATTCGATTCTCATCAATTTATTCAGCACTTCGCAAAGCGTTACGAATCTGAATATATCGAAGCACTTGCACAATGTAAAACTCAAACCGGTCAATTCCGGTACGTACACTCGCAAATAGCACAATTTTTAGGTGATAACCAAGCACAACTTGGTATAACTAGAGGTAAAGATGTTATAAGTAAAGATATATTTGGAAATGATGTGCCTAATGCCAGTTGGATTAAATAGTATTCACTGCGCTTCCCAGCAGATTAGCTTACTGATGAAAAAAATAGGGTCGGTATTGGTAAAAGTAGTAACTTTACAACAGATTAGTGATATGAAAAGAATAATAGGATTATATGGTGCCGCAAATGTTGGCAAGACTCATTCTTTGAGAATGCTTATTGAAATGATTGCTCATGAACTTGGTCATGAGATTGAACACAAGGAAATTTCTGACAAAAAGTTCACGTTTCTTGTTAATGGCAAGACCGTTTGTATTTGCCCTGCAGGTGACAACGGTTATGAGATCGGAAAGGCTATAGAGTATGTAAATCAGAATAATTTCGATGTCGCTATATTCGGTTCTCGTAGTAAGGGCGAACCTGCAAACAGGCTAAATGCTTTTGTATCGGAATGTGGTTTTGAAAGTGTCGAATGGCGGCAATGTCCCAATACAAAATATTGGCCAGGTGATTTGAGAACAGAAGTTGAAATGGCAACGGCAAAAATGTTGCGCAGAATGATTGATTAAAGCAAGGTACAAAGGTTCTGCTATCAACAATGTGAGTGATGTGGTAAATAGAGCATGTTACCTTTGTACGCGCTACGATGACTTATAATGGTAATATTTAGCTATATTATCACCAAATACCTTTATCATATAGGTGAACAAAAGCACAACAAGAAATTGCAAAGCTAAATAAAATATAACAGGGTTGTTGCGTGTTAATGGTTACATTATAACTTCAATTAATGTTTCCCTTTTACATGCTGAAGGAAGTCCGATTCATTACTGGTAATGTTTTCGATAGGTTTTTCAATAGTAATCAAGTTGTTATTGAAATTAGGCTTCTTTTTTCAATAAAATAAGTATTTATACTCTCAATTACTCACTCTTAATGACTATTTTTGCTTTTTTTTGGGGGGGTATCTTGTCCAAGGTTATATAAAAACTGCTATTTCAATAAATCACCACATAATGAAAATGGCATTTAAGTAGGTAATGTATTTCTAAATTATACAAATCTGTAAGTTTTCAATATCCAAAGATTGTTAGTATCAAAGGTTTTCTTCGCTTATAGATGGCCATTCTTTATCATCGCTAGATACGACCTCTCTTGTATTATCAACATAAATGCGAGGAGTCCCAGAAACACTTTCTTCTATTTTGTCAAGCCATTTATCTGCTAGTTTTCTTATATTACCTTTACTTAAATCTTGATTTAAAAGATGCCACGAAAGATGATAATGTGATGTCTTACCTCTTTTTAAGTTAACCTTTGTTTTTGTATATGGCCTTGTTACATCCATATATTTTTTCACGGTTTGTTCTGCAGAATGATGTACAACAATCCCATAGTAGTATATTTCATCATGCAATTGATAAGCTTCAACTAATGGCAATCCAAAGTAAAGTTCTCTATCCTTATCATAAGTAAACTTTCCCTGAGCAATAACTCCCTTTATAGGGAATTCAAGGCTAATTGCAGACTGCATCAAACATACGGCAGCCTTGCTAATTAAATTAAACATCTTTTCGTTTGTCCCATTTACGACAATAAGAATAGAATCTGAGAATTGCACACTTCTAAGGTAGTCTCCTTTTTGAAGAGGCAGTATTTTTGTACTCCAAGCACGGTTAAAGTTCAGCAAGTCAGTCTTTAATTTTTGATGATTACTTTCAGTAACTCGATGCGAAAAGCCCATGATATCTGCATATAAAATCAGTCTATTCGCATCATCATCCCAGCTTGGGGCTTCTTCTAGTATTGGTATCTCTGTTATTTGTGATCTTATGTGCTTAGCCATTACTTAATTGTAAAATTTAGATATTTCATAAATTGACACTTCCCTTCCAAATAAAACTCTGCAGCCTCATGTTTATAGGCACCTTTCAAATCGTCATTAAGCTTTGGCTTTTGCGCATATATCAATGCGTTTTCTACAATATCTAAATCAGTTTGCTCAACTTCAGCAACGGAATAACATAAGATTTCATTATCTTTTAATTCGCGCAGAAAATCCTTATACCTATCGTGATCTTTTATACGCATATTGACATCTACAGATTGTCCAATATATATTAAATCAATTAGCTTTACTGTTTCTTTGTCAGCATTATAGGTGCATGTGTATACTAGATATATTCCACAAATGTTTGGAATACCTTCTTTACTAGAATCTAGCCAATAGCCCTTAAAATTTAAATTATATTTTTTCATTATAAAAATGAGATTCATATTTTTGAATTTACAAATATACAAATAATTCTCAATATTTCGATCGTTTTTAATAAAAATGACCTATCCTCATTCTTTAAGTTGGCATAAATGAGCAGATAGCTACAATATATTAGAATGATGCAGATTATTGCAACACTTTTTACAATAAGCCCTACACATTCATGTGGTGCATGAAGAAATTTTACATAAAGAAAGAAAACATCCAATATCACTACCGACACTCAAAAAACAGTGCACATGCCTGTAGATTTTGTAAAACTCCTCGCATTTGGATGCCTCAACAATCTTTCTGTACTCGAGAGAGAACATAGGAACACCAATAACTAACGTATCTCGCGACCATAACTTCCGTTAGTTATTGCGGTAACTAACGGAAGTTATCATGACAACTAACGTTAGTTTCTTCAACAACATCCGTTAGTTACCGCTGCGACATACGGTTGATTTTTGGCACTCGGTGCGTGTCATACCCCGAAAAGGGAGGTGGCGCAGGTGCGGATACCGGTGTGAATGATGGGTAAAGCAAAATCGTTTCATGTTGTCTTATTTTACTAAAAGTGCGGAATGTGCGGAATAGGAATCCTATAAACTTAATATTTTTTTTATCGACGTATTGCACGTTTATCATTATGATACTCTATTTTAATAAAATATAATTACATAAAAATATAAAATAAAAAAAATAAAGGAGATAGGAATCCTATTCCGCACATTCCGCAGAGGTATGTCGATTTTCGAACTCGTAGTATATTGTGACTGCGATTTTTGAGTTGACCAGTTTTTTCCCCATTTTCCAGGAAAGTGAGATCTGTGCTATAAAAGTGTGATGGCAACTATTTTTCATATTGATACATAATAAAGGCTTGCAATAACAATTTGATATTCATGCAAGCCTTTATATTATAATTTGCTTTTTTACAAAAGAGCCATTTTGACCTTTATTTCTGCTTTTTTGAAAAACGCTTTAAAAACTGGTCAGAAAGGTAACAGGTTGTCATTTGTAAGGTTTATTCCTCTTTCGCTTCGAATATATTCATCATAAAGCTTTTGGGCTTCTTTGAATTTCCCATCTGTCTGATCTAGACATTCGCGCGCTTTGTAGATGTCTGCAATCTTGGCATTGTCGCCTGCTAAGAGTATTTCTTTCGGCACGAATTTGTCGAAAAGAACATCCAGATACGTAGTGGTACTCTTGTATTGAACGCAATACTCAGCTTGCTCGGCAGTGAGCAAGTAGCATTCGTACAGCTTTCCATTTCTATCTTTTATGTATTGATAATTACGACGTGCCAGAGCCTTGCCCATCCTTATTTGTGCGGCTTTGTCGATAACGGTCTCGGGGAAGAAGAATTTCATTCTCTGCAATATTTCGGTTGCGGTATGCGTTTTTCGTTGCTTACAGTTGCCGGAATATTTGCGCACATATTCCACCAGAAAATCATATTCGGCATCGTTGTCCTCAAACTGGTAGTTGTAGGCGGCGAGTTCTTCCTGCTCCTGAGGCGTGAAATAGTATTTGAAGCCCGTGTTGTACAAATGGATGACTTGGGCGAAGAGCTGCCCATAGTCTGCCTGATAGTCCATGTCGACACTGGTGACTTCGAACACGTGGAAACGGCGGTTGCCCGAGGGATCGCTCATGAAATTGGTGCTGTTGCACGTGGCAATAAACGAGGCGCGGTGGGGATGCAGGTGTCCGAAGCGGTCGTAGTTGATGCGGAAGTCCACTAACTTGCGGGTGATGAGTTCCTTGAGTTCCTGCATCTCGTCGCGCTTGAAGTGGTTGAGCTCGTCGATGCTGATGACCAGACACGTGGAGAGCTTCTCGATCGAGTCTTTTTCGGCTTGTACCATGCCCTGATGGACGGCCTGCTGTAGTTCGGGCGGCAATATGCGGTCTATGAAGAAGGTTTTGCCTATACCGCCGCCGGCACTGTAAAGTACGATGACGATGTGGTTGGTGATGTCGTCGTCGCGGTAGGACTTGATCATGCCCACGTACCACATGGTGAGCAGCCGCCGGAAGCGGTCGGGATCGTTGGTACAGACGGAGTCGGCAAAGCGGCCAATGTGGTCGGATCCATCCCATTCGGGAAGCGATTCGAGGTAGGTCTCTACGGGGTCGAACGGCGGCGTGAAGGGCGAGTTGACCAGCTCGTGCACCTGTTTGGGGTTAACGTTATGTCCCATTTCTTTGAGTCGCAGGGAGAAGTGATTTTCGAGGTTGTCGTCAAACTCTTTGTAGTGCTCCTTACCCGTGAGTTTGCGATCGGTGCGGCGGCAGTATTCGATTCGGAGCGACAGCAGGTTCTTGCGCAGCCATACGGTGCGCTGTATCTCTACTTGCAGGTAGATGTGCTTCATGAGCGGGGCAAACAGTTTGGTGGTGGCGTGCTCGGCGCGGTTGTTGTCGTAGGCACTCTTCACCGTACTTTCCACTTCGGCGGTGGGGAGCGGCGTCACAACCGTTTTCTCGAACGACGCGTCGGTCTCTATCTCGATGATTTTGTACATGGAGCGCGGAATGATCATTAGGGCTTTATCGCGGGGTATGCCATACTTGTTGAGTTTGCACGCTGCCTTGTAGACGAAGTCGTTGCGGCTGCCATCTTTGAATCGGTCGCCCGCGCTATAGAGGTTTTTGCAGATGATGACGAAGAGGGCGTCCAGGCGATCTTCGCTGGCACGTGTGAGTGTGAGCAGCGATTCGAGGTTCTCTTTCGACTTGCCTTCGAACAGATACGTAGGCGGTTTGGCGGTGGCGGCAGGCTCGCCCTCCTCTCCTTTGGCTTCCCCACGCGACGAGCAGGTGGCAGCATCGAAGTCCACCACCACGGTCTGAGGTTGCGGATTGTAGTACGCCTCGGGGTCGTACGAGAGGAAGCAGATGCGCATAGGGTCGCGGCCGGTGGTATCGACGTCGTAGCCGTAACACTGGCGGAAGGCTTCTACCACGTAGTCGTAGGCGGCATGGTGGAGCGCCTCGTAGGTGGGCCAGTCGGTGGGTATTTCGCCCGATTCGGTGGTGTAGCCTATGAATATTTTCACGCCGTTGCCGCTGGGACTGATATTGAAGTAGTGCACAATAGGATCCTTGCGCAGGCAGCTGGTGAGTTCCGCCAATTGCGGAGCGTCGAGCTTGTCCACGTCGAGCACCAGTTGGCACAGTCCGCGGCGAAAGCCCTCTTTCTTGCGTTGTCCCTCGAACACGGCGCCCACGATGACAGCGGGAAGCGACCGCTTGAGGGTGGCGCAACGCTCTTTGTCGCCCTCGGCAGCTGCCTGCCGAATGGCTTCTATCTGCGTGCGCACGAATCCCGTGGTGGTGAGTTCATGATACTTGGTTAAGGTTATGGTGCCCTGTACTCTCGAGATGGAAGGGCAGTAAGTCATTTCGAACGGCGGCGTTTGGCCGATTGAATTTTCACTCATGGTATAAATTTAAAAGATTAATAACTCAGCTGGAAGTCATTCAGCTTGTCGAACAATCGAGAAGAGCTTCCATAAAATAAACACAAAGCGATTCTAAGGGCTGTTGCTACATGCGTGCAGCAACAGCCTTGACTGATGAATACCGACTGTGACACCCCGAAAGGCGGCGGCGGTTTGTTACGAAAAAAAGGGGATGAGACTCTACCTCAAAAAGAGTTCGGTACGCGTAGTTTGAACTTTTTTCTTCTTATTCAAGGCTCTCCCAGGTGTTTCACGATAATATGCACATCGATGGGACGATAGATATGAGCATATTTATTGTATCCTACCTCCTGTAGCTCTTGAACAAGAGTGGGATTGAAATTGATCCAGCGTCGTAAGGTTTGCAACGCCCCGCTAGCCGATAAATGACTGTTGTAATACATGGCTAATTCCGTTTTGCCCATCGCGCGTATTTTAAATTGTTTGTTCATAAATTAAATTTTAAGATTTCTACAAAGATATAAAATAACATAACGTATATGACATTAAAATAGAGTCAAATCAGCTGAAATTAGCTAACAAAATACTTAATACATTGCAATTGCTATCATATAAGATAGCAGATATCACATATCAAATGTTAATTTTGCATCTTATCGAGAGTAAAGTTATTGTAAAGTATCAGATCTGCATACCGCCCCTTAGGCATTGATTATCTTTGTAATACTCTTCGAAGAATTGTACAATATAGCACTTATTATTCACCTTAAAAACAATGATGTATTATGTCTAACGTCTGTTATTCGTTGGTTAAGCGTCCAAACCCATTAAAAAAGAACGCGCCCAAGAAGTTTTATGCTGTGGTGCAGAAAAGCGGCAACATGAGTTATGAGAAATTAAAAGAGGATATCTCTTTCAGTACGACCTGTACGCCGGGAGAGGTGTCGCTGATTATCGAAACGCTGCTCCGCTACATTCGCGAGGGACTGAAAGCGGGTCAAAGTATCTATTTGGACAAGTTCGGACAGTTTCGTCTGTCGTTCTCGAGCAAAGGAGCGGAAAGCGCCAAGGACTTCAACACCGATCTGATTCATGGTCTTCGGGTGGTGTTTCATCCATGCAAGGAGCTGAAGCCCGAACGCAAAAATATCGTGTTCGAGAAGAAAGCGACTGTCACCGAACAGAAGGCTCTGCTCAAAGCGCAGCTTAAAGAGGGTAATAGCGGTGGTAACACCGGAGGTAATACTGGTGGCAATACCGGCGGCAATACCGGCGGCGATAAGCCGGGCGACGAATCTATGGATTAAATCTTCATTTCTTCTGTCTGTACAGAAGAACGAAACAAGGAGAGCTGCCGGCGCATTACAATAGAGCTAACAAACAAATGGTTTAGCTATTGTAATGAAGCCGGAAAGCCTTCGAAATTGGAATTAAGTAAATAATCAATTAAAAACTGTAGCATTATGAAATCAATATTTCTAAAAATAGTGGATTGCCTGTTGGCAGTCGTTCCTTTCCTCAAGAAGAAGGATGTGAAGGAGATTCGTGAATTCTCCGATATGGTGGCGGGACAATTGGATTTCCTCGTGGGGGAACTCCGCAAGGTGCTTGATGACTATTGCGAACTGTCCGCTAAAATGCGTGAAATGCATCAGGAGATACTTTCTTTGCGTAAGAAACTTGAAGAAGCGTTTTCTAAAGTTTAATTTTTAAATCTTCATTTCTTTGTGCAGACAAAGAAACAGAAGCAAAGAAAACTGCCGGCGCACGAATTTCGCTCCAAATCAAGCGGTCTGGGATTGAAAATTCATAAACGCAGTCGTTCCTCCTTTGAACGGTATGAATTTCCTAACCCCATACTCGCCCGATTTGTTGAGCGAAAGTTCGTGAAGCCGGAAGCCTTCGGACATGGACTTGCATTGGACTTAGACTAGACGTAATAAATATTATTAGCGCCACTGAGTACTGTTTAATTAAAAGTATTTGTATTGTCCACTCCATGTCCAATCCAGTAGCCCGGCTTCAGCTTTACGTCTCCATGGAATGCCGAGTATGAAGTCGATAAATCCATTTCGTTCAAAGGAGGAACGACTGCGTTAATGGATTTACGGCTTCAGACCGACATGGAATGAGACAAGTAAAGATGCGCCGGCGACTCTTTTGCTTCGTTTTCTGGCCAAACAGAAAATGAAGACTCTAAAAAAATAAATAATAGAAATAACTATGATGACAGATACAAGACCAGCAGAGGCAGCCGTTGTAAGCGGCAAGCCTACAATACTCAGAGATATAGAACTGATAGTGATTCATTGCTCCGCTACGAAGATAAACCGTGATTTCACGGCACGCGATGTAGATACGGCGCACCGCTACCTCGGTTATTCCAGATGGGGATACCACTACTACATACGCAAGAGCGGACGGATAGAACGCATGCGCCCAGAGCAAGACATTGGCGCCCACTGCTACGGACACAATCGTGAATCGATAGGCGTGTGTTACGAAGGTGGCGTGGACGAGAACGGCAAAGCCGCCGACACACGCACCATACAACAAACCATAGCCATGCACGAGCTGGTGCGCCAACTATGGACACGCTATCCGCAGGCACGAGTAGTAGGACATCGGGATCTGTCGCCCGATCTGAACGGTAACGGTGTGATAGAGAAGCACGAACGCATTAAGGAATGCCCCTGCTTCGACGCTATCCCCGAATTTGAGAGACTACGCAAGAAGTAACGCTACTCCATGCCTTCAGGCTCCAATTTCATATCTCAATATTTATATAATGATTTTCAAGCCCACAGCTGGGATGACGCTCTTGCTTTATTCCAGCTGTGGGCTTTGAAAATCATTATATACAGAGGAGAATCCCCCTCTGAAGCGCCACTTATAGATTATTCAGTAAAATCACCAACTTTCATTTTCGACAGGCAAGGGTTTTTGTAGTACTTCGTTAATTCGATCGACAAGAATGTTGTAGATCGAAACAGAATTGACAAAAGCTCGTGACGATGTAACCTTAGGATGTTTCCGTTTTTCAGCAAAAGGATAACAGTCTTTCAATTGCCATACTTGATTATCTTTGGAAACCCCAGTGGCTGTAAAACCAAAGCCACCACCAAACATCATCACATATCCAGCCTCCTCACTTTTATTTAAAACATCAAAACTCTGTAACATAAAAGTGAATCGGGTTTTCTCTTCTTTAAAATCAAATTTCAATAGAGGTCTAATGCTCACAATATACGAATTATCGCCTGTTGAACGTTTGGCAATATCCGGAATGTAACAACGAGCTTGTATTTGCCCCAAAGTTTCATCTGAAACAAGTAATGCAGATTTATCACTGGAAGATATAGACAAAATCCAATTAAATATTTTCTTATATAATTCGGATTTAGATTGCCCTTTGTATTCTTTTATTACAGACAATACCATCTCTCCATTATTATTGAGGCTATCTTGATGTGACAACTCCTCAGCCTTGCCCGTCCATGACATATTCCCAAGGTGAGCATATTCTTCTATCTCTTGTTTAGAGATTACTTGAGCATAAGTAACACTATATGCCATAATCAACAGAATTGTACATAAAATCTTCCTCATATTCATATTATATTTCTTATTTGGATATTTTTGCGCCATACAACCTAGCTGTTGCATACATTTACGCCGTTTCAACTTCGTTGCTCAGCAGTACAAAAATAGTTTTTTTTTAAGAAATAACAATAGGAAATAAGATTTTTTCTTACTTAAATATTCCTTTATCGATCAAACAAATACTTAAATCATTCATCGATATTGAAAATCATGGGAATATACTATTGAAAATCATGGGAATTTCATATCTTTGCATTGATTTTAATGTAAAACGAGAAATATGTACTATAGTCGATTAGTTGAAAAAGAGATAGAACTGAAATTGAAAACCTCAGGTGCTGTTGTTGTGGCTGGACCTAAGTTCTGCGGAAAGACTACAACATGCATGCTATATCAGAAGAGCTTTGTTAAGTTGAATACAAAACAGGCTATTGCCATGGCAAGGATGAACACCAAGGCTGTTCTTAAGGGTGAAGCGCCCAGATTAATTGATGAATGGCAGAAGGCTCCGGACATTTGGAATCAGGTAAAGGATGACTTAGATTTCAATTATGAGTTTGGCAAGTACATTCTAACCGGCAGTTCAACTCCTGCAGACAAGTCCGAGGTTCACCATAGTGGAGCAGGCAGAATTACTCCTGTAAAAATGCGTCCCATGAGCTTATGGGAATCGAACGAATCGAAAGGCACGGTCTCGCTACAAGATCTATTTGATGGGGGAAATAACTTTCCATGGGAGATGAATCAAGACTTCACACTGGATGATGTGGCCCATCTGCTTTGTCGTGGTGGTTGGCCTATCTCGGTATTGGCTCCGAAGAATATTGCCATTGAGATTACGAAGAATTACTGGAATGGACTCTTTGTGTTCGAAGATTGTGAGAACGAACGTTTCCGTAATAAGAAGCCTGAAGTACTGAAGATGATTGTGAGAAGTTATGCACGACACATCTCTGCCGAGGCCGCAATTTCGACCATCATTAGCGATGTACGTCAGAGCAATGAGAGAACGATGGATTCAAAGACGTTCGATGACTATATGGAAGCCTTAAAGGATTTATATATAATAGAGGATATGAGGGCTTGGAATCCGAATATCCGGTCAAAAACATCGATTCGCTCGACACCAACAAGACACTTTGTAGATACTTCGATTGCTTGTAGGGCATTAGGGGTTATGCCTGAGGATTTGATGCGTGATTTGGAGAGTTTCGGACTATTCTTTGAAGATATGGCTGTTCGCGACCTAAAGGTATATGCAGGCACTCTAGGGGGCGAAGTTTTGCATTACAGAGACAATGCCGGATTGGAATGTGATGCAGTAGTTCATCTAGAGGATGGTCGATGGGGAGCCATCGAAATCAAACTTGGAGGCGACGATTTAATTGAGACAGGTGCCACATCTCTAAAAAACCTTAAGGCTAAGATCGAGGAAAAAAGTGACGAAAAGACTCCTTCTTTCTTAATGGTGCTCACTGCTGTAGGTGGCACTTACCAAAGGGAAGATGGTGTGTATGTCGCTTCAATCAATCAGCTAAAGCCGTAGTAAATAATGATGAAATGTATTAATAGACTTGATTATGTCATATTATAACAGAAATGCGTTTTTTTGCTTGTTATCGACGCATATTGTGCGACTAAATTACATGAAAAACGTTGCAAAGCCAAGCATTATTGCTAAAAGATGGGAAATCGAAGAACCATGATTCAACGAAAAAGCCACTAATGTGAATCATTCAAATTATAACAAAGTTGCTTTCCATTCATCTACTGTGTAAATACTAGCCCGACCGACGAAAACGTTGTTCATCAACAGCTGGTGCGTCTCTTCGTTTCTGTCGGCACAAGCATCCGATAAAACAGTTAACTGATAATCTTTATCAAAAGCGGCACAAAAAGTAGATAAGACAACACCACCGCTTGCGACACCGCTTAGCACGAGATGACGAATTGATTTCGCTTGTAAAATCAGTTCCAATTCATTCCCGCTAAATGCACTAATTCTTTTTTTATTGATAATAATATCACCATTTTGAACGCCCAATTCGGGGTGCAGTTCCATAAAAGCAGGCAAAATATTGTCATTTACGGACTGTTTCATTTCCCAGAACAGTTTATTATCGGGGCCAATTTCAGGAAATCCGTTTTGAAATCCTAATCGGATAAATAAAATGGTAACACCTTTCTGGCGTGCAATATCTATAGCTTCCCTCACTTTATTAATAACGACTTTTTTCTCATCGGGAAGGTTTCCCAATATGCCCATCTGCATATCCATGACTAATAGTGCGGTGTTTGTACATTGATTTTCCATTTCTTGATTTTTTTATTTATTGATATTCTTTATTTATAAGACTATATTGTATAGTAATCTTTCTTCTGTGTTGATAAATAAAATAGCAGAGCAAGGAGTAGACCGGCAATTGCTTCACTCAGAATGGTATGAGCCGCACCTATGTGTTGAGAAATATAACCGATGAGTAGACTACCCAATGGTAGCATACCGAATATAGCCATGGACATAAAACTGATGACCCTTCCCCGATATGCGTTTTCGGTCTGTGTTTGTATGACGGTTAAACAAATGGACGACTGGCATATAGAAGCATATCCTAAAACAATGAGCAGGAAAAAAGCCAGATATTCGTTACTTACAAAAGCAAACATCAGTAGTCCCAATACCAAGAGAAAAGTATTTAATAGCAACATTTTTTTGAATGCATCTGTATTTTTGAAACTTGCCAGATGAATGGCACCGATTATAGCGCCTATCCCAATCATAGCATTCAGCCAGCCGTAAAGTGCTGCATCCCCATGAAATATTTCTTTCGCATATACAGGCAACAAAGTAACAAATGGCAGCACCAAAAAGTTAGACAATGCTGCCAGCATAAGTATCATACTCAATGATTTGTTTTTTCTCAAATAGTATATGGCATCCTTAAATCCTTTTTTCTCAACCGAATGACCAACAGTAAAGGTATGTTTCGGAAAATGCATAGCCAATATAGCGCCAATGACAGCAATAAAGCTAATAGCATTAAAAAGAAAACAATAATCTGCACCCCATGCAGCCAATATAAGACCTGAAAGTGCAGGCCCTATTAGTCTTGCAAATGTATTCAAGGAAGAATTTAATGCTATAGCATTGGGTAAATCGTCCCTATTGGTCACAATAGAGTTAATCATTGATTGTCGCACCGGCACATCATAGGCGTTTACGATTCCTAAAAACACACTTAATGTGAAAATGAGAGACACACTCTTATTGCCGGAAAACGATAAAATAGTCAACAATACCGCTTGCAAGGCAGAAAGGCTTTGTGTAAGCAATATAACTTTATAACGATTGTATCTATCTGCGATAATACCGCCTCTCACAGAAAACAGAAAAGACGGAAACTGTTCTGCAAATGTAGTAACGCCAATCATAAATGCACTGTGTGTAATACTATAAACCAGCCAGATAATAGCTGTGCGTTGCATCCACATGCCGATACGAGAGATAAGCTGTCCATAGAAGAACAAAGAAAAATTCCGATTACTGAGCGATCTAAAAATATCCGATACCCGCATTTTCAAACTATTTTATTTTGACAGTGCAAAATTAGTTTTTCCGGTATCGCTACTCTGTGATATTTATCAAAAAAGGTCAGTACTTGTTATTTCGTATACGGCTAAGTGTTTCTCGCGTAATGCCAAGATAGGAAGCGAGATGACCGAGAGAAACTTTTTGAAGCAAAAAAGGTTTGTTGGTTAGTATATATTGATAACGCTCTACAGGATTATTCATCATCAGCATGTTGTAATGTTCCTCCGTAGATATCAGTAATCGTATAGCCAACCTTCTGATATAAGTTGAAAATGGATTATTAGAATCTTTTGGACGGGGATAATGTCGAAGGTTGAGTTGCCAAACGACTGTGTCTTCCATGGCCTGAATTGTTAGCTGGGAAGGCTCACGATTCAGATAAGCCATAAAGCTGGTGGTATATTCTCCTTCAAACGTAAAGTGTAGATTCACATCTGATCCGTCTTCTTTAGTATAAAAATTTCGAAGGCTTCCAGACTCCACAAGGTAAATAGAATTACAGAGTGCTCCTTCGCGTAGCAAATCTGTTCCTCTATTGAGTAATATTTTATGAAAGTAGGGAGCGATAGTCAAGAGCTCATCTTCTGAAAAAGGATAAACTTTTAGAACATATTCTTTTATGCTTGAATTAATCATTATATCACTTCTATATCATTCAAAAGCTAAAACAGCAAATTCTATATCAAGTCTACTTAATATATTGCACTACCCTCCTTGTCCTCTCTAATCAATTAAACACCAGTCGGCATAATACCAATATCTGAATGGTCTAATCTGCAAATTCATGGTCAAGAAAAAAAAGGAATGAAGCAAGAGCTTTATTCCCTTAATTAATTGATTTTGAATCAAAATATGCGGAAAGAGAGGGATTCAAACCCCCGGAACAGCAAGCCGTTCACCAGATTTCGAGTCTGGCCCATTCGATCACTCTGGCATCTTTCCCTTTGAATGAACGATGCAAAAGTAGTACATTTTTTCGAGAGATTGCAGCGTTTGGTCGATATTTTTCGGTTCTTAGCTATTTTTATAGGAATTTGAAATAAACAATATGCACAATATCTTATCTTTGCATGATGAAATCAAAAAAAATAAGATTAATTATGAAAAAGATTTTAAGTACATTCCTTGTTGCAATAGCGCTGATGCTTGCAATTCCTGCTAATGCTCAATTAATAAAATTTGGCGTAAAGGGTGGGGTAAACGATTCGAAGCCTACATTCAACGGTAACCTGACCGGTCAAAATTATACGGGGTTCTTCTTTGGCCCAACTGCCGAGCTGAAAATTCCTTTCGTAGGATTCGGACTTGAAGGTTCGTTGCTCTACTCGCAAAAGGGCATCGACACGGAAAGAGGTGACTTAAAGACCGTACGACAAAAAGAAATAGAAATACCGGTGAACTTAAAATATACAATAGGTAACTCGCTGGCAGGTATTTTCTTCTTTGCCGGACCACAATTCGCCTATAATATGGATAAACACGCGTACGACAACATGAACGATTATACTTTCAAAACAGCGAATTTGAGTTTCAATTTCGGTATTGGATTCAAATTGTTCAAACATGTACAACTGAGTGGAAACTATAACTTACCGGTGAACAATACAGCTACTTATATAGACAGAATAGCCCAAGGACAAGAGCGCAATTGCAAAAATAAATCTTGGCAGTTTGGTGCCGCATGGTTCTTCTAAAGAACTGCATTTATAGTGAAGACGTTTGTTGATGTTATCTTGCCGCTACCATTAGACCGCTATTTTACTTACTCACTATCGCTGGTAGACGAAGATAAAGTAGTGATAGGGAGTCGTGTAGTAGTGCCTTTCGGGACCTCGAAATCGTACACGGCTGTCGTGGCAAAGATACACAACGAAACGCCGAAAGACTTTAAGATAAAATCGGTAACGGCCGTATTAGATCAATCGTCGATCGTACGGCCGTACCAATTGGATTTCTGGCAATGGATAGCCAACTACTATCTGTGCACCGTGGGAGATGTATTCAAGGCGGCTCTGCCGTCGGGACTGAAGGTGGAAAGCGAAACGATAGTAGAGCTGAATGAGAGCCATCGCCCCGATGATGAATCTCTCTCTGAAACGGAGAAAAAGATACTGGAAGTGCTGAACGACGTGAAGCACATAAGCGTAAAAGAGCTGCAAAAAGGACTCGGCGAGAAAAAGAGTATACTGCCCGTCATCCGTTCGCTGATAGAAAGCGAAGCTATCATCGTATCGGAGAACCTGAAAGACAACTATCATCCCAAGTTGGAAATACGAGTACGGCTGAAGGATGAAATGGACGAAGACAGGCTGCAAAAGCTGTTCGTACTGATGAAGCAGGCTCCCAAGCAGATTGCACTGCTGATGAAATACGTAGAACTATCGGGGATACTGAAAAAGCAAGAGCCGAAGCCCGTATCGAAGCAGGAATTACTAGCGGCTGCCGAGGTGCTGCCGGGTGTATTGAAAGCATTGATCGACAAAAACATCTTCGAGACTTACACCGAAGACATCGGACGACTGGACACGAGCGAGCAGGCCGTAAGTCCGTACAAAGAGCTGAATACCTTTCAGCAAACCGCCTATCAAGAAATAAGATCGTGTTTCGACACCAAGAATGTCTGTCTGCTGCATGGCGTAACGTCGAGCGGCAAAACGGAGATATACATTCACTTGATAGCCGAAACCATAAAAGCAGGCAAACAAGCGCTCTATCTGCTGCCCGAAATAGCCTTGACAACGCAAATTACGCATCGGCTGAAGCAAGTATTCGGCACTCAAATAGGCATCTATCATTCTAAGTTTCCGGATGCCGAACGAGTGGAGATATGGCGCAAGCAACTGAGCGAGGAGCCATACGACGTGATACTCGGTGTGCGTTCGTCTATCTTTCTGCCTTATCGCAACTTGGGATTGATTATCGTAGACGAAGAACACGAGACGACCTACAAGCAACAAGATCCCGCACCGAGATACCATGCCCGCAACGCCGCCATCGTGCTAGCCTCGTATCAGGGAGCAAAGACCCTGTTGGGAACAGCCACTCCGAGCATCGAAAGCTGGTACAACGCACAAAGCGGCAAATACGGCATCGTCTCCCTCTCCCATCGCTTTCAGGACATCAAACTTCCCGAAATATTACCCGTAGACATGAAAGAAATGCGCCGCACCCGACAGGTGAACGGCATCTTTTCTTTTGAGCTCATCAAGCACATAAGCACCGCCCTACAAGGACATGAACAAATTATTTTGTTCCAGAACAGAAGAGGTTTTGCTCCAATGATCATGTGCCACACGTGCGGCTGGGTACCTCGCTGCGTTCAGTGCGACGTAAGTCTGACTTATCATAAGAGGCTGCACCAACTGACGTGCCACTACTGCGGATATACCATACCCGTGCCTGCGAAATGCCCTGCGTGCGACAGCACAGAGCTCAACGATCGCGGTTTCGGGACAGAAAAGATAGAAGACGGCATTCAAGAGATTTTTCCTGCCGCACGGGTAGCCCGAATGGATTTGGACACCACCCGAAGTCGCTCTTCGTACGAGAAAATCATCTCCAAGTTTGAGAACAAAGAAATAGACATCCTCATCGGTACCCAGATGATATCGAAAGGACTGGATTTCGACAACGTGAGTATTGTAGGTATTCTCGATGCGGACAGCATGCTCAATTATCCCGATTTTCGTTCGTACGAACGTTCGTTTCAGCTGATGGCACAAGTAGCCGGCCGTTCGGGAAGAAAAGAAAAACAGGGGTTGGTCATCGTTCAGACATTAGACGTGAAGCAGCCCATCATGAAGCAAGTGATGCGCCACGACTATGAGGGAATGGTGAATGTGCAGTTGGAAGAGCGGCAGCTATTCAGATACCCGCCCTTCTGCCACCTGATCTATGTTTATTTGAAACATCGCGACGAAAAGCAGGTAGAGCTACTCTCCAGAGCCATGAGTATAGCCCTGCGAAGAGAGTTTGGCGAAAGAGTCATCGGCCCAGACAAACCCCCGGTAGGAAGAATACAACAACTCTTTATCCGTAAAATCGTTTTAAAGATAGAACTCACAGCATCAATCAGTGACGCCCGCAGCAGACTGCGCCGCATCGAAGAAGAGCTTATGAAAGAAAAAGAATTTAAATCGTGCATTGTTTATTATGATGTAGATCCGATGTAGAACAATAAAAATAAATCTGTTTTATTAACGTTTATTATACACTTGTTAACATATATAACGACTTGAACATTGTCTTTTAAGATGTGACAGTCACAAATTATAATACTGTACCTTAAAACATGGATTATGAATAAGAAGAAGTTACTAATATCCTTTGCATTACTACTTTTTGCATCGCCGATACTATGGTCACAAACACTAAAAACGAATATTGCAGCAATGGAGCGCTCCATCGATTCGGTTGCAACGCGAGGAATTGAAAAGGGAGCCTATCCCGGATGTCAAATCGTAATCGTTCAAGACGGTCATACGCTACTGAGCAAATGTTATGGCTACCACTCTGCCCTGACAAAAAGAGAAGTGCAATCTACCGATCTGTACGACCTGGCTTCAGTCACAAAAACGACAGCAACCCTACCAGCCATCATGCGGCTCTACGAGCAAGGCAAAGTGAAGCTGACGGACAAGGTTTCGGCCTTCTTGCCCTTCTTGCAACACACCGACAAAGAGAACATCACCATTGAAGATCTGTTGTTTCATGAATCGGGGTTGCCCAGCACCATCAGCTTCTATTATAAAGCCATCGATCCCCAGAGCATCACCGGCGCACTGTTGCAAGAAACTCCGGACAAAGATCATGTAGTACAAATAGACAAGAAAGCCTTTATCTCGCAATTCAGATATAGAAAGGATGCCATTACGGCAACCAAAGACAACATACACACACTGCATGTGTACGATAAAATGTGGCTCGACAAAAGCTACATAGACACACTGAAGAGCGACATCGTAAAATACAAATATCAGCCTCATCACTATCAGTATAGTGACATCGGCTTCATCTTGTTGCAGTGGGTGGTAGAATCCATCACCAAGCGTTCGCTGTCGGACTATGTAGAGAACGAATTCTATCTGCCGATGAGGGCGACGAGAACACTATTTCTACCCTCGCGCCGCTTTGAGAAGAGAGAAATTGTGCCTACGGTGACACAAGACGCATTGCGAAATGCCAAAGAGATATGCGGCTATACGCAAGACGAAGTGGCCGCCTATATGGGTGGTGTGGCCGGAGAAGCAGGACTCTACTCTACGGCATCGGACTTGGCGAGAATCTATCAGATGTATCTGAATAAAGGCACATTGAACGGCAAACGCTACCTGAAGGAGTCGACATGCACGCTCTTCGAGACGAGACAATCGAAAATCAGCCACAGAGGTCTGGGATTTGATCGCCCCAAGGTGAAGAAAACGGCTCAGGGCACTAGCGAACAAGTTATTCCGGCCAGTTCTTTCGGCCATGGAGGATTTACGGGAACCAACGTATGGGTTGATCCCGAAAACAAATTGATCTATGTGTTCTTGTGCAACCGCGTTTCGCCCTTCCCCTGGAACACCCGTCTAATGGACTTGGCAATCTTTCCCCAATTACAGAAAGCTATTTATTCACACATACCAAAAGCACACTGAGCCCACTATAAATATAATAGAAGCTGCCCCACGATACAAACACGAATCGCGGGGGCAGAATAAAAAGTTATAGAATGCTCTAATTTCAAAACTAACAAAGATGTTGTTTCATATGTCTTCAAAACCCTGCATCTCCCTTTGGAATCAATTTTTGGAAGGAGATAATGATGCATTTGCCGAGATATATAAGCTCACGGTCAAAGATTTATTTCAGTACGGCACGCAATTTACCGATGACAGAGACACCATAAAGGATTGCATACACGATATTTTCGTGAAGTTGTACACCAATCGCGACAATCTTAAACCCATAGACAATCTGATGGGCTATCTGTCCATAGCGCTTCGAAATTCCATTTTGAACACGTTGAAGATCAAGAGATCCATTCCCTATGATGAGACTGATGATGAAAGATGCGATGACGAGACACCGGAGACATCATTTCTGTTTCATGAAAAGACAAACGAAGACAAAATACTCTGCAATAACCTGATGTCGATGCTGAACGACAGGCAGCGGCAAGTGGTATATTACCGATTCGTACAGGGAATGAGTATAGCGGAAATCGGAAATGCTCTGAATATAAACTACCAGTCGGTATCGAACATATTGCAGCGTTCCATTCATCATTTAAAAGATTTCTCAAAAAAAGTGAGTATAAAATAGGACCTCGAGTGTCATATTAACAGAACGGTATGAAAGATTTCAATATAACATATAACCAATACACTTCATTCTCCACAGAAGACTTTCTACAGGATGATTTTTTCATTTCTTCGATGGCAAAGCCTACGAAAGAATCGGAGAATCTATGGAAGTCGTTTGTATGTTCGAACCCGCAGAACCTAAACGAATTTTTAGCAGCCAAGGAGTATATACAAAAGATGCCCAAGAGCAACGATTCTCTGGAAGAGGATGAGATATCGGAACTCTGGGGACGCATTGAGAACGATACGGTCAGAAAAAGCAGACGCCAAAGGTGGAAATACTACTCGAGCAGTATAGCCGCAGCAGTATTGATACTGGTAGGCTGTTTGGCCTACTACGTGCACAGCGATCAATCGAACAAGGCAGAGAGCATTCTGGCTTTCGTGCAGCAACACAAGCTGTCGCTGCCCAAGACAAACGACGCCCTGCTTATCCTTTCGAAAAACAACATATTAAGAATAAAGCAACAGGAATCGCACATCGCATACAACAAAGCCAACGTAAAGACGGATAAAGAATGTATAGACGAAAGCAAACTATCGGCGTATAATCAGCTAATCATTCCACGTGGCAAACGTTCGATGCTGACCCTCTCCGACGGTTCGAAGATATGGGTAAACTCGGGTTCGAGACTCGTATATCCCGCCAAATTTGCGAAAGACAAACGAGAGATTTACGTAGATGGAGAGATTTATATAGAAGTGACGAAAGATGCCAGACGCCCCTTCTATGTGAGAACAAAATACATGAACGTAAGAGTATTGGGGACAAAATTCAATATCACAGCATACGAAACAGAACAATCGCAACGAGTAGTATTGGTAGAGGGACGGGTACAAATAGGGCGAAGAACATCAAGAGCTATCTTGCGACCCAACCAGATGTACTATGCCAATCAGGGGAAAGAGGTAGTGGAAAACACCGACACCTATCCTTATACCTCGTGGGTAAATGGGATATACTGTTTCGACAACGAAAACCTAAGTGAAATTCTAAATCGATTGTCAACCTATTATGCCGTAAACGTCAAATGCGATCCGGAGATATGCAAACTGATGGGAAGTGGAAAGATCGATTTGAAAGACAACTTCGAGAACGTTTTGCAAGGACTGTCGTTTGTCATTCCCATCAGATACCAATATAACACGCCAACGAAAACCTATATAATCGAGAGAAAGAGAAACTAACCAAAATCATATTACATAATGAAATTATTTATACAAAGTGGGTGATACCAAACTATCACCTAGAGGATTTATTGTTCAAATTTAATAGTTAACAAAAAATGATATTATGAGTTTTTTAAACATGATGAGTAACAGAAACGCTACATTCGAAAGAAGAAAAAAGGCGATTAATCTGTCAATCGGCTTCCTTATGATCGGGCTGTGTTGTATCATGCCACTGACCAGTTTTGCTCAGGCAAAAAACATCTCTGTGGTAGCCAACAACAAGCCCTTGAAAGAAGTGTTCCATTCCATAGAAGAAAATAGCACATACATATTCTTCTATGTCGACAACACGATCGACTTGACTAAGAGAGTGACTATAAGCTGTCGAAATAAGAAAATCGACGAAGTGCTTCAAGAGCTTTTCAAAGAGACGCCCTATATCTATCACATTTCGGGCAGACAAATCTATGTCTCGAAAAAAAAGTCTGCTCAAGCAGCTCCCGATCATCAGCAGCGTCCCGTCTCAAAAAGGAAAATAACGGGACGCGTAACAGATGAAAAAGGCGCTCCGCTAATAGGCGTCAACGTGCTGGTTGATGGAGAGACATCGAATGGTACGATTACAGACATAGACGGTCTGTATACCGTGCAAACGACTAGAAAAGCGGGCATACTAAAGCTGAAGTACGTAGGATACAAAGATACGGAAGTAAAACTTACTGAAAGCAATAATTTCTATGCAGCCACCATGGAAGAACAAGTAAACGAGCTGGAAGAAACGGTTGTCATCGGTTATGGCACACAACGCAAAATAAGTAACATCGGTGCACAATCGACGTTGAAGTTGGAAGACATGAAAACCCCTTCGGCAAGTTTGAGTACAGTATTGGCAGGACGTCTGGCGGGAGTAATAGCCGTGCAACGCACGGGAGAGCCGGGCAAAGATGCTGCCGATATATGGATCAGAGGTATATCGACACCAAACACATCGACGCCACTTGTATTGGTAGACGGTGTAGAGCGTGGATTCAACGATATAGATCCCGAAGATATCGAATCTTTCACTATTCTAAAAGATGCTTCTGCAACCGCCGTATACGGTGTGAGAGGTGCCAATGGCGTTATCATCATCAAGACAAAGCCCGGTAAGGCAGGCAAGCCATCTATCAATGCCGACTATTATGAATCGTTTACCCAATTCACCCAGAAAGTGAACATGGCAGACGGCGTAAGCTACATGAAGGCAGCAAACGAAGCACTCCTCAATGATGGTCTGACCCCCAAATATTCGCCCGAATATATTGAAAACACACGCATCGGTAAGGATCCTTATCTGTATCCGGATGTCAATTGGTTGAAAGAGTGCTTCAACAGATGGGGACACAACAGAAGAGTCAATGTCAACATCCGAGGAGGTAGTGAGAAAGCCACTTACTATGCATCGGTGAGCTACTACAACGAACGAGGCATGACGGCAGTAGACAAGAATATCGACAGCTATAACTCGAAGCTGGAATATAGCCGCTATAATTTCACTACAAACATCAGCATCAACGCTACACGTACTACAAAAGTAGATATAGGTGCGCAAGGTTATTTGGGAGAAGGCAATTATCCCGCTATTTCTTCGGCCGACATCTATGGCTCTGCCATGTCCATATCTCCGGTAGACTACCCCAAGATGTTCTACATCAATGGCGTTGCATACGTGCCTGGAATCAACCCAAACGGAGGTTTTCGCAATCCTTATGCAGATGCGACACGAAGAGGATACGACAATATGACTAAAAACCAAATATATTCAAACCTACGTGTCACACAAGATTTGGGAATGATTACAAAAGGGCTTACCTTTTCGGCAATGTATGCTTACGATGTATACAACGAAGTACACTTGCACCAAAGTCGCCGTGAATCGACCTACTATCTAAAAAACACGAACGTTCCTTATGATATCGACGGATATCCCATACTGATTAAGACCTATACCGGATCGGATGTACTGGACTATAGCCAGAGCTCGTTGGGCAATAAAAAGACCTATTTGGAAGCCTCTTTGACATACGATAGAAGCTTTGGGAAAAACAGGATTGGCGGACTGTTTCTATTCAACAGAGAACAGAAACTGTTATATCCGCAATCGACATTGGAAGAATCCATTCCATACCGCATGATGGGTATTGCAGGACGTGCCACCTACTCATGGGACGATAAATACTTTGCAGAATTCAATATAGGCTACAATGGTGCAGAGAACTTCTCGCCCAAGCATCGCTACGGTACATTTCCCGCTTTCGGTGTAGGTTGGGTGGTATCGAGTGAGAAGTTTTGGAAACCGTTATCCAACATCGTATCCTTCTTAAAGATAAGATATACAGACGGACGAATCGGAAACAGTAATGTATCCGACAGACGATTCATGTACTTGGATCAGATATCGGCGAATGGCGATTACGGATATACTTTAGGCCCTAACGGAACTAAGTACGGTGGATATGAAACCATAAACAATGCCGTAGATCTACGTTGGGAAGAAGCCCGTAAGCAAGACCTTGGAATAGACCTGAAGATATTCAATGACGACTTGTCTATCGTATTCGATATTTTCAGAGAACACCGCAAAAACATTCTACTCAAACGAGAGAACTCAATTCCTTCGTTCATCGGTTACAACACGGCATCGCCTTATGGCAACATCGGAGTGATTGACAACAAAGGGTTTGACGGCACCATCGAATATAACAAGCGAATAAATAAAGATTGGCTTATTTGTGTGAGAGGAAATATCACATTCAACAATGACAAATGGATAAAGGGAGACCTTCCCAGCCAAAAATATCCCTGGATGGAACAAAAAGGACGTAACATATTAGCCCAGACAGGTTATATTGCAGAAGGATTGTTCACCCAAGCACAGATTGACGACATGACCCGCTGGGAATCGTTATCGGAAGGTGATAGAGCCGTTACCCCCAAACCGTTTGCAACACAATTCGGTGAAGTAAAAGCAGGAGATATTCAGTACAAGGACTTAAATAACGATGGTAAAATTGATGCCTACGACAAATCCTACATCTGCCGTGGAGACGTACCCCAATTCGTATACGGATTCGGTTTCAGTCTTCAATGGAAAGATTTGTCGATAGGAATGATGTTTCAAGGTATACAAAATGCAAAACGCTTATTATCGGGAAGCAGTATTCAACCTTTCTGCGGAGGTGGAGGTTCGGGAAATCTCTATGGCAATATCTCTGACAGATGGACCGAAACCAATCCCAATCAAAACGCATTTTACCCCAGATTATCGTATGGAGGCGAAACTGCCGACAATCAAAACAACTTTCAACCCAGTACATGGTGGCTGCGTGATATTAGTTTTCTACGACTAAAGACGATGCAAATATCATACAACCTACCCAAAAATTGGTCCAGCAAGTTGATGCTAAAGAATATTGCAATCTATGCTATGGGCAATAATCTACTCACTTTCAGCAAATTTAAGTTATGGGATCCCGAACTTAATACGAACAACGGCTCTGCCTATCCCAATACGACATCCTATTCAATGGGAATAAACGTTACATTCTAATACACACAATTATGAAGATATATAAATATTCGATATCGCTGGCAATATTATCTGTTGGATTAATGGTAGCTTCTTGCTCCAACTATTTCAACCAGGTTCCGGAAGATAGGCTATCGCTGAATAATGTTTTCAGTACACGCAACGGAGCGATCGGTTATTTGGCCGGAGTATATACCTATATACCGGATGAGTTCAATCAACGCCAAGTTCAAGAAACGAGTTTATACCGGACACCCGGTCCATGGACTGCGGGCTGTGACGAAGCAGGATACCCTTCGAACAAGGCCGACCTGATAAACAACAATACACTCGATCCCAACGAAGACACCATGGTGAAATACCGTTGGAAAAGTTGGTATTCGGGCATCCACGAATCAGCCGTATTCACTAAATATATAGATAGTTCACCTTCCGATCAGGTTTCTGATTCCGAGAAGAAACAATGGAAAGCAGAAGCTCGTGCACTTAAAGCCATTTACTATTTCTATCTTTTGCGCACATACGGCCCTATTCCTATTCTAAAAGAAGATTACAACCAAGACACACCGTCTGATAAGCTGCAACTGCCACGCGCAAGCGTCGACGATTGCGTCAATTATATCGTATCCGAACTCAAAGGAGCGCAATCTGACGGACTATTGGACAATGCATCATCGGATGCGGTAACAGGATTGGGACGCATCGATAAAGCCGTTGCCCAAGCCTTTATCATCGAGACTCTAACGATGAGAGCCAGTTGGTTATACGACGGTGAATGCAAATTCTATTCATCACTTGCAAATAATGACGGAACAAAACTATTCCCCTCTACTCCCGATGATGCTACCATTAAAGCCAATTGGCAGAAAGTGACAGCCGAATGTGAGTCGTTCTTGAATAGCTACGGCGATCGCTATCAACTCATGTATACCGATAAGAATGGAAATAGCGTATCGGGACCGGATGCCGACGCCTTTGAACCCTGTGAATCTTATAGACAAGCCATGAGAACCACACGCAATCAGATAGGGAACAATAAAGAAATGATTTTTTATCGTATAGACAACGCTGCCGGTACAATGGAATACGACCGCATGCCCAACGACCGTCGGATAAGCGATGGCAATTACAAGGGCGGTAGCCTGCTGGCTGCAACTCAAGAACAGGTAGATGCCTACTTTATGAAAAATGGTACATCGCCTGTATTGGGATACAAATCGGATGGAACGACTCCTATTGTAAACGAATCGTCGGGCTATACGGAAGAAGGAATCAGCACAAATTCCTACACCTCAAATAACGGGGTGGAATATGCACCTATCGGAACAAACATGCAATATGTCAATAGAGAGCCTCGCTTCTATGCCGATATTACCTTCAATGGTCAGAGATGGTTCTCGGGCACGAATGGAGGAAACATCACAGACTTCACTTATAGTGGCGACTGCGGTAAGAAAGGAGGCGTCAACGACTACTCCATCACAGGATACTTAGTCAGAAAAGGCATGAGAGATGGAGACCGGAATCAACAACTGGTATGTGTACTCATGCGTCTGACGAACATCTATTTCGACTATATGGAAGGGCTATGCCACATCGACCCGACCAACAACAATCTATGGAAGTACCTCAACATGATTCGCAAACGCGCAGGCATACCAATGTACGGTGAAGGAGATAACGCATTGCCTAAACCGACGACAGAGAGCGAAGTGATGGATCTCATTCGCAAAGAAAAGAGAGTGGAGTTGAGTTTCGAGAACTGTAGATATTTCGATGTACGCCGTTGGGGTTTGGCAACAGAATTCTTCAACAAACCCATCCACGGAATGAATGTCAATGGCGATGGAAACGATTTCTATACCAGATCGATTATTGTGAACAGAAAGTTCGACCATCAATACTTCTTCCCTATTCCACAAGGTGAGATCGACATAGACAACAATTTAGTTCAGAATACAGGATATTAAATTTCAGACAAATGAGAAAATCATATATATTATTACTCTCGCTTTTAGGCCTATTATCGTGCAGTAACAATAATTCCAATTCAGAGTATGTACTCGATTATGATATTGTGACGCCCTATACAAACGCCGATACGTGGACTGCGTATAATGCATTCAACGATAATCTTCTGGACAAGGTGACACATATCTATAAAAAAGATACCAGTACGAGCGACGGTGCAAATACCAAATCCAACTTGGGAGCCATTTGGACACAAGCTACCTATTGGAACATGGCTATGAACGCATACAAGCGTGCAGTGAAAGAGGGAGATACTGCCAAGCAAACTCAATACAAGCAATTGGTAGACGACATCTTTGAAGGAAGCAAGAATCACTATGTGAACTTCAACTGGCACGATCAGAATTTCGAAAACGGATGGTTCATATACGACGACATCATGTGGTGGACTATCTCCACCGCCAATGCCTATGCCCTGTTTAAAGACGAGAAATACCTGGACTTGGCAGACGAGAGCTTCTGTAGAGTATGGTACGGCTCTTATTCGTTGAAAGACAGAGGTTCTTATGATAGCGTAAACGGAGGAATGTTTTGGAAGTGGAACAATTCTGATCCGGCGGACAAAAGCGATCACGCCAAAATGGCTTGCATCAACTTCCCCACTGTCGTTGCCGCTATGAATCTGTACAACGGCATATCGCCATCTGATACAAAACATCAGAAAGATGACAATGTGGGGTTTGATGGAAACGGCAATTACCCACGCTGGCATAGTAGGGATACGTATTTGAAAAACGCCAAAGACATATATGCTTGGGCTGTAGACAATCTATTTGACAAGAGTACCGGAAACGTAGCAGACAGCCGCACCGACAACTCAGTAGACTGGACAGCTACCATATACAATCAAGCGACATTCATCGGCGCATCTTGCCTGTTGTACAAAGCAACCGGCGACAAGAGCTATCTGACCAATGCCGTCACAGCTGCCACATACTCCACCAAGACAATGTCGGCACCCTACGACATACTACCTTTCAAAGATGGCGAAGAACAAGGTATCTACACTGCCATATTCGCTCAATACATGGCGTTATTGGTTTACGATTGCGGACAAACACAATTTCTGCCTTGGATACAACGTACGATCAATTACGGTTGGAATAACAGAGATAAAAGGAATCTTACAAGTAAAGACTACACCAAAGCGCCAGGAAGTAATACCTCCTGCTACGATGCCTCTGGAATTCCAGCCCTAATGGTTTTATTTCCTTCAGATAAATAAAAAATAGAACAATGAAAACTAGCATATTACACAACGCAGGTATTTTTCTGTTGAGTATACTACTGATATCACATTTCTGCGCCTGCTCCGAAGAAGAACATTCGTTTACTGCGCAAAAAGATATAACGGATACCTACATCGACAAGCTCGAAGGTCTCATCAAAGACATGACGACTTTAGAAGAGAATTCGGATTTCGGCGACAAAGCAGGACAATATCCGTCCTATAGCCGAAACATTCTGGTAGATGCCGTAAGTAGTGCAAACAGAGACATTTTATTGATAAAATATCAGAATCCCGTTCCTTCGGAGAATGAGAAGGGAAGGTATGTATCGGAAGCACAAAACGCTATTTCCAGATTCAACGCCTCCGTACGTACCGAAGATGCAGAGACCATTCCGGCAGAACTCTTTGTAGACGGAAAATCGAATGAGTCGTACATCGACTTCGGACGTAGCAAAGACTATGTGAACTTCGGCGAAGCAGGGAGCCAAGCCTTCACCATAGAATTGTGGGTGAAAATCACAGAGCACGGCCCCAACGACAACAGTATCTTTTTATCTACTTTCTTCTCCAACGATGGTGGTAACTGGAGAAACGGATGGATGATGTATTGGCGTGTTTCCAACAATGGTATTTATCGGGCAACATGGGGCGGCATTCTCTCCGACAATACGCACTGGGGACTATGGGAACCCAATTTCCAAGCACCTCAAGACAATGTATGGCAACATTTTGTTCTCGTCTACAACGACAAAGGGCTAGATGGAAATTCCAATCTGAGAGCCAAACTATATCTTAACGGACAGGTAGCTGCCACACAAGAGAATGGCAACTCTCGCGAAGTATACAATTCGAGCGATTATGACAACTACAACAAGCCGATGACAGGTTTCTGCCGATGGGTGAACAATGAAAAGATGGAAGAAGGATTCTCGGGATATATGAAAAATATACGCATATGGAAAGAAGCTAAAACAGATGCTTATATTCAATCTTCCTATTCCGGACAGTCCATCGTAACGGGAAAAGAAACAAATCTGGTAGCAGCCTGGGACTTCACGTCCAAACCGACAGGTGCAAGCAATGAAATACTCGACTTAACAGGTAAGCATACTGCCAAGATTATTGGTACATACCAATGGATACATACCCAGAATTAATTTAATCTTTCAAAAAAGTAAATGATATGCAACATAATATGATAAACAAATGTCACTTATTTGTTTTGTTGGTATTGCTTTGTTTCAATAGTATATGGAGTGGATGTTCTAGCAATAAGGATGAATATATTACCGATACAAACACAAGCATTCTTCAACGGAATAAAGGATACGTGGAATATTTGTTAAACAACTCGACGTTTGGAACTGCTCCGGGAACTTATCCCGAAAGCAGTAAAGCGATATTGAACACAGAGATCAGCGATTTGGACACTCGCATATCCGATTTGAAGAATGGCGGCGGAATTACGGCAAACGAACTCGAGGCGGTGGTTGCGAAAGTAAACCAGACGATCGACCAGTTTAAGTTATCTCGCCTGTACAACCTTCCTATCGAGATACAAGAATACATTAAGGGGCTCAATGCAAAAGCAACCGAGTACGAAACAATCTTGAACGACAACTCGCGATGGGGCAACTACAAAGGACAATACCCGATAAGCAGCAAAACAATACTACAGAAAGCCATCGACAATCTGGACAATGTGGTTGAGCAAGTACTGTCGGGCACCATCGTCAACTTCACAGAGACGGCATACCAAGAGACGCTACAAGGTGCTACAGATGCCATGACAGCTCTAGAGAATACCAAATGGACCGAAGATCACATTACTTGGAATCTATACGTAGACGGTAACAACGGAGGATGGATAGACTTTGGGTATAGTGATGACTATGTTAAGTTTGGAGACAACAACAACCAAGCTTTCACGATAGAACTTTGGGTAGACGTCAAAGGATATTGCAACCAACAGGGCGAAGACAACAGCAGCTTCCTTTCTACAATGACATCGCACGACTATTGGAGTGGATGGAGAGCACAAGACCGTAGCAAAGGTTTACTAAGAACAATGGTAGCCCATTGGCAAGACAGCGGGCCTTCCAATCCGCAAGAATGGGAACCGGGATGGCGCAAATCCGATTCTCCGTGGACACAAAACAACTGGACACACTATGCCTTTCTGTTTAGAGACAAAGGACTTCCGGGCTTCGACACGCCGACAGACGTCAAATGCTACTCGATGATCAATGGCCAAAGAAATGGCGATATCATTCGTGTAGGAGAGCCATGGAGAACTTATATAAACGACAACAGTATGAAATATAAAGTTCACATGACGGGCTTCTGCGCACTAGACGATAATGGCAACCGCAAAGAATGGTTCTCGGGCTACATCAAGAAGATACGTATATGGAAAACCAATCGGACGGAAGATCAAATAAGGCAATCTTATTTGGGTGTCAATTCGGACGCCACGGCAGACAATCCCGATTTGGTTGCAGCATGGGATTTTGAGTCGTTGGGAGCAAAGCCTACAGGCAACACTTTCACCGACATTACAGGACGACACGTGGCCACCATCAATGGAGCATTCCAGTGGGTTGACAGTTCGACTATCAATCAATAAAGACTAAAAAAAACAGACGTATGTCACTGCCATAACTTCCGTTAGTTACTGCGGTAAGTAACGTTAGTTACCATGATAACTAACGTTAGTTTCGCTAACAACATCCGTTAGTTATGGCAGCAACATACGGTTGATTTTTCTAGAAGACAAGCCAAAGTGTGAAGTCCATTATACAACGTAACTGAACATCTAATTATCGAATATAGCTTTTAAAACAAATCCTATCTTGCGATAATTAGATGTTTCCATTTTCGTCCTTATGATCTCAAATTTACATAAGGACGAAAATAAATTTTCTCCCTTACGAAACTTGCGACTCACGGCCGTGAGTCGCAAGAAACTCACATAGGAGAATTAAACAAGAAGCAGAAGCCATGCATTTGCCTGTGGTGTACTGAATTTGGTTGACAGTTAAACACTAGTAAACCTAAGGGAGTTGACAATTACAATCATGTATACCTAAAGTAGTTGTCAACTCTGCAAAGTTAATCCTATTTTTATTGACAAACAAGTATTGTTTGTTCTTTATAGTTTGTTTTGTTCAGCTGATGCTTTAAAGCATCAGCTGAACAAAGTGGGTTTGGATGTTCTCCCGGGAGCATTTGCATCGGTGTTTTCATTGCCAGAGCTTGGTGCGGTCGTGCCCAATTGTAGAGATATATGGATCTGGCGACACCTTCCAAGGCTTCATCAAATGTTTTATTCTCATAATCGAAGAGCCATCCGTTCTTAACGGTATTGTTCATCCTCTCGGCCAGTGCATTGTGCAAGGGGTCGCCCGTTTGCGTCATACTGATAGCGATTCCTCTTTCTTTGAGCTGTGACACATAACCTTTTGATGCATACTGCACACC
Organism: uncultured Bacteroides sp.; assembly: GCA_963676865.2. Lineage (GTDB taxonomy): Bacteria > Bacteroidota > Bacteroidia > Bacteroidales > Bacteroidaceae > JAAYUD01. The sequence continues at coordinate 2,036,956 of CAXXSS010000001.1, read as the reverse complement.
TCGGTCGGAATGGTGGATAAGACCTGAAAGGTTGAATCCCTGACCTTTATAAAATCTGCACGCCATCATCAACGCTTTTGCCGGTCCTTCCGCTTCAAGAGTCCGAAAGAGGGCATATCCCACAATGATGCGGCTGAAGACATCCGTCAGCAGCGAAAGATAGGCAAATCCTTCTTTCGTGGATATATAAGTGATGTCACCCACCATCATGCGGCAAACACCACAGGCCACGTATTTAGGAGATGTGTTAAGCAAATCCGGATAGATCCGATATGGATGATCGGAGTTGGTCGTACGAGGTCTGTAACGTCTGCGGCGCAGCATCATCCCGTTGGCCCGAAGGACATCGATAAATTGGTCGCGTCCTATCGTGAACTTTTCTCCGAACCGAGACTTACACAGACTGTAAAGCTCGCGGCAACCGCTTCGGGGAAGCTCCTGACGCAGAAATTGACAGTAATACGTGATGCTGCTTATAAGTACATCTTGTTCGGCATTTGTTTCTTTGTGCTTGTAGTACCCTTGTCGGGAAATGTCAAGCAGTCCGCAAAGGGCGGATATGGTATAACTCATACCTTTACCCGCCTTTTGTGACAAGCAACCTACTACTTGACATCGGAGTTTTTTCGTACCTTGATGTGATACTTCTCTTCAGCCAGGTCAATCATGCAATCATAAACGTCACGGGCCATCTCTGCACGCTTCAGCTCAGATTCCAATTCCTTAATGCGCACTTTCAAAGAGGTGATGTCTTCTTCTGAAGAGACATCCTCTGTACCGGTTGTTACAGCTTTATCCTTCATATTTAATGGGAATGGTTTGTCTTCAAGCCCAAAGATACGAAGCCAATTCCGAATTGAACCTCTGGATATACCATTTTCTTTTTCAAGGGTATACTTACCCTTGCTTCCATGAAGGTAAGAGTTTAAAATCTCTAGACGAATCTGATCGTCAATCTTTTTATTATTTCTCATTTTTGAATAAGTTTGTGTCAACTTATTCAGTACATGTCAGCCTACGAAACTTAACATATTAAAGATTCTTATATTAATAATGGGCCAAAATATAGATTTTTTTGATTTACTTTGTCGTTGTCTCATGGCATCAAGAGTACGTTTTAGAGAATTAAAATACATGTTAATAATCAATAATAACATTCGCTTTTTTACATTCTCAACTGTTATATCATAGTGAAAACACAATTAAAGATTTTTTAAAATGAACAGATTAATAATTTTTCTTTGCGGATTATTCTTTTTCTTCCAATCATATGGAAAGACAAAACCTTCTTATGTCGACTATGTTAACCCGTTGACGGGAACACAATCTACACACGACCTATCGGCCGGAAACCTATATCCGGCTATTGCCGTACCATGGGGAATGAACTTCTGGACTCCACAAACAGGAAAGATGGGAGACGGATGGACCTACACTTATACCGAAAACAAGATTAGAGGTTTCAAACAGACACACCAGCCTAGTCCTTGGATTAACGACTACGGACAGTTTTCTATCATGCCGATGACAGGCAAAGCTGTTTTTGACGAAGAGAAACGTGCCAGCTGGTTCTCGCATCAGGCCGAGACTTCGACTCCTTATTATTATAAAGTCTACTTGGGAGACTACAATACGACGGCAGAATTGGCACCAACTTCTCACGCAGCAGTTTTCCGTTTTACATTTGCCAAGGGAGATTCCGCTTTTATCGCTACCGATGCTTTCGACAAGGGTTCTTGGATAAAGATTATCCCTTCTGAAAGAAAGATCATAGGCTATACCACCAGAAACAGCGGTGGCGTACCCGACAATTTCAAAAACTATTTTGTACTGACTTTCGACAAGCCCTTCTATTATACGGCTACCGTAGCCGATGGTAAAACCCAAAGTGAACAGCTCGAAGCAAAAGGAGATCACGCCATGGGTATGATCGGATTCGGCAATGTCAACGGTGCTGTCAACGTCCGGGTAGCTTCTTCCTTTATCAGCATCGAGCAAGCCGAACGCAATCTGCAAGAGGTAAACAATCGCAGTATTGAAGATGTAGCATCCGAAGGCGCCACTCAATGGAACAAAATGCTGGGACGCATAGAGATTGATGATGAAAACATCGACCACCTGCGCACTTTCTATACCTGTCTTTATCGGTGCCTGTTGTTCCCTCGCAACATCTCCGAAGTAGACGGCGAAGGTAACACCATACACTACAGCCCCTTCAACGGACAAGTAGAAAAAGGATATATGTATACCGATGTAGGTATATGGGATACGTTCCGTGCACTCTTCCCATTGCTGAACCTTGTTTATCCTTCGGTGAACGAACAGATGCAAGCAGCTTTTGTGAATATATACAAAGAGAGCGGCTTTCTGCCCGAATGGATCAGCCCAGGACACCGCGGATGTATGGTAGGCAACAATTCGGCTTCTGTCGTTGCCGATGCTTACTTGAAAGGACTACGCGGCTATGACATCGAGACTCTTTGGAAAGCGGTAGTTCACGGAGCGAACAACGTTCACCCCACGGTAAGTTCTACCGGAAGACTTGGCTACGACCTATATAACAAACTGGGATATGTACCTTACGACAAAGGTATCAACGAAAGTGCCGCCCGCACGTTGGAATACGCTTTCGACGATTGGAGCATTTATCAGCTGGGCAAGGCATTGGGCAAACCCAAGAAAGAAATCGAGATTTACAAGAAGCACGCGATGAACTATCAGAATCTATTCGATAAGAACATCAGTCTGATGAGAGGTCGCAAAGCAGACGGTTCGTTTGTCACTCCGTTCAATCCGTTGAAGTGGGGCGATGCCTTTACAGAAGGCAACAGCTGGCATTATACATGGGCAGTTTTTCATGATCCTCAAGGACTGATCAACCTAATGGGCGGCAAAGACAAATTCAACCACATGATGGATTCGGTTTTCGTACAAGCTCCATCGTTCGACGACAGTTACTACGGGGGTGTCATTCACGAGATAAGAGAAATGCAGCTTATCAACTTCGGACAATATGCACATGGCAACCAACCGATTCAGCACATGCTCTATATGTACGATTATTCGGGACAACCCTGGAAAACTCAATATTGGACCAACGAGGTAATGAACCGACTATACAAAGCCACTCCCGACGGTTATTGCGGAGACGAGGACAACGGACAAACATCGGCATGGTATGTATTTTCGGCCATGGGATTCTATCCCGTTTGTCCGGGCAGCAACGAATATGCAATGGGAGCGCCATTCTTCAATAACATCAAACTACACCTAGAGAACGGCAAGACAGTAGAAATAGAAACAGATGGTTTGAACCAAAACAACAAATATATCTCATCCATGACTGTGAACGGACAGCCTTATACGAAGAATTACTTAAATCATTCGGATTTGACAAATGGAGCCAATATCCGTATATTAATGAACGACACCCCCAACTATTTGCGGGGAACTACGACAGGCGATGCTCCTTATTCTTTCAGCAACGAACTTAAAAAACAAATAAAAAAGTAAATCATGAAGAAACAAAGAATCTATGTTAGCGCAATGATCGCTTCGGGCATTATACTATGTACGGGGCAGGCTTTTGCTACAACATCCACACTTACACTTCCTCATGCTGTGTGTCAATCGGACGCGGTTCACAAAAGCAATCGCCCCGATGTTGACAAGCGGCTTTTCAAATCTAAAGCAATAGAAAAAGAGATCGTACTGATTCAGAAACTACTAAAAAACGCCAAGCTATCGTGGATGTTTGCCAACTGTTTCCCGAACACACTTGATACGACCGTGCATTTCAATACGGACGAAACAGGCAAACCCGATACATTCGTTTACACCGGCGACATTCATGCCATGTGGCTTCGCGATTCAGGTGCTCAAGTTTATCCTTATATCGCATACGCAAAGAACGATAAACAACTGAAACAGCTACTGGCCGGTGTCATCAACCGCCAGTGGAAATGTATCAACATCGATCCCTATGCCAACGCTTTCAATATGGGGGCCACAGGTAGCGACTGGGACAAAGACGAGACGGATATGAAACCCGAACTTCATGAACGCAAATGGGAAATAGACTCACTCTGTTATCCGTTGCGCCTGGCATACCAGTATTGGAAAGAGACGGGAGACGCTTCTGTATTCGACGAAGCTTGGATCAAAGCCATCAACACCATACTGAAGACATTCAAAGAACAACAGAGAAAAGAAGATAAAGGCCCGTATCACTTTGCCAGAGTCACAGATAGAGCACTCGACACGGTGACCAACGGAGGATGGGGAAATCCCGTGAAACCGGTTGGACTGATCTGCTCGACATTCCGTCCTTCGGACGATGCCACCACCTTCCAATTCCTTGTACCATCCAATTTCTTCGCAGTATCTTCATTGCGGAAAGCTGCCGAGATATTGACCACTGTAAACAACCGCGGAGACATTGCCGAACAATGTACGTCGCTCGCCAACGAAGTAGAAACCGCACTGCACAAATATGCCATTTACGATCATCCGAAATATGGAAAGATCTATGCTTTCGAGGTAGACGGATTTGGCAATCAACTACTAATGGACGATGCTAATGTTCCGAGTTTGCTATCTATGGCCTATCTGGGTACGGTAGACAGCAGCGACCCGACCTATCAAAACACCCGCCGCTTCGTTTGGAGCGAAGACAATCCATACTTCTTCAAAGGTAAAGTAGCAGAAGGTATTGGAGGTCCACACATCGGCTATGATATGATATGGCCTATGAGTATCATGATGAAAGCCTTTACCAGCAAAGATGATGCAGAAATAAAATGGTGTATCGAAACATTGATGAAGACCGATGGCGATACCGGGTTCATGCACGAATCTTTCGACAAGAACAATGGAGCCAACTATACCAGAAGCTGGTTTGCTTGGGCAAATACATTGTTCGGCGAATTGATTATAAAGCTGGTCAACGATGGCAAAGTCGACTTACTTAATTCCATTCAAGAATGAGAGTAATGAATTTGCATTGTTGGAATAAAAGGTGTTTATATTTTTCGACCTTTCTTTTATTAATTAATTTAAACCTATCCGCACAAAAGAAACTGCCTTACCGAAACGCTTCACTTCCCATCGAGACGCGTACACAGGACTTGTTGAAGCGAATGACTCTGGAAGAGAAAGTGGGACAACTGCTTTGTCCACTCGGATGGCAAATGGTAGAGCGCAAAGGAAATGCTGTCTCGTGCTCGGAAGAGTTTAAGAAGCTAACCGCCACAAGACCTGTAGGTATGCTTTGGGCAGTATTCCGTGCCGATCCATGGACCAAACGGACATTGAGCAACGGACTCGATCCCGAACTTGCAGCCAAAGCAGGAAATGCGCTTCAGAAATATATGATCGAGAACACCCGCTTGGGTATTCCGTTGTTTATTGCCGAAGAAGCTCCTCATGGACACATGGCTATTGGCGCTACCGTATTCCCTACCGGCATAGGTATGGCTTCGACATGGTCTACCGATCTAATGAAAAAGACGGGCGAGGTTATTGCAAAAGAAGTACGATTGGGCGGTGGGCAAATAGCATACGGCCCCGTACTCGACTTATCGCGCGAGCCACGTTGGTCGAGAGTGGAAGAAAGCATGGGAGAAGATCCGGTGCTGAGTGGAACGCTGGCAAAGTATTTCATCATGGGCACAGGGGGCGGAAATCTTGCTTCGCCTACCAGTTCATTGGTCACTTTAAAACACTTTCTGGCGTATGGTATCCCACAAGGCGGACAGAACGGCAACCCTTCGGTTGTAGGAAGACGAGATCTATTGCAGAACTTTCTGCCTCCTTTCGAGACCGCTATCAATGCCGGCGCACTCTCGGTAATGACTTCATACAATTCGGTAGATGGCGTGCCATGTACCAGCAACAAATACTTACTGAAAGAGTTGCTACACAACCAACTGCACTTCCGTGGCTTCAGTGTCTCTGACTTATACAGCATCGAAGGCATCAATCAAAGCCACTTCGTAGCTCCCACCATAAAAGATGCCGCAGTGATGTCCATCAAAGCCGGACTGGATGCCGATCTTGGGGGAGCAGCCTTTGCACATCTTGCCGAAGCGGTGAGAAACAAAGAGGTAGACGAAGCACTAGTCGATACGGCCGTTTGCCGTATTCTAAGACTCAAATTTGAGATGGGACTTTTTGAGCACCCTTATGTAGACGTAAAGACAGCCAAATGCGAAATAGGCTCTACTGCCAACATCAATCTGGCACGCGAAGTAGCTCAGGCTTCAATCACATTGCTCAAAAACAAAAACAATTTATTGCCATTAAGTAAGTCTATCGGACGCGTTGCCGTTATCGGCCCCAATGCCGATGCTCCATACAACATGTTGGGAGATTATACGGCGCCACAAGCTGATGGACGTGTACGGACAGTGCTCAATGGAATTGTAGATAAAATAGGATCCGATCATGTAGAATATGTCAAAGGTTGTGCCATTCGCGATACGACAAACTGCGATATAGAAGCAGCCGTCGCTGCTGCCCGACGTGCAGATGTGGCAGTAGTGGTAGTAGGTGGTTCCAGTGCCAGAGATTTCAAGACCGATTACAAAGAAACGGGTGCCGCCGTCGTATCCGATAAATCGGTAGGCGACATGGAATGTGGCGAAGGTTACGACCGTGCCACCCTATCGCTGCTTGGCAAACAAATGGACTTATTGAAAGCCGTTCGGGCAACCGGAAAGCCCACGATCGTTGTCTATATTGAAGGGCGCCCTCTCGAAATGAATTGGGCCAACGACAATGCCGATGCCTTATTGTTGGCTTGGTATCCGGGACAAGAAGGTGGAAACGCCATTGCCGATGTTCTGTTTGGCGACTTCAATCCTGCAGGAAGACTCCCCATATCCATACCTCGCTCTACAGGCCAGTTGCCGGTAAACTATAACAAGCCTCAACCCGAAGGTCACAATTATGTAGAGATGCCTGTTACTCCACTCTATCCTTTCGGATACGGTCTAAGCTATACTTCATTCGAGTATAATAGTCTGAACGTTTCGGCAAAGGGGAATAACAACTTTGCCGTATCATTCAACGTACGTAATACCGGAGATCGGGATGGAGAAGAAGTAATACAATTGTATCTGCACCGCAAATATTCTTCAGTAGTGCAACCAAATAGACAACTGAAACATTTCGCCCGTATCTTTATCAAAAAGGGAGAAGCCAAGAGCGTCGACTTTCAATTAACGCCGGAAGACCTCTGGTTGATTAATGAAGATTACCAAAAGGTTGTTGAACCGGGCGATTGCGAAATACAGATAGGCAGTTCTTCAAGTGATATTCGCTTGCACAGTGATTTTAGAATAAACTAATCAAAAACAATAAACCATATTTACGATAATGAAATTAAATAGATCTCTTTGCCTCACGCTAGCACTGTCTTTGGGATTGACAGCATCGGCTGCTCAACCAAAGAAAAACAAAGTGCAACCGACCGGCAAGTTGACTCAGTTCGTTGATCCGACTATCGGAACAGGCGGACACGGTCATGTTTTCTTGGGTGCGAACGTTCCTTTCGGTTTTATACAGCTGGGACCGTCGCAAGTTGTAAAAGGCTGGGACTGGTGTTCGGGCTATCACGATAGCGACAACAGTCTCTTAGGATTCAGCCATACCCACCTTAGTGGAACCGGTATCGGCGACTTGGGCGACATACTCGTATTCCCAACTATCAACAACGAAAGCAGTTCGAAGTTCTCGCATTCCACCGAAGTAACCAAACCCGGCTATTATGCTGTCAAGTTGGAGAATTCGGGTATTAAGGCAGAACTTACGGCTACGGCAAGAGTCGGATTCCATCGCTATACCTATCCTACCAAAGATGCAAAGCTCATGTTCAACCTGAACTATGGCATCGGATGGGATCACTATGTAGCAGGAAAGATCAAACAAGAGAAAGACAACGTCATTTCGGGCTATCGCGTCTCTACGGGATGGGCCAAACATCAAGTTGTATACTTCATCGCTACATTCTCTGCTCCAATCAAACACATGGAATGCAAAGGAGATACACTCAATACTCTATCGTTTGATCTACCCGCCAATCGCGAGCTGCTTGTCAAAGTGGCGCTATCGCCGGTAAGCGTTGAGAATGCCAAACAGAATATGCAGGCAGAACTCTCCGGATGGAATTTCGGAGCAACCGTTACTGCTGCCGACAAAGCCTGGAATGAACAACTAAGCAGAGTGATTTTCAAGACTAAGAACGCGACCGATAAAAAGATATTCTATACCGCACTTTATCACACCATGATTGCTCCATCGTTGTTTTGCGATGTAAACGGCGATTACTACGGTGCCGATGGAAAGATTCACAGAAAAGGAGGATTCAAAAACTACACGACATTCTCTCTTTGGGACACTTATCGTGCAGCACAACCGTTGATGACACTGCTTCATCGCGACATGCTACCCGATATGGCACAAACTTTCCTACACATCTTTGCACAACAAGGCAAACTGCCCGTATGGCATCTGGTAGGCAATGAGACAGACTGCATGGTAGGAAATCCAGGTATCTGCGTACTTGCCGATCTATTCTTGAAAGGCGTAAAGATGGATAAGAATCAGGCTTTCGAGGCAATGAAGAAAAGTGCCATGCTCGACGAGAGAGGCATGAAGGAACTGAAACAATATGGTTACTTGCCTTACAATGTAACGGCAGATAGTGCCGAGACCGTTGCCCGTGGTTTGGAATATGCCCTTGCCGATTGGTGCGTAGCACAAAGTGCAAAAGAGCTGAACAAACAAGATGACTATCAATATTTCTTGAAACGCAGCAAGGGATATACAAAGTACTTTGACAAGCAAACAGGATTTGTACGTGGAGTAGACAATAACGGAAAATTCCGCGAACCGTTTAATCCATTTCATTCTGCCCACCGTGCCGACGACTACACCGAAGGAAACGCATGGCAATATACATGGTTGGTTCCACAAGACGTTCACGGTTTGATTCGCGAATTCGGAGGTGAAAAGCCATTCCTTACAAAACTCGATTCACTGTTCATCGTCAAAGGTAATATGGGTAAAGAAGCTTCTCCCGACATCTCCGGACTGATAGGACAATATGCACATGGCAACGAACCCAGCCACCACATCTTATATCTGTATGCATACGCCGGAACACCCTGGAAAAGCGCTCCGCTTATCCGTCAGACTCTGACAACTCTTTATTCTGCAAATAAAGACGGACTATCGGGCAACGAAGATGTAGGGCAAATGTCCGGATGGTATGTACTTTCTGCCATGGGAATCTATCAGGTAGAACCCGCAGGAGGCAAATATATTTTCGGTTCGCCACTAATGGACGAAGCAACCATAAAGATCGATAAGAATAAAACTTTCCGCATCGTTGCGCGTAACAATAGCCGCAAGAACATGTATATTCAAAGTGTAACATTCAACGGAAAGCCTTATACCAAAAGCTATATTTATTACAAAGATATGGTGAAAGGCGGAACATTGGAATTCACCATGGGAGATAAACCATCGTCATTTGGCACTGCACTCAACGATCGTCCTTAAACTATTTGTTGTTCGCAAACAAGAAGGAGTACAAACTCCCGTTCTCTATATAAATCACCCTCGTTACAAATGTTGTAGCGAGGGCGATTTTTAAAAAAGAAGTTTTTACGGTACATTTTATATTTGCGACGCAAGAACGCTAACCATCAATTGGGTTGAATGTCCTTGCTCGTCATTTCTTTAATAGGTTGTTGGGAAGCCATCACATGATGAACTCTTTCTGTTATCTCGTCTTTGAGAAGAGATACATCCGCTTTGCAACGAATATCTCTCGAAGACGCTCCTATCAAAAGTTCATACTTACCGGCAGAAGCGATCCATGCACTCTGTTGTTCGTCAAACGAAGCCAAATCGGATGTTTTAAGATTCAGGGTTACAACTTCTGTCTCGCCAGGCTGCAACAACTTCGTCTTAGCAAAAGCCTTAAGTTCTTTCTCGGGCTTGTCTAAAGATGATTTGGGAGCAGAGACATAAAGTTCGACAACTTCCTTGCCCGATGCCTTACCAATATTTTTCACTGCCATCGTCACGATATAATCTCCTTTCACCTTTTTCACTGTCGGTGTTCCATATTCAAAATCGGTATACGACAGACCATAGCCGAAAGGATATGATACGTCGCGCTTGAAAGTATCAAAATAACGATACCCTACATATATACCCTCTTCATAACGAGTATAATCCACATTGCGGATATGAGTTGTGGTACTATGATTACCCATCAGAGAAGCCATCAAAACATCGGGGTCCAATTGATAATCGTAAGGGAAATTTGCCGAAGAAGCAGCATCAAAGAATGAAATAGGGAATGTGACAGCCAACTTTCCGGATGGATTTATCTGACCACTCAATATATCAGCCACTGTATTGCCTCCTTCTTGTCCTGCCTGCCAAGCCAACAATATAGCATCGGGAAGGTTCTTCCACATAGCAGTCTCAATCACACCACCTATATTGAGAATAACAACCACTTTCTTATTCTGTTTATGAAAAGCATTGCAAACATTCGCCATCAAAGCCATTTCTTCTACAGACAGTTTGAAATCGTTATCGATATGCCGATCCAAGAACTCTCCGGAACTACGCCCTATGGTTATAATCGCCATATCGTTCTGTTTTGCCATCGAGTCAAGCACACCTCCCGAAACAGTCATTTCAGTCAAATGCTTTTTGTTGAAGAAAGCCATAAAAGGATTCTTACTTTTCTTATCCTCGGCAAGTTGTTTTTCTTGTCCCTCCTTCAGATATGTTTGATACAGTTCTGTCAAACCGGCATCAAGCTGATAACCGGCATTGCGCAATCCATCGGCCAATGAAACAGTATAGGCCCTATTCACATTACCGCTACCGGTTCCTCCCGCAATCCAATCGTAAGAAGTATTACCAAAAGCGGCAACGCGCTTTTCTGAAGAAAATAGTGGAAGTGTAGAGTTCTCATTCTTAAGCAACACCATTCCTTCCGAGGCCGATTGTCTGGTGACTTCGGCATGTGCCTTCAAGTCTGGTTTATCGGAGAAAGCATATTGTTTGAAGCGAGGAGAGGTAACAACAAGTTGTAGCAATCGTTTGACACAAATATCCACGTCCGACTCTTTTAAAGAACCGTCTTTCACAGCTGCCATTATCTGATCGTATTGTTGCTGCTTACCCGGCATCAACAGATCATTGCCTGCATAGATCTGCGCTTTAGCGTCTTTTCCTCCAAACCAATCAGTCATCACCAAACCCTTATAGTTCCATTCATTTCGAAGAATAGTCGTCAGTAAGTCCCGATTCTCCGAAGTATAAGTACCATTAATATAATTGTAAGAAGACATAACCGTCCACGGATGGCTCTCCTTGACAGCTATTTCGAAACCTTTGAGATAAATCTCACGCAAGGCGCGTTGACTTATTTGGGCATCGTTCCCCGTACGATTCGTTTCTTGATTATTCCCGGCAAAGTGTTTGATGGATGTACCAACGCCATTGCTTTGAATACCTCGAACATAAGCTGCCGCTATCTTGCCCGCAACGAGAGGGTCTTCCGAATAATATTCAAAGTTACGGCCGCAGAGAGGATTGCGTTGAATATTCAGAGCAGGAGCCAGAAGAACATCTACCCCATACTCGTGTACTTCGTTGCCCATGGCCTTGCCTACATTTTCTACAAGCGCCGTATTCCATGTCGATGCCAAAAGTGTAGCTACAGGAAAGGCAGTACAATAATAAGTGTTCGGATTGTCTTTTCGAGTCGGATCAATACGCAATCCAGCCGGTCCGTCGGCCAAAACAATGGCAGGAATACCAAGCCGAGGAATGGGGCGCGTGGTTCCGGCTGCCCCTGCTACCAAACTCTGAGTAGAGCCTACAACAGGAGCATTGCCCGATACTCCCGCCATGCCCGTACCTATGAGAAAAGACACTTTCTCTTCAAGCGTCATTGCTTTTACCACTTTATCGATAGGAGACTTCCCTAGTTGCGGAGCCTTATTAGCTTGCGAGAAAGAAGAAGTGATACCTGCTGCCGATAAGCAGACTGTCATTAAAATACCTTTTATTTTCATGTTTCTTATTGGTGTTAGAATTTGAATGCAAGTTTACGACAAATATTGAATACTCGTTTTCGCATTTGAACATTTGATTTGTTCATTTGTTCAAAAAGGACACAGATTCTTCAAACACAATGTGTCAAGACAGGTAGCTGAGTAAATAATTCATCCAAATTTGAACGCCATTTAAAAATAATGATGTACTTTTGTTTCATACTACCTTATAATAATCAAATCAATGAATAGAAAATTAGAAATACTTCATGCGGCCAATATCATCTCTTTTTTATTGTTGGTAGCTTATATTTATGTATGGCAACAGCAGGTATTAATAGCAATCATGCTTGGATTAGAAATATGTGTCTTTATCCTAGGACTGATTTCAGCGTTGAGACTACGCAACCATGGTGAAGATATGGACCGGAAGCGACTCTTCCGCAAAAGTTGGTGGCTCACTCTCTTCAGCCTACTCTTCATCGGAATATATTTCTTTATAAACCATCGTTAATGTTCAATGCGTCATGATGAAAAAATCATTAATCACCATCTTTCTTGTATCAGCAATTACCGTTCAAGCTCAGGTAACACGTACCCGTGTAAATGAATTCCGACTATTCGGACCAACAGCTGTATCAATGCCATTTGCCACAAACTCGGTAAATGCCAAAGGCGATTCTTTAAACCTATCCAGCTTATCTAACGATGACTTTCCTACCTCATTGGCAGCCAAAGGCAACGTATGGAAAGGCGAGGTGATGCCATCGTTGACAAAGTCTCGATCGATGAGTTTACTTTCGTTCTACATCAACTCCGACAAGTATATAAACGGCAAACTGATCATAAAAGGATCTAAAACGTACAAACTATTTATTGATGGCAAAGAGACCGCAAGTTCTCTACTAAAGCTGACGCCATACCGACATGAAATAGTGCTCAAGTATTTCCAAGAGGCCGCGGCTCACGATTCGATTGCTGTTACAGTTGAGAGCAAGAATCCGGTATCGGTAACGACGGATCTACGCCACTTCTATACGACGGCCGACTGTCTGAACGGGCTAAGGACTACAGCCTCGGCTATCTCGCCCAGCGGCAAATATATGATTGTCTATTATAAGGACACACAAGAAGGAGGAAAAACAAGATATTATGCACAAGCAAAAGACTTATCTAACGGCCGCATCATCGCAGAAAAAAGTATGGACGCCAGCATGGAATGGATGCCCAAATCGGATGCATACGTATTTGAATCGACTGAAGCGGGTAACCGTTGCCTGTATAAGGTTGATGCTACAACCGGACGCAGACTTTTATTTGCCTCTCACCTTCCACAAGGGAGTATCACGGTAAGCCCCGACGAATCTTATTTAATTATAACCGGAAGCGAAGAAGGAACGAAAGAACGTCCCGAAATCTTTCAGGTGCTCGAACCCGAAGACAGACAGGCGGGATGGAGAGACCGGCTATTCTTATCGAAATACGATTTAAAGACTGGAGTATTGCAACGCCTTACTTACGGCAGCTACTCTTGCTATCTCAACGATATATCGCAAGACGGTAAATATTTACTTTTCTCGATGAGCCATTCTCGACTTACCAAACGCCCTACAACTGTCACTTCCATTTATCGGATGGACATCTCTACCCTCAAAGTAGATACCATCATGAAAGAAGAGAGCTTCATCAATAGTTGCTTATTCTCTCCCGATGCCACAAAGTTACTAGTATCCGCTTCGCCCGAAGCTTTTAATGGAGTGGGACTTAATATAGACAACGGACAAATAGCAAGCATGGAAGATGGTCAGCTCTTCTTATACGATTTATCGACCAAGAAAGTCGCGCCGATGACCAAAGACTTTAATCCATCGGTATCCAATCCGATGTGGTCCGAATATGACGGGCAGATATACTTTACGGCAGATGACAAAGATTGCGAACATCTATTCACACTCAATCCCCTTACCGGCAAGATACATTCATTGGGAGCGGCAGAAGATGTCGTAACCAATTATAGTGTTGCATCGCATGCTCCCATAATGACTTACATCGGACAAAGTGCATCCAATTCTTCGAGGCTTTATTCTTATAGCCTTAAAGCTAAAAAGTCGGTTGTGATTGAAGACTCTTCAAAAGCCATACTGAAAGATGTGATATTGGGCGAATGCCACGATTGGAACTTCGTTTCTTCGCGTGGCGACACGATTTACGGACGCTATTATCTGCCACCTTCTTTCGACTCGTCAAAGGAATATCCGCTTATCGTAAATTATTATGGAGGTTGCTCTCCTACTCAACGCACCCTCGAATCTCGCTATCCTGCCCATGCTTATGCGTCACAAGGCTATATCGTATACGTGATTCAACCCAGCGGAGCTACAGGATTCGGACAGAAGTTCTCGGCCCGCCATGTAAACACATGGGGAGATGGACCCGCTCAAGATATCATCGAGGGAACAAAGAATTTCTGTGCCGAGCATTCATTTGTCAACGCCAAGAAGATAGGTTGTATAGGTGCCTCTTATGGAGGATTCATGACAGACTATCTACAGACTGTCACAGATATTTTTGCAGCGGCTGTGAGCCATGCAGGCATCAGCAATATTGCCAGTTACTGGGGCGAAGGCTATTGGGGATACTCGTATAGCGAAGTAGCCAGTGCAGGGAAATACCCTTGGAATGCTCCGGAGATGTACACTCGCCAAAGTCCTTTATTCAATGCAGACAAGATTCATACCCCTATTCTCTTCACACAAGGTTCGAACGATACAAACGTTCCGATCGGAGAAAGCATTCAGATGTTTACGGCTTTAAAACTATTGGGCCGTGAAACAGCTTTTGTAGAAGTGAATGGCGAGAATCACCAAATACTCGACTACGGCAAGCGTTTCTTATGGCAGGACACGATCTTTGCATGGTTTGCCAAATGGTTGAAAGATGATGCTTCGTGGTGGGAAACCCTTTATCCCAAGAAAGACTTATAACAGCACTCGCTACTTCTTCAATTCCGGATAGCTCACTCTGATGTGATAAATGCTGCGTAGTTTCTCTTTAAACACACTCTTGATCAGATTGATATCGCGAAAAGTGATAGGGCACCTTTCAAAGGCCCTATCGGCCACTTGCGTATCGATAATACGATCGACGAGTTCGTTGATACTTTCGTCCGTGTGCTTGGGCAAACTATGAGAAGCAGCTTCGACAGAATCGGCCATCATGAGTATGGCTGTTTCTTTAGTAAATGGATTCGGTCCCGGATAAGTGAACATTCTCTCATCGGGTTCTTGATCGGGATGTTCATTCTTCCACGAGATATAAAAGTACTTCGTTTTGCCACATCCGTGATGAGTTCGGATAAAGTCTTTTATAGCAGTCGGCAATCTATACTTGTCGGCAAGTTTCAAACCGCCGGTCACATGGCTTATCACAATTTGTGAGCTCCTTTCGTAAGACAACTCTTTATGTGGGTTTGTATTTTCGGTCTGATTCTCTGTAAAGAACTCAGGGTTTTCCAACTTGCCTATATCATGATACAAAGCCCCCGTACGCACCAACTGACTATTGGCCCTTATTGCGTTGGCAGCTTCGGCGGCCAGATTGGCTACCTGTATGGAATGTTGGAAAGTACCGGGAGCCAACTCCGACATCCGGCGCAATAAGTGATTATTGGTATTCGACAGCTCCACAAGTGTGACATTCGACGTAAACCCGAACGCTTTCTCCAGCAAATAGAGTATAGGATAGGCAAACATCAGAAAGATGCCATTGATAAGGAAGTACTTGTACATGCTAAGATTGAATTTCGAGACATCGGTTACATTGGTCAGTTCAATAGCAAAATACGTAACAGCATAAGTCAACGAAACGAAAAACGCCACTTTGATCAACTGCGATCGTTCGGTCAGTTCGCTGAGCGAATACATGGAGATAAGCCCGGCCGTGAGTTGCAACAACACAAACTCGTAAGGATAATGCAACGTGATGGAACAAATGAGAACCGTAATAAGCAATGTGAGAAATGCCGTGCGAGAATCTAAGAAAGTGCGCAGTATAATTGGAATCATCGCATAAGGAATGATATAGACATTGAACAGATTATGCTCAACCATCAGTGCCGTCAGGATGCTATAAAAGATAATACACGACAGCATCAATGCCATCGAGTTTTTATGACGATAAAAGTTTCTACGGAACAACCGTAAGTAGAGCATAAAGCAAATCATCAACAACGTGACGAACAGTATCTGGCCCAAAAGGATATACTCCCTTTGCGAAATAGTTTCATCGCGTTTAACCGACTCTTTTTTAAGCGACTGTAGAATATTATAAGTCTGCCGCCCTACAATCTCTCCCCTATCGACTATTTTCTGACCGCTTTGTACAAACCCCGTGGCCCACGAATAGTTATCGAGCATATCCTTCATTGCCTGTTTGGTACGCCACTTGTCGAGCGTAATATTTGGAGTAATATAAGTGCTCAAATTATATTGCTGTAGCACATTGCGATCGATATGAGATGCACCACTCAACAACAATTGATACGCTTTTTTCACCGTGAGCAAGCTACCTGTCTGCCGCTCATTTGCCAACTTATCATCAGTGACATAGACAGACTGTATCCTCCTCATTTGAAGCCAGTTCATGTCTTCGTTCGATACGATACCGGCAGCGTATATCGAAAGGAGCCTATGCCTGAGATATATCTTGTACTTAGGAGAAGCTATTGCCAACTGAGCGGACTCAAGTATGTTTTTCATCACTTTGTCCGCTTCGCCTTTCTGAAACGTAAAATAGGGCTGAAAATGATTGCGCAAACTATCCTGTTCTTTTTTCACCACCGTTTCGTCCTTATATATCGGGAAGTTAAAAGTCGCTATAATCTGCCCATACTTCCACGGTTTATTGAGGTCGAATTGGTAATTGAACTCACCGCCTCTTGGCAGAAAATATACAATAACTGCAATTGATCCTATAGTGATAAGGATAGTATAAAGCAAATCCTTAAAAAAATTCTTATGTTTTCTTACTGTTTTAAACATGCGCGCTAATTTTTTTCGAAAAGTACGAAAAAAACTCATAGTATGGAAAAAAAGACGTAATTTTGCGACAAATTATCTAATAATTAATATGTCAGAAAGAAAAATAAGAGTTCGTTTTGCTCCAAGTCCTACGGGAGCGCTACATATTGGAGGAGTTCGTACAGCGTTATACAATTATCTTTTTGCCAAACAGCATGGAGGCGATTTGGTGTTCCGTATAGAGGATACCGACTCGCATCGCTTCGTCCCAGGAGCAGAAGAATACATCATAGAATCATTCAAATGGCTAGGTATTCACTTCGATGAAGGAGTGAGCTTCGGTGGCAATTATGGCCCTTATCGCCAAAGTGAGCGCCGTGACATTTACAAAAAATACGTAAAGCAACTTCTAGATAAAGCCAAAGCATATATAGCTTTCGATACTCCAGACGAACTGGATAATAAACGCAAAGAAATAGCCAACTTTCAATACGACGCGTCAACCCGAATGAGCATGCGCAATTCGTTAACACTTCCGAAAGAAGAAGTGGATGCAATGATAGCCGACGGCAAACAATATGTGGTGCGCTTTCTTATCGAGCCCAACCAAGAAATATGTGTCAACGATTTAATTCGGGGCGAAGTTAAAATAAACTCATCGATACTAGACGATAAAGTGCTCTACAAATCGGCCGATGAGCTACCTACTTACCATTTGGCGAATATTGTAGACGATCATTTGATGGAAATATCACACGTCATCCGAGGCGAAGAATGGTTGCCGTCCGCACCCTTGCACGTACTGCTCTACAGAGCGTTCGGATGGGAAAGCAGCATGCCCGAGTTTGCCCATCTACCCTTATTGCTCAAACCCGAAGGAAACGGAAAGTTGAGCAAGCGCGATGGAGACCGTTTAGGCTTTCCGGTATTCCCGTTGGAATGGCACGATCCGAAAACAGGAGAAATATCAAAAGGTTATCGCGAAGAAGGCTATCTGCCCGAAGCATTACTCAACTTCTTGGCACTTCTAGGGTGGAATCCAGGCGACGACAGAGAAATATTGTCCATGGACGAACTGACTCAGTTATTCAATTTAGGCCATTGCAACCGCTCGGGAGCAAAATACGACTATCACAAGTGCATCTGGTTCAATCATCAGTATATTCAGACAGTGTCAAACGAAGAGATTACCGACCTCTTCATGCCGATATTGAAAGAGAAAGGTATCGATGTGTCTTATAATAAAGCCAAAGAGGTGGTAGGTATGATGAAAGAGCGCGTCAACTTTGTGAAGGACTTATGGGACGTTTGCGCCTTCTTTTTCGTAGCTCCGGAATCTTACGACGAAAAGACCGTACGCAAACGTTGGAAAGAGTATTCTGCCGAGCAAATGAAAGAACTTTCCGAAGTTATTGCCTCATTAGACGACTTCAGCATAGAAAACCAGGAAAAGACAGTAATGGACTGGATTGCTTCAAAGGGCTACAATACGGGCGATGTAATGAATGCATTCCGCCTTACACTGGTTGGAGAAGGAAAAGGCCCTCACATGTTTAATATCACATCTATACTAGGAAAAGAAGAAACATTGATGCGTATGAAGCGTGCCATTGATGTACTAAAATAAAGAGGAACATGATCTATAATCTGTTGTACAATTTAGGTATAGCCCTTTACGATATTTTGGTGCATCTGGATGCTCCCTTCAGTCGTAAGCCACGCAAGATGATGAAAGGCCATTGGGTTGTTTATCAACTTCTACGTCAAAAGATAGAAAAAGGCTCTCCATATATCTGGTTTCATGCTGCATCGCTGGGCGAATTCGAACAAGGACGCCCACTGATCGAAAGAATTCGTGCCCGATATCCCGAATATAAGATATTACTTACGTTTTTCTCACCTTCGGGTTATGAAGTACGCAAAAACTACCGCGGTGCCGATGTCGTATGCTACCTACCCTTCGACAAGCCCCGCAATGTAAAAAAGTTTATCGAGCTTGCCAATCCGTGCATGGCATTCTTCATTAAATATGAATTCTGGAAGAACTATATCGATGAATTGCACCGCCGCAACATTCCCATATATAGCGTTTCGTCCATATTCCGCCGCACACAAGTATTTTTCAAGTGGTACGGCGTACCCTATCGAAAAGTTTTAAGCGATTTCGATCATCTGTTTGTACAGAACGAAACATCTCGCCGCTACCTGTCTAAGATTGGAATTAATAAAGTAACAGTAGTAGGCGACACTCGTTTCGACCGTGTGCTCGAAATCAGAGACGAAGCAAAAGACTTGCAATTGATAGATAAATTCAAAGGCAATTCGCTGGTCTTCGTAGCGGGTAGCTCGTGGGAACCGGACGAAGAGTTGTTCATCGAATATTTTAATAATCATCCCGAAATGAAGATGATTATAGCGCCCCACGTGATCGACGAAAACCACTTGGTCTACATCCGCAGCAGACTGAGACGCCCTTACGTGCAATATACTCGTGCCGACGAACAAAATGTGTTGAAAGCCGATTGTCTCATTATCGACTGTTTCGGCCTTCTGTCTTCTATCTATCGCTATGGCGAAATAGCCTACATCGGCGGAGGATTTCATGCAGGCATACACAACACACTGGAAGCAGCCGTCTATGGCATTCCCGTTATCTTTGGTCCGCGCTACGAGAAATTCATGGAAGCAGTAGAGCTGATCGAACACAAGGGAGCTTTCACCATTCAGAACGCCGAAGAGCTCAATACACTACTCGATACAATGCTTACCGACAAAGAAAAAATGCAAGAATGGGGAAACAATGCCCGCAATTATGTAACGAGCAATGCTGGAGCTACCGATAAGATACTGAGCATGGTAGAGTTTAAAGAAACTTCTAATAACAACTAGAGATGTACCAGTGGGCAGAACAAATGGATTGCGCCGTAACAGTATGCGACAAAGACGGCGTCATTGTCTATATGAATGAAAAATCTCGTAATACTTTCGAGAAGTATGGCAACCTCATCGGAAAAAATCTGATGGACTGTCACAACCCATCTTCTATTGCCAAAATCAAAGAGCTACTTGCTACCGGCGGTAACAATACCTACACAATAGAGAAGAACGGCGTAAAAAAGATAATCTACCAAACAGCCTGGAAGGAAAATAACATCGTAAGCGGACTGGTCGAAATATCGATCGTCTTACCCGAAGAAGTTCCCAACCACATTCGCAAATAAGTATTTGGCGCAAGCTCATCTATTAGTGTGTGCCAACCGCTAAAACCTCTAAAATAAAAAGAGACACCAAAGATCTTTTTAAAGGAATTGCCCTCATTGCAAGATTTGCAGTGAGGGCAAAAAATGGCTCACCGGTAAAAGCCTGGGTGTGTGAGGGCTAAACATAAGTATTATTAATAGCACATCACATAAATAGGGGCCACTGAATTTCAGCGAACCCAAAATAAAGACTTTCGAGAGCCTGCGGTATAAATAAAATCGTCGTATGTTAGTTTTTTCGGTGACGTCCTTAAGTTTTTTTGATAACGTATGGACGTCAACAAATTTAGGTACATACGTGGTTTTAGGAAGATAAGAATCCATTGCTGCATTCCCAAGACCATGAAATCATCTGCATTTCAACCTTTGCCACCTCCGTATGACACCATACGCCGCTATGCCACAGCATGTTAATGACGCACCGTATACAACGCCAGCGAAAGAAGGTCCGAAAATCGGCTCTAGAGCATACTGTAGAGTCCTTATTTTCAGCGGACCTCTGCTTAGAACGATTCTAAACAATGGCCTACAGATAGCTGAATGGCCGTTTTACAAATAAGCATGTGTATCTCATTCATCGAGTACCCCATGCCAATTGGTCTCTTAGTTTTTACTTGATTAGCCCGAGCATATATCCTCCTTCGCGCAAGATTGCGTTGATCTATATTAATTGCGTTGATCTCGTTTTTCAGGATGTATTTCAAGATGAATATTCGTCGATATTCTGATACTATTTTAACCTCATAGACGTGGTACTTATTGATCTAAAATTTGAACCTTTGCTTTCGAAAAAATGATAAGGACGAACATAAAAATTCATAAGGACGAAACTAAAAGTTTATACTTACAAACATTTATTTTCGCCCTTATGAATTTCTCGCTGTATATCAACGATTTGCGCTACATGCATTTACATTTTGCTTTTATTCGACTTACATTCGAGTACTGAAACGATAGCGAAAATAGTGCCCTACAAGGGGCTATAACGGATGTTTAGATAAGAAAGTATCAGAACGTATGGAAATATTCACATTGAAATACGTTCTGAAAAATGGATTGTAGGCAAAGTGTTGTATCATAGCCCCTTTCCATGCCAATGGGGTAAGCACTCCTACTGTTTACATGGAATAAAACAACATCAATGTGACTGTTCATACAATTCTTTATTCTGCAAAACAGATAAATATTTCACATCCTCTTGCAACACATTCATATAAATCCAGCCTCTGTACACCATTCTTTAAAAGATCATTGATAGTTTCGATGATATACCTTTTCCGAAGCAACATCTTATCCCACATGGACATGAGCTTATTTTTCATGTTTGCCCTTAACTATATATCCCATTGTCGAATAAAGAGTCAAATAGCTATGGTGAACTCAGTCCAAAATGAGAAAAATATCCATTGCATGAGATATTTCACCTAAAGAGGTGATATTTTCAGATTCTATTGTTATTTTTGCCATGTCAGAATAATTTTGAATGTTGGGGTTTCTTAGCACTAAGGTAGTTGGATTTTCTGACATCGTTAAGTGTTCATATGCTTTTTGTATATCAGACACTTATGCTTTTTATAAATAGCAGCACTGTGAAATTAAAGTATCTTTACAAGTGCGTAACTTGACACAAAATCAAAATACTTATATGGATAAAATAATAACTATTCCTCTGAAAATTAAGCTAAAACATTTGAGGTACAACATTCAAAAGTGTAAGTCATTTGGAGTTGTTTTTATCCTAGGTGTTGCCCTTTTGCTGTTAACCCAATGTTCTGCTCCTAAGATATTACCATTTTCTGCATGTCCCAGTAATATCCCTAAGGGAATGACCTTGTTACCAGTCAAAATTGACGGATTGGATGCCGATTTCTTTCACGGAACATCAACCACACCACAAAAGGCCATAGTCCTATTAGGAGGATCAGAAGGGGGAAGAAGTTGGAGTTATCACCTAGACTTCATTCAGGAACTTATTGATCATGGGTTTTGCGTTTTGTCGCTACCCTATTTTGGTACAGATAGTCTCCCGAAAAATCTTAGAGGAATACCGTTAGAATATTTTCAGAAGGCGTTTCGCTGGTTATCTACACAAAAAGATATGGTGATTTCTAACAATTATGCACTTATTGGTGTTTCTCGTGGAGCGGAGTTGGCATTACTTTTAGGAAGTCGCTATTCAGAGGTTAATGCGGTGGTTGCAATTGACCCAAGTTCTGTTGTTTTCCCTGGACCCCCAACTGGCTTATTTAATGCCTTGGGTAGGCAACATTCTGCATGGAGTGAAAAAGGACGAGAACTACCCTTTGTGTCGATACCATTTTCTTGGACTTCAATCAAAGGAATGTTTTCTGGTAATAGAACACGGATGTTTGAAAAGGCTTTAAAGGATACAATACAGGTAAAAAGCGCTACAATCCCTGTTGAGAAAATAAATGGACCTGTTCTTGTGATTTCCTTCAAGCGCGATCAGGTTTGGCCATCACCTTTCATGTGCGAGAAAATAGTAGCACGCTTACATGACAACAAATTTAATTTTTATTATGAACATGCAAGCTATGATGGAATACATTCTGATTGGTCAATCAAAGCTTGTCGGACAAACATTATGTCATTCTTAAGTGAACAATTTCTTTCGCTTGAATCAAAATAATTAAAGAATTAGAGTTCTTTTACTTCTCTTTATCCCTAACTGAGGTGGTCAATGGTAATAAACAGATTGTTATATATAAAGTACCTTGTGCGAAATAATTTACAAATAAAGGCCTGTTTTTCTTCAAGGCAATAATTTGGTCAAATTTCTCAAAAGCTCCAAGATAGGCGTTTTTATCGTTTTTGCGGAATATCTTTATATCACTTTTACGGTGAATATTGTTCATAATGATAAGATAAAGTCTATTTATTTAGCAATCTGTATTATATGCGAAACGGCGATTTCATTTTTAAATACTGCAATTTCCAAAAATGAGGCCGATTATTGCTTTTTCCAAAAATCGCAGTCACAATATGCTACGGCTTCGAAAATCGACAAACCCTTGTCACATGTGTCGCATAGGATCCCTATCTCCTTTATTTTTTTTATTTTATATTTTTATGTAATCATATTTCATATAATTAGAGTATCATAATGATAAACGCATTATATGTCGATAAAAAAAATATTGAGTTTATAGGATTCCTATGCGACACATGCGACACTTTCAGTAAAATAAGACAACATGAAACGATTTCGTTCCACCCATTATTCGCACCGGTATCCGCACCTTCGCCACCTCCCTTTTCGGGGCGTGACACGCACCGAGTCCCAAAAATCAACCGTATGTCGCAGTGGTAACTAACGTATGTTGTTGAAGAAACTAACGTTAGTTGTCATGATAACTTCCGTTAGTTACCGCAATAACTAACGGAAGTTATGGTTGCGAGATACGTTAGTTATTTACCCTGCGTTCTCGGATCTAGAAAGTAAAGACATACAGACACATAGAAGCATGCTTTAAGCTCTCGAGCCGGTCACAATCTGTGACCAGTTCAGTAGTCTCATTCCCTGAGAGTTAAAATCTGAATCGCTCAATATTACACTTTACTGCCTGATTCAGAACTTTAGTTTCAACGTCATAAAGCTCTGCCAAATCTCTGTCAACCATAACCTGCATGTTTCTGATTGATAAAATGCGTCCTTCGATTTGAATCGTATTGCTTAACTGGTCACAATCTGCAACCGGTTAGATGTCTGTTGTATTATTCTAGCTTTCGCTCATAATCATAACCAATTACAATTAATCGACCAATCCTAATTCCTTCAAATATCCTTCAATCTCAACGTTGAGCCCTGCACGTTTGGCTTCAAAGCTTTTAATCTCACTCATGACAGCTTTGATGTCAATGGACTCTTCCTTTTCAAAAGTATCAACGTAACGAGGTATGTTTAGATTGTAATCGTTCTCTGTTATTTCTTACTTGAGTTCGGTGGATAAGAAATCAAAAGAAAGCGAGTTGATTTGTCTTAATAACCTCATATCCAGTGAGAGCTTTAGCTTCATTTTCAAAGGAGCAGTAATGACGGAAACGAGATTTATGATGGAGTTGTTGACGAAACGGTGTCTGGAATACACAAGACGTGCTGTATTTTTGAGCATATCATCGACACATCCAATAATAGGCCCTTTGGGCAACATGATTTTATCCCAAAGAAGCATCAGCTTGTTTTTCATATTGCATCTGGGCCCCGTAACCAAATTGACGCCATCAGTAAAAAGAATATTAAAAAGATTTTGTGAAATGTATCCTCTGTCAGCGAATAATTTCCCATACAAATCCTTTGCAGCGTGGGTAAAATATTAAAGTAAAAATCTCACTTTCATTTATTCTTTTCTATCATAAGATCTGAGACTTTCTTAAATCTTGTACTCATTTCATTCTTATATCCCAATTTCCATGCTTGTCTCATTGTGAATTTATTAAAAGGGAGAAGTTTGTTTTGTTCCGACTCACCACATTCTATTACGTAGTTATCTATAAGATTATCTAACTGTAATCTACCATCATGGAAGTAATCTTCTAAGGAAATCATCATTTCAAGTGGCATCATAACCAAAGGCATAACCAGATAATCATCTGATATATTCCTTATCGTTTTCTTTTTGTTAAATTCTTCGTTTAGAATATACCTTATTCCTTCAATGTCAAAACAGTAATCCTGATAAACAATAATAGGATAAACTTTGAATTTGTCTGTTATTTCAATTTTATCAGCCTTTTTGATTATTATATCTAACTTTGTTTCAATTACGTTCAATAACTGTGTTATTCCTTTAGGTTGTGCCCTTTTCTTTTGTTTTCCAGTATTTTTTTCTATAGTGGCACTTTCAAATAATTGAAATATTTCTAATTTAATTTGTTCTATGTTCTCACAGTGCTTCGTTTCTGCATTCAGCATAACATCTTTGAATTCAAATAGAAATATATTTTTACCTTTTCTGATATAAAAATCAGGTTCTCCACTGTTTAAAAAGAGCTTCAATTTTTGCCCTGAGATTAATTTCTTACATGTGTTTGCAAAACATCCATTTATTATTTCGTAGAACAGGTAACCTTCTGTGAAAAAATTTCCTACTAATGCCTTTATATCTGGGTAGCTATTTATTTTCGTAGTTGCTTTGTGTTTTATAAGTATAGAAGCAAAATCAAACAAAAAACTTTGAAACATTTTATCAATAAAAAATCCCATATATAGAATGCTATATGTATTATCGCCATGATAGTATATGGGCTTGCTTCTAAGATTGGTAAAATCAGGGGTTCTTTTAAAGTTTTCTATATCAATACACATAGAATCTAGATATTTTTTTCCATAATAAGAATTTGGGTTTATTTTTATTACATTTGTAATTCCTTCTTCATTAGTAGAAAGAATAAAAAAAGTCTCAAGAATAAAGTACAAATAGTCATCCCATTTTGGAATCTGATTTTCTTGAATAAACAGACTCAAATATTCATTAAAGATTTCATTTTCTTTGCAAAATGCCTTGAAATAATAAAATCTTAAAAATTCAACTCTATAATCTTTGTGGTAATATATGTCATTATATTTTAACTGTTCAGGTAAATATACAGCCATAAAAGAGTCTATGTCTTTTACCTCATATAATACTTTTGTCGAGTACCTTATTTTTTCATCACAGCATAATAGGTATGCAATAAAAATATTAGAGAAATCATCTTTGGATTCAAATACATCTGCATTATTTTTATTATGATTATCTAATAGATATTCAATTAGAATAAGTAATGTTACTTTATCGATAAAAATATAATTTCCTAAATCTTTTGATATTGATTGCAAATAATCAGTCATAGAATGTTGCAATTTATTATTCATTTGGAATAATAAAGGAATGAAAAATTCATGTTCTTGCTGATCAATGGTCATCGAGTTCTTCCTATTAAGCACATATGAAGCCCATGCAATAGCACTTTTTGAAGGGATGATTTTTATAATATCCTCTAGCTTGTCATTCCCATTAGGGAATATGCATGAATATGATATTTGTCTTTTGATTACTAACTTTTCCATTATTATTCCTATTTTTAGCTAAGATACAAAGAAAATAGCTATATTGGTAATAATTTAGGCAGAATGATTATCTATATCCCATTGAACATTACCTTCACTAATAGTATATTTTACAAGTTCCTCTACTCTTATTCTGTGCCGATTTCAAAGTAAATACGCGGTTCACCGAATGCTTACATCCGATGACTTCCAAAGTTCTTCTTCCCCATTTTCAGGAAACCCCATAGCCTTAGTATCAACATTAGGAAAGTTTTCAGTAAGCCCTAAATTCAGTACATCTCAGCAGTTTACTATATAAGAGTTATTTATATTCGCTCGGTGTTATACCAAAATGCTTTTTAAAACTGGAAGAGAAGTGAGACAAGGTGCTGAAGCCTGTCATATCGGCTATTTCGGAGATATTGTGCTTCCCTTCGACAATCAGTTCGGCGGCCCTATTGAGTTTATATGTTTTGAAGAAGATATTGGGATTCATACCCGTCAGACCTTTCATCTTATAATAGAACTTAGTACGGCTGATGTGCATCACCTCTGTTATTTTCGTAATATTCAGTTCCGAATTGGATAGTTCTTTTTCCATTAGCTGGTAAAGTTCATTCATAAAGATGCTATCATGATCGGACAAAAAAGCCGAATCTATATTCTTGGTTTCGGTAGCATGCCCCAAGACATTGCGCAGGTTCTCTTGATTCTTGAGTTGCGATTCGATGAGCGCTAACAAATAGGATGGATCAAAAGGCTTCGTTACGTATGCATTGGCTCCTTCGTTGAGTCCTCTCACTTGGTCTTCGACCAATGTTTTGGCAGTGAGCAATATCACAGGAATATGACAATAAGAAATGTTCTGCTTCACCATTCGGCAAAATTGATAGCCGTCGACGTCGGGCATCAGTACATCGCAGACAATCAAGTCGGGTGATATTTCGTCGAGAGCCTTATATGCACTTTTGGCATCGAACTTGCACTCCACATGAAAGTAACTCGCCAAATAAACTCGCATATAACTGGTCACTTCCGGATCATCGTCCAGCACAAGTATCGTAGGACGATCTACGTATTGCTCCTCTTTCTCTTCAATATGCGGAATGGCGATAGCCCTATCGCGAACGACCAATTGCGGATCTTCGACCTGCAACTTTTCTTCTTCCGAATAAACGCCATCTCCAATAGGCAAGGTTATGGTAAAGAGCGAGCCTCCACTTTCTTTATTCGCCACAGAGATAGCGCCATGATGAAGTTCTGTCAGGCGCTTGGCATAATAGAGCCCAATGCCTGTACCCCAATTACAATACGCCTGCTGATTCTCTACCTGATAGTACCGTTTGAATATATCGGCCTGCTTGTCTTCGGGTATCCCGGGGCCGGTATCGCCTACACTTATTTTCACTTCGGTAGCCGTTGCATCAAACAGGACGTCGATTCTCCCGCCAACCGGTGTATACTTCATGGCATTAGACAGTAGATTATTTAAAATCTTTTCGAGTTTGTCTGCATCAAACCATGTCACATAGGTATCTTCGAAGCCATGCAAAGCAAGATTGATTTCTTTCTCGTCGGCATTGACCTTAAATATCGCAACGATATCGCGAAGGTTCGAAATAATATCGCCCTCCTGCACCTTCAATCTAATGACATCGTTCTCCAGTTTCTGAAAGTCCATCAACTGATTGACAAGCCGCAGCATCCGATTGACAGAGCGCTGCACAATACCCAGCAACTGTTTAGGCTCGCCAGAAAGGCGATGATCATTGCAAAGCGAAGTAATAGGGCCGGATATCATAGTAAGCGGCGTTCGGAATTCATGAGAGATATTGGAGAAGAAGCGCATGTTCATCTGATTTGTGTGCAGCTCGGCTTCTTTTTCCAATTCGGCTTTACGAATCATTTCTTTCTGGGTACGGATTCGATAGAAGGATCTATAAGCATAGTAACCAATCATACCCGCCACAAAAATATATAACAGAACCGCCCACCAGCTCATCCAAGGGGCACATGCTACATGGATGACGATCGCATTTTCGGCTATGATATCATTCTCGTCGCTACTTGTGATCTTCACCCTGAAAGTATATTTTCCCGGTGGCAAGTTAGAATAATAAGCCTCGTGATTGGCACCTGCATCAATCCAATACTTGTCGTATCCATCTATTTTATAAAAATAATGAACACAATCGAACTCGTTATAATCGATTGCAGCAAACAGGATGGAGAAGCTACGTTGATCATAGTTCAAATAGACATCCGGATTGAACGTCATTGCTTTGTTAATGCAACTGCTATTGGAAGGTAAAATCAATTGATTGTTAACCTTCAGACTCTCAAAGACCAACGGAATATTGCGCCTGAATTTAAGATTGGCAGGATTAAAGAAAGTTAGCCCGTGAGTACCTCCAAAAAAGGCTGTTCCATCGGGAGCTATGCACGAAGCCCGATCGTTGAACTGATTGCCACCGATACCGTTTTCGGTATAATAACTGACAAATTTCTTGCTATGGCAATCGTACTTGCTCAGTCCAAACATCGAGCTCACCCATATATCTCCCTTCCTATCCTGCTCGATAGAAGCAATATCCGAACAAGAATTGCCCGCAATGGGGGTTATTTGACCTTTTGACAGAATAAACAGTCCATTGCCGCGAGTGCCGATCCAGATATTACCGTCTCTATCTTTCAGCGTACAATTTGGAATCATCTTACTATGCTTGGCATACTTCCTGAACGGAATAAAGCGAGAATGTTTCGAAATAGGATCGTATATCCGAATATCATTATCGAAGGAGAAGATAGCCAATTTTCCATCTTCGAGAGGAATGATGGAAGTACAAAACGAGAATTTATTCGCACATAGAGGCATAGCACTGAAACTCTTATCACCGGGGTGGAGAATAAAGATAGAAGGAGTATAACCTCCGGCATAAATAACGCCCCTCTTATCTTGCACCATCGAAAAGATAGCGGCAGGAAAACGATATGATTTTATGAGACGAACATGTGCGCCATCAACACTACACTTATGCAATCCTCCATTAAAAAACTCGGCAATCCAAAGATGATGCTCTCTGTCTACAAACAAGTTTGAAGCATCATTGTGCGCGTAAAGAAAAGGAAGATTAAGGCTATCGACACTGTCTTGTTCTTATCGTAAACAAACATCTTATCAAACGCTGTAGACATCCAAATTCTATTGTCTATAGGCGCCAAGCCCAAAATAGACTTATTTTCCACCTTTGTTCTCAAAGCGCTATTGTCGTTGAAACGGTTTTTATGACGATACTTCACAATGAGTCCCTTGTCGGTAGACCCGAGCCATAAATTCTGTTGAGAGTCTACATACATAGAGATGACCGCAAACGCAGGAGGAAGCACAAACGGGAACCGAGCATCGGACTGATGAACAACAGTATGATGAATATAATCATAAAGGAACAACCCCTTGGAAGTACTGAACAACATGGAAGTGCCGGCAATGTAATCGGCCATTCCATTTACCGTAGAGCCAACGAACAAAGAATTGGACGTAAGATCGGATGGCAAGGGTATAAATTGAAAGGTCCGCGTATTAAGCAGATACAATTTATTATTGGATGCAAACCACAGACGCCCCAACTTATCCATATAAGAAGCTTGGATATAAGCGCCGGTAGCCAGCGATTTAAGTTCTTTATAAGTTTCATGCTGATAACAGCTGACATGACCCAATCCGATACACCATATATTATCATTACGATCGACAAAACAAGTATTGGAGAAACTCTTTTCGGCATTTGCATTGGGTATGGCAAGTTCAAATTTATCCAATCGTTCGTTAAATACGAAGATAGAAGGAATAAGATTGATGAATATCCTACCCTTACTGTCTTCCATAATACCCACTGCATTCTTGTTGGTCCACTCGATAGGGACACGATGGAAAGAATCTTTGTCTGTATAATAACACACACCGGCAGAAGTACAAATCCACAGTCTATTTTTAGAATCACGAAAAACACGTCTCACCTGATTGTCGGGAATGCTTAAACTATCATCGTCCGAATTGAAATATTGCTGAAACTGATAGCCCAAGCATTTGTTGACGCCTCTAATCGTTCCAACCCAAACATGACCAAAACGATCCTCACAAAAGGAAGTAACAAACTGATTGGATATTTGAGTAGAGACAATGCGGTTTTTAGGCCTCTCGGTTTCTTGCTTCGCATTTTTGCAAGCAAATAATGCGAATAGAACGAATAATAAAAGAAACGAACGTGGTATTTTCATAATAAATAGCAGTTAGACAGTCACAAAAATAGTGAAATAACCCTTGCATACTATCCAAAACGAATTGTAATTATTGTGTTGTTCAGCACATTTTGATAGAATGGATAATATTTTGAACAGATTGACAAACCCGGAGAACAGATATGAAACACATTTGAACGTTTCGGAAAACTGATGCAGATAAATAAGTCTAATTTTGGATCATTAAAACAAAAGGAATACATAGCCAGAAAAACACTATGAATCCTTATCCATTAACCTAAAATTCAAAATGCCAAATGGGACAATCTTTAAAACACTATGAATGTAGAAGGCTGACGCTGTTGGTCTTTATCATGTTAATGTGCATCCCCCATGCTTTTGCTCAACAAAAGTTCAAAGTAAGCGGACGCATTGTCGATCAGAAAACGCAAGACCCTTTAATAGGTGTCAGCATCATGGAAAAAGGGACGTCTAACGGTATAATGAGCGATATCAATGGCCATTATGTCTTGACAGTAAACAAAGGCGCAACACTCATCTTCACCTATGTAGGTTATCAGACTGTACAAAAAGTGGTTAACACTCCTATTTTTAATATTGCTTTGAGCGAAGACACCAAGACTCTCGATGAAGTGGTCGTAGTAGGTTATGGAGTACAAAAGAGGAGTTCGCTTACGGGCTCGGTATCGCAAGTGAAATCTGAAGATATGGTAGCTCGAACCATCACTACCGCCGGTCAAGCGCTACAGGGCAAAACGGCTGGTGTAGAGGTATTGTCGGCATCGGCACGTCCCGGCTCTTCTCCTACTATTCGCATCCGCGGCATCAGTTCTAACGGCAGTAGTGATCCCCTCTTCGTTGTCGATGGCCGTATTGCAAACGATATCAGTGGCATTGATCCGAATGACATCGAATCTATGGAGGTATTGAAAGATGCTGCATCGGCAGCCATCTATGGTTCTAGAGCAGGCAATGGCGTAGTACTGATTACAACCAAAAAAGGTAAGGGTAACGGAAAAATAACCTACGACTTTCAACTCACTTCACAGAGTTTGAGCAAAGTTCCAAAGGTGATGAATGCCGAACAATACATTGATTATTATGTCGACGCAGGGAAACTCACCGAAACAGGTGTCTATAAATACTGGGACGGAAAGACCAATACCGATTGGACAAAGGTGGCTTTCGAATCGTCCATAATGCAACGGCACAACCTTACTTTCCAAAGTGGCGGAGACAAAGGATCACTCTATACTTCGCTTACTTACTTGGACAATAATGGTATGGTAGTAGGCAATAACGACATCTACAAGCGCTTCACCGGAATGGTCAATGCCAACTATAATATCAAGCCCTGGTTGGAATTGGGAACGAACAACCAAATAGAATATTATAAGATGCAAACCATCAGTGAAGGCAGTGAATACAACAGTCTTTTGCTATCTGTATTGCAGCTCGATCCATTGACGAAAGCCACTTATACGGTAAACGATATGCCCGACAATATGAAAACGATATTGAATGGCGGCTCTGCATACGCCACTTTACTTTCGGATGGGAAAGGAAATTATTATGGTGTTTCGCCCTTTGCTACTAACGAGAACCTCAACCCGTTGATCATGCGCGACCGAAGCTTTTCGGACAATCGCGGATTCAATATCAATGGTTCTACATTCCTGAACTTTAAACCCATAAAAGGATTGGTTGTCACTTCGCGTTTAGGATACCTTCTATCGGCTACAGAGACTTATGGTTATTCAAACGATTACTGGGCAAACACTATTTCTCACCAGAAATTCATGTCTGTCAATGCTGCGACAACAACGCCAACCTATTTTCAATGGGAAAACTTTGCGAACTACACCTTTTCATTGGGTAAGCACACGATCACAGCTATGCTTGGTACGCACTACAGCGAGACACGTTCATTCAGCCTCAACGGCTCTATCACCGGCTCGGATACAGATCTCGGCGTCAAAAGAGACGACCCGTTATTTTACTATTTTGCATACGCCACCAGCTCGGCAACCAAAGCCCTCAGTGGAGGTGAACCTATCTATACGAGGAACTTATCTTATTTTGGTCGTCTAAATTACAATTTCGAAAACAAATATCTTGCACAGTTCTCATTGCGCGCAGATGCAGCCGACAACTCTGTTTTACCGGTAGACAAGCGTTGGGGATACTTCCCCGCATTCTCTCTAGGCTGGGTATTGTCGGAAGAAAAGTTTATGAAAAGCACGAATGATTGGCTCTCTACTTTGAAACTCAGATTAAGTTGGGGACAAAATGGCTCGACGGCATCATTGGGCAATTATCTTTACGACAACGTAATCTCATCTACAGGAAGCTATCCTTTCGGCAGCGGCTTAAATTATAACTATGGCTATCTGCCTTCGTCAACCGGAAATGACCAATTAAAGTGGGAGACATCCGAACAAACAGACCTTGGATTCGATTCCTATTTCTTTAATAATCGGTTATCATTGTCATTCGATTACTATACAAAAAAGACAAAAGACCTGATCGTCACAGGTATCACTCCTTCTACTATCGTAGGGAATACGGCATCTCCAGTCAATGCCGGAGATATCACAAATAAGGGAGTAGAAATAGAACTTGGATGGCAAGATCATATCAGCGATTTTCGTTATAGCATTCGAGGCAACATTGCCACTCTTAAAAACAAAGTTACTTACCTGCACCAAACACTCGATGCTATCGATGGCACAACTTTCCACACGTATGGAGCTATCACACGCTTCAAGAAAGGACAACCGGCATGGTATTTCTATGGATACAAATTCACAGGTATCGATCAGAAGACGGGAGATCCGACATTCGAAGATATTTATAAGGACGGTACCATTACAGATAAAGATAAGACATATATAGGAAAAGGAATACCCGATTTCACGTATGGCATCACATTAACGGCAGCATGGAAAGGACTAGACTTCATTGTATTTGGTACCGGTTCGAAGGGAAACGATATATACAGTTGTTTGGATAGAGCCGATTATATGGTCAATAAGCTGACAGAGTTCACAGCCGATCGTTGGACAAGTTCGCATACCAATGGAACTCGTCCACGGGCGGGAGCAAACGATATGTCCAAATACTTTACTTCGAGTGCCTCTGTTTACGACGGTTCTTACTTTAAAATCAAACAAATACAATTAGGCTATTCGCTCCCTGCAAGCCTATTGAAAAAGTTATGCATCAGCAACTTAAGAATATATGGTTCTTTGGAAGATTTCTTCACCTTCACAAAGTATAAAGGATTCGATCCGGAAGTTACAGGAGTAGGCTCTGCACTTGGTGTTGATAAAGGTAGTTATCCCACATCTAAGAAAGTTGTATGCGGAGTAAGTATTACTTTTTGACAATATATGAAAACAATGATTAATAAATAGCAGGAAATGAAATCAAAATATATAACTTTAATATTATTTATCGCGCTGGGATTTTTCTCAACAGGATGCAGCGATAATTTGAACATGGAACAACACGGCGTTCTCTCTTATGACACATACTATAAGACCGACGCTGAAGCAAAAACGGCTATAACGACTATCTATATCAAATTGCGTGGTATGGAGTACAACTATAAGATGCTGAAAAACATGCTATCAGACGACTTTTGGGCAGGTGGAGGAGGACGTGGAGACAACTCCCAACTCGAAGCAGTAAACGAATATACTTTTGACGCAGGACAAGACTTCTTGAAAAGTGTCTTCCAGTCGTATTACGGCATTATTTATGCCTCAAATGTTGCTTTAGGACACATACCCGAAGGAACAGATGTTCAAAAACAAATGAGAGCGGAAGCCAAAGTATTGCGAGCATTTGCCTACTTCGAACTTATTTCCATGTGGGGTACTCCGCCAATTGTAGATCACGAACTAAAAGCTTCTGAATATAATCAACCCAACGGATCGCCCGAAGCATTGTGGAATCTGGTCAATACAGACTTGACGGAAGCCATCAATTCAAACTATCTGACACAAAAATCGAGCATTGACGACAACACAAATTATAGAGTAACGAAACAGTTTGCTCAAGCACTGCTAGGCAAAGCTTATCTATGGCAGAAAAAATACAAAGAAGCTGCCGAACAACTCAATGCAGTCGTCAATTCGGAACTTTATGGTTTATATCAAGGAGATTATAGTGATATACTGGCTTATGACCATAAAAACAATAGAGAAAGCCTCTTTGAAAGCAACAGAGTGGACGACGCTACAAATGTATGGGATAATAGCAGCATATATCAGCTAATGATAGGCTGGCGTACCGATTGTATGACTATCTCATCGGACGTATATTCTTCGGGATGGGGATTTTGTAATCCACGCAAGAGTCTATATGATGCTTTTGTTGCCGAAGAGGGTACCGATGGATATCGCCTGAATGAAACAATGAAAACATATCCACAAATGATCAAATTGGGCAACACCATCAATTCGGGAAAGACAATTATCAATGAGGGTTATTTCACTTGGAAGATTAGAGTTAAAAAAGGAGAAGTTCCTGCCGCCGGATATGGTTTTGCCGACAACAATAATATACGTTGGATGCGCTATGCCGAAGTTTTATTGCTTGCAGCAGAAGCAAATCTCAATGCAGGCGACCAACAGTCAGCCGATAAAGACTTGAATGAAGTACGCACTCGAGCTAAAGTAGCAACAAAAACAGGAATCACCCTCGATGATATTATTAATGAAAAACGATTGGAACTCTGTTTCGAATGCACACGCTACCAAGATTTGATAAGATGGGGATTGGGCGAGAAGTTTATGGGAACACAAGGCCTCAACTGCCCGATACTCGATTCTAACGGTAACGTCACATACAAAAGTTACAATTCGGAAGGGAAATACGGTTTCAAAGAACGCAACAATTTGTTGCCTTTCCCATCGACCGAAGTCAATTTAAATACCAACATAGTACAAAATACCGGTTGGTAAATTAAAAAACAATGCATTTATTCATTTCCAATTAACAGCAAAACGATGAAAAATATATTTCAAATAATAAGTCTCAGTCTGATGATTACATTGTTTCTTTGTAGTTGTGAGAACAATGCCATTGACGGCTTATCCGGAAAATATCCCATTCCCAAAGATGTAACGCTCAACACCGTAAAATCTTTATCGGATGTAAAGAGTACAGACGGATCAATGCGTTATTTCACTGTGCAGCTCACCGGCGCAAACAATGAAGCTTTCACGGCTCAATTCTGCTGCTCAAATACGTGGTATCTCGAGGCCCGTACATACACAATGGCAACTGCATCGACAGCAGTCATAGGCAACTTTGTGAGCGACAACACCAGCTATTCGAATGGCAGTTCAACCGCGACCATTTCTGATGCCAATATTACTGTAACCAAAGCAGACAATCTTGTTTATTCAATAGACGGAGTGCTGGTGATGTCCGACAAGTCAGTAATAAGAGTACACTTCAACGGCAAATTGAACTACATAGAGCCGCAACCCGAAAAGCTTACTCAAGTATTGACGGCCAAGGCAACACCCGCAGCAAGCTATACAACGATAGAACTAATTTTGGGAACTGACGGACTAAGCGCCCAATCAAATGGTTGGAGTACGACAATAGTAGGTACAGGCGACTATGCAGACATTTCTTTAATCTGTTCGTCATCCACCCTCGCACCCACAACGTACACACCGGCGGTAAACGGTTCGGAAGCGATAGGAAACTTTACGGCCGGATATTTAGGACAATACCAGTCGTGGAGCTACGATGCGGGTTCCAGATGGTATTCGGTAAACAACAACGTAGCAAGTACGGCAAAATATCTGACCACCGGAACAATAAAAGTAGCGTTAAGTGGAACTACTTATACGATTAGCATTGATAGTGGAAGTGTTTTTGCCCAATACACTGGGACAATCACAGTGAATTAATCAAATAAATAGAATATGAAAAGAATTTTGTTAGTATTATTCACCCTTTTCCTTTCGATAGGAAGTTTTTCACAACCGACCAATGTACCGCAAAGCCAAGTTGTCTGTGATTCCATTTATAGCAAAACATTAAATTGCTATCGGAAATTTAATATCTACTTGCCCAAGAGTTACAATGTGAATGGCGATAAGAAATATCCTATTCTCTATTTGCTGCATGGCATGTCAGATACACAAGACGGTTGGTTTTTACGTGGACATGTAAAAGATGTGGCAGACATTTTAATGAGATCGGGAGAAGCTTGCGAAATGATCATTGTAAGTCCTAACGCAGGAGGCAATATACAAGCCGGGGCGTGGAATGGTTATTTCAATATGCCGGGTTGGCAATACGAAACATTTTTCTATCAAGAATTCATACCTTATATAGAACAAACTTATAGAGTTATTGGCGACAAAAGGCATCGGGCCATAGCCGGCTTATCAATGGGCGGAGGAGGTTGTGCCGTGTATGCCCAACATCACTCGGACATGTTCTCGTCGTGCTATGCCATGAGTGCATTGGTCGATATTCCCAGTAAAGACACCTCTAAAGATCCTCCTAGCGATACGAAGGTAGGGATTCTTACCAAATCGGTGAGAGACAACAGTTGCATTAAGTATGTATTGAATGCTACAGAAGCAGTCAAACAAGAACTGCGTAGTGTCAACTGGTTTGTCGATTGCGGAGATGATGATTTCCTATTGGATCGCAATATCGAATTCTATCAAGCCATGCGCAACGCTCATATTCCTTGCGAATTCAGGGTGCGAGATGGAGAACATGAATGGGAATATTGGCATTCGGCACTCTATACTTGTCTCCAATTTACATCAAGAAATTTTTATAAAAAATAATGTATCAACAAGAAAATGAAAAGAATTAATCTATTAGTGACTTCACTATTCTTTTGTGCAACAGCTTTTGCACAACAAGCCATCTGGGGTGTTATCAATATCAAATCACCCGACATTCATAGTGACAACAACGTAACTTTCAGGCTCAAAGCGCCCAAAGCTAACACCGTTCAAATCACAGGCGATTTTCTGCCTACGCAAAAGGTAGATACTCCCTACGGCAAATTTGATGCCCCCGGCATTGAAAACCTAACGATGAACAAAGATAGTATTTGGGAGTTCACAACAGCTGCGCCTTTGGCTTCGCAACTTTACAGCTACAGCTTCATCGTAGACGGAGTGCGGGTATTGGATCCCAGCAACGTGTATATGAACCGTGATGTGACAAACGTTACTAACATTTTTATTATCGGTGGTACACCCGGCGATTTATATAATGTCAACAACGTACCTCATGGCACAGTCGCTCGCACCTGGTACAACAGTCCTACATTAGGCATGAAGCGTCGCCTCACTGTTTATACTCCAGCAGGATACGAAGACAGCCAGAAGCAACGCTATCCGGTACTTTACCTACTTCACGGTATGGGAGGCGACGAAGAAGCATGGATAGCTCTCGGTAGGGCATCGCAAGTACTCGACAACCTGATCGCTCAAGGCAAGATAAAACCCATGATTGTAGTAATGCCCAATGGGAATGCCGCACAAGAGGCTGCTCCCGGCGAGTCTTCTCTTGGACTGCAACAACCAACCACCCAACTACCCAAAACAATGGAAGGCTCTTTCGAAAAGGCATTTCCGGATATCGTGAAATACATCGACAATCACTATCGTACTATCGCACAAAAGAGTAGCCGCGCAATATGCGGATTGTCAATGGGTGGATTTCATTCCAAATTCATTTCGGCAGAATATCCCGATTTGTTTGACTACGTAGGATTGTTCTCTGCCGCTATCATGCCCAATGGAAATACGACATGCGAGATTTATCAGAATCAGGATACCAAGCTCAAGACTCAGTTCGCCAAGAAGCCTAAACTCTATTGGATAGGCATCGGTAATGCAGACTTCCTCTATAAGCCAAACACAGATTTTCGGAAATTCCTGACCGATCACAATTATCCGTTCACATACGTTGAGACCGGCGAGGGACATATTTGGAAGAATTGGCGTATTTATCTCGCACAATTCACACAGCAATTATTCAAATAGTAAATGTTAGATTCTTTATAAGGAAAAAGTTTGTTGGCTGTAGCTGTACCGTAAATGGTACAGCTACAGTTTTTTATGTCTTTCTGATAAAATATGCACAAAATACTTCTCCATCTCCGAAAGGTTTTATACTTTTGCATAAATAACAAATAGATAGTAAATACTATGATTACAACCCAATTATTACAACCTAAGAGTATCGTTGTGGTAGGTGCATCGAATAATGTTCACAAACCGGGCGGTGCGATCGTTCGCAATTTAATTAGCGGCGGATACAAAGGAACCCTCCGTGTAGTGAATCCCAAAGAAGATGAAATTCAAGGGATCAAAGCTTTTCACGACGTAAACGACATTCCTCCTACCGATCTGGCCATATTGGTTATTCCGGCTAAAATGTGTACCGGTGTGGTTGATATACTTGCCTCGGGCAAAAACACGAAAGCATTTATCATTATCTCGGCCGGCTTCGGCGAAGAAACTCACGAAGGGTTATTATTGGAAGAACATATATTGGACACTTGCAATAAATATGGTGCTTCACTCATCGGTCCGAACTGTATAGGATTAATCAATATGTGGCATCACAGTGTCTTCACCAAACCCATTCCAAATTTGAATCCAAAAGGTGTCGATTTTATCTCTAGTTCGGGTGCCACAGCCGTATTCATTCTCGAATCGGCAGTAATCAAAGGATTGCAATTCAACTCGGTATGGAGCGTAGGCAATGGCAAACAAATAGGAGTGGAAGACGTGCTCCAGTACATGGACGAGAACTATAAGAATGGAGAAGACTCGAATGTGAAATTGCTATATATCGAAAGCATCAAAGATCCCGACAAATTATTATTTCACGCCTCATCGCTTATCCGAAAAGGATGCCGCATCGCAGCCATCAAGGCAGGCAGCTCGGAGAGTGGAAGCCGTGCAGCCTCTTCGCATACCGGTGCCATTGCCAGTTCCGATTCGGCAGTCGAAGCATTGTTCCGCAAAGCAGGCATCGTACGCTGTTTCTCTCGCGAAGAGCTTACCACTGTAGGTTGCATACTGACACTGCCTCCTTTTAAAGGCAAGAACTTTGCAATCGTAACTCATGCCGGCGGCCCAGGTGTGATGTTGACAGACGCACTATCAAAAGGAGGACTAAGTGTACCAAAGCTTGATGGTGAAATTGCCGAAGGACTCAAAGAACAACTATTCCCGGGAGCTTCCGTAAGCAATCCTATCGATATACTGGCTACAGGAACACCCGAACAACTAGGTATAGCCATTGATTATTGCGAAGAGAAATTTAAAGACATCGATGCTATTATGGTCATATTCGGAACACCGGGGTTGGTAACGCTCTACGAGGCTTACGATGTGCTTCACACAAAGATATTGGAATGCAAAAAACCGATTTTCCCCATACTGCCTTCCCTACACACAGCAGGGCCCGAAGTAGCCGAATTCTTAAAGAAAGGACACGTCAACTTCAGCGATGAAGTGACATTGGCTACAGCATTGACGCGCATTATGCAAACGCCCGAACCCGCATCTCCCGAAATTGAACTATTTGGTGTAGACGTGCCCCGCATCAGAGAAATAATAGATTCTATTACCGACAATGGCTATATCGAACCGAAGAAAGTAACCGAGCTGCTTCACGCCGCAGGCATACCTACCGTTCCGGAATTTGTAACGAACAAAAAAGAAGATGCTATCGCTTTTGCCAAAAAGACAGGATTTCCTGTGGTAGCCAAAGTGGTAGGTCCGGTACACAAAAGTGATGTAGGCGGGGTATCTCTCAATATCAACGGCGAAGAGCACTTGGCACTTGAGTTCGACCGCATGATGAAAATAAAAGATGCGACTTCCGTCATGATTCAACCCATGCTAAAAGGAACCGAACTTTTCATTGGAGCCAAATACGAAGAACGTTTCGGACACGTCGTTTTGTGTGGATTGGGTGGCATTTTCGTCGAAGTACTAAGAGACATTTCTTCTGGTCTGGCACCGCTATCGTATGCCGAAGCCTACTCCATGATCCATTCACTGCGGGCGTACAAGATCATTAAAGGTACTCGAGGACAAAAAGGCATCAACGAAGCAAAGTACGTCGAAGTCATCGTTCGCCTATCTACCCTACTCCGCTTTGCTACCGAAATAAAAGAATTGGATATCAACCCGCTTCTTGCTACCGAACAAAGCGTCACCGTAGTCGACTCACGAATATTGGTGGAAAAGCCCCAAAAGTCGTCATCGCCTATTGACAAGAAGGCCAAAGCTAAGAGTTAAAAACGTTTATCAAATCTATAATAAGAATCAAAAAAGAATGCCGCATTTCTCTTAAGAATAGGCGGTATTCTTTTTTGTTATATTATCCGACAACAAGTTATTCACCCTCTTTTTTCCAGAAAACATCATTCATTTAGTATCTTTATCGTTCTCTTCCGATACTTTCTTATCCCAATATCTCCCAGAAGTACTTCAGGCCGCTATTTTCGTTCTTTGTTACCCCCTATACATCAGTCAGTCAAAGACACAAGCATAAGCAATTGAATGCAACACGCTGATAGACAGCGAGAAATTCATAAGGACGAAAATTTATTTTTGTCCGTATCAAAATTTATTTTCATAAGGACAAACTTTTATATTCGTCCTTATCATTTTTCAAGAACTCCCTGCCAAATTCCTGTTTTTGTGGTAAACTACTTCCATCTGGATAAAAAAGTATCGGAATACAGACAACTATTCATTCTTCGTAACGTTTCGAAAGACAGGTTCAGGATAGTCGTCTATCAACCTGCACATCGCTGTGTCAATGGAAGTGTGCATGCTACGAAAGCAAAAAGATATTTAGTACCGACTACCAAATAAAATAGAAAAGCGGTTGTCGAAAATGAAGCACTTATCAAAATGAATGGAGCACACTCGTTTATGTACAAATAGGCCCGTCAGATATCCACAGGCCATCATTTAGAGTGATTCTAAATAAGGTCCGCCGAAAATAACGTGTCTACAGTATGCTCTCAAGGCGATTTTGGAGCCTCTTTTCGCTGGCGTTGTATACGGTGCATCGTTAACCAGCTGTGGCATAGTGCGTAATGGTGTCATACGGAGGTGGCAAAGAGTATAAATTATAAAGCTTTTGATGCAGACTTCTATACCTTGTGACATAAAACGACATACGACACTTTTGACTTACAATTGTGAGTCGAAAGTGTCGTATGTTAATTTTTTCGGTGACGTCCTTAAGTTTTTTTGAAAACGTATGGACCTAAAATTTTTTAGGGGCATACGTCGTTTTTACGACGCAAAGACAATTTGTGTCAACCTTGTAGAAGTAGATACGAATTCCCTTCGGAACTAAAAACTTTAAAGCAGAGCTTTGATAGCCGCCTCTAAGTTCTTAATATTATTGCTATTTGCCTTCAACTCATTATTACGGTTGATAAGGAAGAATGTCGGTATCTTCTTCACATTATATAGATTGGCAATGCTCGAATTGACGCCATTCTCATCGCGTACACAAATCCAAGGCAAATTGTCGGCAGAGGTCTTCCAAAAATGTTCATCCGCATCGAGCGACACTTGATATATCTGAAGGCCACTGGCAGCATACTTCCTATATAGCTCACGAAGTTTCAGGTTATGGGGAGCGGCAACAGCACTTTGATAAACGGTAAAATCAAGTAGTACAACCTTGCCTTTGAGCGAAGTAAGACGTTGAATATTGCCATGAAGATCTCTTAGACTAATATCGATAACGCCAGCCTCCTGAACCTTGCTTTGGGGCAATTCAAGCACTTTTTGATGAGGAGCATGAGTATTTCTCATTCCCTTTATAACGATATTATACAGATTCTTAGAACGCTCAGAGTTAGGGTACTTAATATCCAAACTAGTTGCCACCGCCCCGAAACATTTGATGTCGTCCTTGCTATTCAATGGATCGAAGATCAAATAATTGTTCAGCTTCTGAAACAAAGCAAAGTAAGCATACGTAGCGTCGGGATGAGCAAAAATATAATTCAATTTCACATCATCTTTATAGCGCTTCATCAAATCGTTGACTTTGGCTTCGTAAATATCGTTGGTGATCACTCCGGATTGAACAGCCTTTGCCAATGAGTCGATCGTATTTTGCAGTTGAATTTGTTTCAACGTAA
This sequence comes from uncultured Bacteroides sp., assembly GCA_963676865.2. Lineage (GTDB taxonomy): Bacteria > Bacteroidota > Bacteroidia > Bacteroidales > Bacteroidaceae > JAAYUD01. Next base: position 1,994,090 of record CAXXSS010000001.1, on the reverse strand, counting down.
GTTCTTTTATTTTCGAACAATTGTCAGAACCTTGAACAGAATAATTTGTAGAGAAATTACCATATTGAGTCTTGACAGTAACCGTTTCGGTAGAATCGATAGAAAGATTGATAACTTTATCGCCGATTCTCAATCTATAAAATTCAGGAGATTCAGGACGTTTACCGCTGAATTCAAATGAACCGTCGCTTTTCAATTTAGTCGAATCAAGTGATACGATACTTCCCAAACCCGACGATTCAAAATAAATAGTCTTTCCGTCCGCACCGGCTACTTCGCCTTGAATATTAAATTTAGACTTTGAATTACAAGCACATAAAGCCAACACGACTATTGAGGCACAAATTATCTTTTTCATCATTTGTCATTGTTATTTTAAAACGCAAATATACTGCTTTTCATATTTATTCAAACAGTTTTACCCAGGCATTTACTTAAAAAAGTATTTTAATCAAACTTTTTTATCTCATTTACACCAAATTGGATGAATATTATGTATCTTTGCGTCAATTTTAGACGAAATATATTAAATATTTTTTATGATCAAACCGATTGTTAAAACAATCGAGTTAAGTGATGGTAGAACCATCAAACTCGAGACGGGAAAATTGGCAAAACAGGCAGATGGTTCTGTTATGCTAACCTTGGGCAAAACCATGTTGTTAGCTACTGTTTGTGCCGCTAAAGAGGCAGTTCCCGGAACAGATTTCATGCCGTTACAGGTAGAGTACAGAGAAAAGTTCGCAGCTTTTGGCCGCTTTCCAGGCGGTTTTACCAAACGTGAAGGTAGAGCATCCGACTATGAGATACTTACGTGTCGACTAGTAGACCGTGTTCTTCGCCCGTTATTCCCAGCAGATTATCACTGCGAAGTATACGTTAATATCATTCTTTTCTCGGCAGACGGTGTCGATGTACCGGATGCATTGGCTGGACTAGCAGCTTCGGCGGCTCTCGCAGTATCGGATATTCCTTTCGAAGGACCTATCTCCGAAGTACGTGTTGCTCGAGTTGACGGTAAATACTTGGTTAATCCCACTTTCGATCAATTGGCCAAAGCCGATATGGATATTATGGTAGGTGCTACTTACGACAATATCATGATGGTAGAAGGCGAAATGGACGAATGCTCCGAAGCAGAATTGCTCGAAGCAATGAAAGTAGCCCACGAATCTATCAAACTTCAGTGCAAAGCCCAAATGGAATTGGCCGAAGAAGTAGGTTCTGCTAAGAAACGCGAATATAGCGACGAAATAAACGACGAAGATCTTCGCAAAGAACTTCACGACGCCACCTATTCCAAGTGCTATGCAATTGTTGAAGCTGGTGACAAAAGCAAGCACGAAAGAGAAGATGCGTTCCGTGCTATCCGCGAAGAATTCAAAGAAAAATATAACGAGGCAAATAAAGAGAACCTTTCTGAAGAGGAACTTGCAGAGAAAAATGCCCTGATAGACCGCTACTACTCTGACGTAGAACGCGATGCTATGCGGCGCTGCATCCTTGACGAAGGCAAACGCCTTGACGGACGTACTCCAAGCGAGATTCGTCCTATCTGGGGCGAAGTAGGTTACCTTCCCGGCCCTCACGGCTCGGCCGTTTTCACCCGTGGTGAAACTCAGTCGCTGACGTCAGTTACCTTGGGTACCAAAGACGACGAAAAACAAATCGACAACGTACTCGACCAGAGCAAAGAGCGTTTCTTGTTGCACTACAACTTCCCTCCTTTCTGTACAGGTGAAGCTAAATCACAACGTGGCGTAGGCCGTCGTGAAATAGGACACGGAAACTTAGCTCACCGGGCTTTGAAACGTATGCTCCCTAAAAATTATCCGTATGTAGTCCGCATTGTATCAGATATATTGGAATCAAACGGTTCTTCTTCAATGGCTACCGTTTGTGCCGGAACAATGGCACTGATGGATGCAGGTGTTCCTATCAAGAAACCGGTTTCGGGTATTGCTATGGGACTTATCAAGAATCCGGGAGAAGACAAATACGCAATTCTCTCTGACATCATGGGTGATGAAGATCACTTGGGCGACATGGACTTCAAGACAACAGGTACTTGCAATGGATTGACAGCTACACAGATGGATATCAAATGCGACGGACTTAGTTTTGAAATTCTGGAAAAAGCATTGATGCAAGCCAAACAAGGACGTGAACACATACTGGGTAAGATTCTCGAAGTAATTCCAGAACCTCACACAGACCTCAAAGATCACGCACCACGTATTGAGAACTTGATCATTCCGAAAGAGTTCATTGGAGCTGTAATAGGCCCGGGCGGTAAGATTATCCAAGGTCTTCAAGAAAAGACCGGTGCCAATATCTCTATTGAAGAAGAAGGCAATACCGGTAAGATCGAAATCTCGGCAGTCAACAAACAGAGTATTGAAGAAGCTGTCAAGATGATTAAAGGAATCGTTGCTGTTCCCGAAGTTGGAGAAGTATACAGAGGTAAAATTCGTTCAATCATGCCTTATGGCGCTTTTGTTGAATTCCTACCTGGAAAAGATGGTCTGCTCCACATCTCCGAAATAGATTGGAAACGTCTTGAAACAGTAGAAGAAGCAGGTCTTAAAGAAGGTGATGATATTGATGTAAAACTACTCGATGTTGATCCAAAGACCGGTAAGTTCAAACTTTCTCGCAAAGTATTGCTTCCTCGTCCCGAAGGAATGCCTGAGGCTCCCGAAAGAGAACGCAGACCTCGTGGCGAACACGGACCAAGAAGAAACGACGGACCGCGTACTCATCAAGAAGATGAAAACAGGGACTAAGTAATAATCTTCGCATCAACTTGCGATAAGATATAAATATAACCAGCCGGAGCTTTTAAGTTCCGGCTGATTTTTTGTATACTATAGCCAATAATACCTCAGAAAAAACAGACGTATGTTACTGCGGTAACTAACGGATGTCGCAGGAGAAACTAACGTTAGTTGTCATGATAACTTCCGTTAGTTATGCCAACGACATACGTCTGTTTTTTCTTGCTGTGAAATATATTCAACACCTATGGCAATATGAGTTGCATCAATGCAGGACAAGCACTTGCGTCATAGCTTTCCATCAATCCTTGCGGACAAGCGATCGCTGCATTTTTGTACGTAATATCTCGCTGCACATCTCGATTGTCCCATGCCGTATTGATATTATAGCGCAACCATTCGAGGTATTGTGGTTGATGGGCATCTTCTACAAGACGCACCATGTATTGTCCGAAGATAGCTGCATAAATGCCCTGCTCTATACCATTTTTATATGGTAACAGTCCATTCTTATCGCACATGGTATAACGCACATAGTTTGCCGCCAAGATGGCATCATTTAGATATGATTTGTTTTTAGTCGCCTTATAGAGCATCGTGGCTGAACCTATAAATGTACCTTGGTTATAAAGTTGGGCCGTCCAATCGATATCCATACCATTAGGGCGTTGAAAATGGTAATGCATATTGTCTGCAATGCATCCCGTCGAACGATCGAAAAACACTTTTCGTGACCATTCATACAATTTCTCCGCTTTTTGCAGATAATCGCTATCTCGAGTTATTTCAAAAAGAGTCATCGCACCGACAACTGTCGGATAATTGATACACGACATTTTGGCATCATGCTTGAAATTCCACCACATACCTCCCTGTTCGGCATCATAACCTTCTTTCCAAACATGATAAAACCCTGCTGCGGCATGTGCCAAGTATTTGGGTTCTCCGGTTAGCTGGTAGGCTCTCCCCAAAGAAATGATCCACCACATCATGTCGTCGTAAATAAACCATTCTACCTTATTATTCCAATTGTATTTATCGTATTGCTCATACCCCCCTTGATAGATGTCTTTTATCTGCTGGAGATATTTAGGACTTTTGGTCCGTTTGTAAGCATTCATTGCCATATCCCAATAAATGGCTTGCACCCAGATAGCAGCCCTTCCCTTCATATCGGAAGAGATGGCATATAGCTTCATTTCCGGGTTGTAAAACGTTTTGTGAAATGCGTCAATCGCCGTGTTAGCATCCTTTGGAGTATACCCTTTTCCATTCAATGTCGCGGCTTGGGCCGAGGCAAAGAAAGTTACTGTCAAAACCAGAGTTATAAGTTTCTTGATATTCCGTTTCATCATCTTATCTTATTTTAATTTGTTACACGAATCTTACCTATCACAAACAATTTCGGAGGTTATGCCTTTATACTACCATTACCGGCATCCCTTTTAAATGCAAATTCTTTGGGCAGCACTCCAAATTGTGCTTTAAAACACTTAGCAAAATAAGAAGAAGAAGAGAAACCTACTTGTGCAGCAACTTCCGAAATTCGCTCTCCTAGCCCGATGAGTTCTGCCGCCTTATTCATCCTTACAGATTTCATATAGTCGTTGGGCGACATCCCCGACAACGCTTTTATCTTTCGATAAAAACTTGAACGACTCATATTAAGTTCTTCGGCCAACGTATCCAACGAGAAGTTCTCATCCGCTAAACGATCGATCAATAAAGCCTGCAAGTTTTCAGTAAACTTGCAATCCTTCTGTGTCAAGCCGTAATCAGCCATTATTGAGCTATCATCGCCGTTATCCTGAAACGAAACCATTAATTGATGGAAAGCATGGCGCAGTTTCAACAGATTTTCTATTTGCAAACGCACCTGTTGTACCAGAAATGGTTTCTCAATATATGCATCCGCCCCGTTTTCCATTCCTTCCACTTTCGATTCAAGTGTTGTTTTCGCAGTCAGCAGAATAACCGGAATATGCGAATAGTTTATATCCGATTTGACTTTATTACACAGCTCCAATCCATCCATTTCAGGCATCATTATATCACTTACTATTACATTGATCTCTTCGTTGGCCAACAGTTCCAGAGCTTCCCGTCCGTTACGAGCCTTTAGCACACGATACCATTGCTGCAACGAATCAGCCGTCATTTCTAGCAATTCCACATTATCTTCAACCAATAAGACAACAGATTCAAAGCCCTCTTGCAATACTATTCCGTTGGATTGTGCGCTCCCCTCGGTGGTCACTTCGGATGATATCGATCGCACATTTTGCACTTCTCCTTTTTCAATAGGGAGCGAAAGGATGAACTTAGAACCACCGCCCAAATTGTCTTCTATCCTCAAACCGCCATGATGAGCTTCAGCCAACACTTTAGCATACGAAAGCCCGATACCTGTTCCCATAGCGGCTGCAATCTTATCGCCATGCAACTGATAGAAAGTTTCGAATATTTTCTCTTTTTCCGAATCAGGAATACTAACGCCATCATCACAGACCCTAATTTCATAATTCGATAGAGTGTATACAAGTTCTATTTCTATCTTTTGATGAGCATATTTCAAGGCATTCCCCATTAAATTGACCAATATATTGCCAATCTTGTCTTTATCGACTAAAGAGATGACATCCTGATCACATAGTACCAACTTCAATTCTATCCCTTTCAGATGAGCATAACCGACAAATTGGTTATAAATACCATTCAGTATACTCTTTATATCATATTCTTCCAAGTTCAATGTCAAAGCGCCGTTTTCTATTTTCTCGAAGTCAAGCAATTGATTGGTGACTCCCAATAGATAGTCCAAGTTCTTATGGATAACAGCTATATATTTTTCATTTATCGCATTTTGTTTTTCTTCCTGCATTCTTTCTAAAGGCAAACTTATAAGACTGAGAGGAGTGCGTATCTCATGCATCAAGTTAACAAAAAATTTAATTTTCGACTTATATGCTTCTTGTTCTTGTTTCAATTGATGCTCTTCCATTTGCCTCTGTATTTTCTTACGGATGATGGCCTGCGAGCTCTTGAATACATAGTAGCCAATCGTCAGAATTAAAAGGATATAAATAAAATAGGCCAAATTGCTTCTATACCAAGGAGGCATGACAATAATCCATAAAGAGGCTTCTTTGCCCTTACTATTATTTTCGCGCAGTAAAAACTCATATTTACCGGGCGAAAGACTTACATAACTAGCTACATTACTTTCCGTTTCTTGCGCCCATTGTTCATTCACTCCTTTCAGCATATACGAATAACGAGCTTTTGACGGGTTACCATATCTGAGAGCAACAAAATGGATGGAAAAGCTATTATCTTTGTAAGGTAGAACTATTTCATGCTCCGTATAAAGAGCTTTATCCAACTGCAATCTTTCTTTTTCTTTCTCTGCATCTTCGAGATAAGGGAAACTGATTCCTGTGATATATACAGGAGCAAAACTACCCTTTTCTATCAGATTCTGTGGAAAGAAGGAATAGAATCCGTTAATACTTCCAAACAGCATCTCGCCCTGTGAAGTAAATATAGAAGAATGCTGGCTAAACGATCCTCCCCATAAATCACTGCCGACGGTATATTGGTGAAGGCCTGTTTTAATTGCCGGATTAATTTTTGTCAGCCCTGCATTACTGGATATCCAAAAATTACCTTCTTTATCTTGTTCAATGGCATAGATCACACTATTTGGCAAAATAGTATTGTTGGGATCAAAATTGATAAATCCATTAATCTTGGGATCGAAATAACAAAGACCTCCACCATTCGTGCCAAGCCAGATTGTATTTTTAGAGTCTTTAAACAACTTGATGACAGAATTGCTCGTAATAGAATGAGGATTGTTCTTTTCATAAGCATAATTCTTCCATTTCCCGGTATGCGCATTCAAACACATAACGCCACAGTTGGACGTAGCTACCCATAAATTACCCGATGCATCTTCCAGCATATCCGCGATAGAAGTCATCGAGCTCATCGTAGAAATAAGCATAAACCGGTCTCTCAAAGAATCATACCGACAGAGTCCCCAATTTGTCCCCACATAAATATCCCCTTTCCGAACTTTGTAGATACTGTAAACGTTATTGCTACATATTGTATATGGTATTTTCTTAGAATAAGTATATGCCTTGATATTTCCGCTCTTCAGATCTACTACGCGAATGCCACTATCATAAGTGCCCAACCACAATTTATTTCCGTTCTGCATAATACTACGAATATCGTAATTCAACACTCCCCCTTTGTATGGAGATATCTGTTTGGTGGATTTATTATAATAATACAAACCATTTTGAGTACCGACCCAGACATTACCCCCTTTTGTTTCGCAAAAAGAACTGACAATTTTTCTCGATACCACATTTCCTCTTTTATCATTACTATCAAGAGAGCAAAAACGGAATAGCGTAGACTGCTTGGACATATAATTGACGCCACCAAAATTTGTCATGACCCAAAGCGAACCTTCTTTGTCCCACATCATAGCATTCACAGCCTGGTCGCTCAAACTTCTAGAATCGGAAGGATCGTCCTTGCGTTGATAAAGTCTTGTAACAACATTGAACAAATACAATCCTTTGTCAGTTCCCACCAATATTTCTTGAGGCGAATAGCGTAACAGACAATGAATGGAACCGAAATAAGTATTCGAATCATATTTATCTAACTTATTCGTCGCCTTATTCAGTTTGTATAAACTCCCTCCCGCTCCCATCCATATTTCTCCATTAATATTCTTCAAGCAGTTCATTTCTTTAATACTGGCATAATTCGGAATACTATATGAGCCCAGATATTTTCCATTTTCACTGAAACGCAGAAGTTCGCCTTGCATGGAAGAGACATAAAGTACCCCATCGCCTCCCTGGCAAATATCACAAATATAAGATGCATGGACACTGTTTTGATAAAGAGATCCGTTTTTCGGATTATAAATGAACAGCCCTTGCCCTAAGGTAGAAATCCATATCATATTATTGCGAGCCTTAATCACTTTTCTTACCTCCGAGCTGATAACAACTCCATAGCCTGTAGTTTTGGTAAAGCGAGAGAATTTGTTGGACGCGCGATTGTAAACGTACAAACCATAATTTGCACCAATCCAAATGTTTCTATTTTCCTCAAAAAGAGAAATCACAGAATTGTTTTCGAAAGAGAAACCTTCGTTCAACATATTACGGAACACCGCATTGTTGTTTCCGTCGTAACAATTAAGACCATTGCTCGTACCCAACCAGATAAAGCCATAACTATCTTGCAAACCACACAAAACAGTATTGTGCGACAACCCATCCACCGCCATATATTTTCTGAAGAAGAAAGATGGTGATGCATTGACGGTTCTCGTGCCTATCAGTAACATGAGACACAAGAAAAGAAAATATAGTCTTTTCATCATCTGCATTTATTTGGTTCAGATTGATTCTTCTCTTTCATTTTTTATTTTTCTTTTTCGGTGATACCTTATGACAACCGTATAATCATATCTTAGACTTTAAAGTTAAAAACAAAAAGAAATTTTTTGTTGTTTTTCACTTCTTTCAAATACAAATTTAAGCAAAGTCTACTTACTATAATAAGAAGAAACGAAATAAAAGCGTATCAGAGATGTAAATAGACTAGATTTTATCCTCTTTTGAATATATTTTATCCTCCTTTCTTTTTGATATATTGTTATTTTGCAGTATTCAAATATAGATGCGAATCTATAAGCTAAATAGAACATCTCTATTTCATTAAAGAAGAGATCGATTAGAGAAAACTTTAAATGGTAATAACAATTCAAGTGAAAAACAATTTATGAGAATAAACATATTAAAGGTTTCAGTACTATTGGTGTCAAGTTCAACGGGCATCAAACCTTACAGGAAGATAAATTTGCGTTTACCTTCCGTATCTTTACTTATTTCTAGTACGTATTTCCCTTTTCGTTTGCTTCACCATAAACGATTGAGCGAAATCTATTTCTGTACGCCCATCAACAACTGATGTAATTAAGATAAATAATTAAAATAGGAGATCCAAGGATCATCTGATTATCAGAAAAAAGGAATGATCCGATTATGCTACGAGACACTAATATTTCACTTTAAAATCAAATATATTATGAAAATGAATAATGATTCCGCAAGACGACACAACAAATATCATCTATATGGTGTCGTATTAGCATTGATCGCGCTTTGCTTCACTAGCTGCAAGAGCGATGATAATTCGTCTGGAGAAGCAACTTTTGATCCCTCGAAGCCGGTGACGGTTTCAGATTTTGTTCCCAAAGAAGGAGGCGTAGGCCAACGTTTAGTTGTATATGGGGACAATTTCGGCGTAGACCCTTCTCTGGTGAAAGTAATGATCGGAGGCAAACAAGCTACAGTTATTAGTGTAAAGGGAAGTGCACTTTACTGCTTTGTACCTTCGCATGCTTACTCGGGAGAAATTCAAGTATCTGTTGGCAAAGATGAGAATATCCAAATAGGAACAGCACCCGAAAAATTTTCTTACGAGAAAAAGATGGTGGTCGGCACATTGTGTGGTTTTCGTAATTCGCGCGACGATCAAGGATGGAAAGACGGTACGTTCGAGACTTGCGCCGGTTTCCGTAACGATGGTTTTATAAAATTTGATCCCCTACACAAAGATCATTTGTACATCAGTTACGATGGTGCAGATATTCAAATGATAGATCTTACTAATCGCGTGGTCTCTACACCTATTTCTCGTTCCACTTTTGGGAACAAACGTCTTAGGAGTCTTGACTTCACACTCAATGGCCAGTACATGATTGTGGCTACCGACTACGACGGTTCCGGTACAGGCTCTAGCCCAAGCGCGTACATTGTAAAATGTAATGCCGACGGAACATTTACCAATTCTTCTAGCGTACAAGTACTGGCAGCTTACAAGCAGTGCAACGGCGCCTCAATTCATCCGGTAAACGGAGAGTTGTATTTCAACAGCTATGAGCGCGGTCAAGTATTTCGTTTAGATATGAATAAGTATTTTGATACCGTTCTTAATGGAGGCCAATGGAAGCCAAACCTTGATGATGGCAATTACACCGAATTATACACTATCCAAGACACCGGTTGGGAATTTCAGATAGATATTCATCCTTCGGGAAAATATGCCTATATCGTTGTGCTTAATCAAAACTACATTTTGCGTACCGATTACAACGAAGCCGAAAAGCGTTTTGCTCCTCCTTACGTTGTTGCCGGACAAGCCCGCAGTTCGGGTTGGGTAGATGGAGTAGGTGCCGGAGCTCGGCTAAACCGCCCTTATCAAGGCGTATTCGTTAAGAATCCCGATTATGTTGCAGCCGGAAAAGACGATCAGTACGACTTCTACTTCTGTGACTGTTTGAATTTCTGCGTAAGAAGATTAACTCCGGAAGGTATCGTATCGACATATGCAGGTCGTGGAAGTTCTTCAGCTGTTACCGATAATAATGTATGGGGTACTGATGACGGAGATCTGCGCCAGGTTGCTCGTTTCCGCGACGTGACCGGTCTTGCTTATGATGAAGATAATAAGATATTCTATATTTTAGATACCGTAGGGCGTACAATCCGGACAATATCCATGGAAAAATAAGCTTAATGAATAAACATCAGAAGATATGAAAAAATATATAATTATGTTTGTCGCCTTAATGAGCATCTCGCTGAACATACTGGCTCAGAAGTCAATTTCGGTGAGTGGTATCGTTACAGACGAAAAGGGTGAGAAGTTGATTGGCGTCAATGTGACAGTGAAAGATGTGCCGGGTATGGGTGCTATAACCGACTTGAACGGGCGCTACAAACTTAAAATAGAACCCTACCACACTTTAGTATTTACCTATATTGGCTATGAGAAACAAGAAGTGTTGGTGAAAGAGCAACTGACTGTTAATATAAAAATGAAAGAAGCAGATGCCAGAGTCTTGGACGAAGTGATAGTTACCGGCATGGGAACACAGAAGAAGCTCACCGTAACAGGTGCCGTTACAAATGTAAATGTCAACGACTTGAAGCATTTCTCCACGTCTAATCTTTCTAATGCCTTGGCTGGTAATGTAGCTGGTATTATGGCTATGCAAACCTCGGGACAGCCCGGAAAGAACACCTCTGAATTCTGGATTCGTGGTATTTCCACTTTTGGAGCCAGCAATAGTGCTTATATTTTGGTTGACGGATTCGAACGAAGTAATCTCGACGAAATCAACATAGAAGACATTGAGTCGTTCACCGTATTGAAAGATGCTTCAGCTACTGCTATCTATGGTTCAAAAGGAGCCAACGGCGTAATATTGATTACTACCAAACATGGTAACGCTGGCAAAGTGAATATCAGTGCCAAGGTCGAAACATCGTACAACACCCGTACCATAACTCCTGAATTTGTGGATGGAATGAAGTATGCTAATTTAATCAATGAGGCCAATATCACACGTAACAGAGGGGTCGTTTACCGACCGGAAGAATTGGAGATCATCCGTCTGGGGTTAGATCCCGATTTGTATCCAAATGTGGACTGGTCCAAATTGTTGTTAAGAGACGGGGCTTGGAGCTATCGTGCCAATCTCAATATCAACGGTGGCGGTTCTACTGCCCGTTACTATCTTTCGACCGCTTATACCGAAGACCAAGGTATGTACAAGACCGACAATACCTTAAAGAAAGATTATGATACCAATGCCAACTACAAACGTTGGAATTACCGTATGAATGTCGATGTTGATATTACCAAAACGACTCTTTTGAGTGTGGGTGTATCGGGATCATTGGCAAAGCGCAACAGTCCCGGTTTAGGCGACGATAATGTGTGGGGAGAACTCTTCGGATATAATGCACTCAGCACTCCGATTGTTTATTCCAACGGATACATTCCAATGACAGGACGAAATGAAAACAATATGAACCCATGGGTCGCTGCCACGCAGACTGGATATAATGAGACATGGAACAATAACATTCAAACCAATGCGACGCTGGAACAAAAGTTAGATTTCATCACAAAAGGATTACACTTTGTAGGGCGCTTCGGATATGACACCAACAATGACAACTGGATTAACCGCCATAGATGGCCAGATATGTACAAAGCCAATGGACGCGATGCAAGCGGTAGTATTGTATGGGATCACATGTATAATGCGCAAGACATGGTTCAGTCAAGCGGAGGTTCGGGCAATCGTCATGAATTTGTAGATTTGCTTCTGAGCTGGGAACGTGGCTTCAACGCACATCATACTGGCGTTACAGTAAGATATACGCAAGACTCTCAAAAGCAAACTACGGATATCGGAACCGATATCAAAAACGGCGTAGCACGTCGTAATCAAGGACTCGCAGGACGCTTTACCTACAATTATGATTATCGCTATTTCTTTGATTATAACTTCGGTTATACCGGATCCGAGAACTTTGCGAAGGGACACCGTTTCGGTTATTTTCCAGCCTTTTCTCTTGCATGGAACATTGCGGAAGAGAAAGTCATCAAAGAGAAGGTCAAATGGATGGATATGTTCAAGATCCGCTATTCGCACGGCAAAGTCGGTAATGACAATCTAGGAGACAGCAACAGGTTTCCATACTTGTATACTATCTCGGGAGGAGCAGGTGGATACAACTGGGGGACTTATGATTATACCAATTCATTCGCCGGTACACACTATACACAAGTAGCTTCTCCTTATGTAACATGGGAAATAGCTACCAAAGACGATTTAGGTATGGATTTATCACTGTTCCATGATCGTTTTTCAGCAACAATTGATTATTTCTATGAAAAGCGTACCGGTATTTATATGGTTCGTAATTATCTGCCGGCTATTACCGGCTTGGAAAGCAACCCGAGCGCCAATGTCGGTGCAGTACGCTCAAGGGGATTCGACGGTAACTTCACATATAAAGAGAAATTAGGGCAAGTCGATCTTACGATCCGTGGCAATATTACTTATAGCAAGAATGAAGTTCTGGCAAAAGATGAGGAAAACAACGTTTATCCATACCAATACCAGCGCGGCTATCGTGTCGATCAGCAGAAAGGTTTAATTGCATTGGGCTTATTCAAAGATTATAATGATATTCGCAATAGCCCGGCACAACAATTCGGCATAGTACAACCCGGGGATATCAAATACAAAGATGTCAACGGCGACGGCGTTGTAGACAATGGTGATATTACAGCAATCGGCGCTACTACTCATCCCAACTTGATCTACGGTATCGGCGCTTCGATTGTTTGGAAAGGACTCGACCTTAACTTCCATTTTCAAGGATCAGGTAAGTGTACATTCCCTATTTACGGTAAATCCGTATTTGCATTCAGCGAGAACGATTGGGGCAATATCATAAAAGGGATGACCGATAATCGATGGATATCAGCCGATATTTCGGGCAACACCAATACAGAAAACCCAAATGCTTCTTATCCTCGTTTGAGCTACGGCGGAAATAATAACAATCAGCAGAATTCTACTTATTGGTTACGCAACGGACGCTATTTGCGTCTGAAGAACATGGACATCGGCTATACGCTACCAAAATCCATTACCAATAAACTTCATTTTACCAATATTCGTTTTTATGTATCAGGTACCAACTTGATTACATGGTCGAAATTTAAATTCTGGGATCCAGAGACGGCCGATCCGAGAGGCGAATCATATCCATTAGCAAAAACAATAACGGTAGGTGTTAATGTTAACTTATAAAAAACATAAAACGATGACAAAGAAATTTTCTATATTGCCACTAATAGTATTTGGAGCAATTTTATTGTCTTCCTGCTCCGACTATTTGGATTCTGACAAGTATTTCAAAGATCGTACGACAATAGAATCGGTCTTTACCAATAAGGCGCACACTGAAGAATGGCTGGTTTATGCATATTCCTTTTTAAAGAATCAATGTGCCGATGTATGTAGCAAGGACATTTCGACAAGCTCTCACTGCTTTGCCGACGATATGTATTATGGCGACCGTGATGTAAAATATGATCCCACAACAAGTGGATCATTGTCATATAATGCTTTCAAATTAGGAGAATATGATGAGGACAGCTTCAACGAAGCCTGGGGGCGTTGCTACAAAGGCATATATCAGGCTTCCGTTTTCATTCATAATATCGATTTGAATAAGGAAATGACCGATACAGAGAAACTCGACTATAAAGGACAAGCTCGTTTCGTTCGCGCTTATTTCTACTGGCTGTTACTTCGAAAATATGGTCCGGTACCCATCATGCCTGACAAGGGTATAGATTACACGGAGAGCTACGATGAAATTGCCACTCCACGAAGTTCGTATGAAAAAGTAGCAGATTTTATTAGTACTGAAATGGTACAGGCCGCAACAGAACTACAGTATCTCAAAAGAAATGATAACGGCAATGTGGCTCGTCCCACAAAAGGAGCAGCTTTGGCAACTCGGGCCTATGCACTAATTTTTGCAGCAAGTCCCCTAGCTAATGGAAATGACGATGATTTTGCCAAAGCATTGGTCGACGATCAAGGAAACCGTCTCCTCTCTAAAGATTACAATGAAGAAAAATGGGCCAAAGCCGCTGCTGCTTGCAAAGATGTAATGAACCTTGGCGTTTATGATCTTTACCACGCTTCTTTCAGCACATCAGATAATGGTCCTCAAGACCGTCCGACGATTGTACCACCGTATGATGCCAAATTTTCAGACAAAAGCTGGCCTAACGGCTGGAAAGACATTGATCCTTTCAAATCTTACCGCAACCTATTCGACGGTGATGTATCGGCTGTCGATAATCCGGAACTAATCTTCTCGAGGGTCAATAATACGACAGATGGTGATTTTGCCATCGAAGCGTTGGTCTTGCATCAAATGCCTCGTGATTTTGGTGGTTGGAATACACACGGTATGACCCAAAAGATGTGCGACGCCTACTATATGAAAGACGGCGCCGACTGCCCCGGTAAAGATAAAGAAATAGGCCGAGGGGACGGTTCGGATCGACTCACAGGATTCACCACCCAAACTGATGTCGATGCAGGCCTTTATGCCCCACTAAGCGCCAACGTCTCTTTGCAATATGCCAATAGAGAGCCTCGTTTTTACGCATCTGTTGCTTACAGTGGAGCTGTATGGAACTATCTGTCCAATCCTGAAACATCCCAACGCAACCGCCAAACATTCTACTATCGTGGTAGTGGGGATGGTTACATGAACTCTCCATTCCACTTACGTACAGGTATCGGCATCATGAAGTTCGTCAATCCCGAAGATGTTCCCGGTAATATCCGCAGGAAGCCAGAACCCGCTATTCGCTATGCGGACATACTGTTGCTATACGCAGAAGCGTTGAATGAACTCGACAAATCATATAACATTGCATCGTGGGACGGTAGTACAACTTATACAATCGCTCGCGACGCAACCGAGATGAAGAAAGGAATCAATCCGGTACGCATTCGTGCCGGTATGTGCGACTATTCTGACGCGACCTACACTAACAAAGATTTGCTTCGAAAAGCTTTAAAGCGTGAACGCATGATCGAGTTGATGGGAGAAGGCAAACGTTATTATGACCTGCGCCGCTGGAAAGATGCGCCGGTAGAAGAAGCACTTCAGATATATGGCTGTAACGTTATCATGGATATGACCCATAGAGATCAGTTCTATGTTCCGGTAGCCGAGACGGACTTACCATCGACTTTCTCTACCAAACTCTATTTTTGGCCCATCAAACACAGTGAGCTGAAGCATAACAAACGCTTAACCCAAACTCCGGGTTGGACATCTTATGATTGATTTTAAATACATAGACAGAGATATGAAAAAGTTATATATTTTAATGACCCTGCTATCATTGATATTAGTTGGAACTTCATGCAATGATGAATGGAAGGACGAACAATACAGCCAATATATTGGCTTCCGTTCGCCGCTAAACAACCAAGGCGTTACAGAAATTTATGTACCCTACAGTCGTAAAGACACCACTGGAAATTATATGATAGGTGAAGGCCGTTCCAGTTACGATCTACCCGTAATTGTAAGCGGTTCTACTACCAATCAAAAAGAAATCACAGTCCATGTCGCTCTCGACGCCGATACGCTGAGCATTTTGAACGAAGCACGCTATCAAAGCCGTACCGATCTGTACTATCATGAGATGAACCAGTATGCTACACTACCTGAAACAGCTCTAATAAAAGCTGGCGAAGACGTGGCCCTACTCAATATCGCTTTCGACTTCCGTGGTATTGATATGTCGGAGAAGTGGGTTCTTCCCATTACCGTAGTCGACAATCCTTCTTATGGTTATCAGTCCAATCCCCGCAAAAACTATAGAAAAGCCTTACTCAGAATCATACCTTTCAATAGCTTTTCGGGAGATTATTCCGGAACGACATTGCTGAACTACATCAAAGGAGACGAAGGTAACGGTTCTATTGTGACGAGTACCGTAACAGGCTACGCAGTAAATGAAAATACGGTATTCTTCTATGCCGGAACTATTGATGAAAACCGCACAGATCGTAAAAACTATAAGATTTATGCAACGTTCAACGGAACGACCAATGGTTCTATTACTTTTCGATGCGACAATCCTAATGTCAATTTTGTAAACAACAAAGAGGCTTCGTTTCGCATTATAGACAAGATGGACGATGTTCGCCCCTATTTGAAGCACCGTTATATCATTATCAACAATGTTAATTACGAATACACGGACTATACTTCAATACCAGGTTCAGGTCTTACATATACAGTGAAGGGCTCTTTGACTCTCCAACGCAATATCAATACTCAAATACCTGACGAAGATCAAGCTATTGAATGGTAATTTATCATTATCAACCCAACCGTGAAACTTAACAGACTTTTGTTTGTTAAAAAGGCTTCATCCTTTTCATATTTAAGGATGAAGCCTTACTTTTGTAGACCTCTTACAATAGAACTATGAAGATAGATAAACATGTGTTACTCCTTTTATTTATTTTGCTGACTTCATGTACCAAACATGAAAAAAGCGGTTCTACCTATACGAATCCTCTTTTTGTCGAGGGCTGTTATCCTCAGGCATCGTTTTATCAAGGCAATTACTATTATACGATGCAACAGCCGAATGGTGATGAAATTGCAATATGGAAGACTACAGACATCACAAAAGTAGCGGAGGCAAAGCCCATAACCGTATGGACTCCCAAAGATTCGCTTGCCAAGTATCATCTATGGTCACCCGAGATACATCGTATAGGTCATAAATGGTATATCTATTTTGAAGCGGATGACGGTAATACCGACAACCATCAATTATATGTCATCGAAAACGATTCGCCCGATCCGACGAAAGGGAAATTTCACTTAAAAGGAGCTATCATAACCAATTCCGAATGGAATTGGGGAATTCATCCGACGACATTTGTCAATAAAGGCAAACAATATTTACTATGGTCCGGCTGGCCAAAGAGGAGAATAGAAGCCGAAACGCAATGCATCTATATTGCTTCCATGAAAAACCCTTGGACGCTTGATTCAAAGCGAGTGATGATTTCTTATCCCAAATACGAATGGGAAAGACAATGGATCAACCCAAATGGCATGCGAGCTGCATATCCTATCTATGTAAATGAAAATCCTGAATGTTTCTTCTCACGAGATAAAAAGAAAGTTCTGATATTCTATTCGGCAAGCGGCTGCTGGACAAACTACAATTGCGAAGGCATGCTATCGGCCGATGTCAACAGCGATTTATTAAATCCAACATCGTGGACAAAGAGCAAAGAGCCCGTTTTCATGCAATCGAAAAGAAACGGACTGTTTGGACCGGCAAGCGTATCATTTATCCCCTCTCCCGACAAAGATGAATGGTTCATTTTGTATCAAGCCAAAACTGTTACAAAAAGCCAGAGCGGAACAATGATTCGTGAAGGAAGCATAGTGAATAGTATCAGACTACAGAGAATCTATTGGAACTCACAAAGAATGCCCGTACTCGGAAAACCGGCACCGACAGACTCCGTTATGCTAAAACCTTCGGGAACGGAATAAAAGCAGAACTATTTGGGAAGAAAATAGATAAACAAGAATAAAAAATTTGTTGACATTGACACCGAAAGAAATATCTGCCTCAATAAAGCTATTTCATCAAGGTTTAGATATAGTGACGTATTTCAGCTATGGTTTACAAATGCCTTGTAGTGTTCTTATGTATGTATCCATGGTACCATCCTCTTTTAATACGATAATCCTTGCACCTTTTGGATATTTTCCATACGAGAGATAGCCTGTTTTGCGACCATAACATAATTGAATACCGGCAAGTGGAGCAACAAAATCATTTTCGTGGTCATGTCCTACAAAAATGGCTTTGACATCTCTCTGCTTCCAAAATTGGTAAAACAATCCGGTATTTATAATGGGAGAGCAAACTTCTTCATTCTTGTGCCCCATCGTAGTAGGACGAGTACGAACATATTCAAATTCGGGCAAAGGAATATGAAAGAAAGCCAGAGCCGGAATAATACGCTTATTGACAGCTTTAATATGAGTACTTTCTCTGACATACCATGCTACTTGGTTTTCTTTAATCCAATCATACTCTCCCAATATCGAATCATGAATATCCGAATGAGAATCAAACAAGAAAAGATTCCAGGTGTTGCGCGTTTTGGAAGAATATATAGGTATAACACAATTCCCATAGCCATCTACACCATGGCCGGCGTTAGTTGTAAGGTTGTATGGCTTCTTTATTAAATAATTAAAGATAGTACGTTCTGAGATTCCATGCTGGGCATCGTGATTGCCAAATGTAACGGCATAAGGTATTTTGCGAAGAATAACCGGAGCTAAACATTCATCCCAGCCCTTATAGGCATTCTCCGAGACAACGACATCGCCTGTGTAAACTACGAAATCAGGTTTTTCTTTATCGAGTACTTCGTTTATTACTCTAAAAGTACTATCATTTTTTTGCGAATTCTTATCGCCCGTCATCCAATGTATGTCAGTGAACTGAACTATTTTAAATGTTTTCCCACAAAACTTCAATACAGGTTTGGCAGGATATGCCAACACGAATAGCATCAAAAAGAGGCCGAAAAATAAATTTCTTTTCATCATTAATCAGATTTTAATTAGTAAAATAAACACAGGCTATACACCTCTCTGGAGAAATGTACATTATAAAAAAAATTGATTTTAGAAAAGACCTTGTTTGTTTCAACAAAAGTAGTAATAATAATTTTAAATTCGCGTAAGATTTTCACAAACATCTATCGAAAATTCATGCCAACTCTCTTGTCATAGCTATTTCCATCTAGCCAACTCATTCTCAGCATCTGGCACAAGGAGTATCTATACATCCATTTATGCAGAAGCAGATGACACTAAAATAACTAAAGTATGTCTCATTGAAAACATACTGATGAAGTGGCCATAACTAAAGATACATATGCTATTTACATCCGTTAGTTATTTGCGTCTCACGGTTGTGATACAGTCGTCTCACACGTGTGATACACCTGTCGCACACAAGTGAGACACTTGTCTCACAGCTGTGAGACGGTAAATACTAATAATAGTTTTGAGAGAAACATACTTATGTAGAAATCAAAACTAACGGATGTTAACCATGTATGTTGCTTTAGTAAATAAAAGAACTTGCGTGTAATGAATAAGTATTATGCTAACTTATTCATTACACGCAAAGTATGAATTGAAGAGACTTCTATTTCGCCCCGTAATTATTTATTTCCAATTGAGGGGTTGCTACGCCCGCATCGCAAGTTGCCACATAAGCTCTGATTTGCTTTTTCTCGCCAGGGAATAGCGTCACGAAGTTATCACTCCAAAAGACAGGATGAAGTTCATTTCCTTTTCCATCCAATAATGCCAGCTGATTGAAAAAGGACAATTGCTGCGTGTTGTTCTCAAGCTGAATGTCGCAGATATATTCTCCGTCCTTTTTCGTCACAGAGATACCTGTTTTCAGCTGAGGACTTTTAAAGGCGGTCAAACCTACCAGATCGATATGCTGAGAGTAAAACCAATATAAATTATCGGATAACAATTTTCCTTCAGCATCTTTCAATTCCAATTTCACAAAATAAGGATCGGTATACATCCCTTGTTGCGGCACAGCTACCATTTCTTTATAACTATTGGCCTCAACGGAATCTATTTTGGTAGCGTACTGCCAAACCACATTCAGATTCTTATCTACGACCTTGGCAGTAAGTTCAACGTTCCGCAAAGGATTTAGTGTGGCATTGACGACAGATAGTTTAAAGTCGTTTGCATTCAGCTGCACATGAATGGGTTCCATTGCCTTCTTTGCAAAATAATATGCAGCGTTGGGGTTCAAATACCAATCGTAAATTTGCCACCCCACATCCGGCCAACAAGAATTAAGTTTCCATATCATTACGCCCGACGTAATATCCCACATGCGATGATTGGCGGCTTCGAACATAGCTCTATAACCGTCGGCATTGAGATATTGAGCCCATTGCGAGTACTGCTCGGCATCTTTAGGATCGCCAAACATCGTTCGGATAGCGTTATCGTAAGCGCGATAGCAATAGTTATCTACATCCCATGCCCCATGTTCTGCCCATATACTATCAAGTGGGAAATAAGGTTTGTCTATGTCTTTATGATCGGCGGTAGTAGGTATAAACTTCTTCAAACTCGCGTATAAAGGCATTGAAGGCATACCCAGTTCATTTCTGAACATCTGTAGATGCACTTCTCTGACTTTATCGAAGAAGTAATTTGACGGAGCCCATCCATAATCAGGAGCGCCGTCGTCTGTAGTACCGGTAGGCGTATCTTCGAGCATATAGGGCGTTTGCTTCTCCACATCCCAACTGATGCTTGTAGTAGGAATATAGGGGCGGGTGGTGTCCAATTGATTCACCTTCTGTTTCATTGCCCGATAAAGTTGCTCGTCGGGAACAACCTCATTGACACCGAACCACGAGATAATGGAAGGATGATTGCGATACCTCAACACCACATCTTCGACACCGCGTACCGCCAAATCGTGATCTAGCGGATAATGTTCGGTTTCCGTACCCGGATACATGCGCCAACATTGCAAAAACACGTGCCATACCATGATGCCATACTTATCGCAACTTTCCAACCAAGCATCATCGGGCGAAGGCATATCTTCGCTACCTATCAAGTTGACGTTGGCGTCGGCAATGAGACGCATCTGGTCGTAAATCCGTTTCTCTGAATCGTCCAACAACATATCGGGTTGTATCCATCCGCCCTTACAAAACACTTTTCGACCATTGACATAATAGACCAATCCGGCCTCTTTTCCGATGTACTTGAGTTCTTTCTTCACCTCTCTGAGGCCGAAGTCGAGTTCTTTCTCATCAGATATTCCTCCTTTTGCCAACAGTTGCAGTTTCAAATGATGCAAATATTGCTGCCCATAACCATTCGGATACCATAGATATGGTTTCTGTATTCTTAATTGCGGATAATCGGCCGACGAGAATTCGATGACTTGGTGAGACTGAGGGGCTAAGGATATATTTTGAGACAATGTGATTGGACGCATGCGCCCTTCCATCGTTTTTGTATACGAAGGGAATTGTACCTGATTGAGCAGATTGATAGATACCCGAAGTTTTCCGTCAATAGCCTTATCCGAAACATTTCGGACATCAACCCTTACCTTTACATCTGCCAACGAGGTATCTCCGTTGGGCAATGTAGTCACCACAAACGGATTCTCCAATAATGCATCACCGGTAGCCTCTATCGCTACTTTCTGATAAACGCCCATATTGCGGTCGCGCACTACCGGTGCACAATCCCACCCTCCGGACATTTTCAGCGTCTCGTCTTTGAAGATATCCGTGGCGTGCCCTCGTGTAGGACCAAAGACTTTGAATTGAGTGCCGGGAGTAGGAACACCCGGATGATCTACCTGATATACCTTGAGCGCAATACAATTGTGCGCGCCCGATACAACATAACGAGTAATATCCAACTTGAAGCGGCGAAACATGCCATATATACTATTCTTATCTGCCACCAGATGCCCATTGACCCAAACATCTGCACGGTAATTGATTCCATACAATTTGAGCCACAGTTTTTTGCCTTTATACGAACGGGGCACATCGACTACCGTGCGATACCAATAAGGATCTTGCCATGGATTACGCCCATTCTTAAGATAGTTGTACTTGCTCAGACCCATTTTTTGGTTGAATTCGTCCGAAACGTCAGGAATGAGGTAATTGTTCATCCCCACACGCGGATCGGGATAAACTCCATTCTTTATTAACGCATTCAACACGGTAGAGGGAACCGTAGTCTTGTACCAATTGTGAGGTAGATACGAAGTGTCGGACACTTTATCATCAGAAGCCTCGACCTCGGACGAGTTCTTGATCTGCCAATGCGTCAATGTCTTTTCTTGTGCGCAAGCGACGGTATAACATCCCAATAGCGCCAATATTGCAATAATCGTCTTTCTCATTCTTCGGTGGAATTTATAACTGAAAGAGCAGCTCCGATTACACCGGCGTAGTCGCCTAGCAAAGCTGTCTTCAACAGTACCGTATTGACCAATGGCGAACTGATATACTGACGAAACAACTTGTCAGTCTTCTCTAAAAACAGATCGGCCGACTTAACCAGCGAACCTCCCAACACAACGACTGCGGGATCTGTCATATTAACCGTCCAAGAAAGCACATAAGCCAGATCGGCGGCAAACATATTCCACGTTTCTACAGCCCTGCGGTTTCCTTTGCGCCCCAATTCGGCCACTTCGGTAGCCGAGCACACTTTTCCAACCAACTGATTGTAAGATTTGGAAATTGCTTTCCCAGATACATAATCTTCAATAATACCATCTTTATAGGGAGAAGTCCATATTTCGCCAAAACAACCCGTAGTGCCTTGTTTTATTTTACCGGAATCGACAAAGGCACATCCTAGTCCGGTGCCCAATGTAAATCCAAGCACAGAAGAAGCATTCTGCCCCGCTCCATAAACAGCCTCACCCAAAATATAATCGTTGGCATCATTATCAAAAACAATGTTCGTCTTAAAATCTTTGAGCAACCTGTCTTTCAGCGGATAGTTCTTGAGTGTAGGCAAATTGGCCACATCAAGAATTATTCCTCTTTCATTGTCTATAGGCCCCGTGCATCCGATGCCAATGCCTTGGACATCGTAGACTTGAGCCTCTTCCCAAACTTCTCCCAAAAGGCGCACAAAGTTATTTACGATCTTAGTGGGCGAGCATTGCGCATTAGTCGGAATACTTTTAATAATACCAATGGGAACGCCATCTGCCCCGACAATACCGACACGAATACTTGTTCCTCCTATATCGACCCCTATTGCTATTCTTTGCTTCTCCATTTTATTCGATAACAGTTACTTTGCCTCCATGTGAAAACTCTCCAGGCGTCATTCCTTTTATTTTAGCCCAATCAATCACCATCATCTGAATAGGAATAACGGACAGTATGCTCCACATATCCGGATCTTCGCCCTTTATTTCTATTTCGAACAGATTGTCGTGCCGAATACCGGTTTTCTTGTCTGTCACAAAGATCACTTTCCCATCGAATTTCAATATATTATCTACTAAGCGAACCATAGCGGGATATGTTTCGGTATGAGAATTAGAGAAAATCACGCCACGAAAGTTCTTCGCAACCATTTCTAACGGGCCATGACGAAATTCGCCTCCCAACATTGCCGACGCGAAAGTATTTGTTGCCTCCATAAACATCAAAGCACTCTGTAGAGCAACGGCAATATCTGTTCCACGTCCAATAAATAATAACGATTGACAGTCTTCAAAGAATGGTCTCACATTTTCCATCAACACATCACTTTCTTCCAAGATACGAGAAGTAGCATCGGGTAGTGAGCTGATCAGGGTTTGGATCTGATCGCCAATAATGGCATGGACCAATAAACAAGCCACCAACATAGACGAAGTAAAAGTCTTCGTTGAAGTCATCAATTCCTTTCCAGCAACCGACAACAAGGTATAATCGGCCCGAGCAGCCAAAGAACTTTCTTTTTCATTGCAGATAGCTACCATAGTAATACCGGCAGGCAGCTGTTGTATCAACTGCACCACCTCGTAGCTTTCTCCCGATTGGGATATGCAAACCAACAATGTATTTGGCCGAACAATAGGGAGTTGATAATGCAACAGTTCGCTTGCACTAAGAGCAAATGCCGGCACCCCTTGAGCTGCCAGCATAGAGGCAGTAGATTGCGATATAAAATAAGAGCTCCCCATTCCGGTCAATATCATTTTATCGTATTTACCGGAATGCCACAAATCCGAAACATGACTCAATATATTGCTTCCTTCACCGTCTTTATAATACGATATGGTATTGTGTAAGGCCTGTGGCTGTTCTTCGATTTCTTCTAAAAATTTATTTTTCATATAACTGCTATTCATTAATTCCGTTGTTTATCTATCTTTTTATTTTTCGCAAGACGGATTTATGTATATCTCGTCTATATATACCGGTTGAGGTGCATTAAAAGCAATTTTAAGGTATCTAGCATTCTTGTTGACTTGATTGATAAAGATGCCATCAATCCATGCATCATGATTAGTATTGGGAAAGTATGGAGCATCTTTGACAGCAGCCAAACTATACGAATCCCCTTGATCCGAAAGATATAAATAGACCTTGAGTGGCATTCCGATATTACCCGGATGATAATTCAGCAATCTCATAAATATCTTTTGAATATCCTTTTGATGTTTCATATCGACAATTATTTCATGGTAACCTTTATCAAACTTGACCCAACGTACGTCGTTCATGTTTTCTTCGGCAAGCTGACCATCAAACAACTCTTTATCTGAAGACATTGAAGTATCTGCCGCATTCTTGAGCCTCCCCATCAAACTAGCTTCAAAAAGCGACCAATATTCATCACCCTTCTTCCACGCTACATAATCGTTATATACTTTTTGCGACCACACAGGTTGCCCCAAGTGATAGTTTGTATTGGGCGAATCTATGATACCACAAACACTGAACGAAATGATATTGTCGACCGGAGCCTGAGAAGCAATAGCAAGTTGAGACAACAACCGTGGAAAAGCGGCAGGTATCAGTGCCGAAGTTCTGTCGTTGGTTGCCCCTTCCCAAGTAAATGATTCACAATTGGCCCACAACTCTATATGCAATCTTTGGTGAATATCTCTCAACAACTTCCAATGTTTCTTTAGATTGGGTATGGGGAAGGGTTCTCTGACGCACCCAACCTCGTCTTGATAAGCAATGATATCTACTTTGAGTTTAGCCAATTGTTTTTCGAATGCAGGGTCTTCGAAAGCAGACTCATAAATGCCATAGGGAGAAATCATAATCTTTTTAGCGGGAGTCAATGTGCGGGCACGTTCGCTTAGTTCATTGACAGCTTTCACGGCATGGTCGGCAAAGACAGGACAAAGACAATCTTCGACCGGCAGATACCAACCATAAAAAGAAGGACGATGCCCATAAATAGAAGCCACTTCTTTCATGATATCCAACTGGCGCTGTTTAATCTCGGGCTTCCGAAGATCATCGTCCTGATTTTGTGCCCACCCGATACTCATAAAGACCTTCATCTTAAGGCGGTCGGCTTCATCCATAATAGCATCTACCGGACTTTCGCGCTTTTTATCGTATATCCATGGCATTATTTTAGAGGGATAATAAGACTGCCCTTCATTGGCTATAGCCATAAATACGAGATATTCCATGCCCATATCATGCAACTCTCTAACCTTCGCTTTCCACATATCGGGATCGGTATTATCGAAATACTGAGGATCCATATACTTATTGCGTACATCCTGATATGCCAGATTAATAAATGTGCCTTTGATAGGCTGTATCTTATCACCAGTTGCAAAAGTAGGTATGGTAACAAACCAACCTATCAATAATAATGAATATAAATACTTGCTAAACATATTCTTAGTTTTTTGCTTCAACCTTTTGAGATTCATTGCCTATCGCATCATAAGCGGCAACTTCATATTGTCCTATCGCAGTGTCGGTAGTTTTATGAAGATACTCCGTGGGGATTTCATTTGCTTTCACTCCAACTCTCATCAACAGTGCTCCATTGTAATAAATGGAGAAACCGGCAATATGATTGTCTTTTTCGGCTGTCCACTTAACAAGTACGCCTTGCTCTGTTTTCTGAGCAGACACATTCTGAACAGCCTGAGGAGCATCGCATTGAGGTAGGACTCCGTCTTTGCAATAATCCAAATACGCCTTATGATATGTATTGCTCACTACGTACGGACTATCATAATGACTATAAGCAAAACAGATAAAGTTACTGACATAGCGATTCGTTGTTTCCAACTGTTGTTTGACTCTGGATAAAGGAGCACTTGTCCAGAAACGATGATCGAAAGTTTCTACATTACTCCAGAACTTAAGCCCCGGTTTAGTATTGACAGCCATCTTCAACTTATAAAACCAATCTTCCAAATGTTCCAAAGTCAATCCGCCGGCTCCAATGCAATCTTGAGGAGCAAATATATCATTGTTTCTGAAATGAGTTTGAGCAAATACATTTTGCCAAAGCTTCCCACACTCATCAGAAGTACCTAGTTTCTCATTCATGAAAGGAGACAACAGCAAAGGCATATCAGGAGCAATCTTCGTGAGATGATCCAAGTTCGTATTCAACACCTGAGCAAGAACAGCTTGACGTTCGGGTGTTTTGCATGCTACATTATCTACTTCCCATACCCAGTACCAGCCATACATGGCATCTGGATATTTCTTTTTGTATAAAGCAACCAGTTCATCCGCAACCTTATTTCCAATCTTCATTTGATCAATCAGCCAATCGGCACTATAATCTACCTTCCACCATCTCTCGTTGAAGTTTAATCCTATGAATATCTTAATGCCATTTTTCTGAGCACTGGCAAGACATTTTTCTAAAGTCTTATCATAATTCTTGCATAAAGACGTAGGATAGCAGGCGAAAGTCTTTTTCTCATCAGTTTCTAGGGCAGGAGCATAAATTAAATACTTCATGCCAGCCTCCTTCAACATTTTCATTTCCATATCCCAACGATTACTGTCCCAATGAGCAACCAACTCACGTTGAATAAACGAACCATTGAACTGTGGAATATCAGTACCCTTATTCTTTTGCTCAAAGGAATATCTATCATGCACTCCTTTTAAGTCGAGGATATAAGTATCAAAGACAGCCTCATTCTCACGCAAGTTGATAACACGACCTCCCCTATCCAATATTTCTTTATAAGCTGCCGGATAACCGGTTTTGCGGCCATAAGCCAATGTAAAATAACCATTAAAATCAACTAAATAATCATCGTTGTGATCGTGTCCGGCAAATGTACCGATCACATCCTTTTGCTCTAGGAATGCAGCACAAAGTCCACTATTGATGGAAGGCGGACACACATCTTCCCCCTTCGTACCAACTGGTGCACAATAGGACAATACGGAACTATACTCCGGCAACGGAATATGAAAGAACGCCAACGAAGGCAACTTTCGTCCATTGCGTGCCGTCACCTCATTACTTGTCCTTCTATACCAATCTATCTGATCGTGGTGTATCCAATCATAATATCCAAGTGCGTAATCTTTGACTAAATTGTGCGAATCGAACAAATACAACATCCATTTTTCAGCATCTCCATTTGAAGAATAAATAGGAAGTGTACAATTCCCTGAGCCGCTTAATTTCTCCGCGTCATAAGTTAAATTGTAAGGTACGGTACGAAGGAAACTCAATACTTGAGCATTATTTACATCGGTCTCTTCATCATGGTTCCCGAATGTAACAGCAAAATAAGTTTTCTCGTTTACAAAAAGATCCGTTATTTTTTTCCACGCCACTAACGCATTCCTGGAAACAACAATATCGCCGGTTAGAATAACAAGGTCGGGATGCTCTACCTGAAGCATATTTTGTATTAAATGATAAGTACTATCGTCACGAGAACGATATGTATCGTCTTCTATCCAATGTAAATCTGTAAGTTGTAAAATTTTAAACTTCCCATTATGGAATCTCAGTTTAGGCGTTTGAGCCTGTAAGGATAATCCATACAAGCAGCATAAAAGTAACAATAAATATTTCTTCATATTTTTATTTTTAAGTATTAATTCTCGTATAATTCTGATATTCCTTGACTAGTTCCCAGATAAATACAATTACGGAAAGTGGCAATCGTCTGTACCCGGTTATCTACCAAAGAACTATTGTTTCTATTATAGTGTACCCATCTTTTACCATCAAAGCGGTTGACACCATTATCGGTACCAACCCATATATTCCCTTTATGATCCTCAGCAATGCAATAAATGAGGTTGGAAGAAAGAGAAGCATTATTCGTATTATAAAGCACCCATTTCTGGCGATAATAGCACACCAAACCATTCATTGTTCCTATCCACACTCTTTTCTTAGAATCGGCATAAAGAGTATATATATCATTTGTAGGCAAGATACTATTAGAAGTATTGAACGTTTTCGAACCCACGTTGCAATGATATACACTCACGCCATGGTAAGTAGCAATCCAAACGTTGTTATCTAAATCGGATACAACCGAAGTAACAGTACTATCACCAATACTAAGGTTATTAACCTCTTGTTTGGTATGTGTTTTACCATTCAAAAGAAGTAGTCCTTTATAACAATCGCCTATCCATAGTTCATCTTTTTTGTCTACGTAAATACAGTTCACTTTAGAAACCATATTGTTTAAAACATTCCATGAGTTACCTGAGGTATTTTTTATAAATAGTCCAGTCCCCCATGTACCCGCTAATAGATTATCATTGCGGTCAATAATAAGAGTTTGAATATAATGATTCTCAAGTCCATCCGAAATCCACTTACCATCAACAAACTTGTATATCCCTTTCCATGTACCAGCCCACATGCCACCGTTTTTAGCAAATACAATAGCGCTAATATCATTTTGAGGAGACAAAGAATCAGCAATCAAAACATTTCTCCAACGATATTGAGCGTTCATGGTTATGGGTACGGACAATAAAAAGACGAACAACAATATTTTAGTCTGTAGTTTTACCATAACCTATTTTTAAGTCCTTGTTTATACCAATGATCATAAGCTTCATATAAGTTTGTCGAATCGGGATGCCCGGCAAAAGCCACAGACCCAGGTTTATTCATCAAACCGAGATATTGATATATTAATATATTGTCTACAAATGGAGAAATATCTTCGATTTGCTTCTGAATGCGATTAAAATTGGCAGGTATCAATGCACTCTTATAAACGCCTCCTTCAAATCCGAATATCTCCATATCAGCCCATATTTTTGCTCTTCCAGCCTTTTTATGCGCCGAACATAATGCCTCGAAATACTTACCGGCATATCCAGCTCTGGTTTTCTTAACACCAACTTCGTCCTGATAAGCTATAATATCAATATCCAATTGTTCAAGCTTTCTAACGTATTCATCATCAGCACGAACAGACTTAGTGCCATAAGGAGCAATTAAATTGACACACTTAGGCATTAATTGACGGGCAATTCTACTGCAATTATTCACATAGTTAAGCGTTAAATCATCGATCGTATTCCATAAGCCCGATTCATTGGGATAGTACCACCCATAAAAGCTGCTATGATGACCGTATTTCTCAACGATCTCTACCATTGCCTTTTCGCGCAAAGCAGCAATATCCTTATCGGTCATCATCTTGTATGTATCGTCACTATTGCCCCAAAAATCGTTGCTGACAAAAAATTTAATGCCACAAAGATCGGCTTCGGATAGTACAGCCTCCAGAGGATCATTACATACATAATTGTACTGAGGTTGCAGCGTTGAAGGATAAAATGTCTTTCCATTATTTGCCACCGCCATCAGAACAAGATACCGCATACCCATATCACTCATTTCTCTAATCTTGGCACGCCATTGCATCTCTGTGAATCCGGGCAAAACTGCATTCCAATACTTACCCTCGGCATCGGAACCATGAAGAAATTCAAACCAAGATCCTGTGATTGGCTTAACAATATGTTGTTTCTCTGTTGTCTGTATCCGATTAGCCAAAACATCATTGCTCAAAAGCAATGATGTCGAAACCAATCCGCATGTTTTTATAAATTTACGTCTATCCATGACCATAAAATAAATCCAAAATTATCCTGAAAAATAATCAATTTTGCCTTATAAAAACCAACCTCTAAAGAAAAACATATAACATCAACCTTTAATTATACAACTTTAACATGAGTAACTGAATACTTATTTAGTTTAAAACTCACTTTGCTTGAGTAACCCTTACAAATCGGACACCATGATAAGGAACCCTTGTTTTATAACATCCATCAAAAACTCCAAGATCTTTTTGCCTCCATAAATCTCTAACTTTAGCCTTTCCTTTGATACCAAGCACTGAAAAATCTATTTTAATATCATACAAGCTTCTCTGAACCTTTTCTCCTTCCTTTTGATCCCACAGAATGTAATATGGATCTATTTGAAAAAGTCCTACAGCATACGAACCATCGTATAGCTTTTTATACCATATTTGTCCGTCACGAGTCAGTATCTTTTTTGCCGGCGAAACGATAGAATCTTGATCCACGGCAATAACTTCATTATTTGTAAGCAGATTTAAAGTAAAATCATCCATATTTGCCATATCACAACCAATTAACAAAGGTGCAGACAAAATAGACCACAACGAGATATGTGAATATTGTTCGTCAGCTGTCAGATAAGAATCATGAATATTCCCCCAAGGCTTACCAAGTGTTCCAACAACCAGCATGTCGGGATCATTGTATTTTCCAGGGGCACTAGACCTAGCACAAACATCTTGAAAACAACCAATAGCTGTGACAACATTCCACTCATCGGTAATATCCCGTGTGGTACGCCATTGAGTGCCTCCAGCTTCTTCTCCCCACTTCCATACGTTAGGAGCGCCATAGCCTATGCAATAAACAATATCCCTATTCACCTTATCCAAAGCTTTACGCATGGTAATGTATGGTTCTTGAATCGTTTTTTCTTCTGAATTTCTCTGCACACTCGAATATCCGCAATAGTCGTATTTGAGATAATCCACTCCTTGCGAAGCCCACGTCTTTGCATCTATATCCTCATGCTGATAGCTACCCATATAACCGCCACAAGTCGTTGGACCGGGAGAAGAATAAATACCAAACTTCAATCCTAAAGAGTGGATATAGTCAGTGAGACCCTTAAAATCAGGGAACTTCTCATTCGCAAGGATTTCACCCTGCTCTGTTCGATTCGCAGCTTCCCAACCATCATCAATATTTACATAGTCCCATCCATAGTGATATAACTTTTCATGCATCACACGGGCAGCATCGCGCACTTTACCATCGTCTACTGCAAGAGCCCAACAGTTCCAACTATTCCATCCCATAGGAGGAGTTAACGCGATATCTTTACCAATCTTAATAGTGATAGCTTTTTTATCTATCCCTCTTTTATTTGTAGCAGTCAGAACAACCTTATAATTTCCATCTTTAAGAGCAACTCCGGTAATTAAACCACTATTCGGATCTATAACGAGCCCTTCGGGTAGACCGGATGCACTGAAAGTCATGGGGCGAATGCCTGTTGCCATTACTCCCCATAAAAAAGGGTTGCCTTTGCGTGCACCATATACCAAGGGATTGTTAATACAAGGACTTTCACTCGCTACAGGCGTGAGAATATACTTTTCTTTCTGAATAGCTTTTGGGACAGCAGGAATAGGCACAATCTTATCTTTTGTTATAAATCTTACATTTAACCAATCGGCATGATCGTACATGATACCATCTCCACACTCTTCGACCAAGAATAAGACTTCGCGAATACCCGACAAGCTAACATTGAATTTCTTCGGAGCATCACCTTTCTTCATTATTCCACTTCTCCAAAGTATTTTTCTATCACCCAATATCTTGAACTGAAGATGCCCTGCAAAAAGATTGTTGTCGTCTGCACCGGCTAAACCGGAAACAGAAAGAGCCTTACCATTTAAATCAAGAAGCATACGGCTAATAGAATGGGCACCCACTCCGTGTTTATAAACGATTCCGTTAACTTTAAGCGGGGTTCCCAATACGGATTTATTCATTTGTGGAGTACCCCAATCTTGAACATAACAAGCACTTTGCCCCAATTCGTCCAACCAAATTAGAGATGTCGTTATACTCCTACCAAAAGACAGAAACCAAAAGCAGGCTAATATAACAAAACCCAAAATTCTTTTTTTCACCATCCATCACGACTTAAAAAAGAACAGCCATTACATGACAATATTGATTTGCATATAATAGCTGTTCCCTACTTTAATGCAATTATTGATCTCTATAACCTATTTTTCGCATATTCTAAAGTTATCAAAACTCATATCTACGCTTTCTGTTGGAGCATAGCATTGAATACGGATATTAAATGAATAGTCCACCCAAGAGCCATCGTAAGTTTTCGGCGGGATGATGCGGTCCAATGGAATTGAGACAGTCTGCCAAGCACCATAGTTTTGTACATTGAAAGTCTCGCCGCTCATTTCTTCAGGACTTACAGCCCAATAAAAATAGAGGAACAGAGATGTCGACTTAATGGGATTAGCCATGTTCAATTCAAATTTCAGAACATATTTTTCAGGATGCTGTATCATATCCACTGTATAAGAATAATCATTCGTAGTGATGTATAGCCATCCTAATCCACTTGGATAAGTAACTGAATTGGCCTTGAACCGAAGATAATTACCCGATACGGGGAAAGGGCTTTGTTTCTTATTGTGTTGATCTTGAACAATAAAAGAAGAACCCAAATCTCCAATATTATCATAATTAGCAATCACCCATTTACTATCACGATAACGACCTGGACATACAGCATCTACATTATACTTTGAATTATGAGCCGATATTTGTACATTAGAAGCAGTACCGACAGGTACTTTTGCTGTGATATAATTATCTGTAGCTTTTATAACATTACTACTTTTATCACCAAACTTCACAGTAGTATTCAAGCTATCTACTTCATAAAGCTGCAAGAATTTACCATAAATTTTAATTGTATCACCGGGCTGAGTGTATTCATTGAACATACCTGTCAACTGAAGATCGGGGACAGCAACCTTAAAATCAAAAGAAGTATCACCAACACGAGACTTTAAAACTACCTTATTGGTTACTTTGATAGGAATTTTAATTGGCACCTGTACATATAGAGCACTATCTTCTGAATAGAAGTCTTTTGGAAGGACATTCACGTCATTGAAGATTACAGAGTCTACAGAGTTCATATTCGTACCACTAATTGCTATCCAATCCCCCATATTTCCACCCATAAGCGTAGAATTCAAATCTCTAATAGTCGTCACTTTATTAAAAGTCGGTATTCCTCCTTCCGATTCTTTATCACTGCAGGCTACAGCCACTGCGACGAAGATCAAAGCCAACATCGCAAATATTATATTTCTATTAATTATTTTCATAACAAATTACTATTTAAAGAGATTACCACCCTGGATTATTTTTATCAATATAAATATTCGTATTTACTTCATCTGCAGGAAGAGGCAACAACAAATGTTTCTTTTCACGACGTTTCACATTGCCATTCTCATCCAATCCGTCAATAGGGCTGATTGCATTCATGGTTTGCAAGTAGATACCCCAACGCAACAAGTCGAATCGACGTATACCTTCAGCCGCAAATTCTTTCGCTCTCTCTTGTAGTATGTAAGATCTAAAATACTCCTGATTAGTCGTGATAAGCGTTTGTCCCATTTTAACATTCGAAACTAAAGGACTATTGTTTCGACCATTCAGTTTTTCTACTTGTTGAATAGCATATTGCGATGGAGTTCCATTTATTTCATTGTCTGCCTCTGCATAGAGTAACAAAACCTCGGCATAGCGCATAAATGGAAAATTGAAATCTGTTCTATTACCAGTGAGAGGCGCACTAACCTGTCTAAACTTCATCAATTTTGATCCATAAGCATCTGCACCATAATTAAGTTCATCAGTTGGTTGATAACCATCTAATCCCAATCTAACTTTTACGCTATCCTTAGCAGGATAGTAGCAATAATATAATTTCCCTTGATATTCACTATGTGGATATCTGTGAATGACACCCCAAGTTATTCGCTCGTCACCATCATCAAATGTCTGATACCAATGATCTCTCTGAACATAATAACCATCAGAAAGATATGTAGCTCCATCTGCAGTATACCAATAACCCGCATAATCTGTAGCCACATAATTGCTCAAATCATCGTTTCCAGCCAATGTCTGCAAGGTAAAGATAAACTCCTTTCCATTCTTACTCGAAACATCCCACAGTGTTTTTTGAGAAGGATAAAGGTCAAATTCTCCCGAGTCAATCATTTCTTTAGCTTTTTCCATTCCCAACTTATAATACTCTTTGGAATCAAACTCTTCGTATCCGGCGACTTGATCCTTTGAGAATGTCTGCCAAGACGGATACGGAACTCTAACATGATTTCCATCAGCATCTTTGGTATATGCAGGTCCTCCCATAACAGATATTTGACTTCCAGCAGCCATAGACGCAGATCCAATAGTACAATACACCTTTGCCAATAATGCTCGGGCAGCTCCACGGCACAGATGACCAGGCTGATAAGAAGCATCCTGACGAGTATACAGATGTTCTTCAGCAGCTTTCAATTCGCTAATGATATAGTCATATACATCTTTTACCGAAGAACGAGGTTTAGAAAAATCGGCACCTTCAGAAATACTATAAGTGTACAAAGGAAGTGGTCCATAGAACTGAACTAAGTTGAAATAGGACCAAGCGGTCAAAAACTCAAGCTCACCGACAGCATTATTTTTTACTTTCTCTGCGAGATCCATCTTCTTAATTAAAGAGGCATGATATTGTGCTCTATGAATTGCTTGATAATAATAGATCCAGAAATTATTCACACTACCATTTTCATAAAAATTACCAGCGCCCATGTCTGTAAAAGCCCATGTAGGTCCCGTTTGATAATCCGTGTCAAAGTTTACTACCGTATGATAGTTTCCCCATTGAAAGGGATAAGCCAATACCGTATATGCTCCCGAAACAAGTTCTGAATAGCTCTTGTTTGACACTAATTCATCACCGGAAACGAATGTGTACACCTTTTCGTCTAACAAATTAGAACAAGAAGAAGTTGTTAAAACGGTAAGAGCGACTACGGCATATTTAATAAAATTAGATTTCATTTCTTCAATTTTTAAATCAAATTAGTTAGAAAGATAATTGTACACCAAGATTGAAAGTTCTCGCACTTGGATAAGAATCCATATCAACACCACGACGCGTTGGGTCACTGCCAAAAGCATTCACATCAGGATCATACCAACGATACTTGGTGATAGTAAACAAATTGTTCACAGAGAACGTTACATTGACCGTTTCAATACCCTCTATAGGATTGTTGAAACGATATCCCATCGTAATATTCTTCATACGTAAGAAAGAGCCATTTTCAACGAAACGATCAGAAGCTTTCAATGCTCTGGTATAAGTAATATCGGCACGCGGAAATTGAGCCTTTTTTCTATTCGTATCCGTCCAGCGATTATCCCAAACGAACTTAGGCATATTACTAGTGCCAGACATATCATAACCGACTAAGTTTGCATTCAATATATCGTTTCCCTGAATACCCTGAATAAAGAAACTTAATGTAAAATCTTTATAAGTAAAAGTATTGGTCAAGCCATAAATAAAATCAGGATTTGTATTACCGAGCACCACTTTATCGCGGCTGTCGATGGTGCCATTATGGTCAGTATCTTTATACTTTACCTGACCAATCATACTCCGAACAACATTGTCTGCAGCATTCTTATATAAAGGATTGGCACGAACTTCTGCTTCATTATCGAAGTAACCATCTTCTTTGTATCCATATATTGTACCCATGGACATCCCATTACGACGAATAAACATACTTTCTAATCCCCAACACACATCAGAGAATTGATCTGCAGGAAGATTACATATTTTATTCTTATTAAACGAAATGTTAGCATCAATTTTCCACATAAAATGCTTATTGTTGACAGGAATGAAATTTCCTGTAATTTCCAAACCACTATTTTTAATGTTCGAATAGTTGGAAGCAACAGTCTTAAAACCGCCGGATGGAGATATATATAAGTTTTGTAATAAACCTGTTGTGTTTTTACGATAATAATCAATGATGAAATTCACTCTATTGTTTAAAATCGACATATCTAAACCAATATTATACTGCTTGGTATTTTCCCATCTCAAATTTGGAGCAGCAGGGCCCGCCCAACGATCTTCAGCATATCCACCAGAGAGCACTCCATTATAAGTGTAAGGATATGCCACCATTTGCGAGCGTGTTGCATAAGCATTGATACTTTGATTACCGGTCTCACCATAACCGATACGCAATTTCAGGTTATCAAAGAAATTAAGTTTCTTAATGAAACTCTCTTCTGATAATCTCCAGGCAAACGCACCTGAATAGAAATCAGACCATCTATGGAAAGCCAAACGACTGGAGCCATCGCGACGCCATGATGCCGTAAATAGATATTTATCCATCAAAATATAGTTCACACGAGCTAAATAGGACATCAAACTACTGCGACCTCTACTAGAAGAAGGAGTATCGTACTTGGTTGCTGCACCCATGTCATATTCTTCATTAATATCATTAGCAAAACCAGATCCGGACATTGACTTACCACCCCAATCGACTTTTTCATAAGTAGTACCAACCACAGCGTCCACATGATGAATGCCAAAGTTCTTATTGAAAGATAAAGTCGTTTCTGAAGACATACTTTGATACCATGAATCGGACTGCGAAGCATAACCATTCGTAGGTGTTACACCACCTTGAATATATCTATTATAATACTGATCCCTCTTCGACTGACTATATCCATAACCGAAACTCTCTTTCAAGTTTAAGAAATCGAAGAAATTGATTTGCCCATAAGCGGAATCGTAGAAATCAATTGACTCCAATATATTTTTTGCTGTCTGCGCATAAAGATACGGATTAGAACGATTATTCCCATAATCCTCCGAAAAGCCGGAAGGATGGTCAGGGTCGTAAATACCTTTAGTTGGAGTGAAAGAGATCGCATCGTTGATGATACCAAATGTCTCTGAATTCGTTCTTGTCATACGGTTTTGAGATTTAGATGCGGTTAAGAAGTTACCAAACTGAAACCATTTGGTGACTTTCCTTTCTATATTCGAACGTATATTATAACGTTTGTAGAAAGAATTAACAATGATACCTTGCTGATCTAATGCTCCTATTGAAAATGTATAAGAACCTTTCTGGTCACCACCGGACAAACCTAAATTATAATCTTGCGTAAAAGCGGTATGAAATATTTGATCTTGCCAATTGGTATTGAAACACCATTCCTTACCATTAGCAAAATAACCGGTTCTGTAATCGTCTGGACTACCATTATAAGTACTATCAGTCCGAGCAATAATATGCCCAGTTGCCGGATCGGTAACAGTTCTAAAAGTCCATCTTCCGGGAACAGGATAAGGTAATAGATTATCCGGAGTATATTCACCGCCATCGTATGTATATTTATTGCGCGCCTCTTCATTTCTAAATTCAGCGTATGTACCGGCGTCCAGCACCTTCATCTTCTTAATAGCATTTGTAATGGAGTAGTTCGCACTAAATTCGACTTTAGTTTTTTCCCCTATTTTACCACGTTTAGTAGTAATAAGGACAACACCATTAGCACCACGAGAGCCATAAATTGCCGTAGCCGAGGCATCTTTCAATACTTCAATAGACTCTACATCACGAGGATTTAAAAAACTTAAAGGATTATTGCGCTGTTTAGTAGCAAAATCAGCGCTTTGAACTGGTTCTGTATTAAATGGCACACCGTCGACCACATACAAAGGTTCTGCAGTAGTAGTAAAAGAGTTGGCACCACGAATCTGAATACTGATCCCTGCTCCAGGAGCTCCATCGGATTGCATAACTTGTACACCCGCAATCTTTCCTTGTAAGGCCTGATTGACGCTAACAGGATTCGTCTTTAACAATTCATCTCCTTTAATAGAAGCAACAGAACCAGTCAAATCCCTTTTCTTCACAGTTCCATAGCCAATTGCAACGACCTCTCCTAAAGTCGTAACTTCTTCCTGCATATGCACAGTCAAAGATTTATGCCCATTAACAACGACCATCTTTGTTTTATAGCCGATACATGAAAATTTCAATACAGATTTCTGAACATTCTTTACAGAAATTGAAAACCGTCCATCTATATCAGACATTGTACCATTCTTAGCTCCCATCTCCACTACAGAGACACCATTAAAAGGAGTATCTTTTTCATCTAGTACCACTCCCTTTACCACTGTTTCTTGCGAGAACACAGAAGGAAGGCAAAAAAGAAGCAGAAAGACTGATAGTATACCAACTTTCAGTACTTCACAATAATAAAAACTTTTCTTTTTGATTTTCATAATAAGAATTTTGCATTACAAATATTAAACTTCCACATACATAAACATTTAGGAATATCCAATCCAACATTTCCACGAAACATAATTTCTGGAAATTAGAAGTGCACTATTCAAAGAATATCAATATTTAATTTAATTAACTATAAAAAGTAAACTACATTTAACAAAGCTACCACCATAAAAAGCAACAAATATCTATAAATAAGTGCATTATAATAAATTAGAAATTCAGAAAAGGCAAAAGGCACCTCGTTTAAAAAGCGTATGCAAAGCTATTTAAACAATATTTCAATAATGTTGCTACTGTATTACAAAACTATTTAGTTTGCCCCTGAAAGAATAATAAGGGTCAGTCCTATAGCATACAGAACAAACATAAGCATCAATAAAGCATTAACTAATTTACTTCTATGAGAAAATTCATGCCAAACAAAAACTCCCCAAAAAGCTGCGATCATAGGAGCCCCTTGCCCTAGAGCATAGGATATAGCAGGACTAGCCTTGCCAGCAGAAATATAACTCAAGGATGTACCAAGTGCCCAAATAACGCCACCTAATATTCCTACACTATGCAATCTTAATGGAGCAGAGAAATAAGTTTTATAACTAACAGGGAGCCCAACAAATGGCTTCTTCATCAAAATAGAATTAAAAACAAAATTACTTAAGAACACACCTATCGAAAAAATAAAAATAGCAGAATAGGGCGCCATCATACCAACTGCCGGCGATTCAAAATTCTGAACGTCCATACCCTTTATTACAAATCTATAGAACAAGGACATTAGCACACCGGCAACCAAAGCAACAACAATGCCTTTTCTGTTAGCGCTTTTCTCTATAGAATTTGTTTGCGTCTTACCGGATGCAACCCCATTGCAAATAATAGCAATCGTTATTAGAACCACTCCACTAAAAAGCAATATAGGATCTCCCCCTGGAATACCTATATAATTTATAATTACGCCAAGTACCAATGCTATACCTACCCCTAAAGGAAAGGCTACTGCCATACCCGCCAATGAAATTGAAGCAGACAACAGAATATTAGAAGCATTAAATATGATACCTCCAAGCAGAACCCACATAACACTTTGCAGAGAAACTTGAAGTAAATCTTGAACAAAGGGCCTTCCCATCTCACCATGACTACCCATTGTAAAGCCCAACAGAACAGTAAATAAGACCATTCCGATCACATAATCCCAATAATAAAGCTCATAACGCCAATTGCTAGAGACCAGTTTTTGCGTATTACCCCATGATCCCCAACAGATCATTGTGATCACGCAAAAAAGGACTGCAATCAAGTAACTATCAACTGTAAACATAACATTAGATATTTATAAATGATCAACAAACATAATTCACACAAAAGTATCGCCCATCTCACTCCTAAAAGGAATAGATCCCTGTGCGCCCATTCTTGTTACACAAATCGACGCAGCCTTAGTTCCAAATTGAACAGCCTCAAACACCGTTTTACCTTCTGCCAATGCAACACAGACTCCACCACAAAAAGTATCACCTGCAGCAGTAGTATCAACAGCCTCAACGCGATAAGCAGGAATTTGCTTATATTCTCCATCATGAAAAACAATAGTTCCTTCCGACCCCAAAGTAACAATCACCGTTTTAACACCCTTGGATATTATCTCTCCAATAGCATCTTGAGCAGACTTCAAATCCGTAACACATCGTTTCGTAATAGTTTCTATCTCTGTCGAATTCGGTATTATCACATCTACATTCGACAATAATTCAGAAGGCAATGTTTCCGTTGGAGCAGGAGCGGGATTAAGCACGACTATCGCCCCATATTGTTTAGCCATACGAGCTGCATAAGTCACGGTGAAGATAGGTATCTCGAGTTGTAATAAAACAATAGCAGCGTTTTTGATAATTGGTTCCGCACGGTTTATATCTTCTTCTGATAAACAGTAGTTAGATCCAGAAGCTACAGATATGCAATTCTCTCCTTTATGGTCTATATTAATAAGAGCGACACCCGACGGTTGTTCAGACGACACACTAACATGATCTACATTTATATGATCTTCACTATATTTCGCTATAGCTTCTTTGCCAAACATATCAGCACCCACTTTACAAACAAATGAAACATCGCCCCCCAAACGAGCAACAGCAACGGCTTGATTTGCGCCCTTCCCGCCTGGGTTCATTAGAAATTCTCCACCCAAAACTGTTTCTCCCGGTTTGGGAAAACGATCAGATTTAATAACCATATCTGTATTACTACTCCCAATAACAACTATTTTTTTCTTTGTATTACTCATAAATTTAAAGGTTACATTAATTTTAGCGATTCTTGTATAAGAGACTATTAGGATGATTGGAATATACAATGATGTCTCCCAAATAAATTTGAGCATCGTTTTGCGGGTTTAACCATCGATATTCTATTTGATGTTCTTTTAATGGCAACTGATAATGATAAAACAAATCCACCCGCCTATTATCGATGCAATCATCTGAGGCAGCAGGAAGACTAGCCGTCTCTAATAACTTCCCATCTACATAAAGTTCAACTTTTGCTACATAATTACTATTCCCAGAGCATTTGACATACCCTCTTTGCACAAAACCAATACCTGTAAAACTCACCTCTTTCTTTTCAGTCAGCATTGCATTGACTGCCAATTTATCTATGGGATAATGGCCGTCAAATGATTTTTCATATCTTACCGGCGATGGTTTTTCAGTATTAATAAATATGCAATCATTCTCTATTTTTCCTCCATTTACAACGATTTGCTTCTGAGCATGGTCAAAGCCCAATTCACAAAGCTTGTTCAAAGAAACATCTGTATATGCAAATGGCCTATCCATTACATCGTAAATACTTTCTCTAAAACGTTCAGGAATATTCGAATACCCTAAGACAGTACCTAATATTCCTGCTGACGTTGCTGCGTTGCAATCGGCATCTTGTCCACAACGAGAAGCAATATCTATAGTCGTATAGAAATCTTTATGACCATAAAGAAGTCCCATCGTTACATAAGCGCTGTTAATCTTAGCATCAATATCAAAAGGTTCAAAGACCCCATCAGGACAACCCACCTCTGAGCTCCACTTTTTTTGTAGTTCAAACCAGGTACGTTTCCAATCATTCGGATACATTTTATACCAATTGATAACATCCTTAATACATGCATAGAAATCGCTCCTAGAAGGAATCGTAGTCAATGCATTTTTCACGATCCACTCCATATTATCTGAAGAGAAAGATAATGAATAAAGAGCTCCAACATACACTCCACCGTACCACCCATCTCCATAAGTAAATAGATGCCCTACCTTATCCGATATTTTGGATGCGCTATTAGGCATTCCCGGGCACATTAACCCTGCGAAGTCAGCCTCTATCTGATAATCGATATCATCCGCATGCGGATTATTCAACCAATTGCCCAAAGGTTTTATATCATGAATAATATTATACCGCGCCACCTGATTAGCATGCCAAAGAGGAAATTTCATACGGGCAAACGAATGCGCAAACGAATCGACCGGAGCATCCAATCCTAAACGATCAATGACATTTACAAAAACGATATTGACATATAAATCATCGTACAGCCCTGGGAAGGTATCATAATAATACTTCACACTATTTTTCGACCATTTAATAGGTGTATAATCCTGAATCATTGTCCCATTGTGCCTGAATTCTACCGGCCCACCATAAGTACAGCCAATTGTCTTAGCAATCCATCCGCCCTTAATTTTATCAAACAGACGTTCTTTAGAAATAGTAAATAATTTACTTTGCGCTTTAGCAGGAGTAAAGAACATTACCGCTAAAAAAATCATGCACAAGATCATTACGACATTCTTTTTTCTCATATCTTTCCTTTCTATTTATTTTTGATTTTAGAAGATTCATTACCGACTGCATTATAAACAGACACCTCATAATTTCCCGCCGCACTTGATTGTTTATCAACATATTCCGTCGGATAATATCCTCCACGTTGTTGCAGCATCATAATTAGTATACCATCCCTATATATATTATATCCGGCGGCTTGTGCAGAATCATCGGCTACCCATGACACTTTTACGCCATCACCATCTTTTGAAACCGTCACGCTTTTGACAGGTTGAGGCGTAGGCAATAGAGGGAGCACACCTTTGTTACAATAATAAATATAAGAATCGTTGTAGTCTTTATGCACAATTAAAGGACTATTATAATGATCATAAGCAAAACTTATAAAGTTTTCCACATAAGGTTTTTCGGCTTTCAACTGCTCCACGACACGAGACAAAGGAGCACTAACGCCGTACGGACTAATAAAGGTTTCTACATTACCCCAGAATTTCAATCCTGGCTTTGTGTCAACAGCCTGTTTCAATTTTGAGAACCACGCTGGTACGCTGGATAGTTCCAATCCACCTGCCCCAACACAGTCTTGAGGAACAAACACATCACCTTTCCTGAAGTTAGTTTGCGCAAAAATATTAATCCAAAACTTTTTATGTCCATCAGCATCCAATCCGCCTGCCTTTTCATTCATAAAAGGTGATAACCACAAAGGCATATTTGGGCTAACAGACGAGAGATGTCCCAGATTTGTATTCAACGCATTAATAAGCGCAACTTGCCGATCATTTGATATCCAATTGACATTATCTACTTCCCAAACCCAATACCAACCGTACATTGTATCACCATATTTACTTTTATATAATGACAATAATTCATCGGCAACAGAATTGCCAATATTCATTTGACTGACAAGCCAATCGGCACTAACTGTGGAGTTCCACCATTTATCATTAAAATTCAATCCTAATACTATCTTTATGCCGTATTTTTGAGCACTCGCCAAACACCTATCAATGCTCGCATTTTGGACTGAAGAATTGAATAATTTTGATGGATAGCAGGTTGTTATTTGTCCATTGATATCCATAGACCAAGCCGGTCCATAAATAAGATATTGAATACCTGCATTTTTCAACATATTCATCTCTTGTTCCCATCGAGCCATATCCCAATCGGAAGATAACCAAGGTTGCAAAAAAGAGCCACAAAAACGGGGAGTTGAGAGACCTCCGTTTTCTTGTTTTTCAGAAGAATTGGAAGAAGAACAGCCAACCATGAAAAACAAAAGCCCTACTATGAATACGATAATCTTCTTCATTTACAATCTCTACGAAAAGGTGCCAAAGGCAAACCATTAATATCAAATAAATCAGGAACAGCATCATTGCTGAAACAATATCTAACTCCTTTCGGTTTCATAACATCATTTGAGAATACACTGATTGAACCATCATGCAATAATTTAGCCTGAGCAGGATAACATTTTCCTGTTTCATCAATCACCTCAAAATGTTGTATCATCTTTCCTTTACAAACTAATTTTCCACTCGCGGTTGTAGTCACCAATACTCTATTTTTCTTTATTTGAAAGCTTTTCAGCATCGGAGAAAACGGATTTACTTCTTTCTGATTGTACTTTTCATACAAAGCCATATTCCCCAAACGAAATCCGACTTCTTTTTTTAAAGAAGGATGAATATCCGATATATCATTTACCAAATCTCCAATAGTCACCATACCTACATTAGTCATACGAGTGAGCATTCCTGCTTGTTGTTCGCGCAAGCAAGCTCCATTTTGAGCAGAGTAACCATTCCAAGGTGCAATTTGCACATAATAAAAAGGAAGAAAATGACGGTTAGCATTTCTCCACCCTCTAATTAGCCCACCAAACAAATCCCCGTAGTCTGCTGCCCGTTCATTATTTCCTTCGCCCTGATACCAAATGACACCAGCTACCGTATAATTAATAATAGGAGATATCATCGCATTGTATATGGATGAAGGAGCAATTGGAGTCCAACCAAGAGATTGTTTCTGCGCCTTTTGATACAATGAGTTCTCCAGCTTATACGAAGAATCAGGAATCCACGGTTCGATAGAAGTTCCTCCCCAATAAGAGCCTATTAAACCCACAGGAACATTTAGTTTCTC
The DNA here is from genome assembly GCA_963676865.2 of uncultured Bacteroides sp. Lineage (GTDB taxonomy): Bacteria > Bacteroidota > Bacteroidia > Bacteroidales > Bacteroidaceae > JAAYUD01. The sequence continues at coordinate 1,949,745 of CAXXSS010000001.1, read as the reverse complement.
ATTTAAACGATAGCCGAAGTAATATGCGACGACGCTAAAATTCTGACATGTTTCGGGAGAGCATATTTCCCATTTCCCGACAATCCTGTCTTGCGGATATTCGGAAGTCGCTTTAGAAACTTTAAAGAAACGAATACTTTTACCAGTAAGGTCTTCTTTTACATTTTTAGCATCATCTACACGCCACATAAAACAGTATTCCATATTAGACTGCCCCGAGCATAACCATGTTTCCCCAATTAATATATCATCAACTGTCTTTAATAATTGATTGTTCCAACCGTAAAAACGAATCTGAAAAGGACCGGCTTCGGATGGAGTATGGATATATGCCTCCCATTTACAATATTCGTTAGAAGAGGTATGAATAGTATCGGTTGGATTCCAGCTACACACAATTTTTAAGTTCCATGTACCCGGGCACCATCCCCATAACTTTACCTCTGCATTACGTTGCATCACAGCATGATCGCTAATAATAGAAGGCAAAGCGAATTCTTCATTTTGCGACAGAACATCTACAAAAGGCAGCAAAAATAAAACTAGATAAACAAATTTCTTCATAACAGAATATCTATTATATTTATATTTTTTGTTCTTTATACCAACCCATATATTGATTGTACAATCTAACAGTCTCGTCTCTCAGCCCAGCACAAGCCTTTGAACCGGGTTTATTCATAATCCCCAAATATTGATACACCAATATTTTGTCGACAAAAGGTGAGATATCAGCCATCTGATGGAGAATCCGATTGAAGTCGGCCGGAATTAAATTACCACTCACACCACGTTCAAAATAAAAGAGTTCCATATCTGCCCAAATTCTTGAACGGGCAGCTTTCTGATGGGCTTTGTACAAAGACTCAAAGTAACGAGCCGGTTCACCCAATTTTGTCGAGTTCACACCAACACCATCTTGATATGCCACAATTTCAATATTCATACGCTCCAATTGACGAACATAATTATCATCAGCTTTTTCAGCTTTAATATTATAAGGTGCTATCAGATTCACACAATTTGGATTCAGCCTCTTTGCACGCTGAGCACAATCATTCACATAATCAATATAGAATTCATCAAAATAAGGATGCAAATATGATTCGTTAGGAAAATACCAACCATAAAAACTTTTATGATGTCCATACTTCTCTGTAACTTCTTCCATCGCCTTAGCTCGCATGTAAGCAATATCTTTATCTTTCATCATGCGGTCCGGATCTGTACCATCGCCCCAAAAGTCATTACTAATAAAAAACTTGATACCTACTTCATCGGCGGCAGACAAAATAGCTTCCAACGGATCTTCGCATGTCAATTTAAATTTGGGAGCTAAACTTGTATCATAAAAAGCTTTGCCAAAAGCGGCAATACTCATCAAAACCAGATATTCCAATCCGGCCTCATGTATCTCGTATATCTTGTCTTTCCATTGCTGGGTAGTGAAATGAGCCAAATCTTTATCCCAATATTCACTCTCGGTAGGCAATAAATGTTGAAACTCAAACCAGGAGCCCGATATCGGTTTAATCTTTCCATTATAAGATTCATATTGCTTCAAAAAGCTACCTCGAGCAAATTGAGGAATTAATAAACCTGCCGCCCCTAATCCAAATGTGCTTAAAAAGTTTCTTCTATTCATAATAATGATTAATTAGCCTACAAATAACACCATTCCTGTTTCTATTTATCAAAACATTTTTATAATTTTATTCCGATAAACCTTGTTTTATTACTATAATTTATATTCAAAAGCAATATATAAAACATAAACACTTTACAAATTTGAATATATTATAAAGAAAAAGCAAATCAAACACAAACATTTTTAAATATTTTTTTAACCAACCCTAATAAAAACTAATGAAAAGAAGTACACTTACCGACATATCAAAACAAACAGGGTATTCCATATCTACTATTTCGAGGGCACTCAACGGCAAAGGCGAGGATTATAGAATCAGCCCAAAAGCTGTTGAAAAGATCATTGAGGTTGCCGAAAACTTGAAGTTCAGATCCGATTTCCGTGCACAAAACTTGTGCAAACACAATACACACACAATAGGACTACTTGTACCTCATATAGAGAACCCTTTCTTTGCAGAAATTGCTAAAATAATGATCCATGAAGCTCAGAAAAGCGGATATATTATTATCGTCATCGATACGATGGATAAAGTGGAAATAGAAAAGCGTGCATTGGAGTCTTTATTGGTGCGCAACGTGGATGGAATTATTATAGTGCCGACAACCAACGATCCCTTATTCCTTGAAGAAATCAGTCTTAAGATTCCGGTTGTACTAGCCGACCGTTACTTCGAACAAACTCCATTACCTTATATTTCTACCGACAATTATCAAGGGGCATATACTGCCACCAACTTGTTATTGAATGCCAGGCATCATCGCATTCTTTGCATTCAAGGCAACAGAAACTCCAGCACAAACAAAGAACGCATCCATGGATTTATGGACGCAATGCACATATCAGGCTATGAAAGTGAAGCGATGATTAGAGGAAACGATTTCTCTGCCAGAAACGGATATATTGAGACCAAACTGGCCCTAAAAGATATAAGGCCGACAGCCATCTTCACATTAAGCAGCACGATTCTATTAGGAGCTCTCAAAGCATTAAACGAATACAAGTTGAATATACCAAAAGACATTTCTGTCGTTTCTTTCGACAACAATTCATACATGGATTATATAAGTCCTTCTATCACTTGCATCGCACAACCCATAGAGCAAATGGGCATCAGAGCATTCAACATGATAATTAAAATGATTTCGGGCAAAAAGATCACTCATCCAGACATTCTACTCCGCCCATCTATTGTAAAACGCGATTCCATCCGAACCATTTGAGTCTTAAGCAAACATGCAGAGCTAACTAGGCTACAAAAGACGTATGTCACTCCCATAACATCCGTTAGCTACAGCAGCAACATACGGTTGATTTTTTGCAATATTGCCGTATGTTAGTTTTTCCGGTGACGTCCTTAAGTTTTTTTGAAAACGTATGGACGTCAACAAATTTAGGTCCATACGTGGTTTTGGATAGTAAGAGCTCACCGATAAAGAATATGCATCAAATTCTATCTTCATTTCAACCTTTGCCACCTCCGTATGACACCATTACACACTATCCCACAGCAGGTTAACGATGTACCGTATACAACGCCAGCGAAAAAAGGTCCGAAAATCGGCCCTAGAGTATACTGTAGACTCCTTATTTTCGGGAGGCCTCTGCTTAGAACGAGTCTAAACGATAGCCTACAGGCAGTCGAGGAGCAATTTCCCAAATAAGCGAGTGTATCCCATACACTGAGTACCTCGTATCAGTTAGTCTCCCGATTTTTACTGATGAGCCCGAGACTCATATCCTCATTGGCGCAAGATTACGTTGATTTAAAATAGTGATGTTGGTGCCGTTTTTCAGAGCGTTTTGGAAGGTGAATATTAGTCGACATTCTGATACTTTTTTATCCGTACGAGGGTCTTCCGTTTCATCCGATAAATTGAAGCTGCGCTTTCGAAAAATGATAAGGACAAACATCAAAATTCATAAGGACGAAACTAAAAGTTTATACATACAAACATTTATTTTCGTCCTTATGAATTTCTCGCTGTATATCAATGATTTAGATGGGATGTGGTGTACTGAATTTGGTTGACAGTTAAACACTAGTAAACCTAAGGGAGTTGACAATTACAATCATGTATACCTAAAGTAGTTGTCAACTCTGCAAAGTTAATCCTATTTTTATTGACAAACAAGTATTGTTTGTTCTTTATAGTTTGTTTTGTTCAGCTGATGCTTTAAAGCATCAGCTGAACAAAGTGGGTTTGGATGTTCTCCCGGGAGCATTTGCATCGGTGTTTTCATTGCCAGAGCTTGGTGCGGTCGTGCCCAATTGTAGAGATATATGGATCTGGCGACACCTTCCAAGGCTTCATCAAATGTTTTATTCTCATAATCGAAGAGCCATCCGTTCTTAACGGTATTGTTCATCCTCTCGGCCAGTGCATTGTGCAAGGGGTCGCCCGTTTGCGTCATACTGATAGCGATTCCTCTTTCTTTGAGCTGTGACACATAACCTTTTGATGCATACTGCACACCTCGGTCGGAATGGTGGATAAGACCTGAAAGGTTGAATCCCTGACCTTTATAAAATCTGTACGCCATCATCAACGCTTTTGCCGGTCCTTCCGCTTCAAGAGTCCGAAAGAGGGCATATCCCACAATGATGCGGCTGAAGACATCCGTCAGCAGCGAAAGATAGGCAAATCCTTCTTTCGTGGATATATAAGTGATGTCACCCACCATCATGCGGCAAACACCACAGGCCACGTATTTAGGAGATGTGTTAAGCAAATCCGGATAGATCCGATATGGATGATCGGAGTTGGTCGTACGAGGTCTGTAACGTCTGCGGCGCAGCATCATCCCGTTGGCCCGAAGGACATCGATAAATTGGTCGCGTCCTATCGTGAACTTTTCTCCGAACCGAGACTTACACAGACTGTAAAGCTCGCGGCAACCGCTTCGGGGAAGCTCCTGACGCAGAAATTGACAGTAATACGTGATGCTGCTTATAAGTACATCTTGTTCGGCATTTGTTTCTTTGTGCTTGTAGTACCCTTGTCGGGAAATGTCAAGCAGTCCGCAAAGGGCGGATATGGTATAACTCATACCTTTACCCGCCTTTTGTGACAAGCAACCTACTACTTGACATCGGAGTTTTTTCGTACCTTGATGTGATACTTCTCTTCAGCCAGGTCAATCATGCAATCATAAACGTCACGGGCCATCTCTGCACGCTTCAGCTCAGATTCCAATTCCTTAATGCGCACTTTCAAAGAGGTGATGTCTTCTTCTGAAGAGACATCCTCTGTACCGGTTGTTACAGCTTTATCCTTCATATTTAATGGGAATGGTTTGTCTTCAAGCCCAAAGATACGAAGCCAATTCCGAATTGAACCTCTGGATATACCATTTTCTTTTTCAAGGGTATACTTACCCTTGCTTCCATGAAGGTAAGAGTTTAAAATCTCTAGACGAATCTGATCGTCAATCTTTTTATTATTTCTCATTTTTGAATAAGTTTGTGTCAACTTATTCAGTACATGTCAGGATATATGGCTATAGTTAATTATTGCGTTGCAAAATCAGTTTTTATTATCTACCATCGATATTCGGAGGAGTCCGGCAGCATGATCTGTTTCATTCTTCAGGAGTGTTTCAACGACCTTGAACCAGTTCAAATAGTTCTGTAGATATTTCGTAGCCACTCCCCAAAAGGTTGAAGCGATCCATTTTTTCAGCCTGTTATGGAGGGAATTTACATGTTGTATGTGAAACCTTTCAAGTTTTACCCGCTGTTTCAAGTCCCCCCTGAGCACAACATGTTTCAGCCGATTGTCATTTGCGTATCCCTTATAGCTTGTATGTCCATCTGAACACAGAACCACATCCTCCGGTAGGGGCGTATGCAGACTTTCCGTTATATCTTTCTTGGTAAGGCGTCCCTTTCCGCAGCATGTCATATTCAAATCGTTCTTCCGATCAGTAGTTACTATCACCTTGGTCTTGTTGTTAGATATGCCCGAACTATTGGAGTCGCTGCCCCTTTTACGGGCAGGACGTTCCAAATGCCGATTTCCTTTCTCTGATTCCTCGAAAAAAGTTTCATCGCTTTCCACTATACCCGAAAAAGAACTGCCTTCATCTTGTTTGAACGTACCCAAAATCTTGTGTCGCCAGTCAAAAGCCGTTTTCTTGTTGATTTTAAGCGAGGAGGAAATATTGTCCAAAGACTTCTGGTCAGACATCAGTTCCAAATAGCGACCTACCAATTCCTTTTTGTGAAGCCCTTCCTGCCAAGTTCCGGTATATTCGGTGAATGTGCGCCTACAATCTTTGCACTTGAAGCGTTGAGCACCTTTGTCCTTGCCAAAACGATAATAATGTTTGCCACCACAATGAGGACAACTACCTTGCTTGTTCAGTAACTGGAACAGACGAGGAGAAGGAGAAGCCGATACGATTTTTGACGATAAGGCGGAAACCAGAGACACACGTTCTCCTAAAGGAAGAGACAGCGCAGCGACTAATATTTCTTGATAGGTCATAACTTCTGAAGTTTTACGAGGACAAAAATACAAAAAATTAGGTATATCTACCATTTTACAACGCAATAATTAACTATAGCCGGGATATATTTATACCTTGTTCTTATTCGGCTTACATTCGAATGGCGAAACAGTAGCGAGAAGAACGCTCTACAAGACCTTCTCGATAAGATTTGGATAAGAAAGTATCAGAATATTTATGTATATTCACCTCGCGTTAATCATCAAAAGTCTGCGCTACGCAATGAATTTTTGATTGATTATGGCAGGTACAATGGGGTGTGAGTTGCAAATTGACAAACACATTATTAATGTTTTAAGCTGATTGAGTGAGAGATTAGATTTTATTTGGTCGACTTTTATTCAGAATATCTATTATAATAGTCGACAGGATCGAGATTTTGTTTGTGTTATCAACTTTGTTTCGTTACTATTGATTTGTTATATATTTTTGCATAGCAGGTTGTAAAGTAAGGAAATTTTAATAACTTTGCAATCTCCGAAAGAGAGACATAAAAATTTGACTTCGAGTTAGATATATCGTTTATTGACGACTATCGACAATACATAAAAATACCATTTTCTCTAATAGCTGTTCAGACAGCAACCATAGAAATAAACAATACTAATAATCAATATTATGCGCACGAAGATTTTCACATTCACGTTCTTTATGCTTGTTTCTATAGCAAGCGTGGCACAGGTGGCCAAAAGTACTTTTGTCTATTCGATAAAAGACAATGATACGCTCCGCTTAGATCGTTATTCCGCAGTAAACGAAAGCGATAGATCGGCAAAACCATGCATTGTCTTTGTATTTGGAGGTGGATTTATAGGAGGTAATCGCGATTGGGAAGGCTATCTTTCTTATTTTAAGAAAATGGCAGAGAAAGGCTATGTTGTATTTTCTATCGATTATCGTTTGGGATTGAAGCCATTGCTGGGACGTTTGCAAAAAGGCGAAGAGATTGCCAAAACCGAATATCCTCATTTGTTTGAAAATGCTATTAATGTAGCTGTTGAAGATTTGTACGATGCTACCGATTTTATTCTTAGTAAAGCTGATGAATGGAAAATCGATCCCGCTCGTATCATTATCAACGGATCAAGTGCTGGTGCGGTGTCGGTGTTACAAGCCGAATATTATCTCTGTTCAGGGAATAAACTCATAAGAAAATTGCCCGACGGGTTCCGATATGCAGGTGCCATTTCATTTGCTGGAGCTATTTTGAGCACTTCAGAAACGCTGCATTGGGATAAGCAACCGTGCCCCATCCTGTTTTTCCATGGTGATGCCGACAACCGAGTACCTTACGATAAAGTGTCATTTTTCCAATATTGCTTTTTCGGGTCAAAAAGCCTCACGGAGGAATTTGACAAATTGAAAAGTCCCTACTATTTTTATGATGTGGAAAATGCAGCGCACGAAATAGCCGAATCACCGATGAGGACGAATATTGCCGAAATAGAAGAGTTCCTTTCACAATTTATCGACAAGCAACAACCACTGGTTATTCACAAACGAGTGCGGCATCTTGACAACAAACCTGTCTTGAATAAGAAATTCTGCATAGACGATTATATCACTGCTAACTTCAGGCCGGCAAATTAAAACTTGCCAAACGGATATAATTAATGAGCGTCATCATCATTTGTATATTCTTTTGGTGTCTATCTCTCCAATAGTGCTATAAGTACAATGATGAAACATTATTTTGGGAGCCAATACTTTACCCGTTAGAATACGTTCGTGCTGGACTAACCAAGAAAAAGCACTTACATCTCTGCAAGTGCTTTATTTTCAATGTGGGCCATCTAGGGCTTGAACCTAGGACCTCCAGATTATGAGTCTGTTGCTCTAACCAACTGAGCTAAAAGCCCGATCTATCCTCTTTTTAGGATGCGGGTACAAAAGTAATGCATTCCTTTGAGTTGAGCAAGAATTTTGCCTAAAATATTATGCTCAAAAAGGATATTTTCTCTTTGGGTTCTTAGGGTAAAGTCCTTTGTGCACTCTTTCTTCTTGTTCATAAAGCTCTTTAATACTCCAAAAGCAAGTGAATCCCAATACTCCTAAAAGAGGACTGAGAAATGCATCGACAAGTAGAAATGATGCAGCCACATGAATAATGCCTCCTAACAAAAAAATCCACCAGCATTGCTTTCCGTAATAATATTCGGCTTTAATAACAATAGGATGGAATGCACCTATTATGATAAAGGTGCATAACCCTACTAATATTCCATTCCAATGATTATATTGAAGTAGATCCATCCCTCACCTATTCGTGAATGATAGGAACTTCTTTACGAATGCTTTGTTCTAATGAAATCAACGTTTCTGTAGCGATGACACCCGGAATCTCTTGCAACTTATTGTTCAATAGATCCATCAAATGCTCGTTGTCGCGTGCATAGACTTTGGTCAGCATGGTATAAGACCCTGTAGTGAAATGACATTCTACTATTTCAGGGAGCTTTTTCAATTCTGCAACAACCGGTTTGTACATAGAGCCCTTTTCCAAAGTGATTCCGATATAAGTGCATGTGGAATACCCTAAAGACTTAGGGTTAACATGATATCCAGAGCCAACGATGACCCCCATTTCTATAAGGCGTTGTACACGTTGGTGAATCGCAGCACGAGAGACACCGCATTTTACAGCTACATCTTTGAAAGGAATTCGTGCATTCAAAGTAATAATCTCTAAGATTTTCCTGTCTAAGTTATCGACTTTTTCCATAATAATAAACTATATTTTTCAGTATCAATATCAAATAGTAAGCAAATATAATTAATTATTTTATATTATCTAAACAAATGCACAAAAAAACGCACAGAAGATAAAAATTCTGTGCGTTTTTGAATGTCTATATAGCAAAATACTATTTTTCGATGCTCAATAACTCAACTTCGAAGATTAAAGTAGAGAATGGCTTGATTTGTCCTGCTTCTTGGGTACCATATGCTAAATTCTGAGGAATGTAGAATATGAACTTAGAACCAACAGGCATTAATTTCAATCCTTCAGAGAAACCTTTTATGTTTTGACCTACAACAAGCGCTGCCGGCTCTTTGCGTTTGAAAGAGCTGTCGAATTCTTTACCGTCAATTGTAGTACCTCTATAGTTGATTTTAACCTTTGATGTATTGGTTGGCATTGGGCCTGTACCTTTGGTCTCTATTTTGTATTGCAGACCGCTGGGAGTTGTAATGACACCTGGTTTTGTTTTGTTGGCAGCAAGGAAGTCTTCACCTGTCTTTTTGTTGGCGCCGTATGCTTTTTCCATAGACTTAGATTTGATAGCTTCCATTCTTGTCTGAACATAAGCTTGTGCAGCTTGCATGGTCATCTTGCCACCCTTGTTTAATGTTCCGGAAATAAAACCGGCAAGGAAGTCATTTTTGTTGATAGTTTTTGTAGAATCTGTACCGAACAGCTCTTTGTTGATGCCTTTAACCATCTGATTGCTGATTTGGTTACCGATTTGCAGACCTGCCATGTAAGCAGCTTCTTTTTTGCTTGCTTTTTTCGAACCGTCCATTATGCCCTTGATGAATTCATCCATGTGCGTTGTATCTACTTCGAGACGGCCTACCAAGTATTCTTTCAAACCTTGTGTCTGTGCCATACCAATAGAATATGACAATGAGTCAATGTCTGTTTTTAGTTCAGGTTTTGGACTCTGAGCTGTACAAGAAGCAAAGCTTACCGTTGCTACGATAGCTGCCAATAATGTAACTTTCTTCATTTTTTTACTTTCGTTTTTTTATTTATAATACTTTTATTAATTCAACTTCAAATACTAAAGCGCTATACGGAGGAATAGATTCTCCAGCTCCTTGTTCTCCATAGGCCAAATTGAATGGGATGTATAAGCGCCATTTAGCTCCTTCTTTCATTAGCTGTAATGCCTCTGTCCATCCTGCAATTACTTGGTTGACACCAAAGATCGCCGGCTCTCCACGTTTTATGGAACTATCAAACAATGTACCATCAATAAGTGTTCCTTCGTAATGGCATTTCACTTGATCGTTCATTGAAGGAGTTTTTCCATTTCCGTCTTTCAAAATTTCGTATTGTAAGCCGCTATCTAGGGTAATGATATTAGCCCTTTTCTTGTTTTCTTCGAGAAATACTTCGCCCTGTTGTATATTGGCAGTATTTGCTTTTTGTGCTATTTCTTGAAAGAATGTATTGACAATATCACGAGCTTCCGTGTGCGAAATTTGTGTTTTATTACCTTCTATAATATCATTGATCGCCTGGGAAAAATCATCTATGTTGATTTCTTTAGCTCCCATGCTTACCAAGTTCTGGCCTATTCCCAGGCCGATAGCGTAACTGAATTTATCCATATATTTTGTTTATCAAGCAACAAAAATACGTGTTTTATTTGAATAGAGTGCTATTTTATCTTTATTTTTTATTGTTTCTTCAAATTATACAGATCAGGTGTTGCCAAAAAGGTTTTTTAAAGTGAAATATTTATATATTTCGTTACATAGAGAGGCAGATATTTTTTAGTTAGATTGAATGAATTTTGTGATTTATGTTGTTATTGCTCTTTACTTCCGCTATATTTGTCTGTTGTAAAAGAATGTATTATGAGAAATTTAGTCGTTTTATCAGGTGCGGGTATGAGTGTTGAGAGTGGGTTCAGCACTTTCCGCGATGCAGGTGGATTGTGGGATAAATATCCAGTACAACAAGTGGCAACTCCCGAGGGCTATGCACGCGACCCTGAACTTGTGCTTCATTTTTATAATGAACAACGTAGGAAATTACTTACTGCTCAGCCTAATAGGGGACATGTCTTACTTGCCGAAATGGAGAAAGATTATCATGTGACAGTTGTGACTCAGAATATTGACGATCTGCATGAGCGTGCAGGAAGTTCTCATGTCATCCATTTGCATGGTGAATTGACTAAAGTTTGTTCCAGCCGTGATCCTAACAACCCTCGTTTTGTTAAGAAGCTAGCTCCTGCGGAATATGAAGTGAAAATGGGAGATAAATCTAGTGATGGATCACAATTGCGTCCTTTCATTGTGTGGTTTGGAGAGGCTGTTCCCGAGATAGAAACGGCTATTGAATATGTAGAAAAATCGGATATATTTGTTATTATAGGTACTTCCATGGTTGTTTACCCTGCAGCAGGATTGCTTAATTATGTACCTCGTGAGGCAGAGATTTATTTGATAGATCCCAAATCGGTAGATGCTCATTCTTATCGCAATATCCATTTTATTCAAAAAGGTGCATCGGCAGGTGTTGCCGAATTGCAAGAACTACTTGCTGCGAAGAAATAGCAACCTGAAAATAAATATAATATGGTATCCCACTGTGCTTAGTACGCCATAATGGTGCCGCATGATATGAAAACGCTCCCATAGCGAATCGAAGCGATTATTTGTCGTCAATCCCTCGTCCAAATAATTTATTAAGGTGAGATGGGTATTGTATATATTTTTGGCTTTTTTCATTACCCGGATACACCAATCGAAGTCTGCTGAATAGCGATATCTCGTATTATAGTATTCTGCCAGTGTTCGTTTGGCAAAGAAAGCTTGGTGGCATACCAACATTCCTTTTTTGAAGCTTTTCCATGTAAGCGTTTCGGGAGTACGGAGCCGGCGTAAATGAAGGAACTTACTTGTACTGTCTACTATTGCTGTTTCTCCATAAATGATATCAGGCGAGTCTTCTTGAATGGCACGTTTAGCCATTTGTTTTAGCGTGTCGGGCTTATAAAATGTATCTCCTGCATTCAAAAAACAGAGGTAATCACCTGTTGCTAAATCAATGCCTTTGTTCATTGCATCGTATAATCCTTTGTCGGGTTCACTGAGTATTTTAGTAATGTATTGTTTATATTGATCTGCAATTGACAGGGTGTTATCTTTAGAGGCTCCATCTACAATAATATATTCTATTTGAGGGTAATTGCAGATTTGCTCCACAACACTGCGAATTGTATTTTCCAATGTTTTTCCTGCATTATAGGTTATTGTGATTACAGAAAAAACAGGATTTGATGAGGTATCAGGCATTTTTACCGGTTATTTTATTATATATTTCAATATATTTTTTAGCTACATTACCTTCAGAATAACTGGCAACTGCTTTATGACATGCTTGTTCAGATATTTGTTTATAATCGGGGTTTGTAAGCAGCCAATGAATACCGTTGGCAAAGTCTTCTGAGGATTTATATTGTGCTACATAACCATTATGCAAGTGATCTATCATTTCGGGAATACCTCCGACGTTGAATCCGACGCAAGGGACTCCACAAGCCATCGCTTCCATAATCGTGTTTGGTAGATTTTCTTCTAAAGAAGGAGTGACGTATAGATCCACAGCATTGTACAGATTTACTAAATCATGGTCATTATTAATGAAATTCAAAGGGAAAATACGAAAAGGGAGGTTATGCAGTAGGTCTTCCGATTGATTGCCGAATACAACGACACTAAGCTGTTCTTTTAACTGAGGATATTTCTCATTGAGTATTTTGCAGGACTCAATCAGGTAGTCGATTCCTTTTCTTTTATCGGAGACTTTCACCGAACCAAAAAGGATCAACTTGCCAGTAACGGGCAACATACTTTTAGTACGAGCTTCTTTTTTATCGTGTGGGTGAAAAAGGGCTACATTTATAGGGTTTGGAATAGTAATCACCGTTTGTCCTGCAAGTAAAGCACTACTTAGCGCCTTTTCTTTTAACCAATTGCTGCATGTGACGAAAATAATGGGGGCACTCTTGTATAATCTCATTTTTTTCTTAAATATTCGGTAGGAGAGATCTTTGTCTGAACCGCCTTCATAGAGGTAGGGACAACAGTGGCATTCGGTCTGAAAATTAGTACACTCTCTAGCATGGTGGCATATTCCGGTACAAGGCCACATATCATGCATTGTCCAGACGATAGGTTTCCCGGATTGCTGAATCTTCCGGATGGTTTTCAGAGAAAGCATACCTTGGTTTATCCAATGCAAATGGATAACATTTGCTTGTTTGAATTCAGGCAATACGGTGATATCTGTGCCACAATTGGCTATGTCCACCGCAAAGAGGTTGTTTTTTTTAAAGTGGTTGGCTTTCCATATAATAAAACGCTCCCAAACGAATTTCACAATATGAAGCCAAGTCTTTTCCAGCCCCACGACGCTTATTTCTTCGGTTTGTTTATCACGAACCAGTAGTTTGGCTTTAATGCCATTGTTCTTTAAGGATTCCATTAGGCGATTTGCAGCAATAGCGGCTCCGCCTATTCTCTCTGAAGTATTAATTAAAAGTACTCTCATAGTTATCTCTTTACTATCACAAAGTTACTTATTTTGTTGGTACATTATATTGTTTATGCACCAAAATCTCCTTTTAAAGTCCGTTTTATTCGCCTTATAGCTTTTGCCATAAAACAGTTTGTTCGGTGGTAATATCTTTCATAGACCTTTCGGGCATCTTTATCTTCTTTTATGGGACTGATTTTTACTACTGAAAGGGGTTCTTCCCATATTTTTGAATCATACAGACCTCCACCTCCACAATTGGTTCCGCTACTGTCAAATCCCGTATTGCGTACTAACGACTTGCCCACGTTGAGTGACAGGACGTCTGACAGGAAGAGTGAAGCGTTCCAACGAATGGCCCACGAATGATTGGCTCCAGAAACTTGGCGACGCAGCATTCGGGTGAAAGGATAATTTCCATCAAAATCGAACATCCTTGTTTGTTTGCGTGATTCTAGTTGCTTTAGTAATTCTTCGCCATTAGGATTAAATAGCTCCCATGCTCTTTTCCATGTACCCCATCCCCAACTGCCAGTCCATTTAATAAGGAAAGTATCTGGCAACGAATCGTCGTTCGTAAAATCACATCCTTGTATATGTCCTACTTTGGGTTCGTCTTTGTATATTTCCAGCGCATCGTTCATGAATTGTAAAAAGTAGGGGGCTACGATTAAATCATCTTCAAGAACAATAATTCTACCGTATCGATTGATTTGTGTTGTTACCCCGTCTATAATATTTCTTGCCAATCCGTGATTTTTTTCTCTTTCAATAATTGATAAAGTAGCGAATCCTTTGATGGAATGTATGTAGTTTCTGGTTTTTTCTACTGCCAAACGATCCATCTCGTTTTGAGGAGCATCTGAATAGATTATCAATTGGCTTTTTACCGCCAATTCGTTTGTTAATAACGACTGGACGAGCTGTCTGGTATGTCTGGGTCTGTTGTATACAAATAATAATATGGGGGCTAATGTCGTCATCTTCGTTGTAAATTAGTTATTGTTCCTGTAAGATTCTTTTCGGGTGTTTCGGACTTTTAAGGTGCGTCTTATTAAACCGAACGATATTCCCAAATATACAATAAAATCTTTTAATTTTCCTCGCAACAAAGATATTATAGCTTTTTTAAATCCCGCAAGTATGCTGAGAGCAAGGGCTTTAGTAAATGAATAATTGATATTGGCATATTCCGAAAGATGATAGACCCGTTCTGCACGAATAAAATCTTTTCGTTTTACTTCTCTATGTTCTCTGTCATGACAGGCGAAAACTGTTGGAACATATCCTATAAGATACCCGAAGTAAGTGATACGGTTTGCGAAATCTTTGTCTTCACCATAATGGTAAAAGAGTGGGGAAAACATTCCTACTTTTTTTATCATTTTAGTTGGAACATACCACACGGCAGCATTAATAAAGGGTACTGCTACAATATCTTCTTTTGAACATTTATTTAGGTCGATTACACCTGTATATGCGGCAAATCCGTGTTCGGTTTTGCTGTGGTCTCCTGCCAAATGGATCGGGGATAGAATACCATAGCTGGGATACTTGTCGCTCGTTTCGACTAGCTTTCCTATAGTAGAAGAATCTACCCATGCATCTTGATTGAGTAAGAAAACAGCGTCATAATTTTCCTTTAGTGCCAATTCTATTCCTATATTGTTGGCTCTGCCAAATCCTAGATTTTGTTTATTGATGATGAGGCGTACTTCTGGATATTCCATTCGCAGAGTACGGATCGTGTCGTCGGTTGAACAATTGTCGATGACAAGCACGTCTGTAGAATAGACTGAATTCCTTAGGCTTGATAAGCAACGATCTATCCATTGCATAAAGTTGTAGGACACTATGACAGTCAATACTTTTTTCATCCTTTTTTTATTATTTCGCATTGTATATCGCCTATCTCTGCAGCAGTTGTCGAAAAAGTGCTATGCGAAGAACCTAGAATTAAGGAAGTGCGGCTAAGTGTATATAATTCTACCAAAGCATCTTGCATCCCGTTCCGATCATTACGCTTAGCTTTATTTGATGAGGTTATAATGCGTTCACCGAATTCTTCTCTCATCTCTTGTTTCACTTCTTGCGAGTCGGTTGCTAAGTAAAAGGATATAGCTTTATCTTCTTGATGCATCCGTTGGATGAATATCTCTATTGGACTATCGGCTATGGCAGTTATATTATCTGTACGACGAATATGCACGCCTACTACTGAAGCAGGAAAATATCGTCCTGTTTTATTGATACGGTCTAAGAGGCTAGGTATTGGTCGGAAGATATCAAATGCTCCTCGAGGCAGTTTCAAAGGGAAAAAGGAGATACAGCTTACCATATAGACATTGCGACCTTGACTCCATGACAAGAAATCGAAAGAGTGAAAATAGTTTGTTGTTACTTCTTTTTCATAAAGGCAAGCATCGAATTGGATCTTTTCGAATAAGCGAGGGATAAAGAAGTTTTTAATTCGAGGACGATCAAGCAGATATTTATCAAGGAAGGAGGCTTCTTTTAACTCAATCTCTATATGTTGATGTCGAAGAGTAGAGAATAAATCGCTGAAGTTACAACCTAATCCCCAGTCTTGAAACCAAATAATGCGCAACTTTGTTTTGGCTCTTTCTGCTAAAGCTATAGCAGAAGCAATGGATCTCATTCTATTACCTAATCCTCCAGTGGGAACGAGTGTTATCATTTTTTTCTGCGTTTAAGTTTTTGATTAATAAGTTTGATGCGTATATCGGCCATACCTTTTACTATTGATACGCTATTACCCGTAGAGCCATCATTGATTATGATCATTTCAAAATCACCGAATGATTGGTTCAAAACGGAACAAATAGCTCTTTTGATATATCGTTCCTTATTGTATAGAAGGACAGCACTAATCATCTCTTCTTACGATTTAAAAGAAACTGTATGCTTTCCTTAAACACAACGGAGTTGGTGATCCACATTGTAAAAATATAGATGGCTGTAGCGATAATTATCTTTGTGATGAAAATAATATAAATGTTGCCGATATCGAGTGTAATAAAATAAGTTGCGACCATTGTAGCAAAAGCAAAGAAAATAAAGGGCAAAATGTCTTTTAAAGCTTTTATCAATGTGAGACCAAGCAGTTTCCATACAAAATATTGCCATATAGATAGCCAACCGACGTTGATTACCACAAATGTTATAATCATTGCTTGAATGCCGTAAGGATGAACAAGGAGTAATGCCGCTAGCTGTATAATACCCAAAGCAATAGTATTCCACATGTAAATATTGGATCTACCTTTGCTGATTATTAAATTGGTGTAAAGTGTAGTTATTGGGAAAAATGCTCCCCAAATGCACAGCCATTGTAAAATAGCGACACACGGTAACCATTTATCCGTTACAGCAATGACGATAAGTTCGTGTGCCACGAGCGCCAATCCAAACATAGCAGGGAAGGAAATAAACGATGTGAATCGGAGCATTTTACGAAATACGTTACGTTGTCTAGTTTGATCATCTGAGACTGCTGTTAGTACAGGTTGGGTTACACCATTCACCATATTGCCTATCAGCGAATATCCCATACTATCCCATTTATTGGCCTGAGTATAATACCCTACTTCGGCTGTCGAAAAGAGCCGTCCCAATATTACAGGGAGGATATTATTATTAATCTGGATGAAAATGTTGGTTATTAGTATTTTACTACTGAATCCGAACATTTGTTTTAGTGGCCTGAAATTGATTGATAAGGTTGGACGCCATGGAGAAAAATACCAAAAGAGAGAGTTAGTTACTAAGATATAAATTAGACTTTGCGTTGCAATTCCCCAATAAGCCATTCCGTTTAATGCCATTATAACTCCTATTATGCCAGAGATGGTTAATCCACTAATCTGGGCAATCGCTTTTTGCTTCACCATGAGCCGCTTGAATAAGATGGCACTATGGGCTGTTGCAGTACTTGACATGAGAAAACCTAAGAAAAGAAATCTCGCCAACGGAGTCAACTCGGGCTTATGATAGAAATGTGCTATCAAAGGTGCACAGAAAAAGAGTATAATGTATAAAATCAGTCCTAAGAGCATGCTGAACCAGAACACAGCATTAAAATCTTTGTGTGAAGCATCCTTCTTGTTTACTAATGCGTTGGTGAAGCCACTTTCTTGTAACGAGCTGGCTATAACAGTGAAGATTATAAGCATTCCTACCATGCCATAATCATCGGTATTAAGAATTCGACCAAGAAAGATGCCGAAAAAAAGATTCAATAGCTGTTGGGCACCATTGCCCATCCCTCCCCAAAATAAGCCTTTTGCTGTTTTTCCTTTTAAAGTCGATTCGTCCATCGTTATGGTGTGGTAATTCTTATTAAACCCTTCCGAAAGTAAGGCGGTTTCATTTGCTTTATGTCATTCAAAAAGAGCATAACCCCTTTTGATGGCATTATCTGAGCTCCTGTAGGTGCGAATTTGTTAGTGAAATAGTCATAGTCGCCTTGATTATGATAAGTGCAAAGCGCAATTTTTAGTCCCGATTCGGATAATAATCCTTTCATGCCCTTGAGGACTTTTTCTTCCGCTCCTTCTACATCGACTTTGATGAAGTTGGGTCGGTGGGGATACGTTTTAAGAAAATGATCAATGCTGACATTTATTTCGTCATCAGCATCCGATACATATCGGTCTACTATCGTTACTTTGTTTTTCCATGGAGCAAAAGTGGCTTGCAATGCCTCCAGCCATTCTTTGTCACGTTCAAAGAGCACCAGATGATCTACTTCGTCGATATAGGCAAGTGCCATATTACCCTCTGCACATCCGATGTCAAAAAAGGTATCACCCACTTCTATCGCAAATTTAGGCGCCATATAGCAGTGGGGTGATTCCATATTTTGTTCCATCTTAAGTCCACTATATAATTTTTTTATGGTAATTATATTGTACGATCTTTTAAAATACAAACGCTTTCCCTCTTGTACTATATAAAGAAGTCCGTTTTCCGAGTCTTTTTCAACTACGATGTCTTCCTCTTTATACTTCTCTGCAAAAGGTGCAGGAAAAGTATCCAAAGGGTGTCTCTGCAAATATGCTACAGCCGACAGGATCTCTTCGTTGTCAGAATGATTGATGGAATAATATCGGATGATTTCTTGTTTAAGGTCTCTTTTCCTTTTTTGAAAAAGATATTCCTTCCAAGTACATTCTGCTTTGTATTTTAGTGTAACCCAATTCATGGTGTGCGATGATAATATAGTATATAATTAGTCCTTATTTGACTTCGCTCCCAGGCTTTACTTCTTTGCTTGGGCTAATTACAGCTAAAGAGCCGTCTACGTTTTCGGCAGATAAAATCATTCCTTGACTTTCAATGCCTTTCAATTTGCGAGGAGCAAGATTAGCCACAAAACATACTTGTTTGCCTATCAGCTCTTCGGGACTATAATGTTTGGCTATCCCGCTCACAATAGTCCGTTTGTCCAATCCGTCATCAATTAAAAACTGTAATAGCTTGTCGGCTTTAGGCACTTTTTGGCATTCCAACACTGTACCTACACGGATATCAAGTTTCTCGAAATCAGAGAACTCTATTGTTTGTCTGATTTCATTGGCCCGATAATTCTTCTCTGCATTTTCTTTTTTACGGTCTTCCAATTTTTGTACTTGAGCTTCTACTACTGAATCGTCAAGCTTTTCGAACAGCAGTTCGGCCTTCGCCAATTGATGTCCTTCTTCAAGCAAGTCGGTATGTCCCAGATTCTCCCAATTAAATTCTTGCATGTTGAGCATCTGGCGTAGTTTCTCTGAACTGAATGGAAGGAAAGGCTCGAAAGCTATCGCTAGATTAGCAACCAATTGCAGAGAGATATTAAGGATAGTAGCTACTCTTTGTTTGTCGGTCTTGATGAGATGCCATGGCTCTGTATCGGCAAGATATTTGTTACCGATACGGGCTAAGTTCATTGCTTCTTTTTGCGCATCGCGGAATTTGAATACATTAAGCAATTTTTCGACTTCCTCTTTTACACCAATAAATTCGTTAATGGTTTGTTTGTCATAATCCGTTAGCTCTATGATCGCAGGTACTTTACCATCAAAGTATTTATCGGTGAGTACTAACGCACGATTCACAAAGTTACCGTATACGGCAACCAGTTCGTTGTTGTTGCGCGCCTGAAAATCTTTCCATGTAAAGTCATTGTCTTTGGTTTCAGGGGCATTCGCTGTGAGTACATAGCGCAATACATCTTGTTTGCCGGGGAGGTCTTCCAAATATTCATTGAGCCATACAGCCCAATTCTTCGAAGTTGAAATCTTGTCACCTTCCAGATTCAAAAACTCATTGGCAGGAACATTGTCGGGGAGTATATAGCTACCTTCGGCCTTTAGCATTGAAGGGAATACAATACAGTGAAATACAATATTGTCTTTGCCGATAAAATGAACGAGACGGGTTTCGGGATCTTTCCACCATTTTTCCCATGAGTCGGGCAACAGTTCTTTGGTGTTCGAGATATATCCGATAGGTGCGTCAAACCATACATAAAGCACTTTGCCTTCTGCCCCTTCTACCGGAACGGGAATACCCCAATCCAAGTCGCGGGTTACAGCACGAGGTTTCAGGTGCATGTCGAGCCAACTTTTGCACTGCCCGTAAACGTTGGGGCGCCATTCCTTATGATCTTCAAGAATCCATTGGCGCAACCAGTCTTCGTATTTGTCAAGGGGTAAATACCAGTGGGTCGTTTCCCTAAGTTCAGGCTTTGCTCCGCTAATGGCGCTCTTGGGATTAATCAATTCCATCGGGCTCAGCGACGTACCGCATTTCTCACATTGGTCACCATAAGCATTTTCGTTGCCGCAATGGGGACAGGTACCGGTGATATAGCGATCGGCAAGAAACTGTTTAGCTTCCGGATCGTAATATTGTTGATTCGTATTCTTTACAAACTTATCGTCTTCATATAGCTTTTCGAAGAACTCAGTAGCCGTCTTTTTATGTATGTCACTGGATGTTCTGCCATACACATCGAAAGAAATACCAAATTCCTTGAAAGATTTCTTAATCAGGTTGTGATAGCGATCTACAATATCTTGAGGCGTTACTCCTTCTTTGCGTGCTCTGATTGTGATAGGGACACCATGTTCATCCGAACCGCCAATAAACAATACGTCTTCTTTTTTCAGACGAAGGTAGCGGACATAGATATCTGCAGGCACGTATACGCCTGCCAAGTGACCAATATGAACGGGACCGTTGGCATAGGGAAGCGCCGAGGTGACGGTTGTTCTTTTGTATTTTTTATCCATATAGTAAGTTTGTATTATTTCCTTATATTAAAAGACGTTGCAAAGATACTGCAAGCCGAGAGCAATACAAAAAATAAATCCAAAAATTTATCCTTTTATTCCCAAGTTATGCCGCGCTGATGTAAAATGTTGTAAATAGGAAAAAAATCATTATCTTTACAACTGTTTGAAAAAGCGTTTTGCGACGGTATCAAATTTAACTATCTATAGATTATGAAGAAAGTAACTTTAATTTTACTGACAATGGTTATGTCAATAACTTCTTGGGCTCAACAGCACAAATTGTTCTATCCACAGACGGCGAAGGTGGATACTGTGGATGTTTACTTTGGTGTGAAAGTTCCTGATCCTTATCGTTGGCTGGAGAACGATACAAGTGCGGCTACAGCAGCTTGGGTTCAAGCTCAGCGTAAAGTGACGGACGAATATTTGTCTAAAATACCCTTTCGTGACAAATTGTTGAAACGTTTGACGGAGCTTGCCAATTACGAGAAGATAAGTTTGCCAAGCAAGAAACACGGTAAATATATCTTTTCTAAAAATGATGGATTGCAAAACCAAAGTGTGATTTATATACAAGATGCACTTAATACCTCTCCTCGGGTCTTTCTGGATCCGAACAAGCTTTCTGCCGACGGAACGGTCGCGTTGCAAGGACTATCTTTCTCTAAAGATGCAAAATATGCCGCTTATCTTATTTCTCGCAGTGGATCGGACTGGATGGAAATTTATGTGATGGATGCCCTTACCGGCCGTTTGCTGGACGATCATCTCAAGTGGGTGAAGTTCAGCGATGCTTCTTGGCAAGGAGATGGCTTTTACTATAGCGCTTATGATGCTCCGGTTCAGGGCACAGGGCTCTCCAATGTGAATGAAAATCATAAAGTATATTACCACAAGTTGGGCACTCCTCAGTCTGAAGATAAGTTGGTCTATCAGAATCCCAAATATCCACGTCGTTTTTATACTTCTTCGTTGGACGAAGATGAAACCATGCAATTTCTGTATGAAAGTGGTGACGGACGTGGAAACGCTTTATATGTCAAAAATTTGAGTAAGCCTGACGCTGAGTTTCAATTAATGGCAAGCGATATGGATTATTCTTATAGTCCGGTTGAAATATTCAACGGAAAGATTTATATTTATACAACTTATAAAGCTCCTAAAGGGAGAGTGATGGTGACCGATATAAACAAACCAGAATTGAAAGATTGGGTCGAATTGATTCCTGAATCAAAAAATGTATTGTCCAGTGTGTCCATTATCGGTGGCAAGCTATTTCTCACTTACGATAAAGATGCTGCCAACCATGCTTTTGTCTACGGGTTGGATGGGACCGAGATTCAAGAGATAAACTTGCCATCGTTGGGATCGGTCGCTTTCAGTGGAGAAAAAGATGATAAAGAGTGTTTCTTCAGTTTCACTTCGTTTATTATCCCCGGCGCTACTTACAAATACGATATGGATAAGAACGCTTACGAATTATTTCGCGCTCCTAAAGTTCAGTTCAATGCAAATGATTTTGTTACCGAACAAGTATTCTTTGCCAGTAAAGACGGTATCAAAGTCCCTATGTTTTTGACTTATAAAAAAGATTTGAAGAAGAACGGCAAGAATCCTGTACTCCTTTATGGCTACGGTGGTTTTGGTATAAGCATGAATCCTGGATTCTCGGTTTCGCGGATTCCTTTTTTAGAGAATGGCGGTATCTACGTACAAGTCAATCTTAGAGGTGGTAGCGAATATGGAGAAGAGTGGCATATTGCCGGAACAAAGATGCAGAAGCAACATGTGTTTGACGATTTTATTGCGGCTGCCGAATATCTCATTAAAGAAAAATATACCAATAAGGATAAGATAGCCATTTTGGGTGGTTCTAACGGAGGCTTGCTGGTAGGCGCTTGCATGACTCAACGCCCCGATCTTTTTAAAGTAGCAGTTCCCGAAGTTGGCGTGATGGATATGCTTCGATATCACAAGTTTACGATTGGCTGGAATTGGGCAAGCGATTATGGTACTAGCCAAGATAGTAAAGAGATGTTTGAATATCTGAAAGGTTATTCGCCTTTGCATAATCTGAAACCCGGAGTAAAATATCCAGCTACGATGGTCACTACCGCCGATCATGACGACCGAGTAGTTCCTGCCCATTCTTTTAAGTTTGCCGCAACTTTGCAGGTTTGTAATAAAGGCAACAATCCCACCATCATCCGTATTGATAGTAAAGCTGGACATGGTGGCGGTAAGCCTATGACTAAAGTACTCGAAGAACAATCCGATACATACGGATTTATTATGTATAATTTGGGAATGAAGTACAAGTAGCCTTTACTTTCACTTGCAAAAACGACATATGCCCCTAAAAATGTTGTCGTATGTTAGTTTTTTTGAAAACTTAAGGACGTCACCGAAAAAACTAACATACGACACTTTCGTAAGATATAGAAGTCTTTTTCAAAGCTCTTATTCTTCTTGTTATCAGCGATAAACTTTTTCTATTTTTCCTGCCATGCATACCCCATTGACGCAATACCGCAGTGGCTGATAGGATGCTATTTCGAAGTCGTTTTTCAAAACGTTTTTCGAGTTGAACAATTGCCGCTACACTGATACTTTTTTATCTGACATGTACTGAATAAGTTGACACAAACTTATTCAAAAATGAGAAATAATAAAAAGATTGACGATCAGATTCGTCTAGAGATTTTAAACTCTTACCTTCATGGAAGCAAGGGTAAGTATACCCTTGAAAAAGAAAATGGTATATCCAGAGGTTCAATTCGGAATTGGCTTCGTATCTTTGGGCTTGAAGACAAACCATTCCCATTAAATATGAAGGATAAAGCTGTAACAACCGGTACAGAGGATGTCTCTTCAGAAGAAGACATCACCTCTTTGAAAGTGCGCATTAAGGAATTGGAATCTGAGCTGAAGCGTGCAGAGATGGCCCGTGACGTTTATGATTGCATGATTGACCTGGCTGAAGAGAAGTATCACATCAAGGTACGAAAAAACTCCGATGTCAAGTAGTAGGTTGCTTGTCACAAAAGGCGGGTAAAGGTATGAGTTATACCATATCCGCCCTTTGCGGACTGCTTGACATTTCCCGACAAGGGTACTACAAGCACAAAGAAACAAATGCCGAACAAGATGTACTTATAAGCAGCATCACGTATTACTGTCAATTTCTGCGTCAGGAGCTTCCCCGAAGCGGTTGCCGCGAGCTTTACAGTCTGTGTAAGTCTCGGTTCGGAGAAAAGTTCACGATAGGACGCGACCAATTTATCGATGTCCTTCGGGCCAACGGGATGATGCTGCGCCGCAGACGTTACAGACCTCGTACGACCAACTCCGATCATCCATATCGGATCTATCCGGATTTGCTTAACACATCTCCTAAATACGTGGCCTGTGGTGTTTGCCGCATGATGGTGGGTGACATCACTTATATATCCACGAAAGAAGGATTTGCCTATCTTTCGCTGCTGACGGATGTCTTCAGCCGCATCATTGTGGGATATGCCCTCTTTCGGACTCTTGAAGCGGAAGGACCGGCAAAAGCGTTGATGATGGCGTGCAGATTTTATAAAGGTCAGGGATTCAACCTTTCAGGTCTTATCCACCATTCCGACCGAGGTGTGCAGTATGCATCAAAAGGTTATGTGTCACAGCTCAAAGAAAGAGGAATCGCTATCAGTATGACGCAAACGGGCGACCCCTTGCACAATGCACTGGCCGAGAGGATGAACAATACCGTTAAGAACGGATGGCTCTTCGATTATGAGAATAAAACATTTGATGAAGCCTTGGAAGGTGTCGCCAGATCCATATATCTCTACAATTGGGCACGACCGCACCAAGCTCTGGCAATGAAAACACCGATGCAAATGCTCCCGGGAGAACATCCAAACCCACTTTGTTCAGCTGATGCTTTAAAGCATCAGCTGAACAAAACAAACTATAAAGAACAAACAATACTTGTTTGTCAATAAAAATAGGATTAACTTTGCAGAGTTGACAACTACTTTAGGTATACATGATTGTAATTGTCAACTCCCTTAGGTTTACTAGTGTTTAACTGTCAACCAAATTCAGTACACCACAATCCGTACGAGGGTCTTCCGTTTCATCCGATAAATTGAAGCTGCGCTTTCAAAAAATGATAAGGACGAACATAAAAATTCATAAGGACGAAAATAAAAGTTTGTATGGACAAACTTTTATTTTCGTCCTTATGAATTTCTCGCTGTATATCAATGATTTGCGTGGGATACATTTATGCCTTGCTCTTATTCGGCTTACATTCTAGCGGAGAGACAGTCGCAAAAATAACGTTCTACAAGACCTTCTCAACAAGGTGCTGATAAGAAAGTATCAGAATATCGGAGAATATTCACCTAGAAATACGTTCTGAAAAATACTTTAACTGGCATTTTGATGGGTTGTAGGAGCATTCTCGATATAAAACAAAGGACACTCTTATCTATACAATAAGACAAAGAGCTAAATTAGTATTGCTTCTCTAGCCTATATGCTCTACCTCGATCGGTTTTGATATACAAATTACTATTGGCTTCAACAATGGGTTTCAAACGTCGGATGAGAGTATAAAGTGTCTCGTCGGCATTATCCTTGCCCGGCCATAAAGATTGACAAATTTCAGCCTTACATAGATAATGAGATGAAGATAAAAAGAACATTTTCATCAAGCTATATTGCAGGGGAGTAAGCCGAATACAATTATGTTGTTCATCGTAGAAACAACTGTCGAGGGTGCAAAGTGACATATTGCCGATAGAAATAATACCCGCATTCATTTCTATTTTCTTACGTCGGCGATACAACAGCATAGGTATCAGCGTCCCAATCAACAGAGACAAACAAAAAACGATGATAGGTCCATCAGGATGCGAGAGCAAAAAGATTTTCCAAAACGGACAATGCGCATATCCTCTAAAAGCCAATATCGGAGGAACGGTCGAAGCAGTCTGCACCGCAGGAGACATCCACAAGATCGTATCACTCATCAGACAATCGCCCGACAATTCGTCGGTGAAAGGATGTCCAGCTCGAGGAAGCAAACGGACTTGTATGCCTGACGTTGAGCGGAGCGGTGCAAAAGGCAACGCCGCAGCAAAGGTTTTATCGAAAGCACGAACAGAGACCGGATTTCCCGTCACTGTCTGAAGCTGAGTATAGGTTTTCAACGTATCGACCGTGAGCCACTTGGCTGCATGGCGCGACATCGTCTGTTGCAAAGCAACATTAAGCGAAACTTTTATTTTAGAGCGTGTTGACGAATAATTGTGCGCTCCCCAACCAAATGAAAAAACCAACATCATCACCATCGCCAATAACAAAATATTCCGTTGTAACTGATATTTCATGAACAATATAATAACTAATTATGTCTAAGAAAGCCCCAGAAGAAGTGCTAACAGCCGATAAAATTACATATTTTTTCAATTCAACAGGCCAATCGCACAAGATATTTCAATATTCTATGCCGCAGATAATAAAATATAGTGATCATCCCATGCGTTCTTTGCACAATAATATGAAAAACGAATAAAGCCGCAACAGAAAAAGATCCATTGCGGCTATTACTTTATAAGATAATAAAATCAAAGTCCAAAAGCGGTTTTGATCTTATCTACATAATCAAGCTTCTCCCACGTAAACAGTTCTACCGTAACGGTCTTGCTATCGGTATAATTTGAAGTGTACGTTTTGGTCACCATCTGCGGCTCACGTCCCATGTGTCCGTAAGAAGCAGTTTCCAAATATATCGGATTGCGCAGTTTGAGACGCTCTTCGATAGCACGAGGGCGAAGATCAAAGAGCTGCCCTACCTTTTGGGCTATTTCACCGTCACTCATTTTGACATGTCCATGGCCATAAGTATTGACATAAATATTGATAGGTTCTGCAATACCGATAGCATAAGACAACTGAATGAGCACTTCGTCGGCAACACCGGCTGCGACCAAATTTTTTGCGATGTGACGAGCTGCATAAGCGGCACTACGGTCTACCTTGCTAGGATCTTTGCCCGAGAAGGCGCCACCACCATGTGCACCCTTGCCACCATAAGTATCTACAATAATCTTACGGCCGGTCAAACCGGTATCTCCATGAGGACCGCCAATCACAAACTTACCTGTAGGATTGACAAAGTATTTGATATTATCATCGAAAAGTTTGCGAACTTTCTCGAGCGAAATAGACTCCAATACCCGAGGCATCAATATTTCAATGACGTCTTTGCGTATTATAGCCAACATTTCTTCATCAGCCTTAAGTTGAGCCTCACGAGAATCGTCCTTAGGCAGAACAAACTCATCGTGTTGGGTCGAAACAACTATGGTATCGATACGAACAGGTTTATCATTATCATCATATTCAATTGTCACCTGGCTCTTGGCATCAGGACGTAAATAAGTCATCTGTTTACCTTCGCGACGTATTTCGGCCAAAACATATAATATGCGGTGAGCTAAATCGAGCGAAAGCGGCATATAGTTTTCAGTCTCGTTTGTAGCATAACCGAACATCATACCTTGGTCGCCTGCCCCTTGATTCATAGGATCTTCACGTTCAACGCCACGATTAATATCAGGACTTTGTTCATGAATGGCAGAAAGTACACCGCACGAATTACTTTCGAACATGTATTCGCCTTTCGTATAACCAATTTTTTGAATAACTTCGCGTGCCACTCTTTGCAAGTCGATATACGCTTTAGTCTTCACTTCTCCCGCAATAACTACCTGTCCGGTGGTTACCAATGTTTCGCAAGCTACTTTAGAATTCGGGTCATAGACCAGTAGTTTATCAAGTATAGCGTCCGATATTTGATCGGCCACTTTGTCGGGGTGCCCTTCAGACACCGATTCGGATGTGAATAAATATCCCATTGTAAATTGGAATTAAAAAAATTAATGTATAAAATGGAATGTAGTGTATGGGAATGAAAAGCTGTGCGAACGCACAATAAGAAGATTATAATTTAGCATTTTTTCTTGTGGTTGCAAGCGATTCAAATCTTTCCACTAACATTTTCGGGTGCAAAGGTAGATATAATTTCGATATTTAGACTATTACTGTATAGAAATTAACAATTCTTTAATGCTTTTTCGCAAGACAGGATGCACAAGTTGAGGAGCAATCTCGCAGAGAGGTTGCATTACAAAAAGTCGTTCTGACATTAAAGGATGCGGAATAATCAAATCGGTTTCTTCAATAACCAAATCGCCGTAAAGCAATATATCAACATCAATAATACGGTCCTCATAATGGCCTTCAAACGATTTACGAGTCCTACCCATCTGCCGTTCTATCTCCTTCGTAGCAGACAACACGCTATGCGGCGAAAGCGCGGTTTCAACTCCAACGGCTACATTAATAAAACTATTTTCCGAAGAGAATCCCCACGGTTCAGTAACATAAAGAGCCGATCGGGAAATTATTTTCCCAACCAGCTCTTCTATATGATTGATAGCTACTTCGATATGCCGCTCTTTATCGCCGAGATTGGTACCAATGCTGAGATAAAGCACAACCATCTTGTTTAATCGATTATAAGCATGGCATCGCCATACGTACCGAAACGATAATTTTCTTTCAACGCAACATCATAGGCATGCATTACTTCATCGTATCCGCCGAAGGCAGCCTGAAGCATCAATAACGTAGACAGCGGCATATGAAAGTTGGAGATCATACTATTGGCAACTGTAAAGTTATAAGGCGGGAAAATAAATTTATTTGTCCACCCGTCAAAAGGTTTGATCCGTCCATAAGTATTGACAGTACTCTCTATAGCTCGCATTACTGTCGTACCAACGGCACATACATTGCGACTCATATCCTTTGCCTTATTGACTACAGAAACAGCTTCCTCGCCAACGATCATTTGCTCAGAATCGGTTTTATGCTTGGTCAAGTCCTCAACATCTATTTCGCGGAAATTGCCCAAACCTGCATGAAGTGTTACGAAAGCAAAGTCAATACCCTTTATCTCGAGGCGTTTCATCAATTCGCGACTGAAATGCAGTCCGGCAGTAGGAGCCGTCACAGCCCCTTCATTCTTAGCAAAGATACATTGAAAATCTTCTGCATCTTCGGGTCTAAGCTCTCGCTTGATGATGCTATGTGGCAGCGGTGTTTCGCCAAGAGCATACAATGCATTCTTAAATTCCTTGTGCGGTCCGTCGTAAAGGAAACGAAGAGTACGCCCACGAGAAGTGGTATTGTCTATTACTTCGGCAACCATCGAATCATCTTCACCGAAGTAGAGTTTATTTCCGATACGTATCTTACGTGCCGGATCTACAAGAACATCCCACAAACGCAATTTTTCATTCAGCTCGCGCAACAAAAACACTTCAATGCGCGCTCCAGTCTTCTCTTTATTACCATAAAGACGAGCTGGAAATACTTTAGTATCATTGAAGATAAAGCAATCTTTATCATCGAAATAGTCAATAACGTCTTTAAATATTCTATGTTCAATCTCACCTGTCTTCCGATGAAGTACCATCAGTTTTGCTTCATCCCGGAAATGAGCCGGGTGTTGAGCGATTTTTTCTTCCGGTAATTTAAATTTGAATTGCGACAGCTTCATAATTGTTTTTATTTTTGTTGTTTATAGTTTCATCTAATTATTTATTTCTTCCTCTTGTTCTATCTCTTGGCGGTCGAGCCATTCGCCGAACAGAAGCGGATCAAGACATTTGTCTACCGTTATATCCCCCACTCTGGTACGCCGTAGCGAAGTAAGGTATGCCCCACTGTGCAATGCTTCGCCGATATCGCGGGCCAATGCTCTGATGTATGTACCTTTACTGCAAACGACCCTTATTTTAATATCTGGAATATTGCACTCCAACAATTCTATTTCATCAATAACCAGTGTCTTCGGCTTGAGTTTTACTTCTTTTCCCTTGCGAGCCTTCAAGTAAGCAGGTTGTCCATCTATTTTACAAGCCGAAAAAGAGGGAGGTATCTGCTGAATTTCGCCAATAAAAATAGCCAACGTCTGTTCTATGAGCTCCTTGGTGATGTGTTCCGTAGGATAAGTAGCATCTATCTCATGTTCCATATCAAACGAAACCGTAGTAGCTCCCAACCGAAGTCCGGCAACATATTCTTTTGTATGACTTTGCAGTTCTTCAATCCTTTTAGTAGCTCTACCGGTACATATCACCAATACACCCGTAGCAAGTGGATCAAGCGTTCCTGCATGTCCTACTTTCAATTCTTTTTTTTTCAAACCGAGCTTTGCACAAAGTTGGAATCGTATCATCGATACCACTCTGAAAGAAGTCATACGGTATGGTTTATCAAAACAAAGAACTTCTCCTTTTCTAAATTTCATCCGGCAATATTCATAGGGTGACCGCTTAAGAGCCAGATTAGAATAAACACACCCACGATGATACGATAAACGCCAAAAGCTTTAAATCCATATTTAGTCAGAAAGTCAATAAAGCCCTTTATAGCTAGCATAGCTACAAAAAAAGCAATCACACTTCCCAATAGTAGAATAAAAATATTATTCGACGTGATAGCACCCGCATCACCTGATTTATACAATTTAAAAATATCGAGTACCGTAGCGGCAAACATGGTAGGCACAGCCAGAAAGAAAGAAAATTCGGCCGCATCCTTGCGAGTGAATTTCTGAGACATACCGCCTACAATAGTAGCCATCGAACGAGATACTCCCGGTATCATGGCAAGACATTGGAAAAGACCAATATTAAAAGCTTTCTTTTCTGTCATCACCGTCCGTTCATTGCCCTTATTGAAAATACGGTCGCAGAAAAGCATAAAGATACCGCCGACTACCAACATCGACGCCACTACCGTGACACTTCCCAAAAGTTCATCCACTATTTTGTTTCCCAATCCACCAATAACGATAGCAGGAATGAAAGCTACAAACAATTTCCAATAGAAGTCCCATTTATGCAAGAATCTCTGCAATGAAGAAGCCCCTTGGGGAGCAGGAGTATGATTAAGACGAAAAAAACGTTTATAGTAAAGTACAATAACCGACAAGATAGCACCAAACTGAATAATCACGGTAAAAGCCTTAACAAATGGAGTACTTTCTATCCCCATCAAGTTTTGAGCAATAATCATGTGTCCTGTCGACGAAACCGGTAGAAACTCGGTCAGTCCTTCAACAATCGCTAGAATAATTGTTTGAATAATTGTCAATCCACCCATTATTTATCATCTTTTGGTTTACGCAAAATAGCAAAGATGATAGAGAGGTAGCCCAATAGGCAGACAACCGGAGCAACCTTTATACGACGAAAGCTGAAAATATCAGGTTCGTAATGCGTCTCGCTTGAATTGGGACCCACCATCAATAAGAAACCTATAATGACAACCGCTACTCCGATAGCCAACATGATATAGTTGGTCTTATCAAAAGCAAATTTTCTTTTGTCTTCCACACCGTTATTTGTATCTGTCTGTTTCATGAACATTGAGTTTTAAACATAATATAAAGTACTAGCTTTCATTCGTAAATACTTATTGATAGACAAGTAAGCACATAATAAAGTAATCAGCACGCCGAAAACTAAAACACTAAGCGTCACCACAGTCATCACATTCCACGTGAGTATATCACCGAGCGTTGGTTCCAAATCAACCAACCAATACACACCGATCCATAAAATAATATTGGCGAAAACTCCGGCAATAAGACCGCCCCAAGCACTTCGCAACAAAAAAGGCTTGCGAATAAAACCCCAACTGGCACCTACCAGTTTCATGGTATGTATCAAGAAACGCTTGGAATGAATACTTTGTCTAATCGTATTGTTGATAAGAGCAAACGAAATAAGTGTAAGCAAGAATGCCAATCCCAGCAGCACGGCACTGATATTGCGAATATTACTATTCACCGCATCCAGCAAGCCTTGTTGGTAAAGCACATCTTTCACATTGCTGTTATGTCTTATAGCATTCGATATTTTGGTGATACTATCCGAATTGGCATAAGCCGAATGAAGTTTCACCTCGATCGAAGCGGTAAACGGATTATAACCTAAAAAATCAGACGGGTTGGTACCCATTGCAGCCGTTTGTTCTTTCAAGGCGTGCTCTTTCGATATATATTGCAAATTCTTCACATAAGGTTGCTTACGCAATTGATGCATCAGCTGCATAGCTTGTTGGGGCGATGTATCGTCGCTCAACAAGAAAGAGAAGTTTATATTTTCTCGTACATAAACCGAAAGATTATTGGCCGTCAGTGAAAAAGCCACTACCAAGCCCAACAATATCAACACCATCGTAGTGCTAATATTGGACGTAACAAATTGCATGTCGGAATGAGACGATTTCTTTTTTGTTTTCTTTTGCTTCACCATCGTTTTACTTTCTGAATATATAGATTATAGAACTGCTTAGTTCCTTGTGCCTCATGGTATGGAGATAGGCACGCAAACCGTTCCATAATCCCCTGACAAAAGGACACGAATGTTTCAAATTTTTCTCGCTCAGCATAGATACATAGAATGCATCGAAAGGCATCGGATAATATGTCGCCAACTTAAATCCATGACGCTCACCTTCAGCCCTCATAGTATCGAGAGTGAAATGCCACAAATGACGAGGCACATCATAAGGAGCCCATTCCTTACCATATATCCGGGCATCACAAGAGGCACAATTGGGGACAGCAATAACCAGCACGCCGTCTTCTTTCAGAAGTCGTTCGAATACACTCCACACCTCATCCAGCTTTTCCAAATGTTCCATCACATGCCATAAAGTTATCGCATCGAAAGAACGGGCGGCAAAAGTCTCGAGTGCATCGTCTTCTTTCACCTGCAAGGAGAAGTGTTTCAAAGCGAAATCGCGCGCCGCGGCATTCTTTTCTACTGCCTCGACCTGCCATCCTCTACGTCGCATGGCATGTGGAAAATACCCCGTACCGGTACCTATATCAAGCAAACGTCCTGTTTTGCAATGAAGTTCATTCTCGATAAGACGGGCTTTGCGTCGCAACATCATGCATCGCACCCAATGGTAAATGGTATTCATCGCCCCCTTACGCGTATCGGAATGAGAGATGTAGTCGGGCGACTCATAATATCGTCCTATCTCTGACTCTTCAGGTGCATTCTGGGTGAAAGCAAAGCCACAATCGTCACAATGATAAACCTCAAATGTTTCTCTTGTAGCATAATAGTCTGTACATTCCATCACGGAATGAATGCGACTCCCCTTGCACAGCGGACAAGATGTATGATTTAGTTTATTCATTATCTGATACGTATTACGGCATTCTTCCCAAATTTGGTGCAAAGTAACAAATAAATAGTGATGTAAGATATATTCTTTAAGGAGATTTAATACTTACTACTTTTTAGCAGACTTGGCAGCAACTTTCCGACGAGGCGAAGCTTTCTTCTTCTCACCCTGCTCGGCTATGATTTTTTGGCATCCGGCCAAGTCGAGTTCCTCGGGAACCGTACCTTTCGGTATCTTGTAATTGCTTCCTTTATATGAGATATAGGGACCGAAGCGACCATTGAGAATTGCCACATCGGGATCTTCGTCAAACGATTTGATATGCCGTTTGGCTTCAGCCTCCCGTTTGGCTAAAATCAACTCTACCGACTCATCGAAAGTAATGATCATCGGGTCTTTTTCTTTAGGCATAGAAGCATATAGGGAACCGTGACGTACATAAGGCCCAAAACGGCCTATATTTACAGAGACAGGTTTGTCTTCGTATTCTCCCAATGTGCGAGGCAACTTGAACATTTCGAGAGCTTCTTCCATCGTAATGGCTTCCATCGAAATACCCTTCGGCATCTGCGCAAAGCGGGGTTTCTCTTCGTCGCTAGCAGAGCCTACCTGTATCATTGGACCAAAACGGCCTATCTTCACAGACACCACCTTGCCGGTAGCAGGTTCATTGCCCAATATTCTTTCTCCCACCTTATGCTCGGTCTTGATCGCCAGCGTAGCCTCAACAGAAGGATGAAACGCTCCATAGAACTTCTTCAGTATCTCGGTCCATTTTTTCTGTCCTTCTGCCACTTCATCAAACTCTTTTTCGACATGGGCAGTGAAGTGGTAGTCCAATATATCGGGGAAATACTGATTCAAGAAATCATTCACCACCAGTCCGATATCGGTAGGTATTAGTTTTGATTTCTCGGCGCCCACCATTTCAGTGTTCACCTTGTCCGTTATTTCACCTTCTTCCAGTTTCAACACCGAAGCCTCGCGTTTCTCACCCTCTTTGTTGTCCTTGTCCACATAGCCTCTCTGCTGTATGGTCGAGATAATCGGAGCATAAGTAGAAGGACGGCCTATGCCAAGTTCCTCCAATTTGCGCACCAAGCTCGCTTCCGTATAGCGGGGCGAATGCTGAGTAAAACGTTCTGAGGCTATTATATTTTGATGATTGAGTATTTGGTCTTTCTCCAGTGGCGGCAGCAGTCCACTTTCTTCTTCTTGCGTATTATCGTCGTCATACGACTCACGGTAGACACGGATGAAACCGTCAAAGGTTATCACCTCTCCAGTAACCGTAAACTTATCGCCATGACTGCTCATAATGGTTACCGTTGTTTTCTCTAATTCGGCATCCGCCATTTGCGAAGCAATGGTACGCTTCCATATCAAATCGTATAAACGCTTTTCCTGAGCCGAACCCGAGACAGAAGCATCCCCTATATTAGTAGGCCTGATAGCCTCATGAGCTTCCTGAGCACCAATCGTTTTGGTCGTAAACTGACGCGAATGGGAATATTGTTCGCCCATCTGTTCGCCTATCACCCGCTTGCAGGTAGCCAAAGCCAATGAGGATAAATCCACAGAGTCGGTACGCATATAGGTTATCAATCCCGATTCATACAAGTTCTGAGCTATCATCATGGTACGATTCACCGTGAAGCCCAATTTACGGGCAGCTTCTTGTTGCAACGTAGAAGTGGTAAAAGGAGGAGCTGGCGAACGCTTGGCAGGTTTAACCACCTTATCGGCAATCGTAAAAGTAGCACCCTTACAACTTTCCAGAAAAGCTTCGGCCTCCGCCTTCGTTTTAAGACGTCGAGCCAACTCGGCTTTCAGTTCCACCAATTTGCCGTTCTCGTTGGACACAATAAATGTGGCAATGACTCTATACGACGATTCGCTTTTGAAAGCCTGAATTTCTCTTTCCTTATCCACCACTAGACGAACAGCCACAGACTGCACACGACCGGCCGAAAGCGCAGGCTTCACCTTACGCCAGAGAATAGGCGACAATTCAAAACCCACGATACGATCCAACACACGTCGAGCCTGTTGGGCATCCACAAGATTCGTATCTATCTTCCGCGGGTGCTGAATGGCATTCAGTATAGCGGTTTTGGTAATTTCATGAAAAACGATACGTTTGGTATTCTCGGGCTTCAGTTTCAATACTTCATACAAATGCCACGAAATAGCCTCTCCCTCGCGGTCCTCATCGGATGCCAGCCAAACCGTACTTGCTTTGCCAGCCTCCGTTTTAAGCTTAGAAACCAATTCTTTCTTCTCTGCGGGAATTTCATATTTCGGAGCAAAATCATTCTTTACATCGATGCTGAATTCTTTTTTCTTCAGATCACGAATATGTCCGTAACTCGAGAGCACTTCGTAATCGTCGCCCAAGAATTTACCTATTGTTTTCGCCTTTGCAGGGGACTCTACTATAACCAGATTTTTTTGCATAACTAATACTTTGATGAAAAGGAGTTCACCTATTAACAACCGCAAAAGTAGAAAAAAAACAATTCTTACACCTTATAAATAAGGGATAATCTATTTTTTTTTAGAAAAAAAGAACAATTATACAATGTTTCAGACTAAACGACCATTTTCACGCCCCACATTAACAAATAAACACAAGTTCCAAACAAAGAAATAAACACGTAAGTAAATATTTTATTCCAACTGATAATTCAAAATTCTTGTATTCCTTGTCAGATATCCACATTTATTGATGATTGGGTGCCGAGTACACCACAGATTGACATGTCACAAACAATCAATCGGTTACAAGAAAAATATATAAGCGCATCAACAATGAGTAAAATAAAAAAGAAAAAGGCATGCAGTATTTCAACAAAAAAGCATCTTATTCTTATAAGGTATATTTTACTTTTGCATATTGAATTCATTAACTATATTGCCCGCTCATGAGTTTAGAAAACTTAGTAGATAAATGTAAAAAGAGAGACAACGATGCCATGTCTGTTCTTTATGAGATTTATTTCCAACAAATGTTCAATATATGTCTAAGTTACGTTAAAGATGAGCAAATAGCTAAGGATATAGTTCATGACGGTTTTATCATTGTATTTACTGCTATCCACTCTCTACGAAAATCTGAGAGATTAGGTAGCTGGATAAAACGAATCATGACAAATCTCTGCCTACAATATCTAAATCAAGACAAAAATAAAATTTCAATCGAAAAACTTGGTGAAGACGAACAACCTTTGCAAAAAGAAGAATGGGGAGAAGACGTATTACCCATGAATGTGATTGTATCCATGATAGACAAACTCCCTAAGGGATATCGCAAAATATTCAAGTTATCAGTCCTTGAGGGTTTATCGCATCAAGAGATAGCCGAAATATTACATATCGACCCTCATTCATCTTCTTCACAACTATATCGTGCAAAAAAGAAGCTAAAAGAGATGATTACAAAATACAGAACTCAAATGCTCACTATTTTGCTGATAATTACATCATTAATTTTATATATCCATAACGACACGACAACTAAAAGAAGTATCGCTACTTACAAAAAAACGCAATATACAACACCAGATATATCCAATATCGTAACCAAAACACCTTTATTAATTACTTCGAACATTAAACCGACACCTATCACCAAGCAATTAATATCCTCTGACAAGAGAAGCAATAAAGCAGAAATGGAAAAAAGCGCCATACCTATAATAAACAAAATAACAGTATTGGATTCAATACATATAGAAACACAACCTATTCTAAAAACAGAAAGAGATAGCATCACCCATACAGCTCAACAATATACTGTAAAGCACATAGGCAAAACACCTGTCAAGAAATGGAATTTAACTTTATATCCTGATTTTGCACAAGGATTAAGTCAAACAATGCCAATACTGATTCAATCATTTTTGGATTCATCGTCCGAGCCTATTAAAAGCTGGGAAGAATATTACAAAAAATTAAAAAGCACATACAACTCACCAGATAAGCGAGACAAAGAAACAGACGCTCTTCTTGAAGTAGCACAACGCAATAGCGGAGAAATCGAAAAGGAAAAACTTTTTGAAAAACCAACAACCTATAATATTCGTCTCTACAAATCTGTAGGAAAACATTGGGGTATAGAAACAGGTCTTCGTTTCACCAGACTAGTTGCAAATTTTAAAACCGGAAAGAGTTCGTATCTAAACGAAAAACAAAAAATAGACTATATAGGTGTTCCATTCAATGCCGTATATACAATAGGGAACTACAAAAGAATCAAACTCTATAGCAGTGGAGGCATCACTCTGGACATTCCAATAAAAGCTTCATCAAAGATATCTTACATAGTAGATAACCATAGTGTTTTCGCCAAACAGCAATCAATATCCAATGCTCCTCTGCAATGGTCCGTACAGACAGAGCTTGGCATTAGTTACAAAATATTTCCACATATTGAACTCTTTTTTGCCCCGAATCTACATTACTATCTAAATAACGGGAATAAGATAGAAACGAGTTGGAAAGAACGCCCATTACAACTATCTTGGCCTATGGGTGTAAGATTATCATATTAAAAGACGTTCAATCATGCAGTCATAGAGTTAAACGTATATCTTAGAAATAAAAGCTTAACTCTTATGCAAAAAAGACATACAAACCGTACATGCTACTTCAACGAGCAGGCATACACAACAAAGAAGTATTACATACCATATTTTAAAAAGCACATACAAGAAAAGCCGGAAAAAGTACTAGAAGTAGGATGCGGAGAAGGTGGAAACCTATTACCGTTTGCACAAGCAGGCTGTAAAGTAACAGGAATAGACCTGGCAAGAACTCGCATTGAACAAGCAGAGATCTTTTTTAAAGAACAAAAGGAAGAAGGTTCTTTCATAAACATAAACATTTTAGAAATGGAAGGACATGAACATTCTTATCCATTGATAATCGTACATGATGTGATAGAGCATATCAACGATAAATTGTCTTTCCTTCTACAACTAAAGAATCATCTTACACCCGATGGGGTAATATTCATCGCTTTTCCTGCATGGAGAATGCCTTTCGGAGGGCACCAACAAATAGCGAAAGGAAAAATCATCTCACATTTGCCTTTTATACACTTACTTCCAATTCCAATATACAAATTGGTTTTGAAATTGTTTAATGAAAAAGAAAATGTCATAAAAGAATTGCTCGCTATTAGAAGCTCAAGATGTTCTATTCAACCATTTATAAAACAAACGAAACAAGCAGGATACAAGATTATCAATCAACAATTCTATTTCATAAACCCTAATTACGAAACGAAATTCGGCCTTAAGCCCCTAAAATTATATAGCCTTATTGCTCGTTCGCCGTATATAAGAGATTTCTTCTGCACAAGTTGTTTTTATCTTTTGCAGCAAGAAAACACTTAAAATCATTCAACAATGATTCGTTCGTCAATGATTTTCTGTAACCCACGGCGTATGGAAGCTAATCCGAAATCTTGCGGATTGAGATCTTTAAGGGGGATAAAGAAGGCGGCAGCAACATCGTCGTGAGCAGCGATATGATTTGTATCGACTACAGTACAACGATAAAACATGTCGAGAGTATGAACTAGAAATCCGGAATAGAGATACAGATTGGGTAGTGAAAACAAAAAAGCTGTTTTCACTACCTTCAATCCGGTTTCTTCCATTACTTCGCGAGCTACGCCTTCTTCGCCGGTCTCGTCGCAATCCACAAAACCTCCCGGTAGGTCGAGTGTACCTTTTTGGGGTTCTTTGGCACGACGGCACACCAATAGTTCGCCCTGTTTGTTGACGATCAGTGCAACCGTTGCCGACGAAGGATTAAAGTAGTAAACGAAATCACAATCGAGGCATTGTTTCGCCTTAGCGTTGCGTTCTACAAAACGCGCCGAACCACACTTTGGGCAATAGCTAAATTGAGATAATGGATGTTCTGTCATTCTTTATTTTTCTATCATTCGCAGCTGTAGGCTATCGAAGAGCTTCAATAGCTTCGGGTTCTTTTGGAACAACCTTGCCTAAGCGTTTAGAACCTGTTTCAGTAATCAGATAATCGGACTCGTTGCGTACGCCACCAAAGTCTTTGTATGTCTCTGCCAAGTCGTAATTAATAAAATCAGTAAATTTCTTCTCAGCACGCCACTGATCAATGAGTTGAGGTATGAAATAAATTCCCGGCTCAACCGTATGCACAAAGCCCGGTTGAAGAGGAATAGCAAGACGAAGTGATTTGCGCCCGAATTGCGTACTCTTGGGCTGTCCATTGTATCCGACCCAAACCTCACCTAAATTCTCCATGTCGTGTACATCGAGTCCCATCATGTGACCTAGTCCATGCACATAGAACAAAGCAAAAGCGCCGCTCTCAAGGCAGTCATCAGTATTGCCTTTCATTAATCCGATTTCTTTCATGCCTTCTATCATGACACGTGCACTCAAATCGTGAACATCGCGATAAGGCACGCCGGGTTTAAGAACCTTCACGGCCTCGTCGTACATCGCATTTTGAATACTGATAATCTGTTTCTGACGTTCGGTAAACTTCTTACCGGCACAGATAGTAGACGACATATCACCGGCATAGCCCATCTCAGTTTCGGCACCGGCGTCAATCAAGAACAAATCTCCTTCGCGCACGAGATGTTCGTGAGTATGATTGTGCAACGTTTCGCCATGAACAGTAGCGATAGTTGCAAAAGAGAATTCATAATTGGCACGGCGTGCCACTGCTTCCATCTCGGCAACCACATCGAACTCGTGCATACTAGGACGCAACATCTTCATAGCTGCGAGGTGCATATCGGCAGTAACGTTACAAGCTTTTTCTATTTCGGCTACTTCTTCGGCCGACTTATAATTGCGTTGTTTGACAATAGCCTTGATAAAAGATACTGAACCTTGTTGGTGAACGGGAAGCACACCCAGCCAATCCATGAGTTTGAGTTTGTGTTCAGGGCGATATGGAGGCAGATAATGAATAACCTGCCCTTTGCAAACAGCCTGATGAAGATAGTTAACAATATTTGCCGAAGGACGTGTATCTCGAATACCTATCATATCGGCTTTTTCGTGTAGGGTAGGCTGATTGCCCATCCAAACAATGTCGTCGATAGTCAGTTCGTCACCAAAAACGATCTCTTTATCTTCGTCGATGTCGATAACAGCCGACAAGCCCGCGAAAGATAATCCGAAAAAGTATAAAAAGGTTGAATCTTGACGGTAGCGGAAAGTATTGTCTTCATAGTTCAGACCACATTCGTCATTTCCTAAAAATAGCAAGACGCCCGATTTGAGTTCTTCTTTCAAGAGCTTCCGGCGTTGGATATACGTTTCTTTCTTGAACATAATGATAGTATTTTAATATAATTTGCGGTAAAGATAGTGTAAGCGAAGCGCAATACAAAGAATAAATCCCAAAAAATATCTGTTAATTGTCAAAGCACGTGCTCTTTGACGACTAAAGGAGCAGAAACATAAAAATAGCAAAAGGAAAGAATAAATATTAATAGAATAATATGAGCCAGATTGGAAACATTTCACTAATTTTGCAGCATCATAATTATCGTTTTGTTATTATGTCAGAGAGTTTCAAACAAGTTCAGTCGCAATCGCAGCAACAAGTACAGACGTTGTCACCTCAACAGGTACTGGTCGTAAAGTTGCTTGAGCTTCCCACTGTCGAATTGGAAGACAGGGTACGCTCCGAAGTGCTTGAAAATCCGGCTCTCGAAGAAGGGAAGGATGAAGATACACCCGGCAACGACGAAAACATGGAAGAGGATGAATTCGGCAGCAACAT
Source organism: uncultured Bacteroides sp. (assembly GCA_963676865.2). Classification (GTDB taxonomy): domain Bacteria; phylum Bacteroidota; class Bacteroidia; order Bacteroidales; family Bacteroidaceae; genus JAAYUD01. Next base: position 1,908,935 of record CAXXSS010000001.1, on the reverse strand, counting down.
GACCTTAGATGAAGATAGCGGTGCCTCCGACTACAACTCACGAGACGACTACCTCAGTGATGATGATGTACCGGACTACAAGCTACAACAGCCACGCCCCACAAAGGATCAAATAGCTGAAGAAATTCCATTCTCGGACGCAACATCTTTCTACGAAACGCTGAAAGAACAGCTCAACGAACGCGAGCTAAGTGATAAAGAGCGCGAACTGGCAGACTATCTTATAGGTTCGCTTGATGACGACGGACTGCTACGCAAGGGGCTAAACAATCTTTGTGACGAACTAGCCATCTATATGGGAATAGAGACGGATAGTAAGGAGCTGGAAAAAATTCTGGAAATAATACAAGACTTCGACCCTGCGGGTATTGGGGCAAGAAGCTTGCAAGAGTGCCTGCAGATACAAGTAAAACGCAAAGAAAACAGTGCACTAAAACAAATAGAGCTGACGATGTTGAACAAGTGCTACGAGGACTTCACTCGCAAACATTGGGACAAGATCAAACAACGCCTCAATCTGGATGAAGAGACGTTCTCGGCAGCAATAGAAGAAATAAAGAAGTTGAATCCACGTCCTGGAGCTTCGCTAGGAGAAGCCTTGGGAAGAAACTATCAACAAATAGTACCCGACTTCATTGTAGAGACCGAAGAGGATGGCAACATCAATTTGAGCCTGAACAGCCGCAATACGCCGCAACTCCATCTGAACAGAGAATTTCGCGATATGATGGAAGAGCATACCAAGAACAAGGCGAACCAAAGCAAAGAGGCCAAAGAGACTTACACCTTTCTGAAGCAAAAGATAGATGCCGCCCAAGGCTTCATAGAAGCTGTAAAGCAACGCAAGAATACTTTGGTAACAACGATGCAAGCCATTATAGATCTACAGCGGCCGTTTTTTATAGAAGGTGACGAATCGTTGCTGCGCCCCATGATACTGAAAGATGTGGCAGAGATGACAAATCTCGACATATCGACCATATCGAGAGTGAGCAACAGTAAATACGTACAGACCAACTTCGGGATATTCTCGCTGAAGATGTTCTTCAGCGACAGTTATACTACCGAGGACGGCGAAGAACTATCGACACGTGCCATACGTAATGCTTTAAAAGAATGTGTGGACAATGAGGATAAAAAGAATCCGCTGACCGACGATGAATTGGCAGCCATATTGAAAGAAAAAGGTTATCCGGTAGCCAGGCGTACCGTAGCAAAATATAGACAGCAGCTTAATATTCCAGTAGCCAGATTGAGAAAATGAAAAATGAAATAACGCTAAACATTGTTATCAACAAGATGACTGACAAAATAAAAGAAGAACGCATTGCAGCCGACAGAACGCTGATTAATATAGCGAGAATCCTCTCGTTCATATTCACGCCGTTCTTTATCCCAATGCTGGCATTCATCATTTTATTCCTATTCTCTTATCTCCATATGTTGCCATTGGGATACAAACTAATCGTTACGGGAATCGTTTATTGTTTCACAATTCTCATTCCGACACTGACCATTTATATATTCAGGAAAGTGAACGGCTTTAAATTAGTGGAGCTTAACGAACGCAAAAAGCGCTATGTTCCATTCATCCTGACCATTTTATCGTATGTGTGCTGTCTGCTGATGATGCGCAAAATGAGCATACCTTGGTACATGACCGGAATAATACTAACAGCCCTTATGATATCAATCGTATGCGTCATAGCAAACTTAAAATGGAAATTGAGTGAGCATATGGCGGGATGTGGCGGTATTGTAGGAGGTCTGATATCGTTCAGTGCCCTATTTGGCTACAACCCTATATGGTGGCTCTGCCTGTCTATATTTATATCAGGCTCGCTTGGGTCGGCACGCATTCTATTGGGACATCACACGTTGGGCGAAGTGATAAGCGGATTCATAGTCGGATTTGTTTGTTCGCTACTCATCCTGCATCCCATCAGTAATATACTATTCAGAGTTTTCTTATTTTAATAATAATATAAACCTTAATTTTTTAAATTTTTCAGTTATGAACATTCCAGCAAATTTAAAGTACACCAACGAACACGAATGGGTTCGTGTAGAAAGTGACGTTGTTTATGTAGGTATCACCGACTACGCCCAAGAACAATTGGGTGACATCGTTTTTGTTGATATACCAACAGTAGGTGAAACATTGAATGCCGGTGATACGATAGGTACCATCGAAGTTGTAAAAACAATATCCGATATCTTCTGCCCTATTTCCGGCGAAGTACTCGAAGTAAACGAAGCTTTGGAAGAAAATCCGGCACTTGTCAACCAAGATCCTTACGGAGAAGGTTGGTTGGTAAAAATCAAACCAGCTGCTGACTGTGATTTTGATGCACTGCTTGATGCCGAAGCATACAAAGCTTTATTGTAATTTAGAATATAATCAGAAAGAAAATGAAACCAGTTGTTAGTATTATTGTAGGTAGCACATCCGATCTCCCTATCATGGAGAAAGCTGCCGCATTTCTCAACGACATGGAGGTGCCTTTTGAAATGAATGCACTCTCTGCTCATCGCACCCCCGAGGCTGTTAGAGAATTTTCCGAATCAGCTCAAAAAAGAGGATTACAGGTTATTATTGCCGCAGCAGGGATGGCTGCCCATTTACCGGGAGTAATCGCCGCATCTACCTTGATACCGGTAATCGGTGTCCCTATCAAGTCATCTATTGAAGGTATGGATGCCCTTTTGGCTATTGTTCAAATGCCTCCGGGCATACCAGTAGCTACTGTAGGCATAAACGGTGCACTCAATGCTGCCATCTTGGCTGTTCAAATTCTTTCGGTAGCCGACAAAGAACTCGAAAAACGTTTCGCCGCTTATAAAGAAGGTCTGAAACAGAAAATCGTGAAGGCTAATGAACAATTGAAAGAGGTAATATACGATTATAAAACGAATTAATGAATCTCTTTAACTACGTTCGAAGAAAATCGTCGATTGTAAATATTGGAGCCACTCAAATGGGTGGCTCTAATCCTATACGCATCCAATCGATGACGAACACCTCTACATTGGACACAGAAGGAAGTATTGCCCAAGTAAAAAAAATCGCCGATGCGGGAGGAGAATTAGTACGACTTACAACCCAAGGTATTCGCGAAGCGGAAAACCTGAAAAACATCAATGCGGGGTTGAGAAGAGACGGCTATATGGTACCGCTGGCAGCCGATGTACATTTCAATCCACGCGTAGCAGACGTAGCGGCACTTTATGCCGAAAAAGTGCGTATCAATCCGGGAAACTATGTAGATGCGGCACGTACTTTCAAACACTTGGAGTATACTGACGAAGAATATGCCGCCGAGATACAAAAAATTCGTGAGCGCTTTATCCCTTTTCTGAATATCTGCAAAGAGAATCATACAGCCATTCGGATAGGAGTAAACCACGGTTCCTTATCGGATCGCATCATGTCACGCTATGGTGATACTCCCAGAGGAATGGTAGAATCGTGTATGGAATTTCTTCGAATATGCCAAGATTATCAGTTTACGAATGTAGTGATATCCATCAAATCGTCCAACACAACAGTGATGGTAAAGACGGTTCGCCTACTTGTTGAAACAATGGCAAAAGAAGCCATGACGTTTCCATTGCACCTCGGTGTGACTGAAGCAGGCGACGGTGAAGACGGGCGTATAAAGTCAGCATTCGGTATAGGAGCGTTATTGGCGGATGGTATTGGCGACACGATACGAGTGTCTTTAAGCGAAGTTCCGGAAGCAGAAATACCTGTTGCCGAAAAACTGGCAGATTATATTGCTGTCCAATCCTTTCATCCTCGCATTGAAGCTGAAACTGCCGCTTCATTCGACTATCTGAACCCAAGCCGACGCCAGACAAAATCCGTGCACAACATAGGAGGAGACAAGGTTCCGATAGTATTATCTTGTAGATTGAAAGATAACAAAGGCGAAGTAGACAATGCTTTCAAGCCCGACTATATCTACGTAGGCAACGAACTTCCCGAAACGCTGTTGCCCGACACAGACTATATTATCGACGCTGACAATTGGAATGGTACCAAACATACATATCCGGCATTCAATTTCAACCATTTTCCATTTATCGCATCCTGCAAGGCTGACCTAAAGTTCCTATTCCTCCCCTACTCAATGCTCAACGAAGAAGCTGTTGCCTGCTTGAGGATACACCCTGAAATAGTAGTGATATCGCAAAGCAATAACTCGCATCGCTTGGGAGAACATCGGGCGTTAGTACACAAAATGATGAACGAAGGATTGCAAAATCCCGTGATCTTCTTTCAACATTATCAGGAAGATGAAGCAGAAAATTTCCAAATAAAATCCGCAGCCGACATGGGAGCGTTAATCATTGACGGACTATGCGACGGCATTATGCTGATAAACAACGGTAAATTACCAGCAACAACAATTGATGCTACCGCATTCGGTATCTTACAAGCCGGACGGACACGTACCAGCAAGACTGAATACATTTCATGTCCCAGCTGTGGCCGCACTCTATTCGATCTACAAAAGACCATTGCTCGCATCAAAGAGGCGACGAAAGAACTAAAAGGTTTGAAGATAGGCATCATGGGCTGCATAGTGAATGGCCCCGGAGAGATGGCCGACGCCGACTACGGCTATGTGGGAGCAGGACCGGGAAAAGTAAGTCTTTATAAACAGAAAGTTTGTATTGAAAAGAACATCCCCGAAGACGAGGCGGTAGACCGACTACTTGAATTCATTCGAAAAGATAGAGAAAAGAAATAAAAATGTTTTAAACTCTATCCGTCACATTACCCTTTTGATTATGAGCGAGATACACAGGTGCGGCTTGTTTATGGGACCTCAAAATGGTGTTATCTTGCTTACTGTTAGTGTATTATGAAACGCGGATCGTGCGCTTCGTATATCAATCGGTAAAGTCATTACTCGGTATCTGCGGTGTGTGCACCGTGTAGAAGCTCCTTTGCTTACCGCCCATGTATGGAAGAGGGTCGGTTCTTTTTCTCTGAAAGAAGGTGTTTTGTACACATCTTATTGAATCATCGTTGCTATATTTAAGGCTTTTCTGTTGACTCATTTAGGTTTTGTCGTTCCACATATGTGAGTTGATCGAATCACATATGTGAGTCGATCGTTCCATATATGTGATTCGATCAACTCACATATGTGGAACGACAGACTTCTTAGAACAGAGCGATAAAACCTTTCTGATACGAACCAATTTTCATCCGTATGTCTCACAAATCTCAGGGGGATGTTTACAGATATTTGGCGTAACGGGAATGTATACTTGAGTTCTTATTCCGAGCTCTAGTAATAAATAAAAAAGAGCGCACCATACGGTGCGCTCTTTTTTATTTATTGGAATAAACTTTTTAGAGTTTAGGACCAGCAGCAACAAGTGCTTTACCAGCTTCGTTGCCTTCGTATTTAGCGAAGTTCTTGATGAAACGAGCTGCCAAATCTTTAGCCTTCTCATCCCACTTGCTTGCATCAGCATAAGTATTGCGAGGATCGAGAATGTTAGTATCAACACCTTCCAATTCAGTAGGAACAACGAAATCGAAGTAAGGTATTGTCTTTGTATTAACCTTATCAATAGAGCCGTCGAGGATAGCGTCAATAATACCACGAGTGTCGCGGATAGAAATGCGCTTGCCTGTTCCGTTCCAACCGGTGTTAACCAAGTATGCCTTAGCACCGCTCTTCTCCATGTGTTTAACCAATTCTTCTGCATATTTTGTAGGGTGCAATTCAAGGAATGCCTGACCGAAACAAGCAGAGAATGTAGGAGTAGGTTCTGTAATACCGCGTTCTGTACCAGCCAATTTAGCTGTAAAACCAGAAAGGAAGTAATATTTAGTCTGCTCTTTGCTTAAGATAGATACTGGAGGAAGTACGCCAAATGCATCAGCTGACAAGAAAATAACTTGTTTAGCAGCAGGAGCATTAGAAACAGGACGTACGATGTTGTTGATATGATAGATAGGATAAGAAACACGAGTATTCTCGGTTACGCTCTTATCAGTGAAGTCGATTTTACCATCTTTGCCAACTGTTACATTCTCAAGCAAAGCGTCACGAGTGATAGCACCATAGATATCAGGTTCAGAATCTTTGTCCAAGTTGATAACCTTAGCATAGCAACCACCTTCGAAGTTGAATACACCATTGTCATCCCATCCGTGCTCGTCATCACCGATCAACTTACGTTTAGGATCGGTAGACAAAGTAGTCTTACCTGTACCTGACAAGCCGAAGAAAACAGCGGTGTTTTCACCATTCATGTCAGTATTTGCAGAGCAGTGCATAGAAGCGATGCCCTTCAAAGGTAAGAAGTAGTTCATCATAGAGAACATACCTTTCTTCATTTCACCACCGTACCATGAATTAACAATTACTTGTTCTTTTGAAGTCAAGTTGAATACAACAGCTGTTTCAGAATTCAAACCTAGTTCTTTGTAATTCTCTACTCTAGCCTTAGAAGCGTTGTATACAATGAAGTCCGGTTCTTGATCGAACTCTTCTTGATTTTTAGGACGGATGAACATGTTGGTAACAAAGTGAGCTTGCCAAGCAACCTCAACAATGAAACGAACTTTCATACGAGTATCTTTATTTGCACCGCAGAAAGCATCTACAACAAACAATCTTTTGTTAGAAAGTTCTTTCTTTGCAATTTCTTTAACAGCATTCCAAGCTTCTACAGAAGCTTTTTTGTTATCATTTTTATATTCATCAGAAGTCCACCATACAGTGTCTTTTGATGTTTCATCGCATACAATAAATTTATCCTTTGGAGAGCGACCGGTATATACACCTGTCATAACGTTCACAGCGCCAAGCTCTGTTTCTTGACCTACTTCAAAACCCTGCAAACCCTCTTTTGTCTCTTCATCGAACAGCACCTCATAAGTAGGATTGTAAAGGATCTCTGTGGTCCCTGTAATCCCATACTTTGTTAAATCTAATTTTGCCATTTTGCTTGAATTATTAAATAAATAAATTAAACTAAAATTACTTCTACCTATTATATAAAGAATTTGGATGTTAGTCTTTCTACCTTTACACCCCTTTTTCGGATTGCAAATTTACAACTTTCATTCAAAATAAGCGAAATATTAAAGAAAAAATTCTCTAATTATTAACTATTTAAATTTTGTATACATTATCTGCCAACTAAACATTGCAATACGAAAGATTATTTGTTATTTTGCATTCGAAAATCTAATCGTGTATCTCTAACAGAGTCGCTAAGACGATAGAACTTAACAATATTTATATGAAAATAGTCAATTTCAATGAGTCGAATTCCGTACTCAACCAATTTGTGCTGGAACTACGTAGCAAACAAATTCAAGGAGACAAACTCCGGTTCCGAGAAAATGTTCACCGCATAGGGCAAATGATGGCATACGAAATCAGTAAAACACTACACTATTCGATGAAAGATACTGAAACGCCGCTAGGCACGTCTTCAATCAGTGTACCAGACGAGAAACTGATTCTCTGTACCATACTGAGAGCAGGGCTCCCCTTCCATAATGGATTCTTGAGTGTCTTTGATGATGCCGAAAACGCTTTTGTTTCAGCCTATCGGAAATATAAAGATAACGAAAACTTCGAGATCCATATCGAATACATAGCATCGCCTAGAATAGACGGGAAGACACTTATCATAGCCGATCCGATGTTGGCTACTGGAAGCAGTATGGAATTATCATATAGAGCCATGCTTACAAAGGGGCACCCGGCTCATATCCATATAGCCTCGATCATCGCAGCCGAACCGGCCATTGAGCACATCAGAAAAGTATTTCCCGACGACATTACCACCGTATGGTGTGCTGCTGTAGATCCTGAACTGAACGAGCACTCGTACATTGTACCAGGCTTAGGCGATGCAGGAGATTTATGTTTTGGAGAAAAAGAATAGAAGAAAAGAGAGCGTATTAGATAGTAAACAAATCAACAAGACGTTGATTTTGTTACGACATAAATATAAACAAAAAGGAGATATGCCATTTGCGACATATCTCCTTTTTGTTATTTAGAAAAACAAAACTATTTGACTTCCCAAACATCGTTGGTCATCAACAATTCTTGGAAGTTATGATATTTTTTCGTTTCCTTAATCTCTTTAATCTGTTCCGTTACAGCAGCTTCATAAGTAGGAGCTTCTACGTCACGGATAACGCCCAATGCCACTGGAAAGTCAGGACCTTCCATCAATGCCAATTTCAACTGCAATGTATGATCATGGCAATGAGCATCGTGAACCAGAATATCTTTTTCAGTGACACCATTCTCTCCAACTCTGACAACTTTTAATCCAAAGCCATTCTGAGCAAGTCCAAACTCACGATCAACGCCGAACAACATAGGCTTGCCATGCTCCAAATAAATAGCATTTTGAGCACGAAGTTCTTTAGTCGCTAGAGTCGAATGAGTTCCATCGTTGAAGATAACACAATTCTGAAGCACTTCAACAACAGAGGCCCCCTTATGTTGAGCGGCAGCTTTGAGTACTTCAACAGTAGCAGGGCCATCGACAGCAACACAACGTGCAAAGAAACGACCGCGAGCACCAAAACAAAGTTCGGCAGGACGGAAAGGATCTTCAACTGTTCCGTAAGGAGATGATTTACTAACAAAGCCACGTGCCGACGTAGGGGAATACTGCCCTTTCGTCAACCCATAAATACGATTGTTTAGCAAAATCATATTGAGATCTATATTGCGACGAACGGCGTGTATGAAATGATTTCCACCAATAGCCAAACCATCACCGTCACCCGATATTTGCCAAATGGTTAAATCGGGATTAGCAACTTTGGCTCCTGTAGCAACAGAAGCCGCACGCCCATGAATAGTATGAAAGCCGTAAGTATTGACATAGTACGGCAGACGAGAAGAACAGCCTATTCCGGAGATAACTGCAATATTGTGTGGAGCAACACCAATTTCGGCCATTGCTTTATGAAAATAACTTAAGAAAGAATGATCTCCACAACCGGGACACCAACGAGGCTGCCCCGATTTATAATCTTGTACGGTATATTGTATTTCGCTCATTTTTAACCCTCCATTAATTTAGTGAATGCATCAACCAACTCACTGATAATAAACGGTTGGCCTTTTACTTCGTTAAATTGACTTACCATCAGTCCAGGAATCTTCATACGCAAATAGCCAGCAAACTGACCTAGGTTTTGTTCAGCTACAACTATCTTTTTGTAACGTTTGAGCACCTCGACCGTATTTTTAGGCAATGGGTTAATAAACTCGAACTGAACGAAAGCAACCTTCTTGCCTTCTTCGCGCATCTGAGAAACAGCAGAATAAAGATGGCCATAAGTTCCACCCCAGCCAACTACCAAGAAGTCGGCATCTTCATCACCCTCAACAACTAAATCGGGGACTTCAATTTTAGCCACCTTCATAGCACGATTGACAACCATTTCATGATGATTGAGAGGATCTGTAGAGATAGCGCCTGTCTTGCTATCTTTTTCCAAACCTCCTATACGATGGGTATAACCTTCCATTCCGGGAACAGCCCAATAACGGACATACGAATCCGGATTACGATAGAAAGGAGTATAATGTCCTTTCATATCAGAAGTTGCATAAGGAGGATTAATAGCGGGATAATCTTTCAAATCGGGCAATTCCCAAGCAGCAGAGCCGTTTGCAATAAATGCGTCAGTCAAAAGAATAACCGGGGTCATATGCTCCAAAGCAATTTTACAAGCCATATAGGTAGCATCAAAGCAATTGGTAGGAGATGTCGCTGCAATAACTGGCATAGGACTTTCACCACTGCGACCAAAAAGAGCCTGCAATAGATCCGACTGTTCAGCCTTTGTAGGCAAACCTGTAGAAGGTCCCCCACGTTGAACATCAACAACAACCAACGGTAATTCTGCAATGACAGCCAAATTCAATGCTTCGCTCTTGAGACAAAGACCGGGACCGGATGTTGATGTAACAGCCAAATCTCCGGCAAATGCAGCACCGATAGAAGAAGCGCAACCGGAGATTTCGTCCTCACATTGCACCGTTTTAACACCCAAAGATTTATGTTTGGATAGTTCATGCAGAATATCAGTAGCCGGAGTAATAGGATATGAACCCAAATAAAGTTCAAGTCCGGACTTCTCCGAAGCGGCAATTAAGCCATAGGCAGTAGCCTTATTGCCTGTAATATCAGTATATAATCCTTTAGCTTTAGCAACTTTCGTTTCTATACGAAAGGTAGATGCAGACGCATGAGTATTGGCACCATAATTAAAACCAGCGTTTAATACCTTAACATTAGCATCGGCAATAGCTGGCTTCTTTGCGAATTTATCATGAATCATTTTCTCAGCGGCCTCAATCTTACGATTAAAAAGCCAGCATACCAAGCCCAAAGCAAACATGTTTTTGCAACGAATAATGGACTTATTATCCATCCCCGAATCTTTCAATGTCTCTTTACACATAGAAGTTATTGGGGCTTCGATAACATCATTTTTGATGTTCAATTCCTCAAATGGATTGGTTGTCTCAAATTCAGCCTTATCCAGATCTTTCTGGGTATAAGCGTCCGAATCGGTAATAATAATACCTTGAGATTTACAAAATCGAATTTGTGTTTTCAGAGCAGCAGGATTCATCGCGACCAAGACATCGCATTTATCACCCGGTGTGTAAACTGTACCTGCACCAATATGCACCTGGAAGCCGGAAACACCGGTCAACGAACCTTGCGGAGCGCGAATATCAGCAGGATAGTCAGGAAATGTACAGATGTCATTTCCAACCGTAGCCGACACGTTAGAAAAAATGTTACCGGCGAGTTGCATACCATCTCCCGAATCTCCCGAGAAGCGAACGGCAACCTGCTCCAATTCTTTTACTACAGTCTGGTTGATCATAACAAATTATATTAAAGGTCATTATAACATACAGATTGCCTGTAAACAATCCGCACAAAGAGTTTTCAATATTCTAAAGTGAGCATCGATCAATTTCTCTCTTTCTCTCTTATTCGACATCAACAAGATCGTTTGCTAACCATTCATTTCGTATTAACCACTTATCATTCCAAAATGCAAGCAGCAACGATGATAACCCAAAACAATTTTTTTTGAGTTATTTTTTTGTATTGCGCTTAGCTTGCACTATCTTTGCAAACCAAATCAATGGTTTCGTAGTTCAACGGATAGAATAGAAGTTTCCTAAACTTTAGATCCGAGTTCGATTCTCGGCGAAACTACCACCCTATATTAATATGGAAGGAAAAAATGCTAACGCATTTTTTCCTTCTCATTTTATAACAAGTATATTTTATACATTAACGACAGTTGCATCTACAGAAGCAACTTCTTTGGATGTCTCAGCAACAGCTTCTTCACCACCTTCTATATGATCCTTTCTTTTACGTGAGAACATTATGAAAGCAACAGGAGAAGAGATGAAGAGAGAAGAGAATGTTCCGATAACTACACCCAATGACATGGCGAAAGTAAAGCTTCGAATAGAATCTCCACCCAATACGCAGATACAAACCAAAACGAGCAATGTACATACAGACGTATTAACGGTTCGTCCCAGCGTAGAGTTCAAAGCTTCATCGAATATACGTTTTGTACTCCATTTAGGATGCAAATGGAAGTATTCACGTACACGGTCGAATATAACAACCTTATCATTAATCGAATAACCAATAATTGTCAGGATAGCACCAATAAATGTCTGGTCGATTTCCAGCGAGAATGGCATCCATCCCCAACAAGCCGCATATATGCCTAAGACTATTATGGTATCGCACGCAAGTGCAACTACTGTACCGATACTATAAGCGATGTTACGGAAACGAAACAATATCCAAAGACCGATAGCCACCAATGCAATGAGCACTGAAAGAACTGCCGCCTTTTCCATATCATTAGCCACACTTGGTCCAACCTTTGCAGAACTAATAATATTGTTTCCCTTATGATTATCGCGATCTATAAATTTAGCCAATGAAGTACTATTTCCAAATATAGATTTCAAGCCATCATATAGTTTTGCTTCAATTTCGGAATCAACTGAAACACCATCTTCTAGAATACGGAAGTTAGTACTTATACGAACAGTCTTTCCATCAGTACCAATAGCAATTACGCTCACCGTAGCATCTTTAAACTCACCGGTAAGGATAGAACGGACTTGCTCAGGTTCTACAGGCTTCTCAAATTGAACTTTATAATCACGGCCACCCGTGAAATCAATACTCTTGCTCAATCCACGAACGGATAAAAAGCCTATACTGATAAGGATTAGTACAAAGACAGTACCTAATTGAATCTTTCTATTTTCAACAAAGCGGAAATGACAATTGCTCATCATATCTTTCGCAATCTTCGAAGAGAATGTCAAGTTCAACCACTTATCTTTATTCATAAAGTGTTCGAATACTAAACGAGTCATAAAGACAGCAGTAAAGAACGATGCCAAGATACCGAAGAATGTAGTCGTTGCAAAACCACGAATAGGACCTGTTCCAAAATAGAACAGAATAATAGCGGTGATAAGGTGCGTCACATTGGAGTCGAAAATAGCAGAGAATGCATGTTTATATCCATCAGAGACAGCCGTCTTCACAGCCTTTCCTGCACGAAGTTCTTCCTTAGTACGTTCATATATAAGCACGTTTGCATCAACCGCAATACCCAAAGCCAACACCATACCGGCAATACCAGACATTGTGAGCGCCGCCTGGAAGGAGGCCAATATACCAAGCGTAAAGAAGAAGTTGAATAGCAAAGCACCGTTTGTAACCATACCCGGAGTAAAGCCATAGATCAAACACATAAATACCATTAACAATACCAATGCTACAACAAACGAAACAATACCGGCATTGATAGAAGCCTGTCCTAAAGAAGGACCAACTACATCTTCTTGAACAATTTTAGCAGGAGCCGGCATCTTACCTGACTTCAACACATTTGCTAAGTCCTTGGATTCTTCCGGAGTGAAATGCCCGGTAATCTGAGAACTACCGCCCGTAATTTCGTTCATTACATTAGGAGCAGAATATACATATCCATCCAACACGATGGCAATAGACTTATTAACATTTTGTTTAGTCAACTGAGCCCATGCACGCGAACCATCAGAATTCATTGTCATACCGACAGATGGTTTACCGTATTGGTCAAACTCATCTTTCGCATCTGTAATTACATCACCACCAAGAGGAGCACGTCCATCACGTTGAGTAATACGAATAGCGTATAATTCAAAAGCCTGAGCCTTAGGATCCAAATCAGAAGCTTTTACACCCCACATCAAGCGGAGATCTTTAGGCATAACACTTTGAACCTCTGGGAGAGCAAGATAATGATTGATAGTAGCCGTATCTTTTGCAAGAGCCAATCCTACAATCGGACCTCTCTGTGCTGGATATTGCTGCAAAATAGAAAGTAATGGATGAGCTTTTTTAGCAGCTTCCAATTCTTTGTTGGCTGCCTTCGGTGATTCTTTAACACCTTTACCACCTTTATTTAATACAGCAGCCAAATGGGACGCTATATTTTTATCACTTTCCTTTTTAACTGCCGGTTTCGGTGTATTCTCTGTATTTTTGTTTACCGTCGTAGAATCAGATTCAGCTTTATGTCCACCCAAGATACCACGCAAACGGTCGTCAACAGTTTGCATCACAGGTAGAACATCCTTTGAATCGTATGTTTCCCAAAATTCCAAATTAGCAGAACCTTGCAAAAGCTTTCTTACACGTTCAGGTTCTTTGATACCAGGGAGCTCGACGAGGATACGTCCCATTTTATTGCCCTTCAGTTCCTGAATGTTAGGCTGAACAACACCAAAACGGTCAATACGGGTACGAAGCACATTATAAGAATTGGATACCGCCAACTCCACTTCACCACGTAATGCTTTTTGAACCTCTGCATCAGAAGATTGCAGCGTTACTTTCCCTTTAAGTTGTTGCGTAGCAAACAAACGAGCCAATGATGCGCCAGGCGCCAATTGATGATATTCTTTCACGAAAAGAGAAACAATATCACTCTGACTGTTTGCAGACTCCTTAGCAGCTTTATTCAAAGCCTTATTAAATGTCGGATCGGCATTATTATTAGCTAACGTTTTAATTACATCAGGGACAGAGACTTCCAGAATGACATTCATACCACCTTTCAAGTCCAAACCCAAACCAATCTCCATTTCGCGGCAGTCTTTAAACGAATAGGCCCACATATATACCTTTTTGGTGCCAATCGAATCCAAGTAAGCCTGTTCAGCTGCGGGATTTCCTTTTGCAAACTCTTTGGCCTTATTCATATAATGCCGAGTGACAAAAGAAAAAGACAAGTAGAACACGCATACCAAAGTAAGCAATACCGCCAAAACCTTTACAAGTCCTTTGTTTTGCATATAATTTTAATTAGAATTTTATTATTTCTTTTTAGTTTTTCTATTTTGGAATGCAAATATAGGCTTTTTTTCATATTTAAAATAAAAGAAAGTCAAATATTTTGTATTATAAGACATTATTTCATTCCGCGGTCTTTCAACAGAGGAGTTAATTCAGGTTCCGAGCCCCTGAAATTTTTATATAGTGTCATAGGGTCTTCACTGTCTCCACGCTCCAACATTTCATGGCGGAAACGATCAGCTGTCTTCTTATCGAAAATGCCGTTTTTGGCAAAAACTTCAAAAGCATCGCAATCCAAAACATTCGACCATATATAGCTATAGTAACCGGCATCATATCCTCCAACTATGTGATTAAAGTAAGTGGTAGAATAACGAGGATCTATCTCAGGAATAAGTCCGATATTACTCATCACATTTTTTTCAAAACCTTGAACATTATACCCATCCATCGTCTTCAGACTATGTAAATTCATATCGAGCAAAGAAGCGGCAAGCAACTCTGTTGTAATAAAACCTTGATTGAACGTCTTTTGAGCCAATATTTTGTTAATCAAACTATCGGGGATAACTTCACCCGTTTTATAGTGACGGGCATACATTTTCAACACCTGAGGGGAAAGTGCCCAATGTTCATTAAACTGAGAAAATAATTCGACAAAATCACGAGATACATTTGTACCCGAAACGCCAGCATAATTACACTTCGAAAGCATACCGTGGAGGGCATGTCCAAACTCATGAAACAATGTTTCAACTTCGTCGGCAGTCAACAAAGATGGTATATCACCCACCGGTTTAGTGAAGCTCGCGACATTGCATACAATAGGACGAACATTCTTTTTCTCCTCTCTGTAATTACTCATCCATGCTCCACCAGCTTTTCCGCCCCGTGGAAAATAATCCAAATAAAGAATTGCTAAATGCGATCCATCGGCATCTTTCACTTCAAAGACATTAATATCAGGTTCATACACCGGCATACCTTTGAGCGGAGTTATCGTAATTCCATAAAGTTTGTGAGCACATTCGAAAGCACCATCACGCACATTCTCCAATTTGAAATAAGGCTTTATTTCTTCTTCATTCAAATTATATTTTTCGGCACGCAATTTATCAGTATAGTATGCCCAATCCCACGCTTGCAATTTCTCTCCTGTACCCTCTTTGTCCATCATCTGCTGCAACTCGGCCGCTTCTTTCTTCGCTTTGTTCAAAGCATAAGGCCATACGCTCATCATCATTTTAGTTGCGTTAGCCTCATTTTTTGCCATCGTCGGCTCCAGCGAGTAATTGGCATAACAATCAAAACCAAACAATTTGGCCTTTTCTAACCTAAGAGACAATATTTTAGTTATAATCTGTTTATTATCAAATTTGTCCCCACGGTTACACCTATTAATATAGGCCTTGTATATTTTCTCGCGCAAGGAACGAATGGAAGAATACTGCAAAAAAGGGATGCGGCTATCATTGGTTAGTTTAACAAGCCACGTTCCAGACTTACCCGCCTTTTTTGCTTCTTCGGCGGCACTTTTACGATACCAATCAGGCAAACCTGCCAAATCAGATTCTTTGTCTATATACAAAGAAAAAGCATTATTCTCGCCCAATACATTTTGTCTGAATTTGAGAGTCGTTTGAGACAGCTCCTTATTTATTTCGCGTAAACGAGTTTGTTTTTCCGAGGAAAGATTGGCACCCGACCGAACAAACTCACGATAAATCTTATCAGTGAGTCTTTTTTGCTCCGTGGTGAGTTTAGCCGTATTTTCATTGTCATGAACGATCTTCACCAACCTGAAAAGTTTCTTATTTAAATGGATATTATCAGAATGTGCTGTCAACAACGGATCCAATTTAGAAGAGAGAGCCATCAACGCATCATTCGTATCGGCATCCAGCATATTGGTATAAACAGGAACAACACGATTCAGAATAGGTGAACTTTCATCAAAAGCCAATATTGTATTTTCGAATGTCGGTTTTTGCTTGTTGTTTACAATTTTATCGATCAATTTGTTCTGTTCTGCTATACCTTTGTCAATAGCAGGCTCATAATCGGTCAGCCTTATCTTATAAAAAGGAGGAACGCCAAATTGAGTTTTAAATTCAGAGAAGAAAGGATTTGAAGCTTTCTGTGCAACACATGGATAAGCCATACTTACAAATAATAAAATTGCTAATAATCTTCCGGTTTTCATGGATATAAATTATGATTAGGTTAAATAGATGATTTATAGGCTATATAGCACCATATCGGATAATGATCCGAAGACTTGATAGACCGATCTACAGTGCAATTATAACTTTGCAGATTCTTGCTTATAAGGATATTGTCTATTCTAAAGAAGAACTTATTGCGATTGAACGAAACTCCCAATCCCCAACCAGATTGAGTAAAAGCATCCTTTAGACTGCGCGTAAGAATCTGATGAGCATACGAGAGTGGACTATCATTGAAATCTCCACATACAATAATACTCTTATGGGAAGACTCAGCAATTGTTTGAGCGATAACGCGAGCTTGCTTGGCTCGCAACACAGATGCATCGGCAAACTTATGCAACAACGAACGATTCTGAGAACGAACATTGCCTGTTTTGAACGAATCTAAAAAACCTTCATATTTCTCCCTGTCTTTCAAGGTCAGTTTGTTTGATTCCAAATGATTATTGACAAGAGTAAGGGTATCTCCATTAACCGCCAATTCATAGCAAACAGAACCATTGTAACTACTTTGATAGGATATTCTTCGAGCAGACAATACAGGAAAACGAGAAAATAGCGCCAGCTTATTACCGCTATTTTTATCCCCTACTACAGTAACATCTTTATAGGGATAGTTTTTCATCATTTCTTGGATATATGCTTCATTGACATATTTACCGGTAGAATGGGAAGTGCCATACTCCTGCAAACAAATAATATCCGCATTACTTCTTGCCAAGTATTGCAAAATAGAGTTCTCGCCATTCACTTTCTCCATATTATTAAAAGACATTACATTATAGGACAAGAGTTTTATTCTTGCAGAAGGAACGTCTTTTGAATGCAAATTCATGGGGAAATAAGTTCTGATTTGAGGTATACCTATCAGTAATGCGGTAAGAGATACAAATCCGAATTTATAATGGAATATAATCCAAAAGAAAATAAAACAAATATTAGCCACCAATAAAACCGGAAATACAAGCCCTGCACAAGAAAGCATAGGATGTTTCTCTGGCGATATATAGGGCGAATAAGCAGACAGTAAGAAAGCGAATGCTGCCAAAAAATTGACAAGCAGAATAACAAAAGCCAATATGGAACGAATATGAGCCATTACTTTTATTTTTTACTTGCGTCAAACAGACGCTTTTTCTCTTCCGAAGAAAGGCTGCCATATCCCGACTTTTTTAGTTTATCGAGAATACGGTCTATCTCTTCATCTTTTTTCTTTTTACGCTGGTTGTATTCGGCGTCGGTTTCTTGACGTACATTATCATAGTAATGAACCTGCATTTTAGGCTTCCGGTGCCAAGTATGATATCGAAACAATCTGAAAAAGAAATCCAATAGTTTGTTAATCCATCGAGTCAAGTCTATACCCTTATTCAATAATACTGCAAAAAGTAAACCGCCCAAAGCTCCACCCAAATGGGCGATATGCCCTCCGGCATTGGAAGATGTGACAAACATTAAATCTATCACAACTACAAACAGAGCCAGATATTTCAGACTGACATTACCGACTAAAAACAACTGAACCCGATAATTAGGCTCCCTATAGGCTACGGCAATGATAATAGCTAGTATTGAAGCCGATGCCCCCACCACAACAGACGACTCTAAAGCCGGCTGAAAATAAGGGAAGACATCATAGCACAACATAAACAAAGCACCGCCCACAATTCCACCCAGCAGATACAATCCTCTCAAGTGCTTGGAGGAAAAAAACATCAGAAAGATTTTGCCAAACCAATAAAGGCAAAGCATATTGAATAATATATGCCACACGCCGGCATGCATAAACATATAAGTTATCACCGACCATGGCTGCACCAAAAATCGACCGACTGATGCCGGCAACGCAAGAAAAGAGAACGAAGCATATTCTTCGAAACCGGATAATTTTAAGATAACTCCGGCAAGAGTCGTCACAACGAAAATAGCCACATTAATATATATCAGCTGTATGACTACGTCTCCGTTGCGAAATTTTTCTCGCAAATCAGTAATGATAGTTCCCATTATTATTTTTATTCTTGTGCTTCCAATAAAGTATCAAAATCAATCCAAAGAGCATACCTCCCAAATGTGCAAAATGGGCAACATTGTCACTCGGATTATTTGATATGGCAGACCACAGTTCAATCACAACATATCCGACAACGAACCATTTGGCTTTAATCGGGAAAGGCAAAGGGAAAATAAACATTTTGTCATTAGGATAAGTCATACCAAATGCCAGCAATATGCCATAAACAGCACCCGAAGCACCAACCGTGGTCATCATATTAAGATAAGCGCCCATCGGAACAACATTGGCACCTATATTAACTCCTGCATATTCAGAAAGAACAGTGATATAATATATGTACTGAACAGCCTCTTGAACCAATCCAGCTCCAATACCACATATTATATAAAAAATAAGAAACTTTTTAGGTCCCCATGTCTGTTCCAAGATGCGTCCAAACATCCAAACGGCAAACATATTAAAGAATATATGAGTAAAACCGCCATGCATGAACATATAAGTCACAAGTTGAGCTACATTAAAGTCTTTGGCAAGAAAAAAGTGCAATCCTAAATAGGCAGACAAATCTATACCATAGTTTGTAGCTACTAAAGTGGCCATAAATACTATTACATTAATAATTATAATGTTCTTAGTAATCGGCGGAGTAGAGAATGCATTCATATTAACACGGATAAAATAATTATTTTGACGGCAAAAATACAAAATAATATCGGTAAACTATGACAATTCATAAGGCAGATTATTATTTTTCACCATTCCAATTGTTTTTTTTCTTGTATTTATTTGTAAATTAAGAATTTGTTACTTATTTTTGCCTATGCAATTAATAAAAGAGAATTTGTTTAATTTAAAATTCTAACCATTACATTTTTATCATGAACAAAGCTGAACTAATTAGTGCTATTGCTGCCCAATCGGGATTAAGCAAAGCTGATTCCAAGAAAGCGTTAGACGCATTCATTTCTACTGTTACCAACACTCTAAAAGCTGAAAGCAAAGTAGTTTTGGTAGGTTTTGGAACTTTCTGCGTAGGAAAGAGAGGAGCTAGAATAGGTATCAACCCCGCAACAAAAGCTCCCATTCAAATACCGGCTAAGAAAGTTGCCAAGTTCAAAGCAGGAGCTGAATTGACAAAAGCTGTAGAATAGAAGCATCTTTCTCATCAACTTTTATAAAGTATATACTTTGCCAAACAAACGCATATACTTTGAAAGATAAAGGTATATGCCCTCCCGAAAGGAAAAGCATATACCTTTTATTTTTCAGATTTTAGTCCATCTATACATCTGAACCTATTGTTCTTATCTACGAATTGTATACCTCATCGATGATACAATCGGCTTATTGACTGTGCATTATGTTTAGATTATGACGTAAAGTGTATGCCATTAGGTATTCTGATACTTTCTTCTCCAAACCTGAGTCAAAAGGCCCTGTAGGGCGCTATTTTTACAACCGCCTCATCGTCCGAATGTAAGCCGAATAAGAACAAAGCATAAATGCATTCTGACATGTACTGAATAAGTTGACACAAACTTATTCAAAAATGAGAAATAATAAAAAGATTGACGATCAGATTCGTCTAGAGATTTTAAACTCTTACCTTCATGGAAGCAAGGGTAAGTATACCCTTGAAAAAGAAAATGGTATATCCAGAGGTTCAATTCGGAATTGGCTTCGTATCTTTGGGCTTGAAGACAAACCATTCCCATTAAATATGAAGGATAAAGCTGTAACAACCGGTACAGAGGATGTCTCTTCAGAAGAAGACATCACCTCTTTGAAAGTGCGCATTAAGGAATTGGAATCTGAGCTGAAGCGTGCAGAGATGGCCCGTGACGTTTATGATTGCATGATTGACCTGGCTGAAGAGAAGTATCACATCAAGGTACGAAAAAACTCCGATGTCAAGTAGTAGGTTGCTTGTCACAAAAGGCGGGTAAAGGTATGAGTTATACCATATCCGCCCTTTGCGGACTGCTTGACATTTCCCGACAAGGGTACTACAAGCACAAAGAAACAAATGCCGAACAAGATGTACTTATAAGCAGCATCACGTATTACTGTCAATTTCTGCGTCAGGAGCTTCCCCGAAGCGGTTGCCGCGAGCTTTACAGTCTGTGTAAGTCTCGGTTCGGAGAAAAGTTCACGATAGGACGCGACCAATTTATCGATGTCCTTCGGGCCAACGGGATGATGCTGCGCCGCAGACGTTACAGACCTCGTACGACCAACTCCGATCATCCATATCGGATCTATCCGGATTTGCTTAACACATCTCCTAAATACGTGGCCTGTGGTGTTTGCCGCATGATGGTGGGTGACATCACTTATATATCCACGAAAGAAGGATTTGCCTATCTTTCGCTGCTGACGGATGTCTTCAGCCGCATCATTGTGGGATATGCCCTCTTTCGGACTCTTGAAGCGGAAGGACCGGCAAAAGCGTTGATGATGGCGTGCAGATTTTATAAAGGTCAGGGATTCAACCTTTCAGGTCTTATCCACCATTCCGACCGAGGTGTGCAGTATGCATCAAAAGGTTATGTGTCACAGCTCAAAGAAAGAGGAATCGCTATCAGTATGACGCAAACGGGCGACCCCTTGCACAATGCACTGGCCGAGAGGATGAACAATACCGTTAAGAACGGATGGCTCTTCGATTATGAGAATAAAACATTTGATGAAGCCTTGGAAGGTGTCGCCAGATCCATATATCTCTACAATTGGGCACGACCGCACCAAGCTCTGGCAATGAAAACACCGATGCAAATGCTCCCGGGAGAACATCCAAACCCACTTTGTTCAGCTGATGCTTTAAAGCATCAGCTGAACAAAACAAACTATAAAGAACAAACAATACTTGTTTGTCAATAAAAATAGGATTAACTTTGCAGAGTTGACAACTACTTTAGGTATACATGATTGTAATTGTCAACTCCCTTAGGTTTACTAGTGTTTAACTGTCAACCAAATTCAGTACACCACAGTCCGCTCAAATCATTGATATACAGTGAGAAAATCATAAGGACGAAAATAAATGTTTGTATGTATATACTTTTATTTTCGTCCTTATGAATTTTTATGTTCGCCCTTATCATTTTTTGAGAACACCGTACAAAATTCTTCTATTGAGAGAAGTGATCTCTGCTAGGATAAAAAAGTATCAGTGCGGGGACAAATATTCACCTCGGAAAACGTTCTGAAAAAAAACTTCGAGAGGACCATCTATCAGTTGGTGCGTCCCTGCATCAATGGGATGTGCATGCTCCGAAAATGAAAAATGCTATTGAGGATGGAATCAAAAGATACGCATGTCGTTGCCGTAACTTTAGTAAGCAATAACGGTAAGATACATATGACACTTGCGACTCACGGGCGTGAGTCGCAAGTGTCATATGTTAGTTTTTTCGGTGACGTCCTTAAGTTTTTTCGAAAACATATGGACGAAAATATTTTTAGGGGCATATGTCGTTTCGATAACATAAAGAAGACATGCATTCGAGTTTATGCGCCACTTCTATGCGGCCAACGGGAGAATAAGCATACCAATGAATTGTCGCATTTATTTACCCGATAACTTTCATCTGGAATGAGCTGCTAGTCCAGATGAATAGAATACACTTGTTTATGTAAAAGCTGGTCCTCAGACACCCGTAGGCCACCATTTAGAGTCGTTCTAAATAAAGTTCGCTGAAAATAACGTATTCACGATATGCTCTCGAGGCGATTTTGAGACCTTTTTCCGCTGGCGTTGTATGAGGCGCATCGTTAACATACTGTGAGATAGTGCATAATGGTGTCATACGGAGGTGGCAAAGTCTCTCGTAATTTGGAAGATTATCCCAAAGAACTTCAATTGAAGTAAAAATAAATCTTATACATATTCACCAAATTTTTACCAGTGAGCCGCGTTATAACAGCCAGTCCGTTCGACTAAAATTATTTGCTCTTCATCAACACATTCTTGCGGCAGTAGGTATGACATGCACAAAGCCTCTAAGCTTTTTTAGAAAGATACAGCCATACCATCTTTTATTTTTGCAGCTACAATATCGACTTTACCATTTTATAATTTACCACTGCCATTCATTATTTTCAATCTTAGCTTTGTTTTTACGCCTTAAACATTGTAACTTTGCACCCCAAAACAGTTTGATTATGAAGATAGAAGATAAATTGATCCCATCAGTCATCGGAGCACTCAAAGCTCTATACGGAGAAGATGTTTCGACAGACAAGATACAGTTACAAAAAACGAGAAAAGAGTTCAAGGGGCACCTTTCATTGGTTGTTTTTCCTTTCTTGCGCATGTCGAAGAAGGGGCCGGAACAAACAGCAGCCGAAATTGGTGACTATCTGAAATCAAACGATCCCGACATTGAAGACTTCAATGTTATCAAAGGCTTTCTAAATCTTGTCATTGCTTCATCGGCATGGATCAACTTATTGAACGATATTCATTCGGAGCATCATTATGGCATTACCGAACCGACAGACAAATCGCCGCTTGTAATGATCGAATTTTCTTCTCCCAATACCAACAAACCGCTCCATTTGGGACACATGAGAAACAATTTGTTGGGCAATGCACTTACCAACATCATAAAAGCCAACGGAAATAAAGTAGTAAAAACGAACATCGTCAACGACCGTGGCATTCATATCTGCAAATCAATGTTGGCATGGAAACTTTATAGTAATGGAGAGACGCCGGAATCTTCAGGAAAAAAGGGCGATCATTTGGTAGGCGACTATTATGTAGCTTTCGACCAACACTATAAAGCTGAAGTCAAACAATTGATGACGGAAAAAGGCATGACGCAAGAAGAAGCTGAAGCTGCCTCTCCTTTGATGCAAGAAGCCCATCACATGTTGGTAAAATGGGAAGCCGGCGATCCGGAAGTACGATCGCTTTGGGAGAAAATGAACGAATGGGTTTATGCCGGTTTCGATGAGACGTATCGCAAGATGGGCATTTCGTTCGACAAAATATATTACGAATCGAACACTTATTTGGAAGGTAAAGACAAGGTGCTCGAAGGACTGAGCAAGGGACTATTCTTTAAAAAAGAAGACGGCTCCGTATGGGCCGACCTCACAGACAAAGGACTCGATCAGAAACTTCTACTTCGCAAAGATGGCACGTCGGTATACATGACTCAAGATATTGGTACAGCCGATCAACGCTTCAAAGACTATCCCATTAACAAAATGATATATGTGGTGGGTAACGAACAAAACTATCATTTCCAAGTTCTTTCTATCTTACTCGACAAACTAGGATTTGAATGGGGCAAAGATTTGGTGCACTTTTCATACGGCATGGTAGAACTTCCCGAAGGGAAAATGAAATCTCGCGAGGGAACTGTGGTGGATGCCGACGACTTGGTGGGCGAAATGATTAACACTGCCAAAGAGACATCTCAAGAGTTAGGGAAGTTGGACGGTCTGTCGCCAAGCCAAGCAGACGATATCGTACGTACTGTAGGACTGGGAGCTTTAAAATATTTCATTCTCAAGGTAGACGCCAGAAAGAATATGACTTTCAACCCAAAAGAATCTATTGATTTCAACGGCAACACCGGACCTTTCATTCAATACACGTATGCCCGCATCCGTTCCGTACTACGAAAAGCAGAAGAAATGAGTATCACACTTCCGAATAAGCTGCCGAACAACCTGCAACTTTCCGAGAAAGAAGAAAGCCTCATTCAAATGCTTGCCGACTTTGCCGCAACCGTTCGTCAAGCCGGCACAGACTATAGTCCTTCGATTATTGCCAATTATATCTACGACTTGGTAAAGGAATACAATCAATTCTATCACGACTATAGTATTCTACACGAGAAGAACGAAGATACTCGCATTTTCCGTATCGTTCTTTCGGCCAACATTGCCAAGGTTGTCAAATTGGGTATGGGGCTACTAGGCATCGAGGTGCCCGAAAGGATGTAAGCAAAAGATTTACACTAAACATTAATAAATAAACATGATTAACGAAAAAACGGGAACGGACTTTAAATCCGCAACCGCCAACGAAGAGAAAAGACTCTTCATCGAAACCTATGGCTGCCAAATGAATGTGGCAGACAGTGAAGTTGTAGCCTCGGTAATGAAAATGGCCGGTTACGATTTGACCGATTCGCTCGACAACGCCGATGCTGTTTTTCTAAACACTTGCTCGGTAAGAGAAAATGCCGAACACAAAATTTATAACCGATTGGAAGCGCTACATGCCTTGCAAAAAAGGAGAAAGCTTATCATCGGAGTACTAGGCTGCATGGCAGAACATGTAAAAGATGATTTAATAGAAAATCATCATGTCGACTTGGTAGCTGGGCCGGACGCATACCTCACACTTCCCGGACTGATTGCGTCTGTCGAAGCCGGAGAAAAAGCAATCAACATCGAATTATCTAAGACAGAAACATACCGAGATGTCATCCCGTCGCATATCTGTGGCAACCACATTTCGAGTTTTGTCTCCATCATGAGAGGCTGCAACAATTTTTGCACCTACTGCATCGTGCCTTACACAAGAGGCCGAGAAAGAAGCCGGGATATCGAAAGCATTCTCAACGAAGTAAAAGATCTGGAAGCCAAAGGATACAAAGAAATCACGCTTTTGGGGCAAAATGTCAATTCTTATCAGTTTGAGCGCGAAGACGGTTCGATCGTCTCTTTTCCCATGTTGTTACAAACCGTTGCTCTCGCAGTGCCTGATGTACGGATCAGATTCACCACTTCTCATCCGAAAGATATGAGCGACGAAACACTTCATGTCATTGCCGACGTACCGAATGTTTGCAAACACATTCATCTTCCGGTGCAAAGCGGTAGTTCGCGCATATTGAAAGCTATGAACAGAAAATATACCAGAGAATGGTATCTTGACAGAGTAGCTACCATCCGCAAGATTATTCCAGATTGTGGACTGAGCACCGATATTTTCTGTGGCTTTTGCAGCGAAACAGAAGACGACCATCGCCAGTCACTTTCATTAATGATGGAGTGTGCTTACGATTCGGCCTTCATGTTCAAATACTCCGAACGCTCCGGCACTTATGCCTCAAAACATCTGCCCGATGATGTTTCGGAAGAGACAAAGATTGCTCGATTAAACGAAATTATCCAGCTGCAAAATCAACTTTCCGCAGAGTCCAATGCCCGTTGCATAGGCAAAACATTCGAAGTTCTTGTCGAAGGAGTGTCAAAGCGTTCACGAGAACAACTCTTTGGGCGCACAGAGCAAAACAGAGTTGTTGTTTTTGACAAAGGCAGTCATCGTATCGGCGATTTCGTGCATGTTCGTATCACAGCAACGACTTCGGCAACCCTCATTGGCGAAGAAATTTAAAAGAAATTCATTGCATCATAAATACTTATCAAAGCGTCTCCAAGAGGGGACGCCTTGCTGTTTTATAAGTGGTATTACTTCAAACTACACCTACTGTTTGAGCATCTTCTTCGACAAATAGCGTACCGGATACCATACGGAAAGAAAACCGACTATAATTACAGTAAAGAATATCACAACAATATCCATAACATGGACACTAACCGGATACGCCTTAACTATAAAATTATCGCCTCCGTTACCCAATTGAATAAGACCGTATTTCTGCTGCAAATAGCAGAATAGCAATCCCAATAATATACCAAATGCCGCCCCTATGACAGATATAAGACGCCCTTCGAAGAGAAAGATACGAGATATCATTTTGTCATTGGCCCCCAGACTTCGCAATGTAGAAACATCGTCTTTTTTATCCAAAATCAGCATAGAAAGCGAACCTATTACATTGAAACAAGCTATCATCAAGATGAAAGTGAGGAAAAGATATGAGATAAATTTCTCTATCTTCATAATCTGAAAAACATCTTCCTGCTGTTCATAACGGCTTTTTACATTATACTTCGACCCTACCAGTTTTTCTATCTTTGCTTTTACGGATTCCACATCAGAATTGGGCATTAACTTGAGTTCAATGGCCGAAACTTGATTGTTATAATTCAGTAAATGACGGGCAAATGCCAAAGAGGTGATAATATATTGACTATCGTACTTACGCTGTTTGACGGCAAATACAACTCCAGGCGAATACAGATATTCCATATTAAACGAATTGGATGGATTGACCAAATCAACAGGAGCATC
Organism: uncultured Bacteroides sp.; assembly: GCA_963676865.2. Classification (GTDB taxonomy): domain Bacteria; phylum Bacteroidota; class Bacteroidia; order Bacteroidales; family Bacteroidaceae; genus JAAYUD01. Next base: position 1,882,099 of record CAXXSS010000001.1, on the reverse strand, counting down.
TCGTTTGGGCACATAAACCTGCAACGGGTCTAGAAATTGCACACCACAACCTAATGTAGAGACAAGTTCCACTCCCATTATTCCATAATCAGCGATAGTATCGTGCAACATAAACAACCCATTACCGATTAGTATGCTATCAATAGACGTCAGTTTTTCAAAATTCTCTTGTACCCCTTTAATGACAGCCATCGTCTGACGATCTTTATATTGCACCATCGCATTCTCTTCTAGTGTAAGTGTGCAAACTTTCACATCGGCCATCTTTTTCAGCTCTTTATAATGAGCATCTGTGGGATTAAATACTTTGCCTTCGTTTAGAGTAATTTTCAACTCAGGATCGAAAGCGGTAAAAAAAGTCGCCACCATATCACGAAAGCCATTAAAGACAGAAAGAGTGCATACGAGCGCCATTGTTGCCAAAGCTACACCACACACCGAAACACCCGAAATAATATTGATGGCATTGTGTTTCTTTTTTGAGAACAGATAACGTTTAGCTATGTAAAACGGAAAATTCATTTCAACAAAGAATCTATATTTTCAATATAATCTAAAGAATCATCAAGAAAGAACTTAAGTTCGGGAATGATACGCAACTGATAACGTACCTTAGTACCCAACTCGAAACGGATAGACTTGATATTGGAGTTGATATTGTTGACCAACTCTTCTGCCCTTTCGGAAGGGAAAACACTCAAATACACTCGAGCGTAACTAATATCAGGGCTCACTCTTACAGCACTAACGGAGAGCAACACGCCGTGCATCTTATTTGTTTGTTGACGAAAGATTTCACTTAGCTCTTTCTGCAACAAACGCGCTATTTTGTTTTGTCTTGTAATTTCCATAATCTATTTTTATAATTTACGAATCACTGTCAAACCGTCTCGCATAGGAAGAATCACTTTTTCGATACGAGAATCAGCCGTTATATAATCATTAAAACGTTTGATGCCCCACGACTGTTTGTCACTTTGAGGAGGCGAAGTCAGTACATGCCCATCCCAGAGTGTATTGTCGGCAAAAATATACCCACCCCGATCAAGTTTTTGCATAACCATATCAAAGTATTCGATATAATATCGTTTATCACCATCTATAAAAGCCATATCAAACGTAATATCCATCTTTGGAACCAAAAGCAAAGCATCGCCAATAATAAAATCTATTTTGGCAGCATAGGACGAACCTTCTATCCAAGGACGAGTAAAATCTTCCTGTTCATCGTTTATTTCAAAAGTATACAAATGTCCTCCTTCTCCTAGTCCTTCGGCCATACACAATGCCGAATATCCACTATATGTACCTATTTCCAAAATATGGCGAGGACGTATCATCTTAACAAACATCTTCAGCATTCGTCCTTGCAAATGGCCCGATGCCATTCGGGGGCGCAACAGGTTGACACAAGTATCACGGTATAGTTTTCTGAGGTATTCGCTTTCCGTATCAATATGAGCCAATATATAATCTTCTATATCATCCGTTTCTTTCATCACACTTTCTTACCGCCTTAAAACGACAAAAACTATCTTTCTCCCAACAACGCCCGTATAGCAAGATCGTAAGATTGCAACCCAAATCCGGCGATGACTCCCTTGCAAGCAGGGGCTATCATTGACGTATGCCGAAAATTCTCGCGCGCATGAACATTAGATATATGCACTTCGACTACAGGAGCAGGGATAGAACGAATAGCATCGAGCAAAGCTATGGACGTATGTGTATAAGCCCCGGCATTCAACACGACACCATCTACCGAGAAGCCACATTGTTGAATACAGTCGATAAGCAAACCTTCGACGTTCGATTGAAAATATTCAATCTCAACATGTGCATATTTACGGCGCAACGCTTCCAAACAACTATCAAACGTTTCATTGCCATAAATGGCGGGCTCTCGCTTACCCAACAAATTAATATTGGGACCATTTATAATCTGTATCTTCATTGCAACTTTCTCCCGAATTTCGTACTTTTGTTTGTCAATAAACGATTAATCGTGCAAAATTAAGAAAAAGAAATGATATCTGACAACAAAAGTATTGATAATAACAGTTCTACCTCCAAAAGAATCGTAACGAGATATAAGCAATATCTCACATTAGAGAAAGCGTTATCCCCCAATACCGTAGAAGCCTATCTGCAAGATTTGAGCAAATTGATGGATTACCTGAAGATAGAGCAAATAAATATACTAGATACCACACTCGACCATTTAGAGCAATTTGTTTCTGGGCTGCACGACGTAGGTATCCATCCTCGCTCCCAAGCCCGTATCATATCAGGCATTCATTCTTTTTTCCGTTTTCTTTTCATAGAAGACATGATTGAGTCAGATCCAAGCGAAACGTTAGAAAGCCCACGTATCGGATTGCACTTGCCAGAAGTGCTCACCATCGAGGAAATAGACCGAATTATAGCAGCAGTAGACCTAAGTAAAATCGAAGGACAACGCAACCGAGCCATATTAGAGACTTTATATAGTTGCGGACTCCGTGTTTCAGAGCTATGCAATCTTAAGTTATCTAATTTGTATTTCGACGAAGAATTTATCAGAGTCGAAGGAAAGGGACAAAAAGAGCGCTTAGTACCCATCTCTCAACGCGCCATAAAAGAGATCAGATATTATATGCTTGACAGAGAAAGAATAAATATAAAAAAAGGCTATGAAGACTATGCTTTTGTGAGCGCCCGACTAAAAAAGAAACTTTCTCGAATCATGATATTCCATTTAATAAAAGAATACGCACAAGTAGCAAACATCACAAAAACAATCAGTCCACATACTTTCAGACATTCATTTGCCACTCACCTGCTGGAAGGCGGCGCCAATCTACGTGCCATACAGTGTATGCTGGGACACGAGAGTATTGCGACGACCGAAATATACACTCATATCGATCGCTCCATGCTCAAAGACGAAATATTGCATCACCACCCTCGAAATATTGAATTCGAGAAGCATAAATTGCAATGATTTAGCATTTATTGAGGAATTATAATAATTGTAAAACAACAAGTGAAATATAAATACACTACCTTTGTGACGATACATTATGAGAGAGGTATCAATGAAAAAACGAACCAATCTTTAAACGTAAAATTTAATAACCAAATGACAAAGAAGTTTTACATGCCATTAGTGGCTCTTGCTGTTCTAGCGCTCTGCTCATGTAGCAGCAAGATGGGTGCATTATCACCCGACTATTTTACTTGTACTCCACAAGTTCTTGAAGCTGTCGGTGGACAAGTACCGGTAACTATTAACGGAAAATTCCCTGCAAAGTATTTCAAGAAAAACGCTACAGTAGAGGTAACTCCCATACTGAAGTGGAATGGCGGTGAAGCGAAATCGTCACCTGCTTATTTCCAAGGTGAAAAAGTAGAAGGTAACAATCAGGCCATTTCTTATAAAATGGGTGGCAATTACTCGATGAAAGCTAATTTCGGATATGTTCCCGATATGGCTAAATCAGAATTGTATCTTTCTTTCAACGCCAAATCAAAAAACAAACAGATTGCTATTCCGGATGTGAAAGTTGCCGACGGTGTTATTTCAACATCAGAGCTTGTTAACAACACCTTGTCTTCATCTAACCTGGCACTAGGAAAAGACAAATTTGAGCGTATCACCAACGATACTTTGAACAATCAAATTATGTTCCTCATTCAGCAGGCAAATATCCGTGCTGACCAGATGAAAGCAGCAAAAAACTTTAATAAGACAGTTGTTGCTTATAGCAAAGATGTCAACAAGAAAGTTGCTAATGTAGAAGTTTCTTCTTACGCATCTCCTGATGGTGGTGTCAAATTGAATACCAATCTATCGAAAAAGCGTGAAGCTAACACAACAACTCTTATCAGCAAACAACTCAAAAAGAGCAAATTAACGGCGGATGTAGATTCCAAGTACACTGCTCAAGACTGGGAAGGTTTTAAAGAACTTGTATCGAAATCGAATATTCAAGACAAAGATTTGATTCTTCGCGTACTTTCTATGTATCAGGATCCGGCTCAAAGAGAAAGCGAAATCCGCAATATCTCTACCGTATTCGATAAACTAGCAAAAGAAGTTCTTCCTCAACTGAGACGTTCACGTCTATCACTGAACTACCAAAACATTGGTAAATCTGACGAGGAAATCAACAGTCTTGCTAATGACGATCCTTCTAAACTAAACGTTGAAGAATTGCTTTACGCTGCTACTTTGACAAAAGACAACGCTAAAAAAGAACAAATTTATACTGCAGCCACCAAACAATATCCAAATGATTACAGAGCATACAATAACCTCGGTAATCTGGCATACGAATCAGGTGACGTAGATAAAGCCGAATCTTATTTCAAACAAGCAGCCAATTTGAATGAAGCTCCTGAAGTAGACAATAACATGGGTTTAGTTGCATTATCAAAAGGCAATAAGACAGAAGCAGAAAACTATTTGAGCAAAGCTACTGCTGCTCCAGAATCAAATGAAGCACTCGGTAACCTTTATATAGCACAAGGTCAATACGACAAAGCAGTCAGTGCATTTGGTGATACAAAAACCAACAGTGCAGCACTAGCTCAAATATTGGCTAAAGATTACAACAAAGCAAAAACAACATTGTCTAGCGTTGAGAGACCAGACGCCTATACAGATTACTTGATGGCTGTATTGGGAGCTCGCACAGACAACGAATCAATGGTAACTGAAAGCCTAAAGAGCGCTATTTCCAAGAACTCTTCTTTGGCTAAAAAAGCTGCCAACGACCTTGAATTTGCTAAATACTTCTCGAGCTCTACTTTTACTAGTATTATAAAATAATTATTTTCAGACTAAGAACTTATATTATTAATGCCCGTCAACAATTTGACGGGCATTTTCTTTTTTCTTATCAATTAAATCCTTACTTTCGCATAGTCAATTTTAGAACGATATGAGAAATAAACTTACCATATTAATATTAATTACGCTGTGTCTAGTATCATGTGGCAAAAAGAAAGGAATGGCACACCTCAGCGGTGATCTTAAAGGTGCTTCAACAAGTGAACTCTACCTATATGGACAAGACGGCTCTTTCGACTATATTGATACTATTCCTGTAAAAAATGGGCACTTCGATTGTAAAATACATGTAGACACACTATCAGCAGCATATCTATGTATCAACAATGCCGAATATCCTATTTTTTTCGAAAAAGGTGACCATATCCAAATCAAAGGCGATGCTATGAGACTTTCGGCATTGACTGTAACAGGAAATGAAAACAATGATGACTTCACTGATTTCAAGAAGCAATTACAAAAAAAAGGACTCCTTGAACAATTAGATTTCACAGGAGGAGACATGTCTGCCAGCTTGGTTCGTTCGGAGGCAGAAGCCTTTATTAACAAACACAACTCATCCCTTGTCAGCCTATACCTACTCGACAAATATTTTATTCACCAGTCCGCTCCCGACTACACTCATATCAAAGAAATCATAAAGAACTTAAGCGCAGCTTTAAGAGAGACACCACGAGTAATTGAACTGAACGACTTCATCACCCGCTGGGAGAAATCAAAAATGGGAGCAGTAGCTCCTGGATTTTCTATCTCCGACGGAAAAGGGGCTATGGTAACCCGCTCATCGGAAGGATTAAAAAACAAATATATATTGCTCACCTTTTGGGCATCTTGGGCAACCAATAGGGCGCAATCGGCTGCCGAGATAAGACAATTCTATCGAAGTTTCCACAACAATTCCAAATTTGCAATGGTTGGCATTTCGCTAGACACAGACAAATATGAATGGAACAGAGCCATTAAGCAAGATTCGCTACAAGGCACCCAGCTTTGCGATCTCAATGGATTCAATTCACCTATTATCAGTCAATATGCAATAACTGCTACTCCAGCATATATATTGATAGCACCGGATGGTGTTATTCTTGCACGGGATATGCATGGAGATGCCCTAAAAAGACAAATTGCTGCTTCATTGAAATAAAGCATATCCCCTTCTTCCGAATATAAACAAAACAACCACAATATAAACTTTAATCTTATTATCTCTATGCTCACCAAAGTTTTTGGAGCCGCTGTTGAAGGCATCGACGCCATTGTTATTACCATTGAAGTCAACTCTTCACGTGGCTGTTGTTTCTATTTAGTCGGTTTACCCGACTCAGCGGTAAAAGAAAGCCATCAACGTATTATATGCGCCCTACAACAGTCAGGGTACAAACTTCCCGTGATGAACACCATTGTCAATATGGCCCCAGCTTATATAAAAAAAGAAGGTTCTGCATATGATTTACCAATAGCCATAGGACTATTAGCAGCCAACGAATTAATCGTATCAGACAAATTAGATCGTTATATGATGATGGGAGAGCTCAGTTTGGATGGTTCAATATTACCTATCAAAGGAGCACTTCCTATTGCCATAAAAGCCCATCAAGAACATTTTGATGGACTCATTGTACCCAAACAGAATGCCCGTGAAGCGGGAGTCGTCAATAAACTAAAAACATACGGCGTTTCTAATATAAAAGAAGTGATAGACTTCTTTATAGGCAAATGCGAATTAGAACCGACCTATGTCAACACTCGGGAAGAATTTGAAACAGAACAAAACTCTTTCGAATTCGATTTTTCGGATGTTAAAGGACAAGAGAACGTAAAACGTGCACTCGAAGTGGCAGCTGCCGGAGGACATAATCTAATCATGATCGGTGCACCCGGAAGTGGAAAGTCAATGATGGCAAAGCGCCTTCCTTCTATCCTTCCCCCATTATCGCTTCGTGAAAGTTTGGAAACCACAAAAATACACTCCGTAGCAGGGACACTTGACAAGAATACGTCCCTTATTACAACCCGCCCATTCCGTGACCCTCATCATACCATCTCACCAGTTGCAATGGTTGGTGGAGGTACTTATCCGCAGCCAGGCGAAATCAGTCTATCTCACAATGGCGTACTCTTTTTAGACGAACTCCCAGAGTTTAATCGAAGCGTACTCGAAGTCCTGAGACAGCCTCTAGAAGACAGAAAAATAACAATATCAAGAGTAAAATATAGTATTGACTATCCGGCAGGCTTCATGCTGGTAGCATCAATGAATCCTTGTCCTTGCGGATATTACAATCACCCTACCAAACGCTGCACTTGTCAACCGGGACAAGTACAACGATACCTTAACAAAATTTCGGGACCGCTTCTCGACCGTATTGATATTCAAATAGAAATAGTCCCCGTACCTTTCGAAAAGATAGCCGATTCTAGACGAGGTGAGCCAAGTGCCGTCATTAGACAGCGTGTTATTTCAGCACGAAAAATACAGGAAGAACGTTATTCCGAGTGCCAAACAATCCATTGCAATGCGCAAATGAGTCCAAAATTATTGGAAAAGCACGCACACTTAGAGAGCGAAGAACTTAAAATGCTGAAGAAGGCAATGGATATGTTCGACCTATCGGCAAGGGCATACGATCGAATTTTAAAAGTGGCACGCACTATTGCCGACCTCGATAATTCCGAAAACATCAAACCTCATCACTTGAAAGAAGCAATCGGATACCGTAATTTGGATCGAGAAAATTGGGCGGGAAGTTAAATTCGAATTATATACAGCCAACAAACAATTGGCATCATATATTCGCCCAGACATTATAAAATTTCTACTATCTTTGTACAATATAAAGTAAAATAATTTTAAAGGAAGCATACGTGGTTTTTTGCTGCTATGCCATACTTTTACTAATTCAAACAAAAATGGACAATTCGTTATATAATCAAGAGACCCTTGTATTACATGTCAAAGAAGGATATGCAGAAAGAGCAACACACATAGAGTCTATGCTAAAGAAAATGCAGATCCAATTTAAATATATCCTAGATGGAGACAAGCCAGATTTAACCAAAGAAGTTTTAGATAAATATTTCGGAAACGGAGGCTCTGCGGACATGTGTGGTAAATATTCAAGAACATCATGTGCATACAAGCATATCTTAGCATACGAATATATTGTAAATCATAACATTCCAGGAGCATTAATACTAGAAGATGACATTATTTTGCACCATGATTTTGTGGATATATTCAACAATACTATGACAGAGGTTAAAAAATTGTCCTATACTAATTTTATGATCTCATACGAGGATAGCAGATTACGTTTTGTTCCAAGGAGCAAACGCATCAAAAAAATATATCTATATCTTGGCAATAAGGACAGAATGGCGGGAGCATACTACATTGACCAAGTAGCGGCAAAATATATTTTGGATAAAATAAAAAAAGAAAAATGCATAGAGCCTATTGACATACTCCACAACAAATTGATTAAAGAAAAACAACTTACTTATTTTTGGTGTCAACCAACAATTGCTTCACAAGGAAGTTTTACAGGATTATTCAAGACCTCAATATCCAGCAAGAAACAGAAGTGCGAAAAATTACAATGGCTTTTTAAACTTCATTACAAGAAAATGCTTTACTTTTTTAGATAAACCAATCCCTTTGTTTCAATCGATTCTAGCCAGCTTTATGATGTTGTTAAAAGATCAGACTTCCTATTAAAGCATTTTATCGTTGTCCTGTCATACAGAAATACTTATCAAGTACTAACAACGATATCAGTTTTTCTCTCTTGCTATCTTTAAATTGTTCAACATACTCATGAGCATGTTGAATGATTGCATTCGCTTTTTCAGGGTGATCAATATAATATTGTAATTTCTCTTTCAGATCGGAGAAATCTTCTTTTATCTCTATATAGTGGTAATCGGGTATTAACGTACCTTCCATAAACCACGTTTCACAAGTGAGGTGGGGCGAAACGGCTATAGAGTTGGACGACATAATCCATTTCAAATTACTTGCTACATCATTTCCTTCAAGCGACATAATAAACTTCGATTCCAGATGATCATAATAAGACATCTTCTCTTTTTTCCATTCTTGAGGGAAAAGGGAATGATGATCCACATTTCCAATATCAAACATAGGATCTCCATAAAATTTCTTCATAAAGTCTATCCTATTATCTTTATTTGAAATCTTACCACGAAATATAACTTGATTCATTTTCTTTTCAAAAGGTATCTTATCCTTCAGAAAAGTAAAGTGCCTATTCTTCTCCAATTTCATAATGACAGAATTTTCGTTATCATCTCCTATCGGACGGCTCTTTGTAATAGCATAAACAGGGAGTTTACGACTTATATCACCCGGCACATAGCTACATAGCAAATCTGGAGAAAACCAACGAGCAAATTCAAAGAAATCAAAGAAGTAGACTGAAGCATGGTCTCGAACTTTCACATTCTTCAAAGCTATAGCATCATCGGCCAGTTTACACGTATGACTGACCTTATTATAATAGTCAACCCTCCGCTTTATATATTCTGCATCTGGAAATCTATCTACCTTTTTCAATTCATTATCAAGGCGCAACCGATAAATAAAACGGGGTATAAGCAACCTTATATAACTTATAGCATAATATTTTATTTTTGAATTCTTACCATTATGAAATAAATATCGAAATGAAGCCATAATTAAACCATATTTTATTATTCTTTGCCGGCAAAGGTAAAAAAATAAATAGAGAAATCAGCCCGAATATAAAAAACAAATGGCGATAATACTTTGTGCAAGGAATTTCTATCTACCATATCTACACAAATATTATCGCCAACCGTTCAGTTCATTTTCATAGTATTAATATAGATTTATAATTTAATTCTGCTTTTTCTAAACACACAACTCGACTCCCGTCGAATTGTGCGCTTCATGAAGAAACACTTCCTGTTGGAAGTTTTCAAGAGATACAGTGAATTTATTTATAAACTTTAATAGGTAATTCTCCTCTCATAGCGCTGAGTGCATTCATTGCCAACGCCGTCAATTCATCTTCACCGGCATAAACAAAAACGGGAGCTATGAACTCAATGCGTTCTGTCAACCGCTTAATAACATATTCGCTATAGGCAATACCGCCAGTCAAGATAATGGCATCTACCTTACCATATAATACCGGTGCCAATCCGCCAATACTTTTAGCTATCTGATAAATCATAGCATTCAACACCAACTCGGCATGTTTATCTCCATCTTCAATCCGCTTAACGACGGTAGCCACATCATTTGTACCCAAATGGGCCAACAAGCCACTCTTAGAAGTAACATATTGAATCATTTGTTTATGAGTATATTTGCCACTATAACAAAGATCGATAAGTGGACCCACAGGCAACGTGCCAGAACGCTCGGGAGAAAAAGGACCTTCTCCAGTCAGTGCATTATTGGCATCAATAGCTCTGCCATGCTTATGAGCGGCCAATGAAATACCACCGCCCAGATGACACATAATAAGATCTAATTCTTCATATCGGGCATTGTGTTCTTTAGCAAACCGCCGTGCAATAGCCCGCTGATTAAGGGCATGCCATATAGTAAAACGCGGCATCAACGGACTCCCATTGATACGGGCTATATCATCCAATTCATCAACAACCCCCGGATCGGCCATCAGAGCTTTACAGTTTGGCAATCGTTTGGCTAAACTATTGGCTATCAGAGATCCTAAATTGCAAGCATGCTTACACATGGCATGTTTCGTATCGCCATAAATTTTCTCATTAATCTCGTAAACTCCACCTTCCACAGGCTTCACCAATCCCCCTCTGCCAACGATTACATCAAAGTCAAAAGGAATATGTTCCTGCTGAAGTGTTTCTAATACAAGATTTTGACGATAGTCGAATTGCTCCATAGCATCAACAAAATGAGCCAATTCTTCGGGTTTATGCCGGATAGTACTGTGCATAATCAACTTTTCGTCGTGAAAGACAGCAATTTTAGTAGAAGTGGAACCAGGATTGATAGCTAATATTTTCATACTCTTATTGTTGTTTTGCAGTTAAACAAGCCATTGCCAAACTATAATATTTTGAAAGCCCACTATCTCCTCTCGAAGGAACGACAACAGGGCAAATGGGACCTTGTAGCATCCCAGCCATATCAGCATGGGCAAATAAGGATACCGTTTTATAAAAGCAATTACCCGATTCTATATTTGGAAAAATAAGTACATCAGCATCTCCATTAATAGGAGAAACGATCCCTTTTACATCAGCACTTGCTTTTTCACATGAAGTACGAACATCAAGCGGACCATCAATAATGGCATTACCAAACTCACCGGCTTCACAAAGCTCGACAATATTTACATAATCCAACGAATGCGGAAACTTGGAACTTACTTTCTCTGTACAATGAATAAGTGAAATGCGCGGCTGAGCAATCCCAAAATGATGGCACGTATTGATAGCATACCATATCATTTCTATACGTTGCTGGAGCGTAGGGCGTGGAATAACTGCAGCATCCGAGAAAAATAACAGTTTATGGTAATTGGGGATCTGCATCACCGCTAAGTGAGTCAACACTTTGCCCTGTGGGAGAAGGCCTTCTTCTTTATTCAATACAGCACGAAGTAAATTGTCCGTATTAATAATGCCTTTCTGCAAAATATCCGCTTCACCGGCACGAATCAACCGAATTGCTTCACGAGCCGCTTCGTCAGAATCCTCAATATGAATTTTTTGAATATGCTCCGAATAGTTCTCCAGTTCGGTATATTGTTCCAACTTATGAGTATCACCCACCAAAATAAATTCTGCTATGCCTTCCTTCAACGCCCTATGTATGGCATATTGAGTATGATCGTCACTTCCACAAACAACGGCAACGCGTTTTCGTGAATTTAACGATCTTAAATGTGCCGTCAATTGTCCAAAGGTTCTTATTGGTTCCATAGTGATTATTTTGCAGCAAATATCATAAAAAAATTTAGAAGTTGTACACTTTCCTAGCTATTTTTTAATTTCATTTGTAACATTATGTCAGATTTATTATCTTTTTCAGCTCAATAAAAAGCTAACGAAATTATATTTTCGAACTTATTCGGTTAAAAAACAAATGAATTGTTCGAAGTCGTCTGTTTTTAATGTATTTTTGTAAGCCGAATAATAGAAAAATAAAAAAAATTATGGATATACAATTTCCTTCGTTTTTGAAAGAAAACGATAAGGTCGCCATCATTTCTCCGGCCAGCAAAATAGACAAGACATTATTAAAAGGAGCCATCGACCGTCTCTCTTCATGGCACCTATGCCCTTATCTCGAAAAGAATGCTTCAGGCGCAGCAGGATACTACTCAGGTAGTATTAAAGAACGCCTCTCTGATTTTCAACACGCACTTGACGATAAAGAAGTAAGAGCTATTCTTTGCAGCCGAGGTGGATATGGAGCCATACACCTTGTTGAGAGACTCGATTTTACCAAATTCAAAGAATCACCTAAATGGTTGATAGGTTTCAGTGATATCACAGCTCTGCACAGCTTACTACAATACAACGGTTATGCTTCCCTCCACGCCCCAATGGCAAAACAGTTGACTGTCGAACCTGAAGATGATTTATGCTCAAATTATCTAAAAGACATTCTTTTCGGAAAGTTGCCCGATTATCACGTTGAGCATCATCGGCTAAACCATTATGGAAAAGCACAAGGTACATTAAGAGGTGGAAACATGTCCGTATTCTACGGACTACGCAGTACTCCCTATGATATTCCGGCCGAAAACACCATACTTTTTATAGAAGACGTTGGCGAAAGGCCACATGCAATCGAAAGAATGATGTATAATTTGAAGCTTAGCGGTGTATTGGAAAGATTGTCGGGATTGATTATTGGACAATTTACCGAATATGAAGAAGACAAAGAATTAGGTAAAGATCTTTATGGTGCAATAGCCGATTTAGTGAAAGAATACGATTACCCTATTTGCTTCAATTTCCCCGTCGGCCACGTTACCGACAATCGTCCACTGATAGAAGGGGCACAAATAGAATTAAACGTAGACAAAAAAGGAGTAAATTTACATTTCAATGTATAAATTGATCATTAATCTCAAACAACTGTTGATAGGCTTAACAGCCCTTCTTATCATTTCTTCTTGTAGTAATTGCATAATGAAACCGATCTCAAAGTCCGTTTCAAAAAGTTGTAAATTTCCGCCTTATCTGAAAGAAGGCGATAAAGTAGCGATTATTTCGCCGGCTGGAGCAAGCGACAGCATTATGCTGAACGGCGCTGTGAAGTGCCTGAAAGATTGGAGACTGTCTCCTTGCTTTGAAAAATATGCAGCAGGAGTTTATAATGATTATTCGGGTACTACCGAACAACGGTTATCTGACTTACAAAAGGCATTCGATGACCCCGACGTGAAAGCCATTCTTTGTAGCCGTGGTGGATATGGCGTCATACACCTCATAGACAAAATAAATTTTACCCGTTTCAATCGACACCCCAAATGGTTAATAGGCTATAGTGATATTACCGCTCTTCATAGCTTGATTCAACATCATTCCGTGGCATCAATTCATGCGCCCATGTCCGAACAAATGGCCTATGAACCCGATAGTGACCAAAGCCTAAACTATTTGAAAAATATTTTATTTGGGAAGCTTCCCTCCTATCATATTACCACCGATATCAATAATCATCCCGGCAAAGCGACAGGAATACTAAGAGGAGGAAACCTCTCTGTTTATTACGGACTACGCGGCACTCCCTATGATATTCCTCCAAAAGGTACCATTCTGTTTATCGAAGATGTTGGAGAACACTACCACACCATCGAACGAATGCTTTACAATCTCAAATTGGGAGGTGTTTTGGAAAATCTTTCGGGATTGATCATCGGTCAATTCAGTAAAATCGACAAAAAAGAATGGATGAACGACAAAGACACTTATCGCTCCATAGCCAATCTGTTGGCAGAATATCATTACCCCATCTGTTTCGGTTTTCCGGTAGGTCACGTCACTGAAAATTATCCATTGATAGAAGGAGCTAAAGTTGAAATGAGTATTAATGCAAATGGAGTCGATATTCATTATCTGAAATAGGCACGATACAATAGGCATCATCAACAAATTGATAAGATACGGACTTAAGCTTCGCATATAAATTTGTAGCAATAGCTCCTCAAAGAACCCTAATAGTATTTTTAAACGCCGATAAATCGTTTCGAAAACTCACAACACACATGCCCCATGGAGGCTATATTAGGTCGATAGGAATGGCATTCCACTTTATCCTTTTTCCGTAATTACGTAAGAGGTGAATATTCATAGACATTCTGATACTTTCTTATCCAAGCATAGCTTTCAAGAGACCTCAAGGCACATTTACATTGCCAGAAATGCTTTTAAACATTCCAGAATACCTTTTTAAAAGGGTGAAGTCTGTGAGACATACTAATGAAAGTTGGTTCATATGAGAATGATTTTATATTTTGTCCTAAGACGGATGTCGTTCCACATATATGAGTTAACTGAATCACATATGTGGAACAACAAAACCTTAATGAGTCAACAAAAATGCCTTAAATACAATAACCATGATTCAATAAGATGTGTACAAAACACCTTCTCTTAGAGAAGAACCGGACCACTTCCATACACGGGAGGTAAGCGAAGGAGTCATTACCTACGAATTGAAAAGACCATTGAATTTACCACAAGAGACTAGCGATATCCTATTATCTTGAATACTTAGAACAATCCTATCTAAACGTTTGTTTAAGAACAGCTCCAATTTGGTTCCTATTAGTGAACTATTCATTCATATATTGCCCTTTTTAGTTATATAGTTCTGCTTTATTAACAAATAAGACATTAACATCATCTTTATTCTATATTTAGAGTAGTTGGCTAAATCAAAAAGACATAATAATACTAATTTATATTACTTTTTAATATATATTTAAATATTTCTTTTCATAAATTTGACTTAATGCAAATAATAAAATACATTTGCATCGTTTAACGAATGACATTAATTAAGTTTAGTTTATGAAAAAAAGATTGTTTTATTTCTTACTTCTCCTTGCTTTGGCTTTTTCAAGCAACATTTATTCGCAAGGAGTCGGCAAATTTGTAACGGGAATAATTACCGACGAGTCTGGGGCTCCTGTTGTTGGAGCAACAATCATGGAAGCGGGAACCTCAAATGGCACTACCTCCGACTCTAACGGTCACTATTCCATACGTTGTACTGAATCAGGGACATTGGCCTTTTCTTTTATCGGCTATGTCACGCAGAAAATCAAACCGGGCAGCCGTTCGGTGCTAAATGTGAAATTGCAGGAAGTTGTGAAACAACTCGACGAAGTTATGGTTGTGGCTTATGGTACTGCCAAGAAAAGCAGCTATAGCGGATCGGCGGCACTTGTGAAACAGGATGCTTTAAAAGATATACCCGTCACTACATTCGAAAACGCTTTGAGCGGAAAAGTCTCGGGACTTCAGGTAACGAATACCAGTGGACAGGCGGGAGCTACTCCAAATATCAGAATCAGGGGTATCGGTTCGATGAATGCCACGAATGAACCGTTGTATGTGATTGACGGTGTACCTATGGCATCGGGTAATGTTGGACAAATGAGCAGCTACATTTATTCAACCAATAATGTGATGAACTCGTTAAATCCTGAGGATATTGAATCGATTTCGATACTGAAAGATGCGGCGGCATCTTCGCTATATGGCTCGCGGGCAGCTAACGGAGTGATCCTCATCACCACTAGAAAAGGAAAAGAAGGGAAACCGTCTGTAAACTTTAACTTCTCTGTGGGATTCACTCCCTGCTGGGCTACCGATAATTATGAGGCGGCAAGCAATGAGCAACAAGTCAAAATGCTATATATGGTTTTGCATGATTATAAAACCTCTAACGGCAACTCGGACGCGGTGGCCAACACGTATGCTCTGGGGCAGTTGAACAAGAAATTCAATAAACATGGCTACCAGTTCTCTTCAAGCGATACGGGCCTCGACGCCGCTATCAATATCAGCGACTATGACAATTCCGGTCGGGCGGGTCATTACTTCGATTGGAATAAGGCTTATTTTCGTACGGCGACCTACCAGAATTATGGTTTCTCAGTAAGTGGAGCATCGCCTACGACAAACTACTATAGTTCCTTCAGCTACACAAAGGACGAGGGACGCATCAAGGTCAATTCGTTCGACCGTTTCAGTGGCCGGTTGAACTTGAATACCAAGATAGGTAGCTTTCTTGAAGTCGGAACGAATGTAGCCATCAGCCATACTTCGACTGCTGGGTATAACGATACGCGGTCCACTGCTGATAACCTCTTCATGCAAACTCGAAATCTGCTGTGGGGCATGTATTGGCCTACCGATTACAAAACCGGTAACCCTTGGACTTCGAGATATGGAAGCTACGCCTACAACTCTCTTTATTACAACAAACAGTGGGAAAACAGCTCTAACGATAATAAACTATCGGCTACGGAATCTGTAACGGTTCATTTGATGCCTACGCTCTATGTGCGGTCTCTTTTCTCGTACGACAACACGAATGTGAAAGACCATTTGTATTATAGCGCCAATCACTTTAGCGCATCCTCTGAAAATGGAGAGATAGATGAGATGCGGACTATTTATGAGAAAATGGTATCGAGCACAACAGCAAACTACAGTCAAATGTTTGGATCGCATTCTTTGCAGGCAATGATCGGTTTTGAAGCCGAAAAGAATAAGACGGACTATACTCGGGCTACGGGAACAAATCTCCCGACGAGTATGCTCCACACTATTTCAACAGCCGGATCTTATTCAGCCTCCGGTTATAACTGGGGCAACTCGATGCTGTCGGTATTGAGCAAGCTGGACTATAATTATGCAGAGAAGTATTATGCTTCGGTGAGCTATCGGCGTGACGGTTCGTCTCGACTGAGCAAAAGTTCTCGGTGGGGTGACTTCTGGTCCATTGCCGGTTCGTGGAATATACGCAACGAGAACTTTATGGAGAGTCTGCCTACGGTGAGCACCTTGAAATTCAGAGCGTCGTATGGTGTAAATGGAACGCTGCCTAATAATGATTACGGATACATGAACTTGGTGACCTATAGCGACAAATACATGGGGCAACCAGGCGGCACACTCTCTACCATTGCAGACAAAAAACTTTCTTGGGAAACAAGTTATACGTATAATGTCGGGGTTGATTTCGGCTTTTGGAAAGATCGCGTGCGTGGTAGTATCGAGTACTACAGCCGCACTTCGAAAAACCTTCTTCAGGACGTGCCCATCTCTACGGTTACAGGATTCTCGTCCACACTGAGAAACATTGGACGTATCAATAACCACGGGCTTGAAATAGAATTATCGGGCGATATTATCAAAAATCGCAATCTGAATTGGACGGCTTCGGCAAATGCTTCGTTCTTGAGCAGTAAAGTAAAGAAACTCTATCAGGGAGCAACTATCATATGGGACGACCCCACGGGAGGCGACGATCGTGCTCAATTTATTTATCGAGAGGGACAGTCGACGCTCGCTTTTTACGGTTACGAATGGGCTGGAGTGGATAAGACGAATGGCAAGAGTGTGTATTATGTGAACAATCCCAACAGTAAGACATCGGGCGACTTTATATACAACGGCCGTGGAGCAACTTATGATTATAACAACGCCAATTATGCCATTATAGGCAATGCCGTACCCGATGTATATGGCGGCTTCAATACAAACCTTACTTATAAAGGCTTCGACCTGAATATGAACTTCGCTTATAAGATAGGAGGCAATCTGTATGACGGCGCCTATAAGGATGTTGCCGACGATGGTTATTATTGGGAACGAATCAGGGCCAAGAGCTACTACAAAAACATGTGGACGGCATCAAATCCGAATGGTTCACAACCTCAGATTCGAGGCATCGATTTGGAAGACGCCATACAATATTCGTCTCGTCATATTTATAATGCCAGCTACTTGCGCCTGAAAAGCATGTCGTTGGGCTATACGCTACCTCGTATCCTAACACAGAAAGTGTGGATTGCAAATGCCCGGGTATTCTTCAATACAACCAACCTGTTAACATGGAGTAAATACAAAGAGGCAGATCCAGAAGTGAACGACTACGGTACACGAGGCTGGGAAACGCCATTGGGCAAATCTTTTGTGTTCGGAATCGATTTGAAATTTTAATTTATAGGAGGATAAAAAGATGAAACGACTATATAGCTTTATTGCAGCGTTGAGCTTGATTGTGCTTAGCTCGTGCAATAACTTTCTCGATATGCAACCTACCAACGCTTCCAATTCGGAGGATGCCATTGCTACTCCTTCGGATGCAAAAGTCATCATAAACGGCATAATGCGTACCATGACATCGTCGGATTATTACGGACGTAACTTTATTATGTATGGCGATACCAAAGGCGGCGATCTGACTATTGCTTCGCAAGGCAGAGGGTTGGACGGGATGTATACTTTCAATCACTCGGCAACATCGGGTTCTTATAGCGGATTTTGGGCAACAGGGTATAACTGTATCTTGCAAATCAACAATTTGCTTGAGAATATTGCAAAGATAGCCACTAATGGTTCTACCGACTATGACAAATATAAAGGCGAAGCCTTGACCTTGCGTGCGCTTGTTTACTTCGATTTGGTGAGGCTCTACGGATTGCCTTATAATTACAACAAAACAAGTTACGGCGTACCACTGGTGACTAAAACCCTCGATGCAAATGCTCAACCTACCCGCGCTTCGGTTGAAGATATCTACAAACAAGTATTGAGCGACCTTACGGCTGGAGCGACATTGCTTGCCGAAAATAAAAAACAAGAAAATGGATACATCGGTTACTATGGCAATATTGCCGAGCAAGCAAGAGTAAAGCTCTATATGGAAGACTATGATGGAGCACTCGCAGCATCGCAAGAGATTATAAACAGCGGCGTTTTTACCCTCTATACTCCAGATAACTGGGCAGCCTCTTGGGGAAAACAATTCGGATCGGAAAGTATTTTCGAATTGGCAATGTATTCTAACGAAGCTGACCTAGGCACCAGCTCATTGGGCTACTATCTGATGTGTGAAGGACTAAAGAGCGGTGCGGCAGGCTGGTTTATGGCCAGTGATTATTTTCTAAATCGCTTGAGTGAAGACGCTACGGACGTGCGCTGGGGCGTGATGGGGCAAGACGAAAGTGAAAAGGTGCATTTGGGGAGTTGTTATAAATACATGGGGGGAACAGATTTGACAGGTGACGGCAAGGACTCTCCGACAGCCGTGAATGTCAAAGTCATCAGACTCAGCGAAATATATCTGATAGCCGCCGAAGCTTCCTTGCACGCATCAACCCCGAATGCTGCCGGAGCAGCCTTCTATCTTAATCAGATTCGTTGTAGAGCACCCCAGTTATCTCCGGCAACGGCATCGACGATGAGCGACGATATGATACTCGACGAGCGAAGCAAAGAATTGTTTGGTGAAGGACAACGCTTTTTTGACCTGATTCGCAAAAACAAAAGCATCACTTACGACGACGAATTCGGAGGCATTGCAGTCACACAACGTGCGAAAACAATAGATCGTACTTTCGGCAAAATAGTTTTGCCCATCTCTCAAGACGAAATCAATGCCAATAAAGCTTTGGGAGCTGAACAAAACGAAGCATACAAATAAAAACGTTTACTTGTTTTGGTAATTATGCAAAGTATAAAAAGCCGTAAAGAACTAATATATTGGACAAAAGAATAAATTTATGTTTCAAAGCATACTTTTTTACTTGACAAATCAAATTAAAAGACTTATCTTTGCATTTACAATTTAACAACAAGGGTTCCGGCATGTGCGTGTCGGAATTCTTTTTTGTTTTGGTTGTACACTAAATTTAATCATAAAAAAATTAAAGGAGGAAAAAAACATGGCATACATGTCAGAAGACGGGTACAAAAAATTAGTTGCTGAACTGAAACAGTTGGAGGGAGTAGAGCGTCCGCACATCTCAGCACAAATTGCTGAAGCTCGCGACAAGGGCGATCTTTCAGAGAATGCAGAATACGATGCTGCAAAGGAGGCTCAAGGTATGCTCGAAATGCGTATCAACAAACTGAAAAGCACTATTGCTGATGCGAAGATCATTGATGAATCGAAATTAAAGACCGATAGCGTACAAATATTGAATAAAGTAGAGATAAAGAATGTTGCCAACGGAATAAAGATGGTCTATACCATCGTTTCGGAAAGCGAAGCTGATTTGAAAGCGGGTAAAATATCGGTAGATACTCCTATTGCACAAGGACTGCTGGGAAAGAAAGTAGGAGATATAGCCGAGATAAAGATACCTAAAGGTACCATTCGTTTGGAAGTAGTGGGGATTTCCATCTAAACTTTAATAGATATGGCATCAATATTCAGTAGAATTATTGGGGGAGAGATACCTTGTTACAAGATAGCCGAGAACGATAAGTTCTTTGCATTTCTTGATATCAACCCGATGGTAAAAGGACATACTTTGATTGTCCCGAAACAAGAAACGGATTACATCTTCGATCTAAGTGACGAAGACTTGGCGGCTATGCATGTATTCGCCAAACACGTTGCGGCGGCTATCAAGAGAGCATTCCCCTGTAAAAAGGTTGGTGAGGCTGTTTTGGGACTTGAAGTTCCTCATGCACATATCCATTTGATTCCAATCAACAAGGAATCGGATATGATCTTCTCCAATCCGAAGCTTAAATTATCGGACGAAGAAATGCAAACCATAGCCAAAGCCATTCGTGAAGAGTACCAAAAAGAATAATTGACTTTTAAGTAACTATAAAACAGAGGCCCTATATGTCTTTATCGACTTATAGGGCCTCTGTTTTATTTATGTAAGGACGCTTTAAATATATTCGTCACCATATTTTATCTGAACGTCATTGACATATTTTCGAATCGTGTGTTCTTCGTCTTTTTTGCAAATAAGCAACACATCGTCGTTTTCGGTAATAAGATAGCCGTCTAAGCCGTCAATAACAGCCAATTTCCCTTCGGGCATAGCAATAATGTTATTGCTGCTGTTGTAGGTCATCGATTTGCATTTTAAAGTGACGTTCTGATGTTCATCTTTGTCCGACAAATCATAAAGAGATCCCCAGGTACCCAAGTCGGACCAACCGAAGTCGCCCAACGAAATAAACACATTGTCGGCCTTTTCCATTAGTCCAAAGTCGATGGATACATTCGGGCATGTAGGGAATACTTCGTTGATGTAATTTTGTTCCTCGGGTGTATTGAATATATCGCTCTTGGCATTCAGTTTTAGAACGACCTCGGGAAGTAATTTCTCACTCGCTTTAATTACACTGTTTACATTCCACATAAATATTCCTGAATTCCAATAGAATTCACCGGTACTGATAAACAATTTGGCGAGTTCCAATTCGGGTTTCTCGGTAAAGGTCTTCACCTTATAGAAATTATCACCCACTTGTTCGGCAATCTGAATATATCCGTACCCTGTTTCAGGACGATTGGGTTTGATACCCAACGTAAGCAATTTATCTTTTTTCGAAATGAATTCGAGTCCGCGTTGCACTGCCTGATTAAATTCATCTTCTTTCAATATGAGATGATCGGATGGAGCCACCACAATATTAGCATTCGGGTCGATAGCTCTGATATGATATGAAGCCCAGAGAATGCAAGGCGCCGTGTTGCGTCGTGCGGGCTCCAGCAAAATGCGATCTTCTTTCATTTGAGGGAGTTGCTGTTTGACCAAATCAGCATACAAAACATTGGTAACAATAAAAATATTGTCAGTAGGAATGATTTTATTGAATCTATCAAACGTTTGCTGCAAAAGCGAACGCCCCGTGCCGAAAAAATCTAAAAATTGTTTCGGTAAACTCTTACGGCTGCATGGCCAGAACCGACTTCCGACACCTCCGCCCATTATCACACAATAACAGTTATTCTTATCCATTGCGAGTTAGTGATATTAAAATTAAGTACTCCGTAAAAGTAAAAGATTATTTCAAGACGAGAAAATATTTCAAGAGGTTTTTAAAATTAAAGCCATTTTTCAGCAAAATGTTTGCAAGGAAAAAAATAATGCGTATCTTTGCAACCGCAAACGCTCAGATGGCGGAATCGGTAGACGCGCTGGTCTCAAACACCAGTGGGGCAACTCATCCCGGTTCGACCCCGGGTCTGAGTACTAAGAGCCTCTTAATCATACCTGATTAAGAGGCCTTTTTGCATTAAAAACATGTTTCTAAACTACTGAAACGATGAAACTAAAGAAAAATCTATTGCTCCTCTTTCTTGGAGCGTGTTGTCTAAGTTCTTGTATACGACAGGAAGCGTTGAACAGCGAAGCCGACATAACGGCATGTAAGATCTCTTCAGATATTCTTCTTCGAGATCCTGTAATCACCAACAACAAAGTGACTCTCTATTTCAATGATGGAGCGGACTTGTCAAATCTAAGTCCTCAATTCACCTTGACCGACGGTGCTACCATTTCTCCTGCGAGCGGAACGGCTCTTAACTTCAGTACTCCGCAAAATTATACTGTTACATCTCAGGATGGAAAATGGAAAAAGCAATATACGGTAGAATGCACTTTTGCCAATCCTGTTACGGAATATCACTTCGAAGATGTCAAATACTTCACAGACCCGAGTGATGACAGTGGTGGCAAAAAGCAATATTACCAGATTTTCAATAATCTTGCTTTCGATGGTTCATCTTTTGAATGGGGCAGCGGTAACGGAGGATTTATGATTACTCATAGTGATGCTGCAGCTACAGATTACCCCACTTGTCAAGATGATAATGGATATATCGGCAAGTGTGCCAAACTTACTACATGTAGTACGGGGCAGTTGGGTGCTATGTTTGGAGCCCCGATTGCGGCAGGCAACTTGTTCATCGGAACATTCCAAATAGACTTGACCGACATGGCAAAATCAACTCATTTTGGTGTGCCTTTTCATTCTGTTCCAAAAGAGCTGGTAGGATATTACACCTATAAAGCTGGTGATAAGTATACGGACAAGAGCAATAATGAAGTCGTTGGCAAAAAAGATAACTTCGATATTTATGCTATCTTCTATGAGGTTACAAGCGATGTTCAATATCTGGATGGAACCAACTCGCTGACTAGCGATAATATCGTCTCGATAGCGCGTATTACCGATCAAAAAGAGACAGACACATGGACGCGATTTGTCATCCCCTTCCAGATGCGTAGTGGGAAAACCATTGACCCCGTAAAACTGAAGAATGGACAATACAATATTTCTATTATCATGTCCTCGAGTATTGATGGAGCCACTTTCAATGGAGCTGTAGGCAGTACGCTCCGCGTCGATGAAATGCAATTGTTCTATGAATCGGGTAACAACTAAATAAGATGAAAAAGATTATATTATCAATATTCAGTATAGTGTTCTGTTCTACAGCTATGGTAGCGCAGAATGACCGAAACGAAACGCTCATCAATGCCGAGAAGAACGGGTGGGAATACGAAATGAAGGCAGGAATAAATATAGGAGGAGCTTCGCCTCTGCCGCTTCCTGTGGAGATACGCTCTATCGACAGCTACAAACCCCGTTTCAACGGTTCGTTGGAAGGAACGGTAACCCGTTGGCTGGGAGATAAAAAGATATGGGGTGTGTCTACCGGAATACGTTTGGAAATAAAAGGAATGAATACCGGTGCTAAAGTGAAAAACTACAGTACCGAAATTGTGGATATTGACAGCAAGGTAGCCGGATATTGGACGGGATATGTCAATACGAAATATAGCAGCAGTTTCTTGACGGTTCCGGTTATGGCTAATTATCGTTTAGATAAACGATGGAAGTTGCGTGCCGGTATATTTGCCTCTTATCGTCTGGATGGTGATTTCTCGGGTTACGTTACTAACGGTTACCTGCGGCAAGGCACACCTGTAGGAGAGAAAGTAGAATTTAAAGATGGCAAACAAGGAACTTATGATTTCTCGGACAATCTACGCAAGCTACATACTGGAGCTCAGATAGGTGCTTCGTGGCAAGCTTTCAATCATTTCAATCTGAATACTGATCTGACATGGGGATTCAATGATATATTTAAAAGTAGCTTCAAAACGGTTACGTTTAATATGTATCCCATTTACCTGAATATCGGATTTGGATACAAATTCTGATAGAAAATAAATTCGTTTATTTATTTTCTATTCTCTTTGGCTTGTATTATCTTTGCGCCAAATGTTTGTGAAGAAAATTAGAAAAAGCCATATAAAGGAGCTGTTAGCGCAGCATTCTATCAAGAATATAAAAAAGAGGAGTATAGTGATAAGCTATATTCTACTCTTTTTTTATGTGCCTTCTTCCGCCCAAGGGGCTGTTAAAGATTCCATTTATGAACCAACCGATAGTATTAAACATCCAGCTTATTATTCATCAGAAAAGCACTCATTTATCCATCAGATAAGTGCCGAAATACGACCGGGAGCTGTGTTTCAAACAAACGATTTCCTGAGAGGGTACACAGGATTAGGAAAAGAACATCGTTATTTCTATTCGCTACACTTCAAGTATGCCATTCAATTCAAACCGCATACATTGGTAGACCGTATATTTCAAGGGACTTATCAAGGTATTGGGTTGAATTACTATAATTTTGGTGATAAAAGACAATTGGGAAATCCCATGAGTGTCTATTTGTTTCAGGGCGCGCGTATCGCCCAACTAAATCCTCGCCTATCTTTTAATTACGAATGGAACCTCGGACTCTCATGGGGATGGAAGCACTATGATTATGATACCAATTCCAATAATGTTGTCATCGGATCGAAGCTCAATGCTTATATCAACGCCGCTTTTTATCTGAAATGGAGGGTCTCTCGAGAGTTTGATATGATAACAGGAGTAGACTTAACTCATTTTTCAAATGGAAATACAGAGATACCCAATGCAGGGCTCAATCTCATTAACTTCAAATATGGCATCATCTACAATTTCAATAGGGAAGAAGATAAGCCAAAGCAGACATATACACCCCTCGTTATTCCCGATTTTAAGAGCCATATCACTTACGATTTCTTGCTTTTCGGCTCGTGGCGTCGCAAGGGAGTGATGTTTGGTGACAAAAAGATTGCCTCTCCCTGTAAATATAACGTCTGGGGATTCAATTTTGCACCGATGTACAATCTTTGCTACCGTTTCAGGACGGGAATTTCGATCGATGGAGTTTGCGATACGAGTTCCGGCGCTACAGCCGAAGATGGTATTGCTGCATTGGGGGAAGATAGCAAACCTGAATTTCGCCATTCGTCCATAGCCAACCAACTAGCGTTGGGTGTATCGGGAAGGGCCGAATATGTAATGCCCTATTTTGCCATCAATCTGGGCATCGGAGTCAATGTGCTGCATGGTGGAAGCGACTTGAAGTCGGTATACGAAGTGTTGGCATTGAAGACAGAAGTCACCAAGAACCTTTATTTGCATGTAGGCTATACTTTGCAAAACTTCCATTCGCCTAACTTTCTGATGTTTGGTATCGGATTTCGTTTCAATAATTCGACCACCAAAATTTATCGGTAATACAATATTCAGACGCCCAAGTTGAGTAGTCTGATAAACGAGAAATAGGAGGAACTTATTATGAAGAAAGAAGTAGAAGGAAAGATTGTCGATATCTACAACAAAGAGATATTCGAGGGAGCAGTAGTCATTGATAATGAAAGAATCGTTGGATTTAAAAGACGTGCAACAACAGCAAAAGGCTATATTATTCCCGGCTTCATAGATTCTCATGTTCATATCGAAAGCTCTATGCTCACCCCACGTCACTTTGGAGAACTTATTATGGCACAAGGCACATTGGCTATTGTAACAGACCCACACGAGATTGCCAATGTAATGGGAGTGAAAGGCATCAACTTCATGATGGGCAACAGCACCGAATCGCCTGTCAAGATGTACTTCTCTATCCCTTCGTGTGTGCCTTCTACGCCTTTTGATGTGGCGGGCGATATTGTATCTGCTGCCGATGTCGAACAACTTGCCGCTACAGATCGGTTTGTAGCCCTATCGGAAATGATGAATGTTCCGGGGGTGTTGAATGGAGACGCGGATGTTGTAGCCAAACTGAAAGCTGCTAATAAATACCATCTTCCTATAGACGGACACTCACCCGGTTTGAACGGAAAAGATCTCGAAACGTATATTAAATACGGTGTATCTACCGATCATGAATGTTTCTCGTTGGTCGAAGCCGAAGAGAAAATAAAATCGGGGATGAAAATATTAATTCGTGAAGGAAGTGCCGCTCGAAATTATGAGGGACTCAAGCAATTGATCAGCAAATATCCCGATAAGTTGATGTTCTGCACAGACGATGCACACCCTGACGACATCATAGAACGAGGACATATAGACAAAATGGTGAGAAGAGCTGTTGCCGACGGTTTCGACTTGTTCGATGTGCTGAAAATAGCTACGGTCAATGCCATTGAGCACTACAACTTGAATGACGTAGGCAGACTGCGGATAGGAGACAAGGCCGATTTTATTATCGTTGAAGATCTTACTTCGTTCCATACCGAAAAAGTCTTTGTAGACGGCGTCTTATGTTTCGATGCCGACAATAAAGAACAATATGCCGGGACGACGGCAGATGCAGAGGTCGTTTTTAACCATTTTGATCATGATAAAATCGATTTGTCTGCGTTGAGAAAACCCGTCAAGAAACAGACTATTGCCATAGAGCTTGTTAAGAATGAATTGCTGACCAATGCTTATTCGTATATTCCAAAAGTGGCGATGGACAATTTCGAATCCGACATGCAGCAAGATATGGCCAAAATAGTCTATATCAATCGCTATAACAACGGTGCGCCTCAAGTGGCCCTTTGCAAAGGGTTCGGTTTGAATAAAGGGGCTTTTGCCAGCTCTGTGGCACACGATACGCACAATATCATTGCCGTAGGCTGTAGCGATATGGATCTTTGTAGAGTTATCAATGCACTAATCGAAAGCAAAGGTGGATTAGCCACTTGCGACGGACAGAGCACAGAAGTGCTCCCGCTACCTATCGGAGGTATCATGAGCAATCGAAGCGGGCACGAAGTTGCATCCGAATACAAAAGGCTGAGTGGCATTGTCAATCAGTTGGGGTGCCAGCTCAATGCACCTTTTATGACGTTGTCCTTTATGTCGCTGGTAGTGATTCCCGAAATAAAGATAGGCGAGAAGGGACTGTTCAGTTATTCTGCATTCGATTGGATAGAAAAGAACTAACGTATGTCGCAGCCATAACTAACGGAAGTTACTGCGGTAACTAACGGAAGTTATCATGACAACTAACGTTAGTTTCGTCTGCGAGATACGTTAGTTACCGCAACAACATACGGTTGATTTTTTGCAAAGTTGTCGTATGTTAGTTTTTCCGGTGACGTCCTTAAGTTTTTCTGAAAACATATGGACGTCAACAAATTTAGGGGCATATGACGTTTTAGGGAGATAAGTGCAACACTGGATTTGTTGAAATAATCGTGTCCCATTGACTACTTAAAAAGGGTTCGCAGCGGTATGAATCATTTCGATGTTTTTCTATAATACTTTTAGTTTTTGTTCCCGTCACCGTTATTGGCTATATATCAGATAGATATTGTGATGCAGTAGCAAAACGGGACCTGTAAAGTACATCTTCTCGCTGATAGTCAATGAATTATGAACTCTACATAAGACTATTGATAATGAGGCCTACAAGTAACTGGTGAGGGCTTGTGAACGAAAATTATTTTTCAAGGTGTTTCAAGAGGTGAATATTCGGAGCGATACTGATACTATTTTAACCATATCGAAGTGGCACTTATTGATTCACTCAATCGAGCTTGTGTTTGACATGTACTGAATAAGTTGACACAAACTTATTCAAAAATGAGAAATAATAAAAAGATTGACGATCAGATTCGTCTAGAGATTTTAAACTCTTACCTTCATGGAAGCAAGGGTAAGTATACCCTTGAAAAAGAAAATGGTATATCCAGAGGTTCAATTCGGAATTGGCTTCGTATCTTTGGGCTTGAAGACAAACCATTCCCATTAAATATGAAGGATAAAGCTGTAACAACCGGTACAGAGGATGTCTCTTCAGAAGAAGACATCACCTCTTTGAAAGTGCGCATTAAGGAATTGGAATCTGAGCTGAAGCGTGCAGAGATGGCCCGTGACGTTTATGATTGCATGATTGACCTGGCTGAAGAGAAGTATCACATCAAGGTACGAAAAAACTCCGATGTCAAGTAGTAGGTTGCTTGTCACAAAAGGCGGGTAAAGGTATGAGTTATACCATATCCGCCCTTTGCGGACTGCTTGACATTTCCCGACAAGGGTACTACAAGCACAAAGAAACAAATGCCGAACAAGATGTACTTATAAGCAGCATCACGTATTACTGTCAATTTCTGCGTCAGGAGCTTCCCCGAAGCGGTTGCCGCGAGCTTTACAGTCTGTGTAAGTCTCGGTTCGGAGAAAAGTTCACGATAGGACGCGACCAATTTATCGATGTCCTTCGGGCCAACGGGATGATGCTGCGCCGCAGACGTTACAGACCTCGTACGACCAACTCCGATCATCCATATCGGATCTATCCGGATTTGCTTAACACATCTCCTAAATACGTGGCCTGTGGTGTTTGCCGCATGATGGTGGGTGACATCACTTATATATCCACGAAAGAAGGATTTGCCTATCTTTCGCTGCTGACGGATGTCTTCAGCCGCATCATTGTGGGATATGCCCTCTTTCGGACTCTTGAAGCGGAAGGACCGGCAAAAGCGTTGATGATGGCGTACAGATTTTATAAAGGTCAGGGATTCAACCTTTCAGGTCTTATCCACCATTCCGACCGAGGTGTGCAGTATGCATCAAAAGGTTATGTGTCACAGCTCAAAGAAAGAGGAATCGCTATCAGTATGACGCAAACGGGCGACCCCTTGCACAATGCACTGGCCGAGAGGATGAACAATACCGTTAAGAACGGATGGCTCTTCGATTATGAGAATAAAACATTTGATGAAGCCTTGGAAGGTGTCGCCAGATCCATATATCTCTACAATTGGGCACGACCGCACCAAGCTCTGGCAATGAAAACACCGATGCAAATGCTCCCGGGAGAACATCCAAACCCACTTTGTTCAGCTGATGCTTTAAAGCATCAGCTGAACAAAACAAACTATAAAGAACAAACAATACTTGTTTGTCAATAAAAATAGGATTAACTTTGCAGAGTTGACAACTACTTTAGGTATACATGATTGTAATTGTCAACTCCCTTAGGTTTACTAGTGTTTAACTGTCAACCAAATTCAGTACACCACAGTTCTCAAAAAATGATAAGGACAAACATAAAAATTCATAAGGACGAAAATAAATGTTTGTATGTATAAACATTTATTTTCGTCCTTATGAATTTCTCGCTGTCTATCAACGATTTGCGCGGGATATATTTATATTTTGTTTCAATTGGACTTATATTAGAGCGGCGAGACAGTAGTGAAAATAGTGCCCTACAAGGGACTGTCACTGATGTTCGGATAAGAAAGTATCAGAATATCTGGAAATATTCACATTGAAATACGTTCTGAAAATGGATTGCATGAAGCGTTTTGTGCATAGCTCATCTCCGTGTCAATGGGTTGAGCGCTCCAAGTATATGGATGGAGTAAGACAAATCTATTGTGGCTGTTTATACAATTATTCGGTGAATCGCTTTCTTTTGTAAAAAGAAAAACCTCCGCTTTGCGGAGGTTTTTGAAGCTCTTCCTCTTGGACTTGAACCAAGGACCCTCTGATTAACAGTCAGATGCTCTAACCAACTGAGCTAAGGAAGAATTTTTCTTCTGGTGCTCTTCCTCTTGGACTTGAACCAAGGACCCTCTGATTAACAGTCAGATGCTCTAACCAACTGAGCTAAGGAAGAATTTTTCTTAATTGCGATGCAAAAGTAGTGTGATATTTTGAAATATGCAATATCTTTGTGGAAAATTTTAGATGAAATGAAGAAAATAATTGGAATAGGTAACGCATTAACAGATATTTTAGCTGTATTGAAGAATGATTCTCTATTTGGTGAACTAAATATACCGAAAGGAAGTACACAATTTATAGAGAAAGAACAGGTGCCCGAAGTCAATAAACTGTTTTCGACAATGAAAACAGCCAAAGTACCTGGCGGGTCTACTGCCAATACCATTCGTGCGCTTGCTCAAATAGGTGTATCGACGGGCTTTATAGGTAAAATTGGTCATGATGCAACAGGAGAATTTTACGTAAACAACATGCAATCGATGGGCATAGATACGAAATTCAAATATTCGGAACTTCCCTCGGGTATCGCATCTACGTTGATTTCTCCCGATGGCGAACGTACCTTCATCGATTATTTGGGAGCTGCGGCTATGTTGAAAAGTTCGGATATTACACCCGATTTGCTTAAAGGGTATTCTTATTTCTTCGTAGAGGGCTATTTGGTCCAAGACCATGATATGATAGAACATGCCATGAAGACTGCCAAAGATAATAATATCAAGGTGTGCATCGATATGGCTAATTTCAATATCGTTGAGGCTCACTTGGATTGTTTCAATAAACTGATTCGAGAGTATGTGGACATTATTTTTGCTAATGAGCAGGAAGCAATGGCCTATTCGTCTTCGAGCGTAGAGAATGCTTTAGACGAATTGGGAAAAAACTGCGATATTGTCGTTGTTAAAATAGGTTCGAAGGGTTCGTACATCCTCCACCAAGGAGAGAAGATCAAAGTAGACGCACTTAGCGTTGATAAGGTGATTGATACTACCAGTGCAGGCGATTATTATGCTGCGGGCTTTATATACGGACTGCTCAACGATTGCTCTATGGAAAAATGTGGACGGATGGGGTCTTTGTTTTCAAGCGAGACCATCCGCGTTATCGGTACTGCCCTTTCTGACGAACAATGGGATAGTATCAGAAAGCGTGCCCAAGAAATTATTGCTGAATAATACAATCATAATAAACTATAGGTCATGAAGAGATTAACGAAACTATTAGGAATGCGTACCGCTCTGGTAGCTACAATCGTAGGACTGTCGGCCTTTATCTTCGGCTTCTCGCTGAATAGCGATCACAATTTTGAAGTATCGAAGAATTTGGATATTTTCAATTCTATCGTCAAAGAGCTCGATATGTTCTACGTAGATAGTATTAATCCAAACAAATTGATCAATGAAGGAGTAGATGCCATGCTTTATTCGCTGGATCCATACACCAATTATTTTCCCGAGGAAAATCAAGATGAATTGGAACAGATGATAAGCGGTTCGTATGGAGGAGTGGGAGCAATCATCACATTCGACAAAAAGAAAAATCATGTCGTTATTATGGAACTACTTGAAGATATGCCCGCCGTGAAGTGTGGCATGAAAGTAGGCGACGAACTGATAAGTATCAATGGCATGGATTTGAAAGGAAAAAGCAGTGAAGATGTCAACAAAGTATTGCGTGGACAAGAAGGTACGAGCTTTACTATACAAGTAAAACGTTTCGGATCTGCCAAACCTGTAGAGCTTAGCGTCGTACGCCGCACTATAAATATGCCATGCGTGCCTTATTACGGGATGATAGACAATCATGTCGGTTATATTAATCTGAATTCCTTTTCGGGTAATCCGTCCAAAGACTTCAAACAAGCATTCCTTTCTCTCAAGAAACAGGGAATCAGTTCGCTTGTTATCGATTTGAGAGATAATCATGGCGGACTTGAAGATGAAGCTGTAGAGATTGCGAACTTCTTCTTGCCACGTGGCAAAGTCATTGTTTCTAACAAAGGACGCCTGGCTGCCATGAATAATGTATTTAAGACTCTTCGCGAACCGCTTGATACCGAAATTCCTATGACTGTGCTTGTGAACAGCGAAACGGCATCTTCTTCAGAAATCCTTGCCGGAGCCTTGCAAGATTACGATAGGGCTGTTGTTATAGGTACCAGAACTTTCGGTAAGGGATTGGTGCAGCAAACCCGTCAGTTGCCTTATGGTGGTAGCCTGAAAATCACAACGGCAAAATACTATATTCCCAGTGGACGTTGTATTCAAGCGATAGACTACAAGAACCGCAACGACGACGGAAGTGTGGGAACCATTCCCGAAGAAAAAACCAAACTCTTTCATACGGCAGCGGGAAGGCCCGTACGTGACGGTGGCGGCATACTGCCCGATATTGTAATGACACCTCCCAGAAGACCGAATATCTTGTATTATCTACTTAATGATTTCCAGATATTTAATTTTGCAAACGATTTCTGTTTGAAACATCAGACGATTGCTCCTGCTACCACTTTCCAAATTGGTGACGAAGAGTACAATGCATTCAAAGCAATGGTGAAACGTTCCGATTTTAAGTACGATCAGCAGAGCGAGAAGATTTTGAAAACACTCAAGGAAGCAGCCCAATTTGAAGGATATTATAAGAATACTACCGAAGAATTTACTTCGCTAGAGAAGAAGTTGTCGCACAATCTGGATCGTGATTTGGACTATTTCTCGAAAGATATACGCGATGCGATCAATTCCGAAATAGTAAAACGATATTATTTCCAACGTGGCAACATTATCTATCAGCTCAGAGAAGATAGCAATCTGCAAGAAGCGATCAAGGTGTTAGGCAACAGAGAACGCTATAAGAAACTGTTGGGCAAACCAGAGGCGAACGCTCAAAAATAATAGAGATCGTAACGGAATATCTCCCTGATGTGAGGAGATTTATTTATAGAGGAGGAAGATGCACGGAGTTTTTGATAAATCCGGAATTCTTTCTCCTTTCCATTCCTTGATAGTCATCGTGCGTATGTATTCGTCGGCGCAAGTGATGCCCGCTGCAATACACAACTTCGTTTGTGGACGGCAATTGTGAAGAATATCATCTATTATTTTGCCATTGCGATAGGGCGTTTCGATAAAAAGCTGAGTCTGATGCTCATTGTATATTCTCATTTCGAGTGTCTTCAGCTTTTTGCTACGTTCGCCGGCTTCAATGGGTAGATAGCCATGGAAAGCAAAACTTTGTCCGTTAAATCCTGATGCCATAACCGATAGTATAATGGAAGAAGGGCCTACCAGAGGTACCACTCTGAGTCCTTTCTTTTGGGCAATTGCTACAACATCGGCACCCGGATCGGCTACCGCGGGGCAACCGGCTTCGGAGATCACACCCATCGATTCACCATGCACAAGAGGATTCAGATAACCGGCAATGTCATCGGGCGAAGTGTGTTTGTTGAGTGGATAAAACGTCAGAGAATCTATGTCGATCGTCTGATCGACTTTCTTCAGAAAGCGGCGGGCCGACCGAACGTCTTCTACAACAAAATGATGAATACCAAGAATCACCTCCTTGTTATATGAAGGTAGTACCGATTCAACGCTGGTATCGCCCAGCAAGACGGGGATCAGATAGAGTGCAGTTTCCATAATGAATATCTATTGTTGGTGCAAAGATACGGATTTTTGTGTACCTTTGCTTTGTTTTCCACAATACGTTCATCATGAAAAAACCTATATTGCTCGTTTTAATATACCTGGGTATTCAACTAGGCATTGGAATTCTTGAAAATTCCATCATTGTTTTGTACAAGTTAATATTCAAAGTAGACCTTACACCATACAGCACCCAATTGCTGTCTGTCTCTTTGATCTTGTCCATGGCAGTAATGCTTATTGTGCTGAACCGTTTCCATCGGTTGCCGATGGAGAGAAAACGTTGGTCGTTTGTATCTTTGCCCTATCTGTTGCTCACTCTCGTGTTGGCTCTTTCGTTTATCCCCTTAATGGATTGGGTCTCTTCGCTTCTGAAATGGATGCCCGATTTATTGAAAGGTTCTTTCGACAATATGGCTGGTGGACTCTTCGGCATCATAGCCATGACTCTTATAGGGCCGATATTCGAAGAATTGCTGTTCAGAGGAGCCGTTACCGATATGTTGCTCGCACGCTACAGTCCGGCGAAGGCTATTTTCTTTTCAGCTCTTATCTTCGGTGTGTTCCATCTCAATCCCGCACAAATTATTCCGGCCATGCTTGGCGGACTAGTATTGGCTACACTTTATTATCGCACAGGCAGTCTTATTCCCGGTATTTTGGTACATATTTGTATCAACAGCTCTTCCGTTCTTTTTCAAAACTGCTATAAGAATGCAGATTCCTTGAGCGATATAATGAGTGGTAAGGTTTATCTAATCGTACTGATTAATGCCATATTCTTTTTTATGGCAGCAAGCTCTCTCATGAAACGAATCACCGACAAGAAAATAAATAAGCCCAATTAACTTTGTAAGAAAACCGGGCTTATTTGATATAAGAAGTTTATCGTTATAGCGATTCAGGATCAAGATGAGCTGCTTCGATATCTTTGAAGTAGCGGTATGTACCCACTTTCAGCTCTTCTGTGGCAGCGTCGTCACAAACAATAATACCATGCTCGTGATTCTGTAAAGCACTGATAGTCCACATCTGGGTGATGCCACCTTCTACTGCGTG
The DNA here is from genome assembly GCA_963676865.2 of uncultured Bacteroides sp. GTDB lineage: Bacteria > Bacteroidota > Bacteroidia > Bacteroidales > Bacteroidaceae > JAAYUD01. The sequence continues at coordinate 1,847,674 of CAXXSS010000001.1, read as the reverse complement.
GTAAAGGGCGCGAGCCTTGTTGTGTCCATTCACAATAATCATCACCTCTTTGGCAGCAAGCACTGTCCCTACTCCAACGGTGAGCGCCGTCTTGGGCACTTTGTTGATATCGTTGTCGAAAAACCGTGAATTGGCAATGATCGTATCGGTAGTCAGCGTCTTCTGACGGGTACGCGAATTGAGCGACGAACCCGGTTCGTTGAAAGCGATATGTCCATCGGGACCAATGCCGCCCATGAACAAGTCTATGCCACCATACGATTTAATCTTTTCTTCGTACTCGGCACACTCTTTATCCAAATCGTTGGCGTTTCCGTTCAAGATGTTGGTATTTTCGGGTTTGATATCTATGTGACTGAAGAAATTGTTCCACATAAACGAGTAATAACTTTCCGGATGTTGTTCGGGAAGCCCTACGTATTCATCCATATTGAAAGTAACTACATTTTTGAACGATACTTTTCCACTTTTATTCAAAGCAATCAGTTCACGATACATGCCCAGCGGAGAAGAACCTGTAGGGCAACCCAATACAAAAGGTTTGGCCTCGGTAGGTCTTGCAGCATTAATTTTAGAAGCGACATAATGTGCCGCCCATTTTGATACGGATTCGTAATCCGGCTCTATAATCAATCTCATAGCGAAAAATTTTAATATATTTGTTTGCTTAAGTTTGTTCTATCTATTTTCGGTCTTTCTTGAGTCTGTCGGCCATTGCCTTTCCCAGAGCATAACACTGTTCCAGTGTTGTGTCTCTCATGGCCTGCTTCATCTCAACCGGATTGCCCACAATCTCCATCTTACTCTTTTCAGCCCACTCTCCCATACGTTTCACAGCAGCTCCTGCCCATGTGAACGAACCGAAATAGCCGAAATAATGATTCTTTATTTCACGAACTGAGATTTTGCCAAGCAACGATTCTATATCGGGGTAAATCTGATTACAATAAGTGGGACAGCCGATGATGAGTGCCTTGTATTTAAAGATGTCCATCAGAATGAAAGAAGAAGATGTTTTGCTCACATCATAGACAATCACATTGCGAATACCTTCGGCGTTCACAGCCTCAGCAACAGCTTCTGCCATCTCTTCCGTATGCCCATACATGCTACCATAAGCAATAACAACACCTTCGTCGGCATCGTAACGACTCATCCTATCGTACAGAGTGACGATTTCGTCCAATTTCTCTTCCCATACAGGACCGTGTGTGCTACATATCATTTTTATCTCTACATCTTTCAGCTTTTGCAGGGCTGCCTGTACGGGCGAACCATACTTGCCTACTATATTCGAGTAGTAACGAATCATCTCATCTCGAAAATGATCTATGTTCATGCAATGGTCTATTACCCCACCATCGAGCGTTCCGTAACTACCAAAAGCATCTCCCGAGAACAATATTCCGTTACTTTCATCAAAAGTCATCATGGTTTCGGGCCAATGTATCATCGGGGTCAAGAAGAAGCGCAACGTATGTTTGCCAAGCGAGAGGAAGTCGCCGTTTATTATTTCGTATCGGTCGCCCGAAATACCATAATAGCCTTCAAGCATACCGAAAGTCTGCTTGTTGCCTACGATGATAATGTCCGGATAGGCCTGTCTCACCAACCTGATGGCACCGGAATGATCGGGTTCCATGTGGTTGATTATTAAATAATTGATAGGTCTGTCGCCAATTATCTTTTTGATGCTGGCTAAATAACGTTCGAAGAAGCAAACATCGACAGTATCAACCAGTGCAATCATTTCGTCGACAATCAGATAAGAATTATAAGATACCCCATAAGGCAATGGCCACATTTGTTCAAATAGTCGCTTCTGACGATCATTGACACCCACATAGTATATATCGCTTTTAATTTCTCTATTCTGCTTCATTTTCAAATCGCTATACTTTATAATTTAGTATACAAAGATAGTGCAAGCCAAGAGCAATAGCAAAATAAAAATCATTAATTTTTCTATTCTGCATCGTTCAGCGTAGTCTGCCTGATGAGAAAAGACTTACAGGTCACCACTTTTTGCTATTCATACTATTTTTTAGAAACTATTAGCATCATCACAAGATTGTTTATGCTAACTTTGCAATAACTTAAAACATATATTGATATGACAGTAATTTTCCCATCCCCCATATTCGGCCCCATCCATTCACGACGTTTGGGTGTGTCGCTTGGCATTAATCTGATGCCCGGTGACGGTAAGATTTGTACGTTCGACTGCATTTATTGCGAATGCGGTTTCAATGCAGATCATCGTGTGAAGACTCCTCGTCCCACTAGAGAAGAAATAGCCCAAGCACTTGAAAACAAGTTGAAAGAAATGCAGGCAAACGGTCCAAAACCAGATGTATTGACCTTTGCCGGCAACGGAGAGCCCACTGCTCATCCACACTTTCCGGAGATCATCGATGATACGTTGATGCTTCGCGATAAGTATTTCCCTCAGGCCAAAGTCAGTGTGTTGAGCAACTCTACTTTCATTGCTCGTCCTGCCGTATTCAACGCACTAATGAAGATTGACAACAATATCTTAAAACTCGATACGGTAAGCGAAAAGTATATTCGGATGGTCAATCGTCCAACTGGAAAATACGACTTACAATCTATCATTGAACACTTAAAAACGTTCAAAGGTCACTGCATTATCCAAACAATGTTTATGAAAGGCAGTATCGATGGAGTAGATGTAAACAATACTTCGGACGAATATGTATTGCCATGGCTTGCCGCAGTGAAGGAAATTGCCCCTAGCATGGTGATGATCTATACTATAGATCGAGAAACTCCCGATCAAAACCTATGCAAGGCAACCCATGAAGAGCTCGACCATATCGTGGCATTAATAGAGAAAGAAGGTCTTGACGCTTCGGCATCCTATTAGTCCGTCTTCAATGTATTAGAATAAACTTTGGGGAGCGTACATCCCTTTGTTTCTGACATAACATGAGTACGAAAAAACATTTTCATCATTATGTAGCTTGCGACTCACGCCCATGAGTCGGAAAAAACGTAAGGACGAAACTTGCGACTCACGGGCGTGAGTCGCAAGTTACATAAGTACCCCACTGATAACACACAAGAGGGCTACAAAGGAATCTCTAGACGGCGAACAAAAAATGAAGCAGATATATCGCATACCCACTTCATTTATTACTAATCTTTAATTATAAAAAAATCAGTGTTTCATGGTTGCATTCCAGACGGCTTTAGTCAAGGTTTCTTCACCATCGTCTCCACTGCAATCCCAATAACACATACCTTTCATACCCAATCCTATAATCCACTCACCTTTTATTCCTATGCTTTTTGCATTATCATAGCTATAATACACCTGTCCGTTCTTTGTTACATAAGGCACATTGGCGGCAGCATCCCAATTATCAATTTTATATACACCCTTGTCAAGAGTAAGAATATCTTTATAATTGATCGTCTTATCCGAGAACGTATGCCTTCCATAAAACGGTATTCCAAGCAACAACTTACTGAAAGGAGCACCGGCATTAATATAGGCATTGACAGCACGTTGACAATCGCAATAAGATGAAGGATCGTTCAATGCAGATTGATACTTCGGCGCTGCATCCATATCATAAGTCATGATGTTGACATAATCGACATAAGGCATAACGGCAGCAATATCGATATATTGATATCCACCGGTGACGGGTTTCTTGTCCATCACATATCCGGCAAAAGTCAATAAATAGCTACTGCCTAGTGTTTCCCTCAACTGCCTCATCAGCAACGTAAAGTTTGCCACATCATTGGCCGGATCGCATGCCGCCCCACTCCACGAAAGGCCGGGAAACTCCCAATCCATATCGATGCCGTCAATGCCCCACTTTTTGATAAATGCAAGACAATCTTCGGCAAACTGTTTGCGATAAGCGGCATTGGCAGAGATAGCAGAGAAACTGCCTCCCTGTGAATTATCACTGTTTTCTACAACATGCGTAAACGATATCATAATCTTCAAAGAAGGATTCAGCTTCTTAAGATTGACAACGTTCTGGAATCTTGATTCTTGTCCTTCCAATTTGAAACCCTTATATACGCCACCCGTAACATAAACTTCGGCAAAGGCGTAGTTAATATTTGTGACATATTGCGGATCGGGCAAAGTAGTGCCATACCATGTACAATAAGCCGTCACTACGCGTCCATCCACTTTCTGTTCCGCGGTATCGCCATTACCGTTGGTAGAAGGCACCGAATTATAATCGTCTTTAGAACATCCCGCAAAAGATAAAGCTACTATCCCGAAAACGACACCTACTAAATATTTTAATCTAATATTATCTAACATACAAATACTTTTGAAGTGAAAAATATACTTAGAGAAGGTACATCCAACGGTTATATTTCATACCAAATGACATGAGCAACCGCCGGATGTACCATTATCATTTATTTAGCCTCGTAATATACATACCAGCCGCTATCATCCCAATCGGAACCACCTTTATATTTATCCGGATGATAAAGAGTCATGTATTTATCTGTCAGAGTAAGAATCCAAAATGTATTTTTAGTATTATTCTGGCCTTCATCATCATGTTCGTACCCAATAACGGGAATACTGGTTACCAACTCTCCAATTACACCTTTCTCCGGATTATTATGAGTATAAGAGAAAGAACCACTACCAACGCTATCTCCATTAGGTTTATAGGTCAAGAGTTTACCGCCATCATAAACCATAGACATGGATTGGTCGCCTATTTTATCAATGGACGAAACATTATTCCACCATGCAAAGTTCGATTCAGGGGTATAACCGGCATCCGTATACTTCCAGCCGCCATGTGCTCCCATGTTACATACAGAGCCCCATGTTACAACTCTAAACTTCCATATCTTTTTGGCCGCTTTATCAGATTTGTCTTTTGCTCCTGTCAGATATTCATCATATTGGTCGAAAACATTCGTAACGTTGAACGTGAAGGGTTCTGTCTGAACAACCTTATTGGCAGAGATGCCCACATAATATAATTTATAATCCCCATTGGCAGGGCAAATAATGGTATCATTATCTGTACCATAAGTATACTGGGTATCTCCATGAACCAAATGCCATATGCCCCCAATATCGGGACGATTATTTTTTATGATGACGTACTGATCTCCTATCACTTTCCCATCTTGATTCGGCAATTGAGTACAAGACAATGCCGTTTTCAAATCGGAGGCTGAAATAGGAGTCCCATCCTTGTCGAAATTGGACTTATCTTCTAGCGGATCGCAACTAAATAAAGCAACCGCTGCGACAAACAAAATTACATATTTAAAATAAGTTTTCATAGTCATCCTCTATTTTAAATTATTCCAATCATTAAATTGAGCTGAAGCATCCCAACCTGGATTCTGTTTAAGAACCCCATTCGAAAGATCTATTTCGTCTTGAGGTATGGGCCAATATCCTTGAGTTTTTTGTAATCGCGCAGCATAATCATAATGAACCATAGGAACAATGACAGCCGCATTGATAACCTTAAAGTCGTTTTGCTTATTAAGTGCATCGCCGGCTTCTTGTAGAGAAGGTCCCGACCAACGCAGCAAATCCCACCAACGAATAGATTCAAATGCCAATTCCCAACGCCTTTCTTCTTTAATCGCCTCAAGAGAGTATGCCACCGGAGCCATGTGCGAACGTGCACGGACTTTGTTCAATCCGTCCGCATTCTGTTCCAATTCAGATTGCATCAACAATACATCTGCAAAGCGCATGTGTATTAAGTCGGCAATATTCAATAAGGATTGAGAAGTTTGATTGGACATATCCGGATACATCTTCTTACTGAAAGGAAGGATATTCCCTTTATCATAAGCATTGATATTAATATACTTTTTCTGGAAATAGCCCGTCTGCTCATAATATCTTTTAGAGACAGTATAATCCGGTTCATCGGTATCCAATCTGGAATCCATCAGCATCGAACCCTTATGATTGGGGTCCATTGCTTTATACGACCAGATAGAACCTGTCAGACGCGGATCTTCCGTATAGCCATCAAGAAACGTTTGCTTCCCCGACCACGCTTTCCACTCGTTCACCATCGCAGGAGAGACAGGACCGGCTCCCCATCCGGTACCGAACGGATAGCTCATGAATTTATCATAATCATCGGCCGACGGAGAAAAATATTGAGATACAGTATTGGTAAACCAAGTATAGGTCCAATCGGATTTCATATTGTGTTTATTGGCAAAGAGCGTTTCATCCGAGCTATTGCCCACCCAACCTAATTTATTATCGACTACATATTTATAATGATAATCACTGTTATCTTCGGTTGCCGTATTTGTATAGGACCATAAGTTGCGTTGATCACCAACTAACTTATAACCGGAACTAGTCACACAGTCATCTATCCATTTACAAACCATATCCTTTGTTATACCGCCAGGCAGTTCTGTCTTGCCATAACGTCCTGTGTAAAACAAGAATATACGTGCCATAAAAGCTTCTGCCGCATATTTTGTGGCATGCCCTGCCCTATCGGAACCGGCAGGATATATTTTATTGGGCAACATCTCGATTGCATTCTTCATATCCGAAGCAATCAATGAATACACACTGTCTATATCAGCCCGAGGCACATTACTTGCTTCAATTGTTTTACGAATAGGAACTCCACCAAACACCTGAGCCAATTCATAATAAGCAATCCCTCTTAAGAAGTGCGCCTCGCCATAGTGTCTGTTTTTCTCTTCATCGCTCGACCAGCTCTTTACATTAGGAAAAGAGTTGATGGCATTGTTGGCGCGATTAATCAATGTATAATCACGACTCCAAAGTCCTAAGAAAGTATTCAGATTGTCTTTGTACATTAAGAAATTGGTAGCGCAGTTATTAGAGAACGACAAGTTACCTCCCAGACAGTCATCTCCTGCCAATTGTGCAATATAATACTCGGACGAATTCTCCGGCGATTCAAATAGCAGATGGGCATAAATAGCCGTCAACATTTCATCAGCATCTTTCTCCGATTCGGGGAAATTCGCCGTGGTCTTATGCGTTAAGTCATTCGTATCTAAGAAGTCGTTGCATCCACACAACAACAACGAGACAGTCGATATTAAAAATATAATCTTTTTCATAATCGCAGATTAGAATTTGACATTTAATCCAAACAATACATTGCGGGAACCCGGATAATATCCAAGATCAATGCCTTGTGCATAATTCCCCGCACCTTCACCACCGAATCCAATTTCAGGATCCATTCCCGAATAACCCGTAAAAGTATACAGATTCTGTACTGTAGCATACAAGCGCAACTGAGTAAACGGAAGCGACTTGAACGTTTTCTTAAAATCGTATCCGATAGTCACATTCTTTATCTTCAGATAGTCTCCATTCTCCACATACAAGTCCGATATTTTATTCCAATTGCTACTCGAAGAGCTCGACAATCTCGGAAGTTTATTCGACGTTCCTTCGCCATGCCAACGTTTCAAGATATCTGTCGTATAGTTTTGCAACGGAGATGAACTGAAATCACGATAACATTTCATTATCTGCTGACCGAATGCGCCATACGTTGTTACAGAAAGGTCTAGAGCTTTCCAACTGATGTTGAAGGACAATCCCATTGTGAAATCGGGATGAGGATCACCCAACTTTGTTCTATCGTTAGTATCAATCACACCGTTATGGTCAACATCCTCCCAAATAACATCACCCGGCTGTGTCTTTTTCCCATTGAGCAACGCTCCTTTATAATTATCTATTTGAGCTTGATTCTGAAAGATACCTTTCGATTTGTATCCGAAGAAATAACCGACCGGTTGTCCGGGTTCAGCTACGCGGTAACATTCTTCCGCTCCTTCCCAAAGCATGCTGCCCGGGCCATGAATAAGACCTTCCGAATTGCCTACCTTCGTTACTCTATTTCTATTATACGAAACATTATAATTGATTCCGTAATTAATGTCTTTGCCAACCTTATCATTCCAATGTAATGTCAGCTCCATACCATCGTTCTTTATATTACCTCCATTGACAGATGGAGGATTGGCACCACAGCTATACAAGACAGGAGCTTCGACAAGCCAATCTTTTGTTACACGATGATACCAATCGAATTCTATACCCAATCGATTTGAAAGCAAACGGGCATCAAAGCCGGCATCGGTCTGCTGTTCTGTTTCCCATTTCAGATTAGGATTTGTCAACCGATAAGCATAAGAGCCGGTTGAGATATTATTCATAGAGTCTCCAAAAGAATATCCTCCATAAGTATTGTTGGACGCTATCTGAGAGATCCATTGAAACGTATCTACTCTATTATTTCCATTTTGTCCCCAAGATGCTCTCAGTTTGAGAAAATCAAGCCACTTTGAAGTAGACTTCATGAAGTTTTCATTCGAAATAACCCATCCCCCAGAGAACGAAGGGAAGTATCCCCAACGATGGCCGCGAGCAAAAGTAGAACATCCGTCTGCGCGCATGGTAAAAGAAGCCATATATTTCTCTTGGTAATTATAGAGTATACGACCGAAGAAAGACGAAACCGCCGCTTGAGAATACGGGCCGCCACCCAAAGCTGTCACACTTGTAGGAGTTGTCGGGACATTAACCATGTATGCATGGGATAAATCCGTATAGTACGAACCCACTTTCGTTCCATTCAAACTCTCGCCATAACCCGATCTCTCGAGAGTAGAACCTATCAGAATATCGAAATGATGATCGCTCAGATTATACAAATAGTTGGCAGTATTCTCCCAAGACCATCTATTATAAATGGACATTGACTGAGCCACCTGATCTTTATCGCTGATGAGAGTAGAAGTCAATTCATAAGTAGGCACATAACTACGATAGCTTGAAGAACCATAAATATAGCCGAATTGAGATTTGATCCTCAAATTCTTCATTGGTTGTAGTTCTGCATAAACGCTCGACTGCAAATAGTGTCCCTTATTCTTATTTTGGTTCATAAAATAATCCAAATAAGCAATCGGGTTTTTATCCGAGCTATTCGATATATCCCAGTTGTATCCATCGGCTACTCTATCTTTATACATATAGTAGTCGCCGTTGTAGTCGTAAGCATGCATTAGCGGACTCATCACAAGCATATTGTGAACGCCATTCCAATAGATACCGCCTGTACCGAACGAACCTCTTGTCTCTTCGTATTTATAATTGATTGTTTCACCGACTTTAAGGAAATCCAAGTCTCCCATCTTCTTTACTATCTGCGAGGTATTGACACGAAAGTTATATCTATGCAAATCGGGAACAGCACTGGGCACACCCATCGTGGCTTCTTGCGTTGTCATAGACAAGCCTACCGAATAAGTAGAGTTGGGAGTACCTCCAGAGAAATTCAAGGAATGGTTTTGCACTACGGCGTTCTTGTTCTTAATTTCTTTCAGCCAATTAGTACCTTTCCATGTGCCGTCTTCTATTATCTTCAAATCTTTTGCAGGAATATAGTTCGACCAGTTATAGGGATCCAATCCATCCATTACACGTCCCTCATCTTGCATCGACATGTATTCTTTTGCGTTCAGTATGGTTGGAATTTTATATAGATTCTGCACACCATAATAGCCATCATAACTAACGACAGATGTACCCGACTTACCTTGCTTTGTGGTTATCAGAATGACACCGTTGGCAGCACGAGCTCCATAAATAGCCGACGAAGCCGCATCTTTCAGAATATCTACCGATTCGATATCCGAAGGATTCAATCCATCCAAACTTGCATTGGCAACTCCATCGACAACATACAGCGGTTCGGAATTTCCAATAGTGCCGATACCGCGGATATTGACAGTATAGCCGGAACCAATGAATCCATTGGACTGAGTGATATTTACGCCGGGCGCTTGACTTTGAAGAGCACCCATCACGTCTACCGTATTCAACTTCGCAATATCATCACCTTTTACTTGAACGGTAGCGCCCGTCACGAGTTTCTTCTTTTGAACGCCATACCCTATCACAACTACTTCGTCCAAAGATTTAGATTCTTCCACCAATACAATCTTCATATTCTTGCCGGCACTCACTACTTGAGTGCGATACCCGATATAAGAGATGACAAGAGCAGAGTTCACTTTGACAGAAAGGGTAAAGACACCGTCTATATTGGTAGATGTCCCATTGGTTGTTCCCTTTTCTAAAACGCTCGCACCGATAACAGCTTCTCCTTTTTCGTCAACAACCTTACCGGTAACCTTTACTTTATTTTGACCTTGTTCGTTTGTTTCCGGAGATTTTTCTTTTGAGATAGTAAGAACAGCATTATCCGATGAGAAAGGACTTTCATTATTTGCTTCGGCTTTGTTAGAGCCGAAGACAAATAACGAAATCAGTGAAAATAGATAGATAGATTTAGTTCTCATGGTATTTGTTTTAATTTAATGTTATTTAGAGCACATGGAGCCTCTTCTGATACTCATCGATAGCCTCATCCAGACGTTCCTGAGCAGTAGTATCTCCCGGAACATTGTGCGACGGATTAATATAAAGATGAACACCTCTTTCTTCCAGAATCTCACAAACAGTTGTAATCGTCATCCACACCATGGTGACAAATCCCAGTGTAGAAAGCGGGCCTATCTTATCCAAATGATTTTTCATCGGTACAGAAGCGTCTTGCAACGGAACACACGAATCGACAACAACATCTGCAAGCTGAAATAAGTTCTTTTTGGAAGAATGACGTCCCGGTTTATCACCCGTAGCGGCAGCCGAACCATAGACGATCACTTTCATTCCGTTCTTTTTAGCTTCAAGAGCCATATCGATATTCACGGCATTGATACCTGTATGAGAGAATATCCACATGCAATCTTTCGAATCAAAATGATAGTTCTTCATTATTTGCTGTCCATATCCCTCCTGACGTTCCAAAAATAGAAATTGATGGATGCCCATTTGTCCCACAATCTGCGTGAAGAAAGTCAACGGCAATTCGCAGAGCGGATGAAAGCCTACGATACCGCCAATACGAGGATACATTTCTTCGCATGGAATCGTAGCATGACCACATCCCCATGTATGCACCCAACGGCCGGCCTGAATACTATCGGCCATTATTGTGGCAGCCTCTCGGATACTGTCCATTTGGGTAGATTCAATACTGTCCATAATGCTATGGGCGTTCTTTAACCATTCTTTTGCTAACATAATTTTATTATTTAAAAAGTGAATAATGTTTGTATACTCTAAACAGAATCATCATCATAATGATACACACAACCATCACAACCGGATATACCGCCAAACTAATGACGTGTGACAATGTGCCTACGATGCTATTAATAAGTGTATTTCCCACAATACTGATCGTTATGGCCACTCCAAAGGCCGTTCCCAGCAGCGAAGAGTAGTCTTTGCCTACTATACTGAGAATGATAGGGAATGTTGCCGAGACACCTATGCCGACAAGTATCATTCCCAATGCTGCCACCATAAAGCTATGGGCGAACGATAGGCAAATGAAACCGAGCATGGCAACAACAAAGCATGATATCAAAATATTGTCTTGCTTCCATTTTTTCAGCAACACCGCCAGACCCAAACGCGATACGGTCAAAGCGATCACCATACAAGTAAGAGTTTGCAATATCAATCCGGGGCGAATATCGGTGGACTTCTCCAGATACAAAGTAGTCCAGTTATTACACGAGCCTTCTATTCCACTCTCAAAAAAGAGAATGAAACTCAGTATCAAGAGGCTTTTCTCTTTCAACAATCCAACGGCTTTTTTAAGAGGAAAGCTTTGAGCATGTCTAGATACGGGAAAGCGCACGTAAAAGCAAACAATGATACAAACCAGCATCACCGCTCCTATAAATCGAATGACAACTCCATAGCTATAATGCTCTGACAAGAATCCGATTAACAAAGGCATCCCTATTGCACCTATACCATAGAATGCTCCCAAAAGACTAAGTTTCGAACCCCGTTGTGAATCGTCGTCATACAAATCGGCCACCAAAGCATTGGTTTCTCCATTAAGTACTCCACCTCCCAAGCCTATCATAAAGATAGAAAACTGAAGCAATGGAATATCAAGAAAGAATGAAAGTCCAATCAAACCCAACAAGACCGAAAAACAGCTGGAAAGGAAAAGCACTCTATATCCATAATGATCGCAAATAGGACCGAATATCAAGGATCCGATCAAGATACCCAAAGGAAGAAACGCCACCAAGGCTGATGCCTGCAAAGTACTCAAAAGCATCTTCTCCGTAAGAGATGGCAGCACCGAACCGAGCGTAATCATAGATATCCCAAAGAAAGACATTCCGATACACGCGGCTATAAACGAAAACCTTTTATTGTCTGTATCCATATTCTTTTTCTTTTTATTATTCATTTGTCGTATCCGGATGAAGAGCGATATAACCGGCACCCAATAAACCCGCATTGCCCGAAAGCTTGGACGGAACAAAAGATACTTGTTTAATACTAATAGGTTGAGCCCACTTGCAGGCCTCGGTATAGATGTCGTCGACAAAAATCTTGGCAGGACCGAAGACACCTCCGCCCCATACTATTTTCTCGGGGTTCAATATGCTTACAAGATTCGCAGCCCCCATCCCCCACATCTGTATGGCTTTTCTGATCACCGTTATAGCTATCGGATCATTGTCAGCATATACATCAAACACATCGTTCGTCGTAATTCTACTGATAGGCATCTGCCTCAACTTACCCCGATAAGTTTTGTTATCTCTCACCGCGTCTCTTGCCCTACAACCAATGCCCGATCCCGATGCATAATATTCAAAACAGCCGGCGGCATCATACTCCAACTTATATGGAGGCTCCAATGCCATCCATCCCGTTGCGCCTATTATATTATCGGCACCATGGAGCGCTCTACCGTCTATAATGATCCCTGCGCCGATACCTGTGCCCACAGCTATGAAAATAACATTCTTGCACCCCTTGGCGGCACCTTGCCACATTTCGCCATGAACATAGCAAATACGGTCGTTGTCGATATATACATTAATATCCGGATTGTCTATTGCAGTACGCAGTACTTCCCGAAGAGGATAGTTTTGCCATCCCGGTATGTTGGGAGCCCAAACTCTACCGGTCTGGGGATTGGCATTCCCCGGCACACAAACGCCAACGCTCTCTATGTCTATTTTATGATACTTGGCTTTCATGATTAACCGCTTTAAATTTTCAGCGATCAATTTTCCCACATCGTTACCAACGCGTCCTTTCAACAAATTACGATGATTGAACATGATTTTACCATCTGCCGACATAATAGCGCTCGCTATTTTCGTTCCACCGATATCAAGTGCAATAACTGCCATATGAGTGTTTTTTAGTTAGACTTTTGTTCATTAGGGTTAATATGATAACAGGACTTTCCGAGGGCTTCATCTTTCCCATTATCAATTAGACAAATTTATGTATAATATATATTTAATATCAAACAATCATCTTATAATTTACACATAAAAATAGTTGTAATACACTAATCAGTTTTAATTATAAGATATGTCTTTTCTTTTATAAAGCAATAAATAGCTGTATATCAATCAGTATAACAAAAAGAATAAATAGAGAGAAAATACCTATTTGATACATGTTAACATATAATTAGAGTATGAATACAAGCATATAACATTTAAAAAATATAAATTAACGAATACTCCATATAGGGCAACAGCCGAAGTTTACATCTAAATATGCCGGTCAAAAGAGCGGTATTTTAATGTGAAACGAATGGACCGGTCAAAGCTTTCGTGCTTTACTTTCGAGGGTTTCAATAATAAGATTCATCCTTTTCATACCGACGTTTCATTCGTTTGGTCACGACCATACATGTGTTTGCTCATGACCATACACTTGTTTGCTCGCGACCATACGTGTGTTTGGTCGTGAGCAAACGTATGAAAGTAAAGGACAATATCGATGAACGGTTCTTATGTAAATGATGAAACATGCTGAACATAAGATAGTTGTGTATCTTATGTTACTGCGTCGCTCCATTTTGATTGATGTTCGTGTTGCTGCGACAAAACAACAGCCGCACAGGCATATCGAAACAAGAATTATTTTAGTGCACAATATTATTCTTTTATATAAAAAGAAGAGAGATTTTAAACATTAAAATGTACTTACTAACTATAAATTTTTTATTCTATGCCGTATTAATCATATTTATCACTAATTTTGCAATAATGATAAATCTCCTATTATGAAATATGTTAGTCTAACAAACGGTTCGGTCATTACAGGCGGAGAGATACTCCAGAATAAAGCAGTGATAGTGAAAGACGATAAAATTGTAGATATCGTCGATCAAAGTTCTTTACCAACTGACATCGAACAGATAGATTTAGGAGGAAATTATTTAGCCCCGGGCTTTATCGACGTACAAGTAAACGGTGCCGGCGGAGCTTTCTTCGGAGGCGCCCCCACAGCAGACGGGCTGAGCATCATGGAAAAAGCATTGCTCAAAGAAGGCACTACCGGATTCCTCGTTACCGCAGCTACCAATACATTCGACGTTTACAAGCAAATGATACAATATGCCCATGATCACAAAAAAGAAGCTCTGGGCAATTATCTGGGACTGCACCTTGAAGGCCCATACATCAACCCCCGCAGTAAAGGAGCTCACCCCATCGGCTTAATCAAAAAAGCGACTCTCGACGAAGTAAAGACTTTGGTTGAATGGGGACACGGCGAAATACGAGTCATGACCATGGCACCCGAATTGCAACCCGAAGAAATAATTCAATACCTAGACCAACAAGGTATCGCCGTATCTATCGGTCATAGTGCCGCCTCGTACGATGAGGCAATGCATTTCTTGACAGGACGCAAGCGAATGGCGACACATCTATATAACGGCATGTTGCCTATGCACCACCGATACCCCGGACTAATACCTGCCATATTCCGCGCCCGCCCTTTCACGGGAATAGTTGTAGACGGAATCCACGTAAGCTACCCGATGGTAAGATTGGCAAAGCAAGCATTGGGCGATTCGCTCATGCTCGTCACCGATGCCGTAACAACTTGCAAAACGGGAGCTTATCAACATGTACTTCGAGACGATCATTATGTAACAGTAGGACCCGATGGGAAAGAAACCATATCGGGCTCGGCTCTCAGTATGCTCAAAGCTGTTCAAAACTGCGTGGAGCATGTAGACATATCGCTTGCGGAGGCGGTGAATATGGCATCGCTATACCCTGCTCAATCGATAGGTCTAGCCCACCGAATAGGACAAATAAAAAAAGGCTTCGATGCCGACTTTATTGTTTTCGACAGCCATTTCCAGGTCAGCAAAGTCTGCCTGAAAGGGACATTTATGTGCTAACAACATATATATTCTAATGTGCTATGAAACATACTCTTTCTTTCATGCTCTTTCTTCTTTTCTCTACATCGGCATTCTCTTCGTCTTTCATGCCGCTTGTACGACACTACTCGGTAAAGGATTATCAGGCAGACAATCAGAATTGGTCTGTCACTCAGACTCGCAATGGTGTCATGTATTTCGGCAATTCCGGTGGATTACTCTCTTATGATGGCTATCAATGGAAACTGACAAAGGTTGCCGGAGGACAAATTGTTCGTTCGGTATTTGCCGACGGAGAGCGCATTTATGTCGGTTCTTTCGAAGAGTTCGGCTATTTCGATACAGATCAATATGGACAATTGAAATACCATTCGATAAGCAAACTACTCAAGAACAGCCAGATGAGAAACGATGAGATATGGAAGATAGTCAAGGTAGGTAAATCCATTTGCTTTCAGTCGTTCAGCGCCTGTTTCTATTACGATGGGAAAACAGTAAAAGTTTATCGCGATCGGTATTACGGTCCACTGTATCTCTTTTCTTGTTTCGGAAAGATGTATGTACAGCTTATCAATAGCGGTTTTTCCATATTCAATGGACATTCTTATCGCATTGTTATCCAACGGTCTCAACTAAATAATTCGGACGTAGTAGCCGTTTGTCCCTACTACAACAAACAGATGCTGTTGGTGACAAAAAGCGGAAAATGTTATTTCTACAATCCCGCCAACAACAAGCTTTCGCCATTCAATACACAAGTTGACGGCGACTTGGCTAGAGCGACAGTAAACAGAGCCTTGCTCACCAAAGACAATCTTCTGATTATCGGTACCATATCCGACGGATTGTATGCCATCCGCAAAGATGGAAGCCTATTGTGGCATTTCAATCGAAGCGAATCGCTAAGCAACAACACGGTGCTGGGTTTATGTTGCGATGCAAACAACAATATATGGGCAAGTCTGGACGATGGAATCGCCTTCATCGAATACAATTCTCCTCTCACCCTGCTCACCCCGAAATACAATCAGCCACCCATCGGGATGATTTATAGCATCCTCCATCAAAACGATAAATTCTATTTAGCAACCAACCAAGCGCTATATACATTAAATACCAAATCCAACGATTTCAAAATCATTCCCAATTCCAATGGGCAGAACTGGTACATCAATGAATTCGACGGACAGATATTTGGTGGCAGCAATGCCTATTGCATCAACGTGAAGAACGATGTCGCCATACCGATCAATCCGACAACGGGCAGTACCTGCATCAAAAAGTGTACGATAAACGGGAAAGAGATATTGCTGAATTCTACTTATGCGGGGCTCGAAGTATTTGTAAAGAACAGCGCCAAGCAATGGCTATGGAGCCATAACGTCACAGGATTCGCAAACCCCATCAGGCATTTTGAAGTCGACACCGACGGTTCCATCTGGCTCACTCACATGTACAAAGGAGCCTATCACTTGTGGTTGACGGACAACCTTCGAGCCGTTCGACATGCCAAGTACTTCGGCACTCTGAACGGAAAAGACGAAGGGCATATCCATGTGATGAAAATTCAAGGGGATATTGTCTTATCCAACGAACAATCGGCTTATGTTTATTCGAACATCAAACATGCTCTCGTACCGTTTGCACAACTCAACCAACTACTCCCCGAACCGAATAATATATTGGGAGCCGCAGAGGTAAACGGCCACCTTTTTTGGCTAATCACTTCCAAAGGATATGTATTGGTAGATGGCTACGAAGGCCAGTTCCGAATAAAAGCGTATATACCCTTTTCCAAGTTCGACAGCTCGATACACAACGAAAGTTCCGTATTCGTAGATAAAGAAGGTAACTCTTATTTCAATTTAAATAACGGCTTTGCCCATTACGACCTAAGAAGCAGAGACAATAGCTCGAAGCTATTTAAAATGAGCATCGAACAAATAGAATGCTTCAACAATAAAAGAGAATCCATTTTCCTTCCGGTCAATAAAGATGGAGAGGTAAGCTTTTCGTATAGAGAAGTTTCTTTCAGGCTGCTTATGCCTCATTATGACCTAACGCCCTACATGATACATTATTCTATAAAAGGAAGCGGACTCAATTTGGAAACCGATTCTTACGAGCCGGTAATGCACTACGGGAACTTAGATTATGGCACATACGAATTCTCGGCAGTAATCTACAACGATTTGAATCAGAAGATTGGAGAAGTGAATTATCATTTCACTATAAACCGCCCCTTCTACCTCTCGTGGCTGGCCATTTGTTTTTACATCATGCTTCTTGGCACAGCAATCTATTACATCAGCAGATGGAGACTTCACTATTTGATAAAGAAAGAAAAAGAAGCCTATGAAATAGAGCAATCCAAACAGAAACTAAAAATGCACGAACAAGAATTGCTCATAGCCGAACAAAACAAGAAGCTCTTGGAGTCGGAGATCTCGCTCAAAAGTAAAGACTTGGCGAGCATGGCAATGGGCATTATAGCCAAGAACAATATGCTCGAAGAACTCCGGTCAATGATTCAGGAGCAACTGAATAGGGGCACCACAACAAACAAATTCATGAAACAACTGCTCATCAAAATAAGTGAAGACATAGAGAACAGAGAATTCTGGGAGTTGTTTCAGCAGAACTTCGATTTGATACACGCCAACTTCTTCCGCCACCTACGCGAAAGATACCCGGAACTCACGCCAACCGATCTGCGCTTCTGTGCATTGCTTCGTCTGAACCTCACAACAAAAGATATTGCACAGATAAACAATTTAACAGTTAGAGGAGTTGAAGCCGCCCGATACAGAATTCGCAAAAAACTAAATATTTCGGAAGAAGATAGCTTGGTCGACTTCCTTATCGACTTGGTATAAGCACTATTCGGCAGCAGTCCATTCATTGAAAACATAAATTATATAACATTAGTTTACAGTATATTAAATGGTAGCGCAGTAGTAAAAACGTAGTACGTTAATAAAACATTTTTATCAAAACGTACTATCGTGATACTGTTTTTTTTGGTGCATCTATTGTTTTTGTATTCATTTGCATCAGAAAACTTTTTTTATAAACTTTAAATTAATAACATGAAAGAAAAATTCATTATTCTATTTTCTGCGTTATTGATGTTTGCCAATTTAGCTTTTGCGCAACCTAAAATAACGGTAACGGGTATTGTACTCGAAGAAGGTACAAATGAACCTATCATTGGGGCCAATGTCATTGTAAAAGGGGCAGCTGATGGAACCGCATCCGATTTGAACGGTAAATATACTCTGCGCAAGGTTCCTTTTAACGGAACTTTGGTCATCAGTTACATAGGTATGAAAACAATAGAAGTACCTGTAAATAATCGACAAATCATCAATGTTACTTTATCATCCGACGTACATCAGCTCAATGATATAGTAGTCATCGGTTATGGTACCAGCAAGGCAAAAGACCTGACATCTCCTATTGCAGTAGTCAAAGGAGAAGAGATCAGCGGCATTGCTACCAGCTCTCCGATGTCGGCACTGCAAGGTAAAGTTCCCGGATTGTCTATTGTCAATTCAAATGCTCCGGGTGCAGGACCTTCGGTAACGATTCGTGGTTTGGGTTCTTTCAACGGTTCCTCGCCTCTCTATGTAGTAGACGGTATGTTCTACAACGACATCACTTTCTTGAATAATAATGATATCCAAGAAATTTCTGTTTTAAAAGATGCATCGGCAGCCGCTATCTATGGTGTTCGGGCAGCCAACGGCGTCATTATCGTTACAACCAAAAAGGGATTCAAAAATCAGAACCCCAAAGTAATTTATGAAGGGTATGTCGGCGTACAACATGCGTCTAATGTACTGAAGATGGCAAATTCTCAGCAATATGCCACCATGATGATGGAAGCCGACTACAACACCTATTCTTCTTACATGAAGAACTCTATCGACCTCTTTGGAGGAAGCTATGCCGATAGCGATTTCCACAATTGGACATACGGGGCAAATACAGACTGGTACAAGCAGCTTCTACGCACAGCTACCATTACTAATCACAGTTTGAGCATAAGCGGAGGTTCGGACAAAGCATCTTATGCAATTGGTTTCAACTACTTGTACCAAGATGGTATTATGGACTGTACCAACAACTATAAGCGCTTGAACTTCCATGCCAACTTGGATTATGATGCATACAATTGGTTAAAAGTAGGCGCCAGTTTCGTAACAAGCAGTTCGAATCAACGGAGTCCGAACAACTCAGCTTGGCAACAGGCTTTCAACATTCCGTCAATCATTCCGGTTTATTCGGACAAGAATACTGATGCAACTCCCGACAAATACGCGTCTCCTTCTCAAGTAGGATTCACGTCGAACTTCAACAACCCGATTGCTACGGCGAACTATTACAATAGCAAGAACGAAACATTCCAGGTATTACCTACGTTCTATGCCGAACTAAGCTTTATTCCTAAAAAGTTGAAGTTCAGAACTCAGTTCAGCCAAAGTTTCTCACTAACAAACAGCCGTGTTTTCATTCCTTCGTATTATGTCAGTTCATGGCAGCAGTCTTCTCAGTCTTCTTTAACTAAGTCAGACAATAAATACTACAACTACATATTGGATAACACACTGACTTATCAGGATTCGTTCGGCAATCACAACATTACTGCCATGATCGGTCAATCGAGCCGCGAAGAGAACTATCGCCTCCTCGAAGGAACTGCCACCAATGTGCCCGATTTGCGTGAAGAATATCTTTATCTGACTAACGGAAATACAACAGGACGTACCGTTAATGATGGAGGTACCACCTATCGTGGTTTGTCTTACTTCGCCAGATTACAATACAACTACGCCGATAAATATTTATTGAGCGCTACAATGCGTGCCGACGGTTCGTCGAAGTACAACAACAAATGGGGCTACTTCCCATCTGTAGGTCTTGGCTGGGTTATGAGTAATGAGAATTTCATGAAAGATATCAAAGCGATAAACTATTTGAAACTTCGTGCCAGCTGGGGTAAACTTGGTAATGATAACATTGCCGCAAGTGATGGCTACGCAGGACTGCTGCAAGGGAAAAATGATTATAACGGCGTTTATGGCAATACGACCTTACCTGGGTATTATTACGACGGTTCGTTCAGTTGGCTCGGTTGGGAAGTGGTCGAAGAATTCAATGCAGGTTTCAACTTCACGACTCTAAACAATCGTTTATCCGTAGATTTTGATTATTTCAACCGTACTACCAACAATGCTGTTATCAGTACGACACTGCCATTAAGCAATAGCACATTAGCCGGAAACAATGGTAAGATCAACAACCAAGGTTTTGAACTATCGCTCAATTGGACAGATAAAGTAGGAACAGATTTCCGTTATAACGTCGGTCTGAATATGTCAACTCTGAGAAATCGTGTTCGCAATCTGAATGGAGCTCCTTACATATACGGCGGAAGTGCCGAGAATCGCACCATCCATATGGTAGGTCAACAGATGAATTCATATTATGGTTATCGGGTAGCCGGTATCTATCAGACAGCAGCCGAAATAGCTAACGATCCTGTTGCACAAAACATCATCGCTTCAGGCATCACGCTTGAGCCGGGCGACTTCAAATACAAAGATGTAAATGGCGACAAGATGGTAGACGATAAAGACCGTGTGACTTTGGGGTCGAACATACCAAAGCTATCTTATGGATTCAATGCAGGTTTCCAATACAAGAACTTGGAATTCAGTATGGTATTGGGCGGTGTGATGGGCAACAAGATTTACAATAGAAAACGTGGTCTACGTTATGCTCAAACCAACTACAATTTCGACTACGACATGTATAAGAACAGATGGCACGGCGAAGGTACATCCAATAGCTATCCTTCAGCAAAAGCACTTACCAAAGGTTGGAACGTAAGTCACACGAGCGACTTTTATGTAGAAAGCGGTGCGTATTTCAGAATCCAGAACCTACAATTGGCTTACAACTTGAGAAATATTAGAATGGGTGGTTTCATCATACCAAATATCCGTATGAGTGTTAATGCCGAGAATCCACTGACAGTGTTCAAAGCGAACAGCTTCACACCAGAAGTAACTAATTCCAACGGATGGGATACCGAAGTATACCCGATGTCATCAACCTATACTTTCGGTCTCCGCATCGATTTCTAACCTATTAAAGTAATAATAACATGAAATATTTAAAATCCATCTTTTGTCTACTATTCATACTGCTTATAAGTAGTTGTAGTAATTACTTGGACAAAGCTCCCGAAGTGACAGTCGACTCTAAGACTGTTGACTATACCGATATATCCAATATGTATGCTCCTGTTTCGGGCGTTTACTCTTGGGTGAGATCAGAAGGAACCCATTGGGCGGTCTATGGCATGACAATTACCCGCGATGATGATGTAGATCCCGGTACTACCGGAGACGATTGGGTGAAATTGAACAACTATAAGTATGATAATACTCTTTGGTTTTGGAACGAACCTTTCAGTGTTTTGTATTATCGCCTCATTAAATATTGCAATACTGCATTAGTTGATCTACAGAAATTCGAAGCAAATTGTTCGGGCACAAGTCTTGCAACCAATCATTCTTATCAGGGTGAAGTTCGCTTTCTCCGCGCTTATGCTTATTATCGTCTTGTTCAGCTCTTCGGTCCGGTGCCTATTCTCAAGACAAACGATCAGTCAGACGTACACCGCAGAAGTGTGAATTCGGTTTATGCTTATGCACTCGAAGATTTGCAGTATGCTATAGATAATTGCCAAAAGTGCCGTCCTAATCAGATGGACCACATAGGAGCAGTAACGGCTTATACCGCAGAGATGCTGGCTGCTAAGATTTATCTGAATCAGAACAATTATCAGAAAGTTTACGATCTGACGAAAGATATCGTTGACAATGGAAAGTTCTCTTTGTATTCCAACTATAAAGAGTTGTTCAAAATACCGGGAAAGCTTTGCGATGAATCACTTTTCGAGATACAAACAACAGACTTCGGAACAGGTTCGGGAGATGTAGTCGGAACCAACGCTTGGTTTGGGTTCCAAGGTCCGGCCAACAATGGTAATATTTCAGGTTGGGGTTGGATCAGCCCGAACAAGAATTTCCGCGATTGGGCAACAGCACGTGGAGAAACAGTTCGTGCACAAAACGATTTCCTATACGCGGGCACAACCACCGATTGGGGTGATGTTATCCGTCCGGCACAAGGAGCTGAAACAGGTTGCTACAACGGGAAAGCTTATACACCTGCTTCCGAATTAACACCAGGCCGAACAGATTACGGTTGCAACAACAATGTGAGAGTCTTCCGTTATGCAGATGTATTACTGATGTATGCCGAAGCATGTCTCCAATTGAATCAAAATCTAAGCGACGGTATCGCAAAATTCAATCAGGTTCGTACTCGTGCAAATATGCCTACCGTTTCGTCTTTGACACTCGATGGAATATTGGATGAACGCCGCATGGAACTTTGCATGGAGTGGGGCGACCGCTTTAACGATTTGGTTAGAACCGGAAAGGCTGTCAGCGTACTCACCAGCGAAGGGTATACGTATACACAAGATAAACAATATTTCCCGATTCCAAAAGCAGCGATAGATATCTCGCCGCAATTGAGCGAAAATGTAGTAGAATAATAATCTCATTAGTGCTGTAGCAGTCATTTGCTACAGCACTATATTACAAATTCAGGAATAAAAACAATAATAAGATTGATATTTGATTATCATAAAAAAACGATCATATGATAAGTACTATTAAGAAGATAGCACTATATATTCTACTTGTGAGCTGCTGGGGTTGTGCTTCTGCCTCAAATGGAAACGGAGCCAATACAACAAAGCCCGATACGTTGGATGTAACACGCCCCACCTCTTTCACAAACGATGATGCTTTTCTGGATTATATTCAGAAAGTTCATTTCAACTACATGTGGGATGGAGCAGAACCAATATCAGGCATGGCACCCGAGCGAATTCACCTCGACGGTGTCTATCCGGAGCACGACTCATCGGTGGTTACTCTTGGAGGTAGTGGATTCGGTGTGGCAGGTATTTTGGTAGCTATCGAAAGAGGATTTATAACACGCGACGCAGGACTAAAAAGACTCACTAAGATTGTTGACTATCTATCGCGAGCCGATCGCTTCCATGGCGTCTGGCCACATTGGCTGTATGGCCCTTCGGGCAAAGTAAAACCTTTCGGAACGAAAGACGACGGCGGTGACTTGGTAGAAAGCTCTTTCATGATGCAGAGTCTGCTTTGTGTAAGACAATACTTTAAAGGTGGCAACCAAGCAGAGCAACAGTTGGCCGATAAGATAGACGCTCTATGGAAAACGATGGAGTTTGATTGGTACCAAAACGGACAAGACAAACTATATTGGCATTGGTCGCCCGATTATGATTTTCAAATGAACTTTCCTCTCGAAGGATACAACGAAACGATGATTACGTATATACTTGCCGCTTCCTCGCCAACACACTCCATTTCTGCTTCGGCCTACCACAATTGCTGGGCAAGAGGAGGAGGTATTGTAAGTTCGGCAGTAGCCTATGGCTATCCTCTCGAATTGAAACACAATGGAGCCGAGGCTACCGGAGGTCCACTCTTTTGGGCTCATTACTCATGGATAGGCTTAAACCCAACCAATCTGAAAGATGAATATGCCGAATATTGGAAAGTCGTACAGAATCATGCGCTATCGGATTATGCCTATTGCGTAGACAATCCCAAACACTATAAAGGATATGGCGAAAACTGCTGGGGACTGACGGCAAGCTATTCTATCGATGGCTACTCGGCACATGCACCCAATAACGATTTGGGAGTCATTACACCCACCGCGGCATTATCCAGTTTCCCCTATACTCCCGAGCAATCGATGAAAGCTTTAAGATACTTCTGGAATAAAGGCAACTGGATATGGGGAAAGTATGGCTTTTATGACGCTTTCTCCGAAACGGCCGATTGGACAGTACCCCACTATCTGGCTATCGATCAGTGCACCATTGCCCCGATGATAGAAAATTACCGTAGCGGATTGCTTTGGAAACTGTTTATGAGTTGCCCCGAAGTTCAGGCAGGACTCCAAAAACTAGGTTTTACATATTGATTATTAACTATACACATCTTACATAATGAAAATGAAGAGCTACTTACTTATCCTGCTACTATTGCCAAGTTTATTAGCTATAGCAGGTAAGCCGGTCAAAAAAACGACAAAGGTGAATAAAACACCGCAATCCATGGAACAGTTCATCGACAATCTGATGAATAAGATGACTATTGAAGAGAAGATAGGACAGCTTAACCTGCCTACTTCCGACGGTGCTGTGACTGGAGAAATAAAAAGCAATGGAGTGGCACAAATGGTATGCGACGGAAAAGTCGGTGCCATACTCAACATGAAAGGGACAAAAGATATTCGCGCCATGCAAAAGCTGGCAGTAGAAAAGAGCCGCCTGCATATTCCTCTTATCTTCGGTCTGGATGTTGTTCACGGTTACGAAACAACTTTCCCCATCCCACTCGGTATGTCGTGCAGCTGGGATATTCCAGCCATTCAGAACTCAGCACGTGTTGCCGCTATCGAAGCCAGTGCCGACGGAATATGTTGGACATTCAGCCCCATGGTCGATATCTGTCATGATGCCCGCTGGGGAAGAATATCCGAAGGTTCGGGCGAAGACCCGTTCTTAGGATCGGCCATTGCACAGGCTATGGTAAAGGGTTATCAGCAAGACTTCTCTTCCAATACCGACATTATGGCTTGCATCAAGCATTTTGCTCTTTATGGGGGTGCCGAAGCAGGAAGAGACTACAACACCGTAGATATGAGCAAATATAGAATGTACAACGAATATCTGGCTCCCTATCAGGCAGCAGTCAACGCCGGAGCCGAAAGCGTAATGACTTCTTTCAATACGATCAACGGTATTCCTGCAACAGCAAACCACTGGCTGCTCACCGACCTGTTAAGAAACGATTGGGGATTCAAAGGTTTTGTTGCAACAGACTATACAGCCGTTACAGAACTTATTAACCACGGCATTGGCAACGAGCAGGAAGTAGCCGCACGCTCACTGAAAGCCGGTGTCGATATGGATATGGTATCCAGCGCATTCTTGAATACGCTGAAGAAATCTCTCGAAGAGGGCAAAATAACCATAGACGATATAAATACTGCTTGCCGACGTGTATTGGAAGCTAAATATAAACTGGGACTTTTTGCCGATCCATACAAATACTTGGACGACTCGAGAGCTAAGAAAGATATTTTCACGGCCGAACATCGTGCTGCCGCCCACAAACTGGCGACCGAAAGTTTTGTGTTACTCAAGAACGATAACAACCTCTTGCCTCTGCAACGCAAAGGTACCATTGCCATCATCGGGCCGATGGGAAACACCCGCAATAATTTGCCGGGAAGTTGGAGTGTTGCCACAAGACGCAACGAATACTTATCAGTTTACGAAGGTCTAAAACAAATGGCAGGCGATAAAGCGACCATACTCTATGCCAAAGGCAGCAACTTGGTAAGCGATGCACAATACGAAGATCGTGCTACAATCTTCGGCAACAAATTGGGACGCGACAACCGTAGCGATGCCGATTTACTCAAAGAAGCATTGGACGTGGCAGCCCAATCGGATGTCATTGTAGCTACTCTAGGCGAAGCCGAAGCAATGAGTGGAGAAAGCTCAAGCCGTTCTCAACTCGAGATGCTCGATTCACAACATGCCCTACTCCAAGCCCTACTCAAGACATGCAAGCCTGTAGTATTGGTACTCTTCACGGGTCGCCCCGTAGTGCTCACTTGGGAGAAAGCGAACGTTCCGGCCATTCTCAACGTATGGTTTGGAGGTAGCGAAACAGCCTTGGCTCTAGGAGATGTGCTATTTGGAGATGTAAATCCGAGCGGAAAACTGACCACTTCTTTCCCACAGACTGTAGGACAGTTGCCCTATTCTTACAACCATCTGAACACCGGCCGGCCGATGGACAAAAACGGTTGGTTCCAGAAGTTCCGTACAGGATACTTGGATGTAACCAATGACATGCTTTATCCTTTCGGTTACGGATTGAGTTATACAACTTACAAATATAGCCCCGTTACGCTTAGCTCGTCAACCATGAATAGCGATGGCAGCATCACAGCAAGTGTCACCGTACAAAATACAGGTACCCGCGAAGGTGACGAGGTTGTACAAATGTATATCAGAGACGTGGTAGCTACTTCGTCACGACCGGTGAAAGAACTCAAAGGATTCCAACGCATTCATCTGAAAGCAGGCGAAAGCAAAACGGTAGATTTCACCATCACAACCGATCTTCTGAAATACTATAACGAGAATCTACAACATGTAGCCGAGCCGGGAGAATTTCAGGTAATGATAGGAGCCAATAGTGAAGATGTACAAACACAATCGTTCAGACTCGAATGAGATGAGATTATATAGATAGTAGTGTGCAAATGGGATGGAGGAACTGAAATAAGTTCCTCTATCCGTTATAAGGCAAACCATTATTAGATAATAATACAACATTTTGGTTTTTGGATACTGTTCTTAATATTAAGTTTACTCAAAAGATTGTTCAACATGGCACGTTTCTTCAATGCAATTTTCTTCGTATGTTTATGTCTGATGCCCGCCAATACTTTTGCGCAGGCAGCCAAAGTAGTAAAAGGACAAATCAGCAATTACTATATTCCTACCACTCACGAACGAATGATAAAGGGTATCGTAACAGACTCTCAAGGACATCCTCTAGAAGGAGCTACTGTGATGTTTTTTGCTTCTCCCATCCATTGCAATACCGATATTGAAGGACGTTTCGAACTGAAAGGCAGCGATGACGACCGCCACCTCTATGTGTATTATCCTCAAAAGAAACTTTATAATCAGATATTACAACTCGCCGACAACGACATCCATATTTGCATGGAAAACGAGAATCGTATCCTGCCTAAGCGGTATCAAACATTGGCTACGCGCTGGTACGATATTAACAAACCGAGTAATCGTACTTTCTGCAACCCCGTAAACATCAGTTACAATTTCGAGCCCTACAACGACAACGCCAAAGAGGGCAATTCTTTTCGCTCTACGGCCGATCCTATGGCGTTGGTCTACAAAAACGAATACTACCTATTTTCTACAAATCAAGGAGGGTACAATTGCTCAAAAGATTTGGTGAATTGGGAATTCATCCCCGCCTCTTTTCAACGTAAGCCAACCGACGACGATCTTTGCGCTCCTGCGGCATTTGTCAGTGGCGATACCTTGTTTTATGTAGGTTGCACCTACGAAGGACTACCGGTGTGGTATACCACTCAACCCAAATCGGGACGTTTCAAAAGGTATGTCGAAAAGACTGTTTTGCCCGCTTGGGATCCCTACATATTCAGGGACGACGATGGCAGACTTTACTTATATTACGGATCGAGCAACGAATATCCGGTCAAAGGTGTAGAAATTGACACACGCGACTTCTACCCCATCAGCAAAATAAAAAACATGCTATTGCTTCATCCCAAAGAACACGGATGGGAACGTTTTGGTATGAACAATGACGACTCGCTCACACTGGCACCGTTTGTCGAAGGCGCTTTCATGACCAAACACCAAGGCAAGTACTACTTGCAGTATGGTGCACCCGGTACCGAATTTAAAGTTTATGGCGATGGTGTCTATGTGGGCAATTCTCCCTTGGGACCTTTCACCTACCAAAAGCATAATCCGATGAGCTACAAACCAGGCGGATATGTTCAAGGTTCGGGACACGGAGGAACCTTTGCCGACTTATCGGGCAACTACTGGCACGTATCCACTTGCATGTTGTCTTTAAAATATAAGTTCGAACGACGCATCGGGATATATCCCGCCGCTTTCGATAAAGATGGAATCATGTATTCCTCGAGTGCCTTTGGAGATTATCCCACCTACTCTGCCGTCAACGATATAAAAGATCCTTCCCAACGTTTCACCGGCTGGATGTTATTGTCTTACAACAAACCGATCGAAGTTTCTTCAACGGATAGCATTTTCGAAGGGCGCTTTGCCGACGACGAATCGATGCGCACCTATTGGGCGGCCAAGACAGGCGGACCGGAAGAATGGTTGAAAATGGATTTGGGGAAAATAGAAACTGTCAGAGCTATTCAGATAAACTACTACGACCACCATGCCGACCAATATAACAGAGCGATGGATTTATATCATCAATACCGGATATATCACTCCATTGACGGCATCCATTGGGAGTTGGTAGCAGACAAATCCAACAACGACAAAGACGTACCACACGACTATATAGAACTCAACGAACCGCTACAGACCCGATATTTAAAATTCGAGAATATTCATGTAGCATCCGGACAATTGGCACTATCGGGCTTCCGAGTATTTGGCTATGATAAGGACAAACTACCATTGCCCATAAAGAAGTTCAACGTAGTGCGCGACAAGAAAGATCCCCGCAATGCCATGATAACGTGGCAGAAATCTCTCAAAGCTTATGGCTACAATATTTATTACGGCATAGCCCCCGATAA
This sequence comes from uncultured Bacteroides sp., assembly GCA_963676865.2. Classification (GTDB taxonomy): domain Bacteria; phylum Bacteroidota; class Bacteroidia; order Bacteroidales; family Bacteroidaceae; genus JAAYUD01. The sequence continues at coordinate 1,818,800 of CAXXSS010000001.1, read as the reverse complement.
AATGTATAATTCGATCACTGTGCTGGGAACAGAAAAATACGACTTCCGAGGTATGGACAAAGCAACAACCTACTATTTTGCTATCGAAGCTTTGAGTGAAAGTGGGCGTTCTCCATTGTCCGGCATCATAAGGAGATAGCCTCTTCTTCGGCAATATTACCCGTTCGAATACGATATAATTGTCATCTGTATTCTGACTGGAACAGCAAAAAATACGATTCACTAGCAAAAGCGTAGGGAACATACATAGGTTTATCTTTACATCAATTAAAATTCTTAGAGACAATTTCTCAAATTACGGGAGGCTTTGCCACCTCCGTATGACACCATTACGCACTATCCCACAGTAGGTTAACGACGCACCGTATACAACGCCAGCGAAAAAAGGTCCGAAAATCGAGTCAAGAGCATATTGTAGGCACCTTATTTTCGGCGGACCTCTTCTTAGAACGATTCTAAATGATACTCTACAGATAGTTGAAAGCCCGTTTTCGCAAAAACGAGTATATTCTATTCATCCAGACAAGCAGCTCATTCGCGATGAAAGTTTTTGAGCAAGCGAATGCGACAATCCATCGGCATGCTTCTTCTTCCGTTAACCGCATAGAAGCGGTTCGCACACTCGAATGAATGCCTTCTTTATGTTATCGAAACGACATATGCTCCTAAAATTGTTGTCGTATGTTAGTTTCTCCGAAAACTTAAGGACGTCACCGAAAAAACTAACATACGACAATTCAACATGATATAGACCGTTTCGCCAAAAGGTCTATTGCTCTAATTACCAACGATTAACAAGTTTTCATTTTTATACGATGCACACCCCATTGACATAGAAACGCACCATTCAATAGGTGGTTATCCTCAAGTCGTTTCTCAGCACATTTCTGAGAATGAATATCGAGGACGATACTGATACTATTTTAACCATATCGAAGTGGCACTTATTGTGACATGTACTGAATAAGTTGACACAAACTTATTCAGTACATGTCAGTCGTTATCCTAATTCGGTTTACAATCGGGCTGCAAGTTGGCACCTCAAATACTTGCCTGTAGTACCTTGTAAGGCAAGGTCGGATAAAAAAGTATCAGAATATCTATACATATTCACTTCGCAAATATCACTAAAGTGAGTGTAGTGTGGCCATTTCTTTATTTATTAATACTTGAATTCGGGATAAGAATCAAGTTATTAAAAGAACTGGGTCTAAATCCTATGGAGATAGAAAACACTATAATTAGAATAAAGAGCATAATATATAACAGATTATCATAAATATTGCATATATTTGTATAAGAAAAAATAAAACACATAATCTTATCTACTCATCAAAAATAAAAGGATAAGAAGAGTATAGCAAAATTTAGAAGCATTCATTTTAATAGTTCAACAACAGCAACAAAAAGGATCTATGGCAAAAAGAATTGTAACAAAAATAGGCTATGTGTTTTGTGTAGATGTAGACAATCAATACAAACGTTTCTTTCAGTATATTGCAGACGATATGACCATGCTAAACACTCGCGTCATCAGAGTGTTTAAACAGAAATACCCCATGGACTATATTCCGAACATGGAAGAGATTGTAAAAGATGAGGTTGATTTCTACGCCCACACGATAATAAAGTTCGGCATTCAGCAGAATATGTGGTACAAAGTAGGGAAATCTTCCGAATTGGGTGATGTGACGAATATTCTATTTAGAGATTCTGAAGACTATGGTTTCAGCAAAGAAGAAAAATCATATAATTGGTATATTTGGTATATTAACCAACCGACAAAATTTATTGGTGAATTGACGGATAAATACAAAGATATAGATATTGGCGTAGTTATTCGTTACCCCAGCATTGCAGAAAGAATAAAGACAGGTAAATATGACTTTTGGTATCCGCATTAATCGCCAAGCAATTGATAGGGAGAATACAAAAAGAAGGAAGATAAACTCAGAGCCGTGTGCAAGAAACTGCACACGGCTCTGAAGAATAAGTTCGTTACAACGTCACATTTTAGTACTATATTTAAATATATATTGCGATCGGATAATATAAATCTCCAATCAATATTTAAAGCTACTCCCTCCCAAAAACTCACGAAGCAAAGAGGTAGGAGGTATCTCGACATCTTTTATCGGACTAAAATACTGAATAAATTTCAATAAACGATAGGCTTCACAATACTCAGGACAATTGTGAGGAACACTCATTAGTATGGGTTCTACATGCATCCTCAATACTGCCAATTCAAAGAATAGAGCCGAATTGAACATGACATCGGCATTCTCTTGATAAGGAAATATCCACTTATCTTCGCCCGCTCTGACACTCGGCCAACGCGAAATAGTTTCTTGTGCCGAATAGCCGCGATAATTGAAGTCTCTAATAATGCGACGCAACAAACGATTGTCGGTGGTTGGAATCCAATTGTGATTATCAAGGGATATGGAAGTCAACGCCGAAACATATATTTTAAATTTACTCTCCTCGGGTATATCAGGAGTCAATTCCGGATTCAATCCATGAATTCCTTCCAATATCAATACGGTATGATCGTCTATCTTGAGTTTGTCTCCTTTGTACTCTTTCCTTCCTTGTTGAAAATTGAAAGAAGGCAACTCTACTTCTTCACCATTCAACAACATATTCATCTGACGGTTGAAAAGTTTCAAATCAAGAGCGTATAAGGACTCATAATCATAGTCGCCATTCTTATCACGAGGAGTCTGCTCACGATCTACAAAATAGTTGTCGAGAGAAATGGCTCTAGGCATTAGCCCGTTTGTCATTAATTGAACACAGAGACGTTTGCTAAAAGTGGTTTTACCCGAAGAAGAAGGCCCGGCAATAAGCACTACCTTCACTTTGCTACCATTAATATCGCGATGATATATCAGATCGGCTATCTGGGCAATCTTTTTCTCTTGCAACGCCTCGGATATCTGAATAGCATCTGTGGCATATCCCTTTAGGCATAACTCGTTGAAATCTCCGACTGTCTGAACCCCCATGATATTTTCCCAACGCCGATATTCGTTATATACATCAAGCATTTTCTCCTGTTTAATAACTTCTTCCAATTGCTCGGGATTATCCTTGTTGGGCACTCGGAGCAGAAAGCCATCATAGTATTTTATCACATCAAAGACTTTCAGAAAGCCCGTACTAGGCACTAAATTGCCATAATAGTAATCGATGGTTTCGCCTAGGGTATAATAATAAGCATAGAGAGTGCCGGAGGTCTCAAGCAATTTAGCCTTATCGTTCATGCTATGCTCATTGAATATGCGAACAGCATCTTCTGTATGACATTCGATACGGTGAAACGGAATGTTCTCGGCAATCAGTTCTTCCATACGAGTTTTGATACGGACAATATCCTCGTCGGTTATCGCTCTGCCATGACTCAAATTACAATAATACCCTCTCGATACAGGATGTTCCAGAAATAGCTGACTCTCGGGAAACAACTCGCTGGTCGCCTTGTATAATACAAAACAAAGGGAACGGACATAAGTTCGCATGCCCGATTGATCTCGTACATCGAGGAACTCTACGTCTTTGTTATTATATACTCTATAATTAAGTCCTTCAGACTTATTATTCACCTTGGCGCTGACCACCGGATAAGGGAATTTCAAGTCAAACCCATAATAAATGTCCAAAAGTGAGGAACCTATGGGAAAATCTTTATAATAATTATTATTTTTGCAGTAAATTTGTACTGTCTGTTTCATTGTACGCAGCTATATTGAGTTAATATTGATATAAATATACATCATTAAAAGACAATGAACAAAAGAAAATACATTTAATAAAGCATAATATGTCTATTTTCGCTATTTTTAAGCTTTTGGGATGTCTCGCTCTACTGATGTTCGGGATGAAGACGATGAGCGAGGCCTTGCAAAAGCTAACAGGAAACAAGCTACGCAAGATATTGGGAGCTATGACTACCAACAGTTTCACAGGGCTGCTAACGGGAGCGCTCGTTACAGCAACCATCCAATCATCAACCGCTACAACTGTGATGGTCGTAAGTTTTGTGAATGCGGGCCTGCTGACTTTGGCACAAGCTATAAGTGTGATTATGGGAGCCAACATCGGAACGACAGTCACCGCATGGCTTATGTCGATATTTGGCTTCCAAATCAATCTGGGTGATTATGTCTTTTGTTTATTTGCCATCGCTATTCCTTTCTTCTTCTCAAAGAAAGGGAACAAAAAGTCTTTAGGAGAGTTCCTTTTCGGCTTTTCGTTCATGTTTTTAGGACTTCTTACATTGCGACAGACAGGTTCTGATATGCATTTGGAAACGAACCCCGCCATTCTTTCGTTTATCGATCATTGCAAAAACTGGGGAGACCTATCCATTCTGATGTTTCTACTTATTGGAGGCTTTCTCACCATGTGCATCCAATCTTCGGCAGCTGTCATGGCCATTACGATGATATTATGCTCTGCCCACCCCGAAAGTCTGGATTTGGGTATCGCACTGGTAATGGGTGAGAATATCGGTACGACTATTACTTCGAATATTGCCGCTCTTACAGGTAACTCACAAGCCCGACGTGCCGCTCTGTCGCATTTTATGTTCAACATGTTTGGTGTATTCTGGGTCTTGTGTGTGTTTCATCCCTTTATCAGTTTGGATAAGTATCTTGTCAACCTCATCGCCCCCAACGTAGATGAACATATCAAAGTTACTTTCTATTTGTCTGCATTCCATACAATGTTCAATGTTTGCAACGTGCTGATATTAATCTGGTTCATCAAACCATTCGAAAGAATTGTTTGTCAACTCATCAGAGAGAAAGAAGAGGATGAAGATTTCAGACTTCGATATATTTCTTCGGGCATGCTATCGACAGCAGAACTTTCGATCCTCCAAGCTCACAAAGAGATCATTCTTTTTAGTCAACGTATTCAACGAATGTATAGAATGGTACGATCTTTGCTTCATACGACTAAAGATGAGGAATTTGCCAAGCTTTTCGCGCGGATAGAAAAATATGAAGGCATCAGCGACCACATGGAGATTGAAATAGCAAGCTACCTGAACGATGTATCTGAAGGGCGTCTAAGCTCGACAAGCAAGTTGGTTATTCGAGGCATGCTCCGCGAAGTAACCGAAATAGAAAGTATTGGCGATAGCTGCTATAACTTAGCGCGTACGATAAGTAGAAAAAAGCAATCGAGCACAGACTTCACAGAACAGCAGTACGACCATATACACTTCATGATGAAGCTCGATGAAGATGCCCTAAGCCAGATGCTACGGGTTCTGGGAAAGGGAGACCAGTTGGAATTGGAAATGAATAAGACTTATAATTTGGAAAATGAGATAAATAATTATCGTAACCAATTGAAGACGCAAAATGTGTTGGATGTGAATAACAAGCAATACGACTACCAGATGGGCGTGTACTACATGGATATCATCAGCGAATGCGAGAAATTGGGTGATTATGTACTCAATGTCGTTGAAGCAAGCACTGATGTCAAAGATAAAAAACTACCCTAACAATTGTCACTAACAAATCAATTATTTAAATGAACACAGATCAGAAAAATTTATTTGGCCTGACCGAAAAAGAAGTTGTCGAAAGTCGTGAAAGATATGGCAGCAACCTGCTTTCTCCTCCTAAGCGCATATCTCCCTGGATCCTTTATCTGGAGAAGTTCAAAGATCCTGTGATACGCATTCTGATTCTTGCGGCTTTTTTGTCGCTTATCATTTCTGTTTTAGAAAACCAATATGCTGAAACAATCGGTATCATTACCGCTATATTATTGGCCACAGGTATCGGCTTCTTCTTTGAGTATAATGCCAAACGGAAGTTTGATTTGCTGAATACGATTAATGACGATGCACTCGTTAAAGTAACACGAAGCGGACAGGTATGTGAGATACCACGGAAAGATATTGTTGTTGACGACATCGTTATATTAGGTACAGGAGATGAGATACCAGCCGATGGAACCTTATTAAAGGCCGTATCCATACAAGTGAACGAGTCTTCGCTGACCGGAGAACCGGTTGTGAACAAAACTATTTACGAAGATCGATTCGACAAAGAAGCCACCTATGCTTCTAACCGGGTATTGCGTAGCACAACGGTAGTAGAAGGTTACGGTACAATGATCGTAACAGCCATTGGCGACAATACGGAAATTGGACACGTAGCCCGCCAAAGCACCGAAGAAAGCGGTGTAAAGACCCCACTCAATATACAGTTGGAGCACTTTGCGAAACTTATAAGTAAAATAGGTTTTATTATTGCGGGACTGGCCTTTTGTATTTTTGTCACACGTGATCTGATTGTATTTTTCTCGGAGCACGACATAAAGGGGTGGCACGATTATATAGAAATAGCACGAATCTGCCTCAACTACTTCATGATGGCCGTTACGCTGATTGTTGTGGCTGTTCCGGAAGGGTTACCTATGAGCGTGACTCTCAGTTTGGCTCTGAACATGCGGCGAATGCTCAAAACCAACAATTTGGTGAGAAGCATGCATGCCAGCGAGACGATGGGAGCCATCAACGTGATATGTACAGACAAAACCGGAACATTGACTCAAAACAGTATGCAAGTACAATATTCGCTGTTTAATGGGAAGAATGATATAGTACTCGAAAAAGACGAGATAAGCCAGCTCATAAAAGAAGGCATAGCAACCAACTCTACCGCTTACCTGGAAACTGCAACCGATGATGTACACGGTTTAGGCAACCCCACCGAAATAGCACTGCTACTCTGGTTGCACAAACAAAAGATAGACTACTTGGATATACGTAAAGCAGCTACACCCATCAGTGAAATCACCTTCTCTACCGAGCGGAAGTACATGGCCATGCTTACCGATTCCAGCCTGCTACCAGGCAAACGCATCCTTTACATAAAAGGTGCTCCGGAGATTGTAGGAAATCATTGCAATACGATTTTGCAACATTCGGCAAAGGAAGATATTGAACCTCACCGCCCCCAATTGAAAGAATGGCTACTCGAAGCACAGAACAAAGCGATGAGGACCCTTGCTTTTGCCTACAAGATAGTAGATAATGACGCTACAGATTGCCAGCAACTGATTAAAGAAAAAGGATTCACCTTTGCAGGAATGGTAGCCATAGCCGACCCTATCCGTGAAGGTATCAATCAAGCTATAGACGAATGTCGCTCAGCAGGAATCAATATTAAGATAGTCACCGGCGACACAATAGGTACTGCAACAGAAATAGCACGTCAAATAGGATTGTGGAATGACAAAGAAGATGCAGAGATAAATAGAATAACCGGACCGGAATTTGCCTCATTAGACGACGAAAAAGCACTGGAAAGGGTAAGCAAACTAAAAATCATGTCAAGAGCACGTCCTACCGACAAACAACGTTTGGTACAACTGCTTCAGAAGCGAGGGGCTATAGTAGCCGTTACCGGAGATGGAACGAATGACGCACCGGCACTAAATCATGCGCAAGTGGGACTTTCGATGGGTTCGGGCACATCGGTTGCCAAAGAAGCCAGTGACATTACATTACTCGATGACTCTTTTGCCAGTATCAGCACTGCCGTAATGTGGGGACGGTCGCTCTACAAAAACATCCAACGGTTTATAGTCTTCCAGCTAACTATTAACTTAGTTGCTCTTGGTATCGAATTGCTGGGATCGTTTGTAGGGACCCAATTACCTCTCACCGTTACTCAGATGTTGTGGGTGAATCTTATTATGGATACTTTTGCATCTCTGGCATTGTCGTCCATTCCGCCATCAAAAGCCGTAATGAAGGAAAAACCACGCCGTCTCAACGACTTCATCATTACCCGCCCCATGTACCTCAATATATTTACCACGGGTGCCATATTCTTATCAATACTTATGGGATTGATTATTTACTTTACAGCAAGCGATATTACCATCTCAAATTATCACCTTACGGTATTCTTCACCATCTTCGTGATGCTGCAATTCTGGAATCTATTCAATGTCCGAGTATTCGGAAGTACAAGTTCGGCATGGAAAGGTTTAATACATTCGCCCAGTTTCCTAGCTGTAGGCGGTATCATCCTGATAGGACAAATTATCATTGTGCAATTTGGTGGAGCAGTATTTCGAACAGTTCCCCTAGATATCTACACGTGGCTAAGTATTATCGGAGCGACCTCTTTTATTCTCTGGATAGGAGAGCTAAAACGTTTAAAACAACGAAATAAGAAAGAAAACAATGAATGAGAATAACATCAAGAATTTAGTCTTTGATTTCGGCAATGTATTGGTAAACTTAAATAAGGAACGATGTGTGAAGCAGTTCGAAGAACTCGGTCTGCATAAAGTCAACGAGCTTATCAGCAATTCTTTTAAAGAAGGCTTCTTCCAAAATTACGAATTGGGGGTGATATCTACAGAAGAATTTCGTGAACATATCCGCTCGTTGGCGGATAGGGACTTGAAAGACGAGGATATAGATACCGCATGGAATAGCTTTTTAGTAGATATCCCTCCTCGCAAACTAATGCTCCTTTTAGAGCTAAGAAAGAAATACATGGTATACCTATTGAGCAATACCAACGAACTACATTGGCAATGGTCATGCCAGAAGCTGTTTCCTTATAAAGGGTTCGATGTAAACAGTTACTTTGAAAAGACTTATCTCTCATTTGAAATGAATCTATCAAAGCCTGACCCCAAAATATTTCAGACAATGATTAAAGATTCAGGTATATATCCTGAAGAAACTCTTTTTATTGATGACTCGGTAGACAACTGCCTGGCTGCCGAAACACTAGGAATAAGATCGTTCGTCGCCGAATCTAACGAAGACTGGACCCGTCTATTTGACAATAAGAAATAAAAAGAAATTAATATGGAAGTTATCCGTTTCTCATCTGCAATCTCGCATCCCATCTGTGCAGCAACCATCGGTTTCTTCGATGGTGTACATCGTGGGCATCAGTATTTGATAGACCGAGTCAAAGCTGTTGCCAAACGCGAGAACTGCCATTCGGCAGTGATCACCTTTCCCGCTCCTCCCCAACAAATAATAAATCCCGCATTTAAAGCACAACTGATCAGTACCTATGAAGAGAAAATTGAAATGCTCTCGAAAAAAGGTATTGACGAATGTATCATACTCGATTTTGATAAAGAACTTTCGACTCTTTCGGCGCAGCAATTCATGAATGATATACTCAAAGAGCGATTTAATGTGGGGCATTTAGTTGTAGGATACGATCATCGTTTCGGACATGACAGGCGCGAAGACCATAATGACTATGTACGTTATGGAGAAGAAATAGGGATGAGTGTAGAAGCCGTGCCAGCTTTCGAATGGCATGATCGTATCGTCAGTTCTTCGGCAATACGCCGATTACTATACGAAGGTAATATTGAAGTGGCGAACGACGCACTAGGATATCCCTATTATATAAAAGGAGACGTTATAAAAGGACACCAATTAGGAAGACAAATAGGATTTCCGACAGCTAATATAGCCCTAAACAACGACGAGAAAATTGTTCCAAAAGCAGGAGTATATGCTGTCAGAGTTCATACCAAAGAAAAAACCTATGGCGGGATGCTCAATATCGGTCATCGGCCCACTGTCCATAACGGCAATGACACAAGCATTGAAGCGCATATTCTCGACTTCAACAAAGATATTTATAATTGCCCGATCTGTATTTCTTTCATTAAGTATATACGAAAAGAGCAAAAATTCCCTTCTATCGAAGCCTTAAAACAACAATTGAATATCGATAAAGAGACAATAGAAAAGATACTTGAAGATGATTGATTAACCAAACGAAAAATCATGTTGCAATTTGCGCACTCTACATTCGTACGTCTCCGCCAAAGTCACAATGCCCTCCCAAAAATGCTTTTAAACGTTCCATGACGCCTTTTTTAAAGGCGAATTCTGTAAAACATACTGATGAAAGTTGGTTCATATCAGAACGATTTTATGTTTTGTCCTAAGCAGAATGTCGTTCCACATATGTGAGTTGATCGAATCACATATATGAGTCGATCGTTCCATATATGTGATTCGATCAACTCACATATGTGGCAGGGCTGACGCATTAAGAATTCAGTTTGTTTATTTCCCATTATATATTATTAACTTAATGTATTGATATATAGTTTATTATATGTGCATATATGTCCTTATTATTTACTATATTTGTATAACTTTTTACATTAAACAAATAAACGATATGGACTTAGTAACGATATTAAGAGAAGTAGAAGACCCCAGAAGGGATCATTTAAAGGAGCACAGTTTGGGGTGTATTTTTTATATTACAATGGCCGCGGTAGTTTGCGGTGCTGAAAGCTGGTATGAAGTAGCGGAATTCGGCAAAATGAAAGAGCCCTTTCTCCGTTCCCGTATAAAGGGCTTTAAAGGTGTTCCTTCCCATGATACCTTTAACCGAGTTTTCTCCATTCTTGATCCAAAGGAACTTGAACGTGGTTTCAGGATGTGGATTCATGAGATATGTGGAAAATATAGTGGTATAGTTGCAATAGACGGGAAGGAAATATGTGGTGCAAGAGTGGAAAAGAAAGACGGCAGTTTTGAGCCTTTACGTATGGTCAGTGCATGGGCTGCATCCAATGGCGTTACACTTGGGCAGGAGAAGGTGGGCAAGAAGAGCAATGAAATAACAGCCATTCCGAAACTGATAAAGGCTTTAGATTTGTCGGGATGTGTAGTGACCATAGACGCCATGGGTTGTCAGCATGAAATAGTTGAAACGATCATAAAAAACAAGGCGGACTTTGTCATCTGTGTGAAAGACAACCAGAAGAAATTGCATAATGAGATAAAAAGCTACTTCACAGGTATCGACTTTAATGGGAATAAGATCAATGGACACGGGCATATACCACCAACCAGGTACCAGGCTTCATACACAGAGGAATGCGGTCATGGACGGAAGGAAAGGAGATATTGCCAAGTATATAACAATGGGATGACAGGTGAAATTTTAGGGTGGGAAGGTGTCCGCTCCGTCGTTTGTCAGACAAAGATTACGACTCAGCTGAAAAGCAAGAAAACGGTAGAGGAAAAACATTATTATATAACATCCCTACCTTTGGATTCGGACAGAATCATGCAGGCTATAAGGACGCATTGGAGCATAGAGAACAATCTGCATTGGCAGTTGGACGTAACCTTTAACGAAGACGATACCAGAAAAAGAAAGAATGCGGCGCAGAATTTCTCCCTCATCAGCAAGATCGCACTCGCCCAAATAAAAAACAGCCAAAGAAAGGGGAGCTTCAAAATGAAAAGAAAACTTGCAGGATGGGATGAAAATTACATGATAGAACTATTGGATTCTAGTTGGATGCAAAATCTAAATTCTTAATGCGTCAGCCCTGCATATGTGGAACGACAAAGCCTGAATGAGTCAATAGAAATGCCTTAAATACGACAACCTTGATTCAATAAGATATGTACAAAATACCTTCTCTAAGAGAAGAATCGAACTACTTCCATGCACGGGCGGTAAGCAAAAGAGGCATTACCTACGACCAATTGAGAAATAATTACGAAGTGGACGATCCGTGTTTCATAACACACTAACAATAAGCAAGATAACACCATTTAGAGGTTCCAAAAACAAGCCATACCAGTATATATCACTCATAGTCAACAAGATAAGGTGACAGGAACAACTGAAACAATAAAAAACGGTAGAACTACCATCACCTGAATAAAGCTACAACCTTTCATTGAGCAGCAACGGCCAATGTGAGCAAACTGACTTTTGTCTCTTTGAGAGTGGCAAAACTTTCGATAAAAGCCAACGCCGTCGCTCCGGTAGTGACTACATCATCAATGACTAAGATATGTTTGCCCTCAATACGTTCGGGGTGCTCGAGTTGAAAGATTTGCTGAACATTCTCCCATCTTTCAAAAGGAGTTTTCCGTGTTTGCGTTTCTACGTGTTTTATACGTGTCACAACATGCATTTCGATTGGCAAATTGGTGACAGAAGAAACACCTTTGGCAATCCACTCGCTTTGATTATATCCGCGCACCCGTTGCCGCTTTGGGTGAAGTACAACCGGCACCAACAAATCAATTCCATCAAAGAAATTTGATTGTTGCAACTCTGCTGCCATATTTCGTCCCATAGTCTCTCCTATTTCCTTTTTTCCACCATATTTCATCTCGTGAATAATCTTTCGCATTTCACTACCTCGATAATAATAAAAATAAGATGTAGCCTTGATTAGGTTTATCCGCCCCCAGAATAGGCGTTCAACAGGATTTTCGGATAATAAATGATAATTTGTACGAGGCAGATTGAGAAGACAAGAGGTGCATAGAAAATCCTCGCCGCGCACCAGTGAAGAATCACAAACAGTGCAACAGCGAGGAAATAAAAGGTTTATCAGTGAACTGATATACGTAGAAACTTTATCTAACATTAACGACCCGCACGTTTGCGTTCCACTTCGTCAAGAATTATTTTACGCATTCTCATGTGTTTGGGTGTAACTTCTACATATTCGTCTTCTTTAATATATTCCAATGCTTCTTCAAGAGAGAATTGAACAGGAGGAATAAGACGAGCCTTATCATCAGCTCCCGAAGCACGCATATTGGTTAGCTTTTTAGACTTCGTCACATTCACAATCAGATCGCTGTCTTTATTATGTTCTCCTACAACTTCACCGGCGTAAACTTCTTCTTGAGGGAAAACAAAGAAACGTCCTCTATCTTGTAGTTTATCAATCGCATAAGCGAAAGCCGTTCCACCTTCCAAAGCAACCAACGAACCATTGAGACGACGATTTATTTCGCCTTTGTAAGGTTGATATTCTTTAAAACGATGAGCCATGACAGCTTCACCAGCAGATGCGGTAAGGACATTGGTTCGTAGTCCGATGATACCTCGTGAAGGAATTTCGAATTCCAAATTGACACGTTCACCTTGGCTGGTCATCATCAACAAATTGCCCTTACGGCGGGTTACCATATCGATAATCTTGCTACTATATTCTTCTGAAACGTTGATAGTGAGTTCTTCAATCGGTTCGGACTTAACACCATTTATCTCTTTGCAGATAACTTGAGGTTGGCCTACTTGCAACTCGTATCCCTCACGACGCATGGTCTCGACAAGTACAGAAAGATGAAGCACACCACGTCCGGAGACGATCCATTTGCCTTCCACTTCACCACTTTTTACCCTAAGAGCCAAGTTCTTTTCCAATTCTTTGCTCAAACGATCTTGTATATGTCTAGAGGTAACGAATTTTCCATCTTGACCATAAAAAGGCGAGTCGTTGATAGCAAAGAGCATACTCATTGTGGGCTCGTCGATAGTGATTGGAGGTAATGCTTCCGGATTCTCGAAATCGCATACCGTATCGCCGATTTCAAAACCATCAATACCTACTAAGGCACAAATATCACCCGACGAAACTTCGCTCTTGCGGGCACGTCCCATACCTTCAAAGACATGTAGTTCTTTGATTTTAGATTTTTGTTTAGCACCGTCGCGCTTAACAAGTGTAATATCCATTCCTTCGCGCAGAGTACCACGATGGACACGTCCTACCGCAATACGACCGGTATAAGAAGAAAAGTCAAGCGAAGTAATCAACATCTGAGGAGTACCTTCCAATTGTTTTGGGGCGGGTATGTTCTCGAGAATACTATCCAATAATGGAATAATATTGTCGGTCGGTTTTCTCCAATCGGTATCCATCCAGCCATTCTTTGCCGAACCATAAATAGTAGGGAAATCGAGCTGATTGTCTGTAGCACTAAGATTGTACATTAATTCCCAAATCATATCGCGCACTTCTTCAGGGCGGCAGTTGGGTTTATCAACCTTGTTGATAACAACTATCGGTTTGAGGCCTATTTCGAGTGCTTTCTGCAACACAAACCGAGTTTGTGGCATAGGGCCTTCAAAAGCATCAACCAAAAGTAAACAACCATCTGCCATATTGAGCACACGTTCTACCTCTCCTCCAAAATCACTATGTCCAGGGGTATCTATAATATTAATCTTGACATCTTTGTAATTGATTGAAACGTTCTTGGAAAGAATTGTTATCCCTCGTTCACGCTCCAAATCATTGTTATCCAGTATCAGGGTCCCCTTTTCCTGATTAGCGCGGAACAAATGGCCCGCTAACAACATCTTATCTACCAGCGTGGTTTTGCCATGATCGACATGGGCAATAATTGCAATATTTCTAATATTTTGCATATAAAACTAATTTGGGTGCAAAGTTACTACAAAATCAGGTAAATACTAACTTTCTCTAAAAAAAATAGCATAAAGCATTGAAATATAAAAGGTAATTCATACCTTTGCACCCACGAAAATCATTTTTTATATTAAAAAAAGCAATAAATTATGTATTTAGACGCTGAAACAAAAAAAGAAATCTTCGGTAAGTACGGAAAGTCCAACACTGATACTGGCTCATCAGAAGCTCAGATTGCTTTGTTTTCATACCGTATTACCCATCTGACTGAGCACCTAAAGCTCAACAGAAAAGATTATAGCACAGAAAGAGCATTGACTATGTTGGTTGGTAAACGTCGTCGTTTACTAGACTACTTGAAGGACAGAGATATCGAGAGATATCGTGCTATCATTAAAGCTCTTGGATTGCGTAGATAATTATCATCTATCAGCAAAAAAATTAAAGCCGCCTCATCGTAAAGATGAAAGCGGCTTTTTCTTATTCTAATATTTCCTCTTTAACTCACTAGCAAAAAGTAGGAAAAGCCTTTAAATACCCTTTGTCTTATAGGCCAACGCATACATCCTCATTTGCTTTATCATAGCAAGCAAACCGTTGCTGCGAGTAGGAGAAAGATGTTCTTTCAATCCTATCTTTTCGATAAAATAGAGATCTGCATTAAGAATCTCATCGGGTGTATGTCCCGAAAGTACTCTAATCAGTAGCGTAACGATACCCTTTACTATTAAGGCGTCACTCTCTGCGGTAAAAACCAATTGACCATCTTTTACATCGCATTGAAGCCATACCCTACTTTGACACCCATCAATAAGATTTTCTTCTGTCTTATACTTTTCATTCAAAGATTGTTGATCGTTGCCCATATCGATAAGCATCTGATACCGATCCATCCAATCTTCAAAATCGCTAAATTCGCTGATTATTTCGTCTTGTTGTTCGTTGATTGTCATTCTATTTATTTATTTTTCTACTTCTCATTATAAATTACTTGCATTACTGTCTGCCCTACCGCTTTGAGTGTTGCTTTATCGATATGATCCATATTATCGGCAAGCGTATGCCACGTAGGAGTAAAGCTGCCATCCTTACTATAAGGAACAATATCTGCCGTAGGTATATTGGCCATTTGATTGATAAAGACATGATCATCTGTAACTTTAGAGCCTTGCTCATTAACAAAATACTGACCATAGCCAAGACTTGCAGCAGCCTTCCACAACTTACGGTTGATTGCCGAAGCATATTGTTCGGAGTAAACTTCTTTGTAGAACGCAGAGCCCTTACCTCCTACCATATCAAGCAATATGCCAAAACGCGCCATATAACCGTCAACATGAGGATTGCGAGCCCAATACTGAGCGCCTAATGCCCATGAACTCTCATCATCTTTCTTCTCAAATTGGGGAATACCATAATCTTCGGCGTCCAGAAAAATAATATCAATGCCCATTTCGGGTTGTTGTTTCTGAATGAGACGAGCAATCTCGAGCAACACACCAACACCACTTGCGCCATCGTTTGCCGCCAAAATAGGTTTATGCCAATTGGCTTTATCAGGGTCATTGTCTGCCCATGGGCGAGAGTCCCAATGAGAAAAAAGCGCAACACGTTTCTTACTTTCCGGTTTAAAGGAACCAACAATATTGACCGATTTTAAGATCGTTCCATCGTAGCCGGCAAGATCACACTTTTGCAAAGTTACCGTAGCGCCATAGCTTTTCAATTTCGCCGAAAGATAATCGGCACACTCCTTATGTGCTTTACTGTTGGGTGTACGAGGTCCGAAATCAACTTGTGTCTTTACATAATGATAAGCACTATCGGCATTGAATACCGGAACATTGACCGATGCAGCAGCAACTTCTGTTGTTTTGCTTTTCCCTCCACCGCAAGAAATGAATCCCACAGCTACGAGACAGACAGAAAAGAAAAGAGTAAAATTCTTCATAACTTTGCTATTTTGCTACAAAAATACACATTTTACCTTTAGAAGGCATTCACAATATGCAAAATTATAACATATAATAGTAGATACTTAGCTCTGTCCGTCCAAAAACTTTTGGAAATTGCCTTTATAACTATCACTCACGGGGATATACGTCTTTTCGAAGACAATGCGTCCGTGATCAATAACTCGTATCTTACTCTTTTGTACAATATATGATCGATGCACTCTGATAAACCGCGAGGCAGGCAGCAGTTGCTCCATCGCTTTCATATTCATAAGAGACAAAATCGGGCGGGAAATATCTTCGACATAAATTTTCACATAATCTTTCAATCCCTCCACGTATAGTATTTTGGCAAGCTCTATCTGAATGAGTTTGTATTCGCTTTTCACAAAAATACTTTGAATCTCTTTTTCTTCAACGGAGCCTTTAGATTGGGCCATTTCGAACCATTGCAACGCTTTATTGGCGGCTTCGAGAAAATCGACATACGATATAGGTTTGAGCAAGTAATCGAGCGCATTGACCCGATAACCATCAAGTGCGTACTGTCCAAAAGCCGTTGTAAATATTACTCTAGTACGAGCAGGCAGCATTTTCGAGAATTCCAGTCCGTTCAACTCGGGCATCTGAATATCCAGAAACAACAAATCGACTTCATTATCCGGTAATTCCTTCATCGCCAGAATAGCATTAGCATACCTTCCTGTTAGCTTTAGAAAAGGAGTCTTTTCGACATAACTTTGCAATAGCCCGAGCGCCAATGGCTCGTCATCAACGATGGCACAACGCAGTATCATGGTATATTATTATTTTAGAAGAGTATTCTTTCCCATCAGGCGATATGCCCTTTTCCCAACTATAACGACCGGCGTAGATCAATTCAAGACGTTTTTTTACCTGTTCCAATCCAATGCCAGAGCCACTTTTATCGTTTTGTTTTTTAGGGAAATTACTATTTCGTATCTCACATGCAATGTCACCATCCACTTCGGACATTCTGATACTGATATAACTTGGTTGGGAAGGCGAAATGCCATGTTTAAAAGCATTCTCGATAAGCGAAATAAAAATAAGCGGCGCTATTAGAACGGTGTCATCGGAAGATATATTAAAATCAGCATCAATCGTCACATCATCGGTCACCCGAATACGCATCAATTCAATATAGTTCTTCATGAAATCCACTTCCCTATGAAGCGAGACATAATCTTCCTGGTCTTCATAAAGCACATGACGTAGCAGACGGCTCAATTCTTCTACTACCTGTTGAGCTTTATCCGTATCAAAAGCAATCAATGCATAGATATTATTAAGAGTATTGAGCAAAAAATGTGGATTCAGTTGGTTACGCAAATTTTTCAACTCAGCTTCTGCTCTGCTTTTCTCAGCTTCTCGACGCGCCTCATCTGACTTTATCCAACGTTGACTCATTCGGATTGCCACACTAAGCCCAATAAACAAAACAGAGGTAATAAAGAATTGAAAATACATAGGCCATTTAGGAGGATGATGCTTCCATTGTTCGTAAAACGTATCGGGAAACAAAAGATAACAGCCATACTGCCACAACAACATTAGACCAAAGGAAAAGATAATAATGAATACATTGAAAGCATAAAAGCTCTTTAGTTTGTCTTTAAATAGAATTAGAGGAATAAGAAGAGAATAATTCAAATAAAATGGCAACATAAAAATAACTTGAACACCCAACATCCGCAAAAAATGCCCTAAATCCTGATTCCAATTTCCACTATGTTCAATGAAGCAGAGGGGGAATACAATAACTATTCCCCAGCAAATGACATGTATCATAAAAGAACGTCTCATCAATATATTCATTTTCTGTTTCACTGCAAATATAATTAATTATTTAAGAAAATCTTGCGAAATCTTCCACCTTATTATTTAACTGTATCTATATATATTTCATACCAATCTACTCATAACGAATAGCTTCTATAGGATCTAGGTTAGCAGCCTTTTTTGCAGGATACCATCCAAAAAAGATACCTGTAAGGGTACAAACAATAAACGAAAGAGCCACTGTCCAGAGTTGTATACTTATAGGCCAATGAACAAAAAGTTTGACGATAAACGAAGCTCCGACGCCTAATACAACCCCTATCAAGCCACCAGTTATGCTAATAAGGATGGCTTCAATCAAAAACTGGCTCAAAATATCCACCCCTCTTGCACCGACACTCATCCGAAGGCCTATCTCCCGAGTCCTTTCTGTAACAGACACATACATAATATTCATAATTCCGATTCCACCAACTATCAATGAGATGCTGGCGATACAGGCCAACAAAGTTGTCATCAATCCTGTCGTAGAATTCATCATAGAGCTCAACTCCTCCTGAGAACGAATATTAAAATCGTCATTATCATTCGTTTTCAGTTTATGATCAACTCGTAAAATATCTGTCAAATCCTTTATGGCATCTTGTGTCATATCTTCTGTAATAGCCGAAGCAAAGATTCCTTGCAAATAAGTTTGCGCCTGAATTCTTTTCATTACAGTAGTGTATGGAGCCAAAACAACATCATCTTGATCTTGCCCCATAGAATTATAACCTTTAGACTTCAGAACTCCGACAATACGAAAAGGGATACTGTTAAAACGTATAATCTGTCCTACAGGATCTTGTCCGTTCGGAAAAAGATTAGAAACAATAGTTTTACCAATAACACACACTTTAGCCGACACTTTGATGTCTTGTTCAGTAAACATCTCGCCACTTCCAATCGACAATTGACGTATCGTAAGATAGTCTAAACTAACGCCACTGATACTTGATGGATAATTGTTACCACCAACAATATACTGTCCCGAGCTAGAGACACTCGGACTGACAGCCGCTAGATATTTTGCATCCTTGCAAATATTCTCATAATCAGTCAATTTAAGGGTTTCCATCGAACTGGCGCTTTGACGAACGCCACCAAACATATCAGCTCCAGGATGAATCATTATCATATTAGACCCCATCTCTGCAATTTGAGCTTGAATACTTTGCTTCGAACCTTGACCAATGGCAAGCATTGTAATAACTGATGCCACACCAATGATTATACCAAGCATCGTTAAGAAGGTGCGCATCTTATTATTTGAAAGCGCTTTCAACGCTATTTTAAACAAATTAGTTCCGTTCATGGCATCTATTAATTATCATCAGGAAGCGGTATGGTCGTCAGTTTGACTTTAGCATCCTGAATGTTATCATTTACTTTATCATCTCTAATTTTCCCATCGCGCAACGTAATCGTTCGACTCGAATAACAAGCTATTTCCGGATTATGAGTAACAAAAATAATTGTTCTACCTGCGGCATGAAGTTTCTGAAAAAGCACCAAAATATCGAAAGAAGTACGAGTATCAAGGTTACCAGTCGCTTCATCGGCTAAAATAACTGCCGGATTATTAACCAAAGCACGAGCGATAGCCACACGTTGCATCTGACCGCCCGACATCTGGTTAGACTTATGATTCAAACGGTCGCCCAATCCAACAGACTCCAGAGCCTCTATAGCACGGCGATGTCTTTCTGAAGAACTCACCGAACTGTTATACATCAACGGCAATTCTACATTTTCTATCGCCGTCGTTTTGGGCAACAGATTATAGCTTTGAAAAACAAATCCGATCTTACGGTTGCGAAGCACCGCCCGCTGTGGTTTACTCATGGTGCGTACCGATATTCCATCAAGCAGATATTCTCCTTTGGTGGGAGTATCTAAGCAACCTAACAAATTGAGCAAAGTAGATTTACCAGAACCTGACATTCCCATGATAGTTACAAATTCTCCTTCATTGATAGTAAATGAAACACCGCGCAAAGCATGTACTGTCTCCTCGCCAACAATGAAGTTTCTACGAATATCTTGCAATTCTATTATCGGTTTCATAATTTAATTCTCCTATTTATTTGCACTACTGCTCTTTTTCTTATTATCGGGATGTTTTGGCATAAAAGGTGACGAATTTTGATTTGAAGAATCCGCAGACACATCACTCTTACCACCTGCAGCTACAGCATCAAGTACCACCTGCTGCCCTTCACCTATTCCACCCAATATCTCGGTACGAATACCATTCGTAATTCCTATTTGAACCGCATGAGCTGTAAAAGTACTACCATCACGAGTCCAAAGTTTATGAGACGCATTACAATCGACTATTTTTGCCTCTTTACCTACAAGCGTTTGATCGGGAGTAAAACGCAACGCCTTAGACGGCACACTCAGCACACTACTCTTTTCGCTAGTATAAATAGTGATATTAGCCGTCAGTCCAGGCTTCAACTTCATCGATTCATTATTCGTTCTGATAATGATCTGATAGGTCACAACATTATTACTTGCACCCGCGTTCAAACGAACCTGCTTTACCACACCCTCAAAAGTATCATCAGGAAAAGCGTCGACTGTAAAAGAGACCCGTTGACCATCTACAATATTACCTATATCGGCCTCGTCGACCTTTGCTACAACTTGAAGATCTTTTAAATTTTTGGCAATAGTAAATAGTTTAGGCGTGCTATAAGTCGCTGCAACCGTTTGGCCCACAGCAACAGAACGCGACAAGACGATGCCATCTATAGGCGAGCAAATTGTAGCATATCCCAAATTAGTCTTTGCCTTTTCATAATCCTGTTTTGCTACATCATACGCTTGTTTTGCTTTGTCATAGCTATCAAGTGCCGTATCATAATCAGATTGACTTACCAATTGTTTTGCATGTAATTGTTTGTAGCGCTCAAAATTTTTGGCTTGATATTGCCATTCACTCAAAGCACTTTTCATGCTTGCAATCTTTGATTTCAAATCCGCTTCAAGAGTTGTTTTATCCAACTCCGCTACAATCTGCCCTTTTTTAACTACGCTATTATAATCTGCGAAGACTTTAGTCACAAGTCCAGAAACTTGAGTTCCGACATTAACTGTATCGGCTTGAAGTGTACCCGTGGCCGTAATGCTGGTCGCAATATCGTTTCGAGTGACTTTTGTACTTTCAAAAGTAACCTTGCTGGAATTTTTCTTGCCAGAACACATATAAAGTATCACCAGCAAAATAATTGCTATAACAGCGACTAGAATGATATTTCTCTTTTTCATTGAAGTATATGTTTTTTATTTTTATTCTTTCTCGTATTATGGTACTATAGGCTATAATGAAATCTTATCACCCTGATAATATTTTAACAATTGAGTATTCAATATCGCCATATATTTAGCTTGCAACATTTCTTGTTGCGAAGTATTCAACGTGTTTTTTTGAGTCAGCAGTTCTATAATATTTTTTAAACCAAGATTAAATTGTTCTTGAATCAAATCAAAACTAATCTGCGAACTTTTCATTTTCTCTTTCGCTGCCAAATACTGTTGCTGTGCACTATTAGCATCAAGCCAAAAACCTTCTATCGTCTTATAAAGCGTCTTTTGTTGATCTTGCAACTCCAGTTCGTTAGTCTGTTTAGCTAGTTGCGCTCTTTGTATACTGCTCTTGGTTGCACGTTTATCAAGAATAGGAATACTTACATTGATACCAATCGTATTGCTCCAAGCATTCTTTAGTTGTTTCATAAAGCCATAATCACTACCACTTACATTATAGGTGCTCAAACCACCAGTCAGGCTTACCGTTGGCAAATAGGCAACTTTGGCTATTCTAATATTTAAATCAGAAACATCTATACTTAGTTTCTTCGATTCAATTTCGGGACGGTTATTTACAGCCGCCATAAAGACCTGACTCTTCGATGGAAGTGGAGATAGAACGTCGATAGTAGCCAAGTCGGGCATAGCGAGATTCATCTCTTCATCACCATCTAGTTCGAGCAATTGCTTTAATTGTAATTTATAGTTGGCAAGAATAGCTTGATCGCTGACCAATTGGTACTTATCCGTGCTGACTTGCGATTCGAATTGAGCGACGTCGGCTTTATTCAAAGAGCCTGCTTTGAACATCTGTTTTGCTCGAGAAAGCTCGGTGGCAGATAAGTTCAAAGCACTCTCATCTGTCTTTATAGTTTCAGCAGCATACAAAATCTGAACATAGACTTTGGTAATAGACTCCTCAATGCTCTTTTCGGAGGAACTCACTGACAGATCGGCGATTTTACTATTCAACTGTTGCAATTGAATATTCTTTTGCATTTTACCGCCATTGTAAAGAGTCATCGAAGCATTCAGACCATAATTGCCGGTATAAGTTGTCTTACTACTTGTCGAAACTATATCGCTCCCATTTACGGTGCTTGCCGACTGCTGAAAAGGGCGATTTGCCAGACTCTGATCTGTAGAGAACGAAAGACTAGGTTGACGTGCTGCCTTCGCTTCCAATACATCAATCTTTGTGCTGGCAGCAGCTACCTTGTTTTGCTTAATCGTGATATTCTGTTTAAGCGCATAGTTAATGCAGCTTTGCAATGTCCATTGCGATGGCTTTGTTGTTGGTTTTGCATCTTGAGCCAACATACTACCAAACACTGCAAATAAACAGAATGTTGCTGTTATTAATCTCTTTGAGTTCATTTTGTATATGTTCTATTAATTGACGATACAAAAATAAAGCAGACCTCTAACCTGGACAAAAAAGATAGACAATGACAAACTTTTTGACGAAAATGGGGCTTATTTTATCGATAATCGGGAAATTTCAGTGTTCATCAAACAAACGTCGCAGATAATAACTGACTTCTTTTGGCTACATACTTATGCCGCTTGCGACTCACGGGCGTGAGTCGCAAAAAACATAAGGACGAAACTATCCTACCCTCCATATGAATATTGAAAAACATTGGAACAAGAAAGGTTATTGAATAAAATAAAATGAATGAGACCCGGACGGATAAGAGAGGAAGAGGATACCACAAGATTAGAATACAAGGGGCACCCTACAAAAAGAAGCCTCTGATAAACATTGTTATCAGAGGCAATTATTAATCAAAATGTAAGTAACGTAACTTGAACTAATATATTAGTCTTTCAATTTAGCTACAATAAAATCACGATTCAAGAAAGCAATATTGTCTATTGTCTCATTCTTTGGACATTCGGCCTCACATGCTCTTGTATTGGTACAGTTACCAAATCCAAGTTCATCCATCTTGGCAACCATGGCCTTCACACGACGCCCAGCTTCAACTTTTCCTTGCGGAAGCATATTGAGTTGAGCAACTTTAGAAGAAACAAACAACATTGCAGAACCATTCTTACAAGCTGCCACGCAAGCGCCACAGCCAATGCAAGAAGCGGTATCCATAGCCTTATCGGCCACTTTCTTAGAAATAAGTACGCCATTGGCATCCTGAGGTGCACCGGTATTAACACTGATGAAACCACCGGCTTGAATAATTTTATCAAAAGCGCCACGGTCTACCATCAAATCACGAATGATAGGGAATGCAGCCGAACGCCACGGCTCTACCGTGATAACATCACCATCTTTAAAACGACGCATATAAAGTTGGCAAGTAGTAGCACCCGTTGCAGGCCCGTGTGGGTATCCGTTAATATATAGTGAACACATACCGCAAATTCCTTCACGGCAGTCGTGATCGAACACTACGGGTTCTTCACCCTTATTAATCAATTCTTCATTCAGAATATCCATCATTTCGAGGAAAGAAGTATCACCGGGGATATCCTTCATCGGATATTCTTTAAAAGCGCCTGGTACTTTAGGACCTCTTTGACGCCATATCTTCAATGTAAATGATATATTTTTGTCCATCGTTATTATACTTTATAGTTACGAGTCTTAACCTCGGTGAATTCATATTTCAAGGGCTCTTTGATAAGTTCCGGTTCAGAATCCTCGCCGATATACTTCCAGCAGGCCACATACATATAGTCTTTATCATCACGAAGAGCTTCACCCTCCGGAGTTTGATATTCTTCACGGAAATGTCCACCGCAAGACTCGTTACGATTTAAAGCGTCGACAGCCATCAATCGACCGACCTCTATAAAATCTGCCAGACGAATAGCCTTATCAAGTTCCACATTCAAATCATCAGCATTACCGGGAATACGTACACTCGAATAGAATTCCTTCTTCACTTTATCAACTCCAAGAATCGCTTTTTCAAGAGACTCTTTGGTACGTCCCATTCCTACAAATTCCCACATTACACGACCAAGTTCTTTGTGAATGAAATCAACAGAGTGTTCTCCCTTGATCGACATCAATTTCTCTATCTTATCGGTAATTTCCTTCTCTGCAGCCACAAACTCAGGCATATCGACAGAAAAGCGCGGAACCTGAATCTGGTCAGATAAGTAATTCTGAATAGTATAAGGTAATACAAAATAACCGTCGGCCAAACCTTGCATCAAAGCAGAAGCACCCAAACGGTTAGCGCCATGATCGGAGAAGTTGCATTCGCCAATAGCAAAAAGCCCGGGAATAGATGTCTGCAATTCGTAATCTACCCAAATACCACCCATTGTATAATGGATAGCAGGGAAAATCATCATCGGATTATGATAAGGATTGACATCGGTGATTTCTTCGTACATATCGAACAAGTTACCGTAACGAGCACGAACAACATCCTCGCCCAAACGATCGATTGCATATTTGAAATCCAAGAATACAGCCAAACCGGTATTGTTCACACCATAGCCTTTATCGCAACGTTCTTTTGCAGCACGAGATGCAACATCACGAGGGACCAAATTACCAAATGCCGGGTAACGACGTTCCAAATAGAAATCGCGTTGGTCATCTGGTATATCATTCGCACTAAGTTTACCCTCTTGAATTGCTTTGGCATCTTCGATGCGTTTCGGAACCCAGATACGTCCATCATTACGAAGAGACTCAGACATCAATGTCAACTTCGATTGCTTGTCACCATGTACAGGGATACAAGTCGGGTGAATCTGAGCGTAACAAGGGTTAGCAAAATAAGCGCCTTTTTTATAACATTGTATAGCTACCGAAGCGTTAGAAGCCATTGCATTGGTCGAAAGGAAATAAGCATTTCCATAACCACCGGTAGCAATAACAACAGCATGAGCCGAGTAGCGTTCGATTTTACCATTCACAAGATTGCGGGTGATAATACCACGGGCACGACCTTCAACAATAACCAAGTTGAGCATTTCATGACGTGCATAAAGCTTAACGGTACCTTTACCGATTTGACGGCTCAATGCAGAATAAGCGCCCAACAACAATTGCTGACCGGTCTGACCTTTAGCATAAAAAGTACGTGAAACCTGAGCACCACCAAAAGAGCGGTTATCGAGTGTGCCACCATAATCACGGGCAAAAGGAACGCCCTGAGCTACACATTGGTCGATGATATTATTCGAAACTTCTGCCAAACGATAAACATTGGCTTCGCGAGAACGATAATCACCACCTTTAATAGTATCATAATACAAACGATAGATAGAGTCACCATCGTTTTGATAATTTTTTGCAGCATTGATACCACCTTGAGCTGCAATAGAGTGAGCACGACGAGGTGAATCTTGAATACAGAAATTAAGTACATTGAAGCCCATTTCGCCAAGAGAAGCAGCAGCCGAAGCACCAGCAAGACCCGTTCCGACAACGATAATATCAAGACGACGTTTATTGGCAGGATTTACAAGCTTTTGGTGAGCCTTATAATTGCTCCATTTCTCCGCTAAAAGGCCTTCGGGAATTTTAGAATCTATGTTAGCCATAATTGTATATACTTTTATTGAAATTAAATGCTCGCGCCTAAAAAGGTGACTTTAATAAAAAAGAAGATAACTACCAAAGCGAAGCAAGCCATAAGAATAGTAGTATAAATATTGGAAATACACTTCCAACGTTTAATCCAAATCTGGTTGTTCCAGCCCATTGTTTGAAGAGCACTCCAGAAACCATGAGTGAGATGGAACCAGATAGCACCGAACCAAACAAGATAAAGCAATACAAAAACAGGGTTCTTGAATGTGATCTTCATCAAAGCGATACCGTCTGCCGGATCACCTCCGGGTGCCAATACCATATCATTTGCTATTTCGGCAAACTGCATATGATACCAGAAATCTGTAAGATGCAGAATAATACCGAGAACAACAATCAGACCCAACACAAACATGTTTTGTGAGGCCCATTCGACAGTTGTCGGACGTTCCGTTACAGCATAACGTTCCGAACCACGTGCTTTGCGATTCAACAAGGTAAGCCAAACAGCGTAAATAATGTGAATAAGAAACAAAGCTGCCAAACCCATCGAACCGACGAGGGCATACCAGTTAGCTCCCAAAAATTCACAAATCGCATTATATCCTCTCTCGGAGAAGACAGCTACCAAGTTCATCGCCATGTGAAATGTCAGAAAGAGGATAAGAGCAATGCCTGTGACACTCATTACCACTTTCCTTCCTACGGATGAATTAACTAACCACATAAATGATTCAATTTTTAAGATTATTATTGTTTAGAATTAAATTAATTTTTAATTATTACAGCCCCATACAGGCACAAAATTAAGACAAATAGATTGATTGAGCAAGCAATTAAAGAAATAAATCTTTAATATGCTTATTATTACAGCCCTATCAATCTATCACACTATTTCTTTTTCTTAACAGGTTGGGCTATGTCTTTCTTGTGCATAATAGACAGCGCTTTTTGTAAACTTTCGTTTGTTTCATTGATAACCTGAAAGTATTCATTCATATCCCAAAGATCGCGTGCAACCAAAGCTTTCAATTGAAGCTTGATAAAAGGCAACGACGTCTGATACTGCTTCTCGTTGAATTTTATTCCAGCCTTGTCTGCTTTGCCACGTACTTCATCAAGCATAGTGGTTTTGGCAACATCGAAAGATGTTCTATACTTTTCGAAAGTAGGATATTGGGCTTTCAATGCTGCTCTATTCTTTTCGACATACTGTGCCGTTTCTTGCAAAATAATGCCTCTATTACTTAATTCGCGAAGATAATCGCTATAATCGGTAGTGTCTACAGGTACAAAATAATCGGGCATAATACCACCGCCACCATAAACAACACGACCAAGCTTCAACGTTTTACACTTCAAAGAATCGGGGAAATGAATACTATCGGCACTCTGCATCTCACCACGAGTATATCTCTTGATAATATCTGCAGCATAGTCAATCTTATCGCCATAAGGTTTCTGAATGCAACGACCGGAAGGAGTATAATAATGAGCAATGGTTAAACGAATCATCGAACCGTCAGGCAACTCAATAGGACGCTGAACAAGCCCTTTACCAAAGGTACGTCGGCCAACCACAGTAGCACGATCCCAATCCTGCAAAGCACCTGTTACGATCTCGCTTGCCGAAGCCGTAAACTCGTCAACCAAGACAGATACCCGTCCCGTCTTGAATATCCCATTGCCGGTGGCCAAGAAATCGCTTCGCGTAGAATTACGCCCTTCGGTATAAACGATAAGCTGCTTACTATCCAATAATTGATTAGCCAACTCTGTCGCTGCTTGCAGATAACCGCCTCCGTTACCCTGCAAGTCTAGCACAAGATCGACCATTCCTTGTTGTTTCAGTTTCTTTAATGAAGCAATAAACTCTTCACCGGTTGTCGCAGCAAACTGACTGATTCGGATATAACCGACCTTCGGCTCAACCATATAGCATGCGTCAATACTATAAATGGGTATTGTATTACGTTTCACGTTAAAATACAGCAACCCTTTTTCACCACGGCGAACGATAGAAAGCTTTACAACCGTTCCTTTAGGACCACGAAGGCGTTGCATTATTTTCTCCGTACTCATTTTGACTCCGGCAATCGCCGTATCATTGACAGCAACGATACGATCGCCGGCAAGAATACCGACTTTCTCGGAAGGTCCATTCGTAACAGGCTGAATAACAAACAATGTATCTTCTATCATTTGAAATTGAACACCTATACCATCAAAGTTACCTTGCAATGGAGCATTCATCAGCTTCACTTCTTCTGCATTCGAATAAGTGGAATGAGGATCTAGCTTTGACAGCATACCCTCTATGGCATCCTCCACAAGTTTATTCTCATTTATTTTATTCACATACAGATTATTTATCGCCATTTCGGCAATCTGCAATTTCCGAATAGCATCTTTATTAAAGTCCTGGGCCGTAACACAGGCAACAGTAACAAATGTCAAAAGACATACGGTGATTAGTTTTCTCATTATTTCTTTTTAAATTTCCATTCCTTCCGGAATAAACCGGCTGATATCCTTATGGTACATTAATAATTCTCTGACAATAGTAGAACTGACGCAAGTCAATTCCGGTTCGGTAAACAATAAAATCGTCTCAATACCCGACAGCTTACGATTGACATCGGCAATGGTTTCTTCATATTCAAAATCACTCACTGTACGGATGCCCCTTATAATAAAGCTTGCCCCAATCTGTTGTGCAAAATCCATTGTCAAACCTTCGTAAGATTCAACTCTGACACGCGGCTCATCACGATACAGTTTCCGAATAATATCAACTCGCTTTTCCAATGGAAAGTAAGTATTCTTTTGGTCATTAATCCCAATGCTGACAATCACTTCGTCCATGAAAGTCAAAGTCCGCTTCACTATCGAAAAATGTCCGATAGTAAAAGGATCGAACGTTCCTGGGAATATTGCTTTTCTTTCCATCGTTTATTTAAGTTATGCTATCTCACTAATTAAATTCTCCGGTCTATCCTCTTCTATTACCAAATTATCAATGATGAAATTCTGACGTTCCATCGTGTTCTTGCCCATATAGAAAGCCAATAGATCTTTCACCGCATCTGTTTTGCGCAACTTGACCTGATCAAGGCGTATGTCTTTGCCTATAAAATGCACAAACTCTTCTGGAGATATTTCTCCCAATCCTTTGAATCGAGTGATTTCAGGCGAAGGTTTTAATGCTCTTATAGCATTTACTCTCTCTTCCTCAGAATAACAGTAGCGAGTTTCTTTCTTATTCCGGACTCTAAATAATGGTGTCTGAAGAATATAGACATGCCCTTTCTTTATCAAATCGGGAAAGAACTGCAAGAAAAAAGTGATCATTAACAGCCGAATATGCATGCCATCGACATCGGCATCAGTTGCAACGATTACTTTATTGTATCTAAGGGCCTCAATACCATCTTCTATATTAAGTGCAGCCTGCAACAAATTGAATTCCTCATTTTCATAGACTACCTTCTTAGTCAACCCGAATGAATTAAGAGGTTTACCACGCAAACTAAATACCGCCTGAGTATTGACATCACGGCTCTTTGTAATAGAACCACTCGCCGAATCACCCTCGGTAATAAAGATACACGACTCCTCCTGACGATCTCCTTTAGAATCATTCAGATGAATACGGCAATCGCGTAATTTCTTATTATGAAGATTGGCTTTTTTAGCTCGCTCTCGAGCCAATTTCGTCACACCGGCAATTGCTTTGCGTTCTTTCTCCGATTCTTGAACTTTCTGGAGCATCACTTCAGCAATATCGGAGTTTTTGTGGAGGAAATTATCCAATTGCTCTTGGATAAAATTACCTACGAATTTGTTTACCGAAATCGCATCCTTTTTAAGAGATATAGTATTAGAACCAAGCTTTATCTTTGTCTGACTTTCAAAAATAGGATCCTCCACATTGATGGCAATAGCACCTACAATACCGTTTCGAATATCATTAAATTCGAAGTTTTTATTATAAAAATCTTTGATTGTGTGAGCCACATGTTCTTTAAAAGCTGACAAATGTGTACCGCCCTGAGTAGTATTCTGTCCATTAACGAAAGAATAGTATTCCTCACCATATTGATTGGTATGGGTAAAAGCAATCTCAATGTCATCGTTCTTGAAATGAATAATAGGATATAATCCCGGCGAAGTCATATTATCATTGAGCAAATCTTCCAAACCATTTCTAGAGACAATGCGTTGTCCATTGAATATGATAGAAAGCCCGGTATTAAGATATGTATAATTTCGAAGCTTCGTTTCGATGAATTCTGACTGAAACGAGTAATTCACAAACAAGGTTTTATCCGGTTCAAAAAACATATAGGTTCCATCTTCCTCATCGGTCTCTTTCGTCTCGTCGGACTGCAGTAGTCCTTTGGCAAAAGTAATTATCCTCACTTTACCATCACGATAACTGCGAACTTCGAAAAAAGAACTCAAAGCATTGACAGCCTTGGCACCAACTCCATTCAGTCCAACGCTTTTCTTGAAAACGGCATTGTCATACTTGGCTCCCGTATTAAGCACACTGACGGCCTCAACAAGTGCCCCTTGTGGAATTCCTCTACCATAGTCCCTCACACTAACCCGCAAATTGTCCTCAAGATCAATTTCAAGCCGTTTGCCGAATCCCATTCGGAATTCATCGATACTATTATCTATAACCTCTTTTAATAAGACATAAATACCATCTTCAGGATGAGAACCGTCCCCTAAACGACCGATATACATACCCGGCCTCGTACGGACATGTTCCATATCACTCAGATGCTTTATACTGTCATCAGTATAATTTGTCTTGAATTCGTTTTCCTCAATGATATTTTCTTCCATATTTTATTTAATGCTCCTGATAAAAGCGCGACGACGTTTGTGCTGTTCACATTTAAAATACTCCCATTGGGACTGAACTTTACCATTCAACTCTAGTTCGGGATTACTTTCAGCATATATAAAGCCCATCTTCTGATAGACTGGTATCAAATCATAGAACAATAATGCATTGACGCCTTTATTTTGATATTCAGGCTTTACAGCGATAAGCAACAATTCCAACACTTTAGCATGTTTAATAAAAAGCGATTTCAACAAATGATACCAACCGAAAGGCAGTAACCGCCCATGGGCTTTCTGCAAAGCCCTAGCAAGCGAAGGCATTGATATACCCACTCCCACTAAAGTACCGTCATCTTTGGTAATCAAGGTCAACATACGCAGATCAACAATATGCAAATACATCTTTACGTATTGCTTAATCTGTCTGGGAGTTAGCGGAGAATAACCATAAAGAGGGCTATAAGCCTCATTCATTAGTTCAAAGATAGTCTCTCCATATTCTCTTGAAACTTTTTTCGCAGAAGTATATTTTGTGATATGCAAACCATATTTCTTCATCACTATTTCCGAAATACGCTTATGCTTTTCGGGAATCGCGTCGGGAATATATATTTTGTACTCTACCCAATCGGCATCTTTTTCAAAGCCCAACTTGGCCATGTGATCCACATAATAAGGGTAATTATATATGGTGGCGATTGTACTTAATTGATCATAACCTTCGACCAACATACCTTCAGCATCAAAATCAGTAAAGCCAAGCGGTCCTTGAACGTTATCCATTCCACGTTCGCGTCCCCATTGTTCTACAGTATCTATCAATGCTTTCGAAACCTCTATATCATCGATAAAATCAATCCAACCGAAACGAGTCGTTTTTTTATTCCATTTTTCGTTTGCTCTATTATTTATAATAGCTGCAACCCGGCCCACAATCTTTCCATCTCTATATGCCAAGAAATAATCGGCCTCGCAAAATTCAAAAGCTGCATTCTTTTTCTTATTGAAAGTATTGAGCATATCATCAAACAAATCGGGCACCGAATATGGGTTATCCTTATACATGAAATAATTGAAGCGGATAAATTTCTTTAGCTCCCGCTTTGTAGAGACCTTTTTGATTATTACAGACATACTTTGCTAATATATATTTGGAGCAAAGATACAAAGAAAAAATGAAAGGCGCAGAAGAATAAATAAATATAGTTATAAATAAACGGTCTAAGTCATAATGATAATGAATCAACCGTTCCCACAAAAACTGTAAAAAAGATTTTCGCCCCGATGCCATCTTCTTTCAAAACAAAGATTAGCATCTGGGCGAATGATTTCTATAGAATACAGACTCTTATAAGTCCACTTCTTTATTGTCCACTAAAAATGTGTGCCATATTTATATTGGTATAATACATTGCGTATTGAGGACTTTATTCGGCCCATCCAGACCAAAGAATCTGCCAACTATCAAGACGCTTTCTATGATGCAGACTTCCGTTCACGAGCCACAGCTTTTAGGAATTTCAAACAATATACAGGAAAAACACCTTCAGAATATTTCCTACAGCAAACTATTGATTGAATTTCCGTTCGACTAATTGCAAGTAGAATTAGGGTTTCTTGGCAAACCGACAAAATCATTCATGAACATATCCCTCGCCTTTTGGAGCAAAAAGGCATTACAGTTTTTCTCCTCGAATGATCACATGCTGACCATTTTGGAGTGTCGTTGCATATAGAAAGTCATTACCACCGTCCGAAAGATGGAAACGCTTGTGAAGCTCGGCAGCTGATAAAGGGAAGTTGCGAACACAGATATTCGCTTTCTTCATATTTTTAAGGAATAAGCTCAAATCTTTCTTGTTAAAAGAGCTATACCCACAGACTCCGAATATCTTGCCGGGGAAATCGGGTATCAATTTGTCGGACGTATATAAATGACTATTGGGATGAAGTTTTTCTATTCCAAATCGCACGGACAATACTTTAAAAGCTCCTGCTTTAAGTACAGATGCATTGGGCTCATATAAATAATGATTTAAATTTGAAGCGAAACGACAAGTAGACGATATTTCTTCATCCCTGCGAAATACAAATGACTGAGAAGAGTTCTTATTTAGATTCATACAATGAATAGAAACTGAATCGCAGTTATTCCGATCAAGTAGCAACAACAATTCTTTACACTCTCCACCTACAGAAACGATATGCACTTGCGAGGGATATTTCAATTGCTGCATGGCAGCATATACATCAAGCATGGGCGAAAGCTTAACTAAGATTCTACGGGCTTTAGAAAAAAGCAGATCATGAATGCCTACTATATTAGGCTCACAATCGCTAACGGCAAATACCTTTCCACCCTGACTATTTCTACGCGCCGGATCTACATAAATAACATCTACCGGATTCATTTTCTGTAAATAGTCAAGAGCATCTGCATTCACCGTCTCTATATTATGCAATCCCAATGCCTCGAAATTATGAGCTGCCAGCTGGCACAATTTCTCTTGACGTTCGACATATACGACACGATCAAACTGTTTGGCAAAACAAGAACTATCCACACCCAATCCCCCGGTTAAGTCTATCAATGTATTGCCACCTATAAGTTTTGCTTTATATTCAGCGGTCAACTCACTGGAGCATTGTTCCAAAGCTAAATGCGGTGGATATATCACATCGGGATTACTATACCACGAAGGCAATTTGTTTTTTGCCTTTTGTCGACCTTCTATCTGAACCACAACAGTAGGCATGTCTATTTCGGGATAGCGCGAAGCATGGAAGCCCAATGTAAATACATCGTCATCAATGTGATCAAGAATAAATTTCTTTGTTTCTTCCGAAATAAACATTTAGTAGGTTTCTATTAATACGATTCTAGCAATATGCAAATATAGACATTATATTGATGTTTCGCAAATTGTAAAAATCTAAGTAGATGATACATATCGAATATTTCATCAACGCAAGTCAATAAAAAGATAGTCGTATTCAACTAAATAAACCGAATGATTTTTGTATATGAGAACTGCTTACACTATCTTTGCCTACTAAATCAATACTAACAATTTGGTATAAATATGAAAAAGTTTGGCATACTTTTGCTTTTGTGCACTTGCTATATGTCATTTATAGGAGCACAAGGCACTAAATCTCTGGATCTCAAAGAGGTTGTAAATGGTAAATTCTATCCTAAAACGGTACACAATGTAATGCCGATGAACGAAGGAGAATTTTACACTCAAATGAACGAAGATGGTACTAAAATTATCAAATATTCGTTTCGAACAGGACAGCAGGTCGAAGTTCTCTTTGACGTCTCGACAGCACGCGATTGCCCGTTCAAGAACTTCGACAGCTATAGTTTTTCGCCAGATGGCTCCACCTTATTAATCGCCACAAACAAAAAACGCATTTATCGCCGTTCTTTTACAGCCGACTTTTATTTATATCAACTCAATAAAAATGCGGATGGCGTTACAACCCGCAACAAAATAGAGAAGCTCTCAGACGGAGGTCCACAACAGTCGCCGGTATTCTCTCCCGATGGAAATATGGTAGCTTTCGTACGCGACAATAACATCTTTCTGGTCAAACGACTCTATAATAATAGTGAAAGCCAGGTAACAAAAGATGGAAAACGAAATTCAATCATCAATGGTCTTGCCGATTGGGTCTACGAAGAAGAGTTTTCGATGACAACCGCTCTTAGTTTCAGTGCGGACAACAAAATTCTCGCCTTTATTCGCTTCGATGAATCGGAGGTTCCTACTTACAGCTTCCCGATGTACAAAGGTTCAAACCCCACCTTCGATCAATTTGCCGATTATCCTGGAGAATACGTTTACAAATATCCAAAAGCGGGCTATCCCAATTCGAAAGTTTCGGTTTGTGCTTTCAATATCCAGTCCAAGGTAATCCGTACATTGCAATTACCACTTGATGCAGGCGGATACATTCCCCGTATCGAGTTCACTAACGATCCCAACAAATTAGCAGTGGTTACTCTAAATATGCATCAAAACAGAATGGATCTATATATGGCAGACCCCAAAAGTACCATTTGCAAGTTGGCGCTACGCGATGACGATAAATATTATATTCAAGAAGAAGAGTACTTGGATATGCAATTTATTGATGACAACTTCTGCCTGAAAAGTGAGCGTGACGGACACAGCCATTTGTATTGGTACAATTTAAATGGTGAATTAATAAAGAAACTCACATCGGGCTCTATAGAAGTAAGCGATTTATTAGGTTACAATGCCAAAGAAAAAGTATTCTATTATCTTTCCAATGAAGGAAATCCGCTTTGTTCTTATGTTTGTAAAGTCGACCTGAAAGGACGTCAAACGAAGTTAAGCCAAAAAGAAGGAACCAATAGTGCCATTTTCAGCAAAGACGCTCAATTTTATATCAACATCTTCTCAAATGTCACTACCCCTCCCATCGTTACTATAAACGACAATAACGGTAAAGTTTTAAAAACGATAGAGACAAACGAAGAGCTGAAACAAACAATGGCAGAGTATGCCATTCCGCACAAAGAGTTCTTCTCTTTTACTACAGCAAGAGGCACCAAGCTGAATGGATGGATGATGAAACCGACCAACTTTGACGAATCTCACAAATATCCGGTCATATTGTATCAATACAGTGGCCCCGGTTCGCAAGAGGTAAAAAATCAATTCGGCATTTCGTGGGAAACTTATATGGCGTCTCGCGGGTACATACTAGTATGTGTCGACGGCAGAGGAACCGGAGGCCGAGGAGAAGAGTTTGAGAAATGTACTTATATGAACATTGGAGTAAAAGAGGCTCAAGACCAAGTTGCTACAGCACAATACATGGCACAACAATCTTATGTTGACAAAGACAAAATAGGTATTTGGGGCTGGAGCTATGGTGGATATATGACTTTAATGAGTATGAGTGAAGGTACACCTGTATTTAAGGCTGGCGTAGCTGTTGCTCCGGTAACGGACTATCGTTTTTACGACACGGTATACACCGAACGCTATATGCGTACTCCAAAAGAAAATGGCGAAGGCTATCGTTCTACTTCCGCCATAGAGAGAGCCGATAAGCTGCACGGCAATTTATTGCTGATACACGGCCTTGCCGATGACAATGTACACTATCAGAACACTGCCGAATACATGGAACAATTGGTACAACTTGGCATACCCTTCTATGCCATACCATACAACAATAGGAATCACAGCATCTACGGAGGCAATACCCGTTGTCATTTATATTCTAGCATTACTAACTTCTTTGACAGCAATTTGAAATAATGGAAAGGGTACGCAAACCAGATTGGCTAAAGATTAAAATAGGAGCTACCGAACGTTCGGCGCAAACTCATCATATCGTTTCTACTAACAAACTGCATACAATATGCAGCAGTGGCCGTTGTCCAAACCAAGGAGAATGTTGGAGCCGCGGTACCGCAAGTATCATGATAGGAGGAGATATTTGTACGCGCTGCTGTAAATTCTGTAATACAAAATCAGGACATCCTCTACCATTGGATGAAGATGAACCGCAACACGTTGCCGAATCAGTGAAGCAGATGCAACTGAAATATGCTGTCATCACCTCGGTAGATCGCGATGACTTGCCCGATCTGGGGGCCAGCCATTGGGTGAAGACTATCCAAGAAATAAAAAAGCAGAGTCCTGAAACTAAAATAGAAGTGCTGATCCCCGATTTTCAAGGACGCATGGAATTAGTAGATCAGATAATCGACGCTCAACCGGAAGTGATCTCTCACAATATGGAAACAGTAGAAAGACTGACTCCTCAAGTACGAAGTGTAGCAACCTATCAAACGAGCCTTAAAGTCCTCAAACGAATCAGTGAGAAAGGAAGCAGGGCAAAGACTGGAATAATGGTAGGATTGGGAGAAACGGTGCAAGAAGTAGAACAATTGATGGATGATCTGATCTCGATAGATTGCCGTATCATCACTATCGGACAATATTTGCAGCCATCACACAAACATTATCCCGTAGCGGCTTACATAACACCTCAACAATTCGAAGCCTACAAACAAACAGCGCTAC
Source organism: uncultured Bacteroides sp. (assembly GCA_963676865.2). Classification (GTDB taxonomy): domain Bacteria; phylum Bacteroidota; class Bacteroidia; order Bacteroidales; family Bacteroidaceae; genus JAAYUD01. The sequence continues at coordinate 1,781,997 of CAXXSS010000001.1, read as the reverse complement.
AAAAAGGATTCACCGATGTAGAAAGTGCTCCATTGGTAAGATCATCATATCATGCCGAAAGAATACTGGAAAAGCATTAAATATTACAATACATAATTTAAATACCCGACTAATACATCACTGTATAGAGTCGGGTATTTCTTTTAAGAGAGAGAGTTTTATTTTTTACTTTTTACGGGTTACTATTTTACTACCGTCATTCAATATCACTGCATCTTGGTCATCAATATCGACGCTAAAATCTTTCAAACCTTTACCGATCTTCTGCATTCGCATATCCATTCCTTTCATTTCTTTCTCAACATTCTTCATCTGTTCTTTGAAAGACGACCAGTCATAATTCTTCAAGACCTGAAGCCCCGAGACATCCCGATCAATATTGTTTAACGCTTCCAATTCTTTGCCATCCCATTTGAATGAGGACATGCCCGGTACATCCATCAATTTCCCTCCAAAAAGGATCGACGAATGATCATCATCCTGAGGTATCGATTTATCTCGGGAAATAATACTTACCATAACCTGAGGTTGCGACTCTTTTCCCCGTATTATCAGATTATAAAGAAGAGTCTTTTTACCTAATTTAAAACTAAGCACCGTATTCCTATAAGTATTACGTCGGTCAGTATTAACGCTCGAGGCATTTTCGCTATCCTTATCAAATGCTTTCTGCAATTGACGGGCATAGTTGCCATCTTTACTATAGAAATTCAACGTTTTAATCATCGTATAGACCTGCTTAGTCTTAGCGTTGCGCTTAACAACCGTATTAACATCTACCCCTTTGTCCTCTAGTTCTTTTACCAATCTATCAATATTATTTTGGGCAGCTGCGGGAACACAACTCCACACATTTATCAGTAACACTGACAAAAAAGCCATTAATAAATGTTTCCTTTTCATTGCTGTTCATTATTAAATATTTCACTTATCGTTTTCTAAATCACCGGCAGCTCTTCTTGCTGCCCTTTTTGTTTAGCACAATCGGACTTTAGCCCTTTCACATATTCATCGGGAGTCATCTTCAGTGTCCTATCGACCTCTTTTTCATGCTGCTGTGCCATTCGAGTGGTCTTTTGCAATTCAGGCAATATCTGTTTCACATCAGAAATCTTTTCACCATTACGAATAATATAACTACCTTCATAGCACTCATACTCCACCTGCATTTTTTGATAATGTCTATAGAAGCCCATTCCAACACCACAAGCCAAAACCAAAGATGCCGCCACACTTATCCGAGAGATGAACCCACGTTTCCAAAAAATACGCCGAGGCGGTAAATAGGATTCCTGCATACCATTGGCATACCAATCAAACATTGGTTTGTATTTCTTCAATCGCCGAGGAATATTATCCGAACAGAAGAACTTGTAAAGAGCTTGTTCCTCCTCATTATCGGTTTCTCCTTCAAGAAACTTCCCAATCCATTCTTCTGCATTTTGTTTGTTAATATACATCATAGCTTCCTATTTATTAATACCAAAATAGTTCATCATTTTTTTCCGTGCCCGCGACAAATTCGTACGTACCGCCACTTCACTGCTGCCTATTATACGGGCTATTTCGGCTACCTCCAATCCATCAATATGTTTCATCCTCAGAGTCGCCTGTTGAATATCAGGAAGAGTCTTCATCATTTTCTCAATACGTCCGGCCTCCTCTTTGGTAATATAAACATCTTCAGGCGTTATTTCATCCGTAATATTCTCTTTGCTCCAATCACACATCGGATAGGTGACTTTTCTAAGCCGATTGAAACACAAGTGTTTCGTTATAACCAAAGCCAAAGCTTCTACCGAACGGTATTCTTCCAACTGCCGACGTATAGACCACAGTTTTATAAGCACCTCTTGAGCGACATCATCTGCATCATCACTATTATTCAAATAATGCAATGCTTGCCGATACAACAGAGGACGAATTCGTTTGGCTTCTATTTCGAAATCCTTTTGTTCCATATTCAGTAAGTAGACACAGAAAAAACTATAATGTTACATGCAAAAATAGAAAATATCGGCATTGGCTCGCTTTTTAACACCTGTTATCTTTTAAATAGACCTTATATCTTATTATCAAAATTCTGATTCTATTGCCATTTCTTAGAAAGCTGAAACCAAAAATCCCTTTAATCCTATCTTACTATCAATGGGCTATACGGCTTACATATATGGCAAAAGTATTTATCAATTTAACGGATACTAGCATTTCTATATATTAGAGAATTTGATATTATGTCATCATGAAAATAATTATTAAAGATAGATTCAATATTTACTTCGTTTAAGCGGATTTCTAATAAGACCCTATATAAATTATAGCCTTTTAAATAAGGTGAAAAGTTCTTCTTCAATAGTTTCATGCTAATTACTTTCTTTCCCATAGGAGACAATACTACACAATTCCTACAATTCAATTTAATAGGTTTCAAATCAGCAACCCAATTACAAGGGTAATAAATATGTATAGTAGAATCTTTATTTGAAATGAATTTTATTGTGAATATATTCCTACAAATATCTAAATAGTTTGGAACATATACAGCCATGTCTTTATCAGATCGGTTACAAAATTCAAATTTTATTTTAATTTCGTTTCTAATTGAACGAACAGATAAAAGGTTAAGAGATAATAGACTTTCTTGGGATTCGATCTTTAAAATAAATAAGAATAGTAACCCTATTATCATAAATACCTTTTTCATACATTCTATATTTTTTAATCACAGTTAAACAACTTATCTTTTATAAATCCATGGTTTTTTCTCTTCAATCAACTTGTGCCTTCCATCTAGTAATCGCGGGGTCATAGGACATGACTCCGTAATCGTACCAGTTCAGCTCCTTCTCTGTTCCCATTAAATCGGTAGGAGTGATTGCTTCTTCCATTGCTAGAACGCCTCCAACTTTCGTGCGTCGACAACGTTATCGGCAAATTTAATAAATTATAAGCAATATCGCTAACTCTTTTGTTCAAATATTTTATTATATGTACATCATCATAGTATTCCACCGAAAAGCAAGCCTGCCCTCGGAATCCAGACCTCAGCACACTCCACAAGAAAAAATGAAGCCATTCTTAGAGTAACAGAGAGGCTTCATTTTTATAGATTCTCAAATTCGTATAACAGAGAACCCGCAATTATATTTGACTATTCTAATTTGATAGTTTTTACCTTTTAAAAGATCTGTACAACAAATACCATGTCAATAAAAACATTACTATTTGAATAACTAGAATAATTAATTGTGAGTTTTAAGCTCCACCATATATTACTCCAAAACTGAGTATTGACACAGGAAAGGTAATAAATACACTTATAAAAGCCCAATCTCCGTGTAAAAGTGATTCTGGGTACATCGAAAAAGTGCTATTGTTGCAAATCCCACATAGCAAATAGAGAATACCAATGATCTTTTATATGCATATTCATCTTTCATCTTCATTTCTTGTTAAATGGATATTTAAATAGTAAATAATACCCTCCCCCGAGATAAGAGAAGTAAAAAGGAGTCGATTATTTAATCTCTCAGAACAATCATAGTATACATACTCGTTTAAATTTATTATATACCATATTCCTTTTTCGTACTAAAAACATATTTAGAGATTCTTTTATCATATTTAAAAATATATTGTTTTGCTCCGCAATAAATAATTTTGTTCTCAATATCGTCATATATCATGCTATAGATACCGATATCAATTATTATAAATTGGTTCTTTAATTCTGGAAGAGAAAGTTTATAAAATGAAGCTTTACGATGATCCTTATCAACCATAGGTAATGCAAATTGAATTTTATCATTTTTTAATTCAGCTTCATAATCGAAACATTTACCCTGCCAATGATTACATAATCCACATGTAAAATATAAAATATCGTGTTTTGATAAAAGACCTTTATTACGTAGTTCTTTGTAATAATCATTAATTAAATATGTATATAACTTCCCCATCTCTTGTGCGGTTGTAGCCACATTTATTAAAAAAGGTAACGCTATTAAAAATAAAAAACGAATGGCCTTCATATATTATAGTTATTCAGTTAATCCTAATTATCAATGTCAAAATTAATATATTATCCACTATTGGTAATCAAAAGATAATTGACTATCGCCACATCTGATGCGTTACCGTTTTTTTGACTTTTTAGTTTCAGCTCCATATGTTAGTCCAGATTCACTTTCCAAATAACTTGCAATCGATTTAAGATATAACACTCTTTCGGTTTCTGTTAACTCCAAAAACTTAATACATTCTAAATATTCGGTTAAAATTCCAGTAAAATCGAAAGCTCCAATACTTCTAAATATGTAAATATTAGGGTTCTTGAAGATAAAAATGCATCTTGGAAAGTGGGGTCCTTGTCCTTTAAAAGAATACAAATCATTCTTAAAAACGATATTTTTTCTGTTCGTCAGATTACGAACATTCCTGCCAGCATTGACATTATCAAAACCAGTGATTGATTTATATGCACTTTCAAGTTTTAAATATATGCTATCAGGAACATCAACCAGTTGAAATGGATTTTGTTTAGGTGTCTTAGCAAACAAACTAGCAAAAACAAGAAAAGAAAATCCAAGAACCAAATAGATATTTTTTTTCATAATTATGGATTATTTTGTTTTTTAGATTCATCAATGATTTTCTGTTCAACGTTATTAGGCTTAATTTCTCCATCTGTTCGGTTAGTTCCTGAACTCTCAGCTTTTAAATCTTTGTCTATTTCTCCTTTATTTGTAGCATGAACAGTTTCATGACCCGCCACAGCACCAATTGCTTGATCCAAAGTCAGTCCAGTAAGTTTCGAACCTGAACCTTCTTTTATATTCTCTTTTAAAGTACCTTCGTAAACAGTAATAGTTGCTTCTTTAATACCAAATGTTCCATCTTTATTTACTACTTTTCCATAATTATCATCTTTATTGAAATTGCCTTGAACTGTTTCTCCATTTATTGAAAATGTTTTATCCCCTTCTTTAGAATTAGGCGAAATTATCATTCTTGTTCCAATTGATGAATTATCCACGAATTTTAACATTGATCTTCCCGATTTGGTAAGGTTCATTGCGTTAGCCATTCTGATAGTATTTACATCTGCATTTCTTGAGAATGACAGTGAACCATTTTCATTGTACGTCACCTCAACTCTTGCTCCAGTTGCGTCTTTTATCCATTGTCCTTTAATATCCACATACCTCACCGGATTCCCCGCACAATAAGCATACGGCGAAATAGAGTAACACTTCTCCGCCAGTGGATCGACACTCGTCCATCTTGCAATTGGGATCATAGAATCTGGCTCCGCAATCGTACCAGTTCAGTCCCCTTTCGGTGTCAAGCTCCTTTCCGTTGTATCGGTAAGGTTGATTGCTCGTGGCATTACCCTCCGCATACGACATACCGAAAGGAAATAGTGGGGGACTGTACGGCCGTACCGCCGACATCCGCCACCACGCGGTTGTTGCCCTCGTGATCCTTCACATAGAAGTAGTAAGCGCCTCCTTCGATGTAGCCTCCACCTGTCAATATCCTTTTCAATGTGCCGTTTTCTTAGATCATATTTCCACAGTAATCCGTTTGTTTGCTGCCACCGTTCCATTGCTGCACCGTCTTCAACTTTCTTCCGTCGGCCGAATACATGTATGTGTTGGTCGCCGAACCTGAAGAATTGGCTATCGCCAGCGTCATCGGCAAATGTAATGAATTGTAAGCAATATTGCTAATTCCTTTGTTCAAATCTTTTGTTAAATTTCCATTGGTGTCATAATAGTATTCCACCGGAGAGTGTGCCCCGTCCTTAAAATCCATCGAAGCGGAAAGACTGACAGTCTCTCCCGAATCTTCCGCTTTAACCAGCTGATTGCCGCTGCAATTCATCGACAGATTGTCTATGATGCCGAAAGTGGTGGTTCCCATGGCACCAAGGCGCGTCAGATTCATCACGTTGCCTTCCTTGTCGTAAGTGTTAAGGGTTAATAATAGAAAATGATGGAGAGCAAAAGTGTAAAAATAGACACATTCTCGTACCTTTTCCGAAGCATTATATGTTTCTATTAATTCCGGAAGTCAATTTTATTTGAGCTAACATTTTCTTGAAGCAGATTTTTTAAATTAGTTTTAAAACAAATGTCTTTCAAATACCATTCCACAAAAAGTTTATAACTTTTCCCTCTTTTTAAGTGCGAATAAATATGTTTCTTATGTAATTTAAATTTCTGAATAAACGTTTCATTAGGTTTTAAAAACAAGGTATTATGACAGTCGAGAGTAATGCAGTCTAAATCAGCGGCATTAAAAGTACATGGATAAAATTCATGTACCTTATCATTCTGCATATCAACAATAGTTATCTTTATAAGTCCGTAACAAATATCATCTTGCTTCGGTATGTAAATTACAATTGGCTGATTCGATATATTCTTAATTGCAAGACTAAAACTTATGTTAGTCTTCGTTGAGATACAATCAATAATCTCAAGCTTGATTCTTTTTTCTTGCCCAAAGATAGTAGAATTGAGAACCATTAATAATCCTAATATTGCCATGTATTTTTTCATAATATCGATTTTTAGTAATTAAATATTGGTTGTAGAGTGAGAAGTGTCCGAGTTTGATTTCCATTAGCGTCATAATAGTATTCCACCAGAGAGTGGACCCCGTCCTTGAAATCCATCGAAGAGGAAAGCCTTACAGCTTCTCCAGAATCTTCCGTCTTGACTAGCTAATGCCACTGTCATTAATTTGTTATACTTTTATTTAAAATGATAATACCAACTTCCTTCCGATTCTCGATCAACGGTTTCTTGTGATTCAATATTAATTTTAATATGTTTGATAGCATCGTATGGATAATTTTGTTTTACGAGCAAATCCTTTAATTCTTTTTGCAGTTCAATGTTAGATTTTAAAAGATCCCTTTGGTTGTCAGATTCAACACATATCCAATAGACCAAATTTTTAGGATTTATTTCATAAGCTCCATACCAGTCTATCCAAAATTTTTCTTTGCATAAAGAAGTTATGATCTTTCTCATCTCTGTTTTTATTTTTAATATTCTTTTTTTAAGAATAATATCTGAATAGGTTTTTTTTATTGTATTTATCATTTTAGTAGAATATGAGTTATTGCGTTTATATGATTCGTGTCGAATATTTGTTTTTAATGCTGATCAAATTCTGTTGGATTCTAATGAGTCACCCTATAAATAAGGGCAAGAGAATAATTTGTTATAGAGGAAAAGAAGATACCAAGCAATTAAAATTAATGAGGATATTGCAAATTTTATTCTATTGTTACTTATCCATGAACGGTAAAAAAATAGACTTGTGACAAAAGTAATAATGCAAACTAGCGGGAGCAAATAGAAAGAATCTACTGCACCACAAATGGTTCTTCTGAAACGTCCTCTACAAAATAGCGCACATATAAAATTGTCAATACTATCCAAGCTTCTAGTGCAAGTAAAGTTATTTTAATAGGGTTCATAATTGTTATTTTTAATATGGAACTATTTTGCCATCCTTTCCCTTCTGGTAAAATCCCAATTTGATTTATAAATCAGTGATAATATGGTTATGAGATCATCTGTGTCATCGGCAAATTTAATGAATTGTAAGCAATATTGCTAATCCCTTTGTTTAAATCTTTTGTTAAATTTCCATTGGCGTCATCATAGTATTTCACTGGAGAGCAAGCCCACCCTCGAAATCCAAACCTCAGTAGATCCCATAAGAAAAAATGAAGCCATCCTTAGAGTAACAGAGCAGCTTTATTTTTTATATATTCTTAAATTCGCACAACAGGACGAATTCGTTTGGCTTCTATTTCGAAATCCTTTTGTTCATATTCAATAAGTAGACATAAAAAAACTGAGATGTGACATGCAAAATAGAAAATATCTGCATTGCCTCGCTTTTTAACACCTGTTGTCTTTTAAATCGGCCTTATATATTATTACCAAAATCCTGAGTCTGTTGCCATTTCTTAGAAAGTTACTGAGGCAGCATACGTGGCTGACAAATGATATTTCTATTTTCTTTCTTGCAGGTTCAAGACTTTTGTTATATATTGTCACACAGTTTCCGTTAATCAGTTTAATACATTTTCGTTTAGGTTATAATGGAGGTCGTGATGTTAAACTTCATAGGGGATCTGTTTATGGGGCAATTAAATACAATGACCGATGGCTTGCAGTACGTATTACAAAGGATAATTAATAAAAAATCAATGAAATATGAAAAGATTATTTTTCCTACTTATTTTGTTCCTACCTATACAAATTGTGTATGCGCAAACGCGGCCTGTACACCAAATAGAAGGCGGTTTTTATGCCGGGCTCAGTCTTCCTTTGGGTGGTTATCATGGCGGTACGTCAGACAACGGAGCAAAAATAGGAGGCGAACTCCGGTACAATATTAATAACACTCCTTGGGATAGTGGTATTTTCTTAGAGATAAACAGTGCACAAAGAAATTTCGAATCTGAATATAGCCAGAACAATCGGACATCAATTATAGGAATTATCGGAGATTACAATTTTAGGCAAGGAACTAACTTTAATCCTTATGCTGGAATAGGTGTCGGTTTAGCATGGAATGATGTGGTGGGAGGTTCATATATAGAAACAAACGGATGGAGCATTGCCTTTACTCCAAGAGTGGGCGTAGAGTTATTCCGTCATATTCGTTTGAGTTGTGGAGCCCAATTTTCAAGAGCAGGATATAATACCTTCAATGTATCATTCGGGTTTGTAATAGGGGGAGGACTTAAACATAAAAAGTAGAAAAGATGCTAGAGCCAAAGGGGCCACCAATAAAAGTAGGAGAAGTATGCATAAAAATTATTATCGCATCAATGGAACAAAGAATTGAAGTTCTTTGAGATAATCCTCCGAACAGCGATTAGGATAATAGGGACAATTCAATCTTTATACTTTACAAATAGTAACCATACCAACGGAACGGTCAGGACTGAAATGACTAAGGATACATATTTCAAAAGATTTATCATTAGCACCTTTGCCACCTCCGTATGACACCATTACGCACTATCACACAACAGGTTAATGATGCACCGTATACAACGCCAGCGAAAAGAGGTCCAAAAATCGGCTCGAGAGCATATTGTAGACACCTTATTTTCGGCTGACCTCTGCTTAGAACGAGTCTAAATGATAGTTTACAGATAGCTGATGAGCCGTTTATACCAAACGAGTATGCTTCACTTTTTTTGATAAGCACCTCATTCCCTACAAAAGGCGACGGGCAAATAAATCTGAAAACTTCTTGACAATTGATTTTATATTCACCTACATTGGCATCGATATTTTATCAAACTCCTTGCATGCTTTTAAGAACTTCATCGTTGTCATTTTCAATATTTGCCTAATGATATGGCCTTTGCTTTTATTTGAAAACGGACGTATGATAACGGCTGTAATTGATTGTTCCCATAAGTTGTTCACATAATGAGACGTTCAAAATTAAGATTCGGAAGTATCACACGTGTGCGACATCTGTATCACACGTGTGAGACACTTGTCGCACAGCTGTGAGACGTACGTCGCACACGTGTGATACTTACGTTATTCCCCTAAGCTTTTAGTAATGAACCCATAGGAGCTCTTAATGCATAAGAGAAAAAAGTTATATGAGCAAAAGACAAACGGTTTGTTCACAATTACTTGCGAACTAATCGTACGAACTTCTCCGGATAAGGAGTTTCAAAGCGCATGAGTTGGTGGGTAACAGGGTGATAAAAATAAAGTCTGAAAGCATGAAGCGCCAATCGCCCAATAGGATTTTCGTTGCAGCCATACTTAAAATCACCGACTACGGGATGTTGCAAATCTTGCATGTGGACGCGAATCTGGTTCTTACGTCCCGTTTGCAACTTGAGTTCAACAAGCGAATATTGTTTGCCTGATTCGACCGTGTGATAATCGGTAATGGCATACTTGCCACCATTATCAACAGGACTACTATAAGTCAGAAAGAGCTTATTTTCCATCAGCCAATTAGCCACCTGACCATCAAGAGGTTGTATTTCCCCACAGACCACAGCAATATAGCGACGATCTACAATCGTTTCTTTCCAAGTATGTTCCAAATCCTGCTGCACATCTACAGACTTGGCGTAAATTATCAGACCAGAGGTCCCGCGGTCGAGACGGTGCACAACATGAGCGGTGTAATTTTGTCCACTTTGATAGAGATAGTCATCAAGCAACGTTTTAATATTCGTGCTTTTCTTACCCACACCCATAGAGAGCACATTGGGTTCCTTATCAATTACAATGATCCAACGATCTTCGTATACAATATGATAATACGGGTTTTTATGTTCAACCGATTTGTCACGATGTTTACTGATTTCGACTGTCATGCCCGGTCTAAGCTTAAAATCAAAATGCGATTCCAATTTGCCATTAACTCGAACACCGTTGCCCGAAAGAATAGCTTTTGCTTTAGTCCGACTAATGCCTTCCAACTTCTGCATCAGAAGTTCAAGCAATCCTTTCTCTTCAGCCACTTTGAATGTCATAAAACGCGGCGCCTTATTTCCTGAATTTCTCATACCGTTTCAATTATTGTACAAAGATAGAGCAAGCACAAGACAATAGAAAATAAATCTCTATTTATTAACTATTAATTAGTTCGATATTACAAGAATAACGAACAAATAAGATAAATTCCTGCGCCCAGCAAACCACTAACAGGTATAGTAAGTACCCACGCCACCATCAAATTCTTGGTAATACCCCAACGAACAGCTGATAAACGCTTGCTGACACCCACACCAACAATAGAGCCGGCTATAGTATGAGTAGTACTGACAGGTATTTTGAGATACTCGGTGATATAGAGGGTTATGGCTCCTGCCGTTTCGGCAACGACACCTTCAAAAGGCGTTACCTTCGTTATTTTCGAGCCCATTGTCTTAACAATACGCCAACCACCGGACATCGTGCCGACAGAAATAGCCAAGAAGCAGGCAAAAGCAACCCAATCGGGTACATCGTCGATCGTTTCAACTCCTAGACCGACACCCAGCGGGTGAGCGGCAATCATAGCGGCAGCAATGATACCCATCACTTTTTGCGAATCGTTGAGACCGTGTCCGGTACTAAACAACGCAGAAGAGACTAATTGCAAACGTTTAAACCAAACTTCGGCACGCAAATGCGATACCCTCCTACATGTATATAACACAACGTATGAAAGAATAAGAGCGATAAGCATACCGATAAACGGAGCCAGAAAAATAAAGGCTGCAATCTTAAGAATAACAGCAGAATGAATGGCTTGCCAACCGTTTGCCATAATGGCCGAACCGGCGAAACCACCTATCAGCGTATGAGAGGAGGAAGAAGGTATACCCCGCCACCAAGTAAACAGATTCCATATAATGGCAGCAATAACACCGGCCAATATGATAGGCAAAGTGATATATTGTTGGTACACTGTCTTAGACACCGTGTTGGCAATACCGAAATCTCCTATCAAATATTTGGAAATAAAAAATGCCACAAAATTAAAAAATGCCGCCCACAGTACAGCCTGAAAAGGTGTCAGCACCTTAGTAGAGACAATAGTGGCAATAGAATTTGCCGCATCATGGAAGCCGTTGATATAATCAAACAGCAAACCAAGAACAATAATTGCAATAAGAATAATCATAAACTAAGCAGCGTTAAGCATATTTCACGATAATCGTCTTCAGAGCCTTCCCTACACGTTCGCCAGCATCAGTAGCTTTCTCTAGCTCGTAAAGAATATCTTTAGTTTTGATTATTTCGATACCGTCTTTTTCGTCTTCAAAGAGATGAATGATAGCCAATTCGTAAACATCATCTGCCTGATTCTCTAGGTCATGCAACTCTTTGCAACGGGCTTTCAGATGGATGGCATTTTTTCGGAGAGCTTCAAGTTCTTCCATTGCCGTAGCAATACACTCTGCATCTTTTTTCACTAAATCAGCAAGGTCGGAAGCTTCTTTTACATTTTTCTTAGGATTGTAGATTGCGATACGCTTAGCGCAACTGTTGATGCGATCAATAACATCATCAAGATAATCAGCAAGTAGATGGATATCCTCTCTGTCAAAAGGAGTAATAAACGAAGTGCTCAATTCCTCGAAAACTCGATGTGATAATTGGTCACCTTTACGTTCTTGTTCCTTAATCTTACGATAATAGTCCATCCGTTCTTCTTGTTCAACACACAAGATGGTTTTTGTCAGCAGATCAGAAGCTACAAGCAATACATCAGAAAGCTGTTTCAACAAATCAAAGAATTTTGGTTCTTTAGGCGTGAAACGACTAAAAAATGAATTGTTCATTGAAGTAAGTTTTAAATTGTAAGTATATTAATTCCATTTCATTGCAAAGGTAAAAAGCGGATATTACAAAGTTGTTACAAATGCTGTTTTTTATTAAAAAACTTTTCGCATTTCTCCTTTATTGTCTAAATTTTCATAGAGTTTCAATAATTATCTTTATTTTTGTTACATCAAAAATTAATAGACATGAAAAAGATTCTTATTGCCTTTTGTTGGCTACTAGCGGCCTCAACATACGCCATTGCACAACACACATCAATAACGATACACGCGGATCAAGGTACCCGCATCATTCCCAAAGAAATCTATGGACAATTTTCCGAGCATCTCGGCTCGTGTATATATGGTGGCCTATGGGTTGGAGAAAATGCTGATATTCCCAACATAAAAGGATATAGAACTGATGTGTTCAATGCATTGAAAGAACTGCACATACCCGTGTTGCGCTGGCCCGGTGGATGTTTTGCCGACGAATATCACTGGATGGATGGTATCGGGCCCAAAGAGAAACGCCCCAAAATGCTGAACGATAACTGGGGTGGTACATTAGAAGACAACAGTTTCGGTACAAATGAATTTCTTAATCTATGCGAAATGCTGGGTTGCGAACCATACGTCAGTGGAAATGTGGGAAGCGGCAGCGTAGAAGAGTTGGCCAAATGGGTCGAGTATATGACATCGGACGGAGATTCTCCAATGGCGAATTTGAGACGTTCTAACGGAAGAGAGAAACCATGGAAAGTAAAATACATAGGCATTGGCAACGAAAGTTGGGGATGCGGGGGCAATATGCGCCCCGAATACTATTCGGATCTATACCGTCGCTATTCCAAATTCTGCTGGGATTATAGCGGCAACAAGCTTTTCAAAATAGCCAGCGGTGCCAGTGACTACGACTATAACTGGACAGATGTATTGATGAACAATGTAGGTGAACGCATGAATGGACTTTCTCTACATTACTATACCATCAGAGATTGGAATCACAAAGGCAGAGCAGCAGATTTCTCGGATAATGATTATTATGCAACACTAGGTAAATGCAGAGATATCGAAACCGTCATCAAGAAGCATTGCGAAGTGATGGACAAATACGATAGAGAGAAGCATATATCATTGATGCTGGATGAGTGGGGAACTTGGTGGGATGAGGAGCCGGGAACTACCGCAGGTCATTTGTTCCAACAAAACACCATGCGAGATGCAATGGTTGCCTCGCTGACTTTCGACATATTCCATAAATACACGGATCGCTTGAAGATGGCAAACATTGCGCAAGTGGCCAATGTGCTACAGGCAATGGTACTGACAAAGGGAAAGTCAATGATAATGACTCCTACCTACTATGTATTTAAGATGTACCGTGTACATCAGGATGCAACCTTCTTACCTCTCGATGTGACTTGCGACAGTATTAAAGTTGATAATTATACCCTACCGTTAATCAGCGCTACGGCGTCAAAAGACAGCAAAGGGATCATTCATATTTCTCTTTCGAACATTGATCTGAAAAATACAAAAGAGGTAGTAATCAATCTTCCAGGAATACACGCTAAAAGGATCAGTGGTGAAATATTAACTTCTAAAAACATCTCTGACCATAACACGTTCGAAAGCCCTAATACCATAACGCCAAAGATTTTCAACGATGCCAAGCTCAACAAAGAAGTGTTAACAGTAAAACTCCCGTCCAAATCAATTGTCACTCTAACGCTACAGGATAAGTAGGGACTTGATTTTAACTGCTGCAACTATCTAGACAGAACAAGTTTAGCAAACGAAAATCAAATCATTCTATTGTTCACTAGAATTGTTTTACTAACTTTGCAGTTACGTCGAATAGAAAAAGACAACAACTGAAAAAGATAGAATATAATATGACGAGTGAAGAATTGATGAAAGAAGCCATCCGATTGGCAAACGAGAATATAAAAAATGGCGGCGGCCCTTTTGGAGCATTAATTGCTGATAAAGATGGCAATATCGTGTCTACAGGAGTGAATAGAGTGACTGCGAACAACGACCCCACAGCGCATGCAGAAGTCAGTGCCATCCGGAGCGCTTCTGAAAAACTAAAGACATTTAATTTGGAAGGGCACACCATCTATACCTCTTGCGAACCATGTCCCATGTGCCTAGGAGCTATATATTGGGCGCATCTGGATAAAATATATTATGGCAATACAAAATCTGATGCAAAAGAAATAGACTTTGATGATTCCTTCATCTATGACGAATTATCCTTAAGTCCCGCCGATCGCAAACTAACTTCGCAGCAATTACTACATGGCGAGGCTATAAAAACATTCGAGAACTGGGCAAGCAATACAGACAAGACTCCTTATTAGAGAAGATCAGGCGTTATATACTTCTTTGTAAATAATATCTCGGACCTCTTTAAAATCAACAGAACTTTGCAAGTCGCCGTAGGCCATAAGCGACATTGGATAGAAATCATCATCAGGACGATAAGGTGGTTGTTCATAATAATTATTCCATAGCTTAAAACCTTGCCGCGTGTAAAATTTAACCCGTCGTGAAGCTTGAGTATTAAGAGGAAGCTCCACTTCGAGTACAATAGGGCTGCCAACTATATTCTTTAGTAAATAAAGAGAAAAAGCCCCGTAACCTTTACCTTGCATAGACTTATCTACAGCAAAGTGTTCTATATATGTAAATTTCGGGAAGCTCCAATAAGTAATGAAGCCAAGCAATTGATCTTTCTCAAGAATAATATTATTGTGAAATAAAGGATTGGAATCGGTATAATCACGAAAATCGCATAAGTCACGATATTCATTCTTTGGGAAAGAGTCTATCAGAAGAGTCTCTACAAAGGAATAATATTGGGAATCTCGAGTATTAATCTGTTTCAGCTCCATCTTTTGCCTTTTTTGATTATTGCAAAGATAATAATTAGTGACAGACGGTCCAAGGATCTCATGCACCATTATTATTAACAGTGACCTCTAGAATGCAAAATCCCCACCAGAACAACTTAAATGCCTAGCGGGGATAATGATATGAAATATTGTCTATTCCTAAAAGGAATGCCTATTTCTTCATGTTCAGGCTCTCTTTTCGAGGGTTTCTGAATTCCATAATAATAAACATAATAATCGCTGCTACCAACAGACCTACAGCAAAAAAGGCAACAGACTCTGTTATTTGCAAACTCTCAGGATTAAAAGTCATCTCTATCTGATGTTTACCCGCAGGGATATTCATGGCACGAAGAATATAATCGGCACGAGCAATCTTAGCGGGTTGTCCATCTATAGTAGCGTTCCAACCGGGATAATACATTTCAGAGAATACAGCTACTCCTGCTTTTGACGTGGACGCATGATAGACTAGTTTATTGGGAGCATAAGATACCAAATCAATCTTTGAGAGTGTATCTTTATTACAAGTCGTTACGGCGCCAAGGGCATCTTTAAACGTAGCATCTACGACAGCAGTCTGAGTAGGTAATTCTTTTCCGGTATTCTGAATCTCCTCATCGGCATTGTTCACATAATGCACCTTATCTACAAACCACGCATTACCATAAGCATAAGGATTTTCGACAGGTACGGTCTGGGTCTGAGAAACAGGGAGAATAAAATACTTCGTATTCAGCATGTTCAGCACAGGGAACTTGTTGCCATCAACTAAATTCATCTGCCCTTTGACCTTATATATTTCCTGTCCAGCAATGTTCATCTCAGGCGAGATATGATGTTCTATCATCTCCTGATAACGACGAAGCTTAGCAGCATGATAACCACCTACACTTTTGTGCCAGTAAGCCGTACCATTTTCATTAAAGGTATCACCCGCAAAGTTCAGCACCCTATAATCAAGCGACTTGTCTTTTAATATTTGCTGATCTGTCGACGATTTTTCAAATTTCGTCATCGTCTGATCTTTTGGTACAAACTCGTTGTCATACAAATAGCGTTTGTTAACGCCCCACATATCAATCAAGCAGAGCAATACAATACCGACAACGGTATATGTGGCATTGAGTTTCTTTTTGATAAAGAGATACAGCAGAGCACATCCCACCAATATATAGATCAAGCTACGCCATGCATCTGAAGATACCATAGAGCTACGCACATCTGAAATATTCGTCAAAATAGGAGCCAATTGAGTACCCGGTATTGCTTTCTGCAATGCCTGCATTTCTTGGGCCGGTACAAACGAATCGGTTATCATTCCGGGGAAGAGTGCCAACAACAAGGCAAATCCCGCAGTAAGACAAAAGCTGATAATAATACCACGACGGTTCTTCTGCAAAACATCCGGCTCTTCTATAATCTTTTTCAACGCAAACATAGCCAATAAAGGTATTGTAAACTCGGCAATGACCAATATGGAAGATACTGCACGAAACTTATCGTAGAAAGGCATGTAGTCGATAAATATATTCGTCAACCCCATGAAATTCTTACCCCAAGCCAAGACTATAGAGAAAATAGTACCTATAACAAGCGCCCATTTCATAGAACCTTTCACCACAAAGCAGCCAACGAAGAACAAGAACAGAATAAAGGCACCCACATATACAGGGCCGGCAGTTCCCGGCTGGTCTCCAAAATATTGTGGCAACTGCTGATAAAGTTGTGCATAATTGGAATCAGCCTTTTGCATTGCTTTTTCATTCTGAGCAATAGGTACTGTAGCACCACCCTTGGCATTAGGAACCAACAATGTTGCGGTTTCGGTGATACCATAACTCCATTGAGTGATATAGTCTCTATCAAGTCCACCTTTTGTTTTATTGGTTTGGTCGCCTGTTTGAGTCAGTTCGGACTTCCCGCGCATCGTCTGTTTAGAGTACTCATAAGTATGGTACAGGTTAGACAGATTGATACATACGCCAAGCACCACTGCGGCAACCAATACTCCCGTCGACTTGAAAAAAGATTTCCACTCTTTCGATTTATAAGCTTGTTCCAGATAAGCCAAAAACATAAAGAAGATGAGAAACATAAAATAATAGCTCATCTGCACATGGTTCGACTTAATTTGCAGGGCAACGAAAAGAGTTGTGAGTATACCGCCCAACAAATACTTCTTACGATAAGCAAGTACCATACCCGCTATCGTTGGCGGTATATACGCCAAAGTGTAAAACTTCCAAATATGACCGGCAGCAATCAATATAAAGAAATAGGACGAAAATGCCCACACTATTCCTCCTAAACCGGATAGCCATACCGAAACACCAAATGCTCGAAGCAATATATAGAAGCCAAGCATCATAACAAATGCCAACCGTATATAATCGGGCAAGTAAAGATGATAGATATTCTCGATAATACTCAACGAATTGGAAGAGTTATACGAGGGAGATATCTGATAGGTGGGCATACCGCCGAAGATAGAGTTTGTCCATCGGGTGTGCTCGCCTGTCTTTTCGTAATAATCTTTAGCCTCTTGCCCTGCTCCTACACCGGCAGAAGTGTCTTGCTGGAAAATAACCCTATTCTCTATATCTGCCGGAAAGAAATAGGAAAACGAAAGCAGCACGAAGATCAGAATGGCTATCAGATCTGGAAGAATCTTTTTCATAATTAATTCTTAATATCTGTAATGTTCAGCTTTGTAAGGGCCGTCGACATCGACACCAATATAATCAGCCTGCGCCGGAGTCAGTTTGGAAAGTTTCACGCCAATTTTCTCAAGATGTAAGCGAGCTACTTCTTCGTCCAAATATTTCGGCAAACGATAAACATCAATATCATATTTTTTGTTGAACAATTCTATCTGAGCTAAAGTCTGATTAGTAAAAGAGTTGCTCATTACAAAAGACGGATGACCTGTTGCGCAGCCCAGATTAACCAGACGACCATCGGCAAGCAAAATGATGCTATGTCCGTCAGGGAAATAATAGCGGTCTACTTGCGGCTTGATATTGACACAACGAATTCCTGGATATGCTTTCAAGGCATCTACCTGGATCTCATTATCAAAATGGCCTATATTGCAAACAATCGCTTGATCTTTCATCTTAGCAATATGATCAACACGAATAACGTCAATATTACCAGTTGTAGTCACAAATATGTTGCCTTGCGCACAAGCTTCTTCCATTGTTGTTACTTCAAATCCTTCCATCGCAGCTTGCAACGCACAAATCGGGTCGATTTCTGTCACCATGACACGAGCACCATAAAAGCGCATAGATTGTGCACAGCCTTTGCCCACTTCACCGTAACCGGCAACAACAACTGTCTTTCCGGCAATCATCACATCTGTTGCGCGTTTGATACCATCGGCAAGAGACTCACGGCATCCGTACAAATTGTCGAATTTGGATTTAGTAACAGAGTCGTTTACATTGAATGCAGGGAACAATAACTCACCCTGTTCTTGCATCTGATACAAACGATGAACACCCGTTGTTGTTTCTTCCGAAACGCCACGCATGCCTGCAGCTACGCGATGCCAACGATCTTTGTCGGCAGACAGCACTTTCTTCAATATATCATTCAAGGCAATTTCATCACCAGCTTTCACTTCGACGTCAAGAACAGATGCATCTTTCTCGGCATGATACCCTTGATGAATCATCAATGTAGCATCTCCGCCATCATCAACAATCATATCGGGTCCTTTTCCTCCCGCGAAATTCAACGCTTGCAGTGTGCACCACCAATACTCGTCGAGCGACTCGCCTTTCCATGCAAAAACAGCCACGCCCATATCGGCTATAGCCGCAGCAGCATGATCTTGAGTAGAATAAATGTTGCAAGAACACCAACGGACTTCGGCGCCAAGAGCCACCAATGTTTTAATGAGAACAGCAGTCTGAATGGTCATGTGCAAAGAGCCCATGATGCGAGCACCTTTTAAAGGTTTCGATTCTCCATACTTTTCGCGAAGAGCCATAAGGCCGGGCATTTCTTTTTCAGCCATATCGATTTCCTTGCGTCCAAATTCGGCAAGGTTAATGTCTGCCACTTTATAAGGCAGAGTAGAGAATAATTCTTGTGACATATAAATATTTGTATTAAAAGATACTGCAAAGATAGTGCAAGCTAAAGACAATAGAAAATAAATTCATTTATTTTTATGATAGATAACAACCTAGCATTATCCAACAAAGTGATTGGCACTGAAAGACATCGATATATTATTCTATAAGCTATTATCGAATATTTCATTAAAAAAATTATCTTTGTCGTGTTATGTTTGCGTTTCTCATTCGTCTTAATAGTATAGATGGAACTAAAAGAATTTAAAATAGAAGTTCTTCCATTGCGTGGTAAAATGGGCGGGCTTGCCCGAAAGATACTCTCCGACCCTATCGATGCGGAAGATGCAGTGCAAGAAGTGATGATGAAGCTTTGGGACAAACGGCAGCAACTCGACGACTGCCGCAATGTTGAAGCATTTGTCATGACGATGACTCATCATACTTGTATCGATATGGAAAGAGTAAAGAAGACAGGAGCCATGAGCACTGACTCTTTACAACTGGCAGATACAGGAAATTCGGTAGAGTATCTATGTGAACTAAAGGATGAGGTAGAAATTATTCGGCATATCATCGAAACATTACCGGAACTGCAACGCAACACCATCCGAATGAAAGATATTGAAGGTTACGAGAATGAGGAGATCGCTGAGATAACAGGCAGCAATGTCGAAACCGTACGAAGTAACCTCTCAAGGGCGCGAAAGAAAGTGAAGACTATTTATCTGATGACAATAAAGAAAAGAAATAATATATGAAAAGAGTAAAGAACATCAAAGTATTGTTGGACAAGTATCTTGAAGGAGAAACTTCGCATACAGAAGAGCTTGAACTACGGCGATTCTTTGCTACGGCTAAACACCTTCCCGAAGATATGGCCGCTTACAAGCCGCTTTTTACCTATTTTGACAAAGAAGCGATGACAGAGAAACAACCTCATTCGGCACGTAGGCTATACTTTCGATATACTTGGAGTGCTATTGCCGCGTCCATATTCTTATTTTTAAGTATAGCCGGATACAACGGTTATTCACACCAAAGCAAAGATTATGTTATTATTAATGGAGAAAAATCAACGGATGTACGCTTAGCCAAAGAACAGGCAAGAAAGGCATTAGCCGAAGTAAGTTTTTCTCAAGAAGATATTGCTGATGATTTGATTCCACAAGACATGAAGGAGACAGTACAATGAAACAAAAAATGAGATATATTTTAAGCACCCTACTATTAATGGTGACAATAAGTATGTCGGCTCAAGAAGGACTATATATTGGTGACATCTTCGAGCACTACGGCAAACGGCATGGCTCTACGATGGTACAACTCTCGGCCGACGTACTAAAGGCTTACGATATTACTCTATACAAAAGCCTGTCATTTCGACCCGATGCTTCAGGACCTTACAGTTGGACATGGATTATCGCCTGTGTTGACCAAGACAAACATCGGGCAAAGAAAATTAAAGAAAGTATGTTCGACGGCAATTTGAAGTCCGGATATTACCAACTGCCACAAGTAAAGAAAGGTATTAACCGATTTATCTTATTCAAAACAGACGATAAAAGAAAGCGGGCTACATTAATTTATATCGAAGGTACGCTCAATTCAGCTGAGTTAGTATCCATGTTATTCTCTAAAAAGTAAAGTAATATAAAACAAAAAACAATATGAAAAAGCAACTCATTATTTTATCATTAGCATTGCTGCCTATTATTGGCATTGCTCAGAACAACGACAATGAGAATTCACTGCCGGGCGATACGACAGTTGTTATCAAAGGCAGAAAGTACGTTATCCGCGAAGCGGAAAAGAAACTGAATATCAAAGTTTATGGCAAGACACAACGGGGTGACACCATTAAAGATGATATGATTTATGAAGCGACGTTCAATGACGAACAAACAACAGAAAGAAGATTTGAATTTTCAATGCCATTCCAAAAAAAGACATACCACAAAAGACATTATGTCGGATTCCTCACAGGAATCTATATGGGATATAGCCAATTGAATAATGATTTTGGATTTGCAGGCAGTGATGCCGCAGATTTGAAAACATCAAGATCTTGGGAAATAGGTATCGGCATTACCAAAAGCCATTATCAATTAGATAACGAAGGGCATTGGTCCTTTACTACAGGGCTGGATTGGGGATACCGCTCTTTCCGTCTGCAAGGCAATTATGCATTCCGCATGGATAATAATATAACTGACATCAAACCGGGAGGTACAGCTAGCAATGTCTATTCTGTCAGTCGCTTGCGTTACAATTTTCTTCGCCTACCCATTATGCTCAATTGGAAAACTCGGATAGGGCGGGATCTTTATATATCGGCAGGACTTGAACCGGAATGGCGCTATGGTATCAGATCAAAAGCTAAAGTAGATGGGAGAGACGAGACTATTGATTCCGACTTAAACGTTAGCCCCATTGGACTAAATGCAGTAGCAGAAGCTCGCTATGGCAATATAGGTTTCTATGGACGTTGTGGCATGACGAAGTTGTTTGACAGCAACAAAGGTCCCAAGATGTATCCGTCTTCTTTTGGTATTATATGGCATTGGTAGCCCAGCATGAGGCATTATAAGAAATTCTTAAAAGTTAGTATCTTTTTATCAATGAATTGACTACTTTTGTAGCCGATGGATAAATTACAAGACAGAATAGATTATTATCGGTCTCAGATAGAGAAAATCAAACACGACATATCTGTTGAAACCAACAGAATATATAAAATAGGTACATTACGCCTGCTTCTATTCATCATCGGTACGATGGGAGTTATTTACTTTCGTCACAAATGGATAGAAGCAGGTGTTATCTTTATTGTTTTTATCACACTGTATCTGCTACTTGTCAAGATACATAGTCGGATGTTTCATCACAAAGCCTATTTAGAAAAAGCAAAGTTAGTGAATGAACAAGAGTTGAAAGCGATAAATTACGATGTTTCCAGTTTTGATGCAGGCGCAGACCTTATAGATCCCTCTCACCCTTTCTCTTTCGACATCGACGTCTTTGGAAACAAATCTCTATTCCAATACACAAATCGAACAGTCACCTCGCTTGGCAGGCGCTTACTCGCAAGTTATTTCACCAAACCGTTAGATACAAAAAGTGATATATTGGCAAGACAACAAGCCATTGAAGAATTAACGGAGAAAGTAGACTTCCGACAACGATACCGCATTTCCGGATTGCTAAACGGCAACAACTCTGATAATGATGACGAAAAGCTCAAACAGTGGAGCGAATCCACCAACTACTTCAGCAGCCGCAGTTACTATTCTTATATCAAATGGCTGGTTCCTGCCGTCAATGCGCTATTTATATTTTTGTATATCATAAATGTAGTGCCACTCTCAGTACCGATTTTCTTTGCTGTCTTCTTCTTGCTTTGTAGTATCATACTAGGTAAATATATAACCAAGGAGCAAGAGACATCAAGCAAACAGTTGCAAATACTCAAAACTTATGTTAGTCTCATTTCTTATATTGAACAAGAGTCTTTTGAAAGCGACGAACTTATAAAAATCCAGCAACAACTTTATTGCAATGGGCTAAAAGCTTCGGATGTTGTCAAACAATTAAATAGCCTAATCAGTGCGCTCGATCAACGAAACAACATTTTCGTTACAGCCATACTTAACGGACTTTTCTTCTGGGAACTTCACCGCATTATAAAAATAGAACAATGGAAAGATCATTATAGTATTTATCTACCAAAATGGCTAGAGATTATTGCCAAAATGGATTCTTTTTGTTCCCTATCCACTTATGCCTATAATAACCCTTCATTCAATTACCCTGAAATATCCGACACCCCACAATATAAAGCCGAAGCGCTGAAGCACCCCTTAATGAATCGTAGCACATGCGTGCCAAATGATATTGAGATGGAAGGAGCGCCCAGCTTTAAAATCATTACAGGAGCGAATATGGCGGGAAAAAGCACTTATCTTCGCACCGTGGCGATAAATCATCTTCTGGCTTGTATCGGTATGCCGGTCGATGCTCTCCGAATGACCATCTATCCCGCTCATCTGGTAACAAGTTTGCGCACGTCCGACTCGCTCACCGATAACGAATCTTATTTCTTCGCAGAGCTAAAACGTCTTAAAATGGTTATTGACAAACTCAATAGCGGGGAGAAACTTTTTATTATTCTGGATGAAATATTAAGAGGCACCAATTCTTTAGATAAACAGAAAGGTTCATACTCTTTTATTAAACAGTTGGTAATTAGTGGTGCTACCGGCCTTATTGCCACTCACGATCTACAGTTGGCAACTCTGAACAACTATTTCCCGCAATATATATCAACTCAATGTTTTGAGGCCGACATTGTTCAGGAAGAATTAACTTTCTCTTATAAATTGCGCGATGGAGTAGCACAAAACATGAATGCCTGTTTCCTGATGAAAAAGATGGGAATTGATATCGACTAATTCTTTCGATACCTACTAGATCAGTGAATATACAATATAGTAAGGAATGAGACAATAGCCAAATTATCATTCAGTTCCTTTTTCAATAATTCAATAGCTCTTTGCTTGTATCGATTCACAGATTTGATACTAATATCGAGCTCTTGAGATATTTCAGTCCGACTCTTTCCTTCAAAAAAGCTTTTCATAAATACGCTACGATAATTGGACGGAAGCTTGTCCAATGTCTCATACAGCATCTCATACATCTCGTCAAGCGAATAAACACTATCAGACTTTTCATTGTAAATAGGAGTCGACTTTAAAAAGTGCTCTTCATAATCGCGTTCATAATCAATATGTTTCAAATAATTCAAGCAACTATTATGCACGCACATCTTTATATAAGCCAGTACTGTTTCAGAACGAAGAATAAAATCATCTTTCTTATCCCACAACATAGCAAAAACATCGGATACTATATCCTTACACACATCTTCATCGTCAATGAAGCGGTGAGCGTAAAGACAAAACGGACCATAATATTGCCCGAACAGCTTTTCGTAGTTTGCTTTAAGGTCTAATTGAGCTTCGATATTCATTTTATTCTTTCATACAGCGGGACAAAGGTAATTATTTGTCAGTCAATAAGCAATACAAAATATCAAATATTATTTGAGTTCGGGATAAGAACTCAGGCCTATTGTTGCGAACGCGGCGGTCTATATCAACAGAATCCTGTTACTATTTGCCCGCTCTTCAATTCGTACGTGTCTGCCATGGTGTTATAACTAAAGCCACAATGCCCTACCAAAAGGCTTTTAAACATCCCATCACACCTTTTCAAAAGGGTGAAATATATGAGATATACGAATGAAAGTTGGTTCATATCAGAAAGATTTCATCTCTCTATACTAAGGTTTTATCATTCCACATATGTGATTCGATCAACTCATATATGTGATTCGATCGTTCCATATATGTGAGTTGATCGAATCACATATGTGGAACGACAAAACGTTAATGAATCAGTAAAAATGCCTTAAACAAGACAACCACTATTCTATAAGATGTGTGCAAAGCATCTTCTCACAGTAAAGAAGAGCCGGACCACTTCCATGCACGGGCGGTAAGCAAAGGAGTTTCTATACGATGCACGCACGATAGATACCGGGTAATGATTTACTCGATTGATATACGAAGTGGGCAACCCACGTTTCATAACACGCTAACAATAAGCAAGATAATACCTTATCTAGGTCCCAAAAACAGGCCACACCTGTATATATTACTCATAGTCAACAAGATAATATGACAGAAACTTTTGGAACAATAAAAAACGGCAGAACTCAATATTATTAACCCCTACTTATTAAATTAAAAACGTGCAACGATAAATATTCTTATCGCTGCACGCAAACATGATCTTTATAAACTTTAAATAAAAACAATCGACTATTTCACATCGTATAAATAGCCATTTACTAAGTTAATCATCCAGCAGTAATTTGAAACTACTAATAGAACAATAGCCCCATTGTGCATACGGCCAACCCCAAAAATCAGGATCAAGTGTCATGTTAATCTTCACATAACGGCCAGGCATAGAAGCATAAAATGCATACCAAGCAATCCAATTATTGTCACGAATGGCAGCAGCATTCTCCGTATCACCAATATCTGTCCATTTATTATTATCTGAGCTGAGTTGAATATCCATCACTTTGATTAAATAACTGTCTAGACTAAAACCTGCTATTTTATGAGATGCCCCCAAGTCAACAGTAAAAGATGCAGTAAGCACTTCTTTGCCATTGAGCAAAGACCAGTTCCCACCTGTAAAGAGGTCACTAAATTTGCTTGGATCCAAATCTTCGGCAGCAATACATTTCCAAGTTAGTCCAGCATCATCTGTAGAAGGAGTACCAATGATATCCGAAGCACTGCCTTCGACACGAATCAGAGAGTTAGTTTCCGTGTACTTCAGCACAAAGAAATTACTACGAAATTTTGCTTCCTTTGCCAAATGTGCATCAGAGCCAGCTGATTGTTGAATCGTAATTGGTATCAAATAGCTTACATCTGCTTTTAACTTACTATATCCTGCTTCTGATACAGCAAAATTAACAGTATCTGAAACGACTTTTCCTGCAGCTATAGTAAGATTTGATTTCTCTAGAGAAACAACCCCTTCCGGAATTGCTTCATATTTAGTTTTATTTGTTGAATTATAAGAATCAACCAACGATTTATCAACTGCCACCGTTACATTCGTCGCAGTACTCATTGGTCCACTTGTCCGCACAGCAACCTTTCCACTAAATCCAGAAATATAACCAACCGGAGTTTTCAGAACACTTCCCAATGTTGTAGTATTCGGATTTTGCATGTAAACACGCTCATAGTTAATACCATCAACGTCATATACTTTTTCTTCGCTACAAGAGGTGAACAATGTCGCCGCCGCCAGCATTCCGCCAAAAAGCATTAATATATTCTTTATTTTCATTGTATTCAAACTTTTAATAATTATACTTTGAATTTAGAACGGACATTTCTGGTTTTGCACATATTTCACCGTTCCATAAGGTACAGCATTATATCCATGCCCTGTCATATCAAGTATAGAGCCATCTGTTTGTGATTCACCATCAAAACGCCAATAAGCGACCAGACCTTTACTCGTAGGATCTACATAGCAAACACCGTCCTCTAATTGAGCTGGGGTACGAGCGACATTCCATACACGGCATTCGCTAACATAACCATCAAAGAAACGAGAGTGACCTGCTGAACGCCCAATAGAGAATGTATCTCCCCAAGAGTGACCATCGTAAGCCATACTCAAGTTTATAGTACCTCCATTTTTTGTTTCAACAAATTGAATCTGCACTCCATCAACATAAACGCGAAGATAGCGTCCGTCGTAAACAGCTGCAAAATGCAACCAATGACCGGTATCAAATAATTTAGATGCCCAAGCTTCATAGTGATCTTTCTTATCCGGATGAGAAGCTGCTCCAATAGAGCCTTTTGCCAACTGAAGTTTATTGCTCGGATTACCTGCTCCATCACCAAAGCGGAAGAGGAAGTTTTCTTCACAACCACACAATGAACTAATGCTGTTTCTGAAAGAGACAGGAAGCACCTTCATTTCCAGAGTCATTTGCCCAAGGGCTTTCACGGGACTATTCTCTCCACCAAACGACGGAATATCGAAACATCCTTGACTTGCCAAATATGCAGCTTGAACCGTAACTACTTTAGTAAACAACACATAAGCAGTACGAGAAGTTTCAAGCACCTTCAAATCACCACCTTCTACAGATGAAATGGTGATAGGAAGACAATAAGAAACACCTTCTTTCAACTGGGTTGAATAAGCATCTAGCTTTATTTGCGAAGACTGTGACTGCCCTGTTTTTATAACAGCATCCAAACCATTTATGGTATAACTATCATCTGGTGGCAACTGACAATTTCTACCTGTTGAAGCATTGAATGCGGCAAGAAGTTCCGGTGCCTTTTTCATCGTGATTTTTACATCAGCATCAGCCTTTGTTGTAGAGCTAACGGTAAGTCCCATACTCGACTGACCATCTACCAAGAAGCGAACAGTAGGTGAGTTTAATGTTCCGGTCATATAAATAGCATCACCAAATTCAGGTCCTTTTTTGCAACCTGCCAAACAACAGAGAAGCAAAACAAATAGTAATGTATATTTCTTCATTTTAAATTTTTATTTTACATCTATTTTTTAATATTTATCCTATATAAGAGTAAATCGACAACCTTATATATTCAAAATTGTTTATACAAAACTTTCTTCAGAATGATTAGCGAATAGCAGGATTCTGAATCTGAATACACTCACGGAAACGCTTATATGGAGTAGTATTGGTTTCAGTCACATTATAATCCCTATGAATGAAGAACGCTCCAAAACCTCCTTTTCTTCCTTTAGCCGGAACATATCTTGCCTGTCGATACATCTCATCCATATTACCTTGCCAATTATCACCCATATTACAACAGAATACTACTTTTTCGATAGGCCAATTTGCGACAGGACCTGCACCTCCACCATAAGCTTGCTGGAAGAAGTAATTACAAATATTCGCAATGTCGGGAGATCCGCCATCAACGCACAACATTTTATCTGTATCTGTCACATCGGTACCATAACGAGTCTGGATCAACTTTAATCGTTCGGCTTTAGTGATATTTGGATTAGGCCCCAGATATTTAGCTAAATGTTGCATGAAATAGATAAAATAGTCTCCACTCAAGAAGTCACCTTCCGGCTCATAATCAGCATCAAACCCATCCAAATCGTTTTTAAATACCTCGTCAAGGAAATATTCAGCATACAGTTCAATCGCTTTTTTCAATGCAGCCTCTTTTTCTTCACCAGCCGGCATACTACGAGCTTCATTGTATGCCTTTTTAAAATCATGATCATCGGTTTCTGCATCAATACGTGTAATAGCAACCGAAAGCATTTTAGTACCTTTCACTTTCTGAACAAATCGAATTTCATCCCACATCGCCTTATTTTCTTTGGCTGGGATTCCACCCCACATAGAGCAAATATCCAAACTATCGGGCAATCCCATAAAACGTACACCCATCGAATTTTGCTGTCCATATTGAGCAAACCATCCGAAAGAAATAGAATGATCGCTTGCTTTAAAGTCACGCAAATTCTTATAATATAAGTCACTGTAGGTATAAGGTTTTTGAATTAATTCCGATTCAATGTTCGAACTACATGAAGCCACAATTACACCTATAATAAAAGCCAATAGATATTTGATTGTTTTCATATACAAATGATTATTAGATATTAAATTTAATTGTTTCTTCTAACATCCCACCATAGTCTTGTTCCAGCAATATCACCTTTTGAACCTAGCAAACTAATTGCAGCCTGAGTATTGGTACTATTGTCAGAATATTCTGTTGTAGGGAATTTTAAGCGACTAATCAGCTCATTGGCTGCAACTTCGGTTGTATAGGCATAAGAGTTGATTTTTACAAAACCGGGATAACCTGTACGGCGCATTTCGCTCCATGCTTCTTGTCCGTCAGGATAAAGAGCGATCCACTTTTGAACCATAATACGTTCCAATTTTTGTTCGTCGTTAGCATTATCATCCCAAGCAATAGGTAGTCGAGAAAGAGAGCTAGTTACATCTGTCGCCCTATTTGTTGTCGGATCGGTATATTTATCAAGAGGCAAGCTGGTATTATCTACAAGATAAGCATCTGCACCAGAAACACCTTTCGAAGAGAAAGAAGTTCTAACACCTGCTTCATAATAAGTCTTCACCGTTTCCGAGCCTAGATTCAATCTCAATTTAGCTTCGGCAAGCAAGAAGTAAGCTTCGGCAGCATTCATCCATTGCATATTGTCATTCTGTGCAAAATTCATACCCGAAGCTGCTGCAACATAAGCATCTTTCGAAATAGAAGTCATACCGTTTCTTACTCCATGATATTTGCCGTCTTTCGATGTAGCGCGGAAATACTTGGAAATTCGAGGATCGTTATATCCGTTCAAATAGCAATCCATCGTCGCTCCCATTCGCATATCCTTGAAACTTTCACTTACTTCCCATATCGGATTGATAAAAGTAAAAGATGTTGTCTGATGTAGAATAGCAGAATCGTCGGACGAAGATAGCAGACCTCCAGCATGGCTTATGGCGGCAGATGCTTCTGCAGTTGCCTTAGTCTGGTCTACAAAAGAGATACGCATTGCTAAACGAAGACGCAATGTATTGGCAAATTTAATCCACTTGTTGACATTACCACCATAGACATAATCATAATCCTCCATATAATTATTCGGATTGCTGCTGGCATAAGTTGTCAATACGTTGATAGCCTTATCCAATTCATCAAAAAAGCTATAATATACATCCTTTTGACTATCATAAGGCACTTGGGTAGAAGTACCGAATTTGCTATAAGGAATAGGTCCATACATATCGGTAATACGACTCATACCCAATACTTTCACGACAGTAGCCAAAGCTCTTGCAGGAGAACTTTCTGTTGTCTTATCGACAATAGATTTCCAAGGCTGCATCACATTTTTATATGCATCGGCAAAAGGAGCATTATACCAGTCGCGATAGAGTGCATATTGATCATTGTGATAAGTGGTATAAGAATACGTATTAATATTAGCAATATAACTTGCAAATATATCACCAGTCAACATTTCCGTAATCTGATATTCACCACCAAGATCTTTACCAACAGTGAATACACCTTTCTCCATCTGGGTGAAGTATGCACCGGTATTCAGGTTATCTTGTTCCATCTGCGCTGGTGTTACTTCATTAGGGTTGATGTTCCAGCGATCAAATTGGCCGGTACATGAAGCGAATAATAGACTTGTTGCTAAAGCAGCGCCACAGATTGTATATTTATATATCCATTTCATCTTAATAGGTCTTTAGAAGTTAAGTTTAACAGAGAAACCAAGATTTCGTAAACTTGGTAGCATAAAGTAGTCCATACCACTAAAGTGGGTTCCTGTGCTGGCAGTCAATTCAGGATCGTAAGGAGCCTTGCAATAGAACATCAGAAGATTACGTCCCGTAAAAGCAACATTCATTCCTTTAACCCAACGAACATATTTTGTAATTGGTACATCGTAACCAAAAGAAAGCTCGGCAAGACGAACATTCGTTGCACTATATACATACATAGAGCCCGCACCTGTTCCTACAGTTTGGTAATACTTTGCAGCAGCAGGGACCAAGCTTCCGTTGATTATGACACCACCTGCGTCACGAGCATCAGCACTCGCCTTCGACGTTCCATAAGCATCCATCATAGCTTGGGTCATTGAAACGCCTACACCACCAACGCGAGCATTAATCAAGAAACCTAAAGTCAGACCTTTCCAACTGAATGAGTTGCGCCAGCCAATCATGTATTTAGCTTGAGAATTTCCAGCATAAATCCAACCATCCTTTTTTGGTCCGGCTGTTCCATCTAAAGAGACTGTATTGTTTACATAGTCTACATCAATATATCCATGTTCGTCGGTACGAAGCGCTGTCACATAAAGATCGCCAATAGAACCTCCTTCGAACAAACGGGTTTTTACGTTACCGACACCAGCCAGATCCAACATATCTTGCTCGATCAAAGAGCCGTTAGAAAGAGTTGTAGGCTTTAATAATTTTTTTATTTTATTACGGTTGAGCGTATAGGTAAATGAAGAATTCCATGTAACCGGACCGATAGGCTGATTCAAAGACAAACTCATCTCGATACCTTTATTATCAACCTGGCCACCATTGATATAAATCGAACTATAGCCAGATGAAGCAGAGAGTGACGGATTAAATAGCTGATTGTATGTAGAGGTTTTATACATACTTACATTCAATACCACCTTATCGCCCCAGAAACGAGATTGCAGACCAATTTCCCATGCCTTAGTGCGTTCCGGTTTAATATCCGTATTGGGATAAGTAGTAGCCGTTGTGGGTGTACCTGATTGATAAGGATATGTTTGATAAGCAATATAGCGTGTAGGAGCATTACCAACTTCACTATAAGAACCACGTAATTTCAAGAAAGTAAGCACATTATTTTTGATAGGCAGCAAATCGGTAAGAATAGCCGATAAACCAATAGAAGGATAAGCTACATTTTTAGTATTTGTCCAAGCCAAAGCTGAAGACCAATCCATACGACCGGTCATATCAAGGTAAAGTCTACTCCTCCAACCTACTTGCGCAGTTGCAAAAACGGACTGAGTCTGATCGTGGTACCCATCTTGATCATATTTAGCATTCGATTGATTCAGGTTCTTTAGTGTAAAACTATTTGCTACAGAATTGAGGTCTCCACCTACACTATAATATTGGTAATCGACATCCTGAATGCTAGTACCCAAAGTAGCAGCGACAGAGAAATCTCCAAAATATTTATCAATATTCAGCATTACATCACCATAAAGCTGGCGAGTATTGGAATCGGCTTTATAGTAAGCGCCATACTTTTGCGCAAAGATAGCATCGGTAGAAGCTGAATATTTCTTCTCATTTAGAGCAGAAGAATAATCCATTTTGGCACGAGCTCCAAGAGTAATGCCTTTTGCAATGGTATAATTCAAACCTCCGCTGAAGAGGAAACGATTCTTATGGTTGATAAAATTATCGCGATTGACAATCCAATAAGGATTCTGCATGGCAATACCCATATTACCCCAAGGCCAATATTGAGTTTTGAAACCACGGCTTTCATCATACATTTCAAACAATTTGTATGTATCTAAGCTATAGCTCGGTGACATCAAATAGACAGGTACAATCGGATTAAAGTACTGGCCTTCAGATACCATATTGCGTTCACGAACATTCATGTAGCTAGCGCTGACATCCATCCGAAGTTTGTCATTCAACATACTTGTAGTGTTGCGAATAGTGAAATTGTAACGGTCGAGCGTATTGTTCAAAACAATACCTTCTGCATTGGTTGATGCCATCGAAACGAATGTCTGGTTCTTTTCACTACCATTACTGATAGTCAAAGAGTTTGTTTGATTCCAGCCAGTCTGGAAGAAATCCATGGGATCGTAGTTGCTGGGCTTTGCCATTTTGTCGCCCCAGCTTTCCATCGAACCGCTGGTAGCACCATATGTATTCTGAAATTTAGGTGTAACGAAAGGGCTGTAGAATGACGTATTATTAGAATACGAAACATTTAAGCGTTCTGCCTTACCTCTCTTTGTTGTGATCATAATCACACCATTGGCAGCTTCACTACCATATAATGCGGACGCAGCGGCACCACTAAGGACAGACATACTTTCGATGTCATCAGGGTTGATCATAGAAGCAGCATCACCCGATTGCCCCATGCCGGTATAAAGATCTTTGGGCTGTGTTGCGTCAAGCGAAGGCATTGGAATACCGTCGATAACATATAAGGCATTGTTATTGCCATTGATAGATTTAGCACCACGCATCACTACCTTAACACCACCGCCAATACCAGAGGAACTACTATTGATTGCGACACCAGCTACCTTGCCGGCCAGACCGTTCATAAAGTTGGCATCTTTCACTCCGACAATTTCAGAGCCCTTTACTTCTTGTACATTGTAAGAAAGAGCTTTGGCCTCTTTTTTAATACCTAGAGCCGTAACAACTACTTCATTAAGGACCTTGTTATCTTCCATAAGCGTCACTTTCATGCCTGATGAAGCCTTCAGCACTTTAGAAGTATATCCTACATACGAGAACTCCAATTGTTCCGAATTGTCTGCCTGGAGAGAGAATCGTCCGTCAAGATCGGTAATGACGCCAACGGCAGAGCCTTTGACCTTTACATTGACACCGATAAGCGGTTCGCCCTTTGTATCTACGACTGTTCCCTTAATTATATTTTTAGCTTGTTGCGTCTGCTGTCTGCTTTCCATCTTTTCTTTATGACTGGTAGAAAGTATTATTTGCTTGTTCACAACAGTATAGGTAATATCGGTATTTCTGAACAGTTTATCAAGAACAACTGGTATTTCCTTAGAAGAGCTTTCAACAGAAACGATTCGGTTAGAATTGATTGTTTTGTTGTTGTATAAGAAGACATAGTCCGAAACCTGTTCGATACGACTAAATACTTCTCCTAGTGTTACATTTCGCATTGCAATAGATTGCCTCATTCTTTGTCCAAAGACATTGGCAGCAGACAATTGCAACACAACGGAAAAAAGTAAAATTAAACTGATCCTCATAAACAAAGGTAATTTAAGATTTGGAGCAATTTTATGGACAATTGCACCCAATGTTTGATTATTTTTCATACATTTGTGGCTAACTGATGTTTATTATTGATAATGAACTATTAGTTTATTCACGGCTGATTTCTACAATATTTTAACGCCGTGAGCAATGTTACCGGGAAGCGAACTGTTGACGCAGTTCCTTCCTTTTTATTTTTCAGGTAAAATTCAAGTGCTGTCTGACATAGGCATTTCTCGTTTTTAGGTTAATATAAATCAATTACAATTTTTTGTCTTGTTAATGTATCATCATCCTGCTGCATGCTTTCTACATTCTGCCACTTCATTGCGACGGATTTACTGAGATAATTCAATATCTGAGGCAATGTTTCATTGCGGAAGGTAGCGTGATACTGATATTCGCGATGAGCATGATTTCTCAACATAATATCAACATTAAAATGATGTGATAATCTTTTGAGCACTGTTTCAAGTGAGGTATCACGGAATACAAGTTTTCTGTCTTTCCATGCCGTCATTTCGTAAACATCTATCCCCGTTACCGAAACGGCATGAGTTTTTTTATCATACGAAAGACATTCTCCTGGAGTTATTTTATATTGGTAATTATTACCGGGAGTTATCACATTAACGCAGCCCTTCTCGAGCACAGTCTCTATACTCTTGTCATCGCCATAAGCAGAGACATTGAACTTTGTGCCATATACATAAACTTGCAATCCATTGGGTGTATTGACATAAAAAGGATGTTTTTTGTCGGCTGTCACTTCAAAGTAACCTTCACCTTGCAAATCTACTTCCCGATGCTCACCTGAGAATTTAGTAGGGTAGCGCAATTTACTTCCTGCATTTAGCCAAACGACAGATTTATCGGGTAGTTCATAACGAATAATTGAACCTGGAGCCGCCATAACTTCAGCATATTGAATTGGAGTTTGTTTGGGAAAGAAATGAATATAGGACAATGTTATAGTAGCAACAACAAGTGGCAAAGTGAATAGACCCGCATAACGCAACATCCGATTCATCAATGCTTGTCGATGATTGGCATGTATCTTGCGCTCTACACACCATCGAGCATCTGCCATGTCGATAGCCTCAATCTTCTTGATATCCTCCCCTAATGCCTGAGATTCTTCAAGAAGTCTTTTCAATTCTTTATTTTCGTTTTCCAAGCTCATTGTCTCTATTTGTATTTCAATAATAATACAACTGACAAAAGACAACGGGACTGCCTTTCTTTACTTTTTTTAGCTCATCGGTAAAAATCGGTGGGCTAAACATAAATATTATTAATAGCACATGACATAAATACAGACTTTCGAGAGCCTGCGGCATGAACAAAATCGTCGTATGTTAGTTTTTTCGGTGACGTCCTTAAGTTTTTTTGAAAACGTATGGACGTCAACAGATTTAGGTACATACGTGGTTTTGGGTGGTAAGAGCGCACCGATAAAGGTCGGAAATATGCATCAAATCAATCTGCATTTCAACCTTTGCCACCTCCGTATGACACCATTACGCACTATCTCACAGCAGTTTAACGATGCACCGTATACAACGCCAGCGAAAAGAGGTCCGAAAATCGCGTCTAGAGTATACTGTAGAGTCCTTATTTTCAGCGGACCTCTGCTTAGAACGAGTCTAAACGATGGGGTACAGATAGCTGAGGAGCTGTTTTGTACATAGGTGAGTGTTCCATCCATTGAGTATCTCATGTCACTAAATTTCCTGGGGCTTTACTGATGAGTTCGAGACATGCATCCTCATTGACGCAAGATTGCATTGATCTAAAGTCGTGATGTGAATACTGTTTTTCAGAACGTTTTGGAAGGTGAATATAGGGAGCTATACTGATACTATTTTAACCATATCGAAGAGGTACTCCTCGATATACAAAATCGAGCTTATGTCCTCGAAAAATGATAAGGACGAACATAAAAATTCATATGGACGAAACCAAAAGTTTATAAGGAGAAACTTTTGGTTTCGTCCATATGAATTTCTCGCTGTATATCAACGATTTGCGTTACATTCATTTACATCTTGCTTTTATCCAGCTTATATTCGAATGCTGAAACAATAGCGAAAATAGTGCCTTATAAGAGTCTGTCACTTAGGTTGGGATAAGAAAGTATCAGGATTTCTGGAAATATTCACATTATCTATATAATAAATTTGTTTTGCGGCTTTCTCATCACAGCCTTTCAAAGGTGGACATGAAACTTGGTTGGGAGTTAGCCTGTTAGGCAAGTTGCGATATTCGCCTGTTCGGAATGAAATACGTTCAACAGATTTCACCGCCTCTCTAAACAGTGCATTAGACAACACGTCTCGCCCATTCAATTTCAATTGGTAGCGGCCCAGTCCTGTTGCATCAACACAGAGTGATAGTTGATTCCATTCTCCGAGATGAAAGGAAGAAATGCTCTGTATTTTTGTCCCGCTATTAACTTTCAGTTCTCCATTCTCGAATATCAAACTAACGGCACGAGCCCCATGAGTATCGGTTATATCTACTTGAAAAGTTCCATTGTCCATCTTTTCAGCATAAAACTGAAAAGAGACATTGGCCCGCTTTGCCGCTTGAAATACACGAATGGCACGAGCATAATCATAAGGGTCTTCATCCTCGAATCTCAAACTCTTATTTTTCGCCGAAGGGAATTCAGCAACAGAGATCTTAGCCCATATCGGACTATATAGATTCCAATCAGGCACTTCAGTGCCAGTTGCCAGAACATCAAAATTATCATTCACCTCGCCCAAGAAAGTGGTACGAATAGGAAGTGGAATACGGCTCACCCAAATATCCTCTTTGTTCACACTATAAGTCAACCACATATTATTATCTTTAGGAGTTTGTTCGCCTTCAGTAATACCACGAGTATAATTGGGCCCAAAATCTTTGTTTTCGCCATAAAAACGGCGAGGCGGAACTTCACCATGAACGACTCCCATATTATCAAACAGTATTCCATCATCACTGCTTATGGCTATTAAGGGATAGCGATACGGTTGAGTTTCCATTGGGTTATAAACCATAGCGTAGCGACCATCTTTAGTCTGCTGCCCCCAGTTTTTCCCTCCGGCCATAATCAATGTGGGGACTTTAACGGGCGTAGACCACGTTTCACCGTTATCAAACGATAATCCGGTCCACGATTTTTTCCACAGAGCCACTACTGCACCATCTTTCCGATGAAAGTACGACAATGCCTGAACCGTATTGATTGAGTCTTTGAGATGATAAAAGCCATCCAGCCCCCGGTCTTCATCAACCCATTGCAATGTTTTGAGCTTATCGTCGAGCAATGCTTTGCAGGCAGCAACAAAACCTTTATCTTTAGATGAAGTATAAAAAGGATAAGTTGTATTTGAAGCGTTCCAATCTGTATGAGAACTATAACGAATAAAATAAATAGGTCCAAAGCTGCCATCTTTTCGTATCTCGCGAACCACTCGCCCTATACCACCCTGCATAAAGGGATTATAACTGTGCCCGTAAAAAGCGACAGTAAGTAGTCTGCCGTCTGGAGCTGTAAAAAATCCCATTCGTTGATGCATGATATAACCGGTATACCCTTTAGGAATCTCTACTCCTTTAGGAGCCTTATAAACAGGAAAAGCCACAACCGGCTTGCTCCAATTGCGTCCATCTGTGGAAGTAACGATCAGTGTTTGCCCGGGTGGTTGTTGTTCATCCTTGGGGTTACTGAGATATTGCAAATAAAATATACCATTCCAATAAGTCAGATTCGGAGCATGGTTGTAAGTCCATCCAAATCCATCTGCTTCATCCGGATGCGAACGATTGGCCCTCATCACTTGAATATTCTCCGCACCTATTATATGAGGTAAAGCTCCATCGTGAACATTAGGATTAGCTATCGCCCCACCTATATATCTTACCGGCTCGCCAGGGGTTCCTGTTTGAGAAAAACAAAACGAATTGCATAAAAATAACAATGATACAAAAAGCAGGGGTTTCATTACATTCATATCTATTATATAGTCTTTACCTACGAAATTTATTAGAATTAATAGACAAAGATAGCCCCTTTGTCTATTAATTGTAAATTTTACAACTGCTTTTTATTTCTATTCCAAAGAATTTAGTAATTTTGCATATATACTCAGGCCTATGTTTAATATACTATAAATACTGTATTAATATGGATTCAAACAAAATTGTCGGAGAAAGAATAAAATCTCTGCGCGAAAGCAAATCGATGTCAATCGAAGAATTGGCTCAGAAAGCCGAGTTATCTGTAGAACAAATAAAGCGTATCGAAGAAGACATTGATCTACCATCTTTATCACCGCTGATTAAAATTTCTCACGCACTTGAGGTTCGCCTCGGAACATTCTTCGATGATCAGAGTGTAGTAGGGCCCGTCATTTGCCACCAGAATCAATACGAAGATACGGTCATGTTCTCAAACAACTCTACCAGTTCGCGGAAAAACATGGAATACCATTCCCTTTCGAGATCGAAAACAGATCGTCATATGGAGCCCTTCATTATTGATGTGAATCCTGTTGAAAAAGATGAATTTGTACTTTCTGCTCATGAAGGAGAAGAGTTCATATACATCCTCGAGGGCACGATGGAACTGGTTTACGGGAAAAACAATTATTTACTTAACCCCGGAGATAGCGTTTATTACGATTCTATAATACCCCATCATATTCACGGTTATCAAGGACAAAAGGCTAAAATACTAGCCGTGATCTATACCCCTGTTTGAACAAATTGAAGATAAGTATAGACAAAACAAGAGATAGAAAAATAGAGTAAATAGGTAATAAGGTAATAGAGATATGTTGCAACTTTCTGATTGGACTTTGGGACAATGGCTTGAACATTGGGCCGAAGTTACTCCCGATAAAGAATATATTGTGTATTCTGATCGCAATTTGAGATGGACGTGGAAAGAATTTAACCAACGAGTAGACAATATAGCAAACGGACTTGTTGCTATTGGGGTAACTCGCAATTCGCATGTGGGCATTTGGGCGGCAAACGTTCCCGATTGGCTCACCTTATTATATGCTTGCGCTAAAATAGGCGCTGTATACATTACTGTAAACACAAGCTACAAACAAACCGAGCTTGAATATATATGTCAAAATTCCGACATGGACACATTGTGTATCATTGATGGTGAACGAGACAGCGATTTCGTTGAAATGACATATACAATGTTACCCGAATTGAAAACCTGCGAACGGGGGCGCTTAAAGAGCGAAAAGTATCCTTACATGAAGCATGTAATATACTTAGGGCCCGAGAAGCACCGTGGAATGTACAACTCATCAGAAATTTCATTATTAGGTCAAAACACAGACCACAACGAATTTAAACGTCTGAAAAGCCTGGTCAATTGCCATGATGTAGTAAACATGCAATACACATCGGGCACAACAGGGTTTCCAAAAGGGGTAATGCTGACACATCATAATATAGCAAACAATGGATTCCTTACGGGAGAACACATGAAATTTACCGGAGCCGATAAATTATGTGTTTGTGTTCCTCTTTTTCATTGTTTCGGTGTGGTACTTGCTACAATGAATTGTCTGACCCATGGTTGCACACAAGTGATGGTAGAGCGCTTTAATCCGTTGGTGGTATTGGCTTCCATTCACAAAGAACGCTGCACCGCAGTTTATGGCGTGCCTACCATGTTCATAGCCGAGTTGAACCATCCGATGTTCAATATGTTCAATCTCGAAAGCTTACGTACCGGCATTATGGCAGGGTCGCTCTGTCCTATTGAATTGGTAAAAGAAGTAGAAAAGAAAATGTTTTTGCGCGTGACAAGCGTATATGGATTAACGGAAGCTTCGCCGGGAATGACTCACTCTCGTATCGATGAGCCTCTCGAAGTTCGCGCCACAACCGTTGGAAGAGATTTCGAATTCACCGAAGTCAAAGTCCTTGATCCGGAGACAGGCGAAGAATGTCCGGTAGATGTTCAAGGCGAGATGTGCAACAGAGGCTATAATACAATGAAAGGATATTATAAGAATCCGGAAGCTACCGCAGAAGTGATAGACAAAAACGGATTCCTTCATTCGGGTGATTTAGGATATAAAGATAAAGACGGGAACTATCACATCACAGGTCGTATCAAAGATATGATTATCCGTGGTGGTGAAAATATATATCCACGCGAAATAGAAGAGTTTCTTTACCAAATGCCCGAAATAAAGGACGTCCAAGTAGCGGGTGTCCCATCTAAGAAATATGGTGAAGCCGTAGGAGCTTTCATCATTCTACATGATGGAGCCAAACTCGAAGAATCGGACATAAAAGATTTCTGCAAAGGCAAGATTGCCCATTATAAGGTTCCGAAATATATATTCTTTATTGACGAATTTCCTATGACAGGCAGTGGAAAGATACAGAAATTCAAGCTAAAAGAATTGAGTCTGATACTTTGTGAAAAGAAAGGTATCGAAATAATCTAGACTGCTGCGTACTCGCGTGCAGTCATATGCTCGACAGGCACTTTCCAGATACAGACATTACGAACGGCGGGATCGGAGTATTGTACCGGATAATCGGTATAATGCTTCATCAGTATATCCAGAATCCGACGCTTCTCTTCCATATCGTGAACGAAAGCAACTCGCCCACGACAAATGACGCTTTTTGATTTCACCCGATAACTACATCCTACTTGTATATCCTGATAAACCAATTCGTGGCCTATAGACAACGTGATGCAAACATGATTATTTACCTTCAGCATATCTATAACACTCCCACTAGGGGCTGAGTGTAAATAGATCACTCCATCTGAATAGCCAAGATTCATCGGTGTGACATAAGGATTGCCTTCCAAATCCGTAACGCCGACATAACATATTGGAACGCGCTGCAAAATATCTTCCATTTCGCAGCGCGTTGTAATAATAGTTGTCTTCATCGATTATTGTTTCTGCTCTTATTATGTTTCTGAGCTTTCTTTTTGTAACCGGATTTATTATTGTCTCTCCAACTCCTATTGCTACCATCACCCTGATCAGAAGTAGCAAGAGCATTATTATCACTCTTTATCAATGCAAAATCAAGTTGTTTCTTTTCTAAGTTAGCACGTGCCACCTTAATGGTGATAGGATCGCCCAAGCTATATACACGATGACGACGACGCCCACGAATACAATAATTCTTTTCGTCAAATTCATAATAATCGTCATCCAAATCACGAATAGGAATCATTCCCTCACATTTATTCTCATTGATCTCAACATAAATACCCCATTCGGTCACTCCAGATATAACTCCATCATAAGTGTTGCCGAGTCTTTCGCTCATATACTCAACCTGTTTGTACTTTACAGAAGCACGTTCGGCATTGGCTGCAACTTGTTCCATATCCGAACTATGTTCACACAGATCTTCGTATTTCTGTTCTAAAACACTTCTTCCTCCCTCCATATACTTGGTCAGCAGCCTATGAACCATCTGATCCGGATAACGACGTATAGGAGATGTAAAATGAGTATAATAGTCAAAAGCCAAACCATAATGCCCTATATTATGAACGGAGTAACGAGCTTTTTGCATAGCTCTTACAGAGATAGTTTCTATCAGGTTCTCTTCTTTCTTACCATGAACCTCGTCCAGCAATCCATTAATTGATTTAGCGATGTCTTGTTTTGAGCCGACAGTCTTAACCTTATAACCAAAACGAGAAATAAATTGCGATAAGTTTTCAAGTTTCATAGGATCGGGAGTATCATGAATACGATACGGAAGAACTTTCGGTTTCTTATTGTTAGGAACCTTTCCTACACTTTCTGCCACATATCGATTGGCAAGCAACATAAATTCTTCTACCAACTTGTTGGCATCTTTCGATTCTTTAATATATATGCCCACAGGCTTGCCTGTTTCGTCAATATCAAATTTCATCTCCCACCTTTCAAACGAAATAGCCCCATGTTCAAAGCGTTTTTTACGAAGAAGCTTGGCAATAGTGTCGGCAGCAAATATTTCTTCCTGATAATCACCTTCTCCTTTTT
Organism: uncultured Bacteroides sp.; assembly: GCA_963676865.2. Lineage (GTDB taxonomy): Bacteria > Bacteroidota > Bacteroidia > Bacteroidales > Bacteroidaceae > JAAYUD01. Next base: position 1,740,442 of record CAXXSS010000001.1, on the reverse strand, counting down.
CTATTATATCTTGTACTTCTTCGTAGGTGAAGCGACGATCACTCTTAATAACAGTATGAGCAATATGCCATTTCTTTATCTCACCCTTCTCGGTTATTTCAAAGATAACCGAGAACGTTAGCTTTTCTTCGTTCGGACGCAACGAGCAGATGAAATTACATAGCCTTTCTGGCAACATCGGTATTGTGCGGTCTACCAAATAAATAGAAGTGGCACGTTTTACTGCCTCTTTATCTATAATGCTTCCTTCTTTGACATAATAAGTCACATCAGCAATATGCACTCCAATCTCCCAAAGACCATCCTTTATCTTTCTGACAGACAGTGCATCGTCAAAATCCTTAGCATCTTTGGGGTCTATCGTAAAGGTTGTTACATCTCTAAAATCCTCCCTACGAGCGATCTCATCTGCCGGAATTTCAGCGGGTATTTGCTCGGCGGCTTTCTCTACTGCTGCCGGATATACATAAGGCAAACCATACTCGGCAAGAATAGCATGCATTTCGGTGTTATTCTCTCCTGCCTGTCCCAAAATATCTACCACCATACCAATGGGATTCTTTGATTTATCAGGCCATTCTACTATCTTCACAACAGCCTTATCCCCATTCTTTCCACCTTTCAGTTTGTCTTTAGGGATAAATATATCATTTGCTAGTGTTCTGTTTTCGGTAAGTAAAAATGCATACGACTTAGTCACCTCAAGTGTTCCGACGAAGCTATTTTGAGCGCGTTCCAATATTTCAACCACTTCGCCCTCTGCAATATGATTTTTACGCTTGGCAAAAAAGGTTATTTTCACCCGATCATTATTCATCGCATGAGCCGAATTTCGTTCAGCCACAAAGATCGGTTCTCCACCTCCATCGGGGACAAACATATTCTTGCCATTGCTTTTTCGTTGAAATATTCCAACCAACTCTGTTCCGCGATCGTTAAGACGATACACATATTTATCTATTTGAGTAATATAATCGTCAGCCATAAGTTCAGAGAGAATATCCATACACAACATCTTCATCGGATGAGTATTGAAGTGCAGTTCTGAAAATAAGTATTTCAATGTAAAGCTTTTACCTGGGCTCGCATGGAAGAAATCGAATAAGACATTAGTCATATCCTGTTTGGTCATCCGTTTACCTGCTTTTTTGTCATTATTATTTGCCATAATATATAGGATTATATTGAGTTTTATTACAAAGAAAGCAATTTAATCTCAATAATTCAAGATTAAAGTGTATATTTGCCTTTGCTTTTTAGAATAATAACAATGGAAGCCGAAAAAACTACTCAAGAAAGGAAAATATATCAGACAACAATAACAGGAAGCGCTGTTGATTTTCTATTATTGATCTTTAAGTTTTTTGCAGGAATAGTGGGGCATAGCGCGGCAATGTTGGCCGAAGCTGTACACTCACTATCGGATTTTGTAGTCGATATTATCATTCTGATATTTGTTCATATAGCCAACAAACCAATAGACAAAGGGCACGATTTCGGTCATGGCAAATTTGAGACACTTGCTACAGCAATAATTGGTGTGTTGTTGTTATTTGTAGGATTCGGTATTCTATATGACGGCTGCGACAAAATCTACGATGCTATTTCAGGCAAAGTGCTGAATCAACCCGGGCTACTTGCATTTATTGCAGCCATCGTATCCATTGGATCAAAAGAGTTACTATATCGCTATACATTAAAGTCGGGCAAGAAATATCATTCGCAAGCGACAGTTGCCAATGCTTGGCATCACCGCAGCGACGCTCTCTCATCTGTAGGTACTGCCGTAGGAATCGGAGGAGCAATTTTGTTAGGCGAACATTGGCGAGTGCTCGATCCTGTTGCTGCGGTATTGGTTAGTATATTTATCATTAAAGCCGCCTTTTCTCTCTTAAAGCCGTGCATGGGACAACTCTTAGAAAAATCATTATCGGAAGACATCGAGAAGAAAATAGTTGATGCAACTCTGTCTTTCCCGGGAGTGACCAGACCCCATGACCTACGAACCAGACAGATAGGAAACAATTATGCGATAGACTTACATATACTAATGGATGGCGACATCAGTTTGAATAAGGCACATGGCATAGCAACAAATATAGAAAACAAACTTAAAGCAATGTTCGGCAAGAATACATTCGTCAGCATCCATGTTGAGCCGAAAGATGAAAATAATAAAGAATAAAGAATGGCATCTATTTTAGTAACAGGAGCAAGTGGTTTCATCGGAAGTTTTATTGTAGAAGAGGCTTTGAATAGAGGTTTTGATGTTTGGGCGGGAATGAGAGCTACAAGCAGTAAGCAGTATTTGAAAGATCCACGCATCAAATTCTTTACCTGCGACTTCTCGAATCCGACAAAACTAACGGCAATGCTTGCCGCTCATAAAGAGCAATATGGCAAATTTGATATCATAGTACATTGCTCCGGCGTAACAAAATGTGCCGACAAAAGAGATTTTGACAAAATAAACTTTGGACAAACCAAACTCCTTGCCGATACACTTCGTATGCTCGACATGGTTCCCAAACAATTCATCTATATAAGTACCTTGAGCATCTTTGGCGCAATTCATGAACAAAATGAAGAACCCATCAAAGAGAATGATACAATAATGCCCAATACTGCCTATGGGCTTAGCAAAAGAAAATCAGAAAGATATTTGCAAAACATCAGCGATTTCCCGTATATCTTTATACGCCCAACAGGAGTTTATGGCCCTCGCGAGAAAGATTATTTCCTCATGGCTAAAAGTATCAAACGGCATGTCGATTTTGCTGTAGGCTACAAACATCAAGACCTGACTTTTGTTTATGTAAAAGATGTAGTGAACGTTATATTTCTCTGTATCAAGCAAGAAATAGTTCGCAGAGCCTACTTTGTTACCGATGGAGGAGTGTATCCAAGCCGTTCTTTCTCCGATTTAATACAAAAAGAAATGGGATGCAAGTTTGTTATCCATATAAAATGCCCTTTAATTATTTTAAAAGTTGTATCTTTGTTGGCTGAAATGTTCGCGACAATGTCGCGAAAGAGCTCAACATTGAACTCTGACAAGTATAAAATAATGAAACAGCGGAATTGGCGATGCGACATGACGCCTACTCAAGAAGAATTAGGTTTTGAACCTGAATACAATTTGAAACGTGGTGTTGCCGAAACTATCGCATGGTATAAAAAAGAAGGATGGTTGTAAAAGTTGATTTGTTCGATCGCGTAGGAGAAAAACAAAATGGTTTGTTTGCAGTCGAGAAGGTAGCATTAATATACAATTTGCTTACCTCCATTCTTATATTATACCTTTTTCCCCGCATGAATCATCCCATGTCAATGCTTTACCAACGAGCAGCTATCCTTGGGTTGACCCTATTCATGATTTACTTATTCAAGCAATTTCCTTATCGGTACATGGCTTTTATCCGCATCGCAATCCAAATGAGTTTGCTTTCTTATTGGTATCCGGATACTTTTGAATTCAATCGCTTCTTACCTAACTTGGATTATGTTTTTGCCGGTATCGACCAGCGATTATTTGGCGCGCAACCGGCACTCTGGTTCTGCCATTGGCTTTCGTCCAATTGGGCTAGCGAAGCTTTCAATATGGGATACTTTGCCTACTATCCCATGATCCTTACCGTAGCGCTGTATTATTTCATCAAAAAATATGATTTGTTCGAGAAATATTCTTTCGTTATCGTCACATCTTTCTTTATATACTATCTTATCTATATCTTTATTCCTGTAGCCGGACCACAATTCTATTACCCCGCTATTGGACTGGATAATGTAGCCAAAGGAATATTCCCTCATATTGGCGATTACTTCAACTATCATCAGGAGTTGTTGCCCGGAGCAGATTATCAACATGGCATCTTCTACGATCTTGTAGAAAACTCTCAATCAATAGGCGAACGCCCCACTGCGGCATTTCCCAGTAGCCATGTGGGAATCTCTACCATCCTCATGATATTTGCATGGCATGGCAGCAAGAAATTGTTTGCCTGTCTCACACCTTTCTATTTATTACTTTGCGGAGCTACCGTCTTCATACAAGCCCACTATCTGATTGATGCAATTTCGGGATTCGTCACGGCATTCATTATCTATTACATTGTTTGCATGATGTACAAACATTGGTTTGCCTACCCTATTCTAATGCCTCGCAAACTTTTCAATGCGCTGAACGAAAAGAACCATCGAAATTAATTCCAAGCATACTCTACTCTCCGTTTTTTGTTGATTTCCTCTTCTGAATAGCCTAAATATAGACAACGAGAATATCGGGAGAAATAAAAGCAGCATCTAAAATGAGTGAAACAATTCGGACATCACATAAATAAATTTTCGAACCTACGGCATAGACACAATCGTCGTATGTTAGTTTTTTCGGTGACGTCCATAAGTTTTTCAGAAAACGTATGGACGTCAACAAATTTAGGGGCATATGTCGTTTAGGAAGATAAGGACGATACTAATTTATTGAAATAATCGTGTCTCCCTGACTACTCAAAAAGGGGTCGCACCGACATGAATCATTTCGATGTTTTTCTATAATACTTTTGTACTTGTTCCCGTCACCGTTATCGACTGTATATCAGATAGATATTGAGATATGAGAGCAAAACGGGACCTAAAAAGTGCATCTTCTCTCTGAGAATCAATGAATTATGAACTTTGCAAAAGTGCATTGGGAATGAGTGATATAAGCAGCTTTTGAAGACTCGCGTACAAGAGTTGTGTTTTTCGGAACGTTTTCGGGTAAGCGTCTCCGCGATTATGCGTTGTTCTTAAAATAAAAAATACAATTCTTTATTTATGAGTCTTTTTTGTATCTGTCAGGAAGTAGTTCCCGATATTTTTCCAGTGGCGTGTTGGGTTGCCACTCTGCTGTCGTGTTGATGATATCGGTGAGATATTGGAACAGATTTATTCCATTCATGCGACATGACAATGCCAGCGTGTAGAGTATGGCTCCCCTTTCGGCCCCTTTATGGCTGCCGAAAAACAGAGAGTTCCTTCTTGATATAGAGAAGTAACGGTTCATCCGCTCTACCGTATTATTGTCCAGCCTTGTCGCCCCGTGCTTGAAGATGTTCTCGATGGCCTCCCATTCATTTCTCATATAGACGACCGCCGCGTATAGCTCGCTTTTGGGAAGCAGGCCGGGACCTGATTCTATCCGATCGAGGTGCGCCCTTATTTCTTCCAGGACCGGAGGAGCATATTCGTTTCGGAATCTACGATTCTTCTCTTCCGTCCAGTTCTTTTCTCCGATTCGATGTTTGTGCTCCCGGTGATACAGCTTATTGATCAACCCCACCATCTTTCCGGCCTCTTCGTCCTCACCGCAATCAATAAATTTCCGTTTGACGTGTTGCAGGCAGGCTATTCGCGTGATATGGGGATAACCTTCTTTTTGAAGTTTCCGATAGGGAGAGTAGCCGTCGCTCTGTATGACGCCCCTGTAGTCTTCCAACTCTCGAAGAATCACATCTTCCGACCGGGAACCGTCTTGGTAAAGTACATACAACAGCTTACTCCTCATTCCGATGATTACCCACAGGTACCCTTTTCTGACTCCGCGACCCTTGCCGTTCTTCTCCCTGACGAGTATTTTGTAATACGTCTCATCGGCGGAGATATAATTATCCCGGAGAACGGTTTGCCTGGTACACTTGTAGAGATTCTCCAACAACAGGGACGCTCTTTCGATCAGCTTATGGGCGGTAGGCTTTTTCAGAGTGAAGCCATGGCTTTCAAAATAACCGATGATTCGTTCCATCGGTACGGATTGTATGTAGCGAAGCTCCATCAGTCCGGCGATAAAGGAGGCGTCGTAATTGGAGTTCAAGAAAGCCGAAGGGGGAGTCTTGCCCGTATAGACGCGGCCGTCTTGTGTATAAGAGTGGATGTTGTAGACGTGTTTAATGAAACGCATGGGCACGCATTCGTAACGGATGGATATACGCAGCTTCTCCGACAACGGCCGAGCCTTGTTCCTGTCGAACTCCGCCTGCTCGGGGTAGATGTCGTGTTCTTCCACCTCCATGTCCGCGTGCATGTCACGCCTGGCCCCGTTATTCTTCCGGGCCTTCCTCTGAAGGCTTCTTTCCTCTTCCTGCCGCCGCCTTTCCTCATCGGTAAGAAGCACCGGCGGGGGGAGCTGTTTCTCGGATGTGACGGCAATCAGTTTGCCCAGTCCCTTGCAGACGCGTTTCTGTTTGCTCAGGGATTCACCTTTCTGAAGGAGCGCCTCCCTCAGGGATGCCACTTCCGTTATAAGTTCCGTGATTTGCTCGGATTGTCTTTTCTCTTGTTCGCGCAAATCATCAATCAGCTTTTTATAGCTGCCTATTTGCTGCTTCAACAGTTCGACAATCTCATCCTTTCTCATAGTACAAAGGTACCAAAAATCACCGGAATATCAAACGAAAAGCTCGACTTTTTTCATGATTAATTTACTATAAACAGGACCTTTCAGCTATATTCGGAAACGCTTTCGCAGCCTTACGGACCCAAGCGACACTCCGTTGAGAATAAAGGAGAGTGTGTTCCACCCGATCTCGTAATTGCCCGTACGCGGGTTGAAAACGGGCACTTCGAAACTGCCGCCCTCAAGCCGTTTGTAATACAGCAAAAAACCGTCGCCGTCCCACTTGAGTATCTTCACGCTTTGTCTTTTCTTTCCGAAGAAGATGAACGCGTCACCCGAAACGGGAGAGAGCTCTTTCATTTCAGAACGTATCATCTTGTAAAGTCCGTCAATACCCCGATTCATTCGGACATACCCTTGATACAAGTAATATTTGTTGCTTGACGTCAAAGAGTACATAACTCGCCCTCCATTCTTTCGTAACTCAGGATCAGGCCCATTATACCCTCGGGAGTCGCCTCTTTGACGGTGACGCTCGTACCGCTGTTGAAGGTGATATGGATGCCCAGTAGTGAAGGCCCCGCTTTCGGAATACCGGACGCCACTATCGGCGTGAACATCCGCCCCGCCTCCTTGACGTCGGGTATGGAGCCGCCGTAATAGCGATGGAGAACCTCTTTCTTTAGTTGGGATACCGAATGTCCACGGTCGAGCATCCAGCTGCGCATCCCATTCAAGTCCGTACGGTTTTTAGCTGCAATTTCTGACAAACTGCAACGATAATTCACAGTGAGTTCCTTTCCGAACATCTCCCATACATGCCGAAATCGCATTTCTGCTGTTTTTGATGTTACCATTTCTAATTTTATTTTTAAATCAGCACAAAGGTAACGAGCGGGAGCTTACCAGAAAAGGCATAATCGCCGAGACGCTTACGTTTTCGGAGATGAATATTGAGGACAATACTGATACTATTTTAACATACCGAAGTGGCACTTCTTCAATATACAAAATTGAAACTGTGTTCTCAGAAAATGATAAGGACAAACATAAAAATTCATAAGGACGAAAATAAAAGTTTATACATACAAACATTTATTTTCGTCCTTATGAATTTCTTGCTGTATATCAGCCATTTACACGCAATGTGGTGTACTGAATTTGGTTGACAGTTAAACACTAGTAAACCTAAGGGAGTTGACAATTACAATCATGTATACCTAAAGTAGTTGTCAACTCTGCAAAGTTAATCCTATTTTTATTGACAAACAAGTATTGTTTGTTCTTTATAGTTTGTTTTGTTCAGCTGATGCTTTAAAGCATCAGCTGAACAAAGTGGGTTTGGATGTTCTCCCGGGAGCATTTGCATCGGTGTTTTCATTGCCAGAGCTTGGTGCGGTCGTGCCCAATTGTAGAGATATATCGATCTGGCGACACCTTCCAAGGCTTCATCAAATGTTTTATTCTCATAATCGAAGAGCCATCCGTTCTTAACGGTATTGTTCATCCTCTCGGCCAGTGCATTGTGCAAGGGGTCGCCCGTTTGCGTCATACTGATAGCGATTCCTCTTTCTTTGAGCTGTGACACATAACCTTTTGATGCATACTGCACACCTCGGTCGGAATGGTGGATAAGACCTGAAAGGTTGAATCCCTGACCTTTATAAAATCTGCACGCCATCATCAACGCTTTTGCCGGTCCTTCCGCTTCAAGAGTCCGAAAGAGGGCATATCCCACAATGATGCGGCTGAAGACATCCGTCAGCAGCGAAAGATAGGCAAATCCTTCTTTCGTGGATATATAAGTGATGTCACCCACCATCATGCGGCAAACACCACAGGCCACGTATTTAGGAGATGTGTTAAGCAAATCCGGATAGATCCGATATGGATGATCGGAGTTGGTCGTACGAGGTCTGTAACGTCTGCGGCGCAGCATCATCCCGTTGGCCCGAAGGACATCGATAAATTGGTCGCGTCCTATCGTGAACTTTTCTCCGAACCGAGACTTACACAGACTGTAAAGCTCGCGGCAACCGCTTCGGGGAAGCTCCTGACGCAGAAATTGACAGTAATACGTGATGCTGCTTATAAGTACATCTTGTTCGGCATTTGTTTCTTTGTGCTTGTAGTACCCTTGTCGGGAAATGTCAAGCAGTCCGCAAAGGGCGGATATGGTATAACTCATACCTTTACCCGCCTTTTGTGACAAGCAACCTACTACTTGACATCGGAGTTTTTTCGTACCTTGATGTGATACTTCTCTTCAGCCAGGTCAATCATGCAATCATAAACGTCACGGGCCATCTCTGCACGCTTCAGCTCAGATTCCAATTCCTTAATGCGCACTTTCAAAGAGGTGATGTCTTCTTCTGAAGAGACATCCTCTGTACCGGTTGTTACAGCTTTATCCTTCATATTTAATGGGAATGGTTTGTCTTCAAGCCCAAAGATACGAAGCCAATTCCGAATTGAACCTCTGGATATACCATTTTCTTTTTCAAGGGTATACTTACCCTTGCTTCCATGAAGGTAAGAGTTTAAAATCTCTAGACGAATCTGATCGTCAATCTTTTTATTATTTCTCATTTTTGAATAAGTTTGTGTCAACTTATTCAGTACATGTCACAACGCATGGCTATAGTTAATTATTGCGTTGCAAAATCAGTTTTTATTATCTACCATCGATATTCGGAGGAGTCCGGCAGCATGATCTGTTTCATTCTTCAGGAGTGTTTCAACGACCTTGAACCAGTTCAAATAGTTCTGTAGATATTTCGTAGCCACTCCCCAAAAGGTTGAAGCGATCCATTTTTTCAGCCTGTTATGGAGGGAATTTACATGTTGTATGTGAAACCTTTCAAGTTTTACCCGCTGTTTCAAGTCCCCCCTGAGCACAACATGTTTCAGCCGATTGTCATTTGCGTATCCCTTATAGCTTGTATGTCCATCTGAACACAGAACCACATCCTCCGGTAGGGGCGTATGCAGACTTTCCGTTATATCTTTCTTGGTAAGGCGTCCCTTTCCGCAGCATGTCATATTCAAATCGTTCTTCCGATCAGTAGTTACTATCACCTTGGTCTTGTTGTTAGATATGCCCGAACTATTGGAGTCGCTGCCCCTTTTACGGGCAGGACGTTCCAAATGCCGATTTCCTTTCTCTGATTCCTCGAAAAAAGTTTCATCGCTTTCCACTATACCCGAAAAAGAACTGCCTTCATCTTGTTTGAACGTACCCAAAATCTTGTGTCGCCAGTCAAAAGCCGTTTTCTTGTTGATTTTAAGCGAGGAGGAAATATTGTCCAAAGACTTCTGGTCAGACATCAGTTCCAAATAGCGACCTACCAATTCCTTTTTGTGAAGCCCTTCCTGCCAAGTTCCGGTATATTCGGTGAATGTGCGCCTACAATCTTTGCACTTGAAGCGTTGAGCACCTTTGTCCTTGCCAAAACGATAATAATGTTTGCCACCACAATGAGGACAACTACCTTGCTTGTTCAGTAACTGGAACAGACGAGGAGAAGGAGAAGCCGATACGATTTTTGACGATAAGGCGGAAACCAGAGACACACGTTCTCCTAAAGGAAGAGACAGCGCAGCGACTAATATTTCTTGATAGGTCATAACTTCTGAAGTTTTACGAGGACAAAAATACAAAAAATTAGGTATATCTACCATTTTACAACGCAATAATTAACTATAGCCGCAACGCATTTATGTATTGCCCTGATTCGGTTTACATGCGGGCAGTGAGACAGTCGTGAAAATAGTGCCTTGCAAGGGTCTGTCACTCACACTTGGATAAGAAAGTATCAGAATCTCGGCGAATATTCACCTCGAAAAAACAGACGTATGTCGCAGCCATAACTAACGGAAGTTACTGCGGTAACTAACGGAAGTTATCATGACAACTAACGTTAGTTTCTCCTGCGACATACGTTAGTTATGGCTGCGACATACGGTTGATTTTTGGGGATGCTAAAAAAGAGCAAAAATAATGCCAAGAAAAGGGCAAATATATTCTATAATAAATACAATAACTAGGTAGCGATGGTGGTGCTACCCGGGCGTTTGTTATTATGATAACAATACCTCAGTTCGGGACAAGTTTAGAATAGAGCAAGTTGTTTATCCCGAGCTGAGGTAATGAAATGGTTTACCAACCATTTTTATATCTATTTCCTACAATTAGACAAATAGATTATTTTCGACTACAAAGCATCATCAGATGGCTATTCAGCACTCTTAGGACGATCTACTGAAGAAGAACCAAAGTTCTTATTTGGAGTGTTTCCCATGACCAACGTTAATGTTCCACCAGACATAATATCGTTATACGTGATATACGATTCCTTGTAAGGTTTGCCATTAAGCTTAGCCGACTGAATATAGATATTCTTTGAACTATTATCCTGGGCTACAACACTAAATGTTTTTCCATTAGGCAAATTAATAGAGGCTTTGGGGAATAAAGGACTACCAAAAACATATATCCCATTGGAAGGATTGACCTGATAGAAACCTAAAGCTGAGATAATATGCCAAGCGGACATCTGACCGCAGTCTTCATTGCCACTAAGGCCGTCAACCTGATCGGTATAAAACATTCTTTGAACATCGCGCACTTTCTTTGCCGTCTTCCATTGTGCTCCGGCATAAGCATATAAATATGCCACGTGATGACAAGGTTCATTTCCATGAGCATACTGTCCAATCAAACCTGCAATATCCGAAGGAGCACCTTCTCCCATATCTCCGTTGACAATGAACAAAGAATCAAGCTTGGAGATAAAAGGTTTGTCACCCCCCATCAATGCGATCAATCCCTCCGGATGTTGTGGAACAAAGAACGTATATTGCCATCCTGTGCCTTCGGTAAAATCGCCTATTACGTTATGAGTGGCAAAGAAAGGATTGTAAGGTGCAAACCAACTACCATCGCTCATCTTTGGACGAATGAAATTGATGCTTTTATCAAAATATTGGCTATAGCATTTACCACGATTCAAAAAGGTCTGATAGTTGTTATTCTCTTTCATTTTTTTAGCCATCAAAGCTATGCCCCAATCATCGGCAGCATATTCCAAAGCAATAGAAGTTGCTTCGTGCATTTTATCACACGGAATGTAGCTTTTCTCCATCAAGAGCGAAACTCCCCTTTGTTTTGGATTTGTGGCAGACGAAATCATATCCTTCAATGCCCGATTGGCATCGAAGCCCTTAATACCTTTTAGATAAGCATCCGCAATAATCGGTACTGCACTATAGCCTGGCATACATTCGGTTTCTCCACCTACCAATGGCCATATAGGTAGTTTTCCCTGTTGATCGTAAATACTTAAAAACGAATTGACAAGATCGGGAACTCTATCACGCTGAATAATGGTGAAAAGAGGATTTAAAGCACGATACGTATCCCACAATGAGAAAGTAGAGTAGTTCTTCCAAGAATTATTGGTATATACTTTATCGTCATGACCACGAAAATCACCATTCACATCACAATATAGATTCGGAGCGATGAAGGCATGATACAAGGCAGTATAAAATATCGTTTTAGCTCTTAAATCTTTCGTATCTATATCAATACAAGACAACTGTTTATTCCATTTCTGAGTTGCTTGTTTACAAACAGCCTGAAAGTTCCAACCAGGGAGTTCACCTTTCATATTCATTTCGGCATTGCTACAGCTGACAGAAGAAATAGCCACTTTTACCAGTACATCTTTAACGTTATCATTGAAAGTGATAACTCCTTTTACAGAAGCTCCTTTCAACTCATCGTTACCAGCAGGTGTATCATCATTGAAAACACCCAGATTTTGAATCGGCTTATTTGTTTTCAGATAGAAAAAAACACGACGATGCGGACTCCATCCTCTTACATATCGATAGCCTTCTACCGTATAATCGTCCACTTTCTTCAAGTATGTATCATCGGTTCTATTATCAATGCCTTCTTTCAGATTGATAAGCAGACGACGTTCTCCAGACACAGGATAGATGTAATGATGAAGGGCGGTACGCTCTGTAGAAGTCAATTCAACTTTAACCCCATTGTCCATCAATAGAGAATAATATCCCGGAGCAACTTTTTCGTTGGAATGTTTATAGTAAGAAGACGCACTTCCTTGAATATTGTCTTGTTCTCCACGAGAAGTACGAATTTTGCCAACATAAGGCATTAGCAAGACATCACCCAAATCAGAACAGCCCGTTCCACTCAAATGCGTTTGACTGAAACCAATGACAATACTGTCGGAATAATGGTAGCCGGAGCACCAATCCCATCCTTTGAAAATATTTTCGGGGCCTACCTGTACTGCACCAAAAGGGACACTCGCACCCACAAAAACGTGACCATGCCCGCCAGATCCGATGTAGGGATTTACAAAATCTACATAATTCTTTTGCACCTTATTCTGCCCTTGTATAAGGGGGCACATAACAAATAATAAAAGCAAACTAATGCTTATCCCAATGATTTTCCTCATGATATTAAAAAAATTTATGTTATTAAAATAGGGAGAATGATAACATTCTCCCCTCAAATATAGCGCTTTAATATGAAAAATCACTATTCTTTTGATGCATAACCATCATTTTGCGTTAGTTTTTTATTCCTTTGCATTTCATTCAAAGAAACAGGCCATAGCAAATCCGAAGATTTGACAGCTGCACCCGCAGCATTAGTAGCCCCTACGAGATCTACATAAGTCACAGATCCTTTTACAGTCTCAGAAATGACAGGAAATTTACCTGTACGCAAACAATCATCCCACATTTTAAATTCTAATGGAAACTCGCGAAGACGTTCCGTCCAACAAGCTTCTATAAAATCTTCTTTCTGAAGAGATTGTAATTGAGTCGTTATATCGGCCACAGACTGACCTGTAGTATTGGCGCGCGCCTGAACCTGAGCAAGGTATCCGGCAGCTTCCGGTGTGACGCCAGAAGTCTGAGCGATGCACTCGGCTGCATCAAGCAAAGCTTCTGCATACCGGAAGAAATTCCAGTCTTTCGACGCCTTTCCCGTAGAAAGCAGAGCATCGGCATCATAGTAATACCAACAGCCGGCATATTGATAAGTTCCATCCTGATTTTTAGGAGCAGCCCATGTCTTTCCCGTATTCGGGTTTGTATAAGTCCAATGGAAAAACTGTTCATTCTGAATGCGCAAATCATTGCTGGCATAAACATTCAAATAACGATTTGAGGGACCATACACTCTTTGGAAAATAGAATAAGTTCCAAAAGTAGAAGTAGCAGAAGCATCAAAAGCATAAGTAGCCCACCAGCCGCCACTATTGATCGAATTGTCAAACTCTTGAGCATAAATAACTTCATCCAAATCATCTGTCGAGCGCAGTTTATTATATGCACTCTGATCTGTCATATTCGTATTTTGCGTCAAACCATGAACACCCGAACCAACCACAATCTTAACACATGTTGCAGCATCGGAATATTTTCTTTCTTGCATATAAACCGATGTCAACAACATTGCAGCTGCATACTTTGTGATTCGATGACTATTGCTTGCAAAAGATTTTGCCGGCAAAACGTCAACGGCTGTTTTCAAATCTGCTTCAATCAAAGCATAAACATCTGCGACAGTCGAACGCGACAATTGCATATCTTGACTTGCTGAAATATATGGAGTCTGATTCAATGGAATAGGCCCAAATATTTTTACCAAATAAAAATAATTGAAAGCGCGGAAGAACTTAGCTTCGGCCATTAAAGTTGCCTTAAGTGTTGCGTCCATCGAAATATTCGGGATATTCTGAATAGCACCATTGGCAACATTAATCGCATTATAACAATCGTCCCATACACCATCTACCTTTTCGGAGATGGTCATCGTATTTGCCTGACGAGTCAACAACCGAGAATATTTGCATGCCAATTCCTGCCCTTCATAATCATTGCTGAAATAGCCGGACAACATACCCGGTAGAGTTGCAAAAGGCCCTACATAAGCACTTCCGGCATTCGAATATTCAGTAGGTGCACCGTTACGATATAAATAGTTGACATTGGCTGTAGCCTGCGCCGCAGTCTTATAGTAATCTTGTAGCGTTAAAGAAGACTTTGGGTTTTCATCCAAAAAGTTGTTACAGGAAGAAAACATCATCAATCCTGAACAAACAATTGCTGTGATTAATATCTTTTTCATTTCTATACTATCATTTAGGTTCGATTAAAATGTAAGATTAACACCAAAAGTAAAAGTTCTTGCTCTCGGATAAGAATAGAAAGTCATGTTCTGACCAAATTTATTATCACCTTGAGAGGTCGATTCAGGATCGAATCCTTGAAATTTACTTGAACAAATCAAGAATAAGTTGTTTGCACTTGCATATAAACGCAAGCCGGATACTCCGAATTTCTGCATAAGAGAATGGTCGAAAGTATATCCCAACTGCAACATATTACACCGCAAATAAGAACCATTAGCAATCCATCGAGAATCAACAGTCGTATCTTGTCCGGCATGACCGTTATTGCACAGATAGATCATTTGTTCCATTGCTTTCGGATTGGTCCCATCATAAGAATCGTACAAAATACTCTTCAAACCATTTGTAATACCAAAACGATCGTATGTGGGATGATAAAATTGTTGCATGGTCTCTACTCCCCAAACAAATTGCATATCAACTGTCAAATCGAAATTCTTATAGGTAAACGTATTAATCCAACTGCCAGTCCAATCGGGCATACCTTTACCTATTATTTCTTTTGTTGTACTACGATGAGCACGTCCTACCTGATTTAATTCGCACTTACCTGCCTGATAATCTTCTTTGGTCCAAACGCCGTAACGACGATAGCCATAAAAGCTACTCATATTTTCACCAACACGCAGGATGCTTTCAGAACCTCCTACCCAGCCATTTAGTTCAATATCTTCGTCATTTTCGCCCAAATGCAAGATCTTGTTCTTATTGTAGTTTAAATTAAGAGTAGAATTCCATGTGAAATCTTTACTGCGGAAAGGCATAGCATTGACCATAATATCCATACCTTGATTTCTGACAGAACCGATGTTCTTGAATATAGAAGTAAAACCGGTAGAATGAGGAACAGGACAATCCAACAACAAGTTAGTTGTTTTCTTGTTATAGTAAGACACATCAAAATTCAAACGGTTTTGGAACAAGCCCAAATTGACGCCTAAATCCCATTGAGCTGTTTTTTCCCATTTCAGATCAGGATTTGCCAATGACGAAACATAAGAATAAGCCGAACGTTTGGCATTCAACAAATAAGTACCTGCACTTACATTGGCCAGAGACTGATAGGGATCGATTTCCGAATTACCTGTCAGACCATAACTTGTATGCAATTTGAGAGTACTGATGGCAGAAAAATTCTTCATGAAGTTTTCTTGAGAAATAATCCATGCCAAACCTGCCGAAGGGAAGAAAGCATATTTGTTGTTGTCTCCAAATTTGGAAGACCCATCGATACGTCCCGTAACCGTTGCAGAATAGCGATCTTTATAAGTATACGCAAAACGCAAGAAATAAGAATTCATTGCCCAGCGGCTCCAACTGGAAGAAGGAGACGATGGAGTAGTGCCAACTCCCATGTTATTATCTTCATAGAAATCGTCCGAGAATCCTTCGGTATACGATTCATCATAATTCTGTCTACGCTCTTGCCAAGACAAACCGGCCATCGCATTCAAATGGTTTTCGCCAAAATACTTATCGTATGTCAAATAGGTTTCTTCCTGCCAATACAGTACGTTGGTATTAGCATAATCGGCCCAACCATTCGGCATAGAAATATTATTTAAGTTGACAGAAGAATAAGCCCTGTATTGTTTTGAATGGTAATCAAGACCCATCTGAGTTTTCAAATCCAGACCCTGCATGAGATGAAAAGTAAATGCAGCGTTACCAAATATCTGAGTATTATAATTCATTCGTTTCTGAAGATTCAGAATCATCGCAGGATTCGACATTCCTTCGAAACCAAAAGTTTTGCTCATTGTTGCAGGGCTGGTAGAAGTTGTATAGCCCCCATTCTTATCATATAGAGGCAACCATGGCAACATTTCAATCATCGTACGACGAGCATCTTGCCCTCCACCTGTCTCTGGAGTATATCTACCCCATGTATGATTGATCATTAAATTGATAGCCGTCGATAGCCACTTGGTAGGATTGGCATCGTAAGTCATCTTGGCACTCAACCGCTTGCTCCAAGTATTTTTCATGATACCTTCTTGATCGGTATAATTCAAGAAAGCTCCCATGGAAGAAGTCTTGCCCGCCTGTTGGATGTTAATCTGATGATTGTGAGAAAAAGCAGTACGGGTAGCCTCATCTTGCCAATTTGTATTGTAAATAGGATTACCTTTCGAATCAAAATAATCGGTATCGGTAAA
This sequence comes from uncultured Bacteroides sp., assembly GCA_963676865.2. Lineage (GTDB taxonomy): Bacteria > Bacteroidota > Bacteroidia > Bacteroidales > Bacteroidaceae > JAAYUD01. The sequence continues at coordinate 1,723,664 of CAXXSS010000001.1, read as the reverse complement.
CCAATCTGTGCGATTCAATGACCAGTTTTTTCCCTGATAAGTATTTTCATTCTGTAATCCTTTCATGAAAGCGTCGCACCATTCTTCGGCATTTAATACCTTCATGTGGCGAGCCATATTGCTGATACTTAACGAACCTTGGTAGCTAATTCTAGTACCTTCTGCATCTTTCAATCCACGCTTTGTAGTGACCATAATAACTCCGTTGGCTCCACGGGCACCATAGATTGCTGTTGCAGAAGCATCTTTCAAGACTTCCATCGATTCGATATCATTTGGATTAACCAGCGAAAAATCTTCCATCACAACTCCATCGACAACATACAATGGATTGGAAGACGAGTTGATTGTAGCCAAACCGCGAATAACGACACGGCTGGCATAAGCACCCGGCTGACTGGAATTACTAAAGATACTTACACCGGAAGCCTTTCCGCGTAAGTTATCCAAAGCGCTAAAGTTTTGAGCCTTGACCATATCTTCACCTTTAGCGACACTAATAGAACCGGTGACATCAGACTTACGCATTGTACCATAACCAACGACAACCACTTCATTCAATATCTTATTATCTTCCGACATAACCACTTTATAAGAAGTGACGTTGCCTACAACAATTTCTTTAGTCACATAGCCTATGAAAGAGACTTGCAACACAGCCCCCGGATTCACATAGATATAGCAACTGCCTCCTGTATCGGTAATGCCACCTTCTTTTGATCCTTTAACCGCAACACTTGCACCAATAACAGGTTCACCGCTTTGATCTACAACGTTAACAGAAATCTTTTTAGCAGGATTCTGAGCCGTAGTCAAAGCCGATTTCTTTGTCAAAACAATGTAATCGTTCTCAAAAACATATTTGACTTTTGTTCCATCAAAAGCTTCATCCAAATATTGAGCAACAGACTTATTTCCAGACTTAACATTAATTCTTTCACCTGGATCAACATCATTTTTACTATAAACAAACAGATAATTTGTTTGCTTTTCTACCTGGTCGATAAACTTACCGATCGTCATTCCATTTCCACTATTAAGGTTAACTCTTGCATTTTGGGAGGTCACAGGAGCTGCAAAAATAGAAAAAACACAAGTGGAAAGAAGAAAAAGTGTAATTTTCATGATTTTTAAGAGTTTCGGTTCTTCTTTTTTCATAATTTTGTTCGCTTATTAATTATTAAATTAATTGATTAAGATTGTGTAGCAATTACACATTTAACCGGTTTGGTGCGGCAACACCACCGGTTTCTTTTTAGATTTTCAGGTTTTACTTCATAGGCATTACATTTTAAGAAAAAGTTCTTTATTTATCAAGGCACTAAGTAGCTAATATATTATGATTTTATCCAAATCGTTTATCTTCTTATAAGAGAAACGGTGCACTTGTTGCAAGGTCCTCAACACACTTTCTATTCCATCTCTTTGCCTGAACTTTCCACTAAATTTGTAGCGAGCCAGTTTTTTGTTCTTCTGAACAAGACGAACGCCGTAATACAATTCGAGCTTTTCTACAATCTTATTGAACGAAAGGTCGTCAAATGCATAAATACCTTCCTTCCACAAAAGAAAATCGGTATCGGCAAAAAATTGTTTTATAAATTTCCCATCCAACAAAGAAAGCGCCTCATAAGGCAATATAGTCATATTCATCGAAGAATTATTAGCTCGAACATTGACACAACCATCTACTAGAGAAACTTTGAACTCTTTGCTATTTTTATACGCAAAGACATTGAATTTTGTTCCAAGCACCTTCACCATAGCCTTATGAGTAACGACAATAAACGGTATTTTCGCATTGTGCTTCACTTCAAAATAAGCTTCGCCATCAAGTTCCACTTTTCTAATGCTGTCATTAAAGACACAAGGATAACGTAAAGTGGTACAAGCATTCAACCAGACTTTTGTCCCGTCTTGCATTTTGAGCATTATGCGTTGCCCGCGTGGAGTAGTGAGTTCTTGATAAGCAATAGGGGATTGAACTTTTACTTTGTCTTTTTGAATAAAATATAATACAGACAATGTAGTTGCTACGGTGATACAAATAGTAGCTGCATAACCCAAGAACTTTCTAAAAAGAACGACATGAAGTTTTTTTCTTTGCGATTGTTTAAATTCCAAGAGTTTGCCTATTGCAAGTTCTTCATCGCCCTTACGAACAAGCCATGAAGTAAGACCTCGAGCATTTTGGAAAGAAATAAACTCTTTCTTCAATTCGGGAGACTCTTCTATAGTCTCAAATAGGCCCTCTTTCTCATCGGAAGTTATGTTCCCTTCAAAATATTTTCTCAACAATTCATTCATGCATTCTTCATGTATTTTATAGAAAGAACGTTTGAATTGAAATTTACCACCAAATAAAAAGAATAATTTTTCAATTGGTCGTAGGTAATGGTTCCCTTGCTTACCGCCCGTACATGAAAGTAGTCCGGTTCTTCTCTAAGAGAAGGTGTTTTGCAAATAGACCACCGCATTCGCAACGATATACCTGAGTTCTTATCCCGAATAATATGAAGTGGCTATATGAGGATCAAAAGATCGTGAGTTCTTTATCGCACAAATAAAATGGATTATTTTCTTATAAATCAAGAATGAGACTTATAATAACTTCCGACAAGAAAGATTAATAAAGGCAGATAATCTCTCAACTCTATACGTAATTTTTTCAAAGCAATGGACATTTGATTTTCAATCGTATTGATAGAAAGATTCATTTCCCACGCTATTTCACGATACTTCTTCCCTTCAATTTTGGATTTAAGAAAGATCTCTCTACAGCGATCGGGCAGTTTGTTAATGGCATTGGTTATAGCTTCTTCAACATTTTCGTCAGAAGAAATGGAACTATCCAACTGCTCCAGTGCCAATAGCTTCAAGTTCAATTCCTTCTTATAATCTTCTACCACATTGGAATGCCGAAGATAGTCCAAACACCGATGTTTGACTAACGAAAACATATAAGACATTAAGCTCACCTCTATATTCAAAACATTACGTTTTTCCCATAAAAAAAGAAAAATGTCTTGAACAATATTTTCAGCATCCTCCTCCAATATGACATATTCCCTTGCAAACCTAATCAGCCTAGGATAATAAGAAACATATATCTTATCGAAATTTTTTTCAAAATCAATAGAGTTACTCATTGGTTATCTAAGACACGTATTAAAGATATAAAAACACAATTTATAAGCTTAGATGTTTATTCGTTTCATACGATAAACCTATAATAGATGTATCATATTTCACACCAACAAAGGTAGTGTTTTTTTGTTTATGTTTTCTGAAAGCAAAAGAAAAACAAGAGATTTGTATTTTATTTCTTACCTTTGTCTACCAATTACAAAATGTCAGTGCGATGCCCTATCTATCAAAATTCAGCATACATTATAAGACTCTATTCCGCCTTGGCTTTCCTATAGTTATCGGACAAATAGGAATGATATTGCTAGGATTCTTTGATACACTGATGATTGGACATCACACCACAGCCGAACTAGGAGCAGCATCTTTTGTAAATAATGTTTTTAACTTTGCTATTATCTTTAGCATGGGTTTCACGTATGGGTTAACTCCAGTAATTGGCGAATATTTCGGCAAAGGTCAATACAATAAAGCGGGACAAGCATTCAAAGAGAGCTTGCGAGCTAATTCGATCATGACAATTATAGTAGTAGCAGTGATGTGCTGCATCTATTTCAATATAGATCGGCTAGGCCAACCCAAAGAACTACTACCGCTAATAAGACCTTATTATATATTGATGATAATCGCATTGGTTTTCAAAAATCTCTTTGCCACTTTCAAACAATTTGCCGATAGCATTACCGAAACAAAATTCGGGATGTGGATTCTCATCGGATCGAATTTGATGAATATCATTGGAAACTATATATTAATCTATGGCAAACTAGGTTTACCAGAATGGGGACTTTTCGGTGCAGGCATCAGCACACTCTCCTCAAACATCGTAATGCTTATTGCGTTTATTTGGATCATTTACCGAAATAAGAAATTTGCCCCCTATCGCAACGCTATCTATCACGGATCATGGTCAATGAAATTATTCCGTCGTCTCAACTTATTGGGATGGCCCATTGCTTTTCAATTAGGAATGGAAACGTTATCATTCAGCCTCAGCGCTATGATGGCGGGATGGTTGGGAACGGTAGCATTGGCTTCACATCAGGTGATGTGCACTATATCGACCGTAAACTTCATGATATTCTATGGCATCGGCTCAGCAGTATCGATCAGAATAAGTAATTTCGCCGGACAACACGATATTGTTAATATCCGGCGTACTTCAACAGCAGGTTTTCATCTTATCTTATTAAGCGGCATATTCATGTCACTATTTATCTTCTTATTCCGTTACCAAATAGGAGGATGGTTTACCGACAACAGAGAAGTATCTTTGATGGTCGTGTCGCTTGTGATCCCGTTTTTATTTTATCAATTTGGCGACGGGCTTCAGATAAACTTTGCCAATGCCTTACGCGGCATCTCCGATGTTAAAGTCATGACAGGCATTGCATTCGTCTCCTATTTCATCATAGGGCTACCAGCCGGCTATTTCTTCGGATTTATATTAAAATGGGGTATTGTCGGTATTTGGATGACATTCCCCTTTGGTCTGACCACTGCGGGTATTCTGTATTGGCTACGTTTTCGTCACAAACTGAAGATGCTCTAAACATTGTATGGTATAAAATTACCACGAATGTGGTATTTCCGCAATAAAAAAATCGTCTTACTTTTGCAATATCAAAAGATAAAATTAGTCACATTAAAATATTATCGTTATGAGCAAAATTGCAAAAAGACTAACCGACTTGGTCGGTAACACTCCTTTGTTGGAGTTATCTAACTATAATGCCAGTAAAGATATACAGGCACAAATCATTGCAAAGTTGGAATACTTCAACCCAGCAGGTAGTGTGAAAGATCGGGTAGCTCTATCAATGATTGAAGATGCCGAAAAGAATGGCGCATTAAAACCGGGCGCTACCATCATCGAACCGACAAGTGGCAATACAGGCGTAGGGCTGGCTTTTGTATCGAGTGTCAAAGGGTATAAATTAGTATTGACAATGCCCGATACAATGAGCATAGAACGTCGCAATCTTCTGAAAGCCCTTGGAGCGGAAGTTGTACTCACACCCGGAACCAAAGGAATGAATGGCGCTATCGAAAAAGCGAATGAGCTAAAGGCTTCTACCCCCGGTTCGGTGATTCTGCAACAATTTGAAAACCCCGCCAATCCCGCTATTCACAAAGCTACGACAGGAGAAGAGATCTGGCGTGATACAGACGGAAAGATTGATATTTTTGTTTCAGGCGTAGGCACAGGAGGCACAGTAAGTGGAGTCGGCGCAGCATTGAAACAACACAATCCGAAAATTCAAATAGTAGCTGTCGAACCGGCAAGCTCGCCCGTTCTATCAGGTGGCGTAGCCGGTCCGCATAAGATTCAGGGCATAGGAGCAGGGTTCGTTCCAAAAATATTCAATTCTTCAGTTGTTGACGATATTATTAAAGTAGAAGATAATGATGCCATCCGCACCAGCCGCGAATTAGCTAAAAAAGAAGGATTACTCGTGGGAATTTCGTCTGGAGCAGCTATATATGCAGCAACTTTATTAGCTCAAAAGCCCGAAAACAAGAATAAGAAGATTGTAGCTCTTTTACCTGATACAGGCGAGCGCTATCTATCAACAGTTCTATATGCTTTCGAAGAATATCCGCTTTAGACTAAAAATAGAATAAAAACAATACTTGCAATAGAGAATTATTGTATCTTTGCTTCTCGATAATTAATCACAACAATTAAAAAAGATTATCCCAATCAAGGGCGTGATGAGCAAAGACAATATACTTGAAATCGTACGATTCTCTGTTGTAGGCATTGTCGTTACAGGAGTACATTACGGCGTTTATTTGCTGTTGCAATATGCCATCAATGTGAACATAGCTTATACTTTAGGCTATGTTGTTGCTTTTTTCATCAATTTCTATCTTACAAGCCTTTATACTTTTCGCAAAAAGCCTTCTTGGAAAAAAGGAATTGCCTTCGGTGGAGCGCATCTATTCAACTATTTACTACACATGCTATTACTCAATATATTCTTGAAAATGGATGTACCCAATGCGTTGGCTCCTATTCCTGTTTATGCCATCGCCATACCTATAAATTTTCTGATGGTCCGGTTTGTTTTCAAATTTAAATTGAAGAAAGATGAAGAATAACGTATTACTTATCATTGTACCTTGCTATAACGAAGAGGATGTATTGCCCGAAAGTTCCCAACGATTACTATCTATTTGTAGACAACTTGAGACGCAACAAGAGCTAAAGGGAAAAATACTTTTCGTTGATGACGGCAGTAAAGACCGCACATGGGAGATCATCGAATCATTGTCGAACCAATATCCCCAATTTATTAGTGGATTAAAGCTAGCCCACAATGTCGGCCATCAAAACGCTCTTTGGGCAGGAATGGAAGAAGCTGCCGGTAAATGTTCAGCTATCATTTCCATCGATGCCGATCTGCAAGATGACGAGAATATGATCGTCGACATGGCTAAACAATTTCAGGAAGGGAAAGACGTTATTTACGGTATTAGAAAAGAACGCGAAAAAGACACCTTTTTCAAAAGGCAATCAGCCCAATCATATTATAAATTAATGAAGCTTGCGGGCAGCGACTTGGTATATAACCATGCAGATTTTAGGCTTCTAAGCGAAAGAGCTTTAATCGCTCTTATATCATTCCCCGAACGTAATCTTTTTATTCGAGGGTTGGTTCGTCAATTAGGATTCAAAGAAGGATATGTTTATTATGATCGTCAGGCACGTCAGGCCGGTCAGTCAAAGTATCCTTTCAGCAAAATGCTGCACTTTGCTGTAGAAGGTATTACTTCTTTCTCGATCAAACCGCTTCGCATCATTCTATATTCAGGTATCTTCTCGCAGATTATTTCCATACTTATTATTATCTATGCTCTCTACGAACACTATGTGAACAACACCGTACCTGGATGGACATCTATACTTGTTTCCATTTGGTTCATTGGAGGCACCATACTCGTTGCGCTGGGAATTATCGGGTCGTATATCGGAAAGATATACTACGAAGTAAAACGACGTCCCCGATATTTTATCGAAGAACGCCTGAATTTATAGCTTTTAAGCGAACAAATTTATAAAAACAAACAACTTGCCCGACATCGGAACGAGGGCGAACGGTATGCATCATTGGAGTGAAGCGATAATTCTTGATATAGGTTTTACGGAAAAACTCGTTTTTGTCTTTTTCGCCCACTATCAACCAACCTTCTTGAGGTAAATCGCGTTCAAAAAGCCTCACCTTATCACCCATATAAAAGTCCGTCATAAAGAAACGAAGCATATCAGACGATAGGTAAGAATAGACATTCCCTTTTGCCACATTTTTCTCAATATATTCGGCAAAAGGCTTATCCGATTTAGTATTGAGCATTGCAGGCAAATATACCGCGTCTAAAGTCAAGTAGAGTCCAAAGATACACGCAAACAAGGCAACAAACGACGCATTTCTGCGCTTTCCCATTTGAACAATCGTATAGACACCAATAACCAACGGTAAGAAAATAAAGAATAGATTTAAGATAGAAAGATGGATATTCTCCAGTCCCTGAATTAGCAAGATGCTTTCCCACGCATGTTTACCATGAAATATCGTAGTAGGAATAGAACCGCATTTGATACATATAAAAAGAATAGGAAGAAGAATTGCTAATATTCCAAAGAAAATACCAGAAATACGGAAAGGCTTTATCGATACTTTCCACATATAAATAAGGTATTCTGCTATCAACACCGCCATAAAAGGATAGGCAGGAAGTAAATAGACGCTACGTTTGCTCTTCGGAATGCAATAGAAGAAAAGAATTAGCAAAAACGATAGCCATGTAAAAAGTTGAACAGGATCGGCATGACGAGCTTTCACCAAAATAGAACTAAACCACGAGCCCGGACGACCAAAATATTTAGAAGTAGACTTCCACTTCAAGAAAAACAACGAAACAACAACGAACAATGTCCAAGGCAACCATCCGGCAATAAGCGTGAAGAAGTTATAATAAAAAGGATTGACATGCGAATCATAAGTCATCTTCCCCGTGAATCGGCGAAAATTTTCATCCATTATCAAATTAATAAAAGTAGGTCCGGCTTCTCTATAAGCTGCTATATACCAGCAGGCCGGTAAGATACAAGCCAATATAGCAAAAACAGACAAAAGAAGATAAGGTTTAAAACGATAAATGCCCCTCAACAAAAGGAAAACGCCAATAACAAAGCAAGGCAATATAATACCAACCGGCCCCTTGGTGAGAGTCGCAGCACTCATACAAAGAATTGCTCCTAAAGGGATGCCTTTACAATCTTTTTCGATCCACTTATATAATAGATAAAGCGCACCAACTACAAAAGCTGTCAACAACATATCGACCCTACAAGCAAAACCAGCTCTATGAACTTCAAAAGCGGTAAGAGTAAGCAGTGCAGCGAGCAGCGCTATTTCTTTATTTTTGCGCCGGGCGTAAAAGATAAAGCCACAAACAACCATTACAATCAAAGCAATAGCCGACGGGAAACGAGAAGTAAACTCTGTGACTTCACCCGTTACAGAAGACACAGCAGCAATGCACCAATGAAAAAGTGGTGGTTTATAAGCAAGATCACCTCCATTGTTTGTTGGAAGAATCCAATTATTGTCTCGCAACATAGAATAAGCCACAACTGCTTCTCGTGGCTCTCCTTTCGTGTTATACTCTTGAAGCCCTAAAAAAGGAATAATAGTAAATATGGCTATTAGGAAAATCCATATAAACTCCTGCCCTACTTGCTTATTTCTCATGATCCTTTTTGTTTGTAATAGGTTTGTAATGATGAAGAAAAAGGCAAACGACTTCTGTCCAAGTCATTTGCCTCGGTAACTCAATAATTTCTAATGAGTCTATTCTTTTTCGTTCAATACTCTTCTTCGTTGAAGAAGAAATCTTCCTTGGTTGGATAATCTGGCCAAATGTCCTCAATACTTTCATATACTTCGCCTTCGTCTTCCATTTCCTGAAGATTTTCTATTACTTCAAGTGGAGCTCCGGAGCGCATGGCATAATCAATAAGCTCATCCTTAGTTGCAGGCCAAGGCGCATCTTCCAATTTTGATGCTAATTCCAATGTCCAATACATAGCTAAAAATATTTTAAAAAAATTTATTTGAAATATTCTTCTAATTTTTCCGCAAAAGTATAATAAAATATCCTATATGCAACTATTATCCCATAAAATTTCATCAGTTTTATTTTCTAAATTAACTTTTCGCGACAAAACAAAAAAGTAATCAGACAATCGATTCATATATTCAAGCAGTTCCTGATCTATCGGATGTTGTTCGTCTCGAAGAGAGTAAATTCTTCTTTCAGCTCTTCTACAAACGGTTCGACAGATATGAGCCACTGCCGCTCCTCTACATCCTCCAGGTAAAATGAACGATTTCAATAGTGGCAGTTGGGCATTGATAATATCAATTTCGTGCTCCATGCTTTTAACATTTTCAGAAGTCAATTTCTTTATTATCGTCGAACTGACACTTGAATAATCGGTGGCCAGACAACTGCACACTTGATGAAGTTTGTTTTGTATCGTGAATAATAGTTCCTTATCATGATCATCTGTAATGTAAGTATAAAGCAAACCTACAAAAGAGTTCAATTCATCAACAGAGCCATAGGCTTCAAGTTGTTTATCGCTTTTCGCGACACGAGTACCTCCTATCAGTCCGGTTGTTCCTTTATCACCGGTATGAGTATAAACGGTATTCTTCATCATAATACATTTTATTTATTATATAACAATTGGGAGATTTAAAAGTTCACAATATAATCCTGTTTTATTTTTGAGTGATCAAAAAACACAAGCCCGACATCATACAGATCGAACGTAATACCTACCCGCGAGTCCGCCTTCAAGCGTCTCCAGAAAGTTTTCATTTCAGTAGAGAAGCCAATACCTTGAACAACAAGCAATGAATTGGCAGAAGCCTTTTCGATATAATACAGGCAGATTTCTTCAAGCTGAACCATATCAAACCCAAAGCGAATATACACCAAAAAATGAGTTTGCGACTGCATGTCTATTATTCCATTCAGAGTCTGAATACTATGAGCTTGGCGAGAAGCTTTTTTCAGATAACTGAACATCATTGTCTCTTCTCCCGCAAAAACGATGCATTGAGGATGGACATTGTTGGCCAAACGATAAAGTAAACGACGAAGTTTGATAGACTCATTTTTAGGGAGCAGTTTTCTACCATCGTCTTTGCTCAAAGTTCGCTCCAAGTTGTGCAAGTACGAATAATCATAATAAGGTAACTTTTCATTGATAACGTCCGTAATTAAATGAAAAGCAAACGGAGAATGAATACCATAACCGCAACGATTTCTGAAACGTCGAAGCCAGACGAATGGTCGTTTATATTTTATAGGTATCAGCATCTGATTCTATTCTGTGGGCAGCTGAACAGTAACTAATGAGTTATAAATAGTTTGGGCAAGTACCTTTGCACCTGCAATATCGGAATGTATATTGTCGGGGAAATGCTCTTTCATCCCGGCGGTAGCTAGATGAGTATCGATAATTTTCAACTTATATCTAGACGCCACTTTATTGATAATAGGAATCATTTCGTGTTCTATCACTTCATTATTAATGCCCCACTGAACCGCATAAGCCGTAGCGGGATAGCAAAGGAAGATTACCGGGTGGGATTTTAACTTTCGGAAAGCCTTTATCATCGTGCACAGATCTTTGGCAAAATACTTCTTAAACTTCCAATTCTGAGGTTTCGAGTCATTGGTTCCGAGTTTTATAGTCACAATATCCGGTTCGAAAGCCAACGCACGAGCGTAAGCAGGGCGCATCATATAAGGATAATCACCCTTGAGCAACAAAGTGGAAGCACTAACACCAAAATTGCCAACATCGTAGTTCTTACCCAGCAACCGTCCTAAAACGGCCGGATAACTGTCTGTCTCCGGATGTTGCAAGCCGAAGCCCTCCGTTATACTATTTCCTACACATGCCACCTTTATCGCTCTTTGAGCAGCAATAGAGAGAAAGGCACAAAACAATAAGATCAAAAAGGTAGATAATCTTTTCATCACATCTCAATTTTTGAAACAAAGATATGAAAAAATGAAATAATCTTTGCAATTCGACAAAAGAGATAGAGCGAAAAGTAAATTTTATTATTACTTTTGCGAAACAATTTTTGAATAATGGATCCCAATAATCTATCACCATGGCGTAAAGGAATTGTCGGAGTACAATTTCTCTTTGTTGCATTCGGAGCAACGGTTTTAGTACCAATTCTTGTAGGTTTAGACCCTGCTACCGCCCTATTTACTGCGGGCATCGGTACGTTAATTTTCCACTTAGTTACAAAAGGTAAAGTCCCTATATTTCTGGGAAGCAGTTTTGCTTTTATAGCTCCCATATTGGAGGCTACGAAACTGTATGGGCTACCGGGAACCTTATCGGGCATGATGGGAGTTTCTCTTGTCTATTTCACCGTGTCTGCACTTGTCAAATGGCAAGGCAAAAAGATCTTAGATAGATTTTTCCCTCCGGTAGTAGTCGGTCCCGTTATTATTCTTATCGGCCTGACGCTCTCCGGTAGTGCGGTCAATATGGCAAAGAGCAACTGGACATTGGCCATTATATCACTGGCTACAGCTGTCTCTGTCTCTGCTTATACCAAAGGACTATTGAGACTTATTCCCATCGTCAGTGGCATTGTTGTAGGCTACGCGGTTGCAATTATTTTCTTCAATGTCGACATGAGCAGCGTATACGCCGCTTCGTGGCTTGCCTTTCCAAAATTTATTACCCCTCACTTTTCTTGGCAACCTATACTATACATGATACCGGTAGCAATTGCTCCCATTATCGAACACATAGGAGACGTATTTGTAGTAAGCGATGTAGCTGGAAAAGATTTCACGAAAGATCCCGGATTGCACCGCACTCTTTTAGGCGACGGTTTGGCATGTATGACGGCAGGATTTCTTGGAGGACCTCCTGTCACCACTTATGCAGAAGTAACAGGGGCCATGTCGCTAACCAAGATTACCAATCCCCAAGTCATCCGCATTGCGGCTATATCAGCTATTATTTTCTCGGTCATCGGGAAGTTGAGTGCATTGTTGCGGTCCATCCCTCAAGCTATATTGGGAGGTATTATGCTACTCTTGTTCGGCACAATAGCCAGTGTAGGAGTAAACAACCTCATTAAGAATAAAGTCGATCTAAGCCAGACCAGAAATATCATTATCATGTCCATCACGCTAACTTCGGGTATAGGTGGCGCCATGCTGAATTGGGGAAGTTTCTCGCTTTCGGGCATAGGCCTTTCGGCAATAGTAGGCGTAATACTCAACCTCATTCTCCCGAAAGAAAAAGCAGAAGAAAAAGTACAGAATTAGTAAGTTCTCTCAAGAACCTCAGATCGTATTTTCAATTCACTATTGATATAACTTGCGACTCACGGGCGTGAGTCGCAAGTTTCGTCCTTATGTTTTTTCCGACTCACGCCCGTGAGTCGGAAAAAACATAAGGACGAAAACTTTTTATTGTATTTATCCTTGTAGAAAATAAAAAGCACGCACTAGAGGCAATATAACTTATACGCCCGATTCGAACGGATTCCTGTCTTCTACAGCAGTCTAATAAACGAAAGTTTTATGTAACAAAATTCATTTGCCATAGCCGCAAGACTGTATTATTAATAATATATATCATATTATTGCTTACCGAGATTAATTTCTAACTTTGCAATGAGATATATCAAAGCGTACAATAAGAATAATTGAAAATGATATTAGATTTAAAAGATATCTACCTTAGCTATGGCGAAAAAGTGGTTTTAGAGCACTTCAACATGTCCGCAGATAAGGGTGAAATAGTTTGCATATCGGGCGAATCGGGATGTGGCAAAACATCGATACTGAATGCAATACTCGGATTCGTTGTAGTGAAATCGGGGAATATTGTGGTGGACAATATAGAAATGTCGCCTGTTACGATAGACAAAATACGGCAACGCATAGCATGGCTCCCGCAAGAGTTGGCTTTACCTTCCGAATGGGTAAACGAAATGGTGCAGTTGCCTTTCTTGCTCAAAGCCAACCGAAACTTAAAATACAACAAAGAGAAGCTACTGGAATGTTTTCGTATCATCGGTTTGGATGCCGATCTGCTTGACAAGCGGGTATCGGAAATATCGGGCGGACAGCGTCAACGTATTATGATAGCCATATCTTCGTTGCTAGACAAACCGCTGATTATTGCCGACGAGCCTACTTCGGCTCTTGATGCAGCTTCGGCAGCTAAAGTAATGAACTTTTTCAGGCTACAAGCCCAAAACGGGAAAGCAATACTTCTTGTTTCGCACGATAAGCAAGTGGCTTCTTTTGCAGACAAACACATCATATTATAAAAACAAAATGGGAACAATAGATATTTCTTACATCAGCCTCCTTGTGGGACTATTATTACTAGTCATCCCGATGTATTTCATTTCGAAGTTCAAAACAGGACTTTTCAAATCATCAATTATAGCCTTTGCCCGAATGATCGTACAACTTTCTTTAATAGGGCTATACCTGAAGTATCTTTTTGATTGGAATAATGCCCTTATTAATTTTTTGTGGGTTATCATCATGATATTAGTTGCCGGACAGACCGCAATCAAACGAATCAACATTAAAGCTTCTATTCTGCTCGTCCCCATCAGTATAGGCTTTTTAGGAAGCGTCGCATTGGTAGGGCTTTACTTCTTGGGATTTGTATTGAGGCTCGACAACGTGTTCAGTGCCCGCTACTTTATTCCCATATTCGGAATCATCATGGGCAATATGCTATCGAGCAACGTCATAGCACTCAATACTTATTATGACGGACTTCAACGCGAAGAACAACTCTATCGATATCTATTGGGCAATGGAGCAAGTCGTTACGAAGCGCAAATACCTTTCATTCGAACTGCCATTATTAAATCTTTCAGCCCGAACATTGCCAATATCGCCGTCATGGGACTCGTTGCATTTCCGGGTACGATGATAGGTCAGGTGCTAGGCGGTAGTAGTCCTAACATAGCTATCAAATACCAGATGATGATTATGGTAATCACATTCAGTGCATCAATGATATCGCTGGTCGTAACCATACTTTTGGCATCACGCCACTCTTTTGACACCTATGGTATACTCAGAAAAGACCTCCGCCTAAAGTGAGGGGAAAATGAGGAAAAACCTCTATATGTTGGTGATTTACATAAAAAGGAGTAATTTTGCAAATTATACTAAAAGACGACCGATCAATATAGACAATGAAATATGCACTTGTTACAGGAGGCTCTCGAGGTATCGGAAGAGCCATCAGCTTGCGATTGGCTCAAGAAGGCCTAACAGTTATCATTAACTATTTGTCTAACAAAGAGGCTGCCGAAGAGACATTAAAACTTATCGAAGAAAAAGGAGGACAAGGAGAACTTCTCCCTTTTGACATATCAAATGCCGATAGTATTTGTGAGGCATTAGATGATTGGAATATTCGACACAAAGAAGAATATATTTCAATATTGGTAAACAATGCTGGTATCCGTAGCGACAACTTAATGATTTTTATGGAAGACCAACAATGGAATAGTGTACTCGGGACCACACTTAATGGTTTTTTTTATACGACTCGGCACTTACTGAAAAATATGATAGTGAACCGCTACGGGCGTATAATCAATATGACATCATTGTCAGGCATCAAAGGGCTACCGGGACAAACCAATTACTCGGCAGCAAAAGCAGCTCTGATTGGTGCAACAAAAGCTTTGGCCCAAGAAGTGGCGCCCCGCAAAATAACGGTTAACGCCATAGCTCCCGGGTTTATCGAGACTGATATGACAAAAGATTTGGACCAAACGACATTAAAAAAACTTATACCGGCCGGCCGATTCGGGAAACCCGAAGAAGTAGCAGAGCTTGTAGCTTTCTTGGCATCAGAAAAATCAAGCTACATCACCGGCGAAGTAATATCAATAAACGGAGGCTTATATACCTAAATATGGATAGAAGAGTTGTTATAACAGGGATGGGCATCTGGTCATGTATTGGAAAGAATATCGAAGAAGTGCGCCATTCTCTATACGAAGGAAAATCTGGAATAGGAATTGAACCTGAAAGAATAAAGTATGGGTATCGGTCTGCCTTAACAGGTATAGTAGAGCACCCTAAACTTAAAGGAATAATAGATCGGCGTCTTCGGGTAGGTTTGGCCGAAGAAGGAGAATATGCCTATATGGCGTCTAAAGAAGCCTTTGAAAATGCACAGATAGACGGAGACTATCTACTGGAGAATGAAATAGGTATTATATTTGGCAACGACTCTTCTGCAAAACCGGTGATTGAGGCTGCAAATATAATGGATGAAAAGCATGATTCTGCATTACTTGGTTCGGGACTTATCTTTCAGTCTATGAATTCTACCGTGACAATGAATCTCAGTACTATATTTCATCTGCAAGGTATCAATTTCACTGTCAGTGCAGCTTGCGCAAGTGGCTCACATTCTATCGGATTGGGATACCTGATGATAAAACAAGGACTACAAGATATGATACTCTGCGGAGGGGCTCAAGAAACAAACTATTACTCGATGGCTACCTTTGATGCTCTCAACGCCTTTTCTATGAGAATGGACGATCCTACGAAAGCATCCAGACCATTCGATCGAGACCGGGATGGATTGATACCAAGCGGAGGGGCAGCAGCGCTAATGCTTGAAGAATATGAACATGCAGTAGCTCGTGGCGCCAATATCATCTGTGAAGTATGCGGGTACGGATTCTCTTCGAACGGAAAAGGTATCTCGCAAGCTAATGACGAGGGCTCGATAAAGGCAATGACCCGCGCCATGAATGAAGCCGGAATAACAGCCGAAGATATTGACTATATCAATGCTCATGCAACATCGACACCACAAGGCGACGCTTTTGAGGCGATAGCCCTTGAACGAATGTTTGGAGGAAAGCATGCCCTCATCAGTTCCACGAAGTCGATGACAGGTCACGAGTGCTGGATGGCAGGCGCTAGCGAAATAGTATACTCGGCCATCATGATACAACACCACTTTGTCGCCCCCAATATCAACTTGGAAAACCCCGATGAGCATGCCGCTAAAATTAATTTAACAGCAAAGACCGTTGATACCGAAATCAAGACCGTGCTATCAAACTCTTTCGGCTTTGGAGGGACAAACAGTGCTTTAGTAATCAAGAAAATCGAATAACAAAAGATTAAAGTCATGAAACGGATTTTTTTTCATGCCTTGGTCTTCAGTACTACTATTATTTACATAATATATAACTAACCTATTAAAAGCCGATTAATAAAAAATGAATTTATCACCTACTCTAGAAAAGGCCTATGCCAATGAACATATTTCGGCGCGTCACGCACAATGGTTTGCCGAATTTATAGCTTTTGGGCCAATTGTTTTTCAAGTATCCCGTTTGATGATAAAATTCGGCATCCTCGATTTACTTCGTGACAGCAATGAGGGTATGACCATACAAGAAATTACCGACAAAACACAACTTTCAGAATACGCTGTAAAAGTCCTTTTAGAATCATCCTTAACTATTGGTTCGATTCTGGTAGACAAAGACACCGATCGTTTTTCACTTTCCAAAATAGGTTGGTTTTTGCTGACCGACCGAGCAACACGGATCAATATAGATTTCAATCAAGACGTGAATTACGAAGGTTGGTTTCATTTAGAAGAGACTTTAGAAAAGGGTCGCCCCATAGGACTTAAACACTTTGGAAATTGGGATACGATATACGAAGGATTATCACAACTCCCGGACAACGCACAAAGAAGCTGGCTGGCATTTGACCATTTCTACTCGGACGAAGCTTTTAATGCCGCTTTAAAGATCGTATTCAATCAACCTACTCATACGCTATTAGATGTGGGCGGCAATACCGGCAGATGGGCTCTTCGTTGTGTAGCCTATAACAAAGAAGTAAAAGTAACAATCATGGATCTGCCTCAACAACTAAAAATGATGAAAGAGCAGATCAAAGAGGAAAAAGGAGCCGAACGTATTGATAGCTATAGCGTCAATCTGCTTGATCCTAAAAGTTCTTTTCCGGACAAACCATACGATACGATCTGGATGAGTCAATTTCTTGACTGTTTCAGTGAAGACGAAATATACAGCATCCTTTCTCGAGCAGCTAGAAAGATGAATAAAAGTACTCGGCTATATATCATGGAAACTTTTTGGGACAGACAGAAATACGAAGCAGCGGCGTTCTGTCTGACACAAATAAGCCTTTACTTTACGGCTTTGGCCAATGGTAATAGTAAAATGTATCACTCGGAAGCGATGCAACGATTGATTGAAAAAGCAGGCTTAGAAATAGAAACGATACACGACTCGCTTGGGCAAGGACACAGTATTATGATTTGCAAATTAAAATAACAAAAGATATGAATAGAACAGAAATTGAAGAAAAAGTAAAAGGTTTTTTAGTTGAAGATTTAGAGATCGATGAAGATAAAATAGTTCCTAACGCTCGCCTGAAAGAAGACATGGGCATTGATAGTCTTGACTTTGTAGATATCGTAGTTATCGTCGAAAAGAACTTCGGATTCAAGATTAATCCAAATGAAATGACAGGAATTACTACATTGAGCCAGTTTTGCGACTATATTGAAAAAAATATAACTCAATAGATAAGAATAAAGGTATAAGTGGAACAAACAGAGCATACAACAGAAAGACAATGGTCCGGAAAAACAGGAGGCACTGCCTGGATGCAAAGAAGCCTAATCGCTATCTATCGTATCATGGATTTGCGCTTCCTTTATGTTCCTATGGCTTTTGTCATTCCTTTCTACATGCTATTTAGCAGAAAAGGATACCTGGCCACTTATCATTTCTTTCATAGAAGGATGCACGAAACTCCTTTAAAAGCTTTTAGACACGTGTATCTCAATCATTTTATGTTCGGTCAAATCATATTAGACCGTTTTGCCGCCTATGCGGGCAAACATTTTCAGTTGGATATTGAGAACTACGACACCTACCGGAAATATGCTGATAGCGAACAAGGATTTCTGATACTGACGGCACATGTTGGTAATTATGAAGTTGCAGGGTACTCGTTGACATCAAGAAACAAAAGGTTCAATACTCTAATATTTTCGGGAGAAACCGAAACTGTCCTCAGAAATCGCAAACGGATGTTCTCGCAAAATAATATCAGACTTATTGGAATAAAACCAGATATGTCGCATCTCTTTATAATAAATAACGCTCTCCGAGATGGCGAAATAATGAGTATGACTGCAGATCGCATATTCGGTTCGTCTAAAAGCGTGACATGTAGATTCCTTGGTGAAGAAGCAAAGTTCCCTATGGGTCCATTTATTCTAGCGATGCAAAGAGAAGTGCCGATAATAACCGTTTTTGTAATGAAAGAGTCTGTCAAGCACTATAAAGTTTTTATTAAAAAGATTGAACTTACGAAAGAAGAATGTAATTATCCTAACAAAAGAAAAATAGAATGTTTGGCAAAAAGGTATGCAGAGCATCTGGAATATATCATACGAGAGTATCCAACACAATGGTTTAACTATTTTGAATTTTGGGAGCAATAGAACGATGAACCTATCCGAAATAAACATATTAGAACTTCTACCACAACAACAGCCATTCATTATGGTTGACAGAATATTACATATAGATGATACCAAGACAATAACCGAATTGACGATAAGAAAAAATAATTTATTCTTCGACGACGGTAGATTGTCAGCATCGGGATTAATAGAAAACATTGCCCAAACATGCGCTGCTCGCATAGGTTATTATAATAAATATGTTCTTAGGAAAAGCGTAAACATAGGTTATATCGGTGCCATCCGTAATTTAATTATCGAACGTACCCCCTCCGAAGCCGAGACGATTACTACCCAAATAGAAATAATGGAAGAAGTATTCAAAATGACTTTAGTGCAGGCGATCATTAAATCGAAGGATGAAATACTTGTAACAGCCGAGATGAAAATAGCCCTGAGTGAAATAGATTCACATAAAACGATGACAGAATGAAGAAAAAGACGTTGACAGCAAGCAAAAATTTTGAAATTCGTTTCAGTGAGGTAGACTCAATGAACTTTGTTTGGCATGGTTCATATTCTTCTTATTTTGAAGATGCAAGAGAAGCCTTCGGCGCCAAATACGGTTTAGGCTATCTAATGATATTTAATAACGGATACTATGCTCCATTGGTCGATTTGTCCTTCAAATACAAAAAACCGATGACTTATAATATGGCCCCTCGTATTGAAATATCTTATATACCTACAGAAACGGCCAAAATCATATTTGACTATGCCATTTATGACAATATGGACAATAGTTTAATAGCTACAGGACACTCAGTTCAGGTCTTTTTAGACAAGCAATACCAATTAGTATGGTATAATCCGGACTTTTATACTGAATGGAAAAAACAATGGGGCGTACTATGATAGTAAAAATAGCCGATAATATTATTTCTCCTTTAGGTTTCACGACAGAAAGAAACTATCAGGCTGTAAAGGCCGGTGAATCATCCATTCAGCTTCACGAAAGGCATTGGGATATACCAGAGCCTTTCATGGCTTCGCTTTTCAAAGAAGGTGAGATCGACAACGAATTCGATAAGTTACACCCCGCCTGCAAATACACCGATTTTGAAAAAGCTACTATTCTATCCATTGACAAAGCTCTGCAACAAACAACAATCAATCCATCTTCAGATCGAGTACAATTCTTTTTGTCGACTACAAAAGGAAATATATACTTGTTAGACGATAAAAAGGAAGAATTTCCCAAAGAGCGTGCACTTTTAGGAGCTTCGGCTCAATACATTACTGATTTCTTCCACAATCCAAACCCGCCTATTGTTATTTCAAATGCATGTATTTCGGGAGTATGCGCACAAATAACAGCTATGCGTTGCCTTCAAAGCAACCGATGCGATACCGCTATTGTTGCCGGTTGTGATCTTCAATCTCGCTTTATTGTCTCTGGATTCCAATCGTTCAAAGCTCTGTCGCCTAATCAATGCAAACCATTTGATGCCAAACGCTGCGGATTAAATCTAGGAGAAGCAGCAGCGACTATCATATATAATAGAAAAGAACAAAAAAACATCAGTAATAGTGAATGGTTGATATGCCGGGGAGCCATCCGCAATGATGCCAATCATATCTCGGGACCATCAAAAACCGGAGAAGGGAGTTTTCGGGCATTACGCTCGATTATCCAAGAAAAAGATATTCCCCAAATAGCTTTTATCAATTCACACGGCACATCTACCCTCTATAATGATGAGATGGAATCCATTGCCATTAGCAGAGCTGGACTTCAATCGATCCCTGTAAATAGTTTGAAAGGATATTATGGGCATACAATGGGGGCAGCCGGCATACTCGAATCCATTTTATCGATGCATGCAGTAGACGATAAAAATATTTTAGCGACAAGAGGATATGAAACTTGTGGCGTATCACATCCTTTAATACTTTCCAATCAAAATTGCCCAACTGACAAACAGGCCTTTATCAAACTATTATCTGGTTTTGGTGGCTGTAATGCTGCATTATTATTTAAGAAAGGAGGGCTTTTATGAAAATAACATGCTCGATAAATATTACACCCAATAGAGTAGTAATTAATGGGAAAGAGTTGAACTATACCGAACAAGGCGAAGAGTTATTGACCGCTATTTATAGACGTCAAATCAATGATTATCCAAAATTCTTCAAAATGGACAGTCTTTCCAGATTGGGTTTTGTAGCATCAGAACTACTTCTTAATGGCGAGCCAGATAGATTTAAGCCTCGTGAAGACCGAGCCATTGTATTCTTCAACACCAATAGCTCGCTTTGCAATGACGAAAACTACCAAAAAACAATACAAGATAAAAATAATTATTTCCCCAGCCCTGCTATTTTCGTTTATACTCTACCAAATATTGTAACCGGCG
The DNA here is from genome assembly GCA_963676865.2 of uncultured Bacteroides sp. Classification (GTDB taxonomy): domain Bacteria; phylum Bacteroidota; class Bacteroidia; order Bacteroidales; family Bacteroidaceae; genus JAAYUD01. The sequence goes on along the minus strand of CAXXSS010000001.1, from coordinate 1,702,511 downwards.
AAATAGCTATTCGCAATAAATACTATGGAGAAACATCTTTCTACATCTTGGATAGATTGGATATTGAATCAATGGAACAAATAATCAACGAAACTTTTCAAGATTTAACGACCAAATCAGTGTTAGGTGGTTGGCTCGATTGCAAAGATAAAGATCATTTTGAAGCACATCTATTTCTTATAAAAGACCAAAAGACAAGCAAACTACCGAATTGGAATAAGATCATAATTAATAAAATAATATATAATAAACAATGAATGAAACAATCTTAGAACTAAAGAAACAAATTATCGAAGTACTGAATCTAGAAGATATTTGCCCTGAGGATATTGACGAAAACGCACCATTGTTTGGAGGTGGATTAGGGCTGGATTCCATTGATGCACTTGAACTCATTGTGTTAATGGAAAAAAACTACGGTATCAAATTACAAGACCCTGCTGAAGGAAAAGCAGCTTTTAAATCAGTATCCGTCATGGCGGACTATATTGAAAAAAATCGGACGAAATAAATATTCAATGAAAGAACCGATATACATAACAGGGGCAGGAATTGTTTCGGCTATCGGATTAAATAAGGCCGAAGTACTCGACTCGTTGCGCCAACATCGAACGGGTATTGCGCCCTTGCAATATTTACAAAGTGAACATACTGAACTTCCGGTAGGTGAAGTAAAACTATCTAATGAAAAGATGAAATCAATTCTACAGATATCCGAATCTATCCCACCGACCCGTACTTCCCTAATGGGCATCATGGCTATTAAGGAAGCACTTAACGAAGCCAATATCGTTCCCTCATCTACTCAATGTATCGGTTTCGTATCAGGCACAACTGTCGGAGGTATGGATATGACAGAACAGCACTATCTGGATTTTTTTGAAAAGAATGATTTCGATCATTTCATCACGAGTCATGATTGCGGTGCCTGTACTCAAACAATAGCCGACTATTTCGGTCATTTTTCTTATGTCACCTCAGTTTCTACTGCATGTTCGTCTGCTGCCAACGCTATTATTTTAGGAGCAGAACTTATTGAAAGTGGAGAATTGGATATTGTAATAGTAGGCGGAAGTGAATCGCTTACCAAATATCATTTGAACGGTTTTAATACGCTAATGATATTAGATCACGAACAATGTCGTCCTTTCGATGCAACTCGTAGCGGACTCAATCTTGGAGAAGGCGCCGCTTATTTAATTTTAGAAAAAGCATCATCGGCAAAACGTCGAAAAGCCAAAGCCATTGGAACATTATCCGGATATGGAAATGCCTGTGATGCTTTTCACCAAACAGCTTCATCCCAAAATGGAGAAGGAGCATTTCGAGCAATGACCAAAGCAGTGCAATCCGCAGGATTGCAAATAAACGACATCCAATATATTAATGCGCATGGCACTGGAACAATGAACAATGATATATCGGAAAGTATTGCAATAAAAAGACTTTTTGGCGACATATTACCACCTATATCGTCAACCAAATCGTACACAGGACATACAACGAGCGCTTCTGGTTCCATAGAGGCAGTTATTTGCCTATTGGCTATGACATATCAATTTTTGCCTACAAACCTAAATTGGAAGTATCCCATGCCAGAGGGCATCATACCAAACATGCACGATTATTCAAATATAGAACTGAAACATGTATTGTGTAATTCTTTCGGCTTCGGTGGTAATGACTCATCTTTATTGTTATCTAAACCTATAAATGGATGAAACGACAAAGAGTTTACATACAAGCAGCAGCGCAGATCTCTATCCAATCTCCTCTAAACGAGGATTGGATGGAAAACCCCATACAATATGAGAGACCTTTTATTCGATCTATTGAACCCAACTTTCGCGATTTTATTTCTCCGATAGAAGCTCGTCGGATTGGTCGACTACAAAAACGTGCATTAACAACATCATTGGCTGCAATTCATCAATCTAAGATTGAACATCCGGATGCTATTATCACAGGAACAGGGCTTGGTTGTATTGAAAACACCGAACTTTTTCTTAAAGATATGTGCAGCGAAGGAGAACATCTGTTGAAACCTACACCTTTCATCCAATCGACTCATAATACAATCAGTTCGTTAATCGCCATTTACACTCAAACCTACAGCTACAATATCACCTATTCTCATCGCAATATATCTTTTGAATGCGCATTGTATGATGCCATTCTACAATTTCGTTTACAAAAAATCAATTCGGCATTGGTAGGAAGTCATGACGAACTTACACCGTCTTGGTACAAATTATTGAAAAAAGTAGGATATTTAGGAAGCCCATCAGCCGAGGCATCAGTTTCCTTCATGCTCACTTGTGAGCAAAAAAACAGTTGGTGCGAATTAGGTGGAATAAAAATATTGCATCAACCTTCAATAGAAATATTAAAGTTATCATTAAGGAAACTGCTTGCAGATAATGAATTGAATTTATCGGACATAGATGCTGTAATCACAGGAATCAACGGCAGCCAGACTACAGACTTGCCCACAATACAAGTATGTAAGCAACTTTTCGGGCAAAAACCTTTGTTACACTACAAACGCTTATTTGGAGATTCTTATTCAGCTTCCGGGCTAGGATTATATAGTGCGGCTTGTTGTCTAAAATATCAGTTTGTTCCTAGCATATTATACTATGTGGAAACCAAAAACCAAATTTGTAATCCTCGAAACATAGTGTTCTTTGGTCAATCGGACTATAAAGATTATTCACTTATATTACTTAAATCATCATGTGGCAAATAATTCCTTTAGCATTAGCGCAAAGTTTACTTTTGTCGCTTGGACAAGTATTATTAAAATTTGCCCTAAACAAAATGGACAAATTTGAATGGACTTGGTTCTTCTTCGAAAAATTACTCACCAATTGGTGGCTTCTAGCTTGTGGCATCTGCTACGGATTAGCTACCATACTTTGGTTATACATTCTAAAGAAGTTCCCTTTCAGCATGGCTTATCCGATGATTAGTTTAAGTTATGTATTCGGAATGTTCGCTGCCATTATATTTTTCCATGAACAAATATCAATTACTCGCTGGATGGGTGTTTTACTCATTATGGGCGGTTGTTTTTTAATTGCTAAATAAAATATTAAAACTAAAGAACCATACAATGAAAAGATTTACGGTATTTATTTCACTAACATTGTGTTTTATTGCGTCTTTCAGTCAATCTTTAAAACCTGTAAGCCCCACACAACAAAAAGCAATGATAACCAAAATAATGAATGTAGAGTCTACGATAAAAACGATTCAATGTAATTTCATTCAAACCAAACGATTATCTATGCTCAATGATAAAATGGTATCACATGGGCGAATGATTTATCAAAAACCTAGCTCCCTACATTGGGAATACCAATCACCTTATAGCTATATATTTATTATTAATGGAGCTAAGGTCTTGATTAAACAAGGAGGAAAGAAAAATTCGATAGATATTAAATCGAGTAGGATGTTCCAAGAGATTACTCGCATCATGATGAATAGCGTGACAGGAAAGGACTTAATGTCATCATCAGAATTTAGTGTCAAAATGTATACTCAGTATAATGATTGGGTAGCCGATCTTATACCTAAAAGACATCAAATGAAAAGTATGTTCAGCACTATTAGAATCTATTTTGATTCAAATAAATCGATCGTATCAAAGATCGAGATGTTTGAAAAGGGAGGGGATAAGACAGAAATTGAATTACGGAATGTTCAAATAAATGCTCGTATTAATGAAAAGTTATTTAATTTGGATTAGCTATCTATTGTTTATTGCGATGTCGGGGTCAGCGCAAGTAGCCGACAGTTCACATAAAATATTCTTATTTAATTCCGAAGGAAGTGCTCGTTATAGTTTTTCTATCCAAACTAAAAAAGCGGAATTAACTGGAATTTATATCCTTCGATTGACCGACGAACAGGTATGCGGTAGTGTCTTTAACGAATTTGGTATAAAAGCATTTGATATGATTTTCTTACGGAAAAAAGCTAAAGTAAAGTTAATGAACGTAATAGAATTTCTGAATAAATGGTATATTCGCAATGTTGTAAAGAAGGATATGAGATTTTTATTCATTACAGACTTCCAGAATAAAATGTATAAAGATCCTTATCGAAGTATCGAGTACAACGCAGATGGAACTGTTGTATTGAAAAACTTAAAGTATGGACTGATATACACTTTTATTCCACTCAAAGAACAACAAGATGACAAACATGAAATTGCTGAATAACTTTTTCTATATTGAACATTATGCTGAATCAGATGCGGGCTTTTACTATATAGTCAGATTTGATCCAAATCACATTATTTACAAAGCTCACTTTCCGGAAAAGCCAATCACACCTGGTGTCTGTATTTTGCAAATGGCCAAAGAATTATTCGAAAAATATTTGCAATGCAGTTTATACCTCAAAAAGGCGCAGAACGTAAAATATCTTGCAGTATTATCGCCTAACGAAAATATTAAAGTATCATTCATATTTTCCAAATTAACCAAAGACAAAAACGAATGTAAAGTTCACGTTGTGGTTAAAAATGACGAGCATTGCAGTTTTGCAAAATTATCCTTAACATATAGTTATGAGCCTATCTAAGAATGAAAGAGACAAAGAGTCGCTAAATGATAGCGATATATGCATCGTTATTCCTACTTTCAATAACGAAAAGACTATAGCATCAATCATTAAAAGGACTTTGCGCTTCGCATATCAGATTATTATTATTGATGATGGCTGTACCGATCGCACACATGAACAACTTTCTCCTTATTTAGACAAAATAATTATCATTAAAAATAAAAGAAATCGGGGTAAAGGCTATGCATTAAAAATCGGTTTACTCAAATCGCAAGCGATGGGATTCCGCTATGTTATCACACTCGATGCTGACGGACAACATTATCCGGAAGATATCCCATTATTCGTTGAAAAAATAAAGAAATATCCTGATACACTAATTATTGGTAGCCGTACATTACAAAATGATAATATGTCGAGAAACAGCACTTTTGCTAATCGCTTTTCAAATTTTTGGTTTTATATTCAAACAGGGAAAAGATTACCCGATACACAAACAGGCTTTCGGCTCTATCCATTACGAAAGATAAAATATCTAGAACTATTAACAGCAAAATACGAAGCTGAATTAGAACTATTAGTATTCTGTGCATGGCACGATATTAAAATCCATCCAATCCCTATTCGAGTTTATTATCCTCCAAAATCGGAACGAGTATCTCATTTTCGTCCCTTTACTGATTTTGCCCGCATCAGCATACTAAACACTGTTCTATGTATAGCAACTGTTATTTATGGTATACCTTTAAGAACAAAACATTTCATTAGGAGGATTACTCAATGACCCGGTTATTCTTATGTATGTATGATTGGTTAAATACCCGAAAATGGTTCGCAGCAATAATCCTAATATGCTGCTTGATAGGTTGTACTTTGTTGATATCTCAATTGAATTACAGCGAAGATATCTCAGATTTTCTTCCACATGACAAAAAAAACGAGAAAATAGCAGATGCCTACCAACATATTGGCGGACAAAATAAAATAGTCGTCATCTTCGCCTCTGCCAAAAGTACCCAAGAAAGCGCAGATCATCTTGTAAGTGTAATGGATGCCTTTAATGAAAATTGGCAAAAGGTAGATATTTCTCATATCGTGAAAAGTCTACAGGTCCGAGTCAATGATTCAGCAATGATGAATATGATAAGTTTCATCCAGCAGAACTATCCATTCTTTCTGATTCCAGCCGATTACCAACGCATGGATTCGTTACTCGCACAACCGGATTACATCATGAAACAATTGAAGAATGATAAACAAATGCTAATGTTGCCCACCGGTAGTGCGTTTTCGGATAATATTCAGTTGGACCCCCTCCATCTCTTTACGCCCGTACTCCGTCGTCTACAATCTTTTCAAATTAGTGACCGCTATAATCTATATGATGGCTGTGTATTTACAGACAATTGGCACAAAAGTCTTATTTTTCTCAACTCACCTTACGGTATGAGCGAATCAGAGCAAAATAGCATGCTTGCCCAAATGATAGACCGCACTATTAAAATGACCCAAAAGACATATCCGGACGTGCATATATCTGCAATAGGAGCACCTCTCATTGCCGCGACTAATGCTCAACAGATAAAGCATGATGGTATTTTAGCAGTATCACTATCAATTATTTTAATCTTTGCTCTTTTAATTTGTTCTTTTCGCCGCATTGGTGATTTACTTTGGATCATTGTTTCTATTGCATCCGGCTGGCTTTTTGCTTTAGGTGGAATAGCGCTTTATAGTGATCATATTTCGATTATCGTATTGGGTATCGGGTCAGTCATCATCGGTATTGCAGTTAATTATCCTTTACATTTTCTCGATCATCTCAAACACGAATCCGACAAACGGCAAGCTCTAAAAGAAATGGTGCCACCATTGCTAATAGGTAATATCACCACAGTAGGAGCCTTCCTTAGTTTAGCATGGATGAATGCAGCAGCAATGCGCGATTTGGGAGTTTTTGGTTCACTGGTTATGATAGGTACTATCTTGTTTGTCTTGGTATTCCTTCCATTATTTGCCAAAAGCAGAAAACACATGGTAAATAACAAGTTAACTTTTGGGAAATTAGCCTCATTTTCATTAGAAAATACAAAGTTCTTGCTTTGGCCAATTATAATACTCACTATTATTTTAGGAATATTCAGCATACGGACATCTTTCGATTCAAATTTGCAACATATTAATTATATGACCGAACAACAGCGGCAAGATTTAAATCTGTTATCGGGTAGCCTGCAAAATTCGAGAGAAGAATGTATCTATGCCATTGCTGAAGGGAAAAATATGGAAGAGGCTCTTCGAAACGACGAAAGTTTACAGCAAAAAATCAAGGCGATAGGGAAAAAAGATATTTCTTACGTCAGCGGTATCGGCAATTTTATTTTATCAACGCAAAAACAACATCAGGCTATTAATAGATGGCAAAAATTCTGGGATATACATCGCCAATCAGTCTTGACCGAACTACAAAAAGCAAGTACTGCTCAAGGTTTTTCAGCAGAGGCTTTCAAACCTTTCAATAAGCTTTTGTCTCAAGATTATAAGATTCAACCTATCAGTTTCTTTGCACCTATCCAACAAACATTAGGCACTTCTTATGTTTATAAAACAAGACAGAATATCAAAATCATTAACTTCGTCCATACACCACAACAGAATGTGAAGGAAGTAAAGAAAAATCTAAATTCTTCAACCAAATATTTTGCATTCAACCAAAGCGATGTTGGCTCAAAATATGTGGACCAATTATCCTTTGATTTCAATTACATTGGTTATGCTTGCGGATTTATTGTTTTTTTCTTTTTATGGTTATCATTAGGACGCCTCGAACTTAGCTTGATATCATTCTTACCGCTTGCAATAAGCTGGGTATGGATATTGGGCATTATGCAACTTCTGGGCATTCAATTCAACATAGTCAATATCATTTTAGCTACTTTCATTTTTGGACAAGGTGACGACTATACCATCTTTATCACCGAAGGATTGATATCAGAGTACGCTTATCATAAAAAAATACTTGCTTCATATAAAAACAGTGTCGCTCTATCAGCAATTATTATGTTCGTCGGAATAGGCACCCTGGTTTTTGCAAAGCATCCAGCCATGAGATCATTAGGAGAAGTCACTATCATTGGTATGTTCACGGTAGTATTAATGGCTTATTATTTTCCTCCCCTAATTTTTAAATGGATTACGATGGTTAATGGAGAAAAACGTAATGTCCCACAAACATTACAACGAATAGGTTATTCGCTATTCTCTCTTCTATTTTTCTTATTCAGTGTTTATCTCATTTGGATTCCTTACACTTTCATTTATTTTCATATAGGAAAGATTACCGAAAAGAAAAAAAGGCATTATCATTTCAATCTTTGCCGTATCTCGAAATTTATCATTCAACATGTGCCCGGTGTAAAATTCTCTTATGAAAACAAAGTCGGTGAAACATTTGATAAGCCAGCAGTCATTATTTGCAACCACCAGTCACATCTCGATCTAATGTGCCTCATGATGCTCACTCCCAAAATAATAATCCTAACAAACGATTGGGTATGGAACAACCCCTTTTACGGAATGATAATCAAATACGCCGAGTTTTATCCAGTATCGAATGGCATTGATACCAATCTTCCAAAACTGAAAAACTTAACTGAACGCAGTTATTCTGTCGTTATTTTCCCGGAAGGAACTCGGTCGGAAGATTCTTCTATTCAACGTTTTCATAGAGGAGCTTTTTATCTAGCAGAGAAACTCCAATTAGATATTCTACCCATTTTCATCCATGGTGTTGGTCATGTACTGCCCAAAAAAGATTTTATGCTACGTAAGGGTAGCATTTATATGGAAATCACTCAACGTATCAGCCCTACAGATTTATCCTTCGGAATGGGCTATAGACAACGTGCTTCAGCTTTTCACCAATACTACCTGAAGAATTTCGAATTGATCTGTAAAAGAAAAGAAAAGACTGCATATTATTTACCTTATATCAACTATAAATATATGTACAAAGGGGTTTCTGTAGAAATGCATTGCCGAAAGATACTCAAAAAGAGTCCTCTTTACGAGAAATATATTGATGCAGATTATTCTGATCTACATCATATTTGGATCATGAATAGCGGGCAAGGCGAGTTTGCTTTACTTTTCGCATTAGTCAACAAGAATATTGAAACCTACGCTTTTGAAGCCAATGAAGAAGAGTATTTATTAGCAGCAAACTGCTCCTATTTACCAAAGAATCTTCATTTCTGCCGTCTACCTGAGAACAATCTCTTCCCACACGACTATCCACTACCTGACAAATGTTTTGTCTTGCTGGCCAATGAAAAATCAGAATTAAATGATTTTGAGAAATATCACCCTCAATACATTACTATTAAATGAGAAAAAAATGTATCATAATAGGTAGTGGCCTAGGAGGTCTTTCATGCGGAGTTATATTAGCAAAAAATAATTTTGATGTCACCGTATTAGAGCAAGAGGCACAACTTGGAGGCTGTATGCAATGTTTCTGTCGTAACGGAGCAAAGTTCGAAACGGGCATGCATTTTATTGGAAGCGCGGACAAAGGACAAACATTATCTCGACTACTTCACTATTTGGAAGTAGATAAAGATATCTGTTTAAACCGCCTTGATCCATTAGGATACGATGTAATATCGTTAGGTGGTGAACACTTCCGATTTGCCAATGGGAAAAGGCCTTTCATAGAACAAATGGCAAGGTACTTTCCTAAAGAAAAAGACAACCTAATAAAATATTACGATCTCGTTGAACAAATTGCCAACGCTTCGTCATTGCATTCATTGGGGCAAACATCTAATTTAAAGATTAATACCGAATATCAAACTCGAAGCATAAATGATGTATTGGAACAACTTATAAAGGATCCTATGCTCCGTAATGTATTGGTAGGTAACCTGCCACTCTACGCAGCCCAACAAAATAAAACTCCTTTTTCATCTCATGCTTTCATTATGGACTTTTATAACCAAAGTGCCTTTCGCATTGTTGGAGGAAGTGACAACATCGGGCTCTCGTTAGCAAACACAATTCGAGAAAAAAATGGCACAGTATTGACAAATAAACGAGTAGTTCATATCGACTGCAGTAATATTCGAGCTAAAGGAGTAACGACAGCTGACGGAGAATTTTACCCCGCCGATATTATTATTTCCGATACTCATCCTATGCGTACTTTAGAAATGCTTGATACGAATATTATCCGTCCCATTTATAGAAAGCGGGTTAACAATATACCCAATACTATTTCCTGCTTTGCCGTCTATTTGAAATTCAAACCAAACGTAGTGCCTTATATGAATTCTAATTTCTACTGTTACAAAAATGATTCGCCCTGGGACTGCGAAAATTACGATGAAATATCATGGCCCAAAGGCTATCTTTATATGCACTTTTGCCATAAACAGGAACCTGTTTTTGCTGAGAATGGAATCATTCTATCTTACATGTCTATGAAAGAAGTACAAAAATGGGAGAATACCCTTGTAGGTCATCGTGGAGCAGATTATGAACTATTCAAACAACAAAAAGCCCGGAAATTATTAAATGAAGTAGAAAAAAGTTTTCCAGAGCTAAAAAATAATGTCGAACATTATTATACTTCCACACCACTTACTTACAGGGATTATACCGGAACACAAGACGGTTCAATGTATGGTGTTATAAAAGATGTTTCAATAGAAGCCGCATATCGTGTTTCTCATAAAACTAAAATACCCAACCTATTGCTAACCGGACAAAACACGAATTCGCACGGCGCTTTAGGTGTTCTTATAGGCACAATCGTTACTTGTTCCGAGTTATTGTCAGCAGAACGAATCTATAAGCAAGTAATGGAGTCTAACAAATGAAAAAAAAGATATTAATAATAGGAGGAGGTTTAGGCGGGCTATTCACAGGAGCCATTCTTGCAAAAGAAGGATATACGGTCACTGTGCTCGAGAAAAACCCTGTTATCGGAGGAGGGCTACAGACTTTTAAATATCACGGTGAAGTTTTTGAAACGGGTATGCACGTTTTAGGTGGTTTCCAAAAAGGAGGAGCATTGTATAAAATATGCAATTACCTAGATATTTTAAAACAATTGGACATCCGAACTGAAGACTCTAATTCGTTTGCCTCAATTACTTACTTATCAGATCATAAGACCTATCGCATGGGAAGCGGTAAAGAACATTTCATCGCTAACTTGGCACTAGAATTTCCTAACGAAAAAGAGAATCTTTCCATTTACGTCAATGAGTTATACAATTTAGCCAATGAAGTGGATTTATTTTATTTGCGGAAAGGAAGTGATAGACTATTTTCCCATTCCGAACATTTCTTCTGGGCAGCAGACGAACTAATTGCACACTATATAAAAGATACTCGCCTACAAGATATCTTAGCATTTATGAATCCGATGTATGGAGGAGTAGCGCATCATACTCCAGCTTATATACACGCTCTGATTAACGTCCTTTATATTGAAGACTCAAGCCGCTTTAATGGAGGAAGTCAACAGCTAGCTGATGCTTTACAAGATATTATCCAATCCAAAGGAGGTGAGGTGCTTTCAAATAAAACTGTCGTTAAAGTCGAAATAAAAGAACGCCTTGTTCAATACGTAAAAACTGCAGACAACTGCGAATACAATGCAGACCATTACATCTCGGCCATACACCCATGCTCACTCTTAAAAGTTGTTGACAAGAAAGCATTTCCTAAATCTTATTACGAACGCCTCAATGAGATTCCTAATACTTACTCGGCATTTACCGTTTATATCATATTTAAAAAAGAATGTTTTCCTTTCATTAATCATACTTGCTATTTACAAAAAGGCTATAATCAAGTATGGACACACGGAGACTATGACAGTAATGATTGGCCAAAAGGATTTATGTTCTTCACTCCTGCCAAAAAAGAACAAGGCCATTTTGCCAGCAAAATGATTATCAACAACATAATGAGCTTCAATTGTGTGAAACAATGGGAAAACACGACGGTCGGGCATCGAGGAGAAGATTATGAAAGATGGAAACAACAACAGATTGAGAAGGTTTTAGATCGTATGACAGAAGTCTATCCGGATTTTCGGAAATACATCGACGTGTCATTTGCTTCATCGCCACTTACCATCCGCGATTATTACAATGTCAAAGAAGGTTCGCTCTATGGTTTTCGCAAAGATTGCCAAAATATGGCTCTCTCGCAAGTCCCAATATATACCAAAGTTTACAACTTGTTACTAACCGGGCAAAATATAAATCTACATGGAATATGTGGTGTTCCACTTACAGCTATCAACACAGCTGAAGCCCTACTAGGTGAAAATGTTGTAATTGACAAAATAAAAAGCGCCAATGAAATTTAAGTCTACTGACATATTACGGCTACGCATTTTCGCACTTTTCATTATACTATTTTATAGCACCAGAATCTGGGCTCAAGAACCTATTCATATATGGAAAGGCATAAAAAAGGAACTCTCTCGAGTAACACTTACCCCCTACTTACCATCAGACAACAATAACAAACGTATAGCAGTTATTATATGCCCCGGAGGCAGTTATTGCTGGCTAGACAACAAAAATGAAAGAGCAACTGTTGGCAAATGGCTCCAGCAAGAAGGGATTGCCGCTTTTGTATTACAATACCGAACTTCTGGAATACCAGCTTTTATCACTCACTATAGATTGTTAGTACCACACAATGAATATCCCGCAATGGTTCAAGATATTCAACAAACCATTCACTGGCTGCGTTCGCATGCCGCAAATTATGGGATAGATCCCAATAAGATTGGCATAATGGGATTTTCTGCAGGTGCCCATTTGGCGATATTATCTGCCGAATTTGCCCATGTCAACTTTCTGTCTTCAATGGGAGTACATTCTACCGTTTCATTACGGCCCAATTTTATTGCCGCCATTTATCCTGTCGTAACCCTATCCGATAAACGTTTTGTACACAAACGATCTCGCCGCGGATTACTTGGCGAATGGAAAAAATATAGTAAAGCCATGCGAGATTCACTTTCGCTAGAAAAACATATAACCTCCGATCTTCCTCCCGTTTTTCTAGTCAATTGCATTGACGATCCAATCATAAAATATCAAAACTCCATACTACTCGATTCAGCTTTAACAGCAAAACATATTCCACATTTATATCTACAATATAAAACCGGAGGACATGGTTTTGGCTCTAATCCAAGACCTTCTACCGAAGCAGTTTCTTGGAAAAAGGAATTTGTTAATTGGATAAAAAAGATAGATGCACAAGAGGCTTTTTGACTATCTTTGTGCTTAATACAAAATGACTAATGATGGAATACGACATAGAATTTCAATCAAGTGACGAGATTAAAGCATTTCAAGAAAATTTGCTCCATAAAGCTTTGTGTTATCTAAAAGAACATTCCCCCTATTATCAGCGAATGTTCAATACATACGAAATTGACATTGAGAAAATTGTTAACCTCGAAGATTTAATAAAAATCCCATTCACCGAAAAAAAGGATCTGCAATTATTCAACGAAGATTTTCTATGTTGTCCCCCCCATAAAATCATCGACTATATCACCACTTCAGGTACATTGGGAGATCCCGTTACTTTTGCTTGCACCGACAATGATCTGGATAGATTAGCATTCAACGAAGAGAAATCTTTCAGATGTGCCGGATTAAAGCCCGGTAACATTCTACAATTAATGACTACTATTGACAAGCGTTTCATGGCCGGATTAGCCTATTTCCTTGGTATTCGCAAATTAGGTGCAAGTATTATCCGAGTAGGTAATGGCATACCGGAACTTCAATGGGATACCATTAAAAGAATGCATCCGGATACTATCATGTGTGTTCCATCATTTATTTTACGCCTTATTCAATATGCCGAAGACCATGGCATAAATTACAAAGATAGTAGTGTGAAACGTATCATCGGAATTGGTGAAGGACTACGTGATCAGGATTTCAAACTCAATCTTCTAGGCAAACGAATCAAAGAGAAATGGGATGTTCAGCTTTTTGCAACATATTCTTCAACTGAGATGGGTGCTACATTTTCCGAATGTCCTTATGCATTGGGTGGACATGTTCACCCCGAACTGATCATTGTAGAAATTATCGGAGAAGACGACCTGCCGGTACCCGACGGAGAAACCGGAGAAATAGTTATTACAACACTCGGAGTAGAAGGGATGCCTCTATTACGTTTCCGCACAGGCGACATGGCAGCTAAACGAACAGAGCAATGTAAATGCGGAAGAAACTCATTTCGCCTTACACCACTAATCGGGCGAAAAAACAATATGATAAAACTAAAAGGTACGACACTCTATCCACCGGCTATCAACGATGTACTGGACAATACGGATTATGTTGAAAATTACGTCATTACTGTTCAAGATAGCGATAGCGGAACTGATGAAGTAATTGTCAAACTAGGATTAAAATACGAGCCTAAATTCGATGCTGCCAAAGATTTAAAAGATCGTTTCCGTTCCAGAATACGAGTTACCCCCTCTATCGAAATATTACCCAAAGAAGAAATACAAAGAATTAATTTCCCCGCTAAAAGCCGTAAACCTATCAAGTTTATAGACAACCGGAAAAAATATGAAAATAAATAGCTCTCAATTTGACGATATTCGCCCTTTTTATGATGCAGAAATTCCATCTGCCATGCAGCGCATAGCCGAAAATCATCTATTCCCGTTGCTCTCTTCTTATGTATATCCACAACGGCCTCTAGAAGAAGTTCGATCAATGCTTCATGACATTACCTCAATCTCCGAATTTCAGTCCGAAGTAATGACATCTTTTACTGAACAAGTCATATCTAGGAGCATTTCTACTTTTTCATACGACGGCCTCAAATTTATCGATAACAACCAACATTATTTGTTCATATCCAACCATCGCGACATCGTACTTGATTCAAGCTTATTACAGTATATTCTTTTTAGAAATGGACACGATACTACTGAAATAACTTTCGGTGCAAATCTAATGTGCACCCCTCTAATTATTGACATCGGAAAATCAAACAAAATGTTTAAAGTGGAACGTGGAGGAAGCATGCGTCGTTTTTACAAAAACTCACTACTTTTATCCCAATATATCCGCTACTCTTTAACTGAAAAAGGTCAGTCCGTATGGATAGCTCAGCGCAATGGACGAACTAAGGATGGCAATGACTCTACCGATCAAGGAATTATTAAAATGTTTTGTATGAGTAGTCCGAAAGATAAAGTGACTGCACTTGCTGAACTGAATATTGTGCCGGTCGCCGTGTCTTACGAATGGGAACCCTGTGATACACTTAAAGCCCTAGAACTATACAAAAGCAATAAAACAAAATATATCAAAAAACAGGGAGAAGATCTAAATAGTATCCTTACCGGCATATTTCAGCCAAAAGGACGCGTGCACTTCTCCATCTGTGAACCTATAACAACAGAAGATATCCATGAAATGCGGGATTATACAGACACCGAGTTCCATAGACAAGTAGCAATGCTCATTGACCAGCGCATGTATTCGCACTGCTATCTTACCGCCAACAATTTCATCGCTTACGACCTGCTTAATAAAACCGACCATTTCAACAACAAATATTCAATAGAACAAAAAGAGTCCTTTATCCATAATATGAGTCATCTCGAAGAATACCACGTATCAGAACCGGATAGATTAAAAGAAATATTCTTAGGCATTTATGCCAATCCAATTGATAAAGTGCCTACCAACAATAATTAATATTTGAGTTCGGGATAAGAACTCAGGTATATCGTTGCGAACGCGGCGGCCTATTTCAACAAAATCATGTTGCAATTGGCGCGCTCTACAATTCGTACGTCTCCGCCACGGTGTTGTAATTAAAGTCACAATGCTCTGCCAGAAAGTCTTTTAACGTTCCATAATACCTTTTTAAAAGAGTGAAGTCTGTGAAACATACTGATGAAAGTTGGTTCATATCAGAACGATTTCATGTTTTGTCCTGAGAAGAATGTCGTTCCACATATGTGAGTTGATCGAATCACATATGTGAGTCGATCGTTCCATATATGTGATTCGATCAACTCACATATGTGGCAGGGCTGACGCATTAAGAATTTAGATTTTGCATCCAACTAGAATCCAATAGTTCTATCATGTAATTTTCATCCCATCCTGCAAGTTTTCTTTTCATTTTGAAGCTCCCCTTTCTTTGGCTGTTTTTTATTTGGGCGAGTGCGATCTTGCTGATGAGGGAGAAATTCTGCGCCGCATTCTTTCTTTTTCTGGTATCGTCTTCGTTAAAGGTTACGTCCAACTGCCAATGCAGATTGTTCTCTATGCTCCAATGCGTCCTTATAGCCTGCATGATTCTGTCCGAATCCAAAGGTAGGGATGTTATATAATAATGTTTTTCCTCTACCGTTTTCTTGCTTTTCAGCTGAGTCGTAATCTTTGTCTGACAAACGACGGAGCGGACACCTTCCCACCCTAAAATTTCACCTGTCATCCCATTGTTATATACTTGGCAATATCTCCTTTCCTTCCGTCCATGACCGCATTCCTCTGTGTATGAAGCCTGGTACCTGGTTGGTGGTATATGCCCGTGTCCATTGATCTTATTCCCATTAAAGTCGATACCTGTGAAGTAGCTTTTTATCTCATTATGCAATTTCTTCTGGTTGTCTTTCACACAGATGACAAAGTCCGCCTTGTTTTTTATGATCGTTTCAACTATTTCATGCTGACAACCCATGGCGTCTATGGTCACTACACATCCCGACAAATCTAAAGCCTTTATCAGTTTCGGAATGGCTGTTATTTCATTGCTCTTCTTGCCCACCTTCTCCTGCCCAAGTGTAACGCCATTGGATGCAGCCCATGCACTGACCATACGTAAAGGCTCAAAACTGCCGTCTTTCTTTTCCACTCTTGCACCACATATTTCCTTCCCGTCTATTGCAACTATACCACTATATTTTCCACATATCTCATGAATCCACATCCTGAAACCACGTTCAAGTTCCTTTGGATCAAGAATGGAGAAAACTCGGTTAAAGGTATCATGGGAAGGAACACCTTTAAAGCCCTTTATACGGGAACGGAGAAAGGGCTCTTTCATTTTGCCGAATTCCGCTACTTCATACCAGCTTTCAGCACCGCAAACTACCGCGGCCATTGTAATATAAAAAATACACCCCAAACTGTGCTCCTTTAAATGATCCCTTCTGGGGTCTTCTACTTCTCTTAATATCGTTACTAAGTCCATATCGTTTATTTGTTTAATGTAAAAAGTTATACAAATATAGTAAATAATAAGGACATATATGCACATATAATAAACTATATATCAATACATTAAGTTAATAATATATAATGGGAAATAAACAAACTGAATTCTTAATGCGTCAGCCCTGCATATGTGGAACGACAAAACCTAAATGAGCCAACAGAAATAGCTTAAATGCGACAATCCTAATTCAATAAGATGTGTACAAAAAACCTTCTTTCAGGGAAGGATCGTACCACTTCCATGCACGGGCGATAAGCAAAGGAGCCATTATCTGCGATCAATTGAAAAATGAGCTGGAATATGCTTCATGGCGATACCGAGTGACATATCAAAGTGTTGTGCAGTGTGGAATATATTCTCGATTTTTGCGAGAAGGTCCGCGCAAAAGCAGCATTTATATTCCTACGCCTGAGAGTTTCTACACGGTGCACACACCACAGATACCGAGTAATAACTTACTCGGTATCTGTACGAAGTGGACGATCCGTGTTTCATAACACACTAACAATGAGAAAGATAATACCATTTCGGAGTCCCAAAAACAGACCGTACCAGTACATATCTCTCATACTCAATAAGATAAGGTGACAGGAACTGCCGGAACAATAAAAAACAGCGTAAGCGTCTCCGCGATTATGCGTTGTTATTAAAATAAAAAATACAATACTTTATTTATGCGTTGTTTTTGTATCTGTCAGGAAGTAGTTCCCGATATTTTTCCAGTGGCGTGTTGGGTTGCCACTCTGCTGTCGTGTTGATGATATCGGTGAGATATTGGAACAGATTTATTCCATTCATGCGACATGACAATGCCAGCGTGTAGAGTATGGCTCCCCTTTCGGCCCCTTTATGGCTGCCGAAAAACAGGGAGTTCCTTCTTGAGATTGAGAAATAGCGGTTCATCCGCTCTACCGTATTATTGTCCAGCCTTGTCGCCCCGTGCTTGAAGATGTTCTCGATGGCGTCCCATTCATTTCTCATATAGACGACCGCCGCGTATAGCTCGCTTTTGGGAAGCAGGCCGGGACCTGATTTTATCCGATCCAGGTGCGCCCTTATTTCTTCCAAGATCTCAGGAGCATATTCGTTTCGGAATCTGCGATTCTTCTCCTCCGTCCAGTTCTCTTCTCCGATTCGATGCTCGTGCTCTTGATGGTACAGCTTATTGATCAAACCCACCATCTTTTTAGCCCCTTCATCCTCACCGCAATCAATAAATTTCCGTTTGACATGTTGCAGGCAAGCTATTCGCGTGATATGGGGATAACCCTCTTTTTGAAGTTTTCGATAGGGAGAGTAACCGTCGCTCTGTATGACGCCCCTGTAGTCTTCCAACTCTCGCAGAATCACATCTTCCGACCGTGAACCGTCCCGGTAGAGTACATACAACAGCTTACTCCTCATTCCGATGATTACCCACAGGTACCCTTTTCTGACTCCGCTTTCCTTGCCATTCTCTCCCCTGACGAGTATTTTGTAATACGTCTCATCGGCGGAGATATAATTATCCCGAAGAACGGTTTGTGCGGTACACTTGTAGAGATTCTCCAACAGCAGGGACGCTCTTTCAATCAGCTTATGGGCGGTAGGCTTTTTCAGAGTGAAGCCATGGCTTTCAAAATAACCGATGATTCGTTCCACCGGCACGGATTGTATGTAGCGAAGCTCCATCAGTCCGGCGATAAAGGAGGCGTCGTAATTGGAGTTCAAGAAAGCCGAAGGGGGAGTCTTGCCCGTATAGACGCGGCCGTCTTGTGTATAAGAGTGGATTTTGTAGACGTGTTTAATGAAACGCATGGGCACGCATTCGTAACGGATGGATATACGCAGCTTCTCTGACAGCGGTCGAGCCTTATTCCTATCGAACTCCGCCTGCTCGGGGTAGATGTCGTGTTCTTCCACCTCCATGTCCGCGTGCATGTCACGCCTGGCCCCGTTATTCTTCCGGGCCTTCCTCTGAAGGCTTCTTTCCTCTTCCTGCCGCCGCCTTTCCTCATCTGTAAGAAGCCCCGGCGGGGGGAGCTGTTTCTCGGATGTGACGGCAATCAGTTTGCCCAGTCCCTTGCAGACGCGTTTTTGTTTACTCAGGGATTCACCTTTCTGAAGAAGCGCCTCCCTAAGGGAAGCCACTTCCGTTATAAGTTCCGTGATTTGCTGGGATTGTCTTTTCTCTTGTTCGCGTAAATCATCAATCAGCTTCTTATAGCTGTTATTTTGCTGCTTCAACAGTTCGACAATCTCATCTTTTCTCATAGTACAAAGGTACCAAAAATCACCGGAATATCAAACGAAAAACTTGACTTTTTTCGTGATTAATCCACTATAAACAAGCCCTTTCAGCTATATTCGGAAACGCTTTCGCAGCCTTACGGACTTCAGCGATACTCCGCTGAGAATAAAGGAGAGTGTGTTCCACCCGATCTCGTAATTGCCCGTACGCGGGTTGAAAACGGGCACTTCGAAACTGCCGCCCTCAAGCCGCTTGTAATACAGCAAAAAACCGTCGCCGTCCCACTTGAGTATCTTCACGCTTTGTCTTTTCTTTCCGAAGAAGATGAACGCGTCACCCGAAACGGGAGAGAGCTCCTTCATCTCAGAACGTATCATCTTGTAAAGTCCGTCAATACCCCGATTCATTCGGACATACCCTTGATACAAGTAATATTTGTTGCTTGACGTCAAAGAGTACATAACTCGCCCTCCATTCTTTCGTAACTCAGGATCAGGCCCATTATACCCTCGGGAGTCGCCTCTTTGACGGTGACGCTCGTACCGCTGTTGAAGGTGATATGGATGCCCAGTAGTGAAGGCCCCGCTTTCGGGCTACCGGACGCCACTATCGGCGTGAACATCCGCCCCGCCTCCTTGACGTCGGGTATGGAGCCGCCGTAATAGCGATGAAGAACCTCTTTCTTTAATTGGGATACCGAATGTCCACGGTCGAGCATCCAGCTGCGCATCCCATTCAAGTCCGTACGGTTTTTAGCTGCAATTTCTGACAAACTGCAATGATAATTCACTGTGAGTTCCTTTCCGAACATCTTCCATACATGCCGGAATCGCATCTCTGCTGTTTTTGATCTTACCATTTCTAATTTCATTTTTAATTCACCGCAAAGGTAACGAGAGGGAGATAAACGGAAAAGGCATAATCGCCGAGACGCTTACAAAACAGCAGAACTACCATCACCTGAATAATTCATACTTGAGTTCGGCATAAAAAGAAAGGTAAAACAGCTATTCAAATAGGAAAGTGTTATGTAAGCGTCTCGGCGATTATGCGTTGTTCTTAAAATAAAAAATACAATTCTTTATTTATGAGTCTTTTTTGTATCTGTCAGGAAGTAGTTCCCGATATTTTTCCAGTGGCGTGTTGGGTTGCCACTCTGCTGTCGTGTTGATGATATCGGTGAGATATTGGAACAGATTTATTCCATTCATGCGACATGACAATGCCAGCGTGTAGAGTATGGCTCCCCTTTCGGCCCCTTTATGGCTGCCGAAAAACAGAGAGTTCCTTCTTGATATAGAGAAGTAACGGTTCATCCGCTCTACCGTATTATTGTCCAGCCTTGTCGCCCCGTGCTTGAAGATGTTCTCGATGGCCTCCCATTCATTTCTCATATAGACGACCGCCGCGTATAGCTCGCTTTTGGGAAGCAGGCCGGGACCTGATTCTATCCGATCGAGGTGCGCCCTTATTTCTTCCAGGACCGGAGGAGCATATTCGTTTCGGAATCTACGATTCTTCTCTTCCGTCCAGTTCTTTTCTCCGATTCGATGTTTGTGCTCCCGGTGATACAGCTTATTGATCAACCCCACCATCTTTCCGGCCTCTTCGTCCTCACCGCAATCAATAAATTTCCGTTTGACGTGTTGCAGGCAGGCTATTCGCGTGATATGGGGATAACCTTCTTTTTGAAGTTTCCGATAGGGAGAGTAGCCGTCGCTCTGTATGACGCCCCTGTAGTCTTCCAACTCTCGAAGAATCACATCTTCCGACCGGGAACCGTCTTGGTAAAGTACATACAACAGCTTACTCCTCATTCCGATGATTACCCACAGGTACCCTTTTCTGACTCCGCGACCCTTGCCGTTCTTCTCCCTGACGAGTATTTTGTAATACGTCTCATCGGCGGAGATATAATTATCCCGGAGAACGGTTTGCCTGGTACACTTGTAGAGATTCTCCAACAACAGGGACGCTCTTTCGATCAGCTTATGGGCGGTAGGCTTTTTCAGAGTGAAGCCATGGCTTTCAAAATAACCGATGATTCGTTCCATCGGTACGGATTGTATGTAGCGAAGCTCCATCAGTCCGGCGATAAAGGAGGCGTCGTAATTGGAGTTCAAGAAAGCCGAAGGGGGAGTCTTGCCCGTATAGACGCGGCCGTCTTGTGTATAAGAGTGGATGTTGTAGACATGTTTGATAAACCGCATGGGCACGCATTCGTAACGGATGGATATACGCAGCTTCTCCGACAACGGCCGAGCCTTGTTACTGTCGAACTCCGCCTGCTCGGGGTAGACGTCGTGTTCTTCCACCTCCATGTCCGCGTGCATGTCACGTCTGGCCCCGTTGTTCTTCCGGCCCTTCCTCTGAAGGCTTCTTTCCTCTTCCTGCCGCCGTCTTTCCTCATCGGTAAGAAGTGCCGGCGGGGGGAGCTGTTTCTCGGATGTGACGGCAATCAGTTTGCCCAGTCCCTTGCAGACGCGTTTCTGTTTGCTCAGGGATTCACCTTTCTGAAGAAGCGCCTCCCTCAGGGATGCCACTTCTGCTATAAGTTCCGTGATTTGCTCGGATTGTCTTTTCTCTTGTTCGCGTAAATCATCAATCAGCTTTTTATAGCTGCCTATTTGCTGCTTCAACAGTTCGACAATCTCATCCTTTCTCATAGTACAAAGGTACCAAAAATCACCGGAATATCAAACGAAAAGCTCGACTTTTTTTGTGATTAATCTACTATAAACAGGACCTTTCAGCTATATTCGGAAACGCTTTCGCAGTCTTACGGACTTCAGCGATACTCCGCTGAGAATAAAGGAGAGTGTGTTCCACCCGATCTCGTAATTGCCCGTACGCGGGTTGAAAACGGGCACTTCGAAACTGCCGCCCTCAAGCCGTTTGTAATACAGCAAAAAACCGTCGCCGTCCCACTTGAGTATCTTCACGCTTTGTCTTTTCTTTCCGAAGAAGATGAACGCGTCACCCGAAACGGGAGAGAGCTCCTTCATCTCAGAACGTATCATCTTGTAAAGTCCGTCAATACCCCGATTCATTCGGACATACCCTTGATACAAGTAATATTTGTTGCTTGACGTCAAAGAGTACATAACTCGCCCTCCATTCTTTCGTAACTCAGGATCAGGCCCATTATACCCTCGGGAGTCGCCTCTTTGACGGTGACGCTCGTACCGCTGTTGAAGGTGATATGGATGCCCAGTAGTGAAGGCCCCGCTTTCGGAATACCGGACGCCACTATCGGCGTGAACATCCGCCCCGCCTCCTTGACGTCGGGTATGGAGCCGCCGTAATAGCGATGGAGAACCTCTTTCTTTAATTGGGATACCGAATGTCCACGGTCGAGCATCCAGCTGCGCATCCCATTCAAGTCCGTACGGTTTTTAGCTGCAATTTCTGACAAACTGCAATGATAATTCACTGTGAGTTCCTTTCCGAACATCTTCCATACATGCCGGAATCGCATCTCTGCTGTTTTTGATCTTACCATTTCTAATTTCATTTTTAATTCACCGCAAAGGTAACGAGAGGGAGATAAACGGAAAAGGCATAATCGCCGAGACGCTTACGTGTTATGTCTGAGAGTGGAATAATGACGATTCTTGTTTTGTTCCATTTTAGTCATTGCTGCGATCTGTTTCTTTGAAAACAAGCCTAAAGCACTTACCGAATATGAAGCCATTAAGACAAATTAACTCGCTTTCTTTCGATTTCTTATCCCGAACTCAAAGAATTAATATTATTTTTGCCAACCACTAAAAAGACTAGAAAATGAAAAAAATCAGTTCCCTTTTTATCCTATTACTTTTCACCACCGTAATTTACGCTCAAAACGACAACAGCCAATATATCGCTCGCTTTCAATCATTTGTCGTAAGCGTTGAAAAGGCAAAAACTATCCCAGCAGACAAGTGGGATTCACTCAACACCTTATACAAATCATTTCGAGTGGAGTTCAAGAAAAAGTACAAAAAAACATTGAACAACTCTGAATACAAAAAATATAACGAACTAAAAGTACGCTATATCAAACAATACTCTTTAAAAAAATTAGGAGGTACTCTTACTAGAGAGGCCGAAACAGTTAAGGGGACTATCAATGGTGTATTTAAATAAAAAGGGAGTCACTTTTTACTGCATTACTTAAATACATTTCGGTTTTTATCTGTATCTTTGATTTCGTTATTGACTAAAACTTTCTGAGATGGATAAAATGACAACTTTCTTACCCGCCGAATGGTATGAACAAAGTGGAGTACAACTTACATGGCCTCATGCCGGCACCGATTGGAAAAGGATGTTGACCGAAGTACAGGAATGTTTTTTGAAAATTGCACGATATATCGCAGAACGAGAGAATCTACTTATTGTAGCTCCACATATAGAAGAACCCCGAAAACAATTGGAAGCCGCAGGACTGGATATGGATCAAATCCGTTTTCTGGAATGTTCAACCAACGACACATGGGCTAGAGATCACGGGGCTATTTCGTTAATCGAAGGAGGTGAAACATATTTATTAGATTTCATGTTCAATGGGTGGGGGCTTAAATTTCCTGCCGATTTAGATAACTTAATTGCTCGAGAGAGCTGCCTATCGGGATTGCTTCATGGAAAATATATCAATAAGAGAGGTTTTATTCTTGAAGGAGGAAGTATTGAAAGCGATGGAAAAGGCACATTACTCACCACCGAAGATTGTTTGCTTTCGCCCAATAGAAATGCAGAAATGGACAAAGAAGAAATTGAAAAATATTTAATCTCTGCCTTCCACCTCAAAAGAGTTCTTTGGCTCCGTCACGGTTACTTGGAAGGAGATGATACTGACGGACATATCGACACTCTGGCACGTTTTTGTTTGAATGATACAATTGCTTATGTTCAATGTAATGACAAACAAGATGAACATTACGAAGAATTGTACCTGATGGAACAAGAGCTCAAAGCATTCAAAACGGCAGAAGATGGAACGTACCGACTACTACCTCTACCCTTGCCTTCTCCTATCTATATGGAAGGTCTCAGACTACCTGCGACATACGCCAACTTTCTGGTCATCAACGAGGCAGTTCTTTACCCGACATATCATCAACCGGATAATGACGAAAAAGCACGTTGCGTATTACAAGAAGCTTTTCCTCACTATGATATTTATGGAATAGATTGTCGGGCATTAATCAAACAACATGGCTCGTTACATTGTGTGACGATGCAATTTCCAAAAGGAGTCTTGTTATGAAAAATATTAAAATAGGTATCATTCAACAGCACAATGTCGAAAGCAAGAAAGAAAATTGCAACCGACTTGCAGAAGAGATAAGAAAATGTGCACGAGAAGGAGCAGACTTAGTTGTTTTGCAAGAACTTCACGACACTCTTTACTTTTGCCAAACGGAGAATCCCGATTGCTTTGATTTGGCAGAACCAATACCTGGCAATGCGTGCGATTATTACTCGAAGCTAGCTGCCGAATGTGGTATCGTACTGGTAACGTCACTGTTTGAAAAACGTGCCCCCGGGCTATATCACAATACGGCTGTCGTATTCGAGAGTAACGGAGATATAGCAGGCAAATATCGCAAAATGCATATACCTGATGATCCGGCCTACTACGAAAAGTTCTATTTTACACCCGGCGATATAGGTTTCGAACCCATCAATACTTCTATTGGCCGATTGGGTGTTATGGTTTGCTGGGATCAATGGTATCCCGAAGCAGCACGAATTATGGCTTTAAAAGGAGCAGATATGCTTATCTACCCCACTGCAATAGGATGGGACAATCACGATACCCCCGAAGAGCAACAAAGGCAAACTCAAGCATGGATAACCATACAACGCTCTCATGCTGTTGCAAACGGTATACCGGTTGTATCTGTCAACCGCGTAGGATGGGAAAGCACATTCCCCGATTCGACAGAAGGCATACAATTCTGGGGTAATAGTTTCATTGCCGGTCCACAAGGCGAACTACTGGCTCATGCCGGTAATAAAGAGAATGAAACGATAATCACCGAAGTAGACCTTGAACGTTCCGAAAAAGTTCGACGTTGGTGGCCTTTTTTGCGTGACCGACGAATAGACGAATATGCAGATATACTCAAGAGATTTGCACAATAATACATAAAGAGATGGACAGTAAAACAAGAAAACAATTCCAGAAGTTTCAACAAGAGGAAATGGATGGATATGATATATATCTGAGCTTGGGCAAAAGAGCCAAAGATCCGGAGAATGGGAGAATTCTTGTTGAAATGGCTCATGTAGAACTCAACCATGCCGCTTATATTAAAAAATATACCGACTTAGATATCTCGCCCAACAAAAAGAAAGTACTGCTTTATCGATTCACCGCGTGGATATTTGGCCTTACTTTTGTGCTCAAGATGTTAGAACGCAACGAAAAGTTGACCTCTACTATCTACAAAGAATATCCCGAACTGATAAGTTTCTCTAAAGAAGAAGATGAACACGAGGATCAACTTATCA
The DNA here is from genome assembly GCA_963676865.2 of uncultured Bacteroides sp. Lineage (GTDB taxonomy): Bacteria > Bacteroidota > Bacteroidia > Bacteroidales > Bacteroidaceae > JAAYUD01. The sequence continues at coordinate 1,676,899 of CAXXSS010000001.1, read as the reverse complement.
AGTTAGTCAACGAAAGCCGCCTTAAGTATATAGGTTCTATTGTTCTTGGACTTAACGATGCTTTGGTAGAATTTACGGGGGCTCTTGCCGGTTTCACGTTGGCATTGAGCAACTCCAAATTGATAGCGCTCACAGCCAGCATTACGGCCATTGCGGGCGCTTTAAGCATGGGAGCTTCAGAATATTTGTCGAACAAGACAGAAGGCAACGGCATGTCACAGGCTATTACATCAGCACTCTATACAGGCTTAGCATTCATTATTACGGTTATAGCCCTGATTTCACCTTTTGCCTTTATTGCTACCCCCATCTATGCTCTGATCCTGACATTAACTATAGCAATACTGATCATTGCCCTATTTAATTTCTATTATGCAGTCGTTTGCGACAAATCTTTTCACAAGCGATTTGCCGAAATGGCTATTATCAGTTTTTCTATCGCAGCCATTAGCTTCTCGCTGGGATACCTGCTTAAAATATTTACCGGAATAAATGCTTAATATTGTTCTTGGTAAAATCAAGAATATTATATTTAACCATCAATTAAAAAAAACAACATTATGAAAACAGCATTAAAAGGAAATGATGTAGAGCTCTTTGGAGAATTTATCCAGAAAGGCTCATTGGCTCCAAATTTCACTTTAACAAAAGGAGATTTAAGCAAATACAATTTAAACGACGGAAGTGGAAAATATTTGTTATTGAATATATTCCCGAGTATTGATACATCTGTTTGTTCGGCATCTGTCAGAAAGTTCAACCAAATGGCTTCCGAGATGAAAGATACCACCGTTCTCTGCATTTCAAAGGATTTGCCTTTCGCTCAAAGCCGTTTTTGCTCTGCCGAAGGAATCAGAAATGTAATCGCTCTGTCCGATTTCCATTTTAGTTCCACTTTTGGAAAAGACTACGGTGTACTTATTCTCGACAGCCCCATGAGCGGATTACTTGCCCGTGCCGTTGTTGTTATCTCGCCAGATAGAAAGGTGATTTACTCTGAACTGGTACCTGATATCACACAAGAACCCGATTACCAGTCGGCACTACTAGCACTAAAGCATTAATAAAATAAAAGAACGACGGTTCATTCATTCAATTGTAATGAAACCGTCGCTCTTTTTTTATTTCAGGAACTGTATACATACCGGTTTATCCAATTTAATACGTTGAGAAGTATCTCTTAGCAAACCGTTTTCCTTATTAATAGAAAAGACTTCAATCTCATTACTGTCGCGGCAAGCCACCAGAAGGTATTTACCATTTGGAGTAATATTGAAGTTCCGGGGGTGAATACCGGTTCGTTGATAACCAACTTTGGTCAACATCCCCGTTGTTTGATTTATCTTGAAAATACTTACTCCATCATCCTTCAGGCGATGAGAGGTATACAAAAACTTTCCATTGGGACTAATATGAATATCGGCACTGCCATGTCCACCACCATCATAGGCAACAAGCGCTTGAATCTCTTTTAATCTTCCTGCGGTATAAGAGAAAGTGGTAACCACATCTCCCAACTCATTAATCAGGTACGCATTTCTACCATTTTTACTGAAGACAATATGGCGAGGTCCCCGACCTTTCTCTCCCTTGTATATAGTAAGCTCATGCGAAAGAAAAGGTTGTTTGTTAAGATAATTAGCTCGACTATTCACCTCGAAACGATAAATACAATCATTACCCAAGTCATCGGCCACAAGATATTTTCCATCAGGAGTGAACCGAACGCAATGCAGATGCGAAACAGTTCCTTGGTTATTGCCATTAAAACAGAAATGTTGACTTTGCCGAGAAAGGGAACCGTCTTTAGCAATAGGAAAGACACTGATATCGCCACCACTATAATTGGCAGTTACTACTTGTTTGCCGTTTGTCATGATAAAGCAGGGATCGGATCCATCCATTTTAGCATCCTTACTTTTTTTCGCTCCAATCTCTTCGTTAACGGTTGTCTGCGAATTAATCAAAGCAAGTTTCCCTTTAGCCTTATCCAAACGATAGGCAATAGCACTTTGCCTCCCATCGTTATATTCACTCACCGAATAGGCAAACTTATTGTTATCCGTTGCTACTACAAAAGACGGATTGCCCGCTTGCACAGAACTTACCATCGTCACCTTTCCGGTTTCTTGATTAAAACGATAAACATAAACTCCTTTAGATGTACTACCTTCGGTATATGTGCCTACCAACATCGTAAGTTCACTGTTCGAAGAAGACTTTTCGAGCTTTTGTGCATGAACAATACCTGTTCCTGCCATCAAAGCCATCAATAATAATAAATAATGCTTATACATACTGCCGTTTAATTTGTTGCAGCAAAGATAATACAACACTAAACACTATAAAAGCAAAATTTATTATTTTCTTATAATTCTATCTTATCCAATATTCCATTTAACCAAGCAAGAGCAATGCCATAATTAGTCATTGGTACATGTTGTCGACGAGCCTGTTCCAAACGGCTCAACATAAATTTCCTATTGAACATACAAGCTCCACAGTGAATAACCAAATCATATTTCGACAAATCTTCAGGAAAATCACTTCCTGCAGTAATATCAATATGCAGTCCATCTCCTATCTTTTCTGCTAAAAGACGTGGAATCTTGATTCTACCAATATCTTCATTGAGTGGAGCATGACTACAAGCCTCAGCAATCAATACCCGAGACTTAGAAGTCAATTGCCCGATAGTAGCGGCGCTTTTCACAAAATAATCAATATCTCCCTTGTAAGCAGCAAAAAGCACAGAGAAAGAGGTTAATTTGCTTTCGACAGGTTTTCGCTCATAAACTGTTTTAAATACTTGCGAATCTGTAATAATCAAGTTCGGAGCACTAGATAATGTTTTCAATGTACTATCCAATTTATCAGTCGTACAGCACATCACTAAGCATTTCTTATCCAATAATTCCCTCATAGTCTGCACTTGAGGCAATATAAGCCTTCCTTTGGGAGCTTGAATATCTTGGGGCATCACCAGCAGCACCAAATCTCCTTCGCCCACCAGATTTTGGGTGATGATTTGTGAGTCAAAATCTTCAGGCATTTTTTCAATGATAGCCTGCCGTACTTCTTCCATGCCTCTCTTTTGTTTGGCACTAACGACTAAAGGTTTGACGCCGCACAGTTCCTTTATCTCCATTACAGCTTTATGAACATCCGAAAGTATATCCGCTTTATTCAATAGAAGGATGACCGGTATTTTCTTTGCTTCCAAACGCTTCATCCACAGCAATTCTTGCTGCATATCTCCTCCACAGAAAAGCAAAGCTACATCAGCTTTTTCAAGAGCCTTTTCAGTTCGCTTTACTCTTTGCTCACCTAACGTTCCTTCATCATCAAATCCCGGAGTATCTATAAATAAACAAGGACCTATACCATGAATCTCCATTGATTTCATCACAGGATCGGTAGTTGTTCCTGCTACATCTGACACAAGAGCAACATCCTGCCCCGTCAAAGCATTTATCATCGACGATTTTCCACAATTTCTTCTACCTAAAAGCAGAATATGCAGTCGGTTCGAATAAGGTGTATCATTCAAGCTCATATCGTTAAAATCTAAAATCGCGTTGGCCTTCCTCCATTTGTTTTAAATGTAGCATGGCAATCTCTCTAACCTTCGGATTAGGTATTTTCTGCATTTCCTCCTCAATCATTTTCTCACCCTCGCGTCGGGTAGACTCCGAAGCATAGTCCATTAAATACTCTTTGAGTGTCATCAAGGCATTCGGGCTACAACAATTACCTATCTGTCCCGCCTTAACTAATGCCATAAACCGATCGCCGGTTCTTCCCGCCCTATAGCAGGCAGTACAGAAACTGGGAACAAACCCTCTCTTCATCAACCAAGATACTACTTCATCAAGAGTACGTTTGTCATTGGTATCAAATTGGGCTGTATCGTCCTCCCCATCTGCTTCGCTATAGCCACCCACACTGGTACTCGAAGCACCGCTAATTTGAGAAATACCTATCTCGAGAACCTTTTCTCTAGTAGCCTTCGATTCGCGGGTTGAAACAATCATTCCGGTATAAGGTACAGCCAAACGAATAACCGCTACAATATGACAAAACATATCATCGGGAACGGCATTTGGGAAATCTTGTGGATTAATATCATCGGCAGGACGAATGCGAGGCACACTGATTGTATGAGGTCCCACACCAAAAGCAGCTTCCAAATGTTCGGCGTGCATCAATAATCCGACTAAATCATATCTATAAGAAGTTAATCCAAACAATACACCGCAACCCACATCGTCAATACCACCTTGCATCGCCCGATCCATTGCTTCGGTATGGTATGCATAGTTGCTTTTTGGCCCCGCAGGATGAAGCCGTTCGTAATTTTCTTTATTGTAAGTCTCTTGAAACAAGATATAAGTACCTATTCCGGCATCTTTCAACTTTCTATAATTCTCTACTGTTGTGGCGGCTATATTTACATTGACTCGTCGAATAGCACCATTCTTATGATGAATGTCATAAATGGTACGAATCGACTCAAGCAAATATTCCATCGTATTTATATGGGGATGTTCACCCATTTCAAGAGCCAATCGTTTATGCCCCATGTCTTGTAGGGCTACCACTTCTTTACGTATTTCGTCTTGAGTTAGCTTCTTACGAAAAATATGATGGTTCTTGGCATGATAAGGACAATAAATGCAACCGTTCACACAGTAATTGGATAAATAGAGCGGTGCAAACATAACTATTCGGTTGCCATAGAATTTCTTCTTCATTTCTTTGGCAAGATGATAAATGCGATTAATCAAATCGGGTTGATCACAACAGAGCAATAGGGCTGCTTCTCGATGTGTGAGTCCTTTACACAAGGCTGCCTTATCGATGAGCTGTTCTATCAAAGTACGATTGTTCTTGTTTGCTTGCGCATAGTCGAGCGTTTCTAAGATTTCTTCATGGTTGATGAATTCGTCAGCCTTACATGACTTTACATTATACATCTTCTTAAACAGATTTAGTTTGACAGTTATTTATATGTTGATAATCCCCTCTATCTACAGCAACTTCATAGCCTATCACCGCCAATTGTTTTCTAAGCATCGACAGCCCTTCGGCAGCTTCGGCCTTAAGAAAAGCTTTATCATTATACAGTTCATATTTCTTACGGTCTTCTCTGGGCGATAAATTTGGCATTACCACGTTGGCGCCAGCAAGGATGCCATTTTCTCGCCCTTTTTTATCCAAAGTGGCAAGTGCAGTAGTTGCCGGAATCAGCGCATCAGGATTCATCAACCGAAAAATAGAAAGAAGTTTCAGTGTCATTTCCACACTGCCAGGTTGTTCTTTGCCAAAAGGGGTATCGCTATGAGGTATAAATGGGCCGATACCTATCATTTGTGGATGAAGCTGCTCAATGTACTTAATATCCTGCACCAGATGGTCTACTGTTTGGTAGGGGCTGCCTACCATTATACCCGTCCCTATTTGGTAACCTATTTCCTTCAACCATTGCAAACACTGCAACCTATTTTCTCTTGACATCTCCTTTGGATGTATACAACGGTAATGCAAAGCATCGAATGTTTCGTGCCGCAATAAATATCTATTTGCCCCTGCCCGATAAAATCGTAGATAAGCATCACGAGTTTTTTCGCCCAATGATAATGTGATGGCACAATCCGGATAGGCCGCCCGAATAAAGGCAATTATATCTTCCACCCAATCGTCTGTCTCAGCAACATCTTCCCCTCCCTGAAGAACAAAAGTCCGAAATCCTAAAGCATAACCTTTTGCGCAGCAATCCAATATGATAGATTTACTTAATCTATAGCGCTCTACATTAACGTTTCCCTTTCGAATGCCACAATACAAGCAATTGTTGCGGCAGCAATTACTTATTTCAATAAGTCCTCTGATATATATTCGATTTCCAAAACGAGACAAAGTTACCTTTCTGGCTTCCGCATGCAGATAGTTTATAACCTCTACATCTCTACAAGCCAACAATTCCGTGTATTCCTCAACAGAAAGAGTTTGTTTGTCTCTAAGTTTGTCAATCGCGATTTGCATAAGAATCTTCTTTTTCTTCCAATGCCTTCGTTAGCCTCCGTTTGCCCGAAGCAAAATCGTTATAAGTGCAAGGTCCGGTAATACAACCTCCCTCACAAGCCATCACTTCGATAAACACATTGGACGGCTTCTTCATCTTGGCCGTAGCCCGCAGTAATCCTATATTCTTTTTATTAATATCGGCTATCTGCAACACACTTAGTTTATCATCCTTCAAATATGCTTTTACAGCTTGAGCCACACCTCCCGATTGGGCAAATCCATGAGCCTCGCGCACAGCGACTTCATCCAATCGATATGGTTCGACTTGTTCAAAATGAATATCAAGTCCCGAGATAATCGATGCAATTTCCTCAAAGGTCAACACAAAATCCACATGCTCATCACGCCTCATCTCCTTACGCTTTGCCACACAAGGACCTATAAATGCTATTTTTGCATCCGGATATTTCATTTTTGCTGCTTTAGCCGTATAATACATAGGTGAGCGGGTCTCCGAAACAAACTCCGCCATACTCGGAATATGCTTATTCACCAACTCGATATACGAAGGACAACACGAAGTCGTCATAAACGGTTTACCTTCAGAAAGCCTATCTTGCAATTCCTTCGCTTCACGTCGGGTTGTTTCCATAGCCCCTTGCGCCACTTCGACGATATCGGCAAAGCCTACTTCTTTCAAAGCGCCGTATACTTGTTCAACCGTCGCATTGAATTGCCCCAACATAGCGGGGGCTACAATAGCTATCACTTTCTCCTTACGCCGAATAGCTTCAAGTACATCGAAAGTCTGCGACAACTCAAAAACAGCACCGAAAGGACAGGAGTTAAGGCATTTTCCACAATAAATACATTTGCTTTCATCAATATGCTGCATCCCGTTCTTATCACGACTTATAGCCTTCACCGGACAAGACTCTTCGCAAGGTACCGGCATATAGACAATAGCATGATAGGGACAACTGCGAAGGCAAGTGCCACAATTGATGCAAGCATCATGATCAATACGGGCCTGTCCGTTTTTCTTAAATTGAATCGCTTCCTTCGGACAATTCACATAACAACTGCGAGCTACACACCCATAACAAAGGTTTGTTATCTCATAGTTGATATGAACACACGATGAACAAGCCTCGTCTATCACACAAAGAATATTTTCTTTCTTTGATTCTTTTCGATCTATGGCAGCTTGTGCATATTTTGAAAGCGGATCAAGTTCATCTTTTTCGTCAGTCATATCAAATCCCAACAAAGGCAAACACTTATATTTCCAAACAGCACGTTCCTTATGCACACAGCAACGTCCCAAATGTTTTGAACTTCGTGGACTCAATTCAATAGGCAAACGATCGATTCTTTCCACTAGTTCACCCTTCTTCCAAAGACTCACAAGATTGGCCAGCAACTTGTGACGTACTATCATTACATTGTTTAAAAAAGCCATAATACCGTTAATAATTGCGACAAAGATACAGATAAGGTTCCTTATAAGCCCAATAAGTACACGAATAATTTTTATTTGAGGTTGTTAAGTTTGAAACTATTCGAAATGAGATATAATAATTGCAAAATCGAAGTTATTATTATCTATAAAATAAAAATATCGCTAAAAGAGTTCCAATGCTTCAAAACAATTACTACCTTTGTCCCAACTTATAAAGCAAAAGGGCTTGACCGGTTTTGACAGCGGGCAGAAGAGGTATGTAAGCATGCAGTGCGTCGGTGATTTGCACTTTAATCTCAGTTATCAAGAATTTATCTGGCAACAATAATTACGCTCTCGCAGCCTAGTTGAAGTATAGTAGACTGGTTTAATTCTGGCATTAGATGCCGGAACGAGATGTCACTCAAAAGCTCTTGTTCCGAAGCGTTTGATATAGTGGCACAGCAAAATCGGGAATAGTTTTGGTTTTTCCTTGGGGCCTTAACGAAACTAAAAAGGATAAGGTATGGGTTGGTGGCTCTGGTCTTGCCCATGCTCGAAAATCGAAGGCAGAGATAAGCATGTAGAAAGCTTATTGCTTCCTCGTTTGGACGAGGGTTCGAATCCCTCCAGGTCCACCCGAACTAAGAGGTCACTTACAGAAAATAAGTGACCTCTTAGTTTTTTTATACCCAGATAAATAGCGAAGGCAAGCTCAAAAGACATTTTAGACAACAATCTTTACCCCAATAGATAAGTACGAACTACTCCAAGAGGCACTCTTGTAACAAGAGAAGCTACAGCCGTCAACCTTTCCGCTTCGATGGATTTCAAGTAGAAGGTTCACTCTCCTGTGAAATACCATTATGAAAACGATGGAAGTTTACCAAAATATTTGAACAAAAGAATTAGCAATATTGCTTACAATTCATTAAATTTGCCGATGACGCTGGCGATAGCCAATGCTTCGGGTTCGGCGACCAACAACGCTGCCGACGGGTGAAAGTTGAAGACGGTGCAACAATGGAACGGTGGCAGCAAACAAACGGATTACTGTGGAAATATGATCTACGAAAACGGTACATTAAAACGAATTGGAGAGGTTTATTGATGACAAATGTACAGAATTTGAAAATAGGAACAAATCCAATGATACGATGCTAATTCCCAACCGGCTCTAATGATTTTAAAGAAGCGCCTGCAGGTTTTGGGGGAAAGATGATAAACTTAATTCAAAATGCATTCAAATAAAATGAAGAAAATTTTGTTGTATATTGTTATTTTTCTGTCGTGTGGATTCATTCTGGGATTTGCATGTGATTGGTATGACTCAATCGATCATCATTCCGACAAGAATGTAAAAGAACCGAAAAGTATCATTGTGGACTACACCTCTGCTGATATAGATACATTGAAGGGCCTTGTTCTTAAAGGGGATAAAGACGCCTATTCTGGATTAAGAGATGTATATATAGATATCCGCTACTATCAGCAAGAATTTCTGTTGTACTCGTTAATAATGGCAAATAAATTCAACGTTTCATATGCATATTATTTCGTATATAGTGATTGGATCGGTATATATAAATTCCATTTTCCGGATGAAAAGATTGATGAAAAAACTAAAAATATTACTATAAACTATCTAAAAAGAGGTGCAGAACTAAAAGATTTTGCATCAATAAAAAGACTGGAAGATGTTTGTCAAAAATAAAATATATTAATTATAATAGTTAGAAAATGATGAATAAGAAAAAATATTTTATTTATAGCCTGAAAGTATTTCTGTATTTGATATGTCTCACTGTAGGCTTTGGAATTGGAGCTCAAGCAAGTTTAGAATATAGATTCAAACAGGCTTGCAAAACTGTCCCACCGAAAGGATTGGACAGCCTGAAAAAAACGGTTGTTAAAATGGGAGATATTCCAGCTTATCATTTATTGAAGAATGAATTCAGGAAAAAGAAGCATCCGCAGGAATATTTAATTTATTCCATTGTGATGGCGGACAAATACCATTATGCCCCCGCAAATTATGACGTCTATTATTGTTTGACGAGTGTCTTTGATGCTAACCTTTCTTTGGGGAAAATAGACAAAAGGACAAAGAGACTGGCACTCGATTATTTGCAAAGAGGAGTGAAATTGAATGATCCGATTGCGAAAAGAGAGTATGCAAAACTAGATAGCAGATAACTTGGGTAGGGCATGGTGAATTCAGAGAATGCCCCGAGTCATATTAAGGTAAAGCAAACAAACGGATTACTGTAGAAATATGACCTACAAAAACGGTACATTGAAACGGATCGGAGAGCTTTATTGATAGCAAATGTACATAATTTGAAAATAGGAACAAATCCATTGATACGATGTTAACTCCCAACCGGCTCTAATGATCTGAATAAGAAAAATAATGATTCTGTGTCTTTACAAAAAAAAATGAACCGACAAGGAATATCTGGAATTGGGTACAAGACAATATATTAATTCCCCTGGTTACAGGAGCACGAGCAATTAAAAATTAATTATTTTATGAAAATAGTACGGTATTTATTCTGTTTAGTAATTATCTTCTTATCATTCTTACAATGTACAAGAAGCGATCAGAAAAACGAACAGAACACAGATATTCAAAAGAATGGATTGGTATCCAATGATGAGATTGCTAAAAAAATAGCAGAAACAATATGGGTTCCCATATATGGACAGTCCGTTGTAAAAGAAAAGCCATACAAGGCAACACTTATAGGAGATTCTCTTTGGGTTGTAGAAGGTACTTCTGCTAAAGAGGATTGTGGAGGCGTAGCTCGTATTGAAATACGTAAGAAAGACTGTAAAGTATTGAAAGTAATTCATGATAAATAATTTTACTCGTCAGTTGTCGGTACTCCTGCTCATACAGTTTGTAATTTCTATCCTTTGCCACCTCCGTATGACACCATACCGCACTATCACACAATAGGTTAACGATACACCGTATACAACGCCAGCGAAAAGAGGCTTAAAAATCGACTCGAGAGCATACTGTAGGGCTCTTATTTTCAGCGGACCTCTGCTTAGAATCATTCTAAATGATAGTCTACAGGCATCTGAAAGCTAGTTTTATACATAAGCGAGTATACTGCATCCTTTTTTAAAAAGCACCTCATCCCAAAAGTTTTCTATAATACTTTTGGATGTAAAAGAAGTGAAAAAGTTTAAGTCCGAAAAGACTCGCCAGCCTGCTTTTATGCAGTCAAAATACGATAAGAATATATTTGAGTTCGGGATAAGAACTCGGATATATCGTTGCGACTGCGGCGATCTATTCCAACAAAATCATGTTCCAATTTGCGCGTTATCCGTACGTCCCTATTATGCTGTTACAACGAAAGCCATAATGCTTTATTCAAAAGGCTTTTAAGCGCTTCATGAGACCTTTTTGTAAGGGCGAAGTCTGTAAAACATACGGATGAAAGTTGGCTCATATAAGAAAGACTTTATATCTTATCCTGAGAAAAGTGTCGTTCCATATATGTGAGTTGATCGAATCACATATATGGAACGACAAAACATTAATGAGCCGGCAGAAATAGCTTAAATGCAACAACGATGATTCAATAAGATGTGTACAAAACACCTTCTTGCAGAGAAAAAGAACCGGAGCACTTCCACGTAGAAGCAGTAAGCAAAGGAGCTTCTACAAGGTGCACACACCGCAGATACCGAGTAATGGCTTAATCGGTTGATATTCGAGGCAGGCGACCCACGTTTCATAACGCACTAACAGTAAGCAAGATAACGCCATTTTGAGGTCCCATAAACAAGCCACACCTGTACATATAACTCATAGCCAATGAGATAACATGACGGATAGAGTTTCAAAACTTTTTTTTGCGAAACTTAAAAGATGAAGCTGTCAAGACAAATAAACTCCCCTCCTTTTGATTTCTTATCTCGAACTCAAGTAAGAATCTGACAATATTTTGGTCCTTATGTCACCGCAACAACATATAGAAATGATTGTGACGACTTCTGTATATTATCATTATCACTTGCAGAAGTTATGGCGACGACATAAGTATCTTTCTGATCGACATCAATAAGTTTTTTGTGTGCGCATACCTACCTACCACATTGAAGTAGAAACCTATTGAATAGAATTATTTCTTATCAACAAATTTATCTTGAAGAGCACTATATCGTGGGCCGATATTAGGATACCTTTTTAAAACTTCTTCAATATCCAGAATATCATCCCCGCTAAGAGAAACGTTGACGGCCCCGATATTGTCATCAAGATACTTAATATGTTTTGTTCCCGGAATAGGGATAATGTTTTCTCCCTGAGCAAGCAACCAGGCCAAAGCCAATTGTGCCGGAGTGCAGCCTTTTTTTGAAGCTAACTGTGCAAAAGCTTCTGCCAAAGAACTGTTGTTTTTATAATAATCGCCATTGTATCGAGGAAGTGTGCGACGAAAATCGTTCTTATCCAGCATGTTTACATTCAACGTATTGCTCATCAAGCCACGTCCCAATGGTGCAAATGGCACCAACGTAATACCCAATTCGGTACATGTAGGCAGAATATCTTCTTCAACCGTGCGGGTAAGTAACGAGTATTCGCTCTGCAACGCAGCAATCGGATGCACGGCATAGGCCTTACGTAACGTTTCGGCCGAACATTCGCTCAACCCTATATACCGGATTTTTCCTTCTTTTATCAAGTCGGCCATCGCACCAACAGTTTCTTCTACCGGAATATTCGGATTTAAACGATGAGCATAGTACAAATCTATTGTCTCTATTTTGAGTCTGCGAAGGCTATTTTCTACCGCTTGCCTCATCCACTCCGGCGACGAATCGATGTATGTGTCTTTACTCGAGAAGACATCACTCTTGTCGTCCTTCAACCTGAACCCAAACTTAGTGGCAATAAATATTTTATCCCTTTTCGCTGTAAGAACTTTCGAAATCAATGTTTCGTTGGCACCGTTTCCGTAAGCGTCGGCCGTGTCCCAGAAGTTCACACCTTGCTCTATGGCATGGTTTAATGTTGCGACGTTTTCTTCATCATGCGCAGTACCATAAGCGGCACTCATTCCCATACATCCCAATCCTATTGTAGAAAGGTTTACATTCGTTTTTCCTAATGTTCTATATTTCATAATCAAGTAATTAAGTTTATATCTTATCTTTTGTTGGTGCAAAAGTAAGTATAATGTTTTGACATACAGTTATACGAATTACAGGTTTTCGTACCTTTATTACAGATTACGCCTACAAGCACTAAATAATGTGATATAAAGAACTATCTTTGTAGCCAATAAGTATATAATGATGAGCGATATATTACGATTAGACCATGTATGTCAATACAATGAAATGATGGGGTGCACCACACTCCATCCGTCGGTAAGCGTCATTGATTTTTCTGAATGCCAGCCAGTGATGCCCTCGCAAAAATATTTCGGCTTTTATGCCGTGTTGCTCAAAGATTTCAAACATGGAGAACTCAAATACGGCAGGCATTATTACGATTATCAAGAAGGAACTCTTGTGTTCTTTGCTCCCGGTCAAATAGGAGGAATAGATAATAACGGAGAACCTTTTCAACCCAAAGGATGGGCCTTGCTATTCGATTCCGAACTGCTGCGAGGAACTGACCTGGCTCGTCACATGAAAGACTACTCTTTCTTTTCGTACGAAGCGGACGAAGCACTTCATTTGTCCGAATCAGAGCGTGAGATAGTGCTCGATTGTCTGCACAAGATCAAAGAAGAGTTGATGCACCCCATAGACCGACACAGCCAGACATTGATTGTCAACAACATCGAGCTACTGCTGAATTATTGTGTACGTTTTTATGATCACCAATTTCTTATACGCAGTAATGCAAACAAAGACGTGTTAACTCATTTTGAAAGCATATTGGAGGACTATTTCGCAACAAGTAAATCGCAACACTTAGGATTACCGTCAGTACAATATTTTGCAGATCAATTGCATTTGTCGCCCAACTATTTCGGCGATCTTATTAAGAAAGAGACAAGCAAATCGGCCCAGGAACATATTCAAACAAAACTAATAGACATCGCCAAAAACAAAGTGCTGGATACGAGCAAAACACTGAACGAAATAGCAGATGAATTAGGGTTCAAATACCCGCAACACTTCAGCCGATTTTTTAAAGAAAAAGTAGGGTGTTCGCCGACCGAATATCGCACAATAGTGTAATATTTAAGATGAAGAATTCGTATCCGTGAGGCAAACTTTACTTTGAAAACATTTCATATTTTTCTTATTAACTCCATAATGCCCATTGCACACTCTGCAACTCTTTCGTAGTTTACTACACTTATATTATCTTTTGGCGTATGGGTGAGTTCTTGGCATTCCATATTCTCAATAAGCCATTGCGAAGTGACTGCAATTGCCGGACACCCTTTTTGAAGAAAAAGACTATGATCTCCTTGGTACCAAGGCAAGCCTTCTACAAATTCAGAAGTACTGCAAATAACATCATGAAAAGTATTAAGAATAGGTTGAGGAAGGTTGAAAGGAGAGAAAGCAGAAAGCCCTTCCTTGTAACCTGCTCCATCAATATTAATATTCAAAATAACATCATTGAACTTATCTGAGTTTTGTTCAATATAGTTGACTTGTCCTGGCGCACCATAATAATCTTCTCCATTGAAAATAACCAATTCTATGGAATATTTACCGGAATAATCTTTCAAAAGTTCAGCTAGTACCATGACAGTAGCTACTCCAGTTGCATTATCTATTGCCCCGGGAGTTCCAATTTTAGTATCTATATGAGCGGTAATCACGATTCGACTCTTCGTCTGACCATTGTGTCGTCCTATAATATTGAATGCGCTATCTGGAATACGTTTTGCCTTAGAAATCAATTCGACTGTTTGCCCTCTGTATGCAAGTAAACGTTTGCCTTCGGTATCCTTCATGTAAACAGAAGGAATATCAAAATCACCATCTTCGAACAACGGAAATGGATAAACCCCACCTACTGTGGCAGAATTACGCTCCGTTGCACAAACCAGAGCTTTAGGTTTGCCTTGCTCCAACAGAGCAATAAGATGCTGATGCTCTTCCGGATTCCAAAAAGGAAATTTCTTCGGTGCAATTTGTTGATTAGCAATTTCTCCGTAAAGAAGAACTATTTTATCTTCGATATTGTTTTGTTCAAGTTGAGAAATAGAATTAATAGCTATCAATTCTCCACACACGTGACAACCCAATGAATAGTGAGAAGAGAAAACATCAAAGGAGTGGTCACCATAGGTGAGCATTGCGCCTTCTGTTTTCCAATCAATGACAGAGAGTTCAGTCTCTTCTGTTTCCCAGTTTGATGCTTCCAATATTCTTTTTACATAAGCTGTAGCTCTCCGATTCTCTTCACTCCCAACCCGACGCTCGCCGATGGCGGAGCATAATACTTGTAAATGCAATTTGATTTTTTCAATTAATTCTTTCTTGTCCATAGCTTAATTTATTGATGAAAGCACAAAGGTAATATCTACAAAAACAATTGAATTGTAAAAAAAGGACATTCTCATTAATCATCTCCTTTCAATTATTTATCTTCTACATAACGATTCATTTATAAGATTCCAAAAAGCGTTTAAACTAAACTCTAATAGAATCATAATGATGCGTTAGTTACGGTGATATTGTAGAATGCTAAGAAAGAGTGAAGTCGTTTTCTCTTCTTTTACTTATATAGCAAAACCCCGAAAGTTTTTTAACTTTCGGGGTTTATATTATTTCGAAATAGCCCTTAATTGTCTATCTCCGTTTCTGCTTAAATACTCTATAAGTATGAGTAAGCGTATTAAATTTTACTTCTTCGAATGAAATACTTCTTTGAGACGAATAGTCTTATTATTGATAAGAGGTTTTGCCCAAAAGCCGAGAAAAGTCATGTAGGCAACTGTCAAAAAGATGAAACACATCCCAACGCGGAGTGAAAATACATCGGACAATGCACTGATAATAAGCGGACCTACAGCCCCACCGACTATCGAAGAACAGAGAATTCCAGCAAAAGAACCGTGATTGGAAGGAGCAGTATTCATTCCCAAAGAGAATACAATGGAATACATCATTGATATGCTGAAACCAACTGCAGGAAAAGCAAAAAGTGAAATGCTGCTACTGCCAAATAGGGCAAGTACCAACAAAATGGCAGTGAGGAATCCTGAACTCCATAGTAACTTGCGACTGTCAATGAACTTCAATAATATCATACCCAGAACACAACCAAAAGTCATTGCCAACCAGAAATAGCTGACAGCATGAGCACCCGCACCTTGTGGATCAATACCATGATATTTACTCAAAAAAGTACTCATGAAATCGGCAGTGCCCTGTTCGGTACTAACATAGCAAAAGATACCCAAAAAGAAAAGCCAAACATATTTTTGTTTGAAGAGGTATAAATAGGATTCTTTACTGCCGGCTTTCTCATCCTCTTTCAGTTCGATACTTGGAAACTTGGCAATAAGTACAAAGAACACCATTACCAACAAAAGAATGGCAAATATCCAATAAAGTGATACCCAAGGCATATTGCTGGGGGTGATACCTGCCAACAAATCGATAAAAGTATTTTTTCCTGCCACATATTGAGCAGGTGAAAGCCGACCTATCAAATAAGTATATACGAAAGGACTCAAGGCAGATGCCACACCAAATACAAACTGCGCCACTTCGGCCACGAAAGCATAATTTTCTTCACCTCCAACAGTACGCTGCAAAGGGTTGAGCACTGTTTGCAACATAGCCATGCCCAATCCAATGATGAAACAAGAAGCAAGCAACATGGGATAAGTATGAAAAGCTGCAAATAACAAAGCGCCAATAAAAGGAACAAAAAAGCCTATAAACAAAACAAGCTTTTCGCCATAACGGTCGATAAGAATTCCAGCTGGTATAGACATAATGGCATAAGCTATAAAAAATGAAGTGGGAATAAAGCCTGCCAATGCCAAATCTTTGAGATGGAAATTATTAATAATATCCGGGATAATAGGACCTATGATGTTCGTTATAAAAGAAATAGTAAACCAAAACACCATAACAAGGGTTAACATTCCAATGTTCTTTTTCATGATAATCGCTTTTTTATTTCATCAAATATTTGAAACAGTTCTTCTAAAGTTGCTGCCCGCAGCATAGCTATACGAGTAGGGCGAAAGTCGGGTATTCCCTTGAATATGGGTGAAGCTGCCAAATGACGGCGAACATGCAAAATGCCTCCGTATTCGCCCAAACGTTTCACACTATCGGCTACCTGATTGCGAAGTACATCCAAATACCACTCGAAAGATTCTTCGGGCAGTAATTCATTCGTCTGCAAGTAGTGTTTCACTTCACGGAATATCCATGGCCTACCAAAACTGGCACGGCCTATCATGATGGCATCAACTCCATACTTATCGAAACATTCTTTTGCACGTATAGCAGAAGTGACATCACCATTACCTATAACAGGTATGCGCATACGAGGATTGTTCTTTACCTCGCCTATCAAAGTCCAATCGGCCTCACCGGTATACATTTGCGAACGTGTACGCCCATGAATAGTCAAAGCAGAAATACCGCAGTCTTGGAGTTGCTCGGCAAGGTCAACAATAATACGATGTTCCATATCCCAACCCAAACGGGTTTTGACTGTAACAGGTATTTTTACGGCATCGACTACCGCACGAGTTATTTCAATCATCTTCGGGATGTTTTGTAGCATTCCGGCTCCTGCACCTTTACCGGCAACTTTCTTTACCGGGCAGCCAAAATTAATATCTAATATATCCGGATGAGCTTCTTCTACTCTTTTCGCCGCTCCCACCATTGCCTCAACTTCTCTGCCATATATCTGGATAGCAACAGGACGCTCTTCATTGCTGATGGTAAGTTTCTTAACCGTGCTATTTACCGAACGAATCAATGCTTCAGACGAAACAAATTCCGTATAAACCATATCGGCACCAAAGTGTTTACACATCAATCGAAATGCCTGATCGGTAACATCTTCCATTGGTGCAAGACATATAGGTTTGTCACCCAAGTCTATATTCCCTATCTTCATCTATTGTTATTCTTCGTTTTCTCTGCAAAAATACAGATTAATTCGTATCTTTGCTCTTCAATTAGCGTATTATTAGTATCACTTTTAGAATGAATATAAAAGATTTTGAAATTATGGCGCCGGTAGGTTCACGAGAATCACTCGCTGCCGCTATACAAGCTCAAGCCGATTCTATTTATTTTGGTATCGGTTCGCTCAATATGAGGGCCCATTCGGCCAACACTTTCAGTATCGACGATTTGCGGGAGATAGCCGAAACGTGCAACGAACACCACATCAAATCTTATCTAACAGTCAATACTATTATTTATGATAAAGACATGGAGTTGATGCACAAAATCGTAGATGCTGCACACGAAGCAGGCATCTCTGCCATCATTGCTTCCGACGTAGCAGTAATGAACTATGCTCACAGCATCGGACAAGAAATACATCTTTCAACTCAATTAAATATTACAAACATTGAAGCACTACGCTTCTATGCCCAATTTGCAGACGTTGTTGTATTGGCGCGCGAATTGAACTTAGATCAAGTGGCTGTTATCTACGAAGCCATTGATAAAGAAAACATTTGTGGGCCGAGCGGTAAAAAGCTCCGTATAGAAATGTTCTGTCATGGTGCCCTGTGTATGGCCATATCAGGCAAATGCTATCTTTCGCTGCACGAGATGAACAGTTCTGCCAATCGAGGAGCTTGTATGCAAGTATGCCGCAGAGGATATACCGTGAAAGACAAAGAGACGGATGTGGAATTGGATATCGACAACCAATATATCATGTCGCCCAAAGACTTAAAGACCATTCATTTTATTAACAAGATGATGGATGCCGGTGTCAGAGTATTCAAAATCGAAGGTCGCGCCCGTGGAGCAGAATACGTACGGACTGTAACCGAATGCTACAAAGAAGCCATTCAGTCGGCAATAGATGGAACATATACCGACGAAAAAATCAATCAATGGGATGAACGTTTGAAAGCTGTTTTCAACCGCGGATTCTGGAACGGTTATTATCTGGGGCAACGATTGGGGGAGTGGAGCAAAAACTATGGCTCGCAAGCTACTGAAAGAAAAATATACGTGGGCAAAGGGATACGTTATTTCTCCAATCTCGGCGTGGCCGAATTTTTAGTCGAAGCAGCCGAACTGAATGTCGGAGACAAACTACTTATTACAGGGCCAACAACCGGAGCCGTGTTTGCCGACCTCGCTGAAGCAAGAGTCGATTTGAAAGTAGTACCTACCGTTCGCAAGGGAGAACATTTCTCTATGAAAATGTCTGAAAAAATAAGACCGAGTGACAAACTATACAAATTAGTATCGACCGAGGAATTGAAAAAATTTAAGGGATTGGAATGAAAGACTATATATTCGAACTGCCAATGAAGGTACGCTCTTATGAGTGTGATTTTGAAAGTATCGTAAATAATGCTGTTTATCAGAACTATTTGGAACATACACGACATGAATTTTTGATTGCTCATGGGCTTGATGTTGTAGAACTACATAAGCAGGGTATTGACACTGTTGTTGCACGTATCAACATTGCTTTCAAGAGTCCTCTACATGACAATGAAGAATTTTTGAGTAAATTGAAGGTAAAAAAGGAAGGCATTAAATATGTCTTTTATCAAGATATCTATCGAATAAATGACGGACAGCTTATTATCAAAGCGATAGTTGATGTTGTTTGCATTATTAATGGAAAATTAAAAAACTGCGATGTTATCGATCATGTTTTCGCAGAATATCTTCAATAAAGACCTATTCTAATATTTGTGCCCCCTATCTCTATATACCTTAACTACCATTCTATGAAAGACAGAGAAGAAGAATGCTACTATTGTATTGCCCTCACTAAAGTTCCACATATTGGAATCAGAGGGGCCAAACGGCTATATGAATCGATAGGAAGCGCAAAAGAAATCTTTAAATTTCGAAAAGAACTTCCCGACAAAATACCCGATCTCAATAAGAAAGTTACCGAATGGCTAGACTGTCCAGAAGCTTTCTCCATTGCAGAAAAAGAACTAAAGTTCATCTCCGATAAGCATATACAATACTATTTGTTGAATGAAGAGGACTTCCCCTCCCGTTTTAAAGATTGCGATGACTCTCCAATTATCTTATTTTCGAAAGGAAACGTCAAACTAAACGTGCCGCACGTATTGAATATTGTGGGAACTAGACGTGCTACCGATTATGGCAAGCAGTTTTGCAACTCTTTTGTACGAGAGCTGAAAGCGCTCTGTCCCGATGTTACTATTGTAAGCGGACTAGCCTATGGAATTGATATTTCGGCACATCGGGCAGCTTTAGAGAATGATATACCTACAATCGGTGTATTAGCTCATGGCTTAGACAGAATATACCCCTCTCTACATCGGAACACCGCCATAAAAATGCTCGAAAAAGGTGGTTTGCTTACCGAGTTTATCTCAGGGACCAATCCAGATGCCTTCAATTTCGTTAGTAGAAACCGTATCATTGCAGGAATATCCGATGCAACTATTGTTGTAGAATCGGCATCCAAAGGCGGTTCGCTAATTACTGCCGATATATCGGAAAGCTACCACCGCGATTGTTTTGCAGTACCGGGGCGCAACAGTGATGAATATTCTATCGGCTGCAATCGATTGATCCACGACAACAAAGCCGCAATTCTTTGTGATGCCGAAGATTTCGTGAAAGCCATAGGCTGGAATGACCCAAGTAAAGAAAAAAAGAAAATAAAGATTGTCCAGAGAGATTTCTTTCCTTCACTATCTGAAGAAGAACAACTTATCGTTAAATTGCTAGATGAGCGCGGTAATCTTCAGATCAATACATTGGCAGTAGAAACAAATATCCCTATATATCGGATCAGTTCTTATCTTTTCGAACTTGAAATGAAAGGAGTAATCCGTACTTTGGCCGGTGGAGTGTATCAATTGCTTCGATAAATGAAAGATTTATCGTTTTTATTTGCAATTATTTATAACTTTGCAACATCTAACGAAAAGTAATACATGGTTTCAAGAACGGACATTCTTACTCAAACAGTCGAAGAATTGTCGGATAGCGAGTCTTTTAAAGGATTATTCTATCAACAAAAAGAGGGCGAGCCTCTACCTTCGGCTACTATCTTACAAGAGATAGTAGAACTAGTGCGTACCATTATTTTTCCCGGTTATTATGGCAATTTTACTATCAATAGTTATACTATAAAATATCATACCGGGGTGAGTGTCGAACGTTTATACAATTTGCTTACCGAACAAATTTTCTCAGGTCTTGTCTTCGGTTGTGAAGAAGAATGTCGATGTGAGGTTCCTGCTACTCGCGAAAATGCTTCAAATATAGCATTAAAATGTATTGCCAAACTACCTGAAATGCGCCGAATATTGGCAACAGACGTGATTGCCGTATTTAATGGAGATCCTGCAGCTCAAAACTGTGGCGAAGTAATATGCTGTTATCCATCTATTCGAGCTATCAGCAATTACCGATTTGCACACGAACTTTATAAATTGTGCGTGCCGCTGATACCCCGTATTATCACCGAAATGGCACATGGCGAAACAGGAATAGATATTCACCCGGGAGCTGAAATAGGACATCATTTCGCAATCGATCACGGAACAGGTGTTGTTATTGGAGCTACCAGTGTAATAGGAAATAACGTGAAGCTTTACCAAGGTGTGACACTCGGGGCTCGAAGTTTTCCTCTTGATGAAGAAGGAAAACCTATCAAGGGAATACCAAGACACCCCATTTTGGAAGACAATGTCATTGTTTATTCCAATGCCACCATTCTTGGGCGTATCACCATTGGTCGCGACGCCACAGTGGGTGGCAATATTTGGGTAACAGAAGATATTCCGGCCGGAGCTCGCATAGTACAAAAGAAATAATTACAAAACGATATATGAACGACAAATTCGAAATAATAGCTAAAACATTCCAGGGACTGGAACAGGTATTGGCAGAAGAACTATCTGAAATTGGTGCAGAAAACATACAAAAGGGACTTCGTATGGTTTCTTTCGATGGGGACAAAGAAATGCTTTATAGAGCCAATTTCTGTCTTCGCACCGCACTTCGCATTTTGAAACCAATCAAGCATTTCATTGCGAAAGATGCGGATGAAGTCTACGAACAGATCAAAGCCATTGATTGGGGAGAGTACATGACCAATAAGAATACTTTTGCGATTGATGCTGTTGTAAATAGTGATGAATTTCGCCATTCCAAATTTGTAGCATACCGAGTAAAAGATGCTATCGCCGACCATTTCAAAGAAAAAACAGGCGAACGCCCCTCAGTTCGTATCAACAATCCGGACGTGGCACTCAACATTCATATTGCTCAAACATCTTGCACAATCTCACTCGATTCATCAGGAGAATCATTGCACCGTCGCGGTTATCGTCAAGAAGCCGTAGAAGCTCCTCTCAATGAAGTACTTGCTGCCGGGATTATCAAATTGACCGGATGGAACGGCGAGTGCGATTTTATTGATCCGTTGTGTGGTTCCGGAACTTTTCCTATCGAAGCGGCACTTATTGCACGCAACATTGCGCCCGGTGTATTTCGCAAAGGTTACGCCTTCGAAAAATGGAGCGACTTTGACCAAGAGTTATTTGAGCAAATATACAACGATGACAGCAAGGAAAAGATATTCGAACATAAAATATATGCATACGACAATAGCCCCAGTGCTATTGCTATTGCAACCAGTAATATAAAAGCTGCCGGTGTAAGTAAATATATTAATTTGAAATTACAACCCTTTCAACAATTCCAACAACCATCGGAGAAAGCCATATTGATAACCAATCCACCTTACGGCGAACGTATCTCTTCGAATGATTTGCTCGGTTTATATAAAATGATTGGAGAACGGTTGAAGCATGCTTTTATCAATGGCGCGGCGTGGATATTGTCTTATCACGATGAATGTTTCGCTCAAATAGGGTTAAAGCCAAGTGAGAAGATACCTTTGTTTAATGGACCTCTAGAATGCGAATTGCACGAATACGAAATATTCGACGGAAAATACAAAGATTACAAAACCGACAAAGACAGCAGCGAAGAAAGTAACAACCGCTATGCACCTCGCAAAGAATTCAGAGTAAGAAGAGAATACCAAGGAGGTAGAGATAGAAAAGACAATCGTAATTCCAGAACGAGTTACGATAACAGACATAGTCGATTTGACGACCGCAAACAACCTGCATCTAAATATCCGAGAAGACATGAAAACAAAGAATCTGATTAAAAAAGCTTTTTTGTCATTATTAGCGTTACAACTATTGGGAACTACTCAAATAATGGGACAGACAAAAGAACTAACTCTGGAAGACTTGATGCCGGGTGGTTCTACGTATCGTTACGTTGATAATCTTTATAATCTACAGTGGTGGGGAGACTTTTGTATCAAACCCGCTATAGACAAACTAACTGAAATAAATCCGAAGAACGGAAAAGAAACCATACTAACGACAATTGACAAAATAAACAGCGTGCTTGAGTCTCAAAAACTGGGCAAATTGACAAGCATGTATTTTGTTAAACTACCATGGAAGAATCGTACGGAAATAGTGTTTGCTCTTCATAGCAAGCAAATCGTGTTCGACTTTAAAAAGAACACGATTATCAGTACGACAGACTTTAATAAAGAAAGAAATAACGAAGACATTAATTACAATAGCAACAATATTGCTTATACGATAGGCAACAATCTATATGTTAACAATGATACCGTAACCAACGAACCGGAAGGTATCGTTTGCGGACAATCTGTTCACCGTAATGAATTCGGCATTTCAAAAGGAACTTTCTGGAGTCCTTCGGGTAAACTATTGGCATTCTATCGAATGGACGAAACGATGGTAGGTCAGTATCCGTTAGTTGATACGGAAGCTCGCGAAGGAAAAGTACAGATGATTCGTTATCCGATGGCCGGAATGGCTTCGCACAAAGTGACAATTGGAATATACAACCCTGACACAAAACAAACAACTTATTTGAAAGCAGGAGATCCAACCGATCGATATTTCACCAACATTTCGTGGGCGCCCGATGAGAAATCCATGTATCTTATCGAATTGAACCGCGATCAAAACCATTCCAAACTTTGCCGTTACAACGCCCAGACAGGCGAATTGGAAAAAGTTCTTATCGAAGAAACAAATCCGAAATACGTAGAACCCCTCTACCCCATCGCTTTCTTACCGTGGGACAATAATAAGTTTATCTATCAAAGCCAACGTAGCGGCTTCAATCACCTTTATTTGTACAATACGGATGGTAAACTATTGGGCCAACTTACCAAAGGAGAATGGCTTGTACAGAGTTTACTAGGTTTCAACAACAAAACAAAGAGTGTGATTATAGAAGCAGGAGTCGCACTGAATACAAACCTATATAGTGTCAATGTTCCGAGCATGAAATGCAGCAAAGCCCTAGGAAAAACGACCGATGGGGTACATCGTGGATTATTAAGTGAATCGGGACAGTATATTGTTGATCGTTACAGCTCACCTAAAACACCCTTAAAAATTGATATTCTCGATGTAACGACATCAAAAAGCACACAAATATTCAAAGCTGAAGATCCTTACCAAGGATACAAGATGCCGGATATCAGCATAGGAACAATTAAAGCTGCCGATGGTGTGACTGATTTATACTATCGTATTGTAAAACCAAAAGATATGCAGCCGGGTAAGAAATACCCTGCTATCGTATATGTATATGGAGGCCCTCATGCACAAATGATAAACAACAGCTGGTTGAATGATACACGTGGTTGGGACATATATATGGCCAATAAAGGCTATATCGTTTTCACGCTCGATAATCGTGGAAGTGAGAATAGAGGGTTCGATTTTGAAAGCGTCACTTTCCGCCACTTGGGAATTGAAGAATGTAAAGACCAGGTAAAAGGTGTCGAATTCTTAAAAAGCCAACCTTATATCGATAGTAGTAGAATAGGCGTTCACGGTTGGAGCTTCGGTGGACACATGACAACAGGATTGATGTTGCGTTATCCCGACTTGTTTAAAGTCGGTGTTGCCGGAGGTCCTGTCATCGATTGGAAATACTACGAAGTAATGTATGGCGAACGCTATATGGACACCCCGCAATCAAATCCGGAAGGTTATAAGGAATGTAATCTAAAAAATTATGCCGGCAACTTGAAAGGACATTTGCTCATTATACACGATGATCACGATGATACTTGCGTACCCCAACATTCTATTACTTTTTTGAAAGCCTGCATCAACGCCGGCACTTATCCCGACTTTTTTACTTATCCGGGACACAAACATAACGTAATGGGCAAAGACAGAGTTCATCTATACGAGAAAATAACACGATATTTTGTAGATTATTTATAAACTGATAAATATGAAGATACTATTATTAGGTTCAGGAGGACGCGAACATGCTATGGCATGGAAAATAGCGCAAAGTAAATTGGTCGAGAAACTATATATTGCTCCAGGCAATGCAGGTACTGCATCGGTTGGAGAAAATGTAGATATCAAAGTCAACGACTTTGAATCGCTCAAATCATTCGCCCTTAACCAAAATATCGATATGATAGTTGTCGGTCCGGAAGATCCATTAGTAAACGGCATCTACGATTTCTTTAAAAACGATTCCGCTACAAGCCACATAATGATTATAGGTCCATCGGCAAAAGGAGCACAACTCGAAGGCAGTAAAGAATTTGCCAAAGAGTTCATGCAAAGGCATCATATCCCTACTGCACGGTATCTTACTATTACAGCCGAAACAATACAACAGGGTTTCGATTTTCTAGAAACACTGCAACCTCCATACGTTCTAAAGGCCGACGGACTGTGTGCCGGCAAGGGCGTATTAATAGTTCCAACGCTCGATGAAGCCAAAAGAGAGCTGAAGGATATGCTTCAAGGAATGTTCGGAAAAGCATCTGCCAAAGTTGTAATTGAAGAATTTCTATCGGGCATAGAATGCTCGGTATTCGTACTTACCGATGGAAAGAATTACAAGCTACTACCCGAAGCAAAAGACTACAAACGAATAGGTGAAGGCGACAAAGGGCTCAACACCGGCGGTATGGGAAGTGTCAGTCCCGTTCCTTTTGCCGATAACGTATTTATGAACAAAGTACGCGAAAGAATCATAGAACCCACCATTAAAG
The DNA here is from genome assembly GCA_963676865.2 of uncultured Bacteroides sp. Lineage (GTDB taxonomy): Bacteria > Bacteroidota > Bacteroidia > Bacteroidales > Bacteroidaceae > JAAYUD01. The sequence continues at coordinate 1,651,166 of CAXXSS010000001.1, read as the reverse complement.
GACTCTATGAAGAGCAGATTAATTACAAAGGCTTTATATTCTTCGGATTGATAAATGTCAAAGACGAACCTTACGTGATAGAATATAATGCTCGAATGGGAGATCCCGAAACAGAAAGCGTAATGCCACGTATCAAAAGTGATTTGGTAGATTTGTTTGTCGGTACAGAAAAAGGTACCTTAGACCAATATACGATCGACATCGATCCGCGCACCGTTGGTTGCGTAATGTTGGTAAGCGGAGGTTATCCCGAATCTTACCAAAAAGGATATCCTATTGAAGGTCTGAAAGAGACCCTAAAAACGGAAAGTATCCTTTTCCATTCGGGAACGACACTAAAAGAAGGCAAAGTAGTAACAGACGGCGGACGCGTCATCGCCATCAGTTCTTACGGTAATTCAAAAGAAGAAGCCTTAGAAAAGAGTTATAAAGTGGCCGAGACTATAGACTTTGAACGTAAATACTTTCGCCACGATATAGGATTTGATCTTTAAAGAAAAAAATGACACTGAAAGGAAAACAAGAAAGAATCATGGCAAGTGGTGCTACACTGCCTGTGGTTATTTTGATATGTATCATAGCATATATTGGGCACTCTGTGATCTGCCCGGTTGTACATGCTACCGATAGTTTCATTTTATTTCCATCATGGAGCGCATCATCAATGCCGATATGGTTGAACCATTTGTGTAGCTTGGCAACCTATATCTTATCGGCCTATCTATTAGTCGAGCTGAACAACCGCTCGGACATCCTTCGGGTGAGAAAAACGGTATTGATGGCTGTCTTCTTTTTGTTTATCACTTTCTGTCCTGAACTATATACTTTTTCGTTCACAAAATTATCACTAGTTGCCCTGTTGCTATCGCTGTTTTTTCTTTTTAACAGCTATCAACGACGAGACTCATCATCTTATCTTTTTCACTCATTTGCCATACTTAGCATCGGCACCTTATTTCTGCCACAGCTTGTTTTTGTGATTCCCGTATGGCTCATCGGCTCCGTGATGTTGCAGTCCCTCAATATACGCAGCTTCCTCGCTTCTATCGTAGGCTTTGTTCTGCCCTACTGGTTTGTTTTATCGTATGCCTTTTATGTGGATGACATTAATATATTCATAGCGCCATTCCAAGAGATGGCCCAATTTGGAGGAATGAATATATTTGCCGAAGTAGATGTTCGCAATTTATTGTCGTTTGCTCTACTTTTAGTGCTTTATATCGTCAGCTTCTTTCATTGTCTCTTTATCGATTATGATAACAAAATAAGAACAAGACTCATTTTGCATTTTATTATATTCCTAAATGCCTATCTTTTCCTATTTATTATCATACAGCCGAAATACGAAGTACAGATATTGAATCTGTTACTCCCTGGTGTATCATTAATAATATGCCATTTCTTCAGTCGTACCAAAAGCCGCATCTCTTATTATATCTTTATAGCAACTCTTATTCTGTTGTTTATATTGTATTTACTGAAAATGGCTCCTGTTTCTTAAAGAGACAGACGTTAATTAAAACTTAGGCATTATGAAAAAGTTTGTTTTATTATTTATATTAGTATTGGTTGCCGGCTGTGACAAACAACCTAAAAAAAGGAATGACAAACCAATCATTACTGTCACAATAGAACCCCAACGATACTTTTGTGAAGCTTTGGCAAAAGGTTTTTTCAAAGTAGATTGCATCGTGCCCCATGGAAGCAGTCCCGAAACTTATGATCCCAATCCACGACAACTTATCAACTTGGAGAAAAGTACTATCTATCTGCGCATCGGTTACATCGGATTCGAAATGCAATGGATGGATAAACTTATATCCAATGCCCCCCATATAGAAGTATTCGATACTTCGCAAGGCATCAATTTGATAATGGAAAAAGGACATCAAAAGATAATCAATCACAATATAAACCAAGTGGAGCCACATTTATGGTGTTCGCCTAAAAACGCATACGTCATTGCCAAAAACACATTGGACATTCTTTGTTCGTTTGACAAAAAACACGAGAAAACATACATCAATCGATATGATTCGCTATGCAAAGAGATCACTAAAACAGACTCTATCATCCGTATTGAATTGAAGAAAACAAAAGCCGACAAAGCTTTTGCCATCTATCATCCGTCCTTATCGTACTTTGCCCGAGACTACAATTTGATACAAATACCTATCGAAAACAATGGGAAAGAACCTTCTCCTTCCGAATTGGCCGGCATTATTGACCGATGCCGGAAAAACAAAGTTCATATCATTTTTGTACAACCCGAATTCGATCATCACAATGCCGAAATTATAGCCAAGCAAATAGGAGCACGAGTTGTTTCCATCAACCCGCTAAACAAACAGTGGGACAAAGAAATGATAGCGATAGCAAAAGAACTTAGTCATAATTAGTAATGCCAAAACGATGAACGACAATAAAGTGATTGTATCAATAAAAAATCTGTCTGCTGCATACGAACACCATACCGTACTACACGATATTAATCTGAATATCTATCAGAATGATTTTCTAGGCATCATAGGCCCCAATGGCGGTGGTAAAACAACACTTATCAAGTGCATACTGGGACTCATGAAACCGGAAAAAGGAGAAATCCGTTTTTATCGCGAAGGACAAGAAACGGCACAACTTTCGATGGGATACCTCCCACAATACAACGCTATTGATAAAAAATTTCCCATATCTGTAGAAGAAGCTATTTTGTCGGGACTGAACATTAAGAAATCGCTTATTGGCCGATTCACAGCCGAACAAAAAGAAAAAGTACAATATATTATATCCCAAATGGGATTAGATGGATTGAATAAGAGGGCGATAGGCCAGCTTAGCGGTGGACAGTTGCAAAGAACTTTATTGGGTAGAGCTTTGGTTTCGGACCCGGAAATAGTTATTCTAGACGAACCGAATACGTACATTGACAAACGGTTTGAAACAGCTCTATACAAAATTCTCGATGAAATAAACAGCAGATGTGCCATCGCTATTGTGAGCCACGACATAGGTACTATCTTGCAACAAGTAAAATCGGTAGCCTGCGTCAACGAAACGCTCGATTATCATGCCGATTCGGATATCCATACCGAATGGATGGAAAAGAACTTCAATTGCCCTATTGGTTTGCTGGGCCATGGTGATCTTCCGCATCGTATTTTGGGCAAACATCATCACGATTAATACACAATTGCTTTATTGTTCTGGATCACCTGTAAAAGTAATCCAAAAAAAATCTAACGTATGTCACTGCCATAACTAACGGATGTTGTAGAAGAAACTTGAGTTCGGGATAAGAAAGGTAGTAAAAAAGTCCCTCAAATAATAGGCTATCACAAAACATTTGCGTATCTTTATAGTTGATAATCAATAAGATATAACAAATATAATTATGATAGCCGAATCCAAAATTACAGAAATTTTCTGTGTTATCGATGAATTCAATAAGAATTTTGATAAAGAAATATCCAATCATGTTTTAATTTCTTCATCAGGAAAGCGAAGAAGAAATAGAAAAAGTATTATGTCGGAGAGTGAAATAATGACGATTCTTGTTCTGTTTCATTTTAGTCATTGCCGCGATCTGAAACACTTCTATCTTCAGGAAATCTGTCTGCATTTGCATCAGGATTTTCCACACGTTGTTTCCTATAACAGATTTGTGGAATTGGAGAGTCGCGTATTTTTCAAATTCATGTTTTTCCTAAAGCTGTATGCCCTAGGACACTGTAGTGGGATAACCTACGTAGATAGTACGATGATTCCTGTATGTCATAATATCCGAAGATATGCCAATAAAGTGTTTAAGGGAGTGGCTAGGGACGGAAAGGGGACAATGGGATGGTGTCACGGGTTCAAACTGCATTTTACTTGTAACGACACAGGAGAAATCATCTCTTTTTGTCTGACTGGAGCAAATGTGGATGATAAAAGTGACATTGTTTGGAGTGTACTAGCCAAGGATTTGTACGGGAAGTTATTCGCTGATAGAGGATACATTTCGCAAAATCTTTTCAATACTCTTTTTACTGATGGGGTCAATTTGGTTACAGGGATCAGATGCAATATGAAAAACAAGCTGATGCCTCTTTGGGATAAAATCATGTTGCGCAAAAGGTATATTATTGAATGTATCAATGATATGCTCAAAAATACTGCACAACTCGTACATTCCAGACACCGCTCCATTAACAACTTCATCATAAATCTCGTTTCAGTCATTACGGCTTACTGTTTCTTTGAAAACAAACCTAAAGCCCTCAATGGATATGAAGTTGTTAAGACAAATCAACTTGCTTTCTTTTGATTTCTTATCCCGAACTCAAGTAGAAGAAACTAACGTTAGTTGTCATGATAACTTCCGTTAGTTACCGCAGTAACAACCGTTAGTTATGGCTGCGACATACGTCTGTTTATTTTGAGTTCGAGCCTGCGGCATAACAAAATTGTCGTATGTTAGTTTTTCCAGTGACGTCCTTATGTTTTTTTGAAAACGTATGGACGTCAACAAATTTAGGGGCATATGTCGTTTTAAGAAGATAAGTACGACGCCGATTTGTTGAAGTAATCGTGTCCCACTAACTACTTAAAAGGGGTCGTACCGGTATGAATCATTTCGATGCTTTTCTATAATACTTTGGTTCCTGTTCCTGTCACCGTTATCGACTGGATATCAGATAGATATTGAGATGTGATAGCAAAACGGGACCTAAAAAGTGCATCTTCTCGCTGATAATCAATGAATTATGAACTCTACATAAGACCATTGATAATGAGGCCTACAAGTAGCTGGTGAAGGCTTGCGAACGAAAATTATTTTTCAAGACGTTCCGAGAGGTGAATATTGGGGACGATAGTGATACTATTTTAACCATACCGACAGTGGCACTTCTTGATTCATTCAATCGAGCTTGTGTTCTCGAAAAATGATAAGGACAAACATAAAAATTCATAAGGACGAAAATAAATGTTTGTAAGTATAAACATTTATTTTCGTCCTTATGAATTTCTCGCTATATATCAGCGTTTTACGTTCAAGATCTTATGCCGTTACCCCGATTCGGTTTACAATCGGGCTGCAAGTTAGTACCTCAAATACCTACCTGTAGTACCTTACAAGGCAAGGTCGAATAAAAAAGTATCAGAATATTTAATGTCGTTCACTTTACGTCGCTCCCCGAAGCACAAACAATACATAACGCTCGGTAAACCGATATATTGTATCATAAAACGAGCATATGGTGTTATAGTTAAGAAATGAGACAATTCCATGGAATATACAGAAATTCATCATTTTTTTATTTTACATAGTGCTTTTTAAACTAAAAGACTATATTTGTAGAACAAAAACATTGAACCTGTTCGAATGCGGAAAAACGCCATATATATTCTAATATTATCTCTTGTGTTGTTCGGCTGTCAACGGAAACCCTTACATCCCACACTGTTGAAAGCGGAAAAGCTGATGCAGTCGCAGCCGGATAGTGCATTGGCTATACTGGGGCATTACACAACTCGCAGCTTTTCCGATTCGGCAGATATTGCCGCTTATGCGCTGTTGCGAACTCAAGCGGACGATAAAAACTATATTGACCATACTTCCGATTCGCTCATAAAGATTGCCGTCCGTTATTACGATCGCCACGGCTCAAAGCTACAGCAAGCCCAGGCACATTATTATTGGGGCAGAGTATTTCAGGATAGAGGGGACGATGTGCATACGGCCGAACAATATATCAACGCCACTCCATTGGCGCAAAAGTCGAAGAACGATACACTGATTTATCTTATTAAGGGTAATTTGGCCTATTTGTATTGGCATAACGAAATGTTCAAAGAGGCGACATCCATCTATAAAGAATTGGCAGAAAGGTATCGATCGCTTCATGACAACACACATTTGGCAGCGATATATCTCAATTTGGGAGAGATCGGCTTAAACAGTAATAGAAATTTTGCTGAAACCAACCATTATCTCCATAAAGCAATCAGTCTGGCAAAGACAAGTGACACGAATATAATAAAAGATTCATATTCAACGCTAAGCTATTTATGCGAATCGCATAATAAATGGCAGCAAGCTATTTATTATGCCCAAAAGGGTATAAATATGGCATCAGATAACATTGACAAAGCCAGATTTAACCTTGTCATTGGCCATGTTTATATTAAACTTAAACGATATAACGACGCATATATCTATTTCAAGAACAGCCTTTATAGCCAGAATCCTGCTATTTTATACGAAGCATATCGCGGTTTAAGTTCAATCATGCAAAAGCAAGGCAATATCAAACAAGCCATGATATATCTAAATAAGAGTATGGCTTATAGCAGTCGAATCATTGATATAAATCAACAAACAGCCACTGTTAAAGTTATAAAAAGTAAACTTGCAGAACAACAACTCAAGCAATACAAATCAGAAAATAATTCACAAAAAATAATTATTAGCTTTGTTTTATTAGTGGCAATAGGAAGTTATATCTTTTATCGACATCAAAAACAAACAACACTTTTAAAGAACTTGAAGAATGATGATGAATTAGAATTAAGACGGAAGAAATTTGAAGTCTCGGATATCTACATGAAATTTCATCAAAATAACATTTCTCTGACAAATAAAGATTTTGCACTTCTTATGCATAACATTAATAATACCTACCCCAAGTTCACAAAAAGATTACGTGATATCCTGCCAACAATTAGAGAAGAAGAATTGCATCTTTGTTGCTTAGAAAAAATAAGACTTTCACCAAAAGAAATGGAAAAAGCTCTCCCACTTTCCAAGTCGGGTATTCACATGGCTAGAGAAAGACTGGCTAAAAAGATCTTAGGTGGGGAAGCTAAGGCAAAAGATCTACACGAATTTATCATCGGGCTTTAAATTTGGATTAACAAAGGACTTCACACAGACGTTTGGGAAAGGATTTCTTAATTTGTGTACTTTTGTGTACTGAAAAAAAGCTTAGTTTATTATCTATCATTTATATTTGTTTCAAATCCAAGTTGAAAAACAAATTTAAATAAAGATGAATAAATTTAAGAAAGTATTATCAGTAATTGCATTTACAACTCTGATCATGGGACAATTCCCAGCTTATGCCTACGCCATAAGCAAAAATAACGATAACAACGTACAAGATATAGCGTTGTATGCCAAACCTATCAAATCAACAACTGAAAAGCCTGGCAATGGAGGCGTACTAAGAATGCCTTTAAAGCAAATAGTTAGCGCTTCTGTCTGCAACAATATACTAACAATTAGCTTTATTTCTTCTACACCTAATGCCACAATAACGATCTCTAACGAACTGACTGGTGAAGTAGAATACACTGAAGTTTGCAACGCAGAGTCTACGACTATCAATTTGAGCATGTTCGTAGAAGAGGGTAATAATACATATACCATCAATATATCAACCTCATCATGGGAAAGATATGGAGAATTCAATTATTAAATTTTATAGTCCTGAATATTTAGACTCGTACATTACATGGAACATTCATTTTATATAGAAAGCAATAATGGTAACTTTTATCATTTTGACACAATAGATGGACTCTTTTCTTTAATACATCCCGTCCTGTTTTACATTCATAAATTATACTATAAAGGAGAAAACAAACAAAATATATTACAAACATTATCAAACGAATTTCCCTCTGTAGATGTTGGTTACTATTTTAATTATTACGAATGGCTTGAAAATAATTCAAAAGAGATTCCTATAGATCATTTCATAGAACTCACGCCGGATATGGTAAAAGATGCATTATCTAATCTTAACCAACTTACTTTTGAAGTAACTGACGCCTGCAATTTAAAATGTAAATATTGCGGATATGGGGAACTATATGATAATTACGACAAACGTACAAACAATTATTTATCAGTAAATACAGCAAAAAAACTTATCGACTATTTATATTCCTATTGGAACAAGCCTGAAAATATTTCGGGAGAGGAACCGTTGTTCATTAGTTTTTATGGAGGAGAACCTTTACTGAATATGTCTCTTATAAAAAGTGTTGTATCGATTTTTGAGGAGTTGAATATTAAGCGGACTGTCATTTTCTCTATGACAACTAATGCCATTCTATTAAACAAATACATTGACTACCTAAAAGAACACCATTTTAGAATTCTTATAAGCTTGGATGGTACTCAATATAATAACTCATATAGAGTCTTTCCTGATGGAAAAGAATCGTTTGACATCGTATATAATAATGTAAAATATGCATATCAAAAATATCCTGATTTTTTTAAAACGAATATAAATTTCAACTCTGTATTCCACAATAAAAATACCGCTTGTAGCATAGTTTCATTCTTCAAAAAGGAGTTCAATAAGACTCCGACGATAGGAGAATTGAATACCAATGGAATAAAGGATAATAAAAAAGAAGAATTTAAACATACCTTTCAAAACTTACAATATGATATAGAAAATTCAAAAAGAAGAAATTACCTAGAAAAAAAACTTTTCCTTACTTCGCCGATGGCTCATTCTTTTATTCTTTTCACACACCATTACAACAAAATGACTTACGATAATTATAATGAGCTATTCCGATCTGGCGGAGATACAACTGTAAATAAGTTACCTTCCGGTACCTGTATACCTTTTTCAAGAAAATTATTTCTAACCGTAAATGGAAAAATACTGCCGTGCGAAAGAATAGGACAGAAACATTGCTTGGGTGAAGTAAAGGAAGAAGGTGTTCATTTGGATATTGGTAACATTTGCAGGCAATATAATCAATGGTTTAGAACACTCTCCAGACATTGTAAAACATGCTATATAAATAAAGTATGTATGCAATGCATTTTCAATTTAGGCAGCATTGATAAAAAAATATACTGTACCAATTATATGGATAAGCAGGATTTTGAAACATATCTCAAAAAAATAGCAACATATATGGAAGAAGACCCAAATAGTTATAGAAAAGCAATGAAAGAAATATTAATGAGATAAGATGAAAAATACGATGGAATATAAGTATTGGATAGTAATTTCCCCTTACGTTTACGTTGTCTGTTATAACGATAACTATTTGTTGTATAATACAATGAATGGAAAACATATAGAGGGTGATGATAAAGAAATAGCCAAAGTTATAACGAAACTTACAATGGACAATGCTCATTGGATGTGCCCCATAACAGAAGATAATGACAGCATCAATCATTTTGTAAACGATATAAAAGAAAAATTTATAGGTGATCAGATAGAAGCTAGAGATATTCATTCTGCTGTTCAATCCTACCCGATAAAGAATATTCAGAGAGACATAAAGCGATACAAAGGTAATATAGACTATAATACAGATAACAATATTATTAGATATGTGCATGAATTGAGCATTTATATCAATTCTGATTGTCCATCCAAATGCAAAAACTGTGACAAAACATATAAGCAATATCTGTTCTGTCACAAAAATGCTGAAAGTACCTCTATAAATAAAGAAGCGCTACTTTCATTCCTCAGAAAAGAAAAGCTGCCATCTTTGTATAGAATAAACATATTGGGTGGAAATATTTGGGAATATGATAATTTATCAGAATTAAGGACAGAATTATTATCATTTGAAAATATTAGCCTATATCTTTATACCAATATCTTTAACTTTGACCCTTCAATAATCAATAAAATTAACCCTCGCGAATATATCGTCGTTTTAGTGGAGGTCAACGATAAACCTATTAAAGAAAAGTTCTTTGCGCATGAAAAGATACAATACCAATTCTTTGTATCAAGTAACAAAGCTATAGAAAATATTTACGAAATAATCGAAACATATCGATTATGCAATTATCAAATGAAGCCATTATATATAGGCAACAACGATGAGTTTTTTAGGCAAAATGTATATATTAATAAAGATGACATTTTCGCAAAAATTCATTCTTTTGATAATATTTTTCGGAATGGAACTTTGAACTGTAACTATTTTGGACATTTATACGTAATGGCAGATGGATTGATATATTCAAATATTGATAAAAAACCATTAGGTAGTATTAATAAGGATAATATTGACGATATTATAAGAAAAGAGCTTCAATATGATAAGACATGGTTTAAAATTCGTAATAACATAAAACCATGCAAAAGTTGTCTTTTTAATAATCTTTGCCCTCCTCTTTCTAATATCGAAAAATCGATGAGAAAGAACGATTTATGCTTAATAAATAAGGAAAAATGAAAAGAGTGAATAGTTCACTCTTCACTATAAATTATATGATATGAAAAATTTAAAATTGACTGCTCTCGAAGCAGATCAGCTTTCAAAGAAAGCTATGAAAAGTATTAATGGCGGATTTACAGCTTGTTGGTGTGGTTGTGCTTCTAGTAAGTCCGGTGGCTCAAATACGCAAAATAATGGATATGCAAATCGTGATGGAGGCGGATTGTCCTCAAATACAGATCATGATAAGCTTTATATGAGATTTGATCATACTGCTAATGCTACAGATTCAATTTAGTTATAGTGATAAAAAGAAGAGATGCCAAAAGTCTAATTTTCAATATTAATATTCATTACAAATATTTTAATATTCGCAGACTTTTGACATTCTCTTCTGTATTAATAGTAAACATAAAATGAAAAAACTATATTTATTATTTTGTATATGTAGCCTTTGCTCTTTGGGGTATGCGCAGTTGCCCAGCGAGGTAAAAAGAGCGTTGTATGCCTCTAATGAATCGTTTGGTGTTTCAAAATCGAATGGAATGTTTTTGTCTAAGTGCGAAAAGCTTGATACTTGTATCTTAAAAGTCACCTATAATGTATTGTTTGTTAACGATACGCTTCAAAAAGAGAAAAAGGAAAACGACACTGAAATATTGGAAATAGGGAAACGAATATCACACTGTTATAGCTACTTGTTATTTCAGCAAGATTCATTAATCACAGCATTGAAGAAAAAGGGAGTGGCGGCTTTCCCTGGTCTTAAGAAATATATTATTCCGGAAGAGCTCTTTATTTATTCCGGCAAAAACCAAATAGAATCTTGTTATCGTACGCCATCATCTCTACCTTGTTATAGTTATCAAGAAACCATACCGGATATAAGATGGAACTTATGTGATGAATACAAATCGATATTAGAATATAAATGTCAAAAAGCGACCTGCTCGTTTAGAGGACGAAGTTATATTGCTTGGTACACCTCGGATATCCCATTAAAGATGGGGCCATATAAATTTTCAGGACTTCCCGGCTTGATACTGTCAATTTCGGATACAAATAAAGAATACAATTGGGAATGTGTGGGACTTGCTCGAGGAAATAACAAGACCACGGTCAACAAATATACTTCTACTGTAAAAAAGAATATAATAGTTGGGCGAGATAGGGTTAGAAAAGACATACAGCGCTTTTGTCAAGATCCGGCAGGGTATATGGCTGTTTCCGGAATGAGTGGGAATTTAAATTATGGTGGCAAAGACTATTCTCTCGCATCGGGCGATCTACCTCCCGAACCATACAATCCGATAGAAAAAGAATAAGAAATCACTTAAGAATGCTTTCGATGAGATATTTCACCCATAAAATAAGTGCTATTTTTCTCCTATTATCTCTGCTTAGTTTGCATTGTTTGTCTCAGACCACTCTGCGAGGTGAAATAAAAGATAATAAAGGAATACCTGTCTCGGATATTACCGTTGTTGTTTCGGCTCGAGCCGATTCGCTTCACACCATAGCCTATACCTTTTCTAACGAGAAGGGGTACTACAGCTTGTCGTTCAATTCTTCCGAGAGCGAAGTGCGCATCAGTGCCTATGGTTTCAATATCAGGAAAGTGAAACGAATTGTAGCCAACCGTTCCGCCACGGTCAATTTCAGCGTGACGCCCGAAGTGATCAATCTGCACGAAGTAACGGTCAAAGCCGGCAAACTGTGGCAGATAGGAGATACACTGAACTATTCGGTTGGAGCTTTCCTAGGGAAAAACGACATCTCCATCGGTGATGTAATCAAGAAGATGCCGGGGCTGTCGGTCACTTCTTCGGGCGAAGTGTTCTATCAGGGCAAGCCCATCAGCCATTTCTATATTGATGGACTGGATGTGCTGCAAGGACGTTATGGCATTGCCACCAAAAACCTCACGCCAAAAGTTGTGTCCGTTGTCCAAGTTCTCGAAAACCATCAGCCTATCAAGGCACTCAAGAAAATAAATATTCCCGAACAGGCAGCCATCAATCTGAAACTGAAAGATTCGGCAAAGGGCATTTTCAATATCGAGGCCATGCTTGGAGGAGGAGCAGATGGGCATTTGTTATGGCGCAATGAGCTGGTGGGGACTTACTTCACCAAAAAGAAACAATATTTCGCTACTTACAAGAATGCCAATGACGGAACGGATATCGGGAGCGAATTGCAATCGTATAACGGAGACGAACAGGCAAGAACGGGACAATATACCGCAGTAAAACGCCCTTCGCCGCCTTCTATCGACAAGTCGCAATACTACTTCAATCATTCTAATGCGGCGAGTTTCAATACGGTCTGGAAATCGACGGGAGGCAACAAGGTGAATGTAGGTCTCGTCTATTTCAACGACCATGAGTCGCGCAACAGTCTGGCCGAAACAACTTATATAATCCCATCGGGTAGCAATACCGTAATCAGCGAGGCGCTTCACGATGGCAGTAATACCGATAGGGTAGAAGGCAATTTCTCGTACGAAATAAATCGCGATAAACTTTTCTTTAAAGAGAATATAAGTCTTAAAAGTTCGTGGTACAGAGATAAAGGGCTTGTCGATACGGGACGTTCGATAGACCAGACTTTGGTGATGAACAACTTTCGTTTTTACGACGGTATGCATTGGATCGTGAAGAAAAACGATTATCAAGGGATCGATATTTCTTCAAAATTAACTTACGAAGAGAAACCGCAGACACTTTCGGTCTATCCCTGCCTTTACAACTCACTTTTCGGAAGCGATGATCATTCTTACGAAGGAATACATCAGAAAGTGACGAGCCGCACGTTTGCCATGGACAATTCGTTTTCACTGCTCACAGCCCTTTCTTTGGGTAATCTGCACCTTTCACCTCGAGCGATCTTTAATGTGTCCTATGACGGGCTCAATAGTCGCCTTGCTCCATTACCCGCGCTTAGCGGCGATGTGGACAACAAACTTCGCAATGATACTCATCTTTATTACCTGAAAAGCGGACTGTCGGCCGATATATCTTACGAATGGCCCGGTGTTCAGATTAATTGCTTCGTCCCCTATACATTCAATATCAATGGACTGAAGCAGAAAGTACAAAGCCTCTCGTCGACAAGACGCGACTTGAATATGGAGTTCTACAGTAATATTTCTTGGAGTATATGCAACAACTTATCAGCCGTTTGGCATTACTATATTACAAGAAACTATCCGGGTATCGAAACACAGTATGGCGGTTATATCATGTCAAACTACCGATGTCTATCCACCTATACGGCAGATCTGTATCGCGGCAAATGGGAGTTTGCCGATATGCAATGTCAGTATAAGAACTCGCTGAATATGCTTTTCTCGAGTTTCACGGTTTCTTATAGTAGAAGTGATCCGAAAGTGCTTTATGGCGAGAACCTCAGCGGAATCTTTTCGAATATCACGACGAAGGAGACCGACCGATATTCAGAGAATTATTCGGCAAAGGCTTATATAAGCAAAGGCTTTTATTGGAAAGGACTGACTTTCTCATTTACCGGAACATGGAATAAAAACCATTCGCCTATACTGCGACAAGACGAAGTGGTAAAATATCTGTCGGATAACTATTCGTTGGAAGGCAGTGCAAAGATAGATCTTTTTAAGTTTTTCACGCTCAATTATAATGGAGCCTGGTATCTCGGTCGAGGAAAGCAGGAAAACGGTGAGGAGTTTCCCACTATGCGGACTTTTACCAATAATGTGAACGTGTCGCTGCAATTGCCGTTCGGCCTTTCTTGGGATACATCGCTCAACAATTACTATAACAATCAAGCGTTGGGCAACAAATCTTTCACCTTATCCGGCACTTCTTTGAGTCTTGATACGAAGGCGGTTCGCTACTCGCTCTCTTGCCAGAACATCTTTAATGTGAAAAATTATACTTATTCTTATATAGGAGATATGACCCGTTTCTATTCGCAATATCACATCAGACCAAGAGCTGTGATGTTTACCGCAAGATTCAAATTATTATAAAAATGAAGATCAAATTTAAGAAAACTAAATGAACTCATTCCCTCTTTATGATGCCATAATGCTTAGTCCTCTAATTTTTACTAGTGAGCCGTTTAGGCTTTTGGGGAAAGGATTTCTTAATTTGTGTACTTTTGTGCACTGGAAAAGGACTTGGCTTATTATTTATCATTTATATTTGCTTTAAATTTAATTTGAAAAACAAATTTAAATAAAGATGGAAAAATTTCTAAAATACAATTTGTTTGAATTATACAATTTATATTAGCTGGTAAAATAAATAATCAAAGAGAAAGCATCAAATGTTTAGTTAACTAATAGAAAAACATTCTCTACTATGCTTTTGGTACTTTCTCTTTTAATTCAATTAAAGTATTATGCAAATTCAAAAAATATTATTAGGGCTAATTTTAGCCGTTATGTCAAGTTTATGTAATGCACAAAAAGTGACAATTGTAATCAATCATTTAGATTCAACCAAATGCAATAATGTCACTATAAATGATTTGAATCCGTTTTCATGGAATAATTTCTTGAATGATTTTTCTCCAATATATAGTCATAAGATTCTTGTTAAAGGCCAAAGTATAATTTATCAATCGAATGTTAAAACGCATTCTGAAAAATGCCTTTATAATCCATATTTTTTCCAAAATATTACTATAGGTATCCCCAGTAATATTTTTTTGACTAAAGGAGACCATATTACAGCGACTCTAAAAAGTAATGGAGAAAAAATGTATTTCTATTTTGAAGGAAAAAATGCTGCACATTATAATTATAAGACCGAAGAAGAACTCGCTAATATGCCAAAGCCACAAAATAGGCAAAAAGGAGAGGATCTGCTGAAATACAAAAAAAAATGGATCGACTATAAAAATCTACGATTATCATTCCTGAATGGTTTTTGTATGAAAAATCAAGTTTCTAAAGATTTTATTTTATGGGCAAAGGCCAGTATAGAGAACTCATATACTTTGGCTGTCTATTATTCTGCATATTGTTATAAAGACGAGTCTACAAAAATACCCAGAAGTTATTTTAATGATTGTAAATTTTTAAAAGAAGATTATAGAGGTTATCATCTGGCATTATTTTATAAATATATAAAATATTATTCTTCAAACATAAATAACAATATTGATTTAATATATAATAATATTTGCAAAATATTTGAAGGAGATGATAAAGAATATTTACTAACATCATTGATTGGAGAATATGCCAAAACATACAAACCAGATAAAGAACAGACATTTAGATCTCTTATCAAGAAAACAAATCCATTGATAAAAAATAAATTATATAGAACCTTTTTGATGAAAGCTTTTGATTATTGTATGATATTAAACCGTCCTTTCCCTGATAAATTATTAACTGTAAGCATTGAAAAATATGGAAGTGATAGCATTAGTACATTATCAGAAGTACTTAAGCAGTATAAAAATAAAAAGATTTATATTGACTTTTGGGCTTCTTGGTGTTATTGGTGTTGCAACGATATTCTTTTATCTCACGATGCTAAAGAATTTTTAAAACAAAAGGATGTTGTTTACTTATATTGGTCAAGCGATAAAAGAAAAAAGGATTGGAAAAACGCCGTCAATAAATATAATATTACTGAAAATCAATATAGACTGATCAACTCAAAAGATTTATGGGACTATTTATCAATTGTCGGTATCCCGAGATACATAATTTTAAATAATAATCATCAAATTATTAACAGCGATGCCCCGAGACCAATACCTAATGATTTAGAGAGCTTAAAAAATGAAATTAATAGAATCCCAGCATTTTAAAAGATTATTCCATTACATGATGAAATAGAATACACTAAAGTTTGTAATACAAAAGTTGCTATTAGCGATTCATGCTTGTTTATAGAAGAGAGTAATAATACACATTTAAATTAGAATTATACAGTTGGATACGTAATATTTGCATGTGTGCTGCGAAATAATATGAGGAGAAATATTTCTACGCTTAAGTTGTTAATTAGAGAAGAGCTAAATTCCATTATTTAAAATTTTGTCATTAACTAAAATATATAATAATATGTCTTTTCCGATAAAAATATCGAACACTATTTTATTCTTTCTTTTCATTGCGGCGCCTAATTCCTTTGGGCAGCAAGCAGACAAAGCCGTTTATAAAGTAAAAGGAGTTCTGGTTGATTCGATAACGAGTACTCCGGAGCCTTATGCAAATGTCTATATCCGAAGCAAGAATCATCCTGAAAGAATTATCAAAATGTTCATTACTAATGCTAATGGTTCCTTTTCCCAAGAAATTCCCAATTTGGGAGACTATACCATTACTTTTTCTTCTGTTGGAAAGAAGACTGTAATTAGAACTTTCAACTTGAATATTCAAAATAAAAATGTCGATTTGGGGAATATATCTATTTCGGACGACGTGACCATGCTCAAAAATGTAGAAGTTGTGTCGAGAAGAAAGCTTATAAAGGTTGATATTGACAAGATAGAATATAATGTGGCCAATGATCCTATTGCTGCAGTGAGTAATGTGCTTGAGATACTAAATAGGGTTCCTTACGTTAGTGTGGGTGGATTGGATGAAATAAAGGTGATGGGTACAAGCAAGTTCAAGATATATATCAACGGACGCCCTACAGGCATTGCTACTGATAATATCGCACAATATCTGAAAAGTATGCCTGCCAATACCATTCAATCCATTCAACTGATTACAAATCCGGGAGTCAAATACGATGCCGAAGATAATTCCGCAATTATAAACATTGTGAAGCAAAAAATCATTGACGGATATTTAGTATCTCTGTCCGATAGAACAGCAAATACAAATCAGGATCAAAGTATCTACAGTGTCTTTCAAACGAAGAAATTATCCATAACAGAAAATGCATCGTTATATACAAACAGTTTTCCGTATACTCCACATTCGTATACTGATAAGAGAACAACGAATTTTGAATCCCAAATGATAGAGACCTTGCATCAAGACGTTTATCATAAAGCTAAAACAAATCCGACTATCGGCCTAGAAATAAATTACGAACCGGATTCATTGAGACTAATTATCGGGAGCATTAACTATACCAATATTCCTTCTTCTTCTTTTTACAACCAACAGATAGCTATGAAAGACGGAAATGGACAAAACGTATATTCATACGACAATAAAACCAGATATGATATTAAAAATAGCAGTCGAGTCATACAGATAGGTTATCAGCGTCAATCCAAAAAGAAAGACAAAAGCCTCTCTTTTTCTTACCAGAATAGTTATAATCCAAAACATAACAACAGGTATGTGGATTATTCGGATACCATAAATGCAGAGCTCCCTTATTCCGGAATATGGACAGATAGTCGACTTACAAACTTAGAAAATACATTCCAGACGGATTTTTCATATTCGATCACTTCAAAACAGCATCTGAATCTCGGGTTGAAGGGAATATGGCGTAACAACAAAAATGATTATCATTATTATGGAAAAAACGGAGGGGACGATTATAAAGAAGATGGAGAACTAAGTTATAATTATATTCAAAAACAAAATATATATGCATTATATGCCGAGTATGGCATTGAGTGGAAAAAATGGAGCCTGGAAGGAGGTTTGCGATATGAATATACACATCTGAGCGTAAATGGAACAACGAATTTTAAAAACAACTATGATAACCTTGTTCCGAGTATTATCTTATTTTGGAAAATCAATGAATATAATCAATTAAAATTAGCATACGACTATTCTATCAATCGCCCAAGTATAAACGCTCTCGATCCTCATATAAACAATATTGATCCCAAAAATCTATATTATGGCAATCCGTCATTAAAGTATGAAAAAGACCATCGTATCGATCTTTATTATAACTACATCGGTAATAAGTGGGATTACGGCATGAGGGTCGCTTATTCAAAAACGGTCGATAATATAAGCCCCTATATATATTCTGTGGCAAACGTACTTCACCATACTTATCGTAACGTGGGGAGTATAGATTATTTTATTGTAAATTTATATATCGATGGTAAAATTACATCTTTTTTGAGTGGAAATCTGAATATGACATATGGTCTGATGCAATGTAAATACCCTGAAGATGAAATTGACAAAACGGGCTCTTATTATGGTATAGATGGTAGCTTTCTGCTTTCTTTGCCATTGAAAATGAAACTGAGTATCAATTATTATTATGATAGTAATAGTATTACACTCCAAGGCAAAGAGTCTTCCATATTTAATTCTTATGGATTAAAGCTATTCCGTAACTTTTGCAAAGGGAACTTTTCTGTTTCCATGTATGCCTATAATTTTTTTAAGCCCCGTCTGAAAATTAATTCTTGGGCTGATACGGGAACTTATCGATACAATTCGACTTCTTACAGTTTTTGTAGAAGTTTTGGTATGACTTTTGGCTACCGTTTTGGAAAATTAAAGAAAAGAATTCAAAATATGGAATACAAGATCTCCAATACTGACATTAAAAATGTAAAATCAGGAGAATAATGCTAGAGATCTTGCCGATTTGGGTATCAACTTCATAAAGAAAAAATAAATCGGGTGTGTGAATACAATATAACGCTCATAGATATATATCAATATGAAAATAGTATTATCAGCAATCTTAGCATGTCTTTTATTGTCATCATGCTCCACCTTTCATCAGGGTAAAAACTTTAGCGTGACGATTAAAATGGATTCTGCTTTGGCTGCCACCAAGCAAAAGGTTTATTTGTATGAGTTAATTAGAAGTGAATGGTCCATACTCGATTCCGCATTGATTTGTAATAATAAAAGGAAAGTCAAATTGGAAGGGAAAATACCTTTTCAACATAGAATTGATATAACATTTGAAAAAGAAGGCCCTGTAAATATGCCTATTATTGCTACCCCAGGTGATAAGATTAAAATCAAATTAGCAGCCAAGGATATTACCGGATACGATAAATATGCGATAGATATTCCAAATATCAATGCACATCATGAATACTATAAGTTTCAGAAAAGGAATAGAGAACTACGGATAAATAGAAGGGAATTGAAGAATCTGTTACTTATTGATACCCTAAATGCTGCCAGGAAAAATGAAATAGAAGATTCTATTAAAATAGATGATAGAGAAATAAGGAAGATTCATGAGGATTTAGCACTCTCTGATAATCCGGCTAACGTAGATTACACACTCACCTTTTTGTCGATGGATTATCATTGTGCAGATAAATATAAGGATTATCTTTTGAAGAAGTTCCCTGATTATCCACCGATAAAAGAGGATTATGACGAATCATATGTTTGTCCTAAGGCATCACCGCAGTCGAAAATAATAGAGGCAAAGATAAATGCCATTCAAATTACCAGAACTCATATAACGTCCAATGAAAAGGCTACAGTCTCTGCAAATAAGGGGGATACGCTCAGTATAATGTTACACAAAGAAGACGGATCGTCTGAATCGCTTAACAAATACCGAGGAAAATATGTGTTGGTTGAATTCTGGGCAAGTTGGTGCGGTCCTTGCTTAAGAGCTATGCCGAAACTTATTGAGACCAAGAATAAGTTTACGCATGATTTGGAGATTTGCGCCATAACTTTAGATAAATCGAAATTGCCTTGGATAAATTCAATAAGAAACAACCATCTTTCGGTGATGCACCATTACATGGGAATAAATTCGGATGGGAAGCTTTTCAAAGATATCTTTGCCTTAGGTATGCAGGGTATCCCACAAAATTATCTTTTAGATACTGATGGTAAGATCATTGCCAGAAATATTTATGGTGACGAGCTGATGGACAAATTAAACGAACTCATGAAAACTAAATGAACTCATTTCCTCTCTATACCCAGCACGATGCCATGGATTGCGGTCCTACCTGCCTGCGGATGGTCGCCGCTTTCTATGGCCGTCACTATTCACTCGAAAGACTCAGAGAAATGTGTTTTTTCTCTCGAGAAGGAGTATCCATGTTAGGCATCAGTGAAGCAGCTGAGAAAATAGGGTTACATAGTATCGGAGTACAAATTCCGTTGGAAAAAATAATCAATGATGTTTCTCTCCCGTGTATTGTGCATTGGAATCAAAATCATTTTGTAGTGCTATACGGAATAAGTAAAAAGAGAAAAGGTTACCTGTTTGATGTGGCAGACCCTGCAGGGAGTAAAATAACCTATACGGAAGAGGAATTCAAACGTTGTTGGTTAAGCGGAAAAAAAGAAGAAAACGAAACAGGGGTAGTACTCTGCCTTGAACCCACACCGATCTTTTATGAAATGGATGAGGACCAAGGAGAGAAAAAACAACGCAGAAGTTTGACTTTTCTTTTCTCTTATTTGCGACCTTATAAGAAACTGATTCTACAGCTTTTTGTAGGTCTTGCTACCGGATCACTGCTACAACTGATATTGCCCTTTCTTACTCAATCGATAGTGGACTTTGGCATCTCCAACCAAAATTTAGGGTATATCTATCTAGTACTGCTGGCACAACTGGTGCTGGTCATCAGTAGCACTTCGGTAGAATTTATACGAGGCTGGATACTGCTACATTTAGGAATGAGAGTCAACATCTCACTGATTTCGGACTATCTGGCGAAATTGATGCGACTGCCTATCGCCTATTTCGACACAAAAATGACGGGTGATATACTACAGCGCATCAACGATCATTCGAGAATTCAGAATTTTCTGACGAATTCAAGCCTCAACACACTCTTTTCGATAGTAAATATCGTGATATTCGGAGCGGTGATACTGGCTTATGATTGGCGTATTTTTCTCATTTTCTTTGTAGGAAGTGCACTTTACATAGCGTGGGTCTGGATATTCATGAAACGCCGTGCAATGTTGGATCACAAAATGTTCGCTCAAAATTCTGCGAATCAGAGCAACATGGTACAACTCGTATCGGGCATGCAGGAGATAAAACTAAATACTTGTGAACAGCAAAAGCGCTGGGAGTGGGAACGCATTCAGGCTAGAATATATAAAATTACAATTAAAGGGCTGGCACTGGCACAATACCAACAATCGGGCGGCATACTTATTAACCAAATTAAGAATGCGGTAATTACGGCTCTTGTGGCAGCATTTGTCATAAAGGGACAGATAACACTGGGTATGATGCTCGCCATACAATACATCATCGGTCAGCTTAACAGCCCTATCGACCAGCTGGTCACTTTTATCCGCCAATATCAGGATGCCAAATTGAGTTTGGATCGTTTGCAAGAAATTTATAGCAAAGAAAATGAAGAACCAGAAAGTAAAATGCTCATTCGCGACATTCGCAGGCAGGATATTATTATTAGAAATCTGACCTTTCGTTACGATAAGCTCAGTGATACACCCACTCTAGACGCTATCAAACTAACTATTCCAAGAGGGAAGACTACAGCCATCGTAGGACTAAGCGGCAGTGGTAAAACGACACTGCTCAAAATGATTCTTGGATTTTACAAGCCGGACAGAGGAGAAGTGATAGTAGGTAATTCGAGTCTGGAAAACTACAACAAACGCGAATGGCGGAAATGCTGCGGCACAGTAATGCAGGACGGTTTTATATTTTCGGATAGCATTGCCCGTAATATCGCTCCGGGAGTAGAACACATCAACGAAGAACAACTGAGAATAGCAACAGAAATTTCGAACATCAGTGATTTTGTAGAAGAGTTGCCATTGGGCTACAACACCAAAATCGGAGCGGAAGGACATGGACTAAGCACGGGACAGAAACAGCGGATACTCATAGCACGTGCCGTCTACAAAAATCCTGAATACATTTTTTTGGACGAAGCAACCAATTCATTGGACGCCAATAATGAGCACGCTATTATGGATAAACTGAATGTCTTTCTATCTGGACGTACAGCGATTATTATTGCCCATCGTTTGAGCACAGTGCGCAATGCGGACAATATCGTGGTACTCCAACAGGGGAAAATCAAGGAACAAGGGACACATAGGGAGTTGATCGATCAGAAGGGCATCTATTATAACTTGGTAAAAAATCAGTTGGATGTATAATCGAGAAAAAATGATGGAAAACAATAAAATTCGAGAAATACGAAGCGAGGAGGTCCAAGAGATTCTTTCACGTACACCACATAGCCTGATAAGAGCGGGCTCTACGGTAATAGGAGTAATTATCGCCGTGCTCTTTATCGGCAGCTTCTTTTTCCGCTATCCCGATACAGTCACTTGCAAAATAACTCTGACAACCTCCAACCCGCCAACTTGGATTATAGCCAAAGCAACAGGAAAAATGAAAGAATTGTATTATAACGATAAACAGCATGTAAAAGCCGGAAATATCATTGCCATCATTGAGAATCCGGCAAACACAAAAGATGTACTCAAACTGGAAAATGTACTCAATAAAATACGGACAAGCACATTTATACCGGAAGAGATAGATGTAGAGACCATGAATTTAGGAGATATACAGAGTAGCTACACATCATTCTTAAAAGCGTTGATACAATACAACAATTCTCTACTAAATAACCTATACGATGAAAAGATAAAAAGTGAAGAGGCACAGCTTTCACCTTATTCCGAATTCATAGAATCTATTAAAAGGCAAATTGAAATAAGTGGTACTCAGCACAAACTAGCCTGTAATAACTATGGGAGAGAAAAAGCGATATACGACAGGGGGCTCACTTCAACTTCGGAAGTAGAATCTGCCGAGCAAACACTACTTGGTAGCCGTATGTCGGCAGAACAAATCAGGACATCGCTTTCGAATGCAAAAGTACAAGTAGCGCAGATAAAAAACAGTATTAATGAGCTGAAAATACAAAAAGAACAAGATAGAAAGGAAAGTGAAACATCTTTGTGTTCCGCACTCGAAGAACTGAAAAATACTATCAGAACATGGAAGCAAATTTATGCATTGATAAGTCCTATCGATGGAACGCTCTCTTACAACAATATTTGGAAAGCGAACCAAAACGTGGCAACAGGAGATAAAGTATTTTCTGTAGTTGATGGAAAATCAAGACATATATTGGCAAAGATACAAGTTCCTGTATCAGGCTCAGGAAAAGTAAAAATAGGACAACGGGTAAATATCAAACTTGACGGATATCCTTATTTGGAATACGGTTTCCTAACAGGAAGAATTGTTTCTATAGCTGCGATGCCAGATAGTGACATTTATACGGCAACGGTAGAATTATCTTCCCGTCTGGTCACTTCATATCACAAAAAAATTAGAATGAATGGAGATTTAAGCGGCACAGCAGAAATTATCACAGATGATTTAAGCATGGGAGAAAGAATGCTTAATCCTTTTAAGTATATTCTAAAAAGGAACTTCTAATTTGGATAAAGATGAATAAATTTAAGAAAGTATTATAAGTAATTGCATTTACAACTCTGATTATGGGGCAATTCCCAGCTTATCCCTACTATAACAACGTACAAGATATAGCGTTGTATGCTAAACCTATCAAATCAAAACAGCATAGCAACCGTGATATAGAAAATCGCTTCTGATACAACTTGTTCTATAGCGGTAGAACACATCGGAATAAAGATTATGCCATAAATGAAAGCAGATGTTAGTATAGTTGTTAGTGATAAAACATTATTGCAACAGATATTTAAATCAAGAGATTAAAATGGTTAATCGGAACTATAAGATATCATACGTATTTGTCCAATTAATTTGGTCTGCAACAACCTTTATATCCTATATTTTACTTGAATCTTCATATCTGTGCGACAATTACTATCTATCTTGTCGGCTCCCGTTCCAATACTGTCTTGATTATAATAGCGAGTATGCCCGCAATGAGTAATAAACAACCAACGGGTGCTTAGTTTGTATTGAAAACGAAGAGATAGATGGATACCGGTACCTTGAAAAGAGGGTATATAGCTATTGTGAAGTACAGTGCGCTCGGCAATATACATTTTAGTATCATAACTATCTGCATTAAAATAACTGCCTTGCAATATACATTGCAAAGGTTTATCGCTAAGAGAATAGGCAACAGAGCCTGTTAATTGATAGCCTTTCTGCGTACTAAATCCTTGCTGACGAAACAACCGATAGTCTGCAACAGTAGATAGTCTAACAGCCGGTAGAGGCAAATAACTATATTTATAACGAAAACTATGCTGATAAGTAGGTCTTATATCCGCCCCTTTGGTATTGCTCACATCACGTTCTTTTTGTTTATAACGATAGTAAAAATCCACTTGATTCGTTTTTGAAGGATAATAGCTACATCTAAAAATACCATCAATGGCTCGAGAAGGTTTACTGACCCGATAACGACACCACGGAAAAGATATCAAATCGATTGCAGCAAAACAAGATAACTTACGCCACGGTTTTGCATCTATCGCCAGAAACCAACCGTTTTCGTTTTGTACCGTCGAGCTTTCGGACAATGTATGCGCAAAGTATGCCCAATAATTATGAGCATAATAACGATGAAATAAGACGATGGTATAATCTTGCGATAAATGGTATCGGATGCGATTAGTTGTCGCTACACCGTGCTTGCCGATAGCCTCTTCGCCAACTATTGAAAACTTGTTGAAACGATATGAATAATCTATTCCTACGTTATAAAAAGAAGAACCTTGGAGCGCATATCTATTGTATTTTCTCTGGACCGGTACATAAGGATGACTAAAGTGATAATACACACCCGTAGTGCCCACTTGCCATTTGTCTGACGAATAGTTGATATTGCCGCCAGTAAACAATAAACCGAAACTATTACGATCGTCTATTTCCTTTTGCGATCGATGTAGGCCGGACGAATGAATAGATGTTAACTCGCCTTCGTTGACAGTACCATCCAAAAGTCGGTAAGAAAAGAAAGTCGACAACAAAAGGTTTTTATTCAAGGCGATTGAAGCAGCAACACCTCTAAAGAAATGTTGTTCATCGGTGGACGAATGCTTATAAATATTGTTTCCACGACGATTGAGTGTTGTAATATAGGCTGTCTTGCCCATCAAAAAGTCATTGCTTACTACCAAACCTTGACCAAAGCTTAATCGATAATCACCGACAGCCAACGTTTTCAATGGGCCTGCATCCTTCATTAAAAAATAAATGGAATACGAATCATAGCCTTTCTTATTGGGAGAAGCAAAAAAAGTTTCACCCATATCTTTCTCTGCCGAAAATCCTGCAAAGACATTATTGCGATAACGATAAGCATAGCGTAACGAATGATAATAAGGAGTTCCTCTATACTTATCAACATATCCCGCACTACGATAAAAAGGAATATCTACTCGACTAAACACCTCGCTCCTACCCTTTTTGCACAATTCTTCCAATGTAGGAAAAGAGTTGTTATGAACAACTGGAAGAGCTTTAAAAAATGCCGATAGATAACGGATTGTCTGTATATCCATATCCTCAACAAGTTGCAGTTCATAAATAGTCTTCATTTCTCCATGCAAATAAAGGTATGACAAGATATGCTCTATTTGTACATCCGAAAGAAAGGGAAACTGTTGTAACTGTTCTTTCGTAACAGTGTTTATATTCAATGGTTCTGTAAACCGCTCGTGCAATTCTATAATCTCATCATCATAATTGATGTTTGACTCTCCTTCACTATTTTCAACCAACTGTTGTACTTCATCAACATACTGATAGATGGTATCATTCTGATTTTGAGAACAAGCGATACCCGTTATAAACAAAATAGCAACTAACGATATTAACCGCCTTAAAGAAGTTTTTTTCATAGCAAAGAATAGGTTTCTATAGTTAAAAGATAAAAGTTAACACCCACGAACTGCGAAGATAATTTAAAAAAGAGAATCTATGAACAAAAACGGCTTAAAATGCGAACAGAAATACTTTCTAATATCGTATTTTTGTAGCATGATTTCAAGGAAGTATATATTTCTGTTGATTACTATTGTTTCTTTTACAGCTTCGCTCACCTGTTCTGCACAAATCAAGAACAATGAAAAGAAACAATCGAAACCGAAAGAAGAATTGCCCAAAGATAAAATGCAAAATTCTGAAGACGGTTATCGGGTATCTACTTATGTATATCGCGGAGATACGATTCCAAATATACTTTTTCAATCGGTCTATATTTATCCTCCCATTCAATTCAATTCAGACCAAGAACGAATGGAGTATATACGTTTGGTATATAACGTAAAAAAAGTACTTCCTATAGCTATCCAAATTAATAATCTTATTATTGAAACGACAGAATATCTAGAAACTCTGCCAAATGACAAAACTAAAATAGCTCACATTAAACGTGTTGAAAAAGGGTTAAAACAACAATATACTGCACAAATGAAGAAGTTGACCTACAAGCAGGGAAAACTACTCATTAAATTGATTGATAGACAATCACATCAATCTTCTTACGAACTGGTAAAAGCCTTTTTTGGACCTCTTACAGCTGCCGGGGCTCAAGTCACAGCCTTCTTTTACGGTGCTAGTTTAAAGAAAAACTATGATCCGCAAGGAGAAGACAAACTAACCGAACGTGTAGTAGTAGAAGTAATGCAAGGAGAGATTTAAATAAAGTAAGTCATTACCATTTAGGTTTCATTCGAACAAACATTTCCCAAATTACAATACCGGCAGTTACAGATACATTGAGTGAATGTTTAGTACCATATTGTGGAAGTTCCAAACAGCCATCGCTATGATCTATCACTTCTTGTTGCACCCCCTTCACTTCATTGCCCATTACAATAGCATATTTCTTGTTAATATAGGGATTAAAAGTATCGAATGATATACTATTTTCAACTTGTTCGATAGAATAAACAACATATCCTTCTTTCTTCAGTTCGTCTACCGCTTCAACTGCCGACTTATAATATTTCCAATCAACAGAAAATTCTGCTCCAAGAGCAGTCTTATGTATTTCTGCAGAAGGTGGCACAGCTGTTATTCCACATAAATAAATAGCTTCAACTCTAAAAGCATCCGAAGTACGAAATACCGAACCTACATTATATAAACTACGAATATCATCCAATACTACTACTATAGGAAGTTTATCTACCTTCTTGAACTTATCGACAGTAATACGATGTAATTCATCTACTTTGAGTTTTCTCATATCTATTTATATTTCTTAATCAGCCTACAAAATTAATGGTTTATTCTGACATAACCATTGTTATTAACAACTTGTTGATAACTGTGAAATAAGTGATGAATAAAATATAATATCTTTTGAAAAATAGTTCTTGCTTATTTGATTTACTTTCATACTGCCTATAAGTTATTAGAGAACCAAATTAGTTATTAATTATTTTTGAATGAAATTTCTACTCTTTTCTAACAGTTTTCACATGTCTGACAGAAAAAATAATTATAAACACCCACTTATGAACAGCTGTTAATAGCTAATATAAACTAGCCTATTTATCAATTAATTAATAGGTTTTCAATAGTTCATAAACTATTCATTATATTTGCTCTAAAGTTAATAACTTATTATACAAGAAATAAAGCATTTAGATATCGACATATTAACAGACTATTACTATTACTATATATTTCTTCTTTAAATATAGAAAGAAATATATAATATTAATATTGTTTCGATAACAGTAGACAAAGTTGTTGGATGTAGATATTCAATTGGTCGTAGGCAGTGACTATTTTACTTACCGCCTGTGCATGGAAGTAGTCTAGTTCTTCTCTTAGAGAAGGTGTTTTGTACACATCCTATTGAATCAGGATTGTCGTATTTAAGCTATTTTTACCGCCTCATTCAGGTTTTGTCGTTCCACATATGTGATTCGATCAACTCACATATATGGAACGATCGAGTCACATATGTGATTCAGTCAACTCACATATGTGGAACGACAAAACCTGAATACAAAGATATGAAGTCTTTCTGATATACACCAACTTTCGTCAGTATGTCTTACAGACTTTGGGCTTTTAAAAAGGCATCATGGAGCGTTTAAAAGCATTTTTAGCATAGCATCTATCTCTTGTATGAGAACATGCGTAAGGTCAAGTCCGGCTACGATGCAAGTGACAATTGCGACACTCAACTTTCATAAATCACTGTATGACAACTTAATAATGCCTTTTGCAGGTCCCCTTACAGCTTCTAGTCTATATAATATATTGATTGATAAATAGTTGATGTGACGGGAATGTATGTGAAACTTGATTTTTTATCACGAACTCAAATATACGTAGTATAGCGATCTATTGTAATGTGCTCAGACGAGCGTACATTTCTATATAAGCTGCTTGAGTAAGCAACCATTTTGTTTTGTCTTTTATCTTTCCAGTACAATCGCGGTTTAATAAACCATTTGTATCGCGGGCTTTATTCCAGACAGTATCTAATATTTGACGAAATGTTTCTAGATATTGAGGTTGATGATCAA
The DNA here is from genome assembly GCA_963676865.2 of uncultured Bacteroides sp. GTDB lineage: Bacteria > Bacteroidota > Bacteroidia > Bacteroidales > Bacteroidaceae > JAAYUD01. The sequence continues at coordinate 1,622,590 of CAXXSS010000001.1, read as the reverse complement.
TATTGTAAAGCTCTATAAATCCGCGTAACATAACTGTAGAAAACCATATATTTTCTTCTTTTAAAACGATCTCACAATTGTCTTTATGAAGGAAGAAGTAATTGGAACACGATTTTGCTATTTTTTGTGCATCATATAGGTAACAAGAGTTATTTGTGATGCGATAAAGCAATGCTGCCGCTTGCAACATTTGTCCTGAATTATAAGGATACTTTGCCTTATCTATATGTCCATTCAACGATATATTGTCGTAGTATAAATCATCGCTTTGATCTCTCAAGTGCGCTTTTGTCCATTCATAAAGTTCTTTTCCTTTTGCAAAATAGGAACTATCGGAAGTAGCTAAGAACAGTTTCAGTGCAAAAACACTTGCCGGTGCATTTGAACATGTATTTTTAGAGTTTTTCTTTTGTTCGCACCAATATACTCCTCCATTCAGCTTATTGTCTATCCCAGACTCTATGAAGTTCCATATCATTTTTGCTTTAGACAGATACTTCTTGTTTTTAGTTTTCGAATAAATATCTGTAAAGTCTATACCTATCCAAACATTGTCGTCATAAAAACGATCTGATTTTCCTGCTTTCCTAATATAGGATGCGTATGCTGTAGGTTTTCTTGTTTTGTCTAAGTAATTGTCTAAGCCTTTCAGTACGCTATTATTTAGTAGACTGATATACCTTTTATCGTCTGTAGCGAAATAAAGTGAATTAACAGCCGAAAAAGTACCTGAAAAGGGCCATAGATAAGAGAAACTATTATTACTTTGAGTTTGCGATGCTAAATAAGTAATATTATTAAGTTTTTGTACTGGATAGTTTTCGGAAAGTAGATAAGTATGAGATACTCCATAATGTTTATAAAGAGAGTCCAGCGTTTGCTGGGCCCTCTTTATAAATACTTCATTTTTAGAAAATACTGCAGTTGGATAGATCAAACCAATAAGCAGAAACAAATATAAATAATTTTTCATGAATTATTTTTTGTTTTTTTGGTAATAAGCTTTTGCTTCTATCAATGTACATCCACTAACGTGAGATGTGAGTTGAGTTGTTCCTAATGCCGCAGTAGTCCAACTTGTTCCGAATAGAATATCTTGTTTAAGTACTCCTTTTCTCCATAATGTTTCGGCATTGTTATTGAAAAATGTCTCAAATTTATTCTTATATACAACATCTAAATTGTTTTCGAGCATAAGTTGGACAAAATAACGCATGAAGATTCCCTTAAATAATCCTCCATCCCCATCTCCTTCGTCTCTCAATACATTGTTACCTGTATCGATCATGGAAGAATTGGAAATAGCATAATAAGCAGCTTTTCTGGCATCATTGAGATAAGTAATATCTCCTGTTATTTTATATAATTCGTAAGCAGCTCCAAGAAAAGTTCCTTGATTATAACTCAATGTAGTTTTTGATAATTCGTTTGTTTGTCCATTTATGTTATCATAAACTGCTCCGGTGGCAGGATTATATAAAGTAGCTTTTTCCCATTCGTATATTTTGGAAGCCCACTCTTTATCAGATTCATCTTTAGTAATAGCGTACATCCGACTTCCTATTATACTTGCAGGTCCATTGGTACAAGCATTCTTACTCCATTTATGGTCGTAATATTCCCATGATATACCTCCATTTGCATAAGTTTCGTCCCATCCGGATTTGATATATCCCCAGAGTTCTTTGGCTGTATTTAAGTATTTGTCTGTTTTTGTTACGTCATAAAGTCTTATCATTGTTAGGCATATCCATGACATATCATCATAATAGGCATTCCAATAATCTTGATGAGTTGAGAAGTTAACAGTTTTAATACCATCATACCATTGGTCGAACAATAGTGAATATTTGGTATCCTTTGTTCTTATATAGGCATCGATTACCACATCCATAGCATGAGCCTGTGGCCAATAACCGGGATTAGTATCGCTCCAATTATCGGGAGTATATACAAAGTAATGTCCTGTAGTATTCCAGAAGCGCGACACTAAAGAAGTTGTTGCACTATCGGCTGCTGCATTCCAATCGATGGTATAGGAGTCGCTATTATACATATACTTATCTTCTATATTATTGCACGAGTGAAATAGAACTCCGCCAAAAATAGTCAAAATAATGTATTTAATTATTTTCTTCATAATAATTATTTTTTAATCAGTTCGCAAGTGTTATACTATGCGTATAATGTCCACTCGCATTAAGATAAACAGTAAATGTTACATCTTTACCATCAAACTTATCTTGGAGTTTCCATTTATTATCCCATTGACTTGCCGGCCATTCTTGCATATAATAATAGGATGCAGCTTCATTATCACCAGGAGCATTATCGAGAGATGGATTTGTAGGACCCCAATGTGTAACAGATTCTACACCTGATTTTTCGGATACCATTTCTATTTTATATCTTTGATCTTTGCCCCAATCCCATTGATAAAAGTCAACATGACCTGTTCCTTGCCAAATACCGTTGCCTTGGTAAGAAAAGTCTATAGTAACTTCATCTTCCGCACAAAAGTAAAAACCAATGCTTTTAATTTTGGTGATTGATGCAGTAGCTATGTTGAAATCAAGATTGATACGATATGTTCCTGTTTCAGCTACTGTTGTAGATCCTGTAGCAGTTGAGCTTTCTTTCAGAGAATTTCCATCCGAATAGAATAAGCGAGGTGAAGCACCTTTAGTACTCACAAAATGATATTCTTTTCCAGCTTCCAATTTTGTGAAGATTTCAAATTCGCCATCGGCGGGAGAAGAGAATCCCAATGCTTTACTTATGTCTGTTCCGCCTTCTGAACCTTCGCCGGTAATATATACTTGAGCAGGAATATCTGCAAATCCTAATAGACGTGTAATAGTAATAGTTCTTGATTGTTCTGCAGTCATTTCAGATAAACCTCGTGAAGAAACAACAGTCCATTTTAATGTTCCTGTTTCTCCGCTTCCCAAACCTGCCAGTGCAGCTATTTTGTCTAATACTTTGTGAGAAATAGTGGCATAATTTTGTGTTCCCATATCATCTGAAGTTAGACGATAAATAGGTTTTGAAAAATCTCCATCTTTTTTGTCAAATACAACTTCGTATAGTGGCGAACCGCCATCTTCTACTTTTGATGTTGCCCATTCAAAATACTGAGATGCAGTGGCCGAAGACAGTAATTGAAGTGAATAACCATCTTTTGGAGCATATAATTGTTTGACTGCTGTTAGTGCAACATCTTTATATTCCATATCTTGTGTACAAGATGTTCCTAAAAATACTATAGACAAAAGTAATAGTAATAATATATTTGTTTTAGTTTTCATTATTATTTGATTTTAAGTTATTAGTTAGCATAACCTGAGTTATTTGGTTTTAAATTGGGATTTATATCCATTTGCGATTGTGGTACAGACCATAAATAGTCTCTTGACTCTATAAATTTACGATTATCTAAGCGAATGTAATTACCATTTTCTGCAAATTTTGCACCATATACATAACCATTAAGGTATGTAGTCCCTACTTTCCAACGTTTAATATCATACCACCTTAATCCTTCAAGAGCTAGTTCGCATCTACGTTCGCGGCGAATAATTTGTCTCATTTGTTCTTGTGAGATACTTGAGGGATAATTTAAGGCGGTACTGTTTGTAAATCCGGCACGAGCACGAATAGGTTCAATTGTTTTATTCCAAATGTCTTCTGTCATTTTGCCTTGCTCATTCATTGCTTCTGCATACATTAGTAATACATCAGCATAACGCATTGTAATAATATTGATAGCAGATGCTAAGCTGGCTTCGTGCTTGGGATCATAATATTTGCGTACATAATAACCGGTTGATGTCTGATTGGCATTACTTCCACTATAGGCATCTGTAGTGATGGTAGAGTTCGGTTTGATATAAATGATTTTTTTACTTGTTCCATCATTTACATTACCACTCCAATCATAATTGTCGTAAATGACTGTAGCTGTAAGTCGAGGATCTCTATTGACATAAGGATTGTTTTCATCATAAGTAGAAGATTGATCTATTGTTTCTCCATCCAATGTCATATAGCTATCTACTAAACTTTGTGTAGGAGCTTTAGAATTGATTCGTGCTCCAACAGAAAGAGGAGCCATATCATACATTTCGGTCCACGTTCTTGTAGCAGGTACATACGAACAGTCCATGATAATTTCCGAATTATATTCATTGTCTTGTAAGAACAATCCACTATAGCTATTGAATAATGAATAATTTCCGTAGGTAGCTTGATCGTTCATCAGATAGCCACAGTATTTTTCGACATTTGCCCAATCATTATCATAAAGATAGGCCCTGGCTTGTAACATACAAGCAGCTCCCTTTGTTATCTTACCTCTTTCATCGACTGATAGATCATCTTTTTTGGGTAAATCTTTCATTATATCGTCGAGTTCGCTATGGATAAATGCAATAACTGTAGAACGATTTGTACGCGAAACTGTTTTCGATTCATTTAAGGTAATATCTTTTGAGAAGAAAGGAATTGCACCATAAAAATTAGATAATCGTAAGAAAAGTGAAGCTCGGATAAAACGTATTTGAGCAATCATATTTGCTTTTTTTGTTTCATCCATATTCACAAGCTGTATTTTATCTAAGAATACATGGCACGTTTTGATGCCTGAATATAAGTCAGACCATTCACTCGAAAAGATTCCTGTCGATGGGTCGGCAATACCGTCGCGTATCATACGTTGATCGGTATAGGAACGCCCTTCAAAAAGATTATCGCTTAAGCATTCATCAGACCACATTTTGGAAGCACTATACAATTGATTGTAGGCCATATTCAAAACGTATTGTGCTTTATCTGCCGATGTCCAAAATTTACTATCAGTATAGCTGTCTGTCGGTTCATTATTCATGCTATTGCAACTATAAAAGAGGGTTAACCCTAGAATAGCAAGCATTAAATATTTTATATTATTCTTTTTCATAGTCAAATAATTAGAATTCTACATCTAGACCAAAACCATAGTATTTTAATGTCGGATAATTTCGACCACTATTTGCGCCCGAAGTATCCATTTGTGAGTTGAACTCTGAAGATTCGGGATCGATAAATGAATTGTGGCTGAATGTGAATAGATTTTGACCGGTAACATATACTCTAAGTTTCTCCATTCCTACTTTCTTAATCCATTCTTTCGGCAGTGTATATCCTATTGTTATGTCTTTGATGCGTAGATAAGAACCGTTTAATATATATAAATCGGAACCGTTGCGAAAGTTATTACTATTCGAAGTCGAACCGGCAGCACTTAATCTAGGCCAACGGGCATCGGTATGTGTAGGCGTCCAATAATCAAGTTGGTGTTTGTAAATAACGTACGAATAGTTTTGATGGAAAGGTTCTATCAATTCACCTCTAAGCATCATACTACGTTTACCTACTCCTTGTCCAAATATGCTTAAATCAAAATTTTTCCAATTTAAATTGTAAGTGAATCCAAAGGTATAACGAGGGAACCCATTGCCTAAAATAAAACGGTCTTTTGAATCAATAATTCCATCTTTATTTCGATCTACAAACTTTAAATCACCTGGCTGAACAGTTCCACCAACAGGAATAGCAGACGCTTCTATATCTTCATAATTTTTAAAGAAACCTGCTGTTTTGTAACCATAATATGAGCCTAAAGGCACGCCGACTCTAATTAATTTATACAGCTCTTCCATACTTGTAATTTGTTCTTTTTCGGGGAACTTGTCGACTTTGTTGAACGAGTCGCCAATATTCGCCGTGAAGTTGTGAATGAATTGTCCTGTCTTCAGACGATAGTTGATGGATAATTCCCATCCCTTATTCGACATTTCACCAATATTGTCCATCGCTTGAGTGGTTCCAAAGACAGAAGGCACAACAGGGGTCATTAAAATATCAACTGTACGTTTATAGAAATAATCGAATGTTACGTTTAGATTATTATTCAAGAAATTCGCATCAAGTCCAAGATTTAATATTCTGGTTTTCTCCCAAGTGAGGTTCTCTTTACCAAGTGTAAAGCCAGCACCTGTTACGGTCTTGTTATTATAAGCGTAAGTGTTAGTATACATATCGTATGTTGTGAATCGATCATAAGCACCGATCGTCTGGTTGCCCAAAACACCATAAGATCCACGTAATTTCAAATCTCCAACATGTTCTTTATAATTTTCCATAAAAGATTCTTCAGAAGCTCTCCATCCAAGTGATAGTGATGGGAAAAAGCCCCAACGGTATCCGGAAGCGAATTTAGAAGAACCGTCATATCTAAAGTCGAATTCTGCATAATATTTGTCTGCGTAAGAATATCCTAAACGGCCTAGAATAGAAGTGATACTTGTGCGAAGTGTATTCTCGGGTGTGACAGAAGAGCCTCCTCCTACAACAATTTGGGCATCATCACTGGCAGAAGTTCCTAAGTCGATATTTGAGTATTTTAAATTTATCTCATTGGCAGTAGATGTAAATGATTCATTGGTGGCACCCAATAAACCTGTAAAATTATGCTTCCCGAAGGTTTTATTGTAATCTAATAATATCTGCGAATTAATGAGATAGGCATCATAATTCCAATCGCTTGTTTCTCTTGTTTCATTAGCATATCTGGCAGGAGTAGTGTCGCTTTCGTTCGAGTAATAAGGTACTCTTAGGTGGCGAGAATAACGATGATCTCCAGTGACATTGGCACCAAGTACTCCCCTCAGTTTAAGGCCGTCCATAATCTGAAGTTCGGCACTTACATTGGCTGTAAAGTCGTTATTGCGATATTTATTTGTACCTCCCGCTTCCAAACTTCCTAATGGATTGAATTCAGATAAAACATCATTTAAAAGATATCTTCCGTCTGATGTTTTCATTTTATAATAGTAATACGACGGAATACGTGAAGCATCTATTTCTAAACTGCTTCCTGTTGTGCTAATACTATTGTTTCGAGTATAAGCCATTAATGTTGTAAACTTGAAACGTCCAACTTCTGTTGTAATGTTCGAGCGTATATTGTAGCGCTGTATTCCAAAATTCTTGTTGCCTACATAGTTGCTTTCTTGGTTATAATAACCTACAGAAACCATATATGTTGTTTTTTCACTACCTCCTGATACACTTATATTATGGTTTTGTTGTAATGCAGTGCGGAATATTTGGTAATAAAACCAATCTTCTTCACTTTGATGTGCTGCTAGGTTTCGTATTTGTTCTGGAGTGAAGATGGGATTCATTCCCGAATTTGTCAATGCTAGATTTTTCAGTGTTGCATTTTGATAACCAGCTACGGGAGAAAACAGAAAATGAGGTTTTTCCCATCCCATCATAGAATTGACACGAACGGTAGTTTTTTCGTTCTTCTTTCCTTTTTTTGTAGTAACTAGAATAACGCCATTTGCCGAACGCGAACCATAAATAGCAGCTGTACCGGCATCTTTTAAAATGGAAATATTATCGATATCCATTGGATTAAGTTTATCTAAACTGCCGTCATCCGATACCAATCCATCTATAACTATAAGCGGGCTATTGCTGTTTGTCGTACTGATGCCTCGAATATTTAAATTCATCGTTGCATCATTTGGATTGAAACTTCTTTGTTGGACAATTAAATTTGGAGATGCACCTTGCAAGGCTTGCGTTACATTGGCAACCGGACGATTTTCCAAAGAACTTGATTTAACTTGATCAACCGCACCAACTACGCTTTTACGACTCATTGTGCCATATCCAACTACTACCACTTCGTTCAATAGCTTGGTATCTTCTACCATCGTAATAGAATAGTATTGTTTTCGAGTAATAGAAATTTGTGTATTTTTGTATCCTATATAACTTACAATAAAGGCATTTGAACCTGATGCGTCAAATTCAAATTCTCCATTCATATCTGTTATGCTACCGGTTTTGCTTCCTTTTGCAATAACATTGGCTCCGATAATAGGTTCGCCTTTTTCATCAATAACTTTCCCCTTAATTAACTTGTTATTGCTTTGATTGTTTGGGCTTGAAATTCTCTTTACGGAAGGAATTCTTTTGTGTATGATAATCATTTTGTTTTGAATATCATATTCCAAATTATTATCCAAAATACTAGAAAGAACTTCTTTTAAAGGAGTTTTTTTAAAAGTAGCAGAAATGTCTTTGTTTTCGTTGACTTCGTCAACTTTATAGATAACAGACATTTTCGTTTGTTGTTCCACCTCTCTGAGTACATTTTTCAATGTTTCATGCCGGAATGTTTTACTAATTGTTTGTGCATTCAGGCTAATAGTACCTAGACAGAATGGAACAAAAAAAAGTAACCAAAGTACTTTCTTTTGTTTGTTTTTCATGTTTTTTCTGTTTTTAATTTAATGATTAGTTTGACATTATTATTTGATATATATATCCTTTCCTTTATGTACTACTGTTATTGGGATAATTCTCTTCAATCCTTCCATTACTTCGTTAATTGTTTCTTTGTTGCGAAGTGAGATGCATAGCTTCATGGCACCAACCTTTTCCGATTCAAGTAGTATGTTCACCGCATATTGACGAGAAAGCTTTTTAGATAAATCTTTTACGGTGATATCATCGAAATCTATTCTGTTTTCAACCCACGATTTTGATTGATTTACGTTTATTTCATGTCGAGTGAGCTGCTTTGTTTTTAAGTCGAGCATAGCGGCTTGTCCTGGCAGAATATTCATTTTAATCTGTTTATAATTTATCTCTACTCTCCCTTCCAATAACGAGGTCATTATATAAGGGTCGTCCGAATAAGCCGACACATCGAATTTTGTTCCTTTTACAACCACGTTATATCCTTTGGTATGAACAGTAAAAGTTATTCCATTATGTTTAGATACTTCAAAATAGCCTTCGCCATTTAGTTCTACCAATCGATTCTTTGAATTGAATTTGTTAGAATATTTAATTGTTGAACCCGCATTTAGCCAAACAGACGTTCCATCGGGAAGCAATATTTTGGTCTTATTTCCGTATGGAGCTTGACAAACAAAGTAATTGTCGGGTACATTTGAAGATACTTTTACCCACACACTGAATGCACTGCCTAACAAAACGATGAAAACTGCTGCCACAGCTATCATTTGTTTCCATTTTCGGTGAATGATATTTACTGTTGGCATAGAAATGGATCTTCGGATGCGTAGTTGACGTTCCAAACTTTTCCATTCTTTATCTGTTTGTTCGTTAACAGTAGCTTTGGTGGTCCATTCTTTTTCCCATAGTCTGAATTTATGACTATTGTATACATTCTGATTAATGTATGTGAACAAGGTTATCTCATCGGCATCAGAAATTGTTCCACTAAAATACTGAAAAGCCAGTTCTTTAATTTTCGTTGTATCTTCCATTGTTTTTATCTCTATATGTTATAACAAATCAGTTTGTCTTTACCCAACCTAAACATAGAGAAAAAGCAGAAAAAAAATTTCTGCTTCATCACGCTTCGAATAGACTTAAAGTTTTATTATTTAATAAGCCACGCTATTATGATAATGTAAATATCTAATGGATACTTGTTCTTGAAATGATCGGAAAAGCTACGCAATGTTTTGGAGATTTGTTTTTCGACTGCTGTTGTAGATATATTTAGCTTTTCGGCAATTTCCCTGTTCTTTAGTCCCCTAAAGCGGCTCATAATAAATATTTCTCTTGAACGTGGAGATAAGTTATCCATAACTATTCTGATTTGTTCTTGTAGTTCGTCATACAATAGCTTATGTTCGGCATCCAAAAAGAAATCGGCATAATATAGACGTTCTTCTCCTTCGGCCTTTGTATCAATTTGGTATTTTTCGACAATCGATAGATGCTTTATATAATTCAAACAACCGTTGCGTACCATTGCAAATAGTAGAGAAGCAATAGATATGGCAGATAATGTCGTACGTTTTTCCCAAATATGCATAAAACATTCTTGAATGATATCGTGAGCGATATCTTCATCTTTCAAAAAGCGAATAGCATATCGGTACAGACGTGGATAATAGACCTTGAAGAGATATTCAAAAGCCTCATTATCGCCTAACTTAATGCTGTTCAATAATGTTTTGTCATCTGAGAAATCCATCATCATATTATCTATTTACGATATGATTAACAAGATTCAAAAAGGTTAATTTTCGGTTACAATATTATTAAATATCTTTTGATTCTGCAAAAATAAAACAAAAATAAAGCAAGAAGTGATAAAAAAGTTCCAAGTGTTCAATGAGACACACTTGGAACTAATATGTATTGGAAATGGCTTCTATAAGTAAAACTGATTGTATGTTTTAATAAAGTCATTTAATTTTTGTAAAGCCAATGCACGGTGACTGATATGATTTTTTTCTTCGGCAGGCATTTCGGCAAAAGTGTGCTTGGATTGGGACGGACGAAAGATAGGATCGTATCCAAATCCTGATGTCCCAGATTCTTCTGTCATTATTTCTCCCTTAATCGTTCCGTTAAAAGAGTATTCTTTTCCATCAATGATAAGGGCGATCACAGTTCTGAACTGAGCCTTTCTGTTGCTTACGTCTTTCAATTTTTCGAGAACTTTTTTCATGTTCGCTTCAGAATCTTTATCAGTCCCGGCATAACGTGCAGAATAAACTCCCGGTTCACCACCAAGTGCCTCTATTTCGAGTCCTGTATCGTCCGAGAAGCAATCCAAATGAAAATGCTCAAATACGTATTTAGCTTTAATTAAAGCATTACCTTCGAGGGTTTTTGCTGTCTCAGGGATGTCATCATAACAATTTATCTCAGCCAAGCTTACGACGTCTACTTTGTCCTGCAAGATAGCGCGTGCTTCTTGCAGTTTATTGGGGTTATTGGTAGCAAATACTAACTTTCGTTTCATCTTCATTTTACTTTGAGTTTGTCAAAACCTTGCCCAAATACACCGGTTACAGTGCTTTGAGTGATGAAAGCATCGGGGTCGATATCTTTAATGAGTCGGAAGATGTCTACCGATTGACTTTTGTGAGCCATGACAATCAACATTTTTACTTCATTTTTGCTATACCATCCTGTGCCATTTATGACAGTGACGCCTCGGTGAGTTTGTGAGATGATGAGGTCTCCTATTTCTGCATATTTTTTTGAAAAGATAAAAAATTGCACCGAACGTCGCGTACTGTTTACTACATAATCGAGCATATAGCTCACGATGATCAAAGTGACAAATCCAAAGATCACCCGCCGCCAATCGTAAAACACAAAGTAACAAGATGTAATGATAATAATATCGCAATACATAATCATACGACCTAGCGTAATATCTTTGTATTTATTGACTACGGCAGCGATAATATCTGTTCCTCCAGTACTACCATTGTTGCTGAATACTATGCCTAAACCAATACCGCAAAGGATAGCACCCAAAACACATGCCATCGAATCTTGTCCAGGTCCTAACAATTTCAGGGGATGTCCGGCATGGTCTACAAAAAGCAATTGCAGAAACCATAATAAGAACGTCAGCAGGATGATAGCATAAGATGTTTTTATGGTGAATTTGGGACCAAGAATTTTACCTGCAAATAAAAGGAAAATCACATTGACAATAAAGTAGGTCCATTGGATGGGAAATCCGGTTGCGTAAAATATAATCGCACCTACACCGGTTAGTCCGCCTGTTGTTATCTGATAAGGTAGCAAAAAGGCAGTCCATCCGAAAGCATAGCAAAACAATCCGAGCGTAATGAAGAAATAATCTTTAAGTTCTCTGGATAAGTTAAGCTTTGTGATGTTAGAATTATTCATTATTTAATGACGATATTTACAATTTTCTTTGGAACAATTATGATTTTTACTACGCTCTTGCCTTCCATCCATTTTAGTGAACGTTCGTCGGCAAGTACGGCTTTTTCAATACTTTCTTTATCTGCATCGATTGGGAATTCTACATTGTAACGAACTTTACCATTGAAAGAGATGCAATAATTAATGGTGTTTTCTTTTAAGTATTCTTCGTTACACTCAGGCCATTGAGCATCGCAAACAGAAGTTTTGTGTCCCAATAGCTCCCATAGCTCTTCGCAAATATGTGGTGCAAATGGAGAAAGAAGTACAACAAATGTCTCTAATACTTCTTTTTTCGAACATTTCATAGATTGCATTTCATTCGTACAAATCATGAAAGCACTAATGGAGGTATTGTATGAAAAATGTTCAATATCAAAAGTTATTTTCTTAATCAATTTATGGATTGATTTCAATTCTTCTTTAGTAGGTGCCTCTTCATTTATTAAGTATTCATCATTGCGATTGAAAAACAATCCCCAGAACTTATGAATAAAACGATTTACACCGTCTATACCGTTAGTATCCCATGGCTTGGATTGATCGATGGGGCCTAGAAACATTTCGTACATTCGCAATGTGTCGGCACCATAACGTTCTACAATCATATCGGGATTGACAACATTGTACATGGATTTACTCATCTTTTCGACCGCCCATCCGCAAATGTATTTATTGTTTTCGAGAATAAATTCAGCCGTTTTGTATTCAGGACTCCAATTGCGGAATGCTTCAATATCCAGTATGTCGTTTGATACAATATTAACATCTACATGAATAGGGGTTACGTCGTATTCATCTTTTAAACCCAACGAAACAAAAGTGTTGGTGTTCTTTATGCGATAAACAAAATTGCTCCTTCCTTGAATCATGCCTTGGTTGATTAACTTCTGAAAGGGTTCTTCGGCTATCGATACTCCTAGGTCGTGAAGGAATTTGTTCCAAAAACGTGAATAAATTAAGTGTCCTGTAGCATGTTCTGTACCGCCCACATATAAATCTACATTTTGCCAGTAAGCGTCTTTTTCTTTATCGACTAATGCCTCTTCATTATGCGGGTCCATATAGCGCAAGTAGTATGCCGACGAACCGGCGAATCCCGGCATGGTGCATAGTTCCAGAGGAAATACGGTGATGTTGTCTATTTTATCGTTTTCTACCACGCATTTGTTTTTATCGTCCCAAGCCCATTCCTTAGCATGTCCTAGTGGTGGTTGTCCACTTTCGGTAGGTTGATATTTATCGATCTCGGGTAGCAACAACGGAAGTTTGTCTTCATCGATGGTGTGTGGCATGTCATCTTTGTAATAGATAGGAAATGGCTCACCCCAATAACGTTGGCGTGAGAAAGTCGCATCACGAAGACGATAGTTTACTTTAATACGTCCAAGCCCCGTGGATTTGACAAATTCTTTTGTTTTGGCAATGGCCTCTTTTACTGTCAGCCCATTTAATATTAAGCCGCCTTCAACCCCCTTCTTTGGAGAATTGATCATAATGCCGTCTTTGGCATCGAAACTTTCTTCACTCACGTCGCATCCTTCGATGAGTGGACGAATTTCCAGATTGAAATGTTTGGCAAAGGCATAGTCTCTACTATCGTGTGCCGGAACAGCCATAATAGCTCCCGTGCCATAACCGGCCAATACGTAGTCGCTTACCCAAATAGGAATTGCTTCGTTTGTCAATGGGTTAATGGCATAACTTCCCGAGAAAACACCACTTACGCTGCGGTCGGATATCCTTTCGCGTTCGGTACGTTTTTTGGTTTTCTCCAGATAAGCATCGACTTCCTTTTTTTGTTTGTCGGTAGTTACTTGAGCTACCAATTCGCTCTCTGGAGCCAACACCATGAAGGTAACACCGAAAATAGTATCGGCACGAGTCGTGAAGATCGTGAAACTTAGTTCCGAATCTTTCACATTAAATCCAATTTCTGTACCTTCAGAACGCCCTATCCAATTGCGTTGTGTTTCTTTCAAAGATTCCGTCCAATCTATTTTCTCAAGTCCGTCGAGTAAGCGTTGCGCATATGCGGATACTCGCAAACACCATTGGCGCATCTTTTTCTGTACAACGGGATAACCACCGCGCACGGACAAGCCATCTACCACTTCGTCGTTGGCAAGTACGGTGCCAAGCTTGGGGCACCAGTTGACCATGGTTTCGCCTAAATAAGCTATACGGTAGTTCATCAAAAGTTCTTCTTTTTCCTTATCTGTCTTGGCGTTCCATTCAGAGGCGATGAAAGAAAGTTCTTCACTACATGCAGCGTCTATTCCGTCTGTCCCATTTTCTTCGAAAAGCTTAACAAGTTCGTCTATCGGGCAAGCCTTCTGGAGCTTATTGTTATAATAGCTTTTGTACATCTTGACGAACGCCCATTGTGTCCAATGGTAGTAATTAGGGTCGCAAGTGCGAACTTCTCTGCTCCAATCGAACGAAAATCCTATTTTATCTAATTGTTCGCGATAACGGCTTATGTTGTTTACGGTGGTAATAGCCGGATGTTGTCCTGTTTTGATAGCATATTGTTCGGCGGGCAATCCATAAGCATCATACCCCATTGGGTTGAGTACATTAAATCCTTGCGAGCGCTTATAGCGGGCATAAATATCCGAAGCAATATAACCCAGCGGGTGTCCGACATGAAGTCCTGCTCCAGATGGATAAGGGAACATATTCAGGACATAGAATTTCTTTTTATTTTTGTCTTCGACAATTTTGTAGGTCTTATTTTCGATCCATTTGTGTTGCCATTTCTCTTCAATTTCTTTGAAATTGTATTCCATATTTGTAGTCGGTATTTGTTTTTATTCTGAATTTTTCGCAAATTTACGCCATTATTTTCAGATAACCACGGCGTTAACTAAAAATCAATGCGAATCTTTCTGATAAACCAAATTATTATTTAACTTTGCATTCGTTCAAAATAGAAAATGTGATGATACAAGCTTCTTCTTTTTCATTGATAATATACATTATCGTTTTGGTTGTCTTGGGTATTTCAAAGGCACTGGGCGATAAGGTTAAGAAAACAGGAACTTCGTTACCCGATTCCAAAAGGCAACCTGATCCACATCGTGGAATGACTGAACTACCCGAATCTTGGAAAGATTTGTTTCCTCAAAAGGAGGTGATAGAGCCCAAGCCGGTTGTTCAAAAGGTTAATCCGTCTCCGAAACCGACGAGAAAATCGCCTGAAGTTTTTATTCAGGATGCAAAGCAAGAAGGAAAGTCCTCGATAGACGAAAGAACCATACCTGTCGGTGATACTGCAATAGGTGTGAATGATGAAGATTACGCATTTCAAAGTATTGAAGATGTGCGTAAAGCTATGGTTTGGTCAGAAATAATTAACAGAAAATACAAATAAAAAAAGTAACCGAAACTAAAGGAACTATGGCGTTGAATTTTATTTCTGCAGCAGAAGCTGCAAGTTATGTAAAAAATGGTGATAACATTGGACTCAGTGGTTTTACACCTGCAGGTACAGCAAAGGCTGTGACAAGAGAAATAGCTAAAATAGCTGAAGAAGAACATGCAAAGGGTAATCCTTATCAAATTGGAGTCTTTACGGGAGCTTCGACCGGTGATGCAACAGACGGTGTATTGGCCAATGCTCATGCTATCAAATATCGTGCTCCTTATACAACCAATAAGGATTTTAGAAAAGCAGTGAATAGTGGTGAGATTCATTACAATGATATTCATCTTTCTCAGATGGCTCAGGAATTGCGCTATGGGTTTATGGGAAAAGTAAATACCGCTATTATCGAAGCATGTGAAATAACAGAAGATGGTAAAATCTATTTGACAGCTGCCGGAGGTATTTCTCCTACCGCTTGTCGTTTGGCAGATAAGATTATTGTCGAGCTTAACTCTGCGCAAAGCCCCAATTTGAAATATCTTCATGATGTCTATGAACCTTTAGATCCGCCTTATCGTCGCGAGATACCTATATACAAGCCTAGCGACCGTATCGGTAGCACTTACATTCAGGTAGATCCTAAGAAGATTGTGGGTGTTGTTCGCACCAACAAACCTGATGAAGCCAGACACTTTACTGCTCCCGATGTGTTGACCGACAAAATTGGTCAGAATGTTGCCGAATTTCTGGTTGCGGATATGAAACGTGGCATTATTCCGTCGTGTTTCTTGCCTATCCAGTCTGGAGTAGGAAATATAGCCAATGCCGTACTTGGCGGATTGGGACGTGATAAAACAGTTCCTCCTTTTGAAATGTATACTGAAGTGATACAAAATTCGGTCATCAAATTGATGCAAGAAGGACGTATCAAATTCGGTAGCGCTTGTTCGCTCACTGTAACTAACGACTGCTTGGATGAAGTTACTGGAAATATAGATTTCTTCAAAGACAAAATAGTACTTCGTCAGTCCGAAATATCCAATAACCCCGAGATTATTCGTCGCCTTGGTATTATATCTATTAATACTGCTATCGAGGTAGATCTTTATGGTAACGTAAATTCTACCCATGTGTGTGGTGTTAAGATGATGAACGGTATCGGCGGCTCTTGCGACTTTACACGCAATTCTTATATCTCTATTTTTACTTGCCCTTCAACGGCCAAAGACGGACTTATAAGCTCTATTGTACCAATGGTATCGCATGTTGACAGTACCGAACATGATGTCAATATTATCGTTACGGAGCAGGGTGTTGCAGACTTGCGTGGCAAGAGTCCCAAACAGCGGGCCGAAGCCATTATCGAGAATTGCGTTCATCCCGATTATAAGCAAATACTTCGCGACTACTTGAAGCTGACCAATCAAAAGGTACAGACGCCACAGAATTTGGCTGCTGCTCTCGGTATGCACGTTACCTTTAGCAAAACGGGTGATATGCATCTCACCAATTGGGCTGACTTTGTGAAATAGAATAGCTTTTAAATCAAAATAGGCCCCTTTATTGTTGATGATTAATCGCAATAGAGGGGCTTTTTGTTTTGACTTATTATACTCGGTGAATAGTGTTTTGATGTCGTTTCCAGCTCATCCTTATTTTGTTTTGCAAACGTTCTTGCTCTATGGCTGTAGCCTCTATATGTTCTAATCGTTTCGTCCTTATGTTTTTTCGACTCACGCCCGTGAGTCGAAAGCTGTATAAGTGCGAATACTTTTTTTATGCTTTATGGGGTGATAAATGCCTAAGGCAATCTATTTATTTGCAAAGTTTAGTGCATATCGCATCTTGAAATTGATGTGCTTTTTGGGTGTCCAAGATGCTTTGGTTCATTATCGAGAACACTAATTTGTCGCCATAGGTAGTTGTCAGATAGCCTGCAAGCGCATTGATGGCAGTATACGAGCCTGTTTTGGCATGAACATTATTTGTTGCCGCACAATCTTTCATCCTATGCGACAACGAACCGTCGACTCCGGCAATGGGAAGTGAAGGATATATCATGGTATAGATTTCAGGATGTTGCGATGCATAGCGTAGAAATGCCACTTCCAAGTCGGGCGAAAGGTTGTCATAATTGGATAGTCCGCTACCGTCTGCTATTAAATAATTGTCGGGATTGAGTCCTATTTCTTTGATGAGCTGCTTTATGGCTTTGATTCCTCCTTCTGCTGTAGCGGGGTGGTATCCGTTGATGCCGGATAAGCGGTAAAGCATTGCTTCGGCATTGAGGTTATCGCTCTCTTTGAGTAGTTGTTTCACTACGCTTTGGCAGTCGGTAGAATAAGTAGCCGCCAAGGTTAGCTTGCTATAGTCTATTGTAGGACTATAGATTGAGATATATCCGTTCGGGATTGATTTCTTTCCCTTTCTTATGAGCCTTTGTACGAAGGTGCGTAAAAAATAGTTTTGAGCAAACGAAAGGGTAATGGTAGAATATTGTTCTGAATTGACGTTTCCGTCTACTATTATTCGATTAGATTGATTAATGTAGTCTCTGGTCACGCTGAACCATTCTTTCTCTGCGGGATTGCTCTTCGTATTGTTTTGTATTTCATAATAATCTGAATATGGAGACACTCCTATTGCAGCTTTATTTTTTATGCTGTCGGGGTGTGCCATGACCGTCATCGTTCCTTTATGGAACATTAGCGGCGATAGATTGGGCTGATAATCGTATGGCGCATCGTCCCACATCCAGCCACTGCCCCAATAAAGGGAGTCTTTCATCGAAACATCTCCAATGATATGTCCTTTTAGTATCTTAAAAGGCAATTGCCCTATTTGCGAAACAAGGCTGTCCATGCCTTGATTGTCAAACTCGGGATCCATACAGCCTTTTATATAAATATCTCCTTGGAGTGTATCATTTACGATGCTGCCGGAATACCATACGTTGGTGGTGAACGGTTTACGCCCTTCGGGATAAGAGAGCGTGGTGATGGTAGTGAGCAGCTTCATTGTCGAAGCCGGGCGCGAGAGCTTATCGTTTCGATAAGTATATACGGATTTGTTCTTACTCAGATTGTATATTGATATGCCCACTTCCGATCCTTGCGGCAATGTGCCGATAAGCGAATCGATATACAATGAGTCTTTGAGAAAAGCAACCGACTGTTGCGATGCTGAGATTTTACCCTCATTGGCAACAGTCGATATTTTGGTCTTACATGCACCTAGCAGTGCAATAGAAATGCAAGCCGGTATAATGTATTTGTTTACTTTCATAGTGCTTCTTTGAATATTTCGCTGACCGATGGGTGCGGAAATATAATCTTGCGCCACTCTTGGGCAGATAATTTTAGTTCGATAGCCATGCTGGCAAGCGTGATGATTTCAGAAGCCGGGTTGCCGAGTATATGAGCTCCAAGTATGGTGTGATCTTGGGCCAGAAGTATTTTGCATACTCCATTGACACCTTCGTTTTCGGCAACGAATCGTCCGGAGAAAGCCATCGGGACTTTAATCGTTTCGTATTGAATGCCGTCCTTCTGCAAGTTTTCTTCTGTTTGTCCTACGCTTGCTATTTCCGGATTGGTATAAACCACGCCCGGTATAGCACGATAGCTCATTTGGTCTGTATCGCTGGTTTTACCAAGTTTGTGCAAGATGGAATGAACAGCTACTTCGGCTTCGCGAGACGCCGTATGAGCCAACATAGAGAAACCCGTTAAATCTCCGCAAACATATACATGGGGCATGGAGGTTTGCATTTCATCGTCTACAATAATGCTGCCACGTTCGGTTTTATTTATTTTCAGATTTTCCAATCCAAAGCCTTTGGTGACAGGTCGGCGCCCCACGCTCATCAATAGTTTTTCTGCCGTAACGCAGCCACTCTCCTCCCCTTTTTCCCATTTCACATGGATGCCTTCTTCGTCTTGACCGACACCCACTACTTTTGTTCCCAATAAGAATTCGATGCCACGTTTAGCATAGTCGGCTCGGAGCATGGCCGATAATTCTTTGTCCATACCTCCCAGTATCTCGTCGAGCATTTCGACAATTGTTACTTTTACTCCAAGGCTATTGAAGAAAGAAGCAAACTCCATTCCGATAACTCCTCCGCCTATGATGGCAAGAGATGCAGGAACTTCTTTGTTGTCCAATGCCTCTTTGTGAGTCCAATATGCCACATCTTTCACGCCATCGATAGGTGGAATGAAGGTATCCGATCCTGTACATATGATGATGTATTCTCCTTCGAATAGTTCGTCGTTGCAGCGTATGGAATGGTTGTCTATTATTTGAGCTTCACCGGATACAATTGTTACATGGTTGGTTGTCAGTTTAGACTTTACCCCCAGCACCAGTTTGCGTACTACTTTTGATTTGCGTGCAATAATTTTTGGTAGATCGTAACTTACTTCCGATACGTTTACGGCATATTTAGAAGCATGCTGTGCATTATCGTAGGTCTTTGCCGAATAGAGCAAAGTCTTTGTGGGGATACAACCTTCGTTAAGGCATACACCGCCCAAGCTTTGTTTTTCGAACAAAACGACATCCAAACCCACTTTTCCGGCAGCTTCGGCAGCGGTATATCCCGCAGGGCCGCCGCCAATGATTAATACTTGATGTTTCATATCATTAGATTACAAAATAAGTTTCATTTTGATATTAATTTGGGCGCTAAGTTAATGAATAATTTATTGTCGGCAAACAAATTAATAGGATAATAAAGTGTAGGTTAATCACAGGAATAAAAAAAGTGGAGACAGCACTACACTGTCCCCACACGTATTAATAGACTAATTACTGAAAATTAAAAGTTTGTCTTTTTTACTTCAAAGTATGCTTTCGGGTGTAGGCATGCCGGGCATACTTCGGGAGCTTCTTTTCCTACATAAATAAATCCGCAGTTGCGGCATTGCCAAACGGTTTCGCCTTCTTTAACGAACACGGAAGCCGATTCGATGTTGCTGACAAAGGCACGGTAACGTTCTTCATGTCCCTTTTCGGCAACACAGATATTGCGATACATAAAAGCAACTTCGGGAAAACCTTCTTGCTCTGCTACATCGGCAAAGTGAGGATAGTCTACAGACCATTCTGCATGTTCGCCTGCTGCTGCTGCTTGTAGGTTCTCGAGTGTCGAACCGATTATTCCGGCGGGATAAGAAGCTGTTATCTCTACGCTTCCTCCTTCAAGGAATTTAAACATACGTTTGGCATGTTCTTTTTCTTGGTCTGCTGTCTCAGTAAATATAGCTGCTATTTGTTCAAAACCTTCTTTTTTTGCTGCGCTAGCAAAGAATGTGTAACGATTGCGAGCCTGTGACTCTCCGGCAAAAGATGTCAGTAAGTTCTTTTCTGTTTGAGTTCCTTTGATACTTTTTCCCATTTAATAACCTCCTATTAGTTTAGCGGTTCATGAAACAATAATAGTCGAAAACGGGCAGAACCTATACACCTGCTTTCAAAATACAAATATAGCATAATCTAATTAACTTTGATATTTTGAATACGTTTTTTTTCTTAACTTTGCCATTAATAAGATACTTTAAAATAAGGGGAAAATTCTGTGAATACTGATATAGAGATGACACCGATGATGCAGCAGTTTCTGTCGTTGAAGGCGAAATATCCTGATGCGATAATGCTTTTTAGGTGTGGTGACTTTTACGAAACATATTCTACCGATGCTGTTGTTGCTTCGGATATATTGGGTATTACGTTGACTAAGCGTGCCAATGGCAAGGGAAAGACGGTTGAGATGGCCGGTTTTCCTTATCATGCTCTTGATACCTATTTGCCTAAACTGATCAGATCGGGCAAGAGAGTCGCTATTTGCGATCAACTTGAGGATCCGAAGCTTACTAAAAAACTGGTAAAAAGAGGTATTACAGAACTCGTCACGCCAGGCATCTCTATCAATAGTAACATTCTAAACTATAAAGAGAATAATTTCCTGGCTGCCGTACATTTTGGTAAGGCTGTGTGCGGTGTTGCCTTTCTTGATATTTCGACAGGAGAATTTCTGACTGCCGAAGGAACGTATGACTATGTAGATAAGTTGCTCAACAATTTTGCTCCAAAAGAAGTGGTCTTTGAGCGCGGGCGACGCGAGTTCTTTCAGCAATGCTTTGGAACCAAATACTTTACTTACGAACTTGATGACTGGGTGTTTACCGAGAATACTGCCCGCGAAAGATTGCTCAAGCACTTTGAGACAAAGAATTTGAAAGGCTTTGGCGTGGAGCATTTGCATAACGGCATTATCGCTTCGGGTGCGGTATTGGAGTATCTCATTATGACTCAACACACTCAAATAGGTCATATCATTGCTCTTTCGAGAATTGAAGAAGATAAGTACGTGCGTCTTGACAAATTCACCGTTCGCAGTCTCGAATTGCTTAACCCGATGAATGAAGGCGGTAAGAGCTTGCTTGATGTTATCGATCGTACTATCTCGCCGATGGGTGCTCGTCTGTTGAAGCGTTGGATTGTGTTCCCTTTGAAAGATAAATTGCCTATCAATGGGCGTCTTGATGTGGTGGAATATTTTTTCAAACATCCTGACTTTAGAGAGTTGGCCGATGAGTATTTGCATCAAATAGGCGACTTGGAACGTATTGTATCGAAAGTGGCTGTAGGTAGAGTTTCGCCCCGCGAAATTGTTCAGCTCAAAGTGGCTTTGCAGGCTATAGAACCTATAAAGAAGGCTTGCGCCGATGCCGATGAACCGACATTGAATCGTATTGCCGAGCAATTGAATCCTTGTATCACGATTCGCGACCGGATCGAAAAAGAAATAAACAACGACCCTCCCCTATTACTCAATAAGGGCGGCGTGATAAAAGACGGCGTAGATAATGCGTTGGACGAACTCAGACAGCTTTCGTCTTCCGGCAAGGATTACTTGGTACAGATTCAGCAACGCGAGAGTGAGCGTACCGGTATACCAAGTTTGAAAGTGGCATACAATAATGTTTTCGGATACTATATTGAAGTTCGGAACATGCATAAGGATAAGGTGCCCTCCGAATGGATTCGCAAACAGACGCTCGTCAATGCCGAACGATATATCACTCAGGAACTGAAAGAATACGAGGAGAAAATATTGGGTGCCGAAGACAAAATATTAGTGATAGAAACTCGATTGTATACTGAGCTGGTGCAGGCGATGACGGAATATATTTCGTCCATTCAAATCGATGCGGTGCAGATAGCACAGCTAGATTGTTTGTTATCGTTTGCTACGGTAGCTGAAGAAAACGGATATATTCGCCCTGTTATTGCCGAGGATGATGTCTTGGACATCAAACAAGGTCGTCATCCCGTCATCGAGAAGCAAATGCCTGTAGGTGAGAATTACATTGCCAATGATGTAATGCTTGATAGCGAAACACAACAGATATTGATAATTACCGGTCCTAATATGGCTGGTAAGTCGGCTTTACTTCGTCAGACGGCGCTTATTACGCTGATGGCTCAAATAGGTTCGTTTGTTCCGGCAGATAGTGCCCATGTGGGACTTGTCGATAAGATATTCACGCGTGTAGGAGCCAGTGACAATATTTCGGTGGGCGAATCTACTTTTATGGTCGAGATGAATGAGGCCGCCAATATTATGAATAATCTTTCGTCTCATAGCTTGGTGCTTTTCGACGAACTCGGACGAGGAACGTCTACTTACGACGGTATTTCTATTGCGTGGGCTATTGTAGAGTATATACACGAGAATTCGCGTGCCAAGGCTAGGACTCTCTTTGCAACTCACTACCATGAGTTGAATGAGATGGAGAAAAGCTTTTCTCGAATAAGAAACTATAATGTGACGGTCAAGGAAGTAGACAATCGAGTGATATTCCTTCGTAAGTTAGTGCGTGGTGGGTGCGAACACTCTTTTGGTATTCATGTGGCAAGAATGTCGGGAATGCCCAAAAGTATTGTGAAGCGTGCCGATGATATTCTTCATGAACTCGAAAAGAGCAATCAGGGGATTTCTGCCAAGCCGATGAAAGAGTTAGGTGATAATCGCGAGGGAATGCAATTGAGCTTCTTTCAACTGGAGGATCCTGTACTTTGTCAGATTCGGGACGAAATACTGAATCTAAATATAGATGGCCTCACTCCTATCGAGGCGCTCAATAAGCTAAGCGATATTAAGAAAATAGTAAAGGGAAAATGAGAACATCATTTTCCCTTTACCCTTCTATATCTATTATAGACTAAACTAATAATTACTTAGAAGTGATAGCCTTTTTCTTTTTATCGTAAAAGAAGATAAAGTATAATCCTATCAGTACAAAAGGAATACTGAGCAACTGCCCCATGTTAAGGAACATTCCATTCTCGAAAGCTACCTGATCTTCTTTAATAAATTCGATAAAGAAACGGAATGTGAAGATGAGGGCTAGGCACAATCCGAAATAAAATCCTCGATGCAGATTGTGTTTGTACTTGCGATAAAGTATCATCATAACCAAGAAGAATACAAAGTATGCGACAGCCTCATATAACTGGGCAGGATGTCGTGGAGCTAATGGATTGCTGATAGATGGATCGTGTACCAAACGTTCGAATACAAATGCCCAAGGAACATCTGTTATTCTGCCTACGATCTCAGAATTCATTAAATTGGCCAATCTAATGCAACAGGCACAAATGGGAGTTGCAACAGCAATCATATCGAGTACATCCATATAGTGCATTTTTGTTTTCCGGCAATACAACCATAAAGCAATTATCAAACCGATAGTGCCACCGTGGCTTGCCAATCCCATGTATCCGGTCCATTTCCAACCCCCCGGGTATATTTCGATAGGAAGGATCATTTCCGTAATACCCCTCATGCTGGTGAGGAACCGCTCCGGTTCGTAGAAAAAGCAATGACCCAAACGAGCACCAATCAGGATACCGAAGAAGCAATAGAAGAACAAAGGCTCGAAAGTCTTTTCGTCTATTTTCCGGTCGTGGTATTGTTTATGTACAATAACATACGACAAAGCAATCCCGATGATCCACAATAAACCGTAATACCTGATAGGAATACTGAATAGATTGAATAACGTCGGATTTGGATTCCAATTGATGTAGCACAATAGATAATTCATAATGCTTGATGTTAGATTGATTTGGAAATTATTTAGACATTGAAACGGAAGTGCATGATATCGCCGTCTTGAACGATATAATCTTTTCCTTCGATATTCAATTTCCCTGCTTCACGAATCGCTGCTTCCGAAGCATATTTCAAATAGTCTTCGTATTTGATAACTTCTGCTCGGATAAATCCTTTCTCAAAGTCGGTATGAATGACACCGGCACATAGTGGAGCCTTCCATCCTTTATGATAAGTCCATGCTTTTACTTCCATAGGGCCGGCAGTAATAAATGTTTCGAGGTCGAGTAGCTTGTATGCCGACTTAATGAGCCGCGATACACCCGACTCTTCGAGCCCAAGCTCTTGCAAAAACAGTTGCCTATCTTCATAAGTTTCCAATTCGGCAATATCGGCTTCGGTCTTGGCCGCAACTACAATAACTTCAGCGTGCTCTTCTTTCGCTACTTTCTTTACCGCTTCTACATAATCGTTCCCTTTTACTACGCTTGCGTCATCCACATTGCAAACATACATAATCGGTTTGTTCGTCAGAAGGAAAAGGTCGCGGGCAACGGCTTGTTCTTCTTTTGATTCAAAAGATACCGTACGAGCCGACTTTCCTTGATTGAGCACGTCTTTGTATTTTGAAAGAACGTCATAAGTTATTTTGGCGTTTTTGTCACCGCCTACTTGAGCCAGTTTTTCTACCTTGCTGATACGGCTTTCTATTGTTTCCAAATCTCTTAGTTGAAGTTCGGCATCAACTTCTTCTTTATCACGTACCGGATCAATGGAACCGTTGACGTGAGTAATGTTTCCGTCGTCGAAACAGCGCAAGACATGAATGATAGCGTCTGTCTCTCGAATATTTGCCAAAAATTTGTTGCCGAGTCCTTCGCCCTTGCTTGCTCCTCTAATAAGTCCTGCAATATCTACAATTTCTACCGTCGTCGGTACAATTCTGCCCGGATGAACTATTTCTGCCAATTTGGTGAGTCGCTCGTCAGGAACGGTAATGACGCCTACATTTGGTTCGATAGTACAAAAAGGGAAGTTTGCTGCTTGAGCTTTAGCATTCGACAAACAGTTGAAAAGGGTAGATTTGCCCACGTTGGGTAGTCCGACAATACCACATTGTAAAGCCATAATGTTATATTTGTTTCTTATTAATCAAGTAGATAATATTCAGGTCCGAAGTGTCGCCAAATAGGGCATTTACTTCTTCACATTCTGCAAAGATACTGCAAGCTGAGAGCAATAACAAAATAAAACCGTGAAATTTTGTTTGTGCCGGTTAAGTGCAGCCTATTTTGAGTACGGATGAGGTTGAAATGTTGATTGGGGAATAGTGGCAGAGACAATTTATGAATATCCATAGAACAATGTGCATGGAAGAAAATAGGTGAAGCTTCTTCCATGCACATTATATGTTTTGTTCCTTTACTCGTTATTGAAAGGAATAAATTATCTTAGTCTAAATGATATAGGCAAATGAAATAAGACGGAAACAGGCTTTCCGTCTTTTGTAGCAGGAATCCATTTGGGCATGATACTGACAACCCGCATTGCCTCTTCTTCGAATAGAGGAGCGCACTTTTGGGCTTTCTTTGTAATGTTATTGAACAAACCATTTTTTAATTTAGATTTCTCAACCTTTACATTTGATATTGAGCCGTCTTTACCCACAACAAAACCCACTATGACTTTAGCTTCAATGCCTATCTTTTCTGCTTCTTTGGGGTAGCGTAAATTCGTAGATAAAAAAGAAATGAGTGAGTCTACTCCATTAGGAAATTCGGGTAATTTAACTCCGACAGTGTCCATTAAGATTTTGATTTCTGTTTTCGGATTAGAGGTTTTGCTCTCTTGAGAGAAAGCCAAGCAACAGAGCAATAGCGTTGCAGTAAAAATGAATAATCGCTTCATAATTTAGTAGTTAAGTATTGTTATGCGTTAAGACTAATAGATACGGTCATGAAATGTAGTGATTCTAATTCCTTTTAATTCTCTACACAACGTAAATATCGGTGCAAAGTTATAAGATTTATTGTTACGTGCAATGTAGGATTGGAAAAGGTTTTTGTGTATTGATTTGTAGTGCTTATATTCAGGCAATTATATTTGTACATTACTTACTAAATGTGCAAATGCATTGCCTTATTTCCTTTTTATTTATATATTTGTGTTATCAAATCAATCTACCGGAAGACATGAAAAAATTATTGACTCTTTGTTGCATAAGTTACTCAGTGTTTCTTACTATCTATGTGTTCTCTCATTGTAACTTTAAAGTGGGAATAATTGGCATGGGATTATCATTAGGCTTTGCTTTTGTTGTCGTCATTGTGCCTTTCTTGTATAAAAAGATATGTAAAATAGAAGACAATAAGGAGTAGTATTCTTTGTATAGCCTTTAGCAATGTGGCGTTGTGATTTATACAGATACACGAGATTGCATATAAATAAAGAGCGTAGTTGATTTACACCAACTACGCTCTTTCTATACATAAGATGTGAAAGTTATTTCTTAACTTTTGGAGCGTCTTTCATTGCCTTATTGCAAGCTTTATCACATGCTTTTGCTCCCTTTTTGCAAGCTTTGTCTTTACAGCAGTTTGCTTTGTCGCAAGTACCTGCTGCCTTTCCTTTGCAGCAGTTTGCTTTCTTATCGCATTTTTTGTCGCATTTGGTCTTTGCTGTAGTTGCTTTTGTAGCAGCTTTTTGTTTAGCACAAGTAGTTGTAGCTTTAGCGTCCTGTTTAACTGCATTTTTAACAGACTGAGCATTTGCACCAAGGCAGAGTGCTACCATCAGCGCACTAAGAAAAAAGAATCTTTTCATTTTCTGTAAATTTTAAATTAAACTTAATTCCGTTTCCTATTTAATATTTTCTGGAAACTCCCCAAATTTATAAAAGAAATCGATATGTTTGTAATAAAAATAAGATAAATTATCTCTTTTATTTTTTTGTAGCTATTTTTGTACTATGAAAGACGGAAAAATATCAATTTTGGTTATCGAAGACGATGCTCGTATGACCGAACTTATTAGCAGGGGATTAGTTGAATTCGGCTTTGACGTAACATTGGCCAAAGATGGCTTTGCGGGCTTAAAAAAGGCTCAAGAAGAACGCTTTGATCTGGTGTTGACAGATATTATATTGCCTGGTATCAATGGATTGGAAGTCTGTAAGCGTATAAAATCTGCAGATGAACGATATCCCGTTATTATGCTTACCGCGCTTGGTACGACCGACGATAAGGTGGAGGGCTTCGATGCAGGTGCCGACGATTACATGGTCAAGCCCTTTGAAATGCGCGAATTGAATGCCCGAATCCATGCCGTTATCAAGCGTAGCGCTTCACTGCCTAAGAATGATATTCTTAAGTTTGCCGATTTGGAACTGAATCGATTGACGAAGGTGGTAAAACGGTCCAATGTGGTGCTTGCCCTTACTCCGAAAGAATTTAACTTGTTGGAATACATGATGCTCAATAGCAACAGGGTTCTTTCTAAAAGTGAGATAGCCGATAAGGTATGGGATACAAAATTCGATACGGGTACCAACTTTATTGATGTATATATTAGCTATTTGCGTCGTAAGGTAGACAAAGAATTCTCGCGCAAACTTATTCACACCAAGCCTGGTATGGGCTTTATATTGAAAGAAGAAGATGAAAATCCAGAATAAGCTGACACTCATTTTTTCGTGTGTATTCGGAGTTATTCTATTGTTCTTCATAATAGGTGTGTACCGATATTATTGCAATAAAGTGCACGACGATTATTTTGATCGTTTACACTTGCAGGCAGCAGTCAAGGTCGACTTGATTGATGGAAGTACGGTAGATAAAGATGTACTGCATCTACTATATGCCAATACTCCCGTGCGTATGGAGCCTTGGGTCACTATTTATACCGATTCGGGAAAATTGGTATATCGTGATTTGAGTGCCGTATTGACTTTTAAACAACAGATGCGGATTTATGCAGAAATAAAAAATACGGGGAAATATGAAGCCTGGTTTGGTAAAAACCAATTGTACGGTATGCTTATTCAGGGGCAAAGGGGGCTTTATATTGTTTCGGCGATGGGGTATGATGCTCGTGGCATGAGCCAGTTGGAAACACTCCGGATGGTTTTGGGTGTGGCCTATCTTGGTGTGATGCTGCTCGTTATTCTTACCGTCCGTCTTTTTACCAAACAAGCATTCAATCCTATCTCGCGCATGACAAAAAAGGTGAGCGACATAACCGATTTGCATCAGTTAGACATCCGGCTCGACGAAGGAAACCGTAAAGATGAGCTTGCGCATCTCGCTATTACTTTTAATAATATGCTTTCACAACTTCGGTCGTCATTCGACGCCCAAAAACAATTGGTTTACAATATGTCTCATGAATTGCGGACGCCGCTTTCGGCCATTGTCACAGAGTTGGAGCTAGTCAACGACGGTTCGGTTTCGAAAGAAGATTATAGACAGGCTGTCAAGAAAGTGTTAAGCGATTCGCACCGGTTGGTGAAACTGTCCAACGACTTGTTGGATATGGCTAAGGCAAATTACGGCTTGTCTGAAATAGCTACTCGGGTAGTGCGTATCGACGAGATTCTGCTCGAAGCCTGTCGTATGGAACAAGCTCCGGATATGGGATACAAGGTTCAAATTGTTTTTGATAAGGAAGAGCTTCCCGATGATCGTTTAGTGTCGCTTCAGGGGAATGAATATCTGTTGATAGTGGCGTTTCGAAATTTAATAGATAACGCCTGCAAGTATTCTTCAGATCATTTTTGCGAACTGCATATCTCAAATGAAGCATCCGAGGCTATCATCAGTGTGGTCGATCATGGCATTGGGATTAAACAAGAAGAGTTGGAATCTATTTTTAATCCTTTCTTCAGAGGAGAAAATCAATCGTTTGCCGAAGGTAATGGAATAGGTTTGTCGCTTACTAAAAGAATCATTGAGATGCACGGTGGGAGTATCACTGTTAATTCAGTACCGGGCTATACGGTCTTTACCGTTCGGTTACACAATTTGATGTAGCGGCTGTTTGTTTTTGAATAAAGTTTGGTTTATCTCCTAAAAAACAATTAATTTTGCAGCCAGAAATAGAAGGCCGATTATGAATCAGATTAAGACAGTTTGCGTTTATTGCGCATCGAGCACAAAGATAGCACCCGAATATTTTGAGGTAGCCACTAGGCTAGGCGAACTAATAGGGAAGAAAAAACTTACGTTGATGAACGGTGGCGGAAAGTTTGGCTTGATGGCGGCAACTGCCGATGCAGTAGTGAAGAATGGGGGAGAGGCCATTGGCATTATTCCTCAATTCATGGTTGATCATGGTTGGGATTACGACCGAATGTCAAAAATGGTTGTAGTGAAGAGCATGCACGAGAGGAAACAATTGATGGCCGATCGCAGTGACGCTGTCATTGCTTTGCCTGGAGGTTGCGGTACGTGGGACGAGTTACTCGAGATTATTACGTGGAAGCAACTTGGACTTTATGCCAATCCAATCGTTATAGTCAATGTAGACGGTTACTACGACTTGTTATTGGCGATGTTTGATAAGGCTTTGGAAGAAAACTTCATGGGTGTGCGCCATGCCGATCTATGGAATGTGGCTCAAACAGCCGAGGAGGCAATGGATCTTATTTACAATATTCCCTTGTGGGACAAAAGCTATAGCAAGTTTGCTGCAATATGAGACACCCTGGTGATACATTGACTGTAGATACGGCATCTGTGGGCCAACAAAAGATGGCTCACGTAGCAGATCGTGCGGCTCCGGCCGATACGATACAATACCTCGGAGTGCTCCCCGATGTGTTCCCTCAAGCCAAAGTTGATGTGCCCGATACGCTGCAACGCATTGAATTTACCTCTTTTGTTCCTACCGGCAAATTGAAACTGGCTCGTTTTCGTTCGGCTCGCGAATTTGCACCGGGTATTGAAGGCACTCCTTTGTTTAGGGATCCTTGTTCGAGCGATTTGCTTATACTCATTGTATTGTTCTTTTCGTTTGTTGCCCTATTTGTTCTTTCCAAGACACGCCACTACTTCTTTCAGCGCATTCACGATTTCTTTATGGTTCATGGTCCCGTGCGCAAGTTTGTTGTCAATACAGTGGGCGATGCCCGTAGTGTGGGAATATTGGTGATACAGACAGTTGTTCTTTCGGCTATTCTGTTCTTTTCTTATTTTATCCATACCAATGGATTGCTAGCCAAATCAGTTCCTGTCCCTGTCATATTGCTTTTATATTCTTTGCTGGTTCTTGTCTATTTTTTCATGAAGTGGGGCATGTATTCTTTTTTAGGTTGGGTTTTCTTTAACCGTAAGCAAACGGATATTTTTATTGACGCCTATTATACTGTTTTTATAATGATAGGATTCATCCTTTATCCGGTAGTGTTGTTTATCATATTTTCGTACTTACCCCCACTTGATGTAGCAAAAATTGGCCTATGTATCCTTATTTTTGCCAAAATATTAATTTTATATAAGTGGTTAAAGCTTTTTTCGCAAAAGTTCTTTCGTCGTCTGCTTTTAATTTTGTACTTTTGTGCCCTTGAAATCATACCTTGCATTTTGTTCTGTCAATGTATGATTCAAATGAACAATATGTTGATTAAAAATTTCTAGGACGTTGAAAATAAAGAAAATTCTTGTGTCGCAGCCGAAGCCTGCTTCAGAAAAATCTCCCTACTACGATATAGCATCAAAGTATGGTGTTGATATTGTTTTTCGCCCTTTCATTAAAGTTGAAAGTTTTACTGCTAAAGAATTTCGTCAGCAAAAGATTTCAATTTTGGATCATACGGCAATAGTGTTCACATCGCGTCATGCAATTGACCACTTCTTTAGTTTGTGTAAGGATTTACGTGTAAGTATTCCCGAGACTATGAAGTATTTTTGTGTCACTGAAGCTGTGTCGCTCTATATTCAGAAATATGTACAGTATCGCAAGCGCAAAATGTTTTTCGGAACCAACGGCAAGATAGATGATTTGGTTCTTGTTATGGCAAAGCATAAGACCGAGAAATATTTGGTACCGATGTCGGATGTACATAACAACGATATTAAGAATTTGCTTGATAACGCTCGTCTACAGCATACGGAGGCCGTAATGTACCGTACGGTGAGCAATGATTTTGCAAAAGATGAATTGTTGGATTGCGATATGGTAGTCTTCTTCAGTCCGGCAGGCGTTTCTTCGCTTCTTAAGAATTTTCCTAAGTTTGACCAAAAAGACATGCGCATCGCTACGTTCGGAACAACTACCGCGCAGGCAGTGCGTGACGCCGGACTTCGTCTCGATTTATCGGCTCCTACCGTGCAGGCTCCCTCTATGACAGCCGCTCTTGATATGTATATCAAGAAGGCAAACAGTGGCAAATAGTTGCCGTTATGAATACTTTATGTAAAGCTGAAAGGCTGTATAAACGAACGCTTATCGAGAAGCTTTTTGCTAGAGGTAATCATTCGTTCACAGTTTTTCCTTTACGGATTATTTATACTTCTGTTGATCAACTTGATGATGTCAATGCTATTTTGGTAAGTGTTTCTAAAAGGCACTTCAAAAGGGCTGTGAAGCGCAATAGGGTGAAACGCCAGATTCGCGAAGCCTATCGACGCAACAAGTCTTTGCTCAAGACCGATGGAGAGAAGCATCGGTTGGTTGCATTTATCTATCTTTCGGATGATCTACTCCCTTCGCATGTTATCGACAATGCCGTTTGTACTGCATTGCAACAGATAGTGTAGTTTTTTTGAAGCTATGCGTATCTTATCGTATATATTGCTCCTACCTATTTATTTCTATCAGAAGTTTATATCTCCACTGCTACCCAATTCGTGCCGGTATACACCGACTTGCTCTCAATATGCGGTAGACGCTATTCGCAAACACGGCCCTTTCGTTGGCCTTGTGCTAGCGGTATGGCGTATCTTGCGTTGCAATCCATGGGGAGGTCATGGCTATGATCCCGTGCCCGAACGTGTTTACTTATGGCGTCGCCCGCAATTGGCAGATGTGCTCGATATTCACACTCACAACGACAATGCGAGTGGGAGGGAGGCTATTCTCAATATAACACCCGGAGAGGCTGCTATTCGAAAGAATCGCTTTTATTCTGTCGGAATACATCCCTGGTATATTGTGGCAGATGAATTGCAGCGCGAAGAGCAGTGGAACAAATTAGTATCTCTTTCGAAACTCCCCAACGTCTTGGCATTGGGCGAAACGGGCTTGGATAAGCTTTGCGAAACTCCATTTGAAATACAGCAAGATATGTTTCGCAGACATATTTGTTTTTCGGAAACCGAAGCTCGTTTGCCGCTCGTTGTTCATTGCGTCCATGCCAATGCCGAATTAATAGAGCTTCGTAGACAAACAAGAGCTACGATGCCTTGGATTGTGCACGGTTTTCGCGGCAAAAAAGAATTGGCACTGGAGTTTCTGAAACATGGACTCTATTTGTCTTTCGGCGAACACTATTCGGAAGAAGTGTTACGTATAATGCCTCTTGACAGGCTTTTTATCGAGACCGACGAGAGCGAAACAACGATTCGTACGCTTTATGAAAAGGCGGCGGAGATAAAGCAGATTGATGTTGCTCAATTGACTGCTGCGATACACGAAAACATTAAGAATGTCTTTTTTAGGCATTAAGTTGTTGTTTCTACAGAAAAAGAATCGTACTTTTGTACAATTATAATAACTATTTTAAATCATTCGATGGATTTTGTAAAAGAATTGAGATGGCGCGGCATGGTACATGACATAATGCCGGGCACTGAAGAGTTGCTAAACAAAGAACATGTTACAGCTTATGTGGGTTTCGATCCTACCGCCGATTCGTTGCACATCGGTCATTTGTGCAGTATTATGATACTGAAACGTTTGCAGCTGGCCGGTCATAAACCGTTGGCATTGGTTGGAGGCGCTACCGGTATGATAGGCGATCCGTCGGGCAAATCGGCTGAGCGCAATTTGCTTGATGAACAGACATTGGCGCATAACGTAGCATGTATCAAGGCGCAACTTGGCAAATTTCTTGATTTTGAATCGGAAATGCCCAACAAGGCAGAGCTGGTGAACAACTACGATTGGATGAAGAATTTCTCTTTCCTCGAATTCACCCGTGATATAGGCAAGCATATCACCGTCAACTATATGATGGCTAAAGATTCGGTACAGAAGCGCTTGAATGGCGAGGCCCGCGACGGATTGTCTTTCACGGAGTTTACCTATCAGCTGTTGCAGGCTTATGATTTCTTGTATCTGTACGAGCACAAGAACTGCAAGTTGCAGATGGGAGGCTCGGATCAGTGGGGCAATATTACTACAGGTACCGAACTGATTCGCCGGATGAATGGGGGAGAAGCTTATGCTTTGACGTGCCCCTTGATAAAGAAGGCCGACGGTACAAAATTCGGAAAGACCGAAGGTGGCAATATATGGCTCAATCCCGACTATACATCACCCTACAAATTCTATCAGTTCTGGCTCAATGTGAGCGATAGCGATGCCGAACATTATATCAGAGTGTTTACAATGCTCGGACAGGAAGAGATCGACGCATTGATTGCCCAGCATCAGGAGGCACCTCATTTGCGCTTGTTGCAGCGAAAGCTAGCCGAAGAAGTGACGGTTATGGTACATTCCAGAGCCGACTACGAAACGGCCGTAGATGCGTCTAATATTCTTTTTGGAAATGCGACTTCGGAGGTTCTGAAGAAGCTTGACGAAAACACATTGCTTAGTGTGTTCGAAGGCGTACCTACATTCGAAATATCGCGCGACGAGTTGGTTGCAGGCGTTAAAGCCGTAGATTTGTTTGTAGAGCAAGCTGCCATTTTCTCTTCTAAAGGCGAAATGCGTAAGTTGGTACAAGGCGGCGGCGTATCGGTAAACAAAGAAAAGTTGGCGGCTTTTGACCGTGAAATAAAGACTACCGACTTAATAGATGATAAATTCTTAGTGGTTCAAAGAGGAAAGAAAAACTATTTTCTTGTGATCGCTAAATAAAAAAGTTGCGAAATATTTGGAGATTCAGCGGTTAATCTCTACTTTTGTACCCGATTTAGACAGCAATGCCTAAAGTGATTGTCCTATGGTGTAATGGTAGCACTACAGTTTTTGGTTCTGTCAGTCGAAGTTCGAATCTTCGTAGGACAACACAATTAATCCTGATTCATTATTTGAGTCGGGATTTTTTGTTATGTACCTTGGCTTGGCCGCATAAGTTTGTTACAACCTCATAATCTGTATGTTTCATCGTTAGGATCAGCATCATTCATGGTTTACATCTATTGTTCTCATTCGTTTGGTCGTGACCATACACGTGTTTGCTCACGACCATACATACGTTTGGTCACGACCAAACACATGTTTGCTGGGCAGCAAACGAATGAACGATAAGGACGAAAAGGATGAATCTGCCTAGTAAAAAGGTTGACAGGAAGGTTTGAGAGCGATGACAGGTGCTTGTGTTTGCTATTCTTCAGCGTCGCTATTCTTCTTGGCCGCTTCAATGTTTCTTTTAAGCGCGCTGTATTTGGCTCTTTTCATGGCGCTGTGGCGTAGAACGTGTCTATATTGTTCTTCGGTAAGGGCATCCCAGTCTTCTTTGTGCATAGACAGTAAGGACGCGTTTGGTTGTAGTTCGGGAGCAGTGGTGGGTTTTGCAAACTTATTCCAGGGGCAGGCTGCTTGGCATTTGTTGCATCCGTAGATGCTATTGCCTATTTGAGGGGATATTTCGTGCGAAATTTCGTTTTTGTTTTCGATGGTAAGGTAGTTGATGCATTTGTTGGCGTTGAGCTCGTGGCGAGCTTCTAATGCGCCGGTGGGGCAACTATCCAAGCAACTCGTGCAATTTCCGCAACGATCGGGTAGGGGAGTGTCGTATTCGTCGGCTTTGGCGTTGATAAACAGTTCGCCTAAGAAGAAACAGGGTCCTGCTTGCGGAATAATCAGCATGCAGTTCTTGCCAATCCATCCCAAGCCGGCTTTCCAAGCCCAATATCGTTCGAATACGGGTGCCGTATCGCAAAAGGCGCGTCCCGTAAGTGAGGGGTATTTTGCCTGTAGCTCGGCGAGCAGTTTTTGCAGCCGTTGTTTCACTACTTCGTGATAATCTTTGCCATAGGCATACCAGGCTATCTGATATTCGGTGGATGGAATAAACTGTGCGGGGTAGTAGTTGAGGGCTACGGAAACAATGGTCTGAGTGTCTTCTACCAGTAGTCGTGGGTCGAGTCGCTTATCGTGATAATTGTTCAAATAGTCCATGCCGGCATTTTTCTTCTCGTGGAGCCAACTGTCGAAGAAAGAGCTCGTGGACGTGTCTACAGGCTCGGCATGTGCAAGCCCACAGACATCAAAGCCGAGACGTAGTGCCTCGGCTTTGACCATGCTGTTTGCTATGATTTCTTTGTTCATAGGGTTTTGAATGAGTATCCTTCTGCTATGAGATATTCCAGTGCTTTGGGTAGCGCGTATGGCAGATTTCCGTTGTCCCAAGATTTGAGAGAATCGTGGAACGTAATGATGGAGCCGTTGCGCACATATCGTTTCACGTTCTGAAGAACCTGGGGGCCATTGCGTTTCTTACTATAATCGCGTGTGACCAAATCCCACATGATAATTTTGTAATACTTCTTTAATTCCCAATATTGTGCAATCCTCATATGGCCGTGTGGAGGCCTGAACAAATCGGTATGCATCAGTTCATTTGCGTTGTTGGTATTGGCTAAATAGCTCTTTCGAGAGTGTTCGAACCCTTTAATATGGTTGAACGTATGATTCCCGATGCGATGTCCCGCTTCGACGACTTGTTTAAAAGTCTCGGGATATTTTCTAATATTGTCGCCTACCATAAAGAAAGTGGCATAGATGCCATGTTTCGCAAGCAAATCTAGTACCCAAGGTGTCACCTCCGGTATGGGACCGTCGTCGAAAGTCAGATAAACTGCTTTCTCGTTCGGGTCCTTCCGGAAAATGGCAGAGGGGTATAACGCGCGAAAAATACGCGGTGGCTGTTCTATAAGCATTTTCTATTTACTGCGCAGACTTCATGAAGCGGGCATACTTGCTGTATATGGTATTTAGCTGCATGGTGTACTGCTTGCTTAAGTTAGAATTATATTTGTTCATCAGCTTCACTTCTTGGTCGAGCAAGGCCAAATTGTATTCTATCTCTTGCGCCGAAACGGCAATCTGCTGTATTCCCATTGATAGGTACCAATTGAGATACTCTACCGATTTGGATGCCAATGCCAGCATGATGTGGTCGGCGTTGGTGCGCTTGCCCAGTTGATAGTAAGCTTCGGCCATTTGTACAGCTCCGTTTTGGAAATCATAAGGGATATTGTACTCGGGTATCACCTTTTCGCAATAATTGAGAGCAGCCAATGCTTTGGTTTTCTGGCCTTCTTGCATTAATGCTACAATGAGTTGCGAGAATACTCTTCGATGCGTATAGCACATTCTCATGACGTTTTCGTCCAGATAGATGCCTCGTTTGTCGATGCCGCCATATCTGAATTTGTGCATCATATTGTCGTACATTTTCTTCGTATCGACAGTGACTCCTGTTTTGGCATTGTCGAACGGTGTGAAGCGATAGGCAAGGCCTTCTTGTATGAAGTGATTGTCCATGCCCAAACGGTTTTCGGTACCTACGGTGATAGCGATATAAAGCGGACGAGTCCAATTGCTGTTCTTCAGCAACTCGAGCATCATCAGTTCGCTCTTGTACAGTGCCTTTTTCCCTTTCAACGAGATTACCATATTGTCTGGTATGGTCGCTCCCTTTGGAATACACATGCCCGAGCGCTCTACAGCTTTCTTGTCGACATTCATGATGATACTATCGGTGGGAATCACGTGCATGTTGTCGTTCGGATTGTGAACCCAGTTCTTGAAGATCGTGTTTATCTCGTTCGGATTTGCACCCAGTACAGCTCTATATTTGGCAGCATCTTCGGGGCTATGGGTATATAGAGAATCGATTTGATTTCCGATGGTCGGGTCAATCTGGATATATTCGTTTGTTCCCGAAACGTAATCGATGCGTTTCCATTTGATAGGCAACGATGGCGAAGTATATGCCGGACGTTTCATCTGATCGATGTACCAGTCGGTCTGCAAGTAACTGAGGTTGCAAACTCGGGCATCCGTGCGTAGGCCTTCGGTATCCATGTTGTACCAAAGTGGGAAAGTATCGTTGTCGCCATTGGTGAAGATAATAGGGTTGCCTTTGGCTTGCATGGACATCAAGTAGTTGTGCCCGAAGTCGCGGCAAACGTATCTTCCCGAGCGGTCGTGATCGTCCCATGTCTGACCGGCCATTTGTATAGGAATCAGAATACAGGCGATGGCTGCCAAAGAGGCGGCGGTAAGCTCTTTCATCTTTGCTCTCTTGAGCAGATGAACAATGCCTGCCACACCCATTCCAATCCAAATGGCATAAGCGTAGAACGAACCCGCATAGGCATAGTCGCGCTCTCGAGGTTGCCCCGGCGTCTGGTTGAGGTAGAGCACTATGGCAATACCCGTCATGAAGAACAGGAAGAAGACGACCCAGAATTGTTGCACTCCTTTCTTCCCTCGATAAGCTTGCCACAGCAGTCCGATGACACCCAGCAAGAGCGGCAGACCGTAGAACACATTGTGTCCTTTATTGTTTTGAAGATCTTTAGGCATCAGCTCTTGATTGCCTGTCAAGTATTGGTCGATAAATTTGAAACCAGTAATCCAGTTGCCATGTTCTATCTCTCCGCTTCCTTCCAAGTCGTTTTGGCGGCCTACAAAGTTCCACATAAAGTAGCGCCAATACATGAAGTTGAGCTGGTAGGAGAAGAAGAATTTAAGATTTTCCCATTGCGTAGGCATATTTACCATTACCGTTTGGCCACTCTGTGGATCGGTATAAGGGACGTCGTACCCTTTGATATTTGCCCATTGTTTGTAGCCCTCTGCATATTGGGCACCGTACATTCGAGGGAAAAACATGTTTTGCTCGTACGCGTAACTCGTTTCGCCGGGAATGGAAATATAAGAATCTTTTTCGCCGGGCGAAGTCTTCTCTTTGCGTATCCACTTCTTGTCAGAAGTCTCTTCTACAGGTTTGAGGTAGTCGCCTTCTTGTGCAAACTTAACTCGCGAACTGAAAGCCGGACCGTAAAATAGAGGTCGGGTTCCGTATTGTTCGCGGCCTAAGTAGTCGCCCAAGGTGAAAATATCTTCGGGAGAGTTTTGATCCATCGGAGGATTGGCTACCGAGCGAATAACGATCAAAGCATAAGACGAATAACCGATAACCAGCATCATAGAGCAAATAACTGCTGTGTTCAGTGCACGGGCAGAAACCCGGAACTTGGGCTTGCTCTGTATTTTGGGTGAAAGATAAATCAATAGTCCGGCAATGATGACGATGCCGATGATGATGGCATTGGTGCCATGACCATAGAATGGGATGCCCAACAATGCTACCGTCAGCACAAAAGCATAGCGCATTCGGCTCTGGTTCTTGGAATGGAACGTTTCGTAAGTTGCCCAGATGAGCGCTCCCGCCAAGACAGCAATGTAGATAACGACACCCGTGTTGAATGGCAGATTACAGCCATTGACAAACAGCAATTCGAACCATCCGCCTACTTTTACGACACCCGGAACGATACCGTATAGTACTACGCCTACCAATACAACGGAAGCGATAAGTGCTAAAATAGATCCTTTGACGTTGGCATTGGGGCGTTTCTTGTAATAATATACTAATACAATGGCAGGTAAACAAAGTAAATTGAGCAAGTGCACACCAATACTCAAGCCGGTGAGATAGGTAATGAGAATGAGGAATCTATCGGAGTGGGCTTCGTCGGCAACATCTTCCCATTTGAGTATCAGCCAAAAGACCATGGCGGTGAACATGGACGAGAAGGCATAAACCTCCCCTTCGACAGCACTAAACCAGAATGTGTCGCTGAAAGTGTAGGCCATCGCCCCGACAAAACCTGAGCCCATGATGGTGATAAGTTGGGAAATTGTGGCATTCTCTTCATCTTTTACAACCAATTTCTTTACCAAATGGGTGATTGTCCAGAACAGGAATAAGATGGTAGCACCACTCATGAGGGCACTCATGTAGTTTACCATTTTGGCTACTGTCTCGGCACTGCTTGCGAAGTGGGAGAAAAGATTAGCTACAAGCATAAAGAAAGGTGCTCCAGGTGGGTGCCCGATTTCAAGTTTGTATCCTGTTGTAATGAACTCCGGACAGTCCCAGAAACTGGCTGTCGGTTCTATTGTCATACAATAGACTGTTGCCGCTATGGCAAAAGTAATCCAACCTATGAGGTTGTTTACATTTTTGTATTGTCTCATCAATTTACTTGTTAAAAGATATACACAATTTGGCGCAAAGATAATGAAAAGATGAATATTATGCCTTAAAAGCCGAATTAGAATAATATTAATTAATAATTTATCAACATATTATCAACAATTTAGTGAGCTTCGAGCCAGTTGTGTCCCCAACCGCAGTCTGCTTTGAGTGGAACTAACATTTTGCAAGCTCCTTCCATCTCGTTGATAACGATTTGTTCTACTCGTGCTTTTTCATCCGGATAGACGCTGAAGTTCAATTCATCGTGTACCTGAAGTATCATTTTGGAGCGAAGTTTTTCGGTTTCGAAAGTTTCGAAAATTTTGGCCATCGCTACTTTGATAATATCGGCGGCACTTCCTTGTATTGGTGCGTTGACAGCATTTCGTTCGGCATATCCTCTGACAATCGCATTGTGAGAATTGATATCCGGTAAGAAGCGTTTCCTGTGGAACATTGTTTCTACATATCCTCTCTCGCGAGCGGTTGCGATGCTCTGATCGATGTATGTTCTGACCTGTGGGAATGTGATGAAGTAATTGTCGATTAGCTCTTTTGCCTCTTTACGATCTATCGTTAGTCTTTCGGAAAGGCCAAAAGCAGAAATTCCGTATATGATGCCGAAATTGGCAGTCTTGGCTTTACGTCTCATATCGGAATTGACTTCTTCGATAGGGATCTTGTATATTTTGGCAGCTGTTGCTGCATGAATGTCAAAACCATTGTTGAAGGCTTCGATCATGTTTTCGTCTTGGCTGAGGTGTGCCATTATTCTGAGTTCTATCTGAGAGTAGTCGGCAGAGAAGAATTCGCAACCTTCGTCGGCAATAAATGCTTTTCGTATTTCTTTTCCTCCTTCGTCGCGCACGGGGATGTTTTGTAAGTTCGGATTGCTAGAACTTAGTCGGCCGGTAGATGTTACGGTTTGGTTGAACGAAGTATGGATGCGTCCTGTCTTAGGATTTATCAATAGGGGAAGGTTGTCGATGTAGGTACTCAATAGCTTTTTAAGACCGCGATAGTCTAATATCTTTTCAATAACCGGATGTTTATGCCTCAGGTTCTCAAGTACTTCCTCTGACGTTACATATTGTCCTGTTTTTGTTTTCTTGGCTTTGTCTACTACTTTTAATTTCTCGAAAAGCACTTCTCCTACTTGTTTGGGCGAGGCAATATTGAATACTGTCCCTGCAAGTTCGTAAATCTCTTTTTCAATCTTACCCATTTGGGCAGTCAACTCAACCGATAGTTGTTTGAGCGCTTTGGTGTCGACAAGAACTCCGTTGCTTTCCAATTTTGCCAATACGGGAATGAGGGGCATTTCTATTTCATAGAAAAGCTGTTCGTCGTTGTTCTTTTTTAGTTCTTCTTCTAATTTGTATTTTAGCTGCAATGTGATGTCTGCATCTTCGCAGGCATATTCGTAAACAGCTTCGGGCTCCAAGTCGCGCATGTTTTTTTGCTTTTTCCCTTTTTCGCCTATCAGCTCTTCGATGTGTACGGTTTGATAGTTGAGATATATTTCGGCCAGATAGTCCATGTTGTGATGGAGTTCGGGTTGGATAACGTAATGTGCAACCATTGTGTCGAAAATCTTTCCTTTCAATGTGATGCCATAATTTTGAAGAACTAGTAAGTCGTATTTTATGTTCTGCCCAACTTTTAGTGTTTTTGGATTTTCATAGAGTGCTTTAAGCTCATTAACAATATTTATTGCTTTTTCTGTTTCGCTTGGAATGGGCACATAGAATGCTTCATTTTCTTTTATCGAGAAGCTCAATCCTACCAATTCGGCGGTGATAGGATCTGTTCCTGTTGTTTCTGTATCTAAACTAAGAAAATTGCTTGTAATTAAATATTTAATTAATTCTTCTCTTTTCTCTTTTGTATCAATGAGTTTGTATATTATATCCGATGTTTTTAATCTCCTATAATTGGTATTGTTTGAATATTCTGTACCATTGCTCGGTATTTCTTCAAACAAAGAGCCTTGAGCTGTATTGTTTTTAGTGTCGAACAAGGAAGGTTGAAACAAAGAGGGTGGGGGAGTTTGATTTTCGGCAAGAACTCTTTTGGTGAGTGCATGAAATTCTAAATCGTCGAAGATAGATTTCAATTGTTTCTCATCCGGTCTTTCTCTTTTCAGTTTGTCCATCTCGAGTTCGATGGGAACATCTATTTTGATAGTGGCAAGAAGTTTCGACAACTTAATCTGTTCTTTGTTGTTTTCTACTTTTGCTTTCATGGCTCCTTTTAATTCGCTTGATCTTTCGAGAAGAGTTTCGATACTTCCGAATTCGGCGATTAATTTCTGAGCGGTCTTTTCTCCTACTCCCGGGCAACCGGGAATATTATCGGCTGCATCTCCCATTAGTCCTAGTAAGTCTATTACTTGGTCGGGGCTGTCGATTAGATATTTTTCTTTTATTTCTTCTATACCGAGAACCTCGTATGCTTTTTCTCCTGTTTTGGGACGGTACATGTATACGTTTTCTTTTACCAATTGTCCGTAGTCCTTATCGGGTGTCAGCATGTATGTTTCGATGCCTTGTTTGGAAGCTTTATTCGATAATGTTCCTATCACATCATCTGCTTCATAACCTGCTACTTCGAGTATGGGTATCTGATAGGCGTTTATGATATCTTTGATAATGGGTACGGATTTTCTGATATCTTCGGGAGTTTCTTCTCTTTGTGCTTTATATTCTTTGTACATTTCCTTGCGAAAGGTAGGCCCTGCGGGGTCGAAGGCAATGCCTATGTGCGAAGGATCTTCTCTTTTTAGTACGTCTTCGAGCATATTGACAAAACCTAGAATGGCTGAAGTATTCATTCCCTTCGAGTTGATTCGTGGGTTTCTGATCATTGCATAATATGCTCTGAAGATTAGTGCATACGCATCTAAAAGGAAAAGTTTGTTGTTGAAACTCATAATTAGCTGTTTTTTTGCATGTAAAATTACGAAAAAATACTTTATTATTGGTTTTATTACTATTTTTGTATCGTAATTAAATTATTATGGATATTCTATCGAAAATACAGCAACCTATACAGCAAGAATTGTTTGAATTCAGAAAATTATTTGAATTGTCTCTGAAGTCTGATAACCCTTTATTGCAGCGTATATCTTCTCATATTTTAAGTAAAAAGGGGAAGATGATGCGTCCAATTCTTATTATGCTGATGGCTCGTTTGCATGGTAAAATAGAACAATCGACGCTATATACGGCTGTGTCATTAGAATTGTTGCATACGGCTAGTCTTGTTCATGATGATGTTGTGGACGATAGCAAGGAGCGCAGGGGACAGAAATCGGTGAATGCTATTTTCGATAATCGTGTAGCTGTTCTTTCGGGAGATTATATATTGGCAACGAGTTTGAATTATGCTTCAAAGACTTCTCACTTGGATATTATCGAAGTTGTTTCGAGGTTGGGGTGTGACTTATCTGACGGTGAATTGCTTCAGTTGGATAATATCAGCAAGAAAGTTTATTCGGAAGAAGACTATTATCAGGTGATCAGGAAGAAAACGGCTGCATTGTTTTCTGCTTGTGCCATGTGTGGTTCTTTATCGGTGTCTGAAAGTAAGGAAGATGCTGAGTTTGCACGTGAAATAGGCGATCTGATGGGTATTTGCTTTCAAATACGCGACGATATATTTGACTATTATGACGACGAAGAGATTGGAAAACCAACTCATCAAGATATGCTTGAAGGCAAATTGACATTGCCTGCCATTTATGTTCTCAATAATTCTTCTGAATCATGGGCGCATGATGTAGCTATTAGAATTAAGCAAGGTGTGGCTTCTCTGGAAGAAATAGCTCGCTTGGTTGAATTGGTTCGCACAAATGGCGGTATAGAATATGCTATAAATCGTATGGACGAATTCCGCAACAAGGCATTTGATATGCTTATGGCGTTGCCCGATACCGAGATTAGAGAATCCCTAATAGGTTACTTGGATTATATTGTTAAGCGCGATTTATAAGTTTCAGAAAGCATATCAAAAGCCTTTTCCATTATGTTTCCGACCTGTATTTGATGGTGCGGTAGGTTAATCTTTCTAAGCTTTTGATATGCTTTTGTATATATGTTGTTCATTAAAAGAATTTGATTTCTTCTCCTTCTATTTCAGATAGCAATAAGTTTGCAAGTCTACTTGTGCCTAGTCTAAATAGCTTGTTATTAAGCCATTCGTCGCCTAATATGTTCTTTACAATGCTGTAATAGGTTAGAGCGTCCTTTACGGTATTGATACCTCCCGCCGGTTTAAAGCCTATCTTTCTTCCTGTCTTTTCATGATATTCTTTAATGGCTGTGCACATTACGTATGCTGCTTCGGGAGTTGCTGCCGGTTGTTGTTTGCCTGTTGAGGTTTTGATAAAGTCCGCACCGCTATACATCGATAGGATAGAGGCTTTCTTGATGTTAGAGCCTGTCTTTAATGCACCGGTTTCAAGAATAACTTTCAACGTATGTTCTTTGCACGATTCTTTAATCTCCCCAATTTCATCACTTATTCCTTCATAGTCTTTGCATAAGAACTTGCCTACGGGCAATACGATATCTATTTCATCAGCACCAT
The DNA here is from genome assembly GCA_963676865.2 of uncultured Bacteroides sp. GTDB lineage: Bacteria > Bacteroidota > Bacteroidia > Bacteroidales > Bacteroidaceae > JAAYUD01. The sequence goes on along the minus strand of CAXXSS010000001.1, from coordinate 1,578,331 downwards.
TCATGATGGCCATTGCAACTTCTGCAATTTTTACTTCAATAAATGTTTGTGAAGAAGGAAAACTTCCTGCAACACAAGTTATTCCAACGTTGTCAACTTCTAATGTATCTTTTACAATTTCTGCAAAATTGGGATATACACAAATGGAAGCTACATTGTCAAGATCTGCATAATCGTTATCAAATTTGTTTACTTTCTCTACAAATTCCATCACGCTTTTGTCATTGTCTTCACTTCTCAATGTTGTCAGATCAATGCAGCTGAAGAGAAGCTTCTTAATTTCTTTAGTATTATTTTTAGCGACTTCTTTCTCCGTGATTTCTGCTACTTTCTTTGCAATCTCTTCATCATTTACAGTGGTATTATACTTAGCAAGTACTGCTTCATATTTACTTTTTGTTGCGTGGTTATCTTCCATCTTATTTTAATTTATTGTTGTTTATATGTCTTTCTTTATCTCTCGTTGTCTTTTTCTCTATGCTTTTTTGCAGTGCTTTGGTCAGGTCAATTCCTGTTTGATTGGCAATGCAGATGAGCACCCAAAAGACATCGGCAACTTCTTCTTCAAGATTATCTTTTTCGCCTTTCTTGAAGGATTGTTCGCCATATTTTCGAGCTATTACTCGCGCCATTTCTCCTACTTCTTCGGTCAATATGGCCATGTTGGTAAGTTCATTGAAATAACGTACTCCATAAGTTTTAATCCATTCATCTACAGCCTTTTGTGCTTCTTCTATAGTCATTTATTCTTTATTTTTGGTGTCCATCAATATCGTTACTGGCCCATCGTTCAACAGTTTTACTTTCATGTCTGCACCGAATTCTCCCGTACCAATTTGTTTTCCCAATTCTTCACTCAATCTTTTGCAGAATAGTTCATAAAGAGGTTGAGATATCTCTCCTTTAGCTGCTTTGATATAAGATGGTCTATTGCCTTTTTTAGTAGATGCATGAAGCGTGAATTGGCTGATAACCAGGATATCCCCCTTTATATCTAGCACGGATCTGTTCATTATACCTTCGTTATCATCAAAGATACGAAGGTTGATAACTTTCTTACAGAGCCATTCAATATCATCTGCACCATCACTATTTTCAATGCCTACGAATAGGAGGAGCCCTCTTTTTATTTCCGATTTAACTCTCTCATTAATAGTTACAGACGCTTGTGTCACTCTTTGTATAACTAGCCGCATTTTTATATTATTATTATTTCTTACTAAACTTAGTAACAAAGATAATCAACATTGTTTGAATGGCAAATTTTCTATTCACCTTTCAATTCTTCTTTTATTATTTTAGTCTTCGCTAGCCCTATTAATTCTATCAGTTCTTTCTCTTCTGCACTTTTAATTCTGTTGACGCTTTTGTATTGCTTCAGAAGTATACTTTTAGTTTTTTCTCCTATGCCTTTGATATTGTCTAGTGCCGAAGTGATTTGATGTTTGCTTCGTTTGTCTCTATGGAATGTAATGGCAAATCGGTGTACTTCATTCTGAATTCTTTCCATTAATTTGAACATGGCGCTGTTTTGTTTTAGGCCGATAGTTGCCGGTGGGAACCCGAATAAGAGTTTCGATGTTCTGTGTCTGCCATCTTTTGCCAATCCGGCTATTGGAATGGTTAGATTCAATTCATCTTCTACTACTTTTCTTACAATTTCCATTTGCCCTGCACCTCCGTCTGTAATAATTAAATCGGGTAGGGAACTGTTTTCTTCTTTTAATCTGCCATATCTTCTTCTTACAACTTCTGCCATTGAAGCATAATCGTCAGCCCCTATAACGGTCTTTATATTATATTTCCTGTATTCTTTCTTGCATGGCTTAAGCTTTTCAAAGACAATGCAGGCTGCAACAGCGTCGCTCCCTTGGATATTTGAATTATCAAAGCTCTCTATTCTGATTGGTAACTTTTCGAGGTGGAGCAAGGTTTGAATCTCTTTCATTAGTCTTACTCCTCTTTGTTCCGGGTTTAGTTTCTCTGCTTGTTTCAGTCTATCCAGTTTATATTGCCTTACGTTCATCTGAGATAATTCTAGCAATTTCTTTTTGTCGCCTCTTTGTGGTATCGTTTGGAGTATATTCTTCAATTCTAACTCTATCGAAAAAGGAATAATTATCTCTGTTGCTTGGCTGTGATACCGCTCTCTCATCTCTACTATACCTAGAGCTAGCAGTTCTTCTTTATTTTCATTTAGCTTTTTCTGATATTCAAAGGTGAAAGCTTGGTTGATGGCCCCCTTCGTTATGTGTAGATAGTTTATGAAAGCCGATTTGTTTCCATTTTCTTCTATAGAGAACACATCAATGTTGTGTAGCGATGGATTTACAATTTCAGATTTACTTCGGTACTTCTCTAAAAGAAGATATCTCCTTTTTAAAATCTCGGCTTCTTCGAACTTTAGTTCTGCTGATAGCCTTTTCATTTCGTCGTAAATCTCTTTTGAAATATCTTGTATTTCTCCTCCTAATATTCTTTTTATCTCTTCTATATTTTTATTATATTCTTCAATGCTTTGTTTTCCTATACAAGGTCCTTTGCAATTACCTATGTGATACTCCAAACAAACTTTAAATTTCCCTTTTTGAATATTGTCATTGGTTAGATTTAGATTGCAAGTTCTTAGAGGATATAAATGTTTTATTAAATCAAGTAATACATACATCATTCCTACATTGCTGTATGGTCCATAATAGGTTCCTCTATTTTTAATAATCTGTCTTGTCTTTATTACTTTTGGGAATGCTTCATTGGTAATGCAAAGCGAAGGATATGTCTTATCGTCTTTAAGTAATACGTTATAGTGTGGTTTGTATTTCTTTATTAAATTGTTTTCTAAAAGCAACGCATCTTCTTCGCTGTTTACGACGATATACCTTATATCTACAATTTTTGTGACTAGCAGCTTTGTCTTAAATGAATCGTGCTCTTTACTAAAGTATGAATAAACTCTTCTTTTAAGATTCTTTGCTTTCCCTACATATATTATAGTTCCTTTTTCGTTCAGGTATTGGTATACTCCAGGTCCTTCGGGCAAGTTCATTACTATTCCCCGTATGTAGTCATTCATTCTATTTGTTTTCTTCTCGTCTCTCATTTTAGCAAGTCTTTATTGTGCGAATCATCTCATGCTATTCTTTCTTTATATGGTGCTATTAAAGTAGCACTTTAATAGCATTTTGCCTTCTGTTTATTAATCTTTCTTGCTCATTCTCATTTGATTGCCTATCGTTTAATGAATTCTTTGTTTCACGTGAAACCTGACGATTTTTTTATTGTTGTGCCATAACTAAAAGCACATTAATATCACTTGGAGATACTCCAGGAATTCGACTTGCCTGAGCTATTGTTTCCGGATCTATACGGATTAGCTTTTGTCTAGCTTCGGTTGAAAGAGATTGTATTGAACCATAATCAAATTTTCCTTTTATTTTAATATTTTCTAATCTAACCATTTTATCAGCTATTATTTTCTCTCTTTCGATATATCCTTGATATTTTATCTTTATTTCTGCGGCTTCAATAATTTCTTCTTTACGGTCTGTTATTGATGAAATAATCTCGTTGAATTCGCTTATTATTTCTGATATATTCATCAAGTTTATTTGTGGACGATTGATTAAATCGATCATTTTGCAACCGTGTCGCAGGGTGGCAGTGCCAATACTTTCTAACCAACTGTTTATAGCAGTTGGTTTCACTGAATAATTCTTGGTGAAATCGATTATTCTATTGATTTCATTCGCTTTTGATTCTAGTAACGAGTGGCGCTCTTTATTAGCCAGCCCTAAAGCATATCCTTTTGGCGTTAGTCTGATATCTGCATCGTCCATTCTTAACAGGATACGATATTCTGCTCTTGAAGTGAACATACGGTAGGGTTCATCGACACCTTTTGTAACTAGATCGTCGATGAGAACGCCGATATATGCTTCATCTCTTCCTAAAACAAATGAAGTACCTCCGTGACAATTGATATGTGCGTTAATTCCTGCGATGGTTCCTTGTCCTCCTGCTTCTTCGTATCCGGTTGTTCCGTTTACTTGTCCAGCAAAGAATAAATTCTTAATAATTTTCGACTCTAAGTTGTGTTTTAATTGTGTCGGATCAAAATAGTCATATTCTATAGCATAACCGGGTCGGTATACAACTAAGTCTTTGAAGGCTGGTATTTCTTTCAATGCCTTAATTTGTATTTCCATGGGCAAAGAAGAAGAGAATCCATTTAGATAAAGCTCGTTGGTTGTGCTGCCTTCTGGTTCAAGAAATAATTGATGCTGGTTTTTGTCAGGGAAGGTGAAAAGTTTCGTTTCAATACTTGGGCAATAACGTGGACCAGTACTTTTTATTTGTCCGTTGAATAGGGGAGAATCCTCCAATCCGGAACGTAATATTTCATGAGCTTTTTCATTCGTAAAACAAGTCCAGCAAGGTCGTTGTACTAGCTCTCTTCTCTCTTGTGGAATAAAAGAAAAATGATGGAAATCATTTTCTCCTTTTTGTTCTTCCATCTCTTCAAAATGTACGCTTCTTCCATCTATTCTGACCGGTGTACCGGTTTTCATTCTGTCAGACTTTATGCCGTAAGAGTTGATGGATTCGGTCAATTTATACGACGATGGTTCTGCTGCTCTTCCTCCGGGAAACTTATTTCGTCCAATGTGCATGAGTCCGTTTAAGAATGTCCCAGCTGTTAGGATAACGCATTTAGCTTTGAGTGTTACGTTCCAACAGGTAATGACTCCTGCAATTGCACCGTTTTCTACGATAAGTTCACGCACTGTATCTTGCCAAATATTCAGATTCGGGGTCTCTTCGAGTATCTCGCGCCATGCCCATATAAATTTATTTCTGTCGCATTGAGATCGGGGACTCCACATAGCTGGTCCTTTCGAACGGTTAAGTATTCGAAATTGTATGGATGTTTTGTCTGTAACAAGTCCCATATTGCCTCCTAGGGCATCTATCTCTCGCACGATTTGCCCTTTAGCAATGCCACCTACAGCAGGATTACAACTCATTTGTCCCACTTTGTTCATATCCATAGTGACGAGACAAGTTTTTGAACCCATATTGGCGGCTGCAGTGGCTGCCTCACAGCCGGCATGTCCGCCTCCGATAACAATTACGTCGTAATTAAAATCCATTTAAATTTGTTTTCTATGTTTTTTAGCTTTTGCAAAGTTATGAAAAAGAGAATACGTGTCGTATATAACTTTGCCGAAATGCACTCTTTTCTTTATGTTTTTATTCTTTTTCTTGTAGTTTTAATATGAAACTCTGTTTGAGTTAGATGAAGTTCTTTTATTCTTCGATGCTAATACGCTCTACTCGTATAGACTCATCAGTAGAGGGTAGGGGAGTAAGTATGAGAGCATCCCACAAATATTTTCACCCTGTTGTAGCACCAACGAAATTGTCGTATGTTAGTTTTTTCGGTGACGTCCTTAAGTTTTTCAGAAAACATATGGACGTCAACAGATTTAGGTCCTTATGTGGTTTTAGAAAGATGAGGATGACATCGATTTCCTGAAAGAATTGTGTTTTAAAGTGAACGTTGAGGACGATGCTGATACTATTTTAACCACACTGAAGTGGCACTTATTGATTCAAAAATTTGACATGTACTGAATAAGTTGACACAAACTTATTCAAAAATGAGAAATAATAAAAAGATTGACGATCAGATTCGTCTAGAGATTTTAAACTCTTACCTTCATGGAAGCAAGGGTAAGTATACCCTTGAAAAAGAAAATGGTATATCCAGAGGTTCAATTCGGAATTGGCTTCGTATCTTTGGGCTTGAAGACAAACCATTCCCATTAAATATGAAGGATAAAGCTGTAACAACCGGTACAGAGGATGTCTCTTCAGAAGAAGACATCACCTCTTTGAAAGTGCGCATTAAGGAATTGGAATCTGAGCTGAAGCGTGCAGAGATGGCCCGTGACGTTTATGATTGCATGATTGACCTGGCTGAAGAGAAGTATCACATCAAGGTACGAAAAAACTCCGATGTCAAGTAGTAGGTTGCTTGTCACAAAAGGCGGGTAAAGGTATGAGTTATACCATATCCGCCCTTTGCGGACTGCTTGACATTTCCCGACAAGGGTACTACAAGCACAAAGAAACAAATGCCGAACAAGATGTACTTATAAGCAGCATCACGTATTACTGTCAATTTCTGCGTCAGGAGCTTCCCCGAAGCGGTTGCCGCGAGCTTTACAGTCTGTGTAAGTCTCGGTTCGGAGAAAAGTTCACGATAGGACGCGACCAATTTATCGATGTCCTTCGGGCCAACGGGATGATGCTGCGCCGCAGACGTTACAGACCTCGTACGACCAACTCCGATCATCCATATCGGATCTATCCGGATTTGCTTAACACATCTCCTAAATACGTGGCCTGTGGTGTTTGCCGCATGATGGTGGGTGACATCACTTATATATCCACGAAAGAAGGATTTGCCTATCTTTCGCTGCTGACGGATGTCTTCAGCCGCATCATTGTGGGATATGCCCTCTTTCGGACTCTTGAAGCGGAAGGACCGGCAAAAGCGTTGATGATGGCGTGCAGATTTTATAAAGGTCAGGGATTCAACCTTTCAGGTCTTATCCACCATTCCGACCGAGGTGTGCAGTATGCATCAAAAGGTTATGTGTCACAGCTCAAAGAAAGAGGAATCGCTATCAGTATGACGCAAACGGGCGACCCCTTGCACAATGCACTGGCCGAGAGGATGAACAATACCGTTAAGAACGGATGGCTCTTCGATTATGAGAATAAAACATTTGATGAAGCCTTGGAAGGTGTCGCCAGATCGATATATCTCTACAATTGGGCACGACCGCACCAAGCTCTGGCAATGAAAACACCGATGCAAATGCTCCCGGGAGAACATCCAAACCCACTTTGTTCAGCTGATGCTTTAAAGCATCAGCTGAACAAAACAAACTATAAAGAACAAACAATACTTGTTTGTCAATAAAAATAGGATTAACTTTGCAGAGTTGACAACTACTTTAGGTATACATGATTGTAATTGTCAACTCCCTTAGGTTTACTAGTGTTTAACTGTCAACCAAATTCAGTACACCACAATTTAATTTGAGTTTTCAAAAAATCATAAGGGCGAACATAAAAGTTTATAAGGACGAAAATAAATTTTTATACTTACAAACATTTATTTTCGTCCTTATCATTTTCTCGCTGTATATCAATGTTTTGCGGGAGATTTATTTATTTCTTGCTTTTATTCGGCTTACATTCTAGCAGTGAGACATCTACTAAGATAGTGCCCTGGGAAGTGTTATCGATGAGGTTTTGATAAGAAAGTATCAGTATTGTTCCTAATATTCACTTTGAAAAGCATTACTCTTTGCATCTATTGTTTTGTTCCATTTTATTCACTGTGAGATATGGGAACAAGAGGTACTTATTAAAGAGAATGGTGTACACTCGTCTATCAGCAAATCAAGCCTTCGGATATCTGTAGGCCATTATTTAGAATGATTCTAAGCGAAGGTCCGCTGAAAATAAGGACTCTATAGTATACTCTAGGGCCGATTTTCGGACCTTTTTTCGCTGGCGTTGTATACGGTGCATCGATAACATGCTGTGGGATAGTGTATAATGGTGTCATACGGAGGTGGCAAAGAGTCTATTGCAATTATAGAATTTTGTGCATACGGCTCTTGCTTTTATTGGCGAAACTTGGGTTGTTTTGTAAAGAATAGGGCAAGGCCAAGATATTTTTGCAAAACAATTCAGCGTATGCTCAATGCTCTATTTTCTGCAGCTTCCATTATTTCTCTTTCTCCTGGGCCCTTATCATTGATTCCGCAAAGATGAAGGATGCCGTGAATGATCGTGCGATTCAATTCTTCTGTATATTGAGTATGAAAGCTCTCGGAATTGCTTTTGACTGTATCCAAGCTGATAAATATATCTCCTGCAAGTCTATTGCCCTTGCAGTAGTCGAAAGTAATAATATCTGTGAAATAATCGTGTTGAAGGTATTGCTTATTGACCTCAAGAATTTTATTGTCTGAGCAAAATATATATGATATTTCACCTACATATTTATTGTAAGTGCCGGCTACTTCTTTAATCCATGCAGTAGTCTCTTCTTGATTGATATCAGGCATCTCAATGTCTTCTGAAAAATATAGTATTTCCATCTGCTAAATAATTATGAGAAAAAGATGTAACTGAAAATGGTGGCAGCTATGATTCCTGCAAAATCTACTATTAGTCCACATGTTACAGCATTGCGTGTTTTAGAAATGCCTACGCTGCCAAAATAGACGGCGAGAATATAAAACGTAGTGTCTGAAGAGCCTCTCATTACGCAGCTGCATCGTCCAACAAATGAATCTGCTCCATATTGTTTCATGGCATCTATCATCAGTCCATTAGCTCCACTACCACTCAATGCTTTCATAAGTCCTGTAGGCAATGCTCCTACAAAACTGGAGTTGATACCACACAAATCGATTAAATATTTGATACCTAGTATTAAATAATCTAGTGCTCCTGATGTACGAAAAATGGCAATGCCTACTAAGAAAGCTACCAGATAGGGAATGATGCGCACTGCTGTAGTGAAACCTTCTTTTGCTCCTTCTACAAATGCATTGTATACGTTTATTTTTTTTCGTAAACCATTGATGATAAATGTGATAATAACTGAGAAAAGAATAATATTGGCAATTAATGTAGAGTAAGTCTGCATCGATTCTTTGGAAATAGAAAGAGATATACAAACCAAACTACTGAATAACACGGCAACGGCGGCTCCGAAAGTCAACATCGTTTTATTTAATAAATTGATGTGTTGTGAGATGCTTACAGTTATGATTCCTACCAATGTGGAGATCGTCGTAGTGAGTAGTATAGGAATGAAGACGTCGGTTGGTTGCATTGAACCCATTTGTGCTCGATATACCATGATGCTTATAGGAACCAACATCAAACCTGATGTGTTGATTACCAGAAACATAATCATAGAGTTTGTTGCAGTGTCTTTTTTGGGATTTAACTCTTGTAGCTCTTTCATCGCTTTTAATCCTAAAGGAGTTGCTGCATTGTCGAGGCCAAGCATATTGGCTGCAATATTCATAAAAATAGAGCCCATAACTGGGTGTCCTTTTGGTATTTCGGGAAACAAGCGACATAATACAGGACTTAACCATCTCGAAAGAGCCGCTATCAGACCGCTTTTTTCTCCAATTTTCATGATACCCAACCAAAGCGAAAGTACTCCTGTGAGTCCTAAAGATACTTCGAACGCAGTCTTTGAAGAACTGAAAGTTGAGTTGATTATTTCAGTGAAAATTTGTGTGTCACCAAAAAAGAATAGCCTGATTAGAGCAATTATAAAAGCGATAATAAAGAAAGCTATCCAAATGTAGTTAAGAACCATAAGCTTCTTGTTATATTTCTGCAAAAGTAGGAATATGTTTTCATTATTGAACTCTTTTTTTGTTATTTTTGTAGGATAGAAAGAAAAATAACGGAATTTAATGGTGAAACAGAATTGCGCAGATGAAATAGTTCGGCAGTTGAAATTGCTAGCTAATGAAGAGAAAAAGAATTTCTTGCCACGGTTCTTTAAAACAGGCAAGGGAGAGTATGGAGAAGGCGATAGGTTCCTTGGAATCGTAGTGCCGCGAGTTAGAAGTGTTGTCAAAGAATATCGTGCAACCGACTTCGAAACTATAACCGAATTGTTGGGCTCTCCTTGGCACGAAGTTAGGCTATGTGGTTTATTGTTGTTGACCGACAACTACAAGCGAGGTAAAGATCCCTCTCGGAAAGAAATATTTGAATATTACCTCTCTCATACAGAGACTATAAACAATTGGGATTTGGTAGATCTTTCTGCACCTTATATTGTGGGAGCATATTTAGTAGATAAGTCGGAAGAGGATCGTAAAATTCTTTATCGGCTGGCAAATAGCCACAGCCTTTGGGAACAACGCATCTCTGTGGTTTCGACTATTGCTTTCATCAGAAGTAATGACTATGAAGATATTTTACATTTAGCAGAATTATTGATACAACATCCTCACGATTTAATGCACAAAGCTATTGGTTGGATGTTGCGCGAAGTAGGTAAAAGGAATGAGACTGTATTGCGCTCTTTCCTTGATATTCATGTGTTGCAAATGCCTCGTACAATGCTGCGCTATGCTATTGAGAAGTTCGATGAAAATGAGCGGCAATATTATTTGAAAAGACGATAGAATAGTGAAATCTTTTAAAATAGTAGTTGCATTCTGCTGTTATAATTTTTGAAATCAGTATCTTTGCCGCCCAGAGTAAATGAGAATGGAAGAAAGTTTTGACATAAGGGAACAGTCATCATCTCAGACAGAGAAAGATTTTGAGAACGCTCTCCGCCCGCTAAGATTTGATGATTTTAGTGGTCAGGAAAAGGTCGTCGATAACCTTCGTATCTTTGTCAAAGCGGCCAAACTTCGTGGTGAGGCCTTAGATCATACTCTGCTTCATGGCCCTCCCGGTTTGGGAAAAACAACACTTTCTAATATTATTGCTAACGAACTTGGGGTAGGGTTTAAAATTTCTTCCGGACCGGTGCTTGACAAACCTGGTGATTTGGCGGGTATATTGACCAGTCTTGAACCCAATGATGTACTTTTTATAGACGAGATTCATCGTTTGTCGCCCATTGTAGAAGAGTATCTCTATTCGGCAATGGAAGATTATCGTATCGATATTATGATAGACAAAGGGCCATCTGCCCGAAGCATCCAGATAGATTTGAATCCTTTTACACTTGTAGGAGCCACCACTCGTAGTGGATTGCTCACCGCTCCTCTGAGGGCTCGCTTCGGCATTAATTTGCACTTGGAATATTACGATGATTCTATTTTGACGCAGATTGTGAAGCGCTCGGCTAATATACTTGATGTGCCTATATCCGACCAAGCAGCATTGGAAATTGCCTCAAGAAGTCGTGGTACCCCTCGTATAGCTAATGCTTTGCTCAGGCGGGTTCGTGATTTTGCTCAAGTAAAGGGCTCCGGCTCTATCAATATGGAAATTGCAACATTTGCTCTGGAGGCTTTAAATATAGATAAATATGGACTTGACGAGGTTGATAATAAATTACTCTGTACTATAATCGACAAGTTCAAAGGTGGCCCTGTGGGGCTTACCACCATTGCAACTGCTCTTAGCGAAGACCCCGGTACGATAGAAGAAGTGTACGAGCCATTTCTGATAAAAGAAGGCTTCTTGAAACGCACGCCCCGTGGCAGAGAGGTTACAGAATTGGCGTATAAACACTTAGGGCGTAGCTTATATTCTTCGGATAAGCAGGCAACATTGTTTTAAATTATGGCAACAAATCTCAAATCTTTGGCAAAAGATACTGCTATTTATGGTATGAGCAGTATTATCGGCCGCTTTTTAAATTATCTATTAGTTCCGCTTTATACGGCCAAAATATCTGCGGCTTCCGGAGGATATGGAATGATTACCAATATTTATGCTTATACAGCTTTATTATTGGTGATTTTAACTTATGGTATGGAGACCACTTTCTTTCGCTATGCAAACAAAACGGGAGAAGATACAAATAAAGTATATACAACTACTCTGATCTCTGTCGGCTTTAGCTCTGTACTTTTTTCTATTTTGGTATTAGGTTTTTTGCCTTCTATAGCCGGTGTAATGGGCTATTCCGATCATTCCGATTATATAGGGGTAATGGCTGTATGTGTTGCTTTTGATGCTTTTACGGCTATACCTTTTGCCTATCTTCGCTATCAGAAGCGTCCTCTTAAATTTGCTTATCTTAAGATTATCAACATTATGATGCTTATCGTGTTGAATCTTGTGTACTACATAGCTTTGCCTGCATTATATGCTAAATATCCAAATGCGATAGGCGCAATATATGATCCTAAGGTGGGCGTCGGATATGTGTTTTATATTAATTTGTTCTGTTCGGTAACAATGGTGCTTTTCTTGTACCGTGAGCTTTTGGGGCTTAAATATCAGTTCAATTGGAGTTTGCTTAAGCGGATGATGAGCTACAGTTGGCCTATTTTGATCCTTGGCATTGCCGGAATACTGAATCAGACAGCTGGTGTCATTTTATTCCGTTATGTCTACAAAAAGCCTGATGTCGACATGCAATTGGGTATTTTTGGGGCCGCCAGCAAGATCGCGATGATTATGGCGATGATAACTCAGGCTTTTCGCTATGCTTACGAGCCTTTTGTATTTGGCAAAAGTCGCGATAAAGATAATCGGGCAACTTATGCAAAAGCGATGAAGTTCTTTATTATTTTCACGCTTTTGGCTTTTTTGGTTGTAATGGCTTATATGGATATTCTGAAACATATTATCGGGCGTGATTATTGGGAAGGGCTCAAAGTCGTTCCTATTGTAATGGCTGCTGCTATTATGACGGGTATCTATTTTAATCTTTCTTTTTGGTACAAATTGATAGATAAGACAATTTGGGGTGCTTATTTCTCGGGAATAGGGTGCTTTGTCTTGGTCGCAATCAATATTATTTTTATTCCGGATTATGGATATATGGCTTGTGCATGGTCGGGTTTTGCCGGTTATGCTGTTGCCATGCTTTTATCTTATTTTGTTGGGCAGAAATATTATCCCATCAATTATCCCTTAAAGAGTATTTTTACATATACTCTGCTGACTATTGTTTTATATGCTTTGGGCGAATTGGTCCCTATAAATTCGGTTGTATTGCGACTGATTTTCCGTACTTTCCTCTTGTTTGTATTTATAGCCTACATGGTAAAGCACGACGTGGCTTTGAGTGAAATACCGGTGCTCAATCGTCTTTTTAAGAAGAAATAATGATGTTGGTTCTTCACAAAGAACTACTTTGATGCAATTGATAAAAGTAAGAGACCATTTTATGAAGAAATTTAGAATCATAGCCTTGAGCATCCTTTTTGTATCATCTTATGCACGGGCTGATGAAGGAATGTGGTTACTTTCACAGCTTAATAAAGTAACCTATCAAACAATGTGTAAAATGGGCTTTCTGTTACCATATAAGCAATTGTATAGTACAAATAGTCCATCATTAAAGGATGCAATTGTAAGTTTCGGAGGCTTTTGCTCCGGTGTTGTCGTTTCTTCCGATGGTTTGGTCTTTACTAATCATCATTGCGGTTTAAATAGTGTTCAACAGCATTCTTCGATGGCACACAATTATCTGGAAAACGGTTTTGTCGCTCACTCTTTCAAAGAAGAGCTTCCGAATCCAGAGCTTTTTGTACGCTTCTTGCTTTATACCAAAGACGTGACAGGCAAGGTTCTTAAAGCTGTTAAGCCCGATATGACAGAACAGCAAAGGGATTTTGCGGTGGATTCTATAAAAAGCGTTATTTCTAAAGAAGTCTCTTCTAAAGATTCGACTCTGACAGCAGAAGTTGATACTTATTATGGAGGTACAGAATATAGTCTTTCTGTTTACAGGACCTTCACTGATGTTAGATTGGTCTTTGCTCCTCCATCTTCTGTGGGGCAGTTTGGTTGGGATACTGATAATTGGGTTTGGCCCAGGCAAACAGGTGATTTCTGTGTGTTTCGTATTTATGCGGATAAAAATAATCGCCCGGCAGATTATTCTATAGACAATGTGCCATATCATCCCGACTATTCCGTACCGATTTCTTTGGCTGGTTATGATGAAGGAGACTTTAGTATGACCATGGGCTATCCCGGTGCTACAGAACGTTATTTATCTTCTTATGGCATTGATGAAATGGATAAAAATGCTCATCAGTCAATGATTGATGTGCGGGGAGTGAAATTGGGAATATGGAAACAGGCCATGAATGATAGTCAACAAATCCGTATGGAATATGCTTCAAAATACAGCGAATGTTCTAATTATTGGAAGAATAGCATAGGTATGAATAAGGCGGTAGATCGACTTAAGATTATTGAAAGTCGTCAAAAAATAGAATCAGCTCTTCATCAATGGATTCTTGGCCATAAAGATGAGCAGAAAAATGTGAATCTGCTTTCGGAGCTTGCTGCGGCATATAAGGAAAGGGCTTTATTTAATAAAGCACAAGCCTATTTTGTAGAGACCTTTTTTAATGGCCCCGAGTTGTTACAGCTTGCCATGCAAATTATGAATTTCGATTTTAATGCTAGTGATAAGCAAGTAAAATCAGGATTGGAAGACATTGTCAATCGGTATAAAAGTTATGATATAGAGTTAGACAAGAAGGTCTTCAAAGCGTTGTTGGCAAAATACCGTTGTTCGGTGGATACGGCATTTTTACCTGACGTTTATAAAGATATAAAAAAGAGCTATTCTTCGGAAAGTGCTTTTGTCGATTCTTTATATGCCAAATCTCAATTGAAATCAATAAAGGGGCTGCAACGTTTCTTAAATCGCGATTCAACTTATGAGATAATGAAGGATCCTGCCATTTTATTAAGCACCGATTTGGCTGTCAAATTTCTTGAAATGGGGTATAGCATTTATAAACCTTCCATGGTTATCAGCAAAGATGAGAGGGAGCTTACAGCGGCTATTCGTCGTATGGATTATGATAAACACTCTTATCCAGATGCTAATTCTACTATGCGGATGAGCTATGGTACTATATGTAGTTATTATTCTCCAGATGGAATGAAAAATGACTATTATACTACGTCTCAAAGCCTTTTGGATAAGGTCAGAGATCATAAAGGAGACCATGACTTTTCTATAAAACCGGATTTGCTGAAGTTACTTGAAGATCAGAAATTTGAACGTTATGCCAATAAATCTGGTTCGATGAATGTCTGTTTTATTTCAAATAATGATATTACCGGAGGTAATTCAGGAAGTGCCATGTTCAATAAAAAAGGTCAACTAATAGGACTTGCTTTTGATGGAAACTGGGAAGCGATGAGTAGTGATTTGAAATATGAACCCAGTTTACAGCGCTGTATAGGTGTAGATATCAGATATGTTCTTTTTTTAATAGATAAATACGGCAAAGCAAGTAATTTGATGAATGAATTGAAGATAGTAAAGTAGTTGTGACGAATTTTAGTTGTCCAAGCGAAATATTGTTTTTTTGAGAATGTATTGTGCTAAAATTGTAGTAATTTTGAGACTGTAATATAAATACGCCATTTAGATAAAAGAAACGGCTAATAAATAATAGTTATGATTAGATTATCAAAATCTGTTGTCGGTAAGTTAGAATCCGAGGCTGTGGCTCGCGTAATAGAAGATTCTGGCTATTTAGGGATGGGAGCTGTAGTAAACCTTTTTGAGAAAGATCTCGAAGCATATATTGGAGGTGAATATCATTGTGTTTGTGTTAATAGTGGGACTGCTGCCTTGCATCTGGCTATTCAGGCAGTAACTAAGCCTGGTGACGAGGTTTTGGTTCCTTCGTTTACTTTTGTTTCAACTTATCAGGCCATTACTGGCGCTGGTTGTGTCCCGATTAGTTGTGAAGTCGATCCTATTTCATTATTGCTTGATCTGGATGATGCGGAGAAACGGATAACGCCCAAAACAAAATTGATTTTGCCTGTGTATTATGCCAGCAATGTTACCATGGTTGATGCCTATCAAGAATTTGCAAAAAAACATCATTTGAGAATAATAGAGGATGCTGCTCATGCTTTTGGTTGCATATCGAATCATCGTAAAATCGGCTCTTTTGGCGATATTATTTGTTTTAGTTTTGATGGAATCAAAAATATAACATCTGGTGAGGGGGGAGCCATCTTTTCGGCCGATCCGGAAGTTCTTCAGAAAGTAAGTGATGCTCGTTTGTTAGGAGTCTGTAAGGATTCTGAGAAAAGGTATAAAGGAGAACGAAGCTGGGTGTTTGATGTGACTGATCAAGGTTACAGGTATCACATGAGCAATATCTTTGCGGCTATAGGAATCGTTCAGCTAAAGCGCTTTGATGCCGAGTTTGCACCTCGCCGTCGTCATATAGCCAAGACTTATACAACATTACTCTCTGGAAATCCAACGATTCAATTGATCCCGATGAATTATGAAGATACCATTCCTCATATATTTCCTATATTGGTATTGAATGGAAAGAGAGAGAAACTGATGCAAATATTCACAGAAAAAGAGATTCAATTCGGCATTCAGTATCGTCCTAACCATTTGCTGAGTTACTTCAAAACATCTTATGCTTTGCCTATCACAGAAGATATTTATTCGAAGATATTGACAATACCGATGCATCCGGAACTTTCTGATTCGGATGTCGAATTTATTTGTTCTATTATTAATAATCTATAGATGCTATGAAAGTTGTTATTTTGGCTGGCGGATTTGGCACGCGTTTGTCGGAGTATACTAAACTGATTCCGAAGCCGATGGTAGAAATCGGTAATAAGCCTATCTTGTGGCACATTATGAACCATTATGCCTATTATGGATATAAAGAATTTATTATAGCTCTTGG
Source organism: uncultured Bacteroides sp. (assembly GCA_963676865.2). Lineage (GTDB taxonomy): Bacteria > Bacteroidota > Bacteroidia > Bacteroidales > Bacteroidaceae > JAAYUD01. The sequence goes on along the minus strand of CAXXSS010000001.1, from coordinate 1,561,871 downwards.
CTATAAAGGTGATACTATAAAGAATTATTTCTCAAGATATTATACTTTGAGTAATGATTTTACGATTAATCTGAGAAATAATAAAATAGATTATATCAATGAACGGCCCAAAGACTGGGTTGTTTCGTTGATTGATACGGGAGAATCATCAATGACGGGGGGGCGCATTCTTCGGTTGAAAGATTTAATTGGCAAGGATGATTTTATGGTCACTTATGGGGATGCTGTATCGGATGTCAATATTGCTCAACTGGTTGAGGAATATAAAAGGAGCGGAGCGTTAGCAATGGTCACATCTGTGCATCCGACAGCTCGTTTTGGTGAACTAACAATAGATAAAGACCATTTTGTACGTGCTTTTAAAGAAAAACCGCAGATTAATCAAGGCTGGATTAACGGTGGATTCTTTGTTTTAAATTATAAGGTATTCGATTATATTAAAGACGACTCAACTGTTTTTGAGAAAGAGCCTCTCGAGAAATTAGCTGCCGATGGCGAACTGAAGACTTATTGCCATGAGGGATTTTGGCAATGTATGGATACAGTTCGAGACAGGGATTATCTTAATAATCTTTGGAGTTCGGGAAAGGCACCTTGGACTGAATAAGAATCTTAGTGATTTCTTCTACGAATTATATACTTTTTGATAGAGTTTCATCAAGATATCTGCCTGCCTCTTTTCTGAAAATCGCTCAGCGTATTCTTTTCCTTCTTTTGCCATTTTAGTTTGGAGTGTCGGACTGTACAATATTTGAGTTGCCGCATTAATAAGGCCCTCTACGTCATCAGATTCCACATAAAAGGAAGATGGACCGCCAGCTTCTTCAAGGCATGAATCTTTTGTTGCAATGATTGGTATACTCGAATTCAACGCTTCTACTATGGGGATTCCAAATCCTTCGTAAATAGAGGGATAAATAAATAGTTCAGCTTGTTGGTATATTGCTGGAAGGTCTGCAAAAGAAACATTGTCTTTGATGTGAATACGGTCTTTTAGTCCATTGGAAGCAGCATATTTTTCTATTTCATTGGCATACTCAGTACGATGACCTACTATAACCAGATGAAAATCTGAATGTAATTTTTGCATCGCTTTAACAGCTAGAAGAACATTCTTTCGTTTCTCAATGCTCCCCACATTTAGTATATAGCGTTCTGGTAATTGGTATTTGTCTCGAACGCTTTTCTTTTTTTCTTCATTAGCAGGAGCTGTAAAAGAACGGTCGCATCCTTGATAAACCACCGATATTTTATCTTCCGGAATCTTATAGAAATTCATAATATCTGCCTTTGTGCACTCACTTACAGCAATAATATGGTCGGCATTGATACATGCTTTATGAAATTTATAAGCATATATTTTACGGTCTATAAGCGGATAACATTCCGGAAAACGTAAGAATATTAAATCGTGAATCGTTACGACTGTTTTAATACCGCTTTTTTTTATGTTTGCAGGCAGCTCGTTGCTTAATCCATGGTAGATATCAATTTCCGATTCTTTCAGTTGCTTGATAATACCGTATGTGCGCCATAAAGCTGGTAATCGTTTGCCGAAAGAATTGGCATACATCATCTTTATTTCCGGATGTTCTGTTAATAAATTATCTAAACGCTTATTGTCTCTGTGCTTCGAAACAAAGACGTCATATTCGTTTTCTGGATAATACTCGCTGAGTATTTCCAATATATACCGGCTATAATTTCCTAATCCGGTAAAATTAAACATGGCACGTTTGCCGTCAAAACCAATTTTCATTGTTCTCTATATTCTCGATAAGGCTTGTTTAAGTCCAAATAGTAAAAATTATGCTGGCGTTGATGATCTCCTTTCGGAATTTGCATATAGTCGCCATAAATTTGGGTGAGGTATTCATCATAAAGTTTAATGCCTTCTACCGTTTCGCCCTCAAATTTGTAAGGAGCGTAATTCCCGTTTATTCTTTTGCTCATGACCCCTCTTAGTCCGTCCGTGTAGTCGGCAGCTAATTCGCATTTGTCGTAATCGTATTTATTTAAAATGCGTCTTATTCTCGACTGAACACTTTTCAGAGTAAATAATTTGCGGCAAAGTAATGGAATCCACGAACTCGGCCCATGACCATGCTTATAAGGATCACGGCACAGCAAATAAAGCACTTGCTTATAAAATTCGTAAGTTGCATAGTGCATTCGTCTTTTCCAAGTATTGGTAGGAACTCCATCAAGGGGGAAAATATCGACATAAATTCCACCTAAATAACTTAAATGCTTTCTTTCAATGAGTGTTGTACTTGCATCTTGAATTTTGCCAAAAGGTAATGGGTATACTTCATCGTTTTCTCCACAGACAAATTCATAAGGAGTTGGCATCCATTCTTTGCAGTGCGCAATAAATTTCTCGTAATCGGGGCGGGGCATACCCACGTCCATATCGTCGTCCCATGGAATGAAACCTTTATGTCGGATAGCTCCAATCATTGTGCCTGCCATAATACAGTAATGCAAATTATGAGCTTTACATACACTATCAAAAGCAAGTAGTATTTTTAGCATGCGAAGTTGCAAAGGTCGAATGTCATAAGTGGCCATAATCGATAGTAAATTTGGGGTCCTCTAGTGCTAGGACGCAATTGTTTAAGTTTCGCAAATGTATAAATTTAAAGTGAAATGCGGAACTAAAAGTAAATTTTAATCAATTATTTAACTTATCTTTGTGCCGTCAATAAAATAATTTTCGCTGATGAAGGAATTTCTACAGGTACTGCGACGGTTCGTGCCTCCCTATAAGAAGTATTTAATCTGGTCGCTACTCCTCAATCTGCTCTCGGCAGTATTGAATATTTTTTCTTTTACTCTTCTTATTCCTATTTTGCAGATTCTGTTTAAGATGGATACTAAAGTCTATACTTACATGGAATGGGGCTCTGGGGATATTAAAGCCGTAGCTGTCAATAACTTCTATTATTATATAGAACAACTTATCCAGTTGCATGGCCCTTCAATTGCATTGCTTGTGTTGGGCATCTTTTTGGCTATAATGACGTTGATGAAAACGGGTGCCTATTTTGCTTCTTCGGCAGTAATGATTCCTATTCGTACCGGAGTGGTTCGGGATATCAGGGTCAAACTCTATAAGAAGATATTGAATCTTCCTCTTGCTTTTTTCTCAGAAGAGCGTAAAGGCGATATAATAGCTCGAATGAGTGGCGATGTCAACGAAATAGAGAATTCTATTACCAGTTCGTTGGATATGTTGATTAAGAATCCAATTCTTATTTTGATGTATTTTGCTACTTTGCTTGTTACTAGTTGGCAGCTCACTCTTTTTACTATATTGGTATTACCTGGAATGGGATGGGTGATGGGAAGGGTTGGCCGCAAGCTGAAACGTCAGTCTTTGTCTGCGCAAAATAAGTGGAGTGATACGATGTCTCAGGTTGAAGAAACGCTTGGAGGACTTCGCATTATCAAAGCTTTCGTCGCAGAGAAGAAGATGTCCGGGCGGTTTGTAGAATGTTGTAATCAGTATCGCTTGGAGTTGAATAAAGTTAGTATCCGGCAATCGTCGGCTCATCCTATGAGTGAGTTCCTTGGTACAGTACTTATTGTTTTTGTATTATGGTTTGGAGGGTCGCTTATATTGAGCGATAACTCTGCAATAGATGCACCAACCTTTATTTTTTATTTGGTGATTCTTTATAGTATTATTAATCCATTAAAAGAGTTTTCTAAAGCTTCGTATAATATTCCGAAAGGACTTGCTTCGATGGAACGTGTTGACAAGATACTGATGGCCGAGAATTCTATTCTTGAGGTTGCCCAACCGATACATGTTAACGAATTGAAAAGTACAATTGAATTTAAGGATATATCTTTCAGCTATGATGGTAAACGCGAGGTTTTGAAGCACATTAATTTGCATATAAAGAAAGGACAGACGATTGCTTTGGTCGGTCAGTCAGGATCTGGAAAATCTACTTTAGTCGATTTATTGCCTCGCTATCATGACGTTCAAAAGGGAGAAATTTTGTTGGATGGTATCAATATTAGAGATTTGTACATTTCCGAACTTCGTAGCTTGATCGGTAATGTCAATCAGGAAGCTATCCTTTTTAACGATACGTTCTTTAATAATATCGCATTTGGTGTGCAAAACGCCACTCAAGAACAAGTTGAAGAGGCTGCGAAGATTGCTAATGCCCATGATTTTATTATGGAAACAGAGAACGGTTATGATACCAACATAGGTGATAGGGGTGGCAAACTTTCCGGAGGTCAACGCCAACGTATCAGTATTGCTCGGGCTATTTTGAAAAATCCTCCTATTCTGATTCTCGACGAGGCAACTTCTGCTCTTGATACTGAGTCCGAACGTTTGGTTCAAGAAGCGTTGGAGCGTCTCATGAAGACTCGTACCACTATAGCTATTGCCCATCGCCTTTCGACTATTAAGAATGCTGACGAAATTTGTGTCATTTACGAAGGTGAAATAGTAGAACGAGGGCGCCATGATGAACTGCTTGAATTGAATGGCTATTATAAGCGACTTAATGATATGCAGGCTTTATAAAATGGTAATGGAAAAAAATATATAATCATGTTATCTGTTTTAAATGAAGATTTTGACCATACGTTAAATGGTCTTTCACAGCAAGAAAAAGAGAAGTTAAGAAATTCTACTATTCTTATTACTGGTTGTGCGGGTTTTTTAGGTTATTATTTCATGCACTTCTTTCAAAATAAGGCTGAGGTATTGGGAATAAAGAAAGTAATAGCATTAGACAATTTTATGTTGGGTTATCCTCAATGGATTGAGAAATTGCAATGCGATCATATTTTTAATATTCAGAAGTTTGATATAATTAAAGATCGGATTGAAGATATTGAGGGAGCAGACAAGGCTGATTTTATTATACATATGGCTTCTATCGCTTCTCCTATGTTCTATCGTCAGTATCCTATCGAGACGCTTGATGCTAATATTTGGGGGCTTCGTTCATTGTTCGACTTTTATAAAGAAAAGTCTATTAAAGGTTTTCTCTTTTATTCCTCAAGTGAATTGTATGGTAATCCTGATGCTGCGCATGTGCCTACTTCTGAAGATTATTATGGGTATGTTTGTGCTACCGGTCCCAGAGCTTGCTATGATGAGTCGAAACGTTTTGGTGAAACAATGTGTATGCTTTTTGCAGAAAAGTACAATATGCCGATTGGAGTTGCCCGTCCATTCAATAATTATGGTCCTGGCATGCGCATCAATGATAAACGTGTTCCTGCCGATTTTGCTTTGGCTATAAAGGAGAATAGAGACATCGAAATTCTATCCAACGGTTCGCCTACTCGTACTTTTTGTTATATTGCCGATTCTATTAACGGTTATCTTAAGATATTGCTTCATGGAAGTTATGATTTCTTTAATATAGGCATCGAATCACCCGAAATAAGTATCTCTCAGCTAGCCGAAATATATGCTGAAGTGGGTAAGGAGGTATTTGGCTATACAGGCAAGGTGATTTATGCTACTTCGGCAGACAAAGATTATTTGACCAATAACCCTCAACGCCGTTGCCCCAGTATTGATAAGGCTAGGCGTATCTTGAAATATCAGCCTTCTATATCTGTTGACAATGGTGTTAAAAGGTTTCTGACGTTTATTAAAGAATCAGAGGAGGGCGAATACAAATGGTAATTACTGTTTTCGGATTAGGTTTTGTGGGGCTTACTACAGCTTTAGGTTTTGCCGAATATGGGCATGAAGTCTATGGCGTGGAAATCAATCAAAAGCGTTTGGATACGATAAAATCGGGTAAATTGCCATTCTTGGAACCGGGATTGGACGAAGCTTTGAAACGCCATATAAATAATCGTTTTCATCCCATTTCAACGGAAAAATTAGCGAACGCTGTTGCTCAAAGCGATTGCGTCTATTATTGTGTTGGTACACCTTATGGTAAAGACGGGCAGGCAGATATTACTTACTTGCTTGCTGCTATTGATCAAACGCTCAAATCTGTCAATGACGATCGTTTTAGAGTGTTGGTTGTCAAATCTACGATTCCGCCTTCTACTACCGAACAAAAAATAATACCTTATTTGGCAAGTAAGGGAATCACTCCCGGTGATCAGTATGGTGTTGCCAATAATCCCGAATTTCTTCGAGAAGGGCACTGTTGGGATGATTTTATGAAAGCCGATCGTATTGTACTTGGTGTAAGCGATAAGAAGTCCGAGGCTGTTGTCCGACGCATCTATATTTCTCAGCCGATGCCCGTCTTTTGTGTCTCTCTCAATACCGGTGAATTCATTAAATATCTTTCGAATACACTACTTGCCACACTTATTAGTTATTCTAATGAAATGTCCGTTGTAGCGGATACTATAGGGGGGATTGATATTGCTCAGGCTTTTCGAATCCTTCATTTGGATAAACGTTGGGGCGGGTGTGATATGGCGTCTTATGTTTATCCGGGTTGCGGTTATGGAGGTTATTGTTTGCCAAAAGATACCAATGCTCTTTACTCGGTTACTAAAACGGTAGGTTTTGATGCCCAGATACTGAAAAACGTTATTGATACTAACGATGCTATGCCTCGTTATATCGTCGATCGTATCCAGAAAGTTATTGGAGTGTCTAATAAATCGCTGAAGATAGGAATATTGGGCCTTTCGTTCAAACCGTGCTCGGATGATGTTCGAGATGCACCTAGTGCTAAGATTATTGCCAAGCTTATAGAGTCAGGTTATAATAATGTCTTAGGTTACGATCCGGTGGCTAATGATGAATTCAAAGCCCATTATTCTTTGCAGATGTCTTATTATACTGACTATGCTAAACTGCTTGAAGATGCAGATGTCTTTGTGATTACTACAGCATGGCCCGAATTTAAGAATATTCTTCAGAAAACAGAGAAGCCTGTTGTAGATTGTCGCTTCATGCTTTGAAAGGAGTAATTTTTAATTCATTTCATCTCTTTATATACATGGTAGTGTCTTTAGAATTCAATCGTTATTTTCTACCGAAATCTGCGGGAATTTCTCCCCATTTGGATGTTTCCCATTTCATAATGCGGGTGGTATAGGTATTGTTCTTGAGCCATGCTTCGGCACGAACTATCAAGTTGTACAATTCTTTTGTTTTAGCGCTTTGTACTAGTTTAGTGCGACATTTTTTTGCTTTTACCCACTTGATGGCATTAACGCTGTCGCTATAAATGGGGAGATCAATTTTTTTTTGTTTCATTAGTGCTAGTCCATGAACAATGGCGAGGAATTCGCCGATATTGTTTGTCCCGAACATCGGACCAAAGTGGAAAATTTCTTGGGCGCTAGCAATGTGTACTCCTCTATATTCCATTTTTCCTGGATTTCCGCTACAGGCGGCGTCTACCGCAAGGCTGTTTTGTTCAACTTCAGCTGGTAGTACTCTCTCTCCCGATGGAATGGGACGCTGATTTTCTTTTTTGATGATAAAATCTGATGGGGAAGCCGCGAAAGCGCGTTGCGCCTCTTCTAAGGAATCGAAAGATTTATATTTCGCTCCTTTTACGCCTTTTGTCTGTAACAGACAATCAGTCCAATTGGTATAAATACCCCGATCTAATCCTTCCCAGACTACATAATATTTCTGTTTTCCCATGAAAATCCTAATTTATCGGATAAAGATACAACGAATTTCGTTGGAATCATTAATTTTGTACCAAATTATATCGGTAAGATGATTCGAATCTTTTTAGTGGGTTATATGGGAGCCGGTAAAACGACCTTGGGAAAGGCTTTTGCTAAGGTAATCAATTTGTCGTTTGTAGATCTTGATTGGTATATTGAGGAACGTTTCCATAAGACTGTCTCTCAATTATTTGCCGAACGAGGTGAGGCTGCTTTTCGAGAATTGGAACGTAATGCGCTTCATGAGGTGGGCGAATTTGAAGATGTGGTCATTGCTACGGGTGGTGGTACACCTTGTTTTTGTGGTAATATGGACTATATGAATACCCAGGGAGAGACGGTTTTTTTGAATGTAAACCAATCAGTTTTGCTTGTTAGGTTGAAAATTGCTTCGATGAATCGTCCTATGATAAAAGGAAAATCAGATGAAGAATTAAGAGAGTTTATCATGTCCTCATTAGAGAAACGTCTGCCTATTTATAATCAAGCTAAATACGTTTTTGATGGTAGCCGTCTGGAGACCAAAACTCAAGTGGTGGAATCTGTTTGCAGATTGCAACAACTTTTAAATATAACTCATTGATTTATTCATAATTAATATCTACTTTTGCAAATTAATAATCAATAATAATAGAATCGTATAAAATGAGAAAATGGCGCATAGAAGATTCCGAGGAACTTTACAATATTAATGGATGGGGAGCTCCCTATTTTGCTATTAACGAAAAAGGACATGTTGAAGTCACCCCCCGTCAAGGTAGTGTCGGGGTAGACCTTAAAGATCTTGTTGACGAATTGGCGTTGCGGGATGTAACGGCTCCTATGTTGATACGTTTTCCCGATATTTTGGATAATCGTATTGAAGCGACCGCAAAGTGTTTTCAACAAGCATCGGAAGAATATGGATATAAAGCTCAAAACTTTATTATCTATCCGATTAAAGTGAATCAGATGCGTCCTGTTGTCGAAGAGATAATCAGTCACGGGAAAAAATTCAATCTTGGATTGGAAGCTGGCTCTAAGCCTGAACTTCACGCTGTCATTGCTGTCAATGCAGATACCGACTCGCTTATTATTTGTAACGGCTATAAAGACGAGAGCTATATAGAGCTTGCATTATTGGCTCAAAAGATGGGTAAGCGTATCTTTCTGGTCGTCGAAAAGATGAACGAGTTGAAGCTCATTGTTAAAATGGCAAAGCAATTGAATGTTCGTCCTAATATAGGTATTCGTGTTAAATTGGCTTCTTCGGGTAGTGGTAAATGGGAAGAGTCGGGTGGCGATGCCAGTAAGTTCGGTTTGACTTCGAGTGAATTGCTTGAAGCTCTTAATTTCTTGGAAGAAAAAGAAATGAAAGACTGCCTTAAGTTAATTCATTTTCATATCGGCAGCCAGGTGACAAAGATCAGACGTATAAAGACAGCGCTTCGCGAAGCGGCTCAATTCTACGTTCAGATTTATTCTTTGGGTTTTGCTATTCAGTTTGTTGATATTGGAGGTGGATTGGGGGTAGACTATGATGGAACACGTTCGTCAAGTAGTGAAAGCAGTGTTAACTATTCATTGCAGGAATATGTTAACGACTCGATCTCCACTCTTGTCGATGTGAGTGATAAGAATAACGTACCTCACCCCAATATTATTACAGAAAGCGGTAGGGCGCTTACCGCTCATCATTCGGTTTTGATTTGTGAAGTGCTTGAAACGGCATCTTTGCCCGAATGGGATGATGATGAAGAGGTGACTAAAGAGGACCATGAACTGCTGCAGGAAATGTACAATATATGGGATACTCTGAATCAAAGCAGGATGTATGAAGACTGGCATGATGCTCAACAAATTCGTGAAGAGGCATTGGATTTGTTTAGTCATGGATTGGTGGATCTTGAAACTCGCGCCAAAATAGAGCGACTTTATTGGTCTATCACCCGTGAAGTAAATGTTATAGCTAAAGGAATGAAACATGCTCCCGATGAATTTCGTGGGTTGTCAAAACTTCTTGCTGACAAATATTTTTGCAATTTCTCTATTTTTCAATCGCTGCCGGATTCATGGGCTATTGATCAGATATTTCCTATTATGCCTATACAGCGTCTCGATGAGAAGCCCGATCGTTCGGCAACATTGCAAGACATTACTTGTGACTCTGATGGCAAGATAGCCAATTTTATATCGCCTAAAGGTGTCAGTGATTTTATGCCTATACATAATTTTAAAAATAAAGAACCTTATTTTATAGGGGTGTTTCTTGTCGGGGCTTATCAAGAAATACTTGGCGATATGCATAATTTATTTGGCGATACTAATGCTATTCATGTATCTGTCAACGAGAAGTGTTATACGATTGAACAGATTATTGATGGAGAGACCGTTGCCGAGGTTCTTGACTACGTTCAGTATAACCCGAAGCGATTAGTGAGAACTCTTGAAACATGGGTTACCAAGTCGGTGAAAGAAGGGAAGATTTCGCTGGAAGAAGGGAAAGAGTTTCTATCTAATTACCGTAGCGGTTTGTATGGCTATACTTATTTGGAATAAATGTAAATATTATTCAAAATAAAGAATGAAAGAAAAGCTCACAATTATTAAGGTCGGAGGGAAGGTCGTCGAGGATGATACTTCTCTCCAACTGCTATTGTCTGATTTTGCTGCAATAAAAGGCAAAAAAATCCTTGTTCATGGTGGGGGACGATCGGCGACCAAACTTGCTGCTATGCTTGGCGTTGAAAGTAAAATGGTTGGTGGCCGTCGCATTACCGATGAGGCTATGCTTCGGATTGTTACTATGGTGTATGGCGGGTTAGTGAACAAGAATGTGGTAGCTAGGTTGCAGGGAATGAATATCAACGCTTTGGGTTTGACTGGCGCAGATATGAATGTAATTTGTTCAGTGAAACGTCCTATAAAAGATTTAGACTACGGCTTTGTAGGAGATGTGAAAAAAGTTGATGCTGTTATTCTATCTGATTTAATTAGCAAGGGTATTGTCCCCGTCATGGCTCCTCTAACTCATGATGGCGAAGGACATCTATTGAATACCAACGCTGATACGATAGCTGGTGAAACAGCCAAGGCTCTTGCTCCTTATTTTGCTGTCACTCTAATGTACTGTTTTGAGAAATCCGGTGTGTTGCGTGATGAAAATGATGATAACAGCGTTATTCCTTCCATCAGTTACAAAGAATTTCAATCTCTCATCACAGAAAAAGTTATTCAAGGGGGGATGATTCCAAAATTAGAGAACGCATTTGCTGCTATTAATGCAGGTGTAACAGAAGTATTAATTACTTCTGCTTCAGCCATTAATATTGCGGGCGGAACTCATATTAAAAAATAATTCCAAAAAAAAGCCTTTCGGCTGTAACTTTTCTATTCATCAACCGTCATTATTATAGAGATGCAAGAAATTAGCTTCCGAAAAGACATATTGCCATTGAAAGATAAACTCTTTCGATTGGCTCTTCGGATTACTCTTAATAGAGCAGAAGCTGAAGATGTCGTGCAGGATACTATGTTAAGGGTATGGAGTAGGAAAGGCGAGTGGTCTAAGTTCGATTCGATAGAGGCTTTTTGTATGACAGTTGCTCGAAATTTGGCAATTGATCGGAGCCAAAAGATGGATGCAAAGAACTTAGAATTGACTCCCGAGATGGAACAAGCGACTGATGCATCAGGCCCTTATAATCTCTTGGTACAGACTGAAAGGTTGGAGTTGATCCACCGATTGATTAATAAACTTCCTGAGAAACAACGGACAGCTTTACAGCTCCGAGATATCGAAGGGAAAAATTATAAAGAAATAGCAAAAGTCATGGGACTGACAGAAGAACAAGTAAAAGTGACGCTGTTCAGAGCACGACAAAAAGTAAAAGAACAATATTTAGCGATAGACGGATATGGATTATAAGAATATAGAACAATTGTTGGAACGTTATTGGCAATGTGAAACCTCTCTTGCAGAGGAAAACGCATTGCGTGATTTCTTCACTAATGGTGAAGTTCCAGCAGGGTTATTGCCTTATAGAGAATTATTTGTTTATCAAAAGGAACAACAGATTGAAGGCTTGGGAGCAGATTTTGATGCTCGGATGTTAAGTAAAGTTGAAGGTTCGGTTGTAAAGGCAAAGCGCCTTTCGTTAGTCAGCCGTTTCAAGCCCCTCTTTCGTGCCGCAGCCGTTGTGACAGTTTTCTTAATGTTAGGAAACGTTGCCCAACGTTCGTTGTTTCATAATGATGCGCTCGATTATAATTATAATAATTATCGGGATACTTATGATGATCCGAATGTTGCTTACAAAAAGGTTTCTTCGGCATTGTTGATCCTTTCTGATGAAATTAGTAAATCAAATAACCAGAATTCTGCTGATAGTATTTGCAAAGCGGCAACGGACTCGGTGATGAATGAATAATATGAAGAGTGTTCTTTTGACTTTATTGATGACAATTCTCTCTGTGACGGCAATGGCACAGGATTTCGCTACTCGTTTTATGGCAGAGCATAAAAAGGATGCTAATTTGACGTGTATTACGATTAGTCCTACGATGATGAAACAGATATTGAAGGTCGATGCGGTAGAGAAGGATGAGAAAATGGCAGACGTTATCTCCAACCTGAAGAGTATGCAGCTTATTACCTCTAAAGTGAGGGCTGCACGTTATTATCAGGAGGCTCTAAAGGTTATTGAGAAAAATGCTAATCGGTTTGATCCGTATTTTTCTTCAAAAGACCTTTTTGGTGAGAGCCGCATAATGGTTAGAAGGCATAAAGGATCTATTGTGGAGATGGTTATGTTGACCAATTATAGGAAGGCTTTTTCAGTTATTAATTTTACTGGAATCATGAGCGATGAGTTTATTTCAGAACTTGCCCGTTCGATGAAGCAGAAGCGTTCTTAGTTTAAAAAAGATATATTTTCATTTGCTTAAAAATATAGTTAGTGTGCTTAATTAAAACAAACTTGAAGCTGTGAAGCTTCTTCTCTCAATTTTTCATAAGACTTAATAATAGATATGGGCTGCCGGTGGCAGCCCTTTCTTTTTTAATTTCAAAGTTGCGATCGTGTGTTTTCTTAAAAGAGTATTAAATGTTTGGCGAAAATATGAAGGGTTATGATTAAATTCAGTACATTTGTTACTCATATAAAGTGAAGATTATTACTAACTTATTATTCTACCTATTAAAAAATAAATACAAAATGTTTATGAAAAGAATCAAACTTCTTCTCCTTTCCGTGGTATTAGCTTTGATTAGTATATCTGCTTTTTCTCAAAAAGCGAAACATTCTTTTGTTATTAAAGATGGTAATTTTGTATATGATGGCAAGGCTGTTCAAATTCATTCGGGCGAAATGCATCCTGCCCGTGTTCCTGCTGCTTATTGGCGCCACCGCATGAAAATGATGAAAGCAATGGGGCTGAATGCTTTGACTTGTTATATATTTTGGAATTACCAAGAGGTGGCTCCCGGTGTTTGGGATTGGAAAACAGATAATCATAACTTACGTGCTTTTGTCAAGACTGCAGCCGAAGAAGGTTTGATGGTAATTCTTCGCCCTGGTCCATATTGTTGCGCCGAGTGGGAGTTTGGGGGCTATCCCTGGTGGCTTCAAAACGTCAAAGATTTAGTTATTCGTGCTAATAATAAGCCTTTCTTGGATTCTTGTCGTGTATATATTAACCAGCTTGCAGATCAAATTCGCGATTTACAGGTTACTCATGGAGGGCCCATTATTATGGTCCAAGCTGAGAATGAGTTTGGTTCTTATGTTGCGCAACGCCCTGATATTTCGTTGGATCAACATAAAAAATATAGTGCTGCCATTCGTCAACAATTACTTGATGCCGGTTTTGATATTCCGATGTTTACGTCGGACGGCAGTTGGCTGTTTAAGGGAGGTTGTATAGAGGGGGCTCTACCTACGGCCAATGGAGAAGGCAATATCGCAAATTTGAAAAAGGCTGTTAATGAGTATCATGGTGGTGTTGGTCCATACATGGTGGCCGAATATTATCCCGGCTGGTTGTCACATTGGGCCGAACCTTTTCCGAAGGTTAAACCCGAAAACATTGTGAAAGAGATAGAGCCTTTTCTACAAAACGGCATTAATTTTAATTTTTATATGATACATGGTGGTACTAATTTTGGCTTTACAGCAGGTGCCAATTTTAGTAATGCAACAAATATCCAACCCGATCTGACGAGCTACGATTACGATGCTCCGATTAGTGAGGCTGGATGGGCAACTCCGAAATATAGTATTCTTCGTGATTTGATGAAGAAATATGTGAAATACAATGTACCTGAGATTCCAAAACAGATTCCGGTTATCGAAATACCTGCTATCAAATTGACCAAAACGGTAAGTCTATTCGATATCGTTGACAAGCAAAGTCCTATTGAAAACGATACTCCAATGACCTTTGAGGCCTTGAATCAGGGTTATGGATATGTACTTTATCGTCGTCATTTCAACCAGCCTATCAATGGATTGATGAAAGTTGATGGTATTGCCGACTATGCTTTAGTTTATGTCAACGGCAAAAAGGTAGGAGAGTTGAATAGAGTGTTCGATAAAGATAGTATTGATATAGATATACCTTTCAATGGTACACTTGATATTTTGGTAGAAAATATGGGTCGAATTAATTATGGTGCCCGTATTACCGATAATCTGAAGGGCATTACTAAGCCTGTGTTGATTAATGGAATGGAAATTACCGGCAGTTGGCAGATGTTCAAGTTGCCTATGGATAAAATGCCCGATTTGAGTAAGTATGCTGCGTCTTATGCTCAGGGCAATCCTGTTGTTTACGGAGCTTCTTTCGAAGTATCGTCGGTAGGAGATACTTTCCTTGATATGCAACATTGGGGAAAGGGTATCGTTTTTGTAAATGGAATCAATCTTGGACGCTATTGGAAGGTGGGCCCGCAGCAAACACTCTATTTGCCGGGTTGCTATTTGAAGAAAGGAGAAAACACCATTGAAATATTTGAACAACAAAATGATGTAAAGCAACAGACGCTTGTAGGAGTCAAAGCTCCGGTGCTGGATCAGTTGAAGAAATAATCTTTATCAACATAATTTTTGGGCTAATTAAGTATGAGTTTAATTAGCCCAATTTGTTTTTTTAACGTTAATGATTAATAAAAAGAATGAGTAGGGTGTTCCTTTTGAATATCTTAATTGTAGTATACTAGAATAAAGCCAAATTAACCAATTCTGAATGGAAACTAAAAAGAAAACAGTAAGTCCCATAACTTGGGTGCCTACACTTTATTTCGCCATGGGGATGCCTTTTGTTGTTCTCAACATGGTCAGTGGATTAATGTTCAAAGGACTGGACGTCTCTGATTCGCAAATTGCGCTCTGGACTTCTCTCATTATGTTCCCCTGGACTTTTAAGCCTCTTTGGAGCCCGTTTCTAGAGATGTATCGTACAAAAAAGTTTTTTGCCGTACTAACTCAAATAGCTACCGGAATCGTCTTTGGCCTCATCGCTTTAGCTCTTAATTTACCTCATTTTTTTGCGGTATCTATAGCGCTTATGGCCGTCATCGCTTTTAGCGGAGCTACTCACGACGTCGTTGCCGACGGTATTTACATGTCCGAACTTTCTACAGAAGATCAGTCCAAGTATATAGGTTGGCAAGGAGCCTTTTATAATATTGCCAAGATTGTTGCCTCTGGCGGACTTGTGATGCTTGCCGGTTTTCTGATGGATTATTATACGGGCGATACATCCAAAATGGATGCTGTTCAGATTGTGGCAAGCCGTCATCATGCCAATGTTGTTGCTTGGATGGTTGTGATGCTACTTTGTGGTGTTGTTATGATGCTGCTGGGACTGTATCATATTAGGATGTTACCTCGGGGAGGAAAGTCGTCAGATACTCGTAAGACAAGACGCGAAGTGTGGCATGAATTGATAGAAGTCCTTTCAGATTTCTTTCGTAAAAAGCATATATTGTATTATATCTTTTTTATCATTCTGTATCGGTTCTGCGAAGGATTCGTTATGAAGATTGTGCCACTGTTTCTCAAGGCTTCTCGAGCAAGTCAGGGACTTGGCATGAGTGAAAAGGAGATAGGTACTTGTTATGGTACTTTTGGCGCTGCGGCTTTTGTTATAGGCTCCATTTTGGCGGGATATTATATTGCTCGTCGGGGTTTGAAGAAATCACTCTTCTTTCTGTGCTGTGTTTTCAATCTTCCATTCTTCGCATATACGCTATTGGCTATTTATCAGCCCCAGCAATTGTGGATCATAGGAGGTGGCATTGTTCTCGAATATTTCGGTTATGGCTTCGGTTTTGTGGGGCTAACCTTATTCATGATGCAACAAATAGCTCCCGGCAAACATCAGATGGCCCATTATGCTTTTGCCAGCGGTATTATGAATCTAGGAATGATGATACCCGGTACGATCAGTGGCTTTGTAAGTGATTGGTTGGGTTATCGCACATTCTTTATTGTGGTACTATTGGCCACTATTCCAGCCTTTCTGATTACGTGGTTTGTTCCTTTCACCTATTCAGATAAGAAATCAATCAAATAAAAATAATTAATATAATATGAGTACATTAAAGATTGAAGGTAATCCATTACCTTATATGCCTTGGGAAGATCGCCCAGAGGGTTGTAAAGAGACGATGTGGCGTTGTAGTGCCAATCCTATTATCCCACGCGATCTATTGCCTACATCCAATAGCATTTTCAATAGTGCTGTTGTTCCTTTCGAAGATGGATATGCAGGAGTGTTCCGCTGTGACGATACTAATCGTCGGATGGTGCTACACGTTGGATTCAGCAAGGACGGTGTAAAGTGGCAAATTAATGAAGAACCGCTTCGTTTTGAATGCGATGATCCTGAAATAGGCGAATGGCTTTATGGCTATGACCCACGTGTTTGTTTTATCGAAGATCGTTATTATGTGACCTGGTGTAATGGTTATCATGGACCAACCATTGGAGTGGCATATACTTTCGACTTTAAAACATTCCATCAGTTGGAAAATGCATTTCTTCCTTACAATAGAAATGGCGTACTGTTTCCTAAGAAAATCAATGGCAACTTTGCCATGTTGAGCCGTCCCAGCGATACAGGTCATACCCCTTTTGGAGATATATTTTATAGTGAGTCTCCTGATTTAAATTTCTGGGGTCGTCATCGTCATGTGATGTCTCCTGCTGCTTTTGAAGTAAGTGCTTGGCAGTGCATGAAGATTGGTGCCGGTCCTATTCCAATAGAAACTTCAGAAGGCTGGCTGTTATTTTATCATGGAGTATTGCATTCTTGCAACGGATATGTTTATAGTTTCGGTTCTGCGATACTAGATAAAGATGAGCCTTGGAAAGTTAAATACCGTTCGGGCCCATATCTTATCTCTCCTCAGAAGTCATACGAATGTATGGGTGATGTTCCTAATGTATGTTTCCCTTGTGCCGAATTGCATGATCCTGAGACAGGCCGCATTGCTGTCTATTATGGTTGTGCTGATACGGTCACAGGTTTAGCTTTCGGATATATTCCTGAAATTATAGAATTCACGAAGCGTACAAGCATCATTTAAATTAAAATAGTGCATATAACAAATAAGCTCGAATTCAGTCTCTGAATTCGGGCTTATTTGTCTTAACGGCTTCATCTCGTGTAAGTACTTTAAGCTTCTTTTTAAAGAAGCCGATCGCGGCAATCACTAAAAAGGAGTAAAATAAGATGCGGCATTATTTCACTCTCTGATATAATGTCTTTTCTATTTGAATCGCTTTTTATCTTTCTTCTTATCTCGAACTAAAGTGAATTATTCAGGCTAATGTTTCGGCAAAAAAAGGTGGTTAAAACTCTATCCGTCATGTTATCTTATTGACAGTGAGTGATATATATAGGCGTGGCTTGTTTTTGGAACCTCGAAAAGGTCTTATCTTGCTTGCTGTTAGCTTGTTATGAAAAATGGGTCGCCCCCTTCGTATGTCCACCGATTAAGTCATTACTTGGTATCTTCAATTGGTCGTAGGCGACTCTCTTGCCTACCGCTCGTGCATGGAAGTGTCCCGTTCTTCCTTGTGAGAAGATGTTTTGTACATATCTTATTGAATCATCGTTGTCGTATTTAAGGCTTTTCTGTTAGCTCATTTAGGTTTTGTCGTTCCACATATGTGATTCGATCAACTCACATATATGGAACGATCGAATCACATATATGAGCAGGGCTGACGCATTAAGAATTTAGATTTTGCATCCAACTAGAATCCAATAGTTCTATCATGTAATTTTCATCCCATCCTGCAAGTTTTCTTTTCATTTTGAAGCTCCCCTTTCTTTGGCTGTTTTTTATTTGGGCGAGTGCGATCTTGCTGATGAGGGAGAAATTCTGCGCCGCATTCTTTCTTTTTCTGGTATCGTCTTTGTTAAAGGTTACGTCCAACTGCCAATGCAGATTGTTCTCTATGCTCCAATGCGTCCTTATAGCCTGCATGATTCTGTCCGAATCCAAAGGTAGGGATGTTATATAATAATGTTTTTCCTCTACCGTTTTCTTGCTTTTCAGCTGAGTCGTAATCTTTGTCTGACAAACGACGGAACGGACACCTTCCCACCCTAAAATTTCACCTGTCATCCCATTGTTATATACCTGGCAATATCTCCTTTCCTTCCGTCCATGACTGCATTCCTCTGTGTATGAAGCCTGGTATCTGGTTGGTGGTATATGCCCGTGTCCATTGATCTTATTCCCATTAAAGTCGATACCTGTGAAGTAGCTTTTTATCTCATTATGCAGTTTCTTTTGGTTGTCTTTCACACAGATGACAAAGTCCGCCTTGTTTTTTATGATCGTTTCAACTATTTCATGCTGACAACCCATGGCGTCTATGGTCACTACACATCCCGACAAATCTAAAGCCTTTATCAGTTTCGGAATGGCTTTTATTTCATTGCTTTTCTTGCCCACCTTCTCCTGCCCAAGTGTAACGCCATTGGATGCAGCCCATGCACTGACCATACGTAAAGGCTCAAAACTGCCGTCTTTCTTTTCCACTCTTGCACCACATATTTCCTTCCCGTCTATTGCAACTATACCACTATATTTTCCACATATCTCATGAATCCACATCCTGAAACCACGTTCAAGTTCCTTTGGATCAAGAATGGAGAAAACTCTGTTAAAGGTATCATGGGAAGGAACACCTTTAAAGCCCTTTATACGGGAACGGAGAAAGGGCTCTTTCATTTTGCCGAATTCCGCTACTTCATACCAGCTTTCAGCACCGCAAACTACCGCGGCCATTGTAATATAAAAAATACACCCCAAACTGTGCTCCTTTAAATGATCCCTTCTGGGGTCTTCTACTTCTCTTAATATCGTTACTAAGTCCATATCGTTTATTTGTTTAATGTAAAAAGTTATACAAATATAGTAAATAATAATGACATATATGCACATATAATAAACTATATATCAATACATTAAGTTAATAATACATAATGGGAAATAAACAAACTGAATTCTTAATGCGTCAGCCCTGCATATATGAGTTGATCGAATCACATATGTGGAACGACAAAATCTTGGTGCAAAGAGATAAAACCTTTCTGAGAAGAACTAATTTTCATCCGTATGTTTCACAGATTTCATCCTTTTAAAAGGTGTCATGGAGCCGTTGAAAGCCTTTTTGGCAGGGTGTTGTGGATTTCGTTGCAACCCCGTGATGAAGGCATACGAATTGTAGATCGTGCAAATTGCAACATGTTTTGTTGGAATAGACCGCAGCATTCGCAACGATAGACCTGAGTTCTTATTCCGAATTGAAATAAATAACTGTCATATTGAAGAGTAAGCGGCTGTTATCTACCTCTCGTTTCTCATCTTTTTACGATAATTTTTCGGAGAAATACCTACATATTGTTTGAAATATTTTCCAAAGAATGATTGCGAGGGGAAATTGAGGCGTATGGCAATCTCTTTGATGCTGGCATCAGAATACTGAAGCATTTGTTTGGCATCGACAAGTACGAGCTCTATAATCCATTGAAGGGCAGGCTTACCTGTCTTACATTTTACAATGGTAGAAAAGTAACTAGGAGAAAGAGACAGTTGATTTGCATAGAAGGCTACATCTCGTTCATTGTGAAAATTTTTATAAAGAGAGATGAGAAACTGCTGCACGATTGTATCCTTACGATCTTGAATGGCTGGTTGAATGGGGGCGTTAGTGAAGAAAGTGTTAATCACTTCGTAACAAAGCGTAGTGCCTAGCGAGATAATCAGTTCTCGCATAATTCTTTTCCGTTTTATATCGAAGCCCGATGTGTTTTCTATCTCTATTCTTTCGGCCAATGAATTTATAATTCTTTCTATATCGTTATATTGTTCATCTTTAAGAGACATACAGGGATTGTCTCTTATTGACAATTGACTTTTGATGTCGGTTACTTTATTTATAAGTGGAATAATAAAGTCATAATCTGTTCGTATAATAATAGCTTCAAAATCAGGGCTCACATCTTTTACAATGGTAAAGAAAGATGGAATATAAAAATACAAATCTCCTTTGGATATAGAATATTCATTGGAATCAATATGTATTTCTACTTTTCCTTGAGTGCATAGTACTACAGCAATCATATCATTTGACGATATCATTGTGTTTATTTCTTGTATACCGGGTGAGTCTGCGGTGAATTTTACAAACTCGAAGGGTAATTCTAAATTGTCGTTCATCTTATTTTTTTGCGCAAATGTAATAGTTTACTTTAGAAAAAGACCAATTTTGTATTTAGAATATCATGTAATCAATAAAATAGAACACTTTTTGTTCACTATTGGCCTTTTCGAGAATGTACTAATATTCTACTTTTGCCGTAAAATAGTTGAATTAATAAAAGATTAACGATGAAGATGGAAGTAATTAAGATGCTATCGGGTGCGCTTGGAATAGTTTTATTGATAAGTTGTTCACCTAAGCAAAAAGAACAAGTATCGGATATTATACCGGTAAAAACGATGGAGATAAGTTCAGTTTATCAATCTGATACTAGAACTTATGTAGGTACGGTCGAAGAATCGTGTGGATCGCAATTGAGCTTTGCTACTTTGGGTACGGTAGCTCAAGTATTGGTTGGCGAAGGGCAATCTGTGCATCAGGGGCAAGAGCTTGCTGTGCTTGATAAAGCCACAATGATGAATGCTTATCAGATATCCAAAGCTACACTGGCTCAAGCTCAAGATGCTTTTAGGAGAATGAATGCTTTATACAAAAAGGGTAGTTTACCCGAGATAAAGTTTATTGAGATACAGACCCAGCTTGCTCAGGCTCAAGCTTCGGAACGTATTGCTCGAAAGAATCTGAGAGATTGTGTGCTTCGTGCGCCTTTCTCGGGATATATTTCTAAAAAGATGGTAGATCCGGGTAACAATGTAGCTCCCGGTATAGGATGTTTCAAATTAGTGAAAATCGAGAGAGTCAAAGTCAAAGTTTCGATTCCTGAAAAAGAAATTTCGAGTATTCATTTAGGTCAGAATATTACATTTAAGGTAGATGCATTGAATGGACGTCATTTTATGGGCAAAGTAATAGAAAAGGGAGTTCAAGCCAATGTGTTCAGTCATACTTATGATGTTAAGCTCCAATTGACGAATAATGGTCATATGCTTTTGCCGGGTATGGTATGTAGCGTTTATATCAATAACGAAGGAAAAGGCAGTGCTGTGATTGTCCCACAAGAAGCCATTATGATTGATGGTAATAATACTTTTGTTTGGGTAGTAAAGAAAGATGCCGCTACAAAACGAATTGTAAAAACAGGAGGAGTGAGCGATCAGGGAACCGTTATTCTCGATGGATTGGAAAGTGGTGATGCAGTGATTGTGAGTGGACAAAACAAAGTGAGTGAAGGATCTAAAATTAAGATGGTATGACAAATAAATCTCGGAAACGCGATATAGTTGAAAGCGTGATGCACTACAAAAGCATTATGCTACTCATCGTGACGGTATTGATAGGCTTTGGCGTTTATTCTTTAATTAATATGCCGAAGAACGAATTTCCTACTTTTACTGTCAGACAAGGTGTGGTCGTAGGTGTTTATCCCGGTGCTACATCCAATGAAATAGAAGAACAACTCACCAAGCCCCTTGAAAAGTTCTTGTGGGGATTTAAAGAAATAAAGAAGAGCAAAACTTATTCTCAAAGCAAAGATGGTGTTTGTTATGTCTTTGTCGAATTGAATGACAATATAAGTAAAAAGGATGAGTTTTGGAGTAAATTCAAAATTCGTTTGCAACAATTCAAAAGTAGCTTACCGCCTGGTGTGATGGCGCTTATTGCAAATGATGATTTTGGTGATACTTCGGCCATGTTAGTGGCATTAGAAAGCAATAACAAAACCTATCGAGATCTGCATAATTATATGACGAATTTGCAAGATCGACTTCGTACTATTCCTGAAATGGCAAATCTTCGTGTTTACGGTGAACAGTCGGAACAGATAGGAGTTTATATTGATCGCGATCGTTTGTCTAATTACGGTCTGAATACTGCTACTTTATTGAGTAATTTGAGCACTCAGGGTTTGACTGTTGTAAGTGGATCGGTGGACGATAAAAATACTGTACGTCCTATTCATCTTCGTTCGCCACTTAGTACTGAAAATGATATTGCACAGCAAATCGTTTATTCCGATCCTTCGGGGAGTGTTATCCGATTGCGAGATATTGCTACTATAAAAAGAGAATATCCTGATGCCGACTCTTATGTTAAGAATAATGGAAAGAAATGTATTGTCCTTTCACTCGAAATGAATGAAGGGCGCAATATTGTTAGTTTTGGAAACAAAGTCAAGGATATTCTCAAAGATTTCAAGCAAACATTACCAAAAGATGTTTCTATTTATACTATTACCGATCAAGGTAATGTTGTGAACTCTTCTATTGTTGATTTTCTCAAAGAATTGTTCATCGCTATATGTTCTGTCGTATTGGTCATTATGTTATTACTTCCCATGCGAGTGGCGAGTGTGGCGGCGAGTACTATTCCGATAACCATCTTCATCGCATTGGGTATATTCTACTCAACGGGGATAGAACTTAATACCGTTACACTTGCTGCTCTTATAGTGACGTTGGGCATGATAGTCGACAACTCCATTGTTATTATAGACTGTTACATCGAAAAGGTTGACGAAGGAATGAGTCGTTGGCATGCCGCATCTGCATCAGCCAAAGAGTTCTTTTCTTCTATCTTCAGTGCTACGCTGGCAATTTCTATTACATTCTTTCCTTTGCTTATAACGATGAGAGGCATGATGTACGATTTTGTCAAGTGGTTTCCTTTGGGAGTTTCAATTGTGCTTGGTACGTCATTACTCATTGCGGTTTTTGTAGTACCATGGATGCAATTTACCTTTATTAAGAAAGGATTGAAAAATACCGATGGCAAGAAAAAACGTAAAACTTTCTTGGATTACATTCAACATTATTATAACAAACTTATCGGTACTTGTTTTGCTCATCCTTTTGTAACGTTGGGTATAGGTGTGCTATCTGTAATAATAGGTGGCTATCTGTTTGGTAAAATCCCACAGAAGTTGATGCCTAGAGCAGAGCGTAATCAGTTCGCTGTTGAGATCTATCTGCCTACGGGAACGGCTATTGAACGTACGGCTCAAGTTTCTGATAGTTTGCGCGATATTATTAAAAAAGATAAGAGGGTTACAAATATTACTACTTTTTATGGTTGTAGTTCTCCTCGTTTTCAAACATCTTATGCTCCGCAAATGGGAGGAACTAATTATGCTCAGTTTATTGTAAATACTGCAGGCAATAAAGAAACAGAAGAGTTGCTTGACGAACTGACTCCAAAATATACTGCTCATTTTAGTAATGCCATTGTGCGTTTCAAACAGCTAGATTATTCTGATGCAACTTCGCCTATCGAAATTAGATTTAGTGGTGAAAATCTGCAACAACTTCATGCCGCAGTTGATAAGGCTATGCAACAAATGAGAAACAATCCTCACTTATCGGTAGCACGTAGCAATTTCGAAGGAACAGGAAGTCGACTGGATGTTGTGATGGATAATGATGAGGCAAATCGTCTTGGTATTAATAAAGCATTGCTTTCGCTCAATCTTGCTACTCGTTTCAGCTCTGGGGCTCCACTTACTACTGTTTGGGAGGGCGATTATCCGGTCAATGTAATGTTGAAAGATTCTCATGCCGGATTGCAACATCCCAGTGATTTGAACAATGCAATGGTTAGTGGTATGATTCCTGGAGTAAATGTTCCTTTGAGGCAAATTGCACAAGTCAAGCCCAATTGGGAAGAAGGAATGATTGTTCGTCGAAATGGTGTTCGAACAATATCTATTTTTGCTGATGTGCAAAGAGGTTTTAATCTAAACTCGATAACAGATGAAGTATTGCATAATCTTTCTTCACTTCAGTTACCGCAAGGGGTTAAAATGACAGCAGGCGGACAGCGCGAGAGTGATAACGAAAACGGTCCCCAAATTTATGGTGGGCTTTCAATATCGATTCTTATTATTTTCGTCATCTTGTTGTTTCATCTTAGAGATATTCGGTTGTCGTTGCTTATTATGTTCTCTTTGTTGTTCTCTTTGCTTGGCGCGGCCATAGGCGTCTTTACGATGCAGCAGGAACTTGGTATGACAGGTATATTGGGACTTATTTCATTAATGGGAATCATTGTCCGAAATGGCATCATCATGGTAGATTATGCAGAGGAACTAAGAATAAAACATCGACTGAGTGCTAAACATGCTGCTTTGCAAGCTGCTCAGCGTCGTATGCGTCCTATATTTCTGACAAGTGCGGCAGCCTCAATGGGTGTCGTTCCAATGGTGATACAAAATACTCCAATGTGGGGGCCTATGGGAGTTGTTGTTTGTTTCGGTACTATCGTATCAATGTTCTTTATCGTTACAATGATCCCTATTGGTTATTGGATGATATTTAGGATAGAAGATAAAAAGCGTAGATTAAAGAATGAAAAGCAACGGGCAGCCGATTTGAAAGCGGAAATGGACAGTTTGTCTTATTAGGGTAGTATGAGTTATAATAATAAAAGTAGCAAAATGAAAAGTTTGAAAACATATATTATGTTAGGTGTGTTATTACTTTCTGCTCCGGTTTTATTGCCGGCGCAGAAAGTGTATACTCTTGCCGATTGTCGACGAATGGCATTGGATAATAATATTAAGATAAAAAATGGCCTTGTCAATATAGAGCAAGCTAAAGAACAAGAAAAGGAAGCTTTTTCTAAATATTTTCCTACAGTTTCGGCCTCTGGGACTTATTTTCGTTCGAACGATTATCTTATCAAAGAGAAAATAAGTATGTCGCCATCTGAACAGCAACAGTTGGCAACAACTATTACCCAGTTGGGACTTAACCCTTCGGCACTATCTTCTTTGCCAACTTCTTTTACATTGCAAGCTATTGACCATGGTACTTTGGTTAATTTGATGGCTATGCAGCCTATTTATGCCGGTGGTCAGATTACTAATGGCAATAAACTGGCAAAGCTTCAGACAGAAATTCGCCGTTTGCAACTTCAGCAATCAAAAGATGATATTCTTAATACGACTGAACAATACTATAATCAACTATTGACTCTTTACGAAAAACAAAAGACTCTTGATATTGTTGATATTCAGTTGCAACGTATTCATCAGGATGCAGAGAATGCTTATAAAGAAGGTGTCTCTAATAAGAATGATGTGCTAAGTGTTGAGTTAAAACAGAATGAAGTCGCAACCAATCGTTTGAAATTGGACAACGGCATTAAACTTTGTAAAATGGTGTTGGCTCAGTATATCGGAATAGCTGGAGAAGATATTAAAATTGATACAAAACTAGCAGATGAAACTCCTAATCCGGCAGCTTACTTTACCGATCATCTTACGGCATTAAGCAATAGAACCGAATCTCAATTGCTTGATAAAAATGTTGAGGCCAATGTTCTTCAGACAAAGTTGAAACGAGGTGCTCTTTTGCCTACTGTCGCTGTTGGTGCTGCCGGAGTCTACCAAGATCTGTCCAATACGGGCCATGTTAAATTGATAGGTTTGGCCACGGTAAGTATTCCTATTAGTGATTGGTGGAGTACGAAGCATAGTGTGCGTCGCCAGCAGTTGGCCGAAAAGATTGCAAGGCAAACTCGAGACGATAGCCGTCAAATGTTACTCATTCAGATGCAAAGTGCATATAATGATTTGGACAATGCTTATAAGCAAATAGAACTGGCGAAGAAAAGTATTGAAAAATCTACTGAGAACCTGCGTTTGAACCAAGATTATTATCATGCAGGAACTTCGACAATGAGTGATTTGCTTAATGCTCAAACTCAAAGTCAACAAGCTCGTGATCAATATACCGATGCTGTAGCACAATACTTAAATTGTCGTACGGCCTATTTCTTAACTACTGGTAGACAGATTCAATAATTATATATTCGACTTATCATACCAAAAGTATTCTATCAAAGGAATAATTGAAGTATGATAAGTCGTTAAATCAGGCTATAAATAATCTTAGTTTTAAAAGAGGGTAATCGGCTTATGATATCTGTCTCGAAGGGGATTTACTAACTGGACATTAAGATTGATATTTGTCTTCTTGTATTCTTTGCAGCAGCCCTATTTATTGGCGAATAATGGTTGAAGTTGCTGCTGTAAAATTATTGTGAAATGGGATTAAACGATTTCTTTTGGATGAAAAGCTTTGAATAATGAATGCAAATACTTGAATGTGTTTTAAATAATTATTTATCTTTGCACTCTGAATAGTAAATTATTAAACTAATAATCTATTGAAGAAATTCGTTTTGTTTTTATCTCTTTGCATCGGCTCTATCTCGGCTCTATCGCAAAGTAGATTTGTGTATGGCTATGCGATAGATAAATCCAGCAATGAAATCGTTAAAGAGATGAGGGCTTCGTTGCTTCGTCCCGATAGTACCGTAATAGATACTTTTCTTGTAAAAGACGGAGGGTTTAATGGTTTTATATCTTCTGCTTTTAAATTGAAAGTTCCACAACCGGGAAAATATATTGTACGTTGCATATCTTTCGGATACAATGCTGTTTATAAGGATATTGATATTAGAGATTCCAAAAGAAATCATTCTATAAGTATGGGGACGTTTTATTTAACGCGTGACAAGCATGTGTTAAATGAAGTGGTCGTTACAGCTACTAAAATCAAAATGGTAGTAAAGGGGGATACTGTAGTGTATAATGCCGGAGCTTTTCAATTGGCTGAAGGTTCTATGCTTGATGCCTTAGTAAAACAATTGCCTGGTGTTGAATTGAAAAAAGACGGACGAATTACTGTGAACGGTAAATTTGTAGAAAGCTTATATGTCAATGGAAAAGATTTTTTTAGTGGTGGTCCGAAAATGGCTCTTGAAAACCTTCCATCCTATATGGTAAACAAGGTGAAGATCTATAATAAGAAGAATGAGTTGACCGGAATGAACGTAAAAAAGAAAGATGAACATTTGATAATGGATGTCAATCTGAAGAAACAATATTCGGTGGGTATTATAGCTAATATCGGAGCGGGTAGGGGAACGAATGAACGTTATAGCGGGCGTTTTTTCGGAATGCGTTTTACTTCTAAATCCCGATTGTCGGTTATGGGCAATATTAATAATATGAATGATTCCCAACAGCCCGGTGAAGATATTGGGGAGTTGTCTCCTGCTTCTGCCGGCGGCGGCTTACAGTCTCTTAAAAGTGGCGGACTATCTTATAGGTATGATAATGGTAAAGAATGTTATATCCAATCAGATAACATCATAAATAGAACGGATAATGATAATCAGTTCAATACGATTTCAGAGACTTTTTTAACTTCGGGGAATGCTTTTGCTCACTCGCTAAACAAGTCTAGGATTCAAAATACGAATTTCAATTCGATGAATACGATGAATTATCATACTGATCGTTTTTGGATGCGCAGCTCATTGACATTCAATTACTCTAGAGATAATACCCGTTCGAACGAATTGTCTGGGAATTTTTTTTCAAATCCCTTGCTACTGATTAATAGTAGTGTGCTTGATAGTCTATTTGCTTTTCCACTTAATCGAGCTCTTAGGCAGATAACGCTTAATCGTCGTAGTCAGGATGGTATGGGAAAGGGACACCAATTGAATACAACTTTAGCTGCGTCTTGTCGTTTATTGACGGATAAACAAACAAAAGATGGACTTAGTATTGATGCTCAGTTTACTTATTCCAATTCAACAAGAAATAATTTCAGTCAGAGTTTTTTGGATTACCCTTCAAATCCTACGACTATTGCCGATAATCGGAATCAATATACTTATGCTCCAACCAGAAGTTACAATCTTTCAGTGAGCTCTTTCTACGAATATTTCTTGCGTAATGATATGGGGAACAAAAAGGGTGATAAAATTATTATGTTGTCTCCTGGGTGTGAGTTTAAGAAAGTCTATAACTCTTCCAGATCTTCACTTTATCGGCTCGATAAATTGTCTGGATGGGAACAACGGCAGTTAGGGCTATTGCCGTCAACAAACGATTCGTTGTTGCTGGCAATAGATGCCGGCAATTCTTATTTTTCAAATAGACATGAAATGATATACAGCCCTAATATTAGAGGAAATGTTTTGTGGAGTTTGGGAATGGATTCTATTTCTCAAAGACCGAGATTGATCGGTTTTGATTTTGGGCTTGGTGGGAGTTTTAATCGTAAGTCTATGAATTATTATCGTGACTCTAAGTTCTTTCCTATTTCTTGCAAAGATTTTCTTTTTGAACCGAATATAAACTTTATTTGGATGGGTAATCGTTTTGGAGATCTTAGTCTGGGTTACCAATTGTCGTCTTCATCTCCCGAATTGACGAATTTGGTGAATATCACAGATAATGTTGATCCCCTTAATGTAATGTTGGGCAATCCTGATTTAAAGAATTCTCATTCTCATAATATTCATTTTTCTTATATGAAGTTTCAAATGGAGCATGCACGCGCCGTCAATGTCAATATTGGATATCATATTGATCAGAATGCCGTAGCGATGGGATTCGTTTACGATAAAGCAACTGGTATTCGGACGTCAAAGCCCGAGAATGTGAATGGTAATTGGGGTATTAATGCCGATTTAAGTTATAGTGGGACAATAGATAAAAAAGGATATCTGACATTATCAAACAATACATCGGCCGATAAATCAATTGGTGTTGATTTGATAAGTATTGCAGGAGCGGCAGCAAGTTCGAGGAGTACGGTACACAATTTGAGTATGACTGAAAAGTTGGGTTTGGACTTTCGTCGCGATACTAAATTCATGTTAGGTACTCAATTCACTTGTAACTGGAATCATGCAACAAGTCGTCGCGACGATTTCAATACAATCAATGCATTTGATTTCAATTATGGAATGACCGGACAAATAGAATTGCCATTAGAGATGCAATTTAGTACCGATATATCAATGTTTAGTAGACGTGGATATCAAGATAAACAGATGAATACTGATAAATTAGTGTGGAATGCCCGATTGTCAAAGCGCTTGTTCCATGGTAATCTTATTTTGATGGCCGACGGATTTGATCTTCTTCATAACTTATCGAATGTACAACGTATACTCAATGCTCAGGGAAGAACAGAAACAACCTATAATGTAGTACCTCGTTATATTATGCTTCACGCTGTTTATCGTTTCAATAGTGGACCCAAAAAATAGATTTTTGTTTATGGATTAAACAAATCGGCGTATTATTTTATTCAAAGTCTAACGTTCCGAAGTAATCCGGTCGATGGAAGTCGGGTTTTAATATTTCTATCCGATTCCAAGAAAGGAAGTGGGGTGTTTCCAATTCGTCACCGCATTTATAGAAGTTTGCCTTGATTCTTTTTCCGTCGAGTGAGTTAATCTGATGTTTGAAGTATGCAGCATAAGGAAT
Organism: uncultured Bacteroides sp.; assembly: GCA_963676865.2. Taxonomy (GTDB): domain Bacteria; phylum Bacteroidota; class Bacteroidia; order Bacteroidales; family Bacteroidaceae; genus JAAYUD01. Next base: position 1,532,267 of record CAXXSS010000001.1, on the reverse strand, counting down.
ATGAAGAACCACTTCCCAAGAACAATCTCCTTTGCGTTCTTCAAAAGCGTTCGTTCCCAGGCTTGCCCAACGGCCTATTTGTTCCAATACAGATAAATCCGCTTTCTCTCTATTCTCTCTTTCTTTTCCGGCAGCGAGTAGAATGGTTCCGATACAGTTGCATTCTATATTGTAATAGATACCGTCATTGGCAGGTATTGAGAAGAATTCTACGCAAGAGTCGGTCCATACATTACCGCAGTCTTTATCGTATTTGGCACGAATACTTTTCTCTTTCACCCGATAATTGATGATAATTGCATTGTCTGTATGGACGATACGGAATTTGGCGAGTGGCTTATAGGGAAATTGTTCTTCCCAATTGGCACAACCTATCACCTCGAAAGGGATATTTAATTTATCTAATTGTGACGGTATCAAACATAAATTTGTACTGTCGATATTCATTTTTCTGACAATCATCGATTGCTGTTTATTATTTGTTTTCGTTAAGGATGAACTTTTATGAAGGCTGCGTTTTCTTGTTGCACGTGCCTGGCAGCTTCTCTAAATTCTGCTATCGAAAGCTCAAAATTGTACCATGCCGTATAGCAGTCTGTCACATACCACTTGCCGTTTACAAGATCAAAAACTATTTTTAAGTCAATTTCCGAGTCTTCATATCCCGCCTGAAAGACTTTGTGTGTAGATTCATCAGTTATATATTTGGCAATATATGTAGTTCCTTCAGTTGATGTTTCCTTCTTTTCTTTTAGAAGTTCCGCTGATATCAAAGGCCATTTGTCACGAGTAAAAGTAAAAGTCTTTTCACTTTTTCCGTCATCGGCCATCAATGTGATGGGCGTTTTAAGAGGGAACTTGATACGCGAATATTGAAAAGCTGCGCTTTGAGTGAAATGCTCAATAAATGAGGCAAAATTTTTATCTCCCTGTGGAGAGAATGTTTCCGCAAAACTATTCGTGCTAAATAACAATGCAGTCAATACAAAAGAAAATAATAAGCGAGTTGTTTTCATAAGTCGTGCATTTGATTGAGAAACAAAGATAATGCAACCCGAAGACAATAAGAAATAAAACAGAATTTATTTTGACCTCTCTGATGATAAATATTTATATATAAGATCCTTAGGTTTATTTATTTGATAGCATTTTTCTTTAAAAACTCATAACCGAACCGGCAATGTAAGCACTTCCGTTTATCGCAGTATTCTTTTTTCAATTGAATTAGCGCTTGAGAGTCGGCTGCCGATTCTATTTTGATTCCCGCTGTTTCCCATTGCCGGATAATAACGTTATTCTCTGCTTTCATTTCCGTTAGGAATTCGAGTGCTTTTTCGCATAAAGAATCATTTCCTTTGTGTTTTCCATAAGCGTAAAGAAATGGAACGAGCGTGTTGATCATAATCAGTTGCATAGCACCGGCTCCCCACGTCTTTTTATTTTGGGGAGACAAGTGAGTAAACGAGAAATGGGTGTCCCAATACTCTGAGGTCGATACGTTGAGTAGTTTGCAGACATCAATAGGTTGCTCTACTTCCATGAAGCGAGAAAAAAGCAAACGCTCTTTGTTATATAATGCTGCCAATTGTGCAATTCGAATATGGCAGAAGTTGTTTGGACGTATTCTGAGGCGTCGCCACAGATGGTCTTCCATCGGATCTTCCAATTCGAATTTATGGCTCAAATAGAGGTATTCTTTCTGTAGGTTTTTATAATAGGTATCGTCTATCTCTTCTTTGAGCAATCCGGCTGTCCCAAAGAATATTGCTTCTATTTGCATCAGGTTATCGCGATGTTTGTCTACTGCTCTAAGTGGTAATCGGTATGCCCATCTTTCAAAAGTGTCGCCATTGAGACCGAAACCTAGATTACGCGATAGAGTCACGAAGAAAGCATCTTCCCAAGAACCGTTGCATTGACTTACTCGCTTTTCGATGTCTGTGGTCTTTTGCTCTAGCCGTTCTATTTGTAATGTCTCTAGCCAAGAATGGAGTCGAAGAGGAGATAGTGATGATAGAATATGATGGCAACGCGGATAGTCGGTCAATTGGCAGAGTTGATTATAATCTTGTTTGATATCATTGGAATAATCCAATCGGAATTGTGGAATTTTCTGGCCGTCAGGACGAAATATTTGGCAGTCTTCGTTGCCGGTGACATGGAGAATGACCGAATCATAATTCCGATCTTTATCGTGCCCATGTCTGTACCAATTAGAAGAAATGGTATGCACTTCTATATTCCCAACCCATAGTGTTTGACCTATTTTCACTTTAGCGTTAAAAAAGTCAGGGCCTGCATTTGTGTTATGTAGGCCACTATCTATCACTTCGAGAGGCGTGCCATCTGTTGTTTGCAGTATTTGAAGGGGAAAAATTCGATGCATCCATAAATATTGCAGTAGGTGTTCCATGTTAAGATTAAGTTAATGAGCAGCAAATGTAATAAAAAGTAGTATATTTGCAACTAAATATCAATGGAATCTTTTAAAATGAAAGTTGCAATTATCGGTTATGGCAAAATGGGGCAGGAAATAGAAAAGCTTGCCCGAAGCCGCGGACATGAAATAGTAAGTATTATTGATGTGAATAACCCGGAAGAGTTTGAATCGGATGCTTTCCGATCGGCAGATGTCGCTATCGAATTCACTAATCCACAAGTTGCTTATGCTAATTACTTGAAAGCTTTCGCTGCTGGTGTAAAGGTCGTATCGGGTAGCACCGGATGGCGTACCGAACATCAAACAGATATTGAGAAAATGTGTAATGAAGAAGGAAAGACTCTTTTTTGGGCTTCCAATTTTAGTCTTGGTGTTTGTCTCTTTTCGGCTGTCAATAAGTATTTGGCACATATCATGAATCAATTTCCTGTCTATGATGTTTCGATGACCGAAATTCATCATATACACAAATTGGATGCACCAAGTGGAACCGCTATTACTCTTGCCGATACCATTGTAGAAGAATTGGATCGTAAGAATCATTGGACCAAAGAAAAGGCTTCTGCTCCAGATGAGTTTCCCATTCATTCTATACGCGAAGGTGAAGTACCCGGCATTCATACGATTTGTTATGATTCGGATGCTGACAGTATAACAATTACTCATGATGCCAAAAATCGTAGCGGATTTGTTATGGGTGCTGTATTGGCTGCCGAATATACGGCTACTCATCAAGGTTTGCTTACTATGAATCATTTATTTTCATTCTTAAACGATTAAAAAAGGAAAAAGAAAATGGAAAAGATCTCCCGTTCACAAATCATTAAATTAAGCGTTTCGTTAGTGCTTTACATTGCTTTTCTTATATGGGTAAGAAGCTGGTTGGGCATTATTGTTATTCCATTTATTTTTGATGCTTATATCACCAAGAAGGTCAATTGGGCATTTTGGAAAAAGGCCAAGAATGCTACTGTAAGATCAATAATGAGTTGGATAGATGCCATTATTTTTGCCTTGGTTGCTGTTTACTTTGTCAACTTGTATTTCTTTCAAAACTACCAGATACCGTCTTCTTCACTTGAAAAATCTCTTTTGGTTGGTGATTTTCTCTATGTCAGCAAAATGAGCTACGGCCCACGTGTTCCCCAAACTCCTCTTTCTATGCCGCTTACTGCTCATACGTTGCCGATATTCAATTGTAAATCATATTTGGAATGGCCGCATTGGGATTATAAGAGAGTTCCCGGTTTCGGTAAAGTGAAACATGATGATATTGTCGTATTCAATTATCCGGCAGGTGACAGTGTGGCTTTGAGTATTCAAGAAGAAGGATTTTGCACATTGGCATATAAGATAGGACGTCAGATAGCACAACAAAATGGGGCTCCTATGGTTAATACCGATCATCTATCGCCCCTTGAACAACGCAAGATATATCAACTTTATTATACTGCTGGGAAAAATGCTGTCTTTGGTTCGCCCGATCAATATGGAAAGGTTATTTATCGTCCGGTAGATCATCGTGAAAATTATGTGAAACGTTGTATAGGTCTTCCTGGAGATATGCTCATGATTCGAAATCGTGAGGTGTATGTTAATGGCAAGCATCAAGTAACTCCCAAAGATGCAGAGTTTATGTATCAAATTCAGGCTACCGGCAAATTAATTCCAGAAGATTTGATTCGTGAATTGAGATTAAGCGAAGAAGATCTATCAAATTATCAACCGGGAAGCAAATCTTTTATATTACCTCTGACGAGTACTTCCTTACGCGAATTGCAAAAACACAAAGATTTGGTTACTTCCATCCAACCCATTGATGTTAGTTCTGATCCCGATCTTTTCCCGCAAGGTCTAAGTACACATTGGACGGTCGATAATTATGGTCCGTTATGGATTCCGGCTAAGGACAAAACGATTGCTTTGACAATGAATAATCTGCCGATTTATGAACGTTGCATTACTGTTTATGAAGGTAACAAGCTTCAAGTTAAAGACGATGGCTCTATTTACATTAATGGTGTAAAGTCCAACCGTTATACCTTCAAAATGGATTATTATTGGATGATGGGCGATAACCGCCATAATTCACAAGACTCCCGATATTGGGGATTTGTTCCAGAAGATCATATTATCGGGAAACCTATTTTTATTTGGTTGTCGCTCGATAAAGATCGTTCGTTGTTTGATGGAAAAATTCGTTGGAGTCGTATGTTTAGTTGGGTTAAATAATTGATAAAAACAATATAGATGAAGCAATATGGTATCTGGATAGGGGTACTTTTGGGAGCGGCATTTTTGGTGTGGCTTCTACATTGCTTTGTCTTTTCGTCGTATGTTATTTTGTCTTCCGATATGGAAGACACATTGTTGCCCGGCGAACGAGTGATCGTCAATAAATGGAGCTACGGATTGCGCCTGCCTTATATGTCTCTTCTAGGTTATCAGCGTGTTGGAGAAGAGAAAATAAAAAAAGGTGATGTTGTTGTTTTCAATGATCCATTAGAGACCGATAAAGAAATAGATCTCCGTAGCCCATTAATCTATCGTTGTCTTGCCGGTCCTGGCGATACCATCTCTGTTGATTCTTGTCGGCTGGTTATCCCTTCTCGTGGAGCATCTATTGAAGTAACTAAAGCCAATTGTACCCTTCTTTGCAATACGCTTCGTTTGCACGAAGGCAGAAAGGCTACTGCTCGTCATGATACTCTTTTTATCAACAATTATCTGGTGAAAAGGTGTGTCTTTTACAAAGATTACTATTGGATGGTATCCGATCGAATGCCGAATATTACAGATTCTCATCTTTTCGGCTTAGTTCCGCAAGAACATATTATAGGTAAAGCTTCTATCGTTTGGTTCTCTAAAGACGCAAATCAAAACATTTTCTATGGCTATCGGTGGAAACGCTTTTTTCATTTAATAAAGTAAACTATGAAATCTGTTTGGCTAACGACAGCCTATTTGGCGCCAATAGAATATTATACTAAGCTTTTGGCTTACGATCGTGTCTTTATAGAACAGCACGACCACTATATGAAAGAAACTTATCGCAATCGATGTCGAATTTGTGGCCCGGATGGGGTTATTACTTTAACCGTTCCCGTTGTGAAGCCTGAAACACCGAAAGCTGAAATCAAAGATATTCGTATTTCCGACCATGGTAATTGGCGTCATTTGCATTGGAATGCTATTGAATCGGCATATAATGCAACGCCATACTTCGAATTTTACAGAGATTATTTTCAACCTTTTTATGAAAAAGATTATATCTATCTTCTCGATTTCAACGATGGACTTTCTCGTCTTGTATGTGATTTGATAGATATGCAGCCTCATATTTGTCACACCGAAGAATATATTAAGTCTTTTTCTGAAGGCGAATATGATTTTCGTGATATTATTCATCCTAAAAAGGATTTTCGAATAGTCGATACGGAGTTCCGTCCTAATCCGTATTATCAGGTTTTTCATGAAAAGTTGGGGTTCATCTCCAATCTTAGTATTATAGATATGCTATTTAACTGCGGTCCTGAGAGTCTGATATTGTTGAGATCTTAATTCTCGGCTCTGCTCATTTACTTTCTTTGACTATTAGAGGGCTGTTTATCATCCTATTGCTAAGCCCCTTTATAAAAATAGCTTTTTGTCTTATTCGTGCAAAATGAATAAGGCCCAAGACTGGAATGACTAAGGACGTATAGCAAATCCATCTGGTTTAATATATCTGCAAAAGGTTTATTATTTGCTTCTTTACCACCTCCGTATGACACCATTATGCACTATCCCACAGCATGTTATCGATGCACCATATACAACGCCAGCGAAAAAAGGTCTCAAAATCGGCCCTAGAGTATACTGTAGACTCCTTATTTTCGACGGACCTCTGCTTAGAACGAGTCTAAATGATAGCCTGCAGATAGCTGAGGAGCAGTTTGTACACAAACGATCGTGCTTCCCCACTTTTTGATAAACACCTCATTCCCCACGAAAAACAAGGGGCAAGCAAATACGATAATCTCTTGGAAACTGCTTTGCATTTGCCTCCATCTGCATCGATATTTTTCAGATTCCTTGCATACTTTTGAATCTTCCTCATTGTCACATTCAACATCTGTACAAAGAAACGCTCGCTGCTTTTCTTTCAAAAAGGGCGTATCGTAACCGCTTTAATGGATTGTTTCCATTAGTTGGTCATATAAGGATAAGTTCATAATGAAGCCCCGGAAGTATCACACGTGTGCGACATACGTCTCACAGCTGTGCGACAAGTGTCTCACTCGTGTGATACAGATGTCGCACAGCTGTGATACTTCTAATTTGTTGTCGCATCTCTATAGAAACATAAAAACATAGCGACACAATCAGTTCTTAGCAAAAATAGAATTGACCTTATTTTTACTGGTTTACAGTTGATTACGGATGAGGCTCTAATGTTGTTAACACATGGCGAGGGTAAACAATAACGTTTGCATAACGACATTGTTCTTGAAGCGTTCGCGAAGGAGAGCAAACATTTTGATTTTTCGTTTTTTCAGCGTTTCGAAGGTTATATCAAGAGCATCGGCCACCTCTTTCATTTTAAGACCTTTTTCATAATTAAGCTCAAATATCTGACGATATTGTTCGGGCAGCTCATCTATAGCTTGGCGTAACAAATTAATCGTTTCTTGCTCTATGATGCCCGCAGAGATTTCTTCTTCAGAATCTTCCTGTTGTAGCGAAGCGTAATTATTTTCTCTATTTGTCTTCCTCAATAAATCGATGCAATTATTGTGTATGCAGGTGTACATATATCCTTTCAATTGCCATGTAAATTCGAATCCATTACGTCTTTCGTACGATGAAACAATCGCATCTTGTACGCAATCTTCAGCAAGAAAAGAGTAGTTGTTACCTAAATAGCGAACAGCATATGCTAATAACGGCGAATACATCCTTTTGTAGAAAGTATCTATATCGCCATTGATAAAATCTGATAGAACTTGCTCTTCGTTAACCATATTTATTTTTATAAATTACAGAATTTCCTGACTAGAGTATATAGTTTGGAAAATTAAAGCATGCTACCCATTTAAAAAGATTCATAGCCATCTTTTTGATTACGTTGGCGGCAAAGTTATATAAAAGTTTTGAACCTCAAATAGTGATGTGTGCTTTTTATTTTTTTATGATGTGCAAAAGAATCAGATATAACTAAGTGATTTGCATTGGTATGCTTTGAAGCGAAGATTAATTTTATTGGGATATGGAATAATTTGAACGATACTCGAAGGCTTTCTTTAAAATAAATGCTTAATTTGTTCCCCATTATCAAAATCTCACCGTTATACCTATAAATTTTTATAATAAACAATAAAGATGAGAGGCAATAAATTAATGAAAAGAATTGTATTGGCAGTGTTGATAAGCATGCCGATACTATCGCATGCTCAATTACTGAAGGGCTTTATTCAAGGAGCAAAGGGTGTGGAGGTCGGATATCTGTATTCGCCTACTGGAGACCCTATGGAAAATGTGGAAGGCAATGTAACAGTTGCTGCCAATGGCTCGTTCACGATGAATCCGTCAATATCTACAAATTGGCAGGATGTGAGTATTCTTATAGGTGACAATCTTTTTGGTGTTCATCTTGTCAAAGGCAAGACTGTGCAAATGTTTATCAAGAAAACGCCAAAGGGATATGATATCAAATTTACGGGCAATGATGTTGATCTTAACTATTTTGTTAATAGAAATATTCAAGCGTTTGATATGATGAAATATTCTTCTTCGGATCCTTCCGAATTGAAACCTAATGCTGTATATAGAAGCTTGCTCGATTCTGAGTATAAGAAGACAGTTGATATGCTTAAAACAATCAAGAACAAAGATATGCGCGACTATTATGCTAAGCTGACAGATGCTCAGTATAGATGGATGAAGATACGCCTCATTATGGATAAATCTTTTGATGACAAGACCGATTATAAACAAGATGCTGAATATCAATATTTGCTAAAAGGTATAGATATAAATGATGATATAAGCTTTCGATCTGCCCTTTCCATTACAGCAACTCTTGATCAGGTTAAAAGTGAGTCGAAAGGTAGCAACGAAGCTTTCTGCTACGAATTGATGAAAGTGATTGATGAGAAAGTGACTAATCCTAAAGTTCGTAGGTTGATGGTCAGAATCCTTTGTGCTGACTATTTTTCGTATGGAGATTGTTCTGGCGATATAAAGAGTTTCTTATCGAAGGTCGAATCTTTTGCAGGGAAAGATAGTGATCTTGTGGAACCCTACAAACAGATAGCTCTTTCTAAAGAAAAAACGAAGAGCGGAGCAATTGCGCCCGATATCACATTAAATACGGTTGATGGCAAGCAGATACAATTAAAAAGTTTACTTAATGGGAAGTTAACTTATATTGATGTCTGGGCTACATGGTGCGGTCCTTGCTGCAAAGAAATACCTCATCTTGAGAAGCTTGTCGAGAAGTTCAAAGAGAATGACAAGATACAGTTCATTAGTATCTCTACCGACGAAAATGTTGATTCGTGGAAGGCTAAACTGGCAAAAGATAAGCCACAATGGGCACAGTATATACTAACCCCGGAAAATAACAAGAAATTTTGCGACGATTGGGGCATCACCGGTATTCCCAGATTTATTATGATCGACAGCAAAGGGCAGATATTTTCAGCCAATGCTTCTCGCCCATCCGATGAGAGAACGGCTGAAACAATTGTCGAACAAACAAAATAAATAGTGCCACCAAGAGTAAGCTGCTGTAGGGTAGTGATGTGATGGACTTCCGAATTGAATAAAGGTGAAACGATCAAAACAATATAGCAATGATGACTAATGAAGACGAACAGATAATCTCGATGCTTATATGCAAACGCATCATAGGCAAAGCGAGTGAAGAAGAATGCGAGGTAATAGATCTCTGGCGCAAAAAGAATAAATGGAATGAAGAAGCATACAAACATCTTCTCGATTCTGAACAGATGCGGATAGAATTATCTCGTGCCAAATTGACCGACTATCATCGTCCTCTCCAGGAGATGAAGCGAAGATTAGGCCTTCATGAGAAGAAATCTGCAAGTCGCCGTCAGGCATTGGTTTATAGTATGGTTTCGGTTGCAGCCTCGATTATACTACTCTTTGGAATATATTCGATTTATAATCATTCGTTCAATAATGATAAAACGACATCGCGATCTACTCTTGCAGAAAATGTCATTACGCATGGTTCAACTCGTGCGACTCTTACTCTTGGCAATGGCCAGAAGATAGAACTTGGCTCTAATACGACCCAAAACAATAAAATAATAGCCCAGAGCTCCAAAGAGAGCAAAATGATTATGAATAGCTTGGAAACTCCTCGTGGAGGAGAATTTAAAATAACGCTGGAAGATGGTACCGAAGTATGGTTGAATGCAGAGACGAAGCTACGCTATCCCGAAAACTTTAATGGCAACGAACGGCGTGTCGAAGTGATAGGGGAAGCGTATTTCAAGGTAGCTCATGATAATACCAAGCCTTTCTATGTAGTTAGTGGAAAACAGGAAGTACGGGTATATGGTACGGAATTCAATATTCATGCATATCCCGATGAGGTTGATATTTACACCAGCCTCGTCTCCGGAAGTATTGCGCTTAGGCCAATAATCGGTAATGGCAGCGAACTTATGCTCACTCCTGGTCACCAAGCTGTATTTTCTAATGCCGATGCGTCGGCCAAAGTAAGTACTGTAGATACTGATATAGTAACAAGTTGGCGTAGTGGAACATTTGTCTTCGAAGGACAGAACCTGGAACAGATTATGAAGGCTCTGAGTCGATGGTATAATTTCAACTATGAGTTTGCCGATAAAGCCTTGGCAAACACTGAATTTATGGGAAGCATTCCCAAGTATGGCAAATTCAGTGAAGTCGTTGAAATATTCAATAAGATGGGTGGTATCTGCCTACGTCAGGATGGTCATAAAGTGATCGTATCTACTAAATGAATATGAACAATATGAAAAACAATAAGATAATTATAACAACTATTATAATGTTGCTGATGTTTTTTACAGAAATGAAAGCACAGACTTATAATGTAAGCTACAAAGACCAAACCGTGGAGCAAGTGACAAAAGATCTTCGAAAGAAGACTAATTATCAGTTTGCTTATAAAAAAGAAGTCTTGGAGGGAACTCCTCGTATCACTTGCGAAATAAAGGATGCGACATTTTCCCAATTACTGACCCGAATATTCAATAAAATGGCCGGACTCAATTATGAAATAGTAAACGGTACGGTCATATTGACGAAAGCTGCCAAAGCCAAGCCTTACTGTAAAAAGCTGGTCGTGGGAATGGTGACAGATGCTGAAGATCAACCACTTCCTGGTGCAAGTGTAGTGCAAATCGGTACTACAAATGGTGTAAGCACCGATGTCGATGGAAATTTTAAATTGATGGTCGAAGGTTATGGGCCCGAATTGGAAGTTTCATATATAGGAATGAAAAGCCATAAAGTTCAGATTAATAAAAATACGGGGCGTTTCATTCTTGTGGAGATGGAAAGTGAAGAGAAGATTCTTGCGGAAGTGTTTGTGACAGGATATCGCAATGTCAAACGCGAGAATGCTACCGGTGCTTATCAACTTATTGGTAGCAAAGATATTGATAGTCGCTATACTAACAGTGTCGCTAGTCGGTTAGAAGGTCAAATACCGGGCCTTACCATCTATAGTAATGGGAATAATGGTGATGGTGAAAATGCGATGACCATTCGAGGTGTAAGTTCGCTTCAGGCACGTACATCTCCCCTTGTTGTTGTTGACGGGCTACCTATAGAAGGAGGTATCGAAACGGTAAATCCCTACGATATCGAAAATATTACTGTTTTGAAAGATGCATCTGCAGCAAGTATTTATGGAGTGAGGGCATCAAACGGGGTTATTGTCATTACTACCAAACGTGCCCGCTCGGAAAGAGTTTCGATTGATGTGAACGCCGATCTCTCTATTTATGAAAAAGAGTCATATGGTAATCGTGGTTGGGCTAATGCTTCCCAACTTCTAGATCTGGAAAAATACAATTTTGATTACGTACAATCTCACGATGATGTATATAGTGCGTTATTGGGCTTGTTCAAAAAGAATCCATACAGCATCACTCCAGCAGTAAGGCTCATGCTTGCCAATAAGTTGGGTAAGGTGACCGATTCTCAATATCAATCTCAAATGCTTCGTTTGAAAGGCAATGATTACCGGAAAGAGTGGTGCGATGCGATGCTAAAGACAAGGGTATTGCAACAATATAATGTAGCGATACGAACGATGGGTAAGAGACTTAACTCTAATATAGTGCTGAACTACAAGGACGATAACACGGGAACAATACACGAGTACGATAGGACTTTTCAATTAAGCTATCAGGGAGATATGAGTGCCACCAAATGGTTGGATCTCTCATTTGGTATCAATATTATCAGTGAACGTGCCAAAACCCAGGAATCTCTGTTCGGATTCAAGTCTTTGAATGCTTTTCAACCTTATCAAAGTATGTTTAATGAGGACGGCACCCTCTCTGATATGGAAGCTAGTGTGTATCTCAACGAACCATCTCTTTCAAATGCCTCTTTGGGGTTGAAACCAGAAGCGTTCAATCTGATGACAGAACGTAATATGAATTTTGGTAAAGGGCGTCGTAATAATTTCCGCCCATATATTCATGCCAATATAAAGATATTGCCTGAGCTAAGTGTCAATGCGCTCTTTCAGTATGAAGATATTACCTACAAGAATGATATTTATTATGAACCTGATTCGTATGATATGCGGCATCTCTACAATCTCTATACCAGTGGTGGTAAACATTATGTACCGGAAGGTGGGATGCTCAAGAGTAAACATCAGACAGGGGATTACTATACTTTCAGGACACAGGCCAATTATACTAAAGAGTTTGCAAAGAAGCATGTATTAGAGGCTTTGACCGGTTTCGAATATCGTCAGGTTCATGATACATATTCTAATGATTTGTTTCTGGGATATGATGATAGAACTCAGACAAATATGAATTATATTGTCAACTTCAATGATTTGATTTATCTTACACAAACAGATTTGGGACAGAATTATACACCTTCGAAGGCTTCATCTGCAGATGATTTTAAAACATCAGACGTGCTTCATCGTTTCTATTCATTCTACTTCAATGGGAACTATACTTATGATACTCGATATACAGCCTCCGTCTCTTATCGTATAGATAAAGCCGACTTGTTTGGAGCAGACCCAAAATATCGGGGGCGTCCATTGTGGTCGATAGGAGCCAGTTGGAACATTCAGAATGAATCTTTTATGAAGAAGTTCAAATGGGTCGATATGCTCAAATTGAGAGCAAGTTATGGATTGACAGGTAATATTGACCAAAGCGTATCATCATATCTTACTGCCACGATGGGCGTGAACAGTCTTAATAGTAAGAAATCGGCAGTTTTGAATACTCCTCCAAATGATCAGTTGAGATGGGAGAAAACATCTTCTTGGAATGTCGGGGCCGATTTTATGCTGTTCGGAAGTAAGCTAAATGGTTCAATTGATGTATATCGCAAGACAAGTAAAGATTTACTTTCGTTGACGGACGTTGATCCGACCACGGGATGGACTTCGCTTACTATAAACAATGGAAAAGCACGCAACGAGGGTTTGGAAATGCAACTCAATGGGGTCATTGTCAAACCTAAAACAGCTGATGGTCTTGGCGTTAATGCCGATTTTAATATTTCGTACAATCAAAATAAGGTGCTTAAAATAGACCATGAACCTACATCAGGATATGAAGCCCTCTCTGTTATTCATAAAGGTAATCCGATAAATTCACTCTACTCGTATCGCTATGCCGGAATGGTGACCGATGCAGAAGGCGTACAAGCATATGGTTGGTACAACAAGCAAGGCACAGTAAATACTACTCCAATATCATCAACCGAATTTACCGTAGACGATGTGGTATTTTCTGGTGGGCTCGATCCCAAGGTAGTTGCTTCTCTAAGGCCCGAGATTACATGGCGAGGATTCTCACTCTCTGCATTGTTGGTCTTTTATGGTGGTCATTATATGCGTGCCGAAATGGAAAATTACACTCATGAAGGCTACTATTATGGTTATCCATCTCAATTGAATGACGTAAGTGCTGTTCCTGCAAGCTATCTGAACTATTGGAAATCACCTGATAAAAACACCGTTATAGCCAATGGCTATCAAGGATCGAATACTATTGGCGATTTTAGTTATGTTGATGTCGCAGTCACTCATGCAGACTACATGAAAGTAAGGAATATTGTTTTAGGATATACTTTCCCTAAATCTTTCTGCGGGAAGTTGGGTATTCAGGGACTTCACATGCGCGTTCAGATGAACAATGTTGCTACTTGGGTGCGCAATAGTCAGGGAATAGATCCGGAGGCCTGCAATCCATTGACAGGTTATTCGGTAAATAAAACTCCAAAGAGTTATATAATGAGCTTGAGTATTAATTTATAAACGGAGGAATTATGAAGAAAATTATATTAGCCATCGGCTTAATTCTTTGCATGATCTCATGTAATGGTACGCTTGATATTACGCCAAAGGGACAAACAACGCTCGACAATCTCAACGATATTGAATGCTTGCTCAATAATAATTTTACTATTGGTAATCCGATGTGTGATTTATGTATAATCTGTAATGAATGTTATGGCGCATCGCAAAATGTGCCATTGGTGTTCAAAAAGACAAATTCAAACAATTATGCTTGGCTGTTTTATGATGATAAAGTAGATCGTGCAGATTTGACTTCCGAGGATACGAGATACAATTTGGCCTATAAGTATATTAATTATATGAATACTATTATTGACAAAGTCCCCAATATGGATGGAGCCACAGCTAGAAAATCTCAGATTCTTGCCGAAGCTCACATCGTAAGAGGTTATCTTCATTGGTTATTGGTCAATATTTATGCGCCCCAATACGACGAATCTACAGCGACTCAAAAAGGAGGTATACCGTATGTAACAGATATTAAGGTGACTGAAACGAAAGCAAAACAAACAGTTGCAGAAGTATATAATCAGATATTGGCAGATTGCAGTGATGATTATATCAACGCCTTGCCCGAGGCGAACAGCGATGTAGTAAGAGGTGCCCGTGCGTGGGGCAATGCCGTACGTGCAAAAGTGCTGATGCAGATGAAACGCTATTCGGACGCTTTGCCATATGCTCTCAAAGCTTTGGAATTGAATGGGAATATAGACGATCGCTCAGCTGTATTGACAAATAATGATTGGGTCTTGCGGGAGCAATCACCAAGTAACTATCTCTTTATGGGAAGATATGCACCTTTTATGGAAGAGTTGTCTATCGAGTCGGCTGCGTTGTTCGAAGCTGGGGATTATATTAAAAACTATGCTTATATCTCTGGTAACAAAGGCGGTGGAGGTGACGACGAGAGTGAAGAAGATGCTGTTGCTAGTGGAAGTGATACAAATAATAAGGTCTGGAATTCATTCTATGGATATATGCTCAGTGGCGTGGAAGGTTGTTATATGTATTTTGGGATGCAGGCTAATGTAAACGAATATGGCATTACCAGCGATCGAATGTATTATACTGCAGCCGAATGTTACATTCGTACAGGAAAGATAGAAGAGGGTATGGCACTGATTAATAAGGTACGCAAATATCGTATTGATGCCGAACATTATGTTCCTCTTACTGCATCAACAGAGCAAGAAGCCATGGCAAAAATGCAACCCTGTAAATGGATAGAGTGTATTTCTACCTATGAAAACTTCTTTGATTGTAAACGATGGAATACGGAATCGAATTATAAACGGACGATTACCCGTAACATACCGGATATTGGAACATTCACTTTAACTCCCGATTCTCCTCTATGGGTATTTCCGTTCCCTTTGAATGCAACAAGGAAGAATAAGACGTTGACACAAAACTATTGATTCGAACAAGATCATGATAGTAGGGCGCTTATTCTAGGAGGTCCAAAAAATAGTTAGTTAAATAGTAAAGTGAATATTAAAGGAAATTCTATTGAGCTTATCAATCGGATTTCCTTTTTTTTGAAGTGTTTTTAGGATTGGCTATTATTTATGCTGTAGAAATAACGTCTTTCTCCGTGCCGTGTTCAGATACGGAAGCGACAGTGATGACTTCAGTTCCTTGTTGCGGCGACCTATATATGTTGTCACAGTGACATAAGGACGTGGCTTGCGACTCACGGCCGTGAGTCGCAAGTTTCGTAAGGGAGAAAATTTATTTTCGTCCTTATGTAAATTTGAAAACATAAGGACCAAAATAATGGCAGGTCTTTATGCCATTTATTGCAACTTGAGGACCTCACACATCCAATCCGGCGAATAGATGTTTTCGACCACGAGAGAAGTAATAGTACGGATACAAACAGTATGGACATTCCTCCGTAACATAGATACATTCCTTCCTCTCTCCGTTGTCTTTTTAGCTTAGTTCTTTTCTTCTTGGGGATAATAATAATGAATAAATATTTGTTTATGGCGTAAATATTTGTATTTTTACTTATTTTAGGGCTTATTTCTTGCATCTATAAGAATAAAGTTGCATTTTTACGATTCTTCTAAAAAGAATATTGTATATATAACTATGACGTACGATTTAAATATGCTAGAACAACATTACGCAACATTGCCGTTGCGTATAAGAAAGATAAAAGAAAGTCTTCGGCATCCTTTGACGCTCTCCGAAAAGATACTGTATTCGCATTTGTATCTTCCCGATTCTGTCTCTGATTTTAAGCGAGGTATCGATTATGTAGGCTTTCGCCCTGATCGTGTAGCGATGCAGGATGCTACTGCACAAATGGCTCTTTTGCAATTTATGAATGCAGGGCGTGATAAGGTGGCTGTCCCATCTACAATACATTGCGATCATCTTATATTGGCGGAGAATGGCTCAGGTACTGATCTACCTGTTGCAGAAAAGAATAATGAAGAAGTTTATTCTTTTTTGAAAGCAGTGGCCGATAAGTATGGAATAGGTTTCTGGAAACCTGGTGCAGGTATTATTCATCAGGTGATGCTCGAGAATTATGCTTTCCCCGGAGGTTTCATGGTCGGTACCGACTCGCATACTCCTAATGCGGGAGGACTGAGCATGATTGCCATTGGAGTTGGTGGTGCCGATGCTGTGGATGTAATGACTGACATGCCTTGGGAATTGAAAATGCCAAAGATTATAGGTGTAAAACTGACCGGACATCTACACGGTTGGGCAACGCCTAAAGATGTTATTTTGCAATTGGCAGGCCTTCTTACTGTAAAGGGGGCTACAAATTCGATCATCGAGTATTTTGGTGAGGGTGCCGATTCGATTTCTGCTACCGGGCGAGCGACTATCTGCAATATGGGGGCTGAAGTAGGTGCTACCACTTCGATTTTCCCGCTTGGCAAAAACACACTCGACTATTTGTACCAAACGGGTAGGAGTGAGATCGCCGAAATGGTTTCTAAGTGTATGGATTGTCTTTGTGCCGATTCGGAAGTAATTGCCAATCCTGAAAAATATTATGATCGGCTTATTGAGATAGATCTTTCATCTTTGGAACCTTATTTGAACGGACCGTTTACGCCCGACGCCGCGCATACCGTATCGTCAATGGGCGCCGATGTTGATAAATATGGTTATCCGGAGAAAGTAGAAGCGGGATTGATAGGCTCTTGTACCAACTCGTCTTACCAAGATTTGAGTCGTGCAGCTTCGTTGGCCCGTCAGGCTGTAGCTAAACATCTGAAAGTGCAGACCCCGTTGTATATTAATCCGGGCTCGGAACAAATAAGATATACGGCAGAGCGAGACGGTATTATTGCCGATTTTGAACGGGTAGGAGCTATTGTAATGGCAAATGCTTGTGGCCCTTGTATAGGGCAATGGAAAAGACATATAGATGATGATACTCGAAAAAATACGATTGTTACGTCGTTCAACCGTAACTTTGCGAAGCGTGCCGATGGCAATCCAAATACTTATGCATTTGTATCTTCTCCCGAAATGGTGATGGCGTTGGCAATAGCCGGAAAGTTGACATTCAATCCTCTTACCGATACCTTATTAAATATGAATGGGGAGACAGTCAAACTAGATCCTCCTATAGGGGATGTTTTTCCTCCTCGGGGATTCGAAGTAAAGGATAATGGATACTGTCCTGCCACTGGTGATACGAAAACGATATATATTGATCCGTCTTCGCAGAGATTGCAGAAGCTTGAACCTTTTGATAAATGGGATGGACAGGATTTTATTGAGTTGCCGCTTTTGATTCAGACAAGGGGGAAATGTACAACGGATCATATTTCAATGGCCGGTCCATGGCTTCGTTTTAGGGGACATTTGGAAAATATATCCCAAAATTTGCTGATGGGAGCAACCAATCGGTTCAATGATAAGACCAACTGTACTTTAAATCAGCTTTTAGGTGTATATGCTTCTGTATCCGAAGTTGCAAGGTATTATAAGGATAAAGAGATTTCTTCTATCGTTGTTGCCGAAGAGAATTATGGAGAGGGTTCTTCGCGAGAGCATGCGGCGATGGAGCCGAGATTTTTGAATGTAAAGGCGGTCTTAGCTAAATCCTTTGCGCGCATTCATGAAACAAATCTGAAAAAACAAGGGATACTGGCTTTGACTTTTGTCGACAAATCCGACTATGATAAAGTATGCGAAGACGATAAAATATCTGTTATCGGTCTCGGCGGATTCGTTCCGGATTCATTGCTAACAGTTGTGTTGCATCATAAAGATGGTTCATCCGATGAGTTTAAAGTCAGACATACATATAGTACTCAGCAGATAGAATGGTTTAAGGCCGGTTCTGCATTAAATATTAAAAAGTGAAATGGGTAAGATTAGAAAATTAAATGGTAAATTGATTGTTCCGGATAACGTCACTATTCCTTATATCGAAGGGGATGGTGTAGGAGCTGAGATAACTTCCGTTTGTCACAAGGTTGTAGATAAAGCGGTTTCTAAAGTGTATTGTGGGAAGAGGCAAATTGAATGGAAAGAGGTGCTTGCAGGAGGCAAAGCATATCAATTGACAGGAGAATGGTTGCCTCAAGCTACGCTGGATGCTTTTCGTGATTATTTGGTGGGGATTAAAGGACCGTTGACTACACCGATTGGTGGAGGAATTCGTTCTCTGAATGTTGCTTTGCGACAGACGCTCGATCTGTTTGTGTGTCTTCGTCCCGTGAGATGGTTCGAAGGAGTTGCTTCACCGCTAAAGGAGCCACAAAAAGTAGATATGACCATCTTTAGAGAAAATACGGAAGATATTTATGCCGGAATCGAATGGAAATCGGGTACTCCCGAAGTAGAGAAGGTCTTGAGGTTCCTGATAGATGAGATGCATGTTTCAAATATACGTTTTCCACAGACTTCTTCTCTGGGTATCAAACCTGTTTCTATTGAAGGAAGTGAACGTTTGGTACGTGCGGCAATAAATTATGCCCTTTTGAATCATAAATCGAGTGTTACCTTGGTACATAAGGGGAATATTATGAAATTCACGGAAGGAGGATTTAAATTGTGGGGATATGCTTTGGCCGAGCGTGAATTTGGAGAGCAAGTATTCACTATGATGCAATATGATATCATTAAGAAAGAGCAGGGGAGTGTAAAGGCTGATGAGGCTTTAAGAGAAGCTAAAGAATCTGGTAGAGTTATTATAAAAGATTGTATATGTGATGCTTTCTTGCAAAATACGTTGTTGTATCCGGAAGATTATTCGGTCATTGCTACAATGAATCTTAATGGAGATTACATTAGCGATCAATTGGCAGCTATGGTCGGTGGTATAGGTATGGCGCCAGGTGCCAATATCAACGATGAAAATGGTTATGCAATATTTGAGGCAACACATGGTACGGCGCCTGATATTGCCGGAAAGAATATCGTCAATCCTTCTTCTTTGTTGCTTTCTTCTGCGATGATGCTCAGATATATTGGCTGGGACGAAGCGGGTTTGCTTATTGAAAAAGCTCTGGAGTCTTGTTTTTTAAGAGGAAGGGCTACCCACGATCTCGCACGGTTTATGACAGATGGTGAGTCGTTGGGCACTGTGGAGTTTGGTGATGAAATAATGAAGTCGTTAAATGGTATTATATAAAAGACAAAAGAGTTATGAAAAAAGAATATCTGCTATTCAAATTATCTGAATCGGCAAAGCAATCAGGTAAAATAGACAATTCTCTTTTTGCAAAATACAATGTAAAAAGAGGGTTGCGCAATGAAGATGGTACAGGCGTGCTGGTTGGCTTAACCAAAATAGGTAATGTTATAGGGACGAAGCGTTTGCCGGATGGGAGTATTCAACCTATTCCCGGCAAACTTTATTATCGTGGCTATGATGTTGAAGATTTGGTCGATGCAATCCTCGATGAGAAACGTTTTGGATTTGAAGAAATAGCCTATCTATTGTTGTCCGGACATTTGCCTGATAACGAAGAGCTCACTTATTTTGGCCAAATTATTATTGATAATATGCCCTTGAGCCAAAAGATAAAGATGAACATAATAGACCTTGAGGGAGAGAATATTATGAATATCTTGGCTCGTAGTGTACTCGAAATGTATAATTTCGACAGCAATCCCGAAGATACTTCTCGCGATAATCTGATTCGTCAGTCTGTCGAACTGATCTCTAGATTTCCCACTATCATAGCATATGCTTACAATATCTGGCGTCACAGTCAGCTTGGACGTTCGTTACATATTCGTCACCCTCAGGAGAATCTATCTATTGCTCAAAACTTTCTGTTTATGTTGAAGAATAACTATACCGAACTGGATGCCCGAACGCTCGATTTGTTATTAATTCTTCAAGCGGAGCATGGCGGCGGTAATAATTCTACATTCACAGTTCGTGTTACAAGTTCTACCGGTACCGATACGTATTCGTCCATAGCAGCCGGTATTGGTTCGTTGAAGGGACCTTTGCATGGTGGAGCAAACATCGCTGTAGTGAAAATGCTTGAGCATCTCAAGGAGTCTATTAAAGATTGGGCGAATGCAGATGAAATTGATAATTATCTATTGCGTATCTTAAAAAAAGAAGTTTATGATAAGAAGGGATTGATTTATGGCATTGGTCATGCCGTTTATACATTATCCGATCCTCGTGCCGAATTGTTGAAGAAACTGGCTGGCGAATTGGCAAAAGAAAAAGGTAGGGAAGAAGAGTACAACTTTTTGCGCCTTTTGGAAGATCGGGCTATCGTTACTCTTAAAAAGTTTAAAGGCAAGAATGCCAAAGATGTCTGTTCGAATGTAGACTTCTATTCAGGCTTCGTATACGATATGATAGGATTGCCTATTGAAATTTATACGCCCTTGTTTGCAATGGCGCGTATCGTAGGCTGGAGTGCACATCGGATAGAAGAATTGACTTTCGACGGTAAACGCATTATTCGTCCTGCATATATGAATGCTATAACAGAGAAGAAAGATTATATATCCATCAAAAGCCGTTGAGATATTAAACTTTTACTGTAAAAGTTCTTTGATTGTTATTTGAAAATCAGCGTGGTAAGATTGCTCTCTGCAAAATTTTCGTTGGCGACATTTATTAGTTCTTCTGCCGTGAGTGCGTCTATGCGGCGGCAAGCCTCGTACAATGTGTCGTAGCGATTAAAATGCAGGAATGTCTTAGCTATATCAAGGGCATTGTTCTCATCATTTTCGGATGCAATGATAAGCTGCCCTATCAGTTGTTGCTTGGCGATGGATAGTTGTAATGGGCTTAGTTTCTTTTCTCTCAACTTTTTGAGTTCTCGGTTTATCAGCCGAATGCAGCGGTTTGTATCTTCAGGGTCCGATCCGAAGTAAATGCAAAATTCTCCCGTGTCAGTATATCCTGTTAGACTGGATTCTACCGTATAGACTAATCCCGATCGCTCTCTTAGTGACAGGTTGAGACGATTGTTCATGCCTGCTCCACCGAGAACATTGTTTATGAGATATAGACTTGCAGACTTTGGATGATATGCTTTGTAGCCCGGGCAGCCAATGATGACGTGCGTTTGATGCGTGCCACGATCTATCTCAATGTGCTCGGGCCGATAATCGGTTGGAGCTTTTCTTGATAAGTTCGTATTAAACGAAGGAATATCCGAAGTGTATTTCTCGGCCAATCGTATTATCTTTTTTAAATCCTGATTACCCGATATAAACAGTATCATGTTATTGGGCTGATAATAACGCTGAACAAAAGAAAGCGCTTCGGCTGTCCCGAACTGGCGAATACTCTCTGTATTGCCCAATATGTTGTATCCCAAGGGATGCCCTTTGAAGATGATGTTTTCGAATTCATCAAAGATCAGATCGGTGGGGGTATCTTCGTAAGATTGGATTTCATCCAATATCACTTCTGTCTCTTTCTTTATTTCGTTGGCTGGGAAAGTGGAATGGAAGACAATGTCGCTTAGCAATTCCAATGCTCGATCGAAGTATTCGTTTAATACTGTGGCGTAGAATGTCGTATCTTCTTTATTGGTATAAGCGTCAATGTCGCCGCCTACGTTGCTTAGACGATTGAGTATTTGAATTGCCTTACGCTTTTTTGTCCCTTTAAAGATGAGATGTTCGACAAAATGTGCGATACCCGGTTCATTAGGATTCTCATCTCGTGTTCCTGCATTGATGGCATAGCCGCAATAGGTTACTTTCGAATTGTTCGGACAGAAAATAATTCTTAGTCCGTTGTCCAACGAATATACTTGGTGTATCTCCTTCTTATCTTCTTTATATATATTGAATGTGACCATTTGTTGAGTTTTGAACTACAAAATTACAAAAACCTATTGCAGTTTATAGAAAAATACTGATATTTGTACGAAAAATAAGAAAAAATGATTGATTCAATAAATGAGATTCTACAAAAAGAGGCTCAAGCCGTGTTGAATATCCCTATAACGGATGCTTACGAACAGGCTGTTGACTTAATAGTTGAGCAAGTATACAATAAAGGAGGTAAATTAGTTACTTCGGGTATGGGAAAGGCCGGGCAGATAGCAATGAACATTGCAACTACTTTTTGCTCGACAGGTGTACCTGCAGTCTTTCTTCATCCGAGTGAAGCTCAACATGGTGATTTGGGCATTCTTCAAGAGAATGATTTGTTATTGCTTATTTCCAATTCGGGTAAAACTCGTGAGATAGTCGAATTGACGGAGCTGGCTCATACTCTTAACCCCACATTGAGGTTTATTGTTATTACTGCCAATCCGGATAGTCCGCTTGCCAAAGAGTCGGATGTTTGTATCAGCACCGGCAATCCCAAAGAAGTTTGCCCGCTGGGATTGACTCCTACCACTTCTACTACGATGATGACTGTTATTGGCGATATCTTGGTCGTTGAATCGATGAAAAAGACAGGTTTTACTATCGAAGATTATTCGAAACGTCATCATGGAGGCTATCTCGGCAAGAAATCGAGAGATTTGTGCAAATAACTTTCTTAACTTAAAATCTCTATAGTTAGCCTAATTAAGGCAAATATCCGATAGAATTCGAAAAGAATATCTATCTTTGTGAGGTGCCTGTTGGTTGATAGCCTATTATCGTACCAAGAATTAGGAGAAGTATTCAATGATGAAGAAATTTTGGATTTATTTGTCTTTGGTTCCCATTATCACTTCGTGTTCTCAGACGGCCCCCGATATTTTGGTGGCTTGCGAAGAGAACAATGTCGGTAATTGTGTCGTGAAATGGGAAACTTTGCCTTCTATACCGGGCAAGGTAAAGGTGTATGCTTCTACTAATCCTGATGAGATTTCTGAAGAGACTCCTATAGCAATAACCGATATATCGAGCGGTTATCTCACCATTGTTACTAATAATCCGCTGCTGCGATATTATTTCTTGATAGATTTTAATGGGAAGTATCGTTATAAGGTGGCTGCCCGCAATCTGAATATTGCCGGTATACAGAATTTCCGTGATTTAGGTGGTTACAGAGTTCGTAATGATAATAAAATCGTTCGGTGGGGGATGTTGTATCGTTCTGCCGAGATAGACAATATGGACGAAGAGACAATTCATGCTCTTCATAATTTAGGTATTCGGACGATTATAGACTTGAGGGATAAGCGCGAAATTCGCGACCGTTCTCACGTAGAAAAAGAATTCAAGGTAGTCAACCTTCCTATTAAAGAAGACGAAATAGATAACCTCTTGCATAAAGTGCAGCAAAAAGAAATTATTTGCGATACCGTCTCTCGTCTAGTTGAACAGAACAATAGGAATCAGGTGCAACAAAATATGGCTACATATCGTAAAATATTCAATGTGTTGCTCAATCCTAAAAACTATCCGGCTATTATTCATTGTTCCTCGGGAGAAGGGCGCACAGGAATTGTTTCTGCTTTAATACTCTCGGCTCTTGATGTGAACGACGACGAAATAATGGAAGACTATTGCTTGAGCAATAAATATTTTAATGTAACTGAATATTCTAAATTTGCTTATGACCTGCCTGCTCAATACCAAGAAGCTGTGACGACTATATTTGCTGCCAGACAAGATTTTCTGGATGCTGCTTTCGATCAAATACGGCAGATGTATGGAGATGTCGACAATTACCTGCAAAAGGGGGTTGGACTTAGTAAATCAAAGATTCATAGATTAAGAAGTCTCTTATTGATAGATAATTAAATAATTATCCGTATCTTTGTCACCAATTTAAGATACATATAATTAGTTGATGAAGAGTTTTGAAGAACTTTGCGTAGCTCCGGCCATTCGCAAAGCAATTGAAGAAATGGGATATGAGAGTCCCATGCCGGTGCAAGAAGAAGTGATTCCTTATTTATTGGGAGAGAATAACGACCTTGTGGCGTTAGCTCAAACAGGTACCGGCAAGACAGCCGCTTACGGTATTCCTCTTTTACAAAAGATAAATATTTCCGATCGTTACCCGCAAGCCTTAGTACTTTGCCCTACTCGTGAACTCTGTCTGCAGATTGCTGACGATATGAGTAGCTATGCCAAATATTTGAATGGTTTGAAGGTGTTGCCGGTCTATGGGGGTTCTTCTATTGAAAGCCAAATACGTAGTTTGCGTCAGGGGGTTCATGTTGTTGTCGCTACTCCGGGAAGGCTTATCGATCTGATGGAGCGGAAGACAGTTTCGCTTGCTAATGTGGGGAATGTGGTTCTTGATGAGGCAGATGAAATGCTCAATATGGGATTTACCGAGAGCATCAATTCTATTCTTGCTCAAGTTCCCGACAATCGCAATACGCTTTTATTCTCTGCTACAATGAGCCAAGATATAGCTCGTATAGCCAAGAACTATCTGCGTGATGCTAAAGAAATAACGATTGGGCGCCGCAATGAGAGTACGGCTAATGTGAAGCATGTGATGTATTTAGTCCATGCGAAGGACAAATATGCGGCTTTGAAAAGAATTGTCGATTTCTATCCCGATATATATGGTATTGTTTTCTGTCGTACTAAGATTGAAACACAAGAGATTGCGGATAAGTTGATGCAGGAAGGCTATAATGCTGATGCTTTGCATGGCGATTTGTCGCAAGCGCAGAGGGATTCGGTGATGCAGAAGTTTCGTATTAAGAATCTTCAACTGCTTGTAGCTACTGATGTTGCCGCTCGTGGATTGGATGTCGAAAACTTGACTCATGTAATCAACTATGGTTTGCCCGATGATGTAGAAAACTATACTCATCGAAGTGGACGTACAGGACGTGCCGACAAAACGGGTACATCTATTGCTATTGTCAATCTTCGAGAGAGAGGAAAGATTCGCGCCATTGAAAAAGTTATTAGCAAACAGTTTGCTATCGGTGTGATTCCTACCGGTAAACAAATATGTGAGAAACAGCTATTGAAGGTTATTGATGATCTTGAAAAAGTAAAAGTCAATGAGGAAGAAATAGCTCCTTATATGCCGGAGGTTTATCGTAAACTTGATTGGTTAAGTAAGGAAGATCTTATCAAACGACTTGTTTCGCACGAATTCAATCGTTTCTTGGATTATTATAAAGGTCATGATGAATTGGATATTCCTCTTGAAAGAGGAGGAGATCGCGGAGGTAGAGAGACTTCTTCTTTCCGTTCTCGTGGCAAAGAACGTTCGACGAAGGCAGAACCCGGTTTTACCCGATTCTTCATTAATCTCGGCAAGATGGATAATTTCTATGCCAAAGAATTAATACAACTTGTTAATTCCAAGATTCGTGGCAAACGCATCGATATAGGCCGCATAGATTTGATGAAAAACTTTTCTTTCTTCGAAGTCGGAGAGCAACAAGCAGGGCTTGTAGCTAAAGCTCTTAATAATGTCCAATATAATGGCCGTCAGGTTGCTGTTGAGGAAGCTGATAAGGACAGTCCTTCCGGTAATGTTCCTCGAAAAGAATCAGGTTCTTATGGTGAACATAAAAGAAAAGATAGACCTGCCAAAAAGAGCGAATCGAAGGCATATCCTAAGGAGGATTGGCGACAATTCTTTGATTCTAAGCACGAGGGTAAAAAAGAGAAGAAGAATAGAAAATAGTATTCTAGGGTCCGTAGTTAGTCATTTATACACTAAATGATTATTTTACAGACGCGAGAAAAAGACTTAAATAAATAGAAACACCTTGAAGTGATGCTTGTCCGTTATAGACATTCTAAACATCACTTCAAGGTGTTTTTATTATTTATTGTTTGAACGCATCCATTGCGGCTGTAGGTTTTCCGGAGTTGTCGAAAGCGCAAAGCGAATACTTGCTCCATCTTGCATATCCTTCCGGTTCCCAATAAAAGACACCTAAACATTTTGTGATACCTATTTCTTTTGTCTTGCGTATGATACTACTTAAGAAATAGTTTGCGGTTACTGCATCATCCCAAGGCATGCCTATTTCGGAGATCATTACTGGGGTAGAGTAGGTCTTTGTCAGATATTCGATATTTTCCATGCATTTGCTAATGAACTTGTTGCACGTGCCTTTTCGGTCCTGTTCGAAGCCTTCGTAATAGGACGGGTAGAGCGACATGCCTATCACATCCCATTTGCCGCCATTCGATTTTAATCGGCTAAAAAAGCGGCTGAATTGTTCTTTATTATATCCATTATCAATGTGCATAATGACTTTTGCTTTTGGGAAAACAGCTTTCACTGCATTATATCCAGCATTGCTTAATGCTGCATAATTGTCAAAATGATTAGGTTTATTCTCCTTGTTCTCATCCCAAAGCCATACGCCGCCATCAGGCCATAGCATACCATTGGTCGTTTCATTTCCTACTTGTACCCACTCCGGAGTGATATTGTTTCGTTTCAATAGAAGCAATACCTCTTTCGTATGATTGGCGACTGCTTGTTTCAATTGTTTCATACTATAGTCTTTCCAAGCGGCAGGTTTGTTTTGTTTGCCCGGATCGGCCCACCAGTCACTATAATGAAAATCTATCATAATTTGCATTCCAAGCTTTTTTGCGCGTAGTGCTTTGTTCAATAAGTCTTGTTTTCCGCACCATCCGTCTTTTGGATTCACCCATACGCGCAAACGAATGGCATTCATTCCCATCGACTTGAGCAATGCCATACATTCCATTTGCTTTCCTTCGGCGTTGTAGAACTTCTCTCCTTCTTTTTCCATTTGAGTGATCCAGCCTACATCCGCCCCTTTGGCAAAAGTTGTAGAATACGTTTTTTGATCGTATTTAATAGAGTGATTGTCGGCATTCTGATGCTGAACGACAGTCATTAATGCTAAACTGCTGAGTAAAATAAATTTCGAAAAGAATCTCATGTCGTTAAAGTTTGTTGTGTTTAAAAGAATGGCTAAAGATAGTGAAAAAGAAGAAAATGGTGATTGTTATTGAATGTTTTTTATCCGAACTTATCTTACAGATATGTTCTGTAGTATTTAATGTTCCAATAGTTCCTGTCACCTTATCTTATTGATTATGAGTGACGTATACAGATGCGGCTTGTTTATGGGACCTTGAAAAGGTGTTATCTTGTTTATTGTTAGCGTGTTATGAAACACGGATCGTCCACTTCGTATATCAACCGATTAAGTCATTACTCGGTATCTGTGGTGTGTGTGCCGTGTAGAAACTCCCTTGCTTACCGCTCATGCATGGAAGAGATCCGGTTCTTCTTCCCTATGAGAAGGTATTTTGTACACATCTTATTGAATCATAGTTGTCGTATTTAAGGCATTTCTGTTGGCTCATTCAGGTTTTGTCGTCCACATATGCAGGGCTGACGCATTAAGAATTTAGATTTTGCATCCAACTAGAATCCAATAGTTCTATCATGTAATTTTCATCCCATCCTGCAAGTTTTCTTTTCATTTTGAAGCTCCCCTTTCTTTGGCTGTTTTTTATTTGGGCGAGTGCGATCTTGCTGATGAGGGAGAAATTCTGCGCCGCATTCTTTCTTTTTCTGGTATCGTCTTCGTTAAAGGTTACGTCCAACTGCCAATGCAGATTGTTCTCTATGCTCCAATGCGTCCTTATAGCCTGCATGATTCTGTCCGAATCCAAAGGTAGGGATGTTATATAATAATGTTTTTCCTCTACCGTTTTCTTGCTTTTCAGCTGAGTCGTAATCTTTGTCTGACAAACGACGGAGCGGACACCTTCCCACCCTAAAATTTCACCTGTCATCCCATTGTTATATACTTGGCAATATCTCCTTTCCTTCCGTCCATGACCGCATTCCTCTGTGTATGAAGCCTGGTACCTGGTTGGTGGTATATGCCCGTGTCCATTGATCTTATTCCCATTAAAGTCGATACCTGTGAAGTAGCTTTTTATCTCATTATGCAATTTCTTCTGGTTGTCTTTCACACAGATGACAAAGTCCGCCTTGTTTTTTATGATCGTTTCAACTATTTCATGCTGACAACCCATGGCGTCTATGGTCACTACACATCCCGACAAATCTAAAGCCTTTATCAGTTTCGGAATGGCTGTTATTTCATTGCTCTTCTTGCCCACCTTCTCCTGCCCAAGTGTAACGCCATTGGATGCAGCCCATGCACTGACCATACGTAAAGGCTCAAAACTGCCGTCTTTCTTTTCCACTCTTGCACCACATATTTCCTTCCCGTCTATTGCAACTATACCACTATATTTTCCACATATCTCATGAATCCACATCCTGAAACCACGTTCAAGTTCCTTTGGATCAAGAATGGAGAAAACTCGGTTAAAGGTATCATGGGAAGGAACACCTTTAAAGCCCTTTATACGGGAACGGAGAAAGGGCTCTTTCATTTTGCCGAATTCCGCTACTTCATACCAGCTTTCAGCACCGCAAACTACCGCGGCCATTGTAATATAAAAAATACACCCCAAACTGTGCTCCTTTAAATGATCCCTTCTGGGGTCTTCTACTTCTCTTAATATCGTTACTAAGTCCATATCGTTTATTTGTTTAATGTAAAAAGTTATACAAATATAGTAAATAATAAGGACATATATGCACATATAATAAACTATATATCAATACATTAAGTTAATAATATATAATGGGAAATAAACAAACTGAATTCTTAATGCGTCAGCCCTGTCCACATATGTGATTCGATCAACTCACATATGTGAGTTGATCGAATCACATATGTGGAACGACATCCGTCTTAGGACAAAACATAAAATCGTTCTGATATGAACCAACTTTCATCAGGATGTTTCACAGACTTCACCCTTTTAAGAAGGAATTATGGAACGTTTTAAAGCCTTTCTGGCAGAGTATTGTGGCTTTAGTTACAACACTGTGGCGGATATGTAGCGTGTATACGCTTGCTATATCAGAATGGATATATGCTGCTTTAGTATTATATATACAACACTTTTGGCTTATAATTATGAGCCAAAAGTGTCGTATGTTAGTTTTTTCGGTGACGTCCTTAAGTTTTTTTGAAAACGTATGGACCTAAAACTTTTTAGGAGCATATGTCGTTTTGAGCGGTTTATTACAACTCAATAACGAGTGATTGCCGAGGAGTCATTGTCAATTTGTTGGCAAGTATAATGTTTGTTTCTGTCAGTACGTCGCGCCCTTCGTTCTTCTCACCTAGAATCTCTTTATATATCTCTACAGGTACGGAGGCTTCTTTGTCTGTACCATTGAGAATAACCAATACCGTTTTGCCATTATACTGCCTTGCATAAGCGTAGATACCTTTTTCTGGGATGAACTGTATCATTTTGCCTTTGGAGATTACTTCGTTGCCTTGACGCCAATGAAGTAGCCTGCGAAAAAAGTTATAGCACTCGTTTTGCTTTGCAGTTCTGTCTTCTTGCTTGAAGGCATTTTCTTTATCACCGATCCATCCTCCCGGAAAATCTTTGCGAACATATCCGTCTGTTACAGTCTTTACGCCATTCATCATTATTTCCGAACCGTAATATAATTGTGGGATGCGGTGGGTGGTCAGAAGTAATGTCGCTGCCTGCTCCAACAGAGGTAGGTTATCACCTTCGCCCAAAAAGCGGTCGGAGTCGTGGTTCTCAAGAAAAGCAAGTATGGAGTTATTGTTGGGATAAAGAAAGTCGTAAACGAAATTGTCGTATATTCTTTCTAACCCTTTTTCATATTCATCACTCTGTTCGTTCTTTGCCTTGTTTATATTGACCATGAAACTGAAGTCCATCACCGTTTTCAAATTACTGTTGCGAGGGGCCGATAGCTTAGAATCTTTTTGCCACCATGCTGTATATGCAGGCTCGGCGCCCCATGCTTCGCCTACGGTGTTGAAGTTTGGATACTCATCGTTTATTTCTTTCTGCCAATTGCTCATGGCATCATAATCGGCATAAGGATAGGTGTCCATTCGGATACCGTCAATATCGGCATATTCTATCCACCACATGCTATTTTGTACCAGATATTTGTAAACATGAGGATTGCGTTGATTCAAATCGGGCATGGAGGGTACAAACCATCCGTCAATCATTTTGTCATAGTCGTACTTCGAAGCATAAGGATCGACATGAGGAGTTAGTCGGCCGGATGTCTGTACGAAGTGATTCTTGTAATCTGGATAGTTGAACCAATCTTTTGAAGGCATATCCTTAATCCATTGGTGTTCCGAGCCACAATGATTGAACACCATGTCCATGACTACTTTCAACCCGTGTTGGTGCGCGTCTTTTATCAGATTGCAATATTCTTCGTTACTGCCAAGACGGCGGTCTATCTTGTAATAGTCTGTGGTGGCATATCCATGATACGACCCGCCTTCCATGTTGTTTTCTAAAACGGGGGTGAACCACAATGCTGTAACTCCTAGGTCATTGAAATAATTCAGGTGCTGCTCTATGCCGGCAAGATCTCCGCCATGTCGACTGTTTGGGTCGTTTCGGTCTACTTTGTATGGCGACATATTCTTTGCTATATCGTTTTTAAGATTGCCGTTGGCAAATCTGTCCGGCATGAGCAGATAGAGCACATCCGACATATCGAATCCTTTGTGCTCGGCTCCTGTCCTCTCTCTCTTTTTAAATTCGTATTCAGTTGCGAAAGATTTATTTCCTTGCTTAAAAGATAACTTCATTTTACCCGGTTTCAACATTTTATCCAAGTGGAGGTATACCAGTAAATAGTTGTTACTTTCCAATCGGACGATGCTATCGACCTTCACGCCCGGATAGCTGATACTAACTTCTGCCTTTGCAATGTTGTTTCCGTAAATCATTAGTTGCAGTTGGGGGCTGTTCATCTCGGTAAACCAACATGGAGGATCTATTTTATTAATATTTCCTGCAACTGCATTGAATGATAATAGCATTAATATGGTATATAAAATCTTTTTCATGTTTCTAAATTCTTCCGATAAATAATATAGATGTTTCTTGATTAGAATACAGTGTGGCACATTTATTGAAAAGAGGTGTATATTCTGAATTCATACGCGGGTAAAGTGATCGATTGAGTGGATGATGTAACAGAGATGGACGTGTTACTGAAATAATCGTACCATGTTCCGGTCTGTCCAAAATTTACCGCGGTAGAAATAGAATTGGCGGTGAAATTGCCTACTACAATAAGGCGTTTGCCATTTGCTGCCTGAAGTGATATCGTTCGGCCCTGACTCCAATAACTTTCAGTGACGTTCCAGTTTTGGAAAGCCGATTGACTGAATAGTTCCGGATTCGAATTGCGTAACGACAATAGTTTGCTATAAGTATCGTATAGCCCTTTTCGTTCTGCTACATTGTAGTAATCCCATTTTACCGGCTTCGGATTAGTGCGGTAATTATCACTTGTTGTCGTACCGGTGTAATCGCTATTTATTGAGTAGTCGTACCCCAGTTCACCGAATTGCCAAATCATTTTCGGACCCGAAACGGTGAGGAAGAATGCTGCATTTGTGCCAAGTTGTTCCATCCGATCAGAAAGATTTGTTTTTAAAGTTCCCGTTCCCCATTGGGTTTGTTTATATCCCATGCGTTCTTCGTCGTGGCTTTCCATATATCCTACCCAACTGTTGGCTGGCATCGTTGTGTTCCATGTGGTAAGATCTGCAAATGAACTTTGGTCCTGATACCCCATTGCTGTTTGACAATATGCGTTATTTAATTTGCGCCAACATTTAATGCCCGCATCACCCAGAGCGGCTTCTTCCGGTTGAACACAGAAATGTTCGCATATCATCACTGCATTGGTATTTGTTTCGTGAATAGCCGAATAATAATCTTTCAGGATCGCAATGCGTGAGGCATCATAATTGCTAGCCGTTGCTTCCGTACTTGCTTGATTGGTAAATCCTTTTGTGAAATCGAAACGAAATCCATCAATTTTGTATTCGGTAAGCAAATATTTTAGACTTCGTTTGATATAAGCTCTTGTCAAAGTCGATTCGTGGTTGAAGTCGTTGTAATAAGAATAGGGATGTGGTGCCGTTACGTTAAAGTATGGATTGTTTGGCGCCGGACGATTGTTTGTCGTATCCCAATAAAGTTTGGCAAGTGGACAATTGTTTGTTGCATGATTGTATACCACATCGAGCAGCACACCTATTCCGCGCTGATGGCAGGCATCGATAAACTGTTTGTACATATTGTTTGTACCATACGTTTTATCCATTGCGAAATAGAAACAGGGATTATAGCCCCAGCTATTGTTTCCATCAAATTCTTGAACGGGCATCAACTCTACAGCGTTTACCCCCAATGACTTTATATAGTCTAGTTTCTTAATGGCTTCTGCCAGATTGCCCGAACCCTCTGTTCCTGTATTTGTGAAATCGCGGAGCAATAATTCATATATCACCATATTGTCACTGTTGTCTATAGAGAAGTTGCCGATGTTCCAGCTATAACTTGGTTCGTTTATTTGGAATACAGACGTTATGCCAATTGCTCCCGACGGATAGGTCTTATTGTCGGTATAAACGTTCGACGGAATATAGGGATCATTGTCGGGGTCTAAGATCTTGTGGCAATAGGGATCGCCCAAACGTGTCATTGTTCCATCCGAGTTCCATACGCAATATTGAAAAGCATACTCTTTTGATGCCTCAAGTCCGGTTAGTGTGATCCACCAGCATCCTGCATCATTATCGCGATACATCTGGCTCGACGTTGTATTGCTCAGCGTCCAATTGTTGAAGTCTCCCACTATGTGAGCATAATTTTTGTGCGATCCGGAAGTATCTTTGTCGTAAAGAACAAGGGTGACGCTAGTCTTATCGCTTCCTATATTAATGCCGTATTGCAGTCCCGATGGCATTGTCTTTTCTGTAATTGCCGCAGGTTGGAAATCTTTGTACTTTCCATCTGTTACCGAAACAAAAGAATCATTATCTATGCCTTTCTTTGTACCATCACTACTTCTAATTACGATACCGAGTTTATTGACTGGCGTTGAACCCGACGAAAACCAGTTACGGATAGAAGGCGCAAGTGTAATACTCCATTGGTTGTCGGCATCTTTGGTCATTTTGCATTTGTCGATATTGGTGCTCCACAATGCGGGAACAAACAGCCAAGTACCTTCCGATATGACTCCTGTATGGATGTAAACATCGCCCGAATAACCATAAAGTGCCGACGAAACGGGTGCCTTGAAAGTAATCTTTAAAGGTTCGTCTGCATTCGGGGAAGATGGTGAGTAGTTTAGCCCGTCGTATATTTTTTCTTCCTCGGGACTATTATTGGATGAGGAACAAGCAGCTCCCAACCAAAGGGTAAATAGCAGTATAAATAATTTACTCAGTTGTTTCATGGCTGTCTATTTTGTCGTTTTATGTTAATTGATAATGCCTGAAAAGCAATACATCTTAAGTATATTGTATGCCTTTCAGGACATTATTTGATTAATACTATACCTATTGAAAACTTATATTAATTAATCTAATGAAATCAATTGATAGGTTGCTTTGTCGGGATTGTTTAAGTCGACAATGACACGATATTTGCCGGCCTTAACAGAAATATTGTCACCACCTACTTTTAGAACTCCGTTACTACCACCCCAATTCAGCACCCAATCTTTATCGGCACGGAATTTCATATTACCGTCAGAAAAAGAGGTATCAACACTGAAACGTTGTTTGGTAGCGTCATAACTCATAATTACGTCATTAGTTGTATTCCAGCCTCCTACTGCATCTCCAATGATAGAAAACGTATTAAATGAGAAATTCTTTTTTAATACTAATGATGAAGTATCATATGTGAAGTTGTAGAATTCGTTTGAAAAGTTCTGGATATTTCCACTATTACCACCAGCTACGAGTTGAATGGATGAGGCTTCCGGAGTTGTTACTGTTGCGCTGCCTGAACCCCAGTTTAAATTATCTTGCCAACCGGCGATGCCCGTAATTTTGAATCCGTTGGAAGCTTTAGAACCAAAGTCTATTACTCCACTGTAAATAGTATTACTTTCAAAACTGTAGAGAAAGAGGTCTTTAGTATGATCCCAACCATTAAAATCACCAATGAGATAAACCTTCGGATAATTGATATCCATATCATAAGGAGTCACCTGGGTAGAAACTGCGGCTGAAGTTAAGGTGCTGATATTTGAAATATTTCCAGAAAGACCTGTAGCGTTTGCCAATATTCTGAAATACATTTTTGTTGCAGTTCCTGGCAGGATACCTTTATTGATAAGAATAGAGTTGATATCCTTTGTGGCAACAGGAATAGAAATATCTGTTGACGTTCCAAGGTTATAAGTTTTAGCAAAATCTTCTGTTAAAGAAGTCTGTAGAGTATAGGAGGTCGCCAACTTGAGTCCCCAGTTGGCCGCTGTATAAGTGAATGTTTCAAATGTTTTATCTGCATCTGTCTGAGCAAGTGTATAGGCATTGCTTAATGCAGTTAGAGTAGGAGCACTCGCAGTGGCCGAGTTGTATATAGGATTCTCTTTGTCATCAGAGCATGCTGTGACAGCTAGAATTCCTATCAACGCAAATAATAAGTATTTAATATTTTTCATACGAATCATTCTTTTAAAGGTTAATAACCTGTATTTTGTTTCAAGTTGCTATTGGAATTGATATCACTCGATGGAATAGGATAGAGGTTGTATTTGTCATTCACTCCGTTTCCGGCTTGTGTACCGCCTTTCCATGACCAAACATAGTCGCTTGTCGTAAGCTTGCCGAAACGTATCAAGTCTGAACGACGATGACATTCCCATGCAAGTTCTCTGGCACGTTCATCAAGAATATCATCTGCTGTAATAGACGATTCAGGAAGAAGCTTGGCACGTACTCTTACTTGATTGAAATAGTCCAAGCCTGTTAAACCGTTCACATTAACTGATACACCACCCACCGTTTGACATTCGGCAAGCATCAGGTATACATCAGCTAGACGGAATATGGGGAAGTCTGCATTGCAGAAGTTTCCTTGCTTACCCACTACACCTAAATCGGTCAGATTGGTGAACTTCGGGAAAGCATATCCATCTGTAAATGTACTAAGATCGGCAATCTCTTTTTTCTGTCCGTCAGTATAGAATGTTGCTCGTACGTCGCCATTTTCGAATTTGTCTACAAATTCGGGTGTAACTCGGAGACCACCCCATCCGGATGCTGTAAGACCATAGTCTGTCGGCTTCATGCTGCCACCCATTGCAGCTAATGTCAGATAGGTTGTGCCACCATAAGCTTGAGTATTGTATTCGTCTTGATAGACACTGAATATTATTTCATCATCCAGTCGTTTGTCATTATCGGCGTTGAATAGATGTTGGAATTTAGGGTCTAAGGAATATCCTAAATTGATAATCTTTGAACAATAGTCAGCACATTTATCATAAGCTGCTGTTCCGGTATAGACTTTAGCATTCAGATAAAGTTTTGCCATTATCATGTAGGCCATGCCTTTGCCACAACGGTAATGTTCTGGTTTGTCGGGCAGATTATTAATGAAATCGGGAATTTCTGTTTCTGTCAGCCATTTAAATAAGTCGGCACGCATAATCTGTTTGGGGTTTGCTCCCCCTACTGTAGATTCATCAGTAACAAATGGTACATTGCCAAACATGTCAATGGCGTGATAATAGCTTAATGCACGTAAACAACGAGCTTCGGCCAAGTATTTCGTCATGTTGTCCGACTTGATGCTTGATGCTTTGATCTGACGGATTACTTCGTTGCAAAGTGCTATCTGATAAAACAATCGACCATACATGGCTCCTACGAAGACGTCCGAAGTAGACCATGCTAATTTGTGGAGATCTTTAACCGTCTGGTCATTCCAACCGATGACTGCTTCGTCGGTAGGAAGCTCGTTTAAGTTATAAAGAGCACGCAAGTATTGCCCGAAACCTCCGTCAATTCCCGAAATATCAGGGTTGCCGCTTGAACCGTCAGGTGAGCTGACTGCTAATCCGGTATAGCATTTTGCTAGAAGTTGGTTAAATGCACTTTCTGAAGTGAGCACTTTGTCTGGAGTACTCAGGTTAGGGTCGATAGGGGTCACGTTCAGATCGCTGGTACAGCCTGTAAATGATAATCCGGCTGTAAAGAAAGCGATGATACTGAATATTTTCTTATATAATTTCATGATATTCAATGTTTAAAAGTTAAAACTTGCACCTAGTAAGATAGTCTTTGGGCGAGGATACATATTATTGTCTATACCACTGCTAACTTCTGGATCAAGTCCTTTGTATTTAGTAATCGTAAATACATTCTGAGCGGTTACATTTACTCTTGCCCACTTAGCTATTTGGTAAGCTAGCGTTACTTTATCCAATTTCAGAAACGAAGCATTCTTTATATAATAATCTGATAGGTATTGAGCTTGATCAAAGTTGGAAGCGGTGGCAGATTTCAGACGATTGGCGATAAAACCATTGGTCCACATATCTGCTTTCATTTCATAATTTGATGCAACGTTGTTGTATATGTAATTGCCTAGGCTGGCACGTGCCGATGCCGATATTGTCCATTTCTTATAAGATAAGGTCGTGTTGAATCCTAAGAATACATCGGGAGCCGGCTTTTTGTAAATATACTTATCTTTATCATTGATTTGTCCATCACCGTTGCGGTCTACATAAGCACCTTCAATAGGATTGCCCTTAGTGTCGTATACTTGTTGATAAACGTAGAAAGAGCTGGTAGCGTATCCTACTTTATGAAGTTGTACGTTATTGCCTACACCACCGCTAATGCCACCGGTTGCAACGCCAAGATAGTCTGGATTATCGCTGGAAGTCAACTTTGTGATTTTGTTTTTATTCCAAGAGAGGTTGAAACCTAGATCCCAGTTCCAGCTTTTTGATTGTACTGGAACGGCATTGATAGAAAATTCAAAACCGGTATTCTTAAGGTCGCCGACATTCATTGTGACGTAGTTCGATAAATTGGTACCTGCCGAGATGGGAACATAATTAATAAGGTCCTTCGTTTTGCGAACATAGAAATCGATACTACCATTGATACGATCGTTGAGGAATCCATAATCTAAACCAAGGTTGTAGGTGGCTGTCGATTCCCATTTTAAGTTCGAAACGTAGGCATTTGGAGTAATAGGTATAACTGTTGAATTACCTAACATGTAGTAACTTCCCATTTGATTGGTGTGGTAGGTAGCAAAAGAGGGATAATCCCCTGCATTTAAATCTTGCTGACCAGTGACGCCATAACCGACACGAAGTTTAAGGTTGGATATCGCTCTTATATCTTTTAAGAAAGATTCTTCAGTCATACGCCAAGCTAAAGCAGCAGAAGGAAAGAGTCCCCATTTGTTGTTTTGAAAACGTGAAGTTCCGTCGTCGCGTAGAGTAAACGTAAACAAATAGCGATCCATAAGGCTGTAGTTGAAACGTCCGTAGAAAGAGACCAAGTAACTTTCTGTTTTGAAAGGGCTGTTTGATAATACAGAGGTCCTGTCGTTCTGTTTTACAGACTTGCTACTGGTTTGATTATAAAAGTGTTGCCAAGAATAGCCCGCCATTACATCAAATTTGCTTGCAATTTCCTTGCACTCTTTTACATAATTCAAATAAAATTCTAACGATTGATCGCGCCGCGTCTGGCTGTAGTCTGTATGAAGACCTGAACCGTTTTGGATTTTGTCATGC
Organism: uncultured Bacteroides sp.; assembly: GCA_963676865.2. GTDB lineage: Bacteria > Bacteroidota > Bacteroidia > Bacteroidales > Bacteroidaceae > JAAYUD01. The sequence continues at coordinate 1,494,236 of CAXXSS010000001.1, read as the reverse complement.
CATGTCATTTCAGATCCTTCGGGTGTGTCGACGGTACCATTACTAGTCGAAAAGTCTAGCCCTAAGTTTAAGTTTGCCCGAAGTCCGGGTACATAGAAAAATTTATAATCGAACTGGGCATTACCAACGAGACGTTTAACGGTAGACTTATCGTTTTTCTGTTCCAACATTGCAACAGGATTTTGTGTAGCCATCGTGTTTATACCTCCTGCACTGTTTCTCCATATACGGTATCCTTGCAGACCATTCGACGAAGTATCATAGATGCCTTGTGTAGGATCGTAGCTGATAGCAGCCCCAATAGCCCCTGCATCTGCAAATCTGTTTTTTGCATAAATACCTTTTGCATTAAGATTCAAAGTCAGATGTTTGTCGAAAAACTCAGGAGAGAGATTCAGAGCCAGTGTGGAACGTTTCATGCTTGACGTTTTTAAAACGCCATTGTCGTCTAAATAGCCGATCGATAAACGGTAAGGCATACTATTGAAGGTATTACCTTTTCCGTTGACACCTCCTGATACACTGGCATTAATTTCTTCGGTCATTGCGGTACGATAAATTTTGTTTTGCCAGTCTGTATCGGATGATCCGAGCGCTGCTTGTGCTGTAGTTGCATCAATACTGGGATGTGCCGTCAAGTATCCGCTTAAAAAGTTTTTGAGCTCTGAAGCATTCATTACATCGACTTTCTTGCTTACCCAATTTACAGATCCGGTCATGTCGACATTTATTTTCGGAGCGCCACTTGAACCTTTTTTGGTAGTGATGACGATGACGCCATTAGATGCTCGCGAACCATAAATAGCGGTTGCCGAAGCATCCTTTAGTACAGAGAATGATTCGATATCATTTGGGTTAATGGTCGATAAAACATCAGACATTCCCGAGATGCCGGTGCTGCTGATAGGGAGACCATCAATAACAATTAGCGGGTCGTTAGATGCTTTTAAAGAAGATCCGCCACGAATACGAATAGTGGAACCACTACCGGGAGCACCACCATTATTTACAATTTGTACGCCAGGCGTTTTTCCTTGCAACATGTCGGCCGGTGTTGTAATCAGGCCTTTGTTAAGTTGGTCGGCCTTCACCGACACGACAGAGCCTGTTGCATCACTCTTTTTCACTGTACCATAACCAATAACCACAATATCGTTCAAAATTTTGGAATCGTCTTGTAGAGTGATTACCATATTCTGAGATACTCTTACTGTCGTTGTTTTATAGCCTACGAAAGAGATGGTAAGCATGCCTTCTCTTTCAGCTTTAACTTTGAAATTACCATTAATATCGGTAATAGTACCATTTTTAGTATTCCCTACAGGAATAACATTAGCGCCAATGATTGGTTCGCCGGCTGTGTCTTTCACTTGTCCTTGGACTGTTATTTGTTGTGCAAAAGCGCAGACAGTCAGTAAGAATCCTATGCAAGTCAGTAAGATTCGCCGCAAAAACTTTCTTTGTTCCATGTTTCAAATATTATTACGTTAACAATTAAGTGTTTTCACAGAATTGCAGATTTCAAAGAATCTATTAATTCTTGGTTTCCAAAATTACTCTTAAATTATATGGTACATTATTTCGGTTAGTGAAAAAGTAGATTGCGATTTGATGTTTTCTGATTGATTAATAGATTGTTATGTAACGTTTTAAACCATGAAAAAGTAGTGTAGTTATTGCCTTTTAATAGCTCTGTGGGAAACATTTGTGGTTCGCATGTTTGACTTTCGAGCCTGCGGCATGAACAAAATCGTCGTATGTTAGTTTTTTCGGTGACGTCCTTAAGTTTTTTTGAAAACGTATGGACGTCAACAAATTTAGGTACATACGTGGTTTTGGGTGGTAAAAGCTCACCGGTAAAAGTCGGGAATATGCATCAAATTCTATCTTCATAGTAACCTTTGCCACCTCCGTATGACACCATACGGCGCTGTAATACAGAAGGTTAACGATGCACCGTATACAACGCCAGCGGAAAAAGGTCCGAAAATCGCACCTAGAGCATATTGTGGATACGTTATTTTCAGCAGACCTCTGTTTAGAATCATTCTAAACGACAGGCTACAGATAGCTGAGAAGCTGTTTTGTACACATACGAGTGTATCCCATTCATTTAATTCCTTATGTCACTTAGTCTCCTCATTTTTATTGATGAGCCCGAGACACACATTCTCATTGATGCAAGATTGCATTGATCTAAAGTAGTGATGTTGATGCTGTTTTCAGAACGTTTTGGAAGTGAATATTCGTAGACATTCTGATACTATTTTAACCACACCGAAGTGCACTTATTGATTCGCAAAATTAAACGTGAGCTTTTAAAAAATGATAAGGACGAACATAAAAATTCATAAGGACGAAACTAAAAGTTTATACATACAAACATTTATTTTCGTCCTTATGATTTTCTCGCTGTATATCAATGATTTGCGCGGTATATATTTATATCTTACTCGGATTCGATTTACATTCGAGTACTGAAACAATAGCGGAAATAATGCCCTGCAAGGGCCTGTCACTTAGGTTCGGATAAGAAAGTATCAGAACGTCTGGAAATATTCACATTGAAATACGGTTACCGATGCGCCGATTTTTATGCGCTTCCCTATTAAAATAAAAAAGCTAATAGATGAAAACATCTGATTAGCTTTTTATTCTGTGCGGCTAATAGGAATACACTGAATAAAATAGTTTAAAATTGATTTCATCTATATGCATTGTAAATGAACGTATTATAAAAATATGCAATAGCAATAAATATCATAAGATTGAATTAAATTGAAAGTATCACGCCAAAATCACGCCAAAATATACTAGAAATATTGTAATTGGAAAAGTCTTATGATTATCTTTGCTGTTAATTTAATAAATAGTTTAAATATGGCACAAATAGAATTAAGATTATCCTCAAATATTCAAAAAGATACGGGACGAAGCGAGCTCCTTATACGGTTGTTTCAGGGAAGTAAAATTAATTTTCGAGGCAAAACGGGTATTTTTATATCCCCAAGTCATTTTGAATATTATATTGATAAGTATAAAACTGAAAAGTTGTTGGGACTTAAATTACCTCTTAAGTTGGATACTGTAACTGTGGCGGATTCGATAAAAAGAAATTATATTCTTTTGGGCCGAGGAAAAATAGTAATAAAAAATCGGATTAAATCCGAAGAGGTAAGCTATCATCTCGAACAGATAAAGAAGGTAAATGATTTGAAACGGCTTATTCTCGATAGTTTCGAGGCGATCGATAAGGAAAAAATCAATAGCGATTGGCTAAAAATTATTATAGACAAATATAATCATCCAGAGAAATATGTAGTAAAGGCTAAAGAGAAGCTTTCATTCTTTACTTTGTTTGAAGAATATATTCAAAAACAACAGATGGCATATGACCAAATTAAAGGATATCACGTTTTAATACGGATACTGTGTCGTTATGAGAAATATAAACGGATAATCGAGAAGAAAAACTTTAAAATTGATGTTGATACTATTAGCAAAGGAATCCTTGAAGACTTTAGAAATTATATTCGTTACGAAAAATCATTCGCAGATGAACATCCTAAAATATTTGAGAATTTGCTGTCTAGGTACCCTTTGGAAATAAATATTAAGCAGCGAAGCCCTAAATTAGTCGAACGTGGTAATAATACTGTCATCAAGTTGATGAAAAAGTTTAAAACTTTTTTCAATTGGCTTAATAAGCAAGGAATAACAAGCAATCATCCATTTGAGGGAATTACTATCGGAACCGAAACCTATGGCACGCCAATCTATATAACACTTGATGAACGTAATAAAATAGCTGATTTCGATTTCTCTGGCAATATATATTTGGAAAAACAGCGAGATATTTTCATTTTTCAATGTCTGATTGGTTGTCGTGTAGGTGATCTTGTTAAGATGGCAAAGGGTAATATTATTAATGACGCTATTGAATATATTCCTCATAAGACGAAAGAAGAACGTCCGAAAGTGATACGTGTTCCTTTTAATGAAAGAGCGAAAGCTCTTGTGGAAAAGTATGATGGAAATCATGAAGATGGTAGATTATTCCCTTTCATCTCTCCCCAAAAATATAATGAAGCGATCAAGGCCATATTTACAGCATGTGGAGTTGTTAGAATGGTAACTGTGTTAAATCCTACTACAGGGGAAGAGGAGAAGGTGCCTATTAATAAAGTAGCTTCTTCACACATGGCAAGACGGACATTTGTCGGTAATCTTTACAAACGGGTGAAAGACCCTAATTTGGTTGGTACATTATCTGGCCATGCTGAAGGTAGTAAGGCTTTTGCTCGATATCGTGACATTGACGAAGAGATGAAGAAAGAATTAGTGGATTTAATAAAATAATAGCCATGGATTATTATAATGAATCTGATATACTTAAGACATTCAAATATTCGGACAGACTGGCTTTTAATGATAGGTTTATAGAAGAAAAAAAGAAAGGGGCTTTAAATTATGCTGGTAAAGTTTTTGTGGCCGTTATAAATAGTATTCCAATATATGCTAGAATGGAAGATGAACATGAAAGTGGTGAGCAGTGGGTAATCCAACAATTATGCAATGAAAGTTCAATCTTAGAAAGTGGAAGATATGATATTGATTGTGCCAAAGTATTATGGGGCTTTTCTGCATATCTTATATCAAATATAGTATTTGAATTGTGCGATAATGAATATTATTTAAATAATATCAATGGAGTTTCCGATGATATTATTTTTGAGCAGTACTATAGTATTTGTTATCAAATATATAAGGTGCAAAAGATTGTGAAATACAAATATTCCAATAATGATGTGGCAAAGATAAAAGCGCTGGATGAAGAGTTTAGGCAACAGCATTTAAAAACCGAAAGAGAATTGTGGACGAAATCACAACACCATGTTGCCAATCCATTATTAAAGACCGATGATTTTAAGAAGAAAGTAAATGACTATTTCTTGTTTTTAGCTCGAGATATGAATATTGTTAAAAACGAAAAGCCAAAATTTGAGAGCATTATTCAATATAGAGATAAAGGTCGATTGTTGAAACGTTTTCATGAACTCATTGACAATAATTCGGGAGCCGCTATTGGTTCAGTTTTTCTTAAGGCGAAACAGGAATGTCTTATAACGAAGAAAGTGACGAAAAGTTTATTTGAATCAGAATTCTGGGCGTGTTCTAAAAGTGAATGGGAGTCGATAAGAAAATATACGGATGAAGGTAATATTAATGCGTTAGATAGGGCAAATCAAATTGTGATATTCGACTAAATAAAATTTATAACAGTTGGCGTAGGTTGGTATGAGTTGGAAACAACTTGTACCAACCTATTTTCTTTTTATTCGATTGCTTTTCATTGTATGTTTGTCTTGTCAAAGTTAAGAGGTTCACACCGCTTACTTAGCGATGACTACCGAAGGCAACCTATGAGGTGTAAAGGTCAAGCGCTTCGGTTTTATATATGAAAATATCAGAAATTATCCGTAACGGCTTAAATTGTCAATTAGTTATTAATTCGGTTGATTTGAAAGAATTCGTATTTGATCTGCTAGATGAAATATCGGTCAATCAAATTGAGGAGAGGTACAAAAAAGAAAAGTATTTCACAAGAGATGAAGTTTGTAAGCAACATCATGTGGATAAATCAACATTGTGGCGTTGGGCAAAGTCAGGCTACCTTGTTCCTCTCAAGTTGGGAGGAAAAGTATTTTATAAAGAAAGCGACATTATTAAATTGATGGAGGGTTGACTAGAATGAAGAAAGATTGTTATTGGTTTCGTCATGACAGTAATGCCAAAGACGACCCGAAATGTATGTTACTCATAGATCAGCTTGGCCTGGAAGGATATGGCATTTATTGGATGCTTGTGGAGATTCTAAGAGAACAACCTGATTATTGTTGTCCGTTGGAGCTTGTTTCTGTGCTAGCTAAAAGATATAATACTACTTCCCAAATATTGGAGAATGTTATTTACGGCTATGGCCTTTTCAAAATAAAAGATGAAGTATCTTTCTTTTCTCCATCCTTAATTAATCGGATGCAGACATATGATCATATTAGGATATTGAGAAGTAAGGCAGGAAAGGTATCTGCAGATAATCGGAAACTCTTTAGTAAGAAGAACGACAGCAAAGGTTCAACACTTGTTGAGCACTTGTTAAATACTTGTTCAACGAATAGAATAGAAATGAATAAAATAAAAGAAAAAGGTAAAAAGAAAGAAGAACTTTCTTTTACCAATCGCCAACAAAATTTTCATGATTTACTTAAAGATTATGTAGATCTATATGGCAAAAATATGGTTCGTGCATTTTATGATTATTGGAGTGAACCCACACAAAGCGGGAACAAGATGCGTTTTGAATTACAAAAGACATGGTGCTTGGCTGGACGATTAAGAACATGGCAAAGGAGGATAAATAATGGAAGATAAAGTGATCATTCGAGATGAAGACTGTGAAAATGTTGTACTTGGTACCTTGCTTTCAAAAATGAATGCATTTGATGAATGTAGGGAATATTTGGATAGTGATTGTTTCTATTTTAGGAAAAATCAAAGAATCTATGAGGTTATTAAAATTCTTTCTGATAAAGGCGAACCGATTTCTACCATTTCAGTACTTGCAGAATTGAACAAAGATAAAGATAATGACATAGATGCTTATGCTTTAGTATGTATTGAATCTAATAGCGATTTTTTAAATTATGTTTTATTTGCCCAACGGTTGAAGGAACTTTGTGTCCGTAGAAATTTTTATCGTATAGGACAACAGCTTATGACCGCAGGTGTATGTGAGTGTGAAGATATTGCTGATGTGTATGTAAAAACGAAGGATAATCTTTGCTTGACAATGGATAGCGTTACCGATAGTGTTATAAGCCTTGATAATTCTTTAGGTGATTGGTATTCACAAATGCAGGAGATAAAGGGTCTCAATGGGATGATTGGTACTCCTACAGGATTTGACAGGATAGATGAAGAAGGTGGTTTGCAGAAAGGAGATTTGATTATAGTTGCAGCAGAAACATCGCAAGGAAAGTCTGCTTTTGCTCTTTCGCTGGTATTATCTGCCATACAAAATAAGCATCCGGTTATTTATTATTCCCTGGAGATGTCGAGGTTGCAACTTACTACAAGGCTTATAGCCTTGTCGACGGATATTCCGATTAAAATGTTAAGAGGAGCAGCTATCACTGATAATATATTGAGTCAAGTTGATGATAGAGCTATAACAATATGTGGGAAACCTTTGTATTTTGATGATAGAAGTACTTCAAATATCGAAACTATTATATCGTCTATTCGGAGTATGAAAATGAAATATAATATCCGTGGCGCATTTATCGATTACTTGCAAATTGCGACTTTAAATATCAAAAATGTGACTAATAAAGAACAACAGACAGCCGAGATTGCTAGGCGTCTGAAAAACCTTGCTAAAGAACTTGGTATATGGATTGTTTTACTTTCACAACTGAATAGGAACATGGAGAATCCTGAGCCGAAAATTCATCGACTTCGAGATAGTGGACAAATAGCTGAAGCGGCCGATAGTGTTATTCTTATTTATCGTCCGGAAGTCTATGGAAGGAGCTATTTTGGTGAATATAAAAACGTATCGACAGAAGGAACGGCATTAATAAATATAGCAAAAGGTCGAAATATAGGTACATTTTCTTTTATATGTGGATTTAATACAAATACAACTCGGTTCTATCAATTGAATGTTCTACCGCAAAGAGGTATTAATAGAGTTGATAATGAATTCTAAATATGAAGTTAGGAATGATCATTTATAAAAATATATTAGTCGCAAGTAAACTAAAATAGTAAAAAATAGTATTGTTGTTATGAGACAGAAGAATGATGGTAAAGGAAGATTAGGAGGTCGGCAAAAAGGTACTCCTAATAAAACCACGAAAAAATTTCGTGATTGGTTATTAGATTTGATTGATAGTCAAAGAGAGCAAATTGAAGTCGATCTTGAAAATCTTGATCCAAAAGATAGATTGTTGATCATTGAAAAATTCATGAGCTATTGTGTTCCGAAACGAAAGGATGAAGAAGAGCAAGTAACAAAACCTTCAACGTTCATTCAAGACAGTATCCGACAACTTAATAAGTATGAGGAAGAGCAAAAGAAGAATTTTTTATATTGATTATCTTGAATATTTGTCTCGTATTTGGAGAACTGAAGGGGGTATTCAAGTACGAGGCTGCTTTTTGGCAGTTGGGTTTAGCTATATTTATTATTTTCATTTATAGCGTTTTTCGATCAAATAATAGGAATTCATAATTGAGAAACTTATTTTGAAATTTTGGCACATTGTCAAAGTCTTTTGTGTAATGCTAAGATCTATTTTAGTTTTCTTGTTTTATATTAGTATCGCATTTTGTGTAAATTTGCAGATGAAAAAGCAACGATATAAAAAAATTGTAAACTGACATGAAAAGAAAAATTACATTTACCTGCTTCGCAAATGAGTGCATTGTAAAAATGGAAACGAATGGCCGTTATTCTACGGCCCACTTGTACAAGAACGCATTGCGTTCTTTCTCAGAATTTTGTAAGTATACGGATATTCCTTTTAGTGATATCAATCCCGAAAAATTGAAATCATACTATCGTTATCTGCTCGATCATAACAAGAAGTTGAATACCATTTCGACTTATATGCGTATGCTTCGAAGTATCTACAACAAAGGCGTGGATAAAGGATTGGCTCCTTATGTGGGACGTTTGTTTCATGGCGTTTATACTGGAGTGGACAGCAGTCATAAAAAGGCGATACCTGCAAAAGAACTGCACCGATTGCTTTATGGTAGAACCGGCTCTTCCCTGTTGTTCAAAACCCAACAGATGGCCAAGCTGTTGTTCCAATTCAGCGGGATGTCCTTTGTGGATATGGCCCATCTTGAACGTTCCAATATTTCTGGCGAAACACTGGAATATCATCGTACCAAAACAGGAACAAAGATCAGTATCGATGTGATGTCCGAAACTCAAAGTCTTGTCAATGATTTGAAACGGAAAGACGGCAGCGTTTATCTATTTGACATCTTAAGCGGCGTTTATGTCAAGTACTCCCGCGAAGGTTATGTGGAGTATCAGTCGGCTTTGAGACATTTTAATATCTGCCTTAAAGAATTGGCTGAATCATTGGGACTCAAGAGTCCAGTTTCTTCGTATACTTTCCGTCACTCTTGGGCCACGACCGCCAAATATTTAGGCACGCCTATTGAAATGATTAGCGAATCATTGGGACATCGTTCTATTGGTACCACGCAAATTTATCTGAAAGGATTCAGCAGCAGTCGATTAGGTAAAGTGAATATGAATAATTGTAGTTATATTAAAGACGCGATATAGTGTCTTGATCAGAGATCCATTACTTCACAAGTAACAGATTATACGGGACAAAATTAATATAATTTTCATATTCTGCAAAATTATCATCTGTTTTTTTTAAAAACCTAACAAGCAACTCCTCTTATATTCCTTAAATCATTGTCGTACAAATAATCGCCTCTCTGAATTACATTGGTAGAAAACCTTTTTTTAATTCAATTCGGATAAGATTACATATCACAAAAAATTAAGTATGATCTTGTCATTTTCTCTTTTTCCTATCACTATTAATCTTCATATTTATTCTATTATTTTGTATTATCATTTTATCCTTTCTATAACAAAGGAAGCAACATAGATATATAATTTTATACTTTAAATCGTTTATTACAAATTGATTAGTCATAATATCCGTTACTTGTGAAGTAATGGATATTTGATAATTGATTTGTAAGGAAAGAAATATATGCGATTTGAAGGTGGAGAAAATATATCTGTTGATGTGACAGATGACCGCGGAGCGCGCCCGAACCGGTCCTCTATATCACTTCAGAAGGCTTGGCTGGCAGTTTCTGTGAAAGTCCATCAAGAACAGAAAATGAGTGAAAAACTCAGTACGTATGGTATTGAAAGTTTTGTGGCCATACAACAAGAATATCGCCAATGGAGTGATCGGCTCAAGTTGGTCAACCATGTAGTGCTTCCGATGATCGTATTTGTGCATGTGACGTCGGTGCAACGGCAGCAGGTTCTGAAGATGTCGTCTGCCGTTCGTTATATAATAGCGTGTGGACAGCATTGTCCAGCGGTTATACCTGATGGACAGATGGAAACATTCAAATTTATGCTCGATTATTCTCCGGAAATAGTGAATGTTGTTAATATTCCGATGAAGCGGGGTAAAAAAGTGCGGATAATCAAAGGTCCGCTTGCTGGTATAAAAGGAGAAGTTGTAATTGTTGGGAAAGGGAGAAAAGTGGGTATTTGTCTTGATGCATTAGGATATGCTTGTGTAAAGGTTCCAGTAGGATATCTTGAATTAATTTAATAAATTACATTATGGGGAAAAAAAATGTTGTTATAGCCGTTCTCTTCTTGATGATGACGGGCGGCTTATGCGCTCATACGACAGGGATAAATACTGCCACGTCGGATAGTTGCAATTACAAGACGAACAAATATCAAGTCTTGACTAATAGATTTTGGGATAATTGGTTCGTTTCTGCGGGTGCTGGTACCATGATCTATTTTGGAGACCATGATAAACAGATGGATTTTAAAGACCGCCTTGGCTCTGCATTCGATATTGCAGTAGGCAAGTGGTTTACACCTTCTATTGGCGTTCGGGTTGTCTATAGTGGTCTACAAATGAAAGGCCTGACTAAAAATGGAAGCCATTCGACAGGGAGTATCTATACCAAAGCTCATGACGGATCAAATGATTTGTATCAACAAAAGTTTAGTTTCTTTGATATACATGGTGACGTATTGTTCAATATGATGAATCTTATTGGCGGTTATCGTGAAAAGCGTTTTTATTCTATTTCTCCTTATATAGGAGCTGGTTGGGGCCGAGTATGGAAGTCTCCGCAGCGTCGTGAACCAACTTTTAATTTAGGTTTATATAATGCTTTCCGGTTAGCTTCATGTCTTGATTTGAATTTGGATATTCATAGTATGCTTGTAAAAGATGATTTTGACGGTGAGCTGGGCAATCGTGAAGAAGAAGGTTCTTTGTCGGCAACAATCGGTTTGACATATAAATTCCCTTGTCGTAGTTGGAAAAAATGTACTTCTGCTAATTCTAATTTGAAGTATACGGAAGATGATATGAAGGGTATCCGTGAGAAAATGAATGAAATGGCACGTGAAAATCAACGCTTAAGTGCGCTTCAAGGAGAAACTCAACCCGTTGAAACCAAAACTGATACAATTAATATATATAGAGTATCGCCGGTGATTGTTATTTTCCAAATAGGGAAGGCAACGTTGACCCCAGATATGCGTATCAATTTGGGTTTTTTTGCGCAACAGCTTAAAGATTCAAAAATCAAGAATGTTTTTGTCATTACCGGATATGCTGATAATAAAACAGGAAGTAAAGAAGGGAACGAGATGTTAAGTCGCAAACGTGCGCAAGTCGTTTATGACTCTTTGATAAATGAATTTGGAGTATCAAAGTCGCAGCTTCGGATAGACTATAAGGGTGGCGTCGATAATATGTTCTATAATAATCCGGCATTGAGTCGTGCAACGATCACTAAAGCTGAATAAATATATAAAAAGTACTGTTATGGATACAAAGATTGAAATTAAAAAAAGTGCATATGAGGCTCCTCAGACGTCTCATGTGCAAGTAGAAACAGAGGGTGGGTTTGCAGGTTCATTGAATAACTCTCCAACAGGTTCAACCACACTTCAAGATTGGACTTATACCAATGATACCAGCGACAGTGACACATGGAGCTAAGTCATAGGATTCAGGGGACTTCTTTACTTCCCCTGAAGTATTTATAAGATTTAAATTATAAATAGAAAACTCTTTTATGAAACACTTTTGTCAATATTCTTTTGCAGCAGCACTATTTATATTGAGTGTACTGCTTTTCTGCTTTGTTTCCTGTCAAAGCAATGATAATGTGAAAACGGTCGAGGGGGCTTCGGTGGCGAGCCTTCCGCTTACGTCTCAGATAGGTGATACCTCTAGCCGTGTAGGTATAACAGGTACTTATGGTGGTACTTTCAGCTGTTATTGGAATAGCGATAAACTTAACGTCTATCATAAATATATACTTAACGGCGCCACTCAGTACATGATGTCTCTGCCATTTACCACTTCGGTTACTAGTGGTACTTCAGCCTCTTTCTCTTATACGGGTGGCTATGGCTATTTCTATAATCCAGGTGCCCGTCTCTATGCCTTTTCGAGTAATACTAGTGGAGGCTATACTACGAGTGTAACGGATGCTGGGGTGAGTACACTTACGGCTTCCACACTTGCAAGTCAGAGTGGTACCTTGAGCGACTGCGCCAAATACGATGCGCTCTATGGCAATACTGTAGTGAATAGTAGTACGGGGCTGCCTGGGCCACTAGCGATGCATCATCTTTTTGGTATGCTGAATTTTCACCTCACTAGCAGCACCTTTTCTACAAGCTATCCCGTTACAGTGACGCTCAACTCTTCGGCTCCGAATATCTTTCCAGGCAACGGTGGTAGCTCCAGCCTTGCTGTTGACGGTAGTATGTTGACCCAAACCGGCTCTTGGAACTCAAGCTGGAGTGCTACTATTACTCCAACTACCAATGGTGTCGTGGATGTGTATCTGATGACGTGGCCTTTCAGTACTATTAACGGCACGTTTACTGTTTCGTGTTCAGACGGTACCGGAAACACGTACGTTGCTCGTTCCATTACGCTTAGCGGTTTCTCTTTGGCTGCTGCTCAGCTCAAATCCAAGTTGATAGCGATAACTAATATTACCCCAAACTCTTATTCTTCGGTTTATGCTTGGGATGCCATAGACTATAAGCCTGCCACAGTAGGAACTGTCCCTACTAATGCCAACTATACCACTGTAGCCAGTAGCGAATCCGATTATAGCGGGCGGGCAATCTACATTTGTAAAAAATGCCCAAATTATAACGAAATTGGTTGGTATTTGAGTGTTCAGTACTATTGGGACAATGGTTCTATTACGGGCGGTAATACTACGAACTTTAAACTTCCTGATGGTAGTACTGTTAAAGCTGGTATGTGGTTTCGAAAGAAATCAGGCATTCCGGGTTTCTCTTCTGATCACGCTTTTACTGGCACAATGATTAGCAATTCTCAGAAGTTGTCTGATATGACTGCCGCTGCAATCTCAGCTTTAAATTTGAGTGTGAACTACTTCTTCCTGCCAGCTGGCGGCTATCTGGCTTGCTGGAATGGTGGTTATTTTGTTAATGTCGGTTCGTATGGTCGCTATTGGTCATCTACACCCGAAACGGATAGTGGAGTTACTTATGACCTAGGTTTCAATAGCGACAGTGCGGGTTCCCTTGCGTTTCCCGAGGGTAACTATCGTAATAACGGGTTTTATTTATGGCAGGGGCAGTAATGTTTTAGTATTTGTAGTGTATTCGATTCTTTTCCCAGGGAAAAGAATCGAAGCTAGAATGTTTTTCGACGTTGATTTAAAATATTGATATTGAGTGTTTTGCTTTTACGCTTTGTTTCCTGTCAAAGCAATAATAATGTGAAAACGGTCAAGGAGGCTTCGGTGGCGAGCCTTCCGCTTATTACGTCTCAGATAGGTGATACCTCTAACCGTGTAGGTCAGAACTTATGTTGGTACTTTCAGCTATGCACATGGCATTTTCATATGTAGATGAACAGCAATAGTAGCACAGCGTAAATTGCTTCAGCAAATGATAATACTAGTAGTGTTCGGTCCGCTCAGTAATAATTTCTTTGAAATTGTAGGAAAAACTCTGTGTATTTGGTGCTTGTGTGTTTGCGGTGTCTTTCTACAAAAAAAGCAATTTGTAAGTCATTAGTTAGAAGAATTAAACATAAGATAGAGATGGAGATGTTCTCTCGGTTGTATGGTTAGGAGAATGTTTTGTCGGCATGGATCTATATGATTTTCGTGCCATACTTAGCTTTATTTATTCGATAAAATAAGCATGTTTTATTAAAGTATAGACCTTTTTAAGACATAGAAGATTTTTTATTCATTTTGAATCAATCCATAAAAAAAGGTTCTGTGCGAAAATAATAATAAAAATACAATTATGAAAACAAAAATTTTATTTTTATTTCTGTTAGGGGTGGGTTTGCTTTCGAGTTGCTCACTCAGTGATTCAGAAAGTAGTAAAACTGCTTCTGGAAATGGCAGTATGCGCATTGGCGTCTCTTTGTCTTCTACTACTTCTCGCGTGGTGGAAACGGCGGATGCCAGTAAGGGGCTAATATCGACATGGGAGAGCACAGACTCTCTTCGTGTCTTTAACGGATATACTAAGAACGGTAGTCAAGGTAGTATGCAAGGTTTTAAATTCGGTGCTATGGGCACTGGCATCAGCACTACTTTTGTATATAATGGAATGGAAGGATACTCATTTACTCCCAACAGCTCTTTGTATGCTTTCAATGCTTTGCCTACAGCAGGTAATTATACCAAGACGTATAATTCTACTACCGATAACTTTACGCTTTCTTTGAATGGTCTTGCTTCTCAGGACGGAACAGTGGGCAATCTGAAGAACTATGATGCGGTGTATGGCGCTTCTTCTGTAGGTAGTGATGGCACTCCTTCTGCCATGTCAATGAACCATCTGATGTCTGTTATTCGTTTCGATTTGACAAATGCTGCTTTTACAGGTACCTTGACGAGTGTCAATTTTGCTTATTCTCCTACTTCAGGCAGTAGCCTTTTACCTTCTTCGGGGACCTTTAATATGAGTAATACTGGTACGGTGACTTCTGGAACTCTGACCGGTGCTTCAAGTTGGACGGTGAATAATGTGGCGGTCTCCTTAGGCATGTCATCTGTTTATTTGATGACCTTTCCTGATACTCGTAGCGGCACGCTTACTATAATTGCTACAACTTCTAGTAATTCTGTTTTTTCTCGAACAATCACTTTGAGTCACTTTTCATTGACTTCTGCAAACATGAAAGCTTATACTGTAAGTATGTTGCAGGGCTATTACAACATACCAAATAATAATGTGATGTGTAACAGTTATTCAGGACCCAGTACCAGTGGTTGTCCAACTGTTTCTCAAATTGCAATGTATCTTGGTGCAGGTTGCTATTATGATAACTCTTCTCATTGGAGTGATTCTAGTGGTAATACAGGTATTGGCGGCATTTGGTTGAAGAAGAAACAATATATAGCAGGTTTTGATGTGGGAACGGCACCTCAGGCTACATCCACTGGATATCTATTAGGTCTTCCTTCTGATTTTGGTAAATATTTCTTTCTCCCTAGTCGTGGCTATGTAGATCACAGTAATGACGGCGACGGCAACTGGACGACTACATACTGTACTGGTGGTGCCTATTGGTCCCGTGATGATCATTACTGTTTGTTTTTTAATAGCAACACAGCCCAAGATGCGCCGGCACACTGTGACGGTGGCTATATGTCTGGTACGGATGCTTATACATGGTCGTTACAATAACTTTGAGTGAACTTGTTTTGTCTTGGTCCTCTGTAGGGATTTCGTGAATGGATAAATAGTATATGTATCAATATCTTCTTGTTAGATTTTGCGAAGAAAAAGATGATACTAAAACAGATATAATAGTATCTTTAATTATATAAATAATTAAGTGAAGAGAGACTGGTGGTTCGAGAGAATAGTCAGTTTGGTTTTATAGAGATGCTGCGTATTATCTATAATTTTTTTGTATGATAAATTATATAGGAAAAAATAATTGTTTTGTTTATCTCTTCTACGATTCTTTGTTCTTGTCTTGGGAAAAAGGGAAAAGAAGTTCGAAGTTTTTCTTTTTCTCTACCGAATATCCTCTGTGTTATTACAGAGCCAGTAAAACAACAAGAATATTTGGCAGCCCATTATTGGGATTGTTATGATTTTAAGGATGTGGCTTTTTTACGTTCACCTCAAGGAGATAGTACACTTATAAACTATTTTAAACTCCTTTACAAAATACGGATTGATGAATCCGTAAAAGATATAAGTTTGACTATAAGACGAGCGAAAGCAGATAGTATAGTCTGTATGCAGATATTTTCCAATTCTGAGAAATTTTTATATGATCCTAATTCGCCATTGAGAAATGAAACGCTTTATGCTGCGGTCTTGAAAGAAATACTTTCATGGGATAAACTAAATGAAATGTATAAGATACGTCCTCGTTATCAGTATTCTATGATACAGAGAAACAGACCGGGGGAAAATGCGATAGATTTTGTTTATACACTACGTAGTGGGCGGCGAAAGAAGTTATATGACATAAAGTCTGATTATGTATTGCTTTATTTTAATAACCCAGGATGTGACGCTTGTAAGCAAACGAAACTGTTGCTGTCTGAAAGTTCAATTATAAATGAACTTATAATTGAAAAACGTTTGAAAGTATTATCAATTTATCCTGATGAGGATCTTACAGAATGGTTGAAATATAGAACAACCATGCCTGTTTCTTGGATTGTGGGGTATGATAAGGGAACTATAATAAAGTCGGAAGACTTATATGATCTTCGTGCCATACCTACACTTTATTTACTCGACAAAAATAAGCATGTCTTATTGAAGGATAGATCTTTTCAAGAAATAGAAGATTATCTTATTCATTTTGAATCAACCAATAAAAAAGCTTCTGTATGAAAGTCATGATAAAAAAAACGATTATGAAAACAAAGGTATTATTTTTAACTCTGTTAGGAGTGGGCTTGTTTTCGAGTTGCTCACTCAGTGATTCTGGAAATAGTAAGGCTATTTCTGGAGATGGAAATATGCGTATTGGTGTCTCTTTGCCTTCTGCCACTTCACGTGTGGTGGAAACCGCGGATGCCAGTAAGGGTTTGATAACGACTTGGGAGAGCACAGACTCTCTTCGTGTCTTTAACAAATATACCAAGAACGGTAGCCAAGGTAGTATGCAGGGCTTTAAATTCGTAGCTACAGGCTCTGGTGCCAATACCACCTTTGCGTATAACGGAGCAGAAGGTTATTCATTTACTCCTGGCAGTTCTTTATATGCTTTCAATGCTTTGCCTACAGCAGGTAATTATACCAAGACGTATAATTCTGCGACCGATAATTTTACATTGTCTCTGAGTGGTCTTGCTTCTCAGGACGGAACAGTGGGCAATTTGAAGAATTATGATGCCATGTACGCTGTCTCCTCTGTAGGTAGTGATGGTATTCCTTCTGCCATGTCAATGAACCATCTGATGCCTGTTATTCGTTTCGATTTGACAAATGCTGATTTTAATGGTACGTTGAATAGTGTGACATTAGCATGTAGTAGCTCAAATACAAGTATTCTGCCATCTTCGGGGAGTTTTACTATGAGCAATGCTGGTGTCGTAGCGAATGGTACTTTTAATGGTGTTACAAATTGGCAGGTTAATAATATAGCTGTTTCTTCGGGCAAAGCTTCCGTTTATCTAATAACATTTCCTTTTCAAAACTTGAATGGAAATTTAGCAATTACAGCAACTACTTCAGATGGCAACATTTATTCTCGACAAATAACATTAAGTAGCTTTTCATTGAATACTGGGCAATTAAAAGCTTATACAGTGACATTAAATAAAGAAGTTGCAAATGTGGATCATGATCCTTCTCATGAGGGTAAGTATTATGGATGGGATGGTATTACCGAAGGTGTCTCTGATATAAATTCGGGTGATGTAGCGGTTAATAGCTGTAAAAATTGTCCGACCTATGATCAGATACAGATGTATATTGGGGCGGGTGTTTACTGGGATAATTCTAGGCACGGCGTTTGGTTAAAGAAGCGAGCTAGGATACCTGGCTTTGCTGTCGGAAAAGCAAATAAGGCAACGAGTACAACTCCAATTCAGGTGAATTCATTCACAAATACTACTGATTACTTTTTTCTTCCAGCACTAGGGAATTTGCGTGGCAATGGCGAGATATGGGGATGGTATAAGGCGGGAGGATATTATGATCATGGCTATTATTGGTCAAGCACTCCATCGGGAGCTGCGTGGTGTGGTGGGATATATGACATTTCAGCATATTTTTTGGGGATTAGAGGAGATTATGTATTTGTAGATCTAAATACACGTTCAGGCTCTGGCTTTTGTATTTGGTAGATAACTATGTATTTGATTGGCCTTGTATATTATAAAATATTAAATTATGCAATATTAGAGAATTTACATTTTACCCTTTGATCAAAATAGTTCAAAGGGTGGAAATGAGAATAGACAAATATATTAGTAATATTATAATTAGGTATCTATTTTAGATATGCAAGTAAGTAAATTTTGGACTGGTGGTTCGAGAGAATAGTCAGTTTGATTTATAAACAAATATATGTTTTGTAAATGACTTTATAATTTAAAAGTGCTAAAAGGCGTTATTTATATATTCTGATGAAGATATCTCGGAATGGTTGAAATACTCTATTTCCTTGATGAAAATAAGCATGTCTTATTAAAGGATAGATCTTTTCAAGAAATAGAAGATTATCTTATTCATTTTGAATCAACTAATAAAAATATTCTGTGCGAAAATAATAATATAAATATAATTATGAAAACAAAGATTTTATCCTTATGCCTGTTAGGAGTGGGCTTGTTTTCGAGTTGCTCACTCAGTGATCCTGGAAATAATAAGACTATTTCTGGAGATGGAAATATGCGCATTGGTGTCTCTTTACCTTCTGCTACTTCACGTGTGGTGGAAACCGCAGATGCCAGTAAGGGTTTGATAACGACATGGGAGAGCACAGACTCTCTTCGTGTCTTTAACAAATATACCAAGAACGGTAGTCAAGGTAGTATGCAGGGCTTTAAATTCGTAGCTACAGGCTCTGGTTCCAATACCACTTTTGCGTATAGCGGAGCAGAAGGTTATTCATTTACTCCTGGCAGTTCTTTATATGCTTTCAATGCTTTGCCTACAGCAGGTAATTATACCAAGACGTATAATTCTGCTACCGATAACTTTACACTTTCTTTGAGCGGTCTTGCTTCTCAGGACGGAACAGTGGGTAATTTGAAGAATTATGATGCCATGTATGCAGTTTCCTCTGTAGGTAGTGATGGCAGTCCTTCTGCCATGTCAATGAACCATCTGATGTCTGTTATTCGTTTCGATTTGACAAATGCTGATTTTACAAGTACATTGACTAGTGTGACATTAGCATGTGGTAGCTCAAATGCAAGTATTCTGCCATCTTCGGGGAGTTTTACTATGAGCAATGTTGGTGTCGTAGCGAATGGTACTTTTGGTGGTGTTACGAATTGGCAGGTTAATAATATAGCTGTTTCTTCGGGTAAGGCTTCCGTTTATTTAATAACATTTCCTTTTCAAAACTTAAATGGATATTTAGCAATTGCAGCAACAACTTCGAATGGTAGCATTTATTCTCGACAAATAACATTAAGTAATTTTTCATTGACTCCTGGACAATTAAAAGCTTATACAGCGACATTAAACAAAGAGGTTGCAAATGTAGATCATAATCCTTCCGTTGAAAATAATTATTATGGATGGGATGCTAGTTCAGAGGGATGGACTACCGATGAAAATGGTTCCTATTATATTCCTTATAATGGAGGTAGTGTGGCTACCAATAGTTGTAAAAACTGTCCTACTTATAATCAGATACAGATGTATCTTGCGGCGGGTATTTATTGGGATACTTCTAAACATGGTGCTTGGTTTAAAAAACGTGCTAGAATACCAGGCTTTTACAATGGAAGTGCTAATAAAGTAACTTGGATTGCCCCTGTTGTTGTAAGCTCATTTACGAACACAATCGATTACTTTTTTCTTCCTGCAAGGGGAAATGAGTCCTGGAATGGTGAGATGTGGGGCATTGATCATGGATATTATTGGTCAAGTACTCCATCATCAAGTGACGGTGGTATGGCATATCGGCTTGTTATAGATATTAACTCTGGGCATACAGAACTTGATAACCGTGGTTCATGTTATGCCATTTGGTGATTTTTGTGGATTTGATTGAGCTTGTATATTACTAAATATTAAAATACGCAATATTGGAAAATTTACATCTTACCTTTTGATCAAAATAGTTCAAAAGGTGGGAATCGGGAAAAGATAAATATATTAGTAATTATTATAATTAGGTGTCTATTTTAGATATGCAAGTAAGTAAATTTTAGGCTGGTGGTTCGAGAGAATAGCTAGTTTGATTTATAAATAAACATTATTATAAATGTTTATTTAAATAGCATAAATGGGTAAAATTAGATTGTATTATGTGTGTAAAAATTAAAGTGTGTTTTTTTTTGAGTGTATGTGTATTTTCGTCTTGTTCATCCGTTGATATGGGAAACGGACAAGAAGCAACAAGGAATTTGTCAATAGGAGCCTCATTGCCTTCGCTATCCACTCGCGTACAAGAATCAGCCGATGCCGTAGTGGGATTGGTTACCACGTGGGACAGTTCGGATAAACTGGATATGTTCCATCAGTATCTTAAGGGCGGAACGACGATGGCGATGCAGAGTTTGAATTTTAAGAATGCTTCTTCTACCGGTAGTAATGCCGCTTTTGTATACAACGGGAGTGAATACGGCTATTCTTTTAATCCGGGTAAAGAGCTCTATGCTTTCAATAAACTCCCTGTTGCAAACAATTATACCGTGACGTATCGTTCTTCAACCGATGATTTTCTGATTGGTTTAAATGGTTTCGATTCTCAAAATGGAACGATCGGTGGTTTAAGGAATTATGATGCCATGTATGGTATCTCCAGCGTGGATGGCGGTGGAACTCCCGGAAGTATGATGATGAAGCATTATCCTGCAGCCATTCGCTTTGATTTGTGCAATGCGGCTTTTACAACTTCGCTTACTAAAGTGGTATTTACCTGTGAGAGTATGGACGGTAGTATTTTGCCTTCTTCTGCCAGTTTTTCTTTAGATAAAACGGGAACGATTGCAAATGAAGTATTAACTTGTAATACAAGTTGGACGGTGAGTAATATTACCGCTTCTTCGGGTACGGCTTCGGTCTATCTCATGACATTTCCCTTTCAGGGAGTGAATGGCAAGTTGACGATTACCGCAACGAACTCTGATGGTATGATGTATTCCAGGCAGATCACATTGAGTAATTTTTCGTTGACTTCCGGTCGCGTAAAGGGAAATAAGGTGACCCTTAATGCCACCGAACTGTCGTTCAGCTTAAAATATTACATGTGGGATGCTCCCGCCGAGTATATCCCGAGTATATCGAATTATAATAATATCACTTCCGGAACGGCTTCAAACAGTTGTGCAAAATGCCCCACATACGACCAGATTCAGATGTATCTGGGTGCCGGCGCCTATTATGAAACTACGACACAATGGAAAGATGCCTCTACGGGAACTGTCTATACGGGCGGTCTTTGGTTGAAGAAAAAGCAGAATATCTCCGGATTTGATGCGGGAACAGCAAACAAAGTCACTTGGACTGCGCCGCAGTCGGGTATTCCTTCCAATACGAACGATTATTTTTTCCTTCCCGCTTCAGGCTACAACTACTACACTCCTGCAGGTCAAGGTACTGGAGGGCGTTATTGGTCAAGCACTCCTTATAGCAACCAAGATAAAGCTTATCGTTTATTTTTTGATAAATGGGGGGCTTTTGTAACTGATCCCGATGACCGTTCTGCAGGTTTTTGTCTGTGGGCCGTACAGTAAATGGAATAGAGAGATGGAGTAAGTATTCCTCTTTTTAAATTATAGAAATGGTGCTTGGAATAAAGGTTTTTTATTGTGTATCCATTGATTGAAATTACATTTCGAGTTATTATGCAGGTAAGTAAATTTTGGAATTGGCGGTTCGTGAGAATAGCCGGTTTTATATACAAATTTTATATCTGAAAGAATGGAAAAGATATCAATAATGCGAGAGACAAAAGAGCTTCGGCAAATGGCTTATAAAATGGCTTACTTACAAGATGAGGATGAGTGTTCTTATCTTGATGGATTTGAAAAAGTCACTTCTCAGATATCCCGTATGTGTAAGGAAGTGCTTGCATTAGTAGGAGAGACATCCGATGAAGAAGCAGAAATATGCCTGGCAGTGTTAATGGGATATAGCGTAACGATACGTAACGATAAGAATATTCGGAGAGCTTTAGATAGAGCCTTCAGAGTCTTGCCGTTTGTGCCGGATTCGTTTGTGAAGTGTCAGCTTCTGGTATACTGTTATGCCGAGACTTATGAAAAGAAGTTGTCCGATGAGGCGGAAAAGATGATGCAGCAATGGGCTGAGAGTGAACTTGCCGATGAAGTAAAACATCTTCAAGAGTTTCTTGAAGATTTGAAAAGCAAAAGTTTAATGTATGAACAGGTATTGGATGTTATTTCGGTATGATGTTTATTATGGCTGAAAAACTTATTTGAACTTTTGGAATAACATCCTTACACGGCTTGCGACTCACGGCCGTGAGTCGCAAGTTTCATAAGGGAGAAAATTTATTTTCGTCCTTATGAAATGTTGAAAACATAAGGACAAAAATATTACGGTAAATATTGAATGCGGATATATAATAAATTATATGAGTTTTGATGAGGTGAGAATCATTACATTATCCAAATATCTTGATATCAGAGGTAACCTTTCTGTCATAGAAGAAAATAAGGATATTCCTTTTGGAGTCAAGCGGGCTTATTGGATATACGATGTTCCGGGTGGTGAAAAGCGCGGCGGGCACGCCTACAAAGATAATCAAGAGTTTATTGTCGCCTTATCGGGTAGCTTTGATGTGGTGCTCAATGATGGATATACAACGAAGACTTATTCCTTGAATAGATCCTATTACGGGCTGTATGTTCCTGGGGGATTGTGGCGAGAGATGGAAAACTTCTCGACCAATTCATTCGCTTTGATATTGGCATCGACCGGGTACGATAAGAATGATTATGTTTATGATTATTCGGCGTTCATACACATGGCAAAGAATAAATCATGCTGATTTTGGATCTTTTTTTAAAGTATATTTCTAGTATTGACGGTTCGTGAGGATAGTCAATATTTCATTAAAATGAGTGATTAATTATTCGAACATTTAAAATGAAAGACAGTAAGGTTTATGATTGCACCATGCTTGAGTTGGACCGCCACCATAGTAATCGTAAAGGTAATATTTCGGTAATGGAAAACGGAAATACCGTACCTTTTGATGTCAGACGTATTTATTATCTGTATGATATTCCGGGGGGAGAATCCAGGGGAGCCCACGCGCATAGGCAATTATATCAACTGATTATAGCGGCCAGCGGTAGTTTCTCTGTAACGCTGGATGACGGAAAGGTCAAACGGACTTTTTTGCTCAATAGACCATATCAGGGGCTGATGGTGGTTCCCGGTATCTGGCGTACGCTTGATGACTTCTCTTCGGGCTCGGTCTGTCTGGTCTTAGCATCCGAAAAGTACGATGCAGGTGATTACATCCGTAATTATGATGAATTTTTAAAATACAAAAGCAATGGTTGAAATACATCCTTTATCCGACGTAAAAAGTACTCATATAGGAAATGGTACGAGAGTCTGGCAATATTGCGTGGTTTTTCCTGAAGCGGTAATCGGAGAAAACTGTAACATTTGTGCCCATGTCCTTATCGAAAACGATGTGGAAATAGGCAATGGCGTGACCGTTAAATCGGGCGTTCAGTTATGGGATGGCGTGCGCATCGAAGACAATGTCTTTATCGGGCCGAATGTGACTTTCACCAACGATTTGACCCCACGTTCCAAGAAATATCCTCATGTTTTTCTCGAAACCATCGTAAAGGAAGGTGCTTCTATCGGTGCGAATGCCACTATTGTGGGGGGGCATTCGATCGGTGAATATGCGCTCGTCGGTTCGGGCAGTGTGGTAACACAGGATATTCCTCCATACACTCTATGGTATGGCAATCCTGCATGCCAGAAAGGATATGTCACTAAAGAGGGTATCCTGCTTGATATGGATAAGAAAGATAAATGGGGTAAACTATATTCAATATGATCGAATTTCTAAATTTACAAAAGATAACATTCAAATATGCCGAAGAGATACATCAGGCGGTTAATCGGGTGATTGATTCGGGCTGGTATCTCCAGGGAGAAGAGAATAGGCAGTTTGAAAATAATTATGCCCGCTATATCGGCACTGATTATTGTGTGGGCTGTGGCAATGGTCTGGATGCTTTGATCTGGATCTTTCGGGCGTACATCGAGCTTGGCATCATGCAACCGGGCGATGAAGTCATCGTACCGGCCAATACGTATATCGCCTCTATACTGGCGATAACCGAAAATGGATTGAAGGCTGTTTTGGTTGAACCCCGGTTCGGGACTTTAGAGATTGATGATTCTAAAATAGAAGAGGCAATAACGAAACAGACCAAAGCCATACTGATTGTTCATTTATATGGACGGTGTGCTTATACGGATAAAATAGGAGACTTATGCGAAAAGTACGCCCTCAAGCTGGTAGAAGACAATGCTCAGGCTCATGGATGCAAATTCGGAAATGAGCGTACAGGGTCTTTGGGCGATGTCGCCGGTCACAGCTTTTACCCGGGTAAGAATCTGGGGGCGTTGGGCGATGCTGGTGCGGTGACGACCGATGATAGCGAACTGGCAGATATGGTCCGTGCCTTGGCTAACTATGGGTCACAAAAAAAATACGTTTTCAAATACAGAGGTCGCAACAGTCGGTTGGACGAAATTCAAGCGGCCGTATTGAATGTGAAATTGAAACATCTGGACGAAGATAACGATAGGCGCAAGCAGGTGGCCGAATATTACAATGATCATATTCGGAATGCCGTGGTCATGCTGCCGGATGCTATGCCTGTAGACTCCAATGTCTATCATCTATTCCCTGTTTTCTGTGAGCGGCGCGATGAGCTTCAGTCTTATTTGAAACAAAACGGGGTCCAGACCTTGATTCATTATCCCATACCTCCGCATGCGCAGGTATGTTATCGGGAGTGCAACAATCTGTCACTGCCTGTAACGGAGAAGATACACCAAGAGGAGTTGAGTCTTCCGATGAGTCCCGTACTAATGGATGATGAGGTGAAGAAGATTGTGGAACTGATTAACGTGTTTAAGTAATGCCTGCCGTTTCTATCGTTATGCCTGCCTATAATGCAGAGAGATACATTGCTCAGGCAATTGTAAGTGTGAAGGACCAGTATTTCAGAGATTGGGAGTTGATCATTGTGGATGATGCTTCGACGGACGATACGCTGAAAATCATTGAATACTATGCCCAGCGAGATGCCCGAATCAAGTATGTGCCCAGCGATCAGAATAGTGGAAGTGCTCGGCTTCCCAGACTCAAAGCCGTATCGCTGGCTACGTCGAAATGGATCTTCAGCTTGGATGCCGATGATTTTATTGCGGGCGATTGTTTGATGAAAATGATTAATCGGGCTGAAGTGACCGGATCGGATATCGTTATCGGGCAAATGATCTTGATTAACGAAAAAGGTGAGAGTATAGCGTTCATTCCTCAGCAAGGATATGATATGGATCAAATAATGACAGGCAAGCAGGCCTGTGCGAAAACAGTCGGAGGTTGGGAAATCGGTTCATGTGCACTTGTTCGTACTAAATTTTATGAAGAAATAGTGAGTGATGGCTGCAGCGAAATGAATATGGATGAGGTGGATGCCCGTCGCTTATTGTTGATGGCCACAAAAGTGAGCCTCTGTGATGCAGCCTATTATTATAGGCAACATAGTTCATCCATTACGAAAAAATTTTCAATTAAATTTTTTGATAAAATGCGTACCTCTTATGAACTGATGAACATTATTTCCGATCATTTTTCCAAGAAGGATAAAGTGTTTGATTTGGTCGTGTTGGAATTTTGGGGAAATGTATCCAATAGTTTGTTATATTTCTTCAGATATCGTTCCTTGTTTACAAGAAGTGAAAGGAAACAGATTCTAAAGACAACTAAGAACTATTATATAAAAAGCTTAAGTGTGAAATCTTATTTGAAAATGAATTCCTTTAAAAGGAGTCTTATATTCAGCGGATATCCCCTATTCTTTTTTATAAAATTCGTTGCCTGGATTGGAGAAACTGTAAAAGCGACCTTTTAAATCAAGCTGGTGGGAGAGGGATATAAAAGTATATTGAAGGCCACCTCCATTTTCGGGGGGACCCAAATAATGCAGATACTTATCGGACTTGTTCGTTCAAAGTTTGTCGCTTTGCTTATAGGTCCTGTCGGTATGGGACTGAGTTCGATGTATATGTCATCCTTAATGATGATGATTACTATTTTTGGACTGGGAATTAATTCGAGTGTGGTAAGGGATTTATCAAAAGCATCTGATGAAGGTGATCTGATGCATTTTGCTATCATAGTGAAAGTGTTTAGACGCATTTTGTATATACAGTCTGTCTTGGGCCTGTTGTGTGTGATTGCCATGTCCTCTTATTTGAGTTCCTGGGCTTTTAAATCGTCGGATAAAATACTTGATTATTGTTTTTTGTCATTGATTGTCTTTTTTACTTTACTGACTCAGGGTAACACGGCCATATTGATTGGCCTAAGGAAAATAAAACTCACAGCCCTGTGTTCTTTAATCGGCTCTATCGTTACGCTGTTGACTTCCATTCCCTTTTTTTATTTCTTTGGAATAAAAGGAATAGTTCCCGGGCTGATCGTTTCCACTTTCTCCGACTATTTGATCACTTATCTTTTTGTTAGACGTATTTCCTTACCGAAATGTCAGATAGGGAGAAAGGAAACTCTTTCTTTAGGCAAGCCGATGGTCACTTTGGGAATAGCGATGGTTTTTGCATCCTTATCAGGCAATATTACGACTTATTTGATAAATCTTTCCATCACTCGATTCGGCGGATTGTCCGATTTGGGGCTTTTCAATGCCGGAATGTCAATGACGCTTCAATCGGTGATGTTGGTCTTTTCGGCTATGTCGGCAGACTATTATCCCCGTCTGGTCGCATCGTTGTCAAGTCGTTCAAGGATGAATACTACCATCAATCAGCAAAGTGAGATACTCTTATATCTGAGTGTCCCTGTATTGGCTCTTTTTATGCTAATGGCGCCCTTAATCATTTCCGTATTGTTGAGTTCGGAGTTTCAGGTTATCCGGAATTTTATTCGTATCCTTTGTTTGGGTATGTTGTTTAAGGCCGCTTCTTATGCCTTGGGGTATGTCTCTTTTGCAAAAGGAGACAAATATGTTTATGTCTTTTTGGAAGGTGTCTATGGAAATTTAATGAATTTGGCATTGTCTGTAGGAATGTATTATTTATGGGGATTGACCGGATTGGCTTATTCTTTTGTTCTGAATTATCTATTATATCTTTTTATCGTAGGTTTGGTGGATCGTAAAAGATATCATTATAGAATGAGTAAAAGTGTGAAATTCGTTCTCTTTGTCTCCGTTATATCGTTGGCTTTGCTGCTTGCGCTCAATTATATGTTGAGTGTGACCGGTTATTATCTGATAGGCTCTTTGCTTTGTATAATGGTTCTTATATATAACCTTAATAAACTAAATGAAAAAACCAGATTGTTTGCTTATGTCAGAACAAAGATCGGAAAGTAGCGTTTTTTATCCCTTGGTCAGTATAGTTGTCATAACTTACAATTCGTCCGAATATCTTTTGAAAACATTGGATAGTATTGAAAAGCAAACTTATCGGAATTTAGAATTGATCGTTAGTGATGACTGTTCGACTGATGGTACTGTCGAAGTTGCCCGACGGTGGCTTGCAGTATATGAAAAACGTTTTTGCAGTTTCAAAATAATAACGACCGGACAGAATACCGGTATTCCTGCCAATGCAAATAGAGGGATTTCCGCAACTCATGGCGAATGGGTCAAAATAATTGCCGGTGATGATTTGTTACTGCCTGATTGTGTCAAGATTCTAATGTCTGAAGTTTCTCCTGAAAAGGATATCCTAATAGGATTGGTGCAGAACTTTTATCAGAGAGACGGGATGATCGTTAAATGTGGAACTGTTCCCGTTCATACCCGTTATTTCTTTTTCGAAAAAGATGCGAAATTCCAACATCAATATCTTTTGACAAAAAGCTTCAATTTTTCACCGGGGGCTTTTGTTCGAAAGAGTCTGTACCAAAATCTGGGTTGTTATGATGAAAGATTTAAATTATTGGAAGATTTACCTTTTTGGTTAAAGGCTACCGCCGCCGGCAGAAAAATTTATTTATGCGAAGAATTGCTCCCTTGTGTCCTATACAGGACCAGACATGAGAGTTGCTCATTTACAAATACGTTTTTTTTTAATGTGAACTTTTATAAGTGCTTACATAAATACTATAAAGAAGTTATTTATAAGGAAATATCTTGTTTTAATATTGTCTTTTATGAATCGGAATTAATTCATAGAGTGTCCTATTTTATTATAATAAGGTTCTTTCGTAATAAGCGAAATCGATACACGAAAATGCTGAATGATTTTATGGAATATTTATGTTTAAGTCATTATATATATCCCCTTTTCAATTATTATTATAGAAAACAAGGTCGTGGAAAATTTTTTAAATAAGATGAATATAATACCGATAGCCTTCGCTTTTGATCACAACTTCATTTTGCCTGCAAAGATTTGTATCAGTTCACTGTTGATGAATGCCAAATCAGAGACTTTTTATGATATATTTATTCTCTATGAGGAAGAGTGTGTGGACGATGATTTCGAGAAACTAAGGAGTGTTTATGATCACTGTCGGATAAGAGTCAGACAAATAAAAGATTTTGGAAAAAAATATGAAGTGAGGGGAGTTACAACCGCCGCTTATTATCGTTTGTTGATTCCCCAGGTAATACCCGAGTACGATAAAATCATCTATTCGGATGTGGATGTGATATTCCAATCTGATTTGGCGGAGATCTATGAAAAAACGGATTTGTCGGGCTACTATCTGGCCGGTGTCAATTCTTTGTCACATTTGAATAAAGACTTTGATTCGTATTATAGAGAGATACTGCATTTGGATTCTGAACAGATCATCTACGATGGAAATATGATCCTCAATTCAAAGATAATGCGTGAAGAGGGTTTGATTGAAAAATTTCAGGAGCTGATGGATCGGAAATATAAATTTCAGGAAATGGATATTATCAATATCGTATGCAGGGATCGAATAAAATATTTACCTCCGATGTTTTGTTATACCGTTTACATCAATTACTGTTTAATATTCTATGATGAAAGGAAGGGCAGGTATAACAAACAAGAAAAGCAAGATGCGATAAAACGGGGGATCATTCATTATTGCGGCGCAAAACCATGGAATACATTATGTGCTAATTTTGATGTCTGGTGGGAGTATTACCGGAAATCGATCTTTTTCGATCCTATTTTTTATTATCAATTCTATACTTCAGGGAAATGGATGGAAAAGCCCCCCTCTTTACTAAAAAAAATAAAAGACATCTTTATGCGATTAGTGGGCGGAACAAAAAATAATTCCTAAAAGAGTGGAAGATATCAAGAAAATAGGCATCATTACTTTTCATGCGGCGTTCAATTTTGGGAGTATGTTACAGGCTTATGCTTTGCAGACATTCTTGCAAAAGCAGGGACATGAAGTTGAAATAATTAATTTCAGATCCAACGCTCAGAAAGAAATGTATGCATTTCCTACTAGTGTCAATTCATTCATGCGTTTTTTTCAAATTTGTAAAAGAGTTCTTTTGCATCCTGAAGCGACAGCCTATTTGAAGCATAAGTGGAGGCGGTTCAATGAATTTTTAAATACGCAATTGAATCTGACGAAAGAATATGAAACACTGGAGGAATTAAAAAATGCCGGGTTCGAATATGATCTGATCATATATGGAAGTGATCAAATATGGAATACTACCGCTAAAGATTTTAATACGGTATATGTTGAAAGTTTTTGTGGCAGTGCAAAAAAAATAGCTTATGCAGTTTCGATGGGGCCTTTTCCTGAGAAAACAGATTCGGAATTGCTGAAGCCTTTTTTGAACGATTTCGCTGGATTAAGTTTTCGAGAGGAGAGAAGTGCGAATATTATCCGACCTTTTTTATCTGGCAAGGAATTTCAACTGGCGTGTGATCCGAGCCTTTTGCTTGAAGGAAAAGAATATTTCCCTTTGTTTGAGGGGGAACCTCTAATTCCGGGTCGCTACATTTATTGTTATACACCGTATCTTATAGACGATATCCTACCTCTTGTCGAAAAGATTGGCGCCGATACTAATCTTCCCGTTGTTATCAATAATTATTGTTCTAAGAAAATAGTGAAAAAATATCCTCATGTTTATTTATCTAATGGGGGACCATGTGAATTCATCAACCTTATCAAGTATTCGGAATTTACGTTCGGTCATTCATTTCATCTACTTACTTTCAGCTTAACCTTTGAGAAAGAATTTTATTTGATTGACAGTAAACATGATAGTCGGTTGGATTTTATGTTGGACAAATTCTCATTATCGAGCAGGAGAATAATGGGGAAAGACATTATTGATCATAGATTTGTCCGGACGGGTATCGATTATGATAGAATAAATAAGGAGCTTAATTGTTTTAGAGGATTCTCCTTCGATTTTTTGACTGCCAATATATAAGTTATCCTTTCTTTTGGAAAAATGAGAAAGCCAAAAATCACTGTTATAATACCCTTTTTTAATGTAGAAAGGTATATTGGTCGATGTAGCCGTTCGTTGTTTGAACAGACCTTTGAAGAGATGGAATACATCTTTGTGGATGATTGCAGTACGGATAGGAGTGTTGGCATTCTGCAAACACTAATAGATGAATATAAGGTGTCAGAAAAAGCGACAATTTTGCATCATGTCATAAACGAAGGGGTATCTGCAGCTCGGAATACAGGTCTAAATCATGCAAATGGCGATTATATCGGTTGGGTGGATGCGGATGACTGGATTGAAAGCGAGATGTATGAGCGTCTTTATCAATATGCGAAAAAAAATCAATGTGATTTGGTCTATTGCGGTTATGTGGAAGAGAATAATGGGAGAAGTATCGCATGCACGAAAACATATCAAGGAGCTCATGACCCTTTGTGTAATGTTAGAGCCTTAACCGCAAATGAAATAGATGCTTTTTTATGGAATAAGTTAATAAAAAGATCCTTGTTGGATAATCATCCTATCGTTTTTCATGAAGGTTGTAATATGTGGGAAGATTTTGCGATTCTCACTCCCATATCCTACTATGCGGAGCGTATCGGTGGTATAAGGAATCCATTATACCATTATACCATTCGGAAAGGTTCCATTTCATTGGTCCGTTCGGATACGCAGTTGAATGCCATGTTTAAGAATATTTCTATTGTTGAGAGTTTCTTGATATCTATAAATGCCCCTGATGATATTTTTCTTCATTTGGCGGAAAGAAAGTTCTGCCTGAAAAATTCATTGTTGATGAAAACGGGAAATACGGAGGAATGGCGCAGACTTTTTCCTGAGGTTAATAGTCAAATTTGGAAACAAAAAGCTTGTTGGTATATCAAACTATATGAATGGTGTTTATTGAATCATCTCGACTGTTTTTATTTTTTATATCGGAAATATCGTTTGATAAGAAATAAGGAATGACTGCCCGATGGAACCTTTCTTCGGGAAGGTAAATTTAGTGGAATTATCTATGAAACATGCTTATTTGATTATGGCTCACGCCCGATTGGATCATTTGCAGATCCTTATCTCGGCATTGGATGACATACGGAATGATCTCTTTATTCACATTGATAAGAAATCGGCAATTATTTGTCCAAAGCTCAAAGTCCAAACTTCGAAATTGTATATTGTATCCAATCCGTTGGATGCCCGTTGGGGAGATGTCAGTTTGGTTGAGGTGGAACTACTGTTGATTGGGGAAATGTTGAAAAACGGCAGATATGACTATTGTCACTTTTTATCGGATAGTGATTTCCCGATAAAATCACAAGATTATATTCATGAAAAATGTAATCGATATAATGGAAAACAATTTATCGGTTTCTCATCTAGTGCTGATGCGGAGATTTCTAATAAAATGAGATATTATTATCTGTTTTCGAAGCATTTTAAGGATGCCAATGTTTTTCAGAGAGGACTAAGATACTTGTTCTTGTGTTTGCAACACTTCGTTCATTTAAGAAGGAATCAGGAGCTTATTTTAAAAAAAGGCTGTCAATGGTGCAGTATTACCTATGATCTGGCCGAATATCTTTTCACCCGGAAAGATGAAATTTTGAAAATATTCAAACACACTTATTGTCCCGATGAGATTTTTATACAGACCCTCTGTTGGAATTCCCCCTTTAAAGAAAGCATTTATAACGTAGATGATGAATTTAGAGGTTGTTTAAGGTTTATAAAATGGCAAGACAATATTATCTGCCCGATAGTAGGAGAGGATATTGACCTGATGATAGCATCCGATTATTGGTTTGCAAGAAAATTTACCGAAGGTCAAGAAGAGCTGGTAGTCGAGATAAAGAAAAGATGGGGAGAAAACGTATGAAGAAGGGGGTCCGATTCATTCTTTTTGTCATGGCAAAGGGCAGTACGCTTTTATACCCGGGAATATTATCGCTCAAGATAAATTTTCTGATAAATGTGTTGTTTACTTATAGACATTTATTGAAGATGAAAGTCTATTCATTATCGACGATTTTTGAACGTCCTTTTACGATAATAGGACATAAATATATCAGTATGGGTGATTACTTCAGCTCTCGTCCGGGTTTAAGAATTGAATGCTATAATTCTGGTCATACTCTACCAAAACTTTCAATAGGTGATCATGTGAATTTAAATTTTCGTTGTCATATCGGAGTCATCAATGAAATTTTTATTGGAAATAACGTTCTTATCGGAAGTAATGTTTTAATCACAGATCATTCTCACGGAACAACTTCTTTTCGTGATTTAATCAAATCTCCTAATACGAGGAATTTGTATTCAAAAGGACCTGTGATAATTGAAGATAATGTTTGGATCGGCGAGAATGCCTCCATCCTTTCAAATGTTAGAATCGGGCATCACAGTGTAATAGGTTGTAATACTGTCGTATCTAAAAATGTCCCTCCTTATTGTATCGTATATGGGAATCCGATGAAGATCATTCAACGGAAAGAAACTGATTGATTGGAATTTAAAAAAGTAAATGCAAGTGAAACTCGCAGCAGTAATCATATTATTTCATCCGGAGGTAAATTCGCTATTAGATAACATCGCTCATTTTGTAAAGGATGTGGATCTGCTTATCGTCTATAAGAATTCAAAAGAAACGATTCTCTATCCGGAGGAATATGTTTCCAAAATAAAAGAAATGGGGACGGGAGAAAACCGATACATAGCCAAAGCGCTTAATGAATGTATTGATTATTGTGTGCAAGAAAACTATGATTATCTGCTGACGATGGATCAAGACAGCCGTTGGGATGACTTTACGTTGTTTAAGAAAGAAGTGGAGGAACTTCAGGAGAAGGATACGGTTATGTATGCTCCCAATGTGAACGGCATATATCCAACATTAAAAGGCAGATTGGAAGTGGAAACAGTTATTACGTCCGGCTCCCTTTGTAACGTACCTCTTATAAAACGCCTTGGGGGATTCAGGGAGGATTATAAAATATATTGGGTTGATAGTGAATTCTGCCATTGGGCTCATCTCTGTGGATACAAGATAAAAGTTTTTACCCATTATAATCTAAATCAACATTTTGGTAATGAAGTAAAGACTAGGGGCGGTTTTATCTGTGCGAATTATTCCCCAATAGTATATTATTTTATGTTTCGGAACATGATCTGGATGCGAAGGGAATACGCTTCTACGCCTAGTTTGAAATGCATTGGTTATACCTCACTTTTTTATATCAGAGGTATCCTGCTGGGTGAGAGAAAAAAAATGGAAAAACTTTCTATGATACTGAAAGGGTTTATAAGTGGACTTTTTGGGAAAATTAGTAGGCGTGTGAAATGAAAGTCTCTGTCATCATTCCAATTTACCGGGTAGAGAATTATATTGAGCGTTGCGCATGTTCCCTCTTGTCGCAGACATTGGAAGATGTGGAATATATTTTTGTGGATGATTGTTCGCCGGATGGCAGCGTGGAAATACTCAAGCGTACCTTCGAGAAATATCCCTTGCGCAAAGATAGGGTGAAGATTCTTAGACATAAACATAACAAGGGACTCCCTGCCGCTCGTAACACAGGAATGGCAGTCGCACAAGGAGAATATGTCTTTCATTGTGACAGCGACGATTGGGCAGATGTATTCATGCTTGAAACGCTTTATGATGCCGCCCGATTGAATGATGCAGACATTGTCTGGTGCGATTGGTTACTGAGTTTCAACGAAAACGAAAGGTATATGCGTGAGCCTTTTTATCAGAACGCTGACGAAGCTTTAAAAGGTATTTTTTCAGGGAGGATGAAGTATAACGTATGGAATAAATTAATAAAGCGGGAGCTTTACCTTAGAAATAGCATTTTCTTTCCTAAGGGTCATGGTATGGCCGAAGATATGACCATCATTTGCCTTTTCGCCTGTGCTCGGCGTGTGGCGTACGTGCCGCAAGCTTATTATCATTATCGGCGTACGAATGATCATGCTTATACCCATACTTTTTCTTCGCGGCATCTGGAGGATATTTTGTATAATACGTCAGAGACCATCTCTTTTATAAAAAAAGAAAAAGGTGATCAGTTTGACATGGAATTGGAATGGTTCAAACAGTCCGTCAAGTATCCTTTGCTTATCGGCGGTAACCGTTTCACTTACCGGATATGGCGCACGTGGTATTCGGAGTCCAATTCGTTTATCCTGTCGAATAAAAGCATCTCACTTCGCAGTAGACTTCTTCAGTATGCCGCCTGGAAAAGGTTTTATGGTATCATATGGCTGTATAATAAGGCCGTCCACCGCTTTATTTACGGCATAATCTATAGATAAATGATCAAAACAGTTTCTATATTGCTTGCACTGCTGGTGACAAGCCTTTATTTGTTTCCATTTGAATTAACCTTTTTTCCAGGTGTCAATTCAAAGATGATATTGGCTTTGCTGGGGTGCCTCTTGTTTTTTCAGAAAACGCTGTACCAGAGAGAAACGAATATAAATAGGCGGACTGTTTTGTTGCTTATTTGTGCTTCTATGGTTTCACTTGCTGGAATTTTCTCGGTTGTATATAACAACACATCCGATTATGCCTATGCTACCTATCTACTATCCATGTTGGTTTGGATGAGTGCGGCCTATTTCGTTTGCCGTATGATAGGGTTTATACATGAGGGGTGTAGCATAAGGTTGATTTGCAATTATATGGTAGTTGTTTGCGTCGTCCAATGTCTTTTGGCCATTTATATCGATCAATCACCTTCGTTTAAACAGTTGGTGGATACCTATATTCAGCAGGGACAAGCTTTTTTTAATGAAAAGAATGTGAAGCGACTTTATGGCATAGGGGCGTCGCTTGATGTGGCGGGATCCCGTTTTGCAGTGGCATTAATAGCGGCAATGCTTTTGATTGTTACTCCATTGAACGCAAAAAGATGGTATCATTATGTATTTTATTTTTTGGCCTTTATCATTATTGGCGTAATAGGGAATATGGTAGCCCGCACAACATTAATAGGTGTGGTTTTGTCTTTGGGCTATTTAATAGTTGTCACTTTAGGACATCTGAAAAATTTGAAAGCAAAGAAGTTGGTTACCTGGCGATGGCTGATAATTGTCCTATTGATCTGTTTACCTGTTGTCTCTTATTTTTATCAGACTAATTTAAGTATCCATAAGAATCTCCGATTCGGATTCGAGGGCTTCTTTTCATTGGTGGAAAAGGGCAGATGGGAGGTCTCATCCAATGAACGACTCAAGACAATGTATGTTTATCCCCAGTCAATGAAAACCTGGCTGATTGGTGACGGGTATTTTTCCAATCCTGCGGATACCGATCCTAATTTTATCGGACAGAGAACGGGAGGATATTATATGGGAACAGACGTAGGCTATCTCCGTTTCATCTTCTATTTTGGTTTGACTGGATTGATGGCTTTTTGCCTGTTCATCATCTTGTTCGGTCAATCTTGTATTAAGAAATATCCTGAATACAAACAATTATTAGTGATGATTGTGGGCGTTAATTTTATAATCTGGCTTAAAGTGTCGACGGATATCTTCCTCATTCTGGCTCTTTTCTTCTGTGCCGGCGAGAGCGTGGAAAAAGAGGATTGCAGTCTTTTAAAAAATAAAGAAATCATATGAAAATAGTCTATCTCATTCCGGGAACTTACAATAGTGGTGGAATGGAGCGGGTGTTATCTGCCAAGGCCAACTATCTGAGTCGCGTTTGCGGGTATGAAGTCGTTATCGTCACGACCGATCAACGGGGACGCAAGCCTTTTTTTGAGCTGGAAGAAAAAATAAGGTGTCATGATCTGGACATCAATTATGAGGAAAACAACGGACGACCAATCTGGAACAAACTGACTCGTTACCCTTTCAAGCAGTGGCTTCATCGCAATTGTCTGAGAGCGGTACTGCAAGCGGAGAAACCCGATATCACCGTTTCCATGTTCGGCCATGAGGTTTCGTTTCTGCCCGGAATAAAGGATGGAAGCAGGAAAGTCCTTGAAATACATTTTTCCAAGTTTAAAAAGATACAGTACGGACGCAGAGGTCTCTGGCGTTTGGCTGATATTTGGCGTACCCGGATGGAAGAGCGATGGGTAAAACGCTACGATCGTTTCGTGGTACTGACTAAGGAAGATAAAGGCTATTGGGGAAATCTTCGGAATATGGAGGTTATACCCAATCCCTGTGGTTTTACGTGTGGTGGAGTTTCTCCACTAACGTCCAAAAATGTACTTGCAGTAGGGCGTTATTGCAAACAGAAAGGTTTTGATATGTTGATTGATATTTGGTATATGGTTCATGGCGAAATGCCCGATTGGCATTTGAATATAGTCGGCAATGGTGAGGAATGGAAGAACCTTCGGCGCCAAATTTTCTTTTATGGATTGGAAGAGAGTGTTACCCTGGCCGGGCCGACCGGCAATATCGAGAAATATTATCAGGATTCATCCGTCTTGGTTTTGACTTCGCGATATGAAGGCCTACCAATGGTATTGCTGGAAGCCCAGGCTTTCGGACTGCCGACTGTGGCCTTTAAGTGTAAATGCGGTCCGCGTGATCTGATTCGGGATGGAGTAAACGGCTTTTTGGTGGATGTGGGTTCTCTGGTTAAGGCCTCTTTAAGACTGATGGGGCTGATGAAGAGTCCTTCTTTGCGTCAGCAGTTGGGGGCTGCGGCAAAGGAAAATGCCAAGCGTTTTTCAGAAGAAGAAGTGATGAAACGTTGGATCCGTTTATTTCAGTCACTCAAAAGATAATGAAAACAATTGTCGTTTCAGCCGTCAATATTCGCAAAGGCGGCACTTTGACGATCCTCCGGGATTGCCTGCGCTATTTGTCGGCCCTTTCTGTAGGAGGCGGGTATCGTATTGTGGCACTGGTTCACAAAAAGGAACTCGTCTTGTACCCCGACATCGAATATGTGGAAATGCCTTGGACGGTCAGAAATTGGATTTTTCGTCTGTGGTGTGAATACGTGACGATGCATCGGATATCGAAAGAACTTTCTCCCGTTTATTTATGGTTGTCCCTTCACGATACGACTCCGCGTGTGAACGCTCGGCGCCAGTGCGTCTATTGCCAGACTTCTTTTCCTTTTTACCGTTGGAAGCCTCGTGATTTCGTTTTTGATTATAAAATCGTGCTTTTTTCCATGTTCACGTCTTTCGCCTATCGCATAAATGTAAACCGCAACACCTATCTGATCGTTCAACAAGTTTGGCTTGGGAAAAGTATTGGACGTATATGCCATGTGAGTGAAAAACGTTTTATCCTTTCTCCACCCGAGCGGCAACAGATTGCGGCTCCGATAATGAAAATTCACGATTGCCGGACTTTCCTTTTTGCGTCGACACCCGATGTTCATAAGAATTTCGAGCTCCTTTGCCGGGCGGCTGAAAAGCTTGAACAGGAAAAGGGAAGAGGATGCTTTCGGGTCTATTTGACCATTTCCGGTAAGGAGAACCGGTACGCCCGCTGGCTTTATCGTAAATGGGGTAAGGTGGATTCCATCAAATTTGTCGGCTTCTTGGATAAAGAAACGCTGGAAAGGTATTACAGAGAATCTGATTGTCTGGTTTTCCCCTCCCGAATTGAAACCTGGGGACTACCCATTTCCGAGTTTTCCCCGTATGGAAAACCGATGTTGCTGGCCGATCTTCCCTATGCCCATGAGACGGCCGGGGGGAGTCTTCGAACGGCCTTCTTTTGTCCGAATGATGTCTCGGATTTAAAAAATAAAATGAAACGCCTCCTGGAAGGTGATTTATCTTTCCTTTCTCCGATCGGGAAGAAGGAAGCTTCCGGCGTTCATTCCTGGAAAGAATTATTCGATTTATTATTACGATGAAAATATTACAACTAGGAAAGTTCTACCCTCTCAAGGGAGGAGTGGAAAAAGTGATGTATAGCCTGATGCTGGGACTTTCCCAGAAGGATGTCAGGTGCGATATGATGTGTGCCGGTAAAAGTTCCGGTATAAAAACTTTAAATAAAAATGCCCGGCTTATCTGCTGTAGGACGTGGTTTAAACTGGCTTCCACCATGATTTCTCCTCCGATGATATGGGAGTTAAGGAAACGGCGCATAGATTATGAGATCATCCATATCCATTATCCCGATCCGATGGCTTGTCTGGCTCTTTACCTGTCGGGATATAAAGGTAAGGTGGTGTTGCATTGGCATAGTGATGTGTTGAAACAGAAGACCCTTTTGAAACTGCTCACTCCGCTGCAGAATTGGCTACTCCGACGTTCGGATCTGATTGTGGGAACGACTCCGGTATATCTCAAAGAATCCCCTTACCTTCGAAAGGTACAGTCTAAAACGGTCTGTCTTCCGATTGGTGTGAATGCATTGAAACCTTCTCCGGAAGGGGTGGAAGCGATACGGAACCGGTATGATGGAAAGCGGATTATCTTTTCGGTGGGGCGACTTGTGGAATATAAAGGCTTTAGCTATCTGATTGATGCGGCTCCTTTTTTAAGTGATGATTATGTTATTCTCATCGGTGGAGACGGTCCCCTTAAAGAGGAACTTGAGCGTCAAATATCCGAGCACCGGCTTTCCGAAAAGGTGAAACTGCTGGGCCATATCGCTCAGCAGGATTTGGCCGATTATTTCGGAGCCTGTGAAATCTATTGTCTGAGTTCCATTTACCGTACGGAAGCCTTTGCAATCGTGCAAGTGGAAGCCATGTCGTGCGGGAAACCCGTTATCGCCACTTCGATTGCTGGATCGGGCGTTCCTTGGGTGAACAAGACTGGCTATTCGGGTTTGAATGTGGAGCCTTGCAACAGTCGGGAACTGGCCGAAGCTATCAAGCGGATATGTGAAGATCCGCAAGCTTATAAGGGCTTCAGCCGCCAGGCACGGCTGAGGTTCGAATCTTATTTTGAAAAGGAAAAGATGATCAATGAATGTATTAGTTTATATGAAAAATTGGAAAATAGAGAAAAAGAAGAATACCGGACTTCGAATGAAAAGAAGTACCAAGCGAGTTTTTGATATTTTAATGGCCGGTATTTCCTGCCTGCTTTTTTCACCGCTCTTTTTAGTGATTGGCCTTGCGATCCGTTTGGAAGACGGAGGATCGGTGCTTTTCAAGCAGGAGAGGATCGGTTATGGGGGCCGGCCTTTTATGATTTACAAGTTTCGTTCGATGATAACGAATTCGGAAGCGGACAGGAATCCACGTCTTTGCGAAAAGAATGATGGCAGGTTGACACGTGTCGGGAGTTTTCTGAGAGCTCATCATTTGGATGAGTTTCCCCAACTGCTGAATATATTGAAGGGAGAAATGTCTTTTGTTGGCCCACGTCCGGAAAGAAAATATTTCGTGGATCAAATAATCCGAAGGGATTCCCGTTATACCCTCCTCTATGAGCTTCGACCAGGTATCTTTTCCATGGCCACGCTTTACAACGGTTATACGGATACGATGGAGAAAATGCTTCGTCGGATGGAAATGGATTTGGATTATCTGCAGCATTGTTCCCTCTTGCAGGATTTAAAAATTATTATGCTAACCAGCTATTTTATCATTTCCGGTAGGAAATTCTAATTGATTATTGATATGAGGACAAATGAAAATTTCAAGTTGAGGGTTATAAAGGACCAATATTTTATTGTGGACTCCGGCCAGCACAAAGAAAATATGGTTGATGTGTATAAGCTGAATGAAGCCGCGGCCTGGCTTTGGAGTATCCTTGATGGAAAGGATTTTACGGCGGAGATATTGGCAGGGTATCTTTGTGAGCGTTATGATATAGATAAAGGAAGAGCACTTTCGGATGTGGAAAGCATGTTGAAGGATTGGCTGAAATGGAAACTGGTACAAGAATGACAGAATCGATGAAAGAATATACCGCTTTTTTCTCTCTCTTGCGGTCGGGGTTGTGGGAGAAAGATCCGACGGATCTTTCTCCGTTTCCCCTTTCCTCAGAGCAGTGGTCCCTGCTTTATGCGCAGGCTTGTCGTCAGACGGTTCAAGGCATTGTTTATAGGGGACTCTCTTTTTTGCCATCTGAGTTGCTCCCTCCCCAGGATCTGCTCCTGAAATGGGTGGTGGAAAGCCTGCGGATAGAGAAGAACAATCGCCTGACAAATGAAGCGGTTATTGCCTTATCCGAATTCTTTTCTTCTTTCGGGATTGATTTCGTTTTGAAGAAAGGGCAGTCTGCTGCCGCTTTATACGAATATCCTTATGCAAGAGCTTGTGGAGATATCGATCTTTATTTTCGGACGAAAAAGGATTATAGACGTGCCAATGATTTAATGGAGCGTCAAGGGATCCCCGTTCACAGACGTCCGGATGGAACCCGTGAATATAACTGGCAGGGGATTGAGGTGGAGCATCACTCCACGTTAATGTATCTGCGTAACCCTTTTATCTCGTTATTTTTGAAAAAAATAGAAAGAAAACAGCGTTTCGGCTTTATCCATCTTCCGGAAAATAATTCGTATGAAATAAGGATTCCTTCACCGCCAGTGACTCTACTGATGTTTAATACCCATATTATGAAACATGCTCTCATTTCGGGTATCGGACTCCGTCAACTTTGTGATATGGCACGTGCTTACTACAAGTTTAGAGACCTCTATGATGGGGAAGAACTCCACCGAATTTATAAAAAGGCCGGTATCCTAAAATGGAGTCGTCTTTTGCATAGTTTTTTAATCCGATTCCTGGGACTTGAAAAGGAATATCTGCCGTATGCGGAAACCACCGTCTCGGTAGATAGATTATTCGAAACCATTATGTGTGGAGGAAATTTTGGAAGATATGCGGATGGACGGAGTAAAGGTGGAGAACATTATCTTTCAAAGAAAACCGACACGGTAAGGGCCATTTATCGCAATAGACTGATTTCTATGGATTGCGCCTTGTTTGAAACTTTCTGTTGGACGATTCAACTGATATATGGACAGATCAATGAAAGCTGAATATTATTTTAAGGTCGCGAATAGTGTCTTTGGTCTTTTATCGGATTTTAGGATGGAAATGGGAAGAGTGCTTCCCTCTTACCAAAATTTTGTTATAAAGGAGCCTTATCCCGATTTATTCACTATGCGATTACATACCATTCCGCAGGATT
Source organism: uncultured Bacteroides sp. (assembly GCA_963676865.2). Taxonomy (GTDB): domain Bacteria; phylum Bacteroidota; class Bacteroidia; order Bacteroidales; family Bacteroidaceae; genus JAAYUD01. The sequence goes on along the minus strand of CAXXSS010000001.1, from coordinate 1,452,483 downwards.
TTGCTGTGAAATTTTCTTTTCCTCTAGTGCTGGAAGAGACAAACGATATGGGTCACCTTATGTTGTATAAAGGAGAAGATCGCTATTGTTTAGCGACGGATTATTCCGGATGTGGGAATTCCCATGTGATGTTCGCTTCACTCGATTTCAAGGAGTTGGAGGTGTTTATCCGACTAGGGGATCCCTATTGGGGCGATTCGCTTAATTCCATGATTCGGTTTGCCTTTTCTCAGGCTATCCTTTTACACGGTGGCGTTTCGATACACGCTTCGACTGTATGTGTGAATGATAATGCTTATCTTTTCATGGGCAGAAGTGGAACGGGTAAAAGTACGCATGCTTCTCTTTGGAAGAGATATATCCCGGGAGCATGGCTGTTGAACGACGACAATCCGACAATTCGACTGAAGAAAGATGGGCGGGTCATGATTTATGGTACGCCGTGGAGCGGAAAAACTCCTTGTTATCTCCATGAATCTGCTGAGTTGAAGGGAGGGGTACATTTGTATCAGGCTTTGGAAAACCGTTTTACTCGTCTTGCGGGTTTGGATGCCTTTTTGGAACTACTGCCCGGTTGTATGGCTTTTCCGGATAATTCTCTGATATACGCGAAGATGTGCGACCTGTTGGAGGCGGTTGTAAACTCTTCTGTCGTGATCGGCCGGATGGAATGCCGACCTGAAAAAGAAGCGGCCTTCTTGTGTTATGAAAATATGAAATAAATAGAAAACAGAAATAAAAGTCAAATGAATAAAAAATTAATGATGGGAATGGTGGTCATATCGTTGATCCTTTCTTCCTGTGCCTCACGCAGGAATTTCATCTATCTTCAGGATATGGATCCTGCCAAGCAGTATTTGGCATCCGGTGAAGAGGAAGTGAAAATCCAGAAGAATGATAGGCTGGATATTGTGGTAACATGTAAAAATCAGGAATTGGCGATCCCGTTCAATGCGCGTAGTGGTAGTTACAAGATGAATCCCGACGGCAATGTGACATCTTCGGATGCTGTTGGATTCCGGCAAGAGCGGGGATATCGGGTGGATGAAAAGGGGGATATCGAGTTCCCCATTATCGGCCCTATTCACGCTGACGGACTAACCCTTCTTCAAGTGTCTGATATGATCAAGCAAAGGATCATGGCAGGTAAATATATCCAAGAACCCTCCGTGACAACCGATTTTTTGAATTTCAAAATTTATATGCTCGGAGAAGTGAGTCGTCCCGGTCCCATCAGTGTGGATGACAATCATGTCAATCTGCTTGAAGCCCTTTCGATGGCGGGCGATCTTTCACCAAAGGCAAGAACAAATAGGGTGCTCGTTCTGCGCACGGTTAACAATACCAGGCAGGTGTTCGTGAATGACATCCGCTCTTCAAAAGTCATGCAGTCTCCGACTTTCTATTTGCAACAGAACGATGTGGTGTATGTGGAACCCAAATACCGTAATAGCAGTAAGGAAGATACGGGATTCAAATATGCCTCTTTCCTTTTGTCTATGGTCTCTGTGATTTCATGGATCTTTTATTATTTTAAATAAAGAAAGAAAATGACGAAAGAAAATAATTTATCGGAAGGTAAAAAGCAGGCGGAACTCAACATCGTGGATTTATTCTATTATTTGCTTTATCATTGGCGGTGGTATGTTTTATCCTTATGCATTTGTATCGGACTAGGTTATATGAGATTTTCAAGAACGGAACGTATGTATAGCAGCTCCTTAAATGTATATCTTAAGAATTCTTCCGACAATAACTCTCATTTCGGACCGAGCTCGACCGTAGGGTTTGAAAAATATAAAGATAACATTAATGGTGTCGATCTCTCGGATGAGATCATGAAATTGCAGTCAAAAAATTTGCTTCGTCAGGCAATTTCCAAGCTTCATGCGGATATAAGCTATCGAATCGAGCAGGGTTTGCATCCGGTTGAACTTTATAAGGAGTCACCCGTCTCAGTGTGCTTTTCAAAAGGTTCGGAAAATGATGCTACTTCATTTGTCGTCCGGCTAAAAGATTATAAGACAGCCGAACTCTCTCGATTCAACGGGCAGGGGGGGGCTACTCTCACGGTTACGATGAATGAACCAGTCAAAACCCCTATTGGATATCTTATTCTTCGTCCTACGAAGAATTGTATGCCTAGTCTTTTTGATATATCTATTCTGGTCCATAAGTCTTCATTAAATGATGCGGTCCATGACTGCCATAACAATATGACGATAAAACAAAACATGGATGAAGCAGGTAATCCCACGTCCATCTTGACTATCACCATGCATGATGCTTCTCCTTTGCGGACAAAGGATATTCTCAATATGCTAGTTGGAGTATATAATGAGAATGCCAGATACGAGAAAAACAGAGTCGCTTTGAATACGGCGAATTTTATCAATAATCGTATTGATATTATCGGCCGGGAATTGGGGGGAGTAGAGTCAAATCTGGCTTCTTTTCAGAGTTCAAATAAGGTTTTGGATATCGGTTCTTCCGCAGGCATGTATATGGGACAGTCTCAAAAATATACCCAGAGCATGGAGGATATGGAAACCCAATTACATTTGGTGGAGTATATGAAAGCTTACCTGACTAATCCTAAAAAACTTTCAGAACTGATTCCTTCCAATATAGGTATCAAAGATATGGATATCGATACGCAGATCGGGCAATATAATACGTTAAAGTTGCGTCGTGATAAACTTTCGGAAGAAAATAGCGATCGTAATCCGGTAGTGCTTGATTTGAACAAGACGTTGCAGACATTAAGAAAAAGCATCTTACGTACAGTTGACAATGTCATTTCGGGACTTAAGATGCAAAAAAATGAAGCGGCCTCTCGCAATGCCCGTACCCAATCTGCAGTGGCAACTTTGCCAAACAAACAGAGGGAATTTCTTTCGATTGAAAGACAACAGAAAATAAAGGATGAGCTTTATACCTACCTGCTCAATAAACGGGAGGAGAACGCTTTAATGCAGGCTATGGTCGATGATAATGCTCAAATTATCGACACGTCTGACGGCGACTTCAATCCGATCAGTCCCAACCGGAATAAAAATCTTGCACTCGGTTTGTTATTGGGATTGTTTGTGCCATCGGTGATACTCTTGATGAGGATGTTCATGGATACGAAAGTTCGGGGTCGTAAAGAAATAGAAGAAGTTGTGTCTGTTCCGTTTTTGGGTGGTATACCTCAGAGCAAAAATGTCCAGACAGATATATTGGAAGAAGAAGGTATGGTGGCGGAAGCTTTCCGCATTTTGCGTACGAACATCGCTTTTCTATTGAGAAATAAAAGAGAGGCCCACATCATAACGGTCAGTTCATTTAGTGAAAGTTCCGGTAAGACTTTTATTGTAACCCGCTTGGCTAAAAGTTTGATGATGAATAAAAAGAGGGTGCTTCTTATCGATCTGGATATTCGTAAAGGAACCTTGTCTCGTATCTACAACTTGGCAAAACCTGGAATCACCGATTTTCTGGCTGATGATCAGGTGAGTATGGATGACATCATCCATCGGAGGGTGAATAAGAATATGCCGGATATGATCGGAGCGGGCACGATTGCCCCCAATCCTGCGGAACTTTTAATGAGTGGTCGATTGGATGAACTTATAAAAGAAGTAAACCTGCAATATGATTATATCGTGGTTGACAGTGTGCCTGTCGGAATGGTGGCTGATGCCTCCATCATAAACCGCATTGTGGATTTGACATTGTTTGTCATACGCGTCGGGCGGTTCGATCGCCGGCAGCTACCCGATGTGGAGCAACTGTTCCGGCAAAACAAACTGAACAATATGGGAATCGTATTGAATGGGGCAAAAGTTGAACACAACAAATATGGTTACGGCTACGGTTATGGCTATGGTTACGGAGGCTATGTCAAGGATCATAAAAAAACGTTTTGGAGTTTAAGAAGGAGAAAATGAAAAGTGAATCTTAGTGGCATCGGTGTTAGAAAATTATCAAAACAATCGCTTGATGACGCTTTATATGCAATTTAGCTATTGTCTATTCCTTGTCGACTTTTGCTTTTAAAGAGCAGGAATATGGTTTAATTGGGGTATAAAGTTGATCTTGTCTGCTATGCTTTAAATCAGAATGTGTTTTCGTCTACTGACAAAACTTTCTGATTTATTGTAATCATTTAAAACTCACGTATAGATGGAAAAACTAATATTATTCAATAGTTATTTTGTTGAAATTGCAGCATCTCTGAAAAATGGGAAGGCGGTGATGATATCGGTTCTTGGCGACAGTATGTTACCTTTTTTGAAAAGTGGAGATGTTATTGAACTAACTCCTTATATTGGTGATAAATTGCCACGTTGGAGCGTAATTTTCTATTGCTACAATGGGCACTATATAATTCACCGTATCATAGGTAGGAAAATGGCCTCTTACACGGCAATGGGAGACGGCAATTTATGGATGCGGGAAAAAATTGGGGAACATGATGTTTTTGGCGTTCTTACAAAGGTTTATCATTCAAATGGGAAATGTAGCGATTGCCTGTCGGTTATGTGGAGAGGCAAAGGAGCTTTATGGCATTTAATCCGACTCCTGCATCAATTGATATGTGTCGTTAAAAGTATACTTTCATAAATTAGAATCTGCTTTTTTAATACCTTATATATCTTTATGAAAAGGAAATTTGTTTTATTGGTTTCTGTTATTTTGTTTTTAACGGGGTGTCGTCATTCGGATAAAAGTCCTGAGAATGATCATTTTTTTAATGATAAGTTTACAATTGAAATCCTTCATAAATACACTCCTGTAAAAAATCAGGGGAAAACTTCTTCTTGTTGGGTATATGCCACCTTGTCAATGATTGAAAGTGAAGAATTGAAAAAAGGAGATTCGCTTAATCTTTCACCTGCTTACATCACGAGAATGCTACTTAACGATGAATTCCGGCGATATTATCTTTCTGCCGGTGCGACTCCTATCTATATTCGAGGGACGGGTATGACTCTCATTCATGCTATTCAAAAATACGGCATTGTCCCATATGATATATATCCGGGGGGCAGTGTAACGAATGATACAAAAGTTCGTGCTCATCTTATTTCCTTAGGTGACAAATTCATCAAAACCACTATTGAACTGCAGTCTTCTCAAAAAGACGTTGATTACATTTTGAATAGGGCTTTTGGATTATTGCCCCCAAAAGCATTTTTAAATAAAAAAACAAATGTCTTGGAGCTGGCTCGTCGGATTTGTCGGAAAAACGAATACGCGGCATTGACGAGCTTCACACATCATCCTTTTTATCAATCATTTGACTTGGAAATACCAGATAATTGGGCTCATGATGAGTTCTTAAATGTTCCGATAACTGATCTTTTCTCCTTTGTCGTTAAAGCTTTGCTTACTGGGCATACAGCTGTATGGGAGGGTGATATCAGTAATCAAGGATTTTCTTTTAATTATGGTGAAGCGAAGTTGAAGGGAAGTGAACCTCCGACTCAGAAGTGCCGCCAGGAAGAATTTGAGAGGTATAAGACAACTGATGATCATGCGATGCATATTGTTGGCCTTGCCAAAAATCAATATGGCAAAAAATTTCTCATATTGAAAAATTCATGGGGAACAAATAATCCTTATAAGGGCCTTCTTTTTATGTCTGAGAATTATTTCCGTATGAAAACTATTGCTGTTTTTATGCCAACTGTAGTAATTGAATGAAATTTTCTAAAATCCTTTTAATTCTGTAGATGAAATGTTTACTATTACAAATAGCATTATTTTTCGGTTGTTATATGTTACAAGCGACAGATTTGTTAAAACTAGTTGTTTACCCTCATATTTGGAGGGCTTAGTGACAGAGAGTCTGCGAAATTTTGTCCTTGCTTGGAGGCGCATCAGGTAAAATGGCGTTATTTAAATATAAAGCAACACAAACGATCTTTGCGATTGTCAATGAAGATTTATGAGGGCGGAATATGAATGTGAATGGATACCGTATAATATTCTGTGATGTCCTATACTGATAGATGTTGAGTGAATCGGCTAACCAAATTTTTGTATTCGCTAAAATTAAGATATTGGATGTTTTTCTACATGTTAGCGATTTAAAGAATAAGAGGGGCTAATTTTTTAGAATAAATATGTATTGGTTTAATGATGCTGGGAATTTATCTATAATCTATAATTATATTTCTTATGGTGAAAAAGCTTTTTATGACGGCAGTTTGTCTGTTGGCTGCTAGTGGGTGTTTTGCCCAATTTTCAACAGAGAATGAAACATCGGACTACCATTCAGCTCAGGGCAAGAATGGAGCCGATAAATATGCGGTTGTAACCAATCGTTTTTGGAACAACTGGTTCGTCAGTGCCGGTGGTGGCGCTGCACTCTATTTTGGAGATCGTGCCGATAAGATGAAATTTATGGATCGTCCGTTCGGTACGTTCAATCTATCGGTTGGCAAATGGTTCACCCCGGGTATCGGAGTGCGCTTGAACGGTCAGCTGTATTTAGTGAAGACTACTTCCACTACCGATGCACACAGCAAAGGATGGTACGACGAGTCGAAGGGACTCTACAAACAGAAGTTTGACGCATTCAATACAGGTGCTGATATCATGTTCAACCTATCCAATCTCCTCTTCGGATACAATTCGAAGCGCTTTTACAATCTTATTCCGTATGCCGGTGTCGGCGTTATTTTCACTCGCAACCAACCTCGGGATAGCGAAATGAGTCTGAGTGCCGGTTTGCTCAACACTTTCCGTCTTTGCTCCAAGCTCGATCTTAATCTTGATGTTCGTTCTACAATGTTCGACGATCGCTTCAATGCTGATATTCTCGGAAAAAAGAATGATGGAATGCTCTCCGTATCTTTGGGTCTTACCTACAAACTGGGACGCGTAGGTTGGAGAAAAGCGACAGATAACCAACCCGCACCTTCCGATTTGCGCTATACCGAAGCTCAAATGGCCGAGATTCGCAGTAAGATGAACGACTTGCAAAACGAGAATACACGGCTTAGCCAGCAACAGGGACAAGAGAAAACGGATACTGTGCGTATAGATACTGCGCATACGGAATACCGTGTTGCACCTGTGATGGTTGTGTTCCGTATCGGACAGGCTAAACTCAGTCAAGACATGCGTGCTATTCTCGGTTTATTTGCTCAGCGTCTTAAAGAGATGAATACAAAAGACCGTTACATTATTACAGGTTACACCGATAAGAGCGGTGGTATCGTTATCAACGAGAAACTGGCTAATAAGCGTGCCATTGCCGTCTTCGATTGTCTGACGCGTGAGTTTGGTATCGACAGTTCTCTATTTAAGATCGAACGTAAGGTAGGTGCCGATAATATGTTCTACAACAATCCTGCCTTGAATCGTGTTGCTATTATTCGTGCAGAAGAGTAATACTTCCGTATTATTCGATAAATAAATTAAAAGGGGTACTCAAACAAACATGATTGCTTTGTTTATTGACATACTTCTAAACTTAAAAAAATATATATGACAATGAATACAAACGAAAACAAAATTCAGATAGGCAAGCATGCCTATGAGGCACCTTGCTTAGAGCGAGTTCAAGTGGAAACCGAAGGAGACTTTGCCGCTTCTCAGCCGGTAACGGGCAATAACCAGAATGGTGTGTTGCTGGACGGTTGGTCAAAGACAACGGGCAGCGATGCCGATACTTGGAGCGATTCATAGGACAGAAAATTTATATCTTGTCTGCTTTGATCGTTAATGTAGCTTTTAATAAATAAAATAGAAACTTTTATGAAACAGATTTCTCTACATTTTTTTGCAGCGCCCCTATTTATGGGGGTTATGCTGCTCTTGTGCTTTGGCTCTTGTCAGAGTAGTGATAATCCGAAAACGGGCGAAGGAGCCTCTGTGGCGAGCTCCCTCTTACGGCTCAGATAGGTGAGGCTTCGAGCCGCGTGAATATGAGTGATGACGGCACCACCACTTTAAGCTGCTTTTGGAACGGCGACCAACTCAATATTTATCATCCATATGTACTCAGTGGCGCTGTTCAGAGCATGATGTCTTTACCGTTCAGCACTACGGCAACGGGCGTTACCTTGGCAGCATTCTCTTACACGGTTGGCGGCGCCTATCGTTACAATCCCAGTGCTCGTCTCTATGCTTTTTCTAGTAATACGATCGGGGGCTATACGGCGATTGCGGCAGATGACGGCACGAGTACACTAAAGGCTACCACACTTGCGAATCAATTGGGTACGTTGGCCGACTGTGCCAAGTACGATGCACTCTATGGCTCTGCCACGGTCGATTTCGGTACTGGTCTTCCCGGATCGCTCACGATGCACCACCTTTTCGGCATGCTGAATCTTCACCTCACGAGCAGCACTTTTTCTACGAGCTATCCCGTTACGGTGACACTCACTTCTTCGGCTAACAATATCCTTCCCGGTAACAGTGGCAGTGCCATTCTTGCAGCCGACGGCATCACACTTACGCGAACAGGTTCTTGGGGTGCGAATTGGAGTGCTACTGTAACCCCTACGACCAATGGAGTGGTGGATGTTTATTTGATGACTTGGCCTTTCAGTGGCACTACCGGTACGCTTACTGTTTCGTGCTCGGATGGATCAGGTAGTACTTACACTCCTCGCACTGTCACGTTGAGCGGTTTCTCTCTGGCTGCCGCTCAGGTTAAGTCCAAACCACTAGCGATGACCAATAGTCTTACTCCTCCTGTGACCACATATTCCAAGGTTTATGCTTGGGATGCTACCGACTATCAACCTAATCCTGTAGGTAGTATTCCTACCAATGCAAATACTTCTGTTACTTGTAATGATTATTTTAACCATGCTAGTTACGCTTGCAAAAATTGTCCCAACGCCAATGAACTTACTTGGTATCTGAGTGTTCCGTGCTATTGGGATAATGGAACTATTAATGGAGGTAACAGAACACGATATACAAGGCCTGATGGCAACTATACAAAAATAGGCATGTGGATTAGAAAGAAATCAGGCATTCCGGGTTTTTCTTCTACAACCTCAAGTGGAGTAATGTCATATGGTAGTATTGATTTATCAACTATGAGTACTGCTGCTATTGTTGCTTTAAATCTACAAAAAAATTATTTTTTTCTGCCTGCAGTAGGTTATACAAACGCAGATGATAATACGTATTATGATGCTGATACCTCAGGTGATTATTGGACGTCTACTCCTTGTTCATACTCTGCAGATGCCTATCATCTGCACTTTCATAATGCAGGAGTGTATTTTAGTTACTATAATCGTATATGTGGTTTCTGTCTGTGGCAGGCTCAGTAATGTCCTCTCAGAACTTATAGTCTATTGTGGCTTCAATCGTTATTTACGACGTATCTGTATCTGCCTGTAGACGGTAAGTTGAGCAAAGTGGTAGCCAATGAGAAAGAATGAGCGGTATATATAGCTGTATTAATGACACTCTAATTTTTTCTAGGTAAATGAAAACGTTAAATGGATATCAATGGTGCTGTCGAAATGCAAAATGACCCTCGTGAAGCAATCGATTAGCCCTCGGAAGTGGAAAATGAGCCTCATTTTGGTCTGCTGGGGCTCCGGAAGTTAAAAATGCATTGCATATTTGGCTTCCTTTAACCAAGTGATTGCTTTTTGAGGTTCATAATTGGTTTTTTAACAAAGCAAGCGAATTGGAGTCTATGATTTAGCTTTTGTTAACCAAATAATTGCAATCCGAGCTTCGAAAACCATTTCCCAGCCCCAATCGATTGGAATCCGAGGCTTCGAAAGGCTATAAAAGCTGAAGAAGCAAGCCATAGTAGACAACGACAGTGATTGAAAATCAAAATAGACCTCTTTTTTAAAATCAAACTAAACACTTTTTTAAATCAAAGCAATGAAAACAAAGTATTTTTTAGGTGCCGCGCTTATGACGATGGCACTGTTTAGCTCGTGCTCGAACAGTACGAATGGTCCTAATGTGGGACAGACCGGAACGTTGAAACTGACGGTGACAGGCGGCGCTGTGAGCCGTGCAACAGGAACTCTGCCTACGCAGACAGACGAAAATGAGGTGTCGCGGGTTGCGATCGGACTATTTGACCACAGCTCGCACAGCACCACCTTGATAACCGAAGGTACATTGGCTGTCGACGGTACGATAACGATTGGCAGTGTGCCCACGCCTACGACTCAAGATATTATCGTGGTGGCCAATGCCCCTTCGGGAGCATTTAAGGGAGTGACTACGGCCGACGCTTTCAGGGCCAAGACCTTGACTTTGGCCCAGACGGCAAACAATCTGCCTATGTCGGGCGAAAACGTTTCGGGCGTGACACTCACAGCGGGAGCCACGGCAACGGCGAGCGTTACCATATCGCGCCTGGTGGCTCGTGTGCAACTCTCCAGCCTTAGCACCAATTTTTCGCCGGTGGGGCTTTATGCCAATGCCAAATTTTCGGTAGACAAGATCTTCTTGTACAATGCCGCAAGCACGTCGGCGGTAGGCATCGTTTTGCCTGCAACCCAGCTGGTCACTACCGACCTCATTCATGGTTGGGACGGTACTAAGACCTCTACCGGAGCTACCGGCCTGATCGACGCTTTGAGTCCGGCGCAGGATATAACGTCTACTGCCTATACGACGCCTTATTATTACTACACCTTTGAGAATTATTACTCTACGGGCATAACAAGTACAAGCAAGACGACCGCCACGAAGTTGGTCATCGGGGGATATTTCTATCCCGACGCGGTGAATGCTCCAACGACAAAAACGTATGTGTATTATCCTGCCGTGATCAATCGGAGCCAGACGGGTACGGTCATTACGGCGGTCGACGGCAGCAGCCAGCCTGCCAGTGTGAGCAATACGGGTATTCAGCGCAACAATATTTATTCGGTAGCAGCTACCATTCAAAGCATCGGCGTAGATTCGCCCGATAAATTTATGGAACCGGCCGCCCTCACCCTCACAGTGACGGTTGCGCCATGGAATCTGACCGTGAGTCAGACTGTTAATTTTTAATTAGTGTCGATTATTTTTGTTAGGGAGCTTTTGGAGTATCTATTCTGAAAGCTCCCTTTCTTAAGAGAGAAAAAAACGTTAGTATAAAGAGAGTTGATAAGACATTTCATGATGCGTGGCAAATTTCTGCTGATAGGTCTTTTGGCGCTACCCTTATTGTTTGTTTCGGGGTGTACCGATATCACGTCCATGCGGGGCGAGGAAGTCGGAGAAGCAGCCGCTGTCAGTATTGAAGTGGCCCCCTTGGTATCGGGCGATATACAGAGCCGCGCCGTCGGCGATGGTGTCATATCGGATATGCACATCCTTATTTACGATAGTGGCGATCATCTGGTGAGCCACGGATATGCCCAAAGTTCGAGCATCACGATGAACACGGTGAGCGGTAGCGGCTATACCATCTATGCCATAGCCAATACGGGCGACAGCAGTCTGTTTGGCGGTACTACGGCATCGACCATCGAGAAACTGAAAAACTTGACCACCGCCGCACTGACATCGGTCGATGGAATAGCTCCCAAGAATGTGTTGCTGATGAGCGGATGCCTGACCGGCGTCACCATATCCGGTGGCGGAACGATGCAGACCATTACGGGACTGAGCGTGGCACGCATGGCGGCGAAGATCAGTCTGAGTGTCACCGCCGCGAGCGGTTTCGCCATCACGGGCTATGCCATCAAGAATCTGCCCCAAAGAAGCTATTACATCGCTCGCCCGAATGCGAACGAAAACAGTGCGAGCGACGTGGCAGTAGGCGACGATACTCCTTTCGCAGGGCTTGATACTCCGGTAACGAACACGACTTCGATAAGCAATGTGATATTCTATATGTACGAAAATCGTCGGGGCGACCGCCTGTCGATAAGCGGCAGCCAGGGCGACGTGACCAACCAACAACAAAAAGCACAATACGCTCCGAGCAATGCCACATACGTGGAAATCTATGCCATGGCCGGAGGATATATGGCCACTTATCGCATTTATCTGGGAGCCGACAATTGCCGTAACTATAGCGTGAAGCGCAACAGTCAATATACCTACAATGTGAGTATAACGAGCGCCAACCAAATAGACAGTCGGGTGACGCTTAATGAGCAATCGTTCGCCTTGAAATATTATATGTGGGATGCTCCTGCTGCCTATGTTTCGAATGTACAGAACTATAATACGATTACTTCGGGAGTGGCAACCAACAGCTGTGCGAAATGTCCCACATACGACCAGATTCAGATGTACTTGGGTGCGGGGGTCTATTGGGACAATACGACAAAATGGAGATATACCTCGACAGGTGCAGACTATACCGGCGGTATTTGGGTGAAGAAGAAACAGTATATAAGCGGCTTCGATGCAGGGACGGCAACTAAAGCAACTTGGACGGGGCCGGTAGTGGGAATGCCTTCGAATACTGCTAATTATTTCTTTCTGCCGGCTTCGGGTTACAATTATTATACACCGGCAGCCCAGGGCACGGGAGGTCGTTATTGGTCGAGTACTCCCTATAGTGACGGGACTAGGGCCTATCGTTTATTCTTCGATCGTTGGGGGGCATTTGCAAATGATCCCGATGATCGTTCTGCCGGTTTTTGTCTGTGGACGGTGCAGTAAATGGAATAAAGAGATGATGCTCTCTAGTGAGTATTAGTCTCTTTACTTATACAAATACCGTGCGTTGCATGAGGGAATAAGAAACGAATAGAACAAAGAGAAAAATGAAAACGATCATTTTGAATACGGATTTATTTCTTTGTGGAATGTTCTTCTTTGCCGTTGCTTTGTGGGCGGTACTCTTGAGGATGTTTTATTTGTGGTATATGGAGGAGTTCCCCACGAAAGGAAAGAAGAATGGCAAAAATCTTTTGAAAATAAAGGCTGTCAATGAAGTGCTGTTGATGCTGTTTCTCTCGTTGTGCCTTGCTTCCGGCATGGAATGCAAAGGACTTGAAGTAAGTTTCGCAGAGAAAACATTGCTGATATATATATGCTAAACGATTGAGAGAATAAAAGCAGGCCTTAAGCCTTATACTAAAAAAGATATACGGATGAAAACGAATGAAATCATGATTAAAAATTCTAGTATCCTGATGGAAAGGCGGCGCGAAAAGAACTGTTGGCGAATATGGAAAGCTTACCACCAGCCTTTCATCGCCCATTTGCAGCATTACTTTGCGGCAGATGTATACCCTTTCGTTGCCTCCGATTCCGACGCTTTATTTGCTCAACAAAGATAAGCGGGTGCTACTGAAAGATGCCCGCGTGGAAGAAATCTCAAATTATATTGAGAAAGAAATATTGCCTATAGGAGTAAGGTAGTATATGACATGTTTCGAAAATTGATTCTCCTGCTTGCTTGATAAGAGCAGGCTATCAGTTAGTGGTCCGTGAGGATAGCTAACTTTAAAAAAGTATAGCTCTTTGTAGATTATAGAATTTAATCATAAATTTGTGACGATAAATAGCGAATGATAGATGAAATGAGAAAACTAATATTTTTTTGCCTGTTTGTTCTGCTTGGGGTAGTATCAGCCCAGGCCGTGCTCAAAGAGAAGGATCTGTCGCAAACCATTTCGGTGTTGCGGGCCGAACTCGAGTCTTATCAACAGGAGATGCACATGCGTACACTGATGACTGAGAAACGGCAGCAGGAGAGTAAAAAATTTCTTGTTCAGCGATCGGAAGAAATAGACCAGATCACGCTGATGCTTTACTCTCAGAAGAGTGATTATATATTCGATTTGGCGTATGCGTGCCATGAAGCGACTGCCGCCTATGATGAGTTTTTCAATCGTAATAATCCGTTTGAACAGTTTCAAACCAGTGTACTGACAAGTATTCAGCAATATAACGGACTTATAGCCAGCTTGCAGCGTATTCCTCCTTTTGTTCTCAGAAGTAAAAAGGCACTTGACGATCGTCGGGCTTGTATCCTTCTGACTATGGACATTCGCAAAGAGCTTATAACGCATTTGGCTCAGCTCAAAGAATTTCAGCAGCAGCGCAATATGATGGGGCAGAAATTGATACAAATAAACAGCTATGCCCTCAAACGCTATAACGATATTCAGAAGAATGTGTTCGTTAATGGTGGAGACAGCTATTTTAAGATCCTGTCCAACATGCCCCGCTATTTCAAACAAGCACAGCGCAGTTTGTCCGATAAGTATTCCATAACCCCGAAAACCCATTCGGAATGGGGCGGCATGATTGTGGTCTATCTGTTCGTTGTCGTGCTGTTTTATCTTATCGTTTCGTCTCTGCTTTGCTATGTCGTGATACGTTGGATGATGCGTCGGCATTTCGACACGGAAGCATTGCGCAAGAAACGTCCTTATATCACCTTTGCGGCTTCGATGCTCACCTTTGCCGTTATATTGATGGCGCTGCGCTATTTGGTCATCACTCATAATTTCTTTATTATGGCTTCGCAATTGCTGGTGCAATATGCCTGGTTGGTGGGTATCATATTGTTCTCTTTGCTGGTGCGTTTCGATTCGAAACAGATCAATAGCGGCTTTCGCATCTATGTCCCCATTATCTTTACGGGCTTCGTGGTTATTGTGTTCCGTATCGTCTTTATTCCCAATGAGCTGGTCAACCTGCTTTTCCCTCCGCTTATGCTCATCGCCACTGTTTGGCAATGGTCCGCCGTACGTCGCCACAATAATAACATACGTCGCAGCGATTTCTTCTATACTTGGATTTCATTACTTGCAATGGTTGTCTCCGTTGTGGTGTCATGGGCAGGGTATACGCTGTTGGGTGTGCAGATTCTGATCTGGTGGATCATGCTGCTCACTGCCATTCAGACAATCACTTGCGTATACGATTTATTGTCCATTTACGAGAATAAGAAGTTCAAGGGAAAACGTGATATATCGCGCACTTGGTTTTACGATTTGATCTGTAGGGTTATCGTACCGGTATTTGCCGTGTATGCTTTGATGATCAGTATTTATTGGGCGGCCAGCGTATTCGAACTGACGGAATGGTGCAGTACCATTTTTGGTTATAACTTCGTGGATATAGACAATGTGGCTCAGATATCGTTTGAGAAACTGTCGTTGGCGGTGGCTTTGTTTTTCGTTGTTAAATACGTTGTCTATGCCGGCAAAGCGTTGTATTATAAAGCCCATAAGTTTAAGAATGGCGATAAGCAGGTATCGGCAATAGGTTTGAATATCGCTACGATTGTTGTTTGGTTCTTTTACATCATGGTGGCAATGATCATCTTGAAGATAAATCGTAGCGGATTGGTGGTCGCTATCGGCGGTATGTCGACAGGTATTGGTTTTGCATTGAAAGACACGATAGAGAATTTGTTTTATGGCATCTCCTTGATGACGGGCCGTCTGAATGTAGGCGATATTATTGAATGCGACGGTGTACGGGGTAAGGTGATTGACATTACTTATCAGTCTACTCTGATAGAACCGGTGGACGGTTCGGTAATAGCCTTCCTCAATAGCCAGCTGTTTCAGAAAAACTTTAAGAATCTGACCCGCAATCATGGATACGAGATGGTCTCTGTTCCGGTAGGGGTGGCCTATGGTACCAATGTGAAACAGGCCCGCCAGTTGGTGCTCGATCGTCTGGACACACTCGATTGCTTCAATAAAGAACGGAAGCCTAATATCCTGTTCAATGACTTTGGCGATAACAGCATCGAACTCGTGCTGTCTGTTTGGGTACCTGTTGCTGCCAAGGTGGCATCCATATCGAAGATAAAAGAAAATATTTATGATGTCTTTAATGAAAACGGTATAGAAATACCTTTTCCACAACGGGACGTCTATGTGCATGAAGTCAATTGATGGCTATTTGGCGCTTCGAAAAGGGCTTCGGTGGACTCCTTGATATGAAAAAAAGGCTACCGAAGCTCTTTTTTTTTGTGCGTTATTGCGATATGGAGCGTTCTTTATTGTATTGAATGCTTGCCTCGAGCGGAGAAAAATAGCCTATAGGGTGAATGGCCGATAGAGATAGAACGGATGAGGGAGCGATTAGGACCTGCTGTCTCCACCCAGTTTGATAACGTTGTTGCAGTATTGCAGAATCATTTCGCGGTGGGTGATAAAGATCATTGTTTTCTGCTGCCGGGTATGCAGTAGGCGTTGTATCAAGGTGCTTTCGGTGTCGCCGTCGAGCGAGGAACTGAATTCGTCGAGCAGCAGAATACTGCCCGGACGGAGCAGTCCGCGGGCAATGGCGATGCGCTGGGCCTGTCCTTCGCTCAGTCCAGCTCCTTGCTCTCCGCAGTGCGAATCGAGTCCGTCGGGCAACTCCGAAACGAAGTCGGCGCAGGCAATATGGAGTGCTTCGAACATCTGCTTGTCGGTTGCCTCGGGATTGCCCAATAGTAGATTGTCGCGTATGGTGCCACTCAGCAAGCTGTTGCCCTGGGGCACGTAGACCAGATTGCAACGGCTGCCGGCGTCCATGGCAATGGCGTGGCCTTGGTTGTTGTAGAGTTCCATTTTGCCCTGCTGCGGGTGGAGCAGCGAGAGTATCAGGCGAATCATGGTGCTCTTGCCGGCTCCCGTCTCGCCTACGATAGCGGTGCGGCTGCCGGGAGTGAAGTCGTACGAAAAGTGGGAGAATATATCTCTGTCGCCTTGCAGGTAGCGAAAAGAAATGTCGGTGAGTCGGATGCCGGCAATGCCTGTCAGCATCTGATGGCGGGAGATCTTTTCGGTGGGTATCTTGTCCAGCTCGGTGAGCCGGTCGATGGAGGTAGACGCATGGATGAAGCCCGGTATCTGCTTGGTGAGTTCTACGGTGGGACCTTGAATCTGAGCTACCAATTGCAAGAAGGCTGTCATTACGCCGAAAGTGATGGCTCCGTTGTGCAGTTCGATGATGCTCCACATGAAGGCCGTGATGTATCCTGCCATAAAGCCGACGGATACCATGCTGCGCGAGAAGAGGGTGAAGCGGGTGCGTTTCATCGTCTGCCCGTAGAGGGTGGATTGCAGCCGGCTGAGCCTGTTGGTGATGGCATCGTTCTGCTCCATGGTCTGTATCACGATGCGGTGTTGGATGCTTTCTTGCAAGATGCTCTGCACGCTGCTGTCGGTGTTTCGGATGTCTTTGGTGAGACTCCTCATCCGACGGATGTAGATTTTGCTGACAAGCAGAAAGAAAGGCATGATGCAGATGACGGATAGCGCGAGCGTGAGGTTCATTTGGCTCAGGAAGACGAACGCCGCGATGAGCTGGGCGCCGGTGGTGAAAAGTGCCGGAAGCGAATGGCATAAGGTATCGGTCACTACGCGCACATCTTCTTCCAGGCGGTTGAGTATGTCGCCGCTATGCAGCTTCTCGTGTCCTTCCCAATAGGCATTGATGAGGTGTGCGAAGAGGTTGCGCCGAATGCGGTTTTTCATCTTTATTTCTGTCTGATTGCTGAGCCACGAGCTACAGATGTTGGACATCAGCTCTATGATAATAAGCGCCACCAGTAGGGCGCCGTAGCCGAGTAGGGTAGTGGAAGAGACGTTGTGGCTGTGTGTAGCCAGGTCGACCAATACTTTGCTGACGTAGATAAACGTCAAACCCGCCGCTACACGTATCAATCCGAGGAGCGAATCGATGAACAGCCGGAGGCGGATGCCTTTCGATGCCGACCATAGCCAGCCCATACAGCGTCTAATCATTTGTATCATACTTCAACAATGCCGTTTTTGATCCATTTGTCTAATAGTACCGTCGCATCGCAACGGGCCGTGTCGATGTCGAGAGCGTATCGCTGCATCAGTAACTGTGCGGCCGTTTCGTTGTCAAACGCTTTATTCTGCAACTCGTTCCACAGATAAACGGCGGTGGCGTTGAGGCTGATGATGTTGTCGAAATCGATGACTTCGCTTCCATTCGGGATGACGATGCAATCTGTTCCCATCTGGCGGAGAGAAAAGCCCTGTTTGATTTTCATATCTTCGTGTTGGTGCAATTATTGTTTTGATGCCGCAGATAGGTCCGCCGATAGACGGCAAGCAGCCATCGGCGAAGCGGTGCGAGCAACTGCCAGCAATATACCGCCATTCGCTCTGCGCGGCTGTGTGGGTCTATTTCGTTGCAATGGCGGAAAATGCGGTCTACTATGCCTGCCAAGTCACCTACGGAGCAGTGCTCTTGTTCTTTCAGATTGGCGTCGCCCATCAATATGACCGAATCTTTGGGCTGCTGTCCGGTTACCGAAACAATGCGATGGAGCACATAATGTCCCGGCTGTATCTCGGCCAGCGCAATATCTTGGGGGCGATAAACGTTGGTCTTCACCAGCCTTACGCTGTCTCTGTCGCCTACAATAAACGGAAGCATGCTTTGCCCTCTCACACGAAATTTTACGGGATGCCCTTCGGCAACCAACTTTCGTATTTCTCCCAGCATAATGTCGTTGGGGACAGTGCATGTCTGAATATGATCGGTCTTTATCATTCCCTTCCTTTTTTCTTTTCGCCCTTTTCTATCTTGCTTGCAAAAAATAAATGTGCTTCTCTATTGTACATTCAATTCAATGAGTGTTGGTTAGTCTATTTTGATTTTATTTCTATAATTGCAGAAAAAATATTCTTTATGCTAAAAACTAATTGGATATGAGTAAGCTTGTTGCTATATAAGCTATAAACGTTCATTTATCACGCCAAAATCACGCCAGCAATATGCAAACAAAAAAGCTAACCATCTGATTGGTAGATCGTTAGCTTTTTGTTCTGTGCGGCTAATAGGACTCGAACCTACACGTCTCACGACACCAGATCCTAAGTCTGGCGCGGCTACCAATTACGCCATAGCCGCAAATTGGTATTTTGAACGCTGCAAAGGTAGTAAATATATTGAAATGAACAAAAGGAATTTGGAAATATTAGTAATGCCATTATTTATTGAGCAAATGACGTGCTGTCTCGATGAGCGTATCCTTTCCTTGTGAAACATCTTCGGTGCTGAGGCTTACATAAATGTCGGGCTCTATACCGAATTCTATTTGCTTCATGTCTTTATCATAGTATGGGCTTGCTGAATAACGAACAGCCCAACCATTTGGAAGTTCGGAACTGAAAGGCATACCGCCACCACCACCTGTTTTATCTCCCAAAAGAGTGACTGAAGGTAGACAGTGCATATTGTTGACAAAGTCGTTTGTGGCGCTGAAGCAGTGACGATTGGTAAGTACTATAACCTTTTTCTGCCATCTTATGCCGTCAGACGGATCAAGGTAAATGGCGTATGGTTTGGAGAAATCATTATGACCGGTTCCTGTTTTATGCCGGACATAGCTGGTCAGTACTTGTTGATCAGTAAAGTGAGAGGCTAGGGTAGAGGAGTTTGTTATCAGTCCTCCACCATTATTGCGAACATCTATGATAATGCCATTGCAAATAGCCAGATAGGATAGCATATCATTAATAATGCCGTTGCTAACCGACTCGGAGAAGTCTCCATAATAGATATATCCGATGTTGTCTGAGAGTATTTTGTATTTTAGGCCGCCGGCCATATGATAATCTGTGCCAAGATAACGGTCTTTTATATTGTTATCAAAATTCTCCGGATAATCTTCATACCAACTCCAGTATCTGGCGGTGTTTCCGGTACTGTAAAGGTTCACATGACCATCTTTTAGTGTTCCCAACATATTGCCAAGTACTTCGAAGAGGGCATTATCATCCATATCGGAAGTTATATATTTGCTATATACATTATGTACCGAATCCCAATCAATCTTTTTGTAATCGAAGAAACAATACTTTTGATCCATTATTTTCCAAAGTTGCTCAAAGTTTCCTTCGGGCGTATCGCTATATTGCTTTTCGCTTACGCAACTGCCGCAAATCAATACTAGCGCCGTTAATAGAATAATATAGAAGAATCTCTTTCTCATCTTATTTAATTAATATGCTTGAATGGACGTTGGGAGCTTTTGAAGGTCTTTATTGCTTAGCTTGTATAATCTTTTAACGAAACCTACCATAAAGACATTGGAATAGCTATGTGTTTTGATGTTGTTGACATGTGATTGTTGCAAGTCGCCAAGATAGGTGAGGCGTATTTGTTGTTGCCCGATTGGGATATCCAGTGAGAGAAATTGTCGCAATGAGGGTTGGTTATGTAAAGAGGTCAGTTTTATTGTTCCGCTGTAGTGTCCCAAAGAAAATATTTCATAATAGGATTCTCCCATTTCTGGGGAGAACATGACGCCTAATATCGGTGTATTAAGTTGGTAGCGTAATACAAACGCTTTCTTTTTGATATGGAAGTGCCATATTGCCATTGCCGAAGCATCGAGATTGATATATGCCCGTAGTGAAGCAGAGTTATTGGAATTGCGCAAATTGTATATGAATCCCAAGTTGGTATCTCCGAGTCCGCCGGCAAGTAATTTGAAATTATCGGATAGTTGAAATTGATAATGCAATCCGTAGTTCCAATTCACCATGCCAGCTAAAGTATTATTATTATCCACTTTGTTTTTGCCAAACGAAAAGTCTGCTTGCAAGAAGTTCTGGACTGATACATTTCCTTTCCCAATATTAGTCATGCGCATGGTTTCTCTTGACGTTCGGAAATCAATACCTTTGTATTCTTGAGGCGAAAGATATGTGTCCAGAATGTTAGAGTACCCTATGCCATATTGTACACAACGAACAGTCAGCTGGTTAGTTCTTAATGAATCTAATTTTTGTGCTGAAAGAACTGTCGGCAAAAGCAATTCTATACAGAGAATGAGTGTTCGATATATGTCATACTTCATTAACCTTGTGATGTATTAAAAGAGTTTTCCTTGTCCAGTCAATTCATCTATGATGTCATTGTCGCTTTTATCGTCATCTAAGTCTTCTTCTTCGGTATCCGAAAATTCTTCATCCTCTTCATCTCTTTCTTCTGAAATTTCGGGTTGGCGAGTTGGCTCCAACTCAGTAATTTCTCCAACGGTGAACGTAGTAAGTCGTTTGCCTTTTGCTTTGATGCCTTTTATTCCTATAAAATCTGTTGCTTCAATCTCAAGGGGTGCACGGAAATCGTCGACTCCTCCAAATGTCACTTTTATGCGAGAATAAACTTGAGAAGAAAGAATGACGGGCAAGCTCTTTGGATTCTCGCCCAAATAGTTTTGTTTCTTTGTAGAAGCTTCAAAGTAGAAACGTTTCAGATATGGATAATTTTGTTGGTCTGCGTCATATAGTACGGCCGTCCATATTTTTTCGGAATCGAATTTCTCAAGAACCACCACATTGTCTTCATAGTGATTGCTCAACTCAAAGTCGGTTGTATAGTAAGTGCCGTCATTAAGAACAACCAATATTTGATCTTCTGCCTGGAATTCGCCCAAATATTTTCCACGTTCATCATAATTCAATCGAAGCACATCTCTATCAAACCAAACTTTTCGCCCGCCAAGAGTTGAGATGCCATGCGATTTGAGCGACACTCTCAGTACCGGATGCTTTGTCAATGTAACGCCTCTGGCACTTTTGCCTTTTATGCTGATTTCACTAAAATCTCGTTCAAATATCAATTTGCGTGCGCCGCATCCCGGTTTCAGTGCTATTCTGATTATTTCGGCTTCTCCGTTCGGGTTGGCAGTGAAGTAAATAATACGCGATTCCGGATTGCCTTGAGTGATCACATATTCTTTGTCATGGATAATAGCTGTGACATTGAACCGCTTGATGAAGAAACTGCCTTGCTTTCCATCTCGATATACCATATTATAAATGGTTCGGATATCGTTTTTCTTAAAGATGTTGACATATAAGATGCCTTTACCGACAAATTTCTTGTCGGCAGCCGAAGTAACAATATAACGTCCATCTTTGAAAAAGATAATAACATCATCGATGTCGGAACAGTTGGCCACGAACTCATCCTTCTTGAGTGAAGTACCTATAAAACCCTCTTCCCGGTTGACATATAACTTTTCGTTGGCTTCGACTACTTTTGCTGCTTCAATAACATCGAAATTGCGCAATTCTGTTCGTCTAGGGAAGAACTTCCCATATTTTTTCTTTAATTTTCCGAACCAATCGCAGGTATATTCCACAATATTGGCAAGATGCTTATCTACTTCAGCAAGTTCGGCGTTCAGACGAGCAATATTCTCTTCTGCCTTATCACTGTTGAATTTAAGTATTCGGGCCATTTTGATTTCCATCAGTTTTAGGATATCGTCTTTCGTCACTTCGCGAATCATTTGCTGATAATGTGGAGTTAGACGATAGTCAATATGCTCACATGCCGCATCCATTGTCTTGGCTTCTTCAAATTCTTTGTCTTTGTATATCCGCTCTTCAATAAAGATCTTTTCCAAAGATGCGAAATGAAGAGATTCGAGTATTTCTGCACGTTGTATTTGAAGTTCCTTGCGCAGTAAATCAAGAGTGGTTTCTGTAGACTTTTTCAGGATGTCGCTTACGGTAAGAAAATAGGGGCGTTTGCTATCAATGACACAACAGTTGGGTGATATACTTATCTCGCAATCGGTAAAAGCATATAACGCATCGATTGTTTTGTCCGAAGAAGTTCCTGGGGTGAGATGAACAAGTATCTCAACATTGGCGGCTGTATTGTCGTCGACCTTGCGGACTTTGATTTTCCCTTTGTCTACAGCTTTCAAGATAGAGTCGATGACTGAGGTGGTGGTACAACCGTATGGAATCTCGGAAATGACTAGCGTTTTATTGTCAAGCTTACCTATTTTTGCTCTTACTTTGACCGAACCTCCTCTCATTCCGTCATTGTATTTGGATACATCTATAGCGCCACCAGTCTGAAAGTCAGGGAAAATTTGAAATTCTTCATCGTGCAGATAGTTTACGCTGGCATCGCATAAATCATTAAAATTATGAGGAAGAATTTTGGAAGAGAGCCCTACGGCAATTCCTTCTACTCCTTGTTCTAGCAATAAAGGAAACTTGACAGGCAGTGATATCGGTTCTTTATTTCGTCCGTCATACGATAGTTTCCAATCTGTTGTTTTGGGGTTAAATACTACGTCGAGTGCAAATTTTGATAATCGAGCTTCAATATAACGAGGGGCAGCTGCTCTGTCGCCGGTAAGGATATTACCCCAGTTTCCTTGGTGATCGATAAGCAAATCCTTTTGTCCCAATTGAACGAGTGCATCGCCGATAGAAGCATCGCCGTGGGGGTGGAATTGCATGGTATGTCCTACGATGTTTGCCACTTTATTGTATCGCCCATCGTCCATTCTCCACATAGAATGCAAAATACGCCGTTGAACAGGTTTCAGTCCATCGTCAATGTCGGGCACTGCTCTTTCAAGAATAACATAAGACGCATAATCCAAGAACCAGCTTTCATACATTCCTGTAAGTTGGTGCTTGATATTATCGTCATGCAAATCCGAAGGTTGATAATTGATGTGCTCTTCTTTTTCTTCTGTTATTTTTTCTTTATCTTTTTCTTCGTCGTCCATACTGTATAAAATCCCTATCTTCAATCAACAAATTCATTTTTCTACCTTAATTTTAAGGTTGTAATGGCAAAAATACTAATTTAATTCAAAAAAATCGTTTACTTTGCAGAATATTTGGTAATGAGTTGAAAAGTTGAGACTTATTACTGCCTTAATTTGATGTTCTAATTGATAAAAGCTAAAAAGATATGGCACAGGAAGATGTTTTTAAAAAATTGGTATCGCATTGTAAAGAGTATGGATTTGTTTTCCCATCGAGTGATATTTACGATGGATTGGCTGCTGTCTACGATTATGGTCAGATGGGCGCCGAGTTGAAAAATAATATTAAGAAGTATTGGTGGGACAGTATGGTGTTATTGCATAGCAATGTCACGGGCATCGATTCAGCAGTCTTCATGCATCCTACTATATGGAAAGCTTCCGGTCATGTCGATGCTTTTAATGATCCTTTGATAGACAATAAAGATTCGAAAAAGCGTTATCGTGCCGATGTTCTAATAGAAGATCAGATTGCTAAATATGATGATAAGATAAATAAGGAAGTTGCCAAAGCGGCAAAACGTTTCGGTGATTCATTTGATGAAGAAAAGTTTAGAGCAACTAATCCTCGTGTTATTGAACATCAAGAGAAACGTGATGCATTGCATGAACGCTATAAAAAAGCAATGAATGATAATGATCTCGAAAGTCTGAAACAGATTATTGTTGATGAGGCGATCGTTGATCCTGTATCAGGAACAGATCATTGGACAGATGTTCGTCAATTCAATTTGATGTTCTCTACCGAAATGGGTTCTACTGCCGATGGTGCGATGAAAATATATCTTCGTCCTGAAACAGCTCAGGGCATTTTTGTGAATTTCCTTAATGTCCAGAAAACAGGGCGTATGAAGATACCTTTTGGTATTGCTCAGATAGGTAAGGCATTTCGTAATGAGATTGTGGCTCGCCAGTTTATCTTTCGTATGAGAGAATTCGAGCAAATGGAAATGGAGTTTTTCTGTCGTCCGGGTGAAGAGATGAAATGGTTTGAAATGTGGAAAGCTACCCGAATAAAATGGCACAAAGCATTGGGCTTTGGTGATGATCATTATCGTTTCCATGATCATGAGAAGCTTGCTCATTATGCTAATGCTGCAACCGATATTGAGTTCTTGATGCCATTTGGTTTCAAAGAGGTTGAAGGCATTCATTCTCGTACAGACTTTGACCTTTCTCAGCATGAAAAATATTGTGGCAAAAGCATTAAATATTATGATCCTGAGCTAGGCGAATCTTATACTCCTTATTGTGTTGAAACGTCTATAGGTTTGGATCGTATGTTCCTTAGCGTGATAAGTGCTTCGTATACGGAAGAGAAATTGGAGAATGGAGATACGCGCGTTGTTTTGAAATTACCTGCTCCACTTGCTCCGGTCAAACTTGCTGTCTTGCCATTGGTAAAGAAAGATGGTCTGCCTGAAATAGCACAACATATCGTTGACGACTTGAAATTTCATTTCAACTGTCAATATGATGAAAAAGATAGTATCGGCAAGCGTTATCGTCGACAAGATGCCATTGGTACTCCCTATTGTGTCACTGTTGATCATGACACGCTAAACGATAATTGCGTCACTCTTCGTAATCGTGATACGATGCAGCAGGAGAGAGTTCCTATTGCTGAATTGAATAATATTATTGCTGATAAGGTAAGTATTGTTTCATTATTGAAGAAGCTTGTCTAACTAGATAATAGTTTAAGGTAAATCTATAAAAAAGCATCAGAACACTTTTCTGATGCTTTTTTATTAATGTAACTATATACACAAAACGAACGTTCGTTACGGCAGCGACATACGGTTGATTTTTCCGGATGCTGAGACACGTCTTCTATTAGTTATGATTGTGCCGGATAAATGGTGTAATATTTGGAGTCTTCTAGCTAAAATCTGATAGATTTCTACTTTTTTTATGTTTTTGTATAAAAAAGGAGGTTATACCATGTCACGTTTTGGCTCTTACTCTCGTCTTATGTATATAGGTGAAAAAGAAATAATGATCGGTCGACCATTTGAATATTGTTTATCTGCATTTATGATCGTTTCAATATGTTGGTGGTGGATTTATGTTGTCAACGTGAGCCTATGTTGAGATGACTCTTTTATATCGATGAAATGGGATATTTTATTTCTTGAAGCAGTCTCGTACTAGGAACTATAAGATATTTGTGATGTGTCGGTATATGCCGATGAAATGGACGATATTCTTATTTGAATATGAATGATAGGAGGTTTGGACGTGTTTAGTCCTGATAGAGGAGAGTAGCTTAATCAGAACAACTAATCATCTGTAAATAATGAATCTAATAAATATAATATTAAAGATGAATTCAATTTTAAAGAATGTAGCATGGCTGATGATGGTATTGGCTATGTGTACGGGTTGTTCGGCATCGAACAAGGCCGTGTCAGAAAACCAAGGAGCGAATCGTTCCTTCAGTGTGAGAGGTTTTGACGCTATTGAACATAGCGGGGTAGGTACTATTGAAATTATTCAAACATCGGGTGAGTATTATGTTAAGGTGAACGGTACCGAGCGTCTGGTAAACGCTACGTCGGCTACAGTAGATGGTAGTGTGTTGAAAATCGGTCAAGAATCCGATTATCATGGATCGAGAAGTGCAGAACATTTGACGATTATTATAGGGATGCCTTCTCTGAAATCTGTATTGTCTCGTGGCGTAGGTGATATCACTATTAATGGACTAAATCAAAAATCTTTGAGTATTGAAACGCGAGGAGTTGGTAATATTAAGATCAGTGGATTGAAATGTGAAAGTCTTGATATTGAATCTCGTGGTGTAGGTAATGCTAACATTAGTGGTGAAGTGGGAAATGTGAAATTGAGTTCTCGCGGTGTAGGCAATATAAATACGTTGAACTTGATTGCAAAAAGTGTGACCGCAGAATCTCGTGGTGTGGGCAATATCAATTGCTATGCTTCAGAGAGCATTGATGCTACGTCCCATGGATTGGGCAATATTAAATATAAAGGAAATCCTAGTGTGAAAAATATATCGACTTCAGGAATGGGGCATGTCAAAAGCTATTGATATTTGAGTTCGGGATAAGAACTCAGGTATATCGTTGCGAACGCGTCGGTCTATTTCAACAAAATCCTGTTGCCATTTGCGCGCTCTACAATTCGTACGTCTCTGCCATGGTGTTGTAATTTTAGTTATAACATCATGGCAGAGATGCTTTTAAACGTTCCCATGATACCCTTCAAAAGGGTGAAATCTATGAGACATACTGATGAAAGTTGGTTCATATCAGAGCGATTTTATGTTTTGTTCTGAGAAGAATGTCGTTCCACATATGTGATTCGATCAACTCACATATATGGAACGATCGACTCACATATGTGAGTTGATCGAATCACATATGTGGAACGACAAACCCTGAATGAGTCAACAGAAATGCCTTAAATACGATAACTATGATTCAATAAGATGTGTACAAAACACCTTCTTTCAGAGAAGAAGAACCGGATCTCTTCCATGCATGGGTGGTAAGCAAGGACGTTTCTACACGGTGCACACACCACAGATACGGAGTAATGACTTAATCGGTTGATATACGAAGTGGACGATCCGTGTTTCATAACACGCTAACAATAAGCAAGATAATACCATTTCGAGGTCCCATAAACAAGCAACATCTGTATATATCACTCATCGTCAATAAGATAAGGTGACAGTAACGATTGCAACAATAAAAAGCGATAGAACAAATCAACTCGTCTTTTTTTGATTTCTTATCCCGAACCCAAGTATTGATGATATTTCTTCTGTTTTAAAGAGCTGCTGCACCTTATGGCGTGGCTCCTTTTTTAGATTAGAAATGATTACTTGGTTATATAGTTGGTGTAGAATATTTTCCTGAAATCATAATCTTTTAAGTAGTTGATATATATAGATGCCTCTTTACGGTATAAAGTGGCGCTTAGTTTGCTATGAGCTGATAGAAAATGGATTCTGATAAAAAGGAAGAAGCGAAATTCTAATATGATGAGGCGTATATGAGGAGCTTTAGAACGTGTCGCTGCCCGGTGAAAGAAAAACTTTTTGAAGAAATGATCACTATCGTGCTGTACCATCTTTTCCATTTTGGCAATGTCCCATTCTTTGTGTTGTGCGTACCGACGGGCTATATATCCTGATATTTCGGATGAGGTGCAGAGACGGCGTAAATTGTAACTGGCTTCTTTCATGCCTACATACGTATCGAGCTTCATGCGGTTTACATCTATCAAAAGAAATTTGTATTTTCCGTTGGCTTCTTTCTTGAATAGAATGTTTCCGGGGGAAAGATCTAAGTGCAGAATGCCTTGATAGTGAGTGTGAATGAGAAAATCGGTGAAATCATTGAGCAACTCTTCATTGCCTAGTACCGTACCTCCCATTAATTCTCTCACAGTTTCGGCTTCTTCGTATTTGTTTATATAGTAGCTACTGGTGAGCAAACCACTTTTCGATTGTATAATGCAGGCAATAGGGGTAGGTGCCGGAATATTATATTCTAGCAATTTTTCTGAGAAAAGGTATGAGCGTAGCGCTTTTGATTTGCGGATAAAGGAATAGATTATCCGATTGAAGAATTTAGGCTGATGGAAACTTTTAATGACGACTTTTATCCCTCTCAGCTCTACAACCTTTAGTATATTACGAGCTTCGTATATGATTTCTCCGGGCTGTTTATCGAATTCTTCGGGGATTTGCAAAATATCCTCCCGAAGATACTCGTACTTCGGATTGATTATGACCTTCATCAGATATTACTTTCTTTAATATATGATACCTTCTATCTTTTTGATTACTCGTTCCGGTTCGATGTTGTTCATACAGGCATAATCACCCCTGTAGCAAGGACTTTCGCCATATACTGAGCAAGGACGGCAAGGCATATCGAGTTGAATGGTGTTGACGGGAAGTTGTTTCCATCCCATGAAGCCTCCATAAGGATGTGTTGCTCCCCAAATTGAGATAACCGGAATATTAACCAGTGAGGCCATGTGCATATTTGCCGAATCCATTGAGAGCATCACGTTGAGATAGCTCATTAAGATCAATTCTGTTGACATGTTCAGTTTGCCCGTTGTAGATATTACCGTGGGATATTTTTTAATCCATTCCTCGAAAATACCGATTTCCTTTTTGCCTCCTCCAAAGAGGAATACCTTAACATGTGGTTGGGCGGCAAAGTGTGCAACTACTTTTTCTTGTAGATGAATAGGATAGATTTTGCCTTCGTGTTTTGCAAAAGGAGCAATACCTATCCAGATGTCTTTTCCTTTTTGAGGCACTACTGAAGCTATTTTAGAAAAGTCGCCTCTTTTATCGCCGTAAATAGATGAAAAATCCAGTAACACGGGGAAACCGAGTTTCTCAAGTACATCGGCAAAGCGGCGGAAAGAGCTTTTTTGGTTCTTCAGCTCTTTGTGGCGTCGGCGAATGAGTTTATGCTTCTCGGAGCGTCCTTTCTTTACCGATTCAATGCGGATGCCTGTTGTGCGAAGTAAAAGGCAAAGTAGTTTGGTACGAATAACACTATGGAAATCGGCAACCATATCGAATTTAAGCTCTTTCAATTCTTTGTACAAACGATATATACCTCTTAGTCCTTTGTGTTTCCCTTTTAAATCTGCCGCATAGTAATGTACATTTTGTGGCATTTCTTGGAACATAGGCTGCAATACACGTCTACTTAAGAATGTAATATCAATATCTGGATATTGACGGGCAAAGGAATAAATAACGGGAATGGTCATCGCTACATCACCGATGGCAGAAAAACGGATAATAAGAATACGTGTCATTTTTATTTTTTTGTATAGAGAATCGGATTGAGATTTGGGTCGTTGTACATTTTCATTTGTTTGTAGACCTTTATTAGAATCTTTCCTTTCTCTATATTATTTAATAGAGTGTCAATCGCTGCAGATAAATCGTTCTTTTGTTCGAGTAATATATTGAGCTTTGCTTGGCAACCTGCAATATGCTCGGAGGTCGCTTCGCTGCGCTTTACTTCCTGTTCCATATGGTAGATCTTTAAAGCAAGTATTGAGAGGCGATCGATGGCCCATGCCGGACTTTCAGTGTTGATTATGGCATCCGGCGTCGGTTCGATCGTTTTATATTTGTCATAAATATAACTGTCTATTAGCTCTACCAAATCTGTCCTGTCTTGGTTGGATCTGTCTATTCGGCGTTTTATTGCCAATGCTTCAACCGGATCGATCTGAGGGTCGCGAACAATATCTTCCAAATGCCACTGAACTGCATCTATCCAATTCTTTAAATAGAGATAATATTCGATAGTCTTTAATGCATACGGATTGTTAATAGGGGTATCAATATTATCTTTAATATGATAATCTGTTGTCGCTTTTTCAAAAATCTCGTTGCAAACGTTGCTAAAGGTCATCATCAAAAATGAAAGTTAAATGTTATAAATGGCAAAGCTATATAAAATAATTTAATGCGGCAACCGTTTCATGCATTTTATTTGGAAACTCGTACGGCTCACGAATAAATGATGTACCTTTGTGAAGCTTGATAAATTAAAACGTGAAGTAAATGAAAGTTGTTGTTGATGATAAGATTCCTTATATTAAGGAATCTCTTGAAAAGATTGCAGACGAAGTCGTTTGCCTGCCTGGCAATTCTTTTACTCCTGCTATCGTTCGTGATGCCGATGCATTAATTATACGCACGAGAACACATTGTGACCGGGATTTATTGAACGGTAGTAAAGTGAAGTTCATTGCAACCGCAACAATTGGTTTTGACCATATTGATGTGGATTATTGTAAAGAGGCCGGAATCGTGTGGAAAAATGCACCGGGTTGTAATGCATCGTCAGTTGTGCAGTATGTTCAATCAGTCTTGTTGATATTCAAACAACTTAAAGGAAAAGAGTTGAACCATTTCACATTGGGTGTTGTTGGCGTTGGCAATGTTGGGAGTAAAGTGGTGAAGATGGCTCAAGAATGGGGGTTACGTGTTTTGCAGAATGATCCGCCGCGTGAATGGTCTGAAAGAAATAGTAAGGCAGAAAATAACTTTGTTCCGTTAAAGCAATTGATGGAGGAGTGCGATATCATTTCGTTTCATGTTCCTTTAAATAAAGACGGTATTTATAAAACATTCCATCTTGGTGATGAACCTTTTTTCTCTTCTCTAAAGAAGAATCCTTTTATTATTAATACTTCTCGTGGGGAAGTAATAGAAACGAAAGCGTTGTTGTCGGCTATTGATAATCGGCAAATATCTGATGCTGTAATTGATGTTTGGGAGCATGAACCGGAAATTGATCGCGATCTATTGAATAAAGTATTAATAGGTACTCCCCATATAGCTGGATACTCTGCCGATGGTAAAGCGAATGCTACTAGAATGTCTTTATGTTCTTTCTGCCACTTCTTTGGATTGAGTCATAGTTATAATATATTGCCTCCTGCACCATTGTCGGATATAATTAAAGCCTCCTCAAAGGAAGAAGCTCTAATTAAAATATATGATCCCCGTCGAGACAGTGATTGGCTAAAACAACAACCCGATAAATTTGAGTATTTAAGAGGGAATTATCCACTTCGTAGAGAGCCAGAGGCTTATCAAATTGAATATATTCTCTGAAAATTCTATTATTTACGGAGACTTATAATTTGGAAACGACTCTTTCAATGATTAGTGGAAACCATTTATATTCGAGCGCGTGAACTTTTCTTGCTACATCATCGGGAGTATCTGTGGGTAGAACTTCGCATTTTGCCTGATAAATGGTTTGTCCTTGATCGTAATGTTCGTCAATGAAATGGATGGTGATGCCGCTCTCTTTGTCTCCATCCGCAACAACTGCTTCATGAACTTTGTTGCCATACATTGATTTACCGCCATGTTTGGGTAGTAATGCCGGATGGATATTCACGATTCTTTGAGGGTAAGCTTCTACCAATATCTGGGGCACTTTGAGCAAAAAACCAGCCAATACAATAAAGTCTATTTCGTTTTCCTTCATTAAATCAAGAATACTTTCTCCTGTAATCCATTCGGCTTTCGGGCAAATAACTGAACTAACATTTAGTCTTTTAGCCCGTTCAAGAACAAATGCATCGCTTTTATTTGATACTATTAGTTTGATGATAACTTCATCATTCTCTTTAAAATAGTTGATGATGTTTTCGGCATTACTCCCCGAACCGGAAGCAAAAATAGCAATGTTTTTTTTCATGTTTGTATTACTTTGGTGCACAAAACCGTGAAAAATGTGCAAAATATTGAATTTAGTTAATCAAAAATTTGTTTAGGACGATAAATATTTATTCCTTTGCAACCGCAAATTTAAAGAAATAAAACTAATTACTAATTAAAAAATTAAAGTTATGTCAGAAATTGAATCAAAAGTTAAAGCGATTATCGTTGACAAATTAGGCGTTGAAGAATCTGAAGTAAAACCTGAAGCAAGTTTCACCAATGATTTGGGTGCTGATTCATTAGATACAGTAGAACTCATCATGGAGCTCGAAAAAGAATTCGGCATTTCAATTCCTGATAATGAAGCTGAGAAGATTCAGACAGTAGGCGATGCAATTTCTTATATTGAAAACAACGCAAAGTAAGTAATTGCCATTAGTTTTAATATGGAATTAAAAAGAGTTGTAGTAACAGGTCTCGGAGCCATTACTCCTATAGGTAACACTGTTCCGGAATTCTGGAAGAATTGTGTAAATGGGGTTAGTGGAGCAGGCTCTATTACTCATTTTGATGCGTCAGAATTCAAAACTCAGTTCGCATGTGAGGTGAAAGAATTTGACCCGCTTCAATTTATCGATCGTAAGGAGGCCCGTAAAATGGACCGCTACGCTCAATTTGCGGTTGTCGTAGCAGAAGAAGCAATTAAAGATGCAGAATTAAACATCGAAACGGAAGATCTTAATAAAATAGGTGTCATTTTTGGAGCTGGCATTGGTGGTATACGTACTTTTGAAGAACAAGTAGGTTACTATTATCAGCATAAAGAAGACGGTCCCCGTTTTAATCCGTTTTTCATTCCTATGATGATTTCGGATATTGCTGCCGGTCAAATTTCTATTAAATATGGTTTCCACGGTCCTAATTATGCGACATGCTCGGCTTGCGCAACATCTTCTAATGCTATTGCCGATGCATTTAATCTTATTCGTCTGAACAAAGCCAACATTATAATCTCGGGTGGCTCTGAAGCAGCTATTGCTCCTTCAGGAGTAGGTGGATTTAATGCTATGCATGCTCTTTCTACCCGGAATGATGAGTGTGAAAGAGCTTCTCGTCCTTTCAGCGGTAGTCGTGATGGCTTCGTGATGGGCGAAGGTGGCGGTTGTTTGGTTCTCGAAGAATTAGAACACGCTAAGGCTCGTGGCGCTAAAATTTATGCTGAGCTTGTTGGCGCAGGAATGTCTGCGGATGCTTATCACTTGACTGCCTCTCACCCTGAAGGTTTGGGCGCTAAATTAGTGATGAAAAATGCATTGGAAGATGCAGAATTGAAGCCCGAAGATGTTGATTATATCAATGTTCATGGAACTTCTACTCCAGTTGGTGATCTCTCTGAAGCAAAAGCTATTAAAGAGATATTTGGCGAACATGCCTATAAATTGAATATTAGCTCTACGAAATCTATGACAGGCCATTTATTGGGCGCTGCAGGTGCTGTTGAGGCTATTGCAGGTGTGTTAGCTATCCGTGACGGCGTTGTTCCTCCGACGATTAATCATACCGAAGGAGATGACGATCCTGAATTGGATTATAAGCTTAACTTTACATTCAATAAGGCTCAAAAACGTGAAGTAAATGTTGCTTTGTCCAATACATTTGGATTCGGTGGACATAATGCTTGCGTAATATTCAAAAAATACGCAGAATAATCCGTGTTACGAAATTTTATAGATAAAATAAGATTCTCTATTCGAAAGGATAGAGAATCTTATTTTTGTTTTTATAGAATGATGGGGTTTTTCCCTCATCGTATATCTCTATATGAACAGGCGCTATCTCATAAATCTACTTTCCTTCGAACAAAGGATGGTGTTCCTATCAATAATGAAAGACTTGAGTTCTTAGGAGATGCTATTTTGGATGCCGTTGTGGGGCATATTGTGTATATTTATTTTAAACGCCGAGGCGAAGGCTTTTTGACTAATATGCGTTCAAAAATAGTTCAGCGGGAAACACTCAATAAGTTGGCTGTTCAAATAGGTTTGGATAAAATGATTAAATCGACCTCTCATCTTTCGTCTCACAACAGCTATATGTGCGGTAATGCTTTCGAGGCATTGGTTGGGGCTATATATTTGGATAGAGGATACGAATATTGTAGATTTTTTATTCAGAAGAAAATTATTGATCAGTATGTCAACTTAGATAAATTGTCTCATAAAGAAGTCAACTTTAAGTCACGGCTTATCGAATGGGGGCAAAAACAGAAAATCGTTGTCGATTTTAGGTTGGTTGATCAACAAAAGGACGAATCAGGTAATCCTGTCTTTGAAACCGAAATCAGACTCGAAAATATTTCGGCAGGACAAGGCGAAGGTTATTCAAAAAAAGAATCTCAGCAAATTGCTGCCAGAATGGCTCTTGTCAAATTGCACGATCACGATTTTGAGGAACTCATAGACCATGCTCGCGAAAAGCGAGAAGCATCTGTTGCTCAAATGTCATCAGAATCTGTTATGTCTGAAATGTCTTTAAGCGATGATCTAGAGAAGAACCCAGATGGATTGTCGGCTCAATCGGACACTGAAATTGAAATGCAAGTCGAGCTAAAAGACGATTCTACTGATGAGGCTTCTCTATTCGACGATAAAAAACCAGAATAATTTCTGTGTCTGTTTTTAAGAATCTATTTCTTTTATCCAAAACAAATTCCCATGTGTTTTCCTTCAATCACCAAGTCGTTCTCTTCAGTTACCAATTTCAGCTTTCCGGCAACTTCCGATAGTGGGACAGAAGATATTTCGTTTCCTCTATATACCACCATTTTCCCAAACTCTCCCTTAGCAATCATTTCTGTGGCATAACCTCCCATTCTGGTTGATAGATTTCGGTCGAATGGCGTTGGTGAGCCTCCACGTTGGATGTAACCCAATACGGTAACTCTCGTTTCAATATTGGTCGTCTCTTCTATCATTCTAGCAATATATTCTGAAGGACGGCCTTCTCCTGGATTTTTAACGCCTTCGGCAACCACTACTATTGAAAAGCGTTTGCCACATTCTATTCGATGCAGGATCGTATCTCTGATATGTTCTACACTATACGGAAGTTCTGGAAGAAGTATGACGTCGCCTCCTCCTGCCATTCCCGAATATAGAGCTATCCAACCTGCTTTGTGCCCCATAACTTCTATCACCATCACTCTTTTGTGGGAACTTGCTGTAGAATGTAGCTTGTCAATGGCATCGGTTGCGATATTTACAGCTGAGTCGAAACCAAAAGAAAAGTCTGTACCCCATATATCATTGTCTATCGTTTTCGGGATGCCAATAATGGGAACACCTAATTTGGCAAACTTGGAAGCCGTCTTTTGGGTACCGTTTCCACCGATACAAACGAGACAGTCGATGCCCAAATCTTTCATATTGTTGATAATTGTATATGGCTTGTCTGTGATTTGCCCATCTACTTTTTTGAATGGCTTTTCTCGTGAAGTGCCTAATACTGTACCACCCAAGTTAAGCAAACCGGATGAAGTGAGGTCGTTTAAATCTTCAACATCTTTATTCAAAAGGCCTAAAAAACCGCTGTGTATTCCAACGGCTTCGAAGTGGTAGTGATTAATGGCTGTTTTGCATACTCCACGAATAGTGGCATTTATACCCGGACAGTCACCTCCCGCTGTTAAAATTCCTATTTTCATTGGGACTCCTCCATTTTTTTAGTCTATTTTTGAGAAGATTTTCTCTGTAAAGTTACAAAAAAGATAAATAAGCGTTACTTTTGTAACGTAAAACATGATGAGTTGATCCAAATTTTTTTTGATTAGATGAATATTACAAGATTACTATCACGATTATTCGACTCCCGTTTAAAAGCGATAGACCTTTATAGCAATGATGCAGGTGGTATTCAAGAACGTGTATTGTTGCATTTGCTTCGTTGTGCCAAAGATACGGAGTGGGGAAGAAAGTATGATTTTCAAACTGTTCACAGTTATCGGGATTTTAAAGAGCGATTGCCTATTCAGACTTATGATGACATCAAGCCTTATGTAGAACGTCTTCGCAAGGGTGAGCAGAATATACTGTGGCCATCCGAAATCCTTTGGTTCGCAAAATCATCCGGCACGACCAATGATAAAAGTAAATTTTTACCGGTCAGCAAGGAAGGATTGTGTGACATTCATTATAAAGGCGGAGCCGATGCGGTTGCTCTTTATTTGCGAATGAATCCGGAAAGTCGTTTTTTTTCTGGCAAAGGTCTTATATTAGGTGGCAGTCATAGTCCCAATTTGAACACAAAACATAGTTTTGTGGGCGACTTATCGGCGATTTTAATGCAGAATATCAATCCTATTGCCAATTTAATTCGGGTGCCTAGCAAGAAGATTGCATTGATGGACGAGTGGGAAAGTAAAATAGAAGCCATTGCTGATAGTACGATTCACCAGAACGTGACAAATCTTTCGGGAGTTCCTTCGTGGTTTCTTGTTCTCATCAAACGCATATTGCAAAAAACAGGTAAACAATCGCTCGAAGAGGTTTGGCCCAATTTGGAGGTCTTCTTTCATGGGGGTGTGGCTTTTACGCCTTATGTAGAGCAGTATAAGCAGGTGATTCATTCTCCGAAAATGCACTATGTAGAGACTTATAACGCTTCCGAAGGATATTTTGGTACGCAGACAGAGCTCGATGATCCGTCCATGTTGCTAATGATAGACTATGGGATCTTTTACGAATTTATTCCGCTTGAAGATGTCGGTGTGGAATATCCTCGCACTCTTTGTCTTGATGAAGTGGAGTTGAATAAAAACTATGCAATGGTTATTTCTACCTCCTGTGGATTGTGGCGCTACATGATAGGAGATACCGTGATGTTTGTTCACAAGAATCCTTATAAGTTTAATATCACCGGTCGGACAAAGCATTTCATTAATGCTTTTGGCGAGGAACTGATAGTCGATAATGCAGAAAAAGGACTTGCCAAGGCTTGTTCCGTTACGGGGGCTATGATTACCGATTATACAGCTGCTCCTGTTTTTATGGATAGTCGTGCCAAATGTCGGCATCAATGGCTTATTGAGTTTAGCAGACAGCCCGATTCTTTAGAGCGCTTTGCTGCAATTCTGGACAACTCGCTCAAAGAGGTTAACTCGGACTATGAAGCTAAACGTTGGAAAGATATTGCTTTGCAACCTTTGGAGGTCATTCCTGCCCGTCATGGACTTTTTCATGATTGGTTGGCCCAGAAAGGTAAACTTGGCGGTCAGCACAAAATACCTCGTTTAAGCAATAATAGAGATTATATTGACGAAATGCTCAATCTTAATAGGGCTTAATATGATATTGCATTATTTTTATGTTGAAAATCTTGTTATCAATTAGTCGAATAAATAACTTTGCAATTCAGAAAAAGAGAAATAATAAAAATAGTTATGGAAAATAAATTAACTCTTTACAATACGCTCGACAGAAAGAAAGAGCTTTTTGTTCCTATCCATGCTCCTCATGTCGGAATGTACGTTTGTGGACCAACTGTTTATGGTGATCCGCATTTGGGACATGCTCGCCCTTCTATTACTTTTGATGTCTTGTTTCGTTATCTCAAACATTTAGGTTATAAGGTACGTTATGTACGTAATATCACCGATGTCGGTCACTTGGAACACGATGCTGACGAGGGTGAGGATAAAATAGCTAAGAAAGCTCGTCTGGAACAACTCGAGCCGATGGAAGTTGCTCAATATTACGAAAATCGCTATCATGATGCGATGCGGGCGCTCAATGTGTTGCCCCCTAGTATTGAACCTCATGCTTCAGGGCACATTATCGAACAAGAGGAACTGGTAAAAAAGATTCTCGAAAATGGTTTTGCTTATGAAAGCCAAGGCTCTGTATATTTTGATGTAGAAAAATACAATACCAAATATCATTATGGTAAGCTTTCGGGGCGCAATTTGGAAGATGTGTTGAATACTTCCCGTGTCCTCGATGGACAAGAAGAGAAGCACAATGCTGCCGATTTTGCTCTGTGGAAATGTGCTCAACCTGAGCATATCATGCGTTGGCCTTCTCCATGGAGTGAGGGATTTCCGGGTTGGCATACCGAATGTACGGCGATGGGGCGTAAATATCTGGGTAATCATTTTGATATACATGGTGGTGGCATGGATTTGGTATTCCCTCATCA
Organism: uncultured Bacteroides sp.; assembly: GCA_963676865.2. Lineage (GTDB taxonomy): Bacteria > Bacteroidota > Bacteroidia > Bacteroidales > Bacteroidaceae > JAAYUD01. Next base: position 1,414,627 of record CAXXSS010000001.1, on the reverse strand, counting down.
TGAATGTGAAATTGCTCAGTCTATTGCTTCGCAAGGCGATGATATGGTGAAATATTGGGTTCATAACAATATGATAACGATCAATGGAACCAAAATGGGTAAGTCACTTGGCAATTTTATCACGTTGGAAGAATTCTTCATTGGTTCTCATCAGTTATTGGAACGGGCTTATAGCCCTATGACTATCCGCTTCTTTATTCTTCAGGCTCATTATCGCAGTACGGTCGATTTTAGTAATGAAGCGTTGCAAGCTTCAGAGAAGGGACTTTCTCGCCTCATGGAGGGATGGGAGAATCTGAAACGTATTACTCCGTCTGCAAAATCTTCTGTCGATTTTAGAGAATTACGTGCTAAATGCTATGCTGCAATGGACGATGATTTGAACACGCCTATCGTTATCTCTCATCTTTTCGATGCAACTCGTGATATCAATAATGTAGTAAGCGGTAGTGCTACTATATCGGCTCAAGATTTAGATGAATTGCGGGAAACGTTCCGCATCTTCATGTTCGATATTATGGGACTGAAAGAGACTTCCGGATCTTCAGATGATCGTGAAAAAGCTTACGGCGAAGTTGTCGATATGTTGTTGGAACAACGCCAGAGAGCAAAAGTATCTAAAGATTGGGCTACTTCCGATATGATTCGTAATAAACTTGCTGAACTCGGTTTTGAAGTGAAAGATACAAAAGAGGGTTTCGAGTGGAAACTTAATAAATAAAAGAATAAAATGACGCCGCAAGAGTTTTTCAAAAATGACCTTTTTGCTATTAATGCCGGTGTCGAATTGTTGGAAGTGCGTCGGGGCTATGCTCGCGCGCAGATGAAGATAACAAAAGAGCATCTCAATGCGGGTGGAAGAACCCAAGGAGGTGCTCTTTTTACTTTGGCCGATTTGGCTTTGGCTGCTTCATCTAATTCGTGTGGTAAGCTTTCTTTTTCGCTTTCTGCCAACATTACTTTTCTTCGTGCCAGTGCCGAAGGTGATACATTAACTGCTATTGCAGTCGAAAAATATATAGGACGTACTACCGGTTATTATGAAGTCGATATTATGAATCAAGAAAATCAGTTGATTGCTTCTTTTCGTTCTAGTGTCTTTCGTATGGACCGCCAAGTGCCTTTTATCTTAGAATAAATAATATTAGAGTAAAAAAATAATAGATGTTATGACTAATTCACTGTTACAAAAACTTTTAGGATTTGATGCGGATAAGATGAAATACCGCACGGAGATTGTTGCCGGTATTACTACTTTTTTAACGATGAGTTATATTTTGGCTGTCAACCCTACTATTCTTTCTGCGACGGGCATGGATAAGGCAGCTTTGTTTACTACGACAGCTCTTGTATCTGCTATCGCTACGTTGTTATTGGCGTTTATGGCAAAACTTCCATTTGCGCAAGCTCCAAGTATGGGATTGAATGCTTTTTTTGCCTTTACGCTTGTTCAAGCTATGGGATATTCTTGGCAGACAGCTTTGGCTGCAATGCTTGTTGAGGGTGTTATATTTATTCTTATAACCTTTTTCAATATTCGGGAAATGATTCTCGATAGTATACCAATGAATCTTCGTCATGCTATTTCGGCTGGTATCGGTATGTTTATTGCCTTCATCGGATTAAAAAATGCAGGTATCATTGCTGCCAATCCAGGCACATTTGTCACTCTCGGGCCGTTTACACCTTCTGCCATATTGGGCATGATAGGAATATTGTTGAGTGGCATTTTGCTTGTGAAAAAAGTGAAAGGAGCGTTGTTTTATAGTATTGTGATCTGCACGATTATTGGCATTCCTATGGGGGTTACCCAAATACATCATGGTTTCATGCCCTTATCGGCGCCTCATTCGGTAGCTCCTATTTTTTGCAAATTTGATTTTTCTCACTTCTTCAGTTTTGATATGGCCATTGTGGTATTCACTTTACTTATCATCAATATTTTCGATACACTTGGAACATTGGTAGGACTTGCCACCAAAACTGGTATCGTAAGAAAAGATGGATCTATACCCCATGTAAAAGAAGCGATGATGTCCGATGCTATCGGTACGACGGTTGGTGCTATTTTCGGATGCTCTACCATTACGACTTACGTAGAAAGTGCCTCCGGAATTGCTGAAGGCGGACGTTCTGGAATGACGTCGTTCGTTACAGGTATGTTGTTTCTGTTGGCATTGTTTTTTTCGCCTATATTTCTGCTCATACCGAGTGCGGCTACTACCGGTGCATTGGTTTTGGTAGGTGTCTTTATGCTCGATTCTGTTTTGAAAATAGATTTAGGTGATATATCCGAAGCTCTTCCTGCATTTATCACCATTATCATGATGGTACTGACTTATTCTATTGCCGATGGTATCTGTATGGGAATGTTATGTTATGTACTTATCAAAATGTTTTCCGGTAAATTTAAAGATATCAGTGTTACCTTATACGTATTGGCAGTACTTTTTATATTGAAATTCGTGTTCGGATAAAAAAGATTGCTGATTTTTCGATCGGCGTTTACAAATACGGGGCTCATTAGTAAAAAGTCAGTGGAGTAAGCATTATGGTTTCGAGTGCTTAGATTCGAGAAAGAGACGAGCTATGACACAAAACTTTGCGTGCAATCCATTTTTAGAACGTATTTCAATGTGAATATTTCCAAACATTCTGATACTTTCTTATCTGAACATCAGTAACAGGCCCTTGCAGGGCACTATTTTCGCTACTGTCTCACTACTCGAATGTAAATCGAATAAGAGCAAGACATAAATGTGCCGCACGTAAATCGTTGATAAACAGCGAGAAATTCATAAGGACGAAAATAAATGTTTGTATGTATAAACATTTATTTTCGTCCTTATGAATTTTTATGTTTGTCCTTATCATTTTTTGAGAACGCAGGTTCGATTTGTGTATCAATAAGTGCCACTTCGATGTAGTTAAAATAGTATCAGTATCGTCCTCGATATTCACCCTCAGGAATGTGCTGAGAAACGACTTGAAGATAACCGCCAATTGACCAGTGCGTTTCTATGTCAATGAGGTGTGCATCGTATAAAAATGAAAACTTGTTAATCGTTGGTAATTAGAGTGATAGGCTTTTTAGCGAAACGGTCTATATCATGCTAAATTGTCGTATGTTAGTTTTTGCGGTGATGTCCTTAAGTTTTTCAGAATACGTATGGACGAAAATATTTTTAGGGGCATATGTCGTTTTGATAACATAAAGAAGATATGTATTCGAGTAACGAATCGCTCCTATTCGGCTAATGGAAGAATAAGCATGTCGATGGATTGTCGCATTTGCTTGCACGCCAACTTTCATCTGGAATGAGCTGCTTGTCCAGATGGATAGAACGCACTCGTTTGTGTGAAAACTGGCCAACAGCTATATCTAGGACGTTGTTTAGAATCGTTCTAAGCAAAGGTCTGCTGAAAATAACGTGTCCACAATATGCTTTCGAGTCGATTTTTGGACCTCTTTTCGCTGGCGTTGTATACGGTGCATCATTAACCGGCTGTTTGATAGTGCGGTATGGTGTCATACGGAGGTGGCAAAGTCTCCTGAAATATTGATGCAAAATAGATTTTTATGTATACCCCCCCCAACTTTTACTGGTGATCCTGTTTATTTTGCAACAACAGAAGTGAATGGATGACGGTTGCCACTGACACTACTCAAAAAAGCTTTAGCGGATCCAAAGTTAAGGAACATGTCAAGACGTATGGGTAAATGGTTTTCATCATCTGTGACATAGAATGTAACAACTTCTTTATCTTTACCGTTTTTGTTTTCTACGTACGAGAAAACGAGGCATCGATAAACAGTATCATTTTCTGCTTTTATATTCTTTTTTCCTCGATAAATTAAGATTTCGTGATCTATATCTGTTCCTCCAACCATGTCGAAATTGATTCTTTGTCCTATCTTATAATTTCGAGAATCGTAAGAGCGAGCCTGTGCTAAAATGCTGAGCATGTCGTATACACAATTAGGGCTTTTCTTTTGAGCAGATGCAAATACTCCCTTTCTTTGTTTCCTCAGTCGGATATAGACATCTCCATTGTGATAGGTATAGTATGCTTCGTCTTTATAAAGGCGCTTGCCTTCAAAAGCGCCTTTATAATAGTAATGTGGACAGAGGTTGGTGCTGACGACACTGACTAAGGTATCGCGCATTCTGAAGAACATATCAGCTTTTTTACTGCCCTTGGTTATCAGATAAGTTCTGAAGGCAGGTTTAGATTGCCATGTTGTTGCTGTGGTCTTCATATATGCTGTACCACATTTTACCCATACAAATTTCCAGTTGAAATAAAGGTCGTAATTGATAGTTTCGCCGGCTCTAAGAGCTGTGTTTTTTACTTCACATTGTGCACTTATCGGTGTTGAAAGGCTCATCGATAATATGAGAGTAAACAATGATACTGTGAAAATATGATTAATCCATTTCATCATTCATGTTTTTTTTCAGTAACGTCGGTCGTTACTACGGTTATTATAATTTCCTTTGTTTTTTTTATCTTGGTCCGGCTTCTGCTTCTTCATTTCCTCCGGTTTTTGTTTGTCGAGTGGCGTAGAGTCAACATTCCAGTTCTCTTCTATTTTCCACATCACTTTTAGGTTAATGATTTGCGGATAATAATATACTTCCTCGGGTTGAATCTTTAGGTCATAGTCGCCTGTATCCCAAAGTCCATTGCCATTACGGTCGTTTATAAGTCGTGCACCATATTTGCCGGCAGCAAGGAAATAAAAACTCGCTCGATGGTCGCGTAATGGCATTTTGCGGACAACTTTACCTGTTGCATCAAGTAGCTCTATAAATGCAGAGGGACAGACATTACCGGATATGTTGAAATATATATCGCCGTAGTCTTTTAGCGCATGTATCTTAAAAGATTGATTGACTTTCTCGGATACTAATCCGTATTGTCCAACAAATGCGGCCGAGTCGACTTCAATGCTATATTCTTTTTCTGGAGACCAATTGTAATATAGATTATATCGTCGCATATTCACGGAATCGCGCTCAAATTGGTAGGGGATATCTTTGTATAGAGTGTCTACTTTTTCTTTTAAGCGTATAGCATTTTTATTGACCGATCGTAACGGCTCTTCAAAGTCGAAGTATATACAGTCGTATACATCCATCTCTTGAGGTATATGATTTTGCATCGGCAACGATTCTATTTTGGGAACTTCGCCTTTTTTCTTCTTCTTCTTTTGTTCTACCTGTTTGGTTAGTGTCTTTTGTTTGGAAATCAGATTTAGTGTGTCCGTTCGAGGTATCAAATTATTCAGTGAATCGGTATACATGTACGATAATGCCAGCGACAAAGTATCCTTTTTATAATTCACAGAGTCTTTTACCCAATAGGTGATGCTATCTTTTTTATCGTCTGTATCGATAATGAAAGCCTCTTTTTCGTTAAAATTTAATCCTTTAATCTTGGGAAGGTCTTTATTGGGGGCAGAGAAAGTCAATGTGAATTTTTGTGGCACCAAGCGTTCTTTTTTCTTAAGCGAATGCCGATTGAGATTTTCTTTGAATGCCCTAAGTATAATATTGTCGGGCATGAAATGTATATAGGGCTTTGGAATGATAGTATCGACGGTGATCGAGTCGATCCAAGCAGTATCTTGACGTGTCTGTTGATTGCATGTAGGGATAATTAAATCGCTGTTGAAAGCCAATTGTTCGGTCTTTTGTGAAAAGAAGAAATTCTGATCAGCATCGGCTAATGCATAAATATGGTATTTACCGCGTGCTACGCCCTTAATGACGAAATGTCCCCGACTATCAGTGCGACCTACCCTATCGAATGGCGTTTTGCTGAAAGCGGAATCATTCAGATTGGAATGTAGCCCTACAAGTATGCCTTTGATTGGTTCCAAATCTGCGGCGTTTAGCACACTTCCCGATACTTCCATCGTATCAATGGCTGCACCGGTAGAGAACGTAAAAGTGTAATTTCCCATCGGGTTCCCTTCATTATTATCTTGGATGGCATCGGAGAAGTCAATGGTATATGTTGTGTTGGACTTTAAAGAATCGAGTAGATTGATTGATATCTTTTTTCCTATTGTCTTTATTTCAGGTTGTTGAAGCTGTGGAGGCGAAACGACCACTTTCTCATTTGGTTTATCGAGTTTGATGTATTCATCAAAATTGATGATAATCTTTCCCTTCTGATTGCCAACGGCATTTTCTGTGGGAGTACTTCCAATCACTTTTGGAGGTGTTACGTCAATTGGGCCTCCTGTGGGAGTACCAGGATTGGCACAAGCATAGAGTATTGACAATGAAACGGTAACAAACAAGCTACCCTTCAATATTTTTCTGATGTCGTTATTGATATATAACATGTTGCAAAAATAAAGGTTCTCATTCAATAAATATCAAACAAAACACTAATTTATTAAAAAAGTGGCACAAAATAGCTTATTCGTGTTTTTTTGTCATTCAGAGTTGATGATTAGTTTTTCAACTCTTTTATGTTTATTAAATTGCGAGAAACAGTGTTAAATGTTTGATCAAATTGATGCATATATCTAAACTAATTTGTTCCTTTGCACGAAAACTTTTTTGTGCGGATGGGTTTTCGGGCAAAAAGCTTTCTTGAGGCTTGTTTAGTCCTTGGAGGATATATGTGTGTGTATTGAGTTAAGAGGTAAAAAGAATAAGAAAATTGTGAATAAATAATTGTTGAACAGTATAATAAAAAGATTAGAGATGAGTCGTATTAAAGAAAATCGAATTTTGCGGATAATGATATTCGCGATGTGTGCGTCAGCTCTTTTTTCCTGTGGGAATAAACGCCAAGGTTTGCCGAGTGATAATGAGTACGCTGTACGGACATTGACCACCTCGAGTGCTAGTTTGGATAACATTTACCCGGCAACTATCCGCGGTAAGCAAGACATTGAAATTCGTCCTAAGATTTCGGGATTTATTACTCGTCTTTGTGTTGATGAGGGTTCTGTCGTACACAAGGGACAAGTGTTGTTTGAAATAGATGATGTGCAGTATAGAGAGGCCGTTAAACAAGGTCTTGCTGCTGTAAATGTAGCTAAAGCTCAAGTGGCAACGGCAAAACTGACTTATGTAAATAAGAAAGAACTTCGTCGCCAGAATATTATTGGCGATTTTGATTTGCAGACGGCTATAAACTCTTATGCCAGTGCTCGTGCTAACTTGGCACAAGCGCAAGCATCGCTGATAGCAGCTCGCCAAAATTTGGCTTATTGTAGAGTGACTAGTCCTAGTAACGGCGTTGTAGGCTCTATTCCTTATCGTGTAGGAAGTTTGGTAAGCTCTTCGAGTTCTCAACCTTTGACAACCGTTTCGAATATTGACGAAATGTATGTTTATTTTTCGATGAACGAAAAGCAATTGCTATCTATGACTCGTGAGTCTGGCTCTTCCAATGCGGCTGCTAAAACATTTCCTGCCGTACAATTGAAATTGTCGGATGGAACGATTTATTCTCAACAGGGCAAGGTCTCTACGATTAGTGGTGTGATAGATCAAACTACCGGCACTGTCAATATTCGTGCCAACTTCAAGAATCCTAAACATTTATTAAAAAGTGGTGGTTCAGGCAATATTGTCATTCCGTATACTCAGAGTGATATTATTTTAATACCACAGTCGGCTGTCAGTGAATTGCAGGATAAAAAATATGTATACATTGTAGGGAACAATAATAAGGTGAAGTATTCACTTGTTATGGTCTCTGAATATAGCGATGGTCAGAATTATATTGTTACTTCTGGCTTGAAAACGGGTGATCGTATCGTTGTTCAGGGTATTGCATCTTTGACCGATGGTATGGATATCAAGCCGATTACAGAAGCTGCCGCAGCTGCCAAGATTAAGAAAGCGGAAAATATGGGTGCCATTCAAGGCAACTACTCTGCTATGAAGAAGGCATTTTCGGGCAAGAAATAACAAATTAAAAGCAAATTATGAAACTTGATAGATTTATAAATCGGCCCGTACTTTCTACGGTGATTTCGATTTTAATAGTGATTCTAGGTGTCATAGGATTAGTGACTCTGCCTATCGAACAGTATCCTGATATTGCTCCTCCAACTATTTCTGTTAAAACCACTTATTCAGGTGCTGATGCACAAACAGTTTTGAATAGTGTTATAGCTCCTTTGGAAGAGTCCATTAATGGTGTAGAAAATATGACCTATATGACTTCTACCGCAACCAATGATGGTTCGGCTACTATTACGGTCTATTTTAAACAAGGTACTAATCCTGATATGGCTGCTGTCAATGTTCAGAATCGTGTGCAGCAGGCTCAGAGTTTGTTGCCTTCTGAAGTTGTGAAGGTGGGCGTGCAGACAGAAAAACGTCAAACAAGTACATTGTTGCTTTTTTCTGTGACTAGCGACAAAGGGCAGTATGATGAAAAGTTTTTAACGAACTATACCGATATTAATATTCTTCCGGCTATTAAGCGTGTCCAGGGTGTGGGTAGTGCCGAATCTTTTGGCGCTAAGACTTATACAATGCGCATTTGGCTTAATCCGGAAGCTATGAAACAGCATAATTTGATTCCGAATGATGTGACGAACGTATTGGCTGAGCAGAATGTAGAAGCCGCTCCCGGTAAGTTTGGAGAGCAAAGTGATCAGTCTTATGAGTATGTCATGCGTTACAAAGGACGTCTGAAGACGCCTGGAGAATTTGGCGATATTATTATTAATCAAGACAACTCGGGTAATGTCATAAGGCTTAAAGATGTAGCCAAAATAGAATTGGGAGCTTTGAGTTATGTTGTTAATAATCGTTGCGACAATAAACCGGCTGTCACTTGTATGGTTTCTCAGGTTGCCGGTTCGAATGCAAACGAGATTATTAAGAATATCAAGTCTACTGTTGGCGAATTGCAAAAATCTTTTCCTCCAGGAATGAAAGTCAGTGTCTTGATGGATGTTACGGATTTCCTTTATGCATCTATTCATGAAGTTATCAAGACTTTACTTGAAGCCTTCTTACTGGTATTTATTGTGGTCTATATTTTCTTGCAAGATCTTCGTTCTACGTTGATACCTGCCATAGCGGTCCCGGTGTCGTTGATCGGTACATTCTTTTTCCTTAAGATATTCGGTTTTACAATTAACCTATTGACATTATCGGCCTTAGTATTAGCTATTGCGATAGTGGTGGATGATGCGATAGTGGTCGTCGAGGCAGTTCATGCCAAACTGGATCAAGGATACAAATCAGGTAAGCAAGCCAGTTTGGATGCCATGAACGAGATCTCCGGAGCTATCATCTCCATAACATTAGTCATGGCAGCCGTATTTATCCCTGTTTCGTTTATTGGCGGTACGAGTGGTACTTTCTATAAAGAATTTGGCGTGACAATGGCTGTGGCTATCGTGATTTCTGCGTTAAATGCTTTGACATTAAGTCCTGCATTGTGTGCTATTCTATTGAAACCGAAAAATGAAGATGGCACTTCGAGAAAGGTCTCTCTTATTGATCGTTTCCATACAGCATTTAATACCTCATATGATAAGGTATTAGGCAAATATAAGAAGGGCATACAGTTCTTTATCAATCATAAAGTCACTTCTTTTTCTATTGTCTTGGTATCTATCGTAGTGATGGGGTTCTTGATGAAGACGACAAAAACTGGTTTAGTACCTGATGAAGATACCGGAGTACTATTCTGTACGATATCAATGCCTCCTGGAACGGGACTACAGAAGACTGCTAAAACGATGACTATCGTTGATAATATGCTCAAAACGAATCCGGCTATCAAAAGTCGTACACAAATTGTTGGTTATAACTTTATTGCGGGTCAGGGAAGTAACTTCGGAACCTTTGTTATAAGGCTCAAAGAATGGAAAGATCGTAATTTGGGTCAAAGTGCAAGGGCTGTATTGGGAATGATATATTTGCAAACGTCGTCTATAAAAGATGCACAGATATTAGCATTTGGTCCACCTATGATTCCAGGATTTAGTGCTTCCAACGGTTTAACGTTTAGTTTACAAGATAAAACAGGTGGCTCGGTAGATAAGTTTTTTGGTATTACACAGCAGTTCTTGGCCGGTTTAAACCAACGTCCTGAATTTTCAAAGGCTATGACATCTTATGATCCACGCTATCCCCAATATATGGTTGATGTCAATGTTGCAAAATGTAAGGAGAGCAGCATCTCACCTTCGACAGTACTGACAACACTTCAAGGTTATTATGGAGGTTTGTATGCTTCGAACTTTAATAGTTATGGTAAGCTCTACCGAGTTATGATTCAGGCCGATCCTCTGAAGCGTTTGGATCCAGCTTCTCTGAATGGTATCTATGTTCGTACTCCTGTTGGAATGGCTCCTATTAATGAATATATTACTTTGAATAAAGTATATGGTCCTTCTAATATTAATCGTTTCAATTTGTTTACGTCAATTGATGTAAATGCTACGGCAGCCAATGGATATAGTACCGGAGATGCTATTAAAGCGATTTCAGAAGTGGCTTCAAAAACGCTCCCTGAAGGGTATGGCTATGAATTCTCCGGTCTGACTCGTTCGGAAAAGGAGTCGAGTAGTAGTACTACATTGATTTTTATTCTTTGTTTGGTGTTCGTATATTTGATATTGAGTGCCCAATACGAAAGCTATATTTTGCCTTTATCAGTTATTCTTTCCATCCCATTCGGTTTGGCAGGAGCTTTTGTCTTTACCAATTTGTTCGGGCATGAAAATAATATCTACATGCAGATTTCTCTTATTATGTTGATCGGTTTGCTTGCGAAGAACGCTATTTTAATTGTTCAATTTGCATTAGAGAGACGGCAGATGGGTATGGCAATCAGATGGAGCGCTATTTTGGGTGCTGCGGCTCGTTTGCGCCCTATCTTAATGACTTCGGGTGCAATGATTATCGGTCTGTTGCCAATGATGTTCTCGTTTGGTGTAGGAGCTAATGGTAATTCTACTTTAGGAGCTTCGGCCATTGGAGGTATGTTGATAGGTATGGTTTGCCAAATTTTTGTGGTTCCTTCATTATTTGTGATCTTCGAATATTTGCAAGAGAAGGTTAAACCTTTGCAGTTCGAAAACGAGACGTCTCAGAAGGTCGATACGGAAATGATACAATATACACGTCCTGTCAAAAAGGATAAAGAGTAAGTAATGATATGAAAAGATTAAAAATAATATCTTTGTTAGGCGCAGCTGTTGTTTTAAACAGTTGTGGCCTATATAAGCAATACCAGCGTCCTTCAGTTAATACTAAGGGTTTATATCGCGATTCGATTTCTCTAAATGATACTCTTGCTACGGCCGATACACTCAATATGGGTAATTTGAAGTGGCAAGAAGTCTTTACCGATGCTGCTTTGCAACAATTGATAGATTCCGGTTTAAAGAATAATGCAAACATGCAGGTTGCCATTCTTTCTGTCCAAGAAGCCGAAGCCCAATTGAAGGCTGCAAAGTTGGCATTCTTTCCTTCTCTTGCTTTTAATGGAACAGGAGCTATAGGAAGATGGGATTTCTCAACGACGGCAACTACTTATTCTTTGCCGATTGCAGCTAGTTGGAATATTGATTTGTTTGGTAAACTGACAAATGCCAAAAGGGCTCAACAGGAGATTCTTTTGCAATCGAAAGCATATCAACAAGCTGTTCGCACCTCATTAGTCTCCAGTATTGCTAATAGCTATTATACTTTATTGATGCTCGATCGTCAATTGGAAATAACCGATTCGACAGCTGTATTGACGAAGCATACGTGGGATATTATGATTGCACAAAAAAACTATAGTTCTACGAATGAAGCATCAATACAGTCGGCCAAGGCGAACTACTATTCGGTTCTATCGAGTGCTGAAGAATTAAAACGGCAGATACGTACTACCGAAAATGCTTTATCGTTGCTTATTAACCAATCTCCACAAACGATTCGTCGCAATAAAATTGAGGATCAAGCATTGCCTGAGAATCTGGCTGTCGGGGTTCCTGTTCAGTTGCTATCCAATCGTCCCGATGTATATAGTGCTGAATTGAGCCTTGCTGCATGTTATTATCAGAAGAAGCAAGCTCAGGCCAATTTCTATCCGAGCTTAACGTTGTCGGGAAATGCCGGTTGGACGAATAATGCAAGTGCTATTATCAATCCAGGTAAGGTTTTGTTGTCGGCTGTAGCAAGTCTTACTCAACCTATATTTGAGAATGGTAAACTAAAAGCTTCCTTGAAGGTTGCAGAAGCACAGCAGCAGACCGCATACATTAAGTGGCAATATGCAGTGCTTAGTGCCGGTAGCGAAGTGAATAATGCTTTGGCTCTTTATCAGACATCTGCGAAAAAAGGTTTATTGGATCAACAAAGGGTAGAAAGTCTGACCAAAAATGTGGATTATGCTCAAAAGATGTTTAGTTTAAGTCCTTCTGCTACTTATCTTGAGATAATAACGGCGCAACAGGCACTATTGACAGCACAGCTTTCTAAAGTTACTGACGACTTTAATAAGATACAGTCTATTGTCAATTTGTATTATGCATTGGGTGGCGGAAGATAAAATGATGAATAAAAAAAACGACTATGATAAGTGATCATGTAGTAATTGACCCTTCGGTCAAGTTGGGAAAGAATGTGACGATATATCCGTTTGTCTATATTGAGAAGAATGTGACAATCGGCGATGATTGTGTGATTTATCCTTATGTCAGCATTATGGAAGGTACGACATTAGGGAAAGGTAATAAGATATATCAAAATGCCGTACTCGGAGCAGTTCCGCAAGATTTTAATTATACTGGGGATGCTACCGAATTGGTTATTGGTGATAATAACACGATTCGCGAGAATGTGGTAATCAATCGGGCTACATTTGCGGGTCATAAGACTATTATTGGGAATGATAACTTCTTGCTCGAAGGTGTCCATGTGCTTCACGATACTCATATTGGAAACGGCTGCGTCTTTGGTTACGGTTCAAAAATAGCCGGTAGTTGTGAGATCCAAGATGGCGTGATATTGAGTAGTAACGTGGTTGTAAATCCGAAGGTTCGTATCGGAAACTCTTCGATGATACAGAGTGGTTGTCGTTGCAGTAAGGATGTGCCTCCCTATATTGTTGCCTCCCATAACCCGATTAAATATGCTGGCGTTAATACTACGATTCTGAATAATCTTGCAGTCGATGCTAAGGTACAAAAGCATATTGCCAATGCCTATCGATTGGTGTTCCATGACCAGACAAGTCTTTTTGATGCTGTGCTGCAAATTAAGGAACAAATTCCAAAAAGTTTTGAAATAGATGCTATTATTAAGTTCGTTGAAGATAGCCAACTTGGTATTATAAGCCGTTAGTAACTATTTGGGCACTTGATTTTGTGCTATAAGAATTATATTTCAATAAAAATAAATCCGCCTATTGTATCACACAGTTGGCGGATTTTCTTGTTATGAGAGAGAGATTATGAGATGATTTTTATCATCTCATTTTATGTTTATTTTCCTTTGATAGAGCCTACTCCTGAAGAATTTAGATCTTTAAAAAGAGGTTTCCCTTTATATTTTATGCTGCCTACGCCTTTGACTGTAGCTGTCATTGAGTCGGTAGCAAAACAAGTGATGCTTCCAACTCCTCGGCAGTTTGCATCAACTATTTTAGATTGCAACTCTTCAGCTTTGATATCACCTACACCGTTGCATGCCAAGCTTGCTACATGAACCTTACCTTTTATATTGATGTTGCCTACCCCGTTAGAGTTGATAGTGACGCTATTGCCTGCGATTGAATCGATATTAATATTGCCTACCCCTTTATTTAAAACTTCTAGATTATTTATTCGTATATTGCCTATCTGAATGTCGCCAACTCCTTTTGATGTAATATTGGTTAGCATAGGAGCACTAATTTTGATTTGTATATTGACTTTGTGAAAATGGTTTTTCTGATTATGATCGACATGTAAAACGCCATTATTAACGCGAACGTCAAATTGTTTCACATAGTTCTGAGGCCCTTTTATTGATATAGAGCAGCTGGTATCTTTAGATTGAATGAACTCAACGTTACCTATTGCCGCAAAATCTATAGCGTTGAAAGAACCAACCTTGTATGTACGGGTAATAATCGTTTTACTAGGCTTCATATTCATGGTGAAGTCACAACCGGAAAATAATCCGATGCTACAAATAGATAGTAATATGATCAAAAATTTTGTTTTCATTGTTATTTCGTTATTATTATTTGCTCTTTGTATATTAGACGTACGAAGGATATAAAATGTTGCAAAGAAGTTTATTTTTTTTCATGAACTTATATTTTTGCTAGTTAGAATAGGGTGATAGCGAAGAAAAAGTGATGCAATATTTATGGCGTTCTTGCCCTATTTGTATGTACTTCTACACGCTGACATGCACTGAATAAGTTGGCACAAAACTTATTCAGTACATGTCAAATGCTCTTATTCCAATTTAATTATGTACATTTGTCGCAAAGAATCAAACAAGTAATGTTATGAAAGTTCCTTTTAGACATTATCCCATATCACTGTTGTTGGGTATTGTTATCATTTATCTTTCGTGTTTCAAACCACCGAAAAATTCTTTGGAAGAAATACCCAATATGGATAAAGTAGTTCATTTCTCGATGTATTGCTGTTTTTCGTTATTAGTATGGTTTGAGTACTTGCGCTTTCATCATTTTGGAAAGAAAAGGCTCCTCTATTGTGGGCTGTTGTTTGGGTTTATTATTCCTGCTCTTTTAGGTGCTTCTATGGAGCTGGTTCAAAAATATCTTACTACATATAGAGCTTTTGAATGGGGCGATATTTTAGCCAATACTTCGGGTGCTTTCGTTGCCTCTCTTTTTGCCGCATTTTATATTATAAAATACTGCAAAGATTGATTCTTATTACAAATAACGAATATTTACGTTTTTTGTTGCTACGCTTTGCCTGAGTATAGAGTCTGTCAGAGTCATTGGTAATCTCTATTGGAAGTTGCATATCAGTTATTTATTATTTTATTCATGCTATCATATATTTTCTGTTGATGGACATTAAAAATATGTGCCATAATAGATATTTGATTAAAAATTAATTAATAAATATTAATTCGGCGTCTTAAAAGTACTACAGTAGAAAAAAAACCTTTATCTTAGTCATGAAAATAAGGCGATAATAAACTTATTTATCTCTTTGCAAAACTTAAAATAAAACAAATACATTCGGAGCAATAGCTTCAGGGCTTTTGTCGAAGGTATTAAAGAAAGATTAAATCATCAATTAAAAACGAAGATGAAGAAACCGCTAGTTCTTATTATTTTATTGTGTTCCATTGCTTTGGGGCATGTATATGCTCAAAATGTAACAGTAGGTGCTGCTCGAATAAGTTCTTATTTACCTTTGTTGAAAGGACACAAAGTAGGTTTGTTTTCTAATAAATCGGGAAGAGTGAATGGAAAGTTGACTCTTGATCTTTTATTGGAAAATAGAGTTAATGTAGTTGCTGTTTTTTCACCCGAGCATGGCTTTCGAGGCAATGCTGATGCCGGAGAACATGTATCCAGCAGTGTAGATGAAAAGACTGGGGTGCCTATTTATTCTTTGTATAATGGCAATAACGGGACACCAGAAGACAAAGTGATGCAGAAGATTGACTTGCTTGTGGTTGATATTCAAGATGTGGGACTTCGTTTCTACACCTATTATATTTCAATGGTCAAAATGATGAACGCTTGCGCTATTCATAATACCCGAATGATTATTTTAGATCGCCCCAATCCAAATGGTTTTTATGTAGATGGTCCGATACTGAATATGAAATATAAATCGGGTGTAGGCTATTTGCCGATTCCTGTTGTACACGGTATGACCCTTGGAGAATTGGCTTTGATGGTGAACGGTGAACATTGGTTGCCCGAGCATCATAAATGCCCCCTCACTGTTGTGAAGTGTTTAAATTATACACACCGTACCAAGTATAGATTGCCGGTCGCTCCGTCGCCTAATCTTCCTAATATGAAATCAATCTATCTATATCCCTCACTCTGTTATTTTGAAGCAACTCCGGTGAGTGTAGGACGTGGTACGACACTTCCTTTTCAGATTTATGGACATCCTGATATGAAAGGCTATCCTTATTCTTTTACACCGGCAAGTCGTCCTGGAGCTAAGAATCCGCCATTGCTTGGCAAACGTTGTTATGGTAAAAATTTGAGTTCTATCAATGAGACTGTCATATATAAGAAAGGTGTAGACCTAAGTTATCTGATAGATGCCTACAAAAAGATGAAGATGAAAGATAAATTCTTCACTCCTTTTTTTGAAAAACTCATAGGTGTGGACTATGTGCGCTCTATGATAGAAGAAGGCAAGAGTGCCCAGCAAATTGAAGCCAAATGGCAGGATGATGTAAAAAAATTCAAGCATCAACGTCAACCTTATCTGCTGTACAAAGAATAATATTCCATAAACTCTAAAACCTTTTAACGATGAGTCCAAGTACTATTATTATTACTATTATTGCCTATTTTTCCATTCTTTTTACAGTGTCTTATATAGCTGGTAGAAAGGCTGATAATGAAGGTTTCTTTGTCGGCAATCGGAAGTCGAAATGGTACGTTGTAGCATTTGCTATGATAGGGTCTTTCATCTCTGGCGTTACTTTTGTATCGGTGCCGGGTATGGTAGCGACAAATGGTTTTGCTTATTTGCAAATGGTGTTAGGATTCATCGTCGGTCAATTAATAATAGCTTTCGTACTTATCCCCCTATTCTATAAGATGAATCTTATCTCGATATATCAATATTTGGATAATCGTTTTGGTATACTGTCTCATAAGACAGGTGCTTGGTTCTTTTTTGTTTCAAAGATGTTGGGGGCGGCGGTACGTCTGTTCTTGGTTTGCCTCACACTTCAACTGTTGGTGTTTGACCCTTATCATCTGCCATTCTTGCTCAATGTTATAATTACTGTAGCTTTGGTATGGCTATATACATTCCGTGGAGGTGTGAAATCAATTATATGGACTGATTCGTTGAAAACCCTCTGCCTTATCGTTTCGGTGGTGCTTTGTATCTATTATATCTCTTGTAAATTGGATATGAACTTCGGAGGTATGGTGAAGTCTATCACAGGAAGCGACATGAGTCAACTTTTCTTTTTCGATGATGTTAATGATAAACGATATTTCTTTAAACAGTTTCTTGCAGGCATTTTTATGATGATTGCCATGACTGGGCTAGATCAAGATATGATGCAGCGCAATTTGAGCTGCAAAAATTTCCATGATTCGCAAAAGAATATTATTACTAGCGGTTTATGTCAGTTCTTTATCAATTTGCTTTTTTTAATGCTGGGTGTTCTTCTTTATATTTTTGCCCATAAGATGGGTATTAAGGAGACGGGAGATAAACTATTTCCAACAGTCGCTTCAAGCAACTATTTCCCTGCCATAGTCGGTATTCTGTTCATTGTAGGTCTTATTTCAGCGGCTTACTCTGCTGCCGGCTCTGCACTAACGGCACTTACTACTTCCTTCACAGTAGATATCCTTCATACGAAAGGGCTAGATGAAAAGAAACTCACCCAAACCCGAAAACATGTTCATGTTATTATGGCGATAGTTATGGGGGGAGTAATTTTCATCTTCGGACTATTAAATAATACCAGTGTGATAGATGCTGTTTATAAATTGGCAAGCTATACTTACGGTCCGATATTGGGATTGTTTGCTTTTGGCATATTAACCAAAGCAAAAGTACGTGATAGATTCATTCCTTATGTCGCTATTCTTTCGCCTATACTTTGTTATATCCTGGATGTTAATTCAGAACGTTGGTTTGGCGGTTATAAGTTCAGTTATGAGTTGCTAATATTCAATGCCTCTTTTACCTTTTTGGGATTGTGTTTGTTGATTAAAAGAAAAAATTGAAATACGAATCATGAAAAGACTTTTTTTATTTGTTTGTATTATGATTTTCACTCTGTTTTGCTCTGTATCTTCGAGGGCACAACAGTCGCTGACGAAAACAGAGCTTGTCCCTATGGGACGATTGCTCAGCTCTTATAGTACGGAAATCAGTATTGGAAAGATTGTCATTGACTCCACAAAGGTTGATGTGTCTCAAAAGGAATTGGTGCTTTTTGCCAATGTGAATTGTTCCTATATTCCTTTTCGAACCGAGAATGTTAACAGTATCTATCATGAATTACAGCAAATTCTTCCGGAAAGGTTCAATGGTTATACTGTGGAAGTTTTCACTACTGGTAAGTCTATAAAAGACCTTGTACCGCGTATTTATCAGGAAGCTTCTTCCAGATCGAAACAGACCTTTTCTAATCCATGTACAGTTCCTCTTATCACTCGTGTTTCTGATCCTTTTAGACCCACAAAGGGGCTATTGAATCGACATATAGCAATGTGGCAAAGTCATGGGCTTTATTATGAACAAGGATTGGCCCGCTGGGAGTGGCAACGTGCCCGTCTTTTTGAATCTGTAGAAGATCTTTTTCCTCAAAGTTATGTGCTGCCTTATGTAGTACCTATGCTTGAAAATGCAGGGGCCACGGTTCTTTTACCGAGGGAACGTGATTGTAATCCTTATGAAGTCATTGTAGATAATGATGGTAAATTGGCTGCGCCTTCTATTTATCAGGAAAAGGATGGAAGTAAAACTTGGCAAAAAGGAGAATCTTGTGGCTTTGCTTATACAAAAGAAAAATACATAGACGTTGAAAATCCTTTTTGCGAAGGAACTTATCGTCAAGTGAATACTTCTGCTAATAAGAATGATGTTAGTATTGCAGAGTGGATTCCTAATATATCCAAAGAGAGAGAGTATGCTGTATATGTCTCTTATAAAACGTTACCTAATAGTACTAAAGATGCTCTTTATACTATTTATCATAAAGACGGCCAGACATCATTTCTTGTCAATCAAAAGATGGGAGGAGGTACATGGATATATCTTGGGACATTTGCTTTTGATAAAGGAGAGAAAGGAAAGGTCGTTCTCAGTAATTACTCGAAAAAGGCTGGCTGTATAGTGACAGCAGATGCTGTAAAATTCGGAGGTGGTCTAGGAAATATTGCTCGTCGTCCTTATGGAGATGCTATTATTGCTGATACAAAGGCTGCGGACGGTCATAGAGTTGCTAGAAATGCTTATCAACCGAAACTGAATTATCCATATGAAGTAAGTGGTTATCCCCGTTATACGGAAGGTGCTCGCTATTGGATGCAATGGGCGGGTATACCCGATAGTATTTATTCTCAAAGCAAAGGAACAGATGATTATACCGACGATTATCGTAGTCGGGGACTATGGGTGAACTACTTAGCTGGAGGTTCGAAAGCCGTTCCGGATGAGAAAGGACTTAATATCCCCATCGATATGTCTTTTGCTTTTCATACAGATGCTGGGACAGTATATGGAGATTCGATTATTGGTACTTTAGGTATTTATCAGACGGCTGGATATGGAGGCAAATTTGCCGATGGAACTTCTAGGTATGCAAGTCGTGACTTGACTGATTTGGTAATGACTAATATTGTGAATGATATTCGCCGTTTGTATGAACCTAAATGGAGTCGTCGTGGAATGTGGAACCAATCGTATTATGAAGCTCGTGTTCCAAAAGTCCCTGCGATGTTATTGGAATTTATGTCGCACGAGAATTTTGCCGATATGAGATATGGACTCGATCCTCGTTTCCGTTTTACGGTTGGTAGAGCTATATACAAAGGTATATTACGGTTCTTGTCGAATGAGAATAATACGGAATATGTCGTTCAACCTCTTCCTGTAGATCATTTTGCTATTGGGTTAAGTAAAAAGGATGAGGCTGTATTGACTTGGTCACCTGTAGACGATCCGCTCGAACCGACAGCAAAGGCAGAAAAATATAAAGTCTATGTTAGAATCGGTAATGGCGATTTTGATAATGGAACAGTTGTGAAGAAGAGTGCTTTTTCCTATAAAGTCCCTAAAGATGTGGTTTGTAGTTTCAAAGTCTCGGCATTGAACAAGGGAGGAGAAAGTTTTCCTTCTGAAGTGTTATCCGCAGGTATTTCTTCTTCTTCAAAAGTAAAGCCCGTTTTGGTGGTTAATGGCTTCGACCGCCTCAGTGCTCCCGATGATTTTACTGCTGATGCTGATTCTTTGGCTGGTTTCCTTGATGATAAAGATCATGGTGTCCCTTATATAAAGGACATTAGCTATATAGGGAAGATGAAAGAATTTCGTCGCAAGATTCCTTGGACCCATGATGATTCGGCAGGCTTTGGTGATAGTTATGGTAATTATGAAACCCTGGTCATTGCCGGCAATAATTTCGATTACCCATCGGT
Source organism: uncultured Bacteroides sp. (assembly GCA_963676865.2). Lineage (GTDB taxonomy): Bacteria > Bacteroidota > Bacteroidia > Bacteroidales > Bacteroidaceae > JAAYUD01. Next base: position 1,394,296 of record CAXXSS010000001.1, on the reverse strand, counting down.
TCATGGCGCCGCCATTCTTAAATGCGGGTATAGTTTTACTTCTGCAAGCGAAGCGGCGACTGTACGAGACCATTTAATGACTGCGGACTACTGTGCGGTGGATTTAATATTGGGTAAAGAAAAGCAAACTAAGATGGGACGTGGTGGCGTAACACCTTTGATGTACAAGACTTTTTCTTCAGATTTGCAGAATGAACTGACGACATATTGCCATTCCGGTGGATGTCTTTTTGTGTCAGGTGCTTTTGTTGCAACTGATCTTTGGTTAAACCCTTTGGCCTCTTCATTAAAATCGGATAAGGATTTTGCTGAACAGATATTGAAATATAAATGGCGTGCCGGTCAGGCGGCTTTAACTGGCCGAGTAAAAACGGTTGTTTCACCATTGACCGAGTCCAATACGGTTTATACTTATTACAATTTGCCTAATGAAGAGTCTTATGTTGTGGAGTCTCCTGATGCTATCGAGCCAGCTGATTCTTGCGCATATACGGCATTTCGATATCCAGAGAATAATCTTAGTGCCGGTGTAGTATTTGGGGGTTCAGAAAAAGATCATTATCGGACTGTCGTACTAGGATTCCCGTTCGAATCGCTCAAGGTTGCGACTGAACGTGAAGATGTGATGAAAATGGTTTTGCAATATTTAAATGACGAAAAGAAATGATGAGGCAAGGCTCTCTTTTAAATAACAAGATGCGGTGTTTGTTCCTCGTAGTGACCTTAGCATTGGCATCAAACCTATCGGCGCAAAGTTCTTTTCGCTTTGCCTTAATAACCGATGTCCATATCCGAGCCTTTGATTCTAATGCTATTCAAGACCTGAAGAATTCTGTGGCGCAGATAAATAGGACCGATAGTCTCGATTTTGTATTGGTGACCGGTGATATTGCCGATGAAGGTGATGGTGCTTCTCTTCGAATAGCCAAAGATGTTTTGGACAAACTGAATCGTCCTTTCTATATTGTAATGGGTAATCATGATACCAAATGGAGTGAAAGCGGTTGTAATGATTTTAAGAAGATATTTGGTTATGAACGATTTAAACTTGAACATAAGGGATTTCTGTTCTTAGGATTTAATACGGGACCTATTATTCGAATGGCCTTGGGACATGTAGCACCCGAAGATTTGGATTGGATAAAGCAAAAGTTGGAAATAAACGGTAAGGCTGGTAAACCTGTCTTTTTGGTGACTCACTATCCTATGTTACCGGATGATGTGGACAATTGTTTTGATGTTACCGATGCCGTAAGAATGTATCCTGTGAAAGCCTTTTTAGGAGGACATTATCATAGTAATCGTTTCTTTCTCTATGATGGGATTCCTGGCTTTCTTAATCGATCTACCCTTCGTGGAAATGCGAAAGTCGGCGGTTATAGTGAATACGATGTAACTCCCGATTCCTTGATTGTTTATCAACACCTTATAGGCTCTCCACGTCACCGTTGGGGTGCTATTTCGCTTACTAAATCATACTATACTGAAGCCCCTGGTTCTAAAGAACTTCGACCTGATTTTAGTGTGAATCGTGATTATTCGGCTGTTCATGAAGATTGGGTTGTCAAGTCTCGTATAGGTATTTACAGTTCTCCAGTTGTATATGGCAAATTTGTTTATACAGGTGATAATAAAGGGAATGTGGTTTGCTACTCTCTCGCCAATGGAGTTGAAAGATGGAAATTTAATGGTGATGGGCGTATTCTAGGAACACCTGCGGTTAGTAAGAATGTTTTAGTGGTGGGCACTGCCAATAGTAAAATATATGGTATTAATGCAGAAACCGGGAAATTGTGTTGGCATATCGATGCTGGTGCTTCAGTGTTGGGAGCTGTTGATATAAGGAAAGGAATCGCTTATGTGGGAGCCAGTGATCATTGTATGAGAGCTATTCGAGTGAAAGATGGAACCGAAATATGGAAATACGTAGGTATAAAAGGATACATAGAGACTAAACCGCTTGTTACTTCCGATAAGGTTATATTCGGTGCATGGGATAATACTCTTTATGCATTAGATCGTTCGACAGGGAAACTCATTTGGAAATGGACAGGATGTCATCCGGGAATGCATTATTCTCCGGCTGCTGTATGGCCGGTAGCTGCTCATAATAAAGTATTTATTGCTGATCCGCAACGGGCACTTTCGGCTATTGATTTAAAAACGGGGAAAACACTTTGGCGTACATTGCAGAGCCAGGTTCGCGAAACAATAGGACTCTCGGCCGATAAAAAAAGAATATATAGCAAGACAATGAATGATAGTATTGTTTGTTATTCTACTCTGGCAGATAAACCTCAAGAGGTCTGGGCGTCGAATGTTGGTTTTGGATACGAACATGCACCTTCTATGCAAATAGAGAAGGAAGGTATTGTCTTTGGCGGCACAAAGAGTGGATTGATGTTTGGATTAGACGGGAAGACCGGCAAAGTCTATTGGAAGCATAAAGTGGGTAATACATTAATTAATACTGTGGTCCCCCTGAGTAAAACAGAATTGCTGTTTACAAATGAAGATGGTATTGTTGGAAAACTAAAGATAGATAAACAAGTATATTCACATAATAATTAAATGATATGGAAAGAATAGTCGACTGTTTCCTCCCTTTAAGCGAAGGATCTGAGATAGTAAAAACTGTTGCATGCTTGAAAGCGATAAAGATAGTTAACAATATCATATTATTGAGGACTGTTAATCAACAAATCCCTGATGCTTTGAAAGAAATGGGTGTGCTTACTATAGACCATTTGAAGAGTAGCAAAACGATGCAAGTGATTGCAGCGCATAGTCAAATGCCTTATAAATTGCTGTATCTGAAAGAGCAATACCTTGAAATGGGCTTATATGCATTGGAGAGAATGGTTGGTATCGCTCAAGATAGTGCTGCCGGAATGGTGTATGCCGATCACTATAAAGTGTCGTTCGATGGATTACAGTCTAAATCTCCAGTCATTGATTATCAGATGGGTAGTTTGCGTGATGATTTTGATTTTGGATCGTTACTTCTTTTTCGCACAGAGGCAATGAAGGATGCTGTTGCAAAGATGAAATCCGATTATCAGGCTGCCGGTTTATATGATTTGCGCCTTAAATTGTCAGAACAGGCTTCCTTAGTCCATATTAATGAATATCTTTATTCCGAGGTTGAGACAGATAATAGAAAGAGTGGTGAGAAAATATTCGATTATGTCGATCCTAGAAATCGGGCTTCGCAGATTGAGATGGAAAAGGCTTGTACTGAATATCTAAAAGAAGTAGGTGGTTATTTAGCACCTCATTTCCCAGAAATAAAATTTGATGAAGTGCTTTTTGAAAAGGAAGCTTCTGTTATCATTCCTGTTAGAAATCGTATTCGCACTATTCGAGATGCTATCCATAGCGCATTATCGCAACAAACGACTTTTGCATACAATGTCATTGTGATTGATAATCATTCTACTGATGGCACAACAGAAGCAATACGTGAGATTAACGATGAGCGGCTCATACATATTATTCCTGAAAGAAATGATTTGGGCATTGGCGGTTGCTGGAATATGGGTGTCAATGATTCTGCTTGTGGAAAATTTGCTGTTCAGCTTGATAGCGATGATGTTTATTCGGATGAACATACACTACAGAAAGTTGTTGATGCTTTTTATGAGCAGAATTGCGCAATGGTAGTTGGCACATATATGTTAACGGATTTGGATAAAAATCCGATTCCTCCCGGAAAGATAGATCATGCAGAATGGACTCCCAAAAATGGTCGTAACAATGCTCTTCGCATTAATGGCCTTGGTGCTCCTCGCGCTTTTTATACTCCCGTTTTGCGAGAAACGAAATTGCCTAATACTAGCTATGGCGAAGATTATGCTCTCGGATTGTATATTTCTAGAATATATCAAATAGGGCGTATATTTGATGTACTCTATTGCTGTCGCCGCTGGGAGGATAATTCAGATGCAGCTTTGAGCATCGAAAAGACAAATAACAATAATCTATATAAAGACCGTATTCGTACGTGGGAACTTAATGCTCGAATATCCTTCAACAAAGCATAGAAAGATGAAAATGGTAGATGTTTTGATAGATAATCAACTTGCTTCTTGGAATGTAGCGAGCGAAAATTATAAGGCTTTAAGAAAAGTTCGTGTCAAGGAACTGAAAGTTGGTCATTTGTTGTACAAAGTACAATTCAACCCTGCACGTATCCTTTCGTCTGCGGCTAAAGTTGATAAGGCCTCATTGCAAGCTCGTAAATGTTTCTTGTGTGCAGAAAATCGGCCTGCTCAACAAGAAAGTATCCTTTTTGGGGGGCATTATGAGATATTGATTAATCCTTATCCTATTTTCCCGCGTCATCTTACTATCCCCGAAAAAGAACATACTCCGCAACGAATCATTTCTCGCTTTGGCGATATGCTCGACTTAGCCGATTATCTTCAAGGCTTTACGTTATTTTATAATGGACCAAAATGTGGGGCATCTGCTCCCGATCATGCTCACTTTCAGGCAGGTAATAGTGACTTTATGCCTATCGAAAGAGAATGGATCAATTATCGTAAGAAATTAATCGAAATAGAAGAAGCTGTCTTGTGGCATGTGGATACGATGCCTTGTCCTTTTCTTGTGATTGAGGCAAGCAGCAAAGCCGATGCAGAGCATTTGTTTAATCTCTATTATCAGTCCTTAGAATTAAAAGATGCTGAAGATGAACCGATGATGAATATATTGGCAATGAAAAAAGAAGAAAGTTGGACTGTTCTATTATTCCCTAGGAAGAAACATCGTCCTGATTGTTATTATTCTCAGGGCGAGGAGAACCTCTTGATTAGTCCGGCTTCTGTAGATATGGGGGGAGTCTTTATTACTCCGTTAGAGAAGGACTTTGATAAAATACAAGCATCAGATATTGAGAATATTCTACAGGAAGTATGCCTATCTGCTGATGAATTATATGAAGTAGAAGAAAAAATAATAAATAAATATGGAAGAGCCAATAATTAATGTGGGTGTCTTGACTGCACCTAAGATTGACTTTATACTGTTGAACACTTATAATTTCAATAATGAGGAAGTAAGTGGCTCCCAGACGGTAGAATGCCGAGATGGGAAAATCTTGTGGGCAGGTAAGTTTTATGATGAATTGTTGTTTACACCTCGTTTTGCTGCAACAGATTCTTTTGAGCTTATTGCTGTGACGATTGGCATTAAATTTCATTGGGAACGTAAGGAAAATCAACGCTTTTTAGGATCTTTGAAAATTATAGTTGATGATAAAGATGAACTGACAGCTATCAATTGCATCTCAATAGAAGACTATCTTACAAGTGTCATTTCTTCTGAAATGAGCGCTAACGCTTCTTTAGAATTATTGAAGGCACATGCGGTTATTTCTCGTAGCTGGGTATTGTCCAATATTGGTCATCAGAAAGACAGTGCTACTTCCGAAATGTGCATTGAATCTAAAGATGGCTATCTTAAATGGTATGATCGCCAAGCTCATACCCGTTTTGATGTTTGTGCCGATGACCATTGTCAACGTTATGAAGGTATCACCAGAATTTCGACTCCTACCGTAAGACAAGCAATCGTTTCTACTTATGGTGAAGCTCTAACGTACAAAGGTGAAATCTGTGACGCTCGTTTCTCAAAATGTTGTGGTGGCATTTTCGAAGAATTCCAGAACTGTTGGGAGAATAAGTCTTATTCTTATTTGCATAAGAAACGAGATAGCTTATCTGTCAATTGGGTGCCGAATTTAAAGAGAGAAGAAGATGCTGACAAATGGATCAGGTCTGCTCCAGACTCTTTTTGTAATACCAAATCAAAAGAAGTCTTATCGCAGGTATTGAATAATTATGATCAAGAAACGACAGACTTTTATCGTTGGAAAGTCGAATATAGCCAATCGGAGCTATCGTCTATGATTAGAGAAAAGTCGGGTATCGATTTTGGTGATATTATTGACCTGATACCCGTAGAACGCGGAACATCCGGGCGATTAGTTCGCCTGAAAGTTTTAGGAACAAAGAAAACAATGACTATTGGTAAGGAATTGGAAATTCGTCGTATTTTATCAAGGTCTCATCTTTATAGTTCGGCATTCGTAGTTGATAAAAGTGGAGCAAATGAACAAGGTATGCCTGCTAAATTTGTCTTGACTGGAGCTGGTTGGGGACATGGCGTCGGTTTATGTCAGATCGGAGCTGCGATGATGGGAGCTCAAGGGTTTACCTATGATGAGATACTACAGCATTACTTTAGAGGTGCTCGAATTGAAAAACTATATTGATTATGGAAAATAAGAAGATTTCTCCTTGGGCATGGATTCCTTCTTTGTATTTTGCAGAAGGCTTACCTTATGTGGCCGTAATGACCATTTCTGTGATGATGTACAAAAGATTGGGTATCTCCAACACCGATATTGCATTATATACAGGCTGGTTGTATTTGCCATGGGTTATTAAACCGTTTTGGAGTCCTTTTGTCGATATTATGAGAACAAAGCGCTGGTGGATTCTAACGATGCAATGGATATTGGCTATTGCTTTAGCGGGTGTTGCCTTTTCCATACCCACGCCTTTCTTTTTTCAACTGACGCTCGCTTTCTTTTGGATTGTTGGGTTTACTTCTGCTACTCACGATATTGCTGCCGATGGATTTTACATGCATGCGTTGGACGAACATGATCAGTCTCTTTATGTCGGTATCCGTAGCACCTTTTATAGAGTAGCAACTTTAGTAGGTCAAGGACTTCTTGTTATTATAGCTGGATTAATTGAAACCAATTCAGGATTGCCACCGGCTCGACTTCAGATAAATGCCGATCCTGCTGTTGTTAACCAAACCTGTACATTACCTGTTTATGCCAATTCGATTGATACAACGGGAGAAATGCACTTCGTCTATACAAATTCTGTTGTTAATGTAGGAACCAAAGCTCCTAAAACAATAGTTGCAAATTCTAAAGGCGATGAAACGGCTTACGCTGACTATTCAAAAGCCATGTTCGATTCAGTGAAACATCTGAATGAGCAGAATGGCTTTGTCTCTGCAATTAAAACAACTGCTATCTCAAAAACGGCGGATGATGGGAAGGGTACTTTCTTTAGTTGGTTAAAAAGCCATTTTGGTGAAGACTATACCGTATCCGACCAGTCCAATAGTATTTTAGTTGTTGGTGTCCGGCTGAATAAGAAACCTGAATCGAACAAGACAATTGTTCTTGTCGTTACGAATAAATCTGGAGACAAGAGTATTAAATTGGAGCAGGACAAATTATCCTCTCGTTTTGAATTTAATGAAAAGAACTGGAATAAAACAGCATATCTCTATTTTGAAATAGATCATAAATTGTCGACAAAAGCTTCTGCTACCTTTGAAGGTGCTTCAGGTAATATCCCATTTGCCTGGCTTGTCGCTATAGGAGTGCTTTCACTCTTTTTCTTTGTCGTAGTCGTTTATCATAGTTGGGCTTTGCCACGTCCGAAGAGCGATAATGACCGTGAGGTGCTGACTGCTTCACAAATCTTTCATGACTTCTTCGGGACATTCAGGTCTTTTTTTACTAAAAAGCAAATTTGGATTGCCATTCTTTTTATGTTACTCTATCGCTTGCCCGAATCGCAACTTGTTAAACTTATCCAACCTTTCCTGGTAGATCCGGTAGATAAGGGAGGACTGGGATTGACCACCGGAGAAGTAGGATTGGTATACGGAACATTCGGTATTATCGGTTTGACTATTGGTGGTATTATTGGTGGCATTGTTGCAGCAAAAGGTGGACTAAAGAAATGGTTATGGCCAATGGCTTGGAGTATGTCATTGACCTGTCTTACTTTTGTCTATCTGAGCTATTTTCAAAACCATTCATTGTTGATAGTCAATATTTGTGTTTTTATTGAACAGTTTGGATATGGTTTTGGCTTTACCGCTTATATGCTCTTTTTGATCTATTTCTCGGAGGGCGAACATAAAACGGCTCATTACGCCATTTGTACAGGTTTTATGGCTTTAGGCATGATGATTCCCGGAATGGCTGCGGGCTGGCTACAAGAAGCGATAGGCTATCGGCACTTTTTTGTATGGACCATGATTTGCTGTGCAGCAACAATTACTGTTTGTGCTTTTGTCAAGATAGACCCTCTCTTTGGTAAGAAAAATAAATTGGAAGATAAGCAATCATAAAATATTGAAAAGATGAAACGAATATTAGTTGTCCTATATTGTCTTTTTGCTATATGCTCTGCGCAAGCTCAGAAAGTCCGTGTCAAGACGGGAATTGAGATATTAAAAGAACAGAATTTTAAATGTTTGGAAGGGAAGCGTGTCGGTTTGGTCACAAACCCTTCCGGAGTAGACAATGGGCTAAAGTCCGATATAGATCTTCTTCACGAAGCGCCGAATGTAAAACTGGTCGCTTTATTTGGTCCCGAACATGGGGTCAGAGGAGATGCTCATGCGGGTGATGTGGTCAAGAACGATTCAGATGCTACTACAGGCCTTCCGGTATATTCGTTGTACGGAAAAAACCGTAAACCTACTTCTGAAATGCTAAAGGGTATTGATGTTTTAGTGTATGATATTCAAGATATAGGTTGTCGGTCTTATACTTTCATTAGTACTTTGGGAAATATAATGGAAGCGGCTGCGGCAAATAATATAGAAGTCATTGTGTTAGATCGTCCCAATCCTATTGGAGGAGAAAAAATAGAAGGTAATATAACGGAGGATGATTGTCTCTCTTTTGTGAGTAATTTTAAAATACCTTACTTGTATGGTCTGACTTGTGGCGAGTTGGCATTAATGCTCAATGGTGAACACATGCTGCAAGGGCAGTGCAATCTAAAGGTTATTAAGATGAAAGGTTGGAAACGTCGCATGACTTATGAAGAAACCGGCCTGCAATGGGTCCTTGCTTCTCCTCATATCCCGCAACCCATATCTGCGGCTTTTTATCCCGTATCCGGTATAATAGGCGAACTTGACGGGTTGTCTATTGGAGTAGGGTATACCATACCTTTTCAATTGTTTGCCACTTCCTGGGCCGAGGCTATTGGCTTGAGCCGTCATTTGAATGCGCTGCATCTGCCTGGCGTTGTCTTTCGCCCCATCTATTTTACACCGTTTTATGCAGCAGGCAAAGGTGAAAAGATGCAAGGAGTACAAGTTTATCTTACCGACTATAAGAAAGCTTCGCTTTGCGAAATTCAATTTTATGTCATTCAGGAAATGTATAAACTTTATCCTGACCATGATCTGTTTAATTCCGAAAAAGCCGACCGTCTCAATATGTTTGATAAAGTGTGTGGTTCCAAACAGATTCGTTTGTTATTTAGCAAAAGACATTCTTGGAGCGATGTCAAGAGCTATTGGGATAAGGATGCCGACTCTTTCCGTATTCTCTCTAAAAAATATTATTTATATAAATAGTTGATATGAAAGCCGAAAATCCAGAATATAATCGGTTCGTCAATGAAATATTAAAATATATTCCAGAAAATCGAATTTATACTGACCAGCTAAGGCGGTTGGCATGGGGAACTGATGCTAGCTTTTATCGCCTCATCCCGCAAGTTGTTGTTCGTTCAGAGAGCGAACAAGATGTTGCCCATATATTGGAAGTTGCTTCGCGTCATAGATTGCCGGTTACTTTTCGTGCTGCTGGGACGAGCCTTTCCGGTCAGTCTATCACTCATTCGATATTGGTTGTTGCCGGTAAACATTGGGAAAATTATAGCATTTCTGATGATCATCAGTATATTACGTTGCAACCCGGAGTCATTGGCCAGCATGTTAATCAAGTATTGGCACCATTAGGTCGAAAATTTGCACCGGATCCTGCCTCTGTCAACAGTGCTATGGTTGGCGGTATTGTGATGAATAATGCTTCTGGAATGAGTTGCGGTACCCATGCCAACAGTGATAAAGAGCTGCTATCGGCACGTATGGTCTTGGCCGATGGTACAGTGCTCGATACCGGAAGTGAAATAAGCCGCAATGCTTTTATTGCTTCGCATCCGGAGTTCATCCAAGAAATAAAGCGGATGCGCGATGAGGTCCTTGCAGACAAAGAGTTTGCCGATCGTATCAAATACAAATATTCTATCAAGAACGTCACAGGACTCAATATTCGTCCTTTTATTGCCTATTCCGATCCTTTCGATATTATTGCTCATTTGTTGGTCGGCTCTGAAGGAACATTGGCCTTCTTGAGCGAAGTGACAATGAAAACGGCTCCGATATATCCTTATCGGGCAAGTGCACTTATTTACTTCAATGATATCAGAGAGGCAGCTACTGCTGTAGTTGCCATGAAAAAAATAAAAGTGTCTGCTGCTGAACTGCTGGATAAGAGGTCTCTGGCATCTGTCAATGATACGACAGGCGAAGGACTGACTGCCATTCTCACCGAAACGGAGGCACTTTCTAAAGTAGAACTGGAAGCCAATATATCGGCTATCGAAAAGGCGCTTGAACCTTATCCTACTTTTCAACCTTTCCATTTTACAGACGATCCTACAGAGTATTCTAACTATTGGGCCATTCGTTCGGGAGTATTCCCTGCTGTGGGTGGTATGAGAAAGAAGGGCACTACCTGCTTAATAGAAGATATTGCATTTCATATTGCCGATTTGCCCGATGCTACTGTTCAACTGTCCGATTTGTTAGATAAGCATGGGTATGCCGATTCTTGTATTTACGGTCATGCTCTGGAAGGCAATTTTCATTTCATTATCAATCAATCATTCGACACCGATAGTGAAGTGAAACGCTATGAAGCGCTCATTGACGATGTCGTGAAAATGGTGGTCGAAAAGTATGATGGCTCTTTGAAGGCCGAACATGGTACCGGCCGCAATATGGCACCTTTTGTTAAGTATGAGTGGGGCGAAAAAGCATATTCTCTTATGCTGCGTATCAAGCATCTTTTCGATCCCGAAGGATTAATTAATCCGGATGTGATCTTCAATGACGATCCAAAATGCCACTTAAAGCATTTTAAACCGTTGCCGGTGATGAGACCCGAAGGGGAACTTGGTGAAGAGTCGGAGCATATCTATGATAAACTTAATAAATGTATTGAGTGTGGCTTCTGTGAAGTAAATTGCCTCACCTGTGGCTTCTCACTTTCATCACGTACTCGAATTGTTTTGCAACGTGAATTGTCTCGATTGAAGGATACGGGAGAGGATGCCAAACGTCTTAAAACACTCACCGATCAATATCGTTATCCGGGCAATCAAACTTGTGCCGGCGATGGACTTTGTTCAACGTCTTGCCCGATGGGTATTAATGTGGCGGATTTGACTCATGAAATACGTCGGGCTTTATTGCCTTCGTCCAGTGTGGGGTATCATCTTGGCAAGTATGTTGCAAATCATTTCTCACCTGTGAAATCGGTTATGCGCATCGGTTTAGATTGTGCCGATGGGGCGCATCGTTTGATTGGAACAAACGGCATGACCCGATTTGGAAAAGAATTTCACCATACTTTTGGGCTTCCTCTTTGGACTCCTTCTATCCCCAAAGGATATAAGATACCTAAGATACGGCAAAAGGTCGAACCGTTGAAAGTCGTTTATTTCCCTAGTTGTATCAATCAGACAATGGGATTGGCCGGTAAGTCTCCCGTTCGTCGTCCTTTAGCCGAAGAAATGGTCGCTTTACTTCAGAAAGCGGGCTACGAAGTGATATTCCCTCAAGAGATGGATAGCCTTTGCTGTGGTACGATATGGGAGAGCAAAGGAATGCCTGATGTTGCCGACCGCAAAACTGCTGATTTGGAAGCCGCATTATGGGCTGCTTCCGATGAAGGAAAATATCCTGTCCTTTGCGATCAAAGTCCTTGCTTGCATCGGATGAGGAAGAAGATGACTAAGATGAAGCTTTACGAACCGGTAGAGTTTATTTATACCTATTTGCTGGACAAATTGATTTTCTCGCAAATAGATCGTCCTGTTGCCGTACATATTACCTGCTCTACTCGTTTAATGGAAGTCGGAGATATGCTCATAGATTTGGTCAAGCGTTGTTCTTCGCATGTATTGATTCCCGAAGGGGTGGGGTGCTGCGGCTTTGCCGGCGACAAAGGATTTACTCAGCCCGAGGTCAATGCTTATGCGTTGCGTAAGTTGCGTCCTCAAATAGAAAAAGAGAAAATAGTGACAGGTTATAGTAATAGTAGAACATGCGAAATAGGTCTGACCACCAATTCGGGCATTCCGTACGTTTCAATCGTTTATCTGGTTAATGAATGTACTAGGCCCACGAAAAGTGATAATAATTAAATAATATATTGACAATGGAAACATCTGCTACTTCAAAAAAAAGGCTTCTTGCTTTGGATGTGATGCGCGGCATCACAATTGCCGGAATGATTCTAGTGAATAATCCCGGTGGTGATAATACTTTTGCTCCATTGGAGCATGCCAAATGGATAGGATTGACTCCTACGGACTTGGTCTTCCCCTTCTTTATGTTTATGATGGGTATTACTACTTACTTGTCGTTAAGCAAATACCATTTTGAATTTACCGGGAAAGCGGGTCTTAAAATATTGAAGAGAACTGCTTTGATATGGCTTATAGGATTGGCTATCTCATGGATCTTTATGTTTACCGCTAGTTGGATGGCACCGGAGCATGCCGGAATGTCTTTTTTCGAACGTTTTGGTGTTTCTTGCAATACACTCGATCATTTACGTATTTTGGGTGTTATGCCTCGTTTGGCTATTTGTTATGGACTATCTGCCATTATTGCTTTAACCATGAAGCATAAGTACATTCCTTGGCTTATAGCCGTGCTTTTTATCGGTTATTTCATTATTCTTATTACCGGCAACGGATTTGCTTGCGATCATACCAATATTCTTTATCGTTTTGATGCAGCTATTTTAGGAGAAAAACATCTTTATAAGTGGGAGGTTATTGATCCTGAAGGTATTTTAAGCACTATACCTGCACTGGGACATGTACTTATAGGCTTTTGTGTAGGCAAAATCATGATGCAGGTAAAGGATATCAACGATAAGATCGAACGTCTGTTTATTATTGGCGTATTGCTTACTTTCTCCGGTTTGCTTTTAAGTTACGGCTGCCCATTAAGCAAAAAAATATGGACACCTACTTTTGCTTTGACCACATGTGGATTGGCTTCCAGTCTGCTCGCTATATTGATATGGTGCATTGATAAGAAAGGTTGTGTCAACGGTGCTACTCGATTTTTTGAATCTTTCGGTGTCAATCCGTTATTCCTGTATGTTTTGGCAGATATACTTATTCTGCCGATGAGCATGTTCCACTTTTTCTCGGGCGAGAATCAGACAATACAGAGTGTACTTTATTATAATGTGTTTATGCCGGTCGTGGGAGGCAAATTTGCCTCACTTATTTATGCCCTGCTCTTTGTTGGTATCAACTGGGGTATTGGTCATATTTTGTACAAAAAGAAAATATATATTAAACTATGATATTACTAGCAGACAGTGGCTCTACGAAAACAGATTGGAGTGTATTAGAAAAAGGTAAGTTGATACAGAAAATATCAACAAAGGGAACGAATCCTTTTTTTCAATCGCAAGAGGAAATACGTAATGAAATTAAAGAAGCGTTGATACCTCGGTTGTCTTTAAGTGAAGTTGATGAACTTTACTTTTATGGCGCAGGGTGTGCATTTCCCGATAAGATAGCGATTGTAAAAGAGGCGATCGGCCAGTTTATTAGAGTTAAACGAAGTTTCGAAGTAAATAGCGATATGCTGGCAGCTGCACGTGGACTTTGCGGGCATAAACCGGGTATTGCTTGTATAATAGGTACGGGTTCCAATTCTTGTCTTTATGATGGACAGAATATAGTAGAGAACGTATCACCGCTTGGATTTATTTTGGGTGATGAAGGAAGCGGTGCTGTATTGGGTAAGATATTGATTGGCGATATTCTCAAGAATCAATTGTCTGTTGAGTTGCAGAAGAAGTTCTTTATCAAGTTCCCGATGACTCGGGCCGAGATCATCAACAGAGTGTATTGCAAACCTTTTCCTAATCGATTCTTGGCAAGTTTGTCTATCTTCTACGAAGAGAATATAGCAGATCCGGCTATTCGGGCTATGCTTGTCGATAATTTTAAATCGTTCTTGAAACGGAATGTGATGCAATATGAAGGATATGACAGTTATCCCATTCATTTTATCGGCTCTATTGCCTATTTCTTCCACGAACAGCTTGATGAGGCTTGCAAGGCAATGGGACTAAAATTGGGAGAGGTAGAAAGAAGCCCTATGGAGGGGCTGATAAAGTACCATACAGAACAAAAATAAAGATTTAAATAACTTATGGCATTTATTAAGATATCCGAACAGCCTTCGCTTTATAACGATTTGGAGAAAAAATCGGTGAAGGAGTTGTTGGAAGACATTAATACCGAAGATCAAAAGATTGCTTTGGCGGTAAAAAAGGCGATTCCGCAAATAGAGAAATTAGTGACGCAGATCGTGCCTCGCATGAAGAGGGGAGGGCGTATCTTTTATTTGGGGGCAGGCACCAGTGGTCGCCTTGGCGTGCTCGATGCTTCCGAGATACCACCTACCTTTGGAATGCCTCCTACGTTGGTCATCGGGCTTATTGCCGGTGGTGATACGGCATTGCGCAATCCTGTCGAAAATGCCGAAGACGACTTGGAGAGAGGCTGGCAGGAATTGTTGGAACATCATATCGATACGAAAGATACTGTTATAGGAATTGCTGCTTCGGGTACCACTCCTTATGTCATCGGAGCACTTCATTCTGCCCGCGAACATGAAATTCTTACGGCATGTATCACGAGCAATCCCGATAGTCCGATGGCTGCCGAATCCGATATTCCCATTGAGATGATTGTAGGGCCGGAATTTGTCACCGGCAGTTCGAGAATGAAATCGGGAACGGGACAAAAAATGATATTGAATATGATAACTACCAGCGTAATGATCAGGCTTGGTAGAGTGAAGGGCAATAAGATGGTTAATATGCAGCTTACGAACAAAAAACTGGTCGATCGCGGTACTCGGATGATTGTTGACGAGTTGGGAGTCGATTACGGTAAGGCACGTACTTTGCTTATGATGCATGGGTCTGTAAAGGATGCTATTGACAATTATCGCGGAAACGCAAAAGAATAAACCCAAGAAAGAAGATGAAAAAATTAAGTCTATTATTGCAGCTACTGCTCGTGTCGCTTTTTATTGGAGCGCAACCATTGCAGCGTGTGTCTCCTGCTTCGGTAGGTCTCGATGCTTCCCGGCTCGCTAATGCCGATGCCGCTATTCTGAAAGCTATCCAACACAAGGATATTCCGGGTGCTGTATTAGCCGTTGTTCGTCATGGAAAGATGGCTTGGCTTAAAGCTTATGGCAACAAAGAAATCTATCCCAAGCAATTGCCTATGACCACCAATACCGTGTTCGATATGGCTTCGTGCAGTAAGTCCATGTCTACGGCAATCTCGGCCATGATTCTGATAGAAAGAGGACAGTTGAGGCTGCTAGATAGAGTTAATCATTATATCCCCGGTTTTCAGGATTGGAAAGATGCCAAAGATGGAACGACCTCTATACGCATAGTCGACATTATGACTCATTCTTCGGGACTTCCGCCCTATGCTCCCGTCGATTCTTTAAAGCGGAAGTACGGTTCGCCCAATCGCGATGGCGTTATTGATTATATTTCGCATTGTAAGCGCGATTTCAAACCCGAAACGGACTTCCAATATAGTTGTCTGAACTACATTACACTGCAACGTATCATTGAAACAATATCCGGACAGAATTTACGCGACTTTGCCAAAAAGAATATTTTCGATGTACTTGGTATGACGCATACGGATTATAATCCCGATAGCAAACTTTGTGAACTTTGTGCGCCGACAGAGAAGCAACCCGACGGCTCTGTGCTTCAAGGTGTGGTACACGATCCTTTAGCCCGTATCATGAATGGTGGAATATCGGGCAATGCGGGAGTCTTCTCCTCGGCAGATGATATTGCTGTCTTGGTAGCTGCATTGCAGAATGGCGGTGAATGGAATGGTCATCGCATCCTTAGTCCGCTTGGCGTGAAGGCTATGCGTACGGTCCCTCGTTGTGTAGCTCCTTTGGGACGTACGTTGGGTTGGGATATATTCTCACCTTATGCTTCGAATAATGGAGATTTGCTTGGACCCGATACTTATGGACATACCGGTTATACGGGTACATCCATTGTTATCGATCCGGATAATGATGTAGCAGTGATATTGCTTACCAATCGGGTGCATCCCAATGATGCCGGCGACTGTATACAACTTCGTTCATTGGTAGCCAATGCCGTTGCTGCTTCTATCATTCCTGATATGGGCAGATCCAAAGTAAGGAAATGAAACAACTCTTAATAACAGCTCTATTGTTTTGCTGTGCCGCAACTACTTGTTCGGCACAGCAAAATCTTTCTAAAGTATCTATGCATAGTTTGCATTATAAGCAGCGTGTGGCGTTGTTTGATAGTTTGCCTCCGATTTGTCATTCGGATATTGTCCTGTTGGGCAATAGTCTGACAGAGTTTGGCGGTAATTGGAATTTGCGACTTACCGGCAAATTGAAGGGATATTATGTCAATCGTGGCATTATAGGAGATGATGCGATGGGTATGTACGATCGGCTTTATCAGATTGTACCCGGCAATCCCCGAAAAATCTTTCTATTGGCGGGGGTCAATGATGTGTCTCATGGACTTTCGGCAGACAGTGTTGTGAAATTGGTCAACATATTGGTCGACAAAATTCGCACTGAATTGCCACATACCAAACTATATATCGAAAGTTTGCTGCCTATCAACGAGTCTTTTCATCGTTGGCATACGATGGAAGGAAAAACGGAAACGATAGTAGCTGTTAACGAGCAATTGTGCCGGATGGCTGCCGACCGCGGACTTGTTTACATTAATCTATTCCCTTCGTTTGTTATCCCCGGCACTCATATTATGCGCCCGGAGCTCACTGTCGATGGCTTACATCTGACGCCGGCAGGATATAAAGTGTGGAGTGAAATACTTAAGAAGTATTGAAGAAGTTGTTTTGAATTTTTAGAAAAAGAATCTCAAAAGACTTTCGATAAAAATTCAAAACAGCTTCTCAAAGCGATATGTAGTATTTCAGTTCGATGTAGGAAATCAAGTTTCGTAAACATCCCCGTCACGTCAAATGCTTATCAATCAATACATTATGTATGACAGGGGCTAGGACGGGACCTGAAAAAGGTATTATTTATCTGTCATACAGCTATTTATGAAAGTTGAGTCTCGCAGTTGTCACTGTTTTCCGGTAAGCGTCTCCGCGATTATGCGTTGTTCTTAAAATAAAAAATACAATCCTTTATTTATGAGTCTTTTTTGTATCTGTCAGGAAGTAGTTCCCGATATTTTTCCAGTGGCGTGTTGGGTTGCCACTCTGCTGTCGTGTTGATGATATCGGTGAGATATTGGAACAGATTTATTCCATTCATGCGACATGACAATGCCAGCGTGTAGAGTATGGCTCCCCTTTCGGCCCCTTTATGGCTGCCGAAAAACAGAGAGTTCCTTCTTGAGATTGAGAAGTAACGGTTCATCCGCTCTACCGTATTATTGTCCAGCCTTGTCGCCCCGTGCTTGAAGATGTTCTCGATGGCGTCCCATTCATTTCTCATATAGATGACCGCCGCGTATAGCTCGCTTTTGGGAAGCAGGCCGGGACCTGATTCTATCCGATCGAGGTGCGCCCTTATTTCTTCCAGGACCGGAGGAGCATATTCGTTTCGGAATCTACGATTCTTCTCTTCCGTCCAGTTCTTTTCTCCGATTCGATGTTTGTGCTCCCGGTGATACAGCTTATTGATCAACCCCACCATCTTTCCGGCCTCTTCGTCCTCACCGCAATCAATAAATTTCCGTTTGACGTGTTGCAGGCAGGCTATTCGCGTGATATGGGGATAACCTTCTTTTTGAAGTTTCCGATAGGGAGAGTAGCCGTCGCTCTGTATGACGCCCCTGTAGTCTTCCAACTCTCGAAGAATCACATCTTCCGACCGGGAACCGTCTTGGTAAAGTACATACAACAGCTTACTCCTCATTCCGATGATTACCCACAGGTACCCTTTTCTGACTCCGCGACCCTTGCCGTTCTTCTCCCTGACGAGTATTTTGTAATACGTCTCATCGGCGGAGATATAATTATCCCGGAGAACGGTTTGTGCGGTACACTTGTAGAGATTCTCCAACAACAGGGACGCTCTTTCGATCAGCTTATGGGCGGTAGGCTTTTTCAGAGTGAAGCCATGGTTTTCAAAATAACCGATGATTCGTTCCATCGGTACGGATTGTATGTAGCGAAGCTCCATCAGTCCGGCGATAAAGGAGGCGTCGTAATTGGAGTTCAAGAAAGCCGAAGGGGGAGTCTTGCCCGTATAGACGCGGCCGTCTTGTGTATAAGAGTGGATGTTGTAGACGTGTTTAATGAAACGCATGGGCACGCATTCGTAACGGATGGATATACGCAGCTTCTCCGACAACGGCCGAGCCTTGTTCCTGTCGAACTCCGCCTGCTCGGGGTAGATGTCGTGTTCTTCCACCTCCATGTCCGCGTGCATGTCACGTCTGGCCCCGTTGTTCTTCCGGCCCTTCCTCTGAAGGCTTCTTTCCTCTTCCTGCCGCCGTCTTTCCTCATCGGTAAGAAGTGCCGGCGGGGGGAGCTGTTTCTCGGATGTGACGGCAATCAGTTTGCCCAGTCCCTTGCAGACGCGTTTCTGTTTGCTCAGGGATTCACCTTTCTGAAGAAGCGCCTCCCTCAGGGATGCCACTTCTGCTATAAGTTCCGTGATTTGCTCGGATTGTCTTTTCTCTTGTTCGCGTAAATCATCAATCAGCTTTTTATAGCTGCCTATTTGCTGCTTCAACAGTTCGACAATCTCATCCTTTCTCATAGTACAAAGGTACCAAAAATCACCGGAATATCAAACGAAAAGCTCGACTTTTTTTGTGATTAATCTACTATAAACAGGACCTTTCAGCTATATTCGGAAACGCTTTCGCAGTCTTACGGACTTCAGCGATACTCCGCTGAGAATAAAGGAGAGTGTGTTCCACCCGATCTCGTAATTGCCCGTACGCGGGTTGAAAACGGGCACTTCGAAACTGCCGCCCTCAAGCCGTTTGTAATACAGCAAAAAACCGTCGCCGTCCCACTTGAGTATCTTCACGCTTTGTCTTTTCTTTCCGAAGAAGATGAACGCGTCACCCGAAACGGGAGAGAGCTCCTTCATCTCAGAACGTATCATCTTGTAAAGTCCGTCAATACCCCGATTCATTCGGACATACCCTTGATACAAGTAATATTTGTTGCTTGACGTCAAAGAGTACATAACTCGCCCTCCATTCTTTCGTAACTCAGGATCAGGCCCATTATACCCTCGGGAGTCGCCTCTTTGACGGTGACGCTCGTACCGCTGTTGAAGGTGATATGGATGCCCAGTAGTGAAGGCCCCGCTTTCGGAATACCGGACGCCACTATCGGCGTGAACATCCGCCCCGCCTCCTTGACGTCGGGTATGGAGCCGCCGTAATAGCGATGGAGAACCTCTTTCTTTAATTGGGATACCGAATGTCCACGGTCGAGCATCCAGCTGCGCATCCCATTCAAGTCCGTACGGTTTTTAGCTGCAATTTCTGATAAACTGCAATGATAATTCACTGTGAGTTCCTTTCCGAACATCTTCCATACATGCCGGAATCGCATCTCTGCTGTTTTTGATCTTACCATTTCTAATTTCATTTTTAATTCACCGCAAAGGTAACGAGAGGGAGATAAACGGAAAAGGCATAATCGCCGAGACGCTTACGTTTTCCGGCGGCACAATGCCCCTGATAGCGATCATATGCGAATGACCGAATAGACAGAACCGGAATGGCTGTGTCTGCTTTCTACGCCGATCATTGCCAAATGTCGGGCGAACAGATGAATCGAAATGTCGCGCATCGTAGCCGGACTGACCTTGCGCATGTTCTCATACAAGAGGTGAATGCTGTATTCCTCCGCCCGTTCACCCTTACGGGGAAGACGGAACAGACTGAAGAAAAGCCCTTCTTCGTGCGGGCGACGATAAAAGCGTTTATTGCGTTCCGTAATCAAAGCCTCTTCGTGAGGGGTATACCAATAACGGGCTCCACCGCGCAGTTCCGTTTTGAGCTGTGCATACAATTGTTTGTACGAGATTTTGAATTTACCGATACGGTCTTCCAACTCGATCGGGAAAAAACGGCGGCTCCCCGTCGGATCGGTAAGGATATCCGCATGGTTGGAAGTACCGATAAACGAAGCCATCCGGTCGAAGTGTTGGTAGCTTCCACGATAAGGCCTCGCCACATTTATTTGAGGAAGTTGAATCAAATTTTTCAACCGTTCCATTTGTGGCAAAGAATACTTGCGAATCTCGTCCAAATTGACAAGGGCAAACTTCGCCATTACTTTCGAAGCGGATTTGGATTCGGTGTCAAACTCTTCTATAAAATAAGAACGAAGCACAGGGGAAGCAACAGACGGCAAAAAGACGATTTCTTCGTCCCGTGACGTCTATGTATCAGTACAAGTACCATACTGTTGCCGAATTTGGTGCACTTTTGCATCCATTGAGCCACCACGGCCAACAGCCACCGGTGAAAGACCATATTCCACAAGTTGTCATCGCTTATTCGTCCCGCCAACTCTTTAATTCGATCCCTGCCATCCCATGGGGGAAGGACGTTGATGTACTCCTGTGGGGTTATAGGCCGGAGTGAATGAAGATTCGATGATACGCATCACATCCCGATCGATACAGTCGACACCCGAACTAAAGCCGATAAAACGATATCGTTGCGAACGCGTCGGTCCATTTCAACAAAATCGTGTTGCCATTGGCGCGCTCTACATTCGTACGTATCCGCCACGGTGTTGTAACGAAAGTCATAGTGCTCTGCCAAAAATACTTTTAAACGTTCCATGATACCTTTCAAAAAAGGCTCTTTTACTCCATCGGCAGCAATGCCGTTTTGCATGTTTAATTTCATATTGTTATTTATTTGATGAATTTTCGGCAAATATATAACACTATAAAGGGGTTTCCCAAATATCTGTAAGTACCCCCCTGAGCTCTGTGAGACATACTGACGAAAGTTGGTTCACGTCAGAAAGATTTTATATCTTTGTCCTGACAGGGCTGACGCATTAAGAATTCAGTTTGTTTATTTCCCATTATGTATTATTAACTTAATGTATTGATATATAGTTTATTATATGTGCATATATGTCATTATTATTTACTATATTTGTATAACTTTTTACATTAAACAAATAAACGATATGGACTTAGTAACGATATTAAGAGAAGTAGAAGACCCCAGAAGGGATCATTTAAAGGAGCACAGTTTGGGGTGTATTTTTTATATTACAATGGCCGCGGTAGTTTGCGGTGCTGAAAGCTGGTATGAAGTAGCGGAATTCGGCAAAATGAAAGAGCCCTTTCTCCGTTCCCGTATAAAGGGCTTTAAAGGTGTTCCTTCCCATGATACCTTTAACAGAGTTTTCTCCATTCTTGATCCAAAGGAACTTGAACGTGGTTTCAGGATGTGGATTCATGAGATATGTGGAAAATATAGTGGTATAGTTGCAATAGACGGGAAGGAAATATGTGGTGCAAGAGTGGAAAAGAAAGACGGCAGTTTTGAGCCTTTACGTATGGTCAGTGCATGGGCTGCATCCAATGGCGTTACACTTGGGCAGGAGAAGGTGGGCAAGAAAAGCAATGAAATAAAAGCCATTCCGAAACTGATAAAGGCTTTAGATTTGTCGGGATGTGTAGTGACCATAGACGCCATGGGTTGTCAGCATGAAATAGTTGAAACGATCATAAAAAACAAGGCGGACTTTGTCATCTGTGTGAAAGACAACCAAAAGAAACTGCATAATGAGATAAAAAGCTACTTCACAGGTATCGACTTTAATGGGAATAAGATCAATGGACACGGGCATATACCACCAACCAGATACCAGGCTTCATACACAGAGGAATGCAGTCATGGACGGAAGGAAAGGAGATATTGCCAGGTATATAACAATGGGATGACAGGTGAAATTTTAGGGTGGGAAGGTGTCCGTTCCGTCGTTTGTCAGACAAAGATTACGACTCAGCTGAAAAGCAAGAAAACGGTAGAGGAAAAACATTATTATATAACATCCCTACCTTTGGATTCGGACAGAATCATGCAGGCTATAAGGACGCATTGGAGCATAGAGAACAATCTGCATTGGCAGTTGGACGTAACCTTTAACAAAGACGATACCAGAAAAAGAAAGAATGCGGCGCAGAATTTCTCCCTCATCAGCAAGATCGCACTCGCCCAAATAAAAAACAGCCAAAGAAAGGGGAGCTTCAAAATGAAAAGAAAACTTGCAGGATGGGATGAAAATTACAGGATAGAACTATTGGATTCTAGTTGGATGCAAAATCTAAATTCTTAATGCGTCAGCCCTGTTGTCCTGAGAAGAATGTCGTTCCACATATGTGATTCGATCAACTCACATATGTGAGTTGATCGAATCACATATGTGGAACGACAAAACCTTGATTAACCAACAAAAATATCTTAAATACGAGAACCATGATTAAATACGATGTGTACAAAACGCCTTCTCCCAGAGAAGAAGAGCCCGACCATTTCCATGCACGGGCGGTAAGTAAAGGAGTCATTACCTACGACCAATTGAAAAATGATTTGGAGTATGCTTCATCGGCAACGCCGGGTGACGTATCGCTCATTATGGACGGAATCGTTTCGCAAATCAAGCTTCATCTGTCCGAAGGAGAAAGTGTGCAACTGGGCGATCTCGGTACTTTCTCAGTAGGGATTTCGGGACCGAATGCGATAAAGAGGAAAGCCATAAACGCTACCAACCTCGAAGTGACCGACGTCTATTTCAGGCCTCGCAAAAAACTCATTGGCGATATCAACAGAAAAGCCAAATTCGAAAGCACTCGCCTCAAACATCATTCGATAGAATATTCGGACATTGAGATTGAAGCATTGCTCACCGATTTTTTCAAAGACCATTCCTTCATCACTCGCCGGGAGTTCGAAAGTCTGTGCGGATTGACACGCCCTACCGCCGTAAGACGTCTCAAAGAGTTGTGCAGTGGAAAATATCCTCTACTCGAGCGAGAGGGGCCACGCAACAGCAGCATCTATTTTCCCACACTCGGGAGTTTCCACACGGTGCACATACGGCAGATACCGAGTGATGAGATAGGCGAAGCGGACGATCCATGTTTCATAACACGCTAACAATGAGAAATATAATACCATTTTGAAGTTCCGAAAACAGACCGTTCCAGCATATATCACTTATAGTCAATAAGATAAGGTGACAGGAACTGTTGGAACAATAAAAAGGTTGTAGAACTACCATTACCTGAATAATTCATACTTGAGTTCGGGATAAAAAGAAAGGTAAAAAAAAGTGCTTGCCGTTTGTCTAATTTAAGCATATTGAAAAAGACTTCGGCACACCGCTTATCTATTTTACCGGTCCGAGTTCCAAAAGAAGGGTAGAAATAAGCACTATCCCCAAAATACCACAGACCAAAATAAGCAACCAATTAATGTATTTTGCCTTTGGTTTGGTTTCTGTCTTAAGATTCGATAAGAAATATTCGCGGAAGAACAAATACAATGCCGGTATCGAAGCACTCGCCAAGAGAAAATCTTCGGGAATATGAAAAAAGTACGTTTTAGTCAGTCCGATGAGAGACCAGTGACAAAGAAAAAGGACAAGAAAAATATTCACTTTTTTGGAATGCAGTAACAATAGCCCTATCGTAAACGTGACTACTGAACATGGCATTACCGGCGACGTTATTTCGGGAAAAGAAAGACCACGAGCCAATGAGATGAGCGGGTAGCAAAAAGGCATTGCCAATAAAAAATAAGAAAGCTTGTCGTACTTGCGGGTTCTTTCGAACGTAGTATATCCTGATATCATATCCCATATCCATATAATAGCCATCACTCCCCAAAAAAGAGCCATGATACCATTGTAATTTCTAGCATCACAATAGATGTAATAGTAGATGATAGAAATCCATAAATAAAGAAGAAGAATATAAGATTTCATAACCCACTTCGTGCAACGGGTAGGCTTAATGATCAATGCTACAGTAGCAATACAACCGACCAACAAAATAATGAGCTGATAAATCCATGTGGCCGAATTATATAACGCGATAGTTTTCCAAAAAATATCCATAAACTTCAAAATTTATTTTTGTGTCGGGTGATAGAGAAAGTAATTTTAGGAAATAGTAATATTGGCAAAGTAGCCCCAATAGCAAGCATAAAGACGACGGTACATGTAACTAAGGTATTGGAAAAAAAAGCTTCCATGTATTTATTCAACATGCCGGGTTCTTTCACTGTCTGCAGACTCATCAAAAGAGAAAAGACCATATTATAAGCAAACTTCCCGGGAATCATGGGTAGTAGTGCCGGTATATAGAGTACCGTAAGGGGACAGTATACTTTTTTGCCAAGCCACATGCTTCCAAAACCAATAACAATGGCACCGAACAAAGAAGCAGTAGCAATATCGAATCCTAGAAAATGCATGAGGCAATAACGACAGGCATGTCCTAAAGCAGACAATATGGCAATCATTTTAAATGCTCGTAAAGGAGGATCGGATATTGCCCCGAAGCCTATACCTGCGATAGCAGCAAAAAGTCCGTCAAGAATCACATTCAATATTGTCATCATAGCTATATCAAACTATTTTTCACCATTATCAATGTAAAAGAAAGCCCGATAGCAATACACATAATAAGCAGTGCAGCCTCTGTAAGGCGCGAAAAGCCTATCAGCACATGCCCTTCAACAATATCGATCATACCATTGATTAAAGGCACTCCAGGTACTAAATATAGCACACTGGTAGCTATTGCCGTAGAACTTGTAGTATCTTTGAATATAAGAGAGATGGAAGCCGCCAACGAAGCTACGAAAGCCGAAACAATAAATACAATAAATGAGTTGATATGCTTGGCAAACATTTGCTGCTTCAAGTAGAGTCCAATCATCGTGGCAGAAAAAACGATTGCCATTGAAATGCCATCGCCCTCAAACAAACGACAGAAGGAAGCATTGGCAAAACCGACCAACAGCAATACGAATAGCGGATGAATACGAGGAGCCTGTACAATGGTACGATATTTTTCTTTAATAGTACTAAGTGGCAGATGGTAGTCGTAAATTTCCCAACTTAAAGCACTTAATTCGGAATTATGCTCAAAACTTATACTATGCGAAGAAATGCCAACCACCTTATTATAACATTCATGAGTTTCATCATCAGTTATAGAAATCATAATATTGTTATAAAAAGCACACATCTGTACCTCCACTCCGAAAGCTTCGCCTATGCGTTTCGAGTTGCGTACCACTCGAGAGGTATGTACACCTACACCCATCAGATGAGCAGCATATTCGGCGATGAAATCACAGACAGAATTAAATGAATCGTCAGTAGTCATGTTACCCTTATCAATTTGAGGCTGCAAAGTTACATAAAATATTCTATATGATTGGTATATAGAACGTATATTCTATATTATTTACTTCAAATCTTTAAAAATATGAAGCAATTTCTGACGAGTAAGATAAATATGGCTTTTCACCGTGCCAAGCGGTAAATTCATTTTAGTTGCTATTTCTTTATATTTAAAACCGGAGATATGCATCATGAATACGACCCTATACTCTCCCGGCAATGAGTTGAGTAAACGATACACTTCTTGGATATCATAATTGTATTCAGAATAGTCGGAACTAACATCGTGTAGCTCTCTTCCCTGAATGGATTCTTCATTGTTTATATAAGAACGATCTTGTATCTGTTTACGGCATTTGTTTACATGAATATTTTTCATGATAGTATACATCCAGCCAAGGAAGTTGGTTCCAACTTCAAACTTATCTTCATTATCAAGTGCTTTCAATAATGTCTCTTGCACCAAATCATTGATTTCATCTTGGTCGGAGGAGAGTTTACGAGCAAAGCGGACGAGATCTGCCTGAGCATCGACCAAACGTGTTTTAAAAGAAGCCGGAAGATCTTTTTCGTTTATATTAAGATCTAGTTCAGGCATAGCGTTTTATATTTATAATTCATTATATTTATTTTTTTGAATGACGAGTGACAAAAATACATATTTATCTGAAAAAGATCGGCAAAATCAATAAAAACTTTGAAGCTTGACGATGTAAAAAAATGTTTTTTATATTCAAAAAACACAATAGGCCGAACTAATTTGGAGCTTTTACTCATACTTTAATACGATTTTATAGTAAAATATTGAAATTAATAAAAAAGAACTTCTAAATTTGTAGGCTAAAATATAGTGCAATATATAAAATGGTAGAAAATTCTGACCACTTAATAGACATAGACAAAGTCCTTCAAGAGAAGGTACCCAACAAGCATGTTCCCAAAATGCTCATATCATATTTGAAGCATATCGCTCATCAAGATGAACTAAATGTGTTTCTCAGAGAATATGGTAGCACTCAAGGTGTGGCTTTTGTAAATGCCGCATTGGATTTTCTAGACGTAAAAGTATCTGTGAAACAGAGTGAGAATCTACCTAAAGAAGGTTTATATACGTTTGTTTCCAATCATCCTTTGGGGGCGCAAGACGGATTGATATTGTCTGCAGTTCTGGGGAAAGCGTATAATGAAAAAATAAAGTTTCTAGTAAACGACTTGTTGATGACTTTGTATGGTATGTCTCCATTTTTTATCCCTATCAACAAGACTGGCAAGCAGTCTAGAAATTTTCCAAAAATCATTGAAAAAGGTTTTGCCTCAGATGAACAGTTGGTGATGTTTCCTGCAGGAATTTGTTCTCGCCGCCATAAAGGTGTAATTAGGGATGTTGAATGGAAAAAGGCATTTATCACTAAAAGCGTGGAAACTCATCGTGATGTAGTTCCTATACATTTCAATGGTCGAAATTCAAATTTTTTCTATAATCTTTCGAATTTATGCCAATTCTTTGGGATTAAATTCAATGTTGCCATGATGTATTTGGCAGATGAGGCATTCAAAAATAGACATAAAACCTTTGAATTGACAATTGGAAAACCTATTCCATGGCAAACGTTTGATCATAGTAAAACGCCTGGGCAATGGGCTGCGTATGTCAGAGGGATAGTATATAAAATGGAATCGTAAATCAGAAACATGATATGGAAGAGATTATTAAGCCAATAGACAAAGAGATCTTAAAGTCCGAACTAACCGAGGACAAACGACTCAGAATGACAAATAAAAGTAATAATCAAATATACATTATTACTTACCACAACGCACCCAATATCATGAGAGAAATAGGCCGTTTGCGGGAAATAGCTTTTCGTGCGGCAGGCGGCGGCACCGGCAAATCTATTGACATAGATGAATATGACACGATGGAAAATCCATACAAACAATTGATTGTATGGGATCCGGAAGAAGAAAAAATATTAGGCGGTTACCGATATATATTAGGGACTGATGTACAGTTTGACGAGAAGGGGGAACCTATTTTAGCAACGGCTCATATGTTCGATTTCTCTAAAAAGTTTATAGACGAATATCTTCCGACGACCATTGAGCTAGCCCGCTCTTTCGTAACGCTGGAATATCAATCCACTCGTTTGGGTAGCAAAGGAATGTTTGCTCTTGATAATTTATGGGACGGACTTGGCGCTCTTACAGTGATCATGCCGACCGTGAAATATTTTTTTGGAAAGGTTACAATGTACCCGAGCTATATCCGACCGGGTAGAGATATGATCCTTTATTTTCTGAAAAAACATTTTGCCGATAAAGACAACCTTATTACTCCAAAGAAATCTTTACTCATTGAAACAAACGAAAAGGATCTGGAAGAATTGTTTAATAAAGATTCTTTCAAGGAAGACTATAAAATATTGAATCGCGAAATCAGAAAGCTAGATTACAATATACCTCCATTGGTCAATGCATACATGGGACTCAGCCCTACAATGCGCATGTTCGGCACAGGCATCAACTACGGATTCGGCGATGTGGAAGAAACGGGGATATTAATTGCCGTAGATGAAATTTTGGAAGAAAAGCGAATGCGTCATATTGAATCTTTTGTCAAAAACAATCCACTGACATTCAGACCGACCTCGGGAGCTAATAAGGTTATTACCGAACAATCTAAAGAGTCATTCAGCTAATTTAACGACAAATGTAAGGTCTTTATATATTAAATTGTCTAATTTCGCCTGCGAAACAAATAAAGGCAAATGAACGTTCAAATAATCAATAATTCAAAACATCCTCTACCAGAGTATGCTACCAAGTTATCAGCCGGTATGGATATCCGTGCCAACCTGCAAGAGCCAAAGACTCTCGGCCCATTGGAGAGAGCTTTAATTCCTACAGGACTGTTTATGGCTATTCCGGAAGGATATGAAGCACAAGTAAGACCACGTAGTGGACTCGCAATTAAAAAAGGAATTACCGTACTAAACTCACCGGGCACTATCGACTCCGATTATCGAGGAGAACTATGTATCATCCTTATTAATCTTTCAAATGAACCTTTCATTATTGAAGACGGTGAAAGAATTGCACAAATTATTTTTGCCCGTTGCGAACAGGCAACATGGGAGCCTAAAGATAAGCTGGAAGAAACTGAAAGAGGTGCTGGAGGATTCGGGCATACTGGAGCTAAATAAATGAGAAAACAGAATTTACATACTCGACCGATGAAACGTTTCGTTAGCGGAATGGTCTCTTGGATAATAGGGAGCATCCTTTTAGGTCATGCTCAGTTTGCTGTGTCTTCTCCGAAGATTACCGCAATTGTGGTCCAAGATACTCTATCGGCAGAGCAACAACGTAAATTCGATTATTTCTATCTGGAAGCTCTTCGATTGAAAGGTGAAAGAAAGTATTCTGCCGCATTCGATATGATATATCACTGTCAAACAATCAATCCACGGGCTCCTGAAGTCCAGTACGAATTGGGACAATATTACTTGACATTGCAAAAAAATACTCAAAGCTTGTCGGCATTTAAGGCAGCAGTAAATGCTGCGCCACAAAATTATTGGTATAACCAGGCTTTGGCAAGCCTCTATATGCAACAAGAAGATAGTATTAACGCGACTGAAACATTCGAACTGATGAGCAAGCGTTTCCCAAATAGGCGGGATCCGCTACTTAGCCTGCTTGACTTATATACTCAACAGTCTAACTATCCTAAGATGATTCAAACACTTGACCGACTAGAAAGTGTCATGGGTAAGAATGAGCAAATAAGCATGGAGAAGTTCAAAGTTTATATTCAAATGAACGATAACAAACAAGCTTTGAACGAGATAGAAAGTCTGGCAAAAAAATATCCACAAGACAACAGGTATCAAGTTCTTTTAGCGGACGCTTATATGCAAAACAATAAAAAGGTTGAAGCGTATAGCATATATAATAAAGTGTTGGCGGCAGAGCCCGATAACTCAATGGCTCTGTATTCTTTAGCTAATTATTATAAAGTATCGGGAGAAAAAGACAAATACGAAAATCAACTGAGTCTCTTTGTTCTCAATAAAAAAGTGGCATCGGAAGCAAAAATTGATGTCATGAAAGAATTGATATCGCAATACGAAAATGACGGGAAAGACAGCACTAAAGTTATTGGACTTTTTGATAAAATCATCAGAGAAGATTCTGAAGATGTTCAGATCCCCATGCTATATGCCAATTATCTTATTGCAAAAGGACTGAATATGCAAGCACTTCCAGTGTTGGAACATATTGTTGCGCTGGATCCATCCAATGTTGCCGCTCGCCTAATGCTACTGAATAATGCTATTAAAAAAGAAGATTATAAAGCAGTAATTCGAATTTGTGAACCAGGTATCGAAGCGACACCCGATGCTCTTGAACTCTATTTTTACTTGGCAATAGCATATAATCAAGCCGGACGCACGGACGACGCTATTAACACTAGCAAAAAAGCTTTGACACATGTCACGAGTGATAGCAAAAAAGAAGTCATCTCTGATTTTTACGCGCTGATGGGCGACGTTTATTACTCCAAATTAGCTAAAAAAGAAGCATACGCGGCATACGATTCTGCTCTCGTATACAATGCTGACAATATTAGCGCTTTGAACAATTACGCTTATTATCTATCTGAAGAGCATGCCCAATTGGACAAAGCGGAAGAAATGAGCTATAAGACTGTAAAAGCAGAGCCAAACAATTCGACATTCTTAGATACTTATGCATGGATACTATTTATTAAAGGTAAATATGCCCAAGCTTTGATATATATTGACAATGCAATGAAAAACGGTGGTGGTACTAGTAATGTGGTCACTGAACATTGCGGTGATATTCATGCCCTGACAGGGGATATGGAAAATGCATTAAAATATTGGCAAAAAGCACTGAGTCTGGGTAGTAAGTCGAAAAGTCTCAAACAAAAAATAGCAAAGAAAAAATACATATCGGAATGAAAAAGAATAAATTAATTTATATAATCGGTCTGGCAATCGGATTGGCATTCAGTAATGGCGCTCTGGCACAATCTGTTGTTAAAAATGATTCGAACAAGATCTTAAAAGATTCTATTGATAAGACGAAAGTAATACCCGATTCTTGTTTGGTAGATAGTACTAGCTATAAATACCTGTCTTCTAAAATACATCTTGTATTGCCGGCAAACTTTATGGGACTTTCTCTGAAAGGTACGATGAAAATGGTTTCTAAAGAACGTATCCAATTATCGATAGTAATGCCTATTTTTGGTACTGAATTGGCAAAATTGGATATTACCCCCAATGAAATGCTACTTATTGACCGCCACGATAAAATGTATGTACAAGCCAACAAAAAAGAGATGATGAGATATTTGCCAAGCGGCTCAAACTATTCACAACTGGAACAACTATTGATAGATGCATCCAAACCGGGAGGACGTTCGGAAGTCTCTGGCAGTGATTTTGGTTTAAGATCGATGAAAGATGCAAGAATACAACTTTATGATTTCTCTACTGACCAAATGGTACTTCAGCCAACGGCAGTGCCTACTAAATATAAGAAAGTAACATTAGATGAATTTGTTAAAGCTCTGAAAGGATTGCAATGAGACGTTCTTTTATCATATTTTATTGTCTATTTATCACAGTCGTATTAAATGCGCAGACTCCTTTGATATCGAATCTGCAAAAAAAACATTCGGCGCTGCAAAAACAAATTGCAGCAACGGAACAGATGTTGAAAAGTACCAAAAAGGATGTGAAGGGACAGCTTTACCATCTGCAAGCACTTAATGGACAAATAGAAGAAAGAAAAAGATATATAGAAACGATCAACGGAGACGTGCAGACTATTAGTGGACAAGTGATGACGCTCTCCGCTCGTCTTGAAGCTATGCAACGCGATCTGAACGAAAGGAAAATGAGATATCTTTCTTCTGTCAACTACGTTTACCGTAACAAGACTATTCAGGAAAAACTAATGTTTATTTTTTCTGCCAAGTCTTTATCCCAAATGTACCGCCGAATGCGCTATGTCAAAGAATATGCAACATATCAACGTTTGCAAGGTGAAGATATTATACGTCGTCAGGGCATCATTAACGGACACCGTCATCAATTAGTTCAAGTAAAGCAAGTGAAGGTTGGTGTGATGAAAGAAAGAGAAGGAGAAAAAGCTGTTTTGGAGAAAAAAGAGCAGCAAAAGAAACAAGTCGTTAGTGAATTACAAAAGAAACAGCGGGGATTACAAAGCCTTATTAGCAAAAAGCGCAGAGAAGCGAATCAGTTGAATGGCAGAATCGATCGTCTGATTACTTTAGAAATAGAAAAAGCTCGCAAACGAGCTGAAGAAGAAGCCCGCAAAAGGCGTTTAGGAGAAGAAAGAAGAATTGCTGCTCAGAGAAAAGCAGAGGCCTTGGCTGCCGAGAAAGCTGAAGCGGAAGAAGCTCGGAGAGAAAAGGCAGAAGCGGCATCAGGAACCTCAAAGACATCCAGTTCTACTAGAAAGCCAGTGAGAAAAAGTGAGACACATAAGACTTATACTCCTCCTGCTCCTTCTCCAGTACCTTCAATAAGCTCTGTGGATCAGCGGCTTTCGAATACTTTTGCCGATAATCGGGGCCGACTGCCAATGCCGATAACTGGTAACTGCCTTGTAATTAGCCACTATGGACAATATGCCGTAGAGGGTATGAATAATGTAAAACTTGATAACAAAGGTATCGATATACAAGGCCATCCGGGAGCTTGCGCCCGTGCTGTCTATAGCGGCGAAGTATCTGCCGTATTCCAAATGAATGGATTGTTCAATGTGTTGGTACGTCATGGAGAATATATATCAGTATACTGTAATCTATCTTCGGCCTCGGTCAGACAAGGAGAACATGTCAGTACTCGCCAGATACTTGGAAAAGTATACTCCGATTCTTCAGATGGTGGAAGAACCGTTCTTCACTTCCAGCTACGCAAAGAACGCGAGAAATTGAATCCGGAACAGTGGTTGGGACGTTAAAGTTCCAACCCGTCCAGCAAATGATAATAAAGAGGAATAGCCTCTTCTATTTCTTTCAGCATAACAAACTCATCAGCAGTATGCGAGCGAGAGGACTTGCCAGGTCCCATCTTTAAAGAGGGAAAAGGCATCAATGATTGATCAGATAATGTAGGCGAACCGAATGGCTTTAGGTCTAATTTTATCGCTCTTTTCACAAAAGGATGATTTAAATCGATAAACGAAGAGTTTAATCTGAAAGAATGAGGAGCAACCTCGCTTTTCACATGTGTCTTAATTTCTTCGAATAATTCCCGATTGGAATACAATTCATTACTACGTACATCAACTGTCATTACACAACGATCGGGAATTACGTTATGTTGAGTCCCAGCCTGAACAACTGTCATTGTCATCTTGACCGGACCAAGTACCGGTGAAATCTTTTCAAATCGATAATCGCGAAACCAAATAATATCATCCACAGCCTCATAAATAGCATTAATACCTTCTTCGCGAGCAGCATGTCCTGCTTTGCCTTTGGCAATGACGTCCAACACCATTAATCCACGTTCGGCAATAGCAGGTTGCATTTCTGTTGGCTCACCCACCAAGGCAAAAGAAATAGGAGGCAAATAATTTAAAACGTCAGCAACGCCTCCTGCTCCAGAGATCTCTTCCTCACAACTTGCCAGAAAAACGAGATTATAATTCTGTGTTGTCTTGCAGAGATTTAGAAACACTCGTAACAAACTCACCAAACTAGCTCCTGCATCATTACTACCCAACCCATACAGTTTTCCATTAACTTCCAATGCTTTAAAAGGGTTTTTCATCCACTGCGAAGTAGGTTTCACCGTATCGATGTGAGAATTGAGTAAGATTGTATTCTTATCCAAGCTAAAATTGGGTGAAAGACACCATATATTATTACCCTTTCTCCCTACTTCCATCCCTACATTCTCCAAGTATTGTTGCAAAAAATCAGCGGCAACCTCTTCTTCTGTACTGATAGAAGGGATTTCTATAAGGGATTTCAGTAAATTGACGCTCTCAAAAAAAAATGTTTTATCCATATCCAATCCAATAAGTTTTTTACAAAAATACAAATAAAGTTGCTTTGTTCGCAAAATTAAGGGTAACTTTGCAACAAATTTCAATAGATTAAAAGTAATGAATGAACATCATTTAGCTGTATTAGTTCATCGCCAAGCCGAAAAGTATGGTGATAAGAACGCATTATACTATCGAGATTACGATAAATCGCAGTGGATTCCCATAACATGGAACGAATTCTCGCAAGCAGCAAAACAAACAGCCAACGCTTTATTTGAATTAGGTATTAAAGAATGCGAAAACATAGGCGTTTTCTCACAAAATAAGCCCGAGTGCCTTATTGCAGATTTTGCAGCCTATGATAATCGGGCTGTAACAATTCCACTTTATGCAACCAGCTCTCCGGCACAAGTACAATACATAGTAAACGATGCCCAGGTCAGATTTCTTTTTGTCGGAGAACAATTTCAATATGATACCGCTTTCTCTGTGTTCGGGTTATGCAATTCGCTACAACAACTCATCATATTTGATCCTGAAGTAAAGAAAGATCCAAGAGACCATTCGTCTATTTACTTCAACGAGTTTATAGAGAAAGGCAAAGGACTAAAATACGAAAAGGAAATTGAAGAACGTATTTCTAGAGCATCAGACGATGATTTGGCAAATATTCTCTATACCTCTGGAACGACAGGAGAACCGAAAGGTGTAATGTTGCACATGTCGAATTATATTGAGGCTTTCCGAATTCATGATATCAGATTGAAAAAGATATCCGATGCGGACACGTCGTTAAATTTTCTTCCGTTAACGCATGTTTTTGAAAGAGCTTGGGTATACTACTGCATCCATAAAGGTGTTACTACCTATGTTAATCTCCGCCCTGCCGACATCCAAACATGTATTAAAGAAGTTCGCCCCACCCTAATGTGTAGCGTTCCCCGTTTTTGGGAAAAAGTTTATATAGGCGTTCAAGAAAAAATAGCCCAAGAAAAAGGAATCAGAAAGACTTTAATGCTTGACGCTATCAAGACAGGGCATGCCTACAACATCGATTATCTGAGAGCGGGAAAGAAACCTCCATTAATGTTGGAACTAAAATACCGCTTTTACGAGAAAACGGTTATTCATCTTTTGAAGAAAACAATCGGCATCGAACGCGGGAATTTCTTTCCGACAGCAGGTGCTGCTGTAAACGATACAGTTTGTGAATTTGTTCACTCTGTTGGTATCGATATGTTAGTTGGATATGGCCTTACCGAATCGACTGCCACTGTCTCTTGTGAATGGAAGACGGGCTACGAAATAGGTTCAGTGGGCATTCCGATGCCTGGCATAGAGGTCAAGATAGGCGAAAACGACGAAATATTGCTACGTGGTAAAACCATAACCAAAGGATATTACAAAAAAACGGAAGCAACGGCGGCAGCTTTTGATGCGGACGGGTGGTTTCATACCGGTGATGCGGGTTGTCTGAAAGGAAAACATCTGTATCTGAAAGAACGTATTAAAGACCTATTCAAAACATCTAACGGCAAGTACATTGTTCCACAAGCCATCGAATCTCAATTGGCTATTGACAAGTATATCGATCAAATTGCTATCATTGCAGATAAACGTAAATTTGTATCGGCTTTAATCGTTCCCGATTACCGACTCGTCGAGAAATTTGCGGAAGAACATCATATAAAATACGACAATAGGGAAGAACTCCTGAAGAATAAAGATGTTGATGCCCTCTATCAGCAACGCATCGATACGTTACAACAAAAATTTGCTCATTACGAGCAAATCAAACGTTTTACTCTATTGATCACTCCGTTTAGCATGGAACGCAACGAATTGACCAATACACTTAAGCTTAAACGAGCCGTTATTTTAGAAAATTATAAAAACGAGATAGAAAAAATGTATGAAGACTAACTGCGATTCGCAGAAGAGATCGTCATATTTTTATTAACTTAACTAATTATTTTACTGTATGATAACAGCAGAACAACTAAAAGACGTGAAAGAGCGCACTGATGCGCTGAGGAGGTATCTTTGACGTTGACCGGAAAGAAGTAGAATTTGAAGAAGAAAGCCTTCGAACACAAGCGCCCGATTTTTGGGAAGATCGAGAAAAGGCAGAAAAACAAATGAAGATTGTAAAAGATCTAAAGAAGTGGATTGACAGCTATCAAGAAGCCAAAATGCTAGTCGAAGAAGTACAATTGTCATTTGATTATTGCAAAGAGAATATTGTTACCGATATTGAAGTTGACCAAGCATATAGCAAAGCCCTTGCCGCTATAGAAAACTTGGAATTGAGAAATATGCTACGTGATGAAGCTGATTCAATGAGTTGCGTAGTCAAGATAAACTCGGGTGCCGGTGGCACCGAGAGTCAGGATTGGGCTTCTATGCTGATGAGAATGTATTCCCGTTATGCAGAACGTCACAACTACAAAACAAAATTCAACAATATCCTGGACGGTGACATGGCAGGTATCAAGTCGTGCACAATGACCATAGAAGGAGATGATGCCTATGGCTACCTAAAAGGAGAAAATGGTGTACATCGTCTAGTGCGTGTTTCACCTTTCAATGCACAAGGTAAACGAATGACCTCCTTTGCATCGGTTTTTGTCACACCTCTTGTGGATGACACGATTAATATAACTGTTGATCAAGCTGCTGTCTCATGGGATACCTTTCGCTGTGGCGGTGCGGGTGGACAAAATGTCAATAAAGTAGAATCGGGGGTTCGGTTACGCTATCAATACAAAGATCCGTATAACGGTAAAGAAGAAGAAATATTGGTAGAAAATACAGAAACTCGAGACCAGCCACAGAATAGAGAAAATGCGATGCGATTGCTTCGTTCTATCCTATATGATAAAGAGATGAAACATCGAATGGAAGAACAAGCCAAAGTAGAAGCCGGAAAAAAGAAAATTGAATGGGGGTCACAAATCCGAAGTTATGTCTTCGACGACCGACGAGTAAAAGATCATCGCACCAACTACCAGACATCCGACGTTAATAGTGTAATGGACGGTGAGATAGACGATTTCATTAAAGCTTATTTGATGATGGGCGGCGAATAAAAATTCTCGGCTCGAAATCTTGCTTTATTCATTATTTTATCTTTTCTTTGTTGGGAAGATAAAATAAAAATACCATGAATAAAAAACAAATTAGAGACAAAAAGGCTGAGAAAAAGGCAGATTCTACTGTTAAGATTTTGTTTTTATCACTAATCGTGCTAGGTCTGATCTTGATGATCTGGTTTTCTTTCGCCAATAGCTAAAATCAATCACAAGATCGTTTAGCTTGAAGATTTATCTAAAGGCCGCGTACTAAAATATGCGGTCTTTTTCATCTTTTAAACACATCGGCAAATTTATTGAACGAAAGAAGAACAATCTTTCGCTATTTTTCCTTAATATTGCGAGAGAAACAAGCTTCCATTATCAAGCTGATGATTCTCGATAATCAGAAATCTTAATTATAAAACAAACTAAAAGAGATGAACAGACTAATACTTTATGCCGCTACACTGTTTTGCACGCTCAATGCATTAACACTGTCAGCTCAATCTATCACAAATCCCCCCATCTTAAAAGTCGATGGAGGCAAAATCAGTGGAGTATATAGCCCTTCAGAGCATTCCGTTGCTATTTACAAAGGTATTCCCTATGCCGCCCCTCCCATCGGCAGTTTGCGATGGAAACAGCCACAGCTTGTCAAACCATGGAATGGAATACGCAAGTGTGACAAGTTCGGCGCAGCATCATTACAGGCCGATCATGGTCCTATAGGAGCTAATAAGGGCTTTGGTGTAGATTACGTCAAAGAATTCTATCAAGCGGGCGATCCGGTAAGAAGTGAAGATTGCCTTTATTTAAATGTTTACACTACGGCACCAGAAACGCAAAAGAACCTGCCCGTTATGGTATGGATACACGGTGGAGCATATCTGGGAGGTTTCGGACACGAAATAGAATTCGATGGTGACAAGCTCGCAAAAAAGGGAGTTGTTTTAGTTACCATCAATTATCGATTAGGGATTTTAGGTTTTCTAGCTCATCCTCTACTCACTGCAGAAAATGGCAAAGGCAGCGGTAATTACGGACTATATGATCAACTCGCCGCACTCAGATGGGTGAAGAAAAATATTGTAGCATTCGGCGGCAATCCCAACAATATAACAGTGTTCGGCCAAAGTGCGGGAGCGGGAAGTGTTCAGGCACTTATTTCTTCTAAAATGGCAAAGCCTTATATCCAACGGGCTATTATCCAAAGTGGAGGTGGGCTACAGGGAATCATCTCAACAACGCCGCTCAAAAAATCGGAAACTGTGGGAAAAGCCATTTTTAATGAAGCGAATATCTCCACGCTCAAAGAAATGAGAGCCTATCCGGCTGACAAGCTAATTGAACTATACAACAGCTACATGAGGAAACAAAAAGGTTATCAACTCGTTCTGTGCCCTACAGTCGACGGGCAATTGATTACCGATAATTTCGACAACATAGCCCGTAGTGGAAACGAACTGAATATACCATATATAATAGGATATACTACCGATGATATTGCCCCCGAGGTTATGAAAAAAGCCGCTTGTGATTGGAGCTTATTACTTGAAAGTCAAAAACGACATCCTGCATATATCTATCATTTTGACTACAAACTACCTGGCGACAATGCCGGCGCTTTCCATTCATCCGAATTGTGGTTTGTCTTCGGATCACTCAAATATTGTTGGCGTCCTTTCCCTGTCGAAGCTTATAAATTAAGCGATAAAATGATGAATTATTGGACTACTTTTGCTCGCACCGGCAATCCGAATGGAAAATCTACGCGCGATTGGCGACCTTATACCAAGTCCGATAAGTATGAAGAAATATTCCAAATAAAATAGCATCTCAAATAAATCAAACAAAGTGTTCAAATTATGAACAATTCGGAATTTCAGCGCCGCTTTTGGTTACAATTTAAAACTTATTTGCCGATTAATTTCGTTTTTTTTATTTTAATACAAGCCGACCATACTTTATCAAAAAAAACAGGATGAAAAGGCACTAATTTGTCAAAAACTTCCTATCTTTGAGCAGAATTAGTCATATAACGCTTAATTTAGGAATATGAAAGAAATAAAATTTAGTCTTGTCTACCGCGATATGTGGCAGTCATCGGGTAAATACCAACCACGTAAAGATCAGCTGGAACGAATCGCCCCACTAATTGTTGATATGGGATGTTTTGCACGCGTCGAAACGAACGGTGGTGCTTTCGAACAAGTCAATTTGTTGTATGGAGAGAATCCTAATCATTCTGTCCGTGCTTTCACTAAACCGTTCCATGATGCCGGTATTCAAACTCACATGCTCGACCGTGGTCTGAACGCCCTTCGTATGTATCCTGTACCTGCAGACGTTCGCCGTTTG
Organism: uncultured Bacteroides sp.; assembly: GCA_963676865.2. GTDB lineage: Bacteria > Bacteroidota > Bacteroidia > Bacteroidales > Bacteroidaceae > JAAYUD01. The sequence goes on along the minus strand of CAXXSS010000001.1, from coordinate 1,355,208 downwards.
ATGTATAAGGTAAAACATGCGCAAGGTGTCGATATCACTCGAATATTCTGTGGTTTGAACGAGACCCGCAACATCATTCCTTCCATCAAATATGCTTTGGATGGCGGGATGATCCCCCAAGCTACTTTGTGTATTACTTTCTCCCCTATTCATACGGTAGAATATTATACCAAGATAGCCGACCAGCTCATCGAAGCAGGTGCTCCCGAAATCTGCTTAAAAGACATGGCAGGTATCGGTCGTCCCGCAATGTTGGGTCAGTTAGTAAAGGCTATTAAGGAACGTCATCCTAAAGTAATTATCCAATACCATGGACATAGCGGTCCGGGACTGTCAATGGCTTCTATGCTTGAAGTCTGCAAAAATGGAGCTGATGTCATCGATACGGCAATGGAACCTTTGTCGTGGGGAAAAGTTCATCCGGACGTTATCTCTGTTCAAGCTATGCTGAAAGACGCCGGATTTAAAGTGGCTGATATCAATATGGATGCTTATATGGCAGCACGTACCATGACTCAGTCTTTCATAGATGAATGGCTCGGTTATTTCATCAATTCGGGCAATAAAATAATGAGTTCACTGCTTTTGGGATGTGGACTTCCAGGAGGAATGATGGGTTCTATGATGGCCGACTTGAAAGGCATGATGAATGTTATCAACAACAACCGCAAAAAGAAAGACTTAAAGCCATTCTCCGAAGATGCATTATTGGTTCGCCTCTTCAACGAAGTTGCTTATGTTTGGCCACGTGTGGGTTATCCACCATTAGTAACACCATTCAGCCAATACGTAAAGAATATAGCTCTCATGAATTTACTGTCCGAGAGTATGGACGAACCTCGTTTCACTAGAATGGATGATAATATGTGGGGAATGATTCTTGGCAAGAGTGGCAAAGTTCCCGGTCAATTAGCTCCCGAGATCATTGAACTGGCAAAAAAACAAGAACGTGAATTTACCGATGCCGATCCTCAATCGTTCTATCCCGATAAGTTAGACGAATTCCGCGAAGAAATGAAGAAAAACGATTGGGATTGCGGTCCTGACGACGAAGAACTCTTCGAACTGGCCATGCATCCCGAGCAATATAGAGACTATAAAAATGGCTCCGCTAAAAAGCGTTTCGATGAAGAATTGGCTAATGCCAAAATGGCTGCTCTGTCCAAAGGTATTTCGGCCGAAGAAATTCTAAAAGTCAAAAGAGCCAAATATACTCCTGTCGTAGCTACCCAACGTGGGCAGATATTATGGGAAATCGATGTAGATTCCACCTCTATCGAGCCGACCGTAGGGAAGAATTACACAGCTGACGATACATTCTGCTATGTGATGACTCCATGGGGGTCCAGTGATTCGATGAAAGCAAACTTCGACGGCAAAATTGTTGAAATTTGTGTTAAGCAAGGTGAGCGTGTTAACAAGGGTGATATCTTGGCTTATATTGAAGAAGCTAAATAAAATCGACAGAAAAAGACATCATACTTTCCCGTTTTGCTTCTGCAAAACGGGATTTTTTTATTCAACCGTCCAATAATATAATATATTTTTCATAATATTTTGTGGATAAACAGATTATTTATAACTTTGCATCGAAAAGATGATTGAGGAGGGGCGATTAAGGCTCCTTTTTTTGTTTTAATAATTGATAAATGATAGAAAGAAAAGCTGTCTGCCAAATTGTTGACGAGTGGTTGCAAGGAAAAGATTATTTTTTAGTATCGATCGACATTAGCACCGACGATAAGATTATTGTTGAAATAGATCACAAAGATGGTGTATGGATTGAAGATTGCGTGGCTCTAAGTCGCTTTATCGAATCGCATCTGAGCAGAGATAAAGAAGATTATGAGCTGGAAGTCGGTTCAGCGGGTATCGGTCAGCCGTTCAAAGTACTACAACAATACTACAATCATATAGGCAAAGAAGTAGATATTCTAACAAAAGAAGGAAAGAAGATTACCGGTCTACTGAAAGATGCCGATGAAGAGAAATTAGCGGTAACCGTCAAAGCCAAACAAAAGGTCGAGGGTTCTAAACGGCCTAAATTAGTAGAGACGGATATCATACTCCATTATGATGAAATAAAATATACAAAATACTTAATACGTTTTAAATAACTATGGCCAAGAAAGAAGAAACGATTAGTTTAATCGATACTTTTTCAGAGTTTAAAGAGCTGAAACATATTGACAGGGCTACGTTGGTGAGTGTTCTCGAAGAATCCTTCCGCAGTGTAATAGCAAAGATGTTCGGGACAGATGAGAACTATGACGTAATCGTTAATCCCGATAAGGGCGATTTCGAGATTCGCCGCAACCTTAAGGTCGTTGCCGACGATAAATTGGAAAATCCAAACTTGGAGATTTGTTTAACTGATGCCCGCAAAATTGATCCTTCCTACGAAGAAGGCGAAGAGGTATCGGACGAAGTGAACTTCGCTTCTTTTGGCCGAAGAGCAATATTGAACCTACGCCAAACGCTGGCATCAAAGATATTGGAACTGGAGAAAGATAGTATTTATAACAAATACATAGATAAAGTAGGCTCTATCATCAATGCCGAAGTTTATCAGATTTGGAAAAAAGAGATACTGTTGATGGACGACGAAGAGAACGAACTCTTACTCCCGAAGAATGAACAGATACCAAGCGATTTCTATAGAAAAGGTGAACAAGTGCGTGCTGTTGTAGCTCGTGTAGACAACACGAACAACAATGCCAAGATTATTTTGTCGCGTACTTCACCGGTTTTTCTTCAGCGACTGTTCGAATTGGAAGTACCCGAAATCAACGATGGGCTTATCACTATCAAGAAAATAGCCCGTATCCCCGGTGAGCGTGCCAAAATAGCAGTCGAATCGTATGATGATCGTATAGATCCTGTCGGAGCGTGTGTCGGCGTAAAAGGTAGTCGTATTCACGGTATTGTCCGTGAATTAAGAAATGAAAATATTGATGTCATCAACTATACAAGCAATATTTCATTGTTCATACAGCGCGCTTTAAGTCCAGCCAAGATCTCTTCTATCAAATTAAACGAAGAAGAACACAAGGCCGAAGTATATCTAAAGCCTGAAGAAGTGTCGCTTGCTATAGGTAAAGGGGGCTTGAATATCAAGCTTGCCAGTATGTTGACAGAGTATACTATAGACGTTTTCCGTGAGATAGAAGGCGCTAGTACTCCCGACGAAGAAGATATTTATTTGGATGAGTTTAGAGACGAAATTGACGGATGGGTCATCGATGCCATTAAGACTATTGGTTGCGACACCGCTAAATCTGTACTGAGTGCACCGCGCGATATGCTGATTGATAAGACTGACTTGGAAGAGGAAACTGTTGACGAGGTAATACGCATTCTAAAACAAGAATTCGAGAAAGAGTAAGTCTTTGGCTTCCATCAATTCTATAATTTAAATATGACGATTAGATTAAATAAAGTAACAAGAGATTTGAATGTAGGACTCTCTACGGTCGTAGAATTTCTACAAAAAAAAGGGTATGACATAGAGTCTAATCCTAACACGAAGATTACGGAAGAAGAGTACGAACTTCTAGTCAAGGAGTTTAGTACCGACAAAAGCCTTCGAATGGAATCGGATCGTTTCACCCAGCAACGGCAAACGAAAGAGCGTAAAAGTTCAGTATCGATAGAAGGTTACCAATTTGAAAAGGATAAAGAGGCACAAAAAAAGGAAAACGTAATCAAAACTGTTATCCCCAGTGAAGTACGTCCTCATGTCAAGAGCGTAGGAAAAATCGATTTGAACAACTTGTCCAAAGGTATTGTTTCTAATAATCAACCTGCTCCTCAAGTGGAGCCTATTGTCAGAGAAGAAGCAAAACCGGTCATTCAAGAGCCTGTCAACGAACCTGTATTGAAGGTTGAGAAGAACGACATAAAAGAGAACAATACTCCTGAAACTCCGTCAGAAGAAATAAAGCCCACACCTACTGTTAAGACACAACAGACAAAACAGCCGGAGAAGGCAAAAAATCTATCAAAGCCGGTCGAAGGCACAAGCAACAGCGGTCAGTCGACAACGGTCAATTCACAAAATCATATAACCCGCGAAGAGAAAAAAGAAAAGATGAAAACTGCTGCTGTTCAAGAAGAAAACAAAACCGCTAAAGGAGAAGAGAAGCAAGAGCAGGATGCTGTATTTACTATTCACGCCAATACAGTAAAGCCGAAATTAAATATTGTCGGCCAGATTGACTTAAATGCTTTAAATCAATCTACCCGCCCAAAGAAAAAAACAAAAGAAGAAAAGCGTAAAGAACGCGAGGAAAAAGAACGTCTCCGCCAAGACCAGAAAAAGCAGATTAAAGAGGCTATCATCAAAGAGATTCGCAAAGATGACCCCAAAAGCCCCAAACCCGCTCAAACAGGAGAAAATAGTGGCGGTAACGCTAACGCAAATAAGAAAAAACGCAATCGCATCAACAACGAAAAGGTAGATATCAATAAGGTCTCTGCTGCGGGTGGCAATCAGCGCAATGGAAATCAACATAGCGGTAGCAACGACAGAAACGGAGTGAAAAAAGTGGAAGGCAATCGCAATCAAGATCCACGCAGAAATCACGACCGCTTCAAAAGAGCTGTTCCCAAAGAAGGAGTTAGCGAAGAAGATGTTGCAAAGCAAGTTAAGGAAACGTTGGCTCGACTTACCAATAAAGGAAAAAATAAAACTTCAAGATATCGTAAAGAGAAACGTGAACTAGCTTCCAACCGCATACAAGAGCAAGAACAGGAAGACAGAAGAGACAGCAAAGTCATCAAATTGACTGAGTTTGTTACAGCTAATGAGCTGGCTACCATGATGAATATTTCTGTCAATCAGGTCATCAGCACCTGTATGTCTATCGGCATGATGGTTTCCATCAACCAACGTCTTGATGCAGAGACAATCAATCTCGTTGCCGAGGAATTCGGTTTCAAAACAGAATATGTCAGTGCCGAAGTAGCTCAGGCGATCGTCGAAGAAGAAGATAAAGAAGAAGACTTACTTCCACGTGCTCCTATTGTTACTGTCATGGGACATGTCGATCACGGTAAGACATCTTTGCTTGACTACATCCGAAAAGCGAATGTTATTGCCGGTGAAGCAGGTGGTATCACTCAACATATCGGTGCCTACAACGTGAAACTCTCCGATGGACGCCGCATCACATTCCTCGATACGCCGGGTCACGAAGCTTTCACCGCCATGCGTGCCCGAGGAGCGAAAGTAACTGATATCGCTATTATCATTGTAGCAGCCGACGACCATGTAATGCCACAGACCAAGGAAGCTATCAACCATGCCATGGCAGCAGGCGTACCAATCGTTTTCGCTATCAATAAGATCGATAAACCGGGAGCCAATCCCGACAAAATAAAAGAAGAACTTGCCGGAATGAATTTCCTACTCGAAGAGTGGGGCGGAAAATATCAATCACAAGATATTTCGGCCAAAAAGGGTGTTGGTGTTAAAGAACTGATGGAAAAAGTTCTTCTCGAGGCAGATCTTCTGGATTTGAAAGCTAATCCTAATAGAAAAGCTACAGGTTCAATCATCGAATCTTCGCTCGACAAAGGTCGTGGCTATGTTGCAACCGTATTGGTTTCAAATGGTACACTAAAAATCGGTGATGTCGTTTTGGCAGGTACTAGTTTCGGCCGTGTGAAAGCCATGTTCAACGAACGCAACAAACGGCTCGATACGGCAGGCCCATCAGAACCGGCATTAATCCTTGGATTAAACGGTGCTCCACAAGCTGGTGACATGTTCCATGTAATGGATTCCGACCAGGAAGCCCGGGAGCTTGCCAATAAACGCGAGCAACTACAACGCGAACAGGGACTGCGTACACAAACCCGAGTAACACTCGACGAATTGGGACGCCGTATCGCATTGGGCAACTTCAAAGAACTCAATGTCATCATCAAGGGTGACGTAGACGGTTCTATCGAAGCACTCAAAGATTCGCTTATCAAGCTATCTACCGAACAAATACAAGTCAATGTTATACACGGAGCTGTAGGACAGATTTCCGAATCGGATGTTACGTTGGCAGCTGCATCGGATGCTATCATTATCGGCTTCCAGGTTCGTCCTTCGGCGGCAGCACGTAGGCTTGCCGAACAAGAAGGCGTTGATATTCGTCTTTACTCCGTAATCTACGCGGCTATCGAAGAAGTGAGAGATGCCATGGAAGGTATGTTGGCGCCACAAGTCAAAGAGGTTGTTACGGCTACCATCGAGGTTCGTCAGGTATTCCATATTACTAAGGTAGGTACGGTTGCTGGAGCGATGGTGAAAGAAGGAAAAGTGAAACGTTCCGACAAAGCCCGTGTCGTTCGCGATGGTATTGTTATCTTCAACGGCACCATCAACGCCCTGAAGCGTTTTAAAGATGACGTTAAAGAGGTAGGATCAAACTTTGAATGTGGTATAAGCCTAACAAATTACAGCGACCTCCACACTGGTGATATATTGGAAACTTACGAAGAAATAGAAGTAAAGCAAACGCTTTAAATCGACTTTTCGATAATAAAAAGAAAACGGTCTTTCTTGCTGCAAAGTAAGAGAGACCGTTTCTCTTTTTAATAAACACAGATAGGCACGCATATTACTTTTCTCTCCCAAGAGCTGTACCTTTCGTTTATTATCGATACCTTCGACCAATCGTGAATTGAGTTCTTTTTTAAGATGGATTTTTTCTTCTCTTAGAAAGTCTATTTATGAATATTGGCAATATGATACTACAAAATGACAGTATCAGAGATTTCAAAAAGATTATAGCTGTTGATTTTAAGTCACCGTAAATAAACGAAAACACAGTATGTACTACTGCATAACTGATGACAAAAGAGATTAGTGTGTTTTTTGTATTCATCTTGAGATATAATTAAATAGTTTGTAATTCCTTATTAATAGCTTATTTAGATGTTGCTGTTCCCGATATTGATGCTATAGGTTATTTATGTTGAGATAATATGTTTACAATATTAATGATAATTTCTGATTAATCAAAGTGACGGCCTATTAAAAGCGACTGTTTACTACTAAATGTTTATGATATATAGAAGATCACCATTACAACTGTGACTACTTCTTCCTGTTACATCATCTCTCTGTATATCAATATGTTGGCTCACTGATAAAAGTATGGGAATATGCATATAATTTATCTTTACTTCAATTGAAATCCTTTGAGATAATCTTCCAGAAGGCCCGGTAATGGCTATATTTCAATCTTTCTGCTTTGCCAATAAAAGAACCTTTGCCACCTCCGTATGACACCATTATGCACTATCCCACAGCATGTTAACGACACACCATATACAACGCCAGCGAAAAGAGGTCCAAAAATCGGCTCAAGAGCATATTGTGGACACGTTATTTTCAGCAGACTTTTGCTTAGAATAATTCTAAATAATGCCCTACAGATAGCTAATGGCCAGTTTTTACACAAACTAGCACGTTCTATCCATCTGAACATGTAGTTCATTCCAAATGAAAGTTGGTGGGTAAGCAAATACGACAATCTATCGGCATGTTTATTCTTCCGTTAGCTGCATAGAAGCGGCGTATAAACTCGAATGGATGTCTTCTTTATGTTATCGAAACGACATATGCCCCTAAAAATGTTGTCGTATGTTAGTTTTTTTGAAAACTTAAGGACGTCACCGAAAAAACTAACATACGACAATTTAGCATGATATAGACCGTTTCGCCAAAAGACCTATTGCTCTAATTACCAACGATCAACAAGTTTTCATTTTTATACGATGCACACCCCATTGACATAGAAACGCACCAGTCAATAGGGGGTTATCCTCAAGTCGTTTTTCAGCACATTTCTGAGAGTGAATATAGAGGACGATACTGATACTATTTTAACCACATCGAAGCGGCACTTATTGATACACAAATCGAACCTGCGTTCTCAAAAAATGATAAGGACAAACATAAAAATTCATAAGGACGAAAATAAAAGTTTATACATACAAACTTTTATTTTCGTCTTTATGAATTTCTCGCTATGTATCAGTACTTTACGTTCTATTCCTTATATTGTTATCCTGATTCGATTTACAACCTGACTGCAAGTTGATACCTCAAATACTTGTCTGTAGTACCTTGTAAGGTGAGGTTGGATAAAAAAGTATCAGAACTTCTAATGATATTCACTTTGTCCTATATTTAAAGGTATATTAGGTACGCAATTATCAGTCATCCAGTTGCTTGTAGCCTAAAATGGATGTGAGATGTTATTGCTGAAAGATGAGATAATTCTATGAGAGAAATACAGAGTTTTGTCACCTTTTATTTTACATAGTGTTGCTTTAAACAAAGAGGCTGATAAGTACTAAATAATTTGGCAGAAACCTATTCGACACATTACATGTTGACTGGGTGCATTTGTTTTTCCGGCACTTTTTCTCGGGAATGAGATGTTTGTCAAAAATAGATGGAGCACTCTTGTTTATGTGTAAATCGATTCCTCAGCTATCTGTAGAGCATTATTTAGAATTATTCTAAGCAAAGGTCTGCTGAAAATAACGTATCCACAATATGCTCTCGAGCCGATTTTGGGGACCTTTTTTCGCTGGCGTTGTATCTGGTGTGCCGTTAACATGCTGTGAGATAGTGCATAATGGTGTCATACGGAGGTGGCAAAGGTTCTTTGTACCTAATTGAAATATCAGAACCTTCTGATGTATAACCTTGAAAAGTTTCTTTTTGTTAAATATGCAATGCAAATTGCAACAATTCAGATAAAGGTAGCGTCTAACAAATAAGATAAACATCTTCTTGTACTTTTTATTGAAGAGAAGAGAGTATGATAAAGTAATATTCAAATTATTTACGAACAAACTAATTTTATTAAGATGAGAAAACAATCGTTCTTTGTATTGTTCTTGCCTCTATTTTTTCTGACGATAACAATGAATGCCCAACAGGCTACCCAAAATAGCGAAACCGGCTCAAGTAAAGTGTTTATAAAGGGAGTATTGCTCGATTCGCTGACAAAAACAACGGAACCTTACGCTACGATGAGAATCGTGCAGAAAGGTGATGTTATGGAGAAAGCAATCAAAATGGCAGTCAGTGATAATAACGGAAATTTCAAGATAGAGATGCCAGCTTCCAAGGGAAACTATGTACTCGTGATTTCTTCGATTGGTAAAAAGACCGTGAAACATGACTTTCAGGTAGGAACTGTCTCAAAATCTTTTGATTTGGGAAAAATTTATTTGAAGGAAGAGGCTACGGCACTGAAAGGAGTGGAGGTTGTAGCTAAGAAACCTTTGGTAAAGATGGAGGTCGATAAACTATCGTATGATATAGAATCGGATCCTGATTCAAAAACAAACTCTGTAATAGAAATGCTTCGCAAAGTGCCACTCGTAACAGTGGATGGAGATGACAATATCAAAGTGAATGGTAGCAGCAGTTTTAAAATTTATGTAAACGGCAAACCCAACACTATGATGAGTAACAACCCTAAAGATGTTCTTAAAAGTATGCCTGCCTCAGCTATCAAAAAGATAGAAGTCATTACTTCGCCTGGTGCAAAATATGATGCTGAAGGAACGGCCGGAATTTTGAATATTGTGACTACTCAAGGCGGCATGGAAGGTTACAGTGTCAATATTAATGGGCGGGTAAACAATCGCAGCGAGGGTACAAATATTTATGCCATCACCAAAACAGGTAAACTTACAATGAGCATGAATTATGGTTTGAATCATTATAATAAACCGGAATCAACTAACGAAAGCCATAGAGAGAATTATGACTCGAGTACTCAGAAATTCTTGGATTCAGATGGTCAATCAACGGGGCACGATAATTTTCAATTCGGAACACTTGAAGCGAGTTATGAGGTGGATTCTTTGCAGTTGTTTTCTACTTCTTTTACCACGTACGGCAGCTCGAGTCGGAATTATAACAATAGCATGGACCGGATGTGGAATTCAGCTCGCGATCAATTGGCTTATCAATATGGAAGTGCAGGAAAGGGATCTAACTCATGGAATTATATCGAAGGAAGTGTTGACTATCAACGTACTTCCAGAAGAAATAAGGACCGCATATTTACGTTATCATACAAATTGAATACTCAGCCGATGAAGAATGATTCTTATCTTCGTTATGATAATATAATAGATAATACCGGTACGGATATTATTAAGAACTTTTTCTTAAACAATACTTATTCTAATGATAGAAATAGTACGGCAGAGCATACTTTTCAGGCCGATTATACAACTCCTATAAGTGAATATCATAAATTAGACGCAGGCGTGAAATATATTTTGCGAAACAATTCTAGTAATGATAAAATTTATCAAGCCGATGGAAATAACGAATCTTATGTATTTCAGAATGATCGAAGTAGTCATTACAAACACTTGAATGATATTTTTGCAGCCTATCTGAGCTATACGCTCAAATATAAGTCTGTTTCGCTGATGCCTGGTTTGCGCTATGAGTTCACTAATCAAAGGGTGAAATATATTTCGGGAGCCATATCTTCGGATGCTAATTTCAGAACTCATTATGGCGATTTAGTCCCGTCGGTAACTGCAAGTTTTAAATTAGGCGAAACCAAGAACCTCAAATTTGAGTATAATATGCGAATTATGCGTCCCAGTATTGAAAATCTGAATCCTTATTTCGATAACCGCATTCCGATGAGCATCAGCCAAGGTAATTCGGATTTAAAAAGCGAGAAATCGCATACGTTCAATTTGAATTACAGTTCGTTTTCTCCGAAATTTAATTTAAATATTAATTTCTCCCATGCATTTAATAACAATGGCATCGAAAGTGTCAGTCGGCTTATTGGCAAGGATGGTGAATGGTTTGATGATAATAAGCACTATGCTTCTTCGGGAGCCATGTATACGACTTATGAGAATATCGGACATAGCCGTAATACAGGATTAAGCGGTTATATGAACTGGAATCCTACATCAACGTTTCAAGTATATATGAATTATAGTGGGTACTATTCGCATATAACAAGTCCGGCACAAGGATTGAAGAACTATGGGTGGACGGCCGACTTATGGTCAGGTATTCAATATACTATGCCTTTTAAAATTCGGCTTGGAGTGAACTTTGGGGGTAGTACTCCTAGCTATATGCTGCAAGGAAAAAGTAGCGGATATCGATTCTATTCATTTAGATTAAATCGTAGTTTCATGAAAGAAGATAGATTAACGATCTCTGCTTTCGCTTCGAACATATTTGAAAAACATTATACTTACAACAGTACTACATCTGCTACCAATTTTATAAATAGGACGTCTTCTAGAACTCCTCAGGGTTATTACGGTATTGGAATAAGTTATCGTATAGGTAGCTTGAAAGCAGCTGTAAAGAAGACAGAACATTCTATTAGTAATGATGATGTAAAGGGAGGAAAGAGCGGTAACGCTAGTAGTGAATCGAATTGAAAGGTTATTAAATTTAGTAAACACGATCGGGAGCAATATAGTTGAGGCTGAACCCTCTATTTTATATTGCTCCCTTCTTTTTTGCCTGATGTTTTTGGCTAAACAAACATGGTTGTAACAATAAAAATAAATGAATTTATTTTCTATTGTCTTAGGCTTGTGTTATCTTTGCTACGTAATATGTTCTATTGAACTTTTTCTAAAAATATAATGCAAGATAACGACCAAAATAAACTAGTAAAACAGATAGCAGAAGAAAAGTATAAGTATGGTTTTACGACCGACGTTGATACGGAGGTGATTCAACGCGGACTAAACGAAGATACTATTCGGCTGATATCTGCTAAAAAGGAAGAACCGGAATGGTTGCTTGCCTTTCGATTGGATGCTTACCGCTATTGGATTAATCAAAAGATGCCGCATTGGGCTCACCTCCGTATACCGGAAATAGATTATCAAGCAATATCTTACTATGCCGATCCAACAAAGAAAGCTGCGGTTAAAGATGGAGATAAAGAACTTGATCCGGAAATGATCAAGACGTTCAATAAACTTGGTATTCCGCTACATGAACAACGACAATTGAGTGGAATGGCGGTTGATGCGGTAATGGACTCTGTTTCTGTGAAAACTACATTCAAAAGTACATTGATGGAGAAGGGTATCATCTTCTGCTCTATAAGTGAGGCCGTAAAGAATCATCCGGATTTAGTGCGAAAATATCTGGGTTCGGTTGTTTCACCTCATGATAACTTCTTTGCATCGCTCAATTCGGCTGTATTCTCTGATGGCTCATTTGTCTATATTCCGCAAGGAGTACATTGTCCCATGGAACTATCAACTTACTTTCGTATCAATGCCCGAAATACCGGACAGTTTGAAAGAACGCTAATTGTTGCTGAGGACGAATCGTATGTCTCTTACCTGGAAGGTTGTACAGCGCCTATGCGCGATGAGAATCAGCTTCACGCGGCTATTGTCGAAATTGTAGTAGGCAATAACGCCGAAGTGAAATATAGTACTGTTCAAAATTGGTATCCTGGTGATGCTCAAGGTAAAGGCGGTGTATACAATTTTGTAACAAAACGCGGTCATTGCAAAGGAGTCAACAGTAAATTGTCGTGGACACAAGTAGAAACCGGTTCAGCCATTACATGGAAATATCCATCGTGTATATTGACCGGTGACAATGCTACCGCCGAATTTTACTCAGTAGCCGTAACAAACAATTATCAGCAGGCTGATACGGGGACGAAAATGACTCATATCGGTAAGAATACACGAAGTACTATTGTAAGTAAGGGCATAAGTGCCGGTCACAGTGAGAATTCTTATCGAGGGCTGGTAAAGGTAAATAAAAGTGCCGACGGCGCTCGAAATTACAGCCAATGTGATTCGTTACTATTGGGTGACAAATGCGGTGCCCACACTTTTCCGTATATGGATATCCACAACAACACGGCTGTAGTAGAACACGAAGCGACAACCAGCAAGATTAATGAAGATCAGATATTCTATTGCAACCAAAGAGGTATACCTACCGAAGATGCTGTAGGATTAATAGTAAATGGATACGCCAAAGAAGTACTCAATAAGCTACCGATGGAATTTGCCGTTGAAGCGCAAAAGCTACTGGCCGTATCTCTTGAAGGAAGTATAGGTTAAACACATTAAATAATAAAATTGCTATGTCAGATATAATGCTAGATATAAAAGATTTACATGCCAGTATTGGCGATAAGGAAATATTAAAAGGTATCAATCTAACCATTAAAAAAGGAGAGATACACGCCATAATGGGACCTAATGGGTCTGGGAAAAGTACATTGAGCAGTGTATTGGTAGGTAATCCTACTTTTGAAGTGACTAAAGGAAGCATCACTTTCAATGGAAAAGACTTACTATCCCTTAAACCGGAAGAACGGAGTCATGAAGGAATCTTTCTCAGTTTTCAATATCCTGTAGAAATACCGGGTGTCAGTATGGTGAACTTTATGCGTACGGCTCTCAATGAAAAACGTAAATATCTCGGACAAGAGCCACTCAGCGCTACGGATTTTCTTCATCTGATGCGTGAGAAAAGGGCTGTGGTCGAATTGGATAATAAACTCGCTAACCGCTCTGTAAACGAAGGTTTTTCGGGAGGAGAGAAGAAGCGTAATGAGATATTTCAGATGGCCATGTTAGAACCGGCGCTTAGTATTCTTGACGAAACAGACTCCGGACTTGACATTGATGCGCTACGTATTGTAGCCGAAGGAGTGAACAAACTAAGAACCTCTGAAACGAGTTGTATAGTCATTACACACTATCAACGGCTGTTGGATTATATTAAACCGGATGTCGTTCATGTATTATATAAAGGCAAAATAGTAAAAACTGCCGGTCCTGAACTGGCTCTTGAACTTGAAGAAAGAGGTTACGACTGGATTAAGAAAGAATTAGGAGAAGAATAATCATGGGTATAGAACAACAATATATCGACTTATTCGTCCAACACAAAGCCGAAATTTGCCGACAAAGCACTCCGGCAATGAACGAGTTGCGCGATAAGGCTTTTGATGACTTTCAGAAGTTAGGCTTCCCCACGAATAAACTAGAGAGATACCGCCGTACCAATATTGCCGAATATTTTGAACTGGATTATGGCATGAATATCAATCGCGTCAATATTCCAGTTACGACTGATGACGTGTTTAAATGTGATGTGCCCAATATGAGTACTTCGCTCTATTTTGTTCTCAATGATATGTTTTATCAATATAAACTACCGAAAATAGCATTGCCCGACGGTGTGATCTTCGGAAGTTTGAAAGACCTTGCCATAAGTCATCCGGATTTGATGAAACAATACTATGGCAAACTTGCTAAAACGGAAGAAGACGGTGTGACGGCATTCAATACAACCTTTGCGCAAGATGGAATAGTGCTCTATATCCCGAAAGGCATCATTATTGAACGTCCTATACAACTTATTAATCTATTGCGTTCGGATGTCGATCTGATGGTCAATCGTAGGGTACTTATCATTCTTGAAGAAAACGCCCAAGCAAGAATGCTCATTTGCGATCATGCCATGGATAAAGTGAATTTTCTGGCTACTCAGGTTGTTGAAATATTTGCAGGAACCCATTCGAAGTTGGATTTATATGAAATAGAAGAAACTAGCGAACAGACAACTCGTGTAAGTAATATGTTTGTGCAGCAAGAGGCAGGGAGCAACGTGTTGCTCAATAACATGACACTCTATAATGGGCGTACTCGCAATACAACCGTCGTCACCCTTGAAGGTGAAGGTGCCGAAACCAATCTTTGTGGAATGGCGATAGCCGATAAAGAGCAACACGTGGACAACTGTACAAAGATAGATCATGTAGCTCCTCGTTGCAATAGTAATGAGCTATATAAATACGTATTGGACGATCATGCAGTTGGCGCTTTCTCCGGTTTGGTTTTAGTTCGCCCTGGAGCACAGAAGACAAATTCGTTGGAAACAAATCGCAATTTGTGTGCTACCAAAGATGCAAGAATGTATACCCAGCCTCAACTTGAAATTTATGCCGATGATGTCAAATGTTCGCATGGCTCGACCGTGGGTCAATTGGATGAACAAGCTTTGTTCTACATGAGATCTCGTGGAATCAGTGAGCAGGAAGCTCGGATGTTGTTGATGTTCGCATTTGTTAATGAAGTTATTGATACCATTCGGCTCGATGCTTTGAAAGACCGTCTTCATCTATTGGTTGAGAAGCGTTTTCGGGGAGAACTGAATAGATGCGGCAGTTGCCACAAATGCAAATAAACAGAAAAATGTACGATGTAAAGAAGATAAGAAACGATTTTCCTATACTTGGAAGAACGGTATATGGTAAGCCTTTGGTTTATTTTGATAATGCGGCGACGACACAAAAGCCACGGATGGTGGTAGACTCTATTGCAGATGAATATTATTCGGTAAATGCCAATGTTCACCGAGGGGTGCATTTTTTATCGCAACAAGCTACCGATCTGCATGAAGAAGCCCGCGAAAAAGTCAGAGCTTTCATTAATGCAAGGAAAACAGACGAAATCATTTTTACCCGTGGTACTACCGAAGCCATAAATCTTTTGGTAGATAGTTTTGGTAACGAATTTATGTCTGAAGGCGATGAGGTGATTATCTCTGCGATGGAACATCATAGCAATATCGTACCATGGCAAATACTTGCAGCAAAAAGAGGCATCTCTATACGGGTTATTCCCATAAACGACAAAGGAGAACTATTGCTTGACGAATACGAGAAGTTGTTTACCGAACGAACAAAAATAGTAAGCATAACGCAAGTGAGTAATGTGCTCGGCACTGTGAATCCCGTAAAACAAATGATAACCATTGCCCATAGCCACAACATCCCCGTCCTAATAGACGGAGCGCAATCCGTTCCGCACATGAAAGTGGATATGCAGGATATGGATGCCGATTTTTTTGCTTTCTCCGGGCATAAGGTTTATGGACCGACGGGAATAGGTGTGCTTTACGGTAAAGAAAATTGGTTAGACCGACTTCCTCCTTATCAAGGCGGTGGAGAGATGATACAAAGCGTTAGTTTTGAAAAAACGATTTTCGAGAAACTGCCTTTCAAGTTTGAGGCGGGAACTCCGGATTACATAGGCACCAACGGGCTGGCCAAGGCCATCGATTATATATCAGCTCTAGGAATGGAGAATATTGCAGCCTACGAACATGAACTGACTCAATATGCCATGCAACGAATGAAAGAAATACCGGGCATGAGAATCTATGGTGAGGCGGCTGATAAAGGTTCGGTTATCTCTTTTCTAGTAGGAGATATTCATCATTTGGATATGGGAACCTTACTGGATAGGCTTGGCATAGCTGTACGCACAGGTCATCATTGTGCGCAACCACTGATGATTCGCCTTGGCGTAGAAGGATTAGTTAGAGCGTCATTCGGACTTTATAATACAAAAGAAGAGGTAGATATATTGATTGCCGGTATTGAAAGAGTAAGTAAAATGTTTAATTAGAAACAATTTATAATTATGGTACTAACAACGACCCCTTCACTCGAAGGACACCAAATCACAGACTATTTGGGTATTGTAACAGGCGAAACTATTATTGGTGCCAACGTGTTCCGTGATATATTTGCAAGTATCCGCGATATTGTTGGCGGTCGTTCTTCATCATACGAAGAAGTATTACGCAAAGCTAAAGACACGGCTTTGCGTGAAATGCAAGCACACGCAGAAGCAATGGGTGCAAATGCCGTTGTGGGTATAGATCTCGACTATGAAACTGTAGGAGGAAGCGGTAGTATGCTTATGGTCACTGCAAGTGGCACGGCAGTACGTTACGAATAAGAATCAATGACGCCAGAATCATAGAAAAGCGATTCAATATTATTTTTAAAGGATTATCCTTTGATTTGTTCTATTTATTTATTATTTTAGGGCCGCTTTTAATAACTAAAAAACACGTTTAATTCTATGATTACTCCTATTTTTTGGCTCATCCCTGTAGCCGCACTGCTTGCGCTTGGCTTCGCCTGGCTGTTCCACTGCCAGATGAAGAAGACTGAAGAGGGAACTCCTCAGATGATCAAAATTGCTGGTGCCGTTCGAAAAGGCGCCATGTCTTACCTAAGGCAACAATATAAGATTGTAGCAATAGTCTTCGTTTGTTTGTGTGCATTGTTTTCTATGATGGCAGCTTTCGGCGTACAAAACGCATGGGTGCCGTTCGCTTTCCTTACCGGTGGTTTCTTCTCGGGATTGGCAGGCTATCTTGGAATGAACACTGCCACTTATGCTTCATCGCGGACAGCCAATGCCGCACGGAAGTCATTGAATGGCGCACTCCGTATCGCTTTCAGAAGTGGTGCTGTCATGGGACTTGTTGTTGTGGGGCTCGGATTGATAGACATTTCATTTTGGTTTATCATACTAAATGCTTTCGCCCCCGACTCCATGTCAGCTGCTGCGCGTCTCTGTTTCATCACCACTACAATGTTAACCTTCGGGATGGGTGCCAGTACACAAGCGTTGTTTGCTCGTGTGGGTGGAGGTATCTATACTAAAGCCGCAGATGTTGGTGCTGATCTAGTTGGAAAAGTAGAAGCAGGTATTCCCGAAGACGATCCCCGAAACCCCGCGACAATTGCCGATAACGTGGGCGATAATGTCGGTGACGTAGCCGGCATGGGCGCCGATTTATACGAATCTTACTGCGGTTCGATTCTTTCGACTGCCGCATTGGGCGCTTCGGCATTCGCGATGAGCCCTGTGATGCAATATAAAGCCGTTATTGCACCAATGCTGATCGCAGCTATAGGTATCATCCTTTCCATATTGGGTATCTACTCTGTTCGTACCAAAGAAGATTCAAGTATGAGCAATCTGCTTAAATCTTTGGCTATAGGCACTAATTTAGCATCAGCTCTTATTATTATCGGTACATTCTTTATCCTTTGGCTTCTGCAATTGGATAATTGGGCTTGGATAAGTTGTTCTGTTGTAACAGGTTTAATAGTCGGAGTCATTATAGGACGTTCTACCGAATATTATACTTCCCAATCATATGCCCCGACTCGCAGAATCAGTGAAGCAGGTAAGACGGGACCGGCTACCGTTATTATTGGTGGAATAGGACTTGGCATGATTTCCACTTGTATCCCTGTCATAACTGTTATTATTGGCATTATATGTTCTTATATGTTCGCTTCTGGATTTGATTTCAATAATGTAGGCATGGGACTTTACGGCATCGGTATTGCTGCTGTCGGCATGCTATCTACTTTGGGCATCACATTAGCAACAGATGCTTATGGACCGATTGCTGATAACGCAGGTGGAAATGCAGAAATGTCAGGTCTGGGGGAAGAGGTTCGTAAGCGCACAGATGCTCTCGATTCTTTAGGAAACACAACAGCTGCGACGGGTAAAGGTTTTGCCATCGGCTCGGCAGCCCTTACAGGACTAGCGCTATTGGCATCGTATATCGAAGAAATCAGAATGGGCTTAGAGCGCATCGGACAGACCACGCTAAACTTTGCGGGAGGCAGCTCTATACCTTTAAAAAGCGCATCAATTACAGATTTCATGAGATATTATGATGTCAACCTAATGAACCCAAAAGTGCTAGGCGGTATATTCCTCGGTTCGATGATGGCATTTCTTTTCTGCGGTTTAACGATGAATGCTGTAGGTCGTGCTGCGGGGAAAATGGTGGATGAAGTACGTCGTCAGTTTCACGAAATAAAGGGTATATTAACAGGGGAAGCAGAGCCCGATTATGAACGTTGTGTCCAGATTTCTACAAAAGGTGCGCAACATGCCATGATCGTTCCATCGTTACTCGCTATCATTGCCCCGATTCTAACAGGAGTCATTCTTGGAGTAACAGGTGTCGTTGGCTTACTTATAGGTGGATTGAGCAGTGGGTTTGTTTTGGCTATCTTCATGGCAAATGCGGGTGGCGCTTGGGATAACGCCAAGAAATATGTCGAAGAAGGCAACCTTGGCGGAAAAGGTAGCGAAGTACACAAAGCTACAGTTGTAGGCGATACAGTAGGCGATCCGTTTAAAGACACGTCCGGACCAAGTCTTAATATACTTATTAAATTAATGAGTATGGTGGCTATTGTTATGGCGGGTCTTACGGTTGCTTGGAGTTTATTATAAATAGCAAAATAGAAATGTTATTGCCTTGTCTACATACAGGAGTTATCGAAGCCGGTTGCGACGAGGCCGGAAGAGGCTGTCTAGCAGGAGCGGTATATGCCGCTGCTGTTATACTGCCTCTTTCTTTTCATAACGAACAGCTCAACGATTCTAAGCAGCTTACCGAACATCAACGGTATGCACTAAGACCGATTATAGAAAAGGAGGCTATTGCATGGGCGGTGGGCATAACCACTCCTGAAGAAATTGACAAAATCAATATCCTCAATGCTTCTATCTTGGCAATGCATCGTGCGGTAAAGGCTCTGAAAGTAGGCCCTGAAGAACTTATTATTGATGGTAACCGATTTAAACCGTATGAGAATATACCTTATACAACCATTGTAAAAGGTGATGGCAAATATCTATCTATAGCAGCAGCTTCAGTTTTGGCAAAAACCTATCGTGACGACTATATGATAGAGCTTGCGAAAGAATACCCCATGTATGCTTGGCAACAAAATAAAGGTTACCCCACCAAACAACATAGAGAAGCTATCAGGCAATATGGCACGACACCTTATCACCGAAAGACTTTTAACTTATTGGGTGATGGACAGCTTACTTTCGGTTTTTAGAACCACTTTATCTTGCGGAAAATAAAGAAAGTGCATGTGGAGAATCCTACTGAGAACAGAACAATATAGAAAAATGCATTAGGTATCTCGGCTGCATGAATCTTAACATTCATTCCATAAAAACTGGCAATAAGGGTAGGCACCATTAATATGATAGAGAAGCTCGTCATGCGTTTCATGATCGTGTTGACGTTGTTATTGATGACAGACCCGAATGCATCCATCGTTCCGGTCAAAATATCACTATATACGTTGACAGTATTGAGAGCCTGTTTTAATTCGATAATTGCATCTTCTGTCAGATCTTTATCCATTAAGTCCGTGTCTTGAAAAATGGTTTTCAATCTGCTTATCATCACTTCGTTGCCACGTATGGCAGTATTGAAATAAACCAATGCCCTTTGCAATTTCATAAGCTGCAACAAGTCCTCGTTACGGATACTTTGTTCTAATGCTTTTTCGGCATCTGTCACATCATTGTTGATTTGCTTCAGGTATTTTAAAAACCAAACGGCAGAAGAATAAATAAGCCTTAAGATAAGATCCAGCTTATTGCGGACAACCAATCCTTTTCGTCGGGTATGTTGTATAAAGTCGGGCAATAATTCCGATTGATAATAACAAACAGAAACCGTAATATCATCTTTAGTAATAATTCCTATGGGAATCGTATTGAAGGGAACTCCTTGTTCGGAGCTTGTCGTAATAGGAATACGAAGAATGGTAAGTAACCAATTGCCTTCTGTGTCGTTACGAGGCCGTTCGTCTGTATCTGCGATGTCGTTCAAGAAAGATTCGGGAACCTTCAACTTTTCTTTCAGGAAATTGAAATCGTCTTCATTGGGACATTCTACATTGACCCAACAGTTTGGTGCCCATTCTTTGATCTCTACAAAACCGGTAGTTGATTTGCAAGAGAGATACTTTCTCATCTGTTTGTCTCCTATACATTAGTACGAACAGAGGCAATCGATGAATCAGTCTGCTCTGTTCAAAGTTAATAATTAAAACGGCATAATCGAGGATTCGAATCGTCCATATATTTTTAAAGATTTGTTTGACAATGCAAATTTATAAAATATTAGCCGAAAAGGAGCCTCCTTTCCCCGTTTTTTTACTTCATATATATACTTTTTAATGCAGTTTGTCTATCAGGCTCTATAGTTTTTTGTAACTTTGCAACCGAAAAGGGATGATGCCGAAAGTGGTGAATTTATTACTTCACACGCAATAAGAAAGCGACTTACATGCTTTGTCATTAAACGCCACCTTTGATATATCCCCCTTCTAAACCAGACAATATTAATTTAAAAAATACAATGATGAGTAAAAAAGCTCTTTTAATGATTCTCGATGGTTGGGGCATGGGCGACCATAAAAAAGATGATGTCATCTTCAATACTCCAACTCCTTATTTAGACCAATTGTTTGCTACTTATCCTCATTCGCAGCTTATGGCTTGTGGTGAAGATGTAGGACTTCCCGACGGACAAATGGGTAATTCAGAAGTAGGGCATCTCAATATTGGCGCCGGACGTGTGGTTTATCAGGATTTAGTGAAGATTAACCGTGCCTGCAAAGACGGCAGTATTATGCAAAACAAAGAAATTGTTGCAGCATTCTCTTATGCCAAAGAGACAGGAAAGAGCGTTCATTTCATGGGGCTTACTTCTGATGGTGGTGTACACAGTTCTTTTGATCATCTGTTCAAACTTTGTGATATAGCCAAAGAATATGATATCAAAAACACTTTCATCCATTGTTTCATGGATGGTCGTGATACTGACCCTAAAAGCGGTATAGGTTTTATTCGTCAACTCGAAGATCATTGCGCAAAATCAGAAGGTAAGATTGCCTCTATCATAGGACGCTACTATGCTATGGATCGCGACAAACGTTGGGAACGCGTCAAAGAAGCTTATGACCTTTTGGTAAAAGGTGTTGGAAAGAAATCGGATGATATGGTAAAAGCAATGCAAGAATCGTACGATGAAGGTGTGACCGATGAATTTATCAAGCCTATTGTCAATTCTACTTTCGACGGAACTATTAAAGAAGGGGATGTCGTTATATTCATCAATTACCGTAATGACCGTGCAAAAGAGTTGACTGCTGTCTTGACACAAAAAGACGAGCCTGACTTTGGAATGCGTACCATACCCAATTTGCACTATTATTGCATGACACCTTACGATTCAACGTTCAAAGGAGTACATATCTTGTTTGATAAAGAAAATGTGGAAAATACTCTCGGTGAGTTTGTTTCATCCAAAGGCCTTCGTCAATTGCATATTGCCGAGACAGAGAAATATGCCCATGTTACTTTCTTCTTTAATGGGGGTCGTGAAAACCCCTATGAGAATGAAGATCGTATATTGGTTCCTTCACCCAAAGTTGCAACCTATGATCTGAAACCCGAGATGAGCGCTTATGAAGTAAAAGATAAGCTTGTTGAGGCTATTAATCAGAATATATACGATTTTATTGTAGTGAATTACGCCAACGGTGATATGGTAGGGCATACCGGCATTTATGATGCTATAGCTAAAGCCATAGTTGCTGTTGATGCTTGCGTAAAAGAAACGATTGAAGCAGCAAAGGCTCAAGGTTATGAGGCTATTATTATTGCCGATCATGGTAATGCCGATCATGCGTTGAATGCCGATGGTACTCCCAACACAGCTCACTCTTTGAATCCGGTTCCTTGTATTTATGTCACCGAAAATAAATCGGCTCAAGTGGAAGACGGACGTCTGGCAGATGTTGCTCCTTCTATTCTCAAAATAATGGGACTTGAAGCACCAAAGGAAATGACTGGCAAAGTATTACTGAAATAAGTTCAGATAAAATAAAAAAGGGAACGCTGCATGCAATATGCGAGCGTTCCTTTTTTATTTAAAATTGTATCTAAGTGAACAGCTTTTTTATAGAACTGTCATCTTTCTATCAATTAGAATTTATAACCGACGTTAAGGCTGAAGTTAGAATTATAAGCCTTGTAGTTTTCTTGAACTTTAAGTAATCCAAGTTCTAAACTACCACCAACAAGAAGTTTACCAAACTCTAATCCTGCTTCGAAATTCAGGCCGGCATCGAAACGTTTCATACTCCGAATTTCAAATTTACCAATCTCTTTATCATCGAAGGTATTCCAATCAATGCTACTTGTTATACCATCTTCAGATGCACTCATTTTGGTCTTTCCAAAAAGGCCATATGCGATGTAAGGGCCTGCTGCTAGATTTGTTTATCAGCTACTTTGAAACGAAACTGCACATAAAGAGGCATGAAATCTATCATATTGGGAAATCAAAGTTTTCTTCCTTATGTTTTTTGCGACTCACGGGCGTGAGTCGCAAGCAGTATAAGTACATAAATAATGGCTCGTCAATATGTTTTCTGAAATAATCAAGGATATTTTTTGTATTGCTATTGAGTTGCACTAACTTTGCAAACTGTTAGTTGAAGTAAATGTATGGTACAGATTGGTAATGTGATTGTTTCATTCGACGTATTGAAACAAAAATTTTGTTGTGATCTTGAGGCGTGCAAGGGACGGTGCTGTGTAGAAGGCGATTCTGGAGCACCTATAACGCAAGAAGAGAAGGCTAAACTGGATGAAGTTTTGCCAACGGTGTGGAACGAGCTATCGGTACAGGCCAAAGAAGTGATAAATAAACAAGGTACTTCTTTCGTAGACTGCGAAGGTGACTTGGTGACCTCCATTGTAAACGGTAAGGATTGTGTCTTCACTTGTTATGACGATAAGGGATGTTGTTATTGTGCCATAGAAAAGGCATTTAGAGAAGGTAAAACCGATTTTTACAAGCCTATGTCGTGCCATCTTTATCCTATACGTATCAGTAAAGTAGGAAGTTATGATGCTGCCAACTATAATAAATGGGATGTCTGCAAAGCTGCTATACTCAAAGGAGAAAAAGAAGATATTTCTATTTATCAATTCCTAAAGGAACCCCTTATTCGGAAATATGGTGCGGAATGGTACAGGGAATTAGAAGAAACTGTCGGAGAATTGCAAAAACAACACCTTATTTAAGCCTAAAAGTGGCGCTTTCCTCACCTATTAATAATTAGTTGATAATTTTTTTAAAAATAGAGTGGGGAATTGTGGGGAATTGTTTAATTTTACGGCTGATATTTTACATGTAAAAAAATGATGCGTTTTTGGGGCAATATGGAAGCCAAGGCTGATGCAAAAGGAAGAATCTTTTTGCCGGCCGTGTTTAGGAAGCAGTTGCAATCTGTCTCTGAGGACGGGCTTATTATGCGCAAAGACGTATTTCAAGATTGTCTGGTACTATATCCCGAAAGCGTTTGGAATATGGAATTGGACGAACTTCGCAAACATCTCAGTCCTTGGAATTCTCGACATCAGCTCATATTCAGACAATATGTAAGCGATGTGGAAATTTTAGCGCTCGACAGCAGTGGAAGAATTCTTATACCAAAGCGCTATCTGCAAGTGGCTGGTATTCATAGTAATGTCCGCTTTGTAGGCATGGATAACCGTATTGAGATATGGGCGAAAGAACAAACTGAACAACCTTTTATGGATTTAAAAGAGTTTGGCAATGCATTGGAGGAAGTAATGAAAGAAAGGGAGGAAGAATGAACGAATCAGAAATGATATATCATGTTCCGGTACTGCTAAAACCAAGCGTAGATGGGCTTAATATTCATTCGGACGGTACGTATGTGGATGTTACTTTCGGGGGAGGAGGGCACTCTAGGGAAATCCTTTCTCGGTTAGGCGATGGCGGTAGGCTTTTGGGATTTGATCAAGACGAAGACGCAGAGCGCAACATTCTGGACGACAAACGCTTTACTTTCGTTCGCAGCAACTTCCGTTTCTTGAGCAACTTTCTTCGCTACTACGATGCTGAATCGGTGGATGGAATATTAGCTGACTTAGGCGTTTCGTGGCATCACTTTGACGATAGTGAACGTGGATTTTCGTTTCGCTTTGATTCTGCTTTAGATATGCGAATGAACAAACAGGCACTAATGAAAGCCTCGGACGTGATAAACGATTATGAAGAAGAAAAGTTGGCTGATGTGTTTTATCTTTATGGTGAATTCAAAGAAAGTAGGCGAATGGCTGCAGCCATTGTCAGATCTCGCCAAAAGAAAACAATCAATACCGTGCAAGAACTACTTGATACGATGAGGCCGCTCTTTCCTCGTTCTGCCGGTAAAAAAGAAATGGCCCGTCTGTTTCAGGCTCTTCGGATAGAGGTGAATCATGAAATGGAAGCTCTTCAAGAAATGCTTACCACTACTATTGACGTCTTAAAGCCGGGTGGTCGATTGGCCGTTATCACTTACCATTCTCTTGAGGATCGGATGGTAAAAAATATAATGAAATCGGGAAATCTCAAAGGCGATAATGGAAAAGATTTCTTTGGCAATGTAATATCGCCATTCAAATTGATAAACAACAAAGTAATTGCTCCCGACGAAGAAGAAATAGAGAACAATCCACGTTCGAGAAGTGCAAAATTGCGCATTGCAGAAAGAATTGGAGGGATAGACAATGGCTAATAAAGAAAAGAAGAAAAAAAGAAACTTTTTAGGGTCATTGATCGGAGGAGATATGTTCGTGTCTGGAGCAATGCTAAGAAAACAAATAGGAATGATTGTGCTCGTTGTTGCATTCACTATATTCTATATTGATAACCGATATACGGTACAACAGCAACAATTAAAGATTGACAGACTAAAAAGGGAATTGATAAAATGGAAATACATTGATTTGACTCGTAGTTCTGAGCTCATGGAAATAAGCAGACAGAGTAAGATCGAAGAATATGTACAAAAGAGCAATAGTGATCTACAAACGTCTACAGAGCCACCGTTTGTAATCGTTCAATATAAAAATGAAAAATAGAATTGGCAACAAAAGGAGCAAATAGAAAGATTATTCTCGGACGCTATACGGTTTTTACAGCCATTCTGGTCATCATAGGATGTGTTGTGATAGGTAGGGCCGGTTATATGATGTTCTTCGAACGTCATTATTGGGAGACTGTGGCTTCACGTTTCATCAAGGAGAACATACCTATAAAACCGACAAGAGGGAATATTATATCTGCCGATGGTAAGTTAATGGCTAGCTCTTTACCTGAATATCGAATATACTTGGACTGTACAGCCAATAAAGACGACGACGATCCCGAATTCGATACCCGTAAGCTCCTGCTAAAGAATGTGTTCAAAATAAGTGAAGGACTTCATCAGATATTTCCCGATAAAAGTGCTCGTGAATTTCGTCTGCACTTGGAAAAAGGAATTTGGAAAAACAGCAAAAGCTGGCTTATCTATCCAACTCGAATATCTTTCATGCAATTGCAGGAAGTGAAACAATTGCCGGTATTCAGCCTGCCCTCCCGAATTGGAGGGTTATATCAGATTATATACAACAGAAGACAGAAGCCTTTCGGTTCGCTTGCATCTCGAACATTAGGCAGCCTTTACCCCGACGCATCTAAAGGAGCTAAAAACGGCATAGAGCTATCTTTCGATTCTATATTACGGGGCAAAGATGGTAAAGCCCACTGGCAAAAAGTGATGAATCGGTTTATGAATATTGTTGATATTCCGCCAGAAGATGGTTGCGATGTAATAACAACAATCGACGTAGACATGCAAGACATTTGCGAGAAAGCTTTAGTCGACGAGTTGAAAAAAATCAATGCTTCTTCGGGCGTAGTCGTTTTGATGGAAGTGAAAACAGGTAATGTGAAAGCAATCGTCAACATGACAAAGTCTCCAAAAGGGGATTACCAAGAAACAAAAAATGATGCAATCAGCAGTATGATGGAACCGGGATCTACATTTAAGACAGCCAGTATCATGGTTGCAATGGAAGACGGTTATATTACTCCGGACTATATGGTCGATACCGGTTCAGGAGTTCGAAAGATGTATGGGCGAGATATGAGAGACTGGAATTGGGATACAAAAGGAGGATTTGGCCCCATTGACGTAACACATGTGTTGATGTATTCTTCGAACGTAGGAGTCTCAACTATCATTGATAAGTTTTATCACAACGATCCTCAAAAATATATTGACGGGCTAAAAAGAATGAGCTTGGATAAGCCGTTGCATCTCCAAATAAAAGGAGAAGGCATGCCAAACATAAAAGGTCCGCATGAAAGATATTTTTCTAAAACAACATTGCCGTGGATGAGTATAGGCTACGAGACCCAAGTTCCGCCACTTAATATTCTGACTTTTTATAATGCGGTTGCCAATAATGGCGTTATGGTTCGCCCTAAATTTGTAAGTGACATTGTGCGAAAAGGAGAAATAGTTAAGAATTATTCTACAGAGATTATCAATCCGAAAATCTGCTCCGATCATACATTAAGCCAGATACACATGATATTGAAACGAGTTGTAATGGATCCGCACGGATTGGGCAAACCGGCAAAATCGAAACACTTCTCTGCATCGGGAAAAACTGGTACAGCCCAAATATCACAGGGCACGGCCGGTTATCGAAAAGGATTTGCTTATTTGGTAAGTTTCTGTGGATATTTCCCGTCGGATAATCCAAAATATAGTTGTATCGTTTCTATTCAAAAGCCCGGAGGACCTGCATCGGGAGGGCTAATGGCCGGTTCTGTTTTTGGTAAAATTGCAGAGCAAGTATATGCCAAAGACTTGAGGTTGCCAGCTGCAAATGCGCGAGATACTGTCAACAACATGATACCTCGTTTAATGGATGGGGATTGGTCTGAGACAAAACATGTATTGGATGCCTTAAAAATCCAATCGCGTCCTCAATTTGCAGGTAACTTTTCACATATATGGTGCAAAGAAAGAAATTCGACAAATGCCATACTCATGGACAGGAAAGAACAATTGTATGGTGTTCCATCTGTTATTGGCATGGGAGCAAAAGACGCGGTTTACTTACTTGAGAACAAAGGCCTAAGAGTTGGTGTGAGTGGCATAGGAAGAGTATTTTCACAATCTCAACAACCAGGAACCAGAGTGGTTAAAGGAAGCCGAATTTATTTGATAATGAAATAATAAATAATATTTGGATATGAAATTAACAGATTTACTTAAGGCTATTCAACCGATAAAGATTATCGGTGATGCCGAGAAGGAAATTACGGGAGTAAACATTGATTCTCGTTTGATAAAGGAGGGACATCTGTTTATGGCCATGAGAGGGACTCAAGCTGACGGGCATGCCTATATTTCTTCGGCAATAGCCAAAGGCGCCACCGCAATCTTGTGTGAAGAGCTTCCCGAAAAAATAGAAAAAGAAATACCATATATTGTAGTAAATGATTCGGAAGAAACCGTTGGTAAAATAGCAACAACGTTCTATGGCAACCCAACGTCACGAATGAAATTAGTAGGAGTAACCGGTACTAATGGAAAAACAACGATTGCTACGTTATTATATAATATGTTTCGAACGTTTGGACATAAAGTAGGGCTTGTTTCGACAGTATGTAACTATATTGACGACGAACCTATTCCGACAGAACATACAACTCCAGATCCTGTAACCCTCAATGAGCTATTGGGAAAGATGGCAGATGCAGGATGCGAATATGCGTTCATGGAAGTAAGTTCTCATTCTATCGCTCAAAAGAGAATCAGCGGATTAAAATATGTAGGGGGAATATTTACTAACCTTACTCGCGATCATCTGGATTATCACAAAACGGTGGAGAACTATTTGCGGGCAAAGAAAAAGTTTTTTGACGATATGCCAAAGAATGCATTCAGCCTAACAAACCTTGACGATAAGAATGGGAAAGTGATGGTTCAAAACACCAAGTCGAAAATATATACCTATTCGCTAACAAATTTGAGCGATTTTAAAGGGAGAGTTCTCGAATCACATTTTGAAGGTATGCTACTAAATTTCAACAATCACGAAGTAGCAGTTCCTTTCGTCGGCAAATTTAATGCATCTAACTTATTAGCAGTATTTGGCGCAGCAGTGTTACTTGGTAAAGAAGAGGAAGAAGTATTGAGAGTACTCAGTACACTCCATCCTGTATCGGGACGTTTTGAAGCAATAAGATCTTCAAAAAGATATACGGCTATTGTTGATTATGCTCATACTCCAGATGCCTTGGCCAATGTGTTAAAGGCCATTCATGGAGTGTTGGAAGGAAGAGGTAAAGTAATTACCGTATTCGGAGCCGGCGGAAACAGAGATAAAGGTAAACGTCCTCTAATGGCTAAAGAAGCCGCCAAAGGTAGTGACAAAATTATTGTAACTTCAGACAATCCTCGTTTCGAAGATCCACAGGCTATCATCAATGATGTACTAGCAGGACTTACTGACGACGATATGAAAAAGACCATAAGCATCGAAGACAGACGTGAAGCTATCCGTACCGCCTGTATGTTCGCACAGCCTGACGATGTTATTTTAGTAGCTGGTAAAGGGCACGAAGATTATCAAGAGATAAAAGGAATAAAACATCATTTCGACGATCACGAAGTTGTTAGAGAAGCGATGAAATAACAACCGTTAAAATATAAGACAATGCTATATTATTTATTCAGTTGGTTACATAAATTAGGATTTCCAGGTGCTGGAATGTTTGGATACACTTCATTTAGGGCACTATTATCAATTATTTTAGCACTCCTTATTTCGAGTATCTGGGGAAGCAAATTTATTGATCTGATGAAAAGAAAGCAGATCACCGAAACCCAGCGAGATGCTAAAATTGATCCCTTTGGCGTTAATAAAGTAGGAGTGCCGAGTATGGGAGGTATTATTATTATCATCGCAATCTTAATTCCATGCTTGCTGCTAGGCAAACTGGATAACGTTTACATGATATTGATGCTTGTCACAACGGTATGGTTGGGTACTTTAGGGTTTGTTGATGACTATATCAAAATATTCAAAAAAGATAAAGAAGGTCTACATGGCAAATTCAAAATCATTGGGCAAGTAGGTCTCGGTCTGATTGTCGGATTGACGCTATACTTAAGTCCTTCGGTTGTAATTCGCGAAAATGTAGAGGTGCACAGAGCCGGCGCTAGAATAGCAGTAATACACAAAACAAATAATATTAAATCGACAAAGACAACAATACCTTTCTTTAAATCAAACAACCTTGACTACGCAGACTTTGTAGCTTTCATGGGACGAAATGCTCAGACAGCAGGTTGGATATTGTTTGTTATCGTAACCATCTTTGTTGTAACAGCCGTTTCTAATGGTGCGAATTTAAATGACGGTATGGATGGAATGGCGGCTGGAAATTCTGCAATAATCGGAATAACTCTAGGTATATTAGCCTACGTTTCCAGTCATATAGAATTTGCAAGCTATTTAAATATAATGTACATACCGGGCACTGAAGAATTAGTTATTTTCATTTGCGCTTTTATAGGTGCGTTAATAGGCTTTTTATGGTATAATGCCTTTCCCGCCCAAATATTTATGGGAGATATGGGCAGTCTGACGATAGGTGGCATCATTGCTGTATTTGCTATTATCATACACAAGGAGCTATTAATTCCGATTCTTTGCGGAGTCTTCTTGGTTGAGAATCTGTCAGTTATCATGCAAGTTAATTATTTTAAGGCAGGCAAAAAGAAAGGAATACGAAGAAGGATCTTTAAACGTACTCCAATTCATGATCATTTTCGTACTACTCTCGATCAGCTTGATCCGACATGTACCTATATCTTCACCAAACCGAAAAATGTTTTTCACGAGGCGAAAATAACTATCCGCTTTTGGATTGTTACTATCTTATTGGCTGCAATAACCATTATTACCTTAAAAATCAGATAAAACATAAACGTGCGATATATAAATAATAAATAAGATGAAAAGAATAGTCGTTTTGGGTGCAGGTGAAAGTGGAACCGGTGCCGCAGTTCTTGCCAAAGTAAAAGGCTTCGATGTATTTGTTTCTGATATGAAAACTATCGGAAGCAATTATAAAGCACTGCTTGATCAATATGATATTTCTTTTGAAGAAGATCATCCGCACACCGAAGAACTTATATTGAATGCAGATGAGGTAATCAAAAGCCCAGGCATACCAAATAACGCGCCGATGATTCTGAAAATAAATGAGAAAAACATACCTATCATTTCGGAAATAGAATTTGCAGGACGCTATACAAATGCGAAAATGATTTGTATAACAGGTTCAAACGGCAAAACGACAACGACATCGCTTATTTACCATATATTTAAGAGTGCGGGTAAAAACGTCGGACTAGCCGGGAATATAGGGAAAAGTCTGGCTTACCAAGTGGCGACGGAGCAACACGACTATTATATCATAGAATTAAGTTCTTTTCAATTGGATAATATGTATAATTTTCGCGCCGATATTGCCGTATTGATGAATATTACTCCAGATCACCTTGACCGCTACGATTTCAAGATGCAGAATTATATTAATGCTAAATTCAGGATCACTCAAAACCAGACACCGAACGATGCTTTCATCTTCTGGAACGACGATCCTACCATCAAACGTGAATTGGACAAACACGGCATCAAAGCGCACTTATATCCTTTCTCTGCCACAAAAGAAAATGGCTCTATTGCATATGTCGAAGATGGAGAAGTAATGATAGATGAGCCGATCACATTCAATATGGAACAAGAAGAATTAGCTTTAACCGGTCAGCACAATCTTTATAATTCACTAGCAGCGGGCATATCGGCTAACGTTTCGGGTATCTCAAAAGAATACATTCGCAAAGCATTAGCCGACTTCAAAGGAGTGGAACATCGTTTAGAAAAAGTTGCCTCTGTTGCCGGTATTACTTTTATCAACGACTCTAAAGCTACAAATGTCAATTCTTGCTGGTACGCTCTTCAAAGCATGACTACCAAAACAATATTAATACTGGGGGGGAAAGATAAAGGCAATGATTATACGGAGATAGAAGATTTAGTCCGAGAAAAATGCGTCGGACTTGTTTATCTGGGACTGCACAACGAAAAGTTACATACTTTTTTTGATTCTATGGGACTGCCCGTTGCCGATATCCAAACGAATATGAAAGATGCAGTAAATGCAGGTTATAAAATGGCTCAGAAAGGGCAAACAGTTTTATTGAGTCCTTGTTGTGCATCGTTTGATCTATTCAAAAGTTATGAAGATCGAGGCGATCAATTCAAAGTATGTGTAAGGGCTTTATAGGGAATGTTAAGATTTTGATATCAATAAAACAATAGCAAAACGATTGAATAAGATACTGAAAATATTTAAAGGAGACAGAGTTATCTGGTTTATATTCCTTTTCCTCTGTCTCATTTCGCTGATTGAAGTGTTCAGTGCCGGTAGTCGATTAACTTATCAAAGCGGCAACTATTGGGCGCCTTTACGCCAACATGCTTGCTTTCTGATAGTTGGACTTATTGTTGTTATCTGTGTCATGAACATGCCTTATAAATGGTTCCAATTGCTGGGTATCATCTTAATACCAATATCAATCATATTGCTACTATTTACTTTGACGCATGGACATGGTATCAATGGCGCAGCCCGTTGGCTCAGCCTCTTCGGCATTAAATTTCAGCCTTCAGAATTGGCCAAAATGGCAATGATCATTTATACCGCATCTGTTTTATCGAAAGGACAAACTCCTGAAGGGGCGAGTCCTGAAGCATTTAAGTTTATTACACCGCTACTTGTTGCACTTTGCGTTTTGATTTTTCCGGAAAATTTCTCGACCTCAGCCTTATTGTTCATTGTCATTATGACAATGATGATCATAGGACGAGTTCCGATGAAAAAACTAATGATGATAGTATTACCGATAATTGGACTCGTTGCTATTGTCTTAGTATATGCTGCTGCAAAGCCCAAGGCGAATACAGAAGACAAATCATTTCTCCATCGTGTTGATGTATGGGTGACACGTATTGATAAGTTCGCTCAAGGACATGATGAAGTCCCGGCAACCCAATACGACTTTAAGCAAAACGAACAGGTAGGGCACGCTAATATTGCCGTAGCAACAAGTAGTATATTAGGCAAAGGACCAGGCAATTCTGTAGAACGGGATTTTCTCAGTGAAGCAGCCTCCGACTTTATCTTTGCCATTATTATTGAAGAAATGGGATTAGTAGGCGGTGTTTTTGTAGTATTCCTGTATATTTGCTTATTGATTAGAGCTGGACGAATAGCCAGACAATGCGACAAGACATTTCCAGCTTTATTGGTCATCGGTATAGGATTGCTTATGATCTCTCAGGCTCTCGTCAACATGTTGGTTGCCGTAGGGCTATTTCCCGTAACAGGCCAGCCTTTGCCTTTAATCAGTAAAGGAGGAACGAGTACTTTGATAAACTGTGTATATATCGGTATGCTACTAAGCGTAAGTAATTACACTAGAAAATTGCAACTTAAAAAAAGCAAGAAATCTGAGCAAGAAACAATGATGCAACCAGCCGAACCTACAGCTGTATTGTTAAACGAAGATTCAAAAATGAGATAAGAATATGGAAGATATTAGAATCATTATTAGCGGAGGAGGAACAGGAGGGCACATTTTCCCAGCTGTTTCCATAGCAAATGCCATTAAAGAACTAAAGCCAGAGGCAAAAATATTATTTGTCGGAGCTGAGAACAGAATGGAAATGCAACGAGTTCCTGACGCTGGATATGAGATAAAAGGACTCCCTGTTGCCGGATTCGATCGCAAGCACTTATTAAAAAACATAAGTGTCATCATCAAGTTACTGAAAAGCCAGCGCATGGCAAAAAAGATAATTAAAGAATTCAATCCACAAGTTGCAGTAGGCGTAGGTGGATATGCTAGCGGACCAACGCTAAAAACTGCGGGAATGCTAGGTATTCCGACACTCATTCAAGAGCAAAATTCATACGCTGGAGTCACTAATAAACTACTAGCAAAAAAGGCGGCGAAAATTTGTGTTGCCTACGAGGGGATGGAACGCTTCTTTCCGCAAGAGAAAATCATTATGACGGGCAACCCTGTTCGTCAAGGACTATTGAAACAAGTCTCTCATGAGGAAGCGGTAAAGACTTTCAATTTGAGTCCAGAGAAAAAAGTTATATTGATATTGGGAGGCAGTTTGGGAGCAAAAACAATTAACGACACAATAGTTGCAAATTTATTGTTTATAAAAGAAAATCCCGATATTCAATTCATCTGGCAAACAGGAAAGATTTACTATCAGCAAGTGATGCTAGAAGTACAAAAAGCAGGAGACATGACCAATTTATATGTCAACGACTTTATCAAAGATATGGCAACAGCCTATGCGGCAGCCGATCTAGTCATTTCGCGTGCCGGTGCTGGTTCTATATCCGAATTCTGCATGTTGCACAAACCTGTAATATTAGTTCCGTCACCTAATGTCGCTGAAGACCATCAAACAAAAAATGCACTTGCTCTCGTCAAAAAAGGAGCAGCTGTCTACGTAAAAGATATAGAAGCTCACGAAAAACTTTTTTCCGAAGCCATGAAAGTGATTACTAATGAGAATAAATTAAAAGAACTAAGTCAAAATATAGCACAATTGGCACTTCCTGATGCTGCGGAAGTAATAGCAAAGGAAGTACTGAAATTAATTAAAAAGTAAAAATAGAATGGAATTTAAATCTCTTAAATCAGTATATTTTGTAGGTGCAGGTGGCATTGGAATGAGCGCTATAGCTCGCTATTTCCTCTCAAAAGATATTTACGTTGCCGGATACGACCGCACTCCAACCCATCTAACCCAACAATTGGTGGCAGAAGGAGCCAATATTCACTATGACGAAAATATCGATCTCATTCCTTCAGAATGTCGCGATAGCAAAACGACACTAGTTATTTATACAGCTGCCATACCAGAAACCCACAAAGAACTGGCTTATTTCCGAGGAAATGGATTTACCATTGAAAAACGAGCTCAGGTATTGGGCGAACTGACCCGTACGGCAAAAGGGCTTTGTATTGCCGGCACTCACGGTAAGACAACCACCTCTGCAATAACTGCCCACTTACTGAAAGAATCTCATGTAGATTGCACAGCTTTTTTAGGTGGAATTTCAAAAAACTACGGCACAAACCTTTTGCTTTCGAAGACAAGTCCCTATATCGTTATCGAAGCAGATGAATTTGATCGTTCTTTTCATTGGTTAAGACCTTATATGAGCGTCATTACAGCTACAGATGCCGACCATCTGGATATATATGGCACCTATGAAGCATATTTGGAAAGTTTTGCCCACTACACAGAACTTATCCAACCAGGTGGTGCCCTCATTATTCATGAAGATCTACAACTTAAACCCCGTGTACAAGGTGGAGTAAGAACATTTACCTACTCGCGTGATAAAGGAGATTTTCATGCAGAGAATGTGCGCATAGGTAATGGCGAAATCTTTTTTGATTTCATTGCCCCCAATACAAAAATCAATGATGTCCAACTCGGTGTGCCTATGAGCATCAATATCGAAAACGGTATTGCGGCTATGGCACTTGCTCATCTTAACGGAGCCACTGATATAGAAATAAAAAAAGGTATGCTTTCATTCCATGGAGTGGACCGGCGTTTCGATTTTAAAATAAAAAATGATAACCTTGTTTTTTTAAGCGATTATGCACACCATCCGGCAGAAATCAAACAAAGTATCCTTTCTATCCGAGAGTTATATAAGGACAAAAAGATAACAGCTATCTTCCAGCCCCATTTATATACTCGAACACGAGATTTCTACGAAGAATTTGCCGATAGTCTTTCGCTCCTCGACGAAGTGATCTTGACAGATATTTATCCTGCTCGTGAAAAGCCGATACCAGGTGTGACCAGTCAACTCATTTATGATAAACTTCGCCCTGGAATCGAAAAGACGATATGCAAAAAAGAAGATATTCTGAATGTTTTGAAAGACAAAAATATAGAAGTACTAATCACTTTGGGCGCCGGTGACATCGACAATTATGTTCCGGCTATCAATCAATTACTTCTTAAAAGAAGTCTATAACAATAGTGTGCCTCATGAAAAAGAACATTTTTATAATCATTTCAATATTGCTTGTTGCTTCGTATCTTATAGTAGCAGTAACGCAATTTAATTTGCAACCCAATGACTTCCGTTGCAAAAGGGTTGAAGTTATTATAAAAGACACTTCAGACGTGAATCTAATAACAAAAAGCGGTGTGGTGGAAATGCTAAAATCAAGAGGCATTCAGTTAATAGGCAAAAGGATGAATGAAATAGACACCCGACATCTGGAAAAAGAAGCTTGCCGATATCCTTTGGTAAGAAATGTAGAGTGCTACAAAACGTTGGGAGGAAAAATTTGTTTTGAAGTTTCTCAACGTATTCCAATTTTGCATATCATGAATCAGTATGGAGACGATTATTACATAGACAATATCGGGCAAGTTATTCCAACATTGCCTTCTGCTACAGCCTATCGCCCCATAGTGACGGGGTGTGCAGACAAGTGGTATGCAACAAACTTTTTATACAAACTTGGCGTATATATTTATTATAACGACTTTTGGCGAGCTGCTATTCAGCAAATTAATATACTGCCTGGGCGAAATATAGAATTAATCCCTCGGATAGGAAACCATGTTATCTATTTGGGAGGTATTAATCATTATGATGAGAAACTAAACCGCTTGTTCGTCTTTTATCAACAAGGATTGAGTAAAGTCGGTTGGAACAAATATTCTCGCATTAGCTTAGAGTTTAATAACCAGATTATATGTACGAAAAGAGCGGATGTTATGGCAGCCGACTCCATCAAATAGAAAAAGTATCGTTTACAAACAATAAAAGAATAAGGAATTATGACAACAAAAGAATCTATTGCAGCAATTGAAATCGGATCTTCCAAAATCGCTGGCATGGTAGGAAGGAGAGATTCGGGAGGAAACTTGGAAGTGTTGGCTTATGCAACCGAAAATTCTTCATCTTTTATTCGTAAAGGAATTGTTTTCAATATAGATAAGGCTGTCATAGGGCTGAAGTCTATCATCGACAATTTAGAGAAGTCACTAGAAGGACAGACCATTTCTAAAGTATATGTCAGCATCTGCGGCCAATCATTTCGATCTTTGAAGAACGTAATCTCCCGTGACTTATCAGAGAATGTGAGCATCACCGAAGAGATGGTTGATTCCATTTGCGAAGAAAATAGAGCCATAAAGCTGGTCGATATGGACATCTTCGATGTGATTCCGCAGGGGTATCATATCGGAACAATTAGTGAGATGGATCCGGTCGGAGTTATTGGCAATCGTATAGAAGGTTGCTTTCTCAATATTGTAGGACGTTCTATCATTCGCAAAAATCTGGAACGTTGTTTCTCGGACGCAAGAATTAAGATTGCCGACGACCCTGATATTACCTCAACGATCACTGCCAGATATGTACTGACCGAAAGTGAGCGGCGCTTGGGATGTGCACTTATCGACTTTGGAGCAGATACCACAACGGTTTCTATTTATCATAAAAACATTTTACGCTTTTTATCAGTCATCCCAATAGGGAGCTCAAGTATCACCCACGATTTAATGTCGCTCAATATCGATGAAAATGAAGCCGAAGAATTAAAGGTACATTATGGAAGTGCCACTCTAGAAATTAGCAAAGATGAAGAGGAAATCATTCACTTGAATGAAGAGAACCATTCTGTTAGGCTGAGTGAGATAAACAATATAGTGGAGGCACGTGCCATGGAAATTATTGCTAATGTGTGGAATCAAATTCAGCTTTCGGGATATACCAATCGGCTAGGGTCAGGACTGATTTTTACAGGCGGCGGTTCTAATTTACGTAACCTAAGTACCGCATTCTGCAAATACATCAAACGCAATCCCAAAATCCGCACCGCTTCTTTAGTTTACGAACCATCCATTTCGGGGCTCACTATTCCAAGTGATGGAACTATCAATGCATTGATAGGGTTGACGCTTGGCGGCAGAGAAAACTGTTGTGAAAGGCTTTTCAACCAGCCGGTACCAAATCCTGCCCCAGAAGTAAAAATAGACCACTCTTCTGAGGAAATCGACGAAGGAGGATTGAGTGTGGATAATGATGACCCATATGATACCCAACTAGATGGGACAGAAATGGAAGAAATGCCATTATCCTCTGACGAGGAGAATAAAAAGATCGGCATCAAGGTTCCTTTTTGGGATAAAATTAAGAAACAGAAAAAGGAAGAGATCGAAATAGAAGATCCGGAAACTGTGGCGCAAAGAAAGTACGAAAGAGAACAACAACAAATACGCAGAGACCGTGATAGAGCAGAAAGAGAAGCCCAACGTGAGGTAGAGACCTCGCGGAGAGCTGAACAAAAGAAAAAGCAAGATGCTCTAAAGGCGCAACAGCAAGAAGCGGAAAGAGTCCTTCGGGAGAAAAGAAAAGAGCAAGAAAGAAAAGAGAAGCTGGCTAAGAAAGGAAATAACCCATTTAATAAAGCACTCAATCATCTCAGTGATATCTTCTTTAACGAAGACCAAATGAAAGATGATAATGATTAAAGTGTCTAACGAAGAATAAAAAATAAATAGATATGGACTTAGATTTTGAATTAAAGAAAAATTGTCCCAATGTTATTAAAGTCATCGGTGTAGGCGGTGGCGGTAGTAATGCTGTGAACCACATGTTTGTTCAAGGCGACATCCAGGATGTTTCGTTTGTTCTTTGCAACACAGACAGTCAGGCCCTAATACAGTCGAAGATCCCTGTCAAAATACAATTGGGAGACGAAGGCTTGGGAGCAGGTGCTATACCCGAAGTAGCGAAGAATGCTGCCGAAGAAAGTAAAGAACGAATCAAAAAGATGCTATCCGACGGCACAAAGATGGTATTTATCACGGCGGGAATGGGAGGTGGAACCGGAACAGGTGCTGCGCCGGTAGTTGCCAAAATTGCCAAAGAGATGGGCATTTTGACCGTAGGTATCGTTACTATACCTTTTCTTTTTGAA
Organism: uncultured Bacteroides sp.; assembly: GCA_963676865.2. Classification (GTDB taxonomy): domain Bacteria; phylum Bacteroidota; class Bacteroidia; order Bacteroidales; family Bacteroidaceae; genus JAAYUD01. The sequence continues at coordinate 1,316,497 of CAXXSS010000001.1, read as the reverse complement.
GGTGAACAGAAAATACTCAAAGCGTTAAGTGGAGTAGATGAAATTGCTAAAAACGTAGATGCGTTATTGGTCATTAACAACGAGCGTCTTCGCTCTATCTATTCAGATCTTACCCTAACCAATGCCTTTGCAAAGGCTGATGACACGCTGTTGATAGCAGTAAAAGGCATCGCAGAGATCATCACGCTACCTAAGAAAATAAATCTTGACTTTGCCGATGTCCGTACAACGCTGCAAAATGGCGGTGTGGCTATCATGGCTACGGGCGAAGCAGTTGGCGAAAACCGCATTACAGAAGCTATCAACAAAGCTTTGCTTTCGCCGTTACTAAGCAACAAAGACATCACCAATTCAAAACGCATTTTGCTTTGTGTTACCTTTAGCCCCAACTCAGAACTTATCGTAGAAGAACTTGATGAAATTCATGACTTTATGAAAAGCATCGAGAAAAATGTCGAAGTTATCTGGGGAGGTGGTCCTGACGAGAAACTGAAAGATGGCGTAAGAATTACCATTTTGGCTACAGGATTCGGCGTAAAAGATGTGGCCGACAAGAAAGATATATTAGGCGAAGATATTGCCGAACTCATTGATGAAGAAGAGCAGAACCGCCGAAACCGTTTAATTAAACAATATTATGGAGAAGGCATTCAGGACCTGGGCCGTACAAGGCGCCACGAAACATTCTTGTTTGATCCATCAACACTCGATAACGATGATATTATTTCAAGGATAGAATCATCACCAACTTTTGAACGTACCAGACAACAGCTCAAGAGAATTAAAGCGCTAGCCGCTTCTGACAATGCTCAGACTGAAAAAGATAAAGAGCCTGGAGAAAATAAGAATGATGCGGTGGCAGATGGCGTCATCAATTTTGGATAAATAAAAAATAGAATACTTATAAACAATAAAATAAGATGAGTTTATTTGATAAGGTCAGCGAAGACATTAAAAACGCAATGAAAGCTCGTGACAGAGTGGCACTTGATACTTTAAGAAACATAAAGAAATATTTTCTTGAAGCAAAAACAGCTGAAGGAGCCAACGGCGAATTAAATGATGCCGATGCAACAAAAATCATTCAGAAACTGGTGAAACAAGGGAAAGATTCGGCAGAACAGTATATTGCCGCCAATCGTCAAGATCTTGCTGATGGAGAATTGGAACAAGTCAAAGTAATGGAAGCCTATCTTCCCAAACAGCTTTCGGCTGAAGAGCTTGAAGTCCGTTTGAAAGCAATTATTGCCGAAGTCGGTGCAACCGATGCTAAAGACATGGGAAAAGTAATGGGAGCCGCTTCTAAACAATTAGCTGGGCTGGCAGAGGGCCGCGTTATTTCAGCTAAAGTTAAAGAACTCCTCACGGCTCTTTAATCAAACACTTCGCGCAAGACCTCTACAGATTTCAACTCCGGGAACTCGGGAAGATGGATTCTGTAATACGACAAAAGAATTTCTATGCACCTGTTACGCTGATCACGATTCATAGCGAACAGGTGCATATTATTATAATTCATTCGCATCAAGGTGTTAATACGATAGGCTTCGTCGGGTTTCAAAAAAGGTTGCCCAGCCAGAGGCAAAGCAGTGTAACAACTATTCTGTAAATCAAAATAATCGCCTTTCTTATACCCCGTTAGATTGGGATAAAAACCTAGGAACCAGGATAGGTGCATCATAAACACCAAATGAAAATTCGAAAAACCGGTAGAACAATTGTCCAACCACAAAATAGAATTTTTCAGATATTCAAACAGCGGTTTGTTTTCTGCCTCTTCGCGCAATGAATGCAGCATGAATTCTGCCAAGAAGAAGGCTATGGTAGTTTTTGATCTGTCAAAAGGAATAGAACTAAACGGATAGCTCAATTTGGCCTCTTTTATTCGATTCAGTCGACGATTGGCCCGAAAGTCTGCCTCAATACTAACAAGTGCCAAGGGTTGGAACAACGAAGATTTAAACATCGGACGACGAGACTTTGGTATCGGAACTAACAACGTTGTTCGGCCATAAAGAGAAGTATATACATCGACTATGTTCGATGTATCACTGTATTTTATTAGATGAAGTACAATTCCTTCCGATTTTTGTAACATGGCACTTCTCGATAATGATGCTCAAAAGTAAATAAAAATAAGTCGTCATACAAACGAGCACACAAATTAATTCTCACGGTGCGCCTTGTTAATGCAATTTCTCGTTTTATTTTATTTCCCCAATTTACTGTCGATGACATATTTCTATTTTTCTCTTTTTGTTTTATTGGTGGCGAAAGCTGAAAGAAATTTTCTCGTCCTTATGTTTTTTCCGACTCACGGGCGTGAGTCGCAAGCTATATCAATACGCAGGAAAAAGAATCTATTAAGACCCTTCTTGTCGGGCCATTAGGAAATAGAACTAACAACCCTGTTGTAATTGTGTCTCTTCTTTGAATAGCTCTTTTGCAAGGAGAGCTTTTTATGTGCAAAATAGTGGCAATTATTCCTTGTTATCTTGTATTCTTAGCATATGGGTCTGCAAAAAGGGAGAATATTGCATAAAACTTAATTTTTTTAGTAAGAAAGTTTTGCCAATCCAAAAAAAGTCTCTATTTTTGCATCCGCAATTGAGGGAATCATTGCGAAAACAAGATTCCGGTAACTCAAGGAGGCCCGCTCGTCTATCGGTTAGGACGCAAGATTTTCATTCTTGAAAGAGGGGTTCGATTCCCCTGTGGGCTACAAAAGTTAAAAATATAATTATTGTAAAGATGGCAAATCACAAATCTGCAATTAAAAGAATTAGAGAGCAAGAAACGAGAAGACTCCGCAACAGATATTATGGCAAGACGATGAGAAATGCTGTTAGAAAGCTGCGTGCTACAACAGACAAAGGCGAAGCAACTACCATGTATCCTGGTATTACCAAGCTTATTGACAAATTGGCGAAGGTTAATATTATTCACAAGAATAAGGCAAGCAATTTGAAGTCTAAGTTGGCTCTTTATATCAACAAACTTTAATTAGCACCGTATTTTTATAGGTTATAGACGATAGGTCGGTCTGTTTTGCAGCACCGGCCTTTGTCGTTTGTTTGCGTATAAATAGAGATGCATATTATTCTGTTTTTTTAAGGTCTTAAAATTTCCCCAGTTGGCATATTTTCATTAACTTTGCTCTGTTATATAAAAACTTAAGATTATTATGAGTGACGAAGAAAAGTCTGTAAATACTGAATCTTATTCCGCCGATAGTATCCAGGTTCTTGAAGGATTGGAAGCTGTCCGTAAGCGCCCTGCAATGTATATTGGCGATATCAGCGAGAAAGGTTTACACCATTTAGTTTACGAAGTTGTCGATAACTCCATTGATGAAGCTTTGGCTGGTTTCTGTTCTCATATCGAAGTGGCAATAAATGTTGACGGTTCGATAACTGTTCAAGACAACGGGCGTGGTATTCCGGTTGATATGCACGAGAAGGAACATAAATCAGCTCTCGAAGTTGTAATGACAGTACTTCATGCTGGTGGTAAATTCAATAAGAGTTCCTATAAAGTTTCCGGAGGCTTGCACGGCGTCGGTGTTTCTTGTGTCAACGCCCTCTCCTCGCACATGACAACTCAAGTGTTTCGTAACGGAAAGATTTATCAACAAGAATACGAATTTGGCAAGCCGCTATACAGCGTCAAAGAAGTTGGAACAACAGATTTGAACGGTACTCGCCAACAATTTTGGCCCGATGGTTCAATCTTCACAACATTGACCTATAAGTACGATATCCTTGCTACTAGAATGCGGGAGTTGGCTTACCTGAATGCGGGATTAAAAATTACGATGACCGATTATCGTGAGATGAATGAAGACAAACCCCGGCAAGAAATATTTTTATCAGAAGAAGGTCTAAAAGAGTTTGTTCGCTACATCGACTCCTCTCGCGAGCATCTCATTGACGACGTCATCTATCTTAATACAGAGAAACAAGGCCTTCCAATCGAAGTAGCTATCATGTACAATACTTCATTTTCGGAAAACCTCCATTCGTTTGTTAATAATATCAACACCATAGAAGGCGGTACGCACCTCACTGGATTCCGACAGGCGCTCACCCGTACGTTAAAGAAATATGCCGAAGAGAATAATTTGCTTGATAAACTCGAAAAAGCAAAAATAGAAATTTCAGGAGATGACTTCCGCGAAGGTCTCACCGCCGTTATTTCTATTAAAGTGGCAGAGCCGCAATTCGAGGGACAAACAAAAACGAAACTAGGTAATAGCGAAGTTGCCGGTGCCGTTAATCAGGCAGTAGGCGAAGCACTATCCAATTATCTCGAAGAACATCCGAAAGAATCGCGCTTAATTGTCGACAAAGTAGTGTTGGCGGCCACAGCTCGACATGCAGCTCGCCGAGCTCGCGAATTGGTTCAGCGCAAATCTCCTTTGGCCGGTGGTGGATTGCCAGGCAAATTGGCCGACTGTTCTGATAAAGACCCAGTCAAATGCGAACTATTCCTTGTGGAGGGTGATTCGGCAGGTGGAACAGCAAAACAAGGCCGTAACCGTAATTTCCAAGCCATACTGCCATTGCGTGGTAAGATATTGAACGTAGAGAAAGCCATGTATCATAAAGCGTTGGAAAGCGAAGAAATTCGTAATATCTATACAGCGCTTGGCGTTACAATTGGGACCGAAGAGGATAGCAAAGCTGCCAACATCGCCAAATTGCGTTATCATAAAATTATTATCATGACCGATGCCGATGTCGATGGTTCTCACATCGACACACTGATAATGACATTCTTCTTCCGTTATATGCCTCAGATAATTCAAAATGGTTACCTCTATATAGCTACTCCTCCATTATATCTATGCAAGAAGGGTAATAACCAAGAATACTGCTGGACGGAGATGCAGCGCGAACGCTTTATCAGCACTTATGGAGGAGGCAAAGAAACAGGTATCCACGTGACTCGCTACAAAGGTTTGGGTGAAATGAACGAAGATCAGCTATTCTCAACGACAATGGATCCCGATAACCGTATGCTGAAACAAGTTACGATAGAAAATGCAGCCGAAGCGGACTATGTTTTTTCAATGCTGATGGGCGAAGACGTTGGCCCTCGCCGAGATTTTATTGAGAAAAATGCATCTTACGCTAATATAGATGCTTAATCAATAGTCGTTTCAGAACGATCGAATAATAAAAAAGTCAGGGCGTATCAAAATAGTTGATACGCCCTGACTTTTATTACAAATATGCTGTCAAAGAAGAACGCTCAAGAATCCTTGTCGCTTGCGATCAGGTTGCAAACGACTAAAGATTTAGCGAAATAGGCTTATTGGGTTCTCTCAAATCCCGCCCCTCAAATTGACACATTGCTTCTGTCCATTCGGTGGGAATCTCCATCGAACAATGATTGGTCAAATCGTAAGCCACCATCACGGAAGTGCAAATACACTCCACCTCATTCGTGTCAGTATCTATTACTTGCTGAACCAGATGAAAGCTCTTTTTGCCTATTTTTGAAACAGCGGTTTGAACAGATATATGAGCTGCACCAAAAATCTGAGCAATAAAGTTTGCCTCGATATGTACAACAATAATACCCTCCTTTTCCCAATCTACATGTGGACAAACTTCCGCAAGATACTCTGTCTTGCCGGTATCATAAAATTGAAAATAAACCGTATTGTTGACATGACCGAATTTATCAACGTCATTAAAGCGGATTTGTACCGGAAGTGTGTGACGAAACTTAATTTCTTCCATTGTTTTTCCTTAAACTCTTATTAATCTCACGCAAAAGTACTATTTTTGCGAATAAAACAAGGGAATATGGATCAAAAAATAATAGAAGACATCAAAAATGCCTGCAAAGTGATGATGCAAGGAGGCATTATTTTATACCCCACCGATACAATCTGGGGCATTGGTTGTGACGCGACAAATGAAGAAGCAGTACGCAAGGTCTATGAAATCAAACAACGGTCGGATAGCAAAGCAATGTTAGTATTAACCGATTCCTTTACTAAAGTAAATTTTTATGTAGATGATTTACCGGAAGTAGCTTATGATCTGGTAGATTTGGCTACCAAACCTCTCACTATTATCTATTCAAAAGCTCGCAACATGGCGCCCAACTTAATAGCGGCCGACGGGAGCGTAGGCATTCGGGTAACTAACGAAATGTTTTCACAAGCACTATGCCGCCAATTTAGAAAAGCCATTGTGTCTACCAGTGCAAATGTAAGTGGGCAACCTTCACCGACATGTTTTGCTGACATTAGCGAGGAGATTAAATCAAAAATGGATTATATTGTAAAATATCACCAAGACAACAAGACGCCGGCCAAGCCGTCAAGTATTGTCAAGTTAGGCACCAAAGGAGAAGTGACGATAATAAGGAAATAGTGTAATGCAAGGAGAGAATAGAAGTTTAATTCAACAATTTATTATATGGCGAGAAAGCCATATTAAAGAGAAACAATTTATACTGATATTAAGTTTCTTCGTGGGAGGTTTTTCTGCTCTCGCTGCCCTTATACTTAAATTTTTCATACATTCTATTCAAAAATTACTGACTAATAGTTTTAGTCTGACACATGTCAACTACCTTTATTTAGTATATCCGGTTGTAGGTATTATACTAGCCGGATGGTTTGTACGCCACATTGTCAAGGATGATATAAGTCATGGAGTAACAAAAATCCTTTATTCCATTTCACGACGTCAAGGGCGTATCAAACGACACAACATATGGTCAAGTATCATTGCCAGTGCTATTACCATCGGATTTGGTGGATCAGTCGGAGCCGAGTCGCCTATTGTTTTGACTGGTTCTGCTATCGGTTCAAATCTAGGCAGCTTATTCAAGATGAACCACCACACTCTTATGTTGTTGGTAGGCTGTGGCGCCGCAGGAGCGATCTCTGGTATATTCAAGGCACCTATTGCGGGATTGGTTTTCACGCTTGAAGTCCTGATGATTGATCTGACAATGACGTCTCTACTTCCATTGCTCATTTCATCGGTCACAGCAGCAACCGTTACTTTCATTGCAGCAGGACAAGGTGCAATGTTTAAATTCAATATGGATACCCCTTTTATATTGAATAGAATTCCTTACGTTATCTTATTAGGTGTTTTCTGTGGACTTATCTCACTCTATTTCACAAGAGCAATGAGTTCGTTCGAAAATATATTCGGCAAGTTGAATCGTCCTTACAAAAAGCTCATTCTGGGAGGCGTCGTACTAAGTGCACTTATTTTTATCTTTCCCCCATTATATGGAGAAGGTTACGACACGATAGAACTGCTCATTAACGGCACAACAATTAATGATTGGAAAAGTGTAATGGACCATTCGTTATTCTATGGTTCAAACCATATATTGATTTACTTGTCTTTCATTTTGTTGCTGAAAGTTTTTGCTTCTGTGGCAACCAATGGAGGAGGAGGTTGTGGTGGACTTTTTGCTCCTACATTATATTTGGGGTGTATTTCCGGATTTATCTTTTCGTATGCCAGCAATTCATACGGAATACCGGTTTACCTTCCCGAGAAAAACTTTGCATTGATGGGAATGGCGGGAATGATGAGTGGTGTGATGCATGCTCCATTGACCGGTGTGTTCCTTATTGCCGAACTGACGGGAGGTTATGGCTTGTTTTTGCCTTTGATGATCGTTTCTGTCAGTTCATACCTTACAATCATTATGTTCGAACGGAATAGTATTTATTCTATGCGTCTTGCTAAAAAGGGAGAACTATTGACACATCATAAAGATAAAGCTATACTAACCTTGCTCAAAATGGACAATTTTATTGAGAAAGATTTTGTCGTTGTTCGTCCCCAAATGGATTTAGGTGAACTGGTACATGCTATTTCATCGTCTTGCCGAAATATTTTTCCTGTTGTCAATGGAGATGGTAAATTACTGGGTATTGTCAACCTTGATGATATTCGCAATATTATGTTCAGGCAAGAATTATATCACCGTTTCACCGTCGAGAAATTTATGAATTCTGTGCCGGCAAGACTGCTTGATATAGCGAGTATGGAAGAAGTGATGCGGACATTCGATGATACCAAAGCTTGGAATCTTCCGGTTGTTGATGTAGACGGTAAGTACTTGGGCTTTATTTCAAAATCGAAAGTGTTTAATTCATACAGGCAAATGCTGGTACGCTTTTCTGACGAATAAGAAAAAAAGAGAACAATGGATAAAAGTTTGCGCATCGTTTATATGGGAACTCCTGAATTTGCAGTAGAAGCACTTCAGAGATTAGTAGAGGGTGGATACAATGTTGTTGGAGTTATTACCACCCCCGACAAGCCTGTCGGGAGAGGTCACCATGTACAATACTCGGCGGTTAAAGAGTATGCACTTAGCAAGAATCTATCACTGCTCCAACCCGAGAAGTTAAAAGACGAATCATTTGTTGAAGCTCTGCGAGCATGGAAAGCCGACCTGCAAATAGTAGTAGCCTTTCGGATGCTTCCCGAAGTCGTTTGGAATATGCCCAAATACGGGACTTTTAATCTACATGCATCGTTATTGCCTCAGTATAGGGGTGCGGCTCCTATCAACTGGGCCATTATTAATGGAGATACAGAGACAGGAATCACCACATTCTTTCTTGATAAACAAATCGACACTGGACAGATCATACAGCAGGTTAGAATACCAATTAAAGAGACGGACGATGTCGGTATTATACACGACAAATTGATGGTGCTCGGGGGAGATTTGGTTGTAGAGACTGTGAACAACATCATAAACAAAACAATAAAACCCATACCACAGGAAGAGATTAATGTGGATGGAGAATTGCGCCCGGCACCCAAAATATTTAAAGAAACTTGTCGGATAGATTGGACGCAATCAACGGAGCATATTTATAACCTTATCAGAGGACTCTCTCCTTATCCTGCCGCTTGGAGCGAGTTGTCTTCTCCCAACGGAGAAAGAAGTATTCTGAAAATATATGAAAGTAGAAAAACGACCGAAAAGAACTTATCAGAACGGGCGGGGACAGTAAAAACAGACGGGAAACATTATTTTCGAATAGCTACCGGCAATGGATATATTGATATCCTACAGCTACAACTACCCGGAAAGAAAAAGATGACGGTTGAAGAGTTCCTTAGGGGCCATAATATAATGAACTATTTATTTCAATAACTTATAAATTACCTTCAAAATGATACTATCACCATCACTACTGGCTGCCGACTTCGGTAACCTAAACAGAGATATTGAAATGCTCAATGACAGTGAATCTGATTGGTTGCATATCGATGTCATGGACGGCGTGTTTGTCCCTAATATTTCTTTCGGGTTTCCCATATTGAAATATATTAATAAAGTAAATAAGAAACCGCTTGATGTACATCTAATGATTGTACAGCCCGAAAAATTCATCAATGAATTGAAAGAAGCCAATGCTCGGATAATGAACGTCCACTACGAAGCTTGTACTCACATTCACCGCACTATCCAACAAATCAGAGCAGCAGGAATGCTACCTGCCGTAACGCTCAATCCGGGTACTCCGATTGTTTTGCTGAAAGATATCATACAAGACCTCCACATGGTTCTTTTAATGAGCGTCAATCCCGGTTTCGGCGGACAACAATTCATACCCCATACCATTAAGAAAGTAATAGAATTAAAACAGCTCATTAACGAAACGGACTCCAAAGCACTTATCGAAGTAGATGGAGGAGTCAATTTGGAAACGGGAACACTACTCAAAGAAGCCGGAGCAGATGCTTTAGTATCTGGAAATTCAATCTTCAACGCCCCTGATCCAACAGAATATATTCATCAGCTTAAGGTTTTATAATAACGAAGTGACGTCATTTGGAGTTCGAAGCACTTCATAAATATCCTTTTTTGCGCCTTTTTCCTGCCTTGGCAATAGGTGTATGGTACGGAGACTTGCTCTTTTTCCGGCAAGGAGAAAGCATTCTGCCCCTAACAAATATTGTTTGTATCATTTTCCTCTTTCTATCGATCGGCAGCTATTTATCCAAACGATATTACTTCCGTTGGTTATTTGGAGTACTTATTGCATTTGAGTTGTTCTACCTTGGTATGCAATTATGCACCCAATACCTGCAAACTGTCAATACAACCTTCCCCCCAGATGAGAGTATCTATCAAGCAAGACTTACTAGTTTCCCTATACAAAAGAGGCGAAGTTATCAATTTACGGCAGATATTACAAAACGCTCCTCAAAAAGCGGGATTAAACCTTTCAGTGCGAAAGTCATCTTGTTTTTTCCAATAGGACAAGCGGTAAAGGCACTGCAAAAGGGAGATATCCTTCTCATTTCAACCCGACTTTCCCAACCTGTAGATCGTGGCAATCCAGATTCGTTCGACTACGCACGTTATCTGCACCGTCGAGGAATAGGAGGTAGTAGTTTCGTACGAGAGGGGCGCTGGCAAATTATCGGACACAAAGAAGACAACTCTTTTGCTGGCGCAGCTTTAAGATGTAGAGAACAAATTCTTCGGTTCTACCATTCATTGGGTTGGCAGAAAGATACCGAAAGCGTTGTATCTGCTTTAACTGTAGGATACGAAGACGATCTGAGCGAAGAGATTAAAGAGACCTATTCCATTACGGGCGCCAGCCATGTGCTTTCTCTCTCAGGGCTACATATTGGATTCCTTTATGCGCTACTCATTCTATTATTAAAACGATTGGGGAATTCGCAAACAATGAATTTAGTACGTGGTGCAATTATTATTTCATCGTTATGGGCTTTTGCTTTTTTCACTGGATTATCGTCCTCAGTCATACGCTCTGTCATCATGTTCTCCCTCTTTGCCTTGGCTAAAGCGATAAAACGCGATACGTATTCACTCAATACTCTGTCTGCAGCTGCCTTTTTTATGATACTGGTTTCACCGGAATGGCTATTCGACGTGAGCTTCCAACTATCATTTTGTGCCGTAGCCTCCTTACTCCTTTTTGAACCTTATATTGAAAGGGCAATACATCCCACCACTAAAATAGGGAAAAAAACATGGCAACTGGCCAGTGTCTCGATTGCTGCGCAGTTAGGTACTATTCCACTCATCCTTTATTATTTCTCCAGGTTTTCAGTCTACTTCATTCTATCTGGCTTTGTTGTCATTCCGCTGTCATCGCTTATTATGTATTCCTCTATTATACTGATTCTGTCAAGTCCGTTTAAAATGTTTTATCCCCTTTTCGCATCTATTGTTGAAGGGCTCACCCAAACCATGAACAAAGCCCTGATATGGATAGAAAAGCTACCCTGTGCGGCTATTGACGGAATATGGATATATGCCACAGAAGTTGTTATCTTTTATATTACCCTAGGACTTATCCTTTGCTTCCTACACACACATCGGGCAAAATATGCTATCACGTCCCTTATCAGCATTGTGCTGTTGATATGTATTCATGGCATCTACAGACAAAAAGACCTACCACACGACAGTATCGCTTTCTATAATATCCGATCATGTCCGGCAGTACATTGTATCGGCAGCGACCAAAAGTCGTGGATAATTTGCGCCAGCCAAGAAGCCAATACTGAAGATATGCGAAAACAAATGAACCGACATTGGAATCATCTGCGCTTATATACCCCTCAAGTAATTAAGACAAACATCGTAATTCCCCCATTCTCGTTTTACAATAACTTTATATCTTATCATGGTAAGCGTATCGGCATTATTAATGACAACAGATGGCGCTATCAAAAAGCAAAACATAAACTTCAGACTGACTATCTATATATATGTCGAGGATATAAGGGGAACATCGAAGAATTACTCGCTATGTTCGATACAAAGAAAATCGTTTTGGACAGTTCGTTATCACAATGGCGTAAAGATCGCTATAAAACATCATGCGATAGCCTTAATATACCTTTCGTGTCAATAGAAGAAGGATGTTATAAGGTATTTATATAGACGATTGGCTTATGCTTTACTTCGAAGGAATATGTAATTGTCCTTTAATTGCCGAACTCAAGTACGAATTATTCAGGTGATGGTAGTTCTACCGTTTTTTATTGTTACAAAAGCTTCTGTCACATTATCTTCCTGACTATGAGTGACATATACTGGTCTGACTTATTTATGGGACCTCGAAAAGGTGTTATTCTGCTTATTGTGAATGTGTTATGAAACACGGATCGCCCGCTTTGTATATCAACCGATAAAGTCATTACTCGGTATTGCCATGAAGTATATTCCAACTCATTTTTCAATTGGCCGTAGGTAATGACTCCTTTGCTTACCGCCCGTGCATGGAAGTAGTCCGGTTCTTCTCTAAAAGAAGGTGTTTTGTACACATCTTATTGAATCATAATTATCATATTTAAGCCATTTCTGTTGGCTCATTTAGGTTTTGTCGTTCCACATATGTGGAACGACATTCTTCTTAGGACAAAACATAAAATCGTTCTGATATGAACCGACTTTCATCAGTATGTCTCACAAATTTCATCCTTATAAAAGGTCTCACGGAGTGGTTAAAATCCTTTATGACAGAGTATTGTGACTTTAGTTACAACACTGTGGCGGAGACGTACGAATGTAGAGCGCGCAAATGGCAACACGATTTTGTTGAAATAGACCGCCGCGTTCGCAACGATATACTGAGTTCTTATCCCGAACTCAAATTATAAGCAACCGATTTTATGGAAAAAACTTCTTGAAGTAGGTTTAGTTGGTAAAATCAATAAACATTCTAACGGGAAAACTTTGAAAAAATAGAATACTTGTGTACTTTTGTGTTTCTATCGGTAAAAAGTTTTTAAAATGAAAAAGGTTGGAAGCTTATTATTTTTACTTAGCGTTTGCCTCTTTGCAAAAGCTCAAACATTTAGTGCATTGAAAGTTACTCAAACGACACTTGGTAATGGTCTGACCGTGTGGCTTAACGAAGACCACAGTCAACCGAAAGTATTCGGAGCAGTTGTTGTAAAAGCCGGATCAAAAGATTGTCCCGATACGGGCATTGCTCATTACTTCGAACATATTATGTTCAAGGGAACTGATAAGATTGGAACCATTAATTATCAAGCCGAGAAAATATGGCTTGACTCTATCGCTGCCAAGTATGAATTGCTTTCTCAGACGAAAGACGAAACCGGGCGGCGTAGCATTCAAAAAGAAATCAATCGTCTGAGCCAGCGAGCTGCCGACTACGCCATACCTAATGAGTTTCCCCGGCTTATTTCAAAATATGGCGGTTCGGGTTTGAATGCTGGAACTTCTTACGACTATACTGCTTTCTATAATACTTTTTCTTCCCCCTACATAGCTCAGTGGGCAGAGTTGAATAGCGAACGGTTGATTCATCCTGTCTTCAGATTGTTTCAAGGTGAGTTGGAAACGGTGTATGAAGAGAAAAATATGTATGCCGATAACTTTATATGGCCTTCTTTTCAGAAGGTTGTAAAAGCATATTTTGGCAATCATCCTTATGCTTATCCTATTATCGGTAGCACAGAGAATCTAAAAAATCCACGCCTGTCGGAGATGGAGACGTTCTTTAGGAAGTATTATGTAGCAACCAATATGGGATTGATTCTTTGTGGTGATTTCGACACCGACTCAATACTCCCTTTACTCGAAAATACTTTTGGGCGAATTGTGAAAGGTGTTGCTCCTAATCGTCAGGTACCTTCTTTACCTTCCCTTAAAGGTGCCGAAACAGTTAAAATAAAAGTTCCTATTCCTTTAATCAAGGGCGAGATTGTTGCGTTTAGGGCTCCCGTAGAGGGCGATGCAGATACTCCTGCCTTGAATTTGGCAATTGCCTTGTTGACAAATAGTAATGAAACGGGCTTTTTGGATTCGTTGACCAACGAGCACAAAGTGTTGGGAGCTATTGCCATGAGAGCTGCTTTGAACGACGCCGGTATGGCTGGCTTTGGTTTCGTCCCCAATATTCCTTTCGGATCATTGTCTAGGATTGAGAGTTTGTGTTGGGGAGCAATCAATCGACTAAAGAAAGGAGATTTTCCACAAGAAACACTTGATGCATTGAAACTTGAAGCATTCAGAAAGGCACAAACCGATTTGGAGAATATCGATAAGCGGGCGGAAGAGATGATTAGTGTCTTCTCGCAAGGGCGAACATGGGATGAGTATCTTGCTCAGACATCTTCTATTGCAAGCCTGACGAAGGCAGACATTGTGCGGGTTTCTAATAAGTATTTTACTGATAACTATATTAAATTTAGAAAAGCATTTGGCTCTTACCCCAAAGATAAGATATCTAAACCGGATTATACTCCTATTAAATCAAAGAATATTAATTCTTCTTCTCAGTATGCCAAGCAACTCGATACCTTGCCCATCAAGCAAATTTCGCCACGTCTGATAGACTTTGATAAGGATGTCGAAACCATGAAAGTTACTCCGTACGTCACTCTTTATGCGGCGAAGAACTGGATTAATGATGTGTTTTCTTTGTCCTTGACTTACCACAAGGGTAGTTTAAGCGAACCTCAGCTTTCTACGGTGGCAGAATACCTGAATGCTATTGGTACCGACTCGTTAACAAAACAGCATTTTGGAGAAGCGTTGCAAAAGTTGGGCACTACATTCAGTGCAAGTGCTTCAATGGATGGATTCACTCTACATCTTTCTGGTTTTGATCGTAATTTGGAGCCTTCTTTAAAACTGTTAAACTGCTTAATGCTGAATCCGAAAGCGGACAAGAAGGCCATGAAAACGATTGTTGCCGCCTATAAGGTAAGTGATAAGGTCTTTAGTAAAAATAGTGATAACATTGCAGACGCTATGTTTCAGAAAGCGGCTTATGGCGGTCAATCGGAATATTTGACCCATTCCTCACTTCGTGAAATCAAGAAAATGAAAGGGTCTGATTTACTTGATCTATTCAAATCCTTATCTCGCTTAGAATGTTCTATTGTTTATAGTGGGCAATTAAGCGCCTCTGTAGTGGCAGAAGCTATTCGCCACAGTCTTCCTGTAGACAAGGCAACTATGGCAGTAGAAGAGGAGCGTCGTATACCTCAAAATGTTTCTGAACCGGTGATTTATTTTTATAATCTTCCTTCAGCTCGGCAGAGCATCATCCAAACCTATCAGTCTGTAAAGCCGTGTCCTTCTGCTCAAGAGAAGGCCAGATTGATGCTTTGGGGTAGTTATTTTGGCCATGGTTTTTCGTCTTTGCTCTTTCAGGAAATCAGAGAGCTCAGAGCCTATGCCTATTATGCTTATGGTAATTGTCTGATGCCTTCAGCAAAGTATACCAGTGATCCTACAGCGTACATGACCCGCCTATCTACTCAGAATGACAAGACAATATTGGCTTTGGGGGTACTCGATTCGTTATTCAATCGGATGCCTGTGCGAGAAAAAAATATAGAAACAATAAAGCAGGAAACGATTAATCAAATAAACAATGATTATCCTTCTTTTCGGGAAATAGCCGATAGGGTAGCACAGTATAAAATGAAAGGCTATAGTGAAGATCCGCATACTTATTTGATAAAGGAACTTCCACGTTGCACGATGAATGATATCACTTCTTTCTATCAGGATGCCATTGTTCAGAATCCACGCATTATCATGGTGGTTGGTAATGAGAAGAAATTGCCGATGAAAGAATTGGCTAAATACGGTCGTATAGTCAAAATCAAAAAAGCCGATATATACCGATAGCTCTAAAAAAAGTATATTGGGCTATGGTAGAACCTTATGTGTATTGAGAATGCATTTTCTTAACGGATGAAAAGTAAATGCTTTACCTTACTTCTGTCATTGTTGATATAAAGTGACTATTTGTACCAATGCTTGTTGTTACAGAGGTGATTGTCGCTTTCCAATTGACAAAGAAACAAAAAGAACGCAATCAAGAATATGCCATTTTAAAGATTTTATATATCTTTGCTTTCAATAATTAAGAGAAAACAAATGACACTTCCAACACTTTATCAGATTTTTATGAGTTGCAACGGCGTTACTACTGATAGCCGTAATTGTCCCAATGGCTCTTTATTCTTTGCTTTAAAGGGCGATTCGTTTGATGGTAATAAATTCGCTGCAACAGCTTTACAAAACGGATCAAGTTATGTTGTAGTTGATGACTCCAGCGTTGTCGTCGAGGGTGATAAACATTACATTCTTGTAGAAGATGTTTTGAAAACATTACAAGATTTGGCAAATTATCATCGTCATCAGCTCGGTACCCGAATTATAGGTATTACTGGCACAAACGGCAAAACGACAACCAAAGAATTGATCGCTGCTGTCTTGTCTCAGTCTCATAATGTACTCTATACTCAAGGTAATCTGAATAACCATATAGGAGTGCCTTTGACATTGCTTCGATTGAAAGCTGACAATGATTTGGCTGTTATTGAAATGGGAGCCAATCATCCGGGTGAAATTAAATTTCTTGTTAATATAGTGGAGCCTAACTACGGTATTATTACTAACGTTGGGAAAGCTCATTTGGAAGGTTTCGGCTCTTTTGAGGGAGTTGTCAAAACTAAAGGGGAGTTATATGATTTTCTGCGTAATAAACTGGATTCGACCATTTTTATTCATCGAGACAATCAGTATCTCATGAACATGTCCGATGGACTGAATATAATTCCTTATGGTTCGGTCGATTCACTCTATGTAAATGGGCATGTCACCGATTGCTCGCCTTTCTTGTCGTTCGAATGGAAAGCAGGAAAGGCTGGTGCCGTGTACCAAGTGAACACGCAGCTGATAGGCGACTATAATTTCCCGAATGCTTTGGCGGCTATTACTATCGGTCGGTTTTTTGGTGTGGAGCCTAGAAAGATTAATAAGGCGCTGTCAGAATATAAACCGTCGAACAATCGTTCGCAATTGAAGAAGACCGAAGATAATACATTGATCATAGATACGTATAATGCTAATCCGACCAGTATGATGGCTTCGCTCGGCAACTTCAGTAAAATGAGAGCCGATAAAAAGATGCTTATCTTAGGTGATATGCGTGAATTGGGAGTGGAGAGTATCAATGAACATCAAAAGATTGTGGACTTCTTAGTGGAGTGTAAGTTTGCCGATGTCATTTTGGTAGGCAGTCAGTTTGCTGCTTGCAATTCCGAATTTAAAACTTATCCGGATGCTTTATCGCTCATAGAAGATTTGAAGAAAAACAAACCGAAAGGACATACTATACTCATTAAAGGATCGAATGGCATCAAACTATTTACTGTGCCTGATTATTTATAGAGATTGATTTATCTTCTCGGAACATAAGAACTATACAAAAACTTAAACAGACTTAATAACATGAAAAAAAAGACCTTACTGTGCGGTATTGCCGCACTGCTATTGCCGGTATTCTCTTATGCCGGAAACTTTATCAGGCAAGGCAATTGTGTTACTATCAACATGTTGCAACCAATACAGAACGGCACTCGTCAAATTAGACTGGAAGTGATAAACAGTCAAATTATTCGTGTTCAGTCTGCTTCTGGTAAGATCGTCTCAAACAAAAAGAGTTTGATTGTTCTTCCACAATCAACGGATACCCCATTCAACGTTGTTGAAGGAAAAACGGATGTCAAGGTAATGACGGCTGCATTGACTGCCTATATTTCGAAAAAGGATGGTCGCATTACATTTTTGGATAAGAACGGGAATATATTGTTGCGTGAAGCAAATAAGGGGAAGACGTTTCAACCGATTACCGTCGATGGGAAAGATGGTTTGACATGGCATGCGTTGTTTGATAGTAATAATGACGAAGCTCTTTACGGATTGGGACAACATCAGTCCAACGATATGAATTATAAAGGAAAGAACGAGGATTTGTTTCAATATAATACGAAAGTCTCGATTCCTTTTATTATGAGTAATCATAATTATGGGTTGCTATGGGATAGTTATTCTTATTGTCGTTTTGGACAGTCAGAGCCATATAAACAATTGAACCGTATCTTTAAATTGTTTGATAAAGATGGTAAAGTTGGCGGATTAACCGGCGTTTATGTTCAGGCAGACGGCAAAAAGATTACCCGTACAGAGGATTCTATTTATTACGAAGATTTTAGACTTATAAAAAATCTACCACAAAATTTTCGTTTTAAGGGCGCTAAAGTTACCTACCAAGGATTTGTCGAAGCCAATAGAACAGCTCTCTATCGGTTTATTCTTTATTATGCCGGTTATATCAAAGTATATCTTGATAATAAACTTGTTGTTCCCGAACGTTGGCGTACGGCTTGGAATCCGAATGCTTTCAAGTTTTCTTTCAATTTGAAACAGAATGTTCGTATCCCTATCCGTATTGAATGGCTGCCCGATGGGGATGTGTCATATTGTGGTTTAAGGGCTAATGATCCTGTCTCGGAGTCTGAGCAGAATAAACTTTCCATATGGAGTGAAATGGCTCCTGATATGGATTATTATTTCATAGCTGGGAATAGTATGGATGATGTCATATCCGGCTATCGCAAGCTTACAGGCAAAGCACAAGTTATGCCCAAGTGGGCACTTGGATTCTGGCAAAGCCGCGAACGTTATAAATCGGCAGACGAGCTACTTTCTACGTTTAAAGAATTCAGAGACCGTAAACTTCCTATTGATAACATTGTTCAGGACTGGCTCTATTGGAAAGAAGACGATTGGGGAAGTCATCGGTTCGATTTGGCGCGTTTTCCGGATCCACAAATGATGCTTGACTCGTTGCATGCAATGCATGGACGTTTTATGATATCTTGTTGGCCAAAATTTTATGTTACTACTGGCAATTATAAGGAACTTGACAGTCACGGTTGGATGTATCATCAAGCAGTAAAAGATAGTATCCGCGATTGGGTCGGGCGCGGCTATCTCGGCTCTTTTTACGATGCTTATGCTAGTGGTGCCCGCAAGATGTTTTGGCGTCAGATGGATGATAATTTATATTCAAAGTACAACCATGGTATTGATGCTTGGTGGATGGACGCTAGTGAACCGAATATAAAAGATTGTACTGATATGCCTTATCGTAAGGCTCTTTGTGGCCCTACAGCCTTGGGACCTTCTACCGAATATTTTAATGCCTATGCTTTAGAGAATGCTGAAGCTATCTACGACGGGCAGCGTTCGGTAATGCCCAATAAGCGTGTGTTTCTTCTTACTCGTTCTGGCTTTGCAGGACTTCAACGTTATAGTACGGCTACATGGAGTGGAGATATTGCTACTCGCTGGGAAGATATGAGGGCACAAATCACAGCAGGATTGAACTTCTCAATGAGTGGTATTCCGTTTTGGGGCATGGATATAGGAGGCTTTTGTGTAGAAGACAGGTATGTTGCTGCTCAGCAGAACTTTGATAAAACCGGAGAAGAAAATAGCGATCTGGCAGAATGGAGGGAATTGAATGCACGTTGGAATGAATATGGAGCTTTTGTTCCTCTCTATCGGACTCATGGTCAGTGGCCTCTACGCGAAGTTTGGAATTTAGCTCCGGCATCACACCCCTGTTATAAAAGTATAACCTATTATAGCAAACTACGCTATAATTTAATGCCTTATCTCTATTCAATGACCGGTTGGGTACATTTTAAAGATTATACGATGATGCGGGGTATGATAATGGACTTTGAAAGAGATAGTAACGTTTACAATTTGACTGATCAGTACATGTTTGGCCCTGCATTAATGGTTTGCCCTGTGGGTCATTATAAGATGAGAAGTCGGGATGTATATTTCCCTGCAGCTTGCGGATGGTATGACTTTTATAGTGGTAAGTATTTTGATGGCGGGCAGACATTGAAAGTGGATGCTCCTTACGAGAAGATCCCTCTATTTGTTCGCTGTGGTTCTATTATTCCTTTTGGTCCTGACCTGCAGTATAGTGATGAGAAAAAGCCCGAATTGATAACTCTCTTTGTCTACGAAGGAGCCAATGGGGATTTTCAGCTTTATGAAGACGAAGGAACGAATTATAATTATGAAAAGGGCAAATATGCAACGATTGATTTCTCATATAATGATGCTACCAAAACATTGATTATTGGCGATCGTAAAGGTTCATTCGATGGAATGCTTAATAATCGTCGTTTTAATGTGATAACGGTTAGTAGAGACAATTCGCAGCCTTTTGATTTGAATGCCAAAGGAAAGCTTGTTACTTATTCTGGCAAGAAGTTGATTGTTCGGCTGTGAAATATATATTGAAAATCATTGTGGAAAATAAGTATTTTCCACAATGATCTTTTAGAAATCTTTTAGTGTATCGCTTATTTTAAATACAGACCATGAAGTACAGATTTTTATTCTTGTTTATTTTTGTTTCGGCTGTCAGCTTTGGGAAAGTCCAGAGATTACCGTCTCGTATTAATCAAAATTTTGATAAAGGTTGGCGTTTTAGTCTTAACGCTAACAGTGAAGCTTCTAAAGTAAGTTTTGATGATAGTGCTTGGCGACTTCTTAATTTGCCTCACGATTGGGCCATTGAAGGAAATTTTAGTAAAGATAATCCTTCGGGAGTTGGAGGCGGTGCTTTGCCTGGTGGTATAGGCTGGTATCGCAAAACCTTTGACATAAAGGATAGATCATCATTCAAACACTATTTTATTCATTTTGATGGTGTCTATATGAACTCTGAAGTTTTTATCAACGGACATTCGCTTGGCGTTCGCCCTTATGGTTACATTTCGTTCGAGTACGATCTAACACCTTATTTGAATAAGGATGGCAGTAGAAATGTGATTGCTGTGAGAGTTGATAATGAACATCAGCCCAACTCTCGTTGGTATTCAGGCTGTGGTATTTATAGACATGCGCATTTGATTGAAGTTGGCGACCTGCACGTTGTACAATGGGGAACTCAGATAACAACATCTGATGTAATGAAAGATAAAGCACTGTTGAATATTCGAGTAACAGTAAAAAATGAGAAAAACAGGGCTGTTGAAGCTGTTGTCAGAAATGAAATAATTGATCCTCAAGGCAGAAAAGTAGGCTCTTGCGAGAGTAATATTGCTATTGAAGGTGCGGCACAAAAGGTTAATGGTCAGAGTTGCTATATAAAGAAACCGCAGCTTTGGGATATTGATAAACCGAATCTGTATAAAGTTCATACTTATTTGATGGAAGGCAATAAAGTAGTCGACGAGTATATTACTTCTATTGGATTGCGTGATTTCTATTTTGATGTAACAAAAGGCTTTTTCTTAAATGGTAAAAACATGAAGATAAATGGCGTTTGTCAACATCATGATTTAGGTTGCTTGGGAGCCGCTCTTAACGATGTAGCTTTGCATCGTCAGCTTAAAACATTGAAAGATATGGGCTGTAATGCCATTCGTTGTTCTCACAATCCCCCTGCTCCAGAATTACTTAATATGTGCGACAGTATGGGATTGCTTGTACTGGACGAAGCCTTCGATATGTGGCATCGTAGAAAAACAACTTACGATTATGCCAATTATTTTGATAAATGGTATAAGCAGGATTTAACTGATATGGTTGTTCGCGATAGAAATCACCCGTGTATTATATTATGGAGCATTGGAAATGAAGTATTGGAACAATGGAATGACGCGAATGCCGATTCACTCAGTCTTGAGCAGGCTAATATGATATTGAATTTCGGTCATAAGATAATGGATGGCGCCAAGGATGGTAAAAAAAATGTCAGTTCGCTACTGACAATACAATTGGCAGATATTGTTCGGGGCCTCGATAATCGCCCTATTACATCGGCATGCAATGAACCTTCGCCGCACAATAATCTTTTTTTAGCAAACACGCTGGATGTTGTTGGGCTCAATTATCATAATCAGAATATTCCGAGTGTACCGAAAAACTTTCCCGGTAAGCCGTTTATTATAACCGAAAGTGTATCTGCTTTGCAAACTAGAGGTTATTATCAGATGCCAAGCGATTCAATCATGATTTGTCCTGAACGGTGGGATAAACCATATACCAATCCTACTTTTTCTTGTTCGGCTTATGACAATTGTCACGTGCCTTGGGGTTCTACTCATGAAGAGACGTGGGATCTGGTGAAATATTCGCCTTTTGTAAGCGGGCAATTCATCTGGACCGGATTTGATTATATTGGGGAGCCTACCCCTTATGATTGGCCTGCGCGAAGTAGTTATTTTGGTATCATCGATTTAGCTGGTTTCCCTAAAGATTCTTATTATATGTATCAGAGTGAATGGACAAACAAGTCGGTTCTTCACTTATTCCCACATTGGAATTGGACTGTTGGACAAAAAATAGATATGTGGGCTTATTATAATAATGCTGATGAGGTAGAATTGTTTATTAATGGTAAAAGTCAAGGGCGCCGTCATAAGGCGGAGCATCAGTACCATGTTTCTTGGCATTGTATTTACGAACCGGGGACTGTGCGAGTTGTAGCTTACCAAAAGGGAAAACCTGTTCGTCAGGAATCTATTAAAACGGCAAGCGCTCCTGCGGCAATTCGTCTTGTGCCTGACAAAAAAGTCGTACGTTCTGATGGTACCGATCTTTGTTTTGTTACAGTAGAAATTGTCGATAAAGAGGGCAATCTTTGTCCAAATGCAGATAATTTGGTTCAATTCAGAGTCAATGATAAGGCTTTTATTGCAGGTGTTGATAATGGAAATGAAATATCATTGGAGCGTTTTAAAGATAATAAGCGAAAAGCGTTTTATGGCAAATGTTTGGTAGTGCTACAGAATAAAGGGATACAAGGAACGATAGAATTGACAGCATTTGGCGAAGGTCTTGCAAAAGGATCTTTGAAAGTTGTTGTTCGTTAGAAGAATATTTGTTATTTTTGTGGTTCACAATTAAATACCACTTTATAGGCTTATGAGACTTAAATATTTATGGATTGTTCTGCTTGTGCCATTCTTCTCTTTGGCGGCTCAAACTACCAAAGAAGATGTAATGAAGAATATTCTTCAGGCTGGTGGCACTTATTACAGTTATCCTACTCCAACAGGTAAGCTTTCGCCTGCTCCTAAAGGATATAAACCTTTTTATATCAGTCATTATGGCCGTCATGGATCTCGATATATGACGACAAATAAGAACTACACTTATGTCATTAATGCACTAGAAAAAGCTGATAGTTGTCACTCTTTGACGAGTTATGGGCAGAACGTTTTGAAGCGCCTCAAGATCGCTTACGCTGATGCCTATCTTCGTGATGGAGATTTGTCGAAACTTGGAGCTCGGCAACATCGTGAAATAGCGGCTCGAATGTATCGTAACTTCCCTGAAGTATTTCAGTCGGGAACTCTTGTGGACGCAAAATCTTCGGTTATTACTCGTTGTGCTATTAGTATGGCAAACTTTTGTAATGCTTTGCAGGGAATGAATCCGAAGTTGAATATTTCTATGGAAACGAGTCAGCGAAATATGTGGTATATTGCCAATGATGAAGATAGTATTCCTAATAATGCCCAAGATACCATCTTGAAGAAGCAGCTGAAAGATTTTACAAAAAAGATGTTTAGGCCAGGTAGGCTAGTATCAAAGCTTTTTGCTGATCAAGATTATATAAAGAAGAATGTTGAAGGAGAGCGCTTAATGGATAAGCTTTATAATGTTGCCGAAGATATGCAATGTCAACCGCAATTGAAACTTTCATTCTTTGATTTGTTTACCGATGAGGAGCTATTCGATATATGGCAAACGGATAATGCCGGTTGGTGCATATGGAAGGGGTTCATGCCGGGTTCAGCTCCTAGATACAAAGCATATTATGGCTTGCTTCGCAATGTACTCGATGCTGCCGATAATGCTATTCGCCAAGACGGTACAGCAGCGACTCTCCGTTTTGGTCATGACAGTATACTTGCACCGTTGGCCTATTTACTACATTTGCACGGTTGTGACAACTTTACTGAGGATTGGAATAATCTGTACAAGTATTGGTCTGATTTCAAAGTCGTTCCAATGGCAGGCAATATACAACTTATCTTTTATCGTAAAGCGGGATCGGATGATGTTCTAGTGAAATTTTTACTCCATGAGAAAGAGACATCTATTCCAGTAAAAACGGATATGGCGCCTTATTATCATTGGAAAGATGTAGAAGCCTTTTATCGTGCCGAATTGACTAAATGATATGATACGAGAATAAAAATGGAGTGATGCTGTTTGTTAATGGCATCACTCTTTTTTTAGAACGTGTTTCAATGTGAATATTTCTAGATATTCTGATACTTTCTTATCCAAACATCGGCGACAGGCCCTTGTAGGGCACTCTTCTCGCTATTGTTTGAGCGCTCGAATGTAAATCGAATCTGACATGTACTGAATAAGTTGACACAAACTTATTCAAAAATGAGAAATAATAAAAAGATTGACGATCAGATTCGTCTAGAGATTTTAAACTCTTACCTTCATGGAAGCAAGGGTAAGTATACCCTTGAAAAAGAAAATGGTATATCCAGAGGTTCAATTCGGAATTGGCTTCGTATCTTTGGGCTTGAAGACAAACCATTCCCATTAAATATGAAGGATAAAGCTGTAACAACCGGTACAGAGGATGTCTCTTCAGAAGAAGACATCACCTCTTTGAAAGTGCGCATTAAGGAATTGGAATCTGAGCTGAAGCGTGCAGAGATGGCCCGTGACGTTTATGATTGCATGATTGACCTGGCTGAAGAGAAGTATCACATCAAGGTACGAAAAAACTCCGATGTCAAGTAGTAGGTTGCTTGTCACAAAAGGCGGGTAAAGGTATGAGTTATACCATATCCGCCCTTTGCGGACTGCTTGACATTTCCCGACAAGGGTACTACAAGCACAAAGAAACAAATGCCGAACAAGATGTACTTATAAGCAGCATCACGTATTACTGTCAATTTCTGCGTCAGGAGCTTCCCCGAAGCGGTTGCCGCGAGCTTTACAGTCTGTGTAAGTCTCGGTTCGGAGAAAAGTTCACGATAGGACGCGACCAATTTATCGATGTCCTTCGGGCCAACGGGATGATGCTGCGCCGCAGACGTTACAGACCTCGTACGACCAACTCCGATCATCCATATCGGATCTATCCGGATTTGCTTAACACATCTCCTAAATACGTGGCCTGTGGTGTTTGCCGCATGATGGTGGGTGACATCACTTATATATCCACGAAAGAAGGATTTGCCTATCTTTCGCTGCTGACGGATGTCTTCAGCCGCATCATTGTGGGATATGCCCTCTTTCGGACTCTTGAAGCGGAAGGACCGGCAAAAGCGTTGATGATGGCGTGCAGATTTTATAAAGGTCAGGGATTCAACCTTTCAGGTCTTATCCACCATTCCGACCGAGGTGTGCAGTATGCATCAAAAGGTTATGTGTCACAGCTCAAAGAAAGAGGAATCGCTATCAGTATGACGCAAACGGGCGACCCCTTGCACAATGCACTGGCCGAGAGGATGAACAATACCGTTAAGAACGGATGGCTCTTCGATTATGAGAATAAAACATTTGATGAAGCCTTGGAAGGTGTCGCCAGATCGATATATCTCTACAATTGGGCACGACCGCACCAAGCTCTGGCAATGAAAACACCGATGCAAATGCTCCCGGGAGAACATCCAAACCCACTTTGTTCAGCTGATGCTTTAAAGCATCAGCTGAACAAAACAAACTATAAAGAACAAACAATACTTGTTTGTCAATAAAAATAGGATTAACTTTGCAGAGTTGACAACTACTTTAGGTATACATGATTGTAATTGTCAACTCCCTTAGGTTTACTAGTGTTTAACTGTCAACCAAATTCAGTACACCACAATCAGCGCAAGATATTAAGATATCGTATGCAAGTTGTTGATAGACAGCGAGAAATTCATAAGGACGAAAATAAATGTTTGTATGTATAAACTTTTATTTTCGTCCTTATCATTTTTTGAAGACCTAAGTTCGATTCCGTCATCAATAAGTGCCACTTCGGTGTGGTTAAAATAGTATCAGTATCATGCCTCGTGATCAAAAAAGCTCATATGGAAAATAGTAATTCATTGATTCTCACCGAGAAGATGCACTTTGCGATGCCCCATTTTGCCTCCGCATCACAATATCTATCTGATATACAGCTGACAACGGTGACGGGAACAGGAACTAAAAGTATTATAGAAAAACATTGAAAGGATTCATACCGGCACGAATCCTTTTTAAGCAATCAAAAAGATACGATTATTTCAGCAAATCAGTGTCGTCCTTATCTTTCTAAAACCACATATGGACCTAAATTTGTTGACGTCCATATGTTTTCTGAAAAACTTAAGGACGTCACGGAAAAAACTAACATACGACAAATTTGCAAAAAATCAACCGTATGTCACCGCCGTAACTAACGGATGTCGTAGACGAAACTAACGTTAGTTGTCAGGATAACTTCCGTTAGTTACCGCAGTAACATCCGTTAGTTACGGCGGTGACATACGTCTGTTTTTTGAACAGCTTTTTTGCAACTCTTCTTTTCTTGAATTTAAGTTTGTAAGGTCCTTATTTGTTGGGATGATTTATTATGGCTCTTCTTCTGGAAAATACAGATTACTTCTGAATATTGTTCTGCTAATTCCTTTGCTTATCTCTTCTGGTATGTTAAGGTAGACAATACAGATCCATTTATTTCTGACTATCATTCTGTCTGCATAAAATGCATGCCCGGTTTTTCGATTGACTAAGGAATTGTGTACCGAACCTATATATTCTCTCTGTTGCCCAGGGGATATAATATCACAATCGGGATCCCATTTGTCGGTAATATTTTCAAAAACAATCAGCTTGCCCGGTACGATGAATAACAGTGAATCGGCTTTTAGAGGAATCTGTTTCAAAATAGATCGCACAAGGTGGCGGCTGCCTGCATATTTGTGGAAGTCTTTTTTGCGAGTAATAACATTCAAAGTATCTGTTGATAAAGAATTTAAGGTATCTAGATTGAATAACATTCGTTGAGATACCTCTCTTATGGTAGAATGCTTTTGATCTACCATCCACATCCCGTTTTTCATGAAGTGATAACTACTGCACGAAGAAAATGTAATGAGGAATGATATGTATAATAAATATTGTTTCATGATCAGGGCTATTTAGTATTTTTCGAGCATGTCATAATTGGATACTTGAGTGGGTAAGTCAGATAACCCTAATTTGATATCTGTTGATGCTTCTATTAGGGCTCCTTTATTTTTGCTTCTCCCGAACTTTTGTACCTGCTTAAAGAAAACCTTTCTATCTATTTTTGTTTGTTTTTCATAATGATAAAAGCATATGGGAGAAACATTATTTTGCTTTAAAGTTAAGATGGTAAAATGATATTCGTTATGACTATCATATACTTCCATGATTAGTCCTGGCAATCCATAAAACTTCCATGGCCCTTCATTGACAGGAATATCTGTTGTAAACCAAGCAATATAATGTCTACCTCTGAAATCACATTGTGCCTTTTGACATGTATAGCCTAATATTTGTTTAATCGAGTCTAAGGGCTGCCACTGTTGTGTTGGTATATCTTCTTCATATTGATAGCCAGATGTGAGAAATACATCGGTACATGTCATTTTCCCTTTGGGGTAATTTTTATAAACATATTCACTTACCGTTGTATGCGCCAAAGGCATGTTGTTGTATTGTCGTTTTTTGATGTTTCTGATCATCATCTCTCCCCATTGTTTTCTTCCATTAGGAGTGCTGTTCAAAGAGTCCGAATAGAAGCGGTTATAGTTAAAAGATTGGCTAACATTCTTGCCTATTCGAAGAATAATCCGATCTTCGGAGATTTTATTGTGTTGTATTGTATCTTTTTGTTGCACTACTTGGTATTGGCATTCTATTGAAGCCGACTCAATATCTTTGCTCGTTTGGGCAAATAATGGCATGCTAATTAGAGCTGCTAAAAGAAAAAACAATTTGTTGTGCATATCTTTAGTATTTAGGAGACTGTACCGAATACACTCCGGTACAGTCTAAATAAATTAAGGAGAGAGAGTCTTTATTTGTAGGTTATGAATTGGTTTTCGGAATCTCCTTTGAAAGTCATTGAAGGTTGAAGTTTATGGGCAATGTGTACCTGACTGCAACATTTTCTCCTTTCATTTTTCCTGGTTTCCATTTAGGCATTGAACTTATTGCTCTTATTGCTTCTTTGTCCAAATATTCATTTATAGGGCGGACAACTTTAATATCTGAGATACTACCATTCTTTTCAATAGTAAATTGGCAGATAATATTTCCTTCTATACCTGCTTTTGCTGCTACTTCTGGATATTTTACTTTAGAACTAATATACTCTATTAGTCCCTTCTGCCCTCCTTGAAATTCGGGCATTTCTTCTACCATTTCGTATATTTTATTAGAATGTTCAACTGTAGATATGTTTCGTTTGCTATTGGTTAATTGAAAACTGATGGGAAGTGTGTATCTAACAGATACTTTTTTCCCTTTTTGCATACCTGGAGTCCATTTTGGCATATTTTTAACCACTCGAATGGCTTCTTTGTCGAGATCTGTATTAATACTACGGATTACTTTGTAATTACGAATTATTCCTGATTTGTCGACAACGAACTGAACCAAAACTTTACCTTCAATGCCTTTTTGTTTAGCCGAATTTGGATATTTGATGTTTGCCGATAGGTAATTCATCATTGCTGCTACTCCACCCGGGTATTTAGGTTGTTCTTCTACCATATCATAGACTACATCAGGCCTTGTGAATTTGATTTTCTTTTGTGGCTTTTGAGTTTCGGGCAACGACAAGTAGGGCGTCTTAATTGCAACGGCATTAGATTTTTCTGATTTTTGAATCAAGTAATCAGATAAATCGCTAACTTTGACTTCCGAAAGTGCATTGAGCGGTTCGGATACTTTGGCATTGGCAAGTGTAGCTACAGAGATAGCTGCAAGTGGAAGTATATAAGCATACTTCAGCCGTGCCCACGGATTGGATTTTCTTTTTAACATCATAGTGATACGTTTTTTAAGTGAACTGTGATTAAAGCTGTTGGCCATAGAGTAGAGCCTTGTGCCAACGGCTTTCTTTATTAATAATAATTGATAATTTCTTGCGCAAATACCCGACTTTAGAACTGCTTCGTCGGCTTCGAACTCATGGATATTCTGTATCTCTTTCTTGATGAGCCATACAGCAGGATTAAACCATTGGAACATGATGCAGACATCTGCAATGAGTATGTCGATGGAATGCTTGTAGTGGATGTGAGCGCTTTCGTGAGTAATGATTGCGGCGCCATTTTCTTTGTAGTCGGCCTTCGATATAACAATATAATTCATCCAACTAAATGAACTCACTTCTTTCTCTGAAAGTATAAGCCGTATGCGCGGATTATCCGGCAAAGGCTCAGAAGTAGTACGATGTATCGTTTTGTAGAGTCGCAAGTAAGAGATAAATGTTATAGTAGCGTAGCATAAGCATCCCAACAGGTAAGTAACGATAAGTAGCCATTGCCATTGAAAAGTAGGAGCGCTACCTGTTTCGTCGACAACTTGCATCATGAGGTTGCCTATCATAAATTGGGCCTGTTGAACAGTCGTGTGCAAACTGATTTGTATAAAGGGTAATGTTGCCGAAATGAGTAACAGACTGAGCAATACAAAGCGGTTAAAGTGATGAAATGTTTCTTTGCTTAACAGCCACTTATAGAATAAGTAGAATGCTGCGAGACAGCAGGCTGATTTGATGAAATATGCCAATATTGTTCCCATGGTAGTGGAGATTTTAGTATTTCTTTTCTGCCGATTCGATATCTTTAATGAGCTGTTTCAACTCTTCAAGTGAGATGTCTTCTTCTTTGACTAATGCAGAGACGGCACTAAGATACGACTTGTCGAAATAATTTTCTATCACTCCTCGCAAAGTTCGTTTGGAATAATCTTGTCTGGATATGGTAGGACAGTACTGATAAGAAAGCCCCTTGGCTTGGTGTGAAACAAAGCCCTTCGACTCTAGTTCTCGCACAAAAGTTGAGATTGTATTGAAGTGAGGTTTAGGTTCGTTATAAAAACCTATAATGTCTTTGACATATAGAGGACCTTTGTCCCAGAAGAAATTCATGATTTCTTCTTCCCTTGCAGTTAATTTAGTAAGCATCATCTTTCGCCTTTAGTACTATATTATTTACTTTTGTATTGCAAATAACTAAATAAAATAGTTTATATAAAAGCGAATAAAGTTAATATAGATTAAACGCAACGAAATAAAATAGTTTTAATTACTTTCTTCGCTGATAACGACTCATAGAGATGCTTTAAAAGCATTATGTTGCGTGTATGCTATTTAAAAAAGGAAAAATTTACGCTGCCGTATTCTCGATGTTCAAAGAAGTGGGGATGAGCATCAAACTGATGATCCTTGCCATGTTCTAAAATAAAGATACCATTGGGCTTGAGCAATTGGCGTTCGAAAATAATATCTGGTAATTGGGGTATTCCTTTTAAAATATAAGGAGGGTCTGCAAAGATAATATCATAGGTTTCATGGCAGATTTTCAGAAATCGGAATACTTCTCCTCTAAGTGGTACGCAGTTTTCTGTTTGAATTTCTTTCATGACTTTGCGTATGAAAGAATAGTGAGTACTGTCTTTCTCTATACTGACCACATGGCTACAGCCTCGTGAGAGCAACTCGAGGCTGATGCTACCCGTGCCCGAAAATAAGTCGAGGGCCGACATGTTGTCAAAATCAATGTAATTACAGAGTACATTGAATAGGTTCTCTTTGGCAAAGTCAGTTGTAGGTCTGGCCTTAAATGTTTTGGGTATATCAAAGCGCCGATGTTTGTATATTCCGCTAATAACTCTCATTGTTTTATATCCTTTATATCTTTTTCCTCGATTGTTCTAATGTCTGTGCGATGTCTGATGTATTTGTCTATGGAAGCAAGCAATTTGGGTTTCTCGGTTATATTACCTATAAAAGAAATCTCATCGTTCTCTTGGTCGAATCCTACTTGAAGCCATGCATACATAATATAATAAAACCGGTCGGACGTCTCTCGGCAAATATAAGAATTGGCGAGTAGAAGCTTCCCATAATCATAGCAAACTACATCGATAAAATCTGGAGTAAGGCTGATATACATTTTCTTGTTGTTACCTTGCCGACTTTTCTCTGCTAGTTTGGTTAAGATGGGGCAGATATGTACGATGAAATTGGTTTGGACAAATTGCGCTGTTAGCAAATGATAAGCATTGGTGTCAAGTCCATAAACGACTGCTACTTCGGGACTTTTTAGTTTGTTGTAAAGTACCGTTTCATTTTCTCGTTTTGTATGGTTGTGGTAGAAGAATACTTCGGCATCAGCTTCGTTGAACAGTTCGATTGGAACGGTAACGTAACGGGTGCTCTCCAGCTTAATAAGCGCTTGTTGGCAATTGCATAATTCTTCATTTTCTTGAAAGAACTTGCGAAGATTTGCTGTTAGCGATAGTGAAACATCTGTTTTCCATATAAATGTTTCGGAGATCTCTTGCTCAACGTCATTGAATGTAGCATATTTAAAGCAATCGGCATTCAAGCGGATAGATAATATGTCAAAATTGTCTTCGTTCAAAATATTGTCAAATAGTATATATTTATAGTCTCTTTGCTTTGGCTTTTTTGTTCAAAGGCATTATTGTGTGCTATTATTTCTTTGAACCATAATTCCCTTTAGTCTATATTATTCTACAAAAATAAAAGATTTTCATGGATTAGTAAAATAAAAGATGGAAAATGGTGAATAAAAGTTTTATTAATTTATTGTTTGAGTATCATATGGGGCTGAATTAATATATTGAATAATCGATGTTTATCATTCAATATCGTATTTTGTGGCAAGTGATAGCCAGGAAGATTTATCTATGAAAAGGAGAAAATGATTCTATAATATGATCAATTGTCGTATGAATCCATGTTAATAGTAAAAATAAATGAATTTATTTTTTATAGTCTTTGACTTGCATTATCTTTGTATCAATTAATATCAGTAAGAAGATGAAAGAGAATCATAGCATTAATATCAACGGTTCATTATTTGGACTGACCACCCCATTGGTAATGGGTATTCTGAATGTTACGCCCGATTCTTTCTACTCTGACAGTAGAGCACAAGGAGACGGAGAAATCGAGAAAAGGGTTTTGCAAATTATAGGTGAAGGTGCTTCTATTATTGATATTGGGGCTTATTCTTCTCGTCCAAATGCTGTCGATGTGTCTGCAAAAGAAGAAATGAGTCGCTTGCGCAAAGGTCTGGAAATTATTAATAGGGTTGCTCCCAATGCAGCTGTTTCGGTTGATACCTTTCGTGCCGATGTCGCATCGATGTGTGTTGAAGAGTATGGGGTTGCGATGATTAATGATATTTCGGGGGGCGAGCTCGATAGTGAAATGTTTCAAAGAGTAGCCAAACTTCGTGTCCCTTACATTTTGATGCATATGAAAGGTACGCCTCAAACAATGCAACAAAAGCCTCACTATGAAGATATGATGCGTGAGATGCTATTCTATTTTTCAGTTCGTACTCAGCAGTTGAAAGAACTTGGTGTGAATGATATTATTATTGATCCGGGATTTGGGTTTGCCAAAACGTTGGAACATAATTATGAACTGATGGGACATTTGGAGGACTTCAAAATATTCGATATGCCTATCTTGGTTGGTGTGTCTCGTAAGTCTATGATATTTAAATTGTTTGGCAATACTCCTGCTGAATCATTAAATGGTACGACCGTACTCAATACGATCGCTTTAATGAAGGGGGCGGATATTTTGAGGGTGCATGATGTTCGTCAGGCAGTTGAGGCTATAAAGATAGTAGAGAAAATGAAAGAGTGTACAAACGCTAAATAAATATTGTTGTGTTTATTACTTTCGGTATAAAGGACTTTATTGATATTCTGTTGGTGGCTATATTGCTTTATTATTCTTATAAGGTGATGCGGTCGTCGGGGTCTATCAATGTGTTTGCTGGTATACTGATATTTGTTGTTATATGGCTTTTAGTGACCCAGGTGCTCGAAATGCGTTTACTGGGCTCCATCTTAGATAAGTTCGTCAGCGTCGGTGTATTGGTGCTTGTTATATTATTCCAAGACGAAATACGCCGTTTCTTGTTGCTTATCGGTTCGCACCAGCATGTCAGTGCATTGGTGAAACTCTTTGCGGGGGTTAAACAAGAAATGGTGAGCCATGACGATATAATGCCTATCGTGTTAGCTTGTATGAATATGTCTAAGCGTAGGATAGGGGCGCTAATTGTGATAGAACGAAATTTTCCGTTGAATGAAATTGTCGGAACGGGTGAAGATATTGATGCAAAGATAAACCAACGTCTTATTGAAAATATCTTTTTCAAGAACAGCCCACTTCACGACGGAGCTATGATAATCAGTAAAAGACGTATCAAGGCTGCGGGGTGTATATTGCCGGTGTCACATAATTTGGACATCCCAAAAGAATTGGGATTGCGCCACAGGGCCGCATTAGGTGTCTCTCAAGAATCAGATGCACAGGCTATTATTGTATCCGAAGAAACCGGCGCTATATCGGTAGCCTACAGAGGACAATACTATTTGCGGCTAAATGCAGAAGAGCTTGAGCGTAGGCTTACATCGTGCGATTAGTCCATCATTAAACTCATATAGGGATGAGTTCCTTCAAAAATAAATTCTGCCAATTGCGTCATCGTGAATTCAGTGTGTTTGCCCGGCAATTTTTCTTTGCTGACCATGCATCTTCCCTTATACAAATAATAATAACTGTTGTTTGAAGAGAGCATCGGGTCGTTGACAGTCAGATTCATGATAATGTCCGGATGATGTATGGTGAAGAATTGCAAGGCCTTCGGAACGTTAATGATACGAATCATACCGTGTTTGATATGTTCCTCCTTTTCGTTGACAGGAGTTATTAATTTTAATGGAGCATGAGGATCTATATTGCATATTGCTTGAATGAGCTCTTGTTTCACTTTGTTTGTGTCGGCTACTAGTTCGACTATATAATTGGTGCCTTTTTCTTTGTAAACAAACATGACCCCTACGATGTTGCTTTCTCTGGATGCAGCCCAAACACTTCCGTTATCTTCTACTTTTATGTCTTCCATTACCACTTTTATATCATTGTCCGAATGCTGGATACAAAAATCGCGCTTGTGCATCTTGAAATTGAGATATTTGTATATATCCGGTCGAAATTCGGATATTCGTTCTATCTTGCTGCAACCTTGTTTTAGTGGCGCATAGATAATCTCACGCATTGAATAGTCGAATACGGAAGCAAATCCTAGTTTCGCATAATAATCGTAAAGCCACTCTTCGGCAGGAATGAGGGTGCTAAAGACTGTTCCTTCTGCTGACATTTGAGCTAAGGCGCTGCCTATTAGTCTATGCATTACACCTCTATTGCGATAATCTGGATGGGTGCATGCTCCCGATATATAGGATGTTTTAAAATCTTCGCCATAGTATGTAAGAGAGTAAGGAAGCATTTGTAGCGCGGCTATAATCTGGTTACCGCTTTCGATGGATATATTGACGTTCTGATTGAAACGAAGATTAAAATACAGGTCAATAAATTTTTCGTTATCATCAAAGCAAAGTTTCCACAACTCTTTTACTTGTTTACGGATAGTATTATTCATTTGTTAGTCTTTATTTTAATGTTTACCAATTAATCATTTCCGATTGTTGTTCTTTTAGAGTAGCTATGAATTTTTTGAGAAGGATGGTGGGGTGATAGGAGAGTTTTGCCGTGCGCAGTCCTTCGACGCCCAGATCTTCTTCTCTGTTTAAATAAATATATTGTTCTGGAATATGATTGGCAAATTCACAGTTTATCATAGCATAAGAACCTTCTACCGATATATCTGCTTTTTCGACATGTACGCCGAACGTATCATGGTTGATAGGCATTCCGAAAGTGAATGCGACGATTCGGCCTTCTATCCGTAAGAGTCCGCCCGTAAGTCCTAATTCGTTGAAGTGCTGTAGGGCATAAGTCAGTGCTTTGCGTTCTGCAGTGGTGCTTTTGTCCATCACGCCGTTGTTTACTTCAAACCATTGAGCCTCTAATGCCAGACATTCGTCTATGTGAGCTGCCGTAATAGGAAGATATTCATAGCTGTTGTTTCGCTTGAAGCGGTTGACAAAGTTACGTTTCGATTGGTAGCTTTTGCCTTTCAATTCGGCAAGATCGGTACGTAAGTATATGTAGTCGTCATAATCTCTGGTGTGGATAAAGTTGAAATCGTTATAATAAAGTTCTTCCAATCGTGCACACATATCAGAACATACTCCCAGCATTCGGAACACCTGTCCCTCTCTTTGGGAGTCTTCTACCATGTCTTTTAATACGGACTTTAAATCGCCTTCGCCTAGGGGCATCATATATGCCAGCGTTTTGTCATCCATCCAGAATTTGAACAGCAAGCACTCTTTCCATATTGCTAACTGGGTATGGTAATTAAATCTCCAACTACAGAGATTTGAGAAGGAGAGGTCACAGTTACGCCGTTTGCCATTGGCGGTATATCGTAGAACAGTGGATTTGTCCGATATTGATAATTCTTTAAAAGGTATATTCATAACATTCTGCACAGTAAAGCATCTATGTACGATCAAATAGTTCGTTCGTTTGTGGTTGCTTTTGTATTAATTGGAACAAATATAAAATAAAGTTTTTATTTTTACTGTTAAATTATCAATTATTATTTTGAATTAGTTTTGAAAGAAAAAAGTTCTAGAAGAAAGATTGGATTCGCATAAAAATATGTAACTTCGCAGTCGTATATTGATGATTTTAAGTCAATAACTTTAATTTTTATATATTATATGTCTGATTTATTGAATAAAATAGTTGAGCGTGCCAAAGCTGACCGTCAACGTATAGTTCTCCCTGAAGGAGATGAAGAACGCACATTGCAGGCGGCCGATAAAGCTCTGGAGGACGGAATTGCTGACTTGATATTGTTGGGCAACAAAGAAAGCATAATGGAAGTTGCCCATAAGTTTAATTTAAAAAATATCGACAAGGCTACCATTATCGATCCTGCCACTAGCGAGAAAAGAGAAGAATACGCTCAATATTTCTACGAACTTCGTAAGAAAAAAGGAGTAACAATCGAAGAGGCACGCAAAAAAATGCTTGATCCGATGTATTTCGGTTGTATGATTATTAAGAGTGGTGATGCCGATGGACAATTGGCGGGTGCTCGCAACACTACCGGCAATACTTTACGTCCGGCTTTGCAGATTATCAAGACTGCTCCGGGTGTCACTTGTATTTCGGGTGCAATGATTCTTGTGACCAAGGCTACACAATATGGAGACAATGGATTGCTAGTCGTTGCAGATGTTGCTGTTACGCCGGTACCGGATGCTCATCAATTGGCAGAGTTTGCCGTATGTACCGCTCGTACTGCTCATGACATTGCAGGAATTGATGATCCTCGAGTAGCTATGTTGAGCTTCTCTACCAAAGGTTCTGCTTCGCATGAAGTTGTCGATAAGGTAGTAGAAGCTACCAGATTGGCTCGTGAGATGGATCCTAACTTGAATGTTGACGGTGAACTACAGGCTGATGCGGCACTAGTTCCGTCGGTAGGCGAGAGCAAAGCTCACGGATCTTCTGTTGCTGGACATGCCAATATATTGGTATACCCTTGTTTGGAGGTGGGTAACATCTCTTATAAAATGGTACAACGCCTGGGCAATGCTATAGCAATCGGACCGATTCTTCAGGGAATTGCTCGTCCGGTCAACGATCTCTCGCGTGGTTGTTCGGTAGATGATGTTTATTATATGATAGCAATTACGGCCAATCAGGCTACTTTTGCTAAAGAGAACTCTCACGTTAAATTGTCAACAAAGTAATAATATGAAAATTTTAGTCTTAAACTGTGGTAGTTCATCTATCAAGTATAAGCTGTTTGATATGGGCAGCAAAGCTGTTATTGCCTCCGGCGGTATAGAAAAGATAGGATTGGAAGGCTCTTTCCTCAAATTCACAATGCCCGATGGTAATAAAAAAGTTCTAGAAAAGGATATTCCGGAACACACAGTAGGCGTTGAACTTATTCTTCATACGTTGATAGACAAAAACGATGGCGCTATTAAATCTTTAGATGAGATAAATGCGGTAGGTCATCGTATGGTGCATGGAGGCGAAAAGTTCACAGAATCTGTATTGTTGACTCCCGAAGTGCTCGAAGCATTTGAAGCATGTAACGACCTTGCGCCGCTACATAATCCAGCCAATCTGAAGGGCGTCAATGCTGTGAAAGCAATGCTTCCTAACGTGCCGCAAATAGGTGTGTTCGATACCGCATTTCATCAAACGATGCCGAAGCATGCTTTCATGTATGCCATTCCTTACGAGCTTTATACTAAATACCATATACGCCGTTATGGCTTTCATGGCACATCTCACCGCTTTGTTTCGAAGCGCGTTTGCGAACTGCTGAATGTAAAATCGGAAGGAACCCGAATGATCACCTGCCATGTAGGCAATGGAGCTTCTATTGCAGCTATTAAAGACGGTAAAGTCATTGATACGTCAATGGGACTTACTCCATTGGAAGGATTGATGATGGGTACTCGTAGTGGTGATATTGATGCGGGTGCCGTTACCTATTTAATGGAAAAACTTCATCTTGATGCACTTGGCGTAAGCAATTTGCTAAACAAAGAGAGTGGTGTATTAGGCGTTTCGGGTGTGTCGAGTGACATGCGCGAACTTGAGGCCGCTTGTAGCAAAGGAGACCAAAAAGCTCTTTTGGCCGAAGCAATGTATGCTTATCGTATTAAGAAGTATATAGGGGCTTATGCTGCGGCTTTAGGAGGTGTTGATATCATTGTCCTCACCGGTGGTGTGGGTGAAAATCAAGCAAGCCTTCGTTTGGAAGTTATGTCTGGGCTCGAATTTATGGGTGTTAAAATAGATAAGAAACTGAGTGATGAGATGATTCATGGTACCGAAGGAATTATATCTGCTGCCGATTCGCAAGTTAAAGTAGTAGTTGTTCCTACGGATGAAGAATTGATGATTGCTTCGGATACGATTGATATTTTAGATAGAAAATAAGGACTACTTATTTGAATACCACGCCTTTTGGGGTCTAAAATCGTTCGTTTCATATTACAGATTCAAACGCCTTTTTAGTCTTCAAAATGACGTATGCTCCTAAAAAAAATTTCGTCCATATGTTTTCTGAAAAACATATGGACGTCACCGAAAAAACTAACATACGACACTTTCGGCTCATACTGATGAGTTGAAAGTGTCGTATGTATTTGTACGGTGATCTTGGAAAATGATAAGGGCGAATACGAAAATTCGTCTTTACAAAAATAAATGTTTCCAGTTACAAGCTTTTATTTTCGTCCTTATGAATTTGTCTTGGTTCATTACTAAAAACGAAGGGCGTAACGTACGTCTCACGGGAGTGAGACACTAGTCTCACAGCTGTGCGACAAGTGTCTCACACCCGTGATACAGATGTCTCACACGTGTGAGACGTACGGGTCTTAGTTACAAACTTAATCCTAGATGAGTAACTCATGAGAACAATCCATTATAGGACGGTACAATACGTCTATTTTGAAAGAAAAGTAGAGGCCGTATCATTGTGCGAATGTCGAATGTGACAACGACGAAGTTCCAAAAAGTATGGAAGGAATTTGGGTAAGTATCGATACCGACAGCGGCAGATGTAATACCGTTTGTCAAGAAGTTGTCGGACTTGTTTGTCCGGCTCCTTTCGCAGGGGATGAGGTGCTTATCAAAAACGGTGAAGCACACTCGTTTGACATAAACTGCTCATCAGCTATCTGTAGCCTATCATTTAGACTTGTTCTAAGCAGAGGTCCGCCGAAAATAAGGTGTCCACAGTATGCTCTCGAGCCGATTTTTGGACCTCTTTTCGCTGGCGTTGTATATGGTGCATCATTAACCTGTTGTGCAATAGTGCGTAATGGTGTCATACGGAGGTGGCAAAGGTGCTAATGATAAACCTTTTGTGTGTATACAAAAATAAGTATTCTTAGTCAATCCTGTCCTCACCGTTCCGTTAGTATGGCTCTTATTTGTAAAGTATAAAGATTGAAGTGTCCCCGCTATCCTAATCGCCGTTCGGGAGATTATCTCAGAGAACTTCAATTCTTTATTTTGTTGAGGCGCTTTGTCGTACCTCTCTATGAAAGATTCAATACCAAAAGGTTTATCTAATCGTTTATTTTGTTTTCTCTTTAATGAAACCGTGGCGATAGGCATAAAGCAATTGCCTTATTTCCTCAATCTGGTGGCGTAATTCTTTTCCTTTGTCCGTATCGTTTACTAACATACGATGTCGGCTAAGTTCTACTATTTGTGTGGAACTTTTAATATCCGAACCCGTGCGAATCGATTCTTCGGCAGAAGAAAACGGCTCATGTTGTACAAGTTCGAAACCACGGCTATGAAAAACGAGCGTGTAGCCTGCTATGCCTGTTGTGTTGTGATAGGCGCGCGAGAAACCTCCATCAATGACTAGCAGTTTGCCGTTGGCTTTGACCGGTTGTTCTCCACTAGATGCATGAACCGGTACATGCCCATTGATGATATGACGGGCTTTGCCTTCTACGCCGAAAAAATCGAGAATATAGTCGCATATCTTTTCGTCGTCACGGAGTTTATAATAATAACCGTTTTCTTCCTTCCATGCGGCTTTGTCTTTCAAGAAATAGCGTTCGAATGTGGCCATTTTGGATTTATCGAATAGTGGGGAATCTGTTCCGCACCAGAGATACCAAAAGAAATCGATAGCAAATTCGAGTTCACGCTCTTCTGTATCAGAATTGAATGCCTTGCGGATGGTAAGTCCTATTTGTGTAAGAAGTTCTTTGCCGGCATATCGATTTTTATCGATCAATACCTCTTTTAAGGTTCCATCGGAATTGAGAGGTACTGAGGCATGAAACAATAGATTGGAATTATAAATATTGTAGATGCATCCGTGGCTTAGTAGGCAACGGATGTGTTTCTTTAGTCTGTCTCGCATAACGAAAGAATGCCGCAAGTTGTTAATGACTTCGGCCTCTTCCGGCGTCAACTTATAGGGATGATCGGAATTTATTGTCGGAAAGTTGTTGTCTTTCATTTCATACTCTTTTCCGTTGATTAGCAATATTCCTTTCTCCTTGTCTATGAAGTGTAACAGCTTACGGTTGCTCATATTCCATTCGGGATGACGGTCGATCATATCGCCTTCTAGCTTGAATTGAATAATACTGATGGCCTTGTGCATCTTGCTGAGCTGAACAATTTCTTTAGGGCTGAATCCCGTATTCATTTTTTCCAGCTTGGGAATGAATTCTGTGCAGGGGTCGTCTGCATAGACATCCATTGCAAGAGTAGCAAGTGGAAGCAGATTGATGCCGTAGCCGTCTTGTAGCGTTTCCATATTGCCATAGCGCAATGATATTCGAAGGACATTGCAGATGCAGCATTCATTTCCTGCCGCTGCACCCATCCAAAGAATATCGTGGTTGCCCCATTGGATATCGAAGCTATGGTAATGGCGTAGAGTATCCATTATGATATGTGCTCCGGGGCCGCGGTCGTAGACGTCACCAAGCACGTGAAGTTGGTCGATGGCCAGTTGTTGAATAAGTTTGCACATGTCAATGATGAAATCGTCAGCTCTTTCGGTAGAGATAATTGTTCCTGTGATGACGTTGACGTATGCTTGTTTGTTATGGTCATCTGCATTTTCGTGAAGTAGCTCTTCTATAATGTAAGCAAAGTCTTTGGGTAGGGCTTTGCGAACTTTGGAACGAGTATATTTGGAAGAGACACTCCGGCAGACTCTGACTAGCTGATGAATGGTTACTGTATACCAATTGTCCAAGTCGGGCTCGGCAACCTTAACCAATTCTAATTTCTGCTCGGGATAGTAAATGAGGGTACAAAGATCACGAATCTCTGCCTCGCGAAGGTTGTTGCCGAATATTTCTTTTACTTTTCTTTTAATATTACCCGACGCGTTTTTCAATACGTGTTGAAAGGCTTCGTATTCTCCATGAATATCGGCGAGATAATGTTCAGTTCCTTTAGGCAAATTGAGGATTGCTTCCAAATTGATGATTTCAGTACTTGCTGCAGCTACTGTTGGAAAAATATGAGCCAGTAATTGTAAATAACTCATATTCTCTTCAATCATGTCAGGAGTGATAATTTCTTCCTTTTTCATAATGATCGATTGATGGCTTTTATTTTTGCAAATGTAGGTACTCTGTGTAATAAAAACAAATTTTTGTGACAACATTATTCGGCTATCGTCCCTATTTTAATTACCTTTGGAACCGAATGAACCTTCTGATGCTATGTTGAAAGACTTTTTTTATTATACAAAAACAGAGAGACGAGGAATAATTCTTCTTGTTGCAATTGTTATACTTTGTTTGCTTGGGTCGTTTCTTATCTGTCACATAGTGAGATCGTCTCGTGAAGACGGCGATAAGAATTTCAATAAAGAGTATGAAGCATTTGCCCATTCTATCCAAGTGCTTAATCGAAAGGAATATAGTAAATTCCATCATACTCAGTTTAACCAAGAAGTGGTATTGGCTTCTTTCAATCCAAATACAGTAGATTCTCTTACTTTCTTGCGTTTAGGTTTGCCTCGATGGATGGTTCATAATATATTAAAGTATCGGGCAAGAGGAGGCAAGTTTCGTAAACCGCAAGATTTTCGTAAAATATATGGTATGACCGACGAACGTTTTGCTCTTCTTCTGCCCTATATAGATATACCGACTGTCAATCGAGATACTGTTCGGATGGCGGTTACACGAGATTCTGTTCATCTTCCTAAATATCCCATAAAGTACGCCTCTGCGATAAAATTGGAATTGAATACGGTTGATACTACCGAATTGCGAAAGATACCGGGAGTGGGTAGTAGCATCGCCCGAATGATAGTGCGTTATCGGCAGCAATTAGGCGGCTATTATTCTGTTCAGCAATTAGAAGAAATACATCTTATAAGCAGTAGGCTGAGCAAGTGGTTTACTATTAACCC
Organism: uncultured Bacteroides sp.; assembly: GCA_963676865.2. Lineage (GTDB taxonomy): Bacteria > Bacteroidota > Bacteroidia > Bacteroidales > Bacteroidaceae > JAAYUD01. The sequence continues at coordinate 1,274,507 of CAXXSS010000001.1, read as the reverse complement.
AGTCTTGATACATCGATTGAATGTAAACAAAGCTGGACTACAAAGACTTAATGCTCATCCTTATATCAATTTTTATCAGGCCAAAGCTATAGTAGAATACCGACGCAAGCGTGGTACAATTAGAAATCTTAATCAGCTTGCTTTTTATGAAGAGTTTACTTCGGCCGATTTTGAGCGAATGAGTTATTATATAGCGTTTGACTGAGACTCTTCTGGTGATTGAGTTGTAGTATCTTCTTGAAGTATGTCTTCTTTTGTGTTATTAGTAGCTTCTGTTTCTAATTCCGAATTAGCTTCCGGATTATCAATCATGAGTCCGTCAACCATGTGAAGTGTACGATCGGTGATTTTGGCAAGCTTCTCATCGTGTGTGACAATGACAAATGTCTGCCCGAATTGTTTGCGAAGTTCGAAGAACAATTGGTGCAGCTCTTCTTTATTGTGAGAGTCTAAGCTTCCGGATGGTTCGTCGGCAAGAATGATGTTCGGATGGTTAATAAGTGCGCGAGCTACTGCAACACGTTGTTTTTCACCACCGGATAGTTCGTTAGGCTTGTGGGTAGCACGATCTTCTAGTCCCATGAACTTTAGTATCTCCAATGCTTCACTACGAGATTCTTTACGAGACTTTCCGGCAATATAAGCAGGAATAAGCACGTTCTCTACTGCCGTGAATTCGGGAAGTAGCTGGTGAAATTGGAATACAAAACCGATATGTTTGTTGCGGAAAGCTGAGAGCGCTTTTTCTTTATATTTGTTGATGTTGAGGCCGTCAAATAGTACTATACCCGAATCGGGTTTATCAAGCGTTCCCATGATCTGGAGTAACGTTGTTTTGCCGGCACCGCTCGGTCCTACGATGCTGACAATTTCTCCTTCGTTTATCCTTAAGTCGATTCCTTTCAAAACCTGCAAGGAACCGAAATTCTTGGTGATGCCTTGTAATTCTATCATAGTTGTTATATTATAAATGTGTTATTACATATTTGTTTTTCTACTCGCATTTATCAGACTTTCTTTAGCTGATTGTTAATCCATCTGATTATTTGATTATATAGTCGAGTATTGACTTTCTTGATACGTTCGGGATGATTAGAAGCCAGATATGTCGATGGGGGTGTTTCGAGTGGATCACCGTTTTGCTCCGGATATATCATCATCAGGCTGTTGTTATTGAAGTATCTGGCAATTTGATGAGGTAAATTCCCAAATGAAGAATCATAAGAGATGAATCCGGGGCGTGCACTGACAATAACCAATAAATGTTCGTAGTTTACTTCTCCGGTTAGCAATAACAGATCTTCCCATTTTTCAAGCTCACTGTACTCTACATTAATGTTGTCGAATTTATGTGCAACAAAACCTTCTAAATATTTCAGGGTGTGGGGATGAGCATGGAAATGCAACCGGCATCCTAACATTGAAGTTATGCGGCAAAGATGTCTTACCCATTTATAAAACCCTACTTCATATTCTGCTTTCGGTGGAACTGCTACTACAATGCGGCGGAATGTATTGGGAGGAATAAGACATTTGGTAATCATTATCTGTCTATGTGTTCCTTTCAGCAAAGTATCTCCGATAGGTCCAAAAAAAGAATCTGCGATATTTGTTTTTCGGTGTAAGCCCAGCATCAATTCTGATGCATCGTATTCTTTCATGGTATGAATGATACCAGTAATAATATTGGTGCTTACCCGTTCTATAGGCGTTAATGTGACATTTGCACTTGAAGCTATTTTTGCTGCTTGTGTCAGACACTTTCGCCCTATAGCTTTGTGGCGTGCGACATTAGGTGAGTCGGCTATCACATTAAGTCCCAAAAATGTGTTTTGTTTATGTTCATGGTGCATCATGATAGCAATCTGAGTCAACATTGAAACATTCTCGGGATTGGAATAAGAGATTATGCAGGGACCGCGGTCGGGCAATTTATCTTCATTGTTGACTTTGGCGTCGGAAATAGCCATTTTCCGTGCAGCATATTCGGTGGTAAAAGAACTAAAAATACATGTCACTAAAATAAGAAGAATGGTACCATTAAGAACTTCATCATTTAGAAGATGCGTATGATTGGGTAATATGATATTATATCCTACCAAAACGGCAGCAAGAGTAGCGGCAGCTTGAGCGTTACTTAGACCATAGATCAAATCGCGTTCGATACGCTTCATCTTGAATATCTTTTGAGTGGCATAAGAGGCCAGCCATTTGCTTGATAGGGCTAGGGTAATCATAACGGCAGATACTTTTAGTGTGTCAATACCACAGAATAGTATTCTTATGTTCACCATCATTCCTACGCTGATTAAGAAATAAGGAATAAAAAGAGCATTCCCTACAAATTCGAGGTGGGCCATTAGAGGAGATACTTGTGGTATATAGCGATTCAATACCAATCCTGCCAGGAAAGCTCCTAAAATACCTTCCATTCCTATGAATTCCATCAGTCCGGCCCCCAAGAAAACCATTGCCAACACAAAAATAAATTGCGTGACATTGTCTTCGTAACGCTTGAAGAAGGCGCGTGCAATGCGAGGAAAGAAGAAAATGATGGCGAAAAATAAAACGATCGTCTTGACAATCATCCATATCCAAAAGTCGCCTGATATGTCTCCTTTGAACATGCCTCCTACAATAGCCAGAACCAACAATGTCAGAGTGTCTGTTATTGCTGTTGCTCCAACAGCAATCCCTACGCTCCGTTGGTGAGACAGTCCATAGCGTAATGCTATAGGATAAGCAATAAGAGTGTGAGAGGCATACATGCTAGCCAGTAATATGGAAGTAAGAATGCCATATTGAAGAAGAGTGATATTGGTGATTAAACCAAGAGTCATTGGAATGAGGAATGCTAATATTCCGTGCGTAAATGTTTTGGTCTGATTCTTACGGAAATCTCCCATATTCATCTCTAGACCCGCCAGAAACATTATATAATATAAACCGACTTTGCCGAAAAGCTTAAAACTGCTGTCTTCTGCCAGGAGGTTAAGCCCGTGCTCTCCAACGATGATACCGGCAATAATAAGTCCGATGATAGAAGGAATCCGTAATTTGTCAAAGAGTATGGGGGCGAATAAGATGATTGCTAAGACAAGGAAGAATATCCACGTCGGGTCACTTATTGGGAGACTTATGATAAGGGCTTTGAACATCATCTATTATTCTTTTCTCTTTATTTCTCTGCAAAATAACGAAAAAAAATAATTGTATTCGCATAAAACTTGTAATTTTGCAGCTGCATTATATATAAACTAAAAAAAAGAAAAATGAAAGTCGCAATTGTTGGCGCAAGCGGTGCTGTTGGACAAGAGTTCCTGCGCGTCTTAAACGAGAGAAATTTCCCTGTGGACGAATTAGTCCTTTTCGGTTCGTCACGTAGTGCCGGACGAAAATATACCTTTATGGGTAAACAGATAGAAGTGAAACTTCTGCAACATAACGACGATTTCAAAGGTGTGGATATCGCATTTACTTCTGCGGGGGCAGGAACCTCTAAAGAATTTGTCGAAACCATAACCAAATACGGGGCTGTTATGATTGACAATTCTAGCGCATTCCGTATGGAGAATGATGTACCTTTGGTAGTTCCGGAGGTAAATCCTGATGATGCTTTGAAACGTCCGCGTGGTATTATTGCCAATCCAAATTGTACGACCATTCAGATGGTTGTTGCGTTAAAGGCTATTGAAAAGCTTGCTCATATAAAACGGATTCATGTTTCGACTTATCAGGCTGCTAGTGGTGCAGGTGCTGCTGCAATGGATGAATTGCTCAATCAATATAAGCAAATTATAAATGGCGACCCTGTCACGGTAGAGAAATTCGTTTATCAGTTGGCCTATAATGTGATTCCTCAGGTGGATGTCTTTACTGATAACGGTTACACAAAAGAAGAAATGAAAATGTATAATGAAACACGGAAGATAATGCATTCTGATGTTAAGGTCAGTGCCACTTGTGTTCGTGTTCCTACCCTGCGTTCTCATTCTCAGAGTGTGTGGATTGAAACAGAACACCCCGTGTCTGTAGCAGAAGCTCGTAAAGCTTTCGCAGAAGGTGAAGGTCTAGTTTTAGATGATAATACTGCAAAGAATGAATATCCGATGCCATTGTTCTTGGCTGGTAAAGATCCTGTCTATGTAGGTAGGGTTCGCAAAGATCTGAGTAATGAAAATGGATTGGCTTTCTGGATTGTGGGTGATCAAATAAAGAAAGGGGCTGCTCTTAATGCTGTTCAGATAGCTGAATATCTTATTAAAGTGGGTGACGTTAAGTAATAAAATATAGCTTTTTTAACAAAGGGTGGGCGTATTAGGCCTACCCTTTGTACTTATATGTCAATAGTGGCATAAAGTGTGCTCTATCTCATTAAAGGTCGTTTACCATAATCTAAAAGTAGTCTTAGATGTTTTTCGGTGCAAGAGTGTGATTGCCCTTTTTGATATGAGTTGCTATTTTGTCTCTTCATTTTGCCATCCCCCTTTAAAATTTGCCCTATAACAGTAATAAAGTTTCTAAATAATAGAAATAAATTAAAAAAAAATTATATTTTTGCAAAACAATTCAAGAAAAAATTACGTCATGAAACTAATTGCCGAAAGTGGTTCTAATCGTACAGAATGGTCGTTAATAGAAGATGGTGAACTTATAGAACATTTCAATACAGAAGGAATTAACCCATTCTTTCAAACGAGGCGTGAAATAAGTCGAAGTATACGTTTGGGGCTTCCTGAGCATTTTTTCAAAAAGAAAATAGAAACAATCTATTATTATGGTGCCGGTTGTTCTTCAGAAGAGAAAAAGCAAACAGTCGGCGCATCTTTTATTACTCAATTTAGAACTCGTACAGAAGTCGAGAGTGACTTGCTGGGGGCGGCGCGTGGCTTGTTTTTTCATGAATCTGGGATCGCTTGTATTTTGGGGACTGGCTCCAACTCTTGTTTCTATGATGGCGAGAATATTATGAATAATGTGACAGCAGGTGGGTATATTTTAGGGGATGAAGGTAGCGGTGCATCGGTAGGAAAAGAATTCTTGTCGGACGTATTGAAAGGATTGGCTCCCGGTGGTCTTACAAATGATTTCTTGAATAAAAACCGTATTACTGTGGAAGATATAATGAATGCGGTTTATAATCAACCTCTGCCAAACAAATTTCTGAGTTCTGTATCGCTTTTTTTCAAAGACTATAAAAACGAAGAGTACGTAGCTGAGGTTGTGACTCGCAATTTTAAACGTTTTTTTACTCGTTGTGTTTTCCAGTATAATTATAAAAACTATCCGATTCGTTTTGTTGGTTCTATGGCTAGTAATTTTCAAGAATTTCTTGTTGATGTAGCTAAAAGTTACGATATTGAGATTTCTGCTATAGAAGAGACTCCGATGACCGGACTTATCAAGTATCATTCGTCAGAATTGGATACAAAAAATAAATAATTAAGTCACCTCGTTTGCTCTTCTGGATAATTGATGAGGTATAGGGTACCCGTAGCCCGCGTAACGGCTGTATATAACCATCGAAAATATTCTGGCGTTATATATTCTGGTGAAATATAGGCCTGATCTAAGAAAACATTTTTCCATTGTCCTCCTTGTGCTTTGTGACAAGTTATGGCGTAAGCGTATTTTACTTGTAGAGCGTTGTAATAAGGGTCTGTCTTTATCTTTTTTATTTTGTCGCGTTTCAAAGGGATTTCGGAATAATCTTCCAAAACGGCCTTGAAAAGTTGCTCGTTATTTTCAGTGGATAGAGCCGGCGTTTCGGAATGAAGAGTATCGAGGAGTAGTGTTGCATCTATCTCCAGATCGTCATAATTGGGAAATAACAATGTGACATCCACGAAGTGAAAGCCGTATATCTCTCTGCTATGACGTACTCTTTTGACAATGGCATTCTCTCCATTGGCGATGAAATCTGTATCTTTACAATGTTCTGTCCAAAAATAATTATTTTTGGCAATCATCAATAAATCTCCTGTTTCAAGTTCTTCTTCTCTATACAAAATTTGTGCCCTTATGCCATTGTTATATAGATTGGCTCTTTTATTGGAGCGGCAAATCACAACTGTTTCGTCTAATCCGTCATTGTCATAGCAGCTAGACAGAGTAGGTATTAAATCTTCTCCGGATAGTCGCTGAATATCACTAAATCCTTTTAATGTAATCTTAGGTAATAGATTATATTTGTTGTGCTGAATACTTGTTCGTATTGTAAAAGAATTGAAGAGAATCCCCGACTTCTGCTTTTGACGCACCACTTGAACCAGGTCTTTTTCTACGAGGTGCATGCCGTATCCCAGCAACTCGATTCTGGATAGGGCAGGACTTTCGTTTTCACCAATAGGTGGTAATTGTGCCGTATCTCCAATAAGCATGAGTTTGCAGCCATTTCCACTGTAGACAAACTGGATTAGGTCATCGAGCAATCTTCCTGAGCCGAAGAGGTGTCCGGATAATCCACTATTTGAAATCATGGAAGCTTCGTCAACCATAAAAAGTGTATCCTTTGAAAGATTTATATTCAGAGCGAAGTTTTCAGTATCTGACGAAAAATTCTTTTGTCTATAAATGTATTTGTGGATAGTAAATGCCGAATGAGAAGCATACGAGGAAAAAACTTTTGCAGCTCTACCTGTAGGTGCTAGCAATACTGTCTTTCGAGCAAACTTTTGCATCGTTTTTACTAATGCGCCTACTAATAATGTCTTTCCTGTCCCAGCGTAACCTCTCAAGACAAACAATGATTCGGCATCGGTTGATGACACAAATGATGCTATTTCTTTCATTGCGTCAGCTTGCTCCTCTGTTGGTTCATAAGGGAAATTTTGTTTAATCTGCTGCGCTATATAATTATTAATGTCTGTTTCCATTCAGTTTAGAGTAATGGGGATAGTAGTCTGGTAATTGATTCGGCTACTTTATAATACCATTTGCGTTTTTCCCAGATGCTAAGGACCACTTGATTGCAGTTACGCTGATCCGTTAGGAATATCTCACGCATTTTTAAGGCCATATTTCTGTCGTAGATAAATGCATTGATCTCAAAGTTGTGTTCGAAACTACGAAAATCTACATTGGTGGAGCCTACGGTTGAAAATAAATCGTCGGAGACCATTAACTTTGAATGTAAGAATCCTTTATTATAGAAAAGAATTTTAACTCCAGCTTCTAGCAGGAATTTCAAATAGGAAGAGCAAGCTAATTGCGATAGCCAACTGTCGTTCTTGGCAGGTAGCATCAAACGAACATCTACTCCGGCAAGAGCGGCTGTTTGTAGTGCAGAAAGTATCGTATCTGTAGGGAGGAAGTATGGTGTTTGAATAAAAAAATAGCGTTTCGCACTTAAAATTGCTTGCGTTAGTCCCAGCATGATTTCTCTCCAAGGGCCAATTGGCGAGCTGGATACTATTTGTATAATGGAACTACCACAAATGTCAGAAGAACTAAAATACTTCTCGGAGGTGATTAATGTACGGTCTACGAAATACCAATCTAAAAGAAAGATTGTCTGAAGCCCATGTACTGCTTTCCCTTCTATCATTATGTGGGTGTCACGCCATATTCCGTTAGCAACTCCTTTCAGATAGCGCAAGGCTAAGTTCATTCCTCCGATGAACCCTACTCGTCCATCAATGACGACGATCTTTCTATGATTACGGTAGTTTACGCGACTGGTGAAAAGAGGAAAACGCACTTTAAGAAAGCTTTTAACTTCAATTCCGGATTCAAGCATCTTTTCAAAAAAATCGTATGGCACTCGCCAACAACCGACATCGTCGTATATAATTCGTATTTCGACTCCGGCTTTTGCCCGATCGATCAATACGTCGCGTATCAAACGGCCTACGGCGTCGTCTTCGAATATATAATATTCTAAATGGATATGATGTTTGGCTTTCATCAGTTCTCTGATGAGTCCTTGTAGCATTGAATATCCGTCTGTGTATGTTTCGCATAGGTTGCCTCCTAGGGGGAAAGCCTGTTCCGTCTGACGGAAAAAGTCGATGAGCCTACTATATTCAGGCACATTTACTGTCGGCTCTTGTGCCATATATTCTGAAATAGGCTTTCGAAGTAGCTTATTATAACTTTTTTTATTAATAATGCGCTCTCGGCGAACATTACGTCCGAAGAAAAAGTACAAAATGAGTCCAACAAAAGGAAGAAAAAGCAGAATAAGTATCCACGCAATGGTATGGACCGGATTTCGGTTATCTAGTACGATAATAATAATGGTACCAATAATCGATCCGAAATAAAGGATGTCGAATAAAACTTTCCAAGCAATGCCTAATATTTGAGACCATTCCATAAGAATAATGCGTATTTTTGTTTATCGTGCTGATAGCAAAAACAAAAATACGTATTATTCTTTATTATTCACAATTTATGGTGGGATAAATTAGAAACGCCCACCGCCAAAACCTCCTCCAGAAGGAGGCCCGAATCCTCCACCATGGCGACCAAATCCTTCGTGTGGACCACCTCTGCGCATGTCTTTACCTCCAAGGGTGTTGATTCGGTAAACGAAATGAACCATGAAATAACTTCCTAATGTGTTGTATTCAGTATCTGTCATCATCGTTTCACTAATACTACGACTTAAATTGCTCCTCTGGCGCAGAATATCATAAATTTTGAATCGTAATGTTGCCTTATTGTTTAGTAGTGTCTTTGCTATTTGTGCATTCCATATATATGTGTTCTCGTTCAAGCCTGATGAGTAACCTTCTTTGAAGAGGCAATTCATATCCGTGGAAATCGAGACATTCCATGGAAGATTAAGGTCACTATTGAAACCTGTTGTATAGTCAAATGTTTCTCGATTGCTGTTCACCTGTTTATTGTTTTTAGTCAGGTTATAGATTATACCGCCATTGAGAGTGAAATCGAATACGTCAGAGCGAAAACTACTTGATAAACGTTGATTTAAAACCAAGTTACGGGTGTTGCTCAATGTCGCTTCAGTATTGGTATTGACAGTCGTATAACTTACCGCATTGCTAAAATTGATGCCTGAGTTAGATGAGACAGTGAATTTTTTGTTTTTCAATGGCGTATTTAATGAAAAGAAACCACTCGCATTCCAATTGCCGTTCACATTGGTCATTCTATATATTCTGCCACCGGTTGTCGTATCATAGGTCATTTTGCTTGCTATAGAATTAATCGTATTATTGTAGAAAGCATTCGCATTCATGCTTAATTGCGATTTGGGGAAGTAGTGGTTGTAGAATAAACGAAAACGGTTGGTAAACGAAGGCTTCAAATCCGGATTACCGTAGCGTTGATTCAATGGGTCAGAAATATCAATTACTGTTTGTAAAGATTGAATATCCGGTGCGTTGCTTCTTCCATCGTAACGGAAGAAAAGGAAATGCTGTTTGTTAAACATGAATCGGAATGTTACGTTCGGAGCGTAATTTATTACATCTTGTTTTAGTGTCCCTTGACGTTTTATTGGAATGTCAGTAATACTTTTTGATGATTGAGGTATTAAACTTAAACCTACTCCGTACATCATTTTTGTATAAACACCTCTCAATGATAGCCCTATAGTATGGGAATTATAATAGTTGCTTAACTTTGAGCTTAAGCTATCTGAATATTCGCCTAAGTTGCTATGATCAAGGTAGTCATTCGGATTATTGTAAACATAAGATTTACTAAGCTGATTGTTGTGAGAGAAATCATACCTGATTTGTAAAAAGTGCTTTTTGAATATTGGTTCTGTATATGAAACGGATACTCCCCAATTCTTGCTATTATTGTTCTTATCGTTATATCTGTTTATAAGTGTACTGTCTCCTAATTGATAGAATTTAGTATTTGAATAAGAGTCATTATCGGCTTCGGTATTTGTATATCCGAGGTTAGCCCCGACCATGAAATTTCGACCCTTATCATTTAAACGACGGAATATCATTACTCGGCCGCTTAGCGAGACATTATCACCCTTATTGTATCCCTTTCCGGTTCTACTATTTATCAGCGACGAGAAGTCGCTAGTCGAAGCAGTGTTTGAAGCAGACTGGCTACTAGAATGCGTTTTGGAATAACTGGTCGTTGGCATGAAGACTATATTGGTTAACGTGTCTGGCTGCCATACCATATGCATATCCAACCTTATATCGTCTCTTATGCGGTTTGAAAAACTATTACTCTTGCCATAAGTTGAACTTTGACCTAAAAAAGTTTCCGAATCCGATTTGAGTTTAGCATCATTATTGGTATGTCCATATTCAATGTTTCCTTCGACTTTTAATTTCTTTGTCTCCGAACCGATATTGAATCCCATTTGCTTAGCTGCTGTAATCCCCGTTCCGCTGCTGCCGTCTCTGCCTGCTCCGGAGTCTCCGAATTCAGAAAAACCTTGATTGTTTGTATTATTGGCAGATGTGATTAATGTTTTGCTTGCGTTGTCATTAAAATTGCTTAGCATGCCTTGTACTTCATATCGGTCTTTATTTCCTATGCCACCTATAAAGTTACCTATAAACCCTTGTTTTAAGTCTTTTTTCACAGATAAATCGAGGACCGACTCATCGTCGCCGTCGTCAATACCTGTATAGCGAGCGTTATCACTCTTTTTCTCATAGGCTTTTACTTTCTCTACCATATTGGCGGGTAAGTTCTTCATAGCAACAGCGGGGTCGTCCGAGAAGAATTCTTTTCCGTCTACCAAAATCTTCGTTATTTGTTTCCCGTTGTGTGTGATTTTTCCATCAGAAGATATTTCAACACCGGGGATTTTTTTTACTAAATCTTCGAGCATTGAACCTTGGGCTACTCGATAGGCTGAAGCTGCATATTCAATCGTATCGCCTTTTACAGTGGCAGGGGGAGCCTGGCCTACTACGATAGCTTCTTTTAAAAGAACAGCATCGGGTGATAGTGAAATGATCCCTGCATTGTAGTTGGGCCGTGACGATGTGAGCTTCATGGCTATTTTCTTTGTTTTATAACCCACATAAGATAGTTTTAAAACATAAGAACCATCTTTTACCTTTGGTAGCATGAAAGTACCGTCGCTTTTACTCACACTTCCCGCAATATAAGTACTATCGGGCAAATGCAGGAGTTGAACGCCTGCTTGAATCACAGGTGATTTATCGCTTGCATCAATAATTTTGCCGGAAACAGTGATAATTTTGTTTTGTGCAAAAGATGAAATAATTCCTATCATCAGGAATAGAATACCGGTAGCAATTCTTTTCATTTGTTACTTATTAAAGACTTTTGGTATTAAGACGAAGAAAAGGCGAAAAGGTTTAATGAGAAAAGACCCAGTTAAGATTATTTTGTTTTTCTTTAAAATAAATTAGTCCAATTAGGCTGTATTAAAGCTAATTGGACTAATGGCGAATAAAATCTGTATATAACTACTTACTTACCTCAAAATGATAATTTGAGCGAATATCCTGCGATGAAGCTCCAACAAAAGCTTGGAAACTGCCTGAGTCGACCACCCACATTTGTTTTTGGTCGTCATAGTAGCTTAGAGCATCTTTGCCGATAGTTATGGATGCTTCTTTTGTTTCTCCTGCTTGCAGATAGACTTTAGTAAAGCCTTTCAATTCTTTTTGGGGACGAACAAATAGAGGTTTGTTCTCTCCGATATAGAGTTGTATGACTTCAGCCCCTGCACATTTTCCGGTATTTGTAATGTTAATGCGGAATGTAATGCTATCACCTATTTGGAGGTTTTTCTTGTCGGCTGTGAGTTTTCCATATTTAAATGTCGTGTAGCTCAGACCAAATCCAAAAGGAAATAACGGCTTCAGTTTTTTCTGATCGATGTAGCGATACCCTACAAAAAGGCCTTCTTTGTATGTCTCGTTTTTACCATCTCCGGGATAATCACCCAGTTTGTTTGCCGAACATTGATTGAGATTGGCGTAAAAAGTAAAAGGGAGCTTACCTGATGGATTGACATCACCGAACAGAATATCTGCTATTCCGTTTCCGGCTGCCGAACCACCATACCAAGCTTCTAATACCGCAGGGACTTTTTGCAACCAAGGCATTGTAACGCAGCTTCCGGTGAGTAATACCACAGACAAACGAGGACTTACTTCGGCAAGGGCAGCTATTAATTTGTCTTGCCCATAGGGCAGGCTTAGCGTGAGGCGGTCATCACCCTCGCAATCTTGTTTCTCATTTTTGTTCAACCCTCCTACAAAAATAACAGCGTCAACTTTGCGAGCTTCATCTATAGCGGCTTGTAACAGGCTATCTGAGTTGATGATCTTCTCTTTAGGCCGTTGGGCTCCTTTTAAGTCTTGTTCAGCTACAGCTGGTGATTCATAACCTTTTGAGTAACTGACGGTGATATTTTCTTTTGCTGCGCGAGCAAGAATCCCTTCTAAGGGCGATATCTCATGTCTTACTTTTAGGGATGACGAACCGCCACCTATTGTCAATCGTTTTACAGCGTTTTCGCCCACAACTAATAAGTGTTTTATAGAGTGTGGGTTGAGGGGTAGCACATTCTTATCATTTTTCAGCAAGACAGCTCCTTCTTGAATGATCTTTCTGCCCGCCTCTACATGTTCTTCAGATCCAAACGAACCGAAAGGACGATTACGGTTCATGTTTGTGCGGAATTCCAATCTTAAAATGCGACGTACTTTGTCATTTAATTCTTTTTCTGTGAATTCGCCTTTTTGAATCATTTCTAGATACGGTGCTGCCAAATAGTAATTATCATAAGCATTGCTGGCACTCCAATTGAGTCCGTTTGTCCATGTACCGAATTCCATATCCAAGCCATTTTCAACTGCTTGTTTAATATCGTGTGTACCGCCCCAATCGGATATCACCACTCCGTCAAATTTCCAATCTCCCTTTAGTATATTGTTGAGTAAGTACTCGTTATGGCAGCAATGCTGGTTTTTGTATTGATTGTATGAGCCCATCAAAGCCCATGCATGTCCTTGCTCTACTGCTGCTTTGAAAGCTGGCAGATATATTTCGTGTAAAGCTCGATCATCAACGTTTACATTTATTTCCCCACGATATTTTTCTTGATTGTTCAACGCATAATGTTTGACACATGCTGCAACTCCATTGTCTTGAACGCCTTTTATGTAAGGCACTACCATTTGCGATGTCAGATAAGGATCTTCACCAAAGTATTCAAAGTTCCTTCCGTTAAGCGGAGTACGGCAGATATTCACGCCAGGACCCAATAGTACATTCTTATTACGAAAGCGTGCTTCTTCACCGATACTTTTTCCATAAAGAAATGACATTTGAGGGTTCCATGTGGCAGATAAACAAGTTAAGGCTGGAAATGCCGTGCATGAATCGTTAGTCCATCCTGCACCATACCATTCATCCCAAAGTACTTCATTACGTATTCCGTGAGGTCCGTCGCTCATCCAGTTGTCCGGAATACCTAGACGAGGCACACCAGCTGAGCTGAATTTGGACTGAGCATGTATCATCGCTACTTTTTCTTTGAGAGTCATCCGAGAGAGAGCATCTTCCACACGTTGTTCAATAGGTTTGGAATCGTCAAGATAGATGGGACGATTTTGTGCAATGACAGCTGGCGAGGTTAGAACCAAGCCCGCCATCATTATTTTAAAAAGCTTTATCATAAGTAATATTCTTATTAGATTTTGTTTCAAAATTATAATAAAATAATGAGAAGATAAAGATTATGTCTGTAAATAGTGGACGTGCGATGTTGTAAAAGTTTATAAATTAGATATATGGTGAGAAATGTACATGGAAAAAAGTGGATGACGATTTGGTCAAGTATTATAGATTTGATTAAAATTATTATCGTCATTTGCTCAATATTCTCTTTTGTCTTGTTTTGTTTTAATTTCAATTTTGAAAAGATGGGCGCATTATATTACTTTATTTATGGAGTCAATTAATTGACTATATTTGTATCATTATTTTTTAATTATTGTGGAATGAATGCGCACGGTAAAGTCCAATAATATAAAAAAATGTCTTGTAATATAAAATATATTCTATTATCTATAAATATATTCTGTTTGTAACATTTTTTATTGATGTAAAGGTCTAGAATATTCTTTTGTTTTGTATATTTGTTAATATATGGTTCTGATGGAGATAACTGAAATCTATTTAAAAGTATATTTTAAGTAAATATGGTTGTTAATTCTCTAATTTAGTAGTAGATTTCTTCTTATGAGATGAATATATGATTTTGATTCAAAATACTTTTAATATTGTGTGTTATGATAAGTAATAAGTGGTGGGAATCCAGATACCGACGAATTTATTTAGCTATAGCAATTCGACATTTTACGACTCCTACTCATGTTATGCTTATTGCTCATGGATGTTATACAATATATGCACATTCAAATAAACGTAAGAAGGAGAAAAAAATTGTTCAAAATTTAGCTAGATATCAGATAATAAAGAAAGAAATGGAATAATGAAAGTAAACTTTTATCGATCTTTTTAGTAATTATGAGGAATAGTAGTTCGAGAGGATTACTATTTTTTATTTATATCTTTAGATATAATAAGTCATAAGCTTTGTTCTTTCATAACTTTGTTGCTATGAAACCATCAAATGGGAATATTCAGATTGTTGTGAGCGATATTACAAAATATTGTGGTGATGCTATAATCAATGCTGCCAATACTTCTCTTCTTCGTGGTGGTGGCGTGGATGGCGCTATTCACCGTGCTGCCGGTTCTGGTCTATTGAAAGAATGTGCAAGTTTGGGTGGATGTTCTGTGGGATAAAGCAAAATAACCGATGCTTATAATTTGCCTTGTAAGAAAGTTATCCATACTGTAGGTCCAATATGGTATGGTGGTGGCTTTCATGAAAGAGAGATACTTGCTTCTTGTTATAAAACCTCTCTACAGTTGGCTGTAGATAATCATTTGACCTCTATTGCTTTCCCTTGTATTAGTACTGGAGTTTATTGTTTCCCAAAAGGTGAAGCGGCGCAGATAGCACTTCAAACAATCTCTGCTTAGCTCAAAATTGCGACTTGCTTTTGAAAATTACCATCGTTTGCTTTGATAAATCTTCCGCAAGTTATTATAAATAAATTTCTTGTGTGTTTTTATATTCTCAAGACAGTGTCTTTTTATGAAATCAATATTTTTTTACCATTTTGAGGCAACATTCTTTTGTCTATATCGTTTATGCTCAAAAACAGGAACGTTTTTTTACAATAATATTTTTTTTCTAAATGAAATGTGACATTTATTGTGTTGTGTAGCTGCTTTCTTGCAATGACGGATAAAAAAAATTAATTTATTCGAATAATAAAGGAAACTTAATTTATACCTCTGGTTTTATATTTACCTTTGTATATCATTAGTATGATAATTGATCAGATAATTATGATAAGGGCAAAAGAGACAAATGAACACACCGATGCTATTAAATTGAAAGTAGTAAAATTGGCTTCCAAGATGTTTAGGTCGCGTGGTGTCAAAGATGTAAAGATGGATGAAATTGCTTCGGCTTTGTCAATGTCGAAGCGGACGATATATGAGCTATTCAATGATAAAGAGTCATTATTGATAGATTGCATGCAATATCGCCATGAGAAAAAGTCTAAAGAGACCTGTGAAATAGTCAAATCTGCATCTAATGTGCTTGAAGTCATATTATTGGTATATGCGCATAGTCTTCAGGAATTGCACGAAACAAATTTGAGCTTTTTTCAAGATGTAAGGCTTTATCCCAGAGCTTATGCTCTGATAGGGAAGCGTAATAAACAAGATTTTGAGGATGCAGTAAACTTTTTCAAACAAGGTGTTGATCAGGGTATCTTTCGGGTGGATATTAATTTTGAAATATTCATTGTTATCCTTCACAAGCAGATAGACACATTACTTAATGGAGAGGTCAGCAAAAATTTTTCTTTTTTTGATGTTTATGAATTTATAATGTTTACCTTCCTTAGGGGCGTCTCCACGCGAAAAGGCCAAGACATTATTGAGGATTTTATAGAGCAGTTTAAAAAGAAATCTTTATACGTAAAAAGCGAATAGATGGTTGTGATAAAATAAAAAAGGTGTCAAAACTTTTTCTAATAAGAGTTTTGACACCTTTTTTATTTTATACTATTTGTATGCTATCTTTATTTTGCATCTACCTTCTTCCATATCTTGTTTATAACGATATAAATAGTTGTCGCGTAGGAAGTAATAATTTGGATCACCATTGTATTCGATGGTTGCATAGGGGCGCTGGTGATTTTCTCCATCGCTCCATTTTCCTTTATACTCTTTCGCCCCCTTGAAAGTGATGGATGTTGACATATCTTCGTTTAATGTGTATTGATTGCCAAACTCATCTTCAAAAGTCCCTACGAATTTATGGTTTTCTCCGTGTTTTGCAGAGCCGCCACAACTTTGTAGACCCGCTAATAAAATAGTGAAAAATAGAATTGATATTACTTTTTTCATTGTTATTAAAATAATCGAATAAAAAGGGCACCCCTTTTTATGAAAGGAGGGTGCCCTTTTGAAATTATTATTGAAAATATGTGTCCTTGGTGTTTATTGTCCTACAGTGGTCGAAACAGGAATGGTGATTTCTGCACTTTGTATTGTACCCCAAGTGTAAAGTACATTGACTTTAACTTTGATGTTGAATGCAGAGTTTACGACTTTCCCATTGTTCTTGTATGTCAAGAAACCATATCCTGAAGGTGAACTAAGGCTATTCCATGGAGAAGCTTGTTGAATTAATTCCAATTGTACATCAGAGCATTTTTGTATCACGCCACTCATATCACAGGTTGCGTCAGCTGTATTAACTGTTACCTCACTGATACCATAATATTTCCAATAATTTGAATTACCTGCGTCGTTGAATGAATAACCGCGCCAATCAGTTGGGTTGATTAAATTTTCGATAGCAATGTATGATCCTGTTTTACCATAATCAACACCGTCAATAAAGTTCCCAGCAGCTTTTGCTGTAATACTTACAGGACGTACAAAATTAGCTTGGAAGCTGTCATTGCCATTAAATGAAAGATCTACAACACGATCCAGTTCTCCACAGACATAAATTTTGGCACTGATCATTGCATGCATGTCTCCATTGTTGATGAGCTCTTTAGCAATTGCGCTATTCTTATTATAAGTAATTTGGTTGTTTACTATTGTTGCAATTACTTGAAGAGTAGCCTCGTCTTGAAGAGTTGATGTTGCATAGTTCGTTCCGTTTGCAACAATAAATTGATGTCCGTCAATAACATCTTGAGTATCGTTGAAATAGAAATGAACAATATCATTATCACTGATTACATTGTTGATATTTCTGAAAATTGACTCCAAATTTATGTTTTGAATAACGCATAATCCCGGATTTGTAGATCCTGCATCTGGTACTGCCGCATTGAAAGAACATTGTGTTAATGTTTCATTCCAATAATTGGTTTGATAGTTTGCTGCTAGTAATTTATATGCATTCTCATTACCTACGGTTGTAGATAGGGTAACATATATGATATCAGAGTCATCGCCTTTGTTTACGAACTTAGCGGTTTGCGAAATAGTCTTGCCTGCATTTGCTATAATATCAGCTTTAGATAAAATCCAATTGAAAATATGAGTATGTGTACTTGTTCCATCATCGACAAAGCTTACATTCCCTATTTTAGTTCCTTCTATACCTTTGAATTCATAAGTATTAGAGAATTCTTGGTTGCTTAGGTTTTCTGCAGCATAGAACAGATTCATGTCTGTTTCGCTTGATTTTAATGTTGTAGAATTCATCCCACATGATAAACTCAAATTTCCTAAGTTTAATGAGTATTTTTCGGCAACATTAATCTTTCTAACGATCTTAATTTTAATATAGGCAACTCTTACAATTTCTGTCCCGTGCATTAATTTCACACGGATTATAGGAGTTCTACCTATACATGCTGAACTAGCTGTTTTTCCGTCAAACTGTGGAGTAACTACACCATCTTTAAGGCTGATGAAGTTGGCCTGGTCAGTTGAGGTTCCTTGAGAACCTAATTGGTAGTTTTTGACAATTTCAAATGATAAACTCATATTGAGCGATGTCAAATCTGAATTTGTTAGGCGGAAATAATTATCACCATAACCATAACCTACACCTGCATACTGCTTTAAATCGAATGAACCGTCATAAGCGACTTTGTATTCACATCCATCTCCTGCATTATTAGTATCCCATGCTATCTTATTATTGATTGCAGCGAATGGATCGAAAAGGCCTGCTACTGTTCTATACCGGAAATCACCATTGTCTGGAGCAGTGAATGCATAGTACGGGTTAGTCGCTCTTTGACTGATGGTATCAAGAATTGCAATATTGCGGAGAGACTGTTTGTAAATTCTTGCATAATCTGAGGTCACTCCTTCGTTTTGGGCATCAAGAGAGTTGTCGCTCATATCGGAACTAGTGCCGTATCTTGAATGCAATGCAACAGTTGAAATCCAGCCATCCTGAATGTTGTTCTGAGCGCTTAAGTTATTGTTGCCAGCGGGTGTACCTTTTACATTTACACTGACTGTAAGAATGCCATTAACTAAACTAACAAATGTTGGAGTCACATCAAAATCTTTTGATGCTGCAGTTCTTGTTTGAGCCTGCTGAACAAAGAATTTTAGATTATCCTTTACGTAGTTTACATTAACATTGGAAGGATTTACATTGTATTGTGCTGTTGCAGCTTGGTTAATCGGTGTACCATCAGCATCATTTTGCCAAGATTCGTTCTTGCTATCTGCGTTAGAGACTTTCTGGGTTTTATAATTGAATCCAAAATAAGGAATAGTAGGAATACCTTCTACGTAATATTTGGGCACAAATACTAAACCGCGGAGATGATTAGTTTTAGCAATAGTGATGGAACTGGTAACTCCAGATACACCATTTAAAGTAACGTTTAAACCGTCATCAATAGCTGTGATTGTACTACCTGGTGCTAGGAAAGATATAGTGGTCGATTCCTTTAATGTTCCGTCAGCGTTATAAATATCGAAGCATCCGGTTTTTGCATTTGGTACATAATAAATGCCATCTTTACCGTTGGCGCCATTAGTTCCGTTAGTACCTAAAGCATAGTAATTGGTCTTAGTAGCATCTTTGTACCAATATCCATCAGTCCCAATAGTCCAGACTGTACCATCTTTCCCATTGGTGCCATTAACAATGTCGAAAGACGTTCCATTACTCAATGTGATTTTGACACCATTTGTCGTGGTTGTCGTACTGCTAATGACACTACCACTTGTAACCAATGTATTTATTTCATTGATTTTTTTGAGGTTAGCATCGATCTGTGCTTGTAGATTGGCTATGTCATCATCATAGTTTTTTTGACTACAAGCTGTAAACGTAGCTGTTGTGCCTAAAAGTATGGCTCCAACAAACAAAGCTTTCTTCAATTTTTTGTTCATAATTAACTTAATTAAAAATTTGATTATTAATAATTATATTTTTTCAAATACTATATCTGATTCAATTTAACTGCTTTATCTTGCAGCAAGCATTTGTACTGTCAACTCTCCTTTTTGATTTAAATTCATTTCTTTTCTTCGAACTTGTGCAAAATATCCTAGAGGAGAAATCTTTTCTATGCGTTGAAAAGCTGCATAAAATGCACTTCTTGATGCAAATCCGCTTTTTCTATGTAATTCTTTTAAATTGCATCTCTCTATTGATAATAATTGTTTGGCATAATCAATTCGGTATTTATTGATTAGTGTACGTAGGTTGCAACCAAAATATTGGTTGATAGTATTAGAAAGATAAGTAGTATTTGTGCCAACCGTTTCGCTAAGCCCAATTAATGAAAGAGCCGGGTCCAAATACACCTTTTTTTCTTCAAATAGAAGAAGAATCTTTTTATAAATTTCTTCTGTTCGTAGTTCAATAATTGACATGTTCCTATTATTCATATATTTTTGTATAAAATATGTAAGGCAAAAATAGATATTAGTAAAACATTCCACAATCATTTTCTTAAAAAAAGAGTCAGCTTACATGTTATTTTTTAAGTAATAAGATTTACTTACAAGATATAGGACTTTTATTTATCAATCAGGATAATTTATTTGACATAATTGTTTGTTTCCATTAAGAATGATATAAAATATAGGTATCATTTATATTATTCTAATAAATACGGTGATATACCAATATATTGAAGTATGAAACTTATATGAAAATGTTACAAAAATGTTACATGCTTATCGCTATTTTTATGCTAAATGTGATTACTTGTATATGACTTTTTATATATGGATGTGGTTGTATTAAATTCTTTTATTTTGTTGTGATTAGTACAAAGTTTCCAGTTAAAAAACATATTTTCAATGTTCTCTGCGTGTGTTAAAATATGTCCGTTTTTAATGAGTTCTCTATAAATTATAAAAATTAAGAATAATAAGTTTTGCTTTAAGTAAACTTTGTAAAGAATCATAAAATACTATTCATGGAAATGCTACTTCATAACTTTGATAAGAACTTCCGGTGATGTAGCTCACCTATAAGAGTTTGGGAGATTAAACATTCTCGCACTCGAGTGCTTAGAACTGGCAAAGGAAATGAATTTACTTTCGTTCTTTGATTAATGGAAAAAGCGGTGCTGTTTCAACCGTTTTTTGATAGAACTTTTTCTTTTTATTATAATGCCGTGTTTTGAACTTGCATTTATATTAATGAGAGATGCAAGGGGATGTGAAATATTTATCTGCTTTGTGGAAAGAGGATTGCATAAAAAGCCACATGGATATTGTCTTACTCTACGTAAATAATTGGAGTACCCACTCCATTGACGCAGAAAACGATTTAAAAGGCAATACATTGGGAACAATCCGTTTTTCTCAGAACGGATTTCAAGGTGAATATTCGCCAATATTCTGATACTTTCTTATCCGAACCTGGGTGAAAAGACCTGTAGAGCACTATTCTCACGGCAATCTCGTCGCTCAAATGTAAATAGAACAAGAGCAAGGTGACATGTACTGAATAAGTTGACACAAACTTATTCAAAAATGAGAAATAATAAAAAGATTGACGATCAGATTCGTCTAGAGATTTTAAACTCTTACCTTCATGGAAGCAAGGGTAAGTATACCCTTGAAAAAGAAAATGGTATATCCAGAGGTTCAATTCGGAATTGGCTTCGTATCTTTGGGCTTGAAGACAAACCATTCCCATTAAATATGAAGGATAAAGCTGTAACAACCGGTACAGAGGATGTCTCTTCAGAAGAAGACATCACCTCTTTGAAAGTGCGCATTAAGGAATTGGAATCTGAGCTGAAGCGTGCAGAGATGGCCCGTGACGTTTATGATTGCATGATTGACCTGGCTGAAGAGAAGTATCACATCAAGGTACGAAAAAACTCCGATGTCAAGTAGTAGGTTGCTTGTCACAAAAGGCGGGTAAAGGTATGAGTTATACCATATCCGCCCTTTGCGGACTGCTTGACATTTCCCGACAAGGGTACTACAAGCACAAAGAAACAAATGCCGAACAAGATGTACTTATAAGCAGCATCACGTATTACTGTCAATTTCTGCGTCAGGAGCTTCCCCGAAGCGGTTGCCGCGAGCTTTACAGTCTGTGTAAGTCTCGGTTCGGAGAAAAGTTCACGATAGGACGCGACCAATTTATCGATGTCCTTCGGGCCAACGGGATGATGCTGCGCCGCAGACGTTACAGACCTCGTACGACCAACTCCGATCATCCATATCGGATCTATCCGGATTTGCTTAACACATCTCCTAAATACGTGGCCTGTGGTGTTTGCCGCATGATGGTGGGTGACATCACTTATATATCCACGAAAGAAGGATTTGCCTATCTTTCGCTGCTGACGGATGTCTTCAGCCGCATCATTGTGGGATATGCCCTCTTTCGGACTCTTGAAGCGGAAGGACCGGCAAAAGCGTTGATGATGGCGTGCAGATTTTATAAAGGTCAGGGATTCAACCTTTCAGGTCTTATCCACCATTCCGACCGAGGTGTGCAGTATGCATCAAAAGGTTATGTGTCACAGCTCAAAGAAAGAGGAATCGCTATCAGTATGACGCAAACGGGCGACCCCTTGCACAATGCACTGGCCGAGAGGATGAACAATACCGTTAAGAACGGATGGCTCTTCGATTATGAGAATAAAACATTTGATGAAGCCTTGGAAGGTGTCGCCAGATCCATATATCTCTACAATTGGGCACGACCGCACCAAGCTCTGGCAATGAAAACACCGATGCAAATGCTCCCGGGAGAACATCCAAACCCACTTTGTTCAGCTGATGCTTTAAAGCATCAGCTGAACAAAACAAACTATAAAGAACAAACAATACTTGTTTGTCAATAAAAATAGGATTAACTTTGCAGAGTTGACAACTACTTTAGGTATACATGATTGTAATTGTCAACTCCCTTAGGTTTACTAGTGTTTAACTGTCAACCAAATTCAGTACACCACAAGGTATAAATGTATTTCGTGCAAATCGTTGATAGACAGCGAGAAATTCATAAGGACGAAAATAAAAGTTTGTAAGGAGAAACATTTATTTTCGTCCTTATGAATTTTTATGTTTGTCCTTATCATTTTTTGAGAACACAAGCTCATATTTCATAATCAAGAAGTGCCACTTCGATATGGTTAAAATAGTATCAGTATCGCTCCCAGTATTCACCTCTTGGAACACCTTGGAAAATAATTTTCGTTCACAAGCCCTTACCAGTTACTTGTAGGCCTCATTATCATAGAGTTCATAATTCATTGATTATCAGCGAGAAGATGCACTTTTCAGGTCCCGTTTTGCTATCACATCTCAATATCTATCTGATATACAGATGGTAAACGTGACGGGAACAGGAACTAAAAGTATTATAGAAAAACATCGAAATGATTTATACCGCTGCGACCCCTTTTAAGTAGTCAGTGGGACACGGTTATTTCAATAAATCGGTGTCGTACTTTCTTTCTAAAACGACATATGCTCCTAAATTTGTTGACGTCCATATGTTTTCTGAAAAACTTAAGGACGTCACCGAAAAAACTAACATACGACAACTTAGCAAAAAATCAACCGTATGTCGCTGCGGTAACTAACGGATGTTGCAGACGAAACATCCGTTAGTTATCATGATAACTTCCGTTACTTACAGCAGTAACTAACGTTAGTTATGGCTGCGACATACGTCTGTTTCTGGCAAATAATAAAACATCCATGCGTTTTCAAAAATTTACGGTAGTGGGTAGGTGATATAAAAAAGAGTGGAAGACTGTTCGTCGATTTATCGTGACGATCCAATCTTCCACTATCCTTTATACAAAAGCCGTGGGGTTTTAATAAGTTATTTTATTGCATTCTCAATGTAGGCTTTCGGTCTATTCGATTGTTATTTCGTCAATGAATAAGAATGCCGGTTTGCCTTCCGAATAGTGTCCTTTGGGAAGTGCGCTGCTCGGTTTGATTGTCACCTTTACGTAGCGTGCCTCAACGGGCGCAAAGGCTACATCGTAATGAGCGATGTCTATCTTGTTTAAATCGGTATCTTCCGGATAATCCATGTTGCCTACCTCTGTGAAATTAATGCCGTCTTCGGATACGGCAACTGAAACATAGGAAGCTCCCATAATGAAAGCAGGCAAATTGACAATGGCATCGGTGCTCACTTGGTTAATTTCTTGAGTCGTTCCTAAGTCTATGGTTGCTTCAACTATTTGGTTATAAAATCCCAACCAGCGTCCGCTGGCATAGTTGCTGTTGCCTTTTAATCCATCATTTAGTGCGGGAGCACCATTGAATGCATAGCGTCCTTTTGGATCGTCTTTCAATTTGATGGGACATAGGGTCGCTTTATTGAAAAAGAATTCTTTCGACAGAATGTTTGATCTCAGATTGGGGCGTATGGCTGCAGCCTTTAATGTGCAAGATTTGTTTATCTGGATAGGCTCGGTGTAGCGGGTTGAAGACGCAGTAGGCTCCGTTCCGTCTGTTGTATAATATATAGGAGCATTGTCGATGGTAGACATCTTTTCGAAGATGCACTTCTTTGTCGTATCGGTCTGGCATTCGTCTGTGATATCATAAACATGTTTTGCATAATTCAGCCCGTCGCGTTGGAAAATATCGAGCAGGCGAGGCAGACGTGAGGCAAAATCTTTGTAATCTTTCTTTTCTTGATTGCTCCATTGCACTTCTGACAAAGCCGACATGCGAGGCAGTACCATGTATTCTACTTGTTTGGTGGTAGGGATATATTCTGACCAGACATTGGCTTGTGCTCCTATTATATATGGTTTCACATCTGCTGCAAGCGAATCGGGTGCCGGTTCGAAATTGTACACGTCTTTAACCGGTAGATAACCACCGATAGCAAGAGGTTCGTTGGCTACGTCGGGCGATTGATAGTAGTCGAAGTAGACATAAGTATTGGGTGTCATCACAACGTTGTGGTGTAAGTGTGCTGCTTCAATGCCTCCCGACATGCCACGCCACGACATCACTGTTGCGTTGGGGGCTACATCGCCTTCGAGTATTTCGTCCCAACCTATAATTTGGCGACCTTTGCTGTTCAGGAACTTTTCGATGCGGCTCATGAAATAAGATTGCAAGCGATCTTCTGCCGAGTGTTTGCTGTCGCTCTTCAATCCTTCGTCTTGAATTCGTTTTTGGCATAGGGGACATGCTTTCCAGCGAACCCGCGGTGTCTCATCACCACCGATGTGAATATATTTGGAGGGGAAGAGTGATATGACTTCCGATAGAACGTCTTCGATGAACGTAAATGTAGATTCTTTGCCTACACAAAGGATATCGTCGAATACGCCCCATTCTTCCTGTACTTTATAAGGGCCTCCTGTACATCCCAAATAGGGATAAGCAGCCAATGCGGCGTTCATGTGTCCCGGCATATCTATTTCGGGGATGATTGCAATGTGGCGGGCTTTGGCATAGGCTACGATCTCTTTTATTTCGGCTTGAGTATAAAATCCGCCATACGGTTGTCCGTCGTATTTGCCGGAATTATGTCCAATAACTGTTTGTGCTCGTTTCGAACCGATTTCGGTAAGTTTCGGATATTTCTTTATTTCAATGCGCCAGCCTTGGTCTTCGGTGAGATGCCAATGAAAGTAGTTCATGTTGTGCAGTGCGAGTAGGTCTATATATTCTTTGACGAACTTAGCGGGGAAGAAATGGCGACCACAGTCGAGCATCATTCCTCGATAGGCAAAACGGGGATAATCATTGATAGTAACACAGGGGAAAAGAATATTGTCGCCTTTGGCTATTGCAGGCATAGACTTACGCAAAGTCTGGATGCCATAAAATACGCCGTTTTCATCTTTTCCGGTTATGGTGATTTGATGCTCTTCTACTTTGAGTTCATACCCTTCGTTATGAACGAGTGATTGGTTGATTTTCAATAGGATGACATTCTTGTCTTTTGAAGTTTTTATCGTAATAGGAGAGATTGGTATTGACCGTCCGGTAGTCTCTTTAATATAATTAGAGAGAAATACGGCATCGCTTTTTAGCATTTCACTGTTGGCAGCATACTTTATTTTGCTTTGTGCATTCAGAATGAAAGCTCTGCCGTGCTGCAAATCTATTTGCTGTGGCAGTGGTATCACTTGATAATTGGCTTCTTTCTGCTGAGCAAATCCTGAGAATCCGCAGAAAGTAACGAGGCAGGATATTAAAAGGTTTAATCGCATAATAAAGATCTATATAAATATGTTATTAATTAATGCAAATATAACAAAGATACTTGATAACTGGTGCTGCTTTTACGCAAAATGTTGTTCAATATGAGTTTTTATTATTTTTTTCTTTTTCTCTGTTTAATTTAATCGAATAGTAACGTGTTGGTAATATTTATGTAATATGCGGAGGGTATATTTGTCGTACAAAACAAAAATATATCAATTATGAAATTTCTGTTTATTATTCAAGGAGAAGGTCGAGGACATCTCACACAAGCTTTGGCTTTGGAAGAAATGTTGAAACGTAACGGACATGAAGTTGTCGGTGCATTGGTAGGCAAAAGTTCTACGCGTACATTGCCGAAATTCTTTTCGGAACATCTACAAGCGCCGATCGAGCTTTTTGCAAGTCCTAATTTTCGTCCATCCGCCGATAACAAGCGCTTTAATTTGCTCTGGAGTGTACTTTGCAATCTGATAAAACTTCCATTATACATCAAAAGTATGCTCTTTATCCGTCGAAGTATCAGTCGGACTCAACCGGATATGGTTATCAACTTCTACGAAGTACTTACCGGACTGACTTATTTGTTCATGTGGCCATCGAGTCCATATATCTGTATAGGGCATCAGTATCTGTTCTTGCATCCTGATTTTCGTTTTCCGCCTCAGAAGAGCCATTTGCAACTCAATATTCTGCGCTTCTTTACTTGGTTGACTAGTGTTCGAACCAAACGTCGTTTGGCTCTCTCTTTTTATAGTATGTCGGCAATAGAAGACCGTCGATTGGTTACGGTTCCTCCTTTGCTTCGTAAAGAAATAGCTTTGCTTCGCCCTCGAAAAGGTGAGTATATTCATGGTTACTTACTCAATAGCGGGTTTGCAACCGAAGTACAAGAATATCATCAACGTCATCCGGAAGTATCGCTCCGCTTCTTTTGGGACAAGAAAGATGCAGACGAGAAAACACGTATTGACGATACGTTGTCGTTTTATCAGTTGGATGATGCTAAATTTCTACAAGGTTTGGCGGGATGCAAAGCTTATGCTACAACAGCAGGGTTCGAATCTATCTGTGAGGCTCTTTATTTGGGTAAACCTGTTATGATGGTACCCGCTCACATCGAACAAGATTGTAATGCTTTTGATGCTGTTAGGGCTGGAGCAGGTGTCATATGTCCTAACTTTGACATTGACCGCCTTATGCGTTTTACTTTCTCTCATTTCTCTCATAATGATTTTATATGTTGGGCTTCGAGTAGTGAGATTCGTATTATCAGAGAAATCGAAAGAGCTGGAACTGATCATAAGAGAAACGTCACAGGAAAGAATATTGATATGATACCTGGATGTGCTTGAAGTTAATCAGGGCTTTTGCAAACGTTTGCATTGTTTTTTAATCAAATAAGATTTATTTTCGTACTTTTGATGCGTCAAACCCTTTATATTTGTAATAGAGTATATTAACCTTATAAAGGAAGATCACGTGTCATGAAAGGCCCCCTTACAATAAAAGATATTGCCCAGACATTGGGCATTTCTGTCTCTACCGTCTCACGGGCGTTGAAAGACAGTCCCAATATCAGTGTGGATATGCGGAGGCAGATTAGAGATTATGCCGTTGCACACCATTATCAACCTAATACTGCGGCGGCCAATTTGCGCACACGTCAATCCAAGATTATCGGTGTTATATTACCCGAATTTGTTCATTTCTTTTTTTCGAGTGTGCTGAGCGGTATTGAAGATGTGGCGTGGCAAAGGGGGTATAATCTCATGATAGCCCGAAGCGACGACAAGTACGAGCGTGAAGTAAATGCTGTAAATAGATTCATGGAGAATCGGGTTTGCGGAGTAATTGCTTCATTGGCTAAAGAAACTCAGCTTTTCGAACATTATCAGCGATTGATAGATAACGATATCCCAATAATCTTCTTTGATCGTATCTGCACCGAGATACAGACAGAGCGAGTTGTCGTCGACGACTATATGGGAGCCTTTGCTGCGGTTGAGTATCTGATAAAAACCGGTTGCAAACGTATTTTCTTTTATAATTCTCCTCTTCATCTTGAAATCTCCAAGAATCGTCGCAATGGCTATCTGGATGCGATGAGAAAGTATGGTATGTCTGTAGAGAATGATATGATGAAGATATGTGACTCTCGAGAAGAGGCGATGATTATCACTCCCGATATTCTTAAATCTAAAAACAGACCTGACGCTTTTTTTGCTGTCAATGATGAAACTGCAGCGGGAATATTGACTGCCTGTAAAGACTTACATTTAAAAGTTCCTGATGAGGTTTCTATCTGTGGCTTTTCGAATGGGGCAGTGGCCATGTCGACAGATCCTAAGCTCACTACTGTAGAGCAGAAAGGTGTGGAAGTAGGGGAGTGTGCGATTAAAATATTGCTGGATAAACTGGAAGGAAATTCCGATATGCCGCGAAAGAATAGAATAGTCCGCACGAATCTGGTGGTAAGAGGAACAACAAGGAAAATATAAAGTAAAGATACCATGAAAACAAAACCCGATTTAAGCTTTTGGAAACTATGGAATATTAGTTTCGGTTTCTTTGGTGTGCAAATAGCATATGCTTTGCAGAGTGCCAATATTAGTAGAATCTTCTCCACATTGGGTGCCGATCCTCACAATCTGAGTTATTTCTGGATTCTTCCCCCCTTGATGGGGATTATAGTCCAACCTATTGTAGGCTATTTTAGTGATAAGACATGGACTCGTTTCGGTCGGCGCATACCTTATCTGTTTATCGGAGCAACTGTGGCTGTGTTTATTATGTGTATGTTGCCCAATGCCGGAAGCTTCGGAATAGGAGCCGGCGCCGCGATGATTTTCGGACTTATTTTCTTGATGCTGTTAGATACTTCCATTAATATGGCAATGCAGCCTTTTAAAATGTTGGTGGGAGACATGGTTAATGAGAAGCAAAAAGGTCTGGCCTATTCGATACAAAGTTTTCTTTGCAACGCCGGTAGCCTAGTAGGTTATCTATTCCCTTTTGTATTGGCTGTGTTTGGTATTAGCAATACTGCTCCGAAAGGGGTGGTTCCCAATTCGGTGATATATGCTTTTTATATTGGTGCCGCCATCTTGATTCTTTGTGTCATCTTTACGACACTGAAAGTAAAAGAGATGCCGCCTAAGGAATATGCGGAGTATCATGGACTGACCGAAGAGAAGGAAAAGGAAAAAGTAAATATGTTCAGGTTGCTTGTCAAGGCACCGAAAGTGTTTTGGACTGTCGGACTTGTGCAGTTCTTTTGTTGGGGAGCCTATATGTATATGTGGACCTATACTAATGGTACTGTAGCTTATCATTTCTTTGGAACTCCGGTTTTAGATACCGTCGTAGGCGGGGTTCATAAAGTGGTGCTCAATACACAGTCCGTACAATATCAGAATGCTGCCAATTGGGTGGGCATTGCTTATGCGGTTCAAGCTGTAGGGGCAGTAATATGGGCAATGATCATCCCACTGTTCAAGAATCGTCGACTCATTTATTCATTCAGCCTGTTGATGGGAACTGTAGGCTTTATTCTTATGTCCTTCTCGACAGAGCTCTATATGCTCTTTATCTCTTTTGCTCTTATCGGCTGTGCCTGGGCTGCAACATTGGCGCTGCCTTTCACTCTATTGACAAATGCACTCAGCGGTTCTCACATGGGTACTTATTTAGGACTGTTCAACGGAACAATATGTGTGCCTCAAATCATCGCTGCTTCTTTGGGAGGAGTTATTCTTTCGCTTATTTCTCCTGTAGGAGCACTTCCTTCCGAATGGCTGATGATGCTTATTGCGGGTCTGATGTTGTTTGTCGGAGCATGCTTTGTGTGGATGATAAAAGAACAATATGGTGAAGTTCAATCAGCAGATTGAGTCAGTGCAGAGGATTTTATTCAAAAACAAAATGATGATGAAGCTAGCTAGTAGATTTCAAACAATATTATTATTGGCTATATTTAGTTGTTCGGCTTACGCTATCGGAGTAGGGCAATATAGTAGCTATCCTATGCCAACGGGGCAATGGGAAGAGTGCCGTTACACCGTCCGTAAAACGTCATTTTCTTTGTGGGCACCTACGGCTACTCATGTGAAACTTAATATTTATGTTTCTGGAACCGGTAATAATATTTGGCGAACCTTTCTTATGCAATACAGCAAAGAGGAAGGTTTGTGGAAGACTACTGTCAATAAAGATTTGAATGGTAAGTTTTATACTTTTCAGATACAAGTGAACGGCCATTGGCTTGCTGATACTCCCGGTTTGTGGGCCAAGGCTGTAGGTATTAATGGTGAGCGGGCCGCCATTCTGAATCTTAGTACCACCAATCCGACCAATTGGGAAAAGGATCGTCGTCCGCCGTTGAAGAGCTTCTCGAATATCACAATATATGAGATGCATTATCGAGATTTCTCGGCAAGCAAAAGTTCGGGAATCAAGCATCGTGGGAAGTTCTTGGCATTGACTGAAGAAAAAACTCATACTTCTGACGGATTGTCTACTGGTATTGATCACTTAAAGGATCTGGGTATTACTCATGTTCACTTGTTGCCTTCTTTCGACTTTGCCTCTATCGATGAGAGAGATAGTAATCGATACAACTGGGGGTACGATCCTCAGAACTACAATGTTCCGGACGGCACTTATTCCACCAACCCTTACGATCCTAAGATCCGTATGATAGAATTCAAAAAGATGGTGATGGCTTTGCACCATGCGGGCATTCGCGTTGTTCTTGATGTCGTTTACAATCATACATCGAAAATGGATGGAAGTAATTTCCAGCTTACCGTACCCGGCTATTTTTATCGGACTGATGATAAGGGAGCCCTTTCCAATGCTTCGGGATGCGGTAATGAAACAGCTTCGGAACGACCGATGATGCGTCGTTATATGATTCAATCGGTGTTGTATTGGGCGAAAGAATATCATATAGATGGTTTCCGTTTTGATTTGATGGGTGTACATGATATCGAGACCATGAATGGAATAAGAAAAGCGTTGGATGCTTACGATCCCTCCATCTTTGTTTATGGTGAAGGTTGGGCAGCCGGTGCGCCTGCTTATCCGTCAGACAAGTTGGCTATGAAAGCCAATATTATTGATATGCCTCGTATCGCCGCTTTTGGCGACGAAATGCGAGATGCTCTTCGTGGTCCTTTTAGTGATAATAGCAAAGCGGCTTTCCTTGGGGCTGTATCGGGTAATGAAATGAGCGTCAAGTTCGGTATCGTAGGTGCTATTAGTCATCCTCAGATACTATACAATAAAGTAAATTACAGTACTAAACCTTGGGCTTTGCAGCCCACCCAGGCTATTAGTTATGTATCATGTCACGACGATATGTGCTTGGCCGATCGATTGAAAGCTTCTATCCCCAATGCTACAGAAGCTGAACTTCTTCGACTTGATAAGCTGGCTCAAACAATTGTCTTTACATCGCAAGGAGTGCCTTTTATGTTTAATGGAGAAGAAGTGTTTCGAAACAAAAAGGGAGTACACAATAGTTTTGATAGTCCAGACAGTATCAATGCCATTGATTGGTCGCTAAAAAGCAAATATAAAGATCTGTTTGACTATTATAAAGGGCTTATTGCTTTGCGTAAAGATCATCCGGCTTTTCGGATAGGCAATGCCGATGTTATTCGAGAGAAGTTGAAGTTCCTGCCTACGACGAGAGATAATGTTATCGCTTACGTTTTGAATAATCATGCTGGAGGTGATCAGGCAGAACAGATTGTTGTAGTGTTTAACTCGAATAGAGAAGAGGTCAAACAAACAATAGATGGCGGGAAATATAAAGTGCTGTGTCGAGATGGTGAAATAAAACTAAGCGGATTGGGTACAATAAATGGTGGAGAGATAACTGTGCCGAAACAATCTGCCCTTATATTGTCTAAATAAAAAATACATAAATGATGAAAGTTTATTTTCAAATTAATTATTCTACTGCTTGGGGCGAAGAGGTTAGAATAAAACTGATTCAAGCCAATGGGGTCGAAACTGTTTATCCTCTTGTTACTACCGACGGTACAGTGTGGAGCGGGAGTCTTTCTATTTCTGACGATATTCATTATCAATATTGTATCTACGCCGACGGCAACTTCTCACGTTCCGAATGGGATTTCAACATGCGCAGTATTTGTAATGATGGAAACGGGAAAGTAATTCATGTTGTTGATGCTTGGCGTGACAAACCCGAAATGTCTTTTTATTATAGTTCGGCTTTTACCGATTGTATCAGATGTGAAGAGAAATCCAATAAAAGGGCGTTGAAAAAGAAAACTCACTCCAGAACGATACGTCTCAATGTCACTGCTCCTCAGCTTGCTCGTGATCAAATGCTTGTCCTTTCGGGTAATCAAGATTTCTTGGGCAATTGGGATACGACCAAAGGTATCCCTTTGGAAAAGGGAACGGGATTGTTGGAATGGTGTGTACGATTGGACGCGTCAGCCTTGACACTGCCATTAGAATATAAGTTTTATGCTGCCAATCGTGAAACGGGAGAGGTGATTGATTGGGAGACGGGACTAAACCATTCTATCGGTAACTTGAGTGTCCATGAAAACGAGGAGTATATATTCTCGGATATAACGGTCTATTTCTCTCGCCCTAGTTGGAAGGGCGCAGGAGTTGCTATTCCTGTCTTTTCATTGCGTAGCAAGAAGAGTTTTGGCGTAGGAGACTTCGGCGATTTGAAAAAGATGATTGATTGGGCTACGCTTACTCACCAAAGCGTTGTTCAGATTCTCCCGATCAACGACACCACCATTACTCATACGTGGGTAGATTCTTATCCTTATAAAAGTATCTCGATATATGCGCTCCATCCCATGTATATGGATCTTAATGTCCTAGGCAAACTCAAAGACGCGAAGAAAAGTGCTGCTTTTGCCAAGAGACAAAAGGAACTGAACGCTTTGTCTCAGATAGATTACGAAGCAGTCAATAGTGCCAAGCTCGAATATATCAAGCAGAAGTTTGATGAGGAAGGAGAGAACGTTCTTGAGTCTGATAAATATAAACTATTCTTTGCAGACAATGAATCGTGGCTAATGCCTTATGCTGCCTTTTCTTATTTGCGTGATAAGTTCGGTACGGCCGATTTCCATCTTTGGGGAGATTATCAGAAGTTTGATCGGCAGAAGATTGCTCAACTTTGTTCGCCTGAGAGGGCGATATATAAGGAGATAGCATTCTGTTATTATATTCAATACAATCTTCATCTTCAGCTTTCCGAGGCTGGCACTTATGCTCGTACGCATCACATTATTTTGAAAGGTGATATTCCAATCGGGGTTAGTCGTCATAGTGTTGAGACTTGGACCGAACCTCATTATTTCAATCTTGACGGTCAGGCAGGGGCTCCACCCGACGATTTCTCTGTGAAGGGACAAAATTGGGGATTCCCTACTTACAATTGGGATGAAATGGCTAAAGATGGTTATGCTTGGTGGAGGCGTCGTTTCAAACAAATGGCACAGTACTTCGATGCCTATCGCATAGATCATATTTTGGGCTTTTTCCGTATTTGGGAAATTCCTATAGATGCTGTTCATGGGTTATTGGGACAATTTTCGCCGGCATTGCCTATGTCTGTTGGCGAAATACAACGTTACGGTTTGTGGTTCCGTCCCGATTTCTTTACTAAACCGTTCATTAACGATCATGTGCTGGATAAAATATTTGGAGAGCATGCCCAAGAGGTCAGACTCAACTATTTGCAATCCATCCACGACGGGCTCTATCAAATGTTGCCGCAGTATGATACTCAACGTAAGGTAGAAGAAGCTTTTGCGGGGAAGACTGACGAAAAGAGCAACTGGCTTCGTGAGGGGTTGCATTCGCTTATCAGTGATGTGCTTTTCATTCCCGATCGGAAGAATCCCAATATGTATCATCCGCGTATTGCCGTTCAGTTCGATTTCGTTTACGAAGCATTATCGTGGGAAGAAAAAGAGGTATTCAATCGGTTGTATAACGATTATTATTACCGTAGACACAACGATTTTTGGTATCATGAGGCTATGAAGAAATTGCCTTGCCTCATCGGCGCTACTCGGATGTTGGTGTGCGGAGAAGATCTCGGAATGGTGCCCGATTGCGTGGAAGCTGTTATGAAACAGCTTCAGATATTGAGCTTGGAGTTGCAGCGTATGCCCAAAAGTCCGAATGCCGAATTCGGTCATGTTGCAGCGTATCCTTATTTGTCGGTTTGCACCTTTTCTTCGCACGATACTTCTACTATTCGCGAGTGGTGGGAAGAAGATTATGGCAAGACAGCACGTTATTTTCAAAACGAATTGCATCGGCAAGATGACATACCACCGTATGCTTCCGCTTGGATTTGCAAATTGATAGTCGATCTGCAACTCAATAGCAATTCGATGCTTACTATTCTGTCGTTTCAAGATTGGTTGTCTATCAATGAATCTGTTCGTCTTGCCGATGCCTCGGCCGAACGCATAAATGTTCCTGCTGATCCGCGGCATTATTGGCGTTATCGTATGCATCTGACTCTTGAAGAGTTAATGAACAGTGATGAATTGAATGAAGAAATAAAGAGCATGATAAGCAATAGCGGCAGAAATCAGAAATAAGTAAAAAATAATATGTACTTATGTATCTTGCGACTCACGGGCGTGAGTCGCAAGCGTCATATGGACGAAAAGTTTTTCTTCTCTTTTAGTATTTACAAAAAGCACTATGTCTGGAGCAAAAGGATAAAGAGAGTATCGTTTCTGAACTTCTATAGAATGCTGGCGGGGCTATACGACTTTGGTATAAAACGTCAGAAGCCCCGCCATATCACATGGGGAGACTTCTTTATTTAAAACCTTAACACTAACACAAAAATTGATAATATGTATGTTTTTGTCCGCTTTTTATATGTTGCGAGTCGGCTTATTGTATCATCGATACTTATGATCTGATGATTGCGTTATTTTCTTTCGAAAATACTCATGGCAAAGCCACCGCTTCGTGCAAGCTTTACACTGATTTTTGTTTTGCTCGTCACTGTCATTTTCTTTATCTGATACGATTCGGGATTGGTCAGGTAGTCGGCATCTTTTCCGTCGCAATAAAGTGTAGCGGTGTACTTTTTGCCTGGATCTAAGAAGCTTAATGTAAAAGAAGAGGTGCGAGTATTGTCGCCTGTTATTCCTCCGATAAACCAATTGCCGGTGCCTTTGGCTTTGCGGGCTACTGTAATGTAACGTCCCGGCTCTGCCTCGAGATATTTAGTATCGTCCCAATCTATCGCTACGTCTTTGATGAACTGAAAAGCATCCATGTGCTTCTCATAATTCTCGGGCATATCGGCAGCCATTTGCAGAGGACTGTACAGGGTGCAGTAGAGAGCCAGCTGCTTGCACAATGTGGTATGAACGAAAGAGTGGTCTCCCTGGAGGAATGTCAATTTTAGATTGAAGATGCCTGGGGTATAGTCCATAGGTCCGCCCATGAGGCGAGTGAATGGAAGGATGGTCAGATGGAAAGGTTTGTTGCCTCCAAAAGCTTCGTACTCTGTACCACGCGCCGACTCGTTACCTATTAAGTTAGGGTATGTGCGACATAGTCCTGTGGGACGTACGGCTTCGTGCCCATTGACGCAAATATGATATTCGGCGGCTTTTTTTACAGCATATAGATAATGATTGTTCATCCATTGACCGTAATGATGTTCGCCGCGCGGGATAATGTTTCCTACGTAGCCGCTCTTTACAGCATTGTAACCATTGTCTCTCATGAACTTGTAGGCCGCATCAAGATGTCGTTCGTAATTTCTGACCGAAGCAGAAGTTTCGTGATGCATCATCAGTCGCATGCCTCGTTCATTGGCGTATGCTTGCAATTCTTTGACGTTGAAGTCAGGGTAGGGGGTCAAGAAGTCAAAAACTTCGTCTTTCGATTTACCGAACCAGTCTTCCCAACCTATATTCCAACCTTCGATCAGCAATTGACTGAATCCATTTTTTGATGCAAAGTCGATGTAGCGCTTTACATTTTCGTTGTTTGCTCCGTGGCGTCCGTTGGGTTTCACTTTAGTGTAATCTGTCTCGCCTAGTTTCACCGACAAAAGATCGTCTGTATATGCCCATGTGCTCTTTCCTGTAATCATTTCCCACCATACGCCCATGTATTTGACGGGCTTAATCCACGAAACATCCTTGTAAGCGCACGGTTCGTTCAGATTAAGTGTAAGATGAGATGACAATATATTGCGTGCATCGTCACTGACCATTATTGTTCGCCATGGAGATTTGCAAGGGGCTTGCATGTATCCTTTGTCGCCTTGTGCATCTGGAGTCAACCATGATTCGAAGATGAAGTTCTTATCGTCCAGGTTGAGGCTCATGCACGAATAATCTACCAATGCGGCTTCGTGCAAGTTGATATATAAACCATCGGCCGTTTTCAGTTGCAATGCTGTCTGAACTCCAGTCGGCGAGAATGTAGTTTGCGAGGCATTTGGAGTAATGGCGCCCTTCATCAGATTGCGAATCTCCGACAGTTTTGATTCTGTATAATCGTATTCTTGAGTGTCGTAATCTCCCGGAATCCAAAACGCTGTATGGTCTCCGGTCATGGCAAATTGGGTGTGCTCTTCTTTTATTACGAAGTAATTCAGATTCTTCTGCAATGGAAATTCATAACGAAATCCTAAGCCATCGTCGAAAAGGCGGAAACGTATGATGATGTCTCTATTTTCTTTTTCTTGTTTTAAAGTGATGGCCAATTCATTGTAATGATTACGTATTTGTTTCACTTCACCCCAAACGGGCGTCCATGTCTCATCAAAACTCGATGTTTGTACGTTCTCAACCGAAAATCCATTCATCAGATTCGGAGCATCTTTCAATTCGAGTCCCAGATGAGAAGGTTTGATAACTTGTTTGTTTTTATAAGACAATTCGTATGTAGGTGTTCCTGTGTTGCTTAACGAGAAAGTCATTTTTAACTGTCCATTGGGTGAGAGCAGCTCTTGTCCCGTTACCCGTATACTCGAGAATGTAGCTAGTAATGATATACAAACGATATAAAAAAAATGTTTTTGTGGAATAAAACTCTTCATGCCTTTCTAATTATGTTAACAATATATGCTTTTGTAGAATATTGATTACTAAGAATCTTTATATTTTATTGATTCCAAAATTACTATTAATATATTGGAAAGGTCGGCAATGTTAGTAAAAAAGTAGTAGCTTGTACTGCTTAATTTTATTGACAATCAGTTTGTTGTGAATATCGGTAATGCGGAAAAAAGTAGTGGCTATATGCTGTTTGTTATCCTAAATCGTTGAGTTGTGCTATCTTCATTATTTCTTTCTCGAGTGTATTACGATTACCTTTTGCTGCATTTCTTATCCTTACTCTATAATTGTAGATGGTGGTGACCGAGTATCTTAAGAACTTTGCAATCTTCGCGCTATCAGATATACCTAATCGGATCAATGCAAAGATGCGCAACTCTACATTGAGTTGTCCTTTCTCTTTGGGATAGATTCTACTTTCGGGTACTAACATCTTGTTGAATTCTTCGACAAATGTGGGGAAAAGTTCCAGGAACGTTTTGTCGAAGTTCAAGTAAAAGTCTTTCAGTTCTTCTTCGATGAATTCTGACGAACGTAAAGCTCTATATAATGCTTCTACTTTCTCGTTTGAAGCGATCTTTATAAGTGAATGTTGGTATTCATTCATCTTTTCGATATAGAAAGAACACAATTCCATGTATCGACTTAAGCTTGCTTCTTTGATGTTATTTGCTTCGACAAGCGAGACATTGGCTGTTATTAGTTTTCTATTTGAGTGTTTGAGTGCTTCATTCAAGTCGATTAAGTTACGTTTGAATAAAGAGAGTTTATTCTTCTGTTTGTTCAGATAGAACAACACAATGGCCAATACGATAGCCAATATTGTAATGCAGGCAAAGGCAATGGTGCGTTGTTGTTCTTTCTTCTGTAGTTTTAGTTGATAGCTCTTCTCTACAATGGGATATATCTGAGAAATCTCAACAGTGCGAAGCCGTGCATTGCAATAAGACGCATCTTCCATTGCACATTTCATATAGTTGTATGCCCTATTCAAATCTCCTTTCTTGTATAAAAGCTTGGATAGTTCTAATAGCGAAAGATATTCTTTTGTGGCCGACTGCAAGTCTGCAATGGCCGATGTAGCTAAATAATACTCTTCTTTCTCCGTATTGCCGGCTTGTCGATAAGCCATAGCTATAGTATAACCTAAGTACCTCATCATGTCCATATCCGATTTCTTTATCCAAGGAAGCATTAGAGCGAGAGCTTCTTTGTAATGCCCTTTATCCAAAAGCTTTTCTGATTTTGAAATAGCATACGAGGAAGTTTTCTTACCCTGATAGAGCATCAGGGAGTCTCTATAAATACTTACTTGGCGGACATATTCGTTATGGAACGATTTCTTTGAAGAATAGTCGGCCATGAAACCATACATCATACGATAAACATGATAACAATATTTCAGATTGTCTGCATTGAGAGAATGTCTATTAACCGAATTGGCTAGATTGAGAGCTTCCAGATATAGCCCCTCTGTAGCATATACTTCGGCCAATGTTAATATCGAATGATTGATATATTCCGTATTGTTTAATGCTTCTGCCAATGTCAGTTGCTTGGAAGCAAAGATTTCGGCCGAGTCGAGATTAAAGACTCGATACTCTTCGTAAATCTCATCAATCAATTTGTATTGACGCTCTTTACTTTTGGCCATGTTGAATTGTTCTTTTGTCCTTGCAATCAAATCCAATTTTGTTTGAGTGATTTGTTGCTTTCCTTTTACAACTCTATCGAGTATGGCTAATGCCTCGGGTGCGGTCGATTGGGCAGAGCAAACGGCTGGCAAAAATATTAGAATAATAAGGCGTAATAAATTTTTCATGTAAGTGCTATTTTTGGTAGGTTTTCTCTCTTCTCTCTATACAATCTCAAAAATATACATTTTATTTGATTTACAAAGCATAATGAAGATAAAAAGTACTAATTTTAATGTGCAACCGTTTTACTTGTTCCAAAAAGTCCTTGACCTTCTTGGGAATCGTGGATGTCAGTATCAGACTTGAGTACTGTTAATGGATTGATAATATAGTCGGCACAAGATAAATAGTGTCATTCAATGTCTCTTTATATGTATAATATCTTTTATTTTTATTAATTTTCCTCTTTGTCTTTAATAAAGAAAGGGATATATATCAAGTAATTAATAAATATTATTTATATTTACGTCGTTCTAATTAACCTTTTTATTATCTAGTGTATGTCGAATAGAAGAAATTTCTTTAAAACTCTTGTCGCAGGGTCTTCGTTATTAATAAGTCATAAAGTGATGGCTTCGAGTCAGAATTTTGAAAGCGTAATCGCTTCAAGTACTAAATCTACCGGAAGCAGATTAAATAACTTCTCTACTCCCGGTGCATTTAAAGGTATGCCAATAAAAGCAACTTTTCTAGACGAGATTAGTTGGGATATTCCCCATCAGAATTGGGGAGTTCGCGAGTGGGATAATGATTTTAAGTCGATGGTTAAGATGGGTATTAATACTGTGGTGATGATTCGTGCCGGTCTGGGACGTTGGATTGTTGCTCCTTTTCAATCATTGCTGAAACAAGAAGAGGTCTATTACCCACCAGTAGATTTAGTAGAAATGTTTTTAACTTTGTCAGATAAGTATGGACTGAATTTCTATTTTGGGATGTATGATTCAGGTAAGTATTGGCAAGAAGGTCTTTTCCAAAAGGAAATAGATTTGAATCTACAGCTAATTGATGAAGTATGGGCCAAATACGGGCATCATAAGTCGTTTAAGGGTTGGTACCTGTCGCAAGAGATAAGTCGCAGAACGAAAAATATGTCCAAAATATATGCTTCGGTAGGTAAGCATGCCAAAGAGATATCAGGGAACTTAACCACGATGATTTCTCCTTATATACATGGAGTGAAGACCGATCAGGTAATGGCTGGAGACAAGCCTCTCTCGGTGAAAGAACACGAAGAAGAGTGGAATGAAATACTGGATAATATACATGGTGCAGTTGATATACTGGCCTTTCAAGACGGGCAAGTAGATTATCAGGAACTTTATGATTATCTCGTTGTGAATAAGAAACTGGCCGATAGATATGGAATGAAATGCTGGACAAATATCGAATCTTTCGATCGTGATATGCCTATTCGTTTCCTTCCCATCAAGTGGGAGAAGCTTTTATTGAAGCTTGAGGCGGCTCGTAAAGCGGGTATGGAGAATGCCATCACTTTTGAGTTCTCTCATTTTATGAGTCCCAATTCAAGTTATTCACAAGCAGGCCATTTATATAATCGCTATCTTGAACACTTTAATATTAAGAGAGGGTAAAGTAATCTTTCGTATTTCCCTACTTGTCTATGACTGACTAGTCACGTAGGTTTCTTATGGGCATACAATTAATTGATTATCTCCTTTGAAGATGCTATTAATTGTATGCCACATTTGATTTTTATGTGTATTTTTTTAGAAAATAAGTCTTGCTATTTATTTATTTCTGTAACTTTGTTTATTGGAAATGCTCTAAGAGTCTATGTTGTTTTCTAGAGCATTTGGCGAATTGTTCGGTGTTGTCATCATGCTCCATTGTTTCGTGAGAAGGATCGGATTACATGGCATGGAATTATTGTTGAATTGTTATTATTTATTGCTTATGGATTATATGAAAAAGTATTTGTGCTTTGCGCTTTTCTTATGCTTGCCCTCTTTTTGCTTTTCTCAACTAAATCTTTCGCAAGTCTTGAATCAACTAGATAAAGTTATTCTTGATAGACAGCAAATAACAAATCTGAAACTTGATAGCATTCAGAAATTGAAGGAACAATTTAGATACACTCGAAGTACCTTTCAGAAGTATCAATTGTCTGATAAAATATATAAGGCTTATAGTAAATTTGAAACAGATTCGGCAGGAGCTTATGCTCGATATAAGTTGGCCTTAGCTTATGAAATGAATAATCCGTCATGTATTGAATATGCTAAATTGAATATAGCTGAGGTATATCATATTCAGGGTATGTATATAGAGGCTTTGAAAGCTATAGGCGATGTGAGAAAAAAGTGTTTGGACAAAGCAGGTCTAAAGTATTATTTTAATATATATCGTACTCTTTATGGATATATGGCAGACTATGCGTCAGACAAAACGTGCAAACGCCTTTATACTGATAAAACAGATGTATATAGAGATTCTTTATTGGCAGTACAAAATAGAGGATCGTTTAATGAAGTTATTGTTAAAACAGACGGGCTCTTGCGCAAAGGGCATTATAAGGAAACACTTGCTCTATTATCTCCATGGCTTCATAAGAGTAATATTGATATGATGCGTTCACTTTGTTATACCTTTGCAATGGCTTATCGACAAGCCGGTGATACGGAGAAAGAAGAATACTATTTCGCTCTCTCAGCAATTGCAGATTTAAAAACAGGTATCAAGGAATATTTATCTTTATTGGAATTATCGAAGATATTATTCAAAAAGGGAGATTTGGATAGAGCTTATGCCTATATGAAAGCTACAATGGAGGATGCCGCTTCTTGTAATGCACGGCTTCGTACTATTGAAGCTTCAGAAATTTATCCAATTGTCGTAAAGGCGTATCAACATAAACTCAAGAAAAAAGAGTTTCAGCGTACCTTGGGCTTTTCGTGTGTAAGTCTTTTAGCTGTTCTTCTAGCTGTATTATTATTTTTCTTGAATAAGCAGAAAAATAAATTGAATACCTTCCGAGAGAATCTTATTAATCTGAATCAAGCCCTAAAGGCATCTAACGTGGCATTGAAAGAATCGAACGAGGCTTTAAAGGCATCAAATACTTCACTTGTCGAAGCGAATTATATTAAAGAGACAAGTGTCAGTCAATATATGGAATTATGTTCTCTCTATATTCAAAAGATGGGAGAGTATCAGCATTCGTTAATTCGAATTGCTTCTAATGAAAAAATAGAGGCTCTTTATCAAGCGTTGAAATCTTCTTCTTTTATTGATAAAGAGCTGAAAGATTTTTATTCTCATTTCGATAGAACGTTTTTACAGTTGTTTCCTACTTTTGTAGATGATTTTAATAACCTTCTTGTTCCCGAAGGGAAAATTTATCCGAAAGTGAAAGGGCAACTCAACGTTGAATTGCGCATCTTTGCATTAATTCGGTTTGGTATATCTGATAGTGCAAAGATTGCAAGCCTCCTTAGATATTCTATTATTACGATTTATAATTATAGAGTAAAAATAAGAAATGCGGCAAAAGGCGACCGCAATTTGCTTGAAAAGGAAGTTATGAATATCGGTTGCTTTAAAAAAACCTCTGATTAGTTCTTATTCATTTACTACTTATTTGTTAATTGTAATTAAGCTTAATTGTCTGTTATATAGATAAATTGTAATATATATTTTACTACTTATTTAATACGTCCTTTCTTTTGTTCTCTTTTTTAATACTACATTTGAATTGAAAAACGGAGGAAACCTTGCAACTCGTTTTTCTGAAATCATTTTGTTAACGATTAATATTATTGAAAAATGGAACAAAAAAAATTGTTACGACGAATTCTATTTGTTTGTATAGGATTTTTGTTTTCCGTCTGTGCTTTTGCACAGCAAATCACGGTTACCGGTCATGTAAAAGATAATACTGGAGAACCGATTATTGGAGTAAATATTTCGATTCAGGGAACAAAAGTGGGAACAGTTACCGATATTAACGGTGATTATGTTTTGAAGAATGTGAATCCGAATACTAATTTGTTGTTTACTTTTGTGGGCTATTCTAGCAAGAGCGTTGCTGTAGGGAATAGAAAAATAATAAATGTTGTTTTGTCTGAAGATTCCAAGGTCTTGAATGAGGTCATGGTGGTCGGTTACGCAATTGGAAGCAAACATACCGTATCCGGTTCGGTTGAGAATCTTAAGCACGAAGATATGAATAAAGGGGTTGTTACGAGTCCTCTTGAAGCATTGAAAGGTAAAATAGCAGGAGTTATTATCAGTCAGTCGGGTGGCGATCCAATGGGAACAGTGAATATTCGTATTCGAGGTACATCTTCTCTTTCTGGCGGTAACGAACCGTTGGTTATTATAGATGGTGTATTTGGTGATATGTCTATGTTGAATGCGATAGCTCCAA
The DNA here is from genome assembly GCA_963676865.2 of uncultured Bacteroides sp. Lineage (GTDB taxonomy): Bacteria > Bacteroidota > Bacteroidia > Bacteroidales > Bacteroidaceae > JAAYUD01. The sequence goes on along the minus strand of CAXXSS010000001.1, from coordinate 1,231,614 downwards.
ATGATATTGCTTCTATGACTATTTTGAAAGATGCATCAGAAACTGCTCAGTATGGTTCTCGTGGTTCCGCAGGTGTTATTGTTGTTACTACTGCCAAAGGTCATTCCGGTCAGAATTATACAAATATCGAATATAACGGTCAATTTGGGGTCAATAGTGTATTCAAGAATCTAAAGATGCTTTCTGCCGATGAATATCGTTCAACCGCAAAATCGTTAGGTCTCTCTTTTACGGAAATGAATGGCAATACTAATTGGCTGGATGAGATTGAACGTAGTAATGGCTTGACTCAGAATCATAACTTCTCTTTTACATCGGGTAGTGAATACTCAAACATGAGAGCATCTATTGGAGTTATAGAACGTCAAGGGGCTTTGAAGAATTCCGATATGACGAATTATACAGCCAAATTCGATGCTACTCAATATGCATTCAATAAGAAATTAAAACTGGAACTTGGAGTCTTTGGCTCTCAGCGTGATGGTAATATTCAGTATGATATGCAAAAGATGTTTTATTCGGCTGCCGCTTTTAATCCTACTTACCCGAATGCAAGAAACAGTAGCGGAGCTTACGATGAAGATTTGTTGGCTAACGAAATCTATAATCCATTGGGGCAATTGGAAATAACAAATAAGTATAGCGTAGCTTCGGTGAACGTTCATGGGCGCTTGACGTATACCATTTTTCCTGGCTTGAATTTAAGCGGATTCGGATCTTACTCTTATAGAGATGCTCAAAACAAGCGGTATATCCCCAATGATATCCGTCAAGGGAAGTTGAATGGTAACGGTTGGGCTTATATAGCCGATGACAACCATAAAGATCTGATGGGTAATATACAATTGAATTATACAAAAGACTTTGGTAAACACCATATTGATGCATTGGCTTTGATAGAAGGACAAGATTATAAAACTTTTACGTGGAGTACTCAAGCTAAGGGCTTTGAAACAAATTACTTTAAATATAATAATTTGAAGGCTGGAGCAAATGTTGCATGGGGTGATAATACTTCTTATTCGTCAGAATATAAGCTCATGTCTTATATGGGCCGTATTAATTATATGTTTAACGACCGTTATATTGTTACCGGCAATCTTCGTGCTGACGGATCTTCAAAGTTAGGGCAAGGAAACAAGTGGGGCTACTTTCCATCAGCTTCGGCCGCATGGATTGTAAGTAGTGAATCTTTCTTTAAAGGGTTACTTCCTATTGTCAATAACTTTAAATTCCGTGTGGGTTATGGTGTTACAGGTAATCAAGATGCCATAGATCCTTATAATTCGTTGTCTTTAATGGAACCTAATGGAACAACGTTGGTCAATGGTAGTAAAACAACGACTTTTGCTGTTACTTCCAATAGTAATTCTGATTTGAAATGGGAAACTAAACATACTTTTGATGTCGGTGCCGATTTTTCTTTCTGGTCTAATAGATATAATTTGACTATAGATTACTATCGTTCCAAGACAAAGAATCTATTATATAATTATACCGTACCTGTACCTCCTTTTACTTATACTAGTCTATTGGCTAACGTCGGAGAAATGACCAATAATGGGCTGGAGTTTGCTTTTAGTGGTGATATTATTAAGGTGAAGGATTTCTCATTTAATGCTTCGCTCAATTTCTCATATCAAAAGAACAAGCTCGTGTCTTTGCATGGCACATACAACGGGCAAGATTTAACGACGAGCCAACATATTGCTGTTGCAAATATAAATGCGGCAGGTTTAACTCAGAACACTGGCGTGACATATTTGATGGAGGGGCAGCCTATAGGAGTCTTTTATTTACCTCATTTCATTGGGTTCAGTGATAAGAATCAGTACGAATTTCAAGATTTGAATGGTGATAAAACAATTGATACGGGCGATAGCGGTGACCGTCAGGTCTGCGGGCAGTCATTACCCAAATATTATTTGTCCATGAATTATACATTTAAGTATAAAAACTGGGATCTTACAACTCAGTTCAATGGTGCCTTTGGTCATAAAATCTATAATGGTACTTCTATGACATATAGCAATATGAGCTCTTTCCCAACTTACAATGTATTAAAGAATGCGTTGAATGAAAATAGTGGCAAAGGTATTTATGATATACAAATATCTGATTATTGGTTGCAAAAGGGAGATTATTTGAACTTCGAATATTTGCAATTGGGCTATACTTTTACACCTAAGCAGCTTAAAGCGCTTCATATTATAAATAATCTCCACGTAGGTTTCTCTGTCAACAATATTTGTACGTTTACCAGTTACAAGGGCTTGACTCCTATGATCAATTCTGCCAGCTTGAGCCGACAGAATGAGGGCACTACAAATTATGGTACAATGGGTGTGGACGATAAGCGTATTTATCCATTGACGCGTACTTATATGTTGTCATTATCCGTTAAATTCTAATATCACACAATTATTAAAAGGAAACAACAATGAAAAAAATTATATTTGGCTGTTTATGTTTGATGAGTATGCTTGTTACATCATGCTCGTTGGATGAAAATCCTGAAAGTAAATTTAGTGAGAATGAGGCTTATAAAACTTCTACATTGATTTATGTGAATACTGTTGCAAATATTTATTCGGCAATTGGTAGTGGCATATATGGTGGCACAGACTGCATACATACACTTCAGGAGTTTACTTCTGATGCAACAATGCTTCCGGGGCGGCAAGGCGACTGGGTAGATGGTGGTAAGTGGCAGAATATGTTTCTGCATAATTTCAAATCATCTGTCGACTTGTATGCTACCGTTTGGAATCACTTGTATCAAATTATAGGGTTATGCAATTCGTCTATTGATAAATTGACGAAATTGTCTGCTACCAACGAAGAGGCCAAACCTTATATTTACGAAGTCCGTACTCTTCGTGCTATCTATTATTATTATGCTATGGATTTGTTTGCCGAAGTGCCTCTTGTTACCTCTAGTACGGCTTCTATTTCAAGCGTCGCCCAATCTAAACGTCCCGAGCTCTTTGCCTTTGTGACCAAAGAATTGGCAGAATGTATTCCTAATCTTTCCGAAAGCGCTTCTCAGAAATCAGGTTTATACTATGGCAGAATAACAAAAGCTATTGCTTATATGTGTATGGCAAAATGTGCTCTTAATGCTGCCGTCTATAATATAGATAATGCTTCGGCAACTAGTTATCAGTCATTTGTGGGCAATGATTTAACGGGGGCTTGTACTGCCAGTGAAACGTTGGGCGCAGCTGTTACTGCAAAGGGTAATGCTATCAATATATCGCTTGACGGTACTACAAGAAATGCCTGGGAAACTGTTATTTATTGTGTTGATAAACTGGCATCGTTGGGCTATTCGTTACAAGCTAAATATGCCGACAACTTCGTTACTTCAAACAATTCTTCTGTAGAGAATATATTCACTCGTCCCAATGATGATGTGACTTATAAAATTGTAGATTACAATTTGATGCGTTCGATACATTACAATCATGCGGGAGCTATGGGATACTCCGGCTGGAATGGTGCATGTTCTACCGTTCATCAAATGAACGTTTTGGGATATGGTACAGCAAACCAAGATCCTCGTATTGCCATCAATTTCTATACCGGAATCGACTACACTGCCGATACCAATGGCAAATTAGTAAAAGATGGAGCTACAGACCAAGATCTGTCGTATGAGCCAATGAAAGCGATTCTTGATTTTAAGACCGGTTCGGATGCTCACGATGTCAAGTGTGCAGGGGCACGTTTTAAAAAGTATCAGTATGATACATCCAGCAGTATACAAGGCTGTATGAATAATGATTTGGTTGTCTGGCGTTATGGAGATGCACTCCTGATGAAAGCTGAGGCCGAATACCGATTAGGTAATACAGCAGAGGCACTAGACGAAATAAATCAGATTCGTAATCGCGTTGGCGCTACTCCTGCAATACCTGTTTCGCTCAATAGTATTTTAAACGAACGCATGGCCGAACTTTCATGGGAAGGTGTCAGACGGCAAGATCAAATTCGCTTTTGTACATTTACGCAACCTACCGAAGATAGGTATGTAGGCGTATGGCACAATGCTTCGGCCGGTGATTACAACAACGATACTCAAGGATATACTTGTGTTTATCCGATTCCGTATTCGGTTATTAATCTGAATAAGAACCTGAAGCAAAATCCCGGTTATAGCAATTAATATTGCATAGCAAATCGTTTTGAAGAAGAGACTGCATGAATTTAATTTATTCAGTCTCTTTTTCTTAAAAGATGATAAAGCTATTGCGTTTCATTCATAAAATATAGATTTTTGTACAATAAATTATGAATATGTATGTTTAGTAAAAGCTCTCTTAGAAAAGTTCTATTTGCGGCGTCGGTCGCATGTTTGTTGCCTGCGTCGGGTATGGCACAAAAGGGGCCTCAGTGGCTCAACAAAGCAGTGTTCTATCAGATATATCCATCTTCGTATATGGATACCGATGGCAATGGTATTGGCGACCTACCCGGCATTATTTCGCGGTTGGATTATATTAAGTCTGTCGGTGTAAATGCTATTTGGCTCAACCCGATCTTTGAATCGGGATGGTTTGACGGAGGTTATGATGTGATAGATTTCTACAAGGTAGATCCTCGTTTCGGTACGAATACGGATTTGGTGCGGTTGGTCGACGAAGCGCACAAACGTGGTATTAAGGTTTGTCTTGATCTCGTTGCAGGGCATACCAGCGACAAGTGCGCATGGTTTAAAGAATCGAGCGAGGCCGATCCCAATCAACGTTATAGCGACTACTATATATGGACCAACGAAATATCGCAGGCCGATAAGAATGAGATACTGAAACGTCATCAACAACCCAATCCTCAATCGAGCACCATTGGACGATATGTTGAGGCCGACGCTCCTCGTGCCAAATATTATGAAAAGAATTTCTTCGAATGCCAGCCGGCATTGAATTACGGCTTCGCCACTCCAGATCCTACTCATCCGTGGGAACAGCCGGTCAGTGCTCCCGGGCCTAAAGCTACTCGACAAGAGTTAAAGAATATCATGTCGTTTTGGATGGACAAAGGCGTCGACGGTTTTAGGGTGGATATGGCTGCTAGTTTAGTCAAAAATGATCCGGATAAAAGAGAAACCATAAAATTGTGGAACGAAATGCGTAGTTGGATGAATAATAGCTATCCGCAGTGCATATTGATTTCCGAGTGGTCCAATCCTGCTCAGGCTATTCCCGCAGGGTTTAATATCGATTTCTTTATACAGTTTGGTATTAAAGGTTATCCTTCGCTATTCTTTGCCAAGAATACTCCGTGGGGAAAACGCAACAGCCATCCTTATTGCTATTTTGATAGATCGGGAAAAGGGGAGCTCAAAGAATTTGCAGACAATTTCTCCGATGCTTATACTCGGACCAAAGACTTGGGCTATATTGCCCTTCCATCGGCAAATCATGATTTTCAACGCCCCAATATCGGGACACGCAATTCTATCGACCAATTAAAGGTGGCAATGACTTTCTTCCTTTCTATGCCGGGCGTTCCTTTTATTTACTATGGCGACGAAATCGGGATGAAATATGAGGTGGATCTTCCGAGCAAAGAAGGCAGCAACGAACGTGCCGGTGCGCGTACGCCGATGCAATGGGACAATAATGCTACGGCAGGATTCTCCACATGTACTCCCGACAAACTTTACTTTCCGGTGGATACCGAGAATGGCAAGCTTACTGTTGCTACACAAGAGAAAGACAAGAACTCGTTGCTCAATTATGTCAGAAGTCTGATTCGTTTGCGTCAGTCGTCCGAGGCATTGGGCAATGAAGGCGATTGGACTTTGGTAAGCGATGTGAACAAACCTTACCCAATGGTATACAAACGTAGTAAGGGCAATGAAACATACATTGTGGTATTAAATCCGAGCGAGAAGAAAGTCGAAGCAGATATTGCCAGTCAAGGATCCAAATCAGCCAAGATTGTTTCTGCCACAGGTAAGGGACGCTATAATGTCAATAAGAACGGCAATGATAAAGTACAATTGAATGCTTTCTCGGCTATTATTGTCAGAGTGAATTAATAGAAAAACATTCTGAAAAGGCTGTATTGCTGTAAAAGTTGCCGAACGGGGAATTGATGTCCAACTATGTATCTGATTAGAGCCACTACGCCGTTAGTGTACCGATTGGATATGGATCTTCAATCTTTCTCGCCCTTTACACTCAACCTTTTTATTTAATCGTTTCAATGTTTTTCTACTTATCTTTCATTCGTTTGGTGGGCAGCAGACAATCATTTGCTGCCCACCATATGATTGTCTGCTGCGCAGCATATAATCGTTTGCTGCGCAGAAAACGAATGGGAGTAACGGACGAAAACAATGATTGTTCTTTGTCTTGATGATGAAACTAACTGATTGTAAGGTTGCTACGTACTAATCTACAATCTGTTTCTTCGTTTTCTTGTTATTTATGGTGGCACGTGTTGAGACGGCGAACCAATTTCAGTCATAAAACGAAATTGGTTCGCCGTTTGTTTTTGTTTCAGTATTTATCGAATGATATTGAGATTGGCATCCAGACGGTATGCCTTTCCTTTCACTGTTCTAAACGATTGTGTTTTATTTTTATATCTGACGTGGCACATTCCGCCCGAATTCGATACGATCGTAGCTTCTTTTAGTTCGTTGTCGGCCCACTTCATGTTGACCTGAAAGTTCCCTCTTGCGCAAAGTCCCTTTACCAAGCCGTCTTTCCAAGCGTTGGGCAGTGCCGGTAGCAGTTGTATGAAGCCCAAATGACTCTGAAGCAACATCTCTGTCATGCCCGCAGTGCCGCCGAAGTTTCCGTCAATTTGGAAAGGTGGGTGTGTATCCCATAAGTTATCCATTGTGCCATTCTTTAGCAGATTGCCCAATAGCATATAGGCATGATTGCCATCTTCGAGTCTTGCCCATTGATTGAGCTTCCATCCCATGCTCCATCCGGTAGCACCGTCGCCCCGATGTTCTAAAACTACTTTGGCTGCCTGGGCTAGGGTAGGGGTGGTAATGGGAGAGATGGTATGTCCGGGATGCAATCCGAACAAGTGGTTTACGTGACGATGATGGTCGTTAGGGTCATCGATATCTTTCGACCATTCCATGAGCTGCCCATAACGTCCTATTTTGTATGGTGCCAAGTGCTTGAGTGCATCTTCCCAATCCTTTCTGTCCTCGCTGTCTAGTCCTAACGTTCGGGACGCAGACACCGCATCCAAAAGTATCTCGCGAATCACTGCATGAGCAAAAGTAGCTCCTTCGTCTATCGGCCCGTGCTCGGGAGAAGTCGAGGGCGCGGCGGTATAAGTTCCGTCGGGTTTATGCCACAGATAGTCGGCGGCAAAGTCGGCAGCTCCTTTGATAATGGGATAACCGGTTTCTTTTAGAAACTTTAGGTCGCGGGTGTAGTCGTAGCAGTCCCATATATGCGTTGCCAGCCACGGACCTGCCATTGGAGAAAAGTTCCACGACATGTCTTCGCTTTGCAATGGGGTAGTGAACCCGAAGATATTGGCCGAGATTGATGCCGTCCAACCACGTGTACCAAAATAATCTTTTGCTGTTTCTTGGCCGGGTTTAATCAAGGTTCGTATGAAGTCTACGAGCGGTTTGTTGCATTCGCTCAGATTGGTAGAAAATGCAGGCCAATAGTTCATCTGGATATTGATGTTGTTATGGTAGTCTATATTCCACGGGCCTTCTACATCGTTGTGCCACATACCTTGCAGATTGGCGGGCATATTGCCAGGCCGCGAACTGGCGATGAGCAGATAGCGACCGTATTGATAATACAAAGATTCTAAATAGAAGTCTGCTGTGCCTTTGCGATAATTTTCCAATCGCCTGTCGGTAGGCAGGTCTGCGGTGGCTTTGTCCGGATTCAGGTTGAGGCCGATTCTGTCGAATAAGCTGGAGTAGTCTTTGTAATGTGCGGCAAGTAGTGCACTGTAACCTTTGCTTTCGGCAGATTGTATCCATTTGTTCGTTGTCTCTACGGGATTAGTACCAACGTATGTTTTAGGATCTTTGAAGTCGGGGTTGAAATTCATTTTATAATCCGTGTCGGCCGTTACGTAAAAGACTACCTCATCGGCATTTTTGGCTGTCAGTTTAGTACCGTCGTTAGACAGGTTTCCCCCTTTTACTTCTGCTCTAATGCGAACCACAAATTGCATGTTATTATTGTCTAAGCGCGAAATGAAGACTAGTCCGTTGTTGCCATCGGCTCTCATCTGGCCTGTGAGCAAAGGGTTTGGTGCATAACTGAATGATAGATTCTGCATACCTCGTTTATTGGCTTTGAAGCGAATGACCATTACATTGGCGGGATAAGAAATGAAATAGTCGCGCAGGTAAGCAACTCCTTCTTTCTGGAAAGAAACGTTTACCAATGCAGAGTCGAGCGATAGCGAGCGGCGATAATTGCTCATACCGGTGCTGTTGAGTCCTGTCTCGATATAAAATTCTCCGGCAGTGGTGAAATTGCCAAAGCGGAAAGGCTTTTCTTCGTTTGAACTGTAAGCCACCTCGCTATTGAAATTCTTCCGTGTAAGCGAATCTACACGCTTGTCGTCTCCTTGTGCAAAGGCTTCTCTGATATTGGTCAGTATAGATGCCGATCTTTTGTTGACATTCCAATAATAAGCTGCCCCTTTGGCCGTATTGGGACCGCCTCGCCACAATGTCTTTTCATTGAATGTGATTCGTTCGGATTCAATGGATCCCAATATATTTGCTCCGATACTGCCGTTGCCAATAGGCAGCGAGAGCATCTCCCAACTTCTGTCTGTATTCCCATTATCCCATGGGGCTTTGCCTTGAAGAGTATTGGGGGTATCAAACCATATAGTCAGTGCATGGTTGCTTCGATGCGCAGATTGTGCTTTTAGTGGCTGGCAAGTGGCGGCAATCAATAGTATATACAAGAAGCCTAAGCGTAGGCATGTAGATGTGAGTGATTTTTTCATTGAAGTAAGATTAGTCTAAAAATGATTTCAAAGGTAATGGATATTACAGAATGAACAAAATTTATTTTCTACTTCTAAAGGCGTCTTATTCATTCTACAGCGGCATGCCGCCTTTGGTAGATGCAAGCAGGGCGGTATATAAACAAAAGGAGGAAGCATCATGGCCTCCCCCTTTTAGTCTATTCGGTTATCAATCTATTTGTATGTTTAATTTATATCCCATATCCCGGCGCTCTTCTCCAAATTTATTAAGGCGGAATCGTAATCGAATACCGCTTGGTAATATTGCCCTTGCACTTCGTTGTAAGTGCGTTGGGCGTTGAGAACTTCGAGTAGGGAAGTGTCGCCTCTGTTGTAACTATAGATTTTGCCTTTCAGTACCTCATGAGCTTGTCTAAGTAGCCCGTTCTCGAAATGGAGCACTTGTTTGGCCGCCGATTCGTAATCGTAGTAAGCCTTCATTATCTCGTTCTGAACCTGTAGTGCCGCTTGGTCGTATTCCAACGAAGCTTGCCTTACTCGTTGCTTGGCGGCATTGATGCTACCTCTGTTCAGCTTTGAGAATGGAATAGGAAGTGATATTCCTGCCGTCAAGCTATTGTATGAGGGAGCCGGTGCAATCTCGTTCTTTACTTCTGCATTGTGCCCCAACTCCAGTGAAACCGTAACATCACTGTTCTTCTCGCGTTGTGCTACTTTCAAGGCTTTGTTGGCAACGTCTATGTTTTGCATAGCTGCAACCAAGTCAGTTCTTTGGGTTTTGCCTTGTTCTATTAAATCTGCCAACCGATACGAACGGTAGGTCAGCTTTATTGCCGATTCGGGTTGATAGAGTAGGGTTGCTTTCGTCGTTCCTGTGTAGAGAGACAATTCGGTGAATGCTTTCTTCTGTTCAGTTTCGGACTGAAGTAGCTCGTTGTACGCCAAACCTGCTTCGACTTTACTTTGTATGGCATCTATCTCCATTATTTTACCTTTGGCAAAACGTATGCTATCCGACTTGGCTAAGTCGGATATGTTTTGGTACGCCTCTTTTTTTATCTCATAGAGTTTCTTCTGCCTTAGAGACTCGAAGAAAGAAACCGTAGCATCTGCATGGAGATTCCTCAGATAGTCGGCAAGTAATGATTGAGAAAGCTCTGTCTCGCTTTTAGCCAAACCGATGGCAGCAGAACGTTTGCCAAAGGTGAAGGTTTGCGAGATGGAGATCGAACCACCATACCCCATTTTCTTTTTGGCTTGCTCGTTGTTGAAGTAATTGAATCCAAGCTGGGGATCATTCCTTACTTTTGCTGCAATTATTTGTGCCTCGGCTATGCTGACATTAAGTTTCTGCGCCGCATATTCCAAGTTTCCCGAGTCGACCTTTTGCAGATAAGTAGAAAATGTGATAGGCTTTATGGTCGTTTGAGAGTATCCCAACGACCAAAGGACTATGCTGACCATAGTCAGCAGTAGCCCTTTGTTACTGAATGTTTTCATTGTCTGTAATTTCCAATTTATTCTTGTTCTGTTCTTTGTCTTCATGCTTTTTCTCGATCATGAAGTAAAGAGCTGGAAGTATATATAGCGTAATAACTGTAGAGAACAGTAATCCGTAGACAATAACCGTAGCAAGAGGACGTTGCACATCCGACCCGATTCCTGTTGTAATAGATGCCGGGAACAAACCGAGGATGGCCACTGTTGCCGTCATGATGATGGGGCGGAACCGATGGGTGCTGCCTTCTGTAACGGCATCGTATAAATTCTTTCCTTTCTTGCGAAGATTATTGATGTGAGATACCATGATGACGCCATTCTGAATGGCTACTCCAATTAAAGCAATGAATCCGACGGCAGAAGATACGTTGAGTGTCATTCCTCTTAAATTGAGTGCAAGCATTCCTCCAAAGAGTGCCAATGGAATGATACACATCTGTAGGACGGCCTGCCGGAACTTGCCGAATGCAGCAAACAACAGCAGTAGCATAATACCTAATGTTAAAGGAATGACAACCCCCAGTTTGGCATAAGCCCGCTGTTGGTTCTCGAATTGACCTCCCCATCGCAATTGGATGTTTTGTTTGTTGAAGTGAACATTCTTATTTATTTGTCTGTTCGCTTCTTGCAGGAAAGAGGTCAAGTCGTTTCCACGAAGATTTACTCTGACGGTCAAGTGACGCTTGTTCATCTCACGCGATATGCAACTTGCTCCGGTCGTCAGTTTGATAGTCGCTACTTGCGAAAGAGGGATTTTCACGCCCGAATTGGTTGTCAGCATTAAATTGCCAATCTTCTCGGGAGTGTCCCTGCTGTCTTGATTCAACTTGCAGGTTACGTCGTACGATTTGCTACCTACAAATATCTCTGAGATAGGCGTACCTCCGATTGCCATTTCGATGACATCTGCCACGTCTGATATATTCAATCCATACAATGCAATCTTGTCTCGGTCGGCAATGATTTGCAATTGTGGTAGTGGAGGTTCTTCATCAATCGTTACGTCGGCTGCCCCCTTTATTTTATTCAGGGTGTTCACTATTTGCTCGCCAACGTTTCGTATCTCTTTCAAATCATCCCCATATATCTTGACTGCAAGATCACTATGGGCTCCGGCTATCTGATCCATTACCATATCTAGTATGGGTTGCGAAAAACCGACGCTATATCCCGGCATTTTGCTTATTCTGGCAGACATCTTTTCTATCAGTTGGGCTTTGGTCAGTCCGCTCTCCCAGGTGTTGTAAGGCTTTAACCCGATGCAACATTCTACGTGAGAAAGAGAGAAAGCATCGGTTCCCTCGTCGTCTCGCCCTACTTGTGTCATAACGTAAGAGACTTCGTCAAAGCCTTTGATGGCCTTTCTGAAATCGGCTGCCATTTGCTTTGATTTCTCTTGAGATATTCCCGGAGGCAATTGCATCTGTACCCAGATGGAACCTTCGTCAAGCGGAGGAAGAAAATCTTTTCCTACCATCCAACTTAGTCCAATAGCGAGGATAAGTATCACTATGAGCGGTCTCAATACTTTTTTAGGATGCTGGAGTATCTTTATCGTCTGCTTGTGGTAACCGTTGGATAGCTTTTCGAGCCATTTGTTTTGGCGCATCTTGGTCGGCTTATGATAAATGATATACGATAAGGCCGGCGTAAGTAAAAACGAAACGCACATGGCGCCGATTAATGCATACCCTACAGTATATGCCATTGGAGTGAAGAGTTTCTTCTCTATATGTTCGAAAGTGAAGAGAGGCAAATAGGCGGTAATGATAATCAGGGTAGAGAATAGAATGGGACGTGCTACTTCTAACGTTCGTTTCAACGTCGATTCTTCTTCTAGAGGGGCAAGTGGATGGCTCTCTCTCTTCTTCAATATGGTTTCCATCATCACAATGGAACCGTCCACGAGTACACCGAAGTCGATAGCTCCCAGTGAAAGTAAATTGGCGGGAATACCTGTGAGGTGCATTAAAATGAAGGCTATAAGTAGAGACAGAGGGATAGTCAACGCAACGACTGCTGCACCTCTCCAATTGCCCAAGAAGATGAATAAGACAAGCAATACCAATGTCATACCTTCTAACAGCGTATGAGATACGGTATGCAATGTGGTACTCACTAAATTGGTGCGGTCTACGAAAGGATGGATAGAAACTCCTTTAGGTAGTCCGCCATGGTTAAGCTCTTCGACAGACTGATGTATTCCATCCAATACTTTGGAGGGATTCTGAAAGCGAAGCATTTGTACAATGCCCTCTACTCCATCTGAGATATTGGCCGAGTCGGAAGAAAAGCCTAAAACACCTTTTCGTTCGAGATTGCCATATTTGAGTGTTCCTATGTCATTGATATATATAGGCACTCCATCTTTGGAACTAACCACTATTTTACCTATGTCGTTCAGGTTCTTGACTAGTCCTATACCTCGAATGACATAGCTTAAATCCCCTTGTTGTAGAATACTTCCGCCTGCGTTTACATTGTTTTTCTCTATCTTGTCTTTGATGTCGGACAGAGTAATGTCGTATTGCTCCATCTTATGCGGATCTATTTCTATCTGATATTGCGTAGTGATCCCTCCGAAATTACTAACGTCGGCAACTCCTATTACTTGTTTCAGACGTGGAATGACTACCCATTTGTTTATATCGGTAAGTTCCCTAAGATCGTGGTTCTTACTCTCTAGTACATAACGATAGATCTCTCCAATAGGAGATGTCAGTGGATTGAGCGAAGGAGTTGCACTATAGGGCAACTCTACATCCGTGAGTCGCTCTTGTACTCGCTGCCTTGCCCAATAATCGTCTACTCCATCTTGAAACACCAATATAATTGTCGAGATTCCAAACGAACTGCGGCTACGCATGACGGTTGTTCCTGGCAATCCATTCAGTGAACGTTCTATCGGAATAGTGATCTGCTGTTCAATCTCCTCGGCGGCAAGGCCGGGTACTTGAGTAATGACTTGAACGGTAACGTCGGCAATGTCGGGATAAGCATCGATAGCTAATTGCTTCCATGAATAATATCCAATAACGGCGACGAAACAAAAAGCAACAATCATCAGTCCTCGCCGATGAAAGGCTAAAGATATTAATTTTTTCATCTCCTCTAGAATACGTTATTGAGATAGAAAGCGCCTTCGCATATAATTTCTTCGCCTTGATTCAGTCCGTCGGTGATGGCTGCTTGTCCGGCAGAAGCTGTTGTTGTGTGCACTGCCCGTTTTAAGTATTTGTTTTTTCCAACCTTCACGAAGACATAAGTAGAATTCTCTTCCTGTAGAATGGCAGAAGATGGTACCATTATCTTTTGAGTAGGTCTATCAATCAATTTCACATAGCCATACATCCCGGGTTTCATTAATCGATTGGCGTTATTGCATTCGATAATGACTTCTACCGAGTGAGTGTCTTGATCCATTATTTGGCTGATGTGGTATATCTTTCCTTCTATCTCTTTGTTGGGCATAGAAACCAATGCAATCTTGACAGTCGATAAGCCCCTTATTAAACTAATGTCCTTTTCTTTGACGTGAGCTACAACCCAGACCTTGTTCAGATTGGCTACCGTAGCTACGGGTTCGGCATCTTCTTTCAGGTATTGGCCTATGACGATGTCACTGTTTATAACTTCTCCCGATAGAGGAGAGCGTACTACAAGCGGTTGCCCAAGTTTCATTTGTTTGGGCGATATATGATAGATGGATAGAGCGGCTTTAGCATTTTCTACTTCTTTTTTCTTCAAAGTATAGTTGAGCTCGGCATCTTCTTCTTCTTTTTTTACGCCGACCTTATTTCTTACCAAGTCTTTTTCTCTTCTCATATTAATATAGGCCACTTTCAATTCTTGTTGTGCCTGATAGTAGTCTTTAATGGATTCGTAGAAATCGGCTGAGCTAATCTCGAACAACGGACTTCCGGCCCTTACTTTTTGTCCTAAACGGACGAACGATTTTGTGATACGTCCGGCAAATGGAGAAGCTATTTTTGCAAAATTATTGGGGATAGCTTCAACAACTCCTGAAGCCGTGAATGTTTCATTGTATGACTGTAGAGTTGCCGATTCTGCCTTGATCTTTTTTAGCAATGATGATTGCGGCGGAATACATATAGTATCACCATGAGTGAAATAATCTTGTTGGTTATTTGATTCTTTTCCACTTTTACAAGATGACATGGCAATAACTAGTACAAGAAAGTAATAGTAAATTCTCATATTTCTTACGTTAATAGTTTATGTTATTGGTGGGTGTTATTTCTTTGTCACTAAAATGGTTTAATTGCCAAAGGAGGACCCCGTAAGAAAAGGTGTTGTAAATGTTTGAGTGTATGTAATAAATGAAATGTAGAAGTGAGTCTTCCTATGATACATAAGAAAATGGTGGCGAAAGCTGTGAAAGTTGTAAAAAAGAGAGCTTTTGAAAGAAGGGATATTGTAATATAGGCAGAAGTGGTATGGGAGTGTGCCCCTTTGAATGGGTGAGAGTGAGTGACCGGACCGAAAGGGGTCTGGTGAGTATGCATAAAAAAGGTAGAACATCCATAATAGTTCATGAAAAGAACTATTAGGAACAATCCTGATAATAATCGTAACCTTTTGGCTCTCATACTGAAATTCTCAAAACTTCTGTGTATGTTCTTTTTCTGACTGCAAACTTACGTAAAAATAATGAATAATATGATGCAGTTTAATGACAAAAAGCATTTTTCTCTTTTATAATGAGAAAAATGCCTTTTGTCTTATTGGAGTTATATGGTAAATTTAAAGATTTGCCAACTCTATTATTTTATTTACAGCTTCACGAAGCCCATCTTTGTTTTTGCCGCCAGCTTGAGCAAAGTGTGGTTGTCCGCCGCCGCCGCCTTGAATCAGTTTGGCAGCTTCTTTGACCATCATGCCTGCTTTTAGGCCTTTGGCAACTAACTCGTCGCTAATGGCAACAGTCAACGTGGGCCTTTCATTATCGTATGTACCTGCAACGAAGAATGAATTCGGAACTTCACTACGAATCTGGAAAGCTAAGTTCTTCACCATTTCCGCTGGCATTGTACTACAAATGCTAACAAGCTTCACTCCATTTACATTTGTAGCGTTCTCTATCAATTTAATCTTTAAGGAAGCTTCTTTCTCATGCATAAATTCCTCGATCTGTTTTTTTAAGGCAGCATTCTCTTCAATAGATTTTGAAATAGCGCCTCTTAGATCAGGAACGTTATTGAAGAGTTCTTTCATTCCCTTAATCAGATCTTCGTATTGTTCCATCAGTTCTTCTGCTTTCACTCCCGTAACAGCTTCTATACGCCTTACGCCAGCTGCAACACTGCTTTCGGAAATAATCTTGAACATACCAATCTTACCCGTAGCACTGACGTGTGTACCTCCACAGAATTCGATAGATTGTCCAAACTGAACAACACGAACCTTGTCTCCATATTTCTCGCCAAACAGTGCAATCGCGCCTAATTCTTTGGCTTTCTCTATAGGATAATCGCGCTTTTCTTGTAAAGAAAGGTTTTCCCGAATGTGATCATTAACAATGTGTTCCACTTGGCGCAATTCTTCGTCTGTTACCTTTTGGAAGTGAGAAAAGTCGAAACGTAAGCCATCTGAATTAACAAGCGAACCTTTTTGTTCAATGTGATTGCCTAATACCTGGCGTAATGCTTGATCGAGTAAGTGAGTTGCAGAGTGATTGGCAGCAGAGGCATTGCGCTTTTCAACATCGACACATGCCATAAATTCTGCTGATGGGTCGTCCGGACATTTGGCAGAGAGGTGGATCGTTAGGTTGTTTTCTTTCTTGGTGTTGATGATGTC
Source organism: uncultured Bacteroides sp. (assembly GCA_963676865.2). Lineage (GTDB taxonomy): Bacteria > Bacteroidota > Bacteroidia > Bacteroidales > Bacteroidaceae > JAAYUD01. The sequence continues at coordinate 1,215,339 of CAXXSS010000001.1, read as the reverse complement.
GATGGTTTCACCTTCGCAAACTAACACGCCGGTATCACCTACTTGTCCACCCGATTCAGCATAAAATGGAGTATCGTCGAGAACAATTTCGTAGAAAGTATTTTTCTTTTGAGATACTTCACGGTAACGGAGAATGTGAACGTTGTATTCGGTATAATCATAACCTACAAAGTTTGATATACCCGGTTTCAATTCAATCCAGTCGCCTGTCTCTACCGCTGCCGCATTGCGTGCGCGTTGTTTCTGTTTGTCCATTTCCGCTTTGAACTCATCTTCGTTGAGTGATAAATTATTTTCTCGAAGAATCAACTCGGTTAAGTCTAGAGGAAAGCCGAATGTATCATATAAAGTGAAAGCGTTTTTACCGCTGATCTCTTTTATTCCTGCCTCTTTTGCATGTTCCATTACATTGTCGAGTAATCGGATACCGTTATCGAGAGTACGTAAGAAAGCCTCTTCTTCGTCTTTCGTAACTTTCATGATGAGCTCCTTTTGAGCAACGAGCTCCGGATAAGCTTCGCCCATCTCAGCATTCAGTATTGGAACCAACTTGTACATGAAAGGAACTCTCTGGTCTAGGAAAGTATAACCATAACGGACTGCACGGCGCAGAATACGGCGAATGACATAACCGGCTTTTGCATTTGATGGCAGTTGACCATCGGCTATCGAGAAAGCTATCGTACGAATATGATCTGCAATAACTCGCATCGCTACGTCTTTTTGTTCGTCTTTGCCATATTCAACCTTCGAAATACTTGAAATTTCTTTAATAAGCGGCTGAAATATGTCGGTATCATAATTGGATGTTTTGCCTTGTAATGCCATACATAGACGCTCAAATCCCATACCGGTATCGATTACTTTGTTGGGAAGCGATTCGAGTGATCCGTCTGCTTTACGGTTGTATTGCATGAATACTAAGTTCCAAATTTCGATAACTTGGGGGTGGTCTTTATTGACGAGCGATTTGCCGTCTATTGATTTGCGTTCTTCTTCGGGTCGTAAGTCTATGTGGATTTCCGAACAAGGACCACAAGGACCTGTATCGCCCATTTCCCAAAAGTTATCGTGCTTATTGCCATTGATTATACGGTCGGGTGAAATGAATCGTGCCCAATATTCGGCAGCTTCATTGTCACGCTCCAGCTTATCGGTTGGCGAACCTTCAAATACTGTTACATATAGTAAATTGGGATTAATCTTCACAACATCTGTTAGAAATTCCCAGGCATACTCTATCGCTTCTTTCTTAAAATAATCACCAAACGACCAGTTGCCTAACATCTCGAACATCGTTTGATGGTATGTATCATGGCCAACTTCTTCCAAATCATTATGTTTCCCGCTCACACGTAAGCACTTCTGTGAGTCGGTCGCTCGTTGGAATTTAGCAGGTTGGTTACCTAAAATAATATCCTTAAATTGATTCATCCCCGCATTAGTAAACATCAATGTCGGGTCGTCTTTTATTACCATTGGTGCCGAAGGAACAATCTGATGTCCTTTCGATTGAAAGAAATTTTTAAACGAATCTCTAATTTGATTAGCAGTCAACATACCTAATTATTAACTAATTTTGAAATTTATCTTCACGAATCATTGTGCAAAGATACTTTCTTTTTAGTATTTTTGCTTCACAAAACTCTAATTAATTTTCAATAAACTCTTAAAAAAGAATGAATCAGGTGGTAGAAAAAGGGGATAAAATGTTTTATCGTATTAGCGAACTGGCTGAGATGTTCGATGTAAACGAGTCGTTGCTTCGTTATTGGGAGAAGGAGTTTCCTCAGATCTCACCTAAAACGAATAATCGCGGTGTACGTTTGTATCGTAAAGAAGATATTGAGGTGATAGGGTTAATTTATCATTTAGTCAAAGAAAGAGGAATGACTTTGCAGGGGGCTCGTCAGAAATTGAAAGAAAATAAAGAAGATACTGCTCGTAATTATGAGGTAGTGCGTCGCCTTCAGGGTGTTAAAGAACAACTTATAGCGTTAAGTAAAGAATTGGAAGGATAAATTCTATAGCAAAAAGTCTTGTCTGCTAAGAAAAAATATTTCGTTTTCGGAAAGATCAGAGTGATGTAGGGTTGGGGGAGTGTTAGCTTTCTACTCTGGTGGCGGCTTTTATGTTTGGCAATCTTAAAAGTTCGTTGCAAATGAGGCGTACATCGTTAACGTCGTGGACGTAGAGTTGTACTTTGCTTGTGAAAATGCCTGCTTCGGATTCTATAGTCAATTTTTGAATGTTGACGTTGAGGCGACGTGAAAGGACTTGAGTAATATCATTTAGCACGCCTAAGCCATCTATACCGTTTATCTGTACATAAACTAAAAACGTTAAGGTCTTGCCTGTATCCCATGTAGTAGCAAGAATTCGATTGCCATAGCTGCTTTTCAACTTTGCTGCGACCGGACATTCTTGTTGGTGAATGATGACCTTGCCATTCTCGTCAATATATCCTAATACATCGTCGCCTGGTATTGGGTGACAGCAACTAGCCATGATATATTTCTTTTGAATAGCATCTTCTGTTAATTTTAGAACATCTTTTGTATCAATGATTTCTCTTGCTTCCTGCTTTCCTGTTTCTTCTGGCTCCTTTTCCTTGCTACTTCCAAAAGAGAGGGTCAGCAATTTTCTCCATGATTTGTTTTGTTTACCTGTTATGGCATCCTTGTCTGCTTCACTTAAGATAATCTCTTTTTTGCCGATAGCAAGATAAAGATCGTTTTCGTTGATTAGATGGTGAAAATGTAGCAGCTTGTCAATAATGCTAGTCGAAAAGGTAAATCCCTCTTTATTGAGAAAACCGTTGAATAATGTTTTTCCAATATCTTCGTATATCTTGTTTTCTTTACGAATGACTGATGCTATTTTTGCACGGGCCTTGGCCGTTGTTGCATAAGCTTCCCATTCAGGCTGTATTCGTTGTGATTTGGATGTTAGAATCTCTACTTGGTCACCACTTTGCAGTTTGTAGCTGAGTGGTACTAATTTATGGTTGACTTTAGCTCCTATACAATGCATGCCTATATCGGTATGAAGCATAAAGGCAAAGTCTAGTGTCGTAGAATTTTGTGGCATTGTTTTAAGTTCCCCCTTGGGGGTGAATGCGAAAATCTCCGAAGCGAAAAGGTTTAGCTTGATGGCATCGAGGAAATCAATTGCGTCGGGTACGGGATCATCTAAGATCTCTTTTACTGTGTGCAACCACTTTTCAAGTTCGCCTTCATCTTCACTGCCGTCTCCACCTTCTTTGTATTTCCAATGAGCTGCAAATCCTTGTTCGGCGATGTCGTCCATACGTTGGCTTCGTATCTGCACCTCGATCCATTCGCCATTGTTGCCCATAAGTGTGACGTGTAGCGCTTGGTAGCCATTTGCCTTGGGGTGGCTAACCCAATCGCGCAATCGGTCGGGGTGGGGTTTGTATATTTTGGATATAGCAACATAGATATCAAAGCAGTCATTTAGCTCTTCGTCTAGACTTTTTGGCTCAAATACTATACGGACTGCCAGTATATCATATATTTCTTCAAAAGGGACGTGCTTGTTTTGCATTTTATTCCATATCGAATAGACTGATTTTACTCTTGCTATGATATGGTATTTAAGCCCCATCTTGTCAAGTTGGGTTCGGATAGGAGTTGTAAATTCTTGAAAGACTTTGTCTCGGGCGGTAGCTGTTGCACTTAGTTTCTCTTCAAGCTCTTGATATTCTTTGGGGTGCTCGTATTTGAAACTAAGGTTCTCAAGTTCTGTTTTAATTTTATTTAGCCCCAATCTGTTGGCAAGCGGAGCGTAGATATATAAAGTCTCTCCTGCAATTTTATATTGTTTATTAAGCGGCATAGAATTGAGTGTCCTCATGTTGTGTAGCCTGTCTGCTATTTTGATGAGAATAACTCGTATGTCATCAGACATCGTCAGAAGGAGCTTCCTGAAGTTTTCGGCTTGAGCCGACGCCTTGTCTCCAAAGATGCCGCCTGCTATCTTTGTCAGTCCATTGACAATCGTGGCGATTTTATTGCCAAAGATGTTTTCAATATCTTCAATCGTGTAATCTGTATCTTCGACTACATCGTGCAACAGTGCCGAACAGATAGATGTGGAACCTAGACCTATTTCGTTACATACTATATTGGCTACAGCAATAGGATGTAATATATATGGTTCACCCGAGCGCCGTTTAATTCCTTTGTGAGCCTGGTTAGCAAAATTGAATGCTTTGGTAATGATTTCAACGCGTTTCCGATGCTTCGTCTGTAAATAGTTGTGAAGCAGTTCCTGAAAAGCGTCATTTATCATTTTCTCTTCAGCAATTTCTTTCTGATTTATTTCATCTACAGTATCCATGGCTACACTATGTTTCTATAGCGCAAAGATAATTATTAATTATTGTTTCACAACAATAAATCTTATTATCTATGAATTTTTATTTTTTTACCTGCTCTTATGGTATTGCCTTTGATGTGATTCGCCTTTCTTAATTGTTTGACAGACATGTGATAATGTTCGGCTATATCCGATAATGTCTCTCCATTCTTTATGGTATGTGATTTGGATTTGCGAGAATGCTTTCTTTTACTGTAGTGGGTATAACTGGCATGGTGGTGCCGTGAGTGTCTGCTATATGAGTGGCGATAGAGAGACGGTTCGGCAGATTTATCAACTTCTACTGTCCGCCGATTGGGCAACAATTGATCTGTCTTATACGAATAAATAGAATCTTTATGGTCTATAAATCGACTGATATCACTTTGTGGCAATTTTAAAGTATATGGATGACTATTGCCAGGGATAATATCTAGTTTGTATTGGGGATTCAGGCTTCTGATTTCCTTCTTGTCAATATTGAGTACCGCAGCAATCTGATCAAAATGAACTTCTCTGTCTATTTGGATTGTATCCGTACTGATTGGAATATTCGTTTCCATCGGACAAATATTGTGATTGCAGTAATAGGTCATCACGTAATTGGCTGCGATGAAAGCTGGAACATATCCCCGGGTTTCACGGGGTAGATAGTTATATATGGCCCAATAGTCTGTTTTACCTCCACTACGTCGTACGGCTTTATTGATATTGTTCGGGCCGCAATTGTAGGCTGCAATGACTAAGTTCCAATCATGATAAATGTTATATAAGTCTTTCAAATAACGTGCTGCTGCCCATGTGGCTTTTACCGGATCACGGCGTTCATCTATCAAACTATTAATTTCCAATCCATATTGTTTGCCTGTCAAAACCATAAATTGCCATAAGCCCGAAGCGCCTACTCTGGAGATGGCTTTCGGGTTAAGAGACGATTCAATGACCGGAAGATACTTTAATTCTAATGGTAAATCGTATGCATCAAGAGCCTCTTCGAAAATAGGAATGTAGAAGTTCGCAGCGCTTAACATGAAAGATACTTGATTGCGCATCCTGCATGTATATAAATCAATGAACTTTCTGACAATATCGTTATAAGGAAGTTCCATTACAGCGGGTATTCTTTGCAAACGATTGATATAAATCGAATCGGGGAATGAAGGATTGAGTGGAGATGTGCTACATTCTTTTTGTTGATCAATAAAGTTTTTGACTTGCCAATCGTTTAGCAGGCTATCCAATGGGTAGGTCATGCTTTTAGGAATATCAATCTTTTCTGATTTTGTCTTTCCGTCTTTATTGATAGTGACATCGACGGTTTGTGCTTCGATATGTGATACTGTTACTAAGATAAACAGTAGAAAAGGTAGGAAATAAGAAAATCTTTTCATGCTTTATATTACTCTATATTTTTAATCATCTATTAAAACCGAAGGCTGCATTGAATGCCATAAGCCCTTTTGTCTTGCAAAATGATATGGTTATTATTCATTATTACAGGTTCTACTTTCATACTCAAATCGGGCGAAATATCGAAGTTCGACAACTCTGCATCAACGTAGGCATCCACAATTGATAGTAAGTAAACGCCGATGAGAGAGAAAATACTTAGATCGCGGTATCTACGGTATAAATCTTTTCTATTCTTTAGTATAGTTGTCAATTGTGCCGGCGAATAGTTCGCACTACTTGGTATTAAAGTTTTAAAACTATTGGTATTTGGATTCTTATCTAATAAGTCACGATAAGCCTGCGCATAGTCTTTATACATCTTGCTGTTCCAACTTAATGCGTAAGCACAACCGGCTAAGCCTCCATAAACAATAGGTAGTTTCCAATACTTCCGATTGTAAATCTGTCCGCCACCAGGGAATATCATGGCTAACCAAGTAGCCTTTAGAGGGTTTGGTTTGAAGATGGGCTTCTTCAGTTTTAGCGAATCAAATTTTATAGAATCTTGAGCCAATAGGGACTTTTTTTTCTTGTCAGGTTTTTCTGTTTTTTTGTTTTTCCCTAGTTCTACTGTCGAGTCAGTAGGCATGGTGAAACGAATTCTTTGCCGCTGTATGGGTTGTTTTTTTGTCTTTACTGTATCCGAAGGCAATGAAGAATACGGATGGGCATAAATGTTAGGCTCTGCTATTAGAATAAAGCAGATTAGTAACACTGAGCTAATAATATACCATCTATATTTTGGAAACCTTTTTGTCATTTATTATTTGTTGAGACTGTCGAATATTTCCATGATATGTTCCAATTCTTCTTCGTTAGCAAAAGGAATGCTTATTTTTCCTTTTCCTCTGTCCGAACAAGTGAGTTGTACTTTTGCTTTAAAGAATTCCGACAACTTGCTCTTTAGCATGTTATACTCTTCGGGAAGTTTGTTCTCTCCCGATGGTTTTATTTTTTTTGAGCCGCTTTTTACCGTCTCTCCTTCTGTAAGTGATTTGACGATCTCTTCAACTTTGCGCACCGAATAACCATGCTCTTCAATCTCTTTGAAAACCTTTACTTGCAATTTAGGATCGTTCAAAGCTAATAAGGTACGAGCATGTCCCATATCTATTTCTTTCTTTTGAAGAGCTACTTGAATGGGAGCGGGGAGCTTGAGTAATCGTAAGTAGTTGGCTATTGTTGCTCTGTTTTTCCCAACTCTTTCGCTCAACTTTTCTTGGGTTAATCCATATTGATCAAGTAAATGTTCATAAGCCAAGGCTATTTCTACCGAATTTAAATCTTCGCGTTGAATATTTTCTATCAATGCCATTTCCATGACATTTTCATCGTCGGCAGTTCTGATATAGGCTGGTATTGCTGTGAGACCGGCTTTTTGTGAAGCACGAAAACGGCGTTCTCCGGCTATGATTTGGTATTCGTCATCTGACATTTTGCGCAGTGTAATGGGTTGGATAATACCGATTTCAGCAATGGAACTTGCCAACTCTTGCAATGCGTCTTCGTCAAATTCTCTACGTGGCTGATTGGGGTTGACTTTAATTTTTGTCAACTCTATTTCATTGATAGAAGATGAACCTTCTGTCTTGATGTCGTCCATTGAAAGCAGAGCATCCAGCCCGCGTCCTAGTGCTTGTCTTTTTGGCATAACTGTTACTGTTTATTGTCGTTATGATTAATCAGTTCTTTTGCAAGAGCCATATAATTTCTAGCACCACTAGAGTCTGCATCATATAATATAGCAGGAATACCGTAACTGGGAGCTTCACTCAAACGAACATTTCTTTGAATAACGGTATTGAATACCAATTCTTGAAAATGGCGTTTGATCTCATCATATATCTGATTGGCTTGCCGTTGTCGTGAGTCAAACATGGTGAGCAAGAATCCTTCGATCTCGAGTGACGGATTGAGGCGCTTTTTTATAATTTTAATGGTGTTAAGTAGTTTGCTGATTCCTTCGAGAGCAAAATATTCCGATTGTACCGGAATAATGACAGAGTTTGCAGCAGTCAGAGAATTGACCGTTATTAATCCCAATGATGGTGAACAATCTATTAGGATAAAATCGTATTCATCTTTAACAGGGGCAATTACTTTTTTCATAATGTTTTCCCTGTCGGGGATATTGAGCATTTCTATTTCGGCGCCAACCAGGTCAATGTGTGAAGGGATGATTTTCAACGTTTCGATGCTAGTGTCGTGAATCGCTTCTTTTACATCGGTGCCGTTAATCATACATTCATAAATAGTATATTCGGTTTTTTTTATATCAACGCCTAATCCGGAAGAAGCATTTGCTTGCGGATCGGCATCAACAATGAGCACTCTCTTCTCTAAGGTGGCCAAAGACGCTGCTAAATTAATAGTCGACGTAGTCTTTCCGACTCCTCCTTTTTGATTGGCTAAAGCAATAATTTTTCCCATATATCTTGATTTTATTGAACCAATATTCCTATTGTAAAATGCAAATGTAGACAATTTTATTGAAATATGTACGCTTTTTACTCACACTTGATTAAGATTAAGATTTGTAAACGCTAGTCGATTGCTTTATTTTTGTTACTTTTGTAACATATTAAATATCAGTTATTGTTTTATGGAAATTAGTAAGCCTCTTATATTGGTGACCAACGACGATGGCATAATGTCGAAAGGTCTTAGTGCTTTAATTAAATTTATCAGACCGCTGGGTGAAATCGTGGTGATGGCTCCCGACTCTGCCCGTTCGGGTTCTAGCGGTGCCATTACTTCTAGTGAGCCTATTCATTATGCCCAAGTGCGTCAGGATGTAGGGCTTTCAGTCTATAAATGTTCTGGAACTCCAGTCGATTGCATTAAGGTGGCTTTGAATGAAGTTTGTTCTCATAAGCCCGATTTGGTGGTTGCCGGAATCAATCATGGCGATAACTCGGCAACCAATGTTTACAATTCGGGAACAATGGGCGCAGTTATTGAAGGATGTCTGGATGGTATAAAATCGATTGCTTTCTCTCTTTGTGATCATGAGATAAATGCTGATTTCGAGCCGCAGGCTATTATTGTCCGTCAGATTGTTACTTGGGCTTTGCAACATGAATTGCCCCAATTAACTTGCCTGAATGTAAACTTTCCGAAACTTCTGGAATATAAAGGCGTTAAAGTTTGCAAAATGGCTCGTGGGTATTGGAGCCGTGAACTTGACCCTTGTCCTCGCCGTGGAGATAATCATTATTTTTGGCTTGGGGGTGAGTATGTTGAATTGGATGTTAATGATGGAGAAAACGATCGTCGAGCATTGTCGGAAGGTTATGTTGCGATTACCCCTACTAAGCTTGATGTGACGGACTATCAGTATATGGATAAATTACAACGGGAGATGGATCTTTTGTCTTGAAATAATGAAATACTATTTGGTTGTTGGCGAAGCTTCGGGAGATTTGCATGCCTCTAAGCTGATGGAGTCTCTCTTGCGTGAAGACGATAGGGCAGATTTCCGCTTTTTCGGAGGAGATGCCATGCGGGAAGTTGGTGGTGTATTGGTGAAACATTATCGTGAAATGGCTTTCATGGGTTTTGTACCTGTGTTGCTGCATCTGCGAACTATTTTTCGCAATATGCGACAGTGCAAACAAGATATTTTTGCATGGAATCCTGATGTCGTGATATTGGTTGACTATCCAGGATTCAATCTAGCTATTGCCAAGTATGTCCGCTCTCATACAAAGATTCCTGTCTTTTATTATATTTCGCCTAAAATTTGGGCATGGAAAGAGTATCGTATTAAGGATATTAAACGATATGTTAATGAGATGTTTTCCATATTGCCTTTTGAAGTTCCTTTTTATAATAAACATCAGTATCCGATTCATTATATAGGTAACCCCTCTGTTGAAGAGGTCTTTAATTATAAGTCCTCTCATCAGGAGCCTTTTGAGGAGTTTGTTTGTTCAAACCATTTATCGGGGCGTCCTGTTATCGCCTTGCTGGCTGGAAGTCGCCGTCAAGAGATAAAAGATAATCTCCCTGATATGCTTTGTGCCGCACAAACTTTTCCCGAGTATGAAATAGTGCTGGCTGGTGCACCGGGTATTGATGCCGAATATTATGATCAATATGTTAAAGGCGGGGGAGTCAAAATTGTTTATGGGCAAACTTATCGTGTATTAAGTCATGCCTCGGCGGCGTTAGTCACATCTGGAACAGCGACCCTCGAAGCTGCTTTATTTCGTGTTCCACAGGTGGTGTGCTATCATACTCCTCTTGTCAAGTTTATTTCTTTTCTTCGTCGTCACCTTCTGAAAGTGAAGTATATATCTCTTGTTAATCTTATTGTAGGAAGAGAACTCGTTCGAGAACTCGTCGCCGATACAATGACCGTTAATAATATGCAAGAAGAATTGGATCGCCTTCTGAATAGCAGGGCTTACCGTTTACAGATATTGACGGGGTATGACGAAATGATGGAACATCTGGGAGAAACTAATGCATCCGAAAATGCTGCCCGAGAAATGATGAAATGTCTTATGCGGAGATAAGATATAAATAGCAAACAGCTGCGGGGATGGCTAATAATGCGCTGTCGAAGCGATCTAAAAAACCTCCGTGCCCGGGTAATATGTTGCCGGAGTCTTTTACACCTAGCTTTCTTTTAAGTAGCGATTCTATCAAATCCCCCCAAGTGCCGAATATGACAATGACAGTTGCTAGTCCTATCCATTGCAATATATTCATGAAGGGAAAGAAGTGGGCGAGAATAACTGCTGCCATAATGGCTAGTATGCCTCCGCCTATTGATCCTTCCCATGATTTTTTAGGAGAAATCCTTTCAAACAATCGGTGCTTGCCTATCATCGAACCTATGCAATAGGCTCCCGTATCACTTGTCCATAAGAAAATAAATACCGATAGCGGTAGTATGGCATTTATGGTAGTAATGCCTTGTGCCGTCTGGTAGTATAGGACGTTAAGCAATGCGAGAGGAAGCGCAATATAAATTTGAGTAAATATGGAGTATGTCCAATTGCTTATCGGGTTTTCTTGATTCAAATATAGTTCGCTTATTAGAAGATACATTAATATTAATAGATAGGGTAAAAAGATACGCGAACCTATCATGTTGGAACAATATCCGCCAAAAGCAAAAAAGAGATAAATACCACCTGCCATCGTAATCAGTTTATTGATATGAACTTTCTTTGTTTCATTGATCAATCCTACAAATTCATGGATAGTAAGTGCCGTTACTGCGGCAAAGATTGAACTAAACGATACGGTATTATATAGTATACTACCTATAATGACAGTAATAAATAATACACCTGTTATAGTACGTGGTATAAATGAACTCTTCACGATTTTTGATTCTTTTATTGGTTTTGTTCTTCTTTTTGTTCAGGTTCAGGTTCTTGTTGATTCTTATCTGATTTAATATCTCCTTCTTCGCCTTTCTCTTCTTTTTGTCCGATCGCTTTTTCATTATCTTGGCGTTTATCGTCCATGATAATCTCTAGAGAGCGCGATTTCCATTTTCTTTTGCCGAAGATATGCTCTACATCTTCTGCAAAGATAACCTCTTTAGATCTCAAAAGGTCTGCCAATTCTTTATGTTTATCTTTGCTTTCTGATAAAAGTCCTTTGGCGCGGTCATATTGTTCGTTGACCATTTTCTTTACCTCTTCGTCTATTATTTCGGCCGTACGTTCGCTATATGGCTTGCTGAAAGAATATTCTTCATTTGTATAGTAGCATAGGTTGGGCAATTTTTCGCTCATGCCCATGTAGGCTATCATGCCGAATGCTTGTTTCGTTACTCTTTCCAAATCGTTCATGGCACCAGACGAAATCTTACCAATGAAAAGGTCTTCAGCTGCACGGCCTCCTAATGTCGCACACATTTCATCCAGCATTTGCTCTTTAGTCGTGATCTGCCTCTCTTCCGGTAGATACCATGCTGCTCCTAAAGCCCTACCACGAGGTACAATCGTTACTTTGATCAATGGATTGGCATATTCCAGCAACCATGACAATGTAGCATGACCGGCTTCATGAACGGCAATTGATTGCCGTTCTTCTTCTGTGGTTATTTTATTTTTCTTTTCTAGCCCTCCTACAATGCGGTCTACGGCATTGGAAAAGTCTTGTTTATGAACATTATCTTTCCCATATCTGGCTGCTATAAGAGCAGCTTCATTGCAGACATTGGCTATGTCGGCTCCTGAGAATCCTGGAGTTTGGCGTGCCAATAAGTCAATGTCGACATCTTCGGCTATCTTAATGGGACGGAGGTGGACTCCGAAAATCTCTTTTCTTTCATTCAGATCTGGCAAATCTACGTGGATTTGTCTATCGAAACGTCCGGCACGGAGTAACGCTTTGTCAAGCACATCTACTCGGTTGGTCGCTGCTAAAATAATGACACCGCTATTAGAACCGAAACCATCCATTTCGGTCAATAATTGGTTCAAAGTATTTTCTCGTTCGTCATTTCCTCCAAAAGCTGGATTCTTTCCACGTGCTCGACCTACTGCGTCGATTTCATCAATGAATACGATACAGGGTGCTTTTTCTTTGGCTTGTTTAAAGAGGTCGCGAACGCGAGAAGCGCCAACACCGACAAACATTTCTACAAAGTCAGAGCCCGCCAATGAAAAGAACGGTACATCGGCTTCACCTGCAACGGCTTTAGCCAACAATGTCTTACCTGTTCCCGGAGGGCCTACGAGGAGAGCTCCTTTAGGGATCTTACCTCCTAAGTTAGTGTATTTTTGGGGTTCTCTCAGAAATTCAACGATCTCTTCAACTTCTTGTTTTGCTTCGGCAAGTCCTGCTACATCTTTGAAGGTCACACGCTGACGATTATTTTTGTCAAACAACTGAGCTTTTGATTTACCTACGTTGAAGATGCCGCCGCCTCCGCCACCAGAAGAGTTACTACCCATTCTGCGCATTATGTAGAACCACATTCCTATTAAAAATATGATAGGGAGTACATTCCATAAAATTAATCCTATGTAGTTTTTCTTTTTTTCGTAGCTCACCGTTCCGTCAAAGTGTTTCTCCAGATTATAATATTTCTGCTTTAGTTCTTTCTCTTTTTGTAGGTAAGAATCTAAACTCTCTCTTGAAGGGGCTTCGGTGGTTATTATTGGATTGCGTCCTACTTTGGTAGAGTCTTTTCCGAAAATCAATCCTATGTATTTAGGTTTCAGATAAAATTCTACCGAGTTGTCATCATAGCCTACCACTTTGTTTACATATCCGCTGTCTACATAAGCCTGAAATTTATTGTAATCAACTTCTTTGCTCATTGTAGAAGAATCATTTGCAAAGTAAAGCCCTGCCAACACCGCAAGGATTATAAAATATAGCCAGTTCAAGTTGAACTTGGGCATATTCATTTTGTTATTATTGTTATTGCCGTTCGGCATTTTGTTGTTCGGTTCCATGTTCTTATTTAATCAATATCCGGAATATTTGTTAATTTGGCATCAGCCCAAAGATGTTCCAAATTATAGAAATCTCTCTTCTCGGGCAAAAAAATATGTACGGTGACATCTGCGTAGTCCATTGCGATCCATTCGGCATTACTTTCGCCGTCAATGGACAAAGGGCGGAACTGAGCGTTTTTTATTGTGAAATCTTTGATTGAATGAGCGATTGCATTGACCTGTAATGTTGAATCACCTTCGCAAATCACAAAATAGTTGCAAATTGTGTCGTTAATATGTGTCAGATCGCCAACGACAACGTGCTTCCCTTTTTTTTCTTGAATACCTTCTGTTATGTTTTTTATCAGCGCTTTTGTTTCGTTCATCTATTGTTATTAATAGTTTATAATGAAAGATGGGGCAAATATACAACGAATTCCACGATTAGGATACATTAGGAGGTAAAACTTTTGAATATTAATTTTTTTTGAGAAAATTGTACATCCCCAATAACATCTAAAAGAGTGTTGCCTGTGGCAGATGTACGGCTTTTAATGAAACGTTTAAAAAAAATAGTGGTTTTTATTTGAGTTTCCCGAATTATTCGTAAATTTGCACCGCATTTAGCGATTGGGCTATGGTGTAATGGTAACACAACAGATTCTGGTCCTGTCATTCCAAGTTCGAATCTTGGTAGCCCAACCAAATAAAAAAGCGCATCGGATTTTCTCTGATACGCTTTTTTGTTTTTACTTTTTCTTCTTCTTGCCCGTACCAATATCGAAACCATTTATCGCTTCTTCTTTTTCGTAGGCAGGAACATGGCTCTTGTCTTTTGCTTTCTTTGGCTTTTTATTTCCAGCAGCTCCCATTGTTAAGACCTCCTTATATTTTAAAAATGTTGATATATGTTTTGGTTGTCGGACAGAAGGCGTCAATCGCTTTCTGCTACTAATCGTTTCTTATGCTACAAAAAATGTGCCGTAACCTATGATATGCTTGATTTCTTATCCCGAACTCAAGTATCCGAATAGCTTTTTACCTTTCTTTTTATGCCGGCTCAAGTATGAATTATTCAGACTAATATTTCGCAAAAAAAGTTTTAAGACTCTTCCCGTCACATTATCTTATTGACTGTGAGTGATATAAACTGGATCGGCTTGTTTATGGGACTTCGAAATGATGTTATCTTGCTTATTGTTAGTGTGTTATGAAACACGGATCATCCACCTCGTATGTCAACCGATTAAGTCATTACTCGGTATCTGTGCTGTGTGCACCGTGTAGAAACTCCCGTGGGTAGGAATATAAATGCTGCTTTGATACGTCACTCGGTATTGCCATGCAGCATATTCCAACTCGTTTTTCAATTGATCTTAGGTAATGACTCCTTTACTTACCGCCCGTGTATGAAAATAGTTAGGCTCTTCTCTCAGAGAAGGTTTTTGTACACATCTTATTGAATCATGGCCGTCGTATTTAAGGCCTTTCTGTTGGCTCATTAAGGCTTTGTCGTTCCACATATGTGGAACGACACTCTTCTTAGGACAAAACATGAAAACGTTCTGATATGAACCAACTTTCATCAGTCTGTTTCACAGATCTCATCCTTTTAAAAGGGTATTATGGGACGTTTAAAAGCATTTCTGCCAGGGTGTTGTAACTAAAATTACAACACCCTGGCAGAGACGTACGAATTGTAGAGCGCGCAAATGGCAACCTGATTTTGTTGAAATAGACTGCCGCGTTCGCAACGATATATCTGAGTTCTTATCTCGAACTCAAATATGATATGAATATCTGAAATTTACTTTGTTGAATTAGGACAGATAAGGTTTGCAGCATCAAACCTTATCTGTCCCGATATTATTTGCTATTGTTCGCAAGGAAACATTGATATTCTGAAGTGTGCAAATCCATAAGGAACTAATTTCAATTGAATATTGCGTTGTACTGGAATGCATCTCTTTGGTAATTTGGGATTTCCTTTATCCGGTTCCCAAGAAATAACATCTGCTTTAGCCGAAATGCTAATTGGTGCACCTGTCAGTTCCCAATAGAAAGGTTGGTGAACGTCGTTCAATGTCACTTTTGTTTCTACAAGAGATGACTTTGTCAGTGCATAACGGAATTCTCTCCAATACCCTTCATTCAGATCAAAGCTCCATGCCGAATTATCCATCAGTGGAAGTGCAAATACCAAAGGCCCATAATTGACTGTAGCAAAATGGGCACCTTTATTGAAACCATCTATTGCGTATTCTGCTTTAGGTTCCATATCATGTGGCCAGTATGGCTCTTTATCTTTATATTTGGCAAATTGCTCGTCGTCTTCTTTTAATTCTGCTTTCATTGGAAAGGTCAGGCAAATCCGATCTCCACTTTTCCATTTGCGAGAGACTGCTATAAAGTTACCGTCAGTCCATTTGGTAGAATATGCTTTGCCGTTGACCGTACATTGAGGATTAGTACACCACGAAGGAACACGCAATAAGAGTTTCTCTTTTTGCGGTATATTTTTTATAGTAACATTTATTTGATCTCGAAACGGATATTGAGTTTCCATGTTAATATCATAACTTCCATCTTTTGTCGCAAGATGAGCAGGACCATATGTAAGAATCATCAACTCATTTTCCGAATTCTTCATAAACATATTGATGATATAATTCGGAATCACCCTATTGAGGTTGCCTGTGCAACAAGTGGGCCAGTGAAGCTCTTTAAAGAATGTTCCGTCATCACGAACCTTTAGGTGTAATCCGGGGATTCTATTCATGGCGTTTTCGTAGAGATGCAGGCTGAATCCGGGTGACATAACGGCAGGAAAAGCATTGAAGAAAGCTTTTTCAATGCGATCTCCATATTGAGCATCTCCTGTGGCTCTTGCCAGCCAGATGTTAGACCAGATGAAATCCGAAATATCACACGTTTCCGAACCTTCAAAAGCTCCTATGCCGTGCAAATATTCATTGGAAGACGGTGCTCCGTTGGGTAGCACATAGTGTTGCTGTAAGAAATCAAAGGCTTCTACCGAGGCTGCCAAATAGTCTTTGCGCCCTGTCCATGGGTAAGCCACTGCGTATAGTTTGCCTACTTCATTGTAAGTCACGCCGTGGCAAATGGCTGTGCGGAGGAAGTCTTTATTTTTTGCCCACGATTCTACAAAACCGCTTTCGTTTGCTTGATATATTTTAATGGCTTTGTCGAGCAGTTCTTTGTTGCCTGAATAGCGAACTAATTCCAATATAATTTCCAAACCTACCAATTTGCGGTCTTGATCCATCTCTACTCCGCTTAAAGGGTATTTGGCATTATCTCGATTAAAGATTGGAGTACCGACGTAACATTTTTCGAGCATCTTCAATATACGTTCGTCTTTGGTTGCCGAATAATATGCCAATGCTGCTCGTGCAAAAACGGCTTGCGACCAATAGACGCCATAATCTTCTTTGTCTGTGTTCCAATCTTTTTTAAATTTCTCACAGTTCGAATAGATGTATCCATTTTCTGCTTGCCTGTTGGCAACTGTATACATCAGTTGTGTAGCTCTTTGTATAAGGGTTGAGTCGTTTAGTATGAAAGCCAGTCTTACTAATCCGTCAGCATAATAGCCAGATTGTTCGTATGGCCACCAATCGTCGTATGTGTCATTTGCCCAACCTGTCGTGAATGGAAAATACTTTTCGCCAAGAGATTTTGTTAATCCCTTGGCTGCTGTTTTTGCCCAATCAAGCAACCAACCTTCGGGATGAATCTCTCCAACATCGAATGGAATGTAGCTACTTTTTACAATAGGTTGTAGTTGCTCCGCATGAATAAGAAGCGAGAAGCAGGATAAGCAAATAATAATTAAAACTTTTCTCAATGTCATGATTCTGTCTTTAAATGAAAGAATAGTGTCTGTATTCCCTCCCTATTAAGAATGATCCTTTATCTCTATTGCCTTTTCTTCTTTTTTAGGCTTTATCATGAGAATGCTCATTTCATAGAGCATGTATAGCGGAAGCGCAACGATCGTTAATGTAAATGGATCGCCTGTGGGAGTAATCACTGCAGCGGCAATAACAATAATGACAATTGCGTGTCTTCGATATTTGCGTAAAAAAGCTCTATCTATAAATCCCAACAGAGAAAGGAACCATGTAATAAGTGGCAATTCAAAAGCAACTCCCATGCAAAGAGTCAACATCATCAGATTGTCAATGTAAGAATCTAACGATAGCATTGTCGTGACGTCTTTACTTATATTGTAGGTGGAAAGAAAACGTACGGTAAGCGGATAAATCATGAAATAGCTGACCGCCATACCCAAATAGAACATAATAGTACCTACAAGAAAGGCTTTTTTTACTCCTCTTCGTTCGTTTTTATAGAGCGCAGGTTTTATGAATCTCCATATTTCAATAAAGAGATAGGGCATGGCTGTCACAACAGATAGCCAAAAAGAGGTTGATACTTGTACGAAAAAAGGTGTTGCAAGATTGATATTGATAAGGCGTAAATTGAAAGAACCGATAAAAAAGCTATCGGTAGATTTAATTGCCTTGCCCAACATTCGGAACCAGCGGTAAGCAATGAAATCATTATGGCATGCACCAAGTATCACGCTGTCGAATATCAACGGCATGATACAAAAGTATATGATAGCGAGGGCGAGCCATACGAGAAGAACTCGAATAATGACTGCCCGCAACGCATCCAAATGATCCCAAAAGGTCATTTCTCTATTGCCCACAATACTAAATATTTAAAGTGGATATTAATTATTTCTTTTCTTCAGTCTCCTCTTTCTTAGTAGTGTCGTCAACAGATTTTTCGACCTCATCCTTTGCTTTGCTTATTTCCTCTTTTGCTTCGTTAATTCCTTCTTTGAAGCTCTTTACTCCTTTACCGAGGCCCCTTGCCAATTCGGGAATCTTTTTTCCTCCGAAAACCAGCAATACGATTAGTAGGATGTATATCCACTCAGATCCACTCGGCATAAACAATAACAATTGTGTCATAATTTTCTTTTGTTTGTATTATAGGTCTATATCAACATTGATAGATCCTATAATGGGGTTAGGCTATTCTTGATAATAAACTCGTTTCACTCGTTTCGAGATACCTGTCAATACCTCATAAGGAATCGTGTCGAGAATGTCGCTCAACACTGTAATAGGCAGATGGTCACCAAATATTTCGGCTTTGTCACCTTCTTTACAATCTATATCCGTTACGTCAATCATGCAGACATCCATGCATATATTGCCTACATAAAGGGCTTTTTTGCCATTCACAAGGCAGTAGGCGTGCCCATTGCCCAAATGGCGGTTCAATCCGTCAGCATAGCCAATGGGTATGGCTGCAATACGCGATGGACGTGTCAAATGTCCTTTTCGGCTATAACCTACTGTATCTTCTTCGGCAACAGAACGAATCTGAAGGATGGTTGTCTTTAGCGTACTTACATTATGGATAATAGAATTGTCTATCGGATTAATGCCATAAAGTCCCAGTCCTAGACGCACCATGTCGAACTGTGCTTCCGGAAAACGTTCAATTCCTGCTGTATTGCAAAGATGACGTAATATTTTGTGCGGGAATGCTTCCTGAAATTTGGTACTCATTCGGGTATAAAGTTCAATTTGTTGGTGCGTGAAGTCGTCTAGAAGAGGCGAATCGCTACCCACAAAATGAGAGAATACAGAGCGTGGAATAACGGCATTCTGAGATTTAAGAACTTCAATCAGTTTGTCGATCTCTTTTTCTTCAAATCCTAAGCGATGCATGCCGGTATCAAATTTTATATGGATTGGAAAGCGGGTCATCCCTTCTTTCTCGGCAGCCTTGATCAAGGCATCTAACATATAGAAATTGTAGACTTCCGGTTCCAGTTTATAGTCGAACATGGTTTTGAAAGCCGTTAGTTCCGGATCCATAATAATAATGGAAGCTGTAATATCTGCTTTGCGTAGTTCTGCTCCTTCGTCGGCTACGGCAACAGCGAGGTAGTCTACGTGATGTTCTTGTAAGGTCTTGGCTATTTCTTTCGAACCGGCACCGTAGCCCGAAGCTTTTATCATACAAACCATTTTGGTCTCCGATTTGAGCATGTTTCGGTAGTGGTTGAGGTTGGCTGTCATATTGGCAAGATTCACCTCCAGTATTGTTTCGTGAACTTTTAGTTCCAGCGCATCGCTTATCTGATCGAAATTGAATTTACGGCATCCTTTTACTAAAATAACTTCGTTCTTCAACTGATTGAAACAACGTGAGTCGAGTAGCTCTTCCGATGTGTTGAAGAAATATTTTTCAAGGTCGAATTCACCAACACATGAAGAGATCTCTGGTCCTACACCTATAATCTTATTCACTC
Source organism: uncultured Bacteroides sp. (assembly GCA_963676865.2). Taxonomy (GTDB): domain Bacteria; phylum Bacteroidota; class Bacteroidia; order Bacteroidales; family Bacteroidaceae; genus JAAYUD01. The sequence continues at coordinate 1,195,734 of CAXXSS010000001.1, read as the reverse complement.
CACGGCTCTGAACTAGTTGTGCTACTCTTCGATAGAGTGTCTTCGGATTTTGTCCTGTCTCAAGAATGTCCGAAATAATAAGTGTGCGTTTTTTATTTGTAGATTCGGAACGTCGCGACATAAAGTCTAAAGCAATATCGATAGAGGCTAAGTCCGAATTATAACTGTCGTTGATGAGCATGCAGTTGTTCTTACCTTCTTTTACTTCCAGTCGCATAGCTACTGGTTCAAGGTGTGCCATGCGTTCCGTGATTTCTTCGGAAGAGAGCATCAGATAGAGGCAAGCAGCCAAACAGTTGAGCGAATTTTCTATGGATGCGTTATCTATAAATGGAATGGTAAAAGAGTTCTCCATTCCAATGTAGCGGTAGGTGATAACCGTACAGTCTTTCTTTTTATTGATATTGTTGATGAAAAGAGGGCGCTCGGCATCCTTGCGACTCCATGCTATCTCGCGGGCCGTGAACATAGACTTCTGGACGCAGGTTGTTATTAGTTCGTCGTCTCCATTGTATATAATGACGTCGCAATCTTTAAAAAGCGTGAGCTTTTCCATGCACTTTTCTTGCAGGGAGAAGAAATTCTCTTGATGGGCGCCGCCGATATTTGTCAGAATGCCAATAGTCGGCTTGATTATATTTTGTAGTGCCCGCATCTCACCCGGTTGCGATATGCCTGCTTCAAAAAGGGCCAATTGAGTTTTCTCATCCATTTGCCACACGGAAAGTGGAACACCTATTTGCGAATTGTAGCTTCTTGGCGAGCGGCACACAATGCGTTCCGGGCTAAGCAGCTGGTGGAGCCATTCTTTTACAATGGTTTTTCCATTACTTCCCGTTATTCCTATCACAGGTATCTGAAAGTTCTTGCGGTGCAATTCTGCAAGCGTCTGCAAAGCTTTCAGTACATCGGGAACAATAAGAAAGTTTGTCTCTTTAAAATTTCTATCCTGGAGTATTGCTTGAGTGGCGTTCCAATCTTTATCTTGTTTGGAAATGACAAAGTTGCGCACGCCTCTCTGGTATAGATCCGGAATATATTCCGAACCTCTATTGCGTTTCGAAGAAAGCGCAAAAAATAAAGTCTCTTCGGGAAAACAAAGAGAACGGCTATCTGTCAATAACCAGTCGATGTTGGCGGGGTCGTTTCCCTTTCGGATAGCACCGATTTTTTCTGCAATAAATTCTATTGAATACGGCATATTTTATTCTGTTTTGAACTCTAAGTAAGGGTATTTTTCTTTAAGTCGATTAATCTTTAACACTATTTGTTTTAAAAACTCTTTATGAGTACCTTTATCTGCATGTAGTGGACGATGATTAATGGCTTTATATATTTTTTGGCACTCTTCTGCTAGTTGTTGGGTTTCGTTTGCAAAGCTGCAAGTAGTAAATTTCTCCCAAAGATATTCTATAGCCATTGTCGAGGGATGCATAAGGTCATCTGCATAAAAGCGGTAGTCTCTTAACTCATCCATCATTATTTCGTAAGCAGGAAAATAGTAGATGTTATGTGGAAACAAAGATTTTAGTTTATCGATAGCAAGTAGTAATGTCGATTTGCTAAGTTGGTTTTGGTGTAAACCATCCCGCAAATGCCTTATAGGACTAACTGTCATGATAATGTTCAGCTCTCTGTTCTGCTCTATAAGCGAATTTAATAACGGCTCGTAGATACTAATGATGCCTTCTACTGTAAGTCGCTGGCGATTGAATTCACTCTCGGGACGCTTATGGCAATTGCTTACTACCTCGCCTGTCTTGTTGTAGTACACAAAGGCCGATCCGAAAGTCAGTAGTATCACGTTGGTATTTCCCCAAGTATTATGTGCTTTCGATATTCTATTGTTGATGTGATTTAGTACTGTCTTTTTGTCCGAATCCGAAAACGAACCATGATGCATGTCGCTTTGCCATAGACCCTGATAGTAGAACAGATTATCTTCGGTGTATTTTTTCTCTTCTTCGATTTCTTGGATAGCTCGTGCGATGGATACTGGATTATAGAGTGTACCAAACGGATTGATCTCTGTTTGGAATCCCGATGTATGAAGCTTCTCTCCGATGTTATCGGAAAAACAAGAGCCCAATACTAACACGTTGTCTCTATGAGATATATGTGGGAAATCTTTCTCTATTTCAACCGGAGTCGTCAGTTTCATCCTATCGTCTACAGTTCTCTGTACTTTTTATTTGACCACAAAATTACAATACTCTTTGAAGTTTACCTAATCAAAATGAAAACAATTACTCTATTTAAGTTAAATATTTCTATAGGTCTAATAAAGGCCGTCTATAGACTAGTATTAAGCAGGATGATAACTCGGTAACAAAATCCTCGTATTATTGCAGATTATTTTATAACTTCGCATCAATAAAAGTAATGATTAAAGCAGATGGAATTGATTTATTTGATATTCGGATTGTTGGTTGGTGGAGTCTTGGGCTATTTATATGCTTCTCGACAGGTTGCTGTGCTTAAATCGAATATGGCATTGCAATCAAAACATGCCGACGAGGTGCGGGCTGAAGATCTTCGGAACTTTCAGCTGCGTATGAAAGAATTGGAAGCAGAGCAAGAAAAGAATAAGGTGGCAGAACAGAAATTGTTGACTGCGCAGTTTGAAAATCTGGCGAATCAGATTCTTAAATCCAATTCCTCGGAATTCAAAGAGATGAGTGCCAATAGCTTGAAAGTTCTTCTCGATCCTCTCAACGATAAAATTAAAGATTTCAAGGAAAAGGTCGAGAAGTGTTACGGTGACGAAGCGAAAGAGCGATTTTCTTTGCAACAAGAGATCAATAAACTGATACAAGAAAATCAGAAAATAAGTGTTGATGCCAATAACCTTGCAAATGCATTGAAAGGGGAGTCCAAGACACAAGGAGATTGGGGAGAAATGATATTGGCAGACATTTTGCAGAAATCGGGATTAAAAGAAGGAGAACAATATTTCCCACAAGATACGATTCGTGATGAGAATGGTGAACTTGTTAAATCGGATGCCGAACAATTGATGCGTCCGGACATGGTGGTTGTGTATCCCGGTGAACGCAAAATTATTATAGACTCCAAAGTATCGCTCACCGCCTATGTGGATTATGTCAATGCGGAGGACAAGAATACAGAGAAACAAAAGCTTAAAGAACATTTGGCTTCTATTAAAAAGCATATCGATGAGCTTAGCGCCAAAGATTACTCCAAATATGATGTGAAAACGCCGGAGTTTGTTATGATGTTTATTCCCAACGAATCGGCTTATTATGTCGCAGTCAAATCCGATCCTAATTTATGGAATTATGCTTATCAGAAGAAAGTTGTATTGATGAATCAAACAAATCTGATTACAGCTCTTCGTTTGGCGCTCGATTTATGGCGCCGTGATGCACAAGAAAAGAATATTATGGAAATTGTAAAGGTGGGATCCGATTTGTATGATAAGTTTGTACTTTTTACCGAAAACTTTTCCAAAGTAGGAGACTCTCTCGATAAAGCCCGTCAATGTTACGATGATGCCTTGGGACAGCTGTCTACAGGTAAAGGTAATCTAATTGGACGAGCCGAACGCTTGCGCGGATTGGGAATATCGCCCAAGAAAGCTCTTCCCAAAACTGAAAGTGGGGATTAGTCCCTCAATTCGGGATCATTTTAAAATAAAGAAAGTTGTTTATTGTCTTCAAATACATATTCCTTAAGCGCTTTAGGTTTGTTCTTAAAAAAGCAATATGCTCCTAATGCGGAAATGAGGTTCATGATGAAATTATTGATGGAACAATGCCTGGAATGTACGATTAGTGCACTGTTCTTTAACAGAATATTACTTCAGCTCAGGATAAGATATCAACTTGCTTTCTTTTAATTTTTTATTTCAAACTCAAGTAATGTTACGATTTTTATTTAACTTTGTCGCACACTATGAGAGAGTAATGAGAAACCGATGACCCAAGAACCCAAACATAAAGATTTAATAACCGAAAAGGATTTTAACAGCGCATATAATAAATATTATGAGCAGTTATACTATTATGCTTATGGGTTTATTGAAGACTCAGAAACTTGCAAAGATATATTGGGCGACGTGTTTGAGCGGCTTTGGACAAACAGGGATAAAATGTTGACCAATACTATCAGTAGTTATCTATACTCTTGTGTTCGCAACGAATGTATCGATTATATCAGACACGATCAGACAACCCGCAAATATGCCGAAAGTTTCCTCAAAGCAGCTGAAACAGAAGCGCTATCGACGCCTGAGGAACTAGATGATAGAATATGCATAGTGAGAAAAGCAATGAGCGAGTTACCCGAAAAGACCAGATATGTATTGGAAGAGTGTTATTTTAATAATAAGAAATACCAGGAAGTGGCAGATTCACTGAATATTTCCTCTAATGCTATAAAAAAACATATTATGAAAGCCTTTTTGATATTAAGAGAAAAATTATCTGTTACTAAATCTTAAGTTGGTACCCGAAATGGAAGTGTTTTCGTATTATATAAAAGTAAAGAATAATTATGAACGAGGACTTGGCTAATTTAGACAAAGAGGAAGTTCGCATGATACTCGATATCAAGCGAGCTGTTGCAATGGATAAAATTGCACGTCCCAATAAACAAGAGGAACTGGCTGCTTTCTGGAGCAAGCACAATAAGGAAATTGTTGCACCTAGAAAAGGACTATTTCTTAAATATTGGTATGTAGCAGCTTCTGTTGCTGCAATCCTACTCATCGGTTTGTTTGTTACTTTAAAATTAACCGAGATGAAGTCTACAGGTCTGGAAGGCATACAAGTGTATGCCGCCAATCAAAACTCGAGAAACTTGAGAATAGATATAAAAGGAAAAACGTACGTGTTCAATAAAGGAGCCGTAAACCGTGATCTTTCAAGTCTCGGCATTGAAATGAAAGGCTGCAATCTTACCTTTAAAGCACTTGTCAATAGTAATAAATTAAAAGAAGAGCAACGTACAATCACTACTCCGAGTGGAAGCATTTATACACTCACGCTAACCGACGGTTCTATCATTCATCTGAATGCAACCAGTAAACTCACATTTCCCACCGTATTTGTAAAGGGGACACGTGTGGTCGAGCTCGAGGGTGAAGCCTATTTTGAAGTAGCTCATGATGCAAAGCATCCTTTTATTGTAAAGACGCCTTATTTTGAGACCACCGTTTTGGGTACGAAGTTCAATGTTAGAGCTTATTCACGACCACAATCGAACGTCACGTTGATAAGCGGAAGAGTGCGAATAAGCCACGGGAAAGATGAGTCTATTATTCTCAACCCACAAGAACAAGCCTGTTTAACAGCCGATGGTAAAATTGTAAAACAACATACAGACGTCTATCCCTATCTCGAATGGCAGAAAGGCAATTTCTACTTCGATAATGTGCCGCTTGTGGAAATAACTCGCGAACTTGGTCGATGGTACAATGTCGATGTCATCTTCGAAAACAAACGAGTGATGAACAAAAGTATGCATTTTGTAGCCAATCGTAACGAAGACATCCGACGTGCCATCTACAATCTTAATGTGCTTGATATGTTCACCGTTAAGCTCGAAGATAATAAACTTATCGTCAAATAATAATTCCAGCATAGTAAACACAAAATACTTCCTATAATTTCGAGTTAGTTGCTTCATATACATAAAACGACAGAGTAGCTGAACTTTAAAATCATATTATCTATGATTATTCAGCTATTATTTTCAAAAAACATCTTTTATTTTTGAAATAGAATGGTAATTGTGATAAATTGCAAGCTAAAATAGTCTTTTAGCATTAAACGAACATTTCTAAACTTTTTTTATTTATTGGTACCCGAAACTTTTTTATATCCGTATTATTCTCGATTTAAGAACAAAAAACCCAAAAAAAACATGAAAAAACTTATCCGACGATTCAAACTAAAACCGAAGGTTTCTCTTTGGAAAGTAGTTGTTTGTTCTTTGTTCCTCTGTGCTTACAGTTTAAATATTCAAGCTCAAAGGAATCGAGGAGGATTAACGTTAAAATTTATCAATGAAAAGTTGACAAGTGCATTGAAATCAATTGAGAAGAAATCTGATTATAAGATTATCTTTAGTTACGACGAAATTGCATCGTACAGAGTAAGCGCTACCATCAAACAGCAAAGTGCTCCTGAAGCGGTGAAAATTTTGATTATGGGCTTACCACTCAATATTAATGTTGATGGTCAATATATTCATGTATTCTCTAAAAAAGGTGTTTCCTCAAAAAAAGGTTTTATAGTCGGTCAGGTCGTAGACGAGAATGACGACCCTCTGATAGGTGTGTCTATCCGCTACAAAAACAATAGAGGAAAAGGTACCGTGACCGACGTAAATGGTTGTTTTTCGCTGCCAGCTGGAGACAATCAGGAAGAGAGTTTTACATTCTCATATATAGGCAAGAGAAATATCGAACGTACACTCACCGAAGGATATCGCCAGATAATTAAAATGACTGAAAATGTAAATACTATTGCCGAAGTGGTAGTTACCGGATATCAAGTTATGGATAAAAGATTGATGTCTAGTTCTACGACGACTGTCAGAATGGATGACATAAAGATTCCAAACGTGAATAGCGTCGATAAAATGTTGCAAGGCAGTGTACCAGGCTTAATGGTCATTAATACTTCCGGCTCGCCTAATGCCACACCTCGTATACGTGTACGGGGTTCGTCCACCATCTATGGCAATGCTTCTCCGTTATGGGTCGTAGATGGTATTATTCACGAAGATCCTGTTAATTTCTCAAATAATGAGTTAAACAATATTCTGATGGGGCAAGACCTTACTAGTCAGGTTAATCTTAACGCTTCGAAGAGCTTGCTTGGAAGTGCCATTTCAGGTGTGAACCCTAATGATATAGAAACTATCACTTTTTTAAAAGATGCCTCAGCCACTGCTATCTACGGTACCCGTGCTGCTAACGGTGTCATAGTTATTACTACTAAAAAAGGTCGCATTGGTAAACCATCGGTCAACTTTTCTACTTCGCTCGGTTTTACGAGCCGTCCACATTATTCGCAGTATAATCTGATGAACTCAAAAGAGCGGATTCAAGTATCCAAAGAAGTGGTTGCAGCAGGCTATTTATATAGTTCAACGCCTTATCGCACTGGCTACGAAGGGGCTTTGATGGATCTGTACGACAAGACTATCACACAAAACGAATTCAATGCGCGGGTAGCCAAATACGAAACAATGAATACTGACTGGTTCAAGCTTCTTTGCCAGAACGCTTTAAACCAAGATTACAGTCTGAGTGTATCGGGAGGAAACGACTATGTCAATTACTACACCTCTATTGGCTACAACGACTCAAAGGGTACGACAAAGGGAGATAACTCTAAACGTTACAGCTTCACTAGTAATGTCGACGCACGCCTGAGTTCGAAGGTTAGGGCATATACACGTCTCAGTTTTTCAGACAACAGTAGCAACGGTTTTTATACTGTAAACCCTTATACGTACGCCTTGCAAACATCTCGTGCTATTGGTAGCGACGAATTTTACACAACAAAAGTAAATACTATAGCCGGATTGGTTACTAATTACCCTTTATCATATAATATTTTCAATGAATTAGATCATACAGGCAACCAAGCCAAAGTACGCAATTTCAGTGGCAATATCGGATTGGATATAGACTTTCTAAAGGGCCTTAAGTTGTCTACACTATTTGGTGTTGTTTATTCCAACTCTTTAGGCTATCAGTGGGCAGATGAACATTCGTACAACATTGCACAAATTAGGGGCTATGATTATGAAAAAGGTGACGCGAGTGCTATTGCTCAAAGCCGTTTGCCTCACGGAGGTACACTCAACTATTCATCGATGAATAATGTAAGCTATACGGGTCGTGCACAGCTTTCTTACAATCTGATGTTTGGTAAACTCAAAGAACACGTCATTAATGCTATGGCAGGTTATGAAATTCGTTCTAACCAATACGACGGATTTAACGATGTAGAATGGGGGTACTTCCCCGATCGCGGTATGGCTATTAGCTATGAATACGACACAACGACTTCGGGTAGTATTAGTTCCAGTGCAGGTTTCAATTCATCGCTTGAAAAGCATGTCGTATCGCGTTCGAACACAAAGAATAATACATTGTCAGGGTATGCTACATTGGTTTATGCTTTTAAAAACCGCTATATTCTTAATACCAATGCCCGCTTTGACGCTTCTAACCGTTTCGGACAATATACCAACCACAAATTCCTTCCTGTATGGAGTATTTCGGCACGTTGGAAAATGAACGACGAATCGTGGTTGAGAGGTACTAATTGGATAGACGACATCAGTTTGAGAGCTTCTTATGGCGAACAAGGTAGTATTCCTACATCAGTAGGGCCAAACCTCGTAGTAAAATACATGAGTCCGACCATTAACCGTTTCTCGGGCGACTATCAACTAGGTATCAGCCGCCTGCCTTATCCTAACCTACGTTGGGAAAAGACACTGACAACCAACTTCGGATTAGACCTCAGTTTGTTCAATGGACGTTTCAGTGGTACTGTCGACTATTATATGCGTCATGGTAAAGACATTATCTTTAATTTAAATGTAGCGAGCGAATATGGTACAAAAACTACCTATCGAAACGGCGCTAACGTAAAGAATACTGGCCTTGAAATAGGCTTTACTGTAGTACCTATCAAAACAAAAGATTTTAGCTGGTCTTTGAGTCCTGTTTACTCCAAGAATACCAATAATATCAGCAATGCTTCCAAACAAGAATATACTGTGAATGATTATTTAGCAGGTAATGCTTACGAAAATGGCAGACCAGTAAACGCTGTTTATGCTTGGGAGTTTAGTGGCATAGATCAGGCTACGGGATATGCTACCTATAAGAATTGTTCGACAGACCGAACGAAAGTGACTGTTTCTGATAAGCCATCTGATTACTTGAAATATTGCGGTTCGTCTGATCCTAAATTTAACGGAGGTTTGAATACTTCTATTCGCTACAAGAATTTCATGTTTAATGCTCAGTTTGCCTTTGCTTTTGGTGCTAAGAAACGTTTGAACTTTCTCTTTAACGGACAGATGACGATGCCTGAAGCGCAGACAAATCTTTCGCGTGAATTTCTTGATCGTTGGAAGAAGGTCGGTGATGTAAGTACTATTCCTGGATTTGTATTCAATGACAAAACAGACTATATAGTCTATACTCCGACGGGAAAAAATAATATGGAAAATACCTATCGTATGTACAACTATTCCGATATTCGCATTGTTTCAGGTGATTTTTTTCGCTGTCGTAATCTCTCATTGTCATATTCGTTTCCATCCAATTGCTTGAGAAAGTTCAGCCTTAGTAGTTTGTCATGCACATTCAACATGACGAATCCGTTCACTATTTGCAACTCTCGTCTGTATGGACAAGATCCCGAGCTAGATACCACAGGTAGTGTAGCATTGCCTATTACACAAACCTATTCATTGTCTATCAGTCTTAGCTTCTAACCATCTAAAAGAAATTAATGATGAAAAAGAAATATTTAAGTATTATATTAGGTCTGGTGACTATCACTATATTTACCTCATGCGGGGATTTCTTAAAAGAGACTTCGCAAGATGAATTCGAACCCAAAGATGTTGAATCTTATCAACAGCTACTTAATGGCGTCGGATATGCAACGACAACCACAATCGATCCTCTGACACACATAATGACTGATGAGGTAACGGGCTATGCAGCCTCCTCTTATTCTTATACAGAAGAATATTTAGCATATAAAGACATCTACACGTGGCAATCGACAATGGATGCCACACTCCAAGGCAAGAGCCTGACTAAAATCACTCGTTCTTACCAAGATATTTATTCGCTGATAATGACCTGTAATCTAGTTATCGATGCTGTGAATAAGGCTAGTGGTACCGACGATGAAAAGAAGCAAACGATGGGCGAGGCCAGAGCACTGCGCGCTTATTATTACTGGTATCTGGTCAATCTGTATGCCAAACCTTATAACACAGCCGGTACAACACCTGATCAACTAGCCGGCGTACCAATAATTACAAGCGCCGAAATAAAAGACGATGGGTCTACACGCAACACAGTAGCCGAAGTATATACTCAGATATGCAACGATATAGAAGATGCGTGCACGCTGCTCGACCAAGAGAAATCAACAACAGTTAGTCTTTTCCGCATCAATCATAACGCAGCCCACTTACTAGCCTCACGCATCTACTTGTATATGGAGAAATGGGACAAAGTGATAGAGCACGTTAACGCATGTCTGACGAGTGCTCCTTCGCTTTGCAACTTTAACACTTATACGTTGAGCAATGTCTCCTCTCCAAATAAAGCAAATAACAATGTGATATCAAAGTCTTTTCCCGAAGTAATGTTTATCGGTGGCTTCGGCGGTTACGAAATCAATAGAAACGCGGTATCTCTTTCTTGCCTCAGTAGTGAGTTAGTAAATACATTCGATGCAACCGATCTCCGTAAAAAAATATTTTTCCAAGCACAAGGATCATGGTCAAAATATCCTTATCTTAACGCCAAGTGCGGCATTTCTGAGCAGGAATATGTATGGCGTACCGCCGAACTTTATCTGAATCGAGCGGAGGCTTATGCAATGAAATCCAAGGCAGGTGATTCGGGTAGCGGCGCCAAAGCAGTGAGCGACTTGAATACACTTCGCAAGAATCGTATGGTTGTGGCTTCGTATACCGACTACACATTGGGAACTGCCGATGAGTTGATTGCTTTCGTACGTGCCGAACGCCGTCGCGAATTGGCGATGGAGAATCCTCACCGTTGGTTCGATCTCCGCCGCTACGGTATGGCATCTATTCGCCACCTATGGGTAGACGTAGCAGGAGTGCGTTCATACTATACTCTCAAAGATAGTGAAGCAGGATGGGTACTACCAATTCCGACAGAGGCACTGAATTTGAATACGAACTTGAAACAAAATGAATTAGCGCCAACGCGAACAGCCGAATCTGAATAAAAAAGATAGATAATTATGAAAAATTTAAAATATATATTCGTATCGCTACTCGCGACGTTCTGTCTGACATCGTGTAGCAATGAAGCAGCGCTCACACCTTCCGATCCCGAAGGGTCTGGTTTTCCACAAGGCACCAATGCCTACGACAAAGTATTTGAACAATACTATAAGGATTACGGCACGATGGTACTTTACAAATACACAGATGCCGACTTCCGTTGGAACATCACCTCGTACATTCCTTACTATTCGACGATTGCCGACGAGAGCTATGTATCGGCTACTTGGACGTTTCTCAACGATAACTGTTTTTCCATCTGGTCTGATAGTTTTTTAAAGAAATGTTTGCCCAATCGCATTTTATTGGCTTCAAGTATTTGGAGCTTGAAAGAAGGTTGGGGCTACGACGATGCAGGCAATTATGGCCAAATTTATACAAAAGTATATCACACGTCTGTCTATGGTCTGAATCATATCGCATTTGGTTTGACTAACAGCACAATAGGTAGTCTGACCACTGCCGATAAAAAAACAGCCATCGGAGAAGTAGCCTACTCACTGATAGGCTATGCCACCTCACGTAGCAAGATTGACGTGCCAACAGCTTTCAAAACATTACACGACGACTATACCAAATACAACGGTGAATGGCAAGGCGATTGGGGCTACAATGGCGCAGGCTGCTTGGAATTCATATATGCCTGCGATGTTTATCAAGACTTTGCGATGTATGTGAAGTATCTGGTAACGATGTCGAAAGACGAATTTAGTGCAGCATTCCTCAACGATAGTTTCGACCGTGGAGGCATATACGATTCAAATTACAACAAGACGTATACGCATCCTATCAAACAGAAATATCAGATTGTCATCGACTACTTTAATTCATTGGGAATCGATCTTCATGCGATAGGATCAAGAACATCTGCATTACAGTAATAGTTTGATCAGTAAAGAGGGTATGCCTCTTCTCTGTTTTGGCATACTCTCTTTTTCAACCAACAAAAGAAATAGTTATTAAAATTATAATCACAGAAAATGAAAAAATTAGTTTTTTTGCTCCTTTGTTGCCTCTATTTTGGTACAATGGTTAATGCACAGAAGAAAGAACAATTGCCTGTTAAGCAATCTGTAAAACAACAAGTACAACAGCAAATTCAACAATCGCGCTTAAGTGGCATTAATCAGCCAAAAATGGGTTCACAAATATCATTTACGTACTCTCCAAAAGGTGGTCCATTGGCAGGACGCGATAGTTTGAGTTGCGTCATCTATATGTACAATAATTATGTATGGTACATCGACGATGTCCCAATCAATCAATTCACTTCAGAAAAGTGGCAAGGTAAGTATCAACTGCCTACTGACTGTGCATTCTTTGCTCTTTCGTTCCGCACAAGTGATCTTAACGATCGTTTAGTAGATAACGATGACCAAAATGCGAGCTACGTTTTCATGACCAACAAAGATGGTAAAGCATTACCTGGAGGATATACGGCTTTTGCAACTTTCCGTTGCCCGAAGCGTTTTAACATCTGTGACTACTTCCAGAATTTCAGTATCAGCGATGAAGCTGTACTAATGTGGTCGAACAAAGAAATACAAAATTTTTCAGACCATATACCCAGCTATATCGACATTTATATGAAAAACATCAAGTTGATAGCTGGTGATAATTATCCGAAAGTTATTAATCATTTTTTTGATATGGCCAAAAATCAATTTGCAGACAATGAGTTTGTACTCTCTACTTTTGACAATCTTTATCGTTTTACAGTAAAAGATAGCGTTCGGGCTGATTCATTGAGAAATGCCATACTGAAAATTTTTCCAAATGGATCGACAGCCCGTGCTACAGACTTCCATAAGGTTGAAAAGATGTCGGCTCAATGGTCACTCTGCGGACTCAAATCCGAGTCGACGGATGAAGAAAAAAGCAAAGGAGAATCTGTATTGAAAGCCATAGAAGATTTCTATAGTAAATATCCGTATGCCGATTGTATCAAAGATCCTCATTCAGAAGAGCAATCCTACATGTACTATAATCTGTCGCGCATTTATGGTACTTACTTATTCGATGCCAAGCAATACAATCGCCTTATCGCATCACTATCGAAAATGGACTTCAATTTCATAGAATTGAGTGAAATGTATCGTTGGAATATTTTTCGTAACTGGAGAATGCATATAGTACCCAATGACGATATTTATCCTGTAGCTAAAGCGATAGCCGATAAAATGATATTGAAGCGTAATGATCTTTCGAATATGAAAACCGAGGCTTTACATTATTCTCCGAAAGAAGCACAATTACTACTCGACTACCAATTTTATGAAAGAATGGGGGTTCATTTGCAGCTTCTACGCGACATGAAAAAATATGATGAGGCTATTTCTTACTTCAAATATATGGATAACGAAACTTTAGCTTATGCAGATGCTGCTGTTAATCAAGCTCGTTATGACATATACAAGGGAGGGGGTAATGATAAAGAGGCCCTCGAAGTGTTAAAGAAAAGCGTAAAATACAATGCGGCCAATACTGAAATGATAAAGGCTCTGCATGACGCAGTAAATCCTGCTTCGGAAGTAGCATTCCAGAAATACATTGATGGCTTGAAAAGCCACGAAACAAAGGCAGAGCTTATCAAAGAAGTGAAAGACAATTTAAAAAACGTCGTTATCCCTAATTTTCAATTACAAGATTCGAATGGTAAGATAGTTAATATTTCTGACTACAATGGCAAGATTGTGGTTATCGATTTTTGGGCTACATGGTGCAATCCTTGCCTCAAAGCAATGGAAGGTATGAAAATGGCCGTAGAGAAGTATGCCAATGATAAGAACGTTGTATTCCTGTTCGTTAACACAATGGACAACGGTTATAAAGGCAAAGCTTCTGCCGAGAAGTCACTGGAAAGAAGAAACTATACGGGATTAAATGTAATGTACGATATACAAGTTGCAGGCAATAATAAAGCATTCAGCATCTTCGCTAAACTGTTCAATTCCTCGGGCATTCCACGCAAAGTAATTATGAAAAATGGAAAGATGGTATACACAGCCGAAGGTTATGGTGGCAGTCCTACAAAGTTAGCAGATGAAATCAATTGCGCGATAGAATTGATAAAGAAAATGAAATGATAAGGAAGTTATCTCTCTGTCTATTTGTCCTCCTCATGTGGGGGACGAATCTTTTTTCCCAAAAACTCCCGATGAAGCTTGATGATTGTAAATTGTGGCGCACTATCGATAAAATAGAAATGTCAAAAGATGGACGTTGGATTGCTTATAATTACAGGATGCTTTATACTGAATCTCCTGATACATTATATCTTTTCAATGTAAAAACCAGCAAAACATATAAAAAAGTCGGAATATCGAACTTTAGCTTTCTCGCGGGGGGTAAATTGTTGAAATATAACAGAAAAGAAAATAAAAACTCTTCTGACTCAATAACGAATAATTTAAATAACTCCACTTCTGCTCTCTATTTGCTCAACCTCTCTAATTTAAAAGAGAGAAAATGGATAGCTAGCTCTTTTATAGTCCCCATTGAACAGAGCGACTATGCATACTATAGTATATTCGGCTCTAACGGACAAAGCGATGTTGTCTTTGTCAATCTAAAAACAGGCAAAGAACAAAAGATAGAGGGTGGGGGTAATTGTACGGTGTCTGGAGAGAATACGATAATGTATACTGTAAAGTCGGGAAACAGCTATATTCTCTATCAATGGTTCAATGGTACTTCCATTCGCATTGGCAAGATACCATATGTCGTTAACCAGATAGGACAACCCGATTCGAATGGCAAAGGTGTTTTGTACTGTTCATCGACCCCTGACAATCCTTATGACACAAATTTACTATACCTTTTCGACATCAATAAAAAAGAATGTATCAAGATTCTAGATTATACAGATATTAAAGGACTGCCCGATGGTGTCAAAATTTCATCTTCCTCAAAGCTTATCAATAACTATTCGAAACTGCTGTTATCATTCGAACTAAGTCGCTATGCACAGCCGATAAAAGATAAAAGCGGAGCCGATTTAGAATTATGGGTATGGAATGAACGTCTTTCTCCACGTCGCCAATCACGTCGTCCAGGTTTTAAAATATCCAACTATGATAGCTATATTTGGAATATTAAGGAGAAGACGATGACTGTATTACCAACTAAAGGTATTACTTCCATTTCTTTTTCCGAAAATACGAATAATATTCTTGGGGCTATAGGTATCGATGTCACAACTTGGGAAAAAGAATCGGATTGGAAAATGACTTCCAACAATGATGTCTATTATATAGGGCTTAATGGCAAAAAGAAAATGTTAGCAAGTCACGGTTTGTTCGATATTAATTGGAGTCCCGACGGAAAGTTCGTTTTACTATACATTCCTTCAACTAAATCGTGGAACCTAGTAGATATGCAAACAGGCAAAATGACTGACCTTACGAAAGGGAGAGTACCTTATCCTCTGTATGATGAAGATAGTGATTATCCTTTTGAAGCTGGTGCTTATGGGGTTGCGTCATGGAATACAAAAACTGGAACCGTAACTGTATACGATCGCTTTGATTTATGGACATTGGATTTAAAAGGAGCAAAAGCTCCTGTATGCTTTACCCAAGGTTATGGTCGTAAAAATAACATATCACTTCGTCTTCCTGATAAAGACTACTCAACTCCATCTGCATTGTATCTTACAGGTATAGATCGTAAATCTAAATCAAAAGGATTATATGAGTTGAAGGGTCTGAAAGTGAATAAAGTTGCTGCCTATTCAAGATACAATTTTGCAATAGAAAGTTTCTCTGCAGATAAAAAAACTTTCATTTGGAATAAAGAGAACTATAGCGAGCACGATTATTGGGTTGCCGACATCCACTTTCTACATCCACATCGTATTACCGATATGAATCCTCAAACAAAACATATTACTTGGGGAACTTCACAACTTTATAGTTGGATAAACTATGAAGGGAAAAAGAATGAAGGTATTCTATTCTTACCTGAAGGATATAAGAAAGGAGACAAATATCCGATGATTGTTACTTTTTATGAACGTGAAACGCAAGGCTTAAATAGCTATCGTATACCGGAATATAGCAGCGCAACTATAGATATTCCATGGTTCGTAAGTAACGGATACATTGTTTTTGTTCCTGATATCTTCTTCAAAATGGGTAAGCCTGGCGAAAGTTGTTACAATGCTGTTGTCAGTGGTGTGGAACAACTCATTAAAGTCGGAATAGCCGACAAAGAGCATATAGGGGTAAATGGACATAGTTGGGGAGGTTACGAGACTGCCTATTTGGTAACTCGCACGGATATATTCAAATGCGCATCACCTTGTTCTGCAGTGACCGACATGGTAGCAGACTATCTGATGTTGCGTGGAACAGGTCAACCCAATATGTATTTTGAAGAAGATGCACAAGGTCGATTAGGAAAAACTCTTTGGGAAGATCCGCAAATGTACATTGACAATTCGCCCATATACCATGCTGATAAAATTCATACGCCGTTGCTTATCTTTCACGGGGCACAAGATACAAGTGTACAACCTTATCAAGGAATGGCCTTATTTTTCGCCATGCGCCGTTTGGGCCGTCCTGCTTGGATGCTGAACTATCGGAATGAAGGGCATCAGATGGGTAACGAAACAAATTGTCGCGATTTCACACAGCGTCTTATCGACTTCTTTGACCATTATCTGAAAGAGAAACCTATACCCCAATGGATGATGCCCACAGTAGATAACAGATAATTTCGGTTTAAATTTATCATTAAAATAATGAAGAGATTATTACTATTTTTATTTTTTTCTTCAACTTTTTTCTGCGCTCAAGCGCAGAAAAAAGTCGAAGAAAAATTGGATATGGCGCTGTATGCCGTGACAAATATGTATGTTGATTCTATACAAGCAGCTCCACTCATTGATTCTCAGATTGCTGAATTACTGAGCAAGCTCGATCCATTTTCTGAATATTTACCTCCTGTTCAAGCAAACAATAACGAACAGGTGCTAGGAGGACATACGTCTTATATCGGCATCGGCATAGAAGGCTCCTCGGTTGATGCGCATTTCTACATTTCATTTGTCGAACCTGTTAGCGATGCTTATGCCAAAGGTTTAAGAGCTGGTGATGAGATAATATCTATCGATAATGAAGCTGTAAGTAATATTGCTCCCGAAAATATTGCTCCAAAATTATCTGGTATCGAGAAATCGACAGTAAACCTTGTCATAAAGCATCCTGATGGTAAGATAACAAATTGCAATATCGTTAGAAACTATATTTTATCATCAAGTATCCGCACTGCCTATATGCTGAACAAGCAAACCGGATATATTTCTATCTCAATGTTTTCGGAAAGCACAGTTAACGATTTTAAAAAAGCAATTGTGGCTCTTCAAGTTCAAGGTATGAAAAACTTGATTTTAGATATTCAAAAGAATGGAGGTGGATTATTCGATCAGGCTGTTGCCCTTGCTGACGAACTGCTTGAAGGCAGCAAAGTGATTGTTCATACCCGTGGAGCTCATGTTCCTAGCGAAACATTCAGCACTAAAAACAAAGGATGTTTCGAAAATGGCAAATTGGTCGTACTCATCAGTAATCAGACGAAGTCGGCTGCCGAAATATTTGCAGGGGCAATGCAAGATTGGGATAGAGCAGTACTCATAGGAAGTACTACTTTTGGTAAAGGACTGATACAACAAACTCTTCCTTTTGAGGACGGTTCCGCATTGCGACTTACTGTTGCCCGTTACTATACTCCTTCGGGCAGAACCATACAAAAACCTTATAATGGACGGGATTATATAGACAGTGGAAAAGTCTATTATTCTCTGCAAAATCATCGTCAGCTGCGTAATATTGGTGGTATATCGCCCGATATAGAAGTACTCCCGGACACTATAGCTTTTAGCCCATGGTATAATATGATAACTTATAGTGGGGTGCAAAAGGTGGTAGCGCGTAACTATACTATCCGAAATCGAAGCAATTTAAAGAATAAATACAAATCAATAGACGCATTTATCAAAGCATTCGACAGCAATGAACTACTCGCTAAGGTGAAAGAAGTGTCAGACAAAGCAAATATCACATTCAATCAATCAGATTTTGAGCGTTCGAAAGAATACCTAAAAGTGCAATTAAAAGCATTGGTCGCCCGGGATTTGTATAATAATAATGATTATTATTATCGCCTCATTAATACCAGCAACTCTTCGATAAAGGAGGCTGAAAAGATATTAAATGTAAGCAATAACTATCATCAAATACTTAACGATAAAAAATAATGAAACGTTTACTATCCACCACGATACTCTTATGCTGCATATTTGCAGTGTTTGGGCAAAATAAGAATTTCACTCTGAATGGATATATATCCCAACATGATTATGATGGATTATACATTTATTTGATACGAAACGACGTAGTGAACAGACTCTACAATCAGAAAATTGATAGCGCAAAGATAGAAAATGGCTGTTACCATTTTACTTTCAATGCGACAGACACTCCCTATGTAGCAACTTTGGCACTCCCTCCTAAAGATAATCATTTCGAATACGGACTCCCATCTGCTTATTGTGTTGTCGAACCGGGAGACATACGAATCGATTATACAGATTCAGGAGTTCAACTTAGTGGCGGCTATATCAATAAACAATACGACGAGTTACTCCTGTCGAAAGAGCGAGAGATACATAAGCAAACAAATGAAATGATAAAGGAACGAGAGGCTATCGAAACGAAAAGAGCATTTACCGATGCCGAAAATGATAATTATTCCAAACGAATCAACTCTTTCTATGAAAATTTGAAGCCATACTATATTGAGTTTGTTTCGAATAACATAAAAAATGATGTCGGAGCTTTCTTCTTTTTTTTCCATCCAAAAGAATATTATGGTGAAGAATATGCTAAACTTTCGGCACATATAAAGCCGGAATATTTCATGAAGTTGGAGGGGAAAAAGAAAGCTGAACAAGAGGCTATAGCATATGAAATACAAGCACGCCTGATGACGAAAGCTGGTCGTCCTTATCGCGACATTATATCAAAAACAGCAGATGGCAAGAGCGTAAGGCTATCCGACTATATAAAGCCAGGACATATTACTCTTGTAGACTTTTGGGCTTCGTGGTGTGTGCCGTGTATTATGGAACTTAAAGATATCAAAACACTTTATGCCAAATATCATGCGAAAGGTCTTAATATTGTGAGCATATCGCTCGATACTAAAAAGGAAGCCTGGTTGGCTGCCGTCAAAAAACAGCAAATTCCATGGACACAACTGTCTGATTTGAAAGGTTGGCAAGGCAAAGCAACAAAAGATTATGCTATAAGCGCTATTCCATACATTATCTTGATAGATCAACAAGGCAAAATAGCTGTACAAAATTTGCATAGTAATTTATTAGAAAACTGCATCAAAAAACTATTGAACACAAAATAGAATAAAGGGATACTAAAAAAGATTTTTTTAAATTATACGAATAAATATAGAAGAGAAATCGATAGAATTAAAAAAATACCTTTGTAGTCGATTAAGAATAAATATATGGGGAATTATTTGAAAAAGACTTTTTGGATAACGTTTATAGTTTTAATAATTTTATTATTGCTTCATTTTCTCCCAGCAATTCATGTTGGAAATTATACAGTAAAACGTGTGGACTTGTTGAGTGATGTACGCAAATCGGATACAGTTTCTGAAAAAGTAGTGCTTCCTCCTCTGAAAAAAAGAATTAAAGATTCTAGCAGTTCGGGCATAACTTGTATTAAAGATTTTAGCGACCGTTCACAGCGGGGAATGACAAAGTTCTATCAAGCATTGGATGAAATAAAATCAAAGCACAAAACTGTTCGTATTGCAGTGCTTGGTGATTCGTTTATCGAAGCTGATATTCTCACTGCTGATTTACGGGAAATGCTTCAAAATAAATATGGAGGATGTGGTGTAGGTTTTCTTACCATTAACTCTATGACCGGCGCTTACCGACCTACAGTTCACCAGAAATCAAGCGGCTTTATAGGTCATTCTGCTTTAAAAGGAGGATTTGATAAATCTAAAGAAGGACTGTCAGGGAGTTATTTTATACCAAGTAATGGTGCATTTGTTGAACTTCGCGGACAGAACGATTATGCTGCGCACTTAGACACATGTGCCATATCTTGTATATATTTTACGAATAAGACCGGTAGTACCGGAATATCTGTTAATGTAAATGGTAGGGGGGAACAGGAATATACTGCAGAACCATCACCCGAACTACAGAAATTATGTACTAATGGAAATATAGGTTCCATACGTTGGAGTGTAAAGAAGACTTCTTCTTCCGTTTTTTATGGAATTGCAATGGACGGAAAACAAGGAATTGTCGTTGATAATTTTTCTTTAAGGGGAAATTCAGGCTTTAATTTACGCAATATTTCGGAAAGCATGTTGAAAGGATTCGACAAGCAACGCCATTACGACTTAATCATCTTGGAATATGGTTTAAATATTGCCATTCCACATGCTAAAAATTATGATTGGTATGAACGTGGTTTTGTTAAATCCATAGAGCATTTAAAAGAGTGTTTCCCCAATACAGGTTTCTTAATGTTGGGTGTAAGTGATAGGGATTATCGCACAGAAGACGGAGAATTCAGGACGATGCCAGAAGTGAAAATGTTACTTCGCTATCAAGAAAATATGGCGGCAGAAACAAATATTGCTTTCTGGAATATGTTTGACGCCATGGGAGGGAATGAAAGTATGTCACGAATGGTGCATGCCAAGCCGGCGTTAGCGAATTATGATTATACTCATATTAATTTTCGAGGTGGAAAGCATCTGGCAAAATTACTTTATGATTCATTAATCTTTGGGAAACAAGAATACGATAGGAGGCGTGTAAATGGGAATAAGTAAAACATCCATTCTTTTGGCGTCGCTTGTCTTTTTCTCTCTTTCTTTTGTAACAACAATTGTAGGACAAAATGTTATTTCTTTTAACCCTTCTCTTCCTTGTATAAATGAAAAGAATAAAGAACTGAAAGGAGGTAATGATATCTTCCCTTTTGATTTCACCTTGCCAATAACTTTTTTAGGTACGAAAGACAATGTAATAGAAGACAAGACGCAATCGCTTTCCCCCTGATTTAAATATGCTAATGAACATTCGTTACCTTATTGGGATTTATTTGGATTTGTAGGAGGAGAAGGCGGAGGCTGCCAGAATTGGAGCTACGCACAATTAATGTGTCCAGACCACGTACACTATCTTCCCGAAGGTTATCGGTTACAAGGTGAATTATTATATCAGGCATTTATTAAAGCTTATAACGAATATGTTTCTAAACAATTTTGATCTAAATTTAGACTTTGCAAAACTTGAAAAGGAGTTTATATATGACCCCCAAAATCCGATAATGTTCAACAGTGGTCTATTTATTTGGCTATTTGTGGCTTTTTTATTGATCTATGTTGCGCTTAGGAGAAAAGATAATGCACGATTATTATTTGTTATTTGTTTTTCTTATTATTTCTATTACAAATCAAGTGGCACCTATTTTTTGCTTCTTGCATTAGTTACAGTAATAGACTTCTACACAGGATATTGGCTGAGTAGGATAACAGATAGGGCTAAACGAAAATCTCTTGTTGTCCTGAGCTTATGTATTAATCTCGGTCTATTAGGATATTTCAAATATACCAACTTCTTCGGTCAAATATTCTGTTCTCTTACTGGAAGTCATTTTTCACCATTTGACATATTCTTGCCTGTGGGAATTTCTTTCTTCACTTTTCAATCATTAAGCTATACTATAGATGTTTACCGAAAAGAGATTGAACCACTAAACAGCATACTCGACTATGCTTTTTATGTTTCTTTTTTCCCACAATTGGTAGCGGGACCTATTGTTCGGGCTCGAGATTTTATTCCGCAAATACGCAAGCCCGTATTTGTGTCTCAAGAGATGTTTGGAAGAGCTATATTTCTTATTGTCGGAGGTCTATTTAAAAAAGCGGTCATATCCGATTATATTAGTATCAATTTTGTTGATCGTATATTCGACAATCCGTTACTTTATTCGGGATTTGAAAATTTGATGGGTGTATACGGATATGCGATACAAATATATTGCGATTTTTCCGGTTATAGCGATATGGCTATTGGCATCGCTTTATTACTGGGCTTTCATTTTAATATCAATTTCAACTCTCCTTACAAATCCGCTTCTATTACTGAATTCTGGCGTCGTTGGCATATATCATTATCCACGTGGTTGCGAGATTATTTATACATTTCTTTGGGCGGAAATCGCAAAGGTAAACTTCGTCAATATATTAATCTAATCATTACAATGTTTATTGGCGGTTTATGGCATGGAGCTTCATGGAATTTTATTGCATGGGGAACGCTACATGGCATAGCTTTAGCGATCCATAAAGTATGGATGGGTATTACAAAACAAAAGAAAGGTGGAAATAAATTACATGGATGGCGTCGTTGTATTGCTATAATCATCACTTTCCATTTTGTTTGTTTTTGCTGGATTTTCTTCCGTGGTAATAATTTCACAACGGCCCTAAATTTATTAACTCAAATATTTACTTCTTTTCACGGTGAATTATTGCCACAATTGTTCGAAGGGTATTGGAAGGTGTTCTCTCTCATCTCTCTAGGATTTGTGATGCATTTTATGCCTGATAGATATGAAAATAGATTATGTAATTGCGTTATACAGATGCCTTTTGTTGCAAAAGTAATAATGGTAGTACTTTTCATTTATGTTGTTATCCAGATGAAAGGTAGTGATGTTCAGCCATTCATCTATTTTCAATTTTAAAGAATTTGTAGATACTTGAGTTCGGGATAAGAGTCGTTATAAAAGAACTATTCAAATAATTGGCTATCACAAGATATGTGTGTCGCCTTATGGTTTGCAATCAGCAGGAGGTAACAAATAAAATTATGATCGCTGAACTCAAAACTGCAGAATTGTCCTGTACTATCAATGAATTTGATAGGGATTTCAATTGTATCTTACTCTCTTCATTAAGAGAGTAAGGACGGTATAGAAAGGGCCGTTGATGAGTCGTTGATTACGACATTTGTTTGCCACCCAATCTGTGGCGTCGTGATGCACAAGAAAAGAATATGATGGGAATTGTAAAAGTGGGTCCTATTTGTATGATACGCTTGTACTTTTTACTGAGAACTTTTTAAAGTAGGAGACTCTCTTGATAAAGCCCGTCAATGCTACGATGATGCCTTGGGACAGCTCTCTACCGGTAAAGGCAATCTTATTGGGCGAGCCGAACGGCTGCGCGGATTGGGAATATCGCCCAAGAAGGCTCTTCCCAAAACCGAAAATGGAGATTAAACTAATCCTCATATAGCTTATTGATGTTGGTAGCAGAAAATTTGTTGGTGTTCCTCGGACTGACTTTTCTTAACTTCAAATCTTTAGCTGAAATCCTTTCACAGCAAATCCTTTCATGGCTTTATATAAATCGTTTAATTAATGGTTAAAATGATATTTGGATTTATTTTTCAAAAAAATATATTATTGATAATCAGCGCATTATGTGTTGATGTGACTTCTAAAGCAAAAAGAAATTTATCCATAATAAGGAATGTAAGTCGCATATTTTTTTGAGGTTATGTCTGCATCTGCAATTTTTATTAATCCGGCCTCCAGGGTATCGGAAATGATTCGTGAAGCAACAGCTGATTGATTCTTATTTAATTTAAATCGTTCTCTTATTGATTGATTATTTATGGATTCATTATCTTCATGTTTTAAGCATGCATGTTGGTAGCATACCGAAATTTTCTCTTGCTTTGTCATTTTAGACAAATCCTTTTGTGGAAACATAAAAATACGAGTGTGCTGTTCAGTCTTAGTAAATTTAGCAGCTGGAAGATACATCGACTCTATTGCTTCTACCGCCCGATCAATACCACTTCCTCTTCTCTCGCAAATATTTAACATGAACATTGTTTGAGCTAATTCCTCATTACGAGAATGTGGAGGTAAATCTATTAATCTGTTAATGTCATTAAGAGGTGCACCAGGATTTGTTATGACGAGCCTATTGGAAAAAATCTCAATAGAGATTGGTGTACCAGTAATAGTAAAATCTTGATGAACCAACGCATTAGCTACAAATTCACGGATAGCGACACGTGGATATGTAGGGATGAGCTCTCTTTTAATATCAATACTTTCTTTACTAGTATTCTTTGAAATGAAATCAATAAGGCCCTCAAAACCCACAGCATAACCATATTGACCATGTTGTTCAAATTCTTGTTGACGATTATCATATAATATCTCCCCACAACACTTTTTTGTTATACTCTTCAGAAGAAGGGTATTTGTCAAAAGTTGCAATGAATTTTCGATATATTTTGCTCCTTGCCGTTTTTTAATGCTCCGTCATATCCCTTTGCAGTATGATAGATAAGAATCGAGAAATCTTTCATACTTCTTTGCAAACAATTTATATTCACCCATACCCTCAAATGTACGTATTCTGGCAGATATTTTCACTCATTTATTTTGAATAATATATTATTTTATTTATATTTGTATAATTAATTTATAAAATATAGAATTATGGCATTTACTGATTTTTTTAGAATTAATCTTCCTTATGGAATTGCTAAAAATTCTAAAGGAGAGTGGACTGCATTTAATAGAGAGTATCTTCCACTTGGTTGGAATAAAAGAACTAGAGATGAAAATTTGTTCGAGGATGGAAAATATTCTGATATACCTATCTTTACAAAGTATAAAAGGGTAACAGAAAAGTCCTTGTTAAAAGTGGCAGATAATGAAGAGTTTATTCGCAGAGATGAAGCTGGAATAATTGTAAAAGTTTTTTTATACAATGATGCGACAAATCCACGAAGTAACTCTAAGTATTGGGATGAATATTTGAGAAAATTGAAAATATTAAGTAACATGGATATTTAAATTAATGATATGCTTTCCACATCAATTTTTTTCACCACTTTGACTAAAGTGTTCACTGCTTTTTTCTCGGCTATCATTGTCCCATCAGGAAAGAATACTGCCATATCTGTTGCTGGTCTACGTTGGATCTTATCATCGTTATGGTTTTTATGCTTACCATGTTCTACTTCCGGATCAACAACTATTTCTTTTGCATCCGGCATGTCTGCGGTGAAGTTTCGCTTACGACTTAGGTGGACACTAAGTGGTTGACTTGGCATATAGTCTACCACCAGCACCAATTCACGTTGTACTGGTTGGAGTGCAGGTTCAATACTTTTTGTCAATATGGGGAGAATCTCTTTCTTGATGATTTCTTCCTCTAATTCGTTTGCTTTCTTTTCAAGGTTCTCATCAACAGGAAGACCTTCTTTGCGAAGAGTTTCCATAGCTTTATATAGGTCGCCTAATCTGCTCATAACTTAATGTTCTAATATTGATATGTACATGAAATAACGGTTTTATGTACACGTACTATGTGTCGTGTACACGAAAGCCCAGTTTTATGTACATGAGGAATGTGTCATGTACATGAATATTCGGTTTTATGTATGAATTGTACTGCTTACCGATTCTATAATAGGAACATTTTCTTTAGATAGTTCGGTATGATTCAAAAATAGATTTATTAGCTCTGTGTTTATATAGTAATTCACTTTGCCGATTTTTTCTTTATGTAGCAAACCGGCATCTACAATCATATTCAGGTACCTGGAGGCAGTTCTTCGTTCTACCATCATATCTCTTACCATGAATTCTATCTTTGTATAGGGATGAAAGAACAGATTATTCAATAGTTCATGTTTATATTGCTTATCGAATAGCGGACGTAAGACACTTTTATAGTGATTCATCAAATCAGATATACTTTTTACTAGACTTATAGTTTCCGTAGCAGTTTCTTCTATACCTTTTAAAATAAATAGAATCCATTCAATCCATTCTTTAGCATTGTTTGTACCTTTATCACGAATGGCTTGAATTAACCTATAATACTCACCTTTATTATGGGTGATATATCGACTAAGATATAATATGGGTAAATCCAATAAACCTGTTGTTACCAAATACAGAACGTTCACAATGCGTCCGGTACATCCGTTTCCATCATAGAATGGATGTATGCTTTCAAATTGATGATGAATGATTGCCATCTTTATTAAAGGATCCAATTCTGACATTGCTTCATCATTGATGAAAGTTTCAAGATTTTGCATATACTCAATAATTTGTGCTCCATCTTGAGGAGGAGTATATACGACTTTTCCATCACTGCGTTCAAGTTTGGTACCTGGCGCAGTTCTGAATCCTGCCCTATTGTGTTCCAACTCAGCTTGAATCTGTTTGATGATATTATTTGTAAGCAGCCTTTTCTCTCTAACCTGTTGGAATCCTTTTTTAATCGCTTCACGATATGCAAGCATTTCTTTTGTGGAAGCATTAATGATGCTTTGCTTGATATTTAAATCAGCTTTATATAGCTCATCTTGGGTGGTAACAATATTTTCAACTTCAGAGCTGTCCTTTGCTTCTTGCAAGGTTAGCGTGCTGATAAGTATGCGCTCATTGGGTATTGTTAGGGCAACACCTTTCAATTCAGCCAACTTTCGGTGCGAGCGGGTTAGTTGTTTTAAGACATCCTTTGTTTCCAGATCATAAGGAAGAGGAAGTGTTGGGATGTTATATTGCATATTCATAACCGTGATTTTGTATTTAACTTGCATTACATGAAAGCCATTCTTAGTAAAAGGTTTCCATAGCTTTATATTGGTTGTTTAATCTACTTATCTTTTTTATTTTTTAATTCTTCTATACCCTGTTTTATCATTTTACTTTTATCATCATCACTAGAACAGTATACTTGAATATAGCCACATAAAAAAAGGCAGATAAGACTAATGAAAAAAGCTAAAGGTCTTAACTGTTCTACATCTAAAAGAAATGGCTTTGAACGATTAGAAGCATGAGATAACAAGCCTCTATACTCTATTAAAATATAGACAATTCCATCAAAATCTAGTTCTTTTTGCCTCTTCTTACATTCCTGCAATAACCATGAATAATTCGAGTCTTTTTTATCTTTACTTTCAAGCATCTGTAATGCACTTAGAACGCATAGTTCCAGCAATTCAGAACTATTGAAGTTCTTGGTCATGCTTGCTTTATGAAACTGTCCATCGGCAAACATAAATTCTAGCATCATGAAATAATTTATAAATGCAAAATAGTAGTCATTGTCGTTGAAAAAATTACGTGCTTGTCTATAATAGCTGAATGGTATATGAGCCTCTGATAGCGTTTCTCTAAATATGACCAAATTTGATAAGTTAGAATTACTTACATATTTTGTTGATGTTTTGGGGGTCCTATTTCGTTTTAGTGAAGTCATAGGAATGCTTCCTTTTTCTTCTTCTGTTTCATAAATCCATTTAACTTCCAACTCGTCAATATGTATTTTTTTTACTTCAAAATTAAATGCTCCCATTGCTTCTATATAGTACAACCATTGTTCCATGTCTTTATAAGCTTCAGACTTTGTCGCATCTATATTTGGCGTATTATTTTTAATATAAATCTTTGGTGCGACATCCTCATAATCAATAATAGGTTTAGTGATACTTATATACTTTTTGTTATTGTCTTTGAATATTAAAAATTCATAAGGATGAAGTTTTGCCAAAATGGAATCATTTAGCAAAAAGTTACCTTCTATTTCTGCTATTATTTGTATTTTCATAATTTTTTCTCCATATATTCTTTTCTGTTATTGGTGTATCTGAATCTACAATATTTACTTCGTCATAAGTAAGTCCATAAAGATGATAAACCAAACGGCCGAGTTCTTGCTCCTCGATAGAAGTGTCGATATTAGAGTCTTTACCTCTGTGGGTTAAGATTTGAGTGACAAGAGATGAAATAAGAATTTCTCCAGATTCATTATGCTGAATTAGAATATTATCAACTCCATATCCATTCTCATCACTATTTGTACTAAACTGTTTAAAGATGTAATTTAAAAGCTTACTATTGTCAGTCCAAACCTCTTTTGTTTTAGCTATTGTTTGCATATCGTTTGATAATAACTTATCTATTTACGATACAAAATTAACAGAATATGTTTATAAATAAATGTAATTATAAAAAAAGTGACGGCTAAAAGCAATATTAAGATGAATAATCGTTCGTAATTTAATATAAATTACTTGAGCTCGGGATAAATAAACGAGTAAAAGCCTATTCAAATAATGGGTTATCTCTTGCATTCATCATTCCCCATTAAGAGGCATCTCGATTATGTATTTACAGGTGCATTCCAAGACAATAAATCATTTGTATTTCAACCTTTGCCACCTCCGTGTGACACCATTACGCACTGCCGCACAGCATGTTAACGATGTACCGTATACAACGCCAGCGAAAAAAGGTCCCAAAATAGGCTCTAGAGCATATTGTGGGACCCTTATTTTCGGCGGACCTTTGCTTAGAATGAGTCTAAATACTATTCTACAGATAGCTGAGGCCCCGCTTTGTACACCGACGAATGGGCTCCACCCGTTTTGATAAGTACCGGGCGAGGGCCCTTGCACAATTCGCGCAATCGGCGGTAGGCGGTGGCACGAGTTTGGTTCATCAAGAAGCGGAATTCCATGGCCGAAATACAGTCGTGTATCTCGAGAAAATCTTTTAGTAGTCGTCGCACGGATTTGTCGTTCAAGGTGACGGAACGCTCACACGCCGTGGATTTCTGAAAAGATGTTTGTTGGGCAATCTCTTCGATCAGTTTCTTCTCGGGGCGGAAATCTATCGTGCGCACTTTTATTTGTCGGGCATTGATCTCCGAAGGATCGCTGAAAGTCGGAGCCGTGATGCCCACCGAGAAATAACCGAGACCCTCGAGATGCACACTCATTCCCGACGAAAGGCGACGGGCAAGCAAATGCGACAATCCCTCCACAACGGCTCTTACATCTGCCTCTGTCGGTATCGATGTTTCTTCAAGTTCCTTGCATACTTCTTCGAACTCCATCGTTATCGCGTTCGACACTCTCACATGATACGGCTTCTGTCCTTCTTTCAAACTGGGCGTATCGTACCAGCTGTAGTTGATTGTTCCCATAGGTTAGTTGTTTAAAGTTAAGTTTATAATTAGGGCTTGGAAGTATCACACGTGTGCGACATCCGTCTCACAGCTGTGCGACAGTTGTATCACACGTGTGAGATAAATGTCGCACACGTGTGATACTTCCATTACGTACAGACAAAGATACAAAAATAAAATGACATAATCAGCCGTTTATAAGGACGTAATCAGGGCTTTTCTTTTGTAACTGACAAATGCTTATCAATCGGATTGATACACTTATATTTGCGGCATAATTAATTAATATAAATTAAAAATGTATATGTATAATTTAAAACATTCGGGAAGCACAGAGAGCGGGCATAAGCTCAAACAAATCATGCAACAGTTGGATCGCTATTTCAAGACTCATTACGAGTATCATTTCAACGTCATCACCGAGGGTGTTGAGATACGAAAACGGGGAGATGGCGATCTTCATTTCGTGCCACTGCACGAACGTCAGTTAAACGGACTCGCCATCGAGGCTATGTATGTAGACATTGATTGTCTCGACAGGGACGTGCGACGTTATTTTCATTCGCCGATGGTCCAAGAGTATCATCCGTTAAGACATTACATCGATCACCTACCCAAGTGGGACAAATGCGATAGGGTGACTGCGCTGGCGCGCCACATCAGCAAGAATATCACTTGGTTGTCTCTGTTTCATCGCTGGCTGCTTGGTATGGTGATGCAGTGGATAACGCCTCACCCTATTCACGGCAATGCCTTGATGCCGATACTGGTTAGTGATCGACAAGGAATGAAGAAATCTACTTTCTGCCGCCTCCTGTTGCCCCAGCAGTTGCGTCAATACTATACCGACGAATTCGACCTGACCACTCGAAGCAACGCCGTGCCCAAACTGTCGAAATACGCACTTATCAATATTGACGAGTTCAACCGCATGGGAGAAGCGAAGTGTGCCCGATTGAAAAACATTCTTCAGATGGCAGATACGAGTACTAAATCTTACGGCAGTGCCGAGTACGAGCAGAAGCAACGCACCGCCTCCTTCATCGGGACCGCCAACTATCGGGAGCTACTGACCGATCCCACCGGTTCGCGTCGGTTCATACCAATTGAGCTGAAAGACCGGATTACCAAATTGCGGGTAAACTACGACCAGCTCTATGCACAGCTTAAATACGAGATTAGCTTGAAAAAGCGGCATTGGCTACAACCATGCGAAGAAACTCGGCTCGTTGAACGCAACGTAGCCTACACCAAACGCCCGATAGAAGAGCCTATTTTCCATGCCTGCTTTCAGATGCCTTCAGAAGAGGATCCTGAAGAGAACGTCAAAAATCTCTCCATCTCGCAAATCTACGAAACGTTGCGCAAATACAGCCCTTCTACCATGTGCGATATATCTATCAACACCTTTGGCATACACCTGACGATGATGGGAGTGAAGAAATTTCGTAGCAAGGTAGGTTACTTGTATCGGCTCAAAAAGATACTTTAGCCTGCGTATTTGCGATGAATCTATTTCTTAATTGGGCTTTTCTTGTTGCTTTTTAGTGACTTCGTTCATGAAGTCTGTCAGATCTTCACGAAGCCATTGATAGAGATAGAGCGTTTGGTAAGAAGTACTTTTGCGAAGAATCAGTTCTAACGATGCCTGACTGTTGTCATAGCTGGTTATCTCGTTGTGGTATTGCTCTTCGTGTTCGGCAAGCTTCTTTATTTCGTTTTCTCTTTCCCTCCGAAGAACGTTACAAATAGGGTTAAGGAGTTTCATAATCACGTTGTCTTTGATATGATGTCCCTGTACATAGAGATAGGTCGTTTTCGGGTTCAATCCCAGCCGTTTGAGACTTTCGCCCAGAGTATCTACTTTGGTTTGGGTCGCACCGAACTTGTTGCGCAGCCGATGTAACGAAGATCGAACGTGACGTTCGGCCTCGTACAAGCTTTGTTGCGGATTGTTGACGTCTACATCGCCGAAAAGTCGTGCGGCGTCATTGAATTCGTGCATGGGGAATGTATAGGTATCGTGATTTCGATAAAACCAAATACACCACAAAAAGAGCGGATAAACAATTTCCGAATATTGTTCCATGAAAGCTACAAAATCTAGTATTTGCCTATCGTTCAATGTGCTCTGAACGCAGACATCGTGTAGCCCTTCGGCATAGCATTGATAGTTTTCTATTGCATACGCATAGGTCTGGAAAACGTAACGATTGGAATTGATATCGTCCGATACTTTTGTTGCTCCTTGCAGTAAAAAGTCGTAGTCGCTGTCTACGCAGGCAATAAGATTTGGTCCCAACTGATTTGCTTGCAACGAATTGGTCAGCACCATTTTTTTACCTTTCGCCAGGGTTGTCTGTGAAGGTAGCATTACTTCAAAGTAGTGGTCTTTGTCCTCAAACTCCGACAAAATGTTACGCCAGAAAGCCACATCATCGTAACTCTCTACGTATGCCACAATACGTTGTCGCTGGCGTTTGGGGTATAGATTGTGTGCCGCTCCAAAGTAATTCGATGATAAATTATCGATTAATCTGCGCGACATGGTTGGATACTCTTGGAATTAGTGGTTATATCTTCGACTTCTGTCACTTTGTCTACCCAGCCTTCCATGATGACGGCCGGAGAGTGAGTTGTCAATATGATTTGTGCATTGGAATTGAGTTCTCTGATTTTTCCTATCAGCTTTTGTTGCCATTCGATGTGTAGAGAAGCTTCCGGCTCGTCCATAAACAATACGCAGTGTTGATTATCTTCAACGAGTGCGGTGAGCAGGATGAGTAACATTTGTTTTTCGCCGGATGACAGTTTGAAGGGCAGCAATAGTTCGTCGTTTTGATAAAAAGAAATATCATTGCGCTTGCGTGCTATCTTTTTATTGGTATAGCTGAATAGCTCGTCAATACTATCTTGAAATATCTGTTTCGGCTTTGATATCGCGGCGGCTTTTATATGATCTTCTTCATCTCTACTTGCCAAAAGTTCTATCATACGATTGCCAATGTTTACCTGATAGTCCAGATATCGTCTTTGCATGAGGTATATTTGCCAGTCGAGCTCCGATTTTACATTCTTATCTGCCATTCGGGCTGTAAAATCTCCCTGTATCAACGGGCGGTCGTAACTTCTGATAAAGTCGTAAACGATGTATGTAGCATCTGCCGGATCGAAATCGAGATGTACGCCATCAATCACACCATTGGTCGCTTCCCCTGCTATACTCTCGAGAAAGGTGACAGAGCGGTTTAGGATCGTTGTCTTGCCTACACCGTTCACTCCCGACAGAATATTTACATCGGGCCTTAGGTCCCAAGCAATATTATATTTGTTCCAAAGCCCTTGTATTTCTATCCGTCGAATGTAATTAGCTCTTGTCCTCATCGTCGTAATGATTAGTATTTCTTTCTTCAAAGTTAATCATTCTTCTGATTTTATTGTTACTTTTGTGAGGAAATTATTAATAAATACGAAAGAAATGCCAAACGATAGAAATATGAGAGGGCATGCTGCCATATTGGTAGCCAATGCTTTATGGGGATTGAATGCATCGATAGGCAAAACTATATTGGGAGAGCTTTCGGCTCTTACCGTGACTACGATTCGCATGGTCGTAGCGGCTTTAGTGTTTTGGACCTTCTCTTTGTTTCTTCCCAAAGAACATGTGCATCATCAAGACATGCTCAAATTGTTTTTTGCCGCTCTGCTGGGTGTTGTTCTCAATCAGGGAATGTTCCTCTTCGGGCTTTCGTATACTACCGCTCTTGATGCTTCGATCGTCACTACTGCCATGCCCATTATTACAATGATTATTGCTGCTATCTATCTGAAGGAGCCGATAACCGGCATGAAAGTGATGGGCGTTTTTGTCGGTGCCATGGGTGTTTTCATTTTGATGTTGAATAGTCAGACAACGGGACGTCATCCGGGCAATCTGATGGGAGATGTGCTATGCCTCGTTTCTCAAATCAGTTTTGCATTCTACTTGGTACTCTTTAGAGACTTAATTGTGAAATATTCTCCTATTACCATCTGCAAGTGGTTGTTTATTTATGCTTCTGTTTGTTTTATTCCCTTCTCTTATGCCGATGTCGTTTCAATCGATTTTTCGAGTTTCTCGGTAGCCCTTTGGCTTCGTCTGGGATATGTGGTAATAGGAAGTACTTTCTTAGCCTACATCTGCCTGATGAGCAGTCAGCGTTTGCTGCGCCCCACTATTGTGAGCATGTACAACTATATTCAGCCTATCATCGTCGCATTGGTTATGGTAATGATGGGGATTGACGATCTCAATTGGATGAAAGCCATTGCCATCATTCTTATTATACTGGGTGTATCTTATGTGACGTTGAGCAAATCGCGTACCGATTTTGAACAAGTGGGGAAAGAATTGTAAGAGTTATCGTTTCGTTTGCCTAAGAAGGATATTAGCTGTTATTTCAGTAACTTGAAATATTCGTCTAGCAGTTGTTTGGCTGCTACAAACGATGTGAGTTTGCCGTTCAATACATCGTTTTCCTTTTGCTGAAGCATCCCGACAATGGTGTTGTTGTGATAGAAACTTCCACGAAGATGTTCGTTGATGGTTTCGTACATCCAATACTTGCTTTGTTCATTTCGGCGATAGTCGAAATATCCGTTTTCTTTGACAAAGGCGATATATTCGTCTACCATATCCCATATCTCTTTGATTCCAATACCGTAGAATCCTGAATAAGTCAGCACCTTGGGCGTCCAACCGGATTCTGGGGTAGGGAACAAGTGCAGCGCATTGCGAAATTGAGTTGCTGCAAGGTTGGCCTTATCTATATTGCTACCGTCTGCCTTGTTGATGATGATACCGTCTGCCATTTCCATGATACCCCTTTTGATGCCTTGGAGCTCATCGCCGGTTCCTGCCAGTTGTATGAGTAAGAAGAAGTCTACCATCGAATGAACAGCCGTTTCGCTTTGACCGACTCCGACTGTCTCGATAAATATTTTATCAAAACCGGCAGCTTCGCAAAGTACGATCGTTTCACGTGTTTTACGCGCTACACCACCCAATGAACCCGCAGTTGGGCTAGGGCGTATGAATGAGTTCGGGTGAACGGCAAGTTTCTCCATACGGGTCTTGTCGCCCAATATGCTGCCTTTGGTTCGTTCGCTGCTGGGGTCGATGGCAAGCACTGCAAGTTTACCGCCTTTTTCCAATACATGAATGCCGAAAACATCGATGGAAGTACTCTTGCCTGCACCCGGAACGCCACTGATTCCGATACGTACCGAATTTCCTGAATACGGGAGACATTTTTCTATTACTTCTTGCGCAATGGCTTCGTGTTCGGGGCGTACCGATTCGATGAGTGTGACAGCCTGGCTAAGTACGGTAATATTTCCTTTTACAATACCTTCCACATATTCGCCGGAGGTCATCAAATGACGTCTGGGGCGTGGCTTCAAATAAGGATTGATGGTCGACGGTTGTTCTACGCCGGCGCTTACTGCCAATCCTTTGTATTCTGCATCATTTTCGGGGTGTTCCATCGTTCTTATAGAAATTTTATTGTTTTGATGTAATCAGATTGATATCCATCTTGGGATGGATTGGATCGTCACTGATAATCAGAATATGCGTTTTGTTCTTGTCGTTCTTTAGCGTATGAGACTTTACGTCTATTTTAAGAGTTGTTGTTTCATTGGGTTGCAGAACGCGTTTCTTCAAAGCCACGCTGATAGCCGAATTGAATACTTGAACTTTGGTGATGACCAATGGCGAAAGCCCCTTGTTGGTGATCGTTATTTCTTTGGTTATTTTGCTTTTCTCAACAACATCTTTGGCTATGTTGAATGTCGTATCCGTGATGTTTATGATCGGTGCCTTTTGTTTGTCGGCCTCTGTCATCTTTGAGAAATCGGGCAAAAGAACGATAGAAATGGGTATCTCATTCTCGGGAGAGATCTTATCACCGTTGAATCGTGAAAGATAAATCGAGTTTTGAATTTCGCCCACATCATTCAGTTGTTTCGTATCGAGTGTCAGTTTGATAATACCGCGCTGTCCCTTGAGCAACATATTCGAGTTACTTTTCATTGTGATATAACTTGGTAGGTGCATTAATATAGGCTCGTATGGTCTGTCCGACTGATTGACGATATCGAGGGTCGCCGTCAGCTGGTCGCCACGGTGTGCATTGGTAAAATTGATAGAGGTGCGGTCTATAGCGATATTGCCTATCTTGTAGGGGTGCGTGCTCGATAGGTCATTCACCTGATTTACCACTTCGCCACCAAAGGTGAGATAGACCAGATGAGGCGTAGCATTGCTGTATATGCACACGTCTTTTTCGAAATGTCCCAATAGCTGAGCATCGAATGTGGCAACCACTTTTCCTTTATCGCCGGGTGCGATAGGGCTTTTCGTCCAGTCGGCAACAGTGCAGGCACAAGAAGTAATCACTTTGTTAATAACCAATGGCTTGTCGCCGGAGTTGGTTATAATATATTCCACTTTGACCGGTTTCTTCCACTCTATCCTGTTTAAGTTAACTCTTTCGGTATTCGACGAGATGCGTGGTTGGGCAAAAACCGATGACGTAGCAAATAAAATGCTATATAGTAAAATCTTTTTCAATTTCATTAATCCATTTGTTTGTCTTGCAAAAATAGGAAAAACTATTCAGCTGAGGGAACTAAACTGGTTAATAGGCGTTAATTCACTATTTATTGACTGTTATTCGCATAGACTCGGAGTGTGCAGCAAACTCTGGAGCATAGGCACATTGCAAGGTCGAGAGCCCCGCTTCGTAACTTCCTGCTCGGCTTACTCGATAATTTATTTCCAACACATAAGTGCCTTTCTGCAACGAGTCGAAGAAGAAGTTGGTCGAAGCATCTTTTATTTCTTCGTAGTACCCAGTTCCTGCCTCGTAACGGTATCCCGATAGTTGTGTCATCGGTTCAAAGCAAGCGCCGCGTTGTTCTTTGAGTTGTACGAAATCCATCTTTCGGTTTAGTTTGATGACCAAACGTGCCGTGACAATGTCGCCTATCTTCAGTTCGTTCCGATCGGTGATGGGTTGGAGTTCTTCCACGTTGTTGACAATGCGTTTGACCAACAGAGCCTTCTGGACACTGAATGATTCACTACCTTGTTGTTTGACATTGCTGATATCTTCTGTAAATTGAGCATAAACGGCTCCCCAAGCTATGCCGGCATCTTTCTTCTCTACTTTGATGCTGCGGGCATTTATTGTAGGCTGGTCTGTGAAATTTTCTTTAAGATAACTGAGGCCAGTGGTCGTGTTGCTGTCATCTGTACTGAGCTTACGGTTTGCGATGCTAATATTGACAACGCCTTTGTTTGATAGGATATCTGAACTCTTTCCGATTAATGCGCAGATGGCATCTGCGGTCGATACGGGAGTATCCCATAGCTGAGTTTGTTTTTGTTTGAGCAACCAGAGTTTCATTTCTTGTGCTGTCTCGTAGTCGTTGGTTACGTTCTCGAACGCTTCGATGGCTGCCGTATGCGCATTGAGATGCATGCAACCCCACGAGAAAGGATCGTTGTTGAAATCGAAGTACTCGCCGAGTTCGTCACTTTTTGTGAGATGTTCTTTGATTGATGCCATGTATTCGTAGGCAGCCTTTGTTTTGCCTGCCTGTTTTAAGATGACAGCAGCCAGTGCTTTCTCTTGTATATCCAGAGAAGAAGGCACTTCGTCTATCTTATTCAAGAAATAGTTGTATTGCGTTTTGTATTGATTGGGAATTTGAGAATCGGTGATACTCAATAGGTATAAATAACGGAGTGCGCTATATGATATACCTTTTATCTTTTGACCTTCTTTCTCTGCTTTCTTGATCCATTCGTACTGACGCTGGCTTTCGCCGTGAAGGAAACCGATTCCTTTTTGTTGCATGGTTTTCACTTCTTCCGATAGCGGCTGTCCTGTAAGTAGATGAATGCGAGCTATTAGTCTGATCACATACTCGGTGATATATTCGCTGCCCCGCATTCCCTTGAACCAACTCCAGCTACCATCTTCGTTTTGCAGTTGCTGCAATTTCTTGATAGTCGTAAGATTGTTGTTTTGAATGTTGTTCAAATCGAAGAGGGTAGAGAGCCGTTCCTTTTGTTCTTGTTCACTTTTAGCTTCGAGTACCCACGGTGATTCGTTGAGTAGAATATTCTTTAGCTCTTGATTCTTTTGTAAATTGCTCAACAGACTTTCTTTCGGTTGCCCCGTTGCTTTCCAACTGTCGAATATATTTTTGATGCGAGGAGTGGAGTTTGCAATATGCGAAGCCAGTGAGTTGGCATATAATGCTATTGCCCAACAAATGGCGTTGTCGCTTTGAGGTAAGGCCAGTGAAGGTAGTGCCTGGATGGCATACCAGGATGGATTGCCTGTGTATTCGATCGTCAGACTTCGCTTTGTGGCAGTCTTGTTGTGATTATTAAATAGTTTGTCGAGTGAAAATTCTCTACTCTGATTGCCTCGAATGGGTAGAGGAATTGATTCGATCAACATGATTTTATTGCTTAATACAGGCAGAAGATGTTGTTCGCCATCGCTGAAAGTTCCTCCATCGGCAACGATTCTTACACCAAGAATATCGTAACGTTCGCTGACGGTGAAGTCGAACGAAGTGCCTTCGCTTTTCTGAGCACCCAATGATAACGGTTTGTTTTGGCTAAGTATAGTTTGCTCGGTTTTGGGATCGAATAACTCGAATTTTACATTGGCTTTAATCGCTTTATCTGTCATATTCGATACCGTTGCAGCAATAACCACATGGTCTCCCGTGCGTACAAACCGGGGCATATTGGGCGTAACCATCAATTCTTTAGAAGCAACGGTTTCTCCGCCGAGCATACCGTTGAGCATCTCTTTGGTATGGGCATACCCCATAAATTTCCAGCGAGTAAGGCTTTCGGGCAAGGTGAATACGATAGATACATCTCCCTTGGAATCGGTGCGGAGGCTGGGATAGAAGAAAGCTGTCTCGGCAAAGTTTGAGCGTATAGGCTGTTGGTTGGACGTTGCTTCGTCTTTCTTTCTTGAATTAACTCCCATCGCTACAACCTCGTTCAGCTCAGTTATTTCTTTATCATTTTTTTCATCATTTCCTTTTACTTCTACAACTTGTCTTTCGTTCAATTCCATCAGTGGAGAAGAACTTTTTGCCAACATTGGTCCTCTGCCTCTGATTCTTAAATTTCTATGTCTTTTCCAGTCATTGGTCATGTTTATCCACTCGTTTACATCCAATAAATGGTCGAACTCCAGTTGTTTTATATTATAAGAGTTAATGATACCGAAGTATGTTTCATCATATCTGCTTTGATAGGAGGTATTCCAATCCTGATTTTGTATATAACGCGGATAAAATACTTCTCCGTAGATGTGGTGCGGAGTCAATTTATCTAGCGAAGCGTCGTACATGAAAGCTAGCATTTCTGCATTTGCCGGTTTACCCTGCGGAGTCTGTATGTTGAGTTTCCATTCCTCTTTCTGTCCCGGGTGTATTTTGTCGCGGAAGACACTCCATTTCAGGCGCAATTGTTGCTCTGGAAGAGACAGGGTGAAGGTTGCTTCCTTTTGAAATAGCAAGTTATCTTTCACAAAGCAGAAGTTGAATGAAATACCGTCTTTGTAGGATGGATTATAGGGATACTCAAATGATTTTATCTCGTTCGACAGTTTCAATACTTTACTTTCTATGCGTTTTCCGTCGGCGAAGATGTCCATCAAGACCGTTGCATCCTTTTGTGCGGTGCCAAAATAAAATTGTGCAGGATGTTTGGGATCCGTATAGCATTTGCCATCTTTCTGTTTATTGGGAATATAAAGCCAGATATTGCTTTCGTCTGCCGGTTGCTTATCGGTAGCTGAGAATAAAACGAGACTTTCTGTTCGCTTCACTTCTCTGCCTTGCGAATCTGTTGCTGTCATTCGGAGTTCGTATTTGCCTGATGGAAGTTTGCGCCATTCTTCTTTGTCGAAAGAATTATTGGCTGTAATGCTACCCTTATCAACAAGATTATTTTGTTCTCCTTTTTTTACCGAATACAGTGCGTAATTGATAGTCGTATCAACGGGCTTTTGCAGCAAGTTGGTCGCTCCAAGGCATACTTTAACCGCTTTGTCTTTACAAATATTTTCTTCCGAAGCACGATTCAATATCAGCGATTGGGAACCTACTGCCAATGCTACGTTTCCATTTTGTGTTTCTCCTGCCAGATTGGTGACTTCGATATTTACATTGAAAGTATAATAAGTGAGTCCATTCTCTTCGTCCTCCTCTGTAGTTTCATCCGATTGTATATCATCGTCGCCTTCTACAGCCTCAATGACTTGTGTATCTTCTTCCTCGTTGTCATTGTCTATGTTTCGAGATTCGGAGGTTAGTGCAACAGGTAAATCGAAATTACCGTTGGCATCTATTTTTACACTATCGGTTGCTATGATTTGCTGACCCAAAGTGCGCCATTTCATATATTTGTTTCTATTGACCGTATATTTAGCGTAGCAGCTTGTGATAGGAATACCCGAGAACGATTGTGCATGGCCCGTTATATGTATGGTGTCGCCCAGTTTGTACGTCGATTTTATTTCGTTGGTTGTTACTTCGAAAGTCGGTCGTTTATATTCTTCAACTTTGAACGAGGTCTGTCCCATTTCAGTATGGATTGTAAATCTGCCATTGAGGCATGTCGAAGGTAATATAAATTGCAAATCGAAAGAACCGAATTCGTTTGTTGTGACTTCCTTGTTTGCTATTTCTTGCTCATTGGCATCGCGTAGTAAAACATGGAGCGTTTTGCTTGAGCAGACTTTGGTACTATCTCCTTTCTGATTGTATACGATACCTTTTAAATAAACCGTTTGCCCCGGTCTGTAAATGCTGCGGTCGGTTATTAATAGGATATTGTCTTTCTCAGCTTTTTCTCCCGAATATCGATAATACCAACTATTGGTAAACTGATATTCCGTGTATTTATCATTGTCTTTTGTTGCTCTTATTTTGAGATTGTTATCATTTGTAATGAAGGTAGTCCTACCCTGAACATCGGTCGTCTGTTTTGTGATGAGTTTTTCATTGTTGTTTGCCAACTCGACCGAAGCACCGCTAACGAGTTCTCCAGTATTGGCATCTACTACAACAGCATCTATTTTCTTTTTGTCGGTTTCCATGACTAGAACTTTTAGCTTAGTCGTGCGAATGATTCTTTCCGGAGCCTTTTTTAAATAGCTTTCATCGTTTCCTGTCTTTACTATAACAGCGTATGTACCAAATCCCGGTGTATTTATCTGAAAGGAGTCCTTTTTGCTTTGATAGTCTGATGAATTCTTCAGAATAAAATGCTGACTGCTTTCTAACTTACAGTTCGATATCTTAATATCTTTGGATGGTAAGTTTTCGGGAAGGCGATAGTAAAGCAGGTCAAAGCTATCTGCATTGCGATGATTGACTAGTATCCTTATTTTGCTATTGGGGTATACTACGTTTGCCAAATTCTTCAATGTTACTACAGGTCGAGTAATATATGCCTTCTCTTGTTTGGCAACATTTATGCGTGCATAGTTGGGGTAAAGAGTGATTACCTCTTCGTAGGTTGCAAGTGCTTTCTTAAGATATTGTTTCTTCTGTTGTGAATAATAGAGGGCTTTTGCGGTTAGAATTTCAGCACGCACTTCGTTCGAAGGATTTGTTTGCGATAACAGTTGCTCCAACCCCGAAAGATATTTCCGGTTGTTGCCCGAAAGGTGATATTCAAATCTGAGTTTATTGAGCGTGGTGAGGATAACGGCACTTTCTTCATTCGCTTGTTTGTATATTGTTATCAGGTCGTTGTATATTTGAACGATTCGTTGAGAGACCTCTACTCCTTGATTCTTGTCTGCGACATTTCTGAATGTTTCAAGTGAGTTTATCGCTTTATATCCAAGTACGTGGAGTAGGTCATGCTTGTAATAAATACTTGCCCATTGTTGTTTTGCAAAGGGAACATATTTTTCGCTGTTGGTGGAGTGAAGCAATTTTTCATCTTCGAGAGAAGCATTCAGGTGCTTGATTGTCGCATCCCAAAATTGTACTCTCGTCCATTCTTTAATGTCTTCTACAGGCTTTATTCCTGTCACATTGGTAGGCATTTCGTAGCGGTTGTTTGAGGCATACTGGGCGTAGAAGTTTGCCAAGATGGAATGAAGTATCATTCGTTCTGTAGGTTGATTGGATGTTGCAGCCCATTGCTCCAGTTCTTTTAGTTGACTGTAGGTGCTGTCATTCGAAATGCCTTCTTTGTTAACCATCCGTATAAAATAGGCTTGGAGCAATTGTCCATGGTTGTTTTCTTTCTTAGCTTTTGCAATAACCTTATCGCATAGGCCAATGACAGTCTTAGGTAACTCTTTCTTCTGTGTTTCAATAATTTGTTTCCACAAATTATCGTAAGATTGTGCTGAAATATTTACTGCAAAAAGAATGAGTAAAAACGATGTGACAATGGCAAACTTTCTTTTCATATTTGGTGATGTTTGGTAGTTCTTGACTTTCTGTCTTTAAAAGGTAATCCCTTTCATTACAAAAATACAAATTAATATCCGTTATTGCATGACAAAATGAAATAAATTGGTAATAAAAGTTAACTGAGGGCTTTTGATTAAGTCATTACTCGGTATCTGTGGTGTGTGCACCGTATGCAGACTCCCTTGCTTATCGCTTGTACATGGAAGTGCCCGGCTCTTCCCTAAGGGAAGGCTTTTTGTTCACATCTTATTGAATCTTGGTTGTCGTATTTAAGGCATTTCTGCCAGCTCATTAACGTTTTGTCGTTCCACATATGTGATTCGATCAACTCACATCTGTGGAACGATCGAATCACATATATGAGTTGATCGAATCACATATGTGGAACGACATTCTTCTCGGTACAAAGAGATGAGACCTTTCTGATATGAACCAATTTTCATCTGTATGTTGCACATACTTCGCCCTTTTAAAAAGGAATTATGGGACGTTTAGAACATTGTGGCTTTAATTACAACACCGTAGCGGAGACGTACGAATTGTAGAGTGCGCAGATTGCAACATGACTTTGTCGATATAGACCGCCGCGTTCGCAACAATATATCTGAGTTCTTATACTCAACTCAAATAACTAATGGAACCGTTTTCCAGTGAAGAAGTCTTTATCCTCTGGGATTCGAAAGAAGGGTATCGTTTAAAATGTAGTGAACCCCGAAAGTTTATAACTAACTTTCGGGGTTCACTTTAATTATTTAGAGCGGAATATTGTTAAGGAAAAGAGTTTCCCTCCATTCTAAATCTTTTATTTTACTCGTTTGAAATAAACACGTATTGGAGCAGTCAACATGAGAGGGTCACTGGGTTCGTATTTCATTGTTTCATAGATGTCCTTCCATGTGTCGGCGGTAGGTTCGTAATCGTAGATGGTACATTCCAATATTTCTTCAGAATTGTCGTTCTTGAATATACGGAAACCTACTACTGCTGCTTGAACTTTTGAATCTGTTGCCGAGATGTTGGTGTTGATTTTATCAAACTTTAAAACAGATAGAGTTACTTGACGTGGAGGCATACCTCCTTCTTCTTGCATTTTCTCTTGGCGTTCGTTTACAAAGGTTGCAGTGCAAGCAGATGTGAAATAATTCTTTAATTTGCCGGAAATGGTTGGAGTGAATGTATATGATTGATATGAACTTCCTTCAAACTTAATTTGGTCGGCGCTTGTTCCTGTTACGAGGTCATCTGTATTTGCAAGCCAGTCGTTAGCCCACCATGTTTTGATAGCAGGTGATACTTCACTAAAAGCCCATGTGCCATTAAATGTTGTTGGTCCAACGATTGTAATGGTCAATTTATCATTGTTCCCGTAGTTAAAGCCAGTTTTCTCTTTTAGCTTTAAGACAATCGTATTTTTGCCGGTTTCCAATTTTAAGAAATCCAATGAAATCGTTCCTTTAGATTTGCCTGCGTTTACGGTGAAGGTTTTTGCATTGTTTGTAAACTTGAAGTGTGTTCCTTCTACTGCGGTAGAAGAGGGGTCTACTTCTACTTCAAACTCTGTTGCTGTTGAGGCGTTGTAGATAGAACCGTCTGCTTTTTGGAGGACGATGGTGTATATTTTTGACAGAGTTAGCTGGTCGGCATAGTTTTCGAAGGAAAATACGGCAGCATCCTTTCCTAGTAAATTTACTGTCGTATAATTCATGGTGCCATTCTCAAAACCTTGAGGAGCCGCTCCTAGTGTAACGGTAAGTGTCTTGCTGTCTTGAACTGTTACACGTGTCAATGTAATAAACGCTTCTTTCTCTCCCGCTTTTAGTTCGAAAGACTTGCCTGAAATGGTATAGTCTGTTCCTTCAGCCGCCGTTCCGCTTATGGTAACAGGAACGCTTATTGTTGTGGTAGGGGCAACATCGGCTTCCAATTTTAGTTTTACCGTACCGTTGGCTAAAGTGTATGCCGCTTGTCCCAGATTTAGTTGAGGAACTACGGTGTTATCGCTTGTTGAACACGATGTCGTTATAGCAACTAATGTTACTAATAATGCGTAAATAAATTTTCTCATAATGATACAATTTGGGGTTTATAATTTAATTTGTATTGTTTCGATATTCATTCTTAATTGAGTTGACAGAGTCGCTTTCATTGACAGATAGCGGAGCTGGGTCTGGCATTTTATAATGTTTAGAGCTCGAATTCTGTTGTTGACGAGGAGGTACTTCGTCTATTTTTGAGCATGAAGTGAAACATGCTACGCTACATATTAATATAATTAATAAATAGATACGATGAATAGTCATTTTCATATTGTATTCTTCTTTATTTAATCAGTTACGAGTTCGGTATACCCAGGATTCTGTTTTAGTCCCGGAACGATTTCGATATCGGTAGCCGGTAGTGGGAATGTATACATAAACTTCTGTGTTGTATATTTCCTTCCGTTATAAGCGACCCAAAACTCCGGGCTGCCATTGCGCTTTAATTCAAAGAATCGATCTCCTTCTAGGAACATCTCTTTTCTACGCTCGTTGAGTATTAGACCCATTAATGGTGTTAAAACTTTGCCTTCTACATCTACCTTAATAATCTCGTCGGGGTTGAGAGAAGGTAATGTGCTCATCGTAAAATTCTTATAATTACTGATGCGGAGGCTGCGCAAGTCATTGATTGAAGCCAATGCTTCGTCGGGCTTGCTTAGGTGATAGTAGCATTCTGCTTCCATCAGTTTGAACTCAGCCGACCTCATGCCACAGAAAAAGGGTTTTATAGTTTGTCTTTTTCTATTCACATCTATTGAATAACGTACGTCGGTTGTCCTTTCTTCGGTGGTGAATTGGTTTATAAATCTTTTGCTTACAGGAC
Source organism: uncultured Bacteroides sp. (assembly GCA_963676865.2). Taxonomy (GTDB): domain Bacteria; phylum Bacteroidota; class Bacteroidia; order Bacteroidales; family Bacteroidaceae; genus JAAYUD01. The sequence goes on along the minus strand of CAXXSS010000001.1, from coordinate 1,151,217 downwards.
GAAATTTGATAATATTGACTGCTGCTGTATATTCAGTGCTTGTGCTGCTGGTATACGACCTATAGGCTTTAATAATTTGATTTCCACTTATTTTGAAAGTGCTTTGCATCATCGTTTTGTATGCATCTGCATCGATTAGTGGGTGACTCTTTAGCATCTCTTGTGATAATGCCAAAGCTTTGTCCCACTGTTTGGTCCAAAAATATAACCGTGCCAAATAGCCTTTGCACACATCTTGCGTAAAGCGATAAAGGTCGTCTGTAGATTCATAATTGATAGATGCTTTGAGGTCACTCTCGATCAAATCGATGGTGGCTTGCATAGAACTTCTTATGGGACGCTCTTCCATGTCGAAAGATTTGACGAGTGGAACTCCCAATTGCTCCTCAAATTTACCTGTCTCGGGTACTTCGCAATATGTACGCAACAATTGGTAATAACAAACGGCACGTAGCGCGTAGGCCGTAGCGCGTACTTTGTTCGATAAGGTCGTCCCATCTTCTTTCATTTCACCCAAAACGATGTTACAATCGCGTATGACAGCATATAATTGGGCATATTCTGTAGATGCCGACGAAAGGTTGAGTAGCGAACCTGTATAGATAGCAAGAGTATTGCCGCCCGGTTCGGTAAGGCAAGCCTCAAAGTCATCACCACATTCGACATCCCATTGCAGTAGTAACTGGGCATTGCCCACAAAGTAATTGGAACTACCGTTGTCCAATTCGTCCAAGTGTTTATGCATTAGCGCCGAGAATTCTTCGGCCGTTTTAGGAATCGTTCGTCCGTAAGGTTTGATATCTAAATATCCTTTACACGAACTTCCTATAAAAGCAATTAGTAAACAAATATATAACTTCTTCATATTCTTTTTCGTTAAAAACCGATAGATATTCCCATTGAATATGTCCGTGCCATTGGATAAACAGCGCCCGGTGTTTCAGGATCTAGTCCTTTGTAGTTGGTTAAGATAAAGATATTATTCATGGTAACCGAAAGTGAGAGTGAACTCAACCAGAACTTCTTAATCCAAGATTCTTTTAATGAATATCCCAGAGAAATTGATCCTAACTTGAAGTACGAAACGCTTTGCATCATTGATGCGTTTGTTATAACGCTGCTGCTTACCATGTAGTTGCTCAATCCCAGATACTCACCATAGGCATCTATGATACGTGGATTCCCGTTGGTGATAGGGTTGTCTGGAGTCCAATGCTTTGTGGCATTGCGCGATACGTTTAAGTGGTTGACATATAAGTCGTTTATTCTTGCAGGGATTGGTTCTACTACAGTACCCGAAATGCTTGAATAGGATACAGGGCAACTGACATCTTTTAGAACCTTTCCACCAAAAGAATAAGAACCTCCCATGTTGATAGATAAGCGTTTGTAGGATAGGTTGATAGAATAACCTCCATTTGTAGGAGCTGTTGATGTTCCTAAATAGAACAAATAGTTATCGGCATTGTTTCTGTCGGCCGGGGTGGAGAATACAGCATCCGGACGAGCCTGATAAGTATAAATGCCCAATTTTCTATCAATTCCCATCATTTTTCCACTGAAGATAGAGCCTAGAGGATACCCTACATAATTCCCAGCATATAGGCCTGATGAGGGGGAGTTGAACTTTAAGAGTTTGTTCCTGTTATAGGAAAGATTGGCACTCGCCGAAAGATTCCAGTTATTGCTTTTTATGATATGCGCTGATAAAGACAATTCCGCACCTTGATTTAATAATTCAGAAGTGTTGTAGCTCTGTGAAGAAAATCCGGTTGTCGAAGGTACTGTTATGCTTGTCACGGCATCGCTGGTTCGACGATCGTATAACTCACCTTGCACATGAATGCGTTCGTTGAATAAACCAACATCCAATGATACTTTCATATCTCTATTCTTTTCCCAGCGAAGACGTGGATTGGGAGCATTCCTAATGCTTCCCATTCTATAGTAGTCTGTATCTGTCTTACGAAATGTCGATTCATAGTCCATTACAAGTTGAGGGTAGACACTCTTGTTGATATTACCTGTATAACCGAATGCCGTACGCATTGACATGCTACTTATTATGGGCTTAAACTTTTTCATGAAAGGTTCTTGGTCAATATTCCAAGAAAGACCGAAAGAACCGGTTGGATTGAATTGTTCTTTGCTACCGAAATTGTTGGAACCGTCTGTTCTCATTGTCAAACTGGCAACATAGCGTTGTTTGAATACATAGTCCATAGAGAAATAGAAAGAAGCAAATGCATCTTCAGAGATGCTTTGACCTGACAGTGCATCCATTATGGCAGCGTATGATAGTAGATCGGAATAACTAGGGTTGGGATTTTCCGGATAGGTGGGCATGGATGAATTACCTGAAACAGGGTCGTATCCATATCGTTTTTCGTAGATACTCTTGGAATATTGTCCTCGGATTTCACTACCAAGCAATACGCTGATGTAATGATCGTTCTTGAAGGTGTTGAAATAATGCAGCTGTCCTCTCAAATTATAATTTGTGTTGTATGCGGACGCTTGTGTTATAGAGCCATAAGTTCTTTTGGATGTAAATGAACCGCTGTCAAAAGGACGGTCATTCCATGCTGCATTCGATTCTTTTCCGTTAATATTATCCGAGTTATTGACTACATATCCGTATGAAGCCATACCTTCAAAACTTAGATTATCTGTCATACGTATATCCAGATCTCCTATCACTGAAGTTGTGAAGTTTTTGCTTTTACTGGAAGTTGTGTCCATTTCTCTGAAAATATTATATCCGCTCGGAGGTTGGGGTAAATCGTATGCTCCATTGGCCATTCGGAGGGCGAAATAGGTGTTGTCGGCTGCGTATGAACCGTCACTATTGAAAGGCCTTTCGTATGGATTGGCAAAGTATGCATATTGAAACGGATCTACATTGAGAGATGGGGAAGTGGATTTTTGCATTGACATGTCGAAGGTAAATCCAAGTTTGACCCTATCGTTTGGTTTCATATCTATTTTTGCACTCATGTTGTATCGATCGTAATTAGTCTTTTTGACTAAACCGTTGTTTTGCGATACACCTAAGGATACATAATAGGTACTTCTGTTTGAACCGCCGGAGAATGATAAATAATGGCTCTGTGAAATGGAGTTTTGGAATAATTCTTTGAACCAATCGGTGGTGTGTGCTCCTAAGTTTGCAATTTCTGCATCCTGTTGAGTTCCGGTCATTCCTCTGTATTTTCCATATCCGGCACGAATCATTCCTACAATTCCTACTACAGGATATTTCTCTCCATTGGCATAATGCGATTGAGAGAACTCATTCCATAGTTCTTGTTCCCATGCCAATTTCTCTTTTGAATTCATGAGGTCCGCATTATGAGGAGGGCTCGTTACGATCGACATATTTGCCGAGTAACTGATATTCATTTTACCTTCTTTTCCTCTTTTAGTGGTAATCACAATGACACCACCGGCAGCTCTAGAACCGTAGATTGCTGCGGCAGAAGCATCTTTCAAGACAGTTACATTTTCAATGTCATTGGGATTTATTCCCGCAATGCCATTGGAAAATATATCATTAAAATCATTTGCTTTAATTTGATTACTTGATATTTTTGGAATATCTCGTTGTAAGGGAACTCCGTCTACCACCCATAAGGGTTCAGCATTACCTGTTATCGTGTTTGTTCCTCTTATTCGTATCTTAGCTGTCTCTCCCGGTCTACCCGAAATGGCTTTGACATCTACACCTGCTATTTTTCCTTGCAATAGCATATCTATATTTGCCATAGGAGCAGTCTTCAGATCTTTTTCTGATAAAGTTGCTAGAGAACCCGTGGTCCGGCGCTTCGTTGTTCGAGTATACCCCGTTACTACCACTTGATCCAGACTTACAACATTGTCTTCCAGAGTTATAACACCCGATAACGGTTTAGTTACTTTTATACTCTTTTGTTGCATGCCTATATACGAAAAGACGAGCAAAGAGTTTCTATCTACCCATAAGGATAATCTACCCTTTTCGTCAGAAATGACTCCTTGGGCTTTTCCTGAAACTTTTACGGATGCTCCCGGTAGAGGATCGCCTTGTTTGTCTACAACAACAACTTTCACCAATATCATGGCGTCATTCTTTTTTCCTGTGTTTTGTTGTGAAAATAGCGATATTGAAATGAAGCAAACGCACAAAAATAAAATGAATTTCAATTTGTTCATACTTACGCACTAATTTATTTATGATTTAGAATATCCATGTCTCTAGTAGTTGGATGTATCAGATTCTCGACAAAGTAATAACGGATTAAGTTTTGGTAATAGGGACACATTACTCCGTGGTCTTTCCCCGGGAAGATGAACATGTCAAAGCGTTTGTTTTTCTCTATCAAAGCATTTGCCATTCTAAGTGTGGAAGAACAGGGAACATTGTCGTCAACGTCTCCGGTGCAAAGCAATAGACGCCCCTTCAAATTGCCGGCCAATTCCATATTGGTCGGAATATGTGACGAAAAATGTACTTTGCCTGTTGTGGAATCTGTCTTTTCTTCCAACCCGTGGAAAGTTTCGCCCCACCATTGGATGTAAATATTGTTGTCATGATTTCCAGATGCCGCTACTCCTACTTTATAAAAGTCGGGGTATGTAAGCATCGCTGCTACAGTTTGAAAACCACCGCCCGAGTGTCCGTAAATACCTACCCGATCCAAGTCGATATAAGAATATTCTTTTGCCAATTGTTCTATTACGTATTTGTCGTCCGCCAATGGATAATCTCTTAGGTTACCATAACTGAAACAATAAAAATCGTGTCCTCTCCAAGGAGAACTTCCTCTATCGGCTACATTGATCACAACGAATCCAAGTTCTGCTAAACTTTGGTTTCCATTATCATCTATTGTAAATGATTTAGGTATCTGGTCGTCTTGAGGTCCGGGATATACATTTGAAATGATTGGATATTTCTTGTTTACATCCATATTTGACGGAAGATACATCACTCCATATAGGTCTGTTTTTTTATCAGCAGCTTTGACTTTGAGTAATACAGGAGCTCTCCATCCAACCTCTTTTAAGTTTGCATCGTTTGTTTTGGCAAATGGAAAAGTTTTTTGTGGGTCTTTGAGGTTAATTACATTGTAACGAGGGGGCATGTCTATTCTGGAATATTGATCGATGGCATATTTCATGTTCGAAGAAAAACTTATTTCATGATCTCCATCGCCAGGGGTAAGTAGCACTTGCCCTTTTCCGTTCAATTTTACCTTATAATAGTGAGTATAATAGGGGTTGATTCCTTTTATACTGCCATAAGCTGCAAATATAATCTCATTTTTTATTGTATCTATGTTGGCTATATTACCTGCAATCAAATCATCGCCTTGAGTTATGCGATTTAGAAATTTACCATTGCTGTCGTATAGATAATAATTTCCTTTTCCTGTCCTCTCAGACCACCAAATGATTTTATTGCCTTGTCTTACTAGTTTGTAATTAAACAAGGTTAAATTCATGTGAGGCTTGCATTCTTCAGTGATAAGTTCTTGTACTTTGCCTGTTGTGATGTTGATTCTACAAAGATCTACTTTGTCTGCTTTGCGACTTCTTCTTGTGAAATACAGGTAGTCGTTAATGAAATGTGAATCTCTGTCAATAAATTGATCGGGATATTTGTCGATTGGTAGTAATTTGCCCTCATTAGTGTCTGCATTGTACCACCAGATACTAAATCTTTTGATTCCCGAGTCGCCGGGCATAGGCATTTTGACTGTTTTCAAGGTAGGGCGTGGTTTGTCTAGCGAATTTATAATATATAGGTCTTTGATCTCGCTTACGTCTTGCATCATGCAAATGTAACGATGTCCTATCCATTGCCCTTTTGTATTTGTCTCTAAGGTATCTTTAGAGAATCGATTAGTATAGCTGTTTCCTTCCTTACCATCAAAAGTTACCTGATGAATGGATTTTGTTTGGTTGTTACGAATAAATAAATTGTATCCACTTCCTAGTATTGTAAAGATTGAATCGGAAGTGTGAGATGTGTCACTAAAACGGTATCTTGCATTATTTCTTTCTTTTTGGTTTGACGACTTACTCAATTTGAGTATTCCTGTCTTGCGATCATACACCATGCACTTGTTTTTTCTCTCCCAATAGAAGTGACTAGCGTCATTATTCCTTATAGAAAATCCATAAATTTTGAAATTGTTCTTATTTATGGTAGTGTCGCCGGTAATAGATTGATATTGTTTGCAAAAACTTGTAATGTCTTTTATCAGTCTTTCTTTCTTACCTGTACGTGCACTAATTAAGTAATAGACATTGGTATTGTTCTCTTTAGTGTTATAGCTTATGTAGTCAGATTTTTCTATCCAACTTGGATAAATGGAAATGTCAGAGTAGGCCGACGATAGTCCGTCTGATGAAATAGATTCTATGTGTTTCCAATCAGTTTTTTGCGCAAAAGAGGAAGATGAAATGATTAAAGCAATACTAAATAAATAAAATTTCTTCATAGTTACTTTTTATATGTCATTGCTAGCTTTACCGCTGTTAAAGCATTTATGCATTTTACATTATTTTCTGCTGAATTATTTGTTGAATATCCACTTCTTTTTATAATATCTACAATTTGAGCTGCTTTCAATTTAGGGAAATATGCTCTTAGCATGGCGACAATACCACAGACGATGGGTGCGGAAATACTTGTGCCTTGAGATGCAGCATATTCATTGCCGGGCATCACTGAGATGATGTCTTCTCCTGGAGCATATATTTGTACTGCATTCTTTCCATAATTGGAGAATCGACAGATATTCCCCTTTCTATCGGTAGAACCTACGCGGATAAAATTGGGATATAAAATGCCTTTATTATTTTTTCCTGTGGGGAAATAGTCTATAGAATCAATGTCTTTGCTATTGTTTCCTGCTGCTTGAACAATAATAACATCTTTTTTAGCCGCATAGGCAATAGCATCGTTTACCATTTGAGGGTTTGGCGATGTATACTTTCCCAAACTCATATTAATTACTTTCGCTCCGTTTTCTACAGCATATCTGATGGCCGATGCGATATCCTTGTCATATTCGTCGCCATTGGGGCTAGAACGTAATATCATTAGTTTGGCATCAGGGTAAACACCTTGGTAATCTTTGTTTATGATGCCTTGCCCCGCTATGACCCCTGCGATAAAAGTCCCGTGATCGTAACCGTCTATCTGTAGAACTGAATTGCCATAGAAACGATCGGATGCGTCTTCCATATTGTCGCCCATGAGCAAACGCTTGTCGGGGTCTCGTTCAATGCTATCTATTCGTTTCTTGATGGTGCCCAGTTCCTTTCCTTTATTTATTGCTAGGTTTTTCCACAGCTCATCTTTATCGCTTTGTAATAGATCTCCTAGTATCATCTCGGTACTGCTTTCCCATTCTTTTTCTTTAATTGGGAGGCTCATAAGAGCTTTGATCGTTAAAGTGTCTCTGTTTATATTGGATACTTTTCTTAAGATTGAATCCATTTTCTGAATAGCATTCAATTTTAGAATATTGTATTGATAGAACTTGATATAACTCTCAATACCGGCTTTTTTCTTCATCTTTTCATAAAAATCAAACTCAGCTTTGTGTGTGGCTGTTTCTTTTGTTAGATTTTTATATTTCGGGTACAGGCGCTTGAACTGTCTAAATTCTTCTGTCCCTGCGCTAATCATGTTAAAGCTTTTGTCTTTTGTTCCCAAAAAGTTCCAACCGTGTATATCGTCTATATATCCGTTTTTGTCATTGTCCTTTCCATCTAATTTCTCTTTAGGATTGGTCCAAAGTGCATCTTTCAAATCTGTAGACAGTGTGTCGATACCAGAATCAATAACGCCGACGATAACTCTTTTTTGAGGGATGCTTTTGTTTTGTTCCAGAAATTTGAAAGCTTCATCAATGTTAGCACCATGTGTGCTATCATTGTATGATTTATACCATTGTGATAACTGATTTTTGTGACTTGTCTGAGCTTTCCCACAAAGAGGGGAAAGGCAAAAGATAGCGATAGCAATGAATGCTACGTTGAATTTTTTTTCCATTTTAGGCAGTAGTTTGAACAATATTGTTTAATTCCAGTTGACAAAAGTATGCTATTCTTTTTAATAATGCAACTTTTTATTGTAAGAAGTATATATATACTTAATTTTTGCTGTTCCGGCGTATATAAATGGAAATTAGATGCAACATTTTAGCATATTAAGCTAGTATTATGTCAAGGTGTTGTTTGGTAGTTGTGCGTATATTAATTGTTCGTTTAAAGCGAGTTTATGTATTGTCAAATAAAAAATCACCCTCGCTGCAGAGGCCTGTAGCAGGGGTGAAGTGTTATGTGAAAGCTTTTGGTAAAGCTTTTTTATAATCGATTATTTTTTTACAGGAGTATTAGCCAGTGTAGCTACCAGAAATTCATAGAACTTTTTGGTTGTAGGAATATTGGCTTTCTCAGATGGTGTGTGCGGAGAACGGAGTGTAGGACCGAATGAAATCATATCCAAACCATCGACTACTGCACCAATAACTGCACATTCCAATCCGGCATGAACAACCACTACTTTAGCATCAATGCCGAATTGCTCCTTATACGATTTTACCATGGCTGCAAGAATCGAAGAGTCGAAGTCGGGTTGCCAACCGGAATATCCGCCTTCGGTTTCAACTTTCATCCCCGCCATATTGAAACAAGCAGTCAGACTACGTGTAAGATACTCTTTCATATCATCGTTTGAGCTACGAGCTAAAATTTGGAATGAAGCTTTACCTTCTCCAATAGTAATGATAGCCAAATTGGATGACGTTTCAACAGTATCCATCATAGACGGTATCATTCTGGTTACACCATTTTGGCAAGCATAAATAGCATCAACAAGATTGTCTTGAATTTCTTGAGGAACAATGCCTTTGGGCTTTTCTGCTTTCTCTGTACAGAATGTGATGCCTTCTTCTATACCTTTAAATTCTTCATTGAATAGTTTTTCGTATTTGGCCGCTAGTTCTTTTAATTTGCTCTCATTTGCAGGTGGAACGAGCACGGTTACATGAGCCTCGCGGGGAATAGCATTACGCATGTTACCACCTTCCCAACTAGCTAATTTTGCGCCTAATTTTGCTATAGCGTCATATACAAAACGTGCCATCAGCTTGTTTGCATTAGCACGGCCTTCGTTGATTTCCAAACCTGAGTGACCACCACGTAAGCCTTTTATTTGGGCTTTGAATGCTATGCATTCTTTGCATGGTTCTACTTCTTTGTATTCTAAAGAGGCAATAATGTCAATGCCGCCGGCGCAACCGATAAAGAGTTGTCCTTCGTCTTCAGAATCAAGATTAAGAAGAATGTCACCTTCTATAGTGCCCTTCTTTAATCCAAACGCACCATACATACCTGTTTCCTCGTCGCGAGTAATCAATGCTACTAACGGGCCGTGTTTGATGTCTTTTTCTTCCATTACAGCCATTATAGCTGCAACACCTAGCCCATCATCTGCGCCGAGGGTGGTATCGTTAGCTTTCAACCAATCGCCATCTACAATTGTTTCGATAGGATCTGTTTCGAAGTTGTGTTTGGAGTCCGTCCCTTTTTGAGGAACCATATCCATGTGGGCTTGCAGAATACAGGTCTTACGGTTTTCCATCCCAGGAGTAGCCGGCTTTTTCATGATTACATTGCCTGCATCATCGATGAAACTTTCGAGTCCTAGGTCGTGAGCGAATTTTACTAAATAGTTAGCAACAGCCTCTGTATGTCCTGACGGACGAGGTATTTGAGTTAGTGCATGGAATTCTTTCCAAATCAGTTTTGGTTCTAATGATAAAATAGATGTGCTCATAAATTAATTATTTATTATATTTAATAGGTTTGTCTTTTTCAATTCAACAAAGCTAATAATTTATTGTGAAATAAAATAATATATAGGATGTTTTTATACTAAGAAATCTAAATAAAGAAAATATGAAAATAAAAGGTAGCTATTTGGCTTAAAATTATCAGAACATGGTATAGTTTTGCGACAAAATGTAAAAAAACTAGCTTTTGTAATCTGTTAAATATGGGGTTGAAGTAAGTTCGCCCACTCCTTAAAACGGCTCATCTGCAAAAGCAATTCTGTATAATGTCTAAGTAATATGTAATGAGTAAGCTACTGAAAACTTACTCATTACACTACAGCTTCGTAGGCATAAGATAGAAGTATCACACGTGTGATACAGATGTCGCACACGTGTGATACTTACGGACCTTAATTATGAACTTATTCTTATATGACCAACCTATGGGAACAATCAATAACAGTTGGTACGATACACACATTTTGAAAGAAGGGCAGAAGCCGTATCATGTGCGCAATTGTTGAACGTGACAACGATGAAGTTCGAAGAAGTATGCGAGGAATTTGAGAAATATCGATGTAGGCAGAGGCAGATGTAAAAGCGGTATCCGAGGAGTTGTCGCATTCGCTTGCCCACCGTTTTTCTTCGAGAATGAGGTGCTAATCAAAAAAGGTAGAGCATACTCGTTTATTTACGAATATGCTCCTCAGGTATCTGTAGCATAGAATTTAGACTCGTTCTAAACTCAAGTCCGCTGAAAATATTGCTCCCACAATATGCTCTCAAGCCGATTTTGGGACCTCTTTTCGCTGGCGTTGTATACGGTGCATCATTAACCTGCTGTGGGGCAGCGCCGTATGGTGTCATACGGAGGTGGCAAAGGATATTATGAAGATGGGATTTTATGCATACTCCTTCTGATTTTTCCGATAAGGCAAACTTCGTTGAGTAGCAGATATAATATAAAAGTCGGCAGATCTTTATGTCTGCCGACTTTATATAATGGTCTATCATTATATTTATAGTACTTATTGCCACTATTGGAGTGGCAGAAGTAATTTAGTTTTTCCCCTTAGAGAGAGATTGCTCTTATTTGAACAGGCAACTAGGATATTCTCCTGCTTCGATCAGTGCATTTATTTTGTTTACTACACCCTCACGATCTGCAGCATAGGTCACGCCGAACCATTTACTAGTGGTGTCGAGCACTTTCACTTTCGCAGTGTCGTCGTTGATCAGTTTGTTTACCATCAATGGAATGAAATATTCAGCTTTTGGCTTATTGATATTCTCTTTGAGGAAGTCTTTGAAGTATTCTTCAGAGTAGGCGAAGTAATCTGGAGTGAACCCCCACATGTTCATTGATACGGGTGTGTTTTCGGCAATTTCTACCATTTTGCCATCTTCGTCTTTATACATGATTTTACCGTCAATACGGTCTATAGAAGTCCGCTCTATGACACTGGTTAGATATCCGTTCTCGGTGCGGCATTCTCCGCGGGCAACGCTACCGTTTTCACTCAATGTGTTGCTTACTCTATAACCTACCATGCAGTAATCGTTATTCTTGCCATTCATCTCAGACAAAGCTTTTCCTAAAACTGCAAAACTATCGCGTCCGTAAAAATCGTCGGAGTTGATTACGGCAAATGGTTCTTTGATTACGTCTTTTCCCATTAATACGGCATGGTTTGTACCCCAAGGCTTAATGCGTTCTGCTGGGCATTCAAAGCCTGCGGGAAGAGCATCTATTGCTTGAAAAACAAGTTCGGTAGGAATATGTCCTTCATATTTACTTAAAATTTTGTTACGAAAATCGTCTTCGAAATCTTTACGTATTACAAAGACTACTTTTCCGAAACCGCCTCGGATAGCATCGAAAATAGAATAATCCATAATGGTCTCTCCGTTGGGACCTAGTCCGTCAAGTTGTTTGAGACCACCGTAACGGCTACCCATGCCGGCGGCAAGTACAAATAGAGTTGGTTTCATAATTCACTATATTATATAATATTGATTAGCTTCTTGTTGCTTTTCTTAGACTTGCTGTTTTCGTGTTGTAGTGAGCAAAAGTAATCATTTTCTGATCATATTGTTCATGTACGACCCGAAAATTTTCTCAATTTTGCCATCGCTGAGAAATTCTTTTAGGACTGTTGATGCTTATAGTATAAGACACATGGATTTTTGAAAGCTGCCACAGAAACGTATTTTAATTGATCGGGTGTTACAGACCTGTATCGCGCTACTTCGTCGAGTAGATCTTCGGCTTTACCACATAGCTCGAAGTAGGCTAGGTTAGTGGCGACGTTCAAATAGCTAATGAGCCCAAATATGTGTTCGGACTCAAATTTGTTTTTGACCTTTTCCAATTCTTGAGGACTTACAATGCTGTTGCAAAGGGTTTTCAGTTCTTTGCGGACGGCAGCTTCTCCTTGCTCGAGGCTGATGCCTGGTGCCATTTTGCCTGATATTTGGAACAGTCCCGCATCCATGCTACCAGATATATAGCAATCTATGGATGTGAATAATTGTTTCTCTTTTACCAAATGTTGTACCAATCGGGAAGAAGTTCCGTTGCTTAATATATCTGATAGAATATCGAAAGCATAATAGTCGGGGTGTAGTCGATTACACATGTGATAGGCCATATAGAGTGCATCGACCGGTACGTTACGTTCTACGCTCATTCTTCTTTCTTCTTGTTGTTCTGGTTCGTGCATGAGGTTCCGACGGGGGACTTTTCTGCGTGGAATGGAACCGAACCATTTTTCGGAAAGTTCAACGGTTTTCTCAAAAGAAATGTTTCCCGTAACAGCTATAATAGCATTGTTTGGTGCATAATATTGATAGAAGAACGAACGGACTTCGGGTAGCGTAGCATTGGCAATGTGTGAGAGGTCTTTGCCTATGGTTGGCCACTGATAAGGGTGGACTTTGTAAGCCAATGGACGCATAATGTGGCTTACATCACCATAAGGTTGATTCAGACATCGCTGTTTGAATTCTTCCATTACCACATCACGTTGCACATCCAAACTTTTTTGGCTGAAGTGTAGTCCCAACATACGGTCGGACTCGAGCCAAAAGCCTGTTTCTACGTTTTGGGCAGGAACGGTAAGATAATAGTTTGTGATGTCGTTATTTGTCCATGCATTATTCTCTCCGCCGGCCCGTTGCAGGGGAGTATCAAAGTCTGGAATATGTGCCGATCCGCCGAACATCAGGTGTTCAAATAGGTGGGCAAATCCGGTATGATTGGGATTCTCATCTCGAGCCCCTACATTATATACTAAGTTAAGAGCAACCATTTGGGTGCTTTTCACTTCGGTGTGGACAATACGTAATCCGTTGCCCAATTTGTGGCGATTAATTTTCATTGAGCACTTCTATTTTTATTATTTTGATGTCTTTAAGCGGACGGTCGTTTCGGTCGGTTGGTATATTTTGTATCTTGTCAATAACATCTATACCCGATACAACTTCTCCGAATACGGTGTAGTTTCCATCCAAATAAGGCGCTCCACCAATAGTGGTATAAGTCTTGATTTGCTGGGGGGTAAATTGGAAAGCTCCCTTTTTGCTTGCCATTAGTTTTGCTTGGGTTGAAATCTGTTGTTGTAATTTGAACAGCCCTTGACGGTCACCTTCTTTCTTCATTTGCATGATTTTCTTTAGGTGTTTCTGTGCTAACCCTTCAAAAGCCATATTTTCAATGTATTTGTTACGCATATCCTGGTATATAATGAGCGAATCGAGAGAATATACTTTACCTGTAACAATAAAAAATTGGCAAGAAGACGATTCTTTCAGTGGGTTAACGTCGTCGCTTTCACGGGCGGCTGCCAATGCTCCTCTTTTGTGGAAATATTTTGGGAATCGTATTTCTGCCGGAATTCTGTAGTGGGGCCCGCCTGATCCTAATTCTTTTCCTCTAGGTGCATCTTTTGATTCGGGATTTCCTCCTTGAATCATGAAATCTTTGACGACACGGTGAAATAGGGTGCCTTTGATCATTCCGTCGTCGATGAGTTTGATGAAATTATCACGGTGCTTGGGCGTGTCTTTATAGAGTTTGATAACGATCTCGCCAGCTGTGGTTTGCATGCGGATGAGTGTATCTTTATTTGGATCTATTTTAGTATGCATGTGGCAAGCAGCCATTGCACATATAATAACAACACTTAATAATAAAGTTGAATATTTTTTCATGACTTTGAAGTTAATAGTCATTTAAGAGATAATTGTAACTCCTGCCACAATTTGTCGTCGGGCACCGGAGCTGTAATGTCTATCTCTTTTTTAGATACGGGGTGGATAAATTGAATACGGCGAGCATGCAATGAGATGCTGCCGTCCGGATTGGAACGTTTTGCTCCGTATTTCAGATCTCCTTTGATAGGAGAACCTATTTTGGCTAATTGACAACGTATCTGATGATGTCGACCTGTGTGTAAATTGACCGAAAGTAAAAAATAACGTTCTGATTGCCCGATGAGGCGATAGTCAAGTATCGCTTTTTTGCTTCGGGGAACTTCTTTGTCGTAAGCGTAACTTTTATTTTGTTTTTCGTTGCGTACCAGCCAATGGGTCAGTGTAGCTTCCGGCTCTTCAGGGCAGTGTTGAACAATCGCCCAATATGTTTTGTGTACCTCGCCTTTTTGAAACATCTCGTTCATTCTGGCAAGTGCCTTGCTCGTTTTAGCAAATACAACAAGACCACTTACGGGACGGTCCAATCGGTGAACAGTGCCTATAAAGACGTTGCCGGGTTTTTGATATTTTTCTTTCAGATATTCCTTGAGCTTATCGCAAAGAGGAGTATCACCCGTCTTATCACCTTGAACGATCTCGGAAGAGGTCTTGTTGACAATTATAATATGATTGTCTTCGTATACGACAGTCATCTACTTATGCTACATGTTCATTCCGCCATCTACTTGGATGACTTGTCCCGATACATAAGAAGATAGGTCGGAAGCCAAGAAAGTGGCAACATTTGCGATGTCGTCTACTGTACCTCCGCGGCGTAAAGGAATTCTCTGAATCCAATCTTTACGAATATCGTCCGGTAGAGCAGCAGTCATTGCTGTTTCGATAAAGCCCGGAGCGATAGCATTGGCACGAACACCGCGCGATCCAATTTCTTGAGCAATACTTTTTGCTAAAGCAATCAGACCAGCCTTAGAAGCGGCATAGTTACTTTGTCCTGCATTGCCATGAACGCCTACAACAGAAGCCATATTGATGATACTACCTCTCTTTTGGCGAAGCATTATTGGAGTACAAGCATGAATAAAGTTGAACGCCGATTTCAGATTAACGGCGATGACAGCATCCCATTGTTGCTCTGACATACGCATCATCAGTCCGTCTTTTGTGATGCCTGCGTTGTTGACAAGAATATCTATTGATCCAAAATCTTGGGCTACTTCGGCAACAATCTTTGCGGTCTCTTCAAAATTCGCAGCGTTTGAAGCATAACCTTTAGCTTTAACACCTTTGGCTATAATTTCATTTTCGGTTTCTTTGCCATTTTCATCAATTACCAAATCGGTAAAAGCAATATTGGCGCCTTCTGATGCGAACTTCAAAGCGATCGCTTTTCCGATGCCACGGGCAGCACCCGTAATTAAGGCAGTTTTTCCATCTAATAATCCCATAATTAATTTATTTAATGAAACTCTTTTTATGTAATGCACCGAAAACAATGTTCGATACATATTCTTTTCTTTTCTCTTTCTCTAATTTAGATCCTATTTGACCTCTAATGTAAGGCACTTCTATACCCTTCACGCAATAGTGAACCAATAACGCTGTAAAGTCAACATCATCTATATCGAAAACTCCTTTCTCTACTCCTTCTCGTAAGATCTGTTTGAAAAGTAAGATTTGGCGAATATCAAACCTTTTGCGGACTGTCTCCACTTTCCAAATATCTCGGAAGAAATCTGCTTTAAGAGTTCCGTTTCTAAAGACTTCTACTTTGACTGTTTCCAACCTTGCATAGATTACCTCAATGATTTTCTTGTCAGGCGATATATCCTTGTTGGCAGCTTGTTCCATCATGTCCGAAAGAAGATCAAGTTCTGTCTCTGCAACAGCCCAATACAATTCCTCTTTATTATTAAAGTAGGTATATAATGTACGCCTTCCTTTTCGTGCGGCAACGGCAATATCATTCATAGTCGCATTCTCCACTCCCTTCTTTGCGAAGACTTGTCGAGCTGCATCTATTATTTTATTTCTTGTTTTAGATATTTCCATTGCTCATAATCTTGTAAGTTGTGCAAAAATACTGCTTTTCTGTTTACGAGACAAGAAAAAGCATAATATTTGTCTTGATTGGTTTTTGTTGCAGTCTTTATTTTGCTTGTTGCTATCTAAAAGTTTCTCTGTTTTTACATAATTTATACTCTCTACGAAAAAAAACGGGAAATAATTTGGTTTATAAAAATAAAGCCGTACCTTTGCAGCCGTAAAACATCGCGGAGTGGAGCAGTTGGTAGCTCGTTGGGCTCATAACCCAAAGGTCACTTGTTCGAGTCAAGTCTCCGCAACAAAATAGGGCGTAAATAACTAGAATGTAGTTGTTTACGCTTCTTTATTTAAAGCAAGTCGGACGAATTTCGGACAAAATATTTTTATTATTCTATTCTCTCTAACTAATCGAATTTTAGTGAATTCCCTTATTTTATTGTTCTATTTATTTTTGTTGTGTCCCAGCAATGAGCCATTGTTTGCTCTTGTAATTTATGCGTTTAGAACTTTTAGAAGGCAAAAGACGGCTGCCATTCCCTATTGTTGGACACTCATAGATTTATGTCAAGGCACAAAAATGAAAGGAAAGGCAGCCGTCATGAATTAAGGTATAAGAGACCTTAGACTATGTTTTAAACTGTAACAATACTCCATATGATCTTTGCGGTGTATTTATCTGAAGCTGATGTCAAAAGGTTCTTTGGGTCGGCAAAGGAAAGAGGAGCAAAATTACATAGAGATCTTATTTGTCTCCATTAACTCTGAATCCCTGATGAATCTCTTCATCATTCTTCACGTCTTTGTAAAGTAACCAACGATATACATTTTGATTACTTGTAGTGACGACATAAGCCTGTACAAATTTCCAATCTAGTCTTCCCATGAAATTCATAGCATCAACCATCGAATTGAAATCTAATGGCTTTCCATTGTCATCGACTAAGATCCCTTTATTGCCAGTCCAAAATGAAGATTTTTGACCAAAATCAAGATTTACTGTTAATTTGCTACTGAACAACTTACCTGTACCTATTAATTCACAATAAACTCTATAAGTACCGTCTTTTTGTTCAGGTTGTTGAGCAAAAGAATTGATTGAACACATGATGCAAAGCATCATCACAAATAAAACTTTTTTCATAATGTAAATTTATTGTTTAGTGCCCCAAAGGTAATAAATATAAGTATATAATGATATAAATAACCGAAACAATTTTACAATAAATATTTTAAGCAAATTGCAATTTGGGTTTTTATATGTCATGTGACTTCCTTACCAGATTTATCATAATACTAATCTTTTCCTGAATAGATTTCGGCGTTTGAACTGGTGCGTGTCGTAATGGATTTGCCTTTGGAAGGCTTTAAATAGACATGTTTGATTTTTGTTAAATCTATCTCCGATGGATCGTCGTTGCTCCCTGTTAGATATAAATTTTCAATGTCGTATTTTGTGGTATTGATTAATTTGGTATTGTCTAAAACTAGTTGTAAAGACTTTATTTTAGAATCGGGAACTTGTACAGTTCCTCCTGCTGCAATGTTGAATTTGTCGATTGTGCATGTTTGGATTGTGATGTCTGAATACGAACTTCCCTTTATGGAGCATTGATTTAGTTTTAACCCCATGAATTTAGTATCGCTGATGCATTTGTTCAATATTAGATCCAGAGTTTTGGTTGATTGAGCAATGGAAAATACCAATGTAGGGGGATTGTTATGTAGTTTCTCTAAATCTTTTTCGTTTTTGGAAAGTGATAAAATTAAAGTGTCTCCCTTTTGAACTGCTTTTATCCAATTCTTTGGGTATGCTATTTTATTTGTACTGTCATTGTTGTCGGATACTATTTTCAGATTGTAGTAACTTCGATGATTGTTGGTGTTGCTGTCGTCTATTTTAATCACTTTGACATTGTTTACATTCATCGTTGTGAGTTTAGCATAGGTGGGGGTGATGCTATTGTCGAAATACTTGAAGTATATCATCACACCAATGCTGAATAGAAAGGTGGTAATAAACATTCCCATTACCCAATATGTGGTTTTTTTCATTGTTATTTTTCTTTTATTTTGTTCTGTTTATCAATAAACTTATCATACATGTCAACAATCTTTTCCATCGGAATATCCAGAGAGTATATTTGTAGGAAGAAATTGTTGATATCTTCATTGAGAAATGTTTCTTTTCTCATTCTTCTTATCATTTTAACAGCTCCTTGTGATACAAAATAACCGATGCCTCTTTTATTAAAGATTATTTCTTGTTGCTGCAAGTAGTCGTAAGTTCTCATTACGGTGTTCGGGTTCACTTCGACCAGTGCGGAATAGTCTCGGATGGAAGTTACTCGTTCTTCTTCTTTGAACTCCCCCGACAATATTTCATCGCATATTCTTTCTGCTATTTGCAGATAAATGGGACGAGTTTCTTTAAAGTTCATATTTTGATCTCCTTTATTTATAGACGGTCAATAACTTCCATCTCTTTGAATCTAAAGTAAGATGTAGTCCAATTGAATACTATTAAAACGAGCATGATGCCCCTTATTATTGTTTCGCCCAGATTGATCTGTGTTCCATTAATGAATTCTCGGGAAAAAATATAATCGCCGAAAAAGAAAATGAGAAGACCGAAGAAACCAACAATTGTTGTTCTCAATAGAGAATGGCGTGGAAAGAAACTGCCACCTAATACGTAGAATGATTGAACTGTAAGGTACGCCAAGACTATAAAAGAGGGATGTCCGTCGGTAATAAGATTTATCTGTTGTATGATATAATCCAAATTTAGTGTGGATATTGTTAGTCCACTACCGGCATACGCTATTTTAAAAATCCAAACTCTTATTAGATCTGCTACAAAGAAAGAAATGATATAAACTGCAATAAATAGAATGACATGGATAATCCAGCGTGCAAACCAATTTTCAAAAGGAGTTACTGGAGTTGTCAGAACATTTATCTTCCCAACTTTAGTTTTTAGATCTTCCATCATTATCGAGGCAGAGTATATGCCAAAAACAAATATCAGTATGAGAAAAGCATTTAAATTGTATCCTTCGCAAATATCTGTGATGCGTGAAAAGCCTCCTCTATCAATTGCACTGGAGTAATTAATGTAACTTATCCAGCATAAGAGAGTGAATATTGAAGCAAACATAACGATGGCTCGCATGATGGCCGCCTTTTTATTTTCGATGATCAGTTTACATCCTATCTGTGAGAATCTTGAAAATGAAAAGAAATTATTTGTCGTCATTGTCGTTTCTCCTTTCTGCTTTAGATGTTGTTTCTTGTTGTTTTGCAAAACATGATTTAATTTTCTCTGGTTGAGCCAAGGTAGCATTGAAAAGCATTTCTAAATTCAATTCAGTTTCTTCTTGGTATGTATTAGGTGTTACTACGTAATGCCCTTTTAGCGAAGAAGTCGAGTAAATGGTGTCTTCAGGAAGATCCTTTTCATTGCTTTCTGTAAAAATGATTCGGTCGGTGATGTTGCTTACCGATTCATTTAATAAGATTTCACTTTTTTCCATTATGATAACATGATCGAGTACTTTATCCACGTCTCTTACCTGATGAGTGGATATTAAGATTGTGTGTGTGTCGTCCATTCCGGCTGTAATAAATTTGCGAAATTGGCTTTTTCCAGGAATATCTAAACCATTGGTGGGTTCATCCATAAGTAAAAGAGACGTGTGTGTCGCCAATGCAAAACTCATAAAAACTTTCTTCTTCTGTCCCATTGATAGTTCGCCAAGGTTCAAATCAATGTCCATCTCAAAGAAATGTAGGTAGGTCACCATATCCTCTTTACTGAAATGAGGATAAAAAATGCTATTCAACTCAATGAAACTGATTAGTGATACTTTGGGGAGATCAAACTCCTCAGGAACTAGAAATATCTCACGTTGCGTTACTGGAAGTCTACGGCGAACATTTGCGCCAAGATATTCTACATATCCGCTTTTGGGAGTAAGGAGGCCTGTCATCAGGTATAAAAGCGTTGATTTTCCTGCTCCATTTTTTCCTAACAATCCGTAGATGTTGCCCTTTTCTAATTTCATAGAAAAGTTGTCGAGAATAGGTTTTTTCTTTCGACTGTAGCTAAACTTAATGTTCTTTACTTCAATCATATATTATAGTATTTATGTGTATTAGTATAATAGTGCACTGCAAATATAAACTACTTCTTCTGTATGTTGTATTAAATGAATGCCTTTTTAATAATTATTAAGATTCCGGTTGGCGCTTTTGTTGCTTGATAGGTGTTCCGTTTTCTCAAGTTGTTTCTATTTTATTATGATAAAGATATCTGTTCCTGCCAGTGAAAACAGACGAATATTCTGACGTTTTTCTAAATATTACATTGTTTCTTTGATCTGTTGTGGTTCTATTGTGCCTACAAACTTGAAATATTGTGTGTAGAGCTATTCAAAAAATGAATAAATGTTTCTCTGTCAAGCGCGTTTTTTGTATTTTTGCAGCATTATGAGAGTAATTGATTCAATAAGGAATAGTAACGGTCCGGTATTCTCGTTCGAATTGCTTCCTCCTCCTAAAGGAAAAGGCATTGATTCGCTTTACAAGAGTATCGATTTGTTGCGGGAGTTCGACCCTAAGTATATTAATATAACTACTCACCACAGTGAATATATTTTTAAAGAGATGGGAAACGGTACTTTCGAACGTAAAACGTTACGCCGCCGTCCTGGAACAGTAGCAGTAGCCGCAGCAATTCAAAATAAGTATGGCATCTCTGTTGTTCCACATATACTCTGCAATGGCTTCACGCCCGAAGAAACCGAGTATGTACTTATTGATTTGCAGTTTCTAGGCATTACTAATTTGCTGTTGTTGCGAGGCGATAAAGATAAAAGTGGAGTATCTACAGAGGGTGGTTATATTCATGCTACCGATTTAGAAAAACAAATTAATGATTTTAATAACGGAGTCTTTGTGGATGGTTCGAATATGGAGATGAAAGAGACTCCTTTTGCTTATGGCGTTGCCTGTTATCCGGAGAAGCACGAAGAGGCTCCTAATATTGATGAAGATATATACTGGCTTAAAAAGAAAGTTGAACTTGGCGCCCAATATGCAGTAACTCAACTTTTCTATGACAATAATAAGTATTTTGAGTTTGTAGATAAAGTTCGAAAAGTAGGGATTGATATCCCGATTATTCCCGGGTTGAAGCCGATACGGAAATTGTCTCAACTCACTGTGATACCCCGTACTTTTAAAGTTGATTTGCCAGAAGCCTTTGCTCGTGAGATAATGAAATGCAAGACTGATGAAGAGGTAGAAGTCGTTGGAACTGAATGGTGTATTAATCAATGTAAAGAGTTGATTCAATTTGGTGTGCCTGGTTTGCATTTTTATGCTTTGGGAGCGGCAAAGAGTGTTCGTGCCGTTGCCCGATCTATCTTTTAATATTAGATAAAGGTCTTTTGTTTTAGATTATTTATTTGTAAATTCTTGCACGGAAGATAAAATATAGCGAATATTGTATTTAAATAGGGATAAACCAAATATTGTGTATGCTTTTTAAAGAGATAATAGGACAAGATGATATAAAGAACCGGCTTATAAGTGAGACAAAAGCTGGGAGAATATCTCATGCCCAATTATTCTGTGGTGCTCCCGGCATTGGAAAGCTTCCTTTGGCTTTGGCATATGCTCGATATTTGCTTTGTGCCCATACGAGCGACGAAGATTCGTGTGGCACTTGCCACTCTTGTGTTATGGTCAATAAATTGGCACATCCCGATTTGCACTTTGTCTTTCCGGTTGTCAAGAAGTCCATTAGCGACGATTATATAAAAGAATGGCGGCAATGCCTACTGAAGAATCCTTATTTTTCTTTTGACGACTGGCTTGATTACTTGGATGCTAAGAATGCCCAGCCTATTATTTATGCTCGTGAAAGTGATGAATTGATCAAACGTCTTAGTTTGAAATCTTTTGAGGGTGGGTATAAGGTAACGATCATCTGGCTTCCCGAAAAGATGAATGAAGAGGCTTCAAATAAGTTGCTCAAATTGATTGAAGAACCTCCGCTGAAGACTATCTTTCTGTTAGTGTCTGATGAGCCCGAGAAAATATTGCCTACCATCTTGAGTCGCACACAGCAACTGACGATTCATCGGGTTGAACATCAATGCATCTCCGAGATGTTGCAACAGCGCTATTTGTTACAGTCCGATGATGCTGAAAGAATAGCTCATTTGTCGAATGGCAATGTGACGGCGGCTATCAAGCAGGCTCTCAATGATGAAAATGGCGACTCTCAGATGTTTTTTGATCTTTTTGTGAATCTTATGCGTTTGTCCTATCAGCGTAAGATAAGAGAAATGAAATTGTGGAGCGAACAGCTTGCGACGATAGGACGTGAGCGGCAAAAACGGTTTTTGGAGTATGCTTTGCGAATGATAAGGGAAAGCTTTATTTACAATCTGCGTTTGCCTGATTTGAACTATATGACACAGCGGGAAGAGCAATTCGTATCGCGTTTCTCTCCGTATGTGAACGAAAGAAATGTGGGAGGCATTGCCAAGGAACTTGATAGTGCTCTAAATGATATAGGACGAAATGTAAATAGCAAAATAGTATTCTTTGACTTTTCGTTGAAGATGATA
This sequence comes from uncultured Bacteroides sp., assembly GCA_963676865.2. Taxonomy (GTDB): domain Bacteria; phylum Bacteroidota; class Bacteroidia; order Bacteroidales; family Bacteroidaceae; genus JAAYUD01. Next base: position 1,128,485 of record CAXXSS010000001.1, on the reverse strand, counting down.
ATGTTGCTTAAAAATTAATATCGGAAAGTAGTAATGAAAAAATTTATATTACATAGTGGCAGTGGAGGATTCTGTTGCCGAAGTTGCGCCAGACAAGATAAGCAGTTAAATACGTATGATTGGTTGGCTGACGTGCCGGGAAATGTGGATGAATGTGATTTGGTCGAAGTCCAATTTAAAAACACTCGGAAGGAATATTATCACAATAGTAATAAGATACCTTTGTCTAAAGGGGATGTTATTGCTGTTGAAGCAACGCCCGGGCATGATATTGGAACTGTGACGTTGACAGGTAGATTGGTGCCGCTTCAAATGCGAAGGTGCAATTATAAGACCGCGACTAGTGAGTTGAAACGTATTTATCGAAAAGTGAAATCGGTGGATATGGATAAATACGATGAGGCGAAAGCCAAGGAACATGATACCATGATCCGTTCTCGGCAGATAGCTCTTAGCTTGGGATTGAAAATGAAAATAGGCGATGTAGAGTATCAAGGAGATGGTAACAAAGCTATTTTCTACTATATCGCAGATGAACGTGTCGATTTTCGTCAGCTTATAAAAGTGCTGGCAGAAGTATTTAGGGTACGTATTGAAATGAAACAGATCGGTGCCCGTCAGGAAGCCGGTCGTATAGGTGGTATAGGTCCGTGTGGTAGAGAGCTTTGTTGTGCCAGTTGGATGACGAGTTTCATCTCCGTATCTACCAATGCCGCTCGCATTCAAGATATTTCGCTCAATCCACAAAAACTTGCCGGTCAGTGTGCTAAGTTGAAATGTTGTCTCAATTATGAAGTGGATTGCTATGTTGAGGCTCAGCGCCGTTTGCCTTCCAGGGAAATAGAGTTGCAGACCAAAGATAGTACTTACTATTTCTTTAAAGCGGATATTCTGACAAATACGATAACTTATTCTACTGACAGGATCGTTCCTGCGAATCTGATAACGATTGCCGGCCAGAGGGCTTTCGAAATATATGAATTGAATAAACGTGGTATAAAACCGGATAGTTTGCTGGAACCGGAGCACATTGAGCAGCCTCAACGTTCGGCCGACTTGCTTGAACAGGATAGTTTGACTCGTTTTGATAATCATCGCAACGATAATAAGAGAAAGAAGAATGGACGTCAACGTCCGAATAACCCTGTGAACCGTCAAAACAACGGACCAGAAAATCGTCCGCAGGATAATCGTCCTCAGCAGGAAAACCGCGCTCAAGATAATCGCCAACAAGAAGGGCGTCCACAACAAAATCGCCGCAATAGCAATTATCCTCGCCGCAATAATAATGCGGAGAATAACCAACGCCAAAGACCTCCTCGTCAGCAACAGGGAGGACAACAATCGTCGCAGAAACAGAATCAACAACCTAATGAGAAGAGTTCTGATAAGTAGGCACATTGCGGTATGTTTGTCTCTGCTGTTTACCATTGTGGCTTGCAGCAATGAACATAAAACAATTTATCACGAGTATCAGTCAATTGCCGGTAAAGGATGGTTGAAGAAGGATACTCTTAAGTTCCCATTACTCCCTTCCGACAGTGCTAGGGTGGTGGCCCTTACTGCCGAAGTGCGCAATACATTGGAATATCCTTATGCCGACTTCTACTTAGTTGTCAAGCAAAATATTGCTGATTCGTTGCATTGGCAAACGGATACGGTTCGTTTTGTATTGGCCGATGCTTTTGGCAAATGGAAAGGTACCGGAAGTGGAAATTACTATCAGTCGTCGGCCTATATCAGGATGTTTAAGTTGCCTCCTCATCCCAAGCATGCCATTATTAAAGTATCGCAAGGGATGAAAGATGATGTGCTGAAGGGTATCACCGATGTAGGTTTTCGTTTGGAATATCGTTGATGGGCTTCAAAAGGGGACTATTATTGTCGAGGGGCTACCATTTGCCAAGCGTCATACAAAGAACGACACCACGGCAATATCGTAGAATCAAAGAGCTTTTGTTGTTATTGTCATTCAATTAATATAATAATAGGTGATAGATGGATGATCAGACTTTTCAGAAAATAGATTTTAAAGAGAGCCCTTTAGATTCGGAATATGAATCATGTATGTTTGATTCTTGCGATTTTTCGGGTTTATCTCTTGCCGATATTCGTTTTAATGATTGCGAATTTGGAAGATGCAATTTCTCTCTTTGCAAATTGCTATGCAATCTCAATGTCGCCAAGTTTGTAGAGTGTAGACTTACCGGTGCCAATTTTGCAAATATTGGAAGTTTGTCCGGCTCCTTATGGTTTGAGAAGTCATTAATGGATTATGTTTCTTTCGTTCAGTTGAAGATGAGGAAAAGCCTCTTCATTGATTGTAATCTGCACGAAGCTTATTTTGATGAGGCCGACTTAACTGCTTCTGTCTTTAAAGGATGCGATCTGTTGCGCACTTCATTTAATAAAACCAATTTGGAAAAGGTTGACTTCTCTACTTCTTTTAATTTTATTATCAATCCCGGTGGCAATAGATTATATAAAACGATATTCTCGGAGGAAGGACTCAGGGGCTTGGTTGCCCATCTCAATATAATAATCAAGTAAGAAATGGTAGAAAATAAAGATGCAGCCCGACCCCCGTCTGACTGCATCCATTATATTCAAGATTATTTTCCTGCACTGGCTAGTAAAGGAGCTGCGACAGTATACGTGCGCACTCCCAATTCTTTGTCTATCATATACAGACCGTAGCCATTGTCTTTTATCATGTTGAGGTTGTCAATGATAGTTTGTGCATTGTCTTCTTCTTCAACTTGTTCGTCAATAAACCATTTCAGCATACTTTGAGTTGCATAATCGTTCTCTTGCGTGCTTAAAGTAAATAGATTATTAATGAGTTGAGTTATTTTCTGCTCATGATCCAATGTGGTTTTAAAGACATCCAAGATAGATTTCCAATCGTTAGGCACGGCATCAATAGGTTTCAAAGTAACCTTGCCGTTACGAGAAATAATGTGGTTGAAGAAGATCATGGCATGGTCTTGCTCTTCTTTAAATTGAACCTCAAACCACTTCCCGATACCAGACTGGCCGTTGAAATGGCAATAAGATGCCATTGACATATAAAGATATGCCGACCACATCTCTGCATTAATTTGGGCATTTAGTGCCTCTTCAATTTTTTTACTTAGCATTGTCTTAATAATTTTATAGTTATACCTCAGTTCTCTTCAAAAGTCCGGCATTGTCTTGATATTGTTTAATGCCGTATTATAATCACAAATCAATCCATTCATAACATCCTTTACCGTCTGAATGTTGTTGATGGAAGACACGACTTGTCCTATCTCCAATTCTCCTTCATCCAAATCGCCTTCAAAAAGCCCTTTTTTTGCGCGTCCTTTGCCTAAGAGCATTTTCATGTCTTCGGCAGATGCTCCCCGAGCTTCAGCTTCTTGCACTTGTTCAAAGAAACTGTTTTTGACGAGTCGGGTAGGAGCAAGCTGTTTGAGCGATAAAAAGGTTTCGCCTTCTTTCAGTTGCAGGCAAAAGTTCTTGAAGTCCTGGTGGGCAGAACTTTCTTCAGTCAGTGCAAATACTGTACCGGCTTGAATACCTTCGGCACCAAGAACCATCGTTGCCAGCATCGCTTTTCCCGAGGCAATGCCTCCTGCTGCTATTAGTGGCACACTCGTAGCTTTTCTCACCGCCGGAATAAGGCACATCGTCGTTGTCTCTTCTCTTCCGTTGTGACCTCCCGCTTCAAAACCCTCGGCAACTACTGCATCTACTCCCGCCTCTTCGCATTTGGCAGCAAACTTACTGCTCGATACGACGTGTGCTACTTTTATTCCATTTTCTTGTAAGTGCTTTGTCCATGTCTTGGGATTCCCTGCGGAAGTGAAAACAATCTTGACGCCTTCTTCTATTACTATCTTGATAATCGTTTCTATTTCGGGGTACATCAGTGGAATATTTACTCCAAACGATTTGTCGGTTGCCAATCTACATTTTCGAATGTGCTCTCTGAGAGTTTCCGGATGCATCGATCCCGAGCCAATAAGTCCCAATCCCCCAGCATTGCTTACTGCCGAGGCTAGTCGCCACCCGCTGCACCATACCATACCTCCTGAGATGATGGGGTATTGAATGCCGAAAAGTTCACATATCCTATTCATAGTTCAAAAAAATATTCAGATTAATAAATTATTCTGAACAAAGATAGTATTTTGTGGGAGATAAAAGAACATAAATGCACTTATTTTTGGACGTTAACCTCTAAATGTGTGTGATGATAAATAAGTTATGATGTGGTGACTTTCTGATATAACGGCACGCATCTTTTTCTTCCTTATCATTCAACCTTTTTTTCCATAAGATTCAACATTTTTGTACTTACTGTTCATTCGTTTGGTCACGACCATACACACGTTTGGTCGTGACTAAACATATGTATGGTGCCCAGCAAACGAATGAAAATGCTGGATGTTGTCAATGAATGATACTTATCTTGTCGATGAGACGGCTTGAAGAGGATGATGTTAATAGATGATGGCTATCTGTTTGCATCGATTCGCAAGAAGATAAACAAGAGAATTGTAAATCCCCAAAGCGATGAACCGCCGTAGCTGAAGAAGGGCAAAGGAATACCAATAACGGGGGTTACACCCAATACCATACCGATATTGATAAAGATGTGAAAGAGGAAAATACTGACTACCGAATAACCGTAGACTCGTCCGAAAACGGTTGACTGTCGTTCTGACAGATAGATGAGCCGTAATATCAGTATCAAGAACAGAAGTAGTACTGTTGATGAGCCTATAAATCCTTGCTCTTCGCCCACTGTACAAAAGATAAAGTCGGTATCTTGTTCGGGTACATATTTTAGCTTCGTTTGTGTGCCTTTGAGAAATCCTTTACCCAAGATTCCTCCGGATCCGATGGCTATCTTGGATTGGTTGACATTGTATCCGGCACCGGTAAGATCTTCTTCCATGCCCAATACTACCTTGATACGAACCTGTTGGTGTGGCTCAAGTATATTGTTGAAAACATAGTTGGACGAATATAGAAAGCCTATAGAACCTATGGCAAATATGGCTATCCACATATGGACTATCTTTCTGTCGTAGATCCATAAGAAGATGAGATAGCCTATTGTGCCAATGCATACTACCCATTCTACATAGACCACATTGAAAGAGAAGAAAAGGCTTGAAATAGCATAGGCTATGGCAATGACCAGTATTGGGAATATGGCAATATTGCGTGCTTTTTCATGCTGCTTGGTGTAGACATAGACCATGCAGGCTGTAGAGACGATGATAAACAATAGAACAACAAATTCGCCTATGGGCGTCGTCCCGTCGTTCATCATGACAGAACCAAAGCGAATACCAACAATGAAATAAAGTATGGCGCAGAATCCTCCATAAAGTACAGCACCGGGCATACCTTCGCGATAGAGCACCAAGAAGAATGATAGGTAGACCAATGCCGAGCCTGTTTCGCGTTCACCGATAATGAGTAGCACCGGAGTCATGATGATCGCAGCAAGTATGATGCGGCAATTGTTGTGCTTTATGTTGAACGAATAAGAATTCATATACTTGGCGAGCATTAATGCCGTCGCAAATTTTGCAAACTCCGCAGGCTGTATACTTATTGGCCCTAGAACGAGCCATGAGTGGGAACCTTTTACGTCGGGGGCTATAAAAATAGTGATGAATAGTACTCCCATCATCCCGGCATATATCAGAAAGGCAAAGATGTCGAATAGGCTATCGTCGAGCATAAGTATGATAAAGCCGATGGCGCACGAGCACAGGATCCAAATGAACTCCTTGCCGGCACGAGTTGAAAATTGGAAAAAATTTGTTTTGTCGAAGTCATAACTTGCTCCACAAACACTGAACCATCCCATTACAAGTAGAGCTGCAACGAAGGCAATGGTCCACCAATCTAATTTGCTCCAAACGCTAACGTTCCTGATATCCATACGAAATAACTCTATTACTCATTGCTTCGGCACGTTTCTCACTGTTTTCCGAAAGCTTTCCATTTATGAATTGTTCCATCATCAATGCCCCTATTGGTACACCGTAATCGGCTCCCCAACCGCCATTCTCCACATACACCAGAATGGCTATCTGAGGTTTGTTCATCGGGGCAAATCCCATGAAGGCCGAGTGGTCAATGCCATGGTTTTGTGCTGTTCCCGTTTTACCGCACATCTCGATATTGGTAAAGTTGCCCGATCTACATGTTCCTTGGTTTGCTGTAAATGCGTTACGCATACCACGAACAATATCCATATAATATTTTTTATCAATTCCCGTGTATCTCGGCTTATAATATTTGGGATCTAGTTGTGCTCCTTGAATATGCCGAACAATATGCGGCGTGATAAAAGAACCTCTATTGGCAATTGTAGATGCTAGGTTCGCTATTTGTAGTGGCGTAGCCAATATCTCACCTTGACCGATGGCATCGCTTATAATGGTCAATCCATTCCAATGTCCGCGATAGGCTTTGTCGTAATATTTGGCATTTGGTATCATACCGCGCTTCTCGCCCGGAAGATCGACTCCTAATTTGTATCCGAATCCCATATTAACCATGTGGTTTTTCCATATAGTCATAGATTCGTCGTGCGAACGGAATTTGCGGCTATCGATAAAAGCTTTGAAGCTCATACAAAAGTAAGTGTTGCATGATGTTCCGATGGCTGGTATCAATGAGAGCGGTGACGAATGCCCATGACAACCCAGATGACGGCCTGCATAGAAAAAACCGTGATGGCACGCAAATGATGTACCAGGGGTAATAATGTCTTCTTGTAAGCAAGCCAAAGCTTGAGCTGCCTTGAAAGTAGAGCCTGGAGGATAAACACCCATGATAGATCGGTTGATCAATGGTTTGCGCCAATCTTTCTGTAGGGCATGCTGATTCTTTCCACGCATTCTGCCTACCAACATTTGTGGGTTGTATGAAGGTGCGGAGATCATGCACAGAATCTCGCCTGTCGACGGTTCTATGGCAACAATACTGCCTATCTTGTTTTTCATCAATCTTTCGCCTAACTTTTGTAGTTTAAGATCGATGCTTAAGACGAGATTACGACCAGGCACTGCGCGATGGTCATATTTGCCATTCTGGTATGAACCTTTTATCCTACCATGTGCATCTCTAAGTAGTATCTTTACTCCCTTGTCTCCTCTAAGAAACTTTTCGTATGATTTTTCAACACCTTGTTTACCGATATAGTCGCCACGGGTATAATAACTATCGTCCTCCAGATTGGCCGGCGATACTTCACCTATGTCACCCAAAATCTGTCCGCCGGCATCGTACGTATATTGCCTGATGGAACGTTGCTGAATATTAAATCCGCGAAACTTAAACAGCTTTTCGCGGAATGGGGAAACTTCTTCGTCACTGAGTTGTGTGAGGAATACTTGGCTCGTATATTTGGAATATCCGGGGTTTTTATCCCGATCTTGTATGTCGATCATGCGCTGGATGAATAATTCTTTAGTGATACCCAAGGTCTTGCACAAATCGAGTGTATCCAGATCATCTTCCATATCATGTGGAACGATAGTAATATCAAAGGCCAGTTGATTGTATACTAATAACTGCCTGTGTCTGTCTAATATAGAACCGCGCGCGGGATATTGTACTTGATTGACGAAAGCGTTATTTGCCGCATATCGCTTGTAATCGTCTGTCATGACTTGAAGCGATAGCAGACGGAATATGTAAATGAGCACGATTAGAATGGCGATGCTCCCTATTACAAGCCTCCGTTTCTCAAAAGTGTAATCTTTCGACATACTATTTTCTAAACCATTCTATTGCGACAATACAAAGAGTTGTCAATACCGTACTTAGTACTATTCTCAATCCTAGCATCCCCAACGAAATGAACGAAAATGATTCAATAGTCAGTAATGCTGTATGATGTATAAGAACACAAGCTACAAGATAGCGTAGAAATGATGCCGAGCCCATCACTTTCTTGCCTGGTATAAAACTGTCGTAAGTATCGCGGGGGGTAAATAAACGTAAAAAGGTGGGACGCACAAATGCCATTAAAACAAAGGCTGCCGCATTTATGCCAACTGTATTATCAAAGATGTCAATAGTAAGACCTATACCGAATGCCCAAAGCATTTGTTGGTTGCGTGGGGTATCCGAGCTGAGCTTCAGCACAAAATAGATATATAAGAAAGGTGTAGCAAATTCTCCTATGTGAATATTATTCAATATAAGAACTTGTAAAAGCACCAATCCTATTGCCCATCCTATTTTGTTTAACCAATCATTCATTTGTGATAATACTCTTTTGCTCTAAGGCTTTTTGTTGTTGATATCCCTTGCGGGCAATAACTCTGACGTCACTGATTCTGCCGAAGTCTGTAGCCAATTTAACTTTCAGCAAATAAGAAAGTCCGTTGTTAGAATCTCCCATGTCATCAACAGTTCCTACCATGATACCTGCCGGGAATACAGACGAATATCCGCTGGTGACTACAGTATCGCCTAAATTAAACTGAGCATGGCGTGGAAGATCTTCTAAATAGGCATGTTGAGAATCTGAGTGATCCCAACGTAAGGTGCCGAAGTAGTTGCTTCCCACTATTTTGCAACTGATATTCGAACGACTGTTAAGTAACGAAATAACGGTAGCATAATTGCGGTTCGTTTCGTAAACAATGCCGACAACGCCGTTGGCATCTACTACACCCATATCAGGGCGAATGCCTGCAGCCCAACCTTCATCGATCGTAATATAGTTATCAGCCAGGTTTAGGCTGTTGTTAATAACGTTCGCCTTGTACAGCATATAGCTTCCTTGTGGTAAGCGCTCAATGCTCAATAGCTCTAACGAATCAACTTGGTGCGCTTTAAGCGTTTTCTCCAGATTCTGGATTTTAGTTTCCAACTCCATATTTCGGTCTAGCAGATCTTTATTTACAGACTTCAGATGGAAATAAGACGCTATCCCTCCCGATACCTCATAAACCTTACCGGTAACGGCATTGGCAGAATTGAAGAAATAACTTTCTTGATATTGATTATAGTGAAATAGCAAAATAAAACTTAAGGCTTCTAATGCTAGGAAAAGAAGCCAATAGTTATATTTGATAAGAAAATTCAGTAAGTTCCGCATATTTCACACTTCATCATCTTTAGCGCATCAAGAAAGAAAAGCGATCTACGTTCTTTAATGCTACGCCTGTACCCTTAGCAACAGCGTGCAAAGGATCTTCAGCGATATGGAAAGGAATGTTTATTTTATCAGTCAGACGTTTGTCAAGTCCACGAAGCAAAGCTCCTCCGCCTGCCAAGTAAATGCCATTGCTGACAATGTCGGCATATAGTTCCGGTGGAGTATTTTCTAATGCATTGAGAACGGCTGTTTCTATTTTTGCAACAGATTTCTCCAAGCAGTGAGCTACTTCCTGATAACATACGGGAACTTCCATCGGTAGTGCAGTGATGCGATTCGGACCATGTACAACATAATCTTCTGGGGCATCGTCTCCCAGTTCGGTAAGAGCAGCGCCTACATTGATCTTGATACGCTCTGCCATACGTTCACTAACTTTGACATTGTGCTGGCGACTCATGTATTCTTGAATGTCTGCTGTCAAATCATCTCCTGCTATGCGGATAGAGTTGTTTGTTACAATGCCACCTAATGAGATTACTGCGATTTCTGTAGAGCCACCGCCTATATCGACGATCATATTTCCTTCAGGAGCTTCCACATCAATACCGATACCGATTGCGGCAGCCATTGGCTCGAAAATGAGGTATACGTCACGTCCGCCAGCGTGTTCTGCTGAGTCACGAACAGCACGTAGCTCAACTTCCGTACTACCCGACGGAACGCCGATAACCATTCTGAGTGACGGAGAGAATAGATGATGGCGCGTGTTGACTTGTTTAATAAGTCCGCGCATCATTTGCTCGCAGGCAAAGAAGTCTGCAATTACGCCGTCACGAAGTGGACGAATAGTGCGAATGTTTTCATTCGTTTTTTCGTGCATCATTTTGGCTTTGTCACCTACAGCAATCATTTTGTCTGTGCGGCGGTCCAAGGCAACAACCGATGGCTCATCGACAACAATCTTACCACCACTGATGATGACAGTGTTGGCTGTTCCCAAGTCCATTGCTATTTCTTGTGTGAAAGAAAATAATCCCATATCTTTTCTAAATTAGTATCTAAGTCAATTAATGTTTAAAGTGTCTGATACCTGTCGTAACCATAGCCAATCCGTGGTCGTTGCAGTAGTCAAAAGAAAGTTGGTCTCTCACCGATCCGCCGGGTTGGATAACAGCTGTTACTCCTTCGTTATCGGCAATCTCTACACAATCGGGGAAAGGGAAAAATGCATCTGATGCCATTACTGCGCCATGAAGGTCAAATCCGAAATTTTTGGCTTTCTCAATGGCTTGTTTTAGAGCATCAACACGCGACGTCTGTCCTACACCACTAGCTAAGAGTTGTCGACCTTTGGCGAGAACAATCGTATTGGATTTGCTATTTTTTACAATTTTATTTGCGAAGAGCATGTCTTCTATTTCTGTATCTGTCGGGGCTTTTTCTGTCACAACGTTTAAATCCGATTTTGTCTCAATGTCCAAATCTCTCTCCTGGAATTGAACGCCATTTAGTAAAGAATGGAATTGCATCTTTGGGAATTTGGCATCTTTGCGAACCAAAATAATACGGTTCTTCTTTTGGGTCAAGATGTCAAGTGCATCGACATCATAATCGGGAGCGATAATTACTTCAAAGAATATTTTGCCTATTTCCTCGGCAGCCTCTTTATCGATAGGGGCATTGGTAATTAGCACGCCACCGTAGGCCGAAACTGGATCACCGGCTAGAGCATCTTTCCAAGCATCGAGTACTGTTGGGCGAGAAGCTATACCACAAGCGTTGTTGTGTTTTAGAACTGCGAAGGTGGTTTCTTCAAACTCGTCTATGAGTTCGATTGCTGCATTGATATCTGTCAGATTGTTATATGAAATTTCCTTTCCGTGAATTTGGTCGAAGATAGCGTCCAGATCTCCGAAGAAATAACCTTTCTGATGAGGGTTCTCTCCATAGCGCAACATCTTTTGATCGTTAAAAGCGCTACGGAATGCTGTATGTTCTTCTCCATCAAAGTAATTGAATATGTGAGTATCGTAATAGGATGATACACCGAAAGCTTCTTTAGCGAACCAACGGCGTTCTTCCATTGTAGAAGTAGCGCCATGCTCGTTTAACATATCCAACAATGGTTTATATTGATCTTTTGAGGCTACTATAATTACATCTTTGTGATTTTTGGCAGCAGCACGGATGAGTGAAATGCCACCTATATCTATTTTCTCTATAATATCTTGTTCAGAAGCGCCCGAAGTAACCGTTTCTTCGAAAGGATATAAATCGACGATGACCAAATCTATTTCGGGTATCTCGTATTGAGCAATTTGTTTTTGGTCTTCAGTTACATCGCGACGGCAAAGAATGCCTCCAAAAACTTTTGGATGCAAAGTTTTTACTCGTCCGCCTAATATAGAAGGATAAGTGGTGAGGTCTTCTACTGCTTTGCATGCAAACCCTTTTGATTCAATGAACTGACGTGTACCTCCTGTTGACAAAAACTCAACGCCGTCTGCGTGAAGTCTTTCGATGATTTCGTCCAATCCGTCTTTATGAAAGACGGAAATAAGTGCGGTTTTAATTTTCTTGGGCTCTGACATTTCGATATTGTTATTTATATATATTCGCCCGCAAAGTTACGAATAAATGTTTATTCGTTAATCATTTTTGCGGGCGAATTTATAATAAGTATAGAACTACCAGATAGAAACTCTTTTTTCTACCGGTAAATACATTGAATCTGAAGGTTGTATTCCGAATGCTTCATACCAGGCACCGATTTGAGGAAGGGCACCGTCAACCCGCCATTTACCTAATGCGTGAGGATCGCTCTTAGTCTGGTTTAGTATCTGCTCAGGGCGGATGTTGCCAGCCCAAACATTGGCATAGGCAAGGAAGAATCGTTGTTCGGGAGTAAAGCCGTCTATGGTAGTAAGTGGAGCCTCTTTCATGGCATTTTTGAATGCATTGTAAGAAACTTGCAATCCACCGTGATCAGCAATGTTTTCGCCGAGTGTCAATTGTCCATTTGCTTTTAATCCAGGAGCGACGGTAATATTGTTGAAGAAGTCGGACATTACTTTAGCACGAGTCTCGAAGTTTTTGCCGTCTTCGGCTGTCCACCAATCTTTCAGATTTCCTTCTTTATCGTATTGCCGTCCTTGATCGTCGAATCCGTGAGTCATTTCGTGACCTATTACTACACCGATAGCACCATAATTAAATGCATCATCGGCTTTCATATCAAAGAAAGGATATTGTAGAATGCCCGCAGGGAAACAAATCTCGTTGGTTGTAGGGTTGTAATAAGCATTAACCGTCTGTGGAGTCATCAACCATTCGTCCGGATCGACAGGTTTGCCCAACTTTTCGAGCATACGATCGTATTCCCATTCTGAAGCGCGTTTCATGTTAGCATAATAGGAATCGTTTTTAATGTCGAGTTTAGAGTAATCTTTCCATTTGTCGGGATAACCGATTTTAATGCGGAAAGCGGCAAGTTTCTCTTGTGCCTTTTCTTTAGTGGCATCGCTCATCCAAGCTAGTCCCTGGATACGTTCCGATAATGATTTCTGTAGGTTCTTGACCAGTTGTATCATACGCTCTTTTGATGATGCAGGAAAATACTCCTCAACATACATTTTCCCTACAGCTTCGCCAAGGGCTCCGTCAACTGCCGACACGGCACGTTTCCATCTTGGTCTGTTTTGTTGACGGCCTGACATGGTACGGCCATAAAAATCAAATTGTGCTTCAATGAAAGCATCACTCAATTCGGAAGCACCGCCATTGATAATATTCCATTGTAAATAAGCGATGATCTCTTTTAGTGGGAGTGTCGCTGTTATTTTTGCTACTTCGCCTATAGATTCAGGTTGCCCTATATTGATCTCTTTCGCAGCTGAAAGTCCAGCGTGATCTAAGAAATTGTTCCATCCGAAGGTTGACCATTTGGATTTTACTTGATCAATAGTCATCTTGTTATAGTTCTTGTAAGGATCACGCAATGCTTCTTGAGCACGAGCTATTTTTGCCAATCTGGTTTCAATAGCCATTACATATTTTGAAGCATTTTGAGCCGCTGTTGCGTCATATCCAGCTAAACGGAACATCTTAACAATAAACTTTAGGTATTTGGCACGGATATCTTTCATCTTGGCACTTTGTTCCAAGTAATAGTCGCGTTCTCCTAAAGAAAGTCCACCTTGTCCAAATTGGAGTAGGTTGGCTTTACTATTCTTGTCGTCGGCTCCAATATACAGACTGAAGAACGGATCACAACCAAAACGGCGAAGATCTCCCAATATTGTATAAAGTTGAGTGCGGGTACGGATAGCTGATATTTTAGCGAGGTCTGCTTTTAATGGCGTTACACCTTGTTTGTTCAGTGTTATGCTGTCCATTGCCATGTTATAAACATCTCCGACTTTTTGAGCTAAGCTTCCTTGAGCATTGTTTTTATTCTCAGCCAACTTTAGAATCAAACCTTTCAACTGGTTTTTATTGTTCTCGGCAACCATATCAAAAGAACCGAAACGAGCATATTCTGCTGTAAGTGGATGTTGTTTCATCCAACCTCCGCAAGCGAACTGATAAAAATCAGTTCCCGGATTAGCAGTCTTGTCTAAGTTTGATAGATCGATACCGCTCTTTAGTGTCTGTGCACTAGTTTTACTAACTCCCATTGACATCATACATACAACCCCTAAAGGTAATAAATTAAGTAATTTCATAGGCATTATTTATTGTTGGTAATATTATTTATTATTGTTCTCTAATTCATCCAATTTATTAGAGACTGTTTCCCATTCTTCCATCGACTCTTCCAATTGCTTTTTAAGATTTCCATGCTTTTCGTATAGAGTTATATCTGTTGCACCTTCTACGGTTGCCATCTTTTCTTCAAGAATTTTGATGGCAGCATCCAATTGGCTGATTTCTTTTTCGCAATCTTTTATTTGTTTCTCTAATTTTTTCTTGTTGCGGTTGAACTCCTTTTGCGCCTCGTAAGATAACTTACTCTCCGATACATGATTTTCTTCATTATTCGTAGTGCTGGGCGTCTTTTCTCCGCTGCTCTTTTGCAACTCGGCAAGAGATTCAATGTTTCGTTCCTGCAAATAATCATAGATGCCACAAAGATGCTCTCTTACTTTACCGTTACCAAATTCGTATACTTTTGTCACTAACCCGTCAAGGAAATCGCGGTCATGGCTGACGATAATAGCGGTTCCGTCAAAATCGCGAATGGCATCTTTCAGAATATCTTTAGATGGCATATCTAGGTGATTGGTAGGTTCGTCAAGTATGAGGAAATTGACAGGTTCTAATAAAAGTTTTATCATTGCCAATCGTGTTCGTTCGCCACCCGATAAAACTTTCACTTTTTTGTCAGAGGCTTCGCCTCCAAACATAAAAGCTCCAAGTATATCTCTAATCTTCATTCGAATGTCACCGGTAGCAACTTGGTCTATGGTCTCAAACACCGTCACCTCTCTGTCAAGCATTTGAGCTTGATTTTGTGCAAAGTATCCTATTTGTACATTATGTCCGAGAGTTAGTTTACCCTCAAAAGAAATTTCGTCCATGAGACATTTTACCAAGGTGGATTTTCCTTCACCGTTCCGTCCTACGAAAGCGACTTTCTCACCTCTGTTTAGAGTAAATGTGACGTTATTGAATATCTCGTGTTCGCCGAATGCTTTTCTGACGTCTTCGCATATCAGTGGATAACTGCCGCTTCGGATAGAAGGAGGAAACTTAAGTCTTAGGGCTGAATTATCAACTTCATCTACTTGAATAAGTTCTATCTTTTCGAGTTGTTTAATTCTGCTTTGTACCTGGACAGCTTTTGTTGGCTTACAACGGAAGCGGCGTATGAAGTCCTCCGTTTCTTCGATCATTTTTTGTTGATTTTCGTAAGCTCTCTGTTGTTGTTCCCTACGTTCTTTTCTAAGCTCTACAAACTCGTCATATTTTACTTTATAGTCATATATCTTTCCACAAGTTATCTCGATCGTTCTGTTTGTCACGTTGTTGAGGAAAGCCCGGTCATGACTTACCAAAACGACTGCGTGTTGATTGGTCAGCAGAAAAGTTTCAAGCCATTGTATACTGTCTATATCCAAATGGTTGGTGGGCTCGTCGAGTAATAATACATCTGGCTTTCTTAACAATAGTTTCGCTAGCTCGATACGCATTCGCCAGCCTCCCGAAAATTCGGATGTCGGACGCTCCAAATCTTTCTTCTCAAATCCTAACCCTATGAGTGTGCGGTCTATCTCTGCCTCATAATTCATTCCGCCCACCATCAGATATCGTTCGTTGAGATGAGTGAAGTGTTCGAGGAGTTCGTTATATGATTCGCTTTCATAGTCCGTCCGCTCATCCATCTCTTTTCTGATGGCTACCAGTGTAGTTTGAATATCTGTAATATGGTCAAAAGCTTGCCTTACTTCTTCCTTTACCGTCCGATTGTCATTAAAGAGCATTACTTGTGGCAGGTATCCGATGGTTGTGTCTTTTGGTAAAGAAACAGCTCCGGCGGTAGGATGTTGTTGCCCTGCCAATATTTTGAGCATTGTACTTTTGCCTGCACCGTTTTTCCCGACCAATGCGATACACTCTTTTTTATTTATTACGAAATTTACATTGGCAAATAATGCTGTTGCATTAAATTCTACTTTTAAATTTTCTACTGAAATCACGCTTTCAAATTTGTTTTCTTTCTGTTCAATGCAAGGAGAAAAGTGCTTGCTTTTCTTACATGTTCACAAAGATAAGTATAAAAACTGGAAATTTACTATTACTCTATTTTTATTTAATGGAGGTGTTGTCCTTCTTCCTGCCTACGTGGCGCTCTATTCATTTATTCAGAGCCTTCTTCCTGATACCCAGCGCTATCATGCCGTATATGCCACAAACGATTACCAATAAAGTTTGGATACTATGGACGATTAATGCAAATATTCCGGCATCAGTACTGTCTATACCATACAACACCATCATTGTGATGATGGCAAAATGCCATGGACCTGCTCCATTGGGAGTGGGAACTATCACTGCAAATGTTCCTCCTACGAATAAAACCATTGCTGCTGCCATGCTTAGGTTTGAAGTAAACGAGAAGCAGTAGAAAGTAAGATAGAAATGAAGAAAATAACATCCCCATATCAATATGGTATATAAGATGAACAACGGAAGGTTGTGTACTTTTTTCAACGAAATGATTCCTGCCCAGATGTTAATCACTATTCCTTTGACTCGTTCGAAAAAGGAAAGGGTACGGACTAGGTAATACATTAAAATAAAGATACCTATTATGCTGAACAGAATAATATAAAAATCTACCGATGTGAATAAATGTGCCAATGAAGGGAACTTGGTTCCTGTGTTTTGAAAGAATTTTAAAAAAATATTAGCTTGTAGCAGAAAAGTAATGCCTGCGATAGTTAGCGATACAAGCGAATCGATTATTCTCTCAGTGACAACGGTACCCAGTGATTTCGAAAAAGACACATTCTCATATTTGGTCAATATCCCACAGCGTGATATCTCGCCTACCCGTGGCAATAGGAGGTTAGTCGCATAAGAAATAAAAATGGCATAAGCGCAAGTCGACAATCGTGGATATTCGTTCAGCGGCTCGAGTGTCTGACGCCAACGCCAGCCACGGATGATATGACTCATCGTCCCGAAGAATAGGGACGCTATCATCCACCACCAATTGATTCCGTGCAAAAAGACTTGTTCTGCTTTCTTGAAATCAAAATCCCGATAAATCCAGCATAATATAAAACCGCCTAAAACAAGTGGTAAGATTATTTTTAAAACCTTTTTTATCAGTTTCTTTATATTAAAATCAACTTTCTTCATTAAAACAGTTACCTTTGTCGGGTGCAAAAGTAGTTATTTGTTTGTGATTATGAAGACAGTAAGGCCTAAAAAGTTTCTTGGTCAACATTTTTTAAAAGACCAATCTATTGCTCAACGTATTGCTGATACGGTAGATGTTGAACCTGATATCCCTATTTTGGAAGTGGGACCCGGTATGGGAGTACTCACTCAGTATTTGGTTTCCAAACAACGTTCTGTAAAGGTCGTTGAAATAGATTATGAGTCGGTGAGCTATCTGTGTCGCGCCTTTCCGTCGTTGCAAGACAATATAATTGAAGAGGATTTTCTGCGAATGGATCTGAATAAATTATTCGAAGGAGCTCCGTTTGTACTTACTGGTAATTATCCTTATAATATTTCAAGTCAGATTTTTTTTAAGATGCTTGAATATAAAAATATTGTCCCTTGCTGTACGGGGATGATACAGAAGGAGGTTGCCGAACGTATTGCTTCTGAACCTGGGCATAAGGCTTATGGCATACTTAGCGTACTTATTCAGGCATGGTACAAAGTAGAATATCTTTTTACGGTGGAGCCTTCTGTTTTCAATCCGCCTCCTAAAGTTAAGAGCGCAGTCATTCGTATGACTCGAAACAATACTCTCTCATTGGGGTGTGACGAGAAACTTTTTAAACAAGTCGTTAAAACAACTTTTAATCAAAGGCGTAAGACTTTACGTAATTCTATCAAACCGATATTGGGAGAACGATGTCCGGTTACTGATGATGCTTTGTTTAATCGTCGTCCCGAGCAATTGTCTGTACAAGAATTTGTTGATTTAACAAATTTAGTAAGTTCCGTTTGCTCTAGTGAAAAGAAATAGTTTTTTTCAGTAATTTTTAATATTATTGAAAAAAAAACACGAAAATGTATTGAAGTAATTATTTTATTTCCTTAATTTGTAACTTAATCGACGATTGGTAAATTTTCCAATCCTTAAAAATAAATTTATGATGATGGACACTCAAGACACTAATCAGCCTTTAAATGAAGGCAAATTAGAAGAAGAAAAAAAAGCAGCCGAGGTCACTGATGAAACGGCGACTTCTGCTGAGGATGTATCGACAATCGTAGTTGAAAAACCACAGGAAGAAGTGGAAAGTGAAACTACCGAAATAGAACAAACGGCACTGGTAAACGAAGAACAAACAGCCGTAGAAGTTGCCCAGCCAGCAGAAGATGTGGAAGAATCGGCATCAGAGATTTCGCTTGTTGAAGAAGAAAAAAAGGAAGAGGATGAGAGTGAAAAAGATGCTGCTTCGATAGAAGAGGATGCAGAGTTAACAGTTGTGAAAAAATATCAGCATTTTAATAATAACGATGAAGTCATTGCTCGTTTGAAAGAAATTTCGGGCAGTAATTGTTCTGTCGGTAAGCAAGAAATTGATGCTTTGAAACAAGCTTTCTATAAAATTCATGCAACAGAGGTTGAAGAGGCGAAAAAGAAATTTATTGAAGACGGAGGAGTGGAAAGCGACTTTGTCCCCATCTCGGATCATCGGGAAGATGAGTTCAAAGATATCATGAACGTGATTAAGGAGAAGAGGAATAAGAATGCTGAAGAATTAGAAAAAATAAAGGAGCAAAATTTGCAAGTCAAATTGACCATTATAAATGAATTGAAAGATATGGTCGAATCTCCTGAAGAAGCCAACTATGGCGAATTTAAAAAAATTCAGCAGCAATGGAACGCAACCAAGCCTATTCCGCAAGAGCGTGCCAATGAACTGTGGAAGAATTATCAGCTTTATGTAGAAAAATTCTATGATATACTGAAGTTGAATAATGAATTCAGAGAATATGATTTCAAAAAGAATCTTGAAATAAAAAATCGTCTTTGTGAAATAGCCGAGAAACTGAATGATGAACCCGACGTGGTTTCTGCCTTTCATCAGTTACAGAAACTTCATCAAGAATTTCGGGATACCGGCCCTGTCGCCAAAGATTTAAGAGAAGCTATTTGGCAGCGTTTTAAAAATGCCTCGTCGGCTGTTAACCGTCGCCATCAGCAGCATTTTGAAGAGCTCAAAGATGAAGAACAACATAATCTCGACCAGAAAACCGTCATTTGCGAAATAATCGAATCTATTGAGTGGGAGACCTTGAAATCTTTTGCGGGCTGGGAAGATAAAACGCAAGAAGTTATTGCACTACAGAATAAATGGAAGACCATCGGTTTCGTCCCTAAAAAGATGAATTCTAAAATTTTTGAACGTTTCCGTAAAGACTGTGACGACTTTTTCAAGCGTAAAGGCGAGTTCTTTAAGTCTCTGAAAGAGGGTATGAATGTCAACCTTGCCAAGAAACGTGAATTGGTTAAGATGGCTGAAGCGTTGAAAGATAGTACGGACTGGAAAGCTACAGCAGATGCCCTAAGCAAACTCCAAAAAGAATGGAAGACAGTAGGACCTGTTGCAAAAAAATATTCGGATGCTGTCTGGAAGCAGTTCATTACGGCTTGCGACTATTTCTTTGAACAAAAGAATAAAGTGAACAACTCACAACATTCTGCCGAAGTAGAAAATCTAGATAAGAAGAAAGAGATTATCAAACAACTCAATGAAATAGGTGAAGATGTTGACGATAATGAAGCAAACGATAAAGTTCGCACCCTTATAAAAGGATGGAATGAGATAGGCCATGTGCCTTTCAAAGAAAAGGACAGAATTTATGAGCAATTCCATTCTCAGGTAGACGAGCTGTTTAAACGTTTTCATATTTCGGCTTCTAATAGAAATCTTAACAATTTCAAGTCTTCTATTTCGATGTCGGGCAATGGCTCTTCCAATCTTTATCGTGAGCGCGAAAAGCTTGTTAGAGCTTATGAAAACATGAAGAGTGAATTGCAAACTTATGAAAATAATTTAGGATTCTTGTCTTCATCTTCAAAAAGTGGAAGTTCGTTACTCGATGAGTTGAACCGTAAGGTAGAGAACCTGAAAGCCGATCTAGAACTTGCTCAAGAAAAGATAAAAGCGGTAGACGACCAACTTAGACAAGAATCCGGAAAGACAGAATAAACCATTCTTAGTCTAAGGTTGAAAAACTTATTTGCCCTGAGGTGCTTTGTATACAATAGCTCCTTGGGGCTTTTTAGTGCGGATGCCTCTTTTGCCTATGAAAACTGATGGATGTAGCTTTCGGGCTCACCGGTAAAATCTAGGGGCTGAACATAAGTATTATTAATAGCACATAAATAAAGGCTTTCGAGCCTGCGGCATAAACAAAATCGTCGTATGTTAGTTTTTTCGGTGACGTCCTTAAGTTTTTTTGAAAACGTATGGACGTCAACAAATTTAGGTCCATATGTGGTTCTGGGTGGTAAGAGTCCATTGCTGCATTCCACGACCATGAAATCATCTGCATTTCAACCTTTGCCACCTCCGTATGACACCATACGGCACTACCATTCAGTAAGTTAACGATGCACCGTATACAACGCCAGCGAAAAGAGGTCCGAAAATCGGCCCTAGAGTATACTGTCGACTCCTTATTTTCAGCGGACCTCTGCTTAGAATAAGTCTAAATGATAGCCTACAGGTAGCTGAGAAGCTGTTTGTCTATATACGAGTGTGTCCCATTTATTTAGTCCCTTATGTCATTTAGTCTCCTCATTTTTATTGATGAACCCGGGACACACATCCTCATTGACGCAAAATTGCGTTGATCTAAAGTAGTAATATTGATGCTGCTTTTCTGAATGTTTTGGGAGGTGGATATTGGGGGTGATACTGATACTATTTTAACTACACTGAAGTGGCTTTCTTGATATACAAAATTGAAGCTACGCTTTCGGAAAATGATAAGGACGAACATAAAAATTCATAAGGACGAAACTAAAAGTTTATACTTACAAACTTTTAGTTTCATCCTTATGAATTTGTCGCTGTCTATCAGCGTATTGCACATGTCCTCTTTATTCCTTCACCTGATTTAGTTTACATCCGAGCGGTGAATCGATTATGAAAATAGTGCCTTGTAGTACCTTGAAAGCGAGGTTGGGATAAGAAAGTATTAGTATATATGTTAACAATCACTTCGCAAATGATTGCAGGAAACGGATGGCGCATAGTGTACCATTTTACCTTTCGGCGGCTTGGCAAATTTCAGATTACAGGTTTTGAATCTCTTTTCCGTAGGTGCGACGTGTGTGATTATTCATAAAAAAGGTCCGGCTCAACATTTGTAGTAGAACCGGACCTAAGTCATTGCTTTTAGCAATAAATAGTGTTAGATTATGCTTTGAGATCTTTTAGCTCCCATGCCAATGCACTTGCACCTAGTACGGCAGCATCAGAATCTTTCATTTCAGAGAACAATAACTTAGTCTTTCCTTTATATATAGGAAGGATGTTTTCATCAATAGCTTTTTGAACCGGTTTGAGAATAAAATCACCGGAGTGAGCCAAACCTCCAAAAAGGATAATAGCTTCGGGGCTGGAGAATGCGATGAAATCTGCTATGGCTTCACCAAGAATCTCTCCGGTGAAATTGAAGATCTCAATAGCTATTTTATCCCCTTTTACAGCTGCATCGTATACGTCTTTTGATGTGATGCTCTCAGCTGGTATATTCCGCAATAGACTACTTTCTGTACTTGCTGTCAACATCTCGCGGGCTGTGCGGGCTACACCCGTTGCCGAACAATATGTCTCCAGACAACCTTTGCGACCGCAACCGCATACACGTCCGCCACGGCGAATGATGGTGTGCCCTAATTCTCCGGCAAATCCGTCATGACCGTAAACCATTTGACCGTTAACAACGACACCGCTGCCTACGCCTGTTCCCAAGGTAATCATAATAAAATCTTTCATACCACGGGCTGCACCGTAAGTCATCTCACCGATACCGGCTGCATTTGCATCGTTTGTCAAAGCTGTGGGTATGCCGAGACGTTTCTCAAACATGGTTGCCAATGTAATAACTCCTTTCCACGGAAGGTTTGGAGCAAATTCTATCGTACCGCTATAATAATTTCCATTTGGAGCGCCGATACCGATGCCTTTGATTTTGTTTGCTCCGCCATTAGCCTCAAATAATTTGCTCAGGCCGGCGCAGACAGCATCCGCATATTCATCAACAGTGGGATATGCTGCTGTTTTTACTGCGTCGCAGGCAATGATGGTGCCACGGGCGTCTACTATACCAAAGACGGTATTGGTGCCGCCTATGTCAATACCTACTACGTAGGGCTTTTCTATTGTTGTATTCATGATACTTGTGTTGGATGATAAATTTGTTTTATTTGTCTACAAATTACGCAAAGATGTTTCAATTTACAAAATGTTTTTCCAAGAAATCGTTACTATTTTACAACTTTTGTAGGTTGATTGAAAATTATTCGACTATTTTCCTGCAAACTTGCAACTTTTTGTATCTTTGATTCGTCTTACTATAAAACATCGATTAATTATTTTCTCATGTTATGATGATACAGCTGAAAGAAATCAATAAAACGTATAACAATGGTGCACCGCTCCATGTGCTGAAAGGAATTGATTTGAATATTGAAAAGGGAGAGTTCGTTTCGATAATGGGATCTTCAGGTTCAGGAAAATCTACCTTACTTAATATATTAGGTATTCTCGATAACTATGATTCGGGAGAATACTATCTTAACGATATATTAATAAAAAATATAAGTGAGCGGAAAGCTGCCGATTATCGAAATAGAATGATTGGCTTTATTTTTCAGTCGTTCAATTTGATCTCGTTTAAAAATGCCATGGAGAATGTATCATTGCCACTCTTTTATCAAGGGATACGGCGCAAAAAACGTAATCAGTTGGCTATGGAATATTTGGATCGGCTTGGTTTGAAAGACTGGGCGATGCACATGCCTAATGAAATGAGTGGTGGACAGAAACAGCGAGTAGCCATTGCTCGGGCATTGATAACACATCCTCAGATTATTCTCGCCGATGAGCCTACTGGTGCTTTGGATAGTAAGACTTCGGTAGAAGTGATGGATATTTTGAAAGAATTGCATGCTCAAGGGCAGACCATCATTGTCGTGACTCATGAAAGTGGCGTCGCCAACCAAACCGATAAGATAATACATATCAAGGATGGCATTATTGGCGAAATCGAACAGAATGTGGATCACAACGCTTCTCCTTTCGGAGTGAACGGTATTATGAAATAATTCTTTTAACAACTAGTTTCGGATGATAGATTTTTGGCAAGAAATATATGGCACTATCAAGCGCAATAAGTTGCGTACTTTCCTTACCGGTTTCTCTGTGGCATGGGGTATCTTTATCCTTATTGTACTTCTGGGAGCTGGTAATGGTTTGATTCATGCTTTTGAGAAAAATTCCCAATCGCGCGCATTGAACTCTGTTCGTATATTTGCCGGACAGACTTCCAAGCCATTCAATGGCCTGACTATTGGTCGTAGAATATTATTTAAAAATAAGGATGTTGACCTCCTAAAAAGACATTTCCAAAAGAATGTGATGACTGCCGGGGCTACCATTTCGCATTCTGATACGGTAAGTTATGGTACCGAAGGTACATCTCTTTCAATAGTCGGAGTTAATCCCGATTATGTGAATATTGAATCGTGCAAAATGAAAATGGGGCGTTTCATAAACGAACAGGATATTAGTGAAAAACGCAAGGTTATTGTGTTGTGTGAGAAGACGGTGAAAACGTTATTTCTTCATCAGACAAATCCTATCGGTTTCCTAATTAATGTCAATGGTTTAATGTATCAGGTTATTGGCATTTATGCTATAGATAGCGAAAACCAGTCGAATGATGCTTATGTGCCCTTTAGTACTTCTCAGTTGATTTATTGTAAAGGTGATTCGATAGATGATATTATTTTTACGACGAAAGGGCTGGATACTAAGCCTGCAAATTCTGATTTCGAGGATAGTTATCGTGCCACAATGGGCAAAAGCCACAGTTTTGATCCGCTTGACAAGTCGGCTATCTGGATATGGAACCGCTTGGAACAATATCTGGATCAGCAGCAGGGTAATCATATCTTGAAAGTGGCCATTTGGGTCATTGGAATTTTTACGTTGCTGAGTGGAATAGTAGGGGTGAGCAATATAATGCTGATTACTGTCAGGGAGAGAACTCGCGAATTTGGTATTCGCAAAGCATTGGGTGCCAAACCTGCCTCTATCCTGAGACTTATTATTGCTGAAAGTATTGCAATTACAGCTCTTTTCGGATATATCGGAATGTTTGCCGGAGTAGCAGCAACCGAATATATGAATGCTCTGTTTGGCAATCAAACAATGAATGCGGGAGTCTTCTCGACGACCGTTTTCTCCAATCCTACGGTAGATATCAGTGTAGCGATACAAGCTACGGTTACTTTAATCATAGCCGGAACATTGGCCGGATTTTTTCCCGCTCGCAAAGCGACGAAAATTAGACCGATCGAGGCATTAAGAGCAGAATAATTATGAAAATGGATGTGGATACATGGGGTGAAATACTCCTCACGATAACTCGAAATAAAACTCGCAGCTTACTTACTGCCTTTGGAGTCTTTTGGGGCATCTTTATGTTGATTGCTCTTATCGGAGGTGGTAAGGGGTTGCAACAGATGATGTCGCAGAATTTTGAAGGCTTTGCAACGAACTCTGGCTTTATGTGGGCTCAACCTACTTCAAAAGCATATAAGGGATTTCGTAAGGGGCGTCATTGGAATATGGTAATGAGCGATATGGCATTGGTTAAAAGTAAAGTGAAGGGACTAGAACTTGTTACGCCACATAATGCTTCGTGGGGAATGACTACGATATATAAGGATAAAAAGGGCTCTTATACGGTAAAAGGACTTTATCCTGAGTATACTCAAATTGAAGAGCAAAAAATGATTTCGGGACGTTTCATCAACGACATTGATATTCGTCAGCGTCGCAAAGTGTGTACTATAGGGAAGCGCGTGAAGCAGGAACTTTTTGAAAACGGGGTAGACCCCTGTGGTAAGTATATTCAGGTAGGTAGTACCTATTATTGCGTCATTGGTGTGTCGGGCTCAGAGAGTAATGTGAATATTGGTGGACGTGCTTCGCAAAGTATCGTGATACCATATACTACTTATCAAGATATATACAACAGAGGAGATCAGGTTGATTTGATGTGCGTGCTGGTAAAGCCGGGACATAAGATCACTGATGTGCAACCACAAATAGAGAAAGTCTTAAAAGAAAGACATCTCATAGCTCCTAATGATGGCGAATCCATGCAACTTCTTAATGCCGAGGCCATGTTCTCGATGATCGATAATTTGTTTACCGGTATTAGAATTTTGATTTGGTTGGTTGGACTGGGTACCTTGTTGGCAGGAGTTATCGGAGTTAGCAACATCATGATGGTAACTGTTAGAGAAAGAACGATTGAAATAGGAATTAGACGCGCCATAGGTGCCCAACCTCGTGATATATTGCAACAGATTCTATCCGAGAGTATGGTGCTTACGTTGATTGCCGGTATGACCGGAATATGTTTTGCCGTATTGGTATTACAAGTTCTTGAAGTCGGTGTGAATTCGGGTGATACTTTTAGCGGTATTCAATTTCAAGTTTCATTTGGTATGGCTCTTGGGGTGGCTTTTCTGCTACTTTCTTTGGGGATGGTTGCCGGATTGGCACCTGCATTCCGTGCGCTGGCTATCAAACCGATTGATGCAATAAGAGATGAATGATAATGATATATAGGTGTAATATAATAGTAATAAAATAGATATGAAAAAGTTTTTTAGAATCTTGCTGTTTGTTATAATAGCATTGATCTTCGTAGGAACCTTTATGTTTCTCTATACGAAGTCTAAGCCCAAAGAGGTCGTTTATGACACTTATACTGCTACTGTCTCCGATTTGGAAAAATCAACAGTTGCAACAGGTACGATTGTACCTCGTGATCAAATTCTAATAAAACCCCAAATATCGGGTATTATTAGCGATGTTTATAAAAAGGCTGGACAAGCAATTCATAAAGGTGAAGTTATTGCTAAAGTTCGCGTTATCCCCGATTTGGGTTCGCTTAATTCCGCAGAGAATAGGGTGCGCGTTGCTGAAATCAATCAGAAGCAATATGAGAAAGATTTTGCCCGTATGAAAAAACTATTTGACGACAAGCTCATAAGTCGTGAAGATTACGAGAAGAGCCAGCTTACATTAAATACGGCTAAAGAAGAAAGCAAAACAGCAAAAGATGCGTTGCAGATTATTCGTGAAGGTATAACTAAAAATAGTGCTTCTTTCAGTAGTACATTAATTCGGTCTACAATCGAAGGACTGATTCTTGACATTCCCATCAAAAAAGGTAACTCAGTTATCATGAGCAATACTTTCAATGATGGTACAACAATTGCTACCGTAGCCAATATGAACGATTTGATATTTGATGGTAATATTGACGAAACGGAAGTAGGACTATTGCATGAAGGTATGCCGTTGACATTGACTATCGGTGCACTTCAGAATCTGACTTTTGACGCTTCGCTTGAATACATCTCTCCTCAAGCTACCAAACAAAATGGTTCCAATCAATTTGAAATAAAGGCGGCTGTTAATGCTCGTCATGCTCATATACGTTCAGGCTACTCGGCCAATGCGAAGATAGTACTTCAAAAAGCTTCGCGAGTTGTGACCATTCCCGAGGGTGCGGTGGAATTTAATGGAAAGAATGCATATGCCTATGTGTTGACAGATAGTATCCCTCATCAAAAGTTTCATAAAAAATTGGTAGTGACGGGTATGAGCGATGGAGTTAAAATCGAAATAATGAAGGGATTGAAAGCCGGCGATAAGGTACGGGGCGATGTAAAGCAGGATAATCAGAACGGAAAGAAGAAGGACAATAATAATTAGTAGTATGAGAATAAGATTAATTAAATTGTTGGTTGTGGCAGGCGTTATACCGCTTACTATGCAAGCCCAACCGGAACAAAAAACGGTAGCTTGGACGCTTCGACAATGCATAGAGTATGCCATTGTTCACAATATTTCCATTCAGCAGACGGCTTTGACCGCCAGGCAGAGCGAGATAGAGCTCAATACGAATAAGTGGGCTCGGTTGCCCGAGGTAAGCGGCTCGGCAGGGCAAAATTGGAATTGGGGACGAGCTGCATCGCCAGTTGATAATTCGTATAGCAATACTAACAGTAGCAATACTAATTTTTCTGTTGGCGTAAGTGTTCCTTTATTTTCAGGATTTCGTATTCCTAATCAGTATAAGTTGTCGCAAGTTAATCTCAAAGCGGCACTTGCCGATTTGCAAAAAGCAAAAGATGATATTTCTATTAATATCGCTTCGAGCTATTTGCAGACCTTGCTTGATAAAGAACTTTGTAAAGTAGCGGAAGAACAGATTACTCTGAGCCAACAGCAGCTTGACAGACTTATAAAGATGGAGCTGTTGGGCAAAAGTTCTCCGGCAGAAGTTGCTGAGGCGCGTTCTACGGTTGAGCAAAATAAATTGGCAGCTGTGCAAAATGATAATAGCTATAAGCTAGCTCTGTTGGATTTGAGTCAATTGCTTGAACTTCCTACTCCAGAAGGATTTGAAGTGGTACAACCCGAAACTGTTATTGTCTTTTCAAATCTTACTCCACCCGACGAATTGTATCAGGTTGCGGTGACGAAAAAGTCTAGTGTGCTAGCAGCTCAGTATCGTCTCGATGGTAGTGACTTGAGTATTAAAATAGCTCGCGCTACTTATATGCCTACTCTTTCGCTCAGCTTGGGACTTGGAACCAGCTATTATACGATGAAAGGAGTTACATCAAGCAGCTTTAGCTCGCAGATCAATAATAATCTTAACAAATATATAGGGCTGAACCTCTCTATTCCTATTTTTGATAGGTTTGTTACCCGAAATAATATCCGTACGGCAAAAGTGCAGCAACTTAATTATTCTTTGCAGTTGGACAATACAAAAAAGTCGTTGTATAAAGAAATTCAGCAGGCTTGGTATAGCGCATTGGCTTCGGAGAATAAATACAAATCCAGTATGTCGGCGCTTGATGCAGCTAAAGAGTCTTTCCAACTGATGCGTGCCAAATACGAAAATGGCAAAGCTACGGCAGTAGAATATAATGAAGCGCAACTTAAGTTGCAAAAGTCTGAGTCGGAATTGTTGCAGGCGAAGTATGATTATTTCTTCCGTTGCAAGATTCTCGACTTCTACAAAGGAGAAGAAATTAAATGATAGTTTTTTAAAAATCTAACAGCTAGTTTGATAACGGTTGCTTGAGGTGAAGAGTTCGTTGGAAAGTTGTTTTTCTAGTGTTGGTTCCATTTGGTTATGATTTACTATAAAGAAACTCCGCAATGCAGAAATGTATTGCGGAGTTCTTTTTTATAGGAAAGTGGTTTATGACTCGCTTTCTTTATTATTTTGGTTGCGGATGGCTACACGGCGAATCTTTCCGCTGATCGTTTTCGGTAGTTCATCTACAAATTCTACCACACGGGGATATTTATAAGGAGCGGTAACACGTTTCACGTGGTTTTGAATCTCTTTGATGAGTTCGTCTCCTGCTTTATCTTTGTACTCTTTAGAGAGAACGATCGTAGCCTTTACTATTTGACCGCGAATTTCGTCGGGCACTGCTGTTACAGCGCATTCTACAACTGCCGGATGAGTCATTAAAGCACTTTCGACTTCGAACGGGCCGATGCGGTAGCCAGAACTTTTGATAACGTCGTCGGCACGGCCTACAAACCAGAAGTAACCATCTTCATCGCGCCAAGCCACGTCTCCGGTATAGTAAACACCGTCGTGCCAAGCTTCTTTAGTTAACTCGGGAGCACGATAGTATTCTTTGAAAAGTCCGAGAGGTTTGTCTTTACCGGTATGTATAACGATCTGTCCTTGCTCGCCGGCTTCTACTGAGCGGCCTTCATAGTCAACTAAGTCTACATCATATTGTGGGTTTGGTACGCCCATGCTTCCTGGCTTAGGCTCCATCCATGGGAAAGTTGCTACGGTAAGTGTTGTCTCTGTTTGTCCGAAACCTTCCATCAGTTGTATACCGGTAAGCTTCTTGAAAGTATCGAATACCGAAGGGTTGAGTGCTTCGCCGGCGATAGTACAATATTTTAAAGAAGATAAGTCGTACTTTGTCAGGTCCTCCCGAATTAAAAATCGGAAGATGGTGGGAGGCGCGCAGAGGGAAGTAATATGATAATCGTGTATCTTTTGGAGAATATCGGCAGGCGCGAACTTTTCATGATCGTAAACGAATATGTTGGCACCGGCAAACCATTGTCCATAAAGTTTGCCCCATACTGCTTTTCCCCAACCCGTATCTGCAATGGTCAGATGTATGCTTTGTTCGTTAAGATTGTGCCAGATGCATCCGGTTACGATATGCCCCAAAGGATAGGTAAAGTCGTGAGCCACCATTTTAGGCTCTCCGGTTGTGCCGCTGGTGAAATACATCAGCGAAATATCTTCATTGCAATTGACATGTGCCGGTCGGATGAAGGTCGGTGCTTGATTGATACCTTTGTGGAAATCAAGACAACCATCTGGAATATAAGGACCGACGCTAACTATCTTTTCTACGGTCGGCGATTCGGGCAGTGCATTGGTTATATGAGTGGTTATAACTTCTTCGCCAGCGGCGACTATCATTTTGATAGATGCGGCGTTACACCGATATACAATATCTTTTTTGGTGAGTAAGTGTGTTGCCGGGATACATACGGCGCCTATTTTATGTAGGGCGATGATACTGAACCAAAACTCAATACGACGTTTCAGTATGAGCATTACCATGTCGCCGTGGCCTATACCTAACTGTAGAAAATAGGAAGCTGTCATGTCTGTGTACTTTTTCATTTCAGCAAAAGAGTACTGGTGGTGTTCTCCTTTATCGTTGGTCCACAATAGTGCATCCTTTTGAGGCGCTTCGGCTGCCCATGCATCTAATACATCATAACTGAAATTAAAATCTTTTGGAACTTTAATTTTAAGATGTTCTTTAAAATCTTCCTGCGAGGTGAAGGAAGTTTGCTCTAAAAATCTTTCTACCATACCTTATTATATATTACATGATTACGGCTAGAAAACGAACTGTTTTGCCATTCAATGCTTTCATGCCGTGGAGAAGCTTTGAATTGAAATAGATGCTATCTCCTTCGTTCAGTATAAGTTCTTTGTTATTTATGTTAAGTTGCATGCTTCCTTCAAGTACCAGATTGAATTCTTGTCCGCTATGGCTGTTCATATAAATAGGTTTGTCGTTTGGTTCGACAGTGACGATAAATGGATCGGCTGTACGATCTTTAAATCCTCCGGCTAGCGATTGGTATTTGTAAGCTTTGGTACGTTCTATTGATGTCCCTTTTCCTGTACGAGTAATGAAGTAAGTGCTCATCTTGGGTTCTTCACCAAACATCAGTGCATCCAATGCAATATTGTATTTGTGTGCAATCTTTTGTAACATACTTACCGATATGTCGTTCTCACCCGATTCGGCATTGCGGTATTCTTCTGCCGAAATATCGCAATCTTCTGCAATATTTTCTTCTGATAGCTCTAGTGCGTCGCGAAGTCCACGCAGCCGCTCGGCTATTTGTTTAATTTGCTCGTCCATTATATGTGTATTGATAATTTGTAATAAAAAGCAGCCCTGTACATAATAAATAGGACTGCAAAATTAAGGATTAATTTTCAAATAGTTATTTATTTCGCAATATTTTAGACGCTCGCTTTCATGGCTTTAATGATTGCCGATGAGAATCCGTCGTGCTCCAGCTCATTGATACCTTTTATAGTAAGCCCTCCCGGAGTTGTAACTTTATCTATTTCAATAGAAGGATGTGAATGGTTCTTTAGAATTAATTCGGCTGCTCCTTTGCAACTTTGTGCTACCATTTCAGCTGCATCTTGTGGCTTGATGCCCATTTCGATGCCAGCTTGCATAGCGGCTTGAATATATTTTAGCACATAAGCGATACCACAAGAGGTGAGAGCTGTTGCCGCCGCCATCTTTTCTTCAGAAATTATCTTCGTGATACCAAATTTATCGAATAGGTTCATAACCATCTTTTCTTGTTCCGGGGCGGCATTATGACTTGCAATAAGTGTCATGCTACACCCCAATGAAATGGCTGTATTAGGAATAATACGGAACATGGTTATGTGGTCGTCTGAATATTTGCCTAATTGCCCGAAAGTAATACCGGCAGCTACGGATATCAGTATTTGTTGTTTTTTGAAAAGAATCTCTTTCAACACCGTTTCAACTATCCAAGGCTTTACTGCGAGGATAATAATATCACTTCCTTTTGCAGCTTCCTTATTGTCGCTGGTCACATTGATCTCACTGTTGAAGCTTTTTAATGTCTCTAATTTCTCTTGAGAAGGGTTAGATACAATGATATCGCAAGGGTTAATCAAACGACTATTTACTAAACCGCAGGCAATGGCGCTTCCCATGTTTCCTGCGCCGATTATGGCTATTTTCATGTTTATAGTATTGTTTTGTTGACTTTTGCAAAGATAACATAAGCCTATTACAATAACAAACAAAAGAATTATTATTTAGGAAAGGCTATAATAACTTTTTCGAGCCTGCGGCATAAACAAAATTGTCGTATGTTCGTTTTTTCGGTGACGTCCTTAAGTTTTTTTGAAAACGTATGGACGTCAACAAATTTAGGGGCATATGTCGTTTTCTGTAAGCGTCTCGGCGATTATGCGTTGTTCTTAAAATAAAAAATACAATTCTTTATTTATGAGTCTTTTTTGTATCTGTCAGGAAGTAGTTCCCGATATTTTTCCAGTGGCGTGTTGGGTTGCCACTCTGCTGTCGTGTTGATGATATCGGTGAGATATTGGAACAGATTTATTCCATTCATGCGACATGACAATGCCAGCGTGTAGAGTATGGCTCCCCTTTCGGCCCCTTTGTGGCTGCCGAAAAACAGAGAGTTCCTTCTTGATATAGAGAAGTAACGGTTCATCCGCTCTACCGTATTATTGTCCAGCCTTGTCGCCCCGTGCTTGAAGATGTTCTCGATGGCCTCCCATTCATTTCTCATATAGACGACCGCCGCGTATAGCTCGCTTTTGGGAAGCAGGCCGGGACCTGATTCTATCCGATCGAGGTGCGCCCTTATTTCTTCCAGGACCGGAGGAGCATATTCGTTTCGGAATCTACGATTCTTCTCTTCCGTCCAGTTCTTTTCTCCGATTCGATGTTTGTGCTCCCGGTGATACAGCTTATTGATCAAACCCACCATCTTTTTAGCCCCTTCATCCTCACCGCAATCAATAAATTTCCGTTTGACGTGTTGCAGGCAGGCTATTCGCGTGATATGGGGATAACCTTCTTTTTGAAGTTTCCGATAGGGAGAGTAGCCGTCGCTCTGTATGACGCCCCTGTAGTCTTCCAACTCTCGAAGAATCACATCTTCCGACCGGGAACCGTCTTGGTAAAGTACATACAACAGCTTACTCCTCATTCCGATGATTACCCACAGGTACCCTTTTCTGACTCCGCGACCCTTGCCGTTCTTCTCCCTGACGAGTATTTTGTAATACGTCTCATCGGCGGAGATATAATTATCCCGAAGAACGGTTTGTGCGGTACACTTGTAGAGATTCTCCAACAACAGGGACGCTCTTTCAATCAGCTTATGGGCGGTAGGCTTTTTCAGAGTGAAGCCATGGCTTTCAAAATAACCGATGATTCGTTCCATCGGTACGGATTGTATGTAGCGAAGCTCCATCAGTCCGGCGATAAAGGAGGCGTCGTAATTGGAGTTCAAGAAAGCCGAAGGGGGAGTCTTGCCCGTATAGACGCGGCCGTCTTGTGTATAAGAGTGGATGTTGTAGACATGTTTGATAAACCGCATGGGCACGCATTCGTAACGGATGGATATACGCAGCTTCTCCGACAACGGCCGAGCCTTGTTACTGTCGAACTCCGCCTGCTCGGGGTAGACGTCGTGTTCTTCCACCTCCATGTCCGCGTGCATGTCACGTCTGGCCCCGTTGTTCTTCCGGCCCTTCCTCTGAAGGCTTCTTTCCTCTTCCTGCCGCCGTCTTTCCTCATCGGTAAGAAGTGCCGGCGGGGGGAGCTGTTTCTCGGATGTGACGGCAATCAGTTTGCCCAGTCCCTTGCAGACGCGTTTCTGTTTGCTCAGGGATTCACCTTTCTGAAGGAGCGCCTCCCTCAGGGATGCCACTTCCGTTATAAGTTCCGTGATTTGCTCGGATTGTCTTTTCTCTTGTTCGCGCAAATCATCAATCAGCTTTTTATAGCTGCCTATTTGCTGCTTCAACAGTTCGACAATCTCATCCTTTCTCATAGTACAAAGGTACCAAAAATCACCGGAATATCAAACGAAAAGCTCGACTTTTTTTGTGATTAATCTACTATAAACAGGACCTTTCAGCTATATTCGGAAACGCTTTCGCAGTCTTACGGACTTCAGCGATACTCCGCTGAGAATAAAGGAGAGTGTGTTCCACCCGATCTCGTAATTGCCCGTACGCGGGTTGAAAACGGGCACTTCGAAACTGCCGCCCTCAAGCCGCTTGTAATACAGCAAAAAACCGTCGCCGTCCCACTTGAGTATCTTCACGCTTTGTCTTTTCTTTCCGAAGAAGATGAACGCGTCACCCGAAACGGGAGAGAGCTCCTTCATCTCAGAACGTATCATCTTGTAAAGTCCGTCAATACCCCGATTCATTCGGACATACCCTTGATACAAGTAATATTTGTTGCTTGACGTCAAAGAGTACATAACTCGCCCTCCATTCTTTCGTAACTCAGGATCAGGCCCATTATACCCTCGGGAGTCGCCTCTTTGACGGTGACGCTCGTACCGCTGTTGAAGGTGATATGGATGCCCAGTAGTGAAGGCCCCGCTTTCGGGCTACCGGACGCCACTATCGGCGTGAACATCCGCCCCGCCTCCTTGACGTCGGGTATGGAGCCGCCGTAATAGCGATGAAGAACCTCTTTCTTTAATTGGGATACCGAATGTCCACGGTCGAGCATCCAGCTGCGCATCCCATTCAAGTCCGTACGGTTTTTAGCTGCAATTTCTGATAAACTGCAATGATAATTCACTGTGAGTTCCTTTCCGAACATCTTCCATACATGCCGGAATCGCATCTCTGCTGTTTTTGATCTTACCATTTCTAATTTCATTTTTAATTCACCGCAAAGGTAACGAGAGGGAGATAAACGGAAAAGGCATAATCGCCGAGACGCTTACCTTATCGCTGAGAATCAATGAATTATGAACTCTACATAAGGCCATTGATAATGAGGCCTACAAGTAACTGGTGAAGGCTTGTGAACGAAAATTATTTTTCAAGGAGTTTGATTTCTATTTTTCACGACGTTCCGAGATGGTGAATATTTGGGATGATACTAATACTATTTTAACCATATCGAAGTGGTCTTTATTGATTCGCTCAACCGAGCTTGTGTTCTCGAAAAATGATAAGGACGAACATAAAAATTCATAAGGACGAAAATAAATGTTTATACATACAAACTTTTATCTTCGTCCTTATGAATTTCTCGCTGTGTATCAACGATTTGCGTACGATGTGGTGTACTGAATTTGGTTGACAGTTAAACACTAGTAAACCTAAGGGAGTTGACAATTACAATCATGTATACCTAAAGTAGTTGTCAACTCTGCAAAGTTAATCCTATTTTTATTGACAAACAAGTATTGTTTGTTCTTTATAGTTTGTTTTGTTCAGCTGATGCTTTAAAGCATCAGCTGAACAAAGTGGGTTTGGATGTTCTCCCGGGAGCATTTGCATCGGTGTTTTCATTGCCAGAGCTTGGTGCGGTCGTGCCCAATTGTAGAGATATATGGATCTGGCGACACCTTCCAAGGCTTCATCAAATGTTTTATTCTCATAATCGAAGAGCCATCCGTTCTTAACGGTATTGTTCATCCTCTCGGCCAGTGCATTGTGCAAGGGGTCGCCCGTTTGCGTCATACTGATAGCGATTCCTCTTTCTTTGAGCTGTGACACATAACCTTTTGATGCATACTGCACACCTCGGTCGGAATGGTGGATAAGACCTGAAAGGTTGAATCCCTGACCTTTATAAAATCTGCACGCCATCATCAACGCTTTTGCCGGTCCTTCCGCTTCAAGAGTCCGAAAGAGGGCATATCCCACAATGATGCGGCTGAAGACATCCGTCAGCAGCGAAAGATAGGCAAATCCTTCTTTCGTGGATATATAAGTGATGTCACCCACCATCATGCGGCAAACACCACAGGCCACGTATTTAGGAGATGTGTTAAGCAAATCCGGATAGATCCGATATGGATGATCGGAGTTGGTCGTACGAGGTCTGTAACGTCTGCGGCGCAGCATCATCCCGTTGGCCCGAAGGACATCGATAAATTGGTCGCGTCCTATCGTGAACTTTTCTCCGAACCGAGACTTACACAGACTGTAAAGCTCGCGGCAACCGCTTCGGGGAAGCTCCTGACGCAGAAATTGACAGTAATACGTGATGCTGCTTATAAGTACATCTTGTTCGGCATTTGTTTCTTTGTGCTTGTAGTACCCTTGTCGGGAAATGTCAAGCAGTCCGCAAAGGGCGGATATGGTATAACTCATACCTTTACCCGCCTTTTGTGACAAGCAACCTACTACTTGACATCGGAGTTTTTTCGTACCTTGATGTGATACTTCTCTTCAGCCAGGTCAATCATGCAATCATAAACGTCACGGGCCATCTCTGCACGCTTCAGCTCAGATTCCAATTCCTTAATGCGCACTTTCAAAGAGGTGATGTCTTCTTCTGAAGAGACATCCTCTGTACCGGTTGTTACAGCTTTATCCTTCATATTTAATGGGAATGGTTTGTCTTCAAGCCCAAAGATACGAAGCCAATTCCGAATTGAACCTCTGGATATACCATTTTCTTTTTCAAGGGTATACTTACCCTTGCTTCCATGAAGGTAAGAGTTTAAAATCTCTAGACGAATCTGATCGTCAATCTTTTTATTATTTCTCATTTTTGAATAAGTTTGTGTCAACTTATTCAGTACATGTCACGATGTATTTATCTCTTGCTCTTATTCAGTTTACATTTTAGCACTCGAACAATAGTGAAAATGTGTCCTGTAAGGGCCTGCCGCTGATGTTCGGATAAGAAAGTATCAGAATATCGGGAAATATTCACATTGGAATACGTTCTGAAAAAATGGATTGCACGCAAAGTTTTGTCTCATCGCTCGTCTTTGTGGCAATAGGGTGAGCGCTCCAACTATTTGGATAGAGTAAGACAATATCTATTGTGGCTGTTTATATCATTCTTTTCTGCAAGACAGATAACTATTTCACGTCCTCTTGCAATTCATTCATATAAATCCAGTCTCTTTCTCGGATCTAACTACTCGAAGCCATAATGCTTAGTCCCCTGACTTTTATTGGTGAGCCTTTATTTGTCTGGTGAGTTTAGGCAAGAATATAAGTGCGTATGAATTTATATTCATTTAATTACGTTAAAATAGAGAATTATTGCATGAGTTTACAAAATAATAGGTATTTTTGCCTCCCAAAACAGAATAATTATACGATGAAAAAGAAAACAAGTCGATTGGATGTCATTAAAATGATTGTTTCCAGCCAGCAAGTTGGTTCGCAAGAAGAACTATTGGGAATCTTGAAGAACGAAGGTTTTGAACTTACTCAAGCGACGTTGTCGCGCGATTTGAAACAGCTTAAAGTGGCCAAAGCGGCAAGTGTAACGGGCAAGTACGTCTATGTGTTGCCCAATGATATTATGTATGTTCGAAATGTGGCCAATACTAATGCCAGTGAAATGTTGATGACGAGTGGATTTATTTCCATACAGTTCTCTGGTAATCTGGCCGTCATTAAAACAAAACCTGGCTATGCTAGTAGTATGGCTTATGATATTGATATTCATAATTATACTCAAGTGCTTGGAACAATAGCTGGCGACGATACGATATTATTGGTACTGAAAGAGGGTACTCCTCCTGCACAAATATGTAAATTGCTTTCTTTTGTCAACAAGGATAACGATAAATAATCTCATTTATTATATTTGAAATGGATTTTGATTCAATTGATGTGATGGTAGCCGATGCTTCTCACGAAGTCTATGTGGATACCATTTTAGAAACTATTACTGCTGCCGCTAAAGTTCGCGGTACCGGTATCGCTGAAAGAACGCATGAGTATGTGGCCCAAAAGATGAAAGAAGGGAAAGCCATAATAGCTCTTGCGGGTGATGAATTTGCTGGATTCTGCTACATTGAAAGTTGGGGAAACAAAGAATATGTAGCAAATTCCGGCTTGATTGTGGTTGAAAAGTTCCGAGGTCATGGTTTGGCCAAAAGAATTAAAAACGCAGCTTTTACTCTTTCTCGCCTACGCTGGCCTCATGCCAAATTGTTTGGATTGACCAGTGGTGGGGCAGTGATGAAGATTAATACGGA
Source organism: uncultured Bacteroides sp. (assembly GCA_963676865.2). Lineage (GTDB taxonomy): Bacteria > Bacteroidota > Bacteroidia > Bacteroidales > Bacteroidaceae > JAAYUD01. The sequence continues at coordinate 1,091,024 of CAXXSS010000001.1, read as the reverse complement.
ACTTGGATATTCTCCTGTGCCGTTCTCTTCACTTACTGACGATGATGCTTTCTGGAGAGGATGCGAAGGTTGCTGCAACCATGATGTGTTGATTCGTACCGAGCGACGATATTGTATCTGTACGGCAATGCTCTACGATCCCGAAAAACACAAATCGGAACCTTCTGTAGAGCATCCAAAAGAGGAGAATAAATAGTTTCGTTCATTAATTTCATACGTTTTATAAAGATGGATAAAAAGAAAAAAGTGGTCGTCGCTTTTAGTGGGGGATTGGATACTTCGTTTACCGTGATGTATTTGGCAAAAGAAAAAGGCTACGAAGTATATGCCGCTTGTGCAAATACAGGTGGCTTTAGCGCCGAGCAACTAAAGAAAAATGAAGAAAACGCTTACAAACTTGGGGCGGTGAAATATGTAACGCTGGATGTTACTCAAGAATATTATGAGAAGAGTCTCAAATATATGATTTTCGGGAATGTATTGCGCAATGGAACTTATCCTGTTTCGGTTAGTTCCGAACGTATTTTTCAAGGAATGGCGATTGCTAGATATGCGAAAGAAATCGGAGCAGACGCTATTGCTCACGGTTCAACGGGAGCGGGCAATGATCAGGTTCGTTTTGATATGACATTTCTGGTGATGGCTCCTGGTGTAGAGATTATAACACTAACTCGTGATATGGCTCTTTCTCGCGACTATGAAATCGGCTATTTGAAAGATAATGGTTTTGTGGCCGATTTTACTAAACTGAAATATTCGTATAACGTGGGATTGTGGGGAACCTCAATTTGTGGTGGCGAGATACTGGACTCAAAACAAGGACTTCCCGAAAGTGCTTATCTCAAACAAGTAGAAAAGACAGGTAGCGAGCAGTTGAGCATCGAATTTAAAAATGGTGAGATATATGCGGTAAATGGAGAAATATTTGAAGATAAAATCAAAGCCATATTGAAAGTCGAGGAGATTGGAGCTGCTTATGGTATCGGCCGCGATATGCATGTTGGCGATACGATTATTGGCATTAAAGGACGAGTTGGCTTTGAAGCTGCTGCTCCTATGCTGATTATAGCAGCTCATCGCTTCTTGGAAAAATATACATTGAGCAAGTGGCAGCAATATTGGAAAGATCAGGTGGCCAATTGGTATGGAATGTTCCTTCACGAAAGCCAATACATGGAACCTGTGATGCGTGATATTGAAGCAATGCTCGAAAGTTCTCAACGCAATGTCAACGGAACGGCAATTCTTGAACTTCGCCCACTTTCATTTTCAACAGTTGGAGTCGACTCGAAAGACGATTTGGTGAAAACTAAATTTGGTGAATACGGTGAGATGCAGAAAGGTTGGACAGCCGATGATGCGAAAGGTTTTATTAAGGTTACTTCGACTCCTTTGCGTGTTTACTATGCCAATCACAAAGACGAAATTCTATGATCAAAGTCGGCATAGTAGGTGGCGCAGGATATACGGCTGGCGAACTAATAAGATTGCTGGTGAATCATCCCGATGTGGAGATCTCGTTCGTCAATAGTTCGAGCCATGCCGGTTGTCCGATCACTCAGATTCACGAAGGCTTGTATGGCGATATCGATTTGACCTTTACGGACGAGTTGCCTCTTGCAGCTATTGACTGTCTGTTTATATGTTCAGGCCATGGAAAGTCCAAGGAGTTTATGGTAAGCCATCAGATTCCGGAGAAGTTGAAGATCGTAGATTTCTCGCAAGATTATCGTCTGACAGCCGAAGAAAACAGATTTGTTTATGGCCTGCCCGAATTGAATAAAGGTGCTATCGCTGCGGCACAATATATAGCCAATCCCGGTTGTTTTGCCACTTGTATCCAGCTAGGCTTGTTACCTTTGGCTGCCAACAATTTGTTGGGGGGCGATATTATAGTCAATGCTATTACAGGCAGTACGGGGGCAGGAGTCAAACCGGGAGAAACAACCCATTTTAGTTGGCGCGATAATAATCTGAGCATTTACAAACCTTTTGTTCACCAGCATCTGCCCGAAATAAAACAGTCTATTGCTCAATTGCAGAATACTTTTGATTCTGATATAACCTTTGTTCCGTTTCGCGGAGATTTTCCTCGCGGCATCTTTGCTTCTATTATTGTCAATTGCAATGAGGATGTTGAAGAACTGTATCGTCTTTACGATCGTTTTTATCAGGCGAGTCCTTTTGTGTATTCCATTCGTGCGAATATTGATTTGAAACAGGTGGTTAATACCAATAAATGTTTGATACATTTGGAGCGTCATGAAGGCAAGCTTCTGATCGCTTCGTGCATTGACAATCTATTGAAAGGTGCGAGCGGCACGGCTGTTCAAAATATGAATCTGTTGTTTGGGCTCCCGGAAACTGAAGGTCTGAAACTGAAACCTTCTGCTTTTTAATGTTTAAATTGAAAGAAAGATGAATCTATTTAATGTATATCCTTTGTTCGATGTGACTATTGTCAAAGGCAAAGGCTGTAAGGTGTGGGATGATAAAGGCATCGAATATCTCGACTTATACGGGGGGCATGCTGTTATTTCTATAGGTCATTCTCATCCTCACTACGTGGAGATGATTGGTAAGCAGGTCGCTACACTTGGATTTTATTCCAATGCGGTAGTCAATCCGTTGCAGTGTCAGCTTGCCGAGTGTTTGGGAAAAGCGTCGGGATACGAAGATTATTCGTTGTTCCTTATTAATAGTGGTGCGGAGGCAAATGAGAATGCTTTGAAGCTTGCCTCATTTTATAATGGACGAAAACGGATTGTTTCTTTTTCTAAAGCATTTCATGGGCGTACGTCTTTGGCTGTTGAGGCAACGGACAATCCTAAAATAATATCTCCTGTCAACGATAACGGGCATGTCACCTATCTTCCACTCAATGATATTGAGGCGATGAAGGCAGAATTGACTAAGGGAGATGTGTGCGCTGTCATTGTTGAAGGTATTCAGGGAGTTGGTGGTATCCGTATCCCTTCCGACGATTTTTTTAAAGCGCTGCGCGAGGCGTGCACAGAGACCAAAACCGTATTGATTCTCGATGAGATACAAAGCGGATATGGTCGTTCGGGTAAGTTCTTTGCCCATCAATATAGCGGCATTCGTCCGGATATTATTACTGTAGCGAAGGGCATCGGCAATGGTTTTCCGATGGCTGCCGATTTAATCAGTCCCCTATTTACTCCGGTGTTTGGACAGCTAGGCACTACTTTTGGTGGTAATCATTTGGCTTGTACAGCTGCTTTGGCGGTGCTCGATGTGATGGAGGAAGAACATCTTGTCGATAATGCCGCAAGCGTAGGTGAATATCTGCGTGGGGAATTGAAAAAACTTCCTCAGATAAAAGATGTTCGTGGTCGCGGACTTATGATTGGTATCGAATTTGATTATCCTGTCAAAGAATTGCGTAACCGTTTGATATACGACGAACATGTCTTTACCGGTGCTAGCGGAACGAACGTGATCCGCCTGCTTCCTCCTCTTTGCTTGAGCATGGATGAGGCCGACGAGTTCTTGCGCCGTTTTAAGAAACTATTATAGTTTTATTGTTATCGATTAATAATCAATAGTTGTAACAATTTCAAAAGCGATGCCGCTCTCTATGTGAAAAGAGCGGCATCGCTATTTTTGGACCATTTATACAGTTCAATATGGGTTTTTCCAGAATTGTGTCTCATCTTCGGTGATACAAGAGACTTGTCTTGCCCTGTAAGTATTGAATCCGTGTGGTACCAATATAATGTATTTCGACCATTTGCCCCCTTCGCTTTCTTCTCCGAATCGGAATTCAACCGGACATTCCAACTGATAAAGGTTCTTAGCCATATAGCTGTCCAAGTACATCTCTTTAGTCTCTTTTTGTTTATGATTCCAATTGGCATCATCGTTGAGAGCAAGTGGTAGACCTTTTATCAATCTGTCTCTAACTTCCGAAAGTCCCAAAAGGTTTCCTTTTTCATCCGATACGTAGGCGGCAAAAGTGGGATCCATCCATATCCATTTGTTCAAGGTGTTGCAAAATACCGCATTGATCACGTGGCAATCATTATCAGTTGAGTCTTCTGGCATACATGTCACGTATCTTGATCTCCATCCCATGGCCATGTAACATTCGTTCAGCATGATAGCCATCATTCTGCAATTGATACCTCTTCCTTCTTTCTTGCTGATTTGAGCGAAGGCTATCGCATTCTTTATTTGGGGATTGTACGAACTTCCATCGTGTCTAACGGTATTGTGAACCCAATACATCAGATTCTTTATCTTTGATATTTCGTCTCCGCTGCCTGCTATGCTGTCCAAGTTGAAATAATGGCGCACTTTTACTAAATTTGTATCGTTGGGGGTTGAGTAATGGAACAGCGGAATTTCTTTGTTTTCTGTTAGGTAGCCGTTACTTTTCCGCAAAATACTCAGATAGGAGTGTTGTTCCATTTCTTCAATGATTTGTTTGTATTCTTTATATCGGCGGATATTATTTAAGTCGGTATCAATTTTTGTATGCTCTACATCTTTGTAACCCAACTTCATTGATTGCTTCAAACAACCAATGGCTTGCTTTTCTTTTTTAAGTATTGAATAACAACATGCGGCATTATAATAAATATTGCCTGCCATAGTTCCTTTCAACTTAGGCTTTTCTTGTTCAACGACTTGGTTATTGTATATGCCTATTATCGTCGAATATATCTTTGCGAGTTTCGTATAATCTTTAGCTTTGTAGGCTAAATCGCAGTTCATTTCTTTGAAGATGACTTTTTGTTTTGCGAAAAACTGTTCAGCAGTGAGCTTCTGGCTATGTCCCGCTAGGGGTAAACATCCTATAAAGATGATTAATAGTAAGATTTTCGATTTCATTCTTTTCTGTTTTATAATAAGACGAATCAGGTACTCAAAACGTTGCATCAATTATAAAACTTTTATTTTTCAACAAAGATATCTGTTATAAGATGAAACCTTGAAAAACATAAATATTTAGTTTTTACTCAAAATATAGTGCATAAAATTTGTATATTACGAAAGCTTGCGCTATTTTTGCTGCATAATAATCTAATAAATATTTCATTTCCAAGAGCCATGTATACATTAGCGGACAGAACAGCGCAGGGGAGCAGCAGTAATATTCTCTATCATATCGAAGCTATATTGATTTCAGCAATATGGGGTATTACATTCGTGTCGACGAAGGTGCTAATGAGTAGCGGCCTTGGCCCCGAAGAAATAATGTTGCTTCGTTTTGTCTTGGCTTATATATTTATATGGACTATTTCTCCACGCAAGTTCTGGGCCAATAAACTAAAAGATGAACTCTTGATGCTTGTTCTTGGTATAGTAGGAGGGTCTTTTTATTTTCTTGCCGAGAATATAGCCTTGCAATATATTCAAGCAAGTGATGTCTCTATTCTATTAAGTATAATACCCTTGTTGTCTGCATTGGTAGCACCGTTGTTTTTTAAAACAGAAAAAATTACTAAACCTTTGATTATTGGTGCCGTTGTGGCATTGGCTGGCGTTGGATTTGTTGTGATGAATGAACATGTCGCATTACATCCCAATCCAATAGGAGATGTTTTGGTTGTTGGAGCGGCAGTGATGTGGGTAGCTTATGGCATCATCATAAAAAAACTCGGCAAAGGTTATTCTTCTGTCTTCATTACGCGTAAAGTCTTTTTCTATGGTATACTGACGATTATTCCTGTCTTTCCGATAATGGGTACGGGACTTCATTTGGAAGCTTTAATTAGTTTAAAGGTCATTCTCAATCTTCTATTTCTGGGGCTAATTGCTTCTTATTGGTGTTTTCTTTCTTGGAATAAAGTCATAGATAGATTAGGTATTGTCACCTCAAATAATTATTTATATCTCAGTCCGCTTGCTACTTTTGTCTTTTCTGCGGTAGTTCTGAATGAGACAATTACCTTCGAGGCAATTGTTGGGGCATCGCTCATTCTTGTCGGCGTCTTTTTAGCGCAAAAGAAATAGTTCGATTGATTATTTCTAACATCCTTTTGTTACCTTTGTCTTCGTCAAAACAGAATTATGAAGCATACAAGGACACCTATACATATTTTGGCAATCTCTATTTCGGTGCTTTGGGGGACAACGTTTGTCTCTTCTAAGGTGTTGATCAATCACGGATTATTGCCGTCTCAAATAATGTTCCTTCGTTTTGTCTTGGCTTACTTTTGCATGTTGGCTATAGCCGGTCGTCGATTATTTGCGAATAGTTTCAAGGATGAAATACTTTTGGCCGGTCTTGGATTAGCTGGCGGCTCTCTGTATTTTATGGCAGAAAATACGGCACTGCAATTTACTCAAGCCTGCAATGTCTCCATATTAATCAGTCTTACACCTTTATTCACTTCTCTTACTGCCATTCTTCTTTATAAAAATGAGCGAATTACTCGTTTCTTGATATGGGGAGGCCTGCTGGCTCTGGCTGGAGTTGTTTTGGTCGTATTCAATGGTCATTTCGTGCTTAAACTAAATCCGATAGGCGATATTCTCACACTGACAGCGTCGTGCCTATGGGTAGTCTATAGCGTTATTCTTAAACGATTGAATAATAGTGGTTATTCGTCGGCGTTTATTACTCGTAAGGTTTTCTTTTATGGTATTATTACGATTCTTCCTTTCTTGATTTTGAGCAATAACCACTTTCAACTCTCAATCTTAACCAACTATACAGTGTTGGGCAATTTGCTTTATTTGGGCATCTTGGCTTCCTTTATTGCATACCTGTCTTGGAATTATGTCGTCAAGAAATTGGGCATTATTGCTTCAACCAATTATCTTTATCTCAACCCGCTGGCCACGTTTATCACTTCTGCCATTGTCTTGCATGAACGTATCACCTTCGTCGGGATTATTGGCGGAGCAATGATACTTTGTGGCGTATATTTCTCACAGCTTAAGAAATAGTTTCGTTTGTATTTTCGTTCGGTATCCGTCCCTTTTTCGTTGGGTGTTTTTTCCATTTGTCGTTCCACAATTGTGATTCGATCGAATCACATATATGGAACGATCGACTCACAACTGTGATTCGACAAGCCGTTTCTTATGTAGTTTCGGCCTCGTACTTGCGGAATCTTGGCGTATTCGGTATGTTTTCGTTCCCGGGCCTTCGTCTCTTTTTGGAGCCTTCCTTTTCTTTATTTTCTTTTTCCGCCTTTTTTTCACCGTGCGTCTCTAAAAAAAATGGGTTTGTGAACCTGTTTTGAATCAGCGTCTTATGTGATACGTTAAAAAAAAGATGAAAAAAAGTTTGGATAATGTTTGGAGGGGATAGTAAAAGTCTCTACCTTTGCATCCGCTTTCGAGAACGAAACATACTGTCTCGAGGGCTTAAACAAGCGATATTTGAAATAGTTACATAAACAATAGAGTAGTACAAGAGCAGGTACGATGCCTTTCGAGGTATTGGTATCTGGGTAAAAGAAACGAACCGTCAATAAATAGAAGACAGGAAATTTCAATAGTCTTGGATATTCGTTCTGAGGAAACAAAAAGTATTTTGTATTTCGGTTTCGGCTGAGATGTAAGATACGGAAAAAACAAATTATACAATGAAGAGTTTGATCCTGGCTCAGGATGAACGCTAGCTACAGGCTTAACACATGCAAGTCGAGGGGCAGCATAGAAGTTAGCTTGCTAACTTCGGATGGCGACCGGCGGATGGGTGAGTAACACGTATCCAACCTGGCCTTTACAACGGGATAGGCTTTCGAAAGAAAGATTAATACTGTATGTTCCGTGATCTCCACATGGAGATTCCGGCAAAGATTTATCGGTAAAGGATGGGGATGCGTTCCATTAGGTAGTAGGTGAGGTAACGGCCCACCTAGCCAACGATGGATAGGGGTTCTGAGAGGAAGGTCCCCCACATTGGAACTGAGACACGGTCCAAACTCCTACGGGAGGCAGCAGTGAGGAATATTGGTCAATGGGCGAGAGCCTGAACCAGCCAAGTAGCGTGCAGGATGACGGCCCTATGGGTTGTAAACTGCTTTTGAAGGGGAATAAAAGGATCTACGTGTAGATTTTTGCATGTACCTTTCGAATAAGGATCGGCTAACTCCGTGCCAGCAGCCGCGGTAATACGGAGGATCCGAGCGTTATCCGGATTTATTGGGTTTAAAGGGTGCGTAGGCTGGTTTTTAAGTCAGCTGTGAAATACCGACGCTTACCGTCGGCACTGCAGTTGAAACTGGGAACCTTGAGAGTGCAAGAGGCATGCGGAATTCATGGTGTAGCGGTGAAATGCATAGATATCATGAAGAACCCCGATTGCGAAAGCAGCATGCTGGGGCATATCTGACGCTGAGTCACGAAAGTGCGGGTATCAAACAGGATTAGATACCCTGGTAGTCCGCACAGTAAACGATGAATACCAGCTGTTGGCGATATACAGTCAGCGGCGTAAGCGAAAGCGTTAAGTATTCCACCTGGGGAGTACGCCGGCAACGGTGAAACTCAAAGGAATTGACGGGGGCCCGCACAAGCGGAGGAACATGTGGTTTAATTC
>CAXXSS010000001.1:660000-1077500 GCA_963676865.2 uncultured Bacteroides sp. | reverse complement strand
TCTAACATTTTATCCGGTTATGCTGAGATGTTGAAACATGGGCTTATTGATAGCGTTTCTCATTGGGCGGAACTTTTGAACTTTGAGATTAATGATATCGATTATGTCTTGATGAAAGAATTGGTTGGTCAGAATATTCAAGTTAAGCAAGAAATAGTAGCTCAAGATCCTAATGAAAAAGGTATTCGGAAGGCGTTGAACTTTGGTCACACCTTTGGTCATGCTTTCGAGAGTTTGGCTTTGGCTAGACAAAAACCTATTTTGCACGGTTATGCTGTCGCTTACGGGATGGTTTGTGAACTTTATATGAGTTGTGTGAAATCGGGCTTCCCAAAAGATAAAATGCGGCAGACTATTCATTTTATAAAGGATAATTATGGTCTTTTTTCTTTCGGGTGTGATGATTATGATCATCTTTATCAGTTAATGCTACATGATAAAAAGAATGAGAATGATGTGATTAATTTTACTTTACTTGAAGATGTCGGTAAAATACAAATTAACCAGGAAGCCGACAGGAAAACTATTGAAGAAGTTTTAGATTTTTATCGGGAGTGTATGGAATAAAATGGCTCTTATTTTTGTATTAGTCAAAATAAAACTGTACTTTTGCACTCGCAATTCGGGATGTAGCTCAGTCCGGTTAGAGTACGCGTCTGGGGGGCGTGTGGTCGCTAGTTCGAATCTAGTCATCCCGACATTTGATAATCAAGGAGTTAGGCAGTTAGCTTAGCTCCTTTTCTTTTTCTATCGTGACGGATTTTAGTCATTCAAATCCGCGTTCTTCATCGAAGAGGCTCGCCAGTAAAAGTCAGGGGACTAATATTATGGTTTTGAGTGCTTAGATCCGAGAAAGAGACTGGATTTATATGAATGAGTTGCAAGAGGACGTGGAATATTTATCTGTTTTTCAGAAAAGAATGATATAAACAGCCACAATAGCTATTGTCTTACTCTATCCAAATAGTTGGATACCATACCCCATTGACGCAGAAACGAGCTATGACACAAAACTTTGCGTGCAATCAATTTCTAGAGCGTATTTCAATGTGAATATTTCCAGATATTCTGATACTTTCTTATCCAAACCTCACTCACATAGCCTTACAGGGCACTATTTTCGTTACTCTCTCACCGCTCAAATGTAGATCGAATCAGGACAATATATAAATGTATTTGACATGTACTGAATAAGTTGACACAAACTTATTCAAAAATGAGAAATAATAAAAAGATTGACGATCAGATTCGTCTAGAGATTTTAAACTCTTACCTTCATGGAAGCAAGGGTAAGTATACCCTTGAAAAAGCAAATGGTATATCCAGAGGTTCAATTCGGAATTGGCTTCGTATCTTTGGGCTTGAAGACAAACCATTCCCATTAAATATGAAGGATAAAGCTGTAACAACCGGTACAGAGGATGTCTCTTCAGAAGAAGACATCACCTCTTTGAAAGTGCGCATTAAGGAATTGGAATCTGAGCTGAAGCGTGCAGAGATGGCCCGTGACGTTTATGATTGCATGATTGACCTGGCTGAAGAGAAGTATCACATCAAGGTACGAAAAAACTCCGATGTCAAGTAGTAGGTTGCTTGTCACAAAAGGCGGGTAAAGGTATGAGTTATACCATATCCGCCCTTTGCGGACTGCTTGACATTTCCCGACAAGGGTACTACAAGCACAAAGAAACAAATGCCGAACAAGATGTACTTATAAGCAGCATCACGTATTACTGTCAATTTCTGCGTCAGGAGCTTCCCCGAAGCGGTTGCCGCGAGCTTTACAGTCTGTGTAAGTCTCGGTTCGGAGAAAAGTTCACGATAGGACGCGACCAATTTATCGATGTCCTTCGGGCCAACGGGATGATGCTGCGCCGCAGACGTTACAGACCTCGTACGACCAACTCCGATCATCCATATCGGATCTATCCGGATTTGCTTAACACATCTCCTAAATACGTGGCCTGTGGTGTTTGCCGCATGATGGTGGGTGACATCACTTATATATCCACGAAAGAAGGATTTGCCTATCTTTCGCTGCTGACGGATGTCTTCAGCCGCATCATTGTGGGATATGCCCTCTTTCGGACTCTTGAAGCGGAAGGACCGGCAAAAGCGTTGATGATGGCGTGCAGATTTTATAAAGGTCAGGGATTCAACCTTTCAGGTCTTATCCACCATTCCGACCGAGGTGTGCAGTATGCATCAAAAGGTTATGTGTCACAGCTCAAAGAAAGAGGAATCGCTATCAGTATGACGCAAACGGGCGACCCCTTGCACAATGCACTGGCCGAGAGGATGAACAATACCGTTAAGAACGGATGGCTCTTCGATTATGAGAATAAAACATTTGATGAAGCCTTGGAAGGTGTCGCCAGATCCATATATCTCTACAATTGGGCACGACCGCACCAAGCTCTGGCAATGAAAACACCGATGCAAATGCTCCCGGGAGAACATCCAAACCCACTTTGTTCAGCTGATGCTTTAAAGCATCAGCTGAACAAAACAAACTATAAAGAACAAACAATACTTGTTTGTCAATAAAAATAGGATTAACTTTGCAGAGTTGACAACTACTTTAGGTATACATGATTGTAATTGTCAACTCCCTTAGGTTTACTAGTGTTTAACTGTCAACCAAATTCAGTACACCACACTTATCACCCAGAACCACATATGGACCTAAATTTGTTGACGTCCTTAAGTTTTTTTGAAAACGTATGGACGTCACTGAAAAAACTAACATACGACAATTTTGTTGATGCCGCAGGCTCGAAAATCACTTTTTTTATGTGATGTGCTATTAATAATACTTATGTTCAACCCCCTAGCTTTTAACGGTGAGCCTTCTAAAATCACATGTATTTATGATGCACCTAATGATGGTGCCGCATTGATTTGTGTTAATGCTATTGTCTTCGGCGAAAGGAGTACTTGGCTGAATCTATTTTTTGTCTTTCTTATTGTATGATATTTAATTGATGCTGAATAAGTGGAGTAATGAATGAATAAATTTAAATATTAAGTCTTTTATTATAAATTAATGTAAAATATGAGTATTGATTAAAAACAAATAACTACTTTTAAACACCTAAAAATATGTTTATATGAAAAACTTGATCTATTTGGTGTTGGGATTTGTTGTTGCCCTTTCGTTCTTCGGTTGCAGCAGGAGGAATTATCCCTATTCGTCGGAGAACAATGCATTGAGTCAGCAATGTTTTTTCCCTGAGAAACATGGTTATCAGTTGGTCTGGGAAGATAACTTTGATGGAAATTCGCTTGATACAACTAAATGGGGGCTGAGAGGGATTGGTCCACGCCGTATTGGATATAATGATGCTTCTATGGTGAAAGTACGTGACGGCAAATTGATGCTGATGTTTGATATCAAAGGCGACAGTGTATTGGCAGGCATGATAGGGACAGAGAAGAAATTTGAGAATAGTTATGGTTACTATGAATGTAGGGCGAAGTTGCAAAACGGTTGTGGCCCTTGGGCTGCTTTTTGGATGCAGTCTCCTTTAATAAGCAAGGGTAGCGATCCTGCAAAATATGGAACGGAAATAGATATCTTCGAGTATTTTAAAGAGATGGGTAAAGATACGTTGACTCATTGTCTACATTGGGCGTATGGTCCTAAAATGAAGTCGAGTAAGGAAATGATAAGTCGTTTGAAAGGTCTGTCGGACGGATATCATACTTTTGGTTTGGAATGGACAAAAAATAAATATTCGTTCTTTATAGATGGGCTGAAATATCATGAACAAACAATAGGCATTTCTCATATTAAAGAATACATTATATTGAGCATGGAGATTCCTGATAAAAAGGAAAGTCTGAAACAAGCTTGTGTTCCTGATACATTTATGGTCGATTATGTGAAGGTTTATAAAAAGAAAAACAGATAATTCCTAATACGTATGAAACGTTTTGTCATCCTTTTATTTTGTTTGCTGCTTATTGTTCCTTTTTCTGATGCTGCGGACAAAGATCTTTCAGTTATGCGGCAAATGGTGGAGCGGCTCATGCCTCAGTATAGTAACGCTTTTGTCTTCAGCCACATTGTTTCAGATAAGGATGTTTTCGGACTGGAAAGTAAGGGACATCAAATTTGTATATCGGGGAATAATGCTAATTCGATGGCTGTCGGGCTCAATTATTATTTAAAGAATTATTGCTACACCACAGTCTCGTGGTTTGCATCTGATCCGGTGCAGCTCCCACCAGAACTGCCGGTAGTAAAGGCTCCGGTGAAAATTGGTGCCAAAGTGCCAACTCGTTTTTTTCTGAATTATTGTACCTTCGGTTATACAATGCCTTGGTGGACATGGAAGGATTGGGAAAGACTGATAGATTGGATGGCATTGAACGGAGTTAATACTCCGTTGGCTATTACCGGTCAAGAATCTATATGGTATAATGTATGGAGAAAATTCGGTTTGACTGATACAGAGATTCGTTCCTATTTTACAGGCCCGGCACACTTGCCTTGGCATCGTATGAGTAATATAGATGCTTGGCAAGGTCCGTTACCGATGAGTTGGCTGGATAATCAGAGGTTACTTCAAAAGAAAATAGTAGAGAGAGAACGTGAATTGAATATGCATCCGGTATTGCCGGCATTTGCCGGTCATATCCCTGGTGCACTCAAAAGATTATTTCCCCATTTGCTTACGACAAGTGTCTCGCAATGGTGCCGTTTTGATAAAAAATATCAGTGTACTTTTTTGAATCCAATGGATTCTTTATATTCCGTTATTCAGAAAGAATATCTTTGTGAACAGACAAAGGTTTACGGAACAGATCATATCTATGGCATCGATTGTTTTAATGAGGTAGATCCGCCTAGTTGGAATGTTGACTCTCTAGCTTTGATGTCTTCGCATATATATCAATCCTTGAAAGCTGTGGATAAGGATGCGGTATGGCTTCAGATGGGATGGCTTTTCTATTATAATGCACAACATTGGACCAATCCTCGGATAAAGGCATTTTTACAGGGCGTACCTCAGAACAAACTGATATTGTTGGATTATTTTTGTGACAACACAGAGGTCTGGAGACGGACGGATTCTTTTTTCGGTCAGCCATTTATCTGGTGCTATTTGGGTAACTTCGGTGGTAATACAATGGTTTGCGGTCCGTTGAAACGTATAAGCGAACGATTGTCGCATACTTATAGTGAGGCAAAAAGTAACTTCTCCGGAGTAGGAGGAACCCTTGAGGGGCTTGATGTGAATCAATTTGCCTATGAGTTTTTGTTTGATAAGGCTTGGAATATTCCACAACAGGATAATGCTTGGGTTGATTGTTTGGCTGACAGAAGAGTTGGTAAACGGTCTCCGATAGCACGGATGGCATGGCAATCAATGTATCGGGATGTGTTGAATTCAGTTACAGGTTCGCCTCAAGGTACATTAATTGAATCGTTCCCCTGCATGGAGACTCGCTCCCATGAATTGAAAAATAATTATATGTCAACCAATGAGCAACAACACCTGATAAATGTTTGGAAGGAGTTATTGTCTATAAAAAAATGCAATCGTGATACCTATCTCTTTGATGTGGTAAATATTGGTAGGCAAGTTCTGGGAGGATATTTTCAGCAATTGCGTGATCGCTTTGTTATGGCGTATAAGGCTGGGAATGTAAAAGAGGTTGAGCTGATAGGAAAACAAATGAAGACGTTGTTAGAAGAAACCGATGAGTTGGTGGCTTGTCATCCTACTTTCTCTTTGAAACAGTGGATCGATAAAGCACGCGCTATAGGTGTAAATGCGAAAGAGAAAGATTATTATGAGATAAATGCTCGTACATTGGTTACAGTGTGGGGAGATACAGATCAACTTACCGATTATGCTCGCCGTGGGTGGAGCGGGTTGATCTCAAACTATTATGCACCTCGTTGGGATATGTTCATTGATGAGGTGACAGACTGTTGTATTCAGCATCGAACTTTTGATGAGAAAGCGTTTAATGAACAGTGTTATCGGTGGGGACGTCAATTTATCGATTTGTCAATGAAGATACATTATCCGCAAAGTGGTGATGGAGTAGCGAAAGCACGATCTCTTTATCGTAAGTATTTCACTCATCGTGAAGGACCTCCTCAATTTTGAGAGTAATCTTTTCGATTGATTCACTTAATTGATTCTCGAGGGGGATAATATTGAAATTCTCCCAAAAGCTTTCGTCATATGGGAAGTGAATCTCTTCGAAAATGGTACGGCGGGGTAGTGCCTCTTTCTTTCTTAGGCGGTTCACCTGTATGGTGTCTATCTTGCACGTTGCCATTTCAAACCATGTGTGCAGATGTGACGATCCGAACCATTTCTTGTCGTTCTTGAGTTTGAAATGCAAATCGCCTCTTACGTAATTGATGTAATAACGGCCGTTCCATCTTTTGTAGGCTAAGGTATATGTTATCTTTTGAGGGGTCACTTTCATGCCTTTACTTTTTCGCTCTACGAATGTATTGGTTGTCTCTTTAATGTATTTTGGATTGATTTCGAATTGAGCACCGATTAAAGCATAGTTTTCCGAATCGATATAGAGTTCACCGCAATAGCACGGTTGGTCAATATCTGCTTTTTGTTTAAAATAAACAACGTTGATCATATGATCGTCAATAGATGTTATTCCGGTTGATATAAACTCGTATTCGTTGGCATTCATTTCTAAAAAGTCGGGAACATTTTTTACGATATCCAGCAATAAGCACGCATCAATGCCCGCTTTTATCTTTGCCATGATCGAATCTTTTGCATTTGTACTAAGTATGTTGCGCATCTTTAAAAGTTCAACTCGGTCTGGTTCGAGTGTCAAAGATGACGGTTTGTAAACCTTGAAGACTCCTTCGTTTAGTTTCACAAAACGTTTATCGTATTCGATACCTTCTCTATAAAAAGTTGTTGTACAGACGGGAAAACAAGGATAGTTGGATTTCTTATTCTCTCGCATTTTATCTAGTAGATGCAATGGATTTGCTAATCGCAACACTACTTCTTGCAGCGGAACTATTCGCTCTTGAAGTCCTATCGTATAGGGCGCTCCTGTCAATGAACCGGCCTCTAACACTTGTGTTGCATAGCCTAAATGAGAAAAAACAATATAGGACGATCGGAGCGAGTCTGGCAATACCAATCTAAATTCGCCGTTGCTGTTTGTAACACTCCCTATAGAAGAACCTTCTACCCTGACAGAACCGGCTTCCAGTGGTTTATGAGTAGACTTGTCGACTAGAGTACCTATGACGGCAAATTGTTTGTTGTGCTCTTTGACTGGTGTTCGCAGTTGCCTGTTATAAGATTTATCGGGTAATGTGATCAGTATATGATTTCCTAATATGCGTACATCTAGATTATTGTTTCCCGCTATGAGGCAAACGGCTTGACGGATAGTATAATTGCCTTTTTTGAGTTTCGCTTTCTTTTCATTGTTGATGATATTACTGTCGTATACGAACTGTAATCCGGTCTTTTGGGTAATGATGTCAAACAACTGATATATTGTACCTTTACTTTTGGGCAGCTGCACCAAAATGTCTTCTCTGCTTGACATTGCCATCACATGGTATGATAATGTCAAGGTTGTTAACAAGAACAAAAGAGAAAAACGAGAAAAGCGTGCCATGTCCGAGAATCTTTATTTAATCATTATAGTATGATTATCGACTGTGTATTTCAAATGAAGAGCTTGGCTTATGAGGGTAGCCATCATAGTGGGCGAGTCCGCACAGAATGATACCGTCAGTTTGCGCTCGCTCAAACTTGGTAAAGTTTGCAATACCTCTTTCTTTTCATTGTTTTGCTTGTTGATGGCCCTTAGAATATTTCCTAAGGTTTCATCTTTGAAGCGGATGCAACGTGTGTAGTCGTTGAACTGTTTTTTGTTTTTGGTAGATTCGAGGTGTAAACCTTCTGCACTGCAAGTCACAGTTCGACCTGCATCAACAAATACTGTTTTGTCTGTCCCTGCTTTTGTGACGCTCACTCTCCCTCGATTGACCGATAGTTCAAAGGTGCTGCGTTCAGAGCTTTTGACGTTGAATGCAGTACCGAGAACTTTTATAACGGCTTCTTTTGTTTTTATAACAAAAGGACATTTCTTCTGGTGTGTCACATCAAAATAGGCGTTACCATTAAGCGTCACTTCTCTTTTTTCTTTAGAAAAGTGTTTGGGAAGCACTAATGAAGAATGGTTGGCCAGATAGACAATTGTCCCGTCTTCCAAGGTTTTGACTAGAGTGAAAGTTGCGTCGTTGTTGATCTGTGTTAATAATGGTGCGGGCGTATTGTCTTTTGCCAAATAGAGCACCGACAGAACGATACACAATAAAATACAGGCAGCGGCAGAAATACCTCCCCATCTTGGCATAATCTGGCGGAAGGAACGGCGCTGTTTATTCGCCGTCAGTCCTTCCTCTTCGATTCTTGCGTATACTTTATCCCACGCATTGTCTGTCATTTTATTGTATAAGTCCTTATTCATTTTGTTATTCTTTAAAATAGAGTTCTACTTTGTTCTTTAATGTTTTCAACGCTTTGCTCATTTCTGCTTCAACTGTTTTTATCGAGAGTCCCAACGAAGAGGCTATTGCCTCGTATTTCTTCCCCTCAAATCGGTGCATCCTAAAGATAGTTGATCTGCGAAGTGGTAGTTCTTTCAATGTGTCGGCTATAAGTTCTTGTAGTTCTTCAAATTCTAGTTCGTGTTCTGCACTGCGTGATACTTTGTTGTTCTCTTCTTTTAAAACCATTGTATCCTGATAACGCCTTTTTATCTCTTCATGTTCCAAGTATTGTAACGACTCCTTGCGCACAGCTCCATATAGATAATTTTTTAGTGAATACATCACTTGTAGCTTCTCTTTATCGCGCCATAATACGTAAAACAATTCCTGTACAATTTCTTCGGCTGCATCTTTTCCGTTAACAATACATGAAGCATATAAGCAAAGAGGGGCATAATAAAGACGAAAGACTTCTTCAAAGGTCTTTATATTCCCCTCTCTAATCTTTGTCAATATCATTAAATCGTTCAACATAGTGCCGGAATCTTGATAACATAACAAAGATAGTTTAAAAAAACCTTAACATAATAATATTTCTTCGATTATTTATACTGTTTTTTCAACTTGTTCACAGCCTTTTCTAGCGATTCGGTAGGTGCTATTATATTGTATGCGCCCCAGAAATCTTGATCCGTGAATGCTTCTACTTTATCAGAAAACGCATCGTGAAGGTTGAATGCTACTTTGTGAGGAATGTTTTTTACGTTTTCGTTGTTTAAATCAGTCACTACCATCTCCGAAACAACCGAGTAGCCTGTTGAGAATAGCTTCCGCTTCCAATCGCATTTGAATCTTACTTCGTTTCTAACATAGTTCAGACACATTTTTCCATCTCTTTCTTTGTAGTCTACAAGATAGGTCACTTCTTGAGGCTTAAAAATAAGTCCGAATGGCTTTTTCATCAAAATGACTTGTGTCGCTTTATTGCGGTCGCTCATGTCGAGGGATAGTTCGACGCGGGTGATAGCCATACTTTCGCTGTCTACATAAAGCCGCCCGAAGTAGAGCGCATAAGGCAGATTAACTCGAGGTGACAGACTGATGACATATTGCAGGCGACGATCAATGAAAGTCGGTTCTTCCATTGTGAGTTTGTAATACATCAAGTCTTCTTCCTCTAACAGTACGTCCGAATTCTTCACTACGTCTACATAGACTGCCAAGTTAGGGCCTCCCAATAGTTTCACGGCAAGTGTATCACCGCTTTTGTCGCTTAGAAGTTTGCGCCCTTTTATAATTTGCACTCTGTCATTATTAGTCGAACGGTTGTTGTAGGTCGTTTTAAACACATCGATTATAGCTTCCGAAATATTGATATAATGTTGTCTCTTTCGAGCCGTTTCGCGGTAAAATCCGGTCAACATACAATCTTTGTCTCCATAGTTCACTTTTATCCGATGAATAGCGTCTTTTACAATGCTTTCGGCATCACCACGCACGATAACTTCGTTCAACAAATTGTTTTGTGGAATCAGGGATATTGTCAGATTACTCATATCGTTCCCTGTCAGGTGAATTTCTTCACTGATGAATCCCACATGCGAGATTGTTACTAATTGGGCTTGCAAATCATTTTTTACTTTTAAAGTGAACTCGCCGTTTTCGTTTGTCACGGTACCAATATTAGTACCTTTGATGGCGATGTTGGCATATTCCAGGCGTTTGTTATTGCCCTTGTTCTTTACTACTCCACTTACAGTGATGTAATCTCCATTTTTGTTTGCCGTCTCTGCTTGCAGAGATACTGTGCTCGATAATAAGATAGCGAGCAGCAGTGTTACCGATTGATATAAAAAAGTTTTCATGATGTAATGTTTTATAAGTTACTGTTTCTTTTCTTTTTTAAGGCCTTTCTATTATTAAGATGGTTCATCAATGAAATACCCTATGAATAATGAATAAAAAATTCAGTTCTTCGCAATCTTTTTTGTAAAGAGAATGAAATGATGAAGAAATCCGTTTCTATTTTAACGAATAAGATAAACTCTTCTTGATATTTAGATGGGATAGTAATATGATATAAAAGATAATTTAGTAATTTTACCCAATCAACCAAATATTGTGTTTGTTATGGATAATAAAGAAGAACTAAATGTAGAGCTGATCTCTTACTGTGGCCTTTATTGTGGGGCTTGTCGCAAATACCTGAAGGGCAAATGCCCCGGATGCCGTGAAAATGAAAAAGCTTCGTGGTGCAAAGTCAGAAGTTGTAATAAAGAAAACGGTTATCATACGTGTGCGGCATGCTCGACGAATGTGGTAGATTGTCACAAATACAATAATTTTGTAAGTAAGATGTTTGCTTTGATATTCCGTTCAGACCGTAAAGCTTGTATCTATCGTATAAAGGAGGTAGGAGAAATACAATACGTTAAGGAAATGAGCGATAAAAAGACGATGACGATTAAAAGGAAGTGATATGCGAGTATTAGTTATTAATGGTAGTCCTCGTAAAAATGGAAATGTGGCAACGATGCTTCATTATGTTGTTAAAAATATAAAAGGAGCTTCGGTACGGTGGTTCGATGTTAATGATTTGAATATTCGTCCTTGTACGGGTTGCATGAAGTGCCGTGAGACGGATGTTTGTATTTTGCCTCATGATGATGCTCATTTAATAGCTGAAGAAATAAAGCAATGCGACGTTTTGGTGATGGGTACTCCGGTCTATTGGGGCAATATGAATGGGCAAATGAAACTTCTTTTTGACCGCATCGTCCCTTCGATGATGGGCGAATCCAAACTCGGTATACCAATTCCCTTGCATAAGGGCAAAAAGGCGGTAATCGTTACTGCATGTACTACTATTTGGCCTTTTAGCTTTTTATTTAATCAAACTACCAAGAGTTTGCGTGCAATGAAAGAAATACTTCATTACTCGGGCTTCAAGGTCATAGGGAAAGTGGTATATCCGGGTACAAAAGGTAAAAAAGTGATCCCCGAAAGGTTACTTCGTAAGTCCCAACGATTAGGTGCGAAGTTAAGCAAACTACAATAAGGGAGTTTGTATAAACAGAAAAAAATAAGAAGGAGAATACTTATGGCTTCAAAAAAAGAGACATTAGACTTTGTATTGGCACAGTTAGATGGTATTGAGAATATAAAGTGGCGTAAAATGATGGGCGAATATTTGATATACTATCGAGAGAAAGTAGTTGCCGGTATTTACGATGATCGTTTTCTGGTAAAGTTGACGGCTTCGAGCAAAAGACTTTTGCCAGACGCTAATGAGGAACCGCCTTATGAAGGTGCCAAATCAATGTTGTCTTTGTCCGATTTGATTTTCGATGGGCACTCGGGCAACAATAAGTTACTAAAGGAAGTGTTTGAATCTATATATGAACAAATAAAGTGACGGAAGAAGAGAAAATATTTGCAGGACGGCTTTTTGATGCTCGGACGAAAGAACTCCGAGATCTAAAACATAAGGCTCATGAGCTTTGTCGTGAATACGATCAAATAGATGAATATGATAAAGGGCGATTGCCGATAATTCAGAATCTGATTGGGCGTATTGGAGAACACTTTTATTTTCAAGGACCGATTCAATTTAATTATGGTTCTCATACATTTATAGGAAATAATTTCTTTGCCAATTTTAATCTGACCGTAATGGATGATGCTCATATTTTTATTGGCGATAATGTAATGTTTGGACCCAATGTATCTCTCATGGCTACCAATCATCCATTGATTGCCACGGAACGAGTTACAATGAAATATCCCGATGGACATGTATCTATGTCCGAATTTGCAGAAGATATACATATAGGGAATAATGTTTGGCTTGCTGCGAATGTTGTCGTTTTAGGTGGTGTTTGCATTGGCGACGGAGCTGTGATAGGTGCAGGCAGTGTCGTTACTCGAGATATTCCTGCCGGTTATGTAGCCTTCGGATTACCATGTAAGCCAATAAGAGCTATCACTGAAAAAGATTCGAAAGCTTATATGATTTAGATTATACAAATATCTCAAAAGAAAAATAAAGATGAAACTAGAAGGTCTTGGACTATTTGTAAAAGATATGGCTGTAATGGTTTGCTTTTACCGTGATGTATTGGGATTCGAGATAAAAGAGGAGGAAAATGCCTCTAACGTTTACTTGGAAAAAGATGGGACACTCTTTTTACTTTATCGTCGGGAAGATTTTGAAACGATGACTAATCGGCAATTTGCATACGCCGGAGGTACGAGTGGACATTGCGAAATCGCGTTGAGCGTTGAAAACTTCGAGAAAGTTGATTCTACATATCAAGAAGTTATTGCCAAAGGCGCACAGCCTATTATGCAACCTACTACTGAACCATGGGGGCAACGAACCTGCTATATTGCTGATCCGGAGGGTAACTTAATCGAAATAGGATCGTTTGTGAAGTAGGTGCCCTGATTGCAGATAATATCAATAACTAATTTATAAAAAAGGAGTCAATCATTATGGAAAGCTCGGAACAGATAGTTGCTCATGTGATAGAAAATAGTGATATGGCACTTGTGTGCTATATCGATGAAAACGAATGTCCGGTCACTAAGGCGATGCTTAAGCCTAGAGAGCGCGAAGGAATAAAAACATTCTGGTTTACCACAAATACTTCGTCCAATAAAGTAAAGTGCTATAAGAAGAATAATAAGGCTAGCATCTATTTTGTAGACCATCGAAACTTTTGTGGAATCAACTTGATAGGTGAAATGGAAGTGCTCGAGACCGCCGAGGCAAAGCAGCGAATCTGGCGTGAGGGTGACGAAATGTATTATCCTGCCGGGGTAACCGATTCGGACTATTGTGTCTTGCGCTTTACTGCTCTGCGGGGACGATACTATAGTAATTTTCATTCGGATAATTTTGAAATCAAATAGCAAATATATAGAATATGATAGAAATCCCTGAGTCTACTACGATTAGTGAACAAGCAACAAAAATGCTGAGTGGCAAAGTCGTTTCTGATGTTATCAATGAAACCAGCCCGCATCGCTTTGCTTGGTTCAATGGCGATGCACAGCGTTATCCTTATCTATTGATAGGCAGAACGGTAGAAGGGGTAAAGGGCTATGGTAGTTTCATAGATATTTGTTTTGACAATGAAACCCACTTGACTATTAGCGACGGAACAAATATGAAATATTATACTGCCGTCGAGAAATGTCCTGCAAAGTTTCAGCTGCTCGTCACCTTCGAAGATGGCAGCTATCTGGTATTTACTGTAGCAATGTATGGCAATATTCTTGCTTTTCGTGGCAAGTTGGACAATGCTTACTATACCGGAAGTATTGAAAAAGTCTCTCCTGTAACAGAAACCTTTGATTTCTCGTTTTTTTGCAAATTGATAGAAGGAACTAAGAAAAATATGTCTGTTAAGGCCTTGCTTGCTACCGAACAGCGAGTTCCCGGGTTGGGCAACGGTGTGCTGCAAGATATTCTATTTAACGCCCGCATTCATCCGAAGCGTAAGATAAGCACGTTGAATGCTGAAGAGAAACAAATACTGTTTCATTCTATTAAGGAAACCCTAAGCGATATGATTGCTAAGGGAGGGCGCGATACAGAGAGAGATTTTCTAGGAAATGTGGGAGGCTATCGTTGCATACTATCCAAGAATACTTATGCAAAGCCATGTGTTTGTTGTGGCTCCCGATTGATAAAGGAAGCCTATCTGGGCGGAAGTGTGTATTATTGCCCGAATTGTCAACATTAGTGGATTGGCAATTCAGAAAGATTCGATAGTCGTTTTATTTAATTAGTCTACTTAGACTTATACTTATTCTTAGATATGAATATAATAACAGTAACAAAAGAAAATTTAGATTTAGAACATATTTGTTGTGCTATCTCAAACAATAATGATATTCAGGTGGCATCAAAGAAATCGTGGCTTGCCGCCCGGTTTGATGATGGGCTGGTCTTTAAAAAGGAGATGTGCGCGGCAAATGTTTTATAGAATATATTCCTGCTGAGAAGGCTTGGATACCAATTGATGCTGCTGGCTATATGTATATTGATTGCTTATGGGTGTCGGGACAATTTAAAGGACACGGATATTCGTCTTTATTATTGGACGAATGTATTAACGATAGCAAAGCGAAAGGAAAGAAAGGGATTGTCGTATTATCATCTTCACGAAAAATGTCATTCCTTAGTGATCCGTCATTTTTTCGTCACAAGGGTTTTATTCTTGCCGATGTGGCGAAACCTTATTTTGAACTGCTTTACCTTCCTCTCGACAAGAAAGTAGAGAAGCCCAAGTTTAGTTTGCAGGAATCTCGCTCCTGCGAAAGCTGTGGGTTTGAACTCTATTATACACGCCAATGTCCTTTCACAGCAAAGTATGTTCCGATTATTGAGAAATTGGCTAGAGATAAGAATCTTCCTTTCAAATCAATACTAATAGATTCGGCAGAACAAGCGCACACCGTTCCTACACCTTTCACTACCTATAGTTTGTTTTGGAATGGAAAATTCGTCACACATGAAATACTGTCAGAGAATAAGTTTATCAAATTATTAAAAACCTTGGAATACGAATGAAAGAAATTAAGACTGCCCGATTATTGCTTCGCAATATATACGAAAGTGATGCGGAAGACCTCTTTGACTATGGTAAAGAACCTAATGTAGGTCCAAATGCAGGATGGAAACCTCATACCGATATAGAAGAAACGCTTCAAATAATGGAGCAGGTTTTTGTTGGAAAAGAGAATGTGTTTGGCATTGTGTTGAAAGACTCCGGAAAGATGATCGGCAGCATCGGACTTATTGACGATCCGCGGCGCAACAACCCTCATGCAATGATGTTGGGTTATGCCATGTCCGAACGTTATTGGGGTAAAGGCTTGATGACCGAGGCGGCACAAGCCATTATCGAAAGAGCTTTCCACGAATTATCCATCGATATTATTTCCTGTACCTGTTACTCTTCCAATACTCGTTCGCGAAGAGTGATTGAAAAGTGTGGGTTTCAGTACGAAGGTTGTCTGCGCAGAGCCGAACAACGGTATGATGGGCAAATCATGGATGTAGAGTGCTATTCGCTCATTAAATAGTCTCCTTTATCACGATACTTCTTGATATTATGTATAGGACGACAAAAAATTTTTCTCTTATGAGGCTTGCGACTCATGGACGTGAGTCGCAAGCCGTGTCCTTATGTCATCACTGTTTAATATGGAACCCACTACGCAAGCTTCCTATCTTTTCACAATTGCTTGCGTATGCCGTTGCTATAAATGAGGTAGATTACAGCGATGAGACCAATATCATTGGGCCCATAGCCAATGTTATTTTTGATATTTAATAAATGGAGCAGACATTAAATTATCAAATAGGTATCCGGTCTTAATATTATTACAATAGGCCGTTTTGAATTTCTATAATGATTGTACTTCTAGATTTATATAACTAAAAATACTTTATTCTATGCTATCTTATGTGAAATAGGAAGATGTGATGAATCTCTTTTTATTCAGATTTGTGTTATAGAGAAGATTAAATAATAAATAGTTCTCCGAATATGTAAAAGACGGCTTTTATAATTTCTCCTTCGGTTGTGGAAGAAGGAATATCAGGGGTGTTGTCATTATTCATTTTACAAATTGAGTTTAGTTCGTAAAATTTTGTATCCGTTAGGACTGATACGTATCCGCTCACCTGTTGTAAGCTGTAGCTGTTGTTGTTGCCCATAACGTTCTATCTTTACTATTTTGTCAATATTGACGATGTATGAACGGTGAATCCTGACAAATTTGTTGGAAGGCAATGTTGCCTCGAAGTCTTTCATAGTTCCTGTTTTCAGCCAGTGCCCTTCTGTAGTGAAGAATGCCACATAGTCGTCTTCTGCTTTAAGATATATGAGATCGGTTACGAGTATTACTTTGATTTTTTGCCCTACTTTAACTGTTATCCGTTCTATCGGGTCTTTGACTGTTGTGTTTTCTTCTATTATTTCATCTTCGCTATCTTCTTGGATCTTTTTGTTGGCGGCATGATATTCTCGATGAGCTATATATAATAAGGTTATACAAAAAGCTCTCAAAGGTAGAGTAGTAGCAAAAGATGTGAAAGACTTAGGAAAAATGGTATAGATAAAAACGGATTCAACACCTACTACAAACAGTACGCACATGAAACAATATAATATGTGCAGCGATAGCGATTGAAGGTCGTTTATAGAATCGGGGATAGCGTAAGAATAGATATTCCATAGTGCTATTGATCCGATAGACAACAAAGAAACAGTTAAAGCAGTATCTAAAATTATTGCTAGAGCTTCAAGATGTATTATCCATCCGATGCTCGTAGTATAGCAGATGCTAATGGCGATGCATAAAATAATATTTCGCCATAATTTGTAACTGTTGCTGTTGTAAAAGCTTATCAGCATTTTATTTCTCCTCCGCCCATAATGAAACTGGCGATAATCGTTAATTTGTGAGTTTCGTCTGTTCCATTAGTCAATCGCTTATCGGAAAAACCTCCTAATGTTGCAGATGTTTTTATTTCAACGTTCCAATCTTGGGGGATATATAATGTTATGCCACCACAAATGGCATCCATTTTTAATACCGTTTGACCTTCGGGAAGGGATGTCTTTCTTAAGTCGAGTTCTACTCCTCCCATGATATTGTTTATTTCCCCTCCTCTAAAGACGGGTTTAAGAAAAATTTCTTCGATACCGCTCATTATGACATTATAATCTATCCTCCCATCATCACTTAAATTGCATGAAGAGTATTTATCATGTTGTTTCCGGAATGCATGTCTGTAAGGATGGTGTCTTTTGGAGTGACTTATGATTAATAGAAAACCTATTAAAATTAAGGATATTGGCCAAATGAGTTGATGAATCATCGGGTAATTGAATCCCATTAAGGAGGATAAAGGCGCTAGTAAAAAAGTAATGCCGATAACCATCCATATAATGCCTCCTATATAGTGGCGATTGATGAGATGTCCCACACCAATTGCAATAAGTACTTGAGTTCGGGATAAGAAATCAAAAGAAAGCAAGTTGATTTGTCTTAACAACTTCATATCCATTGAGGGCTTTAGGTTTGTTTTCAAAGAAACAGTAAGCCGTAATGACTGAAACGAGATTTATGATGAAGTTGTTAATGGAGCGGTGTCTGGAATGTACGAGTTGTGCAGTATTTTTGAGCATATCATTGATACATTCAATAATATACCTTTTGCGCAACATGATTTTATCCCAAAGAGGCATCAGCTTGTTTTTCATATTGCATCTGATCCCTGTAACCAAATTGACCCCATCAGTAAAAAGAGTATTGAAAAGATTTTGCGAAATGTATCCTCTATCAGCGAATAACTTCCCGTACAAATCCTTGGCTAGTACACTCCAAACAATGTCACTTTTATCATCCACATTTGCTCCAGTCAGACAAAAAGAGATGATTTCTCCTGTGTCGTTACAAGTAAAATGCAGTTTGAACCCGTGACACCATCCCATTGTCCCCTTTCCGTCCCTAGCCACTCCCTTAAACACTTTATTGGCATATCTTCGGATATTATGACATACAGGAATCATCGTACTATCTACGTAGGTTATCCCACTACAGTGTCCTAGGGCATACAGCTTTAGGAAAAACATGAATTTGAAAAATACGCGACTCTCCAATTCCACAAATCTGTTATAGGAAACAACGTGTGGAAAATCCTGATGCAAATGCAGACAGATTTCCTGAAGATAGAAGTGTTTCAGATCGCGGCAATGACTAAAATGAAACAGAACAAGAATCGTCATTATTTCACTCTCCGACATAATACTTTTTCTATTTCTTCTTCGCTTTCCTGATGAAGAAATTAAAACATGATTGGATATTTCTTTATCAAAATTCTTATTGAATTCATCGATAACACAGAAAATTTCTGTAATTTTGGATTCGGCTATCATAATTATATTTGTTATATCTTATTGATTATCAACTATAAAGATACGCAAATGTTTTGTGATAGCCTATTATTTGAGGGACTTTTTTACTACCTTTCTTATCCCGAACTCAAGTATAAGTAGCATTTGCCACGAAAGTACGATGCTTTTCCATGCGAGAGGTAATACTCCTATATTAAATAATAAAGCCAAGACGCCGGCGATAATGATTAATCCGCCAACAAGTAATTTGCCTGAAATTCTTTTTCCCATTTTCTTTTTCTTTTTAATTGTTTATTGCAAAGATAGACTTAAAGGTGCTGTCGAGCAATACTTATTCGGTGAACCCTATTCAAAATATCGGTAAACCATGTATCGGATGTGGTAAAAAATAGTTCTCGAGATGTATCTGTCCTTCTCAAAATATAGGACGGACTTTCTTTTATTACTAATTGGCAGAGAGAATTTCTAGCCAATACCCGTCGGGGTCATTGATAAAATACAATCCCATGGCTGTATTCTCAAAACAGATGCACCCCATCTCTTGATGATGTTGATGTACTGCTTCGTAGTTCTCGGCAACTCGAAAACAAATATGACTTTCGTTCTCGCCTAATTCATAGGGTTGAGGGTGATCTCTTAGCCAAGTCAGTTCTAAACGAAATTTTTTATTGGGGTCGGTAAGATAAACTAAAATAAACGAACCGTCGGGTGCGATTTTTCGTTTACATTCGGTGAGCCCTAATGCTTTGTTGTAAAATGCAATACTTTTCTCTAGATTGGTGACATTGATGTTGCAATGATCGAAATAACCGGTAATTTTCATTGTTGTTGATTTTTATGAAGTAAATAATAATTGCTTTAGCGCTTTTGATCTCTATTGAGCAAAAATACAAAAACATTTGATAAAAGAGTAAGAATGTCTGTCCGAAAATCTATGATAGAAAAATGCACAATAAAAAAATAATTGTATATTTGCATTTAACAACTAATGCAGAAAAGCATTTTGGTGTATTGCAAAGAACTATAAACGGTAAACGATGAAAAGGAAATGGACTAAATATTTGTTGTGGGCAATTGCATCTCCGTTTATTTTTGCTTTCTTGCTTGTCGTCTCCTTGTATATTCCTCCTATTCAAAATCTTTTGTGCCGTAAAGCAGCCGAATATGCTTCTGCTAAATCGGGAATGCAAATAACTGTTGGTCGTATTGGATTGAAATTTCCACTTAAACTGTCAATTAGTGATGCATTGGTTATTAGCCGGCGAGATACTATACTACAGGCAAGTAATCTTTATTTGATAGTGAAACCTATCCCTTTGTTTGAAGGACGCTTTGAGTTAGATCATGTTAGTCTCTGCAATACTTCTCTTTATACTCGTGATATTGTTAAAGGTCTTTGCTTGAGGGGACGCGTTGGAAATGCGATGTTAAAAACTCAGGTGAATTTTGGCAAACATGTCGCTATGGTGGATATTGCTTCGTTGGAAAATAGTCATATGAATATTGTACTTGTTGCGGATACGACGAAAAAAGATACGACTCCTTCTGCGCCATGGACTATTTCGGTAAAGAAACTGAAAATACACAAGGTGGCATTTTCCTATCGTGGTCTTCCCAAAGATCATTTATATTGTTCGGCCTATTTAGAGAATGCCGGTGCTTCAAACGTACGGCTTAGTACCAAAGAACCGTGGTATGCAATACGACATCTGAATATTAATGGTGGTAAAATCCGTTATGATAATGGAAATGGTAAATGGAAAGCTCATGAGTTGAGTGCTTCTCATTTATTGCTTCGTAATATTCATATGAATGTCGAATCGTTTTATATGTGTCGAAAGATTATAAAGGCTACTATTCGCAATGTTTCTTTTTACGACCGCTCTGGTTTTACTGTTACTCATCTTCAGGCTTATTTGCATACTGATGATAATGCAATATATGTGCCTAGCTTTTTTATCCGTACACCTTATAGTGAGGTAAGGATAAACGGCTCTTGTCCTTGGAGTGTGATGGATGCTAAAGAAAAAAGCGGTAATGCTGTGGCCAATCTAGATGCATATATTGGAAAAGGTGATGTACTGTTTTGCGCAAAGACACTTCCCGGAGTGTTAATACACAAGTATCCTTCTGCTCCGTTGGTCGTTCATGCCGGAATCAGAGGAAATATGCATTCTATTCGAATCTCTCGTCTGGAAGCGCGCTTGTCTGGAGCTTTCGCAATGAAAGGTTCGGGATATTTATTGTCTCTGACAGATCAAAAACGGCGTTCGGGGAAGATTGATTTGAAGGTGCAAATGGGTCGTCTTGACTTTATTACTGAAATGATGGGTTTGAATAACGGACGTGTCGCTATTCCGTCGGGCTTAACGCTAGGAATGAACATTGCAATAAATGGCAGTAATTATAGTGGTCGGGTCGTTCTGAATGATAAACAGGGAAGCCTTGCAGCTGAAGGATTTTTAAATACGCAAAGCAAAAGTTATAAGGCATCTGTAGAAGCTCATCAATTCCAACTTCATCGTTTTCTGCCGAAGGAGGATTTGTATCTATTAACGGCCGATGCTCAAATAGAAGGGGCAGGGTTCGATATTAAATCGAATAGTACTCGTGCGAAAACAAAAATGTCTGTCGGTTATATGGAATATAAGAAATATAAGTTTTCGGATGTTCATTTGGATGGTAGTTTAGAAAAGGGTATCGTTCGTGCTCAATTTGATAGTGACAATCAATTACTAAAAATGTCGGCCAATGGAAGTTGCACGCTTAATTTGCGTAATCCTCGTGGCAATGTAGATATGAATGTTGATAAGGTTGACTTATATAAGTTCGGCATATTAAATTCTCCTATAAAGAAAGATTTTGCTTTTATTCTTAAAGGTAATGTAGATAAAGATAGTGTGGCGGGACATCTGTCTGCCGGTGATTTTGAACTGAATTTTAACTCAGGTGAGGACTTGAGGCTGTTGTTAAGCCATTTTGATAAATTCACAAATACATTGATGCACCAACTGAAGGTGAGGGCACTCGATCATGCAGCTCTGAGGCGTGTTTTGCCAAATGTAGCTCTGTATTGTCAGACTGGCATCAATAATCCATTTGCCGATTATCTGGCTTTACAAGGTATTCGGTTTAATAATATGAATATCGAGATTAGTACGAGTCCACTGCAAGGATTGAATTGTAATGCTAAAATATGGGGACTGAGAAAGGACTCTACTTTAATAGACACCATCTCGTTGATTGCCGTTCAGGATACATCTCATATAGAAATACATGGAAGAGCTATTAATAATAAATCCAATCCGATGGGAGCTTTTCGTATTGCGCTGAATGGCGAAATCAATTCGGTTGATGGTAATTTGCTCGCCGAGTATTTTGATAAGTCTAATAATACGGGACTTCGTCTAGGGGTTCGTTTCACACCTGATGAGAAAAAAGGAGGAATGCTGCTGAATATTATTCCCGAGAGCCCGATCATTGCATTTCGACAGTTTCATTTTGAAAACAACAATAACCAAATATCTTTATTGCCCAATGGAGCTGTTTTTGCCAATGTCGATTTGGTTGATAATGAGAATATGAGTTTTCGTGTTCATTCTGCAGATAATGACAGCACATCGTTGCAAAATTTAGATGTTGCAATCAGTCAAGTAAAGTTGGATGAACTTGCCAGATTGCTCCCTTATTCTCCACCGCTTAGCGGAACTTTGTCATTCGACGCCAATTACGTGCAAACAGATAAAAAGAAAATGTCTCTTTCGATAGAAGGCAACATCGAAAAATTGTGCTATGACCAAAAGATGATCGGTGATATGACGCTTGGGGCTACTTGGCTTCCGGGCGAAAAAGGCAGGCAATATGTGGATGCTTATATTTCTCAAGAAGGTAAAAAAGTATTGCTTGCAGATGGTACTTTAAATCCTACAGGAGGTGGGAAAGATACATTGAGTGTCAATGCCAGATTTGACCACTTCCCTTTAAAAGTTGCGAATGTCTTTGTTCCAAATCAAATGGTATCGTTTGAAGGTGATGTTGATGGCAATATGCATTTGGAAGGTTTGTCTACAAAACCTGTTATAAATGGAATGCTTAAAATGGATAGTGTAATGCTGACCTACAATCAGGCTGGCACACATTACAAATTTGACAGTCGCCCTTTGCAAATCGTTAATAATAAGCTATTGTTTGATAAGTATGCTATTTACACTACAGACAACAATCCATTTACGATTGATGGGAATGTGAATTTTGAAAACTTGTATCGTCCTACGGCCAATTTGAATATGCAGGCTAAAAATTATGCTCTGATCAATGCTCCAAGATCTTATGGCTGTCTACTCTATGGCAAATTGATCGTTGATTTTAATTCTACCTTGAAAGGACCGCTTAATAACTTGGTGATGCGCGGGAATATGAATGTGAAGAAAAAAACGAATATCACTTATGTTCTTGATAATACACCATTGAGTATAGAGGATCGTTTGAGCGATTTGGTGACATTTACCAATTTCTCTAATACGACGGATGAGAATGATTCGGTGAGATCTAACGTCTCTCTGGGTGGCTTTGATATGCGAATGGATTTGCATATCGATCCTTCGGTGCAACTGAAAGCAGATCTGAGTGCTGACCGGTCGAGCCAAGTAGCTTTGGAAGGTGGCGGCGATTTATATTTTCGTTATTCTCCTCAGGGCGATCTTACACTTAACGGACGCTATAACTTGGCTGGAAGCAGTAGTATCAAATATTCGATGCCGGTTATGCCGCTGAAAAATTTTAATATCACTCAGGGTAGTTACATCGATTGGAACGGAGATCCCTATAATCCACGAATTAATTTTGACGCTATTGAACAGATTACTGCTTCGGTAACAATGGATGACGGAACATCGCAAGCTGTTAACTTTAATGTGGGCTTGTCTATAAAGGACAGATTGAACAAGCCTACGCTTCTCTTTACGCTTAGTGCTCCTGATAATGCGAATGTTCAGAATCAACTTTCCATAATGAGTGCCGAAGAACAAAATAAACAAGCTATCATATTGCTTACAACGGGTATTTATCTCGAATCGGGTAGCAAAACGAATACGGTCAATATGGGTACGGCTGCACTCAATAGTGTGCTTTCGAGTCAAATTAATCAATTGGTCGGCAATATTAAGAATGGTAGCCTTTCGATGGGATTGGAAAACCATGATGATGCTGAAACCGGTGGAACGGTCACGGATTATAGTTTCCGCTATTCTCAAAGGCTTTTCAATAACCGGATTCGTGTTGTAGTCGGTGGGAAAATCTCTTCGGGCAAAAACACTTCGAGCGGTATAGAATCGTTTATTGATAATATATCGTTAGAATATCGGCTAGATGATACCGGCTCCCGTTATGTACAACTCTTTCATAATAAGAATTACGAGAGCATACTCGATGGCGAGATCACAGAAACAGGTGTCGGTTTATTATTCCATAAACGAGTAGATAAATTCGGAGAGTTGTTCATCTTTCGTAAGAAAAAAGAAAAATAAATGAAAAGGAAATCGATAATATTATATTTGATCGCTTTTATATCATTGGCGTCATGCTCTACAACCGGTCATTTACCTAAGGGGGATGTGCTTTATATCGGCCAGAAGAAGATGATCGTTCAAGAGCCTTCCGATACAAAGATCGGCTCAACGTGCATGGAAGAGGTGGGCGCGGTACTTGCAAAGGCTCCAAATAACTCTTTCTTAGGGAGCTCAACGATGCGCTTTCCTATCCCTACAGGTTTGTGGATGTACAATGTGCTTTATAAATATGAGAATAGAGGAGGATTTGGGCATTGGCTATTCGAACATTTGGCGGCTACTCCTGTATTGCTCACTTCTGTCAATCCGCCTGTTCGTACTAAGATTGCTACTAATATATTGCATGATTATGGCTATTTTCGTGGTTCGGTAAAAGCCGATTTGTTTTACAATAAATCCAATGACAAGAAAGTAAAGGTGCAGTATACCGTAAAAATGGGCAATCCGGCCATTGTAGACACTGTTTATTACGAACATTTCAACAAAGGAATGCTTGGATTGATGAATAATGCACGCCGTTTATCTCTTGTATCCCCCGACGATCAGTTCAATATACCTGCTCTTGATCAAGAACGTAGCCGTATCAATACACTTTTGCGAAATAGGGGCTATTATTATTTTAGTACAAACTATTTGAGCTATCAAGCAGATACTGTTCGTCATTCTGGTAAAATAAGTCTGAAATTGATACCTACAACAGGTGCTCCGGAATATGCGTTTCGTCCATACTATTTGGGAGACCAATCTGTCTACATTATGGGCAAGAATGGTGAAACTCCCGACCAATATATATCGTATCGAAATTTGAATATATACTATTACAATAAGCTTCAGCTAAAACCGAAGATGTTGTATCGTCGTATTAATTATCAATTGTTTACTAAGAATCCACAATTATTAAAGCTACAGAATAGTCGGATTTATAATCAGCGTAGGCAATCTGTTATATTGGATCGATTTAGTCAGATAGGTATATTCAAATCAGTCACAGCCGAGTATATGCCCAGAGATACCGCTCAGCTTAATGATACGCTTGATGTGTTGTGGAAAGCTGTGCTCAATAAACCTATTGAAATAGAATTGCGTGCAAATGTTACTACTAAAAGCAACGACCAGACGGGACCTGGCGCGTCACTGATGTACACCAACTATAATATTTTTAAGGGTGGGGAGACGTGGACAACCAAATTGACAGGCTCATACGAATGGCAGACAAGTAATCAATCGGGGAGCTCGATGCTTAATAGTTGGGAATTTGGTATTAATTCGGGCTTGACCTTTCCTCGTGTGGTGTTTCCTAAATTGGGTAGGCGTGAATATGATTTTGATGCCAGCACTACCTTTAATGTTAATTACGATCAGTTGAATCGTGCAAAATACTATCAGCTATTATCGTTTGGCGGCAATGTTACTTACGACTTTCAACCTTCTCGATTCTATCATCATAGTATTACTCCTTTGAAACTATCATTTAATGTGCTGCAACACACTACTCCGGCGTTCGATTCTATCTCTGTCAGAACTCCGGCGCTGTATGTCAGTTTGAAGAATAAGTTTATTCCTGCCTTTGAGTATTCATTGACCTATAACAATACGAATAGAAAGAATCGGAAAAATGGGACTTGGTGGAATATAGACTTTATGTCGAGTGGTAATGTGACCTCTCTGATATACAGAGTATTTGGACGTCCGCTTAGTGAGAAAAATAAAGATTTGTTTGGCTCTCCTTTTGCTCAGTTTCTGAAATTGAGTGGCGAATACCGGTATACTTGGGCTATTGATAAGAACCAAAGCCTTGTGTCGCGTGTCAATGCGGGTGTTCTCTATAGTTATGGCAACTCTACGATAGCACCCTATAGCGAGCAATTCTATGTAGGTGGGGCCAATAGTATTCGTGCTTTTACTGTTCGTAGTATTGGCCCGGGTGGTTATCATTTAGATGGTGACTTGGCAAAATACTCTTATATCGAAGAAACCGGTGATATTAAGTTTGTGGCCAATACCGAATTTCGATTTCGTATAATGGGTAGTCTGTTTGGAGCATTGTTCCTGGATGCCGGTAATGTATGGTTGTTGCGTGCAGATGAAAATCGTCCCGACTCTCAAATCAACGGTAAGAATCTTTTCAATCAGATAGCGCTAGGTACGGGTGGTGGCATTCGTTACGATATAGATTATCTCGTCTTTCGTTTAGATGTCGGTGTAGCGCTTCATGATCCGTGGGATACCGGTAAATCCGGCTATTATAATATTCCCAGCTTTAGAAAATCACTGGGCTTTCATTTCGCCATCGGTTATCCGTTCTAATTATTTCATCGGTTATCTGAATGGTGGTGAGTTTAGCTTTTGAACTCTTTGATATCTGCTATTGATTTTTCTATGATTTTTAGAGAACGGAAGGTACTCCTGAATTTTAAAATACAAGTGTAAAATACAATAGGCATAAGTATGGCAAGAGTTATCCAAAATGATTTCTCTTTTAAAATATCTGTTGTAGTGTGGAGTTCAAACATATAGAACGCGATGAACAATAAAGCTAATGGCATGCCTGTCATGATTCTGACTTTAAACCATTTGCGGAACATGAGTGCGCAATATGCAATTTCGGTAACGTCGCGCTGACGTATATCCATCTGGTGGATATAATGTAATAGTTTTATTTGGGTGAAAAGAGCATAACAAAATAGTATCTCTGTGGCAATATTCATCATGAAACGCTGACCTATTTTGATTTCTTCATACATAAAAGGGAAGGTAATCATTAATATAGGAATGATTGCGGTCATCAACAGAAACATTTTGAATAGTTTTTCTTGAGCTGTCTGAGAACGTTGCACAATCATTTCTTTTATCAGTCGTTGATTGACGATCTCTGTTTTATCTAATTTCTTATTGAGTTCTTCCCAACTTCTTTTTATATTTTCGAGTTCCATTTTTATCCTCCAATTTATTGGTTTGCCATCTCTACAATTTTTGTTTTGATACGCTTCAACTTCGAAGCTATTGTGTTTCGATTCAGGCCCATAATTTCTGCTATTTCATCGTAGGTTTTATCGTCTAGCCAGAGCAATATTAATGCTCGTTCCAGTTTGTTAAGCATGTTGATTAGTCGGTATAGCTCTTTTAACTGTGCAGTTTTAGAAGTGTCTTCATAAACGTCAAGGTTGTCAACTAAGGCTACGGTCTTAGGGCGTGAGGATGATTTTCGGTAGTACGAAATACAAGTATTCAATCCTATGCGGTAAATCCAGCTTGATATAGAGCTGTCACCTCTGAAAGTACAGAATCCCCGCCATAGATTTATGACAACTTCTTGATACAAATCATTCAATTCGTCACTGTTGGAAGCATACATATAACAGACCTTATAAATGATCTGCTTATTCTGCTGGATAGTTGAAATGAATTCCTGTTCTAGTGCCGGATCTTTTTCCATTATTCAGTATGTGCTTTATATTAGTTAGACGCAAAGATAGAAAAAAAGTTTTAGGGAGCTCTTTATTTTTCCGAAATCCGAATGTTAAAAACAGACGTATGTCGCAGCAATAACTAACGTATGTTACTGCGATAACTAACGGAAGTTATTCTGACAACTAGCGTTAGTTTCTTCTACAACATCCGTTAGTTACGGCGGTGACATACGGTTGATTTTTTGCAAAATTGTCGTATGTTAGTTTTTTCGGTGTCGTCCTTAAGTTTTTCAGAAAACATATGGACGTCAACAAATTTAGGTCCATATGTGGTTTTAGAAAGATAAGGACGACACTGATTTGTTTGAAATAATCGTATCTTTTTGATTGCTTAAAAAGGATTCGTGCCGGTATGAATCCTTTCAATGTTTTTCTATAATAGTTTTAGTATCTGTTCCCGTCACCGTTATCAGCTGTATATCAGATAGATATTGTGATGCGGTGGCAAAATGGGACCTTGCAAAGTGCATCTTCTCGTTGATAATCAATAAATTACTATCTTTCATATGAGCTTTTTTGATCATGAGACAAGATACTGATACTATTTTAACCACACCGAAGTGGCACTTATTGATGACGGAATCGAACTTAGGTTTTCAAAAAATGATAAGGACGAACACAAAAATTCATAAGGACGAAAATAAAAGTTTCTCCATACAAACATTTATTTTCGTCCTTATGAATTTCTCGCTGTATATCAACGATTTGCGTACGATGTGGTGTACTGAATTTGGTTGACAGTTAAACACTAGTAAACCTAAGGGAGTTGACAATTACAATCATGTATACCTAAAGTAGTTGTCAACTCTGCAAAGTTAATCCTATTTTTATTGACAAACAAGTATTGTTTGTTCTTTATAGTTTGTTTTGTTCAGCTGATGCTTTAAAGCATCAGCTGAACAAAGTGGGTTTGGATGTTCTCCCGGGAGCATTTGCATCGGTGTTTTCATTGCCAGAGCTTGGTGCGGTCGTGCCCAATTGTAGAGATATATGGATCTGGCGACACCTTCCAAGGCTTCATCAAATGTTTTATTCTCATAATCGAAGAGCCATCCGTTCTTAACGGTATTGTTCATCCTCTCGGCCAGTGCATTGTGCAAGGGGTCGCCCGTTTGCGTCATACTGATAGCGATTCCTCTTTCTTTGAGCTGTGACACATAACCTTTTGATGCATACTGCACACCTCGGTCGGAATGGTGGATAAGACCTGAAAGGTTGAATCCCTGACCTTTATAAAATCTGCACGCCATCATCAACGCTTTTGCCGGTCCTTCCGCTTCAAGAGTCCGAAAGAGGGCATATCCCACAATGATGCGGCTGAAGACATCCGTCAGCAGCGAAAGATAGGCAAATCCTTCTTTCGTGGATATATAAGTGATGTCACCCACCATCATGCGGCAAACACCACAGGCCACGTATTTAGGAGATGTGTTAAGCAAATCCGGATAGATCCGATATGGATGATCGGAGTTGGTCGTACGAGGTCTGTAACGTCTGCGGCGCAGCATCATCCCGTTGGCCCGAAGGACATCGATAAATTGGTCGCGTCCTATCGTGAACTTTTCTCCGAACCGAGACTTACACAGACTGTAAAGCTCGCGGCAACCGCTTCGGGGAAGCTCCTGACGCAGAAATTGACAGTAATACGTGATGCTGCTTATAAGTACATCTTGTTCGGCATTTGTTTCTTTGTGCTTGTAGTACCCTTGTCGGGAAATGTCAAGCAGTCCGCAAAGGGCGGATATGGTATAACTCATACCTTTACCCGCCTTTTGTGACAAGCAACCTACTACTTGACATCGGAGTTTTTTCGTACCTTGATGTGATACTTCTCTTCAGCCAGGTCAATCATGCAATCATAAACGTCACGGGCCATCTCTGCACGCTTCAGCTCAGATTCCAATTCCTTAATGCGCACTTTCAAAGAGGTGATGTCTTCTTCTGAAGAGACATCCTCTGTACCGGTTGTTACAGCTTTATCCTTCATATTTAATGGGAATGGTTTGTCTTCAAGCCCAAAGATACGAAGCCAATTCCGAATTGAACCTCTGGATATACCATTTTCTTTTTCAAGGGTATACTTACCCTTGCTTCCATGAAGGTAAGAGTTTAAAATCTCTAGACGAATCTGATCGTCAATCTTTTTATTATTTCTCATTTTTGAATAAGTTTGTGTCAACTTATTCAGTACATGTCACGATATATTCATGCCTTCTCCTGATTCGATTTACATTTGAACGGTGAGACAGTAACGAAAATAGTGCTCTATAAGGCCTTGTGAGTGAGGTTTGGATAAGAAAGTATCAGAATTTTGGGGAATATTCACTTTGATATTCACATCTCCTTGCATCTTCTGTTCTTTTGTAGCTGATGCAAAGGCCTATTTACCGGTGAGCCATGGTATTCTGAAACGAAAAAAAAGAGACTCATTCTATTAATTAGAAATGACTCTCTTTTTTAAAAGTGGTGCCTCTTGGAGTCGAACCAAGGACACACGGATTTTCAGTCCGATGCTCTACCACCTGAGCTAAGGCACCCTTTTTGTTTTGCGGTTGCAAAGGTAGATATATTTTTTGAATGTACAATGAAATTCTTCGTTTTTTGATATAATATTTTTCTTTGAAAGGTTTGTTAATCTCAAAAAATGGCGTACCTTTGCATCCACAATCGGAAAGTAGCGCAGTTGGTAGCGCACTACGTTCGGGACGTAGGGGTCGGGCGTTCGAATCGCCTCTTTCCGACTCGAAAAGCTCAACTTTATTAATGGTTGGGCTTTTTTTGTAACCTATTCTGTTGTTTGCTATAGTGTTATATTTTGGCTCTGATAACGAAAAGCTATAATATATTCGGTAATACATTAAATATTTTGTAATTTTGCACCCAAAATTAAAAGTATATGGCAGAAAATAATACCATTTTAGGTAGACTGGATGGCCTTGTAGCTCGCTACGAGGAGGTTTCTACGTTGATAACGGACCCTGCGGTTATAGCTGATCAAAAACGATATGTGAAACTTACGAAAGAGTATAAAGAGTTAGATGATTTGATGCAGGCTAGTAATGAGTATAAAAAACTGCTTGTCAATATTAGTGATGCAAAGGATATTATTGCGAATGAATCGGATGTTGATTTGAAAAATATGGCTCGCGAAGAGTTAGATATCAGTCAGAAACGAGTTCCGCAATTGGAAGAAGAAATCAAACTAATGCTTATTCCCGAAGATCCGGAAGATGACCGTAACGCTATTGTTGAAATACGTGGTGGGGCAGGAGGCGATGAGGCTGCTATTTTTGCCGGAGACTTATTCCGAATGTATACCAAATATTGTGAAATGAAAGGCTGGAAAGTGGAAGTCTCAAGTTTTAGTGAGGGAACGGTAGGCGGATATAAGGAAGTCGTTTTTACGGTAAAGGGAACAAAAGTATACGGGACTCTGAAATATGAATCGGGAGTTCACCGTGTTCAGCGTGTTCCGATGACAGAAGCTCAGGGACGGGTGCATACTTCGGCTGCTTCGGTAGCTATACTTCCCGAAGCTCAGCCTTTTGAAGTGGATATTAATGAAGGTGAAATAAAATGGGATACTTTCCGAAGTGGAGGTGCCGGTGGACAGAATGTTAACAAAGTGGAATCTGGAGTCCGCTTGCGTTACATGTGGAAGAATCCCAATACAAATGAAACTGAAGAAATACTCATTGAGTGTACAGAAACTCGTGATCAACCGGAAAATAAAGAACGAGCTTTGACCCGCTTGCGTTCCAGAATCTACGACCAAGAACATCAGAAATATGTAGATGACATAGCCAAACGCCGCAAAACAATGGTTTCTACCGGTGATCGCTCTGCCAAAATCCGAACATATAATTATCCCCAAGGACGAATAACTGATCATCGTATTAATTATACAATTTATAATTTATCTGCATTCATGGATGGCAATATTCAAGACTGCATCGATCATCTTATCATTGCCGAAAATGCCGAGCGGATGAAAGAAAATGAACTGTAAAAGCGTACTTTCTTAAGAGGAAAAGCTTTTCTTCTTAAAAACACGCGTTAGAATCGAAATGAATAATATATATAAGTAAATGGATAGACAGCAATTATTTGAAAATATAAGATCCAAAAAGAGTTTCCTTTGTGTCGGTTTGGATACTGATTTAAAGAAAATACCTCATCATTTGTTGGAAGACAAAGATCCTATATTTGCTTTCAATAAGGCTATTGTAGATGCTACTGCAAAATATGCTATCGCTTATAAACCCAATATGGCTTTTTATGAAGCTTTCGGCGTCAAGGGTTGGATCGCTTTAGAAAAGACTGTTGAATATATACGTTCCAATTATCCTGATCAGTTTATTATTGCTGATGCCAAACGTGGCGACATAGGCAATACCTCGGCTATGTATGCTCGTTCTTTTTTCGAAGATCTGAAAGTTGATGCATTGACTGTGGCTCCTTATATGGGGGAGGATAGTGTTACGCCTTTTATGACTTATGAAGATAAATGGATTGTGCTATTGGCTTTGACAAGCAATAAAGGATCGCAAGATTTTCAAGTCTCTGCTGATGCTAACGGCGAACGTCTTTTTGAGAAAGTATTGAAGGTCTCTCAGCAATGGGCATCCGAAGATAAAATGATGTACGTGGTGGGTGCGACTCAAGGGAAAGCTTTTGAGAGTATTCGTCGTATTGTACCGAATCATTTTTTATTGGTGCCGGGGGTTGGCGCACAGGGCGGTTCGCTAGAAGAAGTCTGTAATTATGGGATGAACAAGCAGTGTGGTCTGATCGTTAATTCTTCCCGTGGTATCCTTTACGCCGGTGGCGGTGAGGATTTTGCGAAACTTGCAGCAGAAGAAGCTCATAAGTTGCAACAACAGATGGAAGTGCAATTGATGAAAAATCGATTGTTGTAATTTAATCTAATATATGTTTCAATGATTCAGAAACGCAAAATAGTAAATGATCCGGTATTTGGCTTTATAAATGCCCCCGAAGGATTATTGCTTGATATTATCAATCATCCATATATGCAACGCCTGGCTCGTATTAAGCAAATGGGCTTTCGTCGGTTGTATATCCGGGTGCTCAGCATACAAGATTTCAGCATTCGCTAGGTGCTTTTTATTTGATGAGCGAAGCCTTGTTGCATCTCTCTGCGAAAGGCATTGAAATTACAAACGATGAAGCTGAGGCTGTTGAAGCAGCTATACTGATGCATGATTTGGGACATGGCCCGTTCTCTCATGTACTGGAAACGGTTATCGTAAGTGGTATTTCGCATGAAGAAATATCGTTGATGCTGATGAATCGCATGAATACGGAGATGGGAGGGAAGCTTGATTTGGCTATTAAAATATTTAAGGATGAATATCCCAAACGCTTTTTGCATCAATTAGTCAGTGGCCAGCTAGATGTGGACCGACTGGACTACTTGAGACGTGATAGCTTCTACACCGGAGTTGTAGAAGGCAACATAGGCTCTGCTCGTATTATCAAAATGCTTGATGTGAAAGACGATCATTTGGTTATTGAATCGAAAGGTCTTTATTCAATAGAAAACTTTCTGACTGCTCGTCGTTTAATGTACTGGCAGGTTTATCTCCATAAAACATCTGTATCGTGTGAACAGATGCTTATTAAGACGTTGCTCCGCGCTAAAGATTTGGCACAAAAAGGTATAGACCTGTTTTGTTCGCCGGCATTAGGCTATTTTCTTTATAATAACATTTCTAAATCATCCTCTTTTTCCGAAGAACAATGTCTGAAACATTTTGTTGATTTGGATGATAGTGATATATGGTGCGCGCTGAAGGTTTGGAGCAGTCATTCTGATAAGATATTGTCACGGCTTAGCAGCGACATTATTAATCGTCGTATATTTAAAGTCGAAATAACAGATGAACCTGTAGGTGAGAATAAAATAACTGCACTCCAAGAACGTATTGCCGCTGTTATGAATATTACTCTTAAGGAAGCATCTTATTTTTTTGCTATTCATCCTATTGAAAAAAACATGTACGACGAAAAGGACGATAGTATAGATATTATATATAAGGATGGGAGAATAAAAAATATTGCAGAGGCATCGGATATGTTAAATATTTCGTTGCTTTCTAAGAAAATCAGAAAATATTATCTTTGCTATTTGAGATTTACTTAACGAATAAAAAAAATCAAAGATTGGCAATGATATGATAAAAAAAAGTACGTTATTTGCAGACTGAACTCGTTGGTTTGACTGCAAAAATGTAAGTAAATCAATATTATAAACTATAGAAATTATGGAATTTTCGGCTAAACAGATTGCTGCATATCTCAAAGGTGAGGTCGTTGGTGATGAAAACGCAACAGTGCATACTTTTGCTAAAATAGAAGAAGGAGTACCAGGGGCTATTTCCTTTTTATCAAATCCGAAATATACATCTTATATCTACGAAACTGAATCATCGATAGTATTGGTAAACAATACCTTTGAGCCTGAACATGAAGTAAAAGCTACTTTGGTAAAGGTTGATAATGCCTATGAAAGTTTGGCTCAGTTGCTTACTTTATATGAAGCATCCAAACCGAAGAAATTCGGTATTGACCCTCTAGCATTTGTCGCTTCGACGGCAAAGGTTGGTCAGAATGCTTATATCGGTGCTTTTGCCTATATCGGTGAGAATGTTGTGATAGGTGATAATGCTCAGATTTATCCTCACTCTTTTGTGGGCGACAATGTAAAGGTCGGTAATGATACATTACTTTATTCGGGTGTTAATGTTTACCATGATTGCCGTATAGGTAATAGTTGTATTCTTCATTCCGGTTGTGTTATCGGTGCCGATGGCTTTGGTTTTGCTCCTGCTAAAAGCGGATATGATAAGATACCTCAAATAGGTATCGTCGATATAGAAGATAATGTCGAAATAGGTGCTAACACTTGTGTTGACAGAGCAACAATGGGACATACTATTATTCATTCCGGTACAAAGCTTGATAACCTTATCCAAATAGCTCATAACGATGAAATAGGCTCTAATACGGTGATGGCTGCTCAATGTGCTGTTGCTGGCTCTACGAAAATAGGTAGTTGGTGTATGTTTGGCGGTCAGGTAGGTGTTGCCGGTCATATCCATATTGGAGATAAGGTCTCTTGTGGAGGTCAGTCAGGTATCGGTAGTAATGTGAAATCGGGGCAGGTTATTATTGGCTCGCCTGCGTATGATGCAAAGGGATGGATGAAATCCTCTGCTGTTTTTAAGCGTTTGCCAGATATGTATGCCGAGTTGAATGCGATGCGTAAAGAGATAAATGAATTAAAAGAAAAACTTAATAAATAAAGATGATAAAACAAAAGACTCTCAAAGAAAGCTTCACTCTGAGTGGTAAAGGGCTTCATACAGGAAAAAATGTAACTGTTACCTTGAATCCTGCTCCTGATAACTTTGGCTATAAAATAGAGCGTACAGATGTAGAGGGGCATCCTGTCATCGAAGCTATTGCCGATAATGTCGTAGAAACGACTCGTGGCACTGTCGTTGAAGAAAAAGGAGTTCGCGTCAGTACTATTGAACATGGCATGGCTGCACTTTATGCATCCGGTATCGACAATTGCCTTATTCAGGTCGATGGTCCCGAATTTCCAATCTTGGACGGAAGTGCTAAATATTTTGTGGAAGGAATTGAAAAGGTTGGGATTGTAGAGCAGAATGCCCTAAAAGATTTTTTCATTATTAAGTCTAAACTGGAGTTCCGTGATGAGAATACGGGTTCTTCCATTATTGTTCTGCCTGATGAGAATTTCAGTTTGAATGTGCTTATTTCTTATAATTCAGAAATTCTTCCCTATTCGTATGCTACGTTGGAAGATATGAGTAAGTTTAAGGACGAAATCGCTGCTAGTCGCACTTATGTTTTTGTGCGTGAAATAGAACCTTTGCTTTCTGCCGGACTTATCAAGGGAGGTGACTTGGATAATGCTATCGTCATATATGAGAAACAAATGCCTCAGGAGAATTTCGACAAACTCGCTGATGTAATGGAGGTTCCTCATATGGATGCCGATCATCTTGGATATATTAATCATCGTCCTTTGGTATGGGCAAACGAATGTGCCCGGCATAAGTTACTCGATATTATCGGCGATTTGGCTTTGATAGGCAAACCTATTCGTGGACGCATTATTGCCACTCGACCAGGACATACTATTAATAATAAATTTGCTCGTCAGATGCGCCGTGAAATTCGTAAGCATGAGGTTCAAGCTCCTATTTACGATTGCACTAGAGAGCCGTTGATGGATGTGAAACGCATTCGTGAACTTCTTCCTCACCGTTATCCCATGCAGCTTGTTGATAAAGTGATTGAAATTGGCGCAAATTATATTGTGGGCATAAAGAATGTTACAGGTAATGAACCGTTCTTTCAGGGACATTTTCCACAAGAGCCGGTGATGCCTGGTGTATTACAAGTTGAAGCTATGGCACAGACGGGAGGCTTGTTGGTCCTTAACTCTGTAGACGATCCCGAGCGATACTCTACTTATTTTATGAAAATAGATGGAGTGAAGTTTCGTCAGAAGGTTGTACCCGGCGATACTTTGATATTTAAAGTTGCGCTTGAAGCCCCTATACGTCGTGGCATTTCTACAATGAAAGGTTATGCTTTCGTTGGTGAGAAGGTGGTTTGTGAGTGCGAATTCATGGCGCAAATAGTGAAAAATAAATAAATACTTAAATAAAATATATGATAAATCCATTGGCTTATATACATCCTGATGCTAAAATCGGAGAGAATGTAGAGATTGGTCCGTTTGTATATATCGATAAGAATGTAGTAATTGGCGATAATAATATCATTATGGCCAATGTCAATATTTTATATGGTTCTCGACTTGGTAACGGAAA
The DNA here is from genome assembly GCA_963676865.2 of uncultured Bacteroides sp. Classification (GTDB taxonomy): domain Bacteria; phylum Bacteroidota; class Bacteroidia; order Bacteroidales; family Bacteroidaceae; genus JAAYUD01. The sequence continues at coordinate 1,041,113 of CAXXSS010000001.1, read as the reverse complement.
TACAATCTTTCCGGGAGCTGTTATTGGCGCTATACCGCAAGACTTGAAGTTTCGTGGTGAAGAAACCACTGTCGAAATAGGAGACAATAATAAGATTCGTGAAAATGTAACGATCAATCGGGGTACTTCCGCAAAGGAGAAAACGGTAGTCGGTAGTAATAATTTGCTGATGGAAAGTGTACATGTTGCTCATGATTGCATTATTGGTAGTAACTGTATTATTGGTAATAGTACGAAATTTGGTGGAGAGGTTATTGTGGATGATAATGCTATTATCAGCGCGTCGGTGCTATGCCATCAGTTCTGCCATGTGGGCGGTTATGTAATGGTTCAAGGGGGGGCGCGTTTTAGCAAAGATATTCCACCTTTCATTATTGCCGGTCGTGATCCGATAGAATATTCGGGTATCAATTTGGTAGGATTGCGTCGTCGACAATATAGCAATGAACAAATCGAAGATATTCATAATGTATATCGTCTTATTTATCAAAGTGGACTGAATATTACAGAAGCTTTAGAGAAGGTAGAAAAAGAAGTCCCGATGAGTAAGGATATTGAATATATTGTGAATTTCATAAGCAGTTCGAAACGCGGTATCATAAAGTAGAAAAGATCTTAAAAGAACTGATATGATTTATAAATTTAGATTGGTATCCGACGAGTCTGATGACTTCGTTCGTGAGATTGAAATTGATCCGGATGCTACATTTTATGATTTTCATGTAGCAATTCTTAAAAGTGTGGGTTATGCCGATGATGAGCTGACTTCCTTTTTTATCTGCGATGAGAATTGGGAACGCGAAAGGGAAATTACGTTCGAAAGAATGGATGACTCATATAGTGAAGAAGAGTCGTATATAATGAAAGATACTCGCTTGAGTGAGTTTATTGAAGAGAAGAAACAAAAATTGACTTATGTTTTTGACGTTCTTACGGAGCGTAGCTTCTTTATTGAACTGGCAGATCTTGTTACCCACAAAGAAATTAAAGAAGCTAAATGTGTTCGTTCGGAAGGCGAACCTCCCAAACAGAAGATCGATTTTGATGAAAATGTCTCATCCGTTAATCTAAACAGTGTGACAGATGATTTGGGCGAGAACTTCTATGGAGATAATGAGTATAACGAAGAAGATCTCGATCAGGAGGGATTTGGAGTAGATGGAGAAAGCACTTCCTTCTAAAGAAAAACCTACACTTGTCGTATTGATAGGACCTACAGGAGTGGGCAAGACGGAAATTAGTATTCGTCTTGCCCAGTTGTTTCACACTGATATTATATCTGCCGATTCGCGTCAGCTTTATGCTGATTTGAAAATAGGTACGGCGGCACCTACTGAAGAGCAGTTGGCAATGGTTAAACATTATTTTGTAGGCAATCTTAAATTGGAAGATTATTATAGTGCTGCGCAGTTTGAATCGGAAGTTATAGCACTCCTTAATACACTTTTCGAAGAAAAGAAAGTCGCAATCATGACCGGCGGGTCGATGATGTATATAGATGCTGTGTGCAAAGGTATTGATGATATACCCAATATTCCGGATGATATACGTACGATGATAAAGCAACGTTACGTAGATGAGGGACTGGAGAGTCTATGTGCCGAACTGAAACTTCGTGATTCGGAGTACTATAGGCAAGTCGACTTGAAGAATCCGAAGAGAGTCATTCATGCTTTAGAGATTTGCTATACCACAGGGAGCACTTATAGCTCATTGCGTACTCGTCCTAACAAAGAACGTTCGTTTGATATATTGAAAATCGGATTGACTCGTCCTCGTGAAGAACTCTATGAGCGTATCAACCAGCGGGTAGATACAATGATGCAGCAAGGACTTCTTGACGAAGTGCGTCGGGTTTATCCTTATCGAACAAGCAATTCTCTCAATACGGTAGGATACAAAGAACTCTTCAATTATTTGGATGGGACGTGGACGCTACCTTTTGCAGTAGAGAAAATAAAGCAGAATTCTCGTATTTATTCTCGAAAGCAGATGACATGGTATAAGAAAGATGATAGTATACGTTGGTTTCATCCCGAAAAAGACCAGAAGGAGGTTGTTGACTACATATCGTCCATTATATTTCAAAAAAATAGTATATAAAGTCATATTAAATGTGTAATTTTGCGGCCGATTTATTAATTCTTATTTTATCGCTATGTTTTTAGGAAACAGTTGCAAACAAGAGCGCATAGTACCCTTCGGATTGATGGGCATTTTTATGGCGATAGGTATTGTTTATGGAGATATAGGTACTTCCCCATTGTATGTAATGAAAGCAATCGTTACAGGACTACTTCCGGGGCAGCTCTATACAAGGCCCGATTATATCATCGGATCTATATCTTGCGTTATCTGGACATTGACGATACAGACTACTATTAAGTATGTTATTGTAACGCTTCGAGCGGATAACAAAGGTGAGGGAGGTATTCTTTCTCTGTTTGCTCTTATCCGAAAGAAATATCGTTGGGCATATATTATTGCTATTATCGGGGCCGCTACATTGCTTGCTGATGGGGTTATCACTCCCGCCATTACAGTCACTTCGTCTGTCGAAGGCCTTGGACATTTGTTTCCGTCTATCCCCGTAGGTTTTGTTGTTATAGTCATCATTTTAGCATTGTTCCTTATTCAACCTTTGGGTACCGCTCGCCTCGGCAAATCTTTTGGCAAGGTGATGTTTATCTGGTTTCTCATGTTGGGGGCGTTAGGTATTTTCTCGTTTTTTCAATATCCCGGTATCATCAAGGCTTTTAATCCATATTATGCAATTAAAGTGTTGATAGATGTTCCGGATGCTTTTATTATATTAGGCGCCGTATTCCTTTGTACCACAGGAGCAGAAGCCCTTTATTCCGACTTAGGGCATTGTGGATTGCACAACATTCGTATCTCGTGGATATTTGTTAAGTCTACTTTAATTATTAACTACTTGGGGCAAGGAGCTTGGATACTGAGGCATCCGGCCGAAATTGCATCCGGCGCAAATCCTTTCTTTGGCATTATGCCCCCTTGGTTTACTCTGATCGGAGTGATAATGGCTACTTTGGCTGCCATTATTGCCAGCCAGGCGCTTATCAGCGGTTCGTTTACGATTGTCAGCGAAGCCATATCTCTAGATCTTTGGCCCAATATTCGCATCAAATATCCCACTCAAGTAAAGGGACAGATGTTTATTCCTCAAATAAATTATACGTTAATGGTGCTTTGCATTATTATTGTGCTCATTTTCGGCTCTTCGTCGAATATGGAAGCGGCATATGGCTTATCTATCACCATTACCATGTTGTCAACAACATTATTGCTCTTTATCTATTTTCATTTCAAGCGCTATTCGATGTGGATAAGTATTCCGCTCACATTCTTCTTTATTACCATTGAATCCGGATTTTTCATTGCCAATATGTTTAAATTCTCTCATGGTGGTTGGGTTACAATACTTATTGCCGGTTGTATCTTCTTTTTGATGTTTAGTTGGTACAATGGGCGCCGTATCAAGAATCATTATTCCAAGTACGAACCTATTGCGCCTATTATTGATACGCTAAAAGAGGTTTGTGAAGATAAAACGATCCCCAAATTTGCTACCCATCTGGTATATGTTACTCGTGCAAAGTACAATGATGACATTGAAAGCAAAATAGCATATTCTCTTGTCAATAAACAACCCAAACGTGCCGATACTTATTGGTTCGTTTATTTGTATCGTAGTGACGAACCCTATTTCTTTAAATATGATGTGACAACATTTGTGCCGGGCAAAATGTTTCGTCTTGACGTATACTCAGGCTTTAAGCAGGGTGTCCATATGGATCGATTTGTTCATCGCATTTGTGCAGAGATGGCCGAGAAAGGGCAGGTAGATTTGTTGAGCAGATATCCTTCTCTTCGAAAACGCGGTGTTGAGGGCGATTTTCGCTTTGTAGTTGTCAATCGTTTTGCCCGTAATATTCAATTGCCGGCTTATAAGAAAACAATTCTCTTACTTTATTATTGGATCAAACGTTGTGCCACATCCGATACTCAGATGCTCGATCTCGATCCTTCGGTTGTAACATTGGAGTACGTGCCTCTTAAAACGCTGGAATAGTTGATGCAAGCTTTGATACTAAACTTATAATTGTCTGTATTTTTGAATGCTCATAGAGAGATGAAACAATCTTTATGAGGATGCAAAATTGTCGTATGTTAGTTTTTTCGGTGACGTCCTTAAGTTTTTTTGAAAACATATGGACCTAAAACTTTTTAGGAGCATATGTCATTTTGAGGGGAAAAGTACATTACATGTTTGTGTGTGCTCACCTGCAAAATCTAAGGGGGATAAGTGACATGAGGTACTAAATGGATGGGATACACTCGCCTGTGTACAAAACGGTCCCTCAACTATCTGTAGACTATCATTTAGACTTGTTCTAAGCAGAGGTCGGCTGAAAATAACGTTGCTACAATATGCTCTCGCCTCGATTTTGAGACTTCTTTTCGCTGGCGTTGTATACGGTGCATCGTTAACCTGCTGTAGGGTAGCACGGTATGGTGTCATACGGAGGTGACAAAGGTTCTTTGCGACAAACTTTTTGTAGATATATCACCCTATATTCCGAGGACTAAATTATGAATCCAAATGATAGCTTCGAAGATCAATATTGGTATCCAATAGTATGGTCTGTGCAATTTGTCTTCTATATATTTGTACACATCTACTAATAAGTGTCGCCTTAAAACAAAATCATGTATCAGTAGAATAGGAAGAATACAACCTGCCGCAATAACAATTAGACAATTGGGATTGAGGAGTAGGGCTTTGGCTAGATGCCCTTGGAAAAGATAAAGACAGGCACGTGTTGTGCCACATCCTGGGCAAGAAAGATGAAAGATCAGTTTGGAAGGGCAGATAATGATATCTGCCTGCTGTCCTAAACTGAAAGAATAAAATAACCAACTATAACCTCCTATACAGAGCGTTGTAAAGAGAATATATAATTGACGGGAATTCATTAAAAAGCCATCGTTACAATCAGCTTTTTATAGTTTTCCGATTTTGCTGCATCCATTATTAAAAACCAATCTACAATTGTCCAGATGCCGAGTCCGCCACAGGTGATCAGCTTGCCTATGCCTAGACCTATATGTCCCAGATAGAACCGATCAATCCCTAGAGCTCCCACTAAAACAGAAAGAATAATAGCTGTTAAAGTGCTTTTGAACTGTAGCATGGATAATTGGGCCCATTTGCTATCGTCAAGGCTTGTTAAACGGTCGTGGATCATAGGTAATGATTCTTCTGGAAAATACTTTCCGTTGGTCATGATAAACATGTCTACTTTTTGTGCATCCATAATGATGAATATTTGTTTGTTATAAATAAGAATTGTTTTTATATAATAATCTTCTCTTTCGTTAGACTGAATAAAAGGGTGAAAAGTTGCATGGTTTGTTATTTATTTATACTCCGGTCACTCTTATTTCACTTTCGGTTCGAGATTTCCGTATTACTTGTATCTGTGCTGGAATTCTTTCTCGAAGTATTTCAACGTGGCTGATTATACCTACTTTTCTTCCTGTTCGGTGCAGATTTTCAAGTACTTTCATCACCGTATCAAGGTAGTCCGAAGATAGAGTGCCGAAGCCTTCATCTATGAACAGGGTGTCAATTTGAATTTTCTCTTCTGACAAAGAAGAGAGTCCTAAGGCCAAGGCTAGAGAAACGATGAAACTTTCGCCTCCCGAGAGTGTTGTGCATGGTCTCGAAGTTCCCATTTCATTATCTTCAACCGCTAGCGCAAAGGATTCGGGAGCACATTGAAGACTATATCGGGGGTACAGGTTGCGTAGGTGTTGATTGGCTTTTTCCAATAAGAAACGAAAAGAAATCTGTTGAGCAGCTTTGCTGAATCGGTCGAGCCCGAAAAGTGTATCAAGTGCGACCCAGTTGTCATAAGTCTTTTTTTTCTGACCGTATTCTTCAAGAAGCTTTTTTCGTTCGTCGTTTGATGCCGTATCATTACTCATTTGCTGTTGCAAGCTGCCTACCAAACTTTGTTTAGAACCTTTCTGTGTGTCTTTTTCTTTCTTTATTTCATGCAATAAGTCCAAAGTCTCTTTCTCGTTTGGTCTCTCCGTTTGCTCTTGCAGCTGTTTTATGCTTTCTCCAAGTTGTTCTATCCTGCCTTTTGACTGTAAATACTTCTCTTTTATTCGATCTGTTTCTTGTCTCGATTGATTGATCAAGTCACTTTTTAACAGAGATAACGCAAGCAATTCGTCTTCACCCAGTTTCTCTTCAGCATGCGTAGCTTGATAATATTCAATTGATTCTATCTTTAGGCTGTTCAGCTGTTGTGCCGTTTGTTCGTTTGCTTGTTTTTGATTGATCGATTCTTTTATCTGTGCCACAAATGCGGACAATAACTCGGCTAAATTCTCTTTATATTCGATGTTACCGGCATTATTATCTTCAAAATCTTTCCAATCGGGCATGAGGGTAATAATTGCTTCAATAGATCTTTCAGAACTCTCTACATTGCTTTTTATAGTGTTTATTGTATTGCGTAAGATAGGCAGATTGAGTTTACAGTTCTGGTATTGTTTACTCTCTTCCATTAGCTTTTGTTCAAATCGTTCTTTATGGGCAATCCATCGTTCTTGCCAGCTTTGCCAGCTAATGAGTTTGTTTAGAGTTTCTATTTTGTTCTCGATGGTTTTTAGATGGCGTTCGATCAATGCTTTGTTTTGCTCTATATTTGATTGGGCACGTTCAATGGAATTGAGTTGATTCTTATAGGCATCTTTGTGTTGTTGAAGCTCGGATTCAGACATTTCCAAGTCTTTTTGCAGTCTCTGTAAGGCCAATTCCAGCTCTTTTATACATTCTAAATTGGTATCGATGGTCTCGATGCTTTGGGCTCTTGTTTGCTGAGCTTCTACCAATGCTTGCAGACTGTCTTCGAAGGATAGCTTGGATGTGTATTTATCATAGAAGAGTTGCCATTCCTTATCTGCCTTTGATTTACTTAATATGAGTTGGGGTAGAATAGTGTCTTCCGTATTTCTTAATTCTTTTTCCTTCAACTCTATATTGCTCGTTGCTTTAGCTAATTGTTGCTGGGCTTTGTCCTTTTCTTTTTCTGCATCATCACGCATTTGTTTAGCTTGTTCATATAACCCCATTAAAATGGTTTCGGGTTGAGTGCTGTGTTCCAGACTGCCACATATCGGACAGGGCTCTCCTGCTTTAAGCGATTTACGAAGTAGTTTGGCACATTCATCAATCGTTAGTCTTTTAGTTTCGAATGCGTCTTGTTGCACTTTATAAATCTCTTTAGCACTTTCGCTTTTTTTCTGAGCGATGTCGGCTTCTTGCTTTAGCTTTACACATTCGGTTCTTAAATTTATTATTTTGTTTTGTGCCTCTTGCAATGCTTTTGAAGCTATAGATGCTGTACCCCATTTTGCCTTTGCCGATTCAATATCTGTAAGTTCTATTGATAGAATATTTCGCTTTTGCAGTAACTTATCTTTGTTTGATTTGTCAATATCTTGTTGTTTACTATCGCACAGTCTCTTCTGTTCAAGCACTTTGTTCGATAAGCTATTACGTTTATCCTCAATCTCTTTCAGTGTCTTGCTCCAAGCAATAATTTGTTTTTCTATCGATTTATTCTTTTCTTTATATTCGCTGATGTCTTTTTCCAATTGTGTTATAGCATCCAAGTCTGCAATGATCGTTTGTTGGTTTTCATACACCTTTTCATCGACTTTCAATCTATTCCAGTCTTCTTCTTTTCTATCGAGTTCTTGTTTTCGAAGGAACAGTTCTTGTCTGGCTCGACCTAATAACGAAATATGGTGGATATAGTTTTTTTGATAACCGGCGACAGATTCCGCGTGCTTTCTATTTGTCTCTTCTTGTTTAATGAGATCTTGTAGACATTGCCTTAGCTGGGGCGTTTCATCCCAAAGCCGCACTTGGTGCAATTTTCTTATATTCTCATCGCTATTTATCAATGATCCGACCTCTTCGAATTCGTTTTGTGCCTGACCGAGTTCTGCCAGATACTTTATTTGCGATTGCCTCCATGTTATTTTAGTATCAATTCCGGCAATTTCTATGTTTAGATTCTCTATATCAATTCTTGTTGAGGCTATTTGTTTGAGCCTCTCCTCTTTTTCCTCATCGGTGAGTAGATAAATATCTTCTATGCGTTGTTTCGTTTGATATAACTCTGTTTCTACTTGGCTTTTTTTGTTGTGGATATATTTCCCTGTCTTATTATAAATATCCATCTGGGTCAATGATTCTAATATATTCGATTTCTCCTTTTCGTCAGCAGTAAGAAATTTATTGAATTGTCCTTGTGCCAACATAAACATTCTTGTGAAACGCTCGAAATCCAATCCGATGATTTCTTTTATTTGGATATTTACTTCATCTACCTTTGTTGCTATTGTTTCGTTGGTATTTAGATTTCTCAATAGGCGTTCTATCTTTTGGAGTTTACCGCTCGGCTTGTTGTGAGCCCTGCGTATCATCCAATCTGCTTCGTATCTGACTCCGGCTTCTTCAAAAAGTAAATGGATGTAGCCCTCACCTGTCCCTTTTCTCAGAAAGTTACTTAAATCGCCTACCTTTCGTTCCTCATAATATTCATTACTATTGGGCATGGTTGGTACTTTGTTGTAGAGTGCCATGCAGATACTGTTGAGTATGGTGCTTTTTCCTGCTCCCGTTTCACCGCAAATGAGGAATAGTGGTTCGCGTGCGATGATACTATTTTCAAAATCTATCGTCGATTGAGTGATGGATGTAATATTGTGTATCTCCAGCTTCAGTAGTTTCATTGCTCGTCCTCCTTTGTTTCCGTAGCCGCTTCTTCGATGGCTTCTTTCATACACCCGATTAACTCTTCAGGCATTTCTTCTTGCCTTTTTATCTTGTAGCTTCTTTTAGCAACTTCTATGGGCGATGTTTTTCTCAATTCGTCTAGTGAGTGAATCATATTGTTGTCTTCTTCAGAAGTTTCTTGTCGTTTTCTGACATTCAATAGTGTGCATAATCTCAACTTGGTTTTATCTTTCAGACACGAATTAGCTTCATCAAACATATCTGCGGGCATTACCCCTTCTGACAGAATATTGGCTCGTAGATACGCTGGCTTATCATCGGGATAGTTCGATAAAGCTTCCTTTACTTCCTCGAATGGAGCAGGTTTCTCGGGTATGGTGCATATGGCAATCGGCGGATTGATTTCTATCTTTCGTAGCGTAGACATCCGTTCTTTCTCAAATTCTACTATTGTTACACTGTGTGGATAGTTTTCGTCAAAGCTCATCGGAAGGACGGAACCACTGTAGCGCACGTTGTCTGCTCCTATGTGTTGCGCATGGTGTATGTGCCCCAATGCAACATAGGCGATGCCATCGTCCCATATATCTACAGGGACGCTGTCCATGGTTCCTATCGCTACATCATGTCCCGTCAAATCACTGTTTGTCATGGTCAGATGTCCCATCGCTATAATGGGTTGTCCCGAAGAACGCATCTCATTTGCAATATTGAACAGTTTGTTGTAAAAAGAGCGCACTCTTTCGCTATAGCAATCATTCTCGGTAGCAGGATAACTACTGCTATGCATATAGGGCACTGCCAATACCCAACCTGATACTTGTTTGTTTTGATAAATGGGTACGATCATTTGTTGCATGTCAATTTCGCCATCTTTTCTAGTTGGGGAGCCTATTACAGTGACTCCGAATTCTTTCCAAAGTATTCCGGCAGATGAGAGGCGAGAAGGTGAATCATGATTCCCTGCAGTGATAATTGTTTGCAAACCCTCGTTCTCTTGTTGTATTCGGAGCAGCTCCTTATTGTACATTGTTACAATGGCATTCGATGGGGTGGCAACGTCGAAGATATCTCCTGATACCAGCATCGCATCAGGTTGTTCTTCTTTTAAGATCGTCCGAAGTTGGCAGAAGAATTCGCGAAACTCTTCTTCTCTGTTAAAGTTATAAAACGACTGTCCCAAATGCCAATCGGATGTATGGAGTATTTTCATTGATGTTTATTAATTTGTGGCTAAGATAAGCAATATTTCGTCAATATAAAGGTGCAAAATGACCTTTTTTTATTATATTCCTTATTGTAAGTCTTATTGATGGCGAATAGCTTCATACTTAATTATTGTTAATCGCCTAATCTCTTTGCTATAGAAAAGTGTTATGATAAAGATGAAGAGATAATATGTGCCTTTTGTGATGTAAATAAATAGGCATTTCGTTAGAAATGCCCCTTTACAGAATCCGAGAAACATATTCTTCATAAATTTGAGACCTATCAGAATATAGTTTTTTAGATTACTCAGTTTTCCGATTGTTAATTTAGAATTCATTCAAAAAACCGTATAAAAGTATGAAAAATATTTCTTTAATTGATAATAAGATGGAACAAAAAAGTCCTTATTGCGTTTTTTTATTATTTATTCTCCTGTTTTTTACATCTTCTCTAGTTTATTCACAAACGATTAACGAACAGTGGGTTAAAAGCAATTACTCCAAACGCGAAGTGATGATTCCGATGCGTGATGGCACTCGGTTGTATACTGCTATTTACGAACCTTGTGCTCACAATCAGAAGTCTCCTATTTTGATTTATCGTTCACCCTATGGTTCCCATCCTTATGGTTCGGATTTTAATTCTTCTTTGTGGAATTCTCTGAAAGGGTATATTCAAAAGAAATATATTATTGTTTATCAAGATGTCCGTGGCAAAAGAATGAGCGAGGGAGAGTATGAGAACATCCGTCCCATACATTTGCTTGCTCCAAAAGGTCGGACAGACGATGCAACCGACATGTACGATACGGCGGATTGGTTGTTGAAGCATACGTGTAGCAATAACTGTATCGGTGTTACCGGTTCTTCCTATCTGGGCTATTATGCATTGACCGCCGCTCTCTCCAGACATCCTGCAATTAAGGCCGTATGTCCTCAAGCTCCTATAGGAGATTGGTTTATGGGGGATGATATTCATCATAACGGCGCGTTAATGCTCACCGATGCTTTCAATTTCTTGTCGGGCTTTGATCGTCCTCGTCCCGTTCCTTCGATGGAAGATTATCCATATAAGAATTATTATAAGAATGATGAATATTCCTTTTTCCTAAAGGCTGGCAATGTCGCCAATCTGACAAGTATGTTGGGCGATTCGATTCGCTTTTGGAGTGAGATGATTCAACACCCCGATTATGACAACTGGTGGAAAGAGCGTTGTCCTTTTACTTTATATAAGAATGTCGACGCTGCAGTCCTTGTTGTTGGAGGATTGTTCGATGCCGAAGATGCTTATGGTACTTGGAATTCTTACAAGGCGCTCGATTCCAAACGATCTGGTAAGCCTTTGTATCTTTTAATGGGACCGTGGCAGCATGGCGGTTGGAGAGGACAAGGCAATTACTTAGGAGATATAAGATTTGGAAACACCGATTTGAATAAATCGTTTGAAGATACAGAACAGCAGTTCTTCGACTATTACTTGTTAGGAGAGGGGAGTTTTGATCAAACGCCAAAAGCAACCGTTTTCTTTACGGGCGAAAACCAATGGCGCCATTTTAGTGAATGGCCTACATCGAATAGTCAACCTACTCCGCTCTATCTCAATGAACAAGATGGCTTGACATTCTCTGCTCCAACCTATGAACATTCGTACAGTGAATATCTCTCCGATCCTGATAAACCGGTGCCTTATACCAAGAAAAGTTCTCACAATCGTCCGGTTGAATATATGACAGAAGATCAACGGTTTGCTTCGACTCGTCCGGATGTCGTTACATTCGAAACAGAACCATTGCAAGACAATCTAACTTTGGGAGGAGAACTCACTGCCGATTTGTGGGTGAGCGTATCTACTACCGATGCCGATTTTGTTGTAAAATTGATAGATGTGTTTCCCGAAGACTTCAAATATAATCCAGCTGTGGATGGTGAAGGCAACAAAAGTAAAACCTTGATGGGAGGTTATCAAATGTTGGTACGGGGCGACTTGATGCGCGGACGCTATAGAAACAGCTTTGAACACCCTCAGGCATTTGTTCCTGGGAAACCCGAAAGAGTGACCTTCAAATTGGCAGACATAGCTCATACTTTTCTGAAAGGACATCGTGTGATGGTGCAGATTCAAAGTTCGTGGTTCCCATTGGTTGATCGCAACCCACAACAATTTGTTGATATATACCATTGTGCTGATAAAGATTTTATTCCGTCCAACATTAAGATATTTCATCAGAAAGATAAACCATCCAGATTGATTTTGCCGATTTTAAAATAGTCTTTAAATATTTTCCACGGCTCGTTTATCGTATCATAAATTTCTGTAACTTTATCCTCTCGTAGCATAATGATAACAATAGTGATATAATCTTATTAATATTATACTAAAAATGAAGAAGAGTATTCTGGCAATTGCAGGACTTGTATTGCTTTCGGTTGCAACACAGGCTCAAAATGTATCGATTAAGTTAACCGACGATCAGTACAAACAAATCAAAGAAGAGGTACAAAGACAAAATCAAAGCGATAAGGTACATAGTCTTGATTGGGCTGATTTTGGCAAATATGCAGAGGCGAACAAAAAACTGAAAGAACGCCCTGATGTGGTTTTCATGGGCAATTCCATTACGGAACTATGGAACCGGTTACATCCCAACTTCTTTACAAAGAATCATTTTCTATGCCGTGGTATCAGTGGGCAGACAAGTTGCGAGATGTTGGTGCGCTTTCGTCCCGATGTCGTCAATCTCCACCCCAAAGCAGTGATTATCAATGCAGGTATCAACGATATCGCTCACAATAACGGCGTGATAACCATCGAAAATGTGATGAACAATATTATTTCAATGGCACAATTGGCAAAAGCCAATCATATTCGTCCGATACTGACTTCGGTACTCCCCTCGAATCGTTTCCCCTGGCGTCCCGAGATAATACCGACTGAGCTCGTTATCAATCTCAATAAGATGATCAAAGCGTATGCTGCCGACAATCATCTGACCTATATTAACTATTATGATGCGATGGTGGATAGTGAGAAAGGATTGCCTGAAAAGTATTCGCAAGATGGCGTTCATCCTACTCCCGAAGGATACAATGTGATGGAAGCCATTGTGCTGAAGACTCTGAAGAAATAGTTTTGTACAAAAAAACAGAATCCGGAACGCAAACTATAATATGTAGGCTATGGTAGTGATAAGAGAAAAATGTGATGGCGTCGCAGATGGCATTAGCGCGATGAGTCGCAAAGCTGGACTGTGGCTTTCTATGGCATTGTGTTTGTTCTGCACTGCTTCGTATGCTGCCAACCCGGAGGGTACCCGAACCAATATTCTCCCCGATTGGGCCGTAGGAGGTTTTGTGCGCCCGCTTCATGCGAATCCGATTATTATTCCGGATGCTACAATCGTATTCGATTGCCCAATGCGTGGTACGAAAGTGGGGTGGGAAGAGAGCGATGTGTTCAATCCTGCCGCAACCGTTAAAGACGGGAAGATATGTGTGCTCTATCGGGCGGAAGATAATTCGGCTAAAGGAATCGGAACACGCACCTCACGAATCGGATTGGCTGAATCGGTAGATGGAATAACCATGAACCGTCGGCCTAGGCCGGTAATGTTTCCCGATAATGATGCCATGAAAGAGTTTGAATGGCCCGGTGGATGCGAGGATCCACGTGTTGCCGTGACTCAGGATGGACTATATGTCATGGCTTATACTGCTTGGAATCGCAAAGTGCCTCACTTGTGTATAGCTACTTCGCACGATCTCATCAAGTGGGAAAAGCAGGGCCCGGCTTTTGCCAAAGCTTATGGTGGGCGCTTCAAAGATATGGCTTGCAAATCGGGAGCGATGGTAACAAAAATACAGCAGGGCAAGCAGGTTCTGGCAAAGATCAATGGACATTATTTCATGTATTGGGGCGAGAACCAAGTGTGTGCTGCCACGTCCGACGATCTGATCAACTGGGCTCCTGTGTTGGACGAGAAGGGAGAGCTCGCTTGCGTCATTAAGCCTCGTGCACATTATTTCGATAGCGCACTTACCGAATGTGGACCGCCGGCTGTCTTGACCGACAAAGGTATTGTGCTCTTTTACAACGGAAAAAACGAAATAGATGAAACTAAGCGTGATAAACGTTTTACTGCGGGTGCTTATTGTGCAGGACAATTGCTCACAAACCCAAAGAACCCGATGAAAGCGTTGCAGCGGTTGGATGTTCCATTCTTCCGTCCGATGGATGCATTCGAGAAAAGCGGACAATATGTCGATGGTACCGTCTTCCTCGAAGGATTGGTTTTCTTTAAGCACAAATGGTATTTGTATTATGGGTGTGCCGACTCCAAAGTAGGCGTTGCCATCTATGATCCGGCAAAGAAAACATTCGGAGATCCGATCCCTGTTCTAAACTAAAGTCCGCTGATAAAACAACCTGCATGAACAATGCAATGTGCATGCAGTGAATAACCCTAAAAAAGCATTCGTTATCTCAACACCGAATGCTTTTTTATTTCCTTTTTTGTTTGATTTTTAAAAAGATATTCATATCTTTGAATAACCTAGAATCCCGATATATAAAACTCAATGATATGAAAGACGATGTGCGAATAACCAGCAAGGAAAATATTTCCTACAAGGAATTTTTACAAGGAGTTCCCGACAATCTTCATTATGAATACAATTATCTGAAAGGACTCGACGATGAAGAGATGCATCAGGAAGTGCGGTGTATTCTTATCGGACTTGCTTCTGTTCTGGTCGGCGCTGTTGCTATATTGCTTCCTGTGTTCTTACAATAGTCTGCGAATTTGTCTATGAATGGAAGATATAACATTTCGGAGGACTGATAAGCATACGCTCAAAAGCTTTTTTACTTGTTAAAATACAGTTTGATAGCTTATTTCTTTGACATTAATCACATAATATAAAAAAAATATATATTTTTGCGTCGTCAATATCATATTGTCGACAGATGGAAGGGAATAGTATCACTAAGCAAAATTTTGAGCATCTTTTTCGCGAATATTATTCGCGATTGTACTACTTTGCTTATGATTTTACCGAAGAGATGGAGGCTAGCAAAGATATTGTCAGCGAGGTTTTCACTTCGATTTGGAACAATAGAGAAAATATAGAAAATGATAAAGTGGTAGGCTACCTTTTCGTTAGCGTTCGCAACCAAGCCCTGAATTATATCAAACGTCAAAAGCAAGAGGGCGATTATGCCGACTTCTGCCTAAGGGTAGCAGACGATGAAGGTGATGAAGGCTTGGAGTTGATTGACGAACGGATAGCCGAAATGAGTTCTCTGATAGACAAAATGCCGTTGCGCACTAAATATATATTGGAAGAGTGCTATTTTCACCATAAGAAATATAAAGAAGTGGCCGATGTACTCGAAATAAGTACCGATGGCGTCAAAAAGCATATTGTGAAGGCTCTGTCTATGTTGAGAGATCATTTTAATGTTAAGAAAGATAAAAGTGGAGTACCCGAATAATAACCTTAAGTGTATTTATTATGTAAAAATATGAATAGCGACGATAACATAGAAGAAAACATGATTCCGGCAGAAGTGCTTTCTGCACGTGAAGAAATGGATCTCAAACGGGTTTTTACTCGGATGAGGGTTCCCATTCGCGATGTTGATGAGGCTTGGAAGCAATTCAACGAGGATACGGATATGGAACCATCAGTGACAAAACGTAAGAGCAGGCGAACCTTATTTATAGGTTTTGCAGCGGGTATTGCTGCTTCGGCCGCTCTCTTCTTTGGTGCTTATCGTATGTTTATTGCTCCACAACTTCCTCATGCCGTGCAGGTGTTCAATTCCCAGCACAATAAGGAGGGAGTTTTGTTGTCATCCAACTCGGGGCGCTCATTCAACCTCTCTTCTGCCACTAAAAATACGGCAACTCTTTTGGCTCAAGGTGTCATTGCCAACAAAGATTCGCTAGTCTATACTCCTGCAAATTCGTCTCTCCGCGAAGAGAAACTCACCGTTTCTACTCCCTTGGGCAAAGATTATTATGTTGTATTGCCCGATGGAACGAAAGTTTGGCTCAATGCCGATACTGAATTGATATTCCCCACTCATTTTACCGGAGCCCGTCGGGAGGTACGTCTTCAGGGCGAAGCCTATTTTGAGGTGGCAAAGGATAAAGCACATCCGTTCGTCGTCTACAATAATATGTTCTCTACAACTGTGCTTGGCACTAAGTTCAATATGCGCACTTATAGTCAGTCTGCCGCTAGTGTGGTGCTTGTCGAGGGCAAGGTCACGGTAGAAAGTAAGAAGAGTAAAACCATTCAAACCATTGTGCCCGGAGAGAAAGCGCAGCTCACCTCGTCGGGGCAATTCGAAGTACGGCACGTAGATACGTATGCCTATGTTCAGTGGAAAGATGGCTATTTCTATTTCAATAATGTGCCGCTGGTAGAGATTATGCAAGAACTGGGACGTTGGTACAATGTAGATATTGTTATCGAAAATCCCAAGATGATGCATACCCGCTTGCATTTCGTTGCCGATCGCAGTCATGGGCTTTCCGAAGCGTTGCAGAATCTCAATACTATCGGTGATGTGCATGCTACGATGAATGGAAATAAAGTTATAGTAAAGTAATATATAGGCAAAGTCTTTTTCGTAGACCGCATACTGCCCCCGAGCTACAGCAAGCCGTCCATCAGGGCATGGTGCAAGCCAAAAAAGGCTCCATCGAGAAGCTCCCCATGTGTCTGGTCATAAGCATCGACGAGCTCAACCACTTCAAGCGCGACGAGATGCGCGAACTCAAGTCGCTCATCACACGTAAGGTAGTGTACTTCCGCATCAACTACGACCGCTTCGGGCACCTGCATCCCCACCGTGCCTCGTTCATGGGCACTTGCAACAGCACCAATTTCATGAGCGATCCCTCGGGCAACCGCCGTTTCCACGTGCTCGAAGTCACCGGCGTCGATATGAACTATCAGGTAGACTACCGGCAGCTCTTCGCTCAAGTCATCCATCTGTACGACACGGGCTTCAAATACTACTTTATGCCCGAAGAGCAGGAAGAACTCTCCGCCTATAATTACCAGTTTGAAGAGAACGATGCCGAATATGATTTTCTGGTGGAATATGTGCGCAAATATCCCTCGAAGTGCCAACAGAAGAAAAGCTATATGGTGAGCGATATACTGAAGCGTCTCAAGTTCTTCAATCCCGAATACGTGATAGACAAAGCCGCGCAGATAAGGATGGGCAAAGGTCTGGCACGGCGCAATTATCAATACGAAAAAAGTAGGAATGGAAAGCTATACGAATGCTACTTGTTCACGGCCGAACAAGCCGAATACTGCGTTCAGTATAAAAGTACCACTACTTATCTGGATGTTCTTTTCGACAAATACGTGGCGAAAGAGATACTCGTAGCGGGCGATGATGCAAAGATTGCAGACATCTGCAAAGCGCGTGAGTTTCTGGATCAGGCAGATGGGAAAATGGAAGAAGCTCAAAAACTTTATAATAAGTACATTAAAGAAAATAGAGATATTAGCTTTACAAATGATGGGACACTTCCTTTCTGATTAATATTTTGGAACGTCTATTTGCTGCGTCATATAAGTTGTACGATGATTTACAAGCTTTTTTAAGTACCCTCTTTTTAAAGGAACATTTGGGAAAAAGATAGTTACTGAACAGTCAATGGTAATGAATAGATTGTTATATATAAGGCACTTTGTGCTAAATAGTTTACAAATAGAGGCATTATTTTCTTCGAGGCAATAATTTGGTCAAATTTCTAAAAAGCTCTAAAATAGGCGTTTTTATGGTTTCTACAGAATATCTTTATATTACTTTTACAGTGGATATGGTACATAATGACAATAGATATCCTTTTTACATAGCAATTTGTATTATATCCGAAATTATGATTTTATTTTCAAATACTGCAATTTCCAAAAAGAGGGTAATTATTGCTTTTCCCGAAAATCGCAGTCACAATATGCCACAGCTTCGAAAATCGACAAACCCTTGTCGCATGTGTCGCATAGAAATCCTATCTCTTTAATTTTTTTTTATTTTTAAATTTATGTAATTATATTTCCTATAATGATAGTATCATAATGATAAACGTGTTATATGTCGATAAAAAAAATATTAAGTTTATAGGATTCCTATGCGACACATGCGACACTTTTAGTAAAATAAGACAACACGAAACGATTTCGTTCCACCCATCATTCACACCGGTATCCGCACCTTCGTCACCTCCCTTTCGGGGTATGACACGTACCGAGTGCCAAAAATCAACCGTATGTCGCAGCGGTAACTAACGGATGTTGTTGAAGAAACTAACGTTAGTTGTCATGATAACTAACGTTAGTTACCGCAATAACTTCTGTTAGTTTTTGCTGCGACATACGGTTGTTTTTTTAGGCTAATTTTCTGCTTGCTTCTTCTATGTTCAAAAACACAACACAGCTCGTACATTCCAGATGCCGTTCCATTAAAAACTTTATTATAAATTTCGTTTCAGTCGTTGCTGCTTCTTTGAAAACAAATCTAAAGTTTTCAGTGGATATGAAGTTGTTAAGACAAATCAACTCGCTTTCTTTTGATTTCTTGTCCCGAACTCAAGTAAAGATAGCCTTTTTTATTTAAAATTACGAAATAGAAGAATATAGTATGCTGATATTCAGCTTGAATAATATTAATATAATTATTCAGCATATCCTGATTATTCCATGCCTTGCGTAATAACGCCATAATTTTGATAGATATTAATAATCGTATTCGCAGTTTGTTCTATGCCTAGAGTACCTGTATTGAGAGTAATACAATAATTTGCAGCATTACCCCATACCGTGTTTGTGTAATGTTTATAATGGTTAGAACGGACTTTATTTATATGTTCGATATGTGCTTCGGCTTGCAAAGGCTCAATATTATATTGTTCAATCACCCGTTTATATTTGTGCTGCATACTGGAATGGATAAATACACTGATACAATGAGCTTTGTCTTTTAAAATATAATCCGCTAGACGTCCTACAATAACACAAGGTCCTTTTTCGGCCAAGCGGCAAATAATACGACTTTGGGCTACAAATAGTGCATCGGACGATGAAAGGCTTTTTTCTAGCGGGGCTTCGTAGTCTTGGTAAATCATATTAAACAGTAAATTGTTAGAAATATTTTGCTCTCGATCTTTAATAAAATCAACTGAAAACCCAGTCTCGGCAGCTGCTTTTTCAATTATTTCTTTGTCGTAAAACGGAATACCCAGCTTCTGGGCAACAATTTCGCCTACTTCGTGCCCTCCACTTCCGTACTCACGCGCAATAGCAATAACGATAGGCTTATCGGTGTTTATATTTTGCGAATTTGTAATATCCTGTGCTAATAGTTTATTTAGACCCATACGGAGCCAAGCAAAATACGGAGAAAATAATTTGATTAAAGGGCCCGTAATAATAGCTACCATTACCGTACCTTCCCGAACGCCGTCGAGACGTCCTTTACCAAGTAGTAAAGCTGCAATAACCGCTAAAACGACCAGAATTATATCGTTAATCAGTTTTACTATGCCAAACTCTTTTTTAAACTTTTTGGTTGCAATTTGTACAATGTACTCACCGCTGTTCATGGCAACATTTGCAATAACTTCTATTACAATTCCAATCGCAAGAATACAGCAACCAGCTACGAGTATTCCAATACTCCAAATATAATTGGAGGGATGAACAGATGCAATTATTGCCATACTCAGATCAATAAATAAAGAGAATGCTATAGAAATCGGTATTTGTAGCATGAGTTCTTTCTTAAAGTCTTTGATTCCATCGCGGCCAAGAAGTATTAGCTGACCAATAATGAGCATAGTATTAATAACAAGCATATAAGCCCCAAGAGAAAGAGGTGTATGGAGACTAAGAACAAATGCCAAACATGAAATGGGAGGAGCTCCAAGAGTACTATGGGAAATCAATGCTACGCCAAATGCTATTAAAAAAAGAGAAAAAGTAAGTAACAAATACCTATAAACCAATTGTTTCATTTTAACTTATATTTATTAATATGGAATTTGGAGTAAAGGTACGACATAAATACTTTAAGTTCTCTGTTTATTCAAAAAAAATCTGCTCTCTTTGGCATAGATTAGTAATTTATTACAGCTAAAAAAATGTCAGCCTGCGCTATTCTAAATATACTTCTGTATTCCCACGGCTCGTAGAACCTTGCTAGCATGTCTTTTCGTATATTAGTCCCTGTTCTTCAATTACAAATACAAGGATTATTAGTTTGTGCTTTTTTACTTAATAGGTAGAACCTATTTGTAAACTTTATTTGTTTAAAAAGCTGATTATATTTGCATAATACTACTATTGAATCTTAATTATAGTAAAATATAAGAAGCCTTTACTTGTGTTGAGTGTCATATTATTATTGGTCTCTTGCGAAACGGTTGATTTACAAAAAGACAATTATTTATCGGACACGTCTATTACCAATGAAGTCGGTAAACAGCTTCTTCGGCAATTGAAACCTCAGAAAGGAGCCTACCCTCTTTTCTTGCAAACATTGAGTGGTAACAAATTTTTGTTTAATTCTGCTATTGCATCTGTCAATGCCATTAATAGCGGATATTATTCAGTTCCTTATTCTGACATGGAAGGTTGGATAAAAGGATGTATCGTTTATCCTGTAAATACAACATTGACGAATAATATATTCCTTTTTTATGGAGAATTGAGTAACTCATAAAATGTGGATATACAGAGGCTGGATAACGAGAAATCCATAAAGATCCGCTATTTTTATTCTTCAAAATTTCTGAACTGGCAACTACAAGGTCTCTCTGTTGATTCATCGCTTACGCACTTTGCCACTTTGAATCCTGCCAAGATAAGAGAAATATTTGAGTGGACATTGCCCAGCTATAGCATGCATCAAGTGCATTCTATTGAGACGACCTTACACGGAAATGGATTTTTCTCTTTGGTTAAATTTGAAAGTGGATTTAACGGCTCTGAAGTCCTGAGAATTGTGAAATGTGCATTGGATGAAGTTCGTTATTATGCCATGCAACATTGTCTCTTCTTCTATACACCGATTATAGATGTAACCATGGGGCACAAAGATTCTTCGGGGATAACATATTGTACAGATTATCCGATAGCGGGAGGAGGTTACTCTATCCCTCCTACGGCCGAACAGGAGAGGTGGAGAGACAGCTCTAAGCTTGTGGTTTTTTTAAATAAAAAGCTGAGAGAAGAACCTTTGGGACAAAAATTATTATATTAAATAAGATTCCATTGTACATTGATAGTATAATTATATGATTCTTATGACTCTTGTTTAAGTTCAATTATAAGAAGGGGGTAATGAATGTGCACCCCAGCTCTTGTTCGGCTTATTAGACGTTTTATAATTGATGACTGCCCCGTTAGATAATGAGTTCCAATCGACCCATGCTTTGTTGACCGTTTGACCGTTTAGCTTCATGGAGCTGATATAAATATTCTTTTCTGATCCGCCGGATATGACGATATCTCCCTTTTTCAAATGAATCTTCACGCTCGAGAATATAGGAGTATTTATGGCAAAGCCTCCCACACCCGGAATCTCGGGGTAAAGACCTATACAGGCAAATACATACCAGGCACCCATCGTTCCTAAGTCATCGTTTCCAGGCAAACCATCTGCCTGAGAGGAGTATTCCTCATTGAGTATTCTATTTACTACCTTTTGCGTTTTATAGGGACATCCTGCCCAATTGTATACCCATGGTATATGAAAGCTCGGTTCATTGCCTGCAGCAAACCAAGCATCGGAATAGCCGGCGTCCAAACGAGTAAAAAGCTCGTCCAACCGCTTTTCCGCTTTTGCCTTACCTCCCATTATCTGAATCAATTCGGACAGGTTGTAAGGTACCATCCAATAATAATTTTTGTACGTCGATTCTCTGAAATCTTCGCTCAACGGCTTCCACGATCCGTCTCCATTGCGCGATTGTAGCCAGTTGGTTTGCGGATTGTATAAGTTCTTCCACGAACGGGCAACATCAAAATATCGTTTGGCGACGGATTCATCTCCCACTGCATGTACAGCAAACTGGCCGATGGCAAAATCGGCTGAGGTATACTCTAATTGGAGAGAAGCATTGCAATACCCTTTTTCCAGATATTGTTTCAACTCGGGCCTTGTCTCTACATCTTGAGATTTGGCACCCGGCTGTTCCGCACCCTTCCGCATGATAGTCAATAACGGTTTGGGATCGTAATGGCGTGCTCCAAAAGCATAGGCATTGGAGACGACCAAGGCGGTAGGATCTCCTTGCATAATGCCGGTCTCGATATTCGCCAATACCCAACGGGGAAAAGAACCGCCCGACTGTTGGGCAAACGATTGTAGAGAGACTACGGCATCTGAAGCCACCTCGGGATCTAACATCGACAGGAGCTGAATCTGGGTCCGATAAGTATCCCAATCGCTGAATGAGGTGTATTGCTTGGATCGAGATTGATGGACCTTGAAATCGGCTCCCATATACTCTCCGTTGACATCACTGCATACATTAGGATGAATGAGGGAATGATAGAGGTGGGTGTAAAACTGAACGACACGGTTTGTATTTGTACCTTTTACTTCTATTTTGCTGAGATATTGATTCCACTTTCTCTCTGCCTGCTTTTGGATGGCAGTAAAATCCCATCCGTCGTTTTCAGCCTTTAAATTTTCGCGCGCGTTTTCTACAGATACGTAAGATACACCTATCTTGTATTGCACATGCTTATTCTTGTTGACATCGAATGTAAAGTAGACTCCCGAGTTCTTACCTTCGGCAAACGTCGCACCGCCGTTGAGTTTGTTTTGCTTCCATGTTCCCGATTCGACAGCTTCCGTATCAAACTCGGCAACAAAGTAAACTTTGTAGGGTGTAGGAGTTCCGCAAAAATAGCCACCTTCGGCGTAGCCTTCACACCTATTGGGGGCTGTTATGGCCACTGCCCCCTCAGAGATCGCTGTGGCGGCAATTCCGGCGCCAATAATGACCGTGCCATATTTCTGATTGGCAGGAAATTCATATTTCGCCATCCCCGTTCTTTCAGTCACAGTCAGCATCGCTTTTATATCATCTTGCACCCGGGCCTCGTAGTAACCGGCATGTCCCTTCTCTTCAGACACATTGACATGGCAATTTAGAATATTGTCGGGCGATACTGTCAGTTTCCCCTTCAGCGGGAAAGTAGGGAAATTGCCCATGTGTTCACATCCGGCTCCACTCAACTGATTGATGACGAAGCCCGAACTCTTGGAAAAATATGATGGTGTAAATTGGACCATTCCAAACGGATAGGTAGCGCCGGGATAGAGATATCCCGAAGTCAATCCTCCCCCTTTAGTTCCTATCAATGTATTGACTTCATGAGCATAATACTCTTGTGCTGCTATCTTTCCACTCATTACGATAAACACCAGCACCATAAATAATAACTTATTTTTCATACCTTTTCAACCTATATTAGTTAGATAGAGAAAATGAACGCCACGTTCAGTCAGGGGCATTTCGGTAGTAACGCCATTATTGAATGTCACCTGCCCCCGTTGGCTGAATTAAAATATAAATAATCAGTATTTAAAAAGTTGTACATGTGATTGATTATTAGCATACAATAGAGTTTGAACGCTTTGATATTAGATCATCGTATACACAACTAGTATGCAATGTTCGCTAAAATCCTTGAGATATGCAAGAAATTTAGTTACGAATTAGTCAACGAACAAGCAAATATTCTCTGATGTGGTGTTGTTCCAAAATTCTCTGACATCGCATATCTCACGTACTTACTGCTGAGACATTGACTATAGATGGTGAGAATTATCTGTTTTGGTATATCTTTCTTTTGGTTTAATCACTTCAAAGAAAGCAACTACCAGGCTGATACGGAAAACCTTTTTAAAAGGATATTTTCAACAGATTTCAACAGGCTTAGGATATATTGAATAATTCTTTTTCGCAGCTTACAACAATTGGCTTTAATTTCATCCTAAACCGCTGAAACTTTTTTAATTTATACTATTTCAGTGAGTGGTAAATAGAAAAATCTAAAAATGGTGTTTTGCATTTAATTTTAAAAAACATCATTTTTTTAGTACCCGATTTACCGAATTTGTGTAATTCATATGAAAGAGAGTTAAAATTATAAACCCCAAAAAACCTAATTAAAGTATTATGCATAGGAAAGAAAAACAAGTCCGATGGAAAGAGAGTGTTCTATTTCTCTCTGTTCTGTTTTGTTTTCTAGTGTTATGTGCAAATGGTTTTGCACAAGAAAAAAAAGTATCTTTTTCTTGTAAAGAGATGCTCTTGTCCGAGGCACTGACTCAAATAGAACGTCAGTCTGAGTATAAACTGAATTTTAATTATGATGAATTAAACCAGTTTAAAGTAACAGTAAATATTGAAAAAGAATCCATTCAGAATGCTATTTTGACTTTACTGAAAGGATTGCCTTACCAGATGAAAGTGAATGGTAAGTTTATCATTATATCTCGTAGGGTTGTGCAACGGCAGCAATCTCATAGTCTTCAACGAAAGGGATCGGAACTTACGATTATTCGTGGTAAAGTTGTCGATGCTTCGGATAAACCCTTACCGGGCGTGAATGTGTCTTTCAAAGATCGTAATTACGGCGCAACGACAGACGCAAATGGTAATTATGCGATTTCTGTGGAGAAAGGGGGAAGAGAAACAATGCTTTTTTCTTTTATCGGGATGAAAACGGAACTGGTTCCTATCAATTGCAGTGAATACGAAAAGACGCTTGATATTACCATGAAGGAGAATAGTAGTCAGCTCGATGAAGTGGTTGTCACCGGTTACCAAAACATTCAGAAACCCAAGATGACTGGTTCGGTCGTAACCATAAGCAGCGACAAACTGATGGAGCGCTACACATCTAACTTGCTATCTAACCTAGAGGGGCAGGTAGCAGGTCTCTCCACCTACGGTGGTGAATTGAAGGTGCGTGGTACCTCATCTCTATATGCCGAGACATCACCCCTTCTGGTAGTGGACGGTCTGCCCATCGAGGGACGTTTGGAGGACCTGAACCAGTACGACATACAATCTATCAACGTGCTTAAAGATGCTGCCGCAACTGCCATCTACGGTGCACGCGCCTCCAATGGCGTGATTGTAATCACCACAAAGAATGCTAATCAGCGCGGCAAGATTGATGTTGCTTTCAATGTCAATCTGACGCTGAAAGAGAACCCTATCATGGACTACAAGAGTAACTTCTATATGGATGCAGCGCAGCAGGTAGCCAAGGAGTCTGGATACTATGACTACTACTTCTTTAGCGGTGCTATTACCGACCCCATAGGGAGTACCCTCTCGGGTTACAACTTCGGTAACGGTCCAGTATCTCCTTTGAACTACGCTTACTATCGTGCTGCCAAGGGTGAGATCACCATGGATGAATTGACCAAAATCAAGACCCAGCTAAGTCACAACAACTATGCCAAGGAGTATGCTGACGCTGTATATAAGCAGCAAGTACTGCAGGAATACAATTTGTCGCTGCGCAGCCGTTCAGAGAATAGTCAAAATAATGTGACCCTGAACTACCAGTACGACAATGCCGGTATCATCAATACCATGTACCAGCGCTTCACTGCCAACTACAAAGGTTCGTTCGATGTCACCAAGTGGATGACCGCCAACCTGAGTATCAACAGCGTATATAATAAGAGTCGTGAACGTGGATACGATGCTACATCGAATGCCAACAATGTATGGACCCACAGTGCGTATGAGTCTTTGTACGACGCAAACGGCAACATACGCAAAATGTACGGTGTAAGTGAGGGTAACGAACTGTGGCAAGGTGGTGGATACGGCACGCTTGACCTTTCTAGCAACCCCATTGACGAGTTCTATAATAATACCGAGACCATAAACCGTCTGCACATGCTTTACCATGCCGACTTGCAGTTCCACATCTGGGACGGCCTGACGGCCAACGTGCAAGGCATATACGAGTATGACCAAAACACCAACGAGTGGCTGGCGACTGAAGATAGCCATCCCGCACGTGTGATCAAGAATGCATACTGCAACTATGACCCATCAACTGGCACGATGTCCTATATGACTCCCGAGACGGGCGGTTTTCGTCGTACCAGCAATACCAACGGTCAGTACTGGACTGCTCGTGGACAGCTGAACTACTCAAAGACCTTCGGAAAGCACGAGGTGAACACCCTGGCAGGTTTGGAGTTCCGTCAGACCAAGTATAAAGGCAGCAACTCGTTGCTGCTGGGCTACGATGACCAACTGCAGACCGGTTCTGCTGTCACCGTGAATTTCCTGGACCTCTATAATCAGCAATACAGCCCCTACTACAAATCGAACCTCAATCCCTACGATGCACGTAACTATGCCTTTATCCCTTACATCAAGAATTCAATGGACAATATAAGAGAGGTCATGCATCGCTTTGCTTCCGGTTATGCAAACCTGACATACACCTACGACTCTCGCTACAATGCCTTTGCATCGTTCCGCAAGGACTATTCGGATGTATATGGCCTCAACGCCAAATATCGCGGTAAGCCCCTATGGTCAGTTGGTGTGGCATGGAACATGGAGCAGGAGGATTTCCTAAAGAACGTGAAGCCTATAAGCTACCTGAAGCTGCGCTACAGCTATGGTGTCACTGGTAACATCTACCAGGGTGCCACTAGCTACATGACGGCAACAACAGGCTCACTGAATAGCTACACCAAATTGCCTCTTGCAACCATCGACTCGCCTGCGAACCCAAACTTACGCTGGGAGCAAACACGTACTTCAAACCTGGGTGTAGATTTCTCGCTGATGACAAATCGTATACGTGGTAGTATCGACTATTATCACAAGTCGGCAAAAGACGTATTCTCTAATAAGAGTCTTGATCCCACTAGTGGTTTCACCTCTATGTTCGTCAATACGGCTGATATGAACAATAATGGTATTGAGGTACAAGTGACTGCCGACTGGTTCCGTCCAAACATGCGTAAGGCCTTCGGATGGAGCACTAGCTATACCTTGGCTCACAATAGTAACAAGGTGACCAATGTGGAGAACCCTTCAACTTACGCCTACCAGTTGCTGAGCAACCACTTCGTGAAGGGTTATCCTGCAAGCGCATTGTGGTCTTACAAGTTTGCAGGCATAGATGACGGTAAAATCAGTGGCCCTGGTGAGACTCTGTGGTACGGCACCGGCGGTACCATCTCTCACAGCGTACAGAATGCCAGCACCGATGTCATGGAATACAGCGGGCAGACAGATCCTAAGATAATTATGGGCATGGATAACCGCTTCGAGTGGAATGGTATCTCACTATCAGTGATGATGGTCTACTACGGTGGTCATGTCATGCGCTGCTTGCAGGAGACCGAGCGCGGACAAGGTTCAATGTCAGGTGCTCTGCCCAGCTACTTAGTGAATTCATGGACACTCCAGCATCCAACCTCAACACCTGGTTTCGGACAGTATGGTTCTACTTCCATGGGCAACGAGTCGTACTATGGTAATAACAGCATTTACAATGCTTCGTTCCTAAAGATACGCAACATCGTGCTGGGCTACGAGGTACCTAAGGAGATGCTGCATCATCTGTCTTTAAACCGATTGGCATTCAATATCCAGCTGGACAATCCCAAGGCTCTTTGGACAGCCAATAAGAAGGGAATAGACCCCGAGACTCTGGGCGTACGCACACGCTCCAACTATATATTCAGTATTTTTGTAAACTATTAATTTACGGCAATGAAAAAAACATTATATGGTATGATACTGGTAGGTCTACTTGGCGTGACCTCTTGCTCGAACTTTACTGACATCCAGCCTAAGGGAGTGAATACGCTTTCTACTACGGATCAGTTAGAGCTGCTATTCAACAACGAAATAACACTCGACATCAGAGACCTGCAGAGCATCGGTGGCGATATAGTCTCTGGTACAAACAACATTCCTGCGGATATGACCATGGAGAACAAGGAGCGCAACACGCTGCTCTTCGGTTACTACGATGACTCCAAGTCCTTGGAGCGCTTAAAGAGTCTCACTTCCAGCGACAGCTACTATAGCAGTTGCTATAGTTGGGTTGGCCGCATTTGCAACCCAGTTCTCAATCAGGTAGGTACGGCTAAGGGCGATGATAGCAAGAAGGCGGCTCTGGTTGCCGAGGCTAAAGCCCTGCGTGCTTTTGCACACTTTATGATTGCCGTAAAATTTGCCAAGGCTTACACTCCAGCTACTGCATCACAGGAGCAGGGTATAATCTACATGACCGAGACCAAGGACATTCAGGTGCCCCAGAAGCCCAGCACCTTACAGGAGAGTTACGATCAGATGTTGGCCGACGTGAATGCAGCTATTAACTCTGGCGCAATGCCTAAGAGCCAAACTGCCAAGACACGCTTTACCCTCGGAGCAGCCTATGCTCTCAAGGCTCACATTCTAATGGCTATGCAGCAGTATGCAGAAGCAGCGAATGCAGCGAAGGCCTCACTCGAGGAAAACAGTAGCCTGCTAGACTACTACAGCAACACCCACAAAGAGAATGGATGGGGTGCTTTCATCCACTACCCCGGCGACTGGTCATACGATGTCTGCACTCCCAACTGTTTAAAGGACGTAGAAACACTGTTCGCTATCCCCGACTACCTCATCGGCATGTGGGGTGAGCCTGCAATAGAAAAGTACGTGGAACCCGGTTATGGACGCTTCACCCTTACTCCTCGCACCAAGGTACAGTATCTGGGCTTCGAAGCTATGGTACCCGGTTATGACCAGAGTCAGAACATGATTGGCATTCGCGGATGGGATTCTCCCTATAATATGCCTGGCGTGAACATGGAGTACCGCAACATTGCCGGTCTCACAGTGCCCCAGATGTACATTCTATTGGCCGAGTGCAACGTACGCGATAACAAGGTAGACGATGCCATGGGTTATCTAGACAAGTTGCGTCAAAACCGTCTGCCCGCCGACACCTATCAGCCCCTCAAGGGAACTGTAAGCAGCATGACAGACGCCATAGAAAAGGTAAAGCAAGCCTCGTTCAGCGAGAACCTGTGGACATGCTGGAACTTCATCCAGCGCAAGCGTTGGAATGTGGAGCAGGCATGGCAGACAACCTTAAGCCACGACTACAGCAGCATAGGCTTCGGTATTCGTACCCTGCGTCCCGAATCTGGCCTGTGGGTATTCCCATTTCCTATCTCCGTTGTCGGGGCTAATCCCTATATCAAATAGAGAAGCCATCTCCTACATACAGAAGAGACACCGCAAAATTGTAAAATAATATAATATTTGTTTGCAGTTTAATTTTTTTAGTAGTTTTAGAACGTTAAATATAAATGTCATTTATAAAAATGAAGAAAATATTAGTCCTTGTGGCTGGTTGGTTACTGATGGGCAGTAGCGCCATGGCGCAGAGTTCAATTGAAGTAAAATTGAGTGATCTGAAGACCGACCGGGTAGTGGTAGAACTTGTGAACCCGAAGTTCCAGGGTATTGAAAAGAAAGATACATTGAAGATCAATAAAGGTAAGTTCACCTATACACTGGTGGGAAACAAGGCCCGTCTGGCGATCTGCAACATGGACAGTCCCAATGGTAAGAAGTCTCTCAGCTTATATATGGTTCCTGGAGAGAAGGGTGTGCTGAAGGGAACCATCGACCAGGCAACCTGGAGCGGAACGGCCTTCTATACCGATTTGGCAACTCTAGAAGCACAGACCCACGATTTGAAGGCTAAGCTGGATAAGTTGACTGCCGACTACCACCACAAGATTGAGGCTGGAGCCAATGCTGACTCGCTAGATAAGGTGATTGACCCGCTGTATAATGCCGTCAACAAGAATTTGGAGGACGTTAAGACAGCCTTCATCAACAGTCATCCCAACAGTGGCGCCGGCGTCACCGTTCTTCCCGGCTTGCAGAAGGAAGAGGAGGCATTGAAGACCTTGCACAGTGTGGAGGAGAGTGGCATATGGAGTAATTTCATAGACTTTGTCAAGGCAGGCATTGAGCGCGCAAAGGTACTTAACGAGAATGCTAAGAATGTAGAGACTGGCAAGATTGCTCCCGACTTCACTTTGCAAGACCTGAATGGCAAGAATCTGACTCTTAGTAGCCTGAATGGCAAGTATCTGGTGCTGGATTTCTGGGGTAGCTGGTGCGGATGGTGCATTAAGGGCTTCCCTGATATGAAGAAGTACTATCAGAAGCATGCGGATAAGTTCGAGATACTAGGTATAGACTGTAACGATACGCAAGACAAGTGGAAGGCTGCTGTCAAGAAGAATGAACTTCCTTGGAAGCATGTGTATTGTCCTAGCAGTGCTGATGTGCTGAAAAAATACGCCATATCAGGTTTCCCCACGAAGATAATCATTGACCCCGAGGGACATATCGTCAAGACCGTTGTGGGCGAGAATCCGGCCTTCTATCAGTATTTGGATGAACTGCTGAAATAAAAACCTCTCCAGGTTCCTGATAGAACAGAAGAATTAAACCAACTTTTTCCAT
The DNA here is from genome assembly GCA_963676865.2 of uncultured Bacteroides sp. GTDB lineage: Bacteria > Bacteroidota > Bacteroidia > Bacteroidales > Bacteroidaceae > JAAYUD01. Next base: position 1,010,484 of record CAXXSS010000001.1, on the reverse strand, counting down.
AGATTCTAGGTGGTAAGAACTCACCGGTAAAAGTAGGGAATATGCATCAAATTCTATCTTCATAATAGCCTTTGCCATCTCCGTATGACACCATATTGCACTGACTCATAATTGGTTAATGGGATGCTATATACAACGCCAACGAAAAAAGGTCCGAAAATCAGCCCAAGAGCATATTGTAGATACGTTATTTTCAGCGGATCTCTGCTTAGAACGAGTCTAAATGATAGCCTACATATAGCTGAGAAGCTGTTTTGTACACATACGAATGTATCCCATTCATTTAGTTCCTTATGTCACTTAGTCTTCTCATTTTTACTGATGAGCCCGAGACGCACATCCTCATTGACGCAAGATTGCGTTAATCTAAAGTCGTTATGTTGATGTCGTTTCTCAGAACGTTTTGAGAGGTGAATATTCGTCGATATTCTGATACTATTTTAACCACACCGAAGTGGTACTTATTGATTCGCGGAATTGAACTTGAGCTTTCAAAAAATGATAAGGACGAACATAAAAATTCATAAGGACGAAGATAAAAGTTTATACATACAAACTTTTATTTTCGTCCTTATGAATTTCTCGCTGTCTATCAACGATTTACGAAGAATGCATTTATATCTTGTTCTGATTCGATTTACATTTGAGCGGTGAGAGAGTAACGAAAATAGTGCCCTACAATGGGCTGTAACTGATATCTGGATAAGAAAGTATCAGAATGTCTGGAAATATTCACCTTTAAATCTGCAAAACAGATAAATATTCCACGTCCTCTTATAACTCATTCATATAAATCCAGTCTCTTTCTCGGATCTAAGTACTCGAAGCGCTTAGCCTCCAATTTTTATTGGTAAGCTTCTTTTGAATTCATTCATTAATAGCTCCACAATAAGGACATTTCCCTTTAGTCTTTATCTTTTGTCCACATTTGCCACACCGGTAATGGTATACTCGTGTTCCGGAGAGTGCTCGTTTGCAGAAAATGAAGAAGAATATAAGTAGAAATAGATAACCCACATAGATAGACGTGGCAAGGATAAAGAAAAAGTAACAAAAAACGCATGATGCAAGCAGTCCTAATAAATAGAAGAATGAGGATGATAAACGTAATTGACGAAAGATGTCGTCGAGCACAGCTACCGAAATGATGATGAATAGCCATAATGCAAGCAAAAAAACCGAGAGAATGGGCGGAACGTGAAAAGGTGAGAGGGTGGGATTAAAGTAAAAGTGCTGCCAAGTACTAGGGGCAAACTTCTGCATGGTTTCGTAGAGAGTCGCTGCAAAAGCCATAAGAAAACAGAGGAATATTGGATATAGACTATCAATGTCTTGGAAGAACACCAAACTAATACGCTTGCGTAAGACGAGGCGTAGAAAGTAGGCAATGATAAAAAGCATTAGAATGGCAATGAAATAGACGGCATGTGTGTCGCTGAAAAAATGAATGAATTGTGAAATACTGTCGGTTGGGGTGAGATATTGGACGATGTCTTTAGAGTATAACCAACCTTGTGTTTCTTCGGAATGAGCCAATTTTACCCATAAGGTGTCTTTAGCATCGTTAGGATGGATGGCAAAATCTGCAACAACCACTCTGTCGCCTTTATGAATCGTGACTGAATCGCCTTCGATAGGCAGGCAAGCCAAACGTATCGAATCGACAGAAACTTCAAAATTCGTGTTGAACGTATAATGGCATTTGTAAAGATAGGTCAAAGAGTCTTTGGTAAAAGCTTTCATCCCTTTTACATTGGTGTTGGGCGCAGGGTAATGGCAACCTGCAAAGACGAATAGTAGGCTAATGAATAGGAATATCAATTTCTTCATTTTCTCATTATTTTGAATATCAAAAGTATAATTTAAAATTGGAATAACCAACGAAATAAAGTTGGAATGTTGGAAAAGATAAAAGCGATTGGAAATCTGGTTCATTCGATAAATACGTAGCTAATTTATTGTGTTGACCATCAGTAATGTAGTATACGATAATGAAGAAAAACGTTATTAGTATGCCTAATGCTTTAAATTTTAATAAAGACATACTAGTAAAAGAACTGATGTTGCTGATAAAAAGTCTTTTTTGTATGTTACTATATGTAATTACCGCTTTCGAAGAAATTATTTTTAATAATTATATCTTTCTTTGGTTTTATTAAAATATTATCGTTCTTTTGTGATATAGAATCACTGTATTATAGTATGATGGACTCTAATAGTAAAACATTCACTGATATATATAATACCTATTATAAAAGGGCTTTCTATTTTGTGAAGTCTTATGTTCACGATGAAGGCATTGCAGAGGACATCGTTTCAGAATCTTTAATAAAATTATGGGAGCAGTTAAAACAAAGAGAACTAAATCCAATTGCTCCGTTTTTATTGACGATTTTGAAAAATAAAGCTCTCGACTTTCTTAAACATGAAGAAGTGGAACGCATCGCTTTAGAGGAAATTAAAAATTGGAAGGAGTATGAGCTTTCTATTCGTATATGTTCTTTGGAAGAATGCAATCCTAACGATATATTTTCTAACGAAGTGGAGTCTATTGTAAATGCGACTTTAAAACTATTCCCTCCTCAGACTCGCGAGGTGTTTATGATGAGCCGTTTTCAAAATAAATCGAATAAAGAAATAGCCGAATCAATGGCTATTTCGATAAAAAGTGTGGAATATCACATTACTAAAGCACTCAAAGTTTTAAGGGTGGCTTTGAAAGATTATCTCTCTATTTTCTTTTTTTTATTTATATAGTTGATTTTTTTGATCTTTCTTTTAGGGAGATTTGTTTTTAAATCGTTTTTATATAAAGGGCAAGAATAAGATGAATACCGAACTGTTACAGAAGTATATTTCTGGTGATGCGAATATTGATGAAACAAAATTAGTTGTGAAATGGATAAACGCAAGCAATGAGAATCGCAGAGAATACATGGCTCAGCGCAAGCTTTATGATATAGCGTTGTGGCGAACCTCAGATTTTGATAAAGACGAATTATTGGGGAATAGAAAAAGGCCTGCTAAGATGATATTTCGGGAGATGTTGAAGATCGCTGCACTATTGGTTGTTGCTTTTTCGCTCTCTTATTTATGGTTTAATGGCAAGGATTCGGCGTCGAGAGAACTGTTGCAGAGTGTCTATGCTCCTGCCGGGCAGCGTACCGAAATTCATTTGCCGGACGGAACCCATATATGGCTCAATTCGTGCAGCCGATTGACTTATTCGAATAAGTTTATAGGCAACTATAGAAAGGTAAAATTGGAAGGTGAAGCTTATTTTATCGTCTCGAAGAATAAGGAAAAACCGTTCATTGTGCAGACAAACCGATATGATATAAAAGTGCTGGGTACCGAATTCAATGTCACTGCATATCCTGCTGATAAAGAATGGAAAACGTCATTACTTAATGGATGCGTAAAAATAACCGATAGAAGCGGAGTCGAGAAAATGTTGTTGAAACCCAATGATGTAGCCTATTTAGATGGAGCCGGATTGCGTAAAACGGTGATTAGCGATGATAATGAGTTTATGTGGAGAAAAGGTCTGCTTTGCTTTGCTGATCTTTCAATACATGAAATGGTTCATAAATTGGAGCTATATTATGATGTAAAGATCATTGTTCATAATAGTCGAATGATAAATAAATATTATACAGGAAAGTTTCGTATCGGAGATGGCATAGAACACGTACTGAATGTACTTAAACTCGATAATAAGTTCTCTTATACCTATAATGAAGATAATAAACTCATAATAATTAATTAACCATTGAATAAAATATTCTGCCTATGAGATAGAAATAATAAAGTAAAAAGCGGTTTGATGCTGCAACATCAAACCGCCTGAAAGCCAATAAAGATTGGCCGGTTCGTAAAAAATCATAAGTTAAACTTAAAATCTCATTTACAAATATATGAAAAATATTTTGTATCAAAGTTCTATTGTAGAATTTAAACTATTTTTGAGAATTATGAAGCTCTCTGTGTTAGCCTTATTCCTGTTTGTTGGTACTGTATTTGCTACCGAAACTTATTCACAATCAAGAAAAGTGACTATTGTAGCAAATAATATTTCGATTAATAAAGTGCTGCTTTCTATCGAAAAGCAAACAGATTATCTATTCGTGTTTAATGCTAAGAATATAAATCTAAGCAAGTCAGTTAGCGTGAATATGCGTAATTGCAGTGTTGCTGAGGTGTTGGATGCGATTCTTAGAGGTACTGATATTGATTATGCCATGGATGGGGAAAATATTATGCTGAGAAAGAATTCCATTTCTCAAGTTAGGCGTAATGCTCCTGCCAATGATAAGAAAAGAATCAGTGGTGTGGTGAAAGATATATCGGGTATGCCTATTATTGGTGCGAATGTATCTGTAAGCGGTAATTCTGCTAAGACAATAACCGATGTTAATGGTAAATTTGAAATGGATTTATCTTCGGATGGTGTATTGCAAGTATCGTATGTTGGCTATGAAGAACGATTTATCAACACTAAAGACAAGCAGAATTTTGTCATCGTTATGAAGGAAAATGCCCAGCAACTTAATGAAGTCGTTGTTGTTGGTTACGGTACTCAGAAGAAAGCAACTTTGACAGGTTCTGTGGCGTCAGTGTCATCAAAAGAATTGATGGAAGCTCCAATGCAGAACGTGTCAAATTTGTTAACTGGTAAAGTAACGGGCTTGACCAGTATTCAATCATCAGGTAAGCCTGGTGGTGATGGTACAGCTTTGTATGTCCGTGGTTTGAATACGTTCGGCAGTGGAGGTAATAGCCCTATGATAATAGTCGATGGTGTGCAGCGGCTACTCGATTATATCAATCCGAATGATATTGAAAGTATTTCAGTGCTAAAAGATGCATCAGCGGCTATTTACGGTGTGCAAGGTGCTAATGGGGTAATCTTGATTACCACTAAATCGGGAGTTAATGGACCAGCCAAAATAGCTTATGACGGTTCGGTAACATTGACCGCAAACACAGCGATGCCAAAATACTTAAATGCCAGTGACTATATGTATTGGAACAACAAAGCACGCCAAATGGATGGATTAACACCCCTTTGGACAGCTGACATCCAAAACAAAGTCATGAATAATGATCCTAACAGTATATGGGGACAGACAGATTGGATTAATAAAATATTCCATACCGGTGAAACCCAGCAGCATAATGTCTCGGCTTCAGGCGGTAATGACAAAAATAAGTATTTTGCCAGTTTAGGTTATATGGATCAAAAAGGTACATTAAAGAATACCTTGTTTAAGCGTTATAATGTCCGGACTAACTTGGATATTCAAGTTGTAAAGAATTTAAAGTTTACAACCAATTTATCTGCTTATCGTACAGATCGGGACTATCCCGGTACAGCAATTGGGGACCAAGCAGAATTTGATCCCGTACGACAAGCTGTAAATTCTATTCCAATTATCAAAGATGAATATAAAGGATTACCTACTGCATGGCAAGGAGCAACTTATTATGTAAATGGATATGCCGCATTGATGAATTCAGGATATCAACGCCAAACGCGGTGGGCTTTCGATTCTAATTATAAGTTGGAATATGATTTTTCTGATTTAACGGATATATTGAAAGGATTGAAAGTCTCATTTTTCGGAGCATACAATTATAGCCATACAACAGATTCTAATTATGATAAATATTATCAATTGTACTCTATCAACAATACTTTTGACGAGAATATCGTTGGTGCGAGTGGATATACTCAAGGTGGTGCTTATTCAAAATCTTCATCATGGGGTGATACTTGGTTAGTTCGTCCACAAGTTGACTATTCAAGAGATTTTAATAAACATCATATCGGTGCATTATTTTTCTATGAGGCGCAAAAAACGTACTCTAATACAATGACAGGAATAAAACGTGGCTATTACAGTGATGATCCTGTAGACTTATCACTTGGTACCACATTCCCTGCTAATCCAGTAAGTGGATCATACGCCTATAGTGGTCAAGCATCTTGGGCTGGTCGTATTAATTATGCCTATGATATGAAATATCTCGCTGAGGCGTCTTTCCGTCGTGATGGCTCTTATATCTTTGCACCTGAAAACCGATGGGGATTCTTCCCTTCCGTATCAGTTGGATGGGTAGCTTCAGAAGAAAATTTCTTTAAGAAAATATTGCCTTTTGTGGATTATTTTAAAATTCGCGCCAGCTATGGTGAGTCTGGAAATTGTGATGCAAGCCCATATTTGTATAACTCTACTTTTGGTATTGCAAACAATAGTATGGTTTTTGGTGGAACTCCACTGTCACAATTCTACACAAAAAACGCTTATATATATCGTAACTTAACATGGTCGAGAACAAAAAGTTATAACTTAGGATTTGAATTTGATCTTTGGAACCATTTATTAAGCGGCGAAATAGATGTGTTTTACCAATTAAATAAAAATATTTTGGAAGGAAGCAGTGGAAACTATCCTTCCTCATTAGGTGGCTATTATCCAAGTTTGAGTAATACGGGAGAAGTAGACAATCGTGGGCTGGAAATTACATTAAAACATTACAATCGAATAAATAAAGATTGGACATACAATATATCCGGTAGTTTTTCGTATGCTCGTAACCGTGTATTAAAAATGGCTGTAACCGATAACTATCCTAATTATTGTGGAATTCTGGGTAAACCTATGAATGCTCGTTATGGATTCCAGGCTGTAGGCCTATTTCAAACCCAACAGGAAATAGATAATTACACCACAGCCCCATCAGGTAATATTCGTTTAGGTGATATTAAATATCGGGATGTTAATGGAGATGGTTTGATTACATCAACGTACGATTACGTGAAGATTGGTTATGGTCCCATTCCTGAAATAAACTTTTCGATGAATTTTGAATTAACTTATAAAAATTTAAATTTTTCGATGTTATGGCAGGGAGTAACCCATTGTGATTATGAACTATCGGGTGTTTATGGTACTGGCGTAACTTCATGTACAACCTATACAAGTCCATTCACAGGAGGTGGTAACTCACCTAATTACTTAATAGAGGGTGCATGGACTCCGGAAAATACGAATGCTAAATATCCTCGTCTTTCGACTATAGACAATGGAAATAATGCTTGGCGTTCGACATGGTGGGTTGTAAATGGAGAATATCTCCGATTGAAAAATATTAGAATTGGTTATACAGTATCTGAACGCATGTTAAAGAGAACACCTTTCAGTCGTATCAATATTTATCTTGCCGGTACGAATTTACTTACACTCAGTCATTTCAAGTATGTCGATCCTGAAAGTCCATCTGTAAGTAATGGATATTATCCACAACAATTAACCTATAGCCTAGGAGTAAATGTAACATTTTAATTAAGGGAGGTAAGGACGTGAAAAATATAAAGACAAAAATATCACTAATTCTCACCATTATTGGATTAGGATTGGGATCGTGTAATGACGATGCACTGAATTTAAATGATACAACTAATATTTCGGATCTTGCAGTATGGAACGCGGAAGAATCTGCAGATATGTACATAACGGCTTCTTATAAGACGTTTTCCGATGTATCACAAGTGGCGAATAGTCGTGGAGCATACTATGATAGTTTTTCGGATTTGACAAAATCAACTTCATGGGATCAATATAACCATCCATATAACAAAGCTTTAATGCAAACAAGTGCATTTGCTACCGGTAGTGCCGGTGCATTTGAATGTTGGGACGATGTTTACTCCCGCATTCGCAGAGCAAATGTAGCATTAGAAGATATCTCTCGCTATGGAAGTAAATTTGGAAATGAATGGTGTGATATTAGACGCGCTGAAGTTCGTCTATGTCGAGCATATTCGTACTATCGTTTGGTTCGTGTTTATGGTGGTATCGTACTACGCACGGATGTATCTGGTGCAAATGGTGGTATTGATAACGGTGATAATAAAAGCGATATTAGCCGGGCACGGCTTTCAGAAGCTGACAGTTGGAATTATGTGATTTCAGAGTTACAATGGGCTGCTGAAAAGTTACCGGAAACTTGGCTAAGCTCTTGGGATGGTAGAGCAACAAAGAAGGCCGCATACGGTTTTTTATCAAGAATTGCTCTTTATGCAGGCCAATGGCAAATCGCTATTGACGCAGCAGAGAAAGTAAAAGAGCTTGGTGGAGCTTTGGCTCCAGATTATGCCAAGATATTCCAGATAGATGGAGGACAAGACAATTCGAGTGAGATCCTTTTTGCTTTGTATTATCAAAAGGGCAGTTTGATTCACAATTATGATTTATACAATCGTCCTTTCGGTGATGGTACAGTATATAACACTGCAGTATATGCTGAGCATGTACCTACTGCTGAATTGGCAGATATGTACGAATTCAGTGATGGTTCAAACTTCAATTGGTCGACATATGAAGCAAATGGCCATGCAGATCCATATACCGATAGAGAGCCACGCTTCAAAGCTACAATCCTATACAATGGGTGCAAGTGGGAAGGGCGTGACATTCAAACTTACGTTGGTGGCAGTGATGGATTTGTGGCATTTTCTCAAGCAGGATCAACAAATGGACATACACCGACCGGTTACTATATACGCAAATATCTGCAAGAAGGTAATGCAGGCTTTGTTAATGATGGTAGCTGGCAATATGATGCCGTACTTCGTTACGCTGAAGTGTTATTAAACAAAGCTGAAGCATATGCAAGGCTTGATTATGCAGCCAATAGTGGGAAAGCTCTTGGCGCACTTAATGAAGTTCGTCATCGTGTAGGCTTACCTGATAAGACCATCACAGATGCTCCGGATGTTGATACGTTTATGTCTTTGCTTCGCAAAGAACGTTGCATAGAGTTGGCAGGTGAAGGTTTCCGTTATTGGGATTTACGCAGATGGAAACTTGCAGGTAACGTAATAAACGGACAAAATGCACATGGAGTTAAAATCACACGAGATTCTGCCACAGGTACTATGACTTATGATAAAGTAGATTGTGATGGTGGAGGCACTCGTGTATTCCTCGATAAATACTATTATTTTTCGTTGCCAACCTCGGAAACAGCTAATAATAAATTATGTAAAAACAATCCTTATTGGTAATTCTTTAATTTCAAAAAATAATGAATATGAAAATCAGAAATAAAATAGGTTACAGTATTTATATATTATGCTTCTTCCTTATAGCTCTAATGGCGCAAAGCTGTACCAAGGCTAATGAAGAATTTGTACACGAAACAAATACTATATCCCAAATGATATGTAAAGGATCTTTAAGTGGTGGTGAATATGCCGGAACTATTTATGAATATAATAAAAAAGGAGAACTAATGACCGGAAGCTTCACCAATGACGAAATAAGTGGAGGATATGGAATTATCATGCTTTCTATTCCTGAATCTCTACGTAAAGATGTTGACTTAACCAAGGTTTATCTTAGAGCTACCGTTACTTATGATGAGATGATAACACCCTCGTTGTTAGGCTATCACGACATTAGTGGCGATGGTATTATTATAACAGTTAAATCCGGCACCGGCACTACTCGTCAATATCGAGTTAGAGGTGTATACGAATAGGTTGTCGAACCCCAATTAAATAACTAGCAATGAAAAAAAATAATTTAACAATAATAGTTGCTTCATTATTCAGCTTTGTTTTTCTATTGTGCTCTTGCGCAAGTGAAAGTATGAGCGATAGATTGGCTAAAGAAGCAAATATTCTGTACTCTTTCAAAGTTAAAGGGACCAGTGGAACCGTATTTAATTCCAGTATAGGAGAAAACGATATTGTCATTAAAGTTTCTCCATATCTCGATGCTAAAGCAGAATTGAAAGATGTACGTGCAACATTTTATTTATCAAAAGGTGCGACTGTCAGCCCTGACCCAACTACGCCTCAAGACTTTTCTAAATCGGACGGTGTTGCATATACCGTAACTTCTGAAGATCAATCGACTAAGCATCAATACAAAGTGACTTATGGCGTTTCAGATAAGTTACCTTTTGGTTCAGGTTTTAGCTACGCAGAAGTCGGAGCTAAAAAAACTTTTGCAGAATTAGGATACCCTGGAACTGTTAATGATTTCAGTCTTCCATCCATTCAATATGGAGATTTACAAATGTATCACGCTTATTGTGGTAATTATATCGTATTGTTTTCTAGAGCTTATCAAGCCTTAGGAAACACGGCACTAGCTACAAAGGTCGTAAAAAAGGATGATCTCAGTGATGCTGGTACATTAAATCTCGGACCTATCGCATTAGCTGATCTGAAAATGATTTCTTCTGATTATAAAGGGCATTGTGTAGGCGTTGTAGTAAATGGAAGTTCTACTACCATTTATTATTGGACTACTCCATCTTCAGCTCCTGTTTCAGTAGGCACTATTGGTATTAATATGGCTCCGTCTTCAGATTTGGCCAACAATTTTCGAGTTGCCGGAGATATTACAGGCAACGCTTGGATTACTGCATTGGCTCCACGTAGCACTACCGGTGATCATTATCGTGTTAAAGTAACCAATGGGGCTTTAGCTTCTGACTATACGACTATTCAAACAGGATTTCCTAGTAATGACTGTTCCGGTTTTCAGATGATCTCTCCTCTTGATGATTCTGATGCACCGAATTATGTTGTAGGTGATACGGAAGGTGCTGCAAATGCAGCTAATAGTGTCCATTGCTATATCAACAATTTCAGTGGTGCCACTCTTAATGTAATGCCACCACTATGGCAAAATACATTACAACAATGGTGGGTAGGTACAGGATTTGCTACCGCCCGTACAGGAGGTAGGACTCCCGTTGTGTCGGCATTGCCAATTAATGGCAAAACCTATGTCATTGTAACAAGTGGAACGGCGTGGTGGCATACGGCTGCTGTTTTAACAAATGATCTACAAACATTAGCACATGAAAATTTAAATATTGCAGAATCTGTAAATCGAGCTTGGAGTTTCGGCGAGTGGGTTGATTGGTATTGGGATGAAAACGAGAGTACAGCTTATTTAGCTGTATGGTTCGGACGTTTGGGACTCTATACTTACAAATTAACTTGTTATGAATAACTGGTTTGTATAGGACTTTACAAGATAGGCAGTTATATGATTAAGGTAGTCTAATAATTGTCTATCTTAAAATAAGAACAAATAATATGTTAAAAATTAATACAAAAATGCTTCAATGTTTATTAGCCATACTCTTATCATGCTTTTCAGCGTGTGGTAGTAATAATAGTTCGAATAACGATAATGGGGGAATAGTTATTCCTATTGATCCAGGAAATACCGGTGGAGTAACTTCTAATAAACCTAAAGCAATGTGGGTCGATGCCCAGGCAAATTTTAGTCGACTTTCTACAAAATCGGCTATTACAACATATTTGCAAAAAATGAAAGACACGGGACTTAATACTGTATATGTTGATGTTAAACCTGGAATTGGTTACGCTTTATACAATAGTGACATACTCCCCAAATTAGTAAAATGGGGTAATGAAAGTGTACCTCGCGACTGGGATTATTTAGACTATTGGATACAAGAAGCAGGAAAATTGGGCATAGATGTTATTGCAACGATTTCAACGATGGGATATGGTGATACCACTACTCATGAAGGTCTTATCTATGATAACAATACATGGGATGGTAAGACCCAGGTAAGGATGGCAAATAATGATCCAAATACCCTTGTAGATATGCGCAACGAAACAGGAATAGACGCGGCGATGTTGGATCCAAGTCTTCCAGAAGTTCAGAGCTTTGTTATATCCATCGTTAATGAAATTGCGACAAAGTATCCGAAACTTAAAGGTATATGTCTAGATTATTGTCGTTGGTATGGCGCCAATTACGGTTTTAGCGATGCCACGATTAGAGAATTTAAAGCCTATAGTGGAGAAAACGTAACAAATAAGAATGATATTGTAACATCAACAGGAGGTGTGGGACCCCTTTACGCAAAATGGATTGAATTTCGTTCTATGACAATTACTAATTTGATTACCAACATTCGCACTAATGTCAAGAAAATAAATCCAAAATTGGATCTTCAACTTTGGGCGTCTGCTGATTGGGCGTCTCGTTATGGATGTGGCCAAAATTGGGCAAGTAAGAGTTATACGCCACCTGCAAGTGCTATTTATACTAATGATTACAGTAAAACAGGTTTCGCAGACCAACTGGATGTATTTGTGTTGGGTGCGTATTCTGAGTATGTATGGAAGAAGGAATATCCGAACTCTGTATGGACGGTAGAGAATTTTGTCACTACATATAAGAATTTTACAAAAGGTGACTGTAAAGTATACGGTTCTATTACCGCATATTCTTATAATGCGACAGCAATGTCAGATGCCGTGTATCTATGTATGAAAAACACGGATGGTCTGATGGTTTTTGAACTTTCTCATGTAATAAATAATGGCCTTTGGTCTGCTATAAAAGATGGCATAAAAAGAGTTGAAAAATAATGAAAAGAATAATCGCGACATTATTTTTTATTGCGAGCATTAGTGAATTGACGGTACAGGCTAAAACCTATACCGTCAACTCTCCTGATGGCAATATAAAAGTTACAGTAGTGACAGATAAACAATTGAATTGGTGTGTTGATTTTATGGGAGAACGGGTTCTCAATCCGAGCAAAATAGCAATGAATGTAGATGGCATGCCAAATCAATTAGGGACAAACCTTAAAGTTATAAAGTCGAATATCATTAAAGTTGATGAGGAGCAGATAGCAATAGTACCTACAAAACAACGCAAAATTAGAGATCTGTATAATCAATTGACTATTAAATGTAAAGGTGATTATTCTGTACTATTTCGTGTATATAATAATGGAGCGGCATATCGTTTTGTTACCCAATTAAAATCTCCCAATATATATATTAATAGCGAAACCGTTGAACAAAACTGGGAGAACGGCAGTACTGTCTATTGGCCTAGAGAAAAAAATCAAGAATTCATAACACATTGCGAAGCCATATTCGACAAGAAAGAAATAACCGAACTGGATCCAACCATGAAAGGTTATTTACCCATCTATCTGACTACAGCAAAAGGAACAAAAATAGTTCTCATGGAATCAGATTTAACCGATTATCCCAATATGTTCCTTACCGGCAATCATGATAATACGCTATTAGGAGAGTTCCCTCCCGTAGTACTCAAAAGCGAATTGAAAGCGGGGGCCGACCGTGACGAGAAAATGGTGGAAAAAGCTCATTACATAGCCGCAACAAATGGTAATAGAACATTTCCATGGCGATTACTGATGATTAATAAAGACGACAAAGGTGTACTAGAAAACGATTTGGTATATCAACTGGCGTCGCCTTCGGTTTCAAAAGAAACCGACTGGATTAGACCAGGAAAGATTTCATGGGACTGGTGGAGTACACTTAATGTTTATGGCGTAGATTTTAAGGCAGGTGTAAATACTGATACCTACAAATATTTTATCGATTTTGCAGCGAAGTATGGTATAGAATACGTTTTGCTAGATGAAGGATGGTCGGCCGGAACCTGGAATATTAAAGAACCTGTACATGGATTAGATATTCATGAGCTAGTAAAGTATGGCAAGGCAAAAAATGTAGGTCTGGTTTTGTGGACATTATGGAATCCATTGGACAAGGATTTAGAAGGGATCCTCGACTTGTATCAAAAATGGGGAATAAAAGGAATAAAAGTCGATTTTATGCAACGTTCGGATCAATATATGGTTAATTTCTACGAAAGAGTGGGAAAGGCTGCAATGGAACGAAAACTGTTGGTCGATTTTCACGGTGCTTTCAAACCTTCCGGATTGCAGAAAAAGTATCCAAATGTAATGACATTTGAAGGAGTGCTCGGAATGGAACACGATAAAGATTCCAGAGATATTAATCCTGTACATGATTTAGTATTGCCCTTCACAAGAATGGCAGCCGGGCCAATGGACTATACTCCAGGTGCAGTTGGTAATGCCACTGCCGCCGATTTCTATATCAACTTTGTTCACCCCATCAGTCTTGGCACACGAGCACATCAGGTAGCATTGTATGTTGTGTATGAGAGTCCATTACAGATGATGGCAGACTCTCCTTCGAGTTATTATAAGGAGCCCGATTACACTTCGTTCATTTCGCGAATACCTACTACTTGGGATGACACTAAGGCTATCTCCGCAAAAATAGGTGAGCAGCTCTTAGTTGCACGCCGAAAAGATGAAATCTGGTACATCGCCGGATTGACGGATTGGAATAGGCGTACTTTAGATTTAAAGCTCGATTTTCTAGACTCTAAAAAGTATAAGGTTGAGATTTTTAAAGATGGTATTAATGCCGATAGTTATGCTTCAGATTATAAAATAGAGAAACTGACAGTAACAAAAAACGATCATATGAAAGTAACTATGGCGAAAGGTGGTGGCTGGACAGCAATTCTAACACCAATTAAATGACTTGTCTATTATTTGTAGACTTGAAACAAACGAAACAATAAAGTTTATAATGAATAAATTAGTCCTATTAATAAGTTCGGTATTATTGACAGTTGGAAGCTTCTCGTCTTATGCCAGCAAAAAAGATTTTATTGTAAAATCTCCTGATGGGCATGTAAGAATTGTAGTCACCAACAATGGCAATATACTTAAATATTCAGTAAATAAAAATGGTAAAGCTGTGGTTCTTCCCTCAAAAATGGGATTCGTTCTTCAAGGAAACGAGAATTTAAATAGCTTTGATATAAAAAAGATTCTACGTACCTCGCACGATGAAACGTGGGAACAACCATGGGGCGAATGCCGTTATGTTCGTAACAATTACAATGAGATGAAGGTGTTGTTGCAGGCACGCAATAGCAAAAATAAACTCAACATAATATTTCGTGCATTTAACGACGGTATCGGTTTTCGCTATGAGTTTCCAAAACAAGACGGTATAGATTCGTTAGTAATCATGAAAGAGAATACTGAATTTAAAATGCCTCAAGTGCATAAAGCTTGGTGGATAACTGCATCCAACCCCTATTATGAGTGCTTGGCCAAATTGTCCAGGATTTGTGATCTTGATACTGTTCGTACTCCATTAACGATGGAAACTGCCGATGGTAAATACCTGTCTATCCATGAAGCCAACTTAACAGACTATCCTAAAATGAATTTGACGGTTTCAGATTCAACCACATTGCGATCTACCTTGGTACCTTGGTCAACAGGTGTATCCGCTTATATTAAAGTCCCATTTGCCACACCTTGGCGAACAATTATTATAGGCGACAAGCCTGGAGATCTTGTAGAATCTCGTATAATGCTCAATTTAAATGAGCCCTGCATGATAAAGGATACATCATGGCTGAAGCCTTGTAAATATATAGGCATCTGGTGGGAACTACATTTAGGTGAAGGCACTTGGTATTACGGGCCGCAACATGGTGCTACGACCACGAATACGAAAAAATATATTGATTTTGCCGCTGCCAATGGTATATCTGGAGTACTTGTAGAAGGATGGAATAAAGGCTGGGAAGGCAATTGGACTAAAAATGGAAATACGCTTGATTTTACTCAGCCATATCCCGATTTTGATATAAAGGCAATTACTGATTATGCCAAAGAGAAGGGGGTAGAACTAATTGGACATCACGAAACAGCAGCTGCGACAAAAAACTACGAACAGCAGCTTGACAGAGCTTTTGCTTATTATAAAAAATATGGCGTAAATATCGTCAAAACTGGATATGTTAATCCTCTGATGGATTTTAAAGAAGCGCATGATGGCCAATATGGTGTGCGGCATTACCGTAAGGTTGTTGAAACAGCTGCTAAATATAAGATTGCCATTGACAATCATGAACCGGTTATGCCAACCGGCATTGAACGCACATGGCCAAATTTGATGACTCAAGAAGGAATACGTGGACAAGAGTACAATGCGTGGTCGCCCGATGGAGGTAATCCACCCGAGCACACTACAGTGATACCGTTTACAAGAGGCTTGGCGGGTCCTATGGATTTTACTTTCGGTACTTTTAACTTTACGAACAAAGCATATCCAGGCACTCGTGTAAATACTACATTATGCAAACAATTGGCTCTCTATGTCATTATTTATAGTCCTCTACAGATGGCATCCGATATACCGAAAAATTATAGCGGAATAAAAGCTTTTGATTTTATTAAAGATGTGCCTACTGATTGGGAAACGACTAAAGTGATTGACGCCAAAATAGGCGATTACTCCATATTTGCCAGAAAGGACCGTAAATCGGCAGATTGGTATGTGGGTGCCATTACCGATGAGAATTCAAGAAAGCTGGATGTTCCGTTATCGTTCTTGGAACCGGATGTTAAGTACATGGCCCAGATATATGCCGATGGTGCTGATGCCGAATGGAAAACCAATCCGACTTCATTTAAATACGAAGAGCGTATAGTAACAGCAAACGATATATTACATTTAAAGTTAGCGACTAGCGGTGGATGTGCTATTAGAATTATTAAATTACAAAAATCATGAAAAAGTTTTTTTGTTTTACAGTAATTGCGTTTATTTTTTGCACCGTATCTGCAAATACAGGTATTATAGCAATGCGTGCAATGGTATCAAGATTGTTACCGACACATTCGTCTTCCTTTGAATTTCGTGTTATAAATGATTCTAAAACGGACCTCTTTACGATCAGAAGTAAAGGCGGCAAAATTATTATCTCGGGTAATAATGCCAATTCTATGGCTGTAGGATTAAATTTCTATTTAAAGAACTATTGCCTTACGACGGTGTCATGGAATGAAAAAGACCCTATCGAATTGCCTAATGTCTTGCCATCTGTTAGCCATGAGATACAGATTAATGCTAAAGTTCAGTCTCGTTTTTTTCTCAACTATTGTACTTTCGGGTATTCGATGGTATGGTGGAAATGGCGCGATTGGGAACGTTTCATCGATTGGATGGCTCTCAATGGAATAAATATGCCACTCGCAATAACAGGACAAGAAGCTATTTGGTATAATGTCTGGAAGAAATTAGGTTTGAACGACAAGGAGATACGAGATTACTTTACAGGTCCGGCATATTTGCCTTGGCATCGAATGTGTAACCTTGACTGTTGGGATGGTCCCTTACCAATGAAATGGATCACTTCTCAAGCCAATCTACAAGAACGAATTGTGGCTCGCGAACGCGAATTAAATATGCGCCCAGTCCTACCGGCGTTTGCCGGACACATACCCGCTGCATTAAAACGAATTTATCCACATATTAAAACGTCTCAGGTCAGCGAGTGGGGTGGCTTTTCAGATAAATACAGATGCACATTCCTCAACCCAATGGATCCTATTTATACTGTCATACAAAAGGCATATCTAACAGAACAAACTCAACGCTATGGTACAGGCCATATATATGGTGTAGACCCCTTTAATGAAGTCGATCCACCTTCGTGGAATGCAGATTCATTGGCCATGATGTCGAAGAATATTTATCAATCAATTGCCAATGTCGATAATAAAGCAGTATGGCTACAAATGACCTGGCTTTTCTATGCTGATTCCAACCACTGGACTGCACCACGTATCAAGGCTTATGTGCAAGCTGTACCTCAAGACAAACTATTGTTACTCGACTATTTTTGTGAATATACTGAAATATGGAAACAAACAGAGAAATATTACGGACAACCTTATTTGTGGTGTTATCTTGGCAATTTTGGAGGAAATACATTCTTATCAGGACCGGCAAAGATTGTTCGCGAACGTTTAGCCGATGTCTTTCATAATGGAGGACCGAAATTTGAAGGAATAGGTTCTACCTTAGAAGGACTTAACGTCAATCAGTTTATGTACGAATTTGTTTTGGACAAAGCATGGAACACGGGCATTTCAGATGAGGATTGGTTTAATAATTTGGCGGATAGAAGAGTTGGCAAAAAATCGTCAGAAGCTCGTAACGCGTGGCAAATATTGGCAAACAAAGTCTATATACAACCTGCACAGGTAGGTCAAGGTACGCTCACGAACGCTCGTCCGTGTCTGAAAGGGAATAGTCATTGGACTACGAAACCGACAGTAGAATATTTTCAAAAAGATTTGGTGCAGGCTTGGAATTCACTGCTGAATGTAACCAATTGTACTCGAGATAGCTACAAGTTTGATGTCGTAAACATTGGACGTCAAGTGCTTGGCGACTATTTTCTTTTGGTGCGAGATGAATTTACTGCTGCA
The DNA here is from genome assembly GCA_963676865.2 of uncultured Bacteroides sp. GTDB lineage: Bacteria > Bacteroidota > Bacteroidia > Bacteroidales > Bacteroidaceae > JAAYUD01. The sequence continues at coordinate 992,307 of CAXXSS010000001.1, read as the reverse complement.
TACGAAGCAAAAGATATAAAAAGGATGAAAAACCGTGGAGCAAAGATGAAAGATATTCTCACAGATATAAACCGCCTGATAGCATGTCATCCTACATTTTCTTTGAAAAACTGGATAGCCGAAGCACGTGATATGGGAAACGATAAGGCATCAAAAGATTATTACGAAAAGGATGCTCGATCGCTCATTACGATATGGGGCGACAGTCCAGAACTATCCGATTATGCCAACCGTTCTTTATCCGGATTAACAAGTCAATACTACGCTGTTAGGTGGAATAAGATGATAGCTGAAGCGATTGCCGCTGTCGAGAAGAATAAAGAATATGATGAAAAGGCCTTTTTCGAATGGTCAAGAAAATTTGAGAATGAATGGGTTGAACCATCTAACATCATTATTTATAATGAACCAAAGCAAAATGGAATAGAAGTGGCCAAGCAGATATATAAAAAATACGCCAAAGAATTAGTGCGATAATATTTGATGACAAGTACTGAATAAGTTGATACGGACTTATTCAGTACTTATCACCGAATCGCTATTTTTTTATAATCAAAAAAATAACGTGCACCAATAATTTACTATAAGATCTTTTTCAATCTCCAAATATGGCAGACAAAATTTTTTAAGTAGAGCGAAACCCGTAAGACAATAAATTCTAATAGCTTTTTATTTATAGCTAATTTTTATTTTGCCATTTGCTACAATATTTGTTCCGTTTCGTATAAGCATAGTCCCTGCAGGTAATTCAACAATAACCATTGCACTATCTGGTGGTATAATTATGCTAGTTTTGGAAATTATATTTTTTGCTACATATTTTTTTGATACTATATCAAACAAGTCACACCTTTTGTTAGACGTTAAATAGATAATTTTTACCTTTTTTTTGTAGGGATTATAGTAAAGGTATTCTGGATAAATTCTTGGCATATAAAAATCTGTGGCATTACAATTAAGGCGCAATACACCTTTTATATTTGTAGTAGAAATAACAGCCCCCAAAATGCCAACTGGGGAAGAACTATACACGCTGAACATACTTTCTCTAGGATTGCCATTTATCCATCTTGGCCCATCTCCTAGGGCAACAGGAGTAGCTCCCTTCAAAGATGGTTTGCTATAAGAATCTACCCGCCTTAATCCTTCATATGCGATATTATCATTAGTCATATTTTGCAAATCAGAATTCCATTGATGATGTTTGTCTATTTGCATAGGGTAAAATAATCTGCAAGCACTGGCATTATTAAGCATCCATTTACCTACAGCCCGGGCATATTGAGGTTGATATTTAACAAGAGATACAAAGGGCCAAACTAATTTGATGCTATTCATCAAAAAAGCGTATCCACCTCCGTCGGTAAGACTTCCTTGTAGTCCACTAACGTCATATTTTCCCCATTTTCCTACAATAATCCCCCAACCTGTTCGCCCGCTAGGACTTTTGCAACCGTCAAAAACCCAATTGAACATTTTGCTTAGATCGTATTGTGTACCTTCTGTTGCATTTAGATATGCAGCGGTGTAAATTCCAAGCGGTAGAAGTATTTCATAAAAGCGACTTTCTTTCTGAGATTCTAATGCCTGTATAGCCTTTTCACAATGGTACAGGTATCTTTTATCTCCAAATTTCTTATATGCACATAGCAATACATATGCATGGCCCCCGGCGGCATCTTGTTGAAAAGGAATATCATTAATGATTCCTTTCATCTTGTTATAATTGAAAGATGAAAAATCGTAATTACCATTTAACACAGAATCAGCTCTTACGAATTGATCTGCAATAATTCTTTGTATAGAATCTGCTCTTTGAACGTGTGGGAAGACATCGCATACTGCATAATAAAGAGCATTTGGGAGAATGTTATACCACCAATCTCTTCCGTATCCTCCTCCTATAAGGGCTACTTTGGAATAAGTATTATTCATCATAATATTCCAGCCAACAGCAGAATTGAAATAGTTTTGAAGCATTTTCACATAGTTGTATCCATCTTGATTGGTTTTGTCTATACCTATTAATCCTGCTCCAAGTACTGCTGCCATAGTATTGACACTCTCATGAAATTCTCCATTATTATTTAAGCCTTGGCGGATATCCTTTACTGCTGTATAAAGTCCAAATGCCGATTGATCAAAATTCCTATGGCTATTGTCAAGCCAAATGAGAGGACCGACAGAATCATTTCGATGCCAATCGAAAACATAACGATCAAAAGCTTTAGCCTTCGATTTCCAATCCAACATTTTATATGATGAAGGAATATTGGGCATCATATTTACTCTTGCTATGTTCGTTTGTTTTATGGGATTACCTAAACTTTGAGACAAAACACTTATTGGGTGTGTCAGAAATGACACACCCAATAGGAAATATAAATAGAAATGATTGGTTTTCATTAATAACCAGTATTTTGTTTTAGTACATTGTTGCTCTTATCAATCTCTGTTTGTGGTATCGGGAGCAAATAATCTCGATTATCATCAAAATTGGCACCTTTTGTTGTACTGTACTTTTGTGCGTAAGCCTTCATCACTGTTCCAAATCGCTTTTGACGCATTAGGTCGTCACGTCTCCATCCTTCCATCGCTAGTTCGCAACGCCGTTCGTGCCAAATAATTTCTCTTAATGCCGATTTGTCTGTTGTTACAATATCAGGCAATGTGTTAGCTGTTGTGCTCGGCACGTAAGCCTGTTTATCACGACGAGGATCAAAAGGAGCTGTATTACGTGCTCTGCGGCGAACCTCGTTGAGATATATCAGAGCTTTACTCGGATTTCCGTCTTCATTCAATGCTTCTGCATACAAAAGTAATACATCTGAATAACGTATCATACGAATATTATAAGGAATCATCCAAACATAGTAGCCTGCTTTTTCCACAGTAGGGACTGTCATCTTGTAGTCGTGAAATCCTGTAGGAGATTGAGAGTTATCTTGGCATTCGGTATCTCCTATATAGCGGTCGCCTGTTTGAGTGAAAACGTATGTTATACGTGGGTCGTCTTTGTCGAATGCATCATATAAATCTTGAGACGGCGCATGAAATCCATATCCTTGATAACCGCTGACATTACGGCTTGTGAAATAATGAGGAACATTTGTACCAATTGCCACATCTTTATCATATATTTTATTTGGTATTTCGAAAACTGATTCAGAACTATTTTCGTATGCCGGACGCCAATTCATTCCATAGTCACTTAGCAAAGAATAATCTTTATCGACTTCAATGATTTCATTTAAAACTGTTTCAGCTTTTGCATATTCACCCCTAAACATATATGTCTTCGCCAATATCGTTTTTGCAAAGCCTCGTGTGACTCGATAAGCATCATCTCCTGAATAGGTGTTTTTGGCTGGCAAATCTTTTGCTGCAGTAAGATCCGAAATAATTTGACTATAGACGCTGTCTGCCGAAACTCTTGGAACTTTCAACAAATCTGCAGGTTTCATTGGAACTGTAACCAATGGAACTCCTCCAAATGTTGTGACAAGGCAATAATAACCAAATCCTCTCAATGCTTTTGCTTCATTAGCATAGCGTGTGAGCAATGTTTTATCGCCTGTGGCATTAGATGCATGATAGATAACATCATTACACCGATTGACTAAGTCATAAAGAATACTCCACCTACGAAGCACTTCACTATTTGTTGTAGAAACGATAAAATTGGATAACTCCTGAATCTCCGATTTATCGCCTTCGCTACTTCCTCCTTTTAAAGCATCATCAGTTGTGCAATCTCCGAGGAAATAATGGTCTAGAGCATATTCGTTCCAAGTCTGGCGTAATTGAAGATATGCACCGGTCAACGTTTCTTTGATTTCTGACTCTGTCTGGTAGAAATTGTCGCTTGTGGTTTCACCATAATTAGGCTCATCAAGAGAACAGCTATTAAAACTTGTTCCTATGAGAAGTGCAGATAATAATATTAATATCTTTTTCATAATAATGTTCTTTAAAATTTAGAATTGAAGATTTACACCAAAAGTAAATGTCCTGCAAGAAGGATAATGAGTCTGATCATAGCCTGTATTCAGGGCATTGTCGACACCGATTTCGGGATCTAGCCCTGAGTATCCGGTCAAAGTGAATACATTTTGACCGGAAATATAAAGTCTACAACTAGAAAATAGTTTTGATTTTTCACAAAGTTTACTTGGTATATTGTAACCGAGTTGTATATTTTGAAGACGCAGATAGCTACCTTTTTCTACATAGAAGGAAGATGCTCTGTAATTGTTGTTGGTATCTGTGTTTGTCATTCTAGGATATTTAGCATTATCACCTTCTTTTGTCCATGCCTTTGTATAGGATTTAGCTAAAGCATTCTGTAAACCCGCTTGCGCCAGATTGCCTTTCGAGAGATTGTAGATGTCGTTGCCGATCGTACCTTGGAAGAACATACTTAAGTCGAAGTTTTTGTATTGGAATCCCAAGTTGAAGCCATAAATTAGGTCTGGATTAGGATCGCCGATGAAAGTACGGTCTTGATCATCGCTCAATATACCAGACGTCCCTAGTTTGGCGAATTTGAAGTCACCGGGCTTTGCGTTTGGCTGAATTTTTGTTCCGCTCTTGTCAACGTATTTGTCAATCTCTGACTGATTTTGAAAAAATCCAATTTGTTTGTAACCCCAGAAGCGACCAATAGAACCGCCTACATATGTACGACTGACATTACCTGTTAGATAATCGGAAGTAAGCTTAGTAACTTTGGTTTTGTAGGTTGACATATTAAGGCCTGCATTATATGAAAAGTCTTTACCTATTTTGCCATGATAATCGATACTAAAATCAAATCCTGTATTCTTCAGGTTACCTGCGTTGAAATAAGGATTGTTAGAATATGCTCCAAATACCGGGATAGGAACTTGTAGCAACATATCCGTCGTCTTTTTTACGTAGAAATCCATGATTACGTTCAGAGAATTTGCGAACAGCCCCATATCTAAACCTACATTTGCCTGACTATCTCTTTCCCATTTTACATCCGAATTGCCAGTATAACTAGGTATATATCCTTGTGAATAGCCGGAACCGAAATACCATTGGTTTTCGTTTGTTGTCCCAATAAGCGTCAGAGCAGCTTTCCTATCAATGCGTTGGTTACCATTTTCGCCCCAGCCTGCACGTAATTTTAAATTAGAAATAACATTGTTGAGACTAGAATTTGTAAAGAACTGCTCGTTACTGATACGCCATCCTAAAGATAAAGAAGGAAAGAATCCCCAACGGTTTCCTTTTGCAAATTTTGAAGAGCCGTCAGCACGGAAACTGGCAGTTAGCAAATATTTATCATCATAAACATAGTTGATACGCCCCAGATATGACATCATAGACGTTGCGATTCTACTGCCCGATGTAGCATCGCCAGCGGTCTGTGCATCCAATATTTGGTAAATGTCGGAATTACCGAGAGCTGCACGTTTGTATGCATTTACGGTCTTCTCATCATTTTTTTCGTATGTAATGGCGAACATAGCATTCAAACTGTTTTTTCCGAATGTAGCATCATAGTTTAATCTGTTTTCGAAGATATAGTTATTAATTAAATCACTATTGTTTGTCAATTTTGTCTCTGTATTGTATTTGCTCTCTTTATTGGCTAAGTTATCGTCAGAAAATGTTGCGGTATAAATTGGAACAAAATTCTTAAAGTTGTCATTAAAACGTTCGAAGCTGAATTGTGCTCTATATGTCAGGCCTTTCAATAATTTGATTTGCGCGAAAGCGTTACCAAAAACATTGAAAATATCATTATTGCGATTTGGCAAACGGAGAAGTGACACAGGGTTTGGATCGAAAGACCATTCGGTAGGTGCATATTTATTATACTCGTAATTCTCCGAAGAAGCGTCTACCAAAGGACTGATAACAGGAGTAAATGGATCTGCCTTTTGAATAAAATCGAACGATGGTAATTGACCGGCATCTCTTTTACTGGCCTTGGATAGAGTAATATTGGTACCGACTGTGATATACTTACTTAAATCATACTCTTGTTTAAGGTTGGCATTCAGTCTTTTGAATTCTGTAGTAATTAAAGCTCCTTGATCGTCTACGTAACCGATACTTAAGTAAGAACGAGAATTGTCAGAGCCCTTGCTTATGCTAAAATTGTAGTTCTGAGTAAAGGCAGAATGTGTACATTCTTTCCACCAATCTGTGCTATAACCCTTTTTATACTGGTTTGTGAATTTGCTCTTCATTGAATTTTGGAAAGATGCATCACTTGCATAAGCAGTAGTAATAAAGTTATAGAACTGATCACTGTTCATCATGTCAAGAGCTTTATAGCTATTTTTCACACCGACAAATGCATTGAATGAAATAGTTGTACCCTCTTTTCCATTTTTTGTTGTAATCAGTATGACACCATTTGAACCTCTTGAACCATAGATGGCACATGCCGAAGCATCCTTTAATACTTCAATTCTGTCAATATCGGTAGGGTTGACGCTACTGATGTTGTCCATAAACTGTCCATCGACAACATACAGAGGATTATTATCATTAACGGTTCCTAAACCTCTGACACGTACTATTGCATCTTCACCAGGCTGACCTGAAGCCGCTGCAACAAACACACCAGCTGCTTTACCCGCAAGCATTTCAGAAACATTTGTTTCTGCCATGTTTTTTAGATCCTTTCCACTAATAGATGATAGGGAACCTGTTAAGTCGCTCTTTTTTTGTGAACCGTAACCCACAACGACAACTTCATTGAGCATGTTGTTATCAGTTTGCAGTCTTATATTATATGTTCCACTTCCTGTCACCTTTATGTTTTGGGTAGTGTAACTGACATAAGAAACTGTGATTTGTGAAGAGCGAATGCTCAATTTGTATTTTCCATTCAAGTCTGTGGCAGTGGCGTTCTGAGTCCCACTCTCACGAATTGTTGCCCCAATGAGAGGCTCACCGGTATTGCTATCAGCGACAGTTCCTGTGATCTTCTTTACTTGCTGTGCTATTGCTCCAGTGCAAGTCAGAGAAATAAATAACACAAATAAGATGAATTTTTTCATGATATGAAATTTTTAGATATATGATTGTTTTGTTATATTCTTTGCCAGTGGATAGGCCAACAATTGTAAACCTGCCACTATAATAATTGCATATTTTAAAGCAAAATCTTGAGAAAAGAAATAGGCTAATAATATGAATAATCCCAATCCGAACGCACGACCAATAAATAATCCGAACTCATGGCTTTGAATGTAAGCGTATTCGTTACGTTTTTCTATTTTGGCAACGACATCGATAGTTTTCATCATAATTGGGAAATAAGCTAAATCGAATAGTGGTTGGAATAGTACTTTGCACAATACAAAAAGGATGACACCTATCGCTGAAAAGAGAATTCCATTGCAAAGTGTACCAACGAAAAAGATAAACAGTCCTCCTATAAAAATCTTCAGACGATCTTGAGGTTTTGCTATTCTGCCCAACACGTACACCAATATAGCTGTAAAAGTACCGCTAATACCCTGAATCAAGCCTAAGCTTCCTTCATTACCGATGAATTTAAGAATCAGTATAGCCGGGGCTGTAACAAGAAATCCTTGAACCATACCTTTGAGCCCTGCAAGTAGCAACATTTTTCTCCATAAAACATGGTAGTGAAAGAATAGGAAGGGCTTTGGCTTCTGATCGATAAAATTGCCATGATGAAGGACAATGCACGCCAATATGGTGACAATAACAACAGCGATTGTTACGGCTTTATAACATAGGTTTAAATCAAAATATAGACCCAATACATTTTTTCCATCCATTTGACTGATAAAACCTCCAATAAACAACGGTATCGTTATAGACATAATAGAAAAGAAAAATGATTCTAAACCGAAAAAATAGTTGCGGTTATTGTCTGTTGTATTATATAAAGTTAGCAGATAACGATTTGTCCAGAAAAAGCCCGAAGCAGCTCCCAAAAGAAGTCCTGTCATTCCAAGTTCGAAAATACCCAATGATTTGATGAACATCATGATAAACATAGAAAGGCCACTTAGAAGTATTCCTGCTGAATACAAATTCTTTACGCTGAAAGATTTCATCATAAAACCATTCACAATAGATGTTACAACAACTCCCACATACATAGCCAACTGATAGTAGGCAACCATAATAGGCTTACTTGTAGAACGCATGACGTATGCTCCAACAAATATTTCTACGACAGGCAATACCATGGCATAAAGGAGGTTTGTAATAAGTATAACCTTCATATTGTGAGGCTGTTGTGTGAATAGCTTATATTCTTGAATAATACCTTTCATTTTTTTCATTTTAGAGAATTGAATATTTTGTCTATCGACAAATCGGCTTGACATATTACTTCGTCGCTTGCCCCATAATATAGGTGGATAATATCACCGTCGACGAGTTGTCCATTCGTAAATACTACGTTCCCGAAAAACCCTTTTTTCTCATATTCAGCAGTGGGCTCCATAATAGGTTCCTTACTCCGTCCCAAAACCTTTGAAGGGTCTTTTAGGTCGACTAATAAAGCACCTAAACAATAACTGTTTTGTTCGTTGGCTCCATGGTAGATTTCCAACCAACCTTCTTCAGTTTTAATTGGCGAAGCACCGGCTCCTATTCGAGCACTGTCCCAAGAATTTTTCCTAGTTGTTGCCAAACAATGATGATTACCCCAATGCAAACGGTCGGTTGATTCAGCCAGCCACAAATAGTTACCACCGAGTTCGGGGCTACTAGGGCGATGGAAAGCATAATATAGATTATCTATTTTCTCTTCAAATAGAGCACAATCTTTATTGTGAGGGGGAAATATCATTCCATACCTGTCAAAGTGTTTCCAATCAGTAGTATGCATCAGCCCAACACCAACAGCAACAGATGACACTTCAGTAAAAGTAAGGTAATATCCGTTGGATGTTGTAGCAACACGGCAATCTTCTATACCGAACGATTCTAAATCACCTTTCCCAAAGATGGGAGGATAGTTTGGGTCGTCTTTGAAATGTATACCGTCAGTACTGTTGACTAAACGAAGATAAGACATGGTTGTCAGATAGTTTTGATTATCGTAAGAGATGACACGAGGATCTGAACAATCTAAACGAGGATCATCTTTGGCGAATGATACTACTTTTATTTCTCCTTTATTATCATATATTGGAAAACTAATTTTACCTTCTTCTTGAACGGGACGTTCAGCAACTCTCAATAAAAGCCATGTTTTATCTTTGTATCTGAAAACTCCCGGATTCAGTAGGCAAATAATTTCCATTCCTTTGATACTCGGACTTAAATCAGAAGGAGAAAGAAGTGGATTAGATAGATTTCTTTTTGCTGTATCCATTGATATTAAATTTTAAAATTTTCTGAAAGCAAAATTAATATGGATTTGAAATTAGAGAGTACACTATAGTCTCAAAGGATTATATACGATAGAAAATGTCGGAACTAGGTTTGTTCCGACATTTCGTAATTTGATGCACAAGAGTCTCAAAACAGTGTACTATATTTTTCTAAAGTCATTAGGAGAGCATCCGTAGACCCCTTTAAATTCTCTGTAGAAATAGGATTTGTTTGAAAAGCCAGACTTATAAATAATTTCAGAAACAGTCATTTTTGTTGTTCGCAATAACTTTGCGGCATATTCCAATCTCACATTTTTTATGTGTTCACTAGGTGTCTTATCCAATAAATCTTTAAATTTTCGATAAAAAGAAGCTTTGCTTTGACCTAAGAATTGTTCGATCATTTCTGCCGATAAGTTCTCATCTGATATATGCTCTTTAATAAAATCGTTCACCCTTTCAAGTATCTCTTTGTCTTCTTCGTGCATTACCTTCCCATTTCGGATTGTAAGAGACGAAAGACTAGAGTTAAAATAATCTTTGAGCAATATTTGTCTAGTCAGCAGGTTTTCTATGCTAGAAAGAATTTGACGTGGATGGAAGGGTTTAACCAAATAAGTGTCTATACCTTTATTGTATGCGTCTATCTGTTCTTCAACAGAAGATTTGTTAGAAATTCCAATTATAGGAATATAACTAGTCTTAGAATCCATTTTCAATTTGTATACAAAATCCAAACCCGATTCAGCAAAATGAAGATCTGTAATGATTAAATCTGGGTGATTCCTCTTAATAGCTTCAAGAACTTCATTCGCGTTATCGAAATCGAATATTGTATAATCATAAAGAATATTGGAAAGTAAATTTTTTAAATTTTGTTCATCTTCTATGATGTAAATCAATGTCTCGGGATGTCTCTTTTCTCTAGAAATATTTTCGCTTGTCTGCATCTTGCCTTTGCTCGGTTCAAGTTTGATGACATCCTCCCGTGTAATATCCAATGGTGGAATCGTAACGACAAATTCAATATATTCTCCAAGTTGACTTCTAATTTTTATACTACCATCTAGATATTCTATAAGTTTTTTTGTTAGATTAATACCAATACCATTACTCATCTGCATATTTCCGGAAGCTACGTGGTCGAATATTTTATACTCGTTGAAGATGTTATTTATCTGTTCTTCTGTCATGCCTCTACCCGAATGCCTGATAACAAAATGGAGTGGCGAATTTTTGCTCTCTTCCTGATAGAAATCCATCTTGATATATCCTCCTTGTGGGGTATGCTGGAAAGCATTTGAAAGAAGGTTGAATACAATTTTGCTTAGAACGCTTTTGTCGGATATAATGGTCGATAGATTTTGACTATTATATTTAAACTCTATTTTATTACTATGTTGAATCGTTTCATAATTTTTAATGATAGATAGGATGTGCTCTTCTGTATCAATTTTTTCGGGACAGAGAGGTTCGTAACTTGATTTACTTTTCTTGAATTCGATTAATTCTTGCATCAGTTTCTGCATACGCTCGGCATTATCTTTTATAACGTCCACGTATTTTTTAATTTCACTGTCAATTCCTCTCATTTCTGACAAATATTGTGCAGGGGTATATATAAGGGTAAGTGGAATAGAGAACTCATGAGCTACGTTAGTGAAGAATGTAAGCTTTGATTCGTATATCTTCTGATCTTGTTTTTTGTCTATATCTGCTAAAAATAGTTTTCGACTCATACGAATGCGGTTACGAATAATAGATGAAGCTATCATTCCGATTATTGACAATATTAGCAGATAGCAGAGTATTGCCCAAAAGCTAAACCACCAAGGGTTATCAACTATGATTTGGAGACGATAAATCCTATTGTTCCAAACTTTATCACCATTAGAGCATTTTACCTCAAGTAGATGTTTGCCTGTTGATAATTGTAATACAAGATTAGGGTCTGTGCCCATCTCGAACCATTGGTCTGTCTTGTCTATTCTATATGCATATTCGCAACTTTCAGTATTGATAAAGTCCTTTGCTATAAATTTGAGCGTAACATTACGTTCATCATATTTCAGTTTAAGTTTGCCTTCCTTTATGAATGTGGCAATATTTATGTCTTTGTCGTATATCCTCAACCCACTAAGCTCAAGTCGGGGACAGAAATTGCGAAGATGTACATGTTGCGGGCTAAAATAGTTGAGCCCGTTGACTCCTCCAAAATAAAGATTTCCCTTCTCGTCTTTGAAAAATGCGCCGTCAGAAAATTCATCGTTTTGTAGCCCATCTTTTATCGTATAGTTCTCTAATCGTCCGTCTTTGCTTATCTTGAAAAGGCCTTGATTTGTGCTGAGCCAAATATTGCCCAATAAATCTTTTACTACACCATGTATCGTCTTACTTTCTAGATTTTTATTGTTGTATTTGGTAAGCTGATAGCTCGAAGTTAATAGTCTAATCCGGTTTAAACCGTAGCTAGTTCCTATCCATAGGTCTCTGCCGTCCTGAAAAAGACATAGAATGTCATCGTTTGTCAATGTGCCAGGTACTAAATCTTCGAATTTTGAAATAGAAGAACGGTTTGTATCAAAACGGTTTAGGCCGCCACCACGACTTCCAAACCAAATGTAGCGGTCGTTTGGTGATGATGTGATGGCATATATAATATCGTTGTTAAGAGTTCTGGAATAGTTAGATGAAGAATAGCGTTTAAACTTAGTAACTATATAATTACCTCCTTTTTTAATAATATCCATTTTGATTAAACCGTATCCTGCTGTACCTAGCCAAATAGTCGAATCATGATTTGAAAAATAAATGTTGTATACCGATTTAAACTGTGAAAAAGTAGAGGGTATAATCAGTTTGCTCAATTTGTTTGTTTTAGCGTTCAAAATATTTAGTCCATAACCATCCGTCCCTATGAAAATGTCATTTTGAGCATTTTTACGAAGGGCATAGACAGAATTTGATATCAACCCTGAAGTTTCATTACGGAAAAGAGAAATCTGTCCTGTCTCTGTATTGAGAAGTTGTATCCCTCCTCCTTTAGTGCCTACCAGTACTTCATTCTTGCGATAATCACAAAAACTTCTGACGGGAAACGAAAACAAAATAGTATTGAATAAAGGAGTATATTTGTAGAGCTGAACAATTCCTTTTCCATCTGTACCTAACCATAATATCTGTTGACTACCGATGAAGAGGGTAAGAACAGACATTTTGGTAGAAATGCCGTAGTTAATGCTCGAATATTTTGAGCTGATAAGGTCGTAACACAAGCACCCTTTGCTTATAGAACCTAAATAAAGTTTTCTGTCAGCAAGCAGAACTTGAGAAATTTGAGAATGAGGAGATATGGTTATTGTTTTCTCTATTCTGGCATATTTGTCGAACATGATAAGTGTTCCTTCCGTTTGAACAATATTTTGCTTGTCATTGATGAACAATTTTGAAACAGACCCTGCTATTGACTTCATACTTTTCTCTTTCAAATATAGGGTATTGACGTTGATAGGAATATATTTGAGGACATTGTTGTTCAGTAAGAACCACGCTCCACTTTTTGTAATCGATAAATCTTTTACTTTGGATGTGAAATCAATAGGTATTCTTTCGAACTTATTGTTTCGGAACTTAAAAAGCCCTTTGTCTTTGAGCCATCCCCAAATGGTACCATCACTCGATTTGCCTATATTATACAATTTTTCTGTACTAGGAACCTTCTTGGGCGAATTCCTAAGATAATAACGTTGGATTTGTTCTGTCTTTTTATTTATCCGGTTGATGCCGTTATCTGTGGCAATCCAGAGGTAGTCTCCTGATTCGATGATTTGTCTTATAATGTTGTTGCTTATAGAGTTGTCATTATTGCTACTATATTTGTATATCTTAATGTCCCGTCCATTGTATGCATTCAGTCCGCCCCATGTGCCAAACCACATCGTGTGATCTCTGTCCTCCAATATGCAATTGATGGAGTTATTAGATAATCCATTGACATTCGAAATAAATCTCGTAACATAAGAATCTGCATAACAGTTTTGACATATTATTAGGATGAATGTAATAATTGGAAAGAATGGTTTCAATAGCGTAAATTTCATGATTGTTTAATCAGGTTTGGACAAAAATAATCAATTCTTTTTTATGTTACAAGATTACTAAGACTTAAATCATAAATTCTAGCAAATATACAGATTTCTTATACCTACGTGGGATTTACTCAAACCGCATATAACCCCCATCTCAATAAGTCAGCGCTATCGTTCTATTTTCTAAGCAAAAGAATAAACGTTACAAATAGCAACCTGTTATCTTTCTGACCAATAATTTTCGTCTTTTTCTGAAATCAATGGAAACTAGGGCAAACAAGGTGTTTCTATTAATATTAAATAGAACTAAAAAGGCCTTTAATAATTACATAATATTATTGTAAGCCTATCTTTTGCGACATTATGAAATAATGGTCAACTCAACAAAAATATGCGTCCAATCCCTTTTTTCAAAAAGTGACTAAATTATTGGTCAACTCAAAAATCGCAGCTACAATATACTATAGCTTCGAAAATCGACAAAACCTTGTTGCATGTGTCGCATAGGATTCCCTCCTCTTATATTTTTTTTATTTTTTTATTTTATGTAATCATATTTCGTGTAATTACGGTATCATAATGATAAACGCAATATACTCGAATAAAAAAAATATAGAGTTTATAGGGTTTCTATGCGACACATGCGACATTTTTAGTAATATATCGCAACACAAAACGATTTCGTATTACGTCCACGCAGCTATTTATTGTTCAAATCCACGTATGTACCTTTTTTTGTTGTCGTATGTACGTGGCACGAAAAACTTAAGGATGTCACCGAAAAAACTAACATACGACACCAGTGTCCTTCCGTTTGTTTGAATTATCGCATCGTTCTGATATTTGTCTTTTCTTTCTTGTTTTACCTTGCAAAAAATCAACCGTATGTCGCAGCCATAACTAACGGATGTTGTTGAAGAAACTAACGTTAGTTGTCATGATAACTTCCGTTAGTTATCGCAGTAACTTCTGTTAGTTATAGCTGCGACATACGTTAGTTTTTTGGGAATTAGTCCAGTACAAAGTGGGCTCTAATCGTACTTAAACTCAAGTATAGGGGCTCCTATGGCAAGGTCACTTCCTTTTAGAAAAATAAAAGCAATTACAAATTATATAATTTATAATTGCTTTATAATTTTGTGAAAGTAGCGGGGCTGAGACTTGAACTCAGGACCTCATGATTATGAATCATGCGCTCTAACCAGCTGAGCTATCCCGCCATTGTTGTTTTGCGGGTGCAAAGATAGTCCTTTTTCTGAAATTGCCAAAACAATTTGCCGTTTTTCTGAAAAAAAATGCTGCGGATACTGATATCATTAAAATATATGGTTTTTGTTTCCATATCTAGAAAAAAGTATATATCTTGGCGCATGAAATAAGGGGATACTATGGATCAAATTAAAATACATTTGGAATTCTTGCTTAAGGAAACTGCGAAACACGTGTTGTGGAATACTATTAGCAGTCCTGCCGGTATGGAAAATTGGTTTGCCGATAGAATATCGGTTAAGGATAAAGTCTTTACTTTTTGCTGGTCTGCTAATGAAGTGCGATCAGCGGAAGTCGTTGCTATCAGGACTTTTTCGTTTATTCGCTTTCATTGGCTGGATGATGAGAGCCCACGTAGCTACTTTGAGATTAAAATGTGTCAGGATGAATTGACAAAAGCTTTTGTCTTGGAAATTAATGATTTTACCAACGAGGAGGAAGGTGAGGATTTGAAGGAATTGTGGACTTCTCAAATAGCTAAAATGCGAAGAGTTTTAGGTTTTTAATGAACTTTCATTCGAATATTTTTTGCTCTCTGTTTTTTGTCTTACCTTTGCATCATAAAAAATGTGATGGCTGAATAAGAATGTTTCGAATTAAGAAATTAAATATATTTATTACAAAAAGCTTTTTTATGCTTTTTGTGGGTACTTTCCTGATTTGTCTTTTCATTTTCTTGATGCAGTTTCTATGGCGTTGGGTGGATGATTTGGTGGGCAAAGGATTGGGTATGGATGTGCTCGCTAAATTCTTTTGGTATTCTACTTTGACGTTGGTGCCTCTTTCTATGCCTCTTGCTGTTTTGTTGGCTTCGCTTATCACGTTTGGTAATTTTGGAGAACGTTTTGAATTGTTGGCGATGAAAGCCTCCGGTATTTCGCTTATCAAGGTGATGCGCCCTCTCATGGTTGTTGTCGGCTTATTGAGCATTACGTCTTTTTATTTTCAAAATGTAATTAGTCCCAATGCCCAAAAAGAGTTAGGAACTTTTGCTCTTTCATTGAAACAAAAATCTCCTGAATTGGATATACCAGAAGGAGCTTTTTATAATGACATACCGGGCTATAATTTGAGAATCCAAAAGAAGAATAAAGTGACGGGTGTACTTCATGGCGTTTTAATCTATGATTATTCGCAGGGATTTGAAAATACTCGTATCATTAATTGTGATTCAGGGCGGCTTGATATGACCGCAGATCGGCAGCATTTGTTATTGCAACTATATAAGGGCGAATTGTTTGAGAATCTTACTCAACAGACAATGTATGCTACTAACGTGCCCTATCGTCGTGAGACGTTTGATCACAAGACAGCCATTATTGAATTCAATTCGGGCTTTAATATGGCAGATGCCAATGTCATGAGCAATCAGGCTGGTGCTAAGAATATATCGGCTTTAAGTCACTCAATAGATTCGATGACGGTAGTGGGAGACAGTATAGGAAGAAGCTATTATAAAGCTGCTGCTGAAAATTATTATCGAAGTACCCCTATGGTGCGTCCTGCACTTCCTAATGCAACTGCTGCCATCGTTGTGAAAAAGGAAAAGTACAATCCTGCAAAATATGATATAGATAAATTGTACGATAAATCTACGACTGAAGAGAAGCAACGCACGCTACAACGGGCTGAAAATACCGCACAGAATCTTGGTACGGATTGGGAATTTAAAAGTTCTACAGTAGAACAACTTGATTATCAAATTCGTCGTCATAAGATAGAAATGCAGCGCAAGATAACGATTGCTTTGTCATGTATGCTTTTCTTCTTTATTGGCGCACCTTTGGGAGGTATCATTCGAAAAGGTGGACTAGGTATGCCTGTTGTTATCTCAGTGCTGGTGTTCATCGTTTATTATATTATAGACAACTCCGGTTACAAAATGGCACGTGATGGGAAATGGGCTTTGTGGATGGGCATCTGGTTGAGTACGGCAGTACTGGCTCCTTTGGGCGCTTTCCTTACTTATAAATCAAATAATGATTCGGTCGTATTGAATATTGATACTTATATTGCCTGGCTTCGTCGGGTGAGTGGTATACGGAGTATCAGACATACCTTTATGAAAGAAGTTATTATTCAGGATGTGGACTATGATACAATGCCTACTAGGCTTAATGGGCTCTCTTTGCAATGTATTTCGTATCTCAAAACTCATCATTTGCGCACGATTCCAAATTATTTTAAATTATGGATGACTGATAACGTAGATAATGATATAGATCGTATCAATAATAAAATGGAAGAACTTATGGATGAAATGTCCAATTCGCGCTCTATTCATCTCATTAACGCTTTAAATAATTATCCAATCATTCCTACGAGGGCGCATACTCGACCTTTCCATGTACATTGGCTGAATATCGCTGCCGGTATCATCATTCCGATCGGAATATTTTTCTGGCTTCGTATTTGGGCATTTCGTATAAGATTGGGGAAAGATTTAAAACGTATACTGGAAAACGATAAGAAGTTAAAAACAATTATATTACAAATTCAAAATAAAAGGAAGTAATTATGAATGATATTCAGTTTGATACTATCGAAGAGGCTATTGTAGACTTTAAGGAAGGTAAATTCCTGATTGTTGTCGATGATGCGGATCGTGAGAATGAAGGAGATCTCATCATCCCTGCCGAGAAGATTACTCCCGATAAAGTAAACTTCATGCTTAAGCATGCTCGCGGTGTGCTTTGTGCTCCTCTTACCTTGTCTCGTTGTAAAGAACTTGATTTGCCTCATCAGGTGTCTGAAAATACCTCTGTGTTGGGCACACCTTTTACTGTTACTGTAGACAAACTTGAAGGCTGTACTACAGGTGTTTCTGCTGCGGACCGTGCAGCTACTATTTTAGCTCTTGCTGATCCTAAGTCTACTCCTGCAACATTTGGTAGACCCGGCCACGTGAATCCTTTATATGCTCAAGACAAAGGAGTTTTACGTCGCGTTGGACACACTGAAGCTACCATAGATATGTGTAAACTTGCCGGGCTTTATCCCGCCGGGGCTTTGATGGAAATAATGAATGAAGATGGTACTATGGGGCGATTACCTGAACTTCGGTTGATGGCGGATAAATATAATTTGAAATTGATTTCTATTCACGACCTTATAGCGTATCGATTGAAAGAAGAATCTATTGTAGAACGTGGAGTAGAGGTCGATTTGCCTACTGATTACGGACATTTCCGTCTTATTCCGTTTCTTCAAAAATCGAATGGACTGGAGCATGTAGCTTTGTTCAAGGGTACGTGGGACGAAGATGAACCTATTTTGGTACGTGTGCATTCGTCGTGCGTTACAGGTGATATCTTTGGATCGAAACGTTGTGATTGCGGTGAACAATTGCATAAAGCCATGGAGATGATTGATAAGGCAGGAAAAGGCGTTATTGTTTATATGAATCAAGAGGGACGTGGTATAGGACTTATGAATAAAATAGCTGCTTATAAACTTCAGGAAGAAGGTTATGACACTGTTGATGCCAATATTCATTTGGGCTTTGATCCTGATGAAAGAGATTATGGAGTAGGAGCGCAGATCTTACGCGAAATCGGAGTGCACAAGATGAAACTAATGACAAACAATCCGGTGAAACGTGTTGGACTTGAGGCGTATGGGCTGAAAATAATAGAAAATGTCTCTATCGAAACCACGCCAAATGAATATAATGAACGTTATCTACGCACTAAGAAAGTACGCATGGGGCATACATTGCATTTTACGAAATAATTTAATAAACCATAGTTATTATGACGAACCAATTATCAGACAGATTGAACAAACTCTCGCCTTCGCAGACTTTGGCGATGTCGCAAAAGAGTAGTGAACTTAAAGCTCAAGGGGTAGACGTTATTAATCTCAGTGTGGGTGAACCCGATTTCAATACTCCGCAGTATATTAAAGATGCTGCGAAGAAGGCTATTGATGATAATTTTTCTCATTATTCTCCTGTTCCCGGTTATCCGGCATTGCGTAAAGCGATTGCTGCCAAACTCAAAAATGAGAACCAACTGGAGTATGAACCGAGTCAGATACTAGTCTCGAACGGCGCCAAACAATGTGTTTGCAATGCTTTGATGGCTATTGTCAATGAGGGTGAAGAAGTTATTATTCCAGCTCCATATTGGGTTAGTTACCCCGAGATGGTGAAACTTGCTGATGGTGTTCCTGTTGTTGTTTCGGCAGGTATCGAACAAGATTTTAAGATTAATCCGGCACAACTCGAGGCTGTTATTACTCCTAAAACTCGGGCTCTTATCCTCTGTTCTCCGTCCAATCCTACCGGTTCTGTCTATAGCAAGGATGAACTTGCTGCATTGGTCGCTGTTTTGATTAAGTATCCCCATATTTTTGTTATCGCTGATGAGATATATGAACATATCAATTATATAGGAACTCATGTTAGCATAGCACAATTCCCCGAGATGAAAGATCGTACGATAATTATTAATGGTGTATCGAAAGCTTATGCCATGACAGGTTGGCGTATCGGCTTTATTGCTGCTCCGGAATGGATTGTGAAGGGATGCAATAAGCTACAAGGACAGTATACATCGGGGCCATGTTCTGTTTCGCAGAAAGCTGCCGAAGCTGCATATACTGGTTCTCAAGAACCCGTTCATGAAATGTGTGCTGCTTTTCGTCGCCGTCGTGATCTTATTGTGAAGCTTGCAAAAGAAATTCCCGGTTTTGAAGTGACCGTTCCTGATGGTGCTTTCTATATTTTCCCAAAGTGCAGTTCTTATTACGGTAAATCGTATGCTGGTCGTCAGATTAACGATTCAAATGACTTGGCTATGTATTTGCTCGAAGTAGGGCACGTAGCTTGTGTTGGGGGAAGTGGATTTGGTGCTCCGGAATGTATTCGAATGAGTTATGCTACGAGCGAAGAGAATATCACCGAGGCTTTCCGTCGTATCAAAAACGTTTTGGGACAATTGAAATAAATATGTCAAAGTTAAGCGGGCTTTAAATATGGTTTGATAGCTTGCTTAACTTCGCCAATCTTATGATAATAATAAAAGGCTACTCGCTCAGCGAGTAGCCTTTGTTTTTTTAAGACCTTGTGTGATTATTCACCTGGATGGATAGCATCGCTAGGGCAAACACTTGCGCAAGTACCGCATTCGGTGCACTTATCCGGATCAATAGAATATTTATCTCCTTCCGAGATAGCTTCAACCGGACATTCGTCGATGCAAGTACCACAAGCTACACAGTCGTCGTTAATTACGTAAGCCATTTTGTTTTCTTTTTAAATTATTATTATTATAACGTTGCAAATGTAATCTTTTTCTTTGTTATTGCGAAATTTTCTTTTCATAATTTGAATTAATTTATAGGACATCTTATCTTGTTATTGAGGTACAATATCGTTCTTTTTTGCTAATTTTGTATCCAAATAATGATATAGTAATAAATTTATGCCACTTAAATTACCAGATAGGCTACCAGCTGTCGAGATTCTAAAGAAAGAAAATATTTTTGTAATGGACGATTCGCAAGCTTCAAAGCAAGATATTCGTCCACTTCGTATTGCTGTCTTGAATTTGATGCCACTTAAAATAACTACAGAAACCGATTTGGTGCGGTTATTGTCAAATACTCCTTTGCAAGTTGAGATCTCTTTTATGAAAATAAAGAGTCATACATCGAAGAATACTCCCGTTGAACACATGAAGGCTTTTTATCGTAATTTTGAGGCGATGCGTGGCGAGAAGTTCGATGGTCTTATCGTTACCGGCGCTCCTGTAGAAAAGATACCTTTTGAGGAAGTAACGTATTGGAATGAATTGACTAGCATATTTGATTGGGCACGTACTCATGTCACTTCGACACTCTATATCTGTTGGGCTGCATTTGCTGCTTTATATCGTTTTTATGGCATACCCAAGTTCGATTTACCCGAAAAGCGTTTTGGTATTTTCCGTCATCGTCCTTTGTGTCCTCTGCATCCTATCTTTAGGGGGTTTGATGATGAATTTTATGTGCCTCATAGCCGACATACGGAAGTGCGTAAGTCGGACATCATAGCGACGCCCGAACTCACGTTGCTATCAGAATCAGATGAGGCCGGCGTGTATCTTGTAGAGTCGCGTGGTGGTCGTGAGTTTTATGTGACAGGGCATTCTGAATATTCACCTCGAACACTTGATGTGGAATATAAACGTGATTTGGCAAAGGGTCTATCTATAGAAATACCCAAAAACTATTATATAGATGATAATCCCAATAATCCACCCTTTGTGCGTTGGCGTGCTCATGCTTATTTGTTTTATTCAAATTGGTTGAACTACTTTGTATATCAGACTACACCATATAACCTGGATGAAATTCAATGATTGAACATCGACAAATAGAATTATTAGCTCCCGCCCGAGATGCCGAATGCGGTATTGAGGCTGTGAAACATGGAGCAGATGCTGTGTATATCGGTGCGCCTAAATTTGGTGCCCGGGCGGCGGCAGGCAATTCGATCGAAGATATTGCTCGTTTGACTCGCTTTGCTCATATATATGGCGTTCGTATATATGTTACATTGAATGTAATACTTCGTGATGAAGAACTTGAGGAGGTATGTAGGCTGGTTGAGCAGTTATATAGTATCGGTGTTGATGCACTTATCATTCAAGATATGGCCTTGCTTGAAATGGATTTGCCTCCCATACCTCTTCATGCAAGTACTCAGATGGATAATCGGACTATCGAGAAAGTCTCTTTTTTGTCAGATATAGGGTTCGAACAAGTGGTATTGGCTCGCGAACTTTCGCTTGCCGATATCAAACAGATACACGAAGCTTGTCCTCAAGTATTGCTTGAGGCATTTGTTCATGGGGCTCTTTGTGTCAGTTATAGTGGACAGTGCTATGCCAGTGAAGCCTGCTTCGGCCGTAGCGCCAATAGAGGAGAATGTGCTCAATTTTGTCGTCTGGCTTTCGATATGGTTGATGCCGATGGTAAGGTTATAAAACGAGGTAAGCATCTGTTGTCTCTTAAAGATATGAATCGAAGCGAACGGCTGGAGGCTATGCTCGATGCAGGAGTCTCTTCTTTAAAGATCGAAGGGCGTCTCAAGGATGTGTCTTATGTAAAGAATGTTACTGCATTTTATCGCCAGCAACTTGATTCTATCTTTCTTCGACGTTCAGAATACTCTCGGGCGTCTTCAGGAAGTTCGACATGTTCTTTCCATCCGCAGCTTGAAAAAAGTTTTAATAGAGGATTCACCTCTTATTTTTTAGATAAGAGAGAAGATAATATCTTTTCTCCCGATACTCCTAAATCAATAGGAGAACCGATGGGGTTTGTCAAAAATTCGACAGATAGTTATATTACCGTAGCCGGTTTGAAACCATTCCACAATGGAGATGGCTTGTGCTATATTGACGAACAGCATCATTTGCAAGGCTTCCGAGTAAATAGAGTAGATACCAATCGCCTTTATATACAAGGTGACCGCTTGCCTTTCATCAAACCTCATACACCTCTCTATCGAAATTACGATCATGAGTTTGAACATCTGCTCGCTTCCGAGTCGTCAGTGCGTAAACTGGATGTAGATATTTGTTTTTATGAAACGACTCATGGCTTTGCCGTTACGATGACAGATGAAGATGGCAATCATGCAACGCTACCTTTGGATATAGATTTCGAGGAGGCACGTCGCCCCCAAGATGAACGAATAGAAAATGAACTCCGTAAGCTGGGAAATACTCCCTTTACTGTTCGCTCTGTTGAGGTGAAAATGTCTCGCCAATGGTTCGTTCCTGTGTCAAGTATTTCTGACTTGCGCCGTCGTTTAGTTGATGAACTCCTCCGAGTGCGGCTTATCTGTTATCGTCCGAAATTAATGTTGCACAAATATATTGAACGCTCTTATCCATTGTCGGAGCTTACGTATCTGGGCAATGTGATGAATAACGAAGCTGAAAACTTTTACCACAAGCATGGTGTGACACAGATTCAGGCTGCTGTAGAGAAACAAAAGCCTGCTTATCCGCTTCCCATCATGTTTTGTCGTCATTGTTTACGTTACAGTATGGGATGGTGTCCTCGTGTTGCAAAAGAAAAATCTCCTTATAGAGAACCTTATTATTTATTGTTGCCCGATGGCAAACGTTTTCAGCTTGAATTTGATTGCCGGCAATGTATAATGAAAGTGATTGCTTTGTAGAAAAGTACGATGTCGGCATTTTATCTTTTTCAGTGTCTTTACTCTTCTACATATCCTATAGGGTGATATATCATGGGAATGTAATCTGTCGAGACTCCTAACAATTTTTGTATTGCAACCTCGTCCATTTTGGGTGCGCAAGGTACAGTGCCCAGACCGTCGGCTGCACAATAAAGGCAAATGTTCTGAGATACATAACCGGCGTCCATTGCTCCGTAGAAGCTTGGATTATGCCCATGAAAGTTTGCCCCATTGCTCACCAATAATATTACTATAGGTGCGTTAAGTGCGAATTTATTTCTGCCGACAACAAGATTAATGAAACTTTCATTATTAACTTTCTCCAATTTATTTTCTGAAGCAATATAATGGTAAGTTCCATCTGATTTGCCTACATAGAGTTCTATGTCTTGTGCATTTATAGCCGATGGTGCGGTTCTACGTCCATCTTTGCGATTCACGCCGTTGGCAGCCCAAAGCAGATTCGAAAGAGTCTGATCGGAAATGGTTTTGCTTTTGTACGAACGTACTGAATGACGATTTTGTAGTGCATTCATTAAAGAGGTTGTGACCGAACCTTTTTGCGGCGCAGGCAATTGTGTCTGTTGTGCGGTGGCTGTATTGAACGAAGCCGAGAATCCTGCTATCAATAATGACAGCACTGATACATAAAATAGATTGTGTTTCATTTTACATTATTGTTTTAATTCTTATTGCAACAAATTTACGCTCAAAAAACGTAAATTAAAAGGAATAAAGAAGAAAGAAATGTAAAATCCCCACTGCTCATATTAAAGCAGTGGGGATTCATTGAAACATTTATATTTATAAGTGGTTGGTTAAAATTTAAATCTTAAATCGATACCGCCTTGTGTGGGACGTCCTTTTTGCATGAATCCCGCATTGGCACTGCTGCTGTCAAAGTAGAATACGGCATAATCTTTATTCAATAGATTGCGTCCCCAAAGATCAACTTGCAAAAGTTTTCCTATTTGAACGCTCAGGCGCGCATTGAACAAGCCATAAGCGCGTTGGTATACGTCATTGGCTTCAGTCCAATAGGTCCGACCGATGCCGCTATAGTCGGCATGGAATGTGATATTCTTCACTAAGAAACGTTCGGCCATGTGCAATACGTATTGAGTACCGATGTTGTAAGTTTGTCGTGGCGCGAAAGGAACATATTTGCCACTATAGTCTACTGGTACAAGTAAAGGCTTTCCCGTATTGTCATATCCTCCTTTTGTATTAGACAGATATTCTTTAAAGGTTGCATGTGTATATCCATAGTTGGCGTCTACACTCCAATTGTCTGTGATATTTGCCCGAAGTGTGAGCTCTACACCACAACTACGGCTCTTACCTGCATTTGCCGTATAACGTCCTAATCCGCTATCTGCAAATTTTGCTACTTGCTGATTATGAATTCTCATGTAGAAAGCACTCATGTCTGTCATTAACACTCCGTTGAAGAGGGTGAAATGACTTCCGACCTCGTAGTTCCAAGAGTATTCGGGTTTATAACGCATAGCTTGATTTATTGTTGCATCATTTTCTGCTTTACCGAGGTTTCTTTGTAGTCTATCCTGTAAGTAGTCCGAAAGCATTTGGATATTATAACCACCGCTACGGTAACCACGGCTTACTTGAACATAGATGTTGTTTGCCTGATCGAAGTCGTATTTGAGGGCAAACTTCGGTAATAGTTGAGCATAATTTCTGCTTTGATCGCCTATGTATTCGGCACTATTATTTCCGGTTTTTGGTGCTTGTCCACCCATCGACATACTATAATTCATTATTGCTTGAGTGTCGTAGTTTATCTTCGCTTTTTCATAGTCGAGGCGTATACCCAGAGTAGTCGACAAGCCTTCTAGCCCAAACAAGCGATTGATGGTAGATTGATGGAACAGTGCTATCCCATAAGTTGGCGTTTTGAATAGCCCCGGAACATCCATTCCCTTATCTGTCAACGTTACTGCTACTGGTACTGGAGAATGAGCCATTGCTGCATTCATTTGCCCTTGAAGCATAGAGATGAAATCTTTGCCGAAATAAAGAGGAGTATTGTTGGTAAGCCATTGATAGAAACCAGATACGCCGGTAGTCCATTGCCATCTCGTGTTTTCACGGCTCTTCACTGTTATTTCTTCGCTCAACGTATTCTGTTTCTGGCGTTGAAACATGGTGTATAGGTCTTTCTCCGTGAAATCTTGATCCAGAGCCATTCTGTCTCTGAGATGTTGATAGCTTGTTACTTCTGTTAATACAAAGTGCTTGGCAGTATAAGTAGAGGTTATCCCTATATTCAATAAATTCCTGTAGTATCCGCTTTTGAAGTTATAATCAGGTGTACTGTACGCACCTGTCAACTTATTGTAAGCGCCATACGGATAGCCTCCCTCATCTGTATATTCGTAATTCATGTTCAGATCGATACTCCATCTGTCGGTAGGCAGATAGATAGTATGCATTCGCCCTCCTACACTATTGCCTCGGTCTATTCGTTTGCCATTGTATTGATTGGTAAAGAAACCACCTGTATGATCATAGAATCCACCTGCTGCAAAGGCCAATTTATTGCTTACGCGATGGTAATGAGTAAACGACGCTCTGTAGGCATTGTGTGTAGCTGCACTTAAAGATAAGTCTGTACCTGTATAGTTGAAAGGGGATTTGGTATGAATATTAATAAGTCCACCCATTGAATTGCGCCCGAAGAGTGTGCCTTGCGGACCACGAAGAACATCAATACGGTCTATGTCTGCATAGTCGAAGTCGAAAGCCGACTTATCATAGCAAGGCATATTGTCGACATAAACTCCGATTGCCGACGAGTTGATGCGCGAACCGATCCCTCTAATATATATCGAAGAAGTGAGCTTCGAACCGTAATCGGGGATAAAGAGGTTAGGAACAAGCGAAGTTAGGTCCTTCATTGACAGAATGCGATTGCGCTGTAAATCATTCTTCGAGAACAACGATACAGAGAGGGGTTGTTGGCGAAGCTTACGATTTTCTTTTGGAGAAGCGTAAACCGTCACTTCTTCAATGTCTATCACTTTCATAGTATCTCGTTGATTGTCTGCTGGAGGGATAATAGGGCTACTCCAAGCCAAGTTCGCCGTCAAGGCGAAAAATAAGAAAAAATTTCTTCTTAAGTCCATTGTATTAAATAATTGTTTCCGAGTGCAAAGGAACAATAAATGGATGTGCCAGACAATCCCCATAAATGGGGATATTATTCTAAAATATCAACTAAATAGACTTTACTCAGAGAAAATATTATTAATTTTGCAACATATTAATATAGAATAAGTACGATGACAGTAAAACCAAGTATTCCAAAAGGAACGCGCGACTTTTCGCCTGTCGAAATGGCGAAACGAAATTATATTTTTAATACGATTTGTGATGTTTATCGTTTGTACGGTTTTGAACAAATAGAAACACCGTCAATGGAAATGCTTTCTACCCTGATGGGCAAGTACGGCGAAGAAGGCGATAAACTCTTGTTTAAAATATTAAATTCGGGTGATTACTTTTCTAAAATCAGTGACGAAGATTTGCTTTCTCGTGATTCGTTGAAGATGGCGTCACGCTTGTGCGAAAAAGGGTTGCGTTACGATTTGACAGTCCCTTTCGCCCGATATGTGGTGATGCATCGTGATGAGATAACATTCCCTTTCAAACGCTATCAGATACAGCCGGTATGGCGTGCCGATCGTCCTCAAAAGGGACGCTATCGTGAGTTTTATCAATGCGATGCCGATGTCGTAGGCAGCGATTCGTTGCTCAATGAAGTAGAACTGATGCAAATCATTGACACCGTGTTTACTCGTTTCGGAGTGCGTGTCAATATTAAGATAAACAACCGCAAGATACTTTCGGGTATTGCCGAAGTAATTAATGAAGCCGATAAGATTGTAGATATTACTGTTGCTATCGATAAACTCGATAAAATAGGCTTGGAGAATGTGAATGCCGAACTGGCAGAGAAGGGCATCAGCAAAGAGGCTATTGAGAAATTGCAGCCGATCATTAAATTGTCGGGAATCAACGACGAGAAGATGAATACATTGGAACAGATTCTTGCTGCCAGCGAAACGGGAATGAAAGGTATCGAAGAGTGCAAGTTTATTTTCCATGCGCTTAACCAGATGAATTTGGCTAATGAGGTTGAGTTTGATTTGACATTGGCAAGAGGATTGAACTACTATACCGGAGCCATTTTCGAAGTGAAGGCTCTCGATGTAGAGATAGGAAGTATTACCGGTGGTGGACGTTACGATAACCTGACAGGTGTATTTGGTATGCCCGGTGTATCGGGTGTTGGTATTTCGTTTGGTGCCGACCGTATCTTTGATGTACTCAATCAGCTCAATCTGTATCCGGAAGAAGCTGTATGCCGTACTCGATTGTTGTTTACGAACTTCGGGGAGAAAGAAGCTGCATATTCATTGCCTATACTATTACAGGTACGGCAATCCGGCATTGCAGCAGAGATTTATCCTGATTCGGTGAAGATGAAGAAACAAATGAGTTATGCCAACTCAAAGAATATTCCATTTGTAGCAATTATTGGTGAGAATGAAATGAATGAACACAAACTCACGCTAAAAAATATGGTAACCGGTGAGCAACAGTTGTTGACTGCCGATGAACTCGTAGCTGCTATTCAGTAATTAAAATATAAAGTCGGGTGTTTTGTGTATTCAAACTCCCGACTTTTTCTATAAATCTCTCTTTTAACCTATAAAAACCTTACTATCATGAAGTTCTTTTTGGATACTGCTAATTTGGATCAAATCAGAGAAGCCGCAGCAATGGGCATTCTCGATGGAGTTACTACCAACCCGTCATTAATGGCAAAAGAAGGTATCTCGGGCATTGCAAATCAATATGCTCATTATGTGGAGATTTGCAACATTGTCGGAGGAGATGTCAGTGCCGAAGTTATTTCTACCGATTACGAAGGAATGATTCGCGAGGGAGAAAAGCTCGCTTCTCTTTCACCTCACATTGTGGTGAAAGTGCCGTGTATACTCGATGGTATCAAAGCAATCAAGAAATTTACCGAGATGAAAATCCGCACCAACTGTACTCTTGTGTTTTCGTTAGGTCAGGCGCTTCTTGCCGCTAAGGCGGGTGCCACTTATGTGTCGCCTTTTGTTGGCCGTCTCGATGATATCAGTGAAGATGGAATGGGGTTGGTTGCCGATATTGTGAAGATGTATCGCACTTATGATTACAAGACGCAAGTGTTGGCAGCTTCAATTCGCCATACACATCACATCATTCAGTGTATTGAAGTCGGTGCCGATGTGGCAACTTGTCCTCTATCCGCTATAAAAGGGCTATTAAATCATCCGTTAACAGACAGTGGCTTGCAACAGTTTCTGGAAGATTATAAACGAGTGAATAAATAACAGAAATTTTGTTGATAGGTGCTTATGTCCATTGGAAAACTTCAGTCACTTGTCTCTGTTATGTACATACGAAACTTGCGACTCACGCCCGTGAGTCGCAAGTTTCGTCCTTATGTTTTTTCCGACTCACGGGCGTGAGTCGGAAGAATGATCAATATGCAATTATTGCCACATCAAGAAGGGTGGATGATTACACAAGGTTCTTCTCGTTAGAAGGCTTTTACTGTCTGTTGATATAATCAACGATCCATTCGCCCACTTCCTTAGTCCCGTATTTGGCTCCGCCTTCAGTCTGAATCTCGGGAGTACGTACATTTTCATCGAGAGATGCGTTTACCGCTTTACGAATTAATGCACCTTCTTCTTTTAAATCAAAATATTCGAAAAGCATTGCAACAGAAAGTATTTGTGCCAGCGGATTGGCAATATTCAATCCCTTTGCTTGTGGCCACGAACCGTGAATAGGTTCGAACACAGGTGTGCTCTCGCCAATGGATGCAGAGGGTAGTAGTCCCATAGATCCGCTAATGCAAGACCCTTCGTCGGTAAGAATATCCCCAAAGGTGTTTTCGGTTACTATTACATCAAAGAACTTGGGCTCTTGAATCATACGCATTGCGGCATTGTCCACATACATATAGTCCATGTTTACCTCCGCATATTTGGGCGCCATCTCTTGTGCAATCTGCCTCCATAGACGACTACTGGCAAGCACATTGGCCTTGTCTACAACGGTGAGGTGTTTGTTGCGTTTCATGGCATATTCAAAGCCTACTTTCAAAATGCGCTCAATCTCTGGACGAGTATACATGTTGGTATCGTATGCTTTGTTGTTGTCTTGATACTTCTCTCCGAAATACATGCCTCCTGTCAGCTCCCGAATGCAAAGAAAGTCTGCGCCTTCTACCAATTCCATGCGGAGCGGCGATTTGTGAAGTAAACACTTGAATGTCTGTATGGGGCGAATATTGGCGTAAAGTCCCAGTTGTTTACGCATGGCCAATAATCCTTGTTCGGGACGGACTTTGGCCGTCGGATCGTTGTCGAACTTCGGGTCGCCAACTGCCGAAAACAACACGGCATCAGCATCTTTGCAAGTCTGGTAAGTTGAATCGGGAAAGGGATTGCCTACTTTGTCGATGGCATCTGCTCCACATATGGCATATTCATAGTTTACTTTGTGCCCGAATTTGCCACAAACGGCAGACATTATATTTACGCCGACTATTGATATTTCGGGACCAATGCCATCTCCTGGCAATACTGCAATTTTAAAATTCATCTTTATTCTTATTTATTATTCAGTTAATTAATTATTTCATAGCCCAAAGGACTGCAAAATAGTAATATTTGTATAAACAATCTGTTTGGCTGAAGCCTGCCTCTTTTAGCCAATTCAATTGGGCAGAGATTGTTGCTCTTTTGTCCAATTTGATACGTTCGTATGATGCATTTATTTCTTGACGACTGAGGGTGGAATGCTCTATCTTGTTGCACCATTGTTTGTGATAGAGGTCTTGCATGAAATCGTTGTCTGCCAATATCTGCTCGGCGTTTACAAACAATCCGCCGGGTTTTAGCGCTGGATGTATTCTGTTATAAAGCAACCGTTTATTGTCATCTGCCAAATGATGAATGGCTAATGAAGAAACGATGGCATCGTAACTGTTTATTTCCATCTCGAAGGTTGTGAAATCGGCCTGCTCGATGCTTACATTGGGAAGACCCTCAAATCTTAAACGAGCAATATCGAGCATCTTCTCAGATAAGTCGACCAATGTAAGCTGAGTTTTGGGATAGACTTCCAGAATTTTCTGAGAAAGTAACCCCGTACCTGCTCCTAGGTCTAAGATTCGCGGAGATGATGTAGTGGGGAAATTTAAATTCTCAACGGCAACTGCATAGAAGTCGTCAAAACAGGGTACCAAAGTATGACGTTGTGCATCATATTGTCTTGATACGCGATCGAACTGTTCTTCTATTTCTATATTGCTTTTTGCCGCATCAAACTTGGTAACGTTATTCATCATAGCTGCATTTTTATCTTATTCTTTTTTTTGTTCATAAGTGGGTTCTATAATATTGAGCATTTTGACCGTCGCTTTGATAGCTGCCTCCGCTTGGTCGGCATCCAACCCGCGGGTGCGGAATATCTTACCTTCAAAACTCCACATAATTACAGTTTGTACAAAAGCATCTGTACGTCCACCGGGGGGGATGGTCACGGCGTAGTTGGTCAACATAGGGAATTTGCGCCCTAAGTTTTCTTTGTATATTTTGCGCAATGCTCTTACAAAAGCGTCATATTGACCATCTCCGGCAGAATTAGCCTCGTATGTCTTGCCTTCTATCTCAATACTCAATGTCGCTACAGGACGTAGCCCCTTTGTCAAAGTGACGAAATAGCTTTTCAGTTTTACCTTATTGCTAATATCGTCATGTTTCAACACGTCCGAAACGATATAGGGCAGATCTTCTTTCGTCACAATTTCCTTTTTATCTCCAAGCTCGGTAATACGTTTCGTTACTTTCTTCATGGATGCTTCGTCCAAATCGAATCCTAGGTATTCCAAATTCTTGCGAATATTCGCTTTGCCCGATGTCTTGCCTAAGGCGTATTCTCTCTTGCGCCCAAAACGTTCGGGAAGTAGGTTGTTGCAATAGAGATTGTTTTTATTGTCGCCGTCGGCATGTACACCCGCTACTTGGGTGAAAACATTTTCTCCTACAATCGGTTGATTCTGCGAAATGGCTATACCCGAATAAGATGCCACCATATTGCTTATATCTTTCAGCTCTTCTTCATTGATATGTGTCAAGGCCTGAAAGTGGTCTTTCATTATAGCCTGAACACTAGCCAAAGGTGCATTCCCGGCACGTTCGCCTAGTCCGTTTATCGTCGTATGTAGTCCTTTGCATCCACTCAATACTGCTGCAAGCACATTACTTACTGCCAAATCGTAGTCGTTGTGGGCATGAAAGTCGAAGTGTACCTTGGGGTAACGCTTCACCATTTTCCTCATGTATTCTATTACTTGTAGAGGATTGAGGATGCCAAGCGTATCGGGGAGCATGAAACGTTTGATGGGCGTTTGAACTAAAGCGTCCATCAACTCGTATACATAATCCGGTGAGTTGCGCATTCCGCTACTCCAGTCTTCGAGATACAGGTTTACCGACATATCAAGCGACACGGCATAATCTACAGAAGCTTTGACATCCGTAACGTGCTCTTCCAATGTCTTGTGCAATTGGTAGGTACAGTGCTTAAGCGAACCTTTGCACAATAGATTAATGATTTTGCACCCTGCACTGTTTATCCAATCGATAGAACTGTGTCCATCAACGAAACCGAGTATTTCTACTTTATTCAGCACGTTATGCTTGGCAGCCCATTTGCAGATCATCGTCGCAGCGTCCATTTCGCCATCCGAAACTCTCGCCGAACCGATCTCTATACGATCTACGTTCACGCGTTCGAGTAGTTGGCGGGCTATCATTAGCTTCTCGTGTGGTACAAACGACACTCCGCTGGTTTGTTCACCATCTCGGAGTGTGGTATCCATTATCTCTATTTGGGGATGTTTATGCTTGTACATGTTTTTTCTCCCAATCTTCTATTTTGTCTTTGTTCGACAATAGAAAGTCTATATCGTCCAGTCCGTTTTCGAGACAATGCTTCTTGTAGCTGTTTATTTCGAACTTCTCGCTGTTTCCAGTGGTTATATTAGTCACGGTCTGGGCAGGTAAGTCTATCTTGATAGCGGCTTTCGGATTGTTTTTGATCGTCTCGAACAATTCGGCAAGGAAAGGTTCGCTTACAACGACGGGCAATACAAAATTGTTCAGCGCATTGTTGCGGAAAATATCGGCAAAAAAGCTACTTATAACGGCACGAAAGCCATATCCGGCAATGGCCCATGCGGCATGTTCGCGGCTTGAACCTGAACCGAAGTTCTTGCCGGCAACGAGTACTTTGCTGTCTGCATAAGTCGGGTCGTTGAGAACAAACGACGTTTTGTTGCCTTGCTTGTCATAGCGCCAGTCGCGGAATAGATTGTCGCCGAAACCTTTCTTGTCCGTCGCTTTTAGAAAACGAGCGGGAATGATTTGGTCTGTGTCAACATTTTGAAGGGGGAGAGGCACACACGTTGATGTCAGTATATTGAATTTTTCTTTCATCGTTTTATCTTTTTGTTTCAAAGGCATTATATCTTTTGATCATATAAGCTTTGCATCGTGAATAGAACTTATTTTATAAAATCTCTAGGATCGGTAATAACACCTGTAACGGCAGCAGCTGCTGCGACAAGCGGACTTGCCAATAGGGTGCGAGCACCGGGGCCTTGACGTCCTTCAAAATTTCTGTTAGAGGTAGATACAGAGTATTTACCTTCAGGGATCTTGTCGTCATTCATTGCCAGACACGCCGAACATCCCGGCTGGCGTATGGCGAATCCCGATTCCTTCAGTATCACATCCAAACCTTCTTCGCGAATTTGTTTGTCTACTTCCCACGAACCGGGAACAACCCAAGCAATAACGCTGTCGGCTTTGTGCTTTCCTTTGACAAACGAGGTGAATGCACGAAAGTCTTCAATTCGCCCATTGGTGCAGCTACCGAGAAAAACATAATCTATTTTCTTGCCCAAGAGTGAATCGCCCGGTTTGAAACCCATATAGTTTAATGCTTTGTTAAATGAATCGCGTGCTTCTTTCGAAATGGTCTCTTCGGTTGGGATGTGCTGATTGATGCTCATGCCCATCCCGGGGTTTGTTCCGTAGGTTATCATCGGCTCAATATCTTTGGCTTGGAAAACAACCTCTTTGTCGAATATTGCATCCTTGTCGCTCTTTAATGTTTCCCAATAAGCTAAAGCTTCGTTCCAAGCATCGCCTTTTGGAGCATATTCTTTTCCTTTGATATATGCAAAAGTCGTTTCGTCCGGAGCGATCATTCCACCTCGTGCACCCATCTCAATAGAAAGGTTGCACAGTGTGAGCCGCCCTTCCATTGACAAATTGCGTACAGCTTTGCCGGCATATTCTACAAAGTATCCGGTCGCACCACTCGTTGTCATTTTAGACATGAGGAAAAGAGCCATATCTTTTGCGGTAACACCCGCTTGGAGCGTGCCGTCTATAGTGATTCGCATACTTTTGGGTTTGGCTTGTAAGATGCACTGCGAAGCTAACACCATCTCTACTTCGCTCGTTCCGATACCAAAAGCAACTGCACCCATTGCACCGTGGGTCGAAGTGTGTGAGTCTCCGCAAACAATCGTCATTCCGGGTAGGGTTAATCCTCTTTCGGGACCGACTACATGAATGATACCATTCTTGGGCTCCATCATTCCATAGTGCGATAGTCCAAAGTCTTTGGCATTCTTTGACAGTGTATCCACTTGTTTCTTTGATACAGGGTCGGCGATAGGTTTATCTTGATCATGAGTTGGTGTGTTATGATCGGGCATGCAAAATATTTGCTTCGGGCGGAAGCATTTCAGTCCTCTCTCTCTTAATCCGGCAAAAGCTTGCGGGCTGGTTACTTCGTGACAATAGAGTCTGTCTATATATAGTTGTGCAGGACCGTCTTCTACCTTCTGTACAACATGTGCGTCCCAAATCTTATCGAATAATGTATTCATCTTTTCTAATTTTCTATTTTAAATTTATTGATGCAATCGATGTATGCTTCTACCGATGCCGCTATGATGTCGGTATTGGCGCCAAAACCATAATAATAGTTCCCTTGATATTCTACCTGCATGTGGACTTTTCCCACATCATCACTACCTTTACTTATGGCCTGTATCGTGAATTCTTTCAGAGTCATCTGGCGACTAATAATCTTTTTAAGTGCCTTGATAGCGGCATCTACCGGGCCATTGCCTTCTGCTGCTGCCGAGAATTTCTCACCACTTACATCTAATCCTAGTGAAGCAACCGACCGAACATCAATACCGCTTGTCACCTGTAGATAGTCAATCTTGACGCGGTGGTTGAGGCTACGCTCTGCTCCTGCCAATACTAGAATGTCATCGTCGTGAATTTCTTTCTTTCTGTCGGCTAATTTAAGAAAATCTTCGTATACTTTATCCAACTTTTCTTCAGATAATTCGACGCCAAGAGAGGAAAGTCGATGTTTTAGAGCTGCATGTCCGCTACGGGCAGTAAGGATAATCGAGTTGTCATCTATGCCTACATCTTGTGGATTGATGATTTCGTAAGTCTGCACGTTCTTTAGTACGCCATCTTGATGTATGCCCGATGAATGTGCAAAAGCATTACGTCCTACAATCGCTTTGTTGGGTTGGATAGGCATATTCATTAGTCCTGAAACCATTCTGCTCGATGGATATATCTTTCGTGTGTTGATATTGGTATCGATACCTATCTCTTTATGGCTTTTCAATATCATGACGATTTCTTCGAGAGAGGTATTCCCTGCACGCTCGCCAATTCCGTTGAGGGTTACTTCTACCTGGCGCGCTCCGTTTAGAACACCTGCCATCGTATTGGCTGTAGCCATTCCTAAGTCGTTGTGACAGTGAGTGGAGATAACGGCATTATGAATACCGTCTACATGATCGAATAGGTATTTTATTTTTGATCCGAATTCGGAAGGGAGGCAATATCCTGTGGTATCGGGGATGTTCACTACTGTGGCGCCGGCTTTGATGACAGCTTCTACTACTTGGGCAAGATATTCGTTTTCGGTACGTCCTGCATCTTCGGCATAGAACTCAACATCCTCAACATATTTCTTAGCATACTTCACCGCTGCTACAGCACGTTCGATAATTTCTTCGCGAGTAGAATTGAACTTGTATTTGATATGATATTCCGATGTCCCTATTCCGGTGTGAATACGTTTCCTTTTGGCATATTTCAGGGCTTCGGCAGCTACATCAATATCTTTTTGTACGGCTCGGGTCAGAGCGCAAATACTTGGCCAAGTCACTGCCTTCGATATTTCAATTACTGAATTGAAGTCTCCCGGACTCGATATGGGGAATCCGGCTTCGATTACATCTACTCCCAGAGCTTCCAAAGCACGTGCCACTTGAATCTTTTCTACTGTGTTCAATTGGCAACCGGGAACTTGTTCCCCATCGCGGAGTGTTGTGTCAAAAATAAACAACTTGTCTGTCATTGTTTCTATTATTAAATTAATTGTTTGATCGGCGTACAAATAAAAAGCCTTCCTCACAAGGAGTGAGGAAGGCTTTCATATATCTTTTATTCTTTTATATATCTACACGCGATACTCACTCCACTTGCACTTTGCCAGCAGAATAATAATAATACCGTTCAGCAGAATACTGCTCAGTAGTATCGTATGTAAACTTGATAAATTCATTCTTTCTTGTTTATTGGGTGCGAAATTAAAAGATAAAATCAGAATAAACAAACAAAATGGAATATTTTTTATTGTTTTGGTGATAAATTCGTATTTTATTCATCTTTTGGACTTTATTCCGTTATTTCGTTGCTTGCTCTGCTTGCCGCCAAGGTGTCGGCCTAATTATTCTGAAGGAAATAGGGTATGATTATGTAATATTTCGTACCTTTGTTCAACTAATTTAGATCATTAATAAAATAAAATTGTATCATGGCAAAATATAAACGCATTTTATTAAAACTTAGCGGCGAGAGCCTGATGGGTTCAAAACAGTTTGGTATTGACGAAGTTCGTCTGGGAGAATATGCCAAGCAAATTAAGGAAATTCATGACGAGGGTGTTCAGATAGGTATTGTTATCGGTGGAGGTAACATCTTTCGCGGATTATCCGGAGCCGGCAAAGGATTCGACCGTGTCAAAGGCGATCAGATGGGTATGTTGGCGACAGTGATCAATAGTCTGGCGCTGAGTTCTGCACTTACGGTTGCCGGGCTTAAGGCTAAGGTGTTGACCGCTATTCGTATGGAACCTATCGGCGAATTTTATAACAAATGGACAGCTATTGAATGTATGGAAAGAGGTGAAGTTGTTATCATGTCGTGTGGTACGGGTGCACCTTACTTCACTACCGATACTGGTTCTTCCCTCCGTGGTATAGAGATTGAAGCCGATGTGATGTTGAAAGGAACGCGTGTAGACGGTGTATATACTGCCGATCCGGAGAAAGATCCCACTGCTACGAAGTTTGATGAAATAACGTATGATGAGGTGTTGCGCCGGGGATTGAAAGTGATGGATCTGACGGCAACTTGTATGTGCAAAGAAAATGATTTGCCAATTGTTGTGTTTGATATGGATACACCGGGCAACCTGCAGAAGGTCGTTTATGGTGATAATATCGGAACTCTTGTTCATAATTAATAAAAAAGGATAATAGATAATTCAAAATTATTTTTTATTTTTGTAGGCACAACTTTATAGTATAACCGTTATAACAATATTATTAAGATGATAGATGTAGATAAAGATTACGCTGCTGCGAAAACCCAAATGAGTGCAGCGCTCGACCATTTGGAAGAAACATTGTCGCATATTCGTGCGGGTAAAGCCACTCCGAAATTGCTTGACGGTATCAGAGTAGATTCTTATGGACAAATGATGCCACTTAGTGCTGTTGCTGCCATCGCTACTCCAGATGCTCGTAGTATTACGATTCGTCCATGGGATAAAAGTATGTTCGGCCCTATTGAGAAAGCTATCATAGATTCGTCTCTAGGAATAATGCCCGAAAACAATGGTGAGGTTATTAGAATAGGAATTCCTCCTCTGACCGAAGAACGTCGTAAACAGTTGTCAAAGCAATGCAAAGCAGAGGGTGAATCTGCAAAAATTAGCGTGCGTAATATTCGTCGCGACCACTTTGAAGCGTTGAAGAAAGATATTAAGAACGGTCTTTCTGAGGACGTAGAAAAGGATGCCGAAACAAAATTGCAAAAGTTGCACGACAAATACATTAAGGATATAGAAGATGCTCTTATCCGGAAGGATAAAGAAATCATGACTGTCTAGCCGTGCAGGGATTAGTCATTAAGAATACAGGTAGTTGGTATTTGGTCAAGACCGACGAGGCACAATTGGTGGAATGCAAAATAAAAGGTAATTTTCGTTTGAGAGATATTAAAAGTACCAATCCTGTTGTTGTGGGTGATAGGGTACAGATTATTCTCAACGAAGAGGGAACAGCATTTATTAGCGAAATCGAAGAACGAAAGAACTATATTGTTCGCCGTGCGCCCAATCTTTCGAAGCAATCGCATATTCTTGCAGCCAACTTAGATCAATGTATGTTGCTCGTCACGGTTAATTATCCCGAGACGACAACTGTTTTTATTGATCGTTTCCTTGCTACGGCCGAGGCCTATCGTATTCCTGTGAGTCTACTCTTTAACAAGATAGATCGTTATGGCGATGACGATCTGCGATTGATGGAAGGACTAATCAATCTTTATTCATATATCGGATATTCTTGTTTCCGTATTTCGGCAACCAATGGCGATGGTATTGATGAAATTCGAAATGCGATGGCAGGAAAAATCACACTTCTATCCGGACATTCGGGGGTGGGTAAGTCTACTCTTATTAATACACTGTTGTCTGAAAAAGTACAAAAGACGGCAGAAATATCAAACTCTCATCACAAAGGTATCCATACTACTACATTCTCTGAGATGTTTCCGGTTGTCGGTGGCGGATATATCATTGATACTCCCGGTATCAAGGGCTTTGGCTCTTTCGACATGGAAATAGAAGAGGTGGGGCATTATTTCCCCGAAATCTTTAAATACTCCGCTCATTGTAAGTACAACAATTGTACACATCGCAATGAGCCGGACTGTGCTGTTATCAAAGCAGTCGAAGATCATTATATCAGTCAGTCGCGCTATATGTCTTATCTTAATATGCTCGACGACAAGGACGAAAATAAATATAGACAAGGTTATTGATACGCTAAGACGTTCAGAAAACGTATATACGTCTGTTTATTTCGTGTGATGAGATTCACTAGCAAAAGTGGGGGAGTATGAATTAAATTCCTGATACATCTTCCAACTTCATCATTGTCACATTCGATGCTCGCATGCATGATACGACTTCTGTCCTTCTTTCAAACAGGGCGTATCGTATCGGCTGCCATTGATTGTTCCCATCCGTTGGTCAGCTAGGGTTAAGTTTCTAATGAAGGCTCGTAAGTATCACACGTGTGCGACATCCGTATCACACGTGTGATACAAGTGTCTCACAGCTGTGATACGGATGTCGCACACGTGTGATACTTCCATTTCTTCCTACAAAGGCTGTGATGTGTCGGGTAAGCTTCGATTAATCTGCTTATTATGTGATGCTTGGCTTATAGTGCTCTGCTTATAAGCCTCTTCTTAATATTTGCTGGGGTTTTAGAAAGAGATGTGATTTCTTTTTGTTGAAGAACTGCTAAGAAACGAAGATGGCTTGCTGGTATTGTCTAATTCAAAGCGATCAGCATGCAAGGAGTATTAAAAAAAGCTCTTGTTATTTGTCGCGGAGAATCTTGAAAGATTCTTCTGCTTTATCGATGTCGTCAACAATAAATATTTTCTTTTTATACGAAGCTGCGTGGGCATACTGGTATGCCATGCCTATTAAGATAAAAATGGAAGAAATGACGAGTCCAAAGACCATCAATAGAGAAAATAGATAGATAATGATTTGATAAAGAAAAGGTACTTCAAAAGTAGTACTGGATGCAAAGAATGCTGCTTCGACATATATGCTCATTATCCACGGAAATGCAAATAATAGCAGTATACATGCTCCTAATAATTTCAATACAAACCAAAAGAGGAGAGTAGAGCCCCAATGCTTGTATCCTAAATTTAAAGAACGTTTGAAAGATTTGAATAATGATGATTTTCCTATCGTATAAATAGGCATTAGTAATAGCAAAGGAGCCCCAATGCCTAGCAAGAATATAATAAATGTAATAGTTGCTATTCCTGATGATACTTTTATCTTCAGGAGAATAAATAGAAAAATCAGCATGATAAGATAGGGTAAAAGACAAGCTATCTTGGTGAAATTACTTTTCAAGCGTGACATTACTTCGCCGAAATGAATGCCTTTCAGCCGTTCATCTCGTTCGTTGTATAGTTGTAGCAAGGAATAAGAGAAAGACGGCACCAATAAGATAAGTAATATGGCACTTGCTAAAAGGAGTGCGAAAGCTCCCAATGCAGAAGGTGTGATATAACCTATGGTAAGGTACCTGAATAGATGGCTCGTTGACCAAGTGAAGAATAGAGTGAATAATAGGGCCGTAGGCAATAGAAAACTTGCAGAGAGGCGCAATATGGTGGCCAGATTCTCTCTCATGAAGAGTAAGGTGGCGCCCATTCGTTTGCTGAATGGGCGCTCCTTTTCAAATTCTATTTTAGTCCATTCTCGTTTCATGGAAATCTTTTAATCGACTTCGTCTAATGAGTTACCGTATTCCATTTCACCTTGAACGATGAAAAAAATATCGTCACGAGAGAAATCGCCAATCTCATCTTTCTTAGATTCTTTTACCACGTAGTCGGTTATAGCGTCCAAGTCTATTGATACACAGCCATCTTTGTCTGGCTTAGCCTCTAGTACTCCGCTCTCCACGTAATAATCGTTTATTACGTCTAGAAAGTAATATAATTGGTCGTCCGAGAAACGTTCTTTCAATTCTTGTGGAAGATAATTTTTAATATACTCCACACATTTTTCGTCATCGCCATTATCGAATAACTCGTCCATAGCTTTTATCGATTATATAAATGAATGATTTAGAGAATGGCTTTAAGCTTCTCTTCGAATACTGATTTGGAAGCCGAACCTACTTGCTTGTCTACTTGCTTGCCATCTTTAAAGAAGATGACGGTAGGAATGTTGCGGATACCGAATTCGCTAGTAACATCAGAGTTGTTATCAACGTCGCATTTTCCAATAACGGCTTGTTCGCCATAAGCAGCTGCCAGTTCTTCTATAATTGGTCCTACCATGCGGCAAGGTCCACACCATGTTGCCCAAAAATCAATTACAACCGGTTTTCCGGAGTTAATCAACTCTTTGTAATTGCTGTCTGTAATTTCCATTCTAATAAGTTTTTAATAAAGAAAGTTTATACTAAAGTTATTTATTACATGCACAAAGATAATGTAAGCCGAAGACAATAGAAAGTATTTTGTTCTTTTTTTGTGGCAGTTTTAGTTCATCAGTTTATTTGGATGCTCACATCCGGATGACTCTTAACGAACGCCACTAAATCCTTTCCGGGCTGCACCGTCACAGTCCGGGAATTAAGGCTTAGTGTCATGTTATCTTCTTTGTCGACTATCTGAAACGAAAGCTTTGTCTTACCCTTTGCTTCTTCCGCCAGCACCGTTAAATCGTTTATCCATAATGCATTCACATTCTCAAGTGGTAATGATATTGTGACTCGTTCTATCTCGTTTTCGAGAACTTCAGACAGCATTCTCACTCCCGCAATTTTTACTTCCAAGTCATCAGGCCGCCATTGCCTACCTTGGCACCGTGCCGAGATATATAGTAGTACGCCTTCCGAAAAGCTTCCTTGGTATTTGGCCCAGTCTTCCCCGAAAAGGGCGAACTCAAAAGCACCGGAATAGTCTTCGACTTTGGCAATACCATAAGGGTTCCCATTTTTGGTGATTCCATTGCGCACTTTAGTTACAATTCCTCCCATTGTGAGGTCTTGTCCTTTAAGAGGGGCTAGGTCCGAGAGGTCAGCCAATTTGGTGTTGCACATATAGTCCAATACAATTTGGTATTCATCCAAAGGATGAGATGATAAATAAATACCGATCAGCTCACGCTCTTTATTGAGCTTTTCCAAATCGCTCCACTTATCAAATTCTTTTGGAGCCTCGGGTACGGCTGTTTCTACCATATTGCTGCCCCCAAATAGTGAGTTTGCCATAGAGTCTTTTTCAACCTGATAAAGATTACCATAGCGGATAAGTGTTTCTAGGAATGTTTCATCTTTCATGTTGGCGACGAAGAATTGCTCTCTTCTTAGTCCGAATCCGTCAAACGCTCCGGCAAGGACCAGATTTTCCATATTTTTCTTGTTGCAGGCATTTAGATTGACCCGCTGTACCACATCGGCTATCGATTTGAATGTTCCATTGGTTTGGCGTTCGCCAATGATTGCTTGCACGGCTTTTTCTCCTACTCCTTTTACGGCTCCTAGTCCAAATCGAATGTTGCCCGCTTTGTTGACCGTGAAGTTTAGATTACTTTCGTTAATATCTGGCCCTAGCACCGATATGCCCATTGACTTACATTCGTCCATGAATTTTGTAATCTTAGTCATATCCGATAGGTTCTGACTAATTACAGCGGCCATATATTCGGCGGGATAGTGGGCTTTGAGATAGGCTGTCTGATACGCAACCCATGAATAACATGTAGCATGCGACTTGTTGAAGGCGTACGAAGCAAATTTCTCCCAATCGGCCCATATCTTTTCGAGTGTTTTAGGCTGGTATCCATTCTTTTGCCCGCCGGCAATGAATTTAGGCTTTAAATGGTCCAGCTTGTCCTTGAGCTTTTTACCCATTGCCTTACGGAGCGTATCTGATTCGCCACGAGTGAAACCTGCTAATAAACGAGATAGCAACATCACTTGCTCTTGATAGACTGTAATGCCATAAGTGTCTTTCAGATATTTTTCCATGATTGGAATATCGTAGACTATTGGCTTTCTTCCCAATTTGCGATCAATAAAGTCGGGAATATAATCCATTGGGCCCGGGCGATATAAGGCATTCATGGCTATAAGGTCTTCGAAAGTGGAAGGTTGCAACTCTCTTAAATACTTTTGCATTCCTGCCGACTCAAACTGAAAGGTACCAATCGTCTGTCCTTCGCAATATAGTTGATAGGTTGCAGCATCCTCTATGTCAATATTGTCGATGTCGATGTCTATACCTCTTGAGAGTTTGACGTTGTCGACAGCTTCTTTGATGATAGAAAGTGTCTTCAGACCTAAAAAGTCCATCTTGATAAGTCCGGTATCTTCGATCACCGAGCCTTCGTATTGAGTAACAAGTAGTTTTTCTCCCGTTTCTTTATCATCGGCCAAACAAACCGGAACCCAATCTGTAATATCGTCCCTGCAAATGATAGTACCGCAGGCATGAACACCTGTGCCTCGAACGTTGCCCTCCAGCATTTGAGCATACTTCATGGTCTCGCTTACCAATTGGTCGGTCGAAGCTTCGGCCGCCTGTAACTCGGGAACCATCTCGATAGCGTCTTTCAATGTAACCGCTTTCTTTCCGGGGATCTTGTCGGGTACGAATTTTGCTAATGTGTTCGATTCGCTGAGCGGTAACTTTTCGACTCGTGCAACATCCTTTATGGCCATCTTGGCGGCCATAGTACCGTAAGTGATGATATGGGCCACCTTCTCTTGCCCATACTTTTGAGTCACCCAGTTTAATACTTTTCCACGTCCTTCATCATCGAAGTCGACATCAATATCGGGTAGCGATATACGATCAGGATTCAAAAAGCGTTCAAACAGTAAATCATATTTTACCGGATCTATTTTAGTGATGCCTAGACAATATGCAACTGCCGATCCGGCTGCCGAACCACGTCCCGGGCCAACTGATACGCCCAGTTCTTTGCGGGCCGCGCTGATAAAGTCTTGTACAATGAGGAAGTAACCCGGGAAACCCATCGTCTTCATGACGTGTAGTTCAAAAATGAGACGCTCTTTTATCTCGTCCGGTACCGGATCTCCATAACAACTCTTTGCTCCATCGAAAGCCAACTTCTTTAGATAATCGGCTTCCAGTTTAATACGATAAAGTTTGGCGTAACCACCCAGCTTCTTTATTTTGCCTTCTGCGTCTTTCTGTTGCATGACTACGTTGCCATGTTCGTCGCAGGTAAACTCGTCGAATAAATCTTTTTGCGTATATTTTTTGCGATATTCTTCCTCGGTACCAAACTCTTCCGGAATAGCAAACGTCGGCATAATAGGAGCATGATTGATCGAATAGTATTCTACTTTATTGAGAATGTCGAGCGTATTCGATAG
Organism: uncultured Bacteroides sp.; assembly: GCA_963676865.2. Classification (GTDB taxonomy): domain Bacteria; phylum Bacteroidota; class Bacteroidia; order Bacteroidales; family Bacteroidaceae; genus JAAYUD01. The sequence goes on along the minus strand of CAXXSS010000001.1, from coordinate 948,957 downwards.
TGCATCGGGAACGTCGGCGAAGATTTCGTTCATTTCTTCCCGCGTCTTCATCCATTCTTGCTTGGTGTAAAGCATCCTGCGCGGGTCGTCCAAGTCTTTGCCTGTGCTTAAACAGATGAGTCGGTCGTGTGCCTCGGCATCTTCTTCGTTAACGAAATGTACATCGTTGGTGCAGATCAATTTGATACCGAACTTCTTGCCGTATTCTATCAACTTCTTGTTTACAAGTTCTTGCTCGGCATAAGTTTCATGGTTCGATCTTTCTACTGTCGCTTTATGTCGTTGTATTTCCAGATAAAAATCATCTCCAAACAGATTGTGATACCATTGAATGGTCTCTTCTGCTTCTTCAAAACGACCTGCCCGAATATTGCGGGGAATCTCACCGCCCAAACAAGCTGATGAAACGATTAAGCCTTCGTGGTATTTTTCCAAGTCAGCTCGGTCGGTCCTCGGTTTATAGTAAAAACCTTTGGTGAATGCTCTAGATACTAATTTGATAAGGTTGTGATAGCCTTTTTCATTTTTTGCTAATACAATAAGATGATAGCTCTTTTGATCTTTGTCGCTCTCTTTTTGTTCCATAGAGCGATGAGCTACGTACATTTCGCAGCCTATAATAGGTTTAAATAATTTATCTCTTTTTTCTTCCAGTTCTTTGTGCGCTTCGGCAAGGGCTGCATCTTTGTTATCTACAACTTCTTTTCCCGATTCGATGCCGGCAATTTTTGCTTCTATTTTTCTTATATTGCTTTTTACTGCATCGTTCTTTTTGTTGACGTAGTTCGTGAACTCTTTGATGCCTAGCATATTCCCGTGGTCCGTAATGGCGATGCCTTTCATCTTGTTGGCAATGGCTTTGTCTACCAATTTCTTTACGCTGGCCTGGCCATCGAGAATAGAATATTGGGTGTGAACATGAATATGGATGAAATCCTGCATTGTATCTTATTATATTATTGTAGGCATCAAAGTTACTTTATCCTTTTGTCTCTTCAAAAAGAAACGCAAAAAAGTTATCAACACCTTATTTTCTTTTAAATAGTTTTGGCGTTAATCAAATAAGAAGTATTTTTGCAATCGAATATATTTAAATGTATGAATCGATTGAAAAGATTTAAGAGAATACGATTACATCATGAAGGTGTTCATGCCTTAGTGTTGGGCTTTTTGTTATTCGCAGCGATAGATTTGCTGTCCTATTTTGTGTTTACTACTAAGATCCCTTTCTATGGTGTTACTGTCGTATCGTTGGTGGTTTATGGCGTGGTAGTCAATTTCTTCCGTTGTCCTATTCGAGTCTTTGGCAAAAGTACGGAAAAAGTCGTTGTTGCACCTGCTGACGGGAAGATCGTAGTTATTGAGGAGGTTGAAGAAAATGAATATTTTCACGACAAGCGTATCATGGTTTCTATTTTTATGAGTGTATTCAATGTTCATGCTAACTGGTATCCGGTTGATGGAACGATAAAAATGATGAAACACCAGAATGGAAAGTATATGAAAGCTTGGTTGCCTAAGGCCAGTCTTGATAATGAACGTTCGTCGGTCGTTATTGAAACTCCTGAAGGTACTGAAATCTTGGTTCGGCAGATAGCAGGTGCGGTAGCACGTCGTATTGTTACTTACGCTGAAGAAGGTGAGGTCTGCTACATTGACGAACATCTTGGATTTATAAAGTTCGGTTCGAGGGTTGACTTGTTTCTTCCACTCGATGCCAAAATATATGTTGGTATGGGACAATCTACAGTTGGCAACCAGACAGTGATTGCTAAATTATCTTAGTAATTATGATAAATCAAATTAAAAAAGCTATTCCGAATACGTTAACGTGCCTGAATTTATTTTCGGGCTGTATCGCTTGTATCTTCGCTTTGGGCGGATGGTTCGGCGTTACACTTATCTTTATTCTGTTAAGTGCGTTTTTCGATTTCTTTGATGGCTTGTCGGCTCGGGCATTAGGCGTTTCTTCTCCTATTGGTAAAGAACTTGATTCGTTAGCCGATGATATTAGCTTTGGACTGGTACCGTCAATGATAGTCCTTTCATTGCTCACTCGTTCTGCTGAATCTGTCGTTTATTGGCCTACCTTTTTGATCGGCGCTCGTAGTATATTGTCATATTCGGCTTTTCTTATTGCTGTATTCTCTGCCCTTCGATTGGCTAAATTTAATATAGATCCTCGTCAGACACATTCTTTTATAGGACTTCCTACACCGGCAAATACACTTTTCTGGATCTCTTTTGCTCTGGGTTTCCCTGATTTGATGGCTCCACTCAATGTGATTGTGCTGCTTGTTATGATTGTGATATCCTCCTGGTTGTTAGTTGCCGAGATTCCTATGTTCTCTCTTAAGTTCGAGAATTTAAAATGGAGTGAAAATAAGCTTCGTTATCTTTTTCTCATAGTTTGTATACCGATGTTCGGTTTGGGGCGCATTTGTTTGGCTGCTATTATACTATGGTATATATTACTTTCGCTTGTCAATAATCTGAATCTTTCTAAAAAATAGATTATGCAATTTCTCCTTTTTGTTTTTCTTATTTTTATTTTCATTATACTTTTCGGGCTGATGTTTGTAGTCCGCGTCATAAAGACGTTGTTGCATATTGGAAAGCGACAGGAGGGTAATGCCCGCGAGGGAGGAAATGAAGAGACGATGGAAAACGATGAACAATCGAAAAAACACATATTCGGAGATGATGAAGGCGAATATGTAGACTTTGAGGAAGTGAAAGAAGCCGATAAAAAGTCTGACTCAAACTGACTCAGCGCCTTCTTGCAAAAAAAGATTTCATGAGTGCCGCACATTCTTCTGCCATGACACCACTCAATACAACAGTCTTAGGATGAAGCAGATTATCTGCATACTTGCTAAAGCCTCGCTTCTCGTCGGCAGCGCCGAAAACCAATCGGCCTAATTGTGCCCAAGCGATAGCTCCGGCACACATGACGCACGGTTCAATAGTGACATAGAGTGTGCATTCATTGAGATATTTGTTTCCCAGTCCGGCAGAGGCCGAAGTGATGGCCTGCATCTCGGCATGTGCAGTTACATCAATCAAACGTTGTGTCATATTGTGCGCTTTGGCAATAATACGCCCTTGGCATACAACCACTGCTCCAATAGGTATTTCTCCTTCGTCTTCGGCTGCTTTAGCTTCTGCCAAAGCTTGCTTCATATAGTAATTATCGTCTTCCATACTCTTATCTTCTATACTAATAAGCTGCAAAAGTACATCTTTTTATGCTTTTATTGGGAGAAATAGACTACTTTTGTGAAAACGACATTAATATGGCAGAACACTTAATGTTAGGAAAAGCGGGAGAAGATGCTGCGGTCGCCTATTTGGAAAAGAACGATTATGCTATTAGGCATCGTAATTGGCGTCGTGGGCATCTTGAGATAGATATTGTTGCAATCAAAAACAATGAAATTATTTTTATTGAAGTAAAAACGAGGAAAGATAATGACTATGGTGAACCTTTTGAGGCGGTTGATGCCAAGAAAGCAACTCGTTTGATGAGAGCAGCCGATACTTATATAAAACTTTATGAATTGGACCAATCTATACGCTTTGATATTTTATCGGTAACGGGAGATGGGACGAATTTTGAAATAGAACATATCGAGGAAGCATTTTATCCTACTACAATTAAAAGATTATGAAGGAGAAATTGTCAGTGCCGATCGTTTATCTTGCCGAAACCGATTCGACCAACAGCTATTTGAAAGCACAATGCAAAGAAAGACGCTTGGACGAATTTAGTACTGTCGTTGCCGACTTTCAGTATTCAGGACGTGGGGAGGCTAGTAACTCGTGGGAGTCGGAAAAAGGGAAGAATTTACTTTTCAGTTTTGTGTTTTATCCCGAGTTCTGTCCCGCACGCCAACAATTCTATTTGTCGCAACTCATTGCTTTGGCAATTAGAGATACACTTAACTGCTTTTGTTCCGGTTTCTCTGTGAAATGGCCTAATGATATTTATTGGCAGGATAAGAAGATTTGCGGTATTCTTATTGAGAATGAGCTTTGTGGAGAAACAATTCAGCAGAGTATTGCCGGTATAGGTATTAATATCAATCAAAATATTTTCAGGAGTGATGCCCCGAATCCTATTTCTTTAATTCAGATTATTAATGAAGAAAAGGAGAAGGAGGAGATATTGAATCAAATAATGGATAGGGTTCTGGAGTATTATCGACTCTTTAAAGAAGGTGGAGCCTCTATCATCATGAATCGTTATATTCATTCTTTGTATCGTAGAGATTTTTTTCATCGATATAAGGATGCCGATGGAGTATTCTCTGCTCGTATTACTGACATCCTTCCGTTGGGAACTCTTGTGTTGGAAGATAAAACGGGGAAGACAAGAACATACCATTTTAAGGAAGTCTCTTTTTTGCCCGATTAGTAATGCGCGAATAGAGATAATACAAATAGTGCGATAAATAGGAAAAACAGGTCGGTTGGCTGAAAACTTTTCATCTAAGCTAATAGACTTGTTAAATTTGAATGAAATATTAGATAGAAACGAATATGAAAAGAAACTTGTTGCTCATTTTGCCGCTACTGTTTATCTTTGCGGCTTGTAAGACGGATAATAACGCAGAACCCAACGTTAAACTTTCTCCGTCGTCTATCTCTACAAATAGTGTGGCCTCAACAACGACTCTTTCTGTTGTCTCGAATTATGATTGGACATTATTGAGCGATCAGACATGGTGCGTGCCTAGCGTTACTTCGGGCAAAGCAGGAGTTACAGCAACTACGACCATCTCCATTGTTGCCAATACAAGCCCCCTTCAACGTACCGCCAATTTGGCTTTTAATGTAAACAAGGCTACTATTACCACAGCTACTTGTACACAGGCTGCCGAAGAGAAATATAAACTTCCTGTTATATTCCATGTCTTGTATCATACCTCTACAGATGCATTGCAGCATGTAACTCAGACACAGATTAGCAAGATTATGAGTGCTGTTAATACGCTTTATAGCAACAATAATATAAATCTGGAATTCGATTTAGCCACGACCGATCCTAATGGCAGTGCCCTTTCGGAAGCAGGCATCGATAGGCAATATATATCTACCGATTCGCTGGAATGCGATAAATTTATGCATGGCGATTTGACAGATAATAGTAAATATGTCAGTATGTTATGGAATTTGAATAAATATATTAACGTATTTCTTTATGAGTTTAAAACGGATAACAGTGGATATGTTACCATGGGTATTACACATCTTCCTTACGTGAGTAGCACCAAGACACTTACCGGGTTGACTGTGGGTGATTATTATCTTACTCACAATTGGGAATATCCTCATTGTGCTTCTATCAATAGCTCGTTTATATATGAGTACGATCCTACTTCCGGATACTATAACCCCTACGACGTTTCAGTTACTATAGCTCACGAGCTGGGTCATTACCTTGGCTTGTTTCATGTCTTCACCGAAGTGGGAGCTACTCAATGCTCCGGTAATGATTATTGTGGGGATACACCTAATTATGATCGATCCACTTACGAAAAATGGTTGGTCAATTACATTCAGACACATAAGGATCTTACGTTGTCTGATTTGTTGCCCCGTACGAATTGTGAGACGAGTGCTACTTTCAATGGGGACAATATCATGGATTATGAATATTGCAAAAGCAATGCTTTTACTACCGATCAAAGAGCGCGGATACGCTTCGTTCTCAATTATGGTCTGTTTATCCCCGGAACAAAATTCAACTCTTCTACGGTAACCTCTTCGAACAAAGCTTTGGGAAGCAGTGCAGTCCGTCCTCCGATTCTTTACGAATCGATAGGGACTTATAAAGGTGTTGTGAAGTCATTCCAAGGAACGAAAACGACGTCCAAGAAATAAAAGACGTTTATTCCATTTCCTTTTCCCTTTCGGCTATGGTGATTAGCATCTTCTTAGCTTCGGCCGAAGGGAAAAGCTTAACGACATTATCCAAATAGTTTTTGGCTTTATGATAATCCGAGGTATAGAGTGCTTTTAAGTCGTCTCTGTATCGGGCTTTCTGCATGCTGGAAGGAGTGGCAATGCGCTTGAAATTGTTGTCTAACTTTCGTTTATCTTGCTCTGCTTGCATAAAGAAATAGCTTCCTAAGAAAATGTTTGCACGTAGGTTGTTGGGGTTTAGGTTAATGACTTTGTCGTACAGAGCTACCGCTTCATCTTCTTTCCCTTTGCCGAAAGCAGATTCGGCACATCCCGACAAGAAAGAAGCATCATTCGGTTCTTTCGCCAGCAGTATTTTGTAATAATTATAAGCTTTGCTATAATCTCTCGTGTTTTTGTAGTATTCTGCCAAATGCTCGGCAAAAGATAATGCGGCCGGTGAGCTTTTATCGACTTCTACACGATAATAAATATCTGCTCGTTCTGCATCTTTTCCTATCGCCTGTTGATAGATATTGGTAGCTTCTTCCCATTTTTGTTGGGTTAAGAAGGTCGATACTTTTTGCAACAATTCTATCGCGGTTTGTGCCTGCAAGTGCCAGGGTAGCATCACACTCAAAAAAATAATCGATAATGCTTTTCTCATCTTTCTCTATTTTCATTTTACATGCTATTGCAAATATACATGATAATCTCTTTATTATTTCTTTTTGTATTTGATTTTATTGTGATAAAAGAGAAATAAGAGATAGAAATGCTTTAATATCGAACTATTTTTCAGGTTGGTATGAATCATTGATGTTGTTTTTATTAGTTCTGTCGAGCACTAAAGGACCACTTAAAACGTTTTATCTCGGTGCTTGGCATTGGCTTCACGTAATTTTATTGGTGTGATAATAGAGTAAGAGCGGTGTGTGCTATATGTTCTGGTGTCGACATCCTTACGTAGCTTGCGACTCACGCCCGTGAGTCGCAAATTTCGTCCATATGTTTTTTCCGACTCACGGGCGTGAGTCGCAAGCTACGTAAGGAAGAAGTTTTTTGATCTCCTTATCCGTTATAAAAATCGAAGGTGCCGAAGTTTTTAGAATATAGGCTGAAACAAATTTCAGTATTCAAGGGATGGTTGTTGCTATAAGAATTTAACATCGCACGGCCGGAATAGTAGTAGAAGTGAATAGCCCATTATAAAATTTTATAGTTATAATGATAGCTTTGGCACAGTTTTCGTAATATGTATTTTGCGTCCGTTAAGGACAACATTTAATATATAATTGTATAACATATAAATAGTAAAGTATTATGAACATTAAACCATTAGCAGACAGAGTATTGATTCTTCCTGCTCCTGCAGAAGAGAAAACTATCGGTGGTATCATTATTCCTGATACGGCAAAAGAGAAACCTCTTAAAGGCAAAGTTGTTGCTGTTGGCAACGGAACTAAAGATGAAGAAATGATTCTGAAAGAGAACGACGAAGTTCTTTATGGTAAATATGCCGGAACTGAAGTCGAATTTGACGGAACCAAATATCTCATCATGCGCCAGTCGGATGTTGTGGCTGTGCTGAAATAATAATCAATACACATTCTAACTAATTAAAAATTATAACTTAAACAATTATGGCAAAAGAAATTAAATTCAATATCGACGCCCGCGATCAGATAAAGAAGGGTGTTGACGCTTTGGCTGACGCCGTTAAAGTTACTCTTGGACCGAAAGGCCGCAATGTTATTTTGGAAAAGAAGTTTGGTGCTCCTCATATCACTAAAGATGGTGTAACGGTTGCCAAAGAAATTGAGTTGTCTGATGCATACCAGAATGTTGGTGCACAGTTGCTCAAAGAAGTTGCTTCTAAAACAGGCGAAGATGCCGGTGACGGTACAACTACTGCAACTGTTTTGGCTCAGGCTATTGTTGCAGAAGGTTTGAAGAATGTAACTGCCGGTGCCAATCCGATGGATTTGAAACGTGGTATCGATAAGGCTGTTGCTAAAGTTGTTGAAAATATTAAAGAAATCTCCGAAACTGTTGGCGATGACTATGATAAGATCGAACAGGTTGCTACTTTGTCTGCCAATAATGATGCTACTATTGGTAAATTGGTTGCTGATGCAATGAAGCAGGTAACTAAAGATGGCGTTATCACTATCGAAGAAAGCAAGGGAACAGATACTACCGTAGGTCATACGGAAGGTATGCAGTTCGATCGTGGTTATCTTTCTCCTTATTTTGTAACAGATGCAGAAAAGATGCTCTGCGAAATGGAGAAACCTTATATCTTGGTTTACGATAAAAAGATTTCTAATCTAAAAGAATTCTTACCTATTTTGGAGCCTGCTGTACAAACGGGTCGTCCTTTGTTGGTTGTTGCAGAAGATGTGGATAGCGAAGCATTAACTACTTTGGTTGTAAATCGCCTGCGCTCGCAGTTGAAGATTTGCGCTGTTAAAGCTCCCGGCTTCGGTGACCGTCGCAAAGAGATGCTTGAAGACATCGCTACATTGACCGGTGGTGTTGTGATCAGCGAAGAGAAAGGTTTGAAGCTAGAACAAGCTACTGTCGAAATGCTTGGTACAGCCGAGAAAGTAACGATTAATAAAGATAATACTATTATCTTGAATGGTAGTGGTGACAAACAAGCTATCAAAGATCGTTGTGAGCAGATCAAGGCTCAGATCAAAGAGACTAAGAGCGACTATGATCGCGACAAACTGAAAGAACGTTTGGCTAAATTGTCGGGTGGTGTTGCTGTGATCTATGTTGGCGCTGCGTCTGAGGTTGAAATGAAAGAGAAGAAAGACCGCGTTGACGATGCTCTTTGTGCAACTCGTGCTGCTATCGAAGAAGGTATCTGCCCTGGTGGTGGTGTGACTTATATTCGTGCTGCCGAGAAATTGGAAGGCCTACAAGGTGATAATGCCGACGAAACGACCGGTATTCAGATTGTACGCCGTGCTATTGAAGAACCTCTTCGTCAGATTGTAGAAAACGCAGGCAAAGAAGGTGCTGTTGTTGTTCAGAAAGTACGCGAGGGCAAAGGTGACTTCGGTTACAATGCTCACAAGGACGTTTATGAAAACATGCACGCTGCAGGTGTTATCGATCCGGCTAAAGTGAATAGAGTCGCTCTCGAAAATGCAGCTTCTATTGCAGGTATGTTCCTGACAACAGAATGTGTTATCGTAGACAAGAAAGAAGATAAGCCCGAAATGCCTATGGGTAATCCCGGTATGGGCGGTATGGGCGGCATGATGTAGTTTTACAACTACTTTGCTATAGCATAATATTAATAGATTATACTTGTAGGGAGCTAAGACGGCGGTGTCTTGGCTCCCTTTTTCGTTCGGACTTCTGACAGAATGTCCGAATGCTTTTTTGTCACATCATGACTTCTCCAACACAGAGTAGTGCTGTCAGACTATAAATGATGAAATAGGGCATTCGTTTCCAAGAGGCGATGAAGAGACAACCGCTAATAATAAAAGTATAAATGGAGAGCAACAAATAACGGTCGAATATCATATACCCGGCTCTGTATACTAACCAATAACCGATGATAGGTAGTAATAGACAAATGGCAGATAGTGCATAGCTATTGATCAAGAATAACTGCTCTGCCAAGTGGCGCGAACGTCGTCCCAAAGATTCTTTCCAATGCACCACAATAGAACTCATCAGATAGGCTGTTGGTAACATCAGTGGCAAAAGATAATTAATATCTTTTTGGGGTGCTGCCGATATAAGGGCGAATTGTAGCAGCAACCAGACGAAACCGGATAGATATGTTTGTTTGTCTTTCAATTGTTTGGTCCAAAAAGATAACAGCAGGGAAATTAAAAACAAGAAAGTCCAAGCCCCCATACTCCATAGTATAGGAATATAGAAAGACCATGAATAATGACTGCTGGTAGTCCATAACAAGCATTTTTTGCCGAATACATATCGATAGGGCTCATTGTTCATAAAATCAAGATGCAGATAAGGTATACAGGCCATAAATAGTGTGATAGCAAGAATTATCAGTATTTGCCTCCATCTTCTCCATTCAATGGGGCGATAAAACAGCAAGAAGACGATACAGAAAGGCAGTAGTAATATAAAGAACGAAAGCCATTGGTTGGAAAGGTAAGAAAGGCCTAGACATAAACCACCTAATATGGCCGAGAGGTAAGTGCCCTGATGTTCTTTGAAAGTACAAAACATGAAAAATAAAGCTCCTGCCATTGCTGCATGGCTGCAAAGTACATCGGATGGAATCCGGCCGAAAAGGATGAACCGATAGCTGGTACAGAGCAATAGAGCAGCAATCCATGCAAAATCTTCACGTCGCGAGATCTCTTTCCCCAGTAAATAACAGAAAAAAATGAAGATGGTGGCCGAGGCTGCGGCAATAAGACGATGGGTCATGGCAACCTCATAAGACTCTTTTCCGAAAAAGATAGTACGGTTGTTAAGGAAGAAGGTGACGATGCATATTGCGAGTAACAGTATGGTATGTAGTATACTATATAAATCATTTCGTTTCATAATGCAAAAGTAATGAAACTTTTTGTTACTTTTGTGACACTAAAATAAAAAGATAAAATGAGAAGTTTTGCATCGGATAACAATTCGGGCGTACATCCAATGATTATGGATGCTATTGTTCGAGCTAATTCAGATCATGCAGTGGGATATGGGGACGATCCATGGACAGCAGAAGCTGTAGAGAAGATTCGCCAAGCATTTATCCCCGATTGTGATGTCTATTTTGTATTTAACGGAACCGGTAGTAATGCGGTTGCTTTGCAAACCATTACTCGCCCCTTTAATTCTATTTTATGTGCCGAAACCGCCCATATTGTAATAGATGAGTGCGGCGCTCCTGCGAAAATGACAGGCTGCCACATTTGTTCCATTCCTACTCCAGACGGTAAATTGACTCCAGAGTTGATAAAGCCCTATTTAGTGGGATTTGGTGTGCAACATCATTCGCAACCGGGTGCTATCTATTTGTCCGAATGTTCGGAGCTGGGCACCATTTATACTCCTGAAGAACTGAAAGCAATCACTTCATTGGCGCATCAGAATGGGATGAAAGTCCACATGGACGGTGCTCGATTAGCTAATGCTTGTGCGTCGCTACATCTTTCGTTCAAGGCATTGACTGTCGATGCCGGTATCGATGTTTTGTCGTTCGGAGGGACTAAAAATGGGTTAATGCTTGGAGAGTGTGTCATTGTGTTTGATGAAGAGGCTAAGAAATATGCCCAATTCTTCCGCAAGCAGTCGGCACAGCTCGCTTCTAAACTTCGTTACTTGTCATGCCAGTTTATCCCTTATCTCGAAACGGGCGTTTGGTTGACTAATGCACAGCATGCCAATGCAATGGCTCAGAAACTATATAGTGCTTTGAACCAATTTCCTAACATCCGTTTCACACAAAAGGTTGAAAGTAATCAGCTCTTTATGACAATGCCTCGTCCGCTTATCGAATACTTGCAAGAGAAATACTTCTTTTATATTTGGAATGAAGCGAATAACGAAATCCGACTTGTGACTTCGTTTGATACAAAACCGGAAGAAATAGACGAGTTGGTTCAAGCAATTGAAGCATTTAATAAATAGCGCTTATTTGATATGGATTATCGGTATTTCAATTTCACCGAGGTCTATCATCGCATTTATAAGGCTAAGCTTCTGATAATGATATAGGTCTTCTGTACGAATTTCTTTTTCGTGTAGGAGACCTTGATCTATAAGATACGCTCGTCGGGTACCTTTCAACAAAGGATGTGCAGGAGTGCTCCACTCATTGCCATCAAACAGGGCGATGTTGCTGAAACTTGTATCTGTAAGTAGTCCTTGCCGCACGATTAAGATTTCATCTGCTTCTGCTTTTCGGGCTGACAACTGCAAGAGCCGGCTTCTATCTATACTTTTGTAAGAATAGTCTATTTCGTCATCTCGTACTAATTTTAAAGATTGTATGGAACGCCTTGTATATGAGGTGTAACTGACATCCACAATCTTGCTGTCATAAACGATTCGACACTTTATTTCCCCTGCTAGATTAGGACTGCTGATGTATTGTATCAAGTCTATAGGCTTGCTGTTTCCAAAGAAATATTGGATCGTTTCATTCATTCGTCTATTATGATACTCTAATAAACGAATCTTTCCATCTAATATCTGAATTGTTTCAATAAATTGGCACATATATTTTTTGTTTCATTTCGTTATATTCATCTACAACGTCGCTTTGAAAAGTAATGCCTCCTCCACTTTTATATACCATTTTCCCCTCTTCTTGCTGTTCTACAAAGCGAATCATCACTGCGCTGTCCAAATCGTATCCGTCAAAGTATCCCATAACTCCCGAATAAAAACGTCGATCATAGTGTTCCGCTTCTTCGATAATTTGTGTTGTCTTCATCTTTGGTGCTCCTGTAATAGAGCCTGCCGGAAGCAACTTGAAGAACAGCTCTCCCAAATGTCGATTAAACCCTTCGGGCAATGTTCCGCATATTTCAGAGCTCGTTTGTAGTATTGGTCCCCGATTTGTTTCGAGTTGGTCTATATATCGGTATTTTGTTACTCGTACATGCTCTGATATCATACTCAAGTCGTTTCTTATTAAATCAGTAATAGTGGCATGTTCTGCCGCTTCTTTTATGTCTTCCATCAGCAATTGTTCGGCATTCGGTAGGGTAGCATCTGTTGTTCCTTTCATCGGATAAGACGAAATCTTGTTCCCTTTGATGCGAACGAATATTTCGGGAGAGAAGACTACAAACATATCTTTAACCCACAACTTGTATTTTGCTTTTGATAGGCAGTAAATATCTTTTAATGAAAGATTTGTAGCAATAGGAGTAGAGCAGGTTAAGTTGGTCAGAAAACTATTTCCTTTTAAAATATTTCTCATCACGATGTCGAATGATTGTTTGTATTGGTTGAGGCTTTCAGGAAAGGTTTGCCATTGCATTCGTCGGGCAATATCAGATTTGTCTTGTTCTGTTGTCGTATCATTCTCGTTTGTCATTTCATTGAAGCGATATATTACTTCTTCAGAGTTGACATTCTCCATCTTCTCGATGTAAATTTGCTGTTGTTTGTAGTCTACAAAAAAGACGAATGGCTGGTGCTTAGATCCCCATTCGTTCATTAGTTCAATAGCATTATTGTGATCTTTGTATCTCATAACGAGTACAAAGGTGAGAAAAAAATGAATGATGGCCGAAAGTTTATATCAAATTCGGTGTTCATCATTAAAGAATCTCAATTGCAATAAGCCTTTGCATAAAAGAGTTGCTTATAAATGGAACTGTAGTTCATATTGTTCCGTTATGTAAGTCGATAGATTATGATATAGACTTTTCATTTCGTCCAGATTGGGAGTATTATTATTTCTCCATCTTTCTACTACAGGTTCGGTGCGATGGAATATTTCTTTTTCTACAGGAGCGAGCCGCTGCATAATACCATCTCCTTGTTTATTGTATAATACTTCCCAATTGAGATATTTTTCGCTGCCATTTCCTTCGTGATAACTGAATACTTTGGCTTTCAAACCATCTACTTTTTCACCTAATGGCGTGTTGGTCTCTTTTGGCGTAGAAGTAAGTAGGCGAGGTAATAGTTCGTCGGCTCCCTTAACCCATACGGGAAATACAACACTGACGGGTGGATAACCAAGGATTGTCCACATAGTTGTCAGCTCTGGATTTTCACCGGGTTTCACTCCCTGTACTACGACAGATGAGGCTGATGAATGACGTGGAATAAAGTCTTGATCGACAAACCAACCGCTTGTTTCCGGCTTGTTATAATGTCCGCTTCGTAAGTCAATGCCCAAAAGAGGATTAACAAAAGAGCGCGATAAATCACTGAATATCCAAGCAGGGGTAATCTCTCGATTGGAAGAGGCTATATTGAGAGCATTTGTGTCGGTCAGATAACGCACATATCCTGCTCCCTTATCTTTATCTCCCATGAAAGAGAAGTTGGTGCGGGCGATGTATCCGTTTGGTGCAGTTTTGGGGTCGTTTGCATCATAATAAGTGTAGCGATAACTGCCTATTTCGAACATGGCGGCTCCTCCTTGTGCATCAATCACGCCTATGTTGGCTTCAATATTGCTCGGTTTCGCAATGGTGTCTAGAAAATGCTTGAAGTCGGCTACGGTAGCGCAGGTGGCCAATGCTCTATAGAGCACTCTTCCATTTGCTGTGCCCCGATCATCATCTTTCACATTCCTTTCAATATTGTACGATTGGGTGTTCATGATGGAGAACCCCGCACTGTTGGTGCCCATCCATACTTCGGTAGGATGTTTTGCACTACTGTTCACTATTCCGATGAAAGAATATTTCTCTCCTTTAAAATACTTCACACTGTTTTGCAAGAAATCCGTGTCACGGTGTTTCCAAAGCAATGGACGTCCGTCGGGAGTAGCACGTCCCGATATGACAGCCGAGGTGCATGCACTACTTTGATTGAATGAATAGATTACTGCGATCAGTAAGAGAAGTATCTTTTTCATCTCAAATTCTTTTATTAACGTTGAGTTTGAAGTGTGAATTGTCGTTGGTCGCCCGTATTGCCATTTTGCTGGCAAGCAGTTATAGCGAAACTTACTTGTCCGTCTCGAAGTCCTTTATAACCGTAAACGCTCGCTGTATAACGGATCCTTTGACCGGGTTTTAACTTATCTATAAGCAACGGTTTTGAAATACCTACTTTAGGATTGGAAAGTGTGATATTCGGATAGATGTTGTACACTATTTGATCTCCCGAATTATAGAGCTCGAATATCAATTTACAGAACTCGCCCGCTTGAATGATATGATCATTGTTCTCATCAACAAAACGGATATTCTGAATCATCACGGGTAAGAATGGTGTTGCGTTCTTATAAATAGAGTGCCCCTGATTAGAAGTATTGTCAGTATTTGTGGACGATTCGGGATAAGAATTGTCTTGTTGTTCGTAAGTACGTGGTGAAACCGACTGCTGTTGACTTTCGTGGGGAGTCGATACGGCATTGCCTATCGCCGCACCTGCTATTGTTCCGACCACATTACCTATCGCCCATCCCGTAAAACTGTCTGAACTACTGCCAATGATAGAACCCACCATTCCTCCGGCTTGAGCGCCTACAAGGATAGCTCCCGGATTACCCTGCATACCTGCTGTTCCACATGCAGTGAGCGATATGCTTAAGCTTAATACCAATAACTTTTTCATGTTCTACTTTGTTTGTGAGACTATGGCAAATATACTTTGATTTTGCTTCTAATGTCTTCTTTTTGAGATGATTTAACATCTTAGTGATGATTTATACCCCAGCCGAATAGAGCAAAGTCTCCTTTGCAAGGATCATCCGGCCAAACTAAACGAAGCGCGTTTGTTATTTCGATGGCTTTAGATAGCGAACTGCCTGCTTTAGAGATGATGCCCAGTTTTAGAGCTTCTTGCATGACATGAGTGTCGGCAGGTATGATTAATTGCTTTTTGTCTATCCAGTTCCATAATCCCATGTCTACTGCCGAGTTGTCGCGTACCATCCATCTGAGAAACATGTTTACTCGTTTACAGCAGGAGTGCATATCTTTTGGTATCAGATTCCTTTCTGAAGAACAATCGGCAAAGGCTTCAACAATGGCTTTTAGAGGATGAACTCCTTTTTCATAGCGCAGTTTGATGTAAGTCCCTATTGAACCATATCGATCTATAATGTTCTTGATCTGAGAAAAGAATGCTCTCATATCGGCATACGAATAGAATCGATAAAATTTCTCATTTGATTCGGGAAATGAAATGTTGAATCTCTCTTGTCTGATCCATGCCGACGGCTTGTGTTTCATCAACTGGCAGATCTCTTCTATCTTTCGAAGTATCTGAGGACGTCCTCCAAAAGCCAGAGAGGCAGCGATTAATGCAATGATTTCTACATCATCCGGTAGCGAATAGCGGTGCATGAATTGTGCCGGATCACCATCAAGAAAGGCTGCTGTCTCGTAGCGATTCGCCAGTTCTTTTAACCGATATTTCAACGCTTCTTCCATATATGTACACAAAGATAGTTTAATTTCCAGTCTTACTTTTTATTTATTCTTTAAAATTCTTATTTTTGTATCCAAATAGAAGAATAAAAGAGATGAACAGATTATTGCTAAGTGCTCCATCGGGTATATCGACAGATATATTACTACCTGCTTCCAAAAGTATCTGCAACAGGGTTCTGATTATTCACGCTTTATCAGGAGGCAAACAGCCATTATCTAATCTCTCTGATTGCGATGACACAAAAGTGATGATCGAAGCGCTGAAAAGTAGACCGACAACCATTGATATAGGTGCGGCTGGTACCGCGATGCGCTTTCTTACAGCTTTTTTTTCGACTCAATCGTCATGCCATATTCTTACCGGAACTGACCGGATGCAACATCGTCCGATCGCCCCTTTGGTTGATGCGCTTCGCTCGTTGGGGGCAAATATTGCATACGAAAGAAACGAAGGATTTCCACCTTTGCGCATATCGGGTTCTACTTTGTGTGGCGGAGAGGTCTCTATGCCCGGGAATGTCAGTTCGCAATATATCTCGGCTTTGTTACTTATTGCCCCGATATTGCAGAATGGATTGAATTTGCATTTGACGGGAAGTATCATATCACGTTCGTATATTAATATGACGATCAGCTTAATGCAAGAATTCGGTGCACAAGCTTTTTGGTCAGATTCAGATATCATAATAAAACCTTCTACTTATATAGATCGTAGCTATTCCATGGAGAGTGACTGGAGTGCCGCTTCTTATTGGTATGAGATGGTGGCGCTATCTTCTGTTGCCTCAATCAGGCTCACCCAACTTAGTCGTGGTAGTTATCAAGGAGATAGTCGTGTTGCTGCCGTTTTCGAAAAGTTGGGAGTTCATACAGAATACACTAGTCAAGGTGTCAATCTGACGAAAGTAAATACTGTCGTCTCATACTTTGAGGATGATTTCTCTGATATTCCGGATTTGGCTCAAACGGTTATTGTTACCTGTGCTTTGCTGGGTGTACCATTTCGTATAACAGGACTGCAAACGTTGAAGATAAAGGAAACAGATCGCGTCTTGGCACTCGAAAAGGAACTTTATAAATTAGGCTTCGTGCTGAAAGACGAGGCAGAGGGGAGTGTCATGTTTTGGGATGGCGAACGCTCTCCATTTGTTGAAGGTGCCGTTATTGAAACTTATGAAGATCATCGAATGGCAATGGCTTTCGCTCCTGCGGCATTGAAGTTCGGCTCTATTTGTATAGACCACCCCCAAGTGGTCAATAAATCTTATGTCGGTTATTGGAATGATTTACAACAGGCCGGGTTTAAGATGGAAATGATTTGAGTCGCAATTATTTGTTGAAACTCTTACGGTAATCATCAAAATGAACTAACTTTGCAAAGAAAATGAACGTTGTGTGGATACTTCTTTTGTCGCTTGCCGTATTGGCTGTTATTGCTTATGTGGCAGGATTTGTGCTGCACCGCTCATCGCAAAACGGTCAGCGGTCTCCATCTATAGCGGCCTGTGAGGAGAAATGTGGCGAGGGATGTTGCAGTTTGAATTGCCAATCGGTGAAACCTGTGACTAAGATTGTTTATTTTGATGATGAGGAATTGGATGTATTCAAAGGGTGGAAAGCGATAGATTATACCGATGAAGAAACGAATAAATTTAGAGAGATACTTTATACCATGCGGGTGGAAGATGTACCCGAATGGGTGCAAAGTTTACGACTTCGCAGTGTTGAAGTGCCCATGGGGCTGAAAGATGAGTTGATTTTGATTATTAATGATCTACGTAATGTCGAACAAATAAAGAAATGATAGAACTATTACATTATACGTTTTTTCAGCACGCATTGTTGGGTAGTCTGCTTGCAAGTATCGCTTGTGGTATCATAGGCACCTATATCGTGACCCGCCGCCTGGTGTTTATTAGCGGTGGCATCACTCATGCTTCTTTTGGAGGTATAGGTATTGCTCTTTATTCGGGTTTGCCGCCTATCCTTTGTGCTGCTCTTTTTTCTGCCTTCTCGGCTATTGGCGTTCAGTGGCTCAGTACTCGGAGAGATATGCGTGAGGATTCTGCTATTGCCGTTTTTTGGACATTTGGTATGGCCGTAGGCATTATATTCACTTTTCTTGCTCCCGGTTTTGCTCCCGATCTGTCTACCTATTTATTTGGGAATATTCTGACTATATCAGAGGGGGATTTATGGCTGTTGGGCTTGGTCACATGCCTTCTGGCTATTATTTTTATACTATTTATCCATCCTATTATTTCGGTAGCGTTCGATAAGCAGTTCTCTTATTCTCAACATATTCCGGTTGGACTATTCGAGTATGTATTGATGCTATTTATAGCTCTCACCATTGTTGCATGTCTTCGTATGGTGGGTATTGTACTTGTTATTTCATTACTCACTATTCCACAAATGACAGCCAATTTGTTTACTTTTAATTTTAAAACAATGATATGGTTGTCCATCGGTATAGGCTTTTTGAGTTGTCTGGGTGGTTTGTTACTCTCTTATTGGCTCAATGTGCCTTCGGGAGCTACAATCATTTTCTTCTCTATTCTTATTTATGTGTGTTGTAAACTGTGGAGTTATTTTATTAGATCTAAACAATAAACAGATATGGAAATCAAAATTCAATCTTTAGAAACGATTCAAGAAGCTGCAAAGCAGTTTGTGCAAGCAATGGGCGATAATACCGTTTTTGCTTTCTATGGTAAAATGGGAGCAGGGAAGACAACTTTTATTAAAGCTGTTTGTGAAGAACTTGGTGTGAAAGATGTGATTACTTCACCCACATTCGCTATTATCAATGAGTATCGTTCGGATATTGCCGACGAACTTATTTATCATTTTGACTTTTATCGTATTAAAAAACTGTCGGAAGTCTACGATATGGGTTATGAAGATTATTTCTTTAGCGGAGCGGTTTGCTTCATTGAATGGCCCGAACTGATTGAAGAACTTTTGCCCGGCGACGTAGTAAAAGTTAATATAGACGAAGAGGCAGACGGAAGCCGTAAGGTGTCTTTTTAAATACATCCTTTATCTCTTCTTTTGCCTTTCTTTTTGGCATGTGCAGCCTATCAATATCTGTAGTGATATTGGTGGGCTGCTTATTTTATAACGTGAATATTCTCTGATATTCTGATACTTTCTTATCATAACCTTGCCGACAGAGCATGTAGGACACTATTTTCGCTACTGTCTTACCACTCGAATGTAAACCGAATCGGGACAAGGCATAAATGTATCGCGCGCAAATCGTTGATAGACAGCGAGAAATTCATAAGGACAAAAATAAAAGTTTATATGTATAAACTTTTATTTTTGTCCTTATGAATTTTTATGTTCGCCCTTATCATTTTTTGAAAACCTAAGTTCGATTCCGTCATTAATAAGTACCACTTCGGTGTGGTTAAAATAGTATCAGTATCTTGCCTCATGATCAAAAGAGCTCATATGAAAGATAGTAATTCATTGATTCTCACCGAGAAGATGCACTTTGCGAAGTCCCATTTTGCTACCGCATCACAATATATATCTGATATACAGCTGATAACGGTGACGGGAACAGATACTAAAACTATTATAGAAAAACATTGAAATGATTCATACCGGCACGAATCCTTTTCAAACAGCCAATAATACACGATTATTTCAGCAAATCGGTGTCGTCCTTATCTTCCTAAAACCACATATGGGCCTAAATTTGTTAACGTCCATACGTTTTCTGAAAAACTTAAGGACGTCACCGAAAAAACTAACATACGACAATTTTGCAAAAAATCGAACGTATGTCACCGCAGCAACTAACGGATGTTGTAGAAGAAACTAACGTTAGTTGCGGTGATAACTTCCGTTAGTTACCGCAGTAACTTCGGTTAGTTATTGCTGCGACATACGTCTGTTTTTTTGTAAATCGAAATGGTGATTTACTTTTATATTGTTGGCGCTTTGCGGATAATATCTTAATTTTGAAGCGTATCAACCAATTAATTATTTTGCATATGAAAATGAATTTTTTGTTTAAGGCTGCGATGCCTATAGTACTGTCTCTTTTTTGCTTATCGGCAATGGGGCAGGAAGCGAATGATGAAAGCCGATATACGGCAGATTTATTGAAAGTAGGAACGGCAGCTCCTAACTTTGTGTTGAAAACCTCTAAAGAGAAGATGGTGAATCTGAAATCTTATAAAGGTAAATATGTTGTATTGGATTTCTGGGCTTCTTGGTGTCCCGATTGCCGATCTGATGCCCCCAATATGGTCAAGGCTTACAATCAATTTAAAGATAAAGGGGTTGCTTTTATTGGAATTTCTTTTGATACTGATAAAACGGCTTGGGAAAATGCCATTAATAAATATGGTATTGAATATCCGCAGGTCAGTGAATTGAAAAAATGGAAGGAAACATCCATATCGGCAGCTTATCATATCAAGTGGATACCAAGTATGTATCTTTTGGATCGTAAGGGAAAGGTCGTTTTTGCAACAGTAAATTCTGCACGGTTGGTTGAAAAACTGGAAGAAATGACGAAATAGTTTTTCTATATATATAATAAGGTATAGAATTATAAAAAAAGTAGGCGGATAAAAAACTTTATCCGCCTACTTTTTTTATAATAAAATTCAGATTATTTTTCTTTGTATTCGTCAGGTGAGAACTGATAAGTATCATCAAAGAAGCTTGATGAACCACTACCTCCCGTTGTTACAAATCCAAGGTTCCCTGCTTTGTTGGTGAAGTATACGGAATTGATGCGGGTAGCACCGGCAAAGTCGGTTACATCACCATCGTTATTACTCCATAAATCGGTAGTAGGATCATAAATCCAATAGTTACTACGATAACTTCCCGATGCTGCTGCACCTAAACCGATATAACCTTTACCATTTAAAGCGAATGCTACACCACCGTAGCGTACAATACTTGTATAATCGTCGTTGAAGCTTTTGTCTGTACCTTCTACCAAGTCATCATCGTTGGTGATGTAACGAAGACGTGTCCAATTCGTTCCATCGAACTTCCACATGTCTTTGCAATCGTTATTATTGTTTTTCCCTCCTACGATATAGGCTACCTTGTTAATAACGAAGGCCATACCCATGGCACGTTTCGAACCTCCGTAACCTTCTATTTTGGTCCAATGGCTACCGTCTGCTTGATTAGGATCGTATCTGTAGAAGTCTTTCAAACTACCGTCGTCGTTGTAACCGCAACCTACATAAGCATAATTGTCGATTGTGAATGATAATGCACCATAACGGATATCTCCAGGGAAATCATCTACTTGTCTCCATTGCTTGGTAGCAGGGGTGTATTCCCATGTATCTTTAAGAGGGTTGATACCGTCGTAACCACAAGTAATGTATCCTTTACCTCCTACGGCAAACCCTGTTGCAAGTTCGCGAGGACTCGGCATAGTAGCTGTAGAGGTCTCGCTAAAGAGTTCCGTGAAGAAGTCTTTATTTAAATCGTAACTGTACATGCTCTTGAAACGTTGGTTCTTGCCGTTACCACCGCCGAAAATGTATCCTACATCTTCAATAGTGAAGAACGCTGCGCCGGCACGCGATTTGCCGTCGAAATCGGAACGCTGATGCCAATAGCCCAATGTGTATTCAGTACTACTTGTGCAAGCCGTTGACAACAGCACTAATAACGAGAGCAGCATGTAGTTCGTGCTCTTTCGGAGATTCATTACTTTCATTTTTTATTCTTTTATCGTTAATATCTTTTTATAATTGAGCCACAAATATAGATAATTAGGTAATGCAAACAAAAAAACAAACGACAAAAAACCTAAATAGATCGACTAAAAAAAATGAAGACTATAAAATTAGCTAATTTGTCTATAGTTTTTTGAGAAAGACGAATAAAATTTGTTTCTTTGCAAATCTTTTTAGTGCGACTCAATTTTAATAATTAAAGAATGAGAAAACTAATTTATATATTTGCTTTTGTATTAGCCGCAAGTAGTGTGTTATTTTCTTCGTGCCGAGATGAAGAGAGTACGGTAGGTAAAAAATGGTTCGATAGCAAATTTAATAACATCCAGACAGATACCTGTACGGTGTTGCTCTCGACGGCCTTGAGTGATTCTTTAGCGACTTCGTCCGACACGGTGTGTCAAATAGGACATTATAAGGATGCTACGAGAGGTGATATAACGACTTCATTTTATACTGAGTATAATCTGGCGTCGAATGCAGTTAATAACGATAACCGATATCGATTTGACTCTTTAACGGTTCGGCTTTGGGCCTCGGGTGATTATGTGGGTGATACATTGGCTGGTCCTCAACAAATAGCGGTCCACAAGCTGACACAAAATGTAGAGATGGATGATAAAGGATACTTGTATAATAAATCATCTGTGAGTTATCAATCGGACCCAATTACAACGATCAAGTTTACTCCACATCCGAGACAGCGTAAAAAGGATATCGAAGTAAGATTGCCTGATGCCCTTGGACAACAGTGGTTCGATATGATGCGAAATGATGAACTTCATTTCCGGCAACAGACTTATTTTCGTGATTACTTCAAGGGATTTGCTTTCTTGCCAACATCGGGTAACATGTTGAACGGCTTTCAGGTGAATGACTCCAGCTTTGTTGTCGCGATGTATTATCACGATATAACCAATCAGCCTATTGCAAAGAAGATGGTCTTCACTCCCAATAGTGGAAAATCGTTTAATAAAGTCAATTTTGATCGTACGGGTACTCCTTTGGCTACTATGAAACCGGGGATCAATAATGCTATGTCGACTTCTTTAACGGGTAATATAGCTCATCTGCAAGGTCTGACAGGACTATATATTATGATTGATTTCCCCTATTTAAATGATTTGATGGCTAGCGGGCAGATGGTCAGTATTGAAAGCGCTGCTCTACAGTTCTATCCGGTAAAATATAGTTATGGTGATTCACAACCGCTACCTTCCAAGTTGCAATTGTATACTGCCGATACTAACGGCTCTACTGAAGATGTGGTGTACAATTCTGGTGGCACATCAGTTCAGACCGGTAGTTTGGTGACTGATTACAATACATATCTCAATACTTATTATACGTTTGATATAACGTCCTTCCTACAAGGAATCTTCGGTAAAATAGGTACCAACAAAAAGAAATTGAAATTGATGCTTCCGACTGCACAATTCTTTTCGACTTGTCAAGGAGCTCTCTTTGGCGATAGAAATTTTGCGAATGAAAACAATAAAGTCAAATTGACTATTCTTTATAAAACATATAACGATAAGCAATGAGAAAATTCCTGATCTTAATCCTTATTATATTGCCGTATTGTTCACTCTCTTCCCAAAATACGACAAATTCGCCGACTTCAATGTTCGGTATTGGTGAAATAGCTTATGGGGAAGGCGGCCAATATGCGGGATTTGGAGGAGCAGGTATAGCCTTAAGAGGCGGTACTTTTATTAATTATGCCAATCCTTCGGCCATTACAGCTCTTGACAGTGCACGTTTTATTTTTGATATGGGTGTGAAAGGTGCTTATCGTATCTATCGTCAGACAGGTTCTAACAGTAATTCAGTTGTTGGCAATTTGAACAATATGAGTATCGGGTTTCGCTTGAATCCAAAATTTTATGTTGGAGTTTTCCTTAATCCGGTAACCAGTTGCGGATATGCCGCTACTATTGATCAAGATGTTGTCGGCAGTACTAATGGTTCCAAAGTGGCTTCACTCTTCGAGGGATCGGGGGGATTGTCCAAAATGGGACTTACAGGAGCTGCTTTACTCTTTAAAAACTTTTCTGTTGGCGCTAGTGCGTCCTATGTGGCGGGAACGATAACGCAAGATGAAATACAGAGTACGGCAACTGCTGAACTTGTTTCGAAGAAGCAGTCATTCTATTTGGATTTAGGCGCGCAGTATCAAATGAATATCGATAAAAAACGTTCGATGCTGATCGGTCTTGTATATGGTTTGACGCAACCATTGCATCAGTCTAACACACTGACGGCTGTTAGTGGTTCCGGTGGAACGGCGGTTGTCACTAATCCCGCCCACGGTAAGCGTTATTTGCCCGGATATTATGGAGTTGGTGTCTCGTATATGACAGCCCGTTGGTTGCTTACTGCCGATTATCGTTTTTATGATTGGAGCAAAACAGAAACGAATGAATCATACATTCAATATAAGAACCAGCATTATTTAATGTTCGGTGCCCAACGTGCTTTTGGTAATCTTTATAGGTATCCTGTAAAATTACTTTTGGGAGCCGGGATAAGTAATTCTTATGTTGTCATTAGTGGTAAGAAAGCAGAGAATTATTATGTTAGTACCGGTCTGAACTTTATGTTTAAAGGAGGCAATGCTGTTTCTTTTGGAGTGAAATACAATGATCAGTTCAATAGTGCTAAGAATATGCAAAAAGACCGTGCGCTGTCTTTCTTCCTTAATGTTTCGTTCAACGAACGTGTATGGCATAGTAAGATTCAGTAATCGAATAATTTTGTAATTAACAATAATGTTCAATCACTTTTTATCATTAATTTAAAGCTATGAAAAAGGGTTTTGTTTTATCAGCTGTTTTGATGTTGTCTTTGAGTATCTTTGCTCAAAAAGAGGCAACTAAAAATGAAGGCTTTGTTTTTACGACGGTTAAGGCTAATCCGATTACATCTATCAAAAATCAAAGTCATTCTAGTACTTGTTGGGCATTTTCGAGCCTTGGCTTTTTCGAAAGCGAGTTGCTCCGCCTGAATAAAGGAACTTATGATTTGTCTGAAATGTATGTTGTGCATAAAACAATGGAAGATAGGGCAATTAATTATGTCCGTTTACATGGTAGCAGTTCTTTTGCACCTGGTGGAAGTTTTTATGATGTCGTTTATTGTCTTAAAAATTACGGCATTGTTCCACAAACAGTAATGCATGGTATCATGTATGGTGATTCTTTGCACAATCACAGCGAGTTGGATGCAGTAGCGGGAGCCTATGTTGATGCAATTGCAAAAGGCAAGCAAACTAAATTATCTCCGGTATGGCTCAATGGTGTGTCACAGATTTATGATAACTATTTGGGTAAATGCCCGGCAACTTTTTCCTATAATGGTAAAACATATACTCCCAAGAGCTTTGAGGAGTCTTTAGGTCTAAACTTGGATGATTATATTTCTTTGACTTCTTTCACACATTATCCTTTTTATTCCAAATTTGCTATTGAAATAGAAGACAATTGGCGCAATGGACAATCGTACAACTTGCCGCTTGATGAGTTTATGAAAGTGATCGATAACGCAGTGGGAAAAGGTTATTGTGTAGCATGGGGAAGTGATGTAAGCGAATCGGGATTTACTCGTGAAGGTATTGCTGTTGTTCCTGATGCCAATTCGAAAGATATTGATGGTACCGACATGGCTCGCTGGACTGGCATGAGAACTGCAGACAAACGCAGAGCTATGACCGATAAACCTTATCCTGAAGAAACAATCACTCAAGAAAAACGTCAGGAAGGTTTTGACGATTGGGAAACAACAGACGATCATGGTATGCTGATTTATGGTATTGCTAAAGATCAGAATGGTAAAGAATATTATATGGTAAAGAATTCATGGGGTGATAGCGGTAAATACCACGGAACATGGTATGCATCGAAAGCATTTGTTTCTTACAAAACAATTAATATTCTAGTTCATAAAGATGCTATTCCAAAAGAGATTGCTAAAAAGTTGGGAATTAAATAAAAGTTCCTTTCTTATTTAAACAAATAGGGTCGATAGTGCTATGCTATCGACCCTATTTGTTTAATTGTACATCTATTTGGGGTTTATGCTCCTGCCGTTTATATATTCATTAAATTTGTCTTTGTAGTTGTCTCCAATAGGTATGTATGTGTTTTTGTCAAAAATGATACGGAGCCGTGAGACTTCTACAATTTTCTGCATGTTGACAATGTACGATCGGTGTACTCTTAGAAAGTGTGATGTAGGTAGCATCTCTTCGAGCTTTTTCATGCTGAGCAGCGAAATGATCGGTTTCGTCTCATCTGCAAGAAATATGCGCACATATTCACTCATTCCTTCGATGTATTTTATATCATTGATGGTGATACGAACAATGCGGTAATCGCTTTTAACGAAGAGTGAACCGTCTGTTTCAATCTGTGCGGCGTTTATCTCTATATTGTCTGTAAGAGCCGGTGCATGTTCCTGTCTTAAATATTCGTATCGGTGGCGTGCTTTTTCGGCGGCTCTGAATAAATCTTGAAAAGAAAAGGGCTTTAACAGATAGTCTACCGCGTCTACTTTGTAGCCGTCTATTGCATACTCAGAATATGCGGTAGTGAAAACGATCAATGGGCTTTCTGGTAGTGAACGCACAAAATCAAGGCCGTTCAAATCGGGCATATTGATATCTATGAACATTAAATCTATTTTCTGTTCTGACAAAAGCTGCATCGCCTCGAATGCATCAGAACAAGATTTTATCAGTTCTAAAAAGGGAACTCGAGAAATATAAGAAGAAACTTGGGTTAATGCCAAAGGTTCGTCGTCCACTGCTATACATTTCATCATCGTCTTAATGGGATTATAAGTAAAACGTCAAAAGTGTTTTTTTCTTTATCATTGTTAATGCTTAATGTAAAGTCACTGCCATAAATAAGATTTAGCCGTTTTTTTACATTGTCGAGTCCGATACCGTGGTGCTTATCTTCCACTTTTTCCCAATTGGAGTTTGAACTATAATAGATGATCTTATTATTTGGCTCGTCTATTTGTAACTTCAATTTGATAAATGAATCTTTTTGATAGCTTATGCCATGTTTAAAAGCGTTTTCTGTGAAAGTTATAAATATTAAAGGCGGCACTTGAACATCCGGAATGCTTTTGGGAACATCTATTTCGATGCGCACTTTATTAATGAAACGCAACTTCATCAGATTGACGTAATTGTCTTGAAATTGTAATTCCTTAGCTAATGAAATCATCGGATTGCTGGCTTCATAGAGTACATATCTCATTAACCTTGAAAGCTCAATAATACTCGATCTGGCTTCTTCAGCATCAATGTCGACTAATGCATGAATATTATTTAGTGTATTCATAAAAAAATGAGGGTTCATTTGATACTTCAAATACTGTAACTCAGTTTTCAATTTTTCCTTTTCTAATTCTTTCATTCGTTCTTCATCGCGAAAGGATTGGAATATTAGCCTTATGGCAATATTGAAGCCTACCATTAAGATGGCAATAAGCGAATAAATTAATGTGAAAAGTATCTTTGGGAAATTGGGAGGGCTTTTCATCTTGAAATGCTGCCCTATTTCTGAAGGAGGAATATGATCCATCTGTCCTTTATCACATTCGGAGATGTCTTTATCTTCCTGTTCTGGTCTGTTCGGCCATCTTCTACTTGCATTCATTGCTCGCTCATCTCTGAGAGGAGAATTCGGGTGACGGAGATTATTATATTGAGGAGGTACTTGCGCTGGGTATGTAGGAGAATTAGAAGGAAGCCCAAGATTGGAAGTCCCGTTTTGCATTTCTATTTCTCTCAACCTGTTTTCATGAAAATGATGCTCATGCCGGCTATGTCGATTATAGGTATCTAGTCCGCCAATTAATACGAATACTAGAATGATATAATGCAAATATTTTTTTTGCGTTAATAGGTGGGGCACTAAAATATAGTTATTGGCTAAAAATAGAACGAAGAAAGGCAAAATCCTCAACCAACCTTTACCGACCATATCCCAACTTAGTAAATGATTCGCAGAGTTCTTCTCAACCAGAAAATTTCCGAGCATTGGAGTTAAAAACACAATTAGCCAAAGTGCCCAATAGATGGATTGCTCCAATATGTTTTGTTTGCGAATTTGTTTCATATCCATAGTGTTACAAAAGTAATTACTTTGTTTAAGAAATCAAAGATAAAGAAGAGAAGTAATTACTTAGGTTTTTCTTTTTATTGTAGACGTCTTTATTGGCAGTTGTCGAACTTTCCCTCAAATAGAGCTATTGCTGCTATTGGGAGAGATATTAATACGTAAATTCAGCCTTTTTATGTGACATCATTTTTATGTTGTGATTTTGTTATAAAAATAGTAAATCATGTTTTATCTTAAATAATAAATTAAATGAAACCGAGTAATTTATAGATTAAAATAGGATATGCTTCAATATTCTCTTTTCTTAGAGTGAAAACAAAATGTGCACTCGAATTCACTTCGAATGCACACTGTCAATATATTACTGAAACGGAATTAATGAAACTATTCACCGTTGATAAGGTGACAGTTTCTACACTTTGACGATAGAGAGTCGTTCAAGAAGAACAAATTTCCTTCTTCAACACTGCAAAGATCGTTACTCTATATTACAAAATGGCAACAAAGATATTACAATCGAGTGTTTACAATCATTGTTTTACTAACCGTTCTTATGCAAA
Source organism: uncultured Bacteroides sp. (assembly GCA_963676865.2). GTDB lineage: Bacteria > Bacteroidota > Bacteroidia > Bacteroidales > Bacteroidaceae > JAAYUD01. Next base: position 920,554 of record CAXXSS010000001.1, on the reverse strand, counting down.
GGTTTTGTAGGCATTAAGAATCATATAAAATTAATTAATAAAATCGTCAATCTCGATTTGATGTATTACTTTTGTTGTATTATATAGCCAAAGTATGAAACAAAGATTTTTTTTATTACTTAAAACATTCCTGGGGTTTACTCTGCTGTCGGTGCTATTCAAGCCGATATTTATGATTTATAATCACTCTCTTTATAATTCAGTTTCTTTCGTTGATTATTTCAAAGTTATTTATCATGGGCTCTCGATGGATATGTCTGTTGCCGGATATCTTACCATTGTTCCGGCTTTGTTGATTGTTGCTTCAGTCTGGCTTAGATCGGATGTTATTCGTTTGTTGCAAAGAATTTATTTTATTTTTATATCGATATTACTTCCTCTTATCTATTTGGTTGATATGGTGTTGTATAGCTATTGGGGATTTCGACTTGATACAACACCGCTATTCTATTTCTTCACATCACCAAAAGATGCGATAGCTAGTGTTAGTCTTTGGTTTGTGGTATTCGGAGTTATGGTATATATTCTACTAGCCTTTGTCTTCTATTTATGCTTTGATAATTTTTTTGCAACTGGATGTAGCCCTATAATTAACTCTAAGAGTAAATACAAAACTACCGCGGTAATGTTTTTATGTGCCGCTTTGTTGTTTTTGCCTATAAGAGGCAGCCTTACGACTTCGACAATGAATTTGGGACGAGCTTATTTCAGTCAGAACCAGCGACTCAATCATGCTGCTATCAATCCTTGTTTTAGTTTACTAAATTCTGCTATTGGGAATATGAAGACTGACGATATGTATCGTTTCATGAAACCGGAGGAAGCAAACAAATTGTTTGCCCAGCTTCGTGATACAACGTCTGTGACGGGTAATACTAAAATACCTCAGTTGCTTAATACTCGCCGTCCTAATGTCATTGTCGTTGTGCTGGAAAGTTTCTCTGCTAAGATTATGGCAACGATGGGTGGAACTCCCGGAGTCGCTGTCAATATGGACCGCCTGGGGCAAGAAGGGGTTTTGTTTACTAATTTTTATGCCAATAGCTTTCGTACTGACAGAGGACTTGCTTCTATTCTTGCGGCATATCCGGCGCAACCTACCACAAGCATTATGAAATATCCAAGTAAGACTAGTACTTTGCCAATGTTCCCTAAAGAACTGTTGAAAGTTGGTTATGACTTGAAGTATTATTATGGCGGAGATGCTGACTTTACAGATATGCGCTCTTTCCTTGTTACGGCGGGTTTCGAGAAAATTGTTTGCGATAAGGATTTTTCTGCAAAATTGAGATTGAGTAAATGGGGCGCACCCGACGAATATGTTTTCCAAAAGGCGTTGGATGATTTGCGTCAACCTGCACGTACTCCCTTTTTGAAAGTAATTCAAACGAGTAGTAGCCATGAACCTTATGACGTACCCTATCACAGGTTAAGCAATGAGCGACTCAATGCTTTTGCGTATGCTGATCATTGTCTTGGGGAGTTTGTCAATAAGTTGAAGGCGACTCCATATTGGAAGAATACACTTATCATTTTAGTTCCTGATCATTTGGGTGTCTATCCCGAAGGTATTGATAACTATGTCTTCGATCGTTATCATATTCCTCTCATTTTTGCTGGCGGTGCGGTTAAGGCTCCTGCCAAAATAGCGACTTACGGTTCTCAGATAGATATTGCTGCGACATTACTTTCTCAATTGGGATTATCGCATAAAATGTTTCAATTTAGTAAGGATATAATGAATCCTCATGTACCTCATTTTGGATTTTCTACTATTCCAAATGCCTTCTGTATGGTTAGCCCCGATGATTCGGTATTCTTTAATTGTGAAACGAACAAAGTGTTGACTGATAAAGGTAGGCTCAAGGGTAAAAACTTGCCTTATGGAAAAGCTTTTTTACAGAAATTGTACGACGATCTCTCTAAAAGATAATAACAATGATTGATATATTGCAAAATATAGATGCTTCATTGATGCTATGGTTGAATAGCTTTCATAATTCTTTTTGGGATATTTTGATGGACCTTATTACAAACAAATGGACGTGGGTACCCATGTATGCTACAATCTTATATGTGTTGTTTGTCAAGTATGGTTTTAAAACAACGTTGCTTTTTGCTGTTTCGTTATTTCTGGTCAATTTTGCATTTTCCGATTATATGTGTGGTACTATTCTTCGTTCTTTCATTCATCGTCCCCGTCCGTCCAATGCGGATAGTCCGATATATAATTTAGTTCATATTGTCAACAACTATAGAGGAGGGCATTATGGCTTTCCGTCATGCCATGCATCCAATTCTTTTGCACTTGCTACAATGGTTTGTCTGTTTTTTCGAAATAGAAAATTGACTCTCTTTATTTATTTATGGGCCTTCATTCATTCTTATAGCCGTATATATCTTGGGGTTCATTATCCTGGTGATATCCTTGTGGGGGCAATAATTGGTATATTAGGGGCTATTGCTATTTATTCCGGATTTAATCATTTCCTGCATTTCAAAACAAAGGATTCATTTAAGCATGTCAATATTATTTGGTATGTAGAAATCTCTATTTTTTCTATATTAATACTGACTACTTGTATTCAGAGGTATTTATAGCTTCTCATATCGGGCATGTTTAACAATCATTAGTATCTGATATTTTTTTAATATATATTCGGTTGCTATCTTTGTTGAAATAACCAACAAATACTTACTATGAAAAAAACGTATCTTTTTACAAAACTATTTTATCCTCTTGTATCAATAGTTGCTATTAGCTCTATGACATTTTTTTATTCGTGTGTAAACTCTATTTCTGATGATGAAATTAAATCCGGTTCTATACCTATAGTACTTTCCGCTCCCATTCAAAGTCGAGTAGTAAATAATACGTTTGAAACGCAAGATACCATTGGCGTTTATTTGCTTTCAGGGGATGAAACACTGTCAACGAACAGGTATTTAGATAACGAACCTTTTTATTTTGCTGATTCAAAACCTGTATCGAAAGAGCAGTTGTACTATCCTTATGATGCCGAAAAGTGTTCGTTTCTTAGTTATTATCCTTTTAAATCGTATGCTCTTCAAGCCGGTAGCTGTGTAATGTCCGTATCTGTGCGTGATAATCAAAAGGTGGATACTGATTATACCTATTCGGATTTTATGTTAGCAGCATCAAAAGATATTGTCCCTAGTAGGAATTCGGTAAAACTTCATCATACTCATAAATTTTCGTTAGTCGATTTTGTCCTTCAACCTACTGCTGGTTCTACTGCCGAGAGCTTGCTTAGCGCTGATCCTAAAGTAACTTTGTTGGATATGTATACTCGTGGTGATTATGATTTGGAATCAGATAAGTTGGGGCGTTTAGATATCTCTAAAAATATGATTCCACATGGTGCATGGGTCGAAAAAGATGGATGCCTTGTGGGGCAGTCTGTTATTGTTATTCCGCAAAAGATATTAGCCAATTCTTCTTTTATTAAGCTTAATATTGGAGGACGAGACCTAGTGTATGAGCTGGGAGCCGATTTTACTTTCGAACCAACCAAACGTAGCGTTCTTACAATACCCTGTTCAAATACATCTATAGGTGAAATGACTATTTCTATTTCTGATTGGGACAAAGGTTCTGATGGAAATATGCAGATGGTTGATATGAATGGTGGAATCTCTTTTGCTTCACTCCCTTTCGAGCAATCGAAAGTGTGCAAAGTCTTTGATAAAGGAGGAAAACTAGTAGCTCAAGTTTGTAAGGAGTATCTTTCTGGAACTGATATTGATGCACAGGTTATTGTCGGATATCAGGCATCGGATGGCAAAATTGATGATGAAAAAGGAGTTGTTTTAAAGATAATAGGACGCCCCGATGCGACTGTTGGTGGAGCAGTACAGTGGAACAAAATAGATAATACGTTGAAATATACTCCAGGTAAGATCAATGCAACAACTCGGTTCTATGTGGATGCTAAAAATAAATTGGTATTGGCCAAACCCGAAGATATGCAAACGGTAGAAGTCGTGCCTGAAATGATGCTCGATAGGCGGGGTAGCGAAAGGCAATCTTATCCTATCGTAAAAATTGGTACTCAATATTGGATTGCAGAAGATGTTGAGAGTACTTTGTATGTGGATGGAACAAAGATAGAAAAAAGAGATGTACTCGACATCACAGAAAAAACAGCTTGCTTTTTATCTAATAACGGCTCAATATTTTATAACTTTGTCGCACTCAATACTGGAAAATTGGTGCCTGCCGGATGGAAAGTGCCGAATGAAGCGGACTGGAGCATGCTTCAATCATATATAAAAGATGATACAAGCAAACTCGGGGCTTCCGATTGGGTATATAAAGGTGTGCTCTCAAATGATATTACCGGCTTTCATGCTTCGGGAAAGGGATGTATTGCCAATATAACTAGTGATGATACGGAAGGGCGATTTATGAGTGGCAGATCAGGAATTACTTATTGGTATACGGATTCAAATAGTAAAGCTGCGGGTCGGTTTAGAGTATTGAAAGTGAATACTAAACTTGAAAAGAAGGAATTCTTGACAGGAGAATATGGGGTACAGAATAATATGAAGGGCTCTTCTCTTCGTCTTATTCGCGATTAATAGATGTCATTACGAATTGATATATATAATAAAGGTGAAGAAATACCTGATGTTGTCGAAAGAAGCATATTCCATTCGAAGGAATTGTTTTTGATATTCGAGAAAACATCGGGCTTCAAGCCTTTTATGTTTGCTGTTTACGATGGAGACCATTGTGTCGTACGTCTTCTTGCTTATGTTCAACGCGATAAAAGTCTATTCTCTCATTCATTTGTTAAGCGTTGTGTCGTTTATGGTTGCGGTGATTTTGTTCCGGATTTGTTACCGGAAGAAAAGGAAAGGGCTTTTGAATTTCTGATAAAAGAGTTTACTCAGCGGATGATGAAGAAAGCTTTTGTGATGGAATTTCGAAATCTGGATAATGCACTTTTCGGGTACAAAGCTTTCCATGATAATAACTTTATTCCGATCAATTGGCTCCGAGTGCGTAATTCGTTGCATGATGGGAAAAATGTGGAGCAACGTTTTAGTACATCTCGATTACGGCAGATAAGGAAAGGACTAAAGAATGGGGCGATCGTGGAGATTGCTCGAAGTGCCGATGATGTGAAGGCTTTTGCCCAAATGCTCAAAAGGGTTTATTCTTCGCATATAAGGAAGTATTTCCCTGAAAAAGATTTTTTTCACCATCTTTTTGACGTATGGCACGATGAAGGTAAGACCAAGACGATTGTCGTTCGCTATAAGCGAAAAGTCATAGGTGGAGCAGTCTGTTTGTATTCGGGAGAGAATGCTTACTTATGGTTCTCGGGTGGAATGCGCAAAACTTATGCTTTGCAATATCCTGGTGTGCTTTCTATATGGAAGGCTTTGGTAGATGCTCAACAAAACGGATATCGACATTTTGAATTTATGGATGTGGGGCTTCCGTTTAAACGGCACGGCTTTCGTGATTTCGTTCTTCGCTTCGGCGGAAAGCAAAGCAGTACCCGCCGCTGGTTCCGTTTTCGATGGAAATGGCTCAATAGATTTCTTATTCTGCTGTACTCATAAAGAGTAATAAATGTAATAATCAAAACTAAATTTATTGCGGAAAGATTTCTTTATTAGACTTTAATTTGTTTACTTTGTAACCATTTAAAATAGCAATAATTAATATTATATAAGAACTTAAATACAATAACAATTATGAAGATTTCTCATATTGAACATCTAGGAATTGCTGTGAACAGTATTGAAGAGGCGTTACCCTATTTTGAAAATGTATTAGGGTTGAAATGCTACAATATTGAAACGGTAGAAGACCAAAAAGTAAAAACCGCTTTCTTGAAGTGTGGCGAAACTAAGTTAGAACTTCTCGAGCCTACATGCCCGGAGAGCACAATCGCTAAATATTTGGAGAAAAGAGGCGAGGGAGTTCATCATGTAGCTTTTTGTGTGGAAGATGGCGTTGCCGAAGCATTAAAGGAAGTTGAAGAAAAGGGTATTCGGCTCATCGACAAAGAGCCTCGCTTCGGAGCAGAGTCTCTCCATATTGGCTTTTTACACCCGAAATCAACCATCGGTATTTTAACCGAATTGTGTGAACATTAATTTTAATTGTTTTATATAAAATCAAAATTCATGAGTAATCAGTTAGAGAAAATCAAAGAGCTTGTAGAATTGCGTACCCAAGCTCGTTTGGGTGGTGGCCAGAAGGCTATCGACAAACAGCATGCTAAAGGTAAGGCTACTGCTCGCGAACGTATCGCCATGCTACTCGACGAGGGGAGCTTCGAAGAAATGGATATGTTTGTAAAACATAGATGTACCAACTTCGGGCAAGATAAGAAACATTTCTTAGGTGATGGTGTTGTAACAGGTTACGGTACAATTGACGGCCGTTTGGTATATGTCTTTGCACAAGACTTTACTGTATTCGGCGGTTCGCTTAGCGAAATGATGTCAAAGAAGATTTGTAAAGTAATGGATATGGCCATGAAAGTGGGTGCTCCGGTTATCGGTCTGAATGATTCGGGTGGAGCTCGTATTCAAGAAGGTATTGGCGCTTTGGCAGGATATGGTGAAATTTTCGAACGCAATATTTTGGCATCTGGTGTTATACCTCAGATTTCCGGTATCTTTGGCCCATGTGCCGGCGGTGCCGTTTATTCACCTGCTTTGACAGACTTTACTTTGATGGTCGAAGGAATGTCTTACATGTTCCTTACAGGTCCTAAAGTTGTAAAAACTGTTACCGGTGAAGATGTTTCTTCTGAAGATTTGGGTGGCGCACGTGTTCATGCCAGCAAGTCGGGAGTTACTCATTTTACAGCTCCTACCGGAAAAGACGGCATTGCTTTGATTCGCAAGCTGCTTAGTTTTATTCCTCAGAATAATTTGGAAGAACCGCCAATGGTTCCCTGCAATGATCCTATTGATCGTCTTGAAGATACTCTTAATGAGATTATTCCCGATGATCCGAATAAAGGATATGATATGTACAGTGTTATTGGAGCAATTGTCGATAATGGTGAGTTCTTTGAAGTTCAGAAGGATTATGCAAAGAACATGATTATCGGTTTTGCCCACATGAACGGACAGAGTGTCGGTGTTGTTGCCAATCAGCCCAACTGGATGGCAGGCGTACTCGATAGCAACTCTTCTCGTAAGGGCGCTCGTTTTGTTCGTTTCTGCGATGCTTTCAATATACCTTTGGTTACACTTGTTGACGTTCCCGGATTCTTGCCTGGTACAGGTCAGGAGTACAATGGCGTTATTCTTCACGGAGCTAAATTGCTTTATGCTTATGGTGAGGCTACCGTACCTAAAGTTACCGTTACGTTGCGCAAAAGTTATGGTGGTTCACACATCGTAATGAGCTGCAAACAACTTAGAGGTGATATGAACTATGCTTGGCCTTCAGCTCAGATTGCTGTAATGGGAGCAGAAGGTGCTGCTGAGGTTCTCTATGCAAGAGAAGCAAAAGAGCAAGAAGATCCGAGAGCATTCTTGGCAGAGAAAGAAAAAGAATATACCGATTTGTTTGCCAATCCTTATCAGGCAGCACAGCTTGGATATATCGATGACGTTATCGAACCCCGTAATACTCGTTTCCGCGTCATCCGTGCTTTGCAGCAATTAGCTACGAAGAAAGAAACTGTGCCTGCTAAGAAGCATGGTAACATTCCTCTATAAATCAGATAATTGTGTAAACATATGAGAAAAAGAAGTTTTGGATTATTTGTTCTCTTAGTCTTGATTATTGGAGATGTCTCTTATTGTCAGACTAAAGGTTTGTGCATAAATGAAGTACTGACAAAGAATTCTTCAAATGTGATTGATGATTACGGACTGCATCAACCGTGGATAGAAATATTCAATACTTCTTTTTCGACTATTGATATAAAGAGTTGTTTTCTCACTACCAATAGGGCTGTGTTGAATCCCCATTTGACGGTTACGCAACGGGCGGCAATGATGTATATGGTACCCAAGGGTGATGTACATTCTAATATACCGCCACGGCAGTTTACCCTCTTCTGGGCGGATGCTATGCCTAAGCGAGGAAATAATCATCTTAACTTTTCGCTAGATTCCAACCGTCCCACTTGGATCGCATTGTATGATGCCAATGGAACGACTCTTATCGACTCTGTCACGGTTCCTCCTCTAAAGGCCAACTGTTCTTTTGCTTTGCGCAAAGATGGTATTAAGTCTGAAGGATGGGAAATAAAAGGGCTCAAAGCCGATACTTATGTTACTCCAGGTACTAACAATGTAACATTGGACTCGAATGCAAAGATAACGAAGTTTAAAGAAAAAGATCCTGTCGGTATCAGCATGGCTATCACTGCCATGGCGGTTGTGTTCTTTGCTTTGATACTTCTATATTCAGCATTTAAGGTTACGGGGAAGATTGGCGAACATGTTTCGAGAAAGAATGCTATGAAAGCTCGCGGCATTACCGACAAGGAAGTGGCCAAAGAAAAACTAGTAGGTCATGAATCGGGTGAATACTACGCAGCTATTGCAATGGCACTCCACGAATATCAAAACAATATTCACGATGTTGAAGAAACTTTACTGACAATACAACGTACCAAACGTAATTATTCTCCGTGGAGTTCTAAGATTTATACTCTAAGGCATGCTCCTAAACGATAAATCGTATAAACAAAGAATAAACAAATAATGGAAAAGAATCATTTAAATTCGGACGAAAAGAGGTTTACTGCTGTCGACAGTATTTATGCTGCAATCGGTATGGCTCTTTACGAATATGATGAGAGTAATATTCACGATGCTGAGGCTTGCGTGTTGACGATGGATACATCCAAACAGCATAGTCAGCCTTGGGGATCTAAAGTACTTACTCTCCGTCATGCTCCTAAACGGTAATATTCAATTAACAAAACAAAAAAGATGAAACAGTATAAGTATAAAATTAATGGTAACCTCTATAATGTAACCATCAAAGATGTAGAAGATAAAATCGCTCATGTAGAGGTTAATGGCACACCGTACGAAGTAGAACTTGACAATAACGTGGTCGCTCCTGCTATGCCCAAAATGTCTGCGGCTCCTGTAGAGGCTCCGGCTGCTTCCGCAGCTCCGGTTCAACAAGTGGCTGCCCCTGCTGCTCCCGCTGCTTCGGCAAAAGGAAAAGGCATTAAGTCTCCACTCCCTGGAGTGATTAAAGATATTAAAGTAGCTGTTGGCGATGTTGTGAAAGTGGGACAAACAGTCGTTATACTCGAGGCTATGAAGATGGAAAATAATATCAATGCAGACAAAGAAGGCACTGTAACGGCTATCAAAGTCAACAAGGGTGATTCTGTTCTTGAGGGTACTGATCTTGTTTTAATTGGATAGGTAATGGGCGATGCTGGTTTCTTTTCATTTATTGCCGATAACCTGAAAGACTTTTGGCTATTCACAGGCTTTGCAAATGCTACTTATGAGCATTTTGTAATGATTGCTGTGGGCTTGATCTTCTTGTATCTTGCCATTAAGAAGGACTTTGAACCATTATTGTTGATACCGATCGGATTTGGTATTCTTATCGGTAATATTCCTTTTAAAGCAGATGCAGGGCTCGAAATAGGCATTTATGAACAGGGATCTGTGTTGAATACCTTATATCAAGGTGTGAGAGAAGGATGGTATCCTCCACTTATCTTTTTGGGTATTGGTGCTATGACAGACTTTTCGGCACTGATATCAAACCCCAAATTGATTTTGGTGGGGGCTGCCGCGCAGTTTGGAATATTCGGAGCCTATATTATTGCTCTGCTCATTGGTTTTGAACCCAACCAAGCTGCGGGTATTGCCATCATCGGTGGTGCCGACGGACCTACCGCTATCTTTCTGTCATCAAAACTATCGCCCAATTTGTTAGGAGCCATTGCCGTCTCGGCTTATTCGTATATGGCGTGTGTGCCGCTTATTCAGCCACCTGTTATGCGGCTCTTTACGACAAAGAAAGAACGTCTCATACGCATGAGGCCTGCTCGACAAGTGTCGCATACCGAAAAGGTACTATTCCCGATTATAGGATTATTGCTCACGTGCTTTGTTGTCCCATCCGGTTTACCGTTGCTTGGTATGCTTTTTTTTGGCAATTTGTTGAAGGAGAGTGGATGTACTCGTCGGTTGGCAGATACAGCTGCCGGTCCTATGACCGATGTGATTACGATACTTTTAGGTATGACGGTAGGCGCGTCTACGCAAGCCTCGGAATTTCTGACTGCCAGTACGCTGGGTGTCTTCTTCTTGGGATTCTGCGCCTTTATCATTGCAACGGCATCGGGTGTACTCTTTGTTAAGTTCTTCAACTTGTTTCTTAAGACGGGCAATAAGATGAATCCACTTATCGGAAACGCCGGTGTCTCGGCCGTACCTATGTCGGCACGAATATCCCAGAATTTGGGACTTGAGTATGATCCGACAAATTATCTTTTGATGCATGCTATGGGGCCTAATGTGGCCGGTGTTATCGGATCTGCTGTTGCGGCAGGTGTGTTGCTCGGTTTCTTAGGTTAGAAAGCTAACATATTCAATCAAATAGAAACAGTAGGGAGACTATTTTTCCCTTCTGTTTCTTTTTTTTATAATAATAGTGAACTGGTGAGAATTGTTTATGATTTATTTCTCAGGCATTATTGAACTTTAAAGCATTGCTATGCATACAGCCATTGACCTAGAAGCTATCTGTCATACATCATGTTGTTGTCAATTAGCCTTTTTGTCTGTTTCAGGAAGTGAACATCCTTAGTTATTCTGATACTTTCTTATCCAAGGAGGTGTAACAAGGCCTTTTAGAGCACTATTTTTGTTATGTGCTTACTGCTCAAATGTAAATCGGATTAAGACAAAATATAAAGATGAAGTGCGCAACGCATTGATATACAGTGAGAAATTCATAAGGACAAAAATAAAAGTTTGTAAGGAGAAACTTTTATTTTTGTCCTTATGAATTTTTATGTTTGTCCTTATCATTTTTCGGAAGCTCAAGTTCAATTCCGTGAATCAATAAGTGCCACTTCGGTGTGGTTAAAATAGTATTAGAATGTCGACGAATATTCACTTCTAAAACGTTCTGAAAACAGCATCAACATCGCTACTTTAGATCAATGCAATCTTGCGTCGATGAGGATGTGCGTCTCGGGCTCATCAGTAAAAAACAGAAGACTAAGTGACATGAGATACTGAATAGATGGAACACACTCGCCTATGTGCAAAAAAGCTCCTCAGCTATCTGTAGACTATCATTTAGACTCGTTCTAAGCAGAGGTCCGCCGAAAATAACGTGTCTACAATATGCTCTTGGCGCGATTTTCGGACCTCTTTTCGCTGGCGTTGTATACGGTGCATCGTTAACCTACTGTGAGGCAGTGCCGTATGGTGTCATACGGAGGTGGCAAAGGATAATATGAAGATAGAATTTGATGCATATTCCCTACTTACCAATGAACTCTTATCACCCAAAAACCACATATGGACCTAAATTTGTTGACGTCCATACGTTTTTTGAAAAACTTAAGGACGTCACCGAAAAAACTAACATATGACAACGGCGGCTTTACCGTTTGTTTTATCTATTTACATCGTCCTTATGTCTGTTTTCATTTCTTAAGATTTAAAGGGACTGTCGTTTATTGCGCGTTTTTGTTTTTTATTTAGATTCGGATGCATTGTGATACCACTTTAATACACTCCTTGCTGCTCGAGTCTGCTCACCGACTATGACTCCAACAGTTGTCTTGTCTCCAGCTTTGTAACATAGCCGAGGATCATTGTTTTGCAAATCATCATACAATATTATGGCATAGAAATACTTTTCGTCGAGCATCTTCTCAACAACCAAAGGCAATATCTCTTTGCCCATTTGTAGTAGCTGTGAGTAATATTCAGACTGTTTTCTGTCTCCCAAATTGCTACTGTAAGTTATTCTGGAGTCTGTATTGATGAAATGTTCCCAATAGGAAAATAAAGAATTAAAACGATATCTAATATTGTTTGGTATTTTGATCGTTTTTATTTTGTTCCGGACTGCAATCTTTTCTTTTCTAGTTAAGCGGTGTGTGTCTACAAACCGTTGCACCGAATCTGCATTCTCTTTTATGGATAAAAAGGCCTTTAAATGTTCTATAATAGACGCATCCACATAGCTGCGGTCTCTGTTGTAATTTGCCTTGTTTGTAGTAGAACTGTAAACGAATTGGTTGTAGTCGCTCGTTTCTACTCTTGTTGCAGACATGCAAAGAGCTTTTTGAATGATGTTTGTTGTCGAACTTTCAGCAGTAATGCCTTTTGATACGTCTTTGTCGGTTGCAAATGCTGATGATGTGATTAAAGGAATAAGTAATAGTAATGAACGTTTCATGACAATAATATTTAAGTGTAATTTAAAAATAAAGTTCTGTCCAAGAGATCTGAAATCTCATAAGAATATTTTGTTCGTACAGAATGGAAGTAGATTCGTCAATAATTTTCAAAATTAAATAAATAATTTGATATTACAAAAGGTGGTAGGTTTTTTTTAAGAAATAGTATTTGAATTCTTGTCTAATTTGTCTGTCTTAGGAAGAAGGGATGCTTTGTTTTTATTCATTTTCTGATGGTAATATCAAAAATGTTGCGAAACCACAACAGAATGGTGATATTCAAATTATCTTTGTGGGTGATTTAGATGTTATAATGTTTGTGCATTGGCACTAAGTGGTGCTTATATTATGTCTAATATGGCTTTTTCGATGCAAACATACAACTGATATGAAAATGGAAGATGTTAATAAAGAATGTTTGGAGAAATTGTCTTTGCGGTATATCAAACCTACTGCTATCAGACTTTTGGTGCTTCGCGCTATGATGGAGGCGGAGCGCACTGTTTCTCTTCTTGATCTGGAAAATCTGTTGGATAATACGGTCGATAAGTCTTCAATTTCTCGTGCTATCAATTTGTTTTTACTCCATCGGTTGATACACAGTGTTGACGATGGAAGCGGGTCGCTGAAATACGGTGTATGCGATGATCATTGTACTTGCTCGGTAGCCGACCAGCATACTCATTTCTATTGCGAGCGGTGTCATCGTACTTTTTGTATAGAGAATGAACCTGTTCCCATTGTGAAAGTTCCAAACGGTTTTACGCTTGATAGTATTAACTATGTGATGAAGGGACTTTGTGCAGAGTGTGCTGCTAAAGAGAAACGATAAATAGATCGCTGATAATATCATCCGAAACAAATATTCCGTTTGAGGTCAGCCGCAGGTATCCATTTGCATATTCCAGTTTATGCGTTTTCAGATGGGGTGTTGCCATCTTGAGACAATAGTCGTGGGCTTTCTCGCCTAACGTTTCTTTCAATTTATTCATGTCTACGCCTGTAGATGTGCGTAGTCCCGTCATTATTGATTCGTTATATTTTGTTGTGCTATCTAGGATTTCCGATTCGAATATTCTGTTTCCATCTTCTATGCCTGTGATGTATTGTTTTAAGTCTGCCGTATTCCAATCTCTCTCATTGCCGTTGTAAGAATGGGCAGAAGCTCCGCATCCTAGATAAGGAATACCTCTCCAATAAGAACTGTTGTGCCGGGAGTATTGACCGGGCAAACAAAAGTTAGATATTTCGTAGTGCTCATATCCTGCTTGTCTCAATTCTTTCATCAAAAGGTTGTAGTACGATAAGCTGCTTTGTTCATCGACTTCTTTTATTTGCTGCTTTTTCAACATCTTGTCTAGTGGAGTCCCCGTTTCGTAGCTCAAACAATAGGCGCTGATGTGTGGCGGTCTTAATGCTAAGGTCTGCGCAATGTCACTTTTCCAGCGTTCGGGTGTCTCTTCTGGCAGGCCATATATTAGGTCGATACTGAAGTTGTCGAACCCTACTTTTCGACAGCTTTCAATAGCATGGACGGCTTCTTCGGCATCGTGCCGACGGCGCAGGAATCTGAGTGTTCGGTTGTCGAATGTCTGTACTCCCATGCTGATGCGGTTGATCGGTAAGCGTTTTAATCCCGACAAATATTCTAAAGTAAGGTCATCAGGATTGGCTTCAAGTGTCGTTTCCTCGCATTGATTGAGGTCGTAGCTTTCTTCAATACACTCAAAGATAGTTTTTAACTGTGCAATACTTAGTTGGGAGGGAGTCCCACCGCCTAAATATATGGTACGTATCGGTTCTCCTTTGAGATAGTCTTTTCGGGCGCGAATTTCCTGACACAGTGCAGCTACGTATCTATCTTTCCAATCGTCAAATCGAGTTGTGGAATAGAAGTTGCAATAGATGCAGCGAGATTCGCAAAAAGGTATGTGAAGATAAATGCCTGCCATCTCTTGATTATTTTATATGGCAAATTTACAATTTTAGTGCGACATTAAATGATTATTTTATAAATAAAGGGAAGTTGTGTTGTATAACATTGTTTAGTAACACTGGCTTTTAATTGTTTTTAAAGATATAAATTTCTATTTTGCGGACTCGTTAAGAGAAACAGCATGTTATTTGATAATTCACATTAAATATTTATATCATGAAAGTATACCAAACAAGTGAAATTAAAAACATTGCCCTGTTAGGAAATATGGGCGCTGGGAAAACCACCCTCGCTGAAGCTATGCTTTACGAGGGTGGTATTATAAAACGTCGTGGTACAATTGATGCAAAAAACACTGTGAGTGATTATTTCCCTGTAGAGCAGGAATACGGTTACTCGGTGTTCTCTACTATTTATCATGTGGAGTGGAATAATAAGAAGTTGAATTTTATTGATTGTCCGGGATCGGATGACTTCGTTGGCGGGGTAGTGACTGCCTTAAATGTTACTGATACGGCAATTTTATTGTTGAATGGTCAATATGGTGTAGAAGTAGGTACCCAGAACCATTTTCGCTATACCGAGAAATATAATAAACCTGTTATTTTTGTAGTAAATCAGCTTGATAATGATAAGTGTGACTATGATAGCATCATGGCACAACTGAAAGACGCTTATGGCCCCAAGGTCATTCCTGTTCAGTATCCTGTAGCGACGGGACCTAATTTTAATGCTGTGATCGATGTTTTGCTGATGAAGAAATACTCGTGGAAACCCGAGGGAGGCGCTCCTGATATAGAAGATATTCCGGCTGACCAAATGGATAAAGCAATGGAAATGCATAAAGCATTGGTTGAGGCTGCCGCAGAAAATGATGAAGCGCTGATGGATAAATTTTTCTCTCAAGAGACATTGACCGAAGATGAAATGCGTGAAGGTATTCGCAAAGGATTGGCTGTTCGAGGAATCTTTCCTGTCTTCTGCGTTTGTGCAGGGCGTGATATGGGAGTGCGTCGTCTGATGGAGTTCTTGGGAAATGTAGTCCCTTTTGTGACAGAAATGCCCAAGATCAAAAATACCGACGATAAAGAAGTTGTTCCCGATATAAACGGACCCGAATCGCTTTATTTCTTTAAAACCAGCATGGAACCTCATATCGGCGAAGTCTCTTACTTTAAGGTGATGAGCGGTAAGGTGCACGAAGGAGATGATTTGCTCAATGCCGATCGTGGTTCGAAAGAGCGTGTCGCCCAAATGTATGTAGTGGCAGGCGCCAATCGTTTTAAGGTTGAAGAACTCCAAGCGGGTGATATCGGCGCTATGGTGAAGCTTAAAGATGTGAAGACCGGTAATACTTTGAATGGTAAAGACTCCGACTATAAATTTAATTTTATTAAATATCCAAACTCTAAGTATACTCGTGCAATTCTTCCCGTCAATGCGGGAGATATGGAAAAAATGATGGCGTTGGTCAATCGGATGCGTGAAGAAGATCCTACATGGGCCGTCGAACAATCTAAAGAATTGCGCCAAACGTTAGTTCATGGCCAAGGAGAATTTCACCTTCGGACATTGAAATGGCGTCTTGAGAATAACGAACATATACCTATCAAGTTCGAAGAACCCCGTATCCCTTATCGTGAAACCATCACGAAAGCTGCTCGTGCTGATTATCGTCATAAAAAACAATCGGGAGGTGCCGGACAGTTTGGAGAAGTACACCTTATTGTAGAACCATATAAGGAAGGTGTGCCTGTACCTACGACATATAAATTTAATGGGCAAGAGTACAAAATAACCTTAAGAGGAACTGAAGAGATACCTTTGGAATGGGGCGGCAAATTAGTTTTCATCAACAGTGTCGTGGGAGGTGCTATCGATGCTCGTTTTATGCCTGCTATATTGAAAGGTATTATGGCTCGTATGGAACAAGGTCCTTTGACCGGCTCTTATGCTCGCGATGTCAGAGTAATTGTTTACGACGGAAAGATGCATCCGGTCGATTCCAATGAAGTTTCTTTTATGCTTGCCGGACGTAATGCTTTCAGCGAAGCATTCAAGAACGCTGGACCTAAGATATTGGAACCGATATACGATGTGGAGGTTTATGTTCCATCCGATAGAATGGGCGATGTGATGAGTGATTTGCAGGGACGTCGTGCCGTTATTATGGGAATGAATAGTGAAAAAGGCTATGAAAAGCTAAGTGCCAAAATTCCTCTCAAAGAAATGTCTTCATATTCTACGGCTTTGAGTTCGCTTACGGGTGGTAGAGCTTCTTTCTCTATGAAGTTCTCCAATTATGAGCTTGTTCCGAGTGATGTACAGACTCAATTGATCAAAGATTTTGAAGCGAAACAAACAGATGAATAAATATTAATAGCCCTTTAATATTTTAACCGTATTCTCTTAAAAAGAATACGGTTTTTCTTTATAATAAGGTCTTGTATTTTCTATATTGAGCATATTTTTGCTAATTATGCTTTGTTTTTGGTTAATTTTGATGATTCTATGGTTAAATCAGTTTAACTAATTAGGATTGTTAAAAGTAATATATTATTTTTGTTGTCATGAAGAAGACCACTATTTGGATATTAGGTATCATTATGGGGCTATCTTTTCTGGGCCTGCTCTATTTGCAGGTAAGCTATATCGAGGAGATGGTTAAAATGCGCAATCAGCAGTTTGATGCAGCTGTGAAACGTAGTTTGTTCCAAGTGTCCAAAGATGTGGAATATAATGAGACCCAACGCTGGCTCATTGAGGATACTTCCGGTGTGGAACATAAGGCGTTGCAGTCTTCTCAGCCAGGCTCGGACTTTGTTCAACAGACACAAGACTACATGCTCAAGTCGCCTAATGGTTCGAGAGGAGCTATCGAATATAAAACAATTCCAGCCAATTCGACTACGTTGCCTCAAGCTATGATTTCCAGACGTCACGGATTGAATACAATACCACAAACATCGCAAAGTCTGATAGAAGCTATCCGTAACCGCTACAGGTATCAGCGCTATTTACTTGATGAAGTGGCTTGGCAAATGATCTATCATTCTGCCGATCAGGCGATAGGGGAGCGTATCCGTTATAAGGATATTGATAATTATCTGAAACTTGATTTGCTCAATGAAGGGATTGAACTTCCGTATCATTTTTCGATAATCGATAAAAACGGAAGGGAAGTTTATCGTTGTTCTGACTATGAGGATAAAGGTAGTGATATCTCTTATACCCAACCTCTTTTTCAAAACGACCCTCCGTCTAAAATGAATATATTGAAAGTGCATTTTCCAGCACGCAAGGATTATATCTACAGTTCCATCAATTTTATGGTCCCTTCGTTGATATTTACTATTGTGTTGCTCATTACCTTTATATATACATTGTTTATAGTCTTCCGTCAAAAGAAACTTACTGAGATGAAGAATGACTTTGTGAACAATATGACTCATGAGTTTAAGACACCTATTTCGACTATTTCATTGGCAGCACAGATGCTGAAAGACCCGGCTGTAGGAAAGTCGCCTGCAATGTTTCAACATATCTCTACCGTGATCAACGATGAGACAAAGCGGCTTCGCTTTCAGGTTGAGAAGGTTTTGCAAATGTCTATGTTCGATCGTCAGCAGACGATGCTTAAGAAAAAGACATTGGATGGAAATGAATTGATAGAAGGCGTAACCAATACTTTCGCGTTGAAAGTAGAACGTTATGAAGGGAAGATTACTTCGAGCCTTGAAGCTCAGAATTCAGAGATCTTTGCAGACGAAATGCATCTGACGAATGTAATATTCAACTTGATGGACAATGCTGTGAAATATAAAAATCCGGATGTTAATCTGTTGCTTAACGTCAAGACATGGAATGAATCGAACAATTTCATGATCTCAATAGAAGACAATGGTATCGGTATTAAGAAAGATGATGTGAAAAAAATATTCGATAAATTTTATCGAGTACATACCGGCAATCTTCATGACGTTAAAGGATTTGGATTGGGATTGGCTTATGTGAAGAAGATTATTTTAGCCCATAAGGGCACTATCCGAGTTGAAAGCGAACTTGGACAAGGAACAAAATTTGTTATTACATTACCTTTAAATAATTAGCAATATGGACGAGAAACTACGTATTTTGATGTGCGAAGATGATGAGAATCTTGGCATGCTCCTGAGAGAGTATCTTCAGGCAAAAGGTTATACTGCTGAATTGTATCCCGACGGTGAAGCAGGCTACAAAGCTTTCTTGAAAAGCAAATTTGATATTTGTGTCTTTGATGTGATGATGCCTAAAAAGGATGGATTCACATTGGCTCAAGATATTCGTGCTATTAATGCCGATGTGCCTATTATCTTTTTGACGGCAAAAACATTGAAGGATGATATCTTGGCTGGCTTTAAGATTGGTGCTGATGACTATATTACCAAACCGTTCAGTATGGAAGAGCTTACTTTCCGTATCGAAGCTATACTGCGCCGGGTTCGTGGAAAGAAAAGTAGAGAAAGCAATATCTACAAAATCGGCAAATTTACTTTTGATACTCAGAAGCAAATCTTAGCTTGTGGAGAAAAGCAGACAAAGCTTACTACAAAAGAATCTGAACTTCTAAGTTTGCTTTGTGCTCACGCTAACGAGATACTTCAACGCGATTTCGCTCTGAAGACTATCTGGATAGATGACAATTATTTCAATGCTCGCAGCATGGATGTCTATATCACAAAGTTGCGTAAGCATTTGAAAGATGACGAGTCTATTGAAATTATCAACATTCATGGTAAGGGATATAAATTGATAACTCCCGAACCTACCATCTAAAAAAAGATGAACGAATAAGTTTTATTATAATTAATAAGGTGTAACACTCAAAAAGGTTGCACCTTGTTTTTGTTTTATGCAATAATCTGTTGTGTTCTTGCTCAAAATAATGCGATTTGTGCATTTTTCACAAAGTTAGTTTGTCAGTATGAACCAAATGAGTAACTTTGCACCTCAAAATATCGATTTTTAATAAAATAAGATTTATAGTATGAGTTTAAAAATTGTTGTATTGGCAAAACAAGTTCCCGACACACACAACGTGGGGAAAGATGCCATGACAGCCGAAGGGACAATTAATCGTTCGGCTCTACCTGCAATCTTTAATCCTGAAGATTTGAATGCTCTTGAGCAGGCTCTCAGACTTAAAGATGCTTTTCCCGGTTCAACCGTCACTATTCTTACGATGGGCCCAGGGCGTGCGGCAGATGTTATCCGCGAGGGACTTTATAGAGGTGCAGACAATGGTTATCTGCTCACCGATAGGGCTTTTGCCGGTGCCGATACTTTAGCTACTTCTTATGCTCTAGCTACAGCTATTCGCAAAATAGGCGATTATGATATTATTATTGGTGGTCGTCAGGCTATTGATGGCGATACTGCTCAGGTAGGTCCACAGGTTGCTCAGAAATTGGGACTTTCGCAGGTTACTTATGCAGAAGAAATTCTTAAGGTAGAAGATAAAAGTATTACTATCAAACGTCATATTGATGGAGGTGTAGAGACGGTGGTTGCCCCTCTTCCTATCCTTATTACTATTAATAGTTCGGCTGCTCCTTGTCGTCCTCGTAATGCACGCCTAATGATGAAATACAAGCGTGCTCTTGGTGTACAAGAGAAAAGTGCTCTTAGTGATCAACTCGCTTATGCTGAACTTTATGAGCAACGTTCCTATCTTAATCTCACCGAGTGGAGTGTGGCAGATGTTGAAGGGGATTTGCAACAATGCGGTCTTAATGGTTCACCTACCAAAGTGAAAGCGGTACAAAATATCGTTTTCCAGGCTAAGGAGAATAAAACGCTCAATAGTAGCGATAGTGATGTAGAAAGTCTTATTGTTGAACTGTTAGATAACAAGATAATAGGGTAATATGAACAACTTATTTGTATATTGTGAAATAGAAGATGGTATCGTTGCAGACGTCAGCCTGGAACTTCTTACCAAGGGCCGTTCGCTAGCCAACCAATTGGGTTGTCAACTCGAAGCTGTGGTTATTGGAACCAATCTTAAAGATGTAGAGAAGCAAATATTGCCTTATGGTGTTGATAGAGTGCATCTCTTTGATGGAGAAGAGTTGTATCCTTATACTTCTGCTCCTCATTCGGCTATTCTGGTGAACCTATTCAAAGAAGAGAAACCGCAAATAGCCCTGATGGGTGCTACTGTTATCGGTCGTGATCTTGGCCCTCGTGTTTCATCGGCACTTACTAGTGGTTTGACGGCTGATTGTACGGAACTGGAGATTGGTAGTCATGAAGATAAGAAGTTAGGTAAAACATACGATAATCTGTTGTACCAAATACGTCCTGCTTTCGGCGGAAACATTGTAGCTACAATTGTCAATCCCGAACATCGCCCTCAAATGGCTACTGTTCGTGAAGGTGTCATGAAGAAAGAAATTCTTGATATTAATTATAAAGGTGAAGTGATCAATCATGATCCGAAAGCGTATACCGATTCTTTGGATTATTTGGTAAAAGTGATTGAACGTCATGTAGAAAAGTCTAAAAACAACTTGAAAGGTTCGCCTATTGTTGTGGCAGGTGGCTATGGCGTTGGGTCAAAAGAGAACTTTGATCTGATTTATAAGCTCGCCGATGTACTCCATGCCGAGGTGGGAGCTAGCCGTGCAGCTGTTGACGCAGGTTTCATTGAACACGATCGTCAGATAGGT
Source organism: uncultured Bacteroides sp. (assembly GCA_963676865.2). Taxonomy (GTDB): domain Bacteria; phylum Bacteroidota; class Bacteroidia; order Bacteroidales; family Bacteroidaceae; genus JAAYUD01. The sequence goes on along the minus strand of CAXXSS010000001.1, from coordinate 899,498 downwards.
CAGACAGGAATTACTGTTCGTCCTAAACTTTATATCGCTTTCGGTATCAGCGGACAAATTCAGCATATTTCGGGTATGCAAGATAGTAGTATTATCATTTCGGTCAATACAGATCCTAGTGCTCCTATTAACAAAATAGCTGACTATGTTATTACAGGTTCTATCGAAGAGATCGTTCCCAAGATGATTAAGTATTACAAACAGCACAGCAAATAAAAACGATTTTAATAACAGAAAAATAATATGAGCAATTTTTATACAGATACTCCGGAACTCAAGCATCACTTGAACCATCCGCTCATGAAGAGAATTGTCGAACTGAAAGAGCGTAACTTCGCTGACAAAGATAAGTTCGACTTTGCTCCTGTAGATTTCGACGATGCTATGGACAACTATGATAAGGTGTTGACTATTATCGGCGATCTTTGTGAAAATGTTATTTCGCAAAATGCAAAAGATATAGACCTTGAGGGCCCTCACTGCGCTGATGGCCGGGTAGAATATGCTTCCGGTACGAAAACGAATATTGATGCTTGTCGCAAAGCCGGATTGATGGGTATAGATATGCCTCGCCGATTAGGTGGGCTGAATTTTCCTGTTACTCCTTATATCATTGCTGCTGATATTGTAAGTCGTGCCGATGCTGCCTTCGAAAATTTATGGGGATTGCAGGACTGTGCTGAGACAATATATGAATTTGGCAATGAAGAGCAGAAACAACGTTATATACCTAGAATTTGTCAAGGTGAAACAATGTCGATGGATCTTACCGAACCTGATGCAGGTTCAGATCTTCAGGCTGTAATGTTGAAAGCTACTTTTGATGAAGCAAATAATTGCTGGCGATTGAATGGCGTGAAACGTTTCATTACCAATGGCGATTCGGATATCCATTTAGTGCTTGCTCGTTCGGAAGAGGGAACAACAGATGGCCGTGGTCTTTCAATGTTTATTTATGATAAACGCGATGGTGGTGTTACTGTCCGCCGTATTGAGGATAAAATGGGTATTCATGGTTCTCCTACTTGTGAGTTGGTGTATAAAAACGCAAAATGCGAACTCTGCGGAGATCGCAAATTGGGACTTATCAAATATGTGATGGCTCTGATGAACGGTGCTCGTTTGGGTATTGCAGCGCAGAGTGTAGGTATTTCTCAGGCAGCTTACAATGAGGCCTTGGCTTATGCTAAAGATCGCAAACAATTTGGTAGGGAAATTATTAGTTTTCTTGCTGTCGACGAAATGTTGTCATTGATGAAGGCTAAACTCGAAGCTTCGCGCTGTTTGCTTTATGAGACAGCTCGTATGGTTGATGTGTATAAGGCTCTTGATGATATATCGAAAGAACGCAAACTTACACCGGAGGAACGCCAAGAACAAAAGACATATTCTAAATTGGCCGATAGCCTTACTCCTTTAGCAAAAGGCATGGGAAGTGAATACGCCAATCAAAATGCATACGACTGTATTCAGATTCATGGCGGTTCGGGATTTATGAGAGACTATACTTGTGAACGCCTGTATCGTGATGCACGTATTACTTCTATTTATGAAGGTACAACCCAATTGCAAGTTGTTGCGGCTATCCGCTATGTGACGAATGGTTCTTATCTAAGTCAAATGAAGACTTTCGAGGCTGCTGCTGTGGCTCCTGAATTTGAAACGTTGAAGCAACGTGTTGCAGCTATGACAGAAAAATATGCTGCAAGTGTCGCTAGGGTTGAGGAAGTAAAAAATCAGTGTCATTTAGATATTTGTGCACGTCATTTGGTTGAAATGGCTGGACATATTATTATGAGCCATTTGCTTTTGCAATCGGCTACGACTGACGCAGATGTATTCGGCAAAACAGTGAATGTATATGTACGTTATGCCGAAGCTGAAGTTCAGAAGAACAGTAGTTTTGTGTTGGACTTGAGCTTGGAGGATGTAGAACTTTATCGCCATTAATGTAATCACGCAGACAATTTCAGTCTGTTACAATTTATAGAAAAACTGCCGTGGAAATATCTTTTCACGGCAGTTCTCTTTTATGACATAATGAAGTATCTATTTAATAATGGACAATCTTATTCGTTGAGTAAATAATAGGCTGCTTGTAGTAACTTGTTCTTTAGCGCTGAGGGATAATCAGGATGAGACATAAGGAATGCTTTGACAAGTTCTTTGGCTTCTTTGCTTCGGTGTCCAGACAAGAGTGCTGTGGCCCAACCTTTCGGAAAGAATATATCACCAGTACGTTGTATATCCTGCAATGCGTTAAGTCCTAGAGTGATGTATCTGTTTGCAAACTGTTCGCGTAAAGGGCTATTGAGCAATGCTAATAATCGTTCTGTCCATGGTTCGGCCGTTCTGTTTTCTTGTTGAAGAAGTGAGTTGAATAATTTATTTTGTTCTGCTTCATCCGGTGTGCATCCGCGACTGATATAGTCGAACTCTCGACGTCTGTCGATATTGCTTATTCGTCCACGTTCTTCGTTGATGATCGATTCCCATTCGGTCTGTTTGCGTAAAGCGAGTTGGTACGAAAGTGATATGTAATCGTCTTCATTGAGTGATTCATCTTTTTGTTCCTTCCATAGCTTATACAAATTGGCAATTACTGTTGAATCGGTGGCGAGAGTGAATAGGGCTCTTTTAAATTTCTGTCTGCAAGATGGAATCGTATGATTGCAACTCATTTCCCACATTTGGCGTTCGGATATCATTCTTGATTGCCCTTTTTGCTGGAATACAATCGTTGAAAGATAGTTACAGCAAGTGGATGCTATTAGGGCATTCTTTTCTTTTTTCAGTCCTTCTAACAATGACGCTGCACAATAGTCCGCTCGTAATTTGTGCATCAGAAAGTTCTCGTAGATGGTTATTAAGATTGCTTCTCGATTAATATCTTTTTCTTTATCCCATCCGCTTAGTAAACGTTGTGTGCTATTATTGTCTATTATAAATCTCCCATAGCCTATCCCATCATAATTAGGAATAATGTTTTCGCCGCGGGCGTTATTTAGCTTGACTACAGCTGTTTTGTCTTTCATATTAATGTCTACTATTTGTGTGATATTGCCATTTGCTAAAATGGCCATCTTGAAATGTTGTTTCCACAAACATCCTCTACCAAAAGGGTCGTTTTGCGTGACAATCATTCTGCCGTTTGATAGTTTTGTTGTAATATCGGGCATGCCTTTTTGTTTCACCCATACTTCGCTGAATTCTTTCAATTTGGCATGCGGTGCTTCTTTGCTCAATATATCAATTAAATTGTCCCAATCGGCGTTGGAGAAAGCGTATTGACGCAAATACTTCTGAAGCCCTCTACGAAAAGCTTCACTTCCCATTTGGAGTTCTAAGTTTCGCATCATCACGGGAGCTTTTTGATAGATAATATTACCGTATAGCAATCCGGCGTTTTGCAGGTTGTCTAGTTGTTGCTGGATGGGGTGAGTGCCTGCCGTTCGATCTTCTTCAAGGGCATTGATTTGATATGCTTTTAAGAAATTGAGCTGATGGTTGATGTTCGGAAATTGTTGTGCCGATATTTTTGATGCCATGTAGTTGGCAAATACTTCTTTAGTCCATACGTCGTTGAACCATTTCATTGTCACCATGTCGCCAAACCAACTGTGAGTAGTTTCGTGTGCAATAAGTTCTACTCTGTTCAATTCTTCGTCTGGGGTGGGGTGCTCACTTATAAACATTCGCTTATCGTTGTAAAGAATGGCTCCTACGTGTTCCATACCTCCAAATTGGAACCCCGGCAGAATAACGAAATCATATTTTGAAAAAGGATATGGTATTTTTGTGTATTCCTCCATCCATTTGATAGATGAAAATACTTGGTCGAAGATGATAGGCAGTTGTGCTGTTTTTTTAGAATCTGTTTCTCGATAATATGCATTCATTTGCCGGCCGTCTCGGAGACAACTTTGTGTTTCAAATTTGCCTGTAACAAATGAGAAAAGATAGGTCGATATGGGTTCTGTCTCTTTAAACGATACTGTCTTTCTATTCCCACAATGAGTCTCTTTTATTTGCTTGCCACCTGCTATAGTTTTCCATTCTCCTGGAACTTCAAGCGTCAGGCTGAAGCGCGCTTTTATGTCGGGTTGGTCGAAACAAGGAAATGCTTGTCGGGCATGATCGGGCACAAACAACGTGTAGAGATAATCGATATTGCGGTTTAGGGGTTTGTCGCCTGCAACAAATAAGATGCTGATATTATTGTGTCCATGTTCGAATAACGTGGAATCTAAGATGATATGTTCGTTCTTGAATGTGAAAGGAACTGGGTGTCCGTTTACTTCCACTTTTTTCAGTTGCGTGCTTTCTGCCTTGAAATCTAGTATTATATCCGAGATGCTTTTATTGTATGTGAATGAGATGCTTTCTTCTCCTTTAATTGGAGTCTCTTTTGTTTCGGGGACTTGAAACAATAATTGATAATGTACATTCTTAATTTCTGCTTTTCTTTTTTGAGCTAACTCGAACGAGACGCCGGATGTATAGATTTTAGTAGAATCTTGATTGGCTGCTGAGGCACAAAAAGGAAAGCATAGTGTGGCTGTTATTAAAAAGAATTTCTTTAAAGATGTCATGGCATTTTGATATTGATTAGTTGCTGGGACAAAAATACTATTTTTTTTACGATTAATTTGTGTTGTTTTTCCTTTACTTACTTGAGTTAGGGATAAGAAATCAAAAGAAGACGAGTTGATTTATCTTAATGGCTTCATATCCGGTAAGTGCTTTAGACATGTTTTCAAAGAAGCAGGTTGCGGCAATGACTAAAATGGAACAAAACAAAAATCATCATTATTTTACTCTCCGACATAATACCTATTCTATTTGAATTGTTTTTTACTTTTCTTCTTATGCCGGCTCAAGTATGAATTATTCAGGTTAAGTTCTTTCGTTCTCATTTTGATAAAAGCCTCTTTGTCTTTTTTTATCTCCTTTAATATTTCTCTTTGTTCAATGGGAATAGTCAGGTATTTGTCCGCCCATACATTTATTTCAATCATCAGAGGTAGTAAATCAATACCTTTGACAATACCTTGGCTTTGCCCGCAGGATGATCTAATTTAGAAATAATGCCATTCTCTTCCAGCATTTGTAATCGGGTAGCCAAAATATTAGTTGCTATTTTCTCATCCGATTTTAAGAAATCACCGTAAGTCTGCTCTTTGAAGAAGATCAAATCTCTGACAATCAGCAAAGACCATTTGTCTCCCCAAATATCGAGTGAGCAACTAATTGGGCAATCTGACTTTTTTTGTATTTGCTATAAAAAACATCTATTATTACTTGCTATTTACAAGTTGTTTTATATATTTGCACTTGTATTTCGCAAGCAAAAATATAAATTATTTTTATGGAAACAAAAGAAAAGACATTAATATTTGAGCCATACACCTTAAATGGCTTAGCACTTAGTAATCGCATAGTAATGGCTCCTATGACTAGAAGCCGTGCAGATAATCAAGCTCTTGCTGCGACTGAGCTCATTGCTCTATATTATAGCCAGCGTGCTTCTGCGGGGCTTATTATTACCGAAGGTACATTTATCAGTCCGGATGCTGTTGGTGTTATAAATGTGCCTGCTATTTATTCAAAGGAACAAGTAGAGGGTTGGAAACTAGTAACAGACGCTGTACATAAAAACGAAGGAAAGATCTTTGCCCAATTATGGCACACGGGAGCTTATTCTCATCCGGATGTATTAGAAGGAAAGCTACCACTGGCTCCATCAGCGAATAATCCTCATGTCCAAGTCTTTACAAGTGAAGGCTTTAAGGAGAGTGTTACAGCCAAGGAAATGTCATTAGAGGATATAAAAAAAACTATTGCAGACTTCAAGCAAGCGGCCATTAATGCTTTTAATGCCGGATTTGATGGTGTGGAACTGCATGGCGCAAACGGCTATTTGCTACAACAGTTTTTTAGTAAGAACAGCAATTGGCGTACAGACGAGTATGGTGGATCTATAGAAAATCGCGCACGTATTCTCTTCGATGTTTTGGATGAGCTCAAAACTGCATTGGAAATTACACGTGTTGGAGTTAGGCTAAACCCATCTCTTGACGGACTCATGGGTATATCCATCGATGATGAAACAAAAGCAGTATATGACTATATCGTAAATAGGTTAAACGAATATGGATTAGCTTATATACACTTGCTAGAACCTTTTACGAATGTCAGTGAAAATAAGAATGCAATACAAGAGGTTGCCAAACATTTTCGAAAAATATATAATGGAACGATCATCATCAACAGGGGATTCGATAAAGAAACCGCTGATAAAATCCTAAATGACGGTGATGCAGATCTTGTCTCATTTGGTGTGCCGTTTATAGCTAATCCCGATTTAGTAGAGAGATTCAAGATTGATGCTCCACTTAATGCTTCAGACAAAGAAACATTTTATACTCCCGGAGCAAAAGGCTATACGGATTACCCTACATTATTTTAAACATAAAACATATGAAAACAAGTGGAAATACAGTATTTATAAGCGGAGGAAGTGCCGGGATTGGCCTGGCTATTGCTAAAAAACTACAAGCTGCCGGTAATAAAATAATTATTAATGGACGCAGCGAAGAGCGTCTCACGAAAGCCTTGTCCGAATTAGAAGGAGCAGTAGCGATTCAAGGTGATTTATCAGTAGAAGCAGACAGAATCCGTATTGCCGATGACTTAAAAACGAACCATTCTGATGTCAATATCATAGTGAATAATGCAGGAGCAGCCTTTGGCTATTTGCTGAGTGAAACGACTAATGCACACGAGAAAGCGGCAATAGAAATGAATACAAATTATATTGCTGTCATTCATTTCACAGAACTAATGCTGCCTCATCTATTGAAAAAAGATCATGCAGTGGTGACCAACATATCTTCTCTTGCAGTTTACGGAAGCCATAAATTCTTACCGACTTATGGTGCGACAAAAGCAGCTTTACATAGTTACACATCTGCATTAAGACAGACCTACGAAGAAGCCAAGAACCTTCAGGTATATGAAATCTATCCTCCGTTGGTGAACACTGAATTCTCATCAGACATTGGTGGAGAAAACGGAATTCCACCTTCAGAAGTGGCAGATGAGTTTTTCATCGCTTTGGAAAAAGATCAGTACGAAGTTCCTGTAGGAGAAACCAAAATTTATGCTGCGGCGACAGAGGAAGCATTTGCAAATATTTCCCGCTCAAGACAATAATATGGAAAATGTAAAATAGGAGCAATGCTGTTTTGCCTTGCTCCTGATCGACCCATATAATGATTTTCTATCAGAAAAAGGGCTGTTGAAGATCTATTACCTCCCATTAGCTAATAGTATATATTGATTTAGCAGGCACATATCTTAAAAAGTTAAACAATGAACATAAAAGGAAAAACTATCCTTATTACAGGTGGAGGCGGAGGCATAGGTCTGGAGGCTGCTAAGCAGTTTCTGGAAGTCGGAGCAAAAGTTATCATCACAGGAAGGAATCAACAAAAACTGGAGGCTGCAAAAAGTGCTTATTCTACATTGATCACTATAAAAAGTGATGTATCAAAAGAGGAAGATGCACAAGTTCTCTATGCACAAGTAAAAGAGCTTGGAGGAATTGATATCTTGTATAATAATGCCGGAGTTGGTGTTTCCCCTTTGAATCTGGGTATTGCTACCGATAAGCATTTAGAGGGAGCTGTGTACGAAATGCAAGTCAATTATTTCGGCGTAATACGTTTGAATAATATTTTTATGGATATGCTAAAGTCCAGAAAAGAAGCAGCTATCATAAATACTACTTCAATTTTGAGTATCGTCCCATCGATCCTGGAAGCAACTTATTCAGCTTCTAAGACAGCATTAGCATTTTACACGAAATCTCTTCGGAAACATTTACAAATTACGGGTAGTAATGTGAAAATATTCGAGCTGCTTCCACCACTGGTAGATACCGATATGACAACAGAAAGAGTAAATAAAAAAATGAGTACTCAAGAGATGGTGAAAGGTCTAATAAATGGGTTGAAAAAAAATCAATATGACATACGTGTGGGGGATTCGAAGATTGTTTACTATCTAAATCGCTTCTTTCCCAAATTCACTTTTGGACTGATTAATCCAGAGAAGGATGAACAGTTACTAAAATCATAAACAAGTACAATACAAAAAAATAGAAGATGTGAAAGCATATAGTATTTCTAAATACAGCAAAACAGACAAAATGAACTTTGTTGAAGTGCCCGAACCGAGTATTAAAGACAACGAAGTATTGGTCGAAATTTATGCAGCCGGATTGAATCAATTAGATTCTAAGATTAAGTCTGGAGAATTTAAGTTGATTTTATCTTATAAACTGCCCTTAATACTGGGACATGATTTAGTAGGGGTTATATTAAAAACAGGGACTAAAGTTACCCGTTTTAAAGTTGGAGATGTAGTATATGCCCGTCCAGCGGATTATAATATCGGAACATTTGCTGAATACATTGCTATCAATGAAAATGATATTGCTCTGAAACCAAAGAATATTAGTATTGACGAAGCTGCTTCCGTTCCTTTAGTTGCTCTTACTGCTTGGCAGGCATTAGTGAAATCTGGGAATTTAAAGAGAGGACAAAAAGTATTCATTCAGGCTGGTTCGGGCGGAGTGGGAGTTATTGCTATTCAGCTGGCTAAATATTTTGGGGCTACAGTAGCGACAACAGCCAGTTCTGAAAATTTTGATTTTCTTAAACAGCTGGGAGCCGACATATTAATTGATTACAAAACTCAAGACTTTGAAACGATCCTCAAAGATTATGACTTAGTAATCAATAGTCAAGATATAAAAACTCTTGAAAAATCACTAAATGTAGTAAAAGCCGGAGGGAAAGTGATTTCCATATCAGGTCCACCAACACCTGATTTTGCGAAAAATATCGGAGCATCTTGGGTTATCCGCTTTATTCTGTCTTTAATTAGCTCTGCAATCCGAAAGAAAGCGAAGAAAAAAAAGATTGACTATGAGTTTCTATTCATGAGAGCTAGCGGTCGCCAACTTGAGGAAATAACTAAATTGATAGAATCTGGCATTATCAAAATCATTCTTGACAAAGTCTATCCTTTTGAACAAGCCAACGAAGCCTTGACCTATGTCGAAAAAGGGCGAGCGAAAGGAAAAGTCGTCTTAAAGATTAAATAATGAAAGAGGTTTGAATAAGAATAAAAGGCAAGCTTTATGAACTACAATTAGCAAGCTTTATACTGCAAAGGAGTAAGGTTTGTCCTTTTTAAAGTATGTTCATGCCTTAGATTTTGCTAATACAAAAGTATAAATTTTAATCTATAATCAATTAATTCAGAACATTCTTAACTGATACTTGATAAGTTCAATGTGAAGAATATGAAAATATCTAATGTATGAACTTGTATATCATTTTGGTAACGAGTGTTGTCTTTTATAATTTCGTTTTATTCATCTCAGTTGGCATATCCTAATTCGCCACAAATGACTACATCATATTCTTAAATTGTAATTCAAGTTTCTTGAATCTCTTGAATACCCCCCCCCCTCTTTTAAGTATAACCTATAAGTATAGTGAGAAGAGTGAATGATCTTAGTGATAAGTAAACTCTAGGAATAGAAATAGAAGATTCTAAAAATTGATTAGAGTATAATATATATTGATTTTCTGAATACAGAATATTTTTTTGTACCTTTGAGATGAATATAAGTAGCTCTTTGAGTATTGCATAATAGTGAAGAAATTAAGCATATCTAAGAACTAAGCTGGTTTCTAAATCGTTACCTGTCGGTAAAATTACTTTTTCAAAGTGCTCATTTATAGTGCAAAAGATAATTCCTTGTGCCTTGCCAATTGCAACATGATTTTGTTGAAGTAGACCGCCGCGTTCGCAACGATATATCTGAGTTCTTATCCCGAACTCGAATTTACTTGGATTTTGCAAGCAAACTTGCCGTAAGAATTCATCAAACGTTTTGGCAAGCATTATCGAATTGATCTTTCGCGCTGTCGTTGATACATATAAATCAATTGAGAGTGGTTCCTGTCTTTTGCTATGGTGATAACATACTTTCAACAGAATATTGTCAGTCGAAATTGTCATATGTTAGTTTTTCCGGTGACGTCCTTAAGTTTTTCTGAAAACATATGGACGAAAATATTTTTAGGGGCATACGTCGTTTTGACCCCAAAAGTACATAAGATACGAAGACGAAGAGTGGTCAAGCAATGGGGAATTTTATATATTGAGAAAATAGAAGACAGCTACTCAAAGTGGCGATATAACGGCATATAAAAACATTCAAGATGAAGATTTTTAATGAAATATAGTAGGCAATAATAATTTTATTTGTAACTTTGTAGCCCGATATTCACAATGAAATACTTTGTTGTGTGTTAGAAAATAAAAGAAAATGGGAAAGTTTGATGAGTATAATATCGATTTGAAGGGGTTACAAGCTGATACTTCTGAATTTGAGTTTCAACTCGACAGTCTCTTCTTTACTCATATTGATGCTCCTGAAATTCAGAAGGGGAATATACGGGCACAACTGAGAGTTGTCCGTAAATCTCAGGCATTTGAATTGACTTTTCATTGTGAAGGGTCTGTTATTGTCCAATGCGATAGGTGTTTGGATGAAATGGAGCAACCCATTACTGCACACGACAAGTTGAAAGTGAAGTTCGGAGATAAATATGCTGATGAGGGTGATGATATCGTTATCATACCCGAGTCGGAAGGAGCTATCAACGTAGCGTGGTTTTTATATGAGTTTATTGTTTTGGCTGTTCCGATGAAACATGTGCATCCTGTAGGGAAGTGTAACAAGTCGATGGCGGGTCAGCTTAAAAAGCATCTTGTAACGTCGGACGAAGAGATGCCGGATGAAGAAACCGGTGCTGTAGAAGACGGCGGTGTGGAAGACGAAAGCAATGGACAACCTATTGATCCACGTTGGGAAGGCTTGAAAGAAATGATAGATAATAATTAAAAATATAGAAAAATGGCACATCCTAAAAGAAGACAATCTAAAACAAGAACAGCAAAAAGAAGAACTCATGATAATGCAGTAGTTCCTACATTGGCTCTCTGCCCTAATTGTGGTGCATGGCATGTATATCATACTGTATGTGATTCTTGTGGTTATTACAGGGGTAAAGTTGCAATAGAAAAAGAAGCAGCTGTTTAATCGGTTTCTCCTTTTATGAAAACGTATTATCGGATGACAAATCAGATTTTTTTTGTTTGTCATCCGTTACAGTAAATGTTGCAAACTTAAGACTTATTTAATGGAGAAGATAAATGCAGTAATCACCGGAGTTGGTGGATATGTTCCCGATTATGTTTTGACCAACGATGAGTTGTGTAAAATGGTCGACACCAATGATGAGTGGATTATGACACGTATTGGCGTCAAAGAACGTAGAATATTAAACGAAGAAGGACTAGGTACATCGTATATGTGTCGCAAGGCTTGTAAACAGCTCATTCGCCGCACTCATACCAATCCCGATGATGTTGATTTAATAATTGTTTCGACTTCTACAGCCGATTACCATTTTCCTTCAACGGCTTCTATCTTGTGTGATAAGCTGGGACTTAAGAATGCTTTTGCATTTGATCTTGGGGCAGCTTGTTGCGGTTTTCTCTATTTGATGGAAGTAGGAGCTAATTTTATCCGTTCTGGAAGATATAAGAAGGTGATTATAGTTGGTGGCGATAAAATGTCGTCAATGGTCGACTATACTGATCGTTCTACTTGCCCGATATTCGGTGATGGAGCAGCAGCTTTCTTGCTAGAGCCGACAACTGAAGATTTCGGTATCTTGGACAGCATGTTACGTACTGATGGTAAAGGCTTGCCTTTCCTTCATATGAAAGCCGGAGGCTCGGTTTGCACCCCCTCGTATTTTACGATTGAAAACAAAATGCACTACATCTACCAAGATGGGCGTACGGTCTTCAAGTATGCTGTAAAGAATATGTCGGATGTAACAGCTGCTTTGGCCGAAAAAGATGGATTGAATAAGGACAATATCCAATGGATTATTCCTCATCAAGCCAATCTTCGTATCATTGATGCGGTGGCTCATCGAATGGAAGTTCCTATAGAGAAGGTCCTTATTAATATTGAAAAATACGGTAATACAAGTGCTGGTACACTTCCATTGTGTGTATGGGATTTTGAGGATCGCCTGAAAAAGGGTGACAATATCTTATTCACTGCTTTTGGAGCCGGTTTTGTGTGGGGCGCCGTTTACGTGAAATGGGGATACGATGGTAAGAAGCGTAAAGAAGAGGAAGACGCTGAAGAAGATTAGAAATTATTTGAAATAATAATAATAGTTTTGAAGAAACGCATCCTATTAAATATTCGATGCGTTTTTTTGTCCAATAAAAATGGTATATGCATAAAGCGGGTTTTGTTAATATTGTTGGTAATCCAAACGTGGGTAAGTCTACCCTTATGAATGTGTTGGTGGGTGAGAAAGTCTCAATCGCTACGTTCAAAGCACAGACTACTCGGCACCGTATTATGGGAATATTCAATACGGACGATGTTCAAATAGTCTTTTCTGATACTCCGGGAGTGTTGAAACCTAACTATAAGTTGCAAGAGTCAATGCTCAACTTTTCTGAGTCGGCACTTATTGATGCTGATGTTTTGTTGTATGTCACTGATATGGTAGAGCAGATCGATAAAAATGAAGAGTTTGTCGCAAAGGTTAATAAAATTGAAGTCCCGGTTTTACTACTTATTAATAAAATAGATATAAGCAATCAAGAAGACCTGACCGATAGGGTAGAGGTCTTACAAGCATTGATTCCTAAAGCAGAAATTATCCCTATCTCAGCGTTGGCAAAATTTAATGTCGATTATGTAATGAAACGTATTCAGGCTCTATTGCCCGATTCGCCTCCTTATTTTGATAAAGACCAACTTACTGACAAACCTGCACGTTTTTTTGTGACGGAGATTATTCGCGAGAAAATCTTGCTGTATTATGATAAGGAAATACCGTATTCGGTCGAAGTTGTAGTAGATTCGTTTGATGAAGATAAAAAACGAATAGTGATTCATGCTACAATATATGTGGAACGCGATTCTCAAAAGGGAATTATTATAGGCAAGCAGGGACTTACTTTGCGAAAAGTCGGTTCGGAAGCTCGTCGTGATTTGGAGAAGTTTTTTGGGAAACCTATCTTTCTGGAAACTTTTGTCAAAGTTGATAAGAATTGGCGTAGTTCTGATAAGGAATTGCGTAATTTCGGATATGAGCAGGGTGATAAATAAATCTTGCGCTAGCTTTGGCTTTAGGCCATGAATGTGAACATAATATTAAGTAAGGGAATAAAAAAATGGGAAATTTAGTCGCAATCGTAGGACGCCCCAATGTGGGTAAATCGACATTGTTCAATCGATTGACAGAAAGTCGCCGTGCTATTGTCAATGATGAAGCCGGTACAACCCGTGACAGACAATATGCCAAGTGTGAATGGCAGGGCAATACTTTTTCACTCATCGATACCGGTGGCTGGGTAGTCAATTCGGATGATGTTTTCGAAGAAGAAATTCGTAAGCAGGTAATGATCGCTGTTGACGAGGCTGATGAAATCTTGTTTGTCGTTGATGTTGAAAATGGAATGACCGATTTGGATATGATGGTGGCATCGGTATTACGGCGTGTCAAAAAACCGATTATCGTTGTTGCCAATAAGGTTGATACAAATGCCCTGCAATACGACGCTGCTGAATTTTATAAATTAGGATTGGGTGATCCTTATTGTGTCTCGTCTATGACTGGTAGCGGTACGGGTGATTTGCTCGATATGGTTGTCGCAAAGTTTGAGAAAAAAGTAGAAGAGGAACTCGAAGAAGATGTACCTCGTTTTGCAGTTGTCGGTCGCCCTAATGCAGGAAAATCTTCCATTGTCAATGCTTTCATTGGCGTAGATCGCAATATCGTTACCGAAATTGCCGGTACAACTCGTGATTCTATCTATACTCGTTACGATAAGTTTGGTTTTGATTTTTATTTGGTTGATACTGCGGGTATTCGAAAGAAAAACAGGGTTAATGAAGATATGGAATACTATTCCGTTATTCGTTCTATCCGTGCTATTGAGAATGCCGATGTTTGTGTTTTGATGGTTGATGCAACCCGAGGTATTGAAGGTCAGGATTTGAATATCTTTTCGCTTATACAGCGCAATCAAAAAGGGCTTGTGGTGGCTGTCAATAAATGGGACCTGGTGGAGAACAAAGACGCCAAGTCGATGAAATATTTCGAAGACACTATTCGTCAACGCTTTGCTCCATTTACCGATTTCCCTATTCTTTTTGTCTCTGCCAAAACGAAACAACGTATATTCAAGATTATTGATACGGCAATTACCGTTTATCAAGATCGTGTTCGTAAAGTTCCTACGGCTAAACTTAATGAAGCGATGTTAGGTGAAATCGAAGCATATCCACCACCATCAATCAAGGGAAAATATATCAAGATAAAATATGTTACGCAGTTGCCCAATACTCGCATTCCATCGTTTGTCTTTTTTGCCAATTTGCCGCAATACGTCAAAGAACCGTATAAGCGCTTTTTGGAAAATAAGATTCGAGAGAAGTGGCAATTCACAGGGACGCCTATTAATGTCTTTATTCGCCAAAAATAAAAAGATGCCCGACAAATACGCATTTAGTTTATACGCTTTGTCGGGCATTTTATTTGTTATTATTTCTATTGGTCTTTCCTTTTTTATATCGAGAAAGATTATTTATTAAATTCCAAGTCTTTTACCTTCTTCAGTATATCCGATGAGAATATAAAATTATTCAATTCTTTATTATTTGAGTGAAGGACCTCGTCTTTGTTACCCGACCATTCAATGTGTGATTTGCAGATAAATAGAATGCTGTCTCCTATATCTATTACAGAATTCATATCATGAGTGTTGATAATGGTCGTCGTGTTGTATTCTTCCGTGATGCCATGTATTAGTTCATCAATCACTAAAGAAGTCTTTGGATCAAGACCGGAGTTCGGCTCGTCGCAAAATAAATATTGCGGATTCAAAGCTATCGCCCTTGCAATGGCTACTCGCTTTTGCATACCACCACTTATTTCGCCGGGAAACTTATCTTTCGCCTCACTCAATTTCACTCTGTTAAGGCAAAACTTCGCTCGTTTTTCGCGTTCTATATAAGTCTTGTTGCTGAACATGTTGAGCGGAAGCATTACGTTTTGCAATACATCGAGGGAGTCGAATAGTGCCGAGCTTTGGAATATCATACCTATTTCACGCCGCAGATCTTTTATCTGATGTTTATTCATGTCGAGCAGGTTACGATTGTCGTATAGCACTTCTCCTTTTTCGGGGGTAAGCAATCCTACAATGCATTTCATCAGCACAGTTTTACCTGAACCGCTTTGTCCGATAATTAAATTGGTCTTGCCGCTTTCAAATGTCGTATTGATATCGCTCAACACAGCTTTATCATCAAAAATCTTATGTAAATGTTTAATCTCTATCATCCCATTAATAATTGAGTAAGCACTAAATCCGAAAAAAGAATTAATACACTGCTCGATACTACCGAGTCAGTCGATGCTTTGCCTACATCAATAGATCCTCCTTTTACCGTGTAACCATAGTATGCCGACACGCTAGCTATAATAAAAGCAAAGAAAAGTGATTTGATAAAGCTAGACCATACATACCATTCTGCAAATTCATATTGCAAACCGTATTCCAGATCAATAGACGTCATGATGTGCAGAAACCAACAAGAACAATAAGCTCCGATGATTCCGGCAAATATACTGAAAGTGACCAAAATGGGAATGATGGTTACCATTGCTGCAATTTTGGGTAATATTAGAAAGTTTGCCGAATTGATGCCCATTATCTCAAGCGCATCTATTTGTTGGGTCACCCGCATGGTGCCAAGTTCGGAGGCTATGTTCGAACCTACCTTACCCGCTAATATCAGGCACATGATGGAAGAGGAAAATTCCAATAACATGATTTCACGGGTCACGAAGCCTACTGTCCAGCGAGGAAGCATTGGGTTGGAAATATTTAGCTTGATCTGAACAGTAATGACAGCACCGATAAATAGTGAAATGAGCAGCACTATACCAATAGAGCTGATGCCTAATTCCGCTATTTCGTTGACATATCTTTTGAAAGACATCCGCATCCGGTCTGGACGTCCGAATACCCGTTTCATTAAGATGAGATACTCTCCGAAAGTACTTAATCCATTTAGTAAAAACATAAGTTGTAATATTTGCAGCTACAAAGTTACGCTTTTAGATAGATTTTTGCTACATTTGCCGCAAAATACTTTGGTTATGGAAGATAGAAAGATGGTTCTTCGCACTGAAAATCTGGTGAAACGATATGGAAAGCGTACCGTTGTCAGTCATGTGTCGATAAATGTAGAGCAAGGAGAAATTGTTGGATTGCTAGGTCCTAATGGTGCCGGTAAGACTACTTCTTTCTATATGACAGTTGGGCTGATTACAGGTAATGAAGGGCGTATTTTTCTAGACAATCTGGATATTACCAAATTTCCCGTACACAAACGTGCCAAGGCGGGTATCGGATATCTACCACAAGAAGCCTCCGTATTTCGTCAAATGAGTGTGGAAGACAATATTATCTCTGTGCTCGAAATGACAGATAAACCCCGTGAGTACCGTAAGGAGAAACTAGAGAGCCTTATATCCGAATTTCGCCTACAGAAAGTGCGCAAAAACAAAGGTAATCAACTTTCGGGAGGTGAGCGTCGCCGTACCGAGATTGCTCGTTGTTTGGCTATAGACCCAAAGTTTATTATGCTCGATGAACCTTTTGCCGGTGTCGACCCTATTGCTGTCGAGGATATTCAGCAGATAGTCTATCGGCTTAAGTATAAGAATATAGGTATCCTTATAACTGACCATAACGTTCAGGAGACGCTTAGTATTACTGATCGTGCCTATTTGCTCTTTGAAGGTAAAATCCTCTTTCAGGGAACTCCCGAAGAACTGGCGACCAATAAGATTGTTCGAGAAAAATATCTCAGTAATAGCTTTGTATTGCGCCGCAAAGATTTTCAAGCTGAGGAGGATCGTCGTCAGGAAGAGTTCAACCATCGTCAGGAAGAAGCTGCCGAAGAAGCAGTAGAAGCAAAAGAACTGGCCGAAGCCGAGCATCATTCAAAGAGAAAAATACATTTGTTTTCTATCCCCGATTTGTTGAAGAGCAAAAAGGGCCAATCGCACACTAAGAAAGAAGACGAGACGACCTCTCAAGAGATCGAGAAGTAAAGGTCTACTTTCACTCATAAATTAAGCTTGTTATTTATGAATATTGCTTATGTGAATGGAATTACTTAATTCTGTTTACATAAATACCTTTGTGCAATTTTTGTTGGTATATAATAATATTATCGAACCTTAATTAACTGAATGGTAATGTGTCAGCAATATGTTTGTAACATATTGCTATTATTTTTGCCATATAAAAAGCAGAAATCGCTCAATGATGACACTTAAAGTTAAAAAAACAGGTTTAGTGTTTATAAATTTGATAAGATTGAAAAAAAGTGTAATATTGTGCCCGAAAATCAATACTAAAAGATGGAATTGGAAAACAAAGTTGTATTCGAAGGCCTATTCAATAATTATTATGATCGTCTTTATATCCATGCTTTGGGTATCGTAAAAGAGAAAGAAGACGCACAAGATATTATACAAGATGTCTTTTGTTCTTTTTGGGAGAATATTGGAAGATATGATTTGTCTATTAATATATTGCCTCTCTTATATAAAATAGTGCATACCCGCTGTATTGATTTTATTCGGCATCTCAATGCCGAGCAGAATTATATTTCTTCTAGCTTGGTCGCTTCTGATATGGAAAATTGTGAATATCTCGAATATGATTTCGTCGATTATCAGGATCGAATGAATCGGGTAAACGATGAAATAAAAAAACTTCCTCCTCAGACTAGGCGGGTATTTGTAGAAGCAGTACTTCACGAGAAAAGTTATCAAGAGGTGGCAGAGCTTCTTCATATTCAACCGTCTACAGTCAAAACCCACGTGTCGAGAGCATATAAGGCTCTTCGAAAAAACATTCAATTTTTTCTACTCTTTTTGTACCCCTTCTAAATCACTATTCCGTGTTATATGTAAAATCATCATATAACATGGAAGAAAAAGACAAAGATAAAATTACTTATGTTCTGGAACTTTTAAAGTATCCGGAGCTTTTGTTGACCAACGAATGTCGTGAATGGCTCAAAAACAAAGATAATAGAGAGCTCTATTGGGATATGCGGGCTGCTTATGATAGCTTGTCGCTACAAGAAAAGCAGATACCTGATGTAAAGGAACAATGGGAAAGATTGCAGCGATCTATTGATCACCGTTCTTCGAAGCAAGTCGTTTATAAACGTCAGAGGAGGTTAATCGTCGCTCGATATAACTGGTATATTGCAGCTGCGGTAGTTTGCCTTGTTGCTGTTGCAAGTTTGTATTTTTATCAGAAACCTGTTTATTCTATCAAATATATGCAGGCCTTGTCTGCGCCTCAGAATGTTATGCTAAATAATAATGCAGGAAGAAGCATCGTTTTAAATAAAAAGGATACTATTTATCACAGCAATTTTACCGATGAAATAAAATATAATACCATAACGACCCCACGAGGTAAAACTTTTACTGTCACCCTAAGTGATGGTACTGAAGTAATGTTAAATGCAGAAAGTTCGTTGCGCTATCCGACTTCTTTTCATGGAGATAAAAGAATCGTAGAGTTAAAAGGCGAAGCTTTTTTTACGGTTGCTAAAGACAAAACGCATCCCTTTGTAGTACATACTACTCAAGCTAATACTGTTGTCACAGGAACTAAATTTAATTTCAGAGCTTACAAAGGGGCTGCTTCTCATGTTACTTTGGTTGAAGGTCATGTGTCAGTCAATCCTCTGTGTAGTAAACAATCGGTCAAACTGGAACCTGGTGAAGATATTGTTCTTTATGGCAATGGACAGCTTCAGGTAGAGCAAATTGATGTTGAACGTTATATCGCATGGACAGAAGGATTTTTCTATTTTGAAGAAACACCGTTATCCGAGATTATGAGTGAACTGGGTAGATGGTATAACGTGAATATCTATTTCAGTGACGAAAAGATTATGAATTATCATTTCAATTTCTGGGTAAATAGAAATCAAAGTCTGCGGAAGGCATTGGATATGTTGAATCAACTACAAAAAGTAGATGCTGTATTCAGTAATAACACAATATACATTAACTAATAATCAATATTTTACATTAACCGTTATGCAATATTATGAATCATGAAAAAATGTAAGGAATGCAATGGCAAGTCTATTGATTTGATTTGTAAGAGGAGCAATAAAATGCGTTTGCTCGTTCTTCTGTTTTTCTCACTCTCTGCGTCGGCAAATGTGCCCGCTCAGAAGCTGTTTCTATCTTTTAATAATGTCAAAATGTCTACTGCTCTCAAAAAAATAGGTAGTGTAGCCAAGGCAAAGATATTATTTAATTTGGAGGATGTCCAGAATTACACTGTTTCTGCAAAAATTGAAAATAAAAATGTGGAGGAAGCAATGGACATCATTATAAGTTCAAAACCTTTTTCTTATAAGGTTAACGACGGGTTTATTACAGTCTATAAGAATGCTCGGAAGGTAGAGCCTACCCACAAGCTTGCTAAGCCTGAACCTGCTCCTCAACAAGGCAAGAAGCGAGGTCTTACTTTATCGGGTATTGTTATTTCTTCAGAAGACAATCAGCCTATAGTCGGGGTTTCTATTTATGTCCCAGGAACTTCTTACGGTGTACTTACTGATGGCAACGGTCGGTATACCCTTACTGTACCAGAGACTACGAAGACGGTTCATTTTAGAAGCATTGGCTTTTTTGATAAAAAGCTAAATGTAGAAGATCGTTATCTTTTCCAGCTGGTTACAATGGTAGAAGAAGTAAGACAATTAGATGAAGCCGTTGTTATTGGATTTGGCAGCAAACAAAAGAAAGAAAGCGTTGTAGGGGCTATAACAAGCGTAAAACCGTCCGATTTGGCATTGACTTCAAACAACCTTACTACCGGTTTTGCTGGCAATATTGCCGGTATTATAGCTCGCCAATCGTCTGGCGAACCTGGTTATGATAGTCCATATTTTTATATTCGAGGTGTTTCTACTTTCGGAGCAAACAATTCGGCTTTGCTTATTCTTGACGGTGTAGAAATTACCAGTTCCATGTTGGGACAAATTGCTCCCGAAACTATTCAATCATTTTCGGTATTGAAAGACGCAACTGCTACAGCACTTTATGGTAGCCGCGGTGCAAATGGTGTTATTATTATTACTACAAAGAGTGGACATCAATCAGAGAAAATGAATATTAAGTTGCGTTTCGAGTCTTCTATTTCCATGCCGACGAATATTCAGAAGATAGCCGATGGGGCTACTTATATGAAAGCTTACAATGAAGCGGTTAAAAATAGTGCTGATGATAGCGGCGCCGAGTATAAGCCATTCTATTCGGACGATAAGATAGCAGGTACCGAAAAGCATCTTAATCCGTATGTTTTTCCTGATAATGATTGGTACCACATGTTGTTTCGAAATTATAGCATCAACCGCAACCTCAATCTCAATGTGACTGGTGGTAGTAAATATCTCGATTATTTTCTCAATGCGGCAATCTCCGATGAAGACGGTATCGTAAAGCAACCTAAGGAGTCACCTTATGATATAAATCTTAATTTCAAGAAATTTCTTTTTCAAAGCAATGTATCGGCCAATATTACAAAGACGACACGTGTTTCTTTGAAAATGAATACGCAGTTGATGTACAATCATCGTCCATATCAGGACATAAGTGATTTATTTTATTATACGATGCGGGCTAATCCGGTGCGTTTCCCTGCTACACTTCCGGCACAAAGTGGTGATACTTATACTCGTTATGGTAATAATAACTCATGGGATACTGGTTATACCGATCTTAATCCCTATGCGCTGTTGAGTAGTGGTTATGGTGAACGTTATTATTCTTATCTAACGTCAGTGTTTTCGTTGGATCAAAAATTTGATTTTATAACGAAAGGGCTTTCCGGTACTTTGCTTGCGTCTTTCTATAATTATACCTATTCTTCTTCTTATGGTTATTTCACTCCGTTCTATTATAAAGTACTTGATGATTACACCATAGGTGATGGCGGAGCGTATAATTATAATACAGAATCGATAGGTAGTGCTGGTAGTACATATACCAATTATTCTGTCGGCCGTGATGGACTTCATGAATATTCTTTTCAAGGTAAAATCGATTATGCAAGAACTTTCGGTAAGCACGATGTAACTGCCATGTTTGTATATCACATGAAAGAGAAGAAATTGAATATTGCTAGTACCGAAAATGATATTCTTCCATATCGTGAACAAGGTTTCGCCGGTCGTGTTACATACAATTTTGATAAACGCTATTTTGCCGAATGCGATTTAGGTTACAATGGTTCCGAGAACTTTGCAAAAGGACATCGTTGGGGTTTCTTCCCCTCCGTTGCTGTGGGATATATGATTTCTAATGAAGCTTTTTTTGAACCGCTGAAAAAGATTGTCAATACATTTAAGTTGCGTGCTTCGTACGGATTGGCGGGCAACGACTATTTGGATAGTCGATTTCCTTATTTAACAACAGTCAATATGTCTGTCGGTACTGGTTGGTATGTTGGTAGTGGATTTTCGCAAGTCTATGGACCTCAAATATCTTTTTATGGCAATGAGGGTGCGACATGGGAAAAAGCTAAAAAGTTTAATTGTGGCGTGGACTTGAAAATTCTGAACGATTTTTCTTTAACCGTCGATGTCTATGACGAAAAACGTACAGGTATTTTCATGCAGCGTGCTTCTCTTCCTTCTACGGTTGGATTATCAGGCACCACTCCTTATGGCAATGTAGGCAAAGTTAATAAACATGGTATAGAGCTTTCTGCCGAATATAACCATGCTGCTAACAAAGACTTCTTTTATTCCCTTCGTGGGACTTTCACATATTCACAAAATGCAATTAAAAATATTGATGAACCTCCTATATTAACTTATCCTTATACTTCAAAAGTTGGTCATTCAATATGTTCTTATTATGGATTGATAGCCGATGGTTTATTCGGCTCAAAAGAAGAAATAGCAAATAGCCCTAAACAAAATTTTGGTAATTACTCGGTAGGCGATATTAAGTATCGCGATTTAAATGGTGATGGAGTCATCGACAATAATGATGTTACAGCAATAGGAAAACCTTATATCCCTGAGGTCATATATGGTTTTGGAGGCTCTTTAAAGTTTCATTGTATTGATTTTTCAGTAATGTTTCAAGGAGCCGGTAGTTTGAGTTTGTATATGCATGGCATGGATCCTTTTTGCGATAGCTCACATTTTGGTTATGGCATTGCACAGTATATCGTAGATAATCATTATAGTGCAGACAACCCCAATGTCAATGCTCTTTATCCTCGTTTGACGAGTGTTTACAACAGTAACAATGTTCAGGAATCTACTCATTGGATTAAAAATGCCAATTATCTTCGCCTCAAGAGTATCGAAGTGGGGTATACTTACAGGAGTTTTCGCTTTTCGTTGTCGGGCTATAATTTATTCTATCTTTCGCCTTTTAAATATTGGGACCCTGAAAAAGGTGGGGGAGATGGTTTGAGTTATCCGATACAACGTTCGGTTAAGTTAGGTGTTCAATATGAATTTTAAAAGAATAGGTAGAGATGAAAAAAATATTATATTTAATCGTATTCTCCTTGATGGTATTGCTAACATCATGCAGCTATCTGGATGTCGTTCCGGAAGGTCAGCCATCAACGTCTGATATCTTTAAAACAGCAGTTCAGGCTCAGAATTATGTATATACGTTATATGATAACATTCCCAATCGTTATCAGTGTCAAGCTCTTGCTGATCTATGCGCCGGTGGAGATATGCTAACAGGATGGTATGGTAGTGTACGCTATTTTACATGGAAGAGTTTGGTCTATAATAATATGGAAAGTGCAAGTTCCACTTGCTATAGGATGTGGGATCCTTCATGTAAGGCTTCCTCCGGTTCTTGTACTTACGATATTTATCAATCTATTCGTAATTGTTATTACTTTTTAAATAATGTAAGTTCGGTTCCAGATATTACAAGCGATGATATGAAGCACTGGATGGGCGAAGCCTATTTTTTGATAGCATATTATCATCAAACGCTTCTTGAATATTATGGACCGATTGTCTTGATGACCAAAGAGGTTTCGCTAAATGCCGGTGCCGATGAAATTTACAAGACTCGTGCTCCTTATGATTCTTGTGTCAACTTTATTGCCGATAAATATAGACAAGCTATTGAGCTATTGCCAGCCACGCGTAACCCTAATGAACTGAATCTTGCAACAGCTGCTACGGCTTATGGGCAAATGGCACGTTTACTACTCTATGCTGCTTCTCCATTGGTCAATGGCAATACTGAGTTTTACTCCAGTTTTAAGAATAAAGATGGCAAATGTCTGATCAATCAGACCTATGATGTCTCTAAATGGAAGAAGGCAATGGATGCTGCCAAAGAGGCTATC
The DNA here is from genome assembly GCA_963676865.2 of uncultured Bacteroides sp. Lineage (GTDB taxonomy): Bacteria > Bacteroidota > Bacteroidia > Bacteroidales > Bacteroidaceae > JAAYUD01. The sequence continues at coordinate 875,855 of CAXXSS010000001.1, read as the reverse complement.
ACATTCTGCGAATCCAACGGATATGGTCTGTATACGAATCCTGCTGGAAGTAGCTTGTCTGATTTTGAGCGGGGAAAATTGAATTATCATAGCGCTTTTGTAGGTACCGGTACTGGTAGTTTTTGGAATTCTACGGAGGTTCTGTTCGGTGATGCTAGTCAGAGCGACATTTCCTATAATGCCAAAAACATGGGCCCACGTATCGGATATACGGCTTATAATAGTGCCGGATATCGTGGATATCTTATCCCTACGTGGGATTGTGTCGGCTCTTATTACTCTAAGAATGGACTGCCTATGAATGTAGATCCTGCAACTAAAAACCTCGATCTGTATTCTGTAGCAGTCGGCGACAGCACGGCTCTTCTGAACCGTAATAGAGAACCCCGCTTTTATGCTTCTATAGGCTATGACAGGGGATTGTACGAAATTAATGGTGGCATTATAAGTATTCATGCGCGTTACAAAGAACGTCAAGGATACGATGGTATAAGTTCTAATGAATATCAATCGAACAATGGCTATTTCTGTCAAAAATACATTTCGAAAATGGATACGTATACTGTTACGACAAAGACGTTGGCTAATAATAAATTCGTATATCCTTATTTACGCATGGCCGAACTTTATTTGGATTATGCTGAGGCCGAGTTCGAATATTCCGGAAAACTAGACGACTATGCACTACAGTGCCTCAATATAGTAAGAAATCGTTGTGGGCTTCCCAAGTTCGAAGACTCTTGGGCACTTGTCGGTGGCATACCTACGGGCGATGCCTTGCGTCAAGTGCTGCATCAGGAGCGGACCAACGAATTTCTAATGGAAGGTCGGCGTTTTCATGATATCCGTCGCTGGAAGATTGCTGAAACAGAAACAAATCGTGTGCCCAAGTCATGGACTTTGACAGGTAGTACAGCTGCTGCTTTTTACAAGGTGACCGATATGTACGAGAATATGACGCGCACATTCTCGACGCCGAAGTCTTATTGGCTTGCTATTCCGATTTCAGCAATGAACGATAATTATAATTTAGTTCAAAATCCAGGATATTAAAATAAAGCAAATATGAAAAGATATGTAATGCTTATCTTAACGGTTGTAGCTACGATGTTTTATTCTTGTGGCAATATAGACGACTGTAGTGTGGATGTAGCCATTGGAACTTCTGCATATATTATTAATAATGGTCTTCAAGAGGTGTCTTTGTCGAGCTTGAAGAATAGTACTTATCAAGTACATGTTTATAAAAGCGGTTATAACGGTGACAAGATAAAACTTGATTTGGCTGTTGCCGATTCTTTGATTACCCAATACAATGCAAAAAACTCGACATCTTATACATTAATGCCTTCGCAATATTATACTGTTGGCAGCGATGGCGTATCTTTGAGTACCCATCATTATAGGGATTCAATCCCTGTAACATTCAATTCTTCCGTCGTATCTGATGCCAATTATGGCACTTACTTGTTGCCGTTGGTACTTACAACGGCTAAAGAAAGTAACTTGAATGTAAGTTATAAAGGTCTTCTGATACACGTTTCTAAATAATTTTATTAGAGCATAGAGGCGTATAATAACGCTTCTATGCATTTTTGTATTGACATATGATTTTACAACGTTTTAAATTGTTTTGCGCATTTGTTTGCGTATTGTTTGTAACTGCCAATGTCTTTGCACAGCAAAGTCATTCGGACATTGCCTATCAAGATGGTTCAGTTCGTTTCACGATTATTACTCCGGGAGTTGTTCGTTTGGAGTGGAATGCCGGTGGCAAGTTTGTAGACGACAAATCTTTCTTGGCTGTCAATCGCGAGTATCAACCCGTAGACTATGTATTGAAAACAGGTGCTAAATCTGTCGAAATTCGTACTTCAAAGATCATATTGAAGTACAAGAAAGGCACGGGTAAGTTTACCTCGAAAAATTTGTCCATCAATTCGGTGAAGGACAAGGTCGTAATTCCTTTTTCATGGCGCCCTGGAACGGTATCGAAAGGAAACTTGAAAGGCACTTATCGTACTCTCGATACATACGATGGTGATTCCAGCCGTTATACGAAGACTAAAATGCAACTCGAAGATGGCCTTTTGTCTACAGAAGGCTGGACTTTTATCGATGATTCCAAAAGTTATTTGTTCGACCATAGCGATTGGCCTTGGATCATGAACCGTCCTTCCGGAGACTCGCAAGACTGGTATTTTATGGCCTATGGACATAATTATAAGTCCGCATTGAAAGACTACACGGTTTTTGCTGGCAAGGTGCCGTTGCCTCCACGTTATACCTTTGGCTATTGGTGGTCTCGTTATTGGTGTTATACAGATAATGAACTTCGCGATTTAATCGAACGCTTTCACGAGTATAACATTCCTCTCGATGTTTTAGTTATCGATATGGATTGGCATTATACGGAGAAAGGTAAGGGCGGATGGACCGGCTATACATGGAATCGTCGCCTATTTCCCGATCCCGATACTTTTCTGAAATACTTGAAACAAAATGATCTGCAAGTCACTCTCAATCTCCATCCCGCCGAAGGGGTCGCTTCTTATGAAGAGAACTTTCCGACTATGGCCAAATGGATGAATGCGCCTTATACAACTACTGTTGTTCCTTTCGAGGGATCTAACAAACGTTTCATGAGCGGTTGGTTCAATACTGTTCTGAAACCAATGCGAAACAAAGGTATTGATTTTTGGTGGCTCGATTGGCAACAGTGGATGAACGACGAGAAGTTTAAAGATCTGAGCAATATATGGTGGCTCAATTATACTTTTTTCTCCGATATGGAGCTGCATGGCGATACCCGCCCGCTTCTTTATCATCGTTGGGGCGGATTGGGTAATCATCGCTATCAGATAGGCTTTTCTGGCGATACCTATATCACTTGGGCTTCACTTGCCTATCAACCTTATTTCAACTCTACAGCTTCCAATGTGCTCTATGGTTATTGGAGTCACGATATAGGCGGTCATTATGGTCCGTTGTCCAAACTCGATCCCGAACTTTATGCCCGCTGGATTCAATTCGGCGCCCTTAATCCGATACTTCGCACACATTCCAATAAGAATCCGTATATCAAGAAAGAACCTTGGATGTTCGATAATGAATATTTCGAAGTGATTCGTGACGCTATTCTTCAGCGCTATCAGATGGCTCCATACATCTATACAATGGCGCGCAAAACATATGATGATGCATTGCCGTTGTGCCGCCCCATGTATTACGACTATCCCGACAGCAAAGAAGCTTACGATTTTAAGAGCGAATATATGTTTGGCGATAAGGTGTTGGTTTGTCCCATCGGTGCTCCGATGAAAGACGGCAAGTCTACTGTTACGGTATGGTTGCCGGCAGGCAACGATTGGTATGAGTGGAAAACAGGAACGCTTCTTAAAGGTGGTCAGACCATACAACGTTCGTTCCACATTGACGAATATCCGGTTTATATCAAGGCGGGAGCCATACTCCCGTTCTATGACCGCGTAAAGAATCTTCGGGCTAACGACTCTCCCGTAGTGGTAACCGTCTTTCCCGGTAAAAGCGGTTCTTTCAGTATGTACGAAGACAACGGAAACGACAAAGATTATGCAACGAATTATGCTCGTACGGAGTTGACTTCTCAAAAGGAAGGTAATGTACTTACGGTGGAGATAGGAATTCGTAGCGGAATGTACAAAGATATGCCGGCTGATCGTCATTTCAAACTCAAAGTGCTCGCCTCGGCAGTGCCCGATAAGGTGATGGTAAATGGCGTGGCATCCGAGTTCAAATACGATGGCAAAGAACTATCGTTGACTGTCGACTTGCCCGATACGGACTGTGCCAAAAAGAAAGAAGTTCAAGTTGTTTATCCTGCCGATGCTCCTGATGTGAGCGACGGGCTTTATAGTCAGATGCGTCACATCCGACAGGCAGTACAAGCTGTAAAGCAAATCAGTGCCAGTGTGGTGTGGAACGAAGAGCTTGGTACGATGGAATCTACCAATATGGCTTTGACTTATTATCCTAACGAATTTAAACAACGTGTAGAACTTTTCCGTCGGAACTTTGCCCGCTTGGATGAGTTATTGAAAGAGCAGAAGTTTGATCAGAAAAAGACTGATGCTTTTTTGCAAAAAGTGAAATAGCGTTTCCATATCCGTGGGCAATACACATATGCTTTTTCATAACGGAAAACGGTCACAATAGAAAGTGATCTCTTGCAAGAAAAGGTTCTCCTTTCGGCCCGTTCCCTCAATTATCGAGAGAACGGGCTATTCTTTGCCGTATACGTCCTATCTCTTTCTTTATTATTTTCGTTTGAAATGATTCGGTTATCTTTATCTGGCTTACTCTTTCCAAAAAGGGGAAGCTGTGATGGGTATGTAGACTGGCGAATTTCGAGCTCCTTCTTTGCTAAATACAGCACAAGGTTCTTTGCACAACTCGTTCAGTCGGCGTATGGCTGTTGTCCTTGTCAGTCCGAGCAATGACTGAAACTCTGTACGGGTGATGCTGTTGTGATGCTTAAAAAAATCTTTCAGAATCATTTGTTTTTCGGCATAAGTGCTGCTGGCCGAATGGCGCTTGATGGGTGAACGGTAGAAATCAATATCTACCAGTCGAGACATCAAAATTTTGTCCGGAGTAAAACCTACTGTCCGCACTCGTATCTGATGGTTATTAATAGGCTTGGCGCCACTTGCCGGGTCGGCCTCTATAATAAGGTAAAAATACCCAATGCCTTCTATATGAAAGCGATTGCCGCTACCCACTTCATTGGCCATGTTGCACGAGAGTTGATCAACGGACAGAGAAACATCTCCTTCGGTTGCAGTACACTGGCTTGCAATGGTTCTTTTTATTCTCTGAAAATCAATCAAATCCGACTTGGCCACGCGCACGTGGTAACTATTCTTGGACTGTTTTGATTGAGGATTTTCGTAAATGTCATAGTATACTTTCTTTCTGCTCATAAGGTAGTATTTTGTAAAAGGTTAAGTTGTAGTTATCGTCCCACCTAGGTGGGATGTATGTCCTATATAGGTGGGACGTGTGTCCCACTGGGCTGAAACGTGCGTCCCACCGTAGTAAGACTATAATTTTGTCTAGACAAAATTACAATTTCTTTCTTTTGTTTTTATAGAATCATACGGAAGTTTTCAGCAAAGGTGTGGCTACTTTCAGACTATTTCCAGAGTACTCCGTTTCCTGCTGATTCGTAAGAAAAAAGGGGTGCATTCTTATGATTTCGTATTTCGTGCCGAAGAACAAAGTGGGGTAATGAGAATCAAATTTCTATTGAAGACCTCGCGCCATTCATCTGCTGCTCTATCTGCTTTTTGTAGTGCTCTATATGCTCATCATGGCATACTTTTTGCTACGAGGTAATATGGAAGCGGATAGGTGTTGAAAGGCTAGGGTAAAGATTTGTGGTTTGTAAATGTCGTAAGGCGGATGATAAAATCATTTATATAAGTCATAATTCATTAAATTCCTTTGTTATTTGAAAGATTAGCACTAATTTTGTCCGCTTAAAATGCAATTGGTTAGATTTATAAATCAAATAAAATAGTTGTCAAGAATGGACATTACATTTCAAAACATTGATGCCGTAAGCGGACTGCTTACAATAAAGCTTGAGAAAGCCGATTATCAGAATGAAGTTGATAAATCGTTGAAGAATTACCGCCAGAAAGTGCAAATGAACGGATTCCGCAAAGGGATGGTTCCACTAGGATTGGTGATTAAGATGTATGGAGCACCCGTTAAGTCGGAAGAAATCAACAAAATTCTCAGTCAGAAAATTTATGATTACATCAAAGAGAACAACCTGAAAACTTTGGGAGAGCCTTTGTCGGACGAAGAAAAACAACAACCGATAGATTTCGATACGATGGATGACTTCGAATTTGTGTTCGATATCGCTCTTGCTCCCGATTTCAAAGCAGAAATTTCTAAGAAAGATAAAGTAGACTACTATACAATCGAGGTGGGTGACAAAATGATCGACGACCAAATCGGAATGTATCGTAACCGTATGGGAGAGCACAAGCAAGTTGAGTCTTTCGAAGGAAAAGATATGTTGAAGGGACTTCTTGTTGAATTGGATGAAAATGGTGCGGTTAAAGAGGACGGTATTGTTGTAGAAGATGCAGTGATGATGCCCGAATACATGCACAACGATGACGACAAAAAACTTTTTGAAGGCGTTAAAGTAGGTGCTAAAGTAAATTTCAATCCGAGAAAAGCTTATGACAACAATGAGGCTGAACTTGCTTCTCTTTTGAAAAAGAAAAAAGAAGAAATCGCTGATATGAAGTCGGATTTTTCTTACGAAATAAAAGAAATCACTCGTTTCGTACCGGGAGAAATAGATCAGAAGTTGTTTGATTCTGTTTATGGTAAGGATGTAGTGAAGACTGAAGAAGATTTTCGCGCTAAAGTAAAAGAAGATGTCGCTGCTCAGTTGGCTCCAAATAGCGATTATAAATTATTGCTTGATGTAAAAGCTATGTTCGAAAAGAAGTTGGGCAAACTCGAATATCCTGATAAATTATTGAAGAGAATTATGCTTCAGAACAATAAAGACAAGGATGAGAAGTTTGTTGACGATAATTACGATAGCAGTATCAAGGCTCTGCAATGGCAGCTTATCAAAGAACAGTTGGTAGATGCGAATGACATTAAGGTAGAAAACAGCGACATTACTAAGATGTGCGAAAATACAGCACGTGCTCAGTTTGCTCAATATGGCATGCCCAATGTGCCTGAGGATCTTTTGAAGAACTATATTCAACAAATGATGGCGAAGAAAGAAACCGTGAACGAGATGGTAGATCGTGTGGTAGAAGATAAATTGATTACTATCTTCAAAGAGCAACTCACACTGAACAACAAAACTGTTTCGGACGAAGAATTTAAAAAAATGTTAGAGAAATAATACTCCGATAAATAGTTATAATAAGGTATAAGTGCGGAGTCTTTCAATGACGTACTTATGCCTTTTTTGTTAAAAAGAAAGGATTAACAAAATGGATGATTTTAGAAAATATGCAACTAAGCATTTAGGGATGAACAGTATGGTGCTTGATGATGTTGTCAAGGCACAAAACGGTTATTTGAATCCTTATATCTTGGAGGAACGTCAACTCAATGTGACGCAGCTCGACGTTTTCTCGCGACTAATGATGGATCGCATCATCTTCTTGGGTACTCAAATAGACGATTATACAGCTAATACATTACAAGCTCAGCTACTTTATCTGGATTCTGTTGATCAAGGTAAGGATATCTCTATTTATATAAATTCGCCTGGTGGTTCGGTCTATGCAGGATTGGGCATTTACGACACGATGCAATTTATTTCGAGTGATGTGGCTACTATTTGTACAGGTATGGCTGCCTCGATGGCTGCTGTGCTGCTTGTGGCAGGTGCAGAGAAGAAACGTTCTGCTCTACCTCATTCGCGTGTTATGATTCATCAACCGATGGGAGGCGTGCAAGGGCAGGCTTCGGACATAGAGATTACGGCTCGCGAGATTCAGAAAACAAAAAAAGAACTTTATACGATTATCGCTACTCACTCTCATACCGATTTTGACAAAGTATGGGCCGATTCGGACCGTGATTATTGGATGGCGGCTCAAGAGGCGAAAGACTATGGGATGATTGATGAAGTGCTGGTAAAGAAATAACGATGGCGGGGAAACAGAAAAATAAATGTAGCTTTTGCGGGCGCACTGAAGATGAAGTTGGGTTTATGATTAGTGGGCTCAACGGCTTTATCTGCGATGATTGTGCCCAGCAGGCTTATGAAATAACGCAAGAAGCGTTAGGATTCAATAATAAAACGTCTGCTGATACTACCGCATTGGATTTGAAAACGCTGCCTAAACCGAAAGACATAAAAACTTTTTTGGATCAGTATGTCATTGGGCAAGAAGATGCCAAGAGGTATTTGTCCGTATCGGTTTACAATCATTATAAACGATTGTTGCAAAAGAACGACGGGGATGAGGTTGAAATCGAGAAATCTAATATCGTTATGGTGGGCAGCACCGGTACGGGTAAAACATTGCTCGCTCGAACGATTGCCAAGATGCTTCATGTGCCATTTACGATTGTCGATGCTACGGTGTTAACCGAGGCCGGTTATGTGGGCGAAGATATTGAAAGTATTCTGACCCGTTTGCTTCAGGTTGCAGATTATAATGTTCCCGAGGCAGAACGAGGTATTGTCTTTATCGATGAAATAGATAAAATAGCTCGTAAAGGCGACAACCCTTCTATTACTCGTGACGTAAGTGGAGAAGGTGTTCAGCAGGGATTGCTCAAATTGCTTGAAGGATCGGTTGTATTAGTTCCACCTCAGGGAGGACGCAAGCACCCCGACCAAAAGATGATTCCGGTGAATACCAAGAATATCCTTTTCATTTGTGGCGGAGCTTTTGATGGTATCGAAAGGAAGATTGCACAACGTCTTAATACACATGTGGTAGGTTATAACGCAGACCGTAAGGCGATGATGATAGATAAGAATAACTTGATGCAATATATTGCACCGCAAGACTTAAAGTCGTTCGGGCTTATCCCTGAAATCATTGGTCGTCTGCCAGTACTTACTTATCTCAATCCTTTGGATAGGACTGCACTACGTAGTATTTTGACCGAGCCGAAGAATTCTATCATTAAGCAGTATGTCAAGCTTTTTGAAATGGACGGAGTGACATTGGTTTTTGCTGACGACGTTTATGAATTTATTGTTGACAAGGCAATAGAGTATAAATTAGGGGCTCGCGGATTGCGTTCTATCGTAGAAACAATTATGATGGATGTGATGTTTGAAATTCCTTCGCAAAGAAAGAAAACATATAACGTAACTATTGAATATGCTTGTAAACAGTTGGGGAAAGCCAACTTAAGGCATCTGCAATTGGCAGAATAAAATAGAAAAAGGAAGAACTTGAGAGAGCTCTTCTTTTTTTATAAAATATTTCTTTAAAAATTGCTTGCTATATTCAAAGTTGTTTATAACTTTGTTTCTAATAGTATATATATCGACTTTAAATTTTGAATTGGGTAAAAGAAGTTATTAGAATATGACAGAGAAAAATCAACTGTTAGAACAATTAAAGAAAAATTTTGGATTTGATAAATTTAAAGGTAACCAAGAGACCATTATTGAAAACTTATTGGACGGAAACGATACGTTTGTACTGATGCCTACGGGAGGAGGTAAGTCGTTGTGTTATCAATTACCATCCTTGTTAATGGAAGGTACAGCGATTGTAATCTCTCCGCTTATAGCACTGATGAAGAATCAGGTCGATGCTATGCGCAATTTCAGTGAAGAAGATGGTGTCGCTCATTTTATCAATTCATCTCTCAATAAAAGTGCTATTGAGCAGGTAAAAGAAGATATTCGCGCCGGAAAGACAAAACTACTGTATGTGGCTCCTGAGTCATTGACAAAAGACGAATATGTAGAATTTCTTAGAACGGTAAAGATTTCGTTTTATGCTGTTGACGAAGCACATTGTATTTCCGAATGGGGACATGATTTCCGTCCGGAATATCGTCGGATACGTCCGATAATAAACGAAATAGGTAAAGCTCCGGTTATTGCTTTGACAGCGACAGCTACGCCTAAAGTGCAGCATGACATTCAAAAGAATTTAGGTATGAGCGATGCTATCGTTTTTAAATCTTCGTTTAATAGACCTAATTTATATTATGAAGTTCGTCCCAAGACAATCAATGTAGATAAAGATATCATAAAGTTTATTCGCAATAATTCCGATAAATCGGGCATTATCTATTGCTTGAGCCGCAAAAAGGTTGAAGAACTGGCTGCTATCCTTCGTGCGAATGGGATCAGTGCGCAGGCTTATCACGCTGGTATGGATGGTGCCAATCGAAGTAAAACTCAAGATGATTTTTTGATGGAAAAAATCAATGTCATCGTTGCAACTATTGCTTTCGGCATGGGCATTGATAAGCCGGATGTGCGTTTTGTTATACACTATGATATACCCAAAAGCTTGGAAGGGTATTATCAGGAGACTGGTCGTGCAGGGCGCGACGGTGGTGAAGGTCTATGTGTAACATTCTATGCTAATAAGGATATTCAGAAATTGGAAAAATTTATGCAGGGTAAATCTGTCTCTGAACAGGAAATAGGCAAGCAATTGTTGCTTGAAACAGCCAATTATGCCGAGTCGTCCGTCTGCCGCCGCAAGACGCTACTCCATTATTTTGGCGAAGAATATACTGAGGAAAATTGTGGCAATTGTGATAACTGTTTGAATCCGAAGAAGCAGGTTGAAGCGCAAGAAATGCTTTGTACTGTCATTGAAGCTATTATTGTTTTGAAAGAGAACTTTAAGGCCGACTATGTGATCGATATTCTTCAAGGTCGTGAAACCTCCGAAGTGACGGCTCATTTGCATGAAGACTTGGAATGTTTCGGCTCTGGTATGGGCGAAGAGGACAAGACGTGGAATGCTGTCATTCATCAAGCTCTTATTGCCGGATACCTTAGTAAAGAAGTCGAAAACTATGGTATACTGAAAGTAACGAATAAGGGTAAGAAGTTTTTGCAAAAACCTATCTCGTTTAAAATAACGAAAGATAATGATTTTGAAGAAACAGAAGAAGAGGCTCCAACTCGTGGAGGTGGCAGCTGTGCTGTTGACCCTGCACTTTACTCGATGCTGAAAGATCTTCGTAAGAAAATGTCAAAGCATCTCGGTGTACCTCCTTATGTCATCTTTCAAGATCCTTCTCTAGAATCGATGGCTACTATATATCCTATTACATTGGAGGAATTGCAAAACATTCCGGGAGTAGGACAGGGAAAGGCTAAGAGATATGGGGCTGAATTTTGTGAACTCATTAAGAAACATTGTGAAGAGAATGAGATAGAACGTCCCGAAGATTTGCGTGTACGTACTGTTGCTAATAAATCAAAGCTAAAAGTGTCTATCATACAATCGATAGATCGAAAAGTAGCACTTGATGATATCGCTATGTCTAAAGGTATTGAGTTTGATGAGTTGCTGGAGGAAATTGAAGCTATCGTTTATTCCGGCACTAAACTAAATATTGATTATTTCTTGAATGAAATAATGGATGAAGACCATATGCTTGATATCTATGACTATTTTAAGGAATCTACAACAGATAAGATAAGCGACGCTATGGATGAATTGGGAAGTGATTTTACCGAAGAAGAAATTCGCTTGGTGCGTATTAAATTTATCTCGGAAATGGCCAATTAGCAACTTTTGAATGAAGGTACATTAATATGTTGATAAATAACGCCCGATTAGGTTCACTAAATCGGGCGTCTTTATTTATAGCGAAAGGCTAATTTATTTCATTTGTAATGCATTAATATATCCATTTTGTATATTGCAATTCTTTAACTTGCAGGCTTCTATGAAATCGTTCATTGCTTTTCGAGCGATAGCTTGCTGAGGACGATTATTGCGAATGTTTTCGTAAGTATCGCGTTGTGACTCAGAAAAGGTTGTTACCATATTCCAGTCTGCAGGCTCTTTAATTCCCACAAAACATTGTTCTCCCATTAGTTTGTAAGGCCAAAAAGTATATCCTATATTGTTTTCTTTCATTACATTACAAAAAGCCGACATCCATGCATCTGTATTGTGCCCGATTTCTCCCATGTACATCGGAAGATTAACGCTGTCTCTGAAATTTATGAATTCCTGAATGGCTGCCTTTGTCGGTTCTCCACCATAGCGATGGCAAGTATATATCAGTTTGCTGTCAAACGTAGAATCCTTAAATGGCTTAAAGTTACTATTCCATTGTGCTCCACCTAGAAGGATAATGTGGTTTTTGTCTTCTTTGCGTATGGCAGCCGTGCCCATCTTGTAGATAGATTCCAATTTACCATTCAATTCCTCCTTGTTTGTCAGATAGTGAGGGATTGGTTCGTTGAGTAGTTCGTATCCTAAAATAGTTGGTTCGTTTTTGTAATGCTGTGCGATGCGTTGCCATATATTGCAAAAAAATTGTTGGCTTTGAACGCTCTCAAATAACCAAGGATAGCCGTAACTGTCGTCAATATTATCACCCGTTTGCCCTCCGGGGGCATCGTGCATGTCCAATATAAGATGTAATCCAAACTCTTTGCACCAACCTACCAACTTGTCTATTCTTGTGAACCCGTCTTGTTGAGATGTCAATCCCATGTAATCTTCATCCGTAAAAAGCTTATAACTGAAGGGCAAGCGGATCGTGTTTGCTCCTGTGCTTTTGATGAAGCGAATATCTTCTCGGGTGATATAGTTATCTTTGAAAGACTTCCAGAATTGTCCCATGAAGTCAGGCCCAACCATTTGGCTAAACATCTCATTGATGAAATGGGCAGAGTTGGTCTTGGTGAATTTAAACATATAGCCTTCAGGGTTCAGCCAATTGCCAAGATTGGTACCCATAATAAAAAACTTTTTACCGTCCGGACGGAATAAATCCGGACCTTTGATATATATGAATTCCTTCTTGGGCGATGCCTTAATCATTCTGTTCTGAGCATTGACGCATAACGGGATGACAAGAATGAAGAATATAAAATAAATTTTTCTCATATCACAAATTCTAATTGTAGATTGATGTTCTTGAAAACAGAAGGTGCATCATATAAATCATTATAGAGTTATGAAACCTTGATGCACCTTCTTACCTATTGAAGCCTGTAATTTTATTGTTGATAAACTCTCACATAATCAATCTCGTAAGTAGCTGGTAATATTGATTCATCTACTCCTTGGGCGCCACCCCAGTCTCCACCCCATGCTAAGTTAAGCTTTAGGTAAAAAGGAGCATTGAAAGGCCAAGTACTTTTGTTGCCCGCCTTATCGTTTGGAAATGTAAGTGTATTCACACCGTCGACATAGAACTTGATATAATCTGCTGTCCACAAACATCCATAGATATGAAAGTCCGACTGCGCCGTGGCACAATAGCTTTCGGCTGTTTTTTGCGTATTTAATGTGTGATTGTATGCTGCACAATGAATGCTTGATGATACATAGTTAGGATGGTATCCTACTTCTTCCATAATATCTATTTCACCATCGTCCGGCCAAGTCGTGAAGTTCTTGGGCATCATCCAGAAAGCTGGCCAGGTACCTTTTCCTGTGGGTAACTTTAGACGTGCTTCAAAGTATCCATAAGTCCAGCTTTTTTGTGTATTCATACGGATAGAGAGTACTTGTGTCCCAACTTTTTTAGCAATTATTTTGAGTGTGCCATCGGAAATTACGGCACAAGTGTCTTTGCCCGAAAAGCCCGCAATATAATTTTCTAGTTCGTGATTTCCCCAACCTCCATTACCGGTTTCGTAGCTCCAATCTGTTGAATTGGGTATACTGGGTTTTCCATCACTCTGCCTGGCTGCATTAAATTCGTCAGACCATACTAAATTATATCCATTGGGTACATAATTTTCTGCAGGGAGTGTTGCTTGTTTGATTGTGAGTGTTGCCTTTTTTGTCTCTTTAATGTAAAAGGAAAGAGTTGCAATACGCTCGCTACCTGTTTTATTGGATAGCGTAGCTATTTTCAAAGAGGTTTGCCCATTATGTCCGTTTGTGGGAGAGGGAGTACACCACGTTTGGTCCGATGTAACATTCCAATCATTGTCTGACGTCACTATTATTGTAGAATTATTAGTAACGTCAGCTGTTAGCGATAATGATGATTGGGATAGTGTAATATTTCCCGCATCGGAAGGGGAGGGGGGTGTACCCCCTCCGTTGTCCGAATTGGAACTCCCGCATCCGGTAAATAAAACCAGAGACAGTAGCCAAGTATTTATCATTTGGTACTTATTCATAAGTTATATGATTATTCAGAAAAAGAGAAATCGTCAATGTAGAATATACCTTGTCCGGCATGACCTTCACCTCCTAATTGAATCACAATTTTGTCATAATTAGCATTCTGTGACGCACCGCTAAAGTCGAAAGTGAGTGTTACCCATTTGTTAAATTCGATATTAGTCTGGTCTACTTCAGTCTGTGTCTGCCATGCATTGTCTCCATCGTCGGTATTTTGTAGTTTTATAGCTACTTTGTTTTGCAGTTTTTTGTTGGCAATCCAATCTCCTGCTACTGCCCAATCCGAATCGTAGTCATTAAACGAAGGAATAAATACTTTTAGTGTAATTTTATTCTGTTTCGATAAATCGAACTTATACGTTGGAGCTACAAAATAGATGTTACTATAAAATGAGGTCGATTTCTGATAACGAAAGACTTTGGATGATGTATTGTTGTTATCACTAGGAGCAATATTATCAGTGATTCCTGTACGAGTGCCCATATCTTGACTGACAAAAGGTACGGTGAGGGTTCCTGACTCAAAATTCTCACTCAAAGGTACTGCTTGCGGTTTTTTGACTATTTTTGGGGTTGCCACGTTCAGATCTTCACGGCAGAAAACAAACACCCAATCTTGTTTTTCGATGGCGTCATCTACACGTAGCGCCATACATTCATCGTCCAAGTAAAGTATTTCATACTTTTGAGACCCACAATAATATCCTAAAAATGCGTTCCCTGATAGGCTAAATGAGGGATATTTACCGGTTTCGTCAAGCGGTGAAAATGTATAATCACCTCCTGGATAGCTAAAAAGGCAATCGTCGCCATTTGTCGAAGTAACTGCGAATCCTCCAGCCGCAGCGCAAGCTTTTCGTCCATACCCTGTACCTTGATTGGCAATATTGACTTTTAGTCCGTCAAGAGAAAAAGTAAATTTGTGTGCGTAGAGCGTCCATGTATTTTTCTCATCGGCTTTTGCTGCCCACCAAGATTGTCCATAACTACCTTCCGGTCCTAATCCCTCGTGTCCGTTAATGGCCAATCCGGTAGCTTTGGCTATTCGTGCGGCATAATTGTTATATTGGTCTAGTACCCAGATCCTACTTTTTTCAGGGGTTTGACTTCCCGTCAGATGTACATAATTAGGGGTATTGATCAATGTATAGTCGCTCGTATCCAACGTAAGAACTTCTGTTTTAGAAGCACTAACTCCGTCGGCGGTCGTAATTGTGAGGGTAACATTGTAGCTACCGGCAAGAGGGTAGTTCCCTGTAAGATTTGACGTATTTCCTGTTGTACCATTACCCAAGTCCCATTTCACGGAATAAACTCCATTTATTTTGGTCGTATTCGTAAAAGTAATAACGTTTTTGCTTGTCGGTGATGGCGCCTGGCTGAAGGTTATCTGATTGGCAGTAATGGAAGCTGTATTACCGAGACTGTGTCCGGTATCTCCGTCTTCTGCACTGCAAGAAGTTAGTGCTACAACAGCGCACAACATCCAAAATATAGAATTAATAAACTTTTTCATGTTATTATCAATTTGATGGTTTATTTCCAACTTCCGTTTTGTTTCAACTCATATTGGGTACCTTTTGTCTTATCCAATTCAGATTGAGGAATTGGTAAGTATTTCATCCAATCAGAGAAAGTACGAACAGAGTTGAATGCCGAGATATCTTCTGTAAGTACGGTCGGAGCATCTCCCCAGCGAACTAAATCCCAGAAGCGCATTCCTTCTCCAACAAATTCGCGACGGCGTTCCAGCTTGATGTTGTCGGCATTCATTTCTTCGTCAGGAGCAGTTTTTGAACCAAAAGCCCGTTGGCGAATCTGGTTGAAGCAATTTTGGGCTGTGATATTGTTTACTTCCGTCTGACCATCCATTTTAATTAATTCCACGTAATTCAACAATGTCTCTGAATACCGGAAGAGACGTAGGTTGTTGCAATAATTTAGATCGACATCTCCTTGCGGATTGTAACCCACGCGAGCTGCATATTTAGCTTGAAAATAACCGGTGTCTTGAAAACGTGCGGTATACTGTGAAGACTCAAAATGGTTGATGGAGGCATCGCGGCGTATATCGCCATTTTCGAAGATTTTGTAAGTGGATTCGCGAACAGGACCAAATCCCCAACCGCCTTTGAAATCGCCAGTTTTATTACCGGCAGAGAGGCCGTTCGGCGAAATAAATGCTGGAAGGTTTGTTCCGTAGCCTTGCCAACCGCTTGCCCATGTTTTACCTATTGGAATCTGGTTTGTTTCGAAAATAGATTCTTTACAAAATTCACCGGCATCTGTCCACATCCCAGCAAAGTCAGTCATCAGTGAATAGTTGTTGCTGCCGATAATATCTGCCATATCTTGAGTGATTTGGGGATATTTACTAGTGTCTTTTTGATACATCACGACTCTGGCTCTTAGCATGAGTGCTGCTGAGCGATTAGCACGACCAAGATCGTTGCCTGTTGTTATCATTGCCATTGCACCATCTTCACAGGCAACATCCAAATCGGCCATGATCTTGGCATATGTTTCGTCGGCTGTAAGTTGTTTAGCCATGTAGGGGGCATCTAGAGGTTTTTCAAAATAAGGAATATTTCCCCAAAACTTCCAGAGTAAGTGCGTATAGTATGCACGTAGAAAATGAGCTTCTGCGTTATACTGTTTTACTTTGGCGCTTGGCACATTTACAGCATTTGTACAAGCCATAATGACATTATTGCAACGTGCAATTCCAGAATAATAGATGCTCCACAAACCATTGAGAGTCTCAGTTGACGTTGATGTAAATTGCGATAAAGAATATAATTGCTGTTGGTCTCCTGCAGAACCTCCGCCTTTCCATATATCATCTGAACGAAGATCCGACATGAATAAAACTTCATTATAATTGTTATCGGCATAACTGTCGAACAGTAATATTTGATAGGCTGCGCCGAGATTTGAAAGAATTGCACTTTCTGTTGCCGGCGCTCCTGCTTGCTGACTTTCTGTTGGTTTTGAAGTCAAAAAGTCATCACTGCAAGAGGATATTGTTAATGCCCCTGCTAAAAAAATGGCTGATGTTAATATCTTATAAGTTCTCATTTCTATGAATTTTTGTGGTTAGAAAGTAATATTAGCTCCAACAGAGATCGTACGTGCTTGAGGATAAACACCTCGGTCGATACCTATTGTTGTATAATCACCCGACGCTACTTCAGGGTCAAAACCGTTATATCCTGTTAGGGTGAGGAGATTCTCGGCCGAAACATAGAGTCGTAGGTTCTGAATAGAAAATTTAGTTGTTAGCCTTTGTGGCAATGTGTAACCGATTTGTGCCACTTTGAGACGCATATAATCACCACTCTTTATATATAAGTCAGAGCAACGCCAGTTCTTATTTGGGTTGGCAGATGTCATACGAGGAATTGAATTAGAAGTTCCTTCGCCGTGCCAACGATCAAGAATCCATGAAGGACGATTCATACGTGGAATATCACCACGTTGTGAGAAGTCGAAAATGTCATTGCCTATTGTACCTTGGAAAAGTAAGTTTACGTCGAATCCTTTCCAATCGGCTGCAATGGTGAAACCATAGGTCCAATCGGGCATGCCTTTACCAATTTTTACACGGTCGTTAGAATCGATAGTTCCGTCTTTAGTTACATCTACAAAGCGAACGTCGCCCGGTTTAGCTTCTGGTTGCAGCATTACTCCTTTACTGTTGACATAACTTGATACTTCGTTGGCATTTTGGAATATTCCATTGGTCTTGTAACCATAGAAGAATGGCCAAACCATGCCATCTTGTCCCTTTACAATATCACCAACACCACTGGCCCCGGCAGATTGATAAATAGCGCTACCTGATGCTGTGCCTAAGTGAACCAATTTGTTGCGCAAATAAGATGCGTTAGCTTTAATGCTATAGCCTAGGTCTTTGATATGACTTTTCCAACCTAATTCAAATTCAAGGCCCCAGTTTTCCATCTTGCCTACATTGCCGGTAGGAGCACTTTGTCCAACATAACTTGGAATCTGTACTGTCATCAACATACCGTTGGTCTTTTTCTTATAATAATCGGCACTGAATGTCAGAGCATTATTGAAAAATGAAGCGTCAAAACCTAAATCTATTTGTTCTGATTCCTCCCATTTTACATCTTTGTTGGCCAAAGCTCCAGGAGAAGATCCATATTGCATACTACCTCCCGTTTCTCCAATTTTTGATGGATCGGCAGTATTAACGGAATAGCCTCCTCCGAAATAGTAATTTTGACCACCGCTCATTAATGAAGCATAAGTGAAATTTCCAATGGCTTCGTTACCATTCTTACCCCAACTTAAACGCATCTTTAATGAATTAAACCAATCAGGATGATTTTTCAGATATGGTTCATTCAACACATTCCAACCCACAGATACAGCAGGAAATGTAGCCCATTTATGACTTGGCCCAAAATGAGAAGAACCATCTCGGCGTACTGTCAACTGTACCATGTAACGTTCATCAAAGTTATAATCAACTCGTCCGAAGTAGGAGGCTAAAGAGGCATTGTTGTAACCTCCGGTACCACCCCAAAGGACTGATAGCTTTTCGTCTGCAATACATGAATTGATGTTTGCTTTCATTGGGTCAGTCTCTAATAGATCACGATCGTTACCACCTAAGTTACGATAAGTATATCTTTGTGCTGATTGACCCAATACAACTGTGAGGTTATGTTTATCTAAAAATCTTTTACTGTAGGTCAAAACATTTTCAACTTGCCACTTATAACCACGATTCATTTCGCTTTGAACGGTGCTATAATCTTGATATTTGCCTTGTGATGCCAAATAATAGGGCATAGTGTAAGTGTCGTATCCCCAGAATGCTAGATCGAATCCATAGCTGCTTTTGAAAGATAATCCTGGCAGCAAATCGAGTTTGGCATAAAAGGTTCCAACAAATTTATCCGAATTGTTTTTCCCGGATGAAGGTTGATTGAGCATGCCTAATGGGTTGGCAATTTCTTGAAATCCGTCTGGCGGAAGAGAAAATACACCACGGGAATCTTGTACAGCATAAGGATGTGCAGTTAGTATTGTTGCTGCATCTGCCTTATTTGCATAAACTGAAACTAATGGTGAAAAAGCTAAAGCACTACCCAGAACCGAACCATATTCAGAGTTCGTTTCGATTCCGGTATTATTAACTCTTGAGTAAGCTACATTAACACCTACATTCAGTTTATTAAGGAAGCTGCGTTCTTTAGTTTCGAATACGGTATAATCTGAATTAGTTCTCAAACTATAGCGCTCATAGTTTGATTTACCGTAATTGCCACCTACAATACCATCTTGTTTGAAATAGCCAAACGATAAATAATATTGCATTTTATCTGTTCCGCCATTGATGCTCAATTGATGATCTTGTACAGGAGCGTTTTTGTAAAAAGTCTCTTTTTGCCAGTCCGTGCCCTTGCCGGCTTCGGTTATCTGCTTACTGTTGTAGATTGCGTCACCGCCATCGTTGAGACTTTCTTCGTTCATAATTACCATGTACTCTTTAGCATCCAATACTGATTTGTGAGTCCAAGGATTCTGCCAACCGTAAGAAACATTGTAACTAATGGTTGCCTTTCCTTTAGAACCGGATTTTGTGGTGACAAGGATAACGCCGTTAGCACCACGTGTTCCGTAAATGGCTGCCGATGCGGCATCTTTTAAGATTTCGACGGAAGCAATATCACTCGGGTTTAGATAATTTATTCCTCCATCTACAGGCATCCCATCGACTACGTAAAGAGGTTCACTGCTATTAATAGTACCGATACCACGGATACGCACTTTGGAATCTGAACCCGGTTGCCCTGAACTTTGAGTTATTTGTACACCTGAAATTTTGCCTTTCAGTACATCCTCAATTCGAGAAGGCTTTGCTGCGCTCAACTCATCCGATGTTACTTTGCTAATAGCTGCAGTGACAACACTTTTTTTCTGAATTCCATAACCAATAACGACAACCTCGTTCAGAGCTTTAGAATCCTCTGTCATCAAAATTTTCATTTTACCTTTTATCGCT
This sequence comes from uncultured Bacteroides sp., assembly GCA_963676865.2. Taxonomy (GTDB): domain Bacteria; phylum Bacteroidota; class Bacteroidia; order Bacteroidales; family Bacteroidaceae; genus JAAYUD01. The sequence continues at coordinate 855,959 of CAXXSS010000001.1, read as the reverse complement.
TGCACCTCTTTTGTAAGGTAGCCGACGTAAGTAATAATTAATGTAGATTTTGCGGGCGCCTTGAGTTTGAAAGAACCATTCATATCTGTAGCAGTACCAATATTGGCATTTCCTTTTACTACCACATTTACGCCGATTAATGGTTCATTAGTCGAACCGTCATTTACTGTACCTTCAATAAGTACATTTTGTCCGAATGTTGATAAGTACATTCCTAACAAAAATAGAATTGAAATAATCTTCTTCATGTGTTCTATTAAATTTTAAGATTAACATTCTTGTCCCTCTGTGGACAATGCAAACATATAAATTATTGAACTTAATAAAACTATAATTAAGACTTTTTTAATACGTCAATGGCATTTTTTAAATACGCTAAGATTACGCCATTTATTATTAAAATGCTGTTTTACAGTTTTATAGTAATACGCAAAAGAATAGAACTTGAAAAGATTAATTTTACTAAAATGCAGAGAAAGCGTATTATAGGTTATTTAGGTACTCGGTTAAGCTGTCTTCGCGCTCTAATCCGAATTTTTTTCGTAATCGATAGCGTATGGTTTCCACGCCCCGTATAGAAATGTTGAGTAGAGGTGCAATATCTTTGGTAGAAAGATTCATTTTTAGATAAGCACACATCATTCGTTCGTTATTTGAAAGATCAGGATGTGTCTCTCGCAATCTTTTCATGAAATTGTTATGTACTACATCAAATTGATCTTCTATCTTTTTTAAAACTTCGTCGCCTTGAATGTTAGATTCTATTTTGTTGCGAACGAGTATCAGCATTTGTTTTGACTCTTTGGCATTTTCGCCTTTCAATGTACTGAGAGCTTTGAATAGGTCGGATCTTATTTCCGTAAGTATTTCATTTTTTCTGACGAAGTTTATCATTAAATTCGCCATTTCTTGACTTTTATGTTTTAATTCATATTCTAGCTTATCTTTCTCAAGTTGGATGATTTGACGTTGTTTTTCGGCTTTCTCTTCTTCGTATTCTTTTTCCATCACTCTTATTTGATGGTCTTTCTCTTTTATCACTTGTTGCTTTTTGCGTTTTACTCGAGTGTCATCCCATACGTAAATGTAACGTATCAACAGCACAAATAGCAATAAGTATATAGCATAAGCCCAACTAGTGCGGTACCATGGGGGTAATATTTGGAAACTAAAACTATCGCATGATATCACGGTACCATTGGGCAGGCTCGCTCTTACTTCAAAAGTATAATTTCCTTCATGTAGATTGCTATATTCTTTAATTTTAGAATAAGTATAGCCCGACCACTCTTCTTGATTCAGACGATACTGATGAACTACGCCTTGAATGTTTGCAAAAGGGGTGATACCATATTCGAATCGAACTGAATTGTGGTTGTAAGATATCTCAGGGATATCCTTTTTTGATAGAAAGTTGTCGGTATAGATTAATGCTTCTTTAGGATAGGTTATATAGACATTTCGGATATGGAGCATTTGTTTGTAGTTGCTAATATCTTTACGTTGAGGTGAGTTGAAGAGAGCAAATCCATTGTCATTGGGGATGATTATCGAAGATTCTGATACCGGAATTATTGTTTCGGCGTCAGAGACCAGCTGTATAGAGGGAGTTCCAAAAAAATAGTTTGTTCCTTTTTTTGAAGAAGTGTCGTAAATACTTATTTTATCCGGTGATAAGCTGATGGTTGAATTACTGAATTTTGTAATAGCGGATATGTTTTCTTTTTTATTTTTCTTAATCAGGTCGATATAACTCAATTGCTTATGGCGCCTATTATAGTAAAATTCTCCTTTAGGTGTTGTAATGACGATTCGCCCGTCTATTCTAAAGACCTTAGAACCCTTGTTGATTTGTAAGAAATGGTGCAAATCCAAACTTTGTGTCTTTACAACGCGAATGAGCTGTTTGTCTAGTGTATAGCATGATAACTTGCTACCATTCGAAACCCACAATGTTTGTCCGTTCTCTTGTGCAAACCATCGGCAGCTCTCATTGATTCCTGATATCTTAGCTAATACTCTCCATGAACTCCCTTTTCTTTTCAAAACAAACATTCCGTCGTATACTCCGACCAATATTTTGTTTGGGTCGCCTAATGAGAGTTGACAGTTCCACGCGCCCGTAATATAGCCAATACGCTGTACTGACGTTTTGTGTAACAAAAAAAATCCTCTGTCGTGGCTGCAAAATAGATCGTCTCCTATCTTGTTAAGTCCCCAGACTTGTCCTCCTGCACCTTTTATAGCTGTCATATCGGGTAGTTTCCCATTGATATTTGTATTGAAAGGCATGGAGAAAAGCCCTCTGTTTGTTCCCAGATACAGCAAATTATCAGAAAGTAAAGCAGTGTACCCAGTACCGTAAGAATGAGGATAAGAATAAAGATTTGTAAATGGAGAGTTAAGTAAAATGTAATCAATACCGCCGCTGTCGAGTCCAGCCCATAAGTTACCTTGAGTGTCGAATGCAGCCGATAATACGGTGTTGTTTTGCATACCGCTCATCTCGTTGAAGTATTTTATTCTGTGAGTTTGTAAATCTACAGTTGCTATACCATTGCGAATACTGCCTGCGGCAAACTCTTTTCCTGATATTGCTGCACAAAAGATCTCATTTTTTTTGAGAAATGATTCCATACCGGTAATAAAAGGGTATACTTGCTCGCCATTGCAGCAGTATACACCGTCGAAAGCTGTTACGATAAGAATCTTATCGCCATAGGGCAGGATGCCTCGGATGCGTTTGTTTTGTAGAACTGAGGCTCCTTGTAGTGGTAATACACTATTTCCGGCTAGTATGTAAATGCCATGTATCGTACCCAGATAAAGCACTCCATTTGATATACCGGAACAATCAATTTTTGCCTTTGCATTTATATAGGTGAACTTTCCTCCGGCATATTTTAATACCATGCCATCTCCTACTACATAAAGCTCATTTTCATTCTCGAAAATATTCCATATGTTGCCAACTAGATTTTGTTTGCCATGCATCAGATCCGAAATACAGGTGTATACCAGTTTGCCATTTTTTCCGGGAGCAAAATATCCGAACTCATTAATGCCTCCAACATAAATTCGTTGTCCATTCTGCGAAAAGCAGATTGAACGTACGCAGGTACCATTGTGCAGCGGATATAGTCCCCAAGAAGAACCACTGAATTGAACTAGTCCATTTTGGTTACCAAAGAACATCCAACGGTTATTGAATGGTTTTATTTGCCATGTTTGCGAACCATTGCCATATAAACTTTTGCTGTAATTTATGATATAGTCATTCCAATCTCCGGCAAAGCTTACTATCGGAAAGAATAATAGCAATAAGAGAATGTATGACTTAAGGTTCATTTTTTAGTGTTTTAATATCGCTCAAATTCGGCTCTATCTATCACCAAATGGTTATAGTCTTCGAAATAGTACTTCACAGTGACGACATCTTGATTATATATTTCCTTTGTTATTGGATCCACATTATACAATAAAAACTTTATCGAACTATTTTGTGTGTTGACGATATAGTCAATTTGTGTATCTTCATTAAACTCCCATGTACTGCTGCAGTAATTTAAGATGATATTGTCTATGCTACCGCCACGTTCGCTTTTTATTATATACCCTTGTCCATAGTCGATGTCTTCTATAAATTCGCATCCCATCTTGTTGCCTATACCTTCCCAATTACCAATTATTGCTTTCGTCTCATCAAAATTATCATTGTTAACGCATGAAGTAAACATGGTGGAACAAAAAAGGAACAGTAGTAATAAAAGATTCTTTCTCATATTTTTAATATAATTTGTCAATAAGGACAAAGATAAAAATTAAATCTGATAAAAGTACTAAATTTAAAAAAAATGAAAAGAGAACTTCAGTTTCTAAAGTAGAGTCATGATATGAGCTCTTCAAAATGCTCAGATGAAATATCTTCAGACCCTGATAAATGCATTTGATAAATTACAATGTGCACGTCCCATTGACACAGAAGCGCTCTAATGTTTAATATTTTGCGAGCAATCCATTTTTCGGAGCGTTTTGGTATGTGAACATTCTCAGATATTCTGATACTTTCTTATCCGGGTCTTAGCTACAGGGCTTTCTATGGCACTATTTTTGCGAGAGCCTCACCGCTCGAATATAAGTCAGATAAGAACAAGGCATAATGAATACGCACGCAAATGGTTGATATACAGCGAGAAATTCATAAGGACGAAAATAAAAGTTTATACTTACAAACATTTATTTTCGTCCTTATGAATTTTTATGTTCGTCCTTATCATTTTTTGAAAGCGCAGGTTCGATTGAGGAATCAAGAAGTGCTATTTCGGTATGGATAAAAAAGTATCAGTGTCGCCCTTATCTTCCTAAAACCACTTATGGACCTAAATTTGTTGACGTCCATATGTTTTCTGAAAAACTTAAGGACGTCACCGAAAAAACTAACATACGACAATTTGGGGGCTTACCGGTAAATAAAGTTAGGGGACTAAGTGACAGTTCGGGTGTTGAGCGTGACGACGATAACGTTCGAGGAAGTACGCGAGGGATTTGAAGAAATCTCGATTCCGATAGAGGTAAATGTAAAAGCTGTTTCCGAGGAATTATCGCATTTGCTTGCCCATTACCTATCGTAGGGAATGAGATGTTTATCAAAAAGAATGGAGCACCTCGTATATGTGCAAACAAGGCTCTCTGTTATCTGTAGGCTAGCGTTTAGAATGGTTCTAAAGAAAGGTCCGCTGAAAATAACCTGCCCACAATATGCTCTCGAGCCGATTTTGGGACCTCTTTTCGCTGGCGTTGTATACGGTGCATCGTTAACCTACTGTGTGATAGTTCATAATGGTGTCATACGGAGGTGGCAAAGGTTGAAATGCAAGTGATTTATTAAATAAATACTTGCAAACAAAAGAAGACATTGCTGATACGAAAATTGGATGGTATAGGATGGAATGAATGTTTCCTATCCCATTCGTTTTTCAATTTCTTCTTCTTTAATAATAGTTAGTATATCATGCCCATCGGGTGTTAAAGAGGAATTTGAGCAAGAGAACAAATTATCTATGAGGGCTGTGATTTCTCTTGCCGAAAGGATTTGTCCATATACGATAGCTGCACTTTTGGCTAGCGATAGAGATAAGACGTGATTGATTTCTTTCTTGGCACTATCTGTCTCTTCGAGTGCCGAGTGTACCATGCTTTGTACCAATGCGATGGGATTGATACCTTGTGTGTCTGATGGAACTCCGTTTATGGAGTAGCTCCCTCCGCCTAAATTTGCAAGATCGAAACCGACAGCACCCAATTCTTCCATCATTTCTTTTAAGATCGTTTCTTCGGTAGGTGAGAAATGAATGACATCAGGGAATAATACTCGTTGTGAAACCCCGGTTCGATTTTCCAACTGCTCCATATAGCGTTCATAAAGGATGCGGATATGGGCACGCCGTTGGTCGATGACCATTAGGCCGGATTTGACTGAGGTAAGTATATAACGTCCTTTGATTTGCATTTGTTGAAGGGCTTCATCAACAACTTCACTGTTGCCTTGGTATAGTGATTGTGTCGTATCGCTTTCAGAAGATATTTCGGTTTCGTCTAGGGAGCTTGAGATTTGCTCTGCTTCGCTACCTGCCTTTTCTAATCCCCCATATAATTTTTCCCAATCTACCTTTTGTCGCGAGTAATTTGAATCGCTTTCGGTAGATTTGAACGGATTATAGTCTTGGTTGATATGCACGCTTGGCATCTCGATCGAGATATTCTTGTCGCGTTCATATACGGGTATATCGGGCATGCCTTCTGTATCGAATTCGATAGTCGGCATGGCATTGAATTTATCGAGCGATTCTTTTACTGCAGCAAGTAATATTTTCCAAATAGATGTTTCGTTCTCGAATTTTATTTCAGTTTTAGTCGGATGGATGTTTACATCAATATCAGCGGGATTTACTTCGAAATATAAGAAGTAAGGTATCTGTGTATCGGCTGGTATCAGGTGATTATATCCTTCCATCACAGCTTTGTGAAAATAGGGGTGCCGCATGTAGCGTCCGTTGACAAAGAAGAATTGTTTCGGTCCACGTTTGATAGCCGATTCGGGTCGTCCTATAAAGCCGGATACGCGTGCCAAAGAAGTCTCTACATCTAGCGTGAGCAATTGCTGGTCGAGATGCCGTCCAAACACTGCCGCGATACGCTGACGAAATGATTGCTTGGGCAGATGATATAATTCGGCACCGTTGCTTTTGAAGGAAAATGCAATATCGGGGTGAACAAGTACGATGCGTTCGAATTCAGTCGTAATGTTTGCTAATTCTGTGCTGTTCGATTTCAAGAACTTTCTACGGGCGGGAACATTGAAGAAGAGATCGTTGACAATAAAGTTGCTTCCTTTTGGGCATGATACAACTTCTTGGCTTTCGACTTTTGAACCTGCTATAGATATTTGAGAGCCTAGCTCCTCATTATCCTTTCTGGTTTTTAGTGTGACATGCGCCACCGCTGCAACGGAGGCAAGAGCCTCTCCTCTGAAACCCATCGTATGAAGCTCGAACAAGTCGGCTGCTTTGGATATCTTTGAAGTTGCGTGTCGTTCAAAAGCAAGGCGTGCGTCGGTCTCAGACATTCCATTCCCATCATCAATGATTTGGATAGAGGTTCTTCCCGAATCAATGACTAATAATTGTATATTTTGTGCTCCGGCATCAATAGCGTTTTCTACCAATTCTTTTATAACAGATGCGGGGCGTTGTATTACTTCACCGGCTGCTATTTGGTTGGCAACGGAATCGGGTAATAAATGAATAATATCACTCATAGTCTCTATTCTCCCTTAAATATGTCTTATTTTAGTAAGTCGCGTAACGATTTGCCCTTCATGTCTGGTGCTTCTTCATGAGTAGGCTTTAACTGTTGGTCTGCTTTCTTCGGAATCCAAATAAAAAGGTCGTTTTTGTTCTTCGGCCTAATGTAGTCGAACCAAGCAAAATTAGACAGTCTCATTTTGTCTTCTGGAAGTTGATTCATAGGGTATAAGACTCCTGTAGACTGCGGGCTCATTACCATTTTATTGATTTTCTTATCCATCATGTATAGATTGAGCAGACTGGTTTCGGAAGTATTCATAAACATCATCGTACTGTCTTTATCTAAAGGATAGTATACCACTTCGACATTGCTGATGACATCGGCCCTGTCTAGTTGCTTGCTCTTGAAATAGGCTTTTATTTCTTTTCCCGCTATCTGATTGTAATGTATGCTGTCCATTCGCTCTACTGTCAATGCCTGATTGATGACATGTGCCCATTTGATAGTGCTGTCATTAAAATATGCATGAATCACTTCACCAATAACTTGCTGATTACTGTTCCACATAATAGGATCCTTATACATTGTTAAACAAGAATCTTTGGTGTTGTAGACCAGTGAATCGCAAACTCCTTGGATATCGTTGCGGAATATTCTTACTTTATGGTAGCCTTTCATAATACGATACATGGAATCTGTCTTCTGATTGAATGTGCGCATCCATAGTGTATCCGCATGAACAAACATGGTGTCTTTTTGGGAGTAATCTATAGCCAATGCCTTTCGGGTAGCATAAGCATTGCTGCTTATCTCGTTGTAGTAGCAGAAATTACCGGTAAGCATGTTCTTGTTTACGGAATCTTTCATTATGACGTTATGGAAAGCTTTACCGTAACCTTTTTTTCGATCATAATAAATGCTGTCGCCAGTCATACGCTTTGTGCCGCTGGTCAATATGGAACGGTCGAATAGCCAGCCTTGATCTTTGACGGTATTATAGTGTCCTCGTTTTGAATAAATCACATTCTTTGAACTGACAATCGTAGATGGCCCTAATATCGTCGCCACTTTTGATAGCGTACTGTACTTCAATGTATCCGATGTCAATATAAATTTGGGATTAACGAGCTTTACGTTATGATTGAATTTGGCTATTTTTGTTGTCGGGCTATATTCTCCCCAGTCGGAGGTGAGAATATTATTTGCATCCAGCACGGTTCCGCCTTCGTAATAGTAAGCCAGATTCAATAATCTGTCATAATTGAGACTGTCCGTAAGAAGTGTTGTCTTGCGATTGACTAGCTTTACGTTGCCACGCAATCTGGCTATTAATGAGATACCGTCATAGTTGAGGTAATCACCATAAATAAAAAGCGTATCACCTTGAATCATTCTAACATGGTTGAACGCTTCCACAGAGTTAGTCTTTTTATGAATCAAAGCGCTGTCACAAAACATATACATGTGTCCATGAAGCAATTTTACTTTGCCTATCAGGACTTCAATATCTGGAGCTGCAAAATTGTCTTCTCGAGCAATGTCTGCGTGTAGCAGATCTATTCGGGTAAGTCCTTTCCGCCTGTTTCGTTCGGCGAAGCTTAAAGGGCGTCCTTTCTTTTTGGAGGCAGGAGTTCCTTTTTTATGTTGAGTCGATTTTTGGGGCTGTTGATTCTTGGGAACAGGTTGTAAAGAAGCAACCAACGCATAGGGATGTAGAAGGGGGGATTTTACTTGAGCTAGAATGCACATGCAAAAGAAACACAGAAATCCTACAATAAGGTATTTCTGTCCTTCGTAAAACGAATCCTTCTTATTGTCGTTAGGCATGATATCGTATTACTCCTTATCTTCATTCTGACTTTTAGCCTGATTCTTTTTAATCCATCCCGGATATTTAAAGTTACATTTTATCCAAGCTGGATTAATGCGAATATAAGTTCGTTTTTGTTTATCAGCAATCCATTTGGTAAGTACCTCTTCACGACGTTTGCCCAATAGCATGTCTTTTACGCTTTGGTAGTCGTCAGTAATAGTTGCTTTATGCCCATTTATACGATTCTTTAGTTTGGCGATGACGCAAACCTGATCACCGTCTTTATTTATCATGGTGTATGACTTTGATATTTCGCCAACACTTAGTTTATCGATGATTTTTGCAGTCTCTGCCGGTAATTCTTCCATTTGGAATTTCGCGGTGTTACTATTTTGATTCACCATTAAACCGTGGTTCAAACGAGTATCTTTATCCATTGATAAAATAGTAGCTCCTTCATCAAAAGAAAATTTCTTATTTCTGATATCGTCTCCTATCGAGTCTAGCCGAGCCGTCGATGCTGTGATAGAAGCATCAGGAATATGTGGCTTCAATAGTATGTGGCGCACTTTGATTCGGTCGCCCCGCTTCTCGATAAGTTGTATGATATGATAGCCGTATTCTGATTTTACGATCTTCGATATTTGATTGGGAATAGTTAAGTTAAAAGCTACGTTCGCAAAATCAGGATCTAATTGTCCTCGTCCCATAAACTCCAATTCACCGCCTTGTAGTGCCGATCCCTTATCTTCCGAATACATTACAGCCAGCGCAGATAAAGTCGTTTCTCCTTTCTCCACTCGTTCTGTGTAATCTCTAAGCCGGCGTTTTACGTCTTCTATTTCTGATTCAGGGATTTTTGGCTTTTGTGTTATGATTTGCACTTCAACTTCGGTCGGTACGAAAGGAATACTATCTTTAGACAACGATTTATAAAAATCACGGACTTCTGCTGGTGTTACTTTAATATCACCAATAATCTTTTGCTGCATTTTCTGTACCGTAAGTCCTGAACGAATGTTTTCTCTCCAGATTTCCCTCATCTGCGGGAGTTTCATATTGAAGTATTCTTCCAACTTTTCTTTCGAACCTATGGCTGCAATATATTGATTTTCTTGTGCATCCAAGTGGGGGATAACATCTCCATCAGATACAGTAATACTATCTAATGCAGCTTGGTGCATATAGAGTTTCTGAATAGCGAGTTCTTCGGAAACAATGCAGTTCGGCTCACCGTCAAATTTGCGGCCTTCTTGCAAATCGAACATTTTCTTTTGTTCGATATCCGATTTCAGGATAGCTTCATCTCCAATGACCCAGACGACTTGATCAATCACATTATCTTGTGCAAAAACAGATAATGTGGAAACAATAGATAAAACTATGGTAAGTATCCACTTGTGGCTTGTAAAATTCTTCATTATATAATATTAAATTACATCTTTAAATAACAAGTTACGAAGATAATGCAATATTTTCGGGTATCAGTGATTATTAACTGTTTTTAGTACCTCTTCGCTTATTTCAACCTTCGTTATTGTTTTGAGGTGATCAATCCATTCTTCCTTCATGTATTTCTGATAGTCATCTCTAACCTTATCTTTTACATCTTTGTAATCGGTAGGCGATTTCTGTTTTTTCCCTAGTACGAAAGCGTATGGAAGTTGAGCTGAGATTGTATCTGGGCCTCCAAAAGCAAGTGCATCGACATGAGCATTATCTCCCACTTTAAAGATTGCTTGCGTCAGCTTTATGCGTTCTGTGGTTTTATTAAAGGGCTCGATAAGTTTTGCCCAATTCTCTTCCGATTGTTTTCTCAGTATCTTCTTTATCTTTTTCCCTGTTTTCTTGTCGATGCATTCAAATAAGGCACCGTTAAAACGAGGAGTACTCCAACGGTAATTGGATTGATTCTTCAAGAAGAAGTTTTGTAATGCCACACTATCTGGCGCAGTCGTTGCAATTTTATCTTCCTCTTTCGATAAAAGCTCATCTCTGTAGGATTTCAGTTGTAGTCCAAGTTCCGGATGGCAGCTGGAAATCTTTTGACTCTCACGATCGAATAGCGATTTGGTAACAAAGGCTTCTAGCTGTGCAGATATTTCCATCGGATGAACTTTGGCAAATCGTTTGAAATCTTGCCCTGTGAAGGCTTTTCCATTAAGCGTAAATAGAGTCTTTGTCGTTTCGCCGTTTCGCCGTATCTCACTTATAGCCTCGTTGTAGGCTGTGTAGTTCATCTCCCGTTTCAAACGTTCTATTGTTGGACCGCTTTTGTTTTCACCTGTAGTATTGTTGTTGGCTTGCTTTATTAGTTCGGGTAATATCTGTTCGTATGGTGCAATATCCCTTTTGCCTATTACCTTTATAATATGTACGCCCGCGGGCGAATAAAAAGGCTCTGAAAATTGGTTGATGTTCATGCCGAAAGCATGTTTTTCTATTATTTCCGGACAATCCAATGCTGTAACCCATATCGTATCTTTCTTCGCTGAAAATCGCCTTGTCATTTCACCGAAAAGTTTTGGATCTCGTTGCAATGCAGAGTAGATCGAATCAATATGCAATTTAGTGGCTTCAATAACTTGCGAAGATGCTGTTTGAAGGAGGGGCTGGAAAATTTGTACGATTTGTACTTCTTCAGATCCTTTTTGTTGCCTTTTGATGTTGTAAAGCTCTTTTGCCTTGTCTTCATCCGATCTCCCATCGGTAATGTATTGTCCGACGAGCTGTTTGTGATAATTGGCAAGTAAGTTGCGCACCGCAGGCAGGGTATCCAGTCCTGCCTGTTCGGCAGCGCTTACTTTTATTTGTTCCAATACATATCCCTCAAGATATGTTTTCAGTTCTTTTCCTTTCAAATTCTGTTTACGATCTTTATTCAATCGGTACTCAAACTCGGCTCTTGAGATCGTTTTGCCGTTGAGGTGCACAAGTATCGGTTCTGCCTCAGGAGTGGGAGGGCAGAAAAAAGAAATCATAAGTGAAAAGAGTAAACTGAAAAACATATTTTCTGTTTTTATTCAGGACGACTGTAGTTTGGCGATTCGCTTGTGATGGTTACATCGTGCGGATGGCTTTCTAGAACGCCCGCGTTTGTTATTTGAGTAAACTTCGCTTCGTGCAGCTTTTCAATGCTAGGTGCACCACAATACCCCATTCCGGCACGCAGACCACCCGTTAACTGGTAGATCACTTCGTAAAGGGTTCCTTTGTAAGGAACGCGCGCTGATATACCTTCCGGTACAAGTTTTTTTGCATCTTTTTGATCACCTTGGAAATAACGATCTTTCGAACCATTTTCCATTGCTTCTAGAGAACCCATGCCACGGTAAGTTTTGAATTTACGTCCATTAAAGATAATGGTCTCACCAGGGCTTTCTTCTGTACCGGCAACTAGCGAACCTATCATGACGGAACATCCTCCTGCGGCCAAAGCTTTTACTACATCCCCCGAATAGCGCAAACCGCCATCGGCTATTAGAGGAACACCTGTTCCTTTCAGAGCTTGAGCCACATCGTAAATAGCAGACAGTTGAGGTACACCTACACCGGCAATAATACGCGTTGTGCAGATAGAGCCCGGTCCTATACCAACTTTTACCCCATCAGCTCCAGCATCAACCAAACATTTGGCAGCTTCTCCTGTCGCTACATTCCCGCAGACAATATCTATATTTGGAAAGAGCTTTTTAGCTTCTTTCAGTTTCTCAATCACATGTATCGAATGCCCATGGGCCGTATCGATAACGACTGCATCAACACCGGCTTCAACCAATGCCTGCATCCGGTCAAAGGTATCTTTAGTTACTCCTACTCCTGCAGCAACACGAAGACGTCCTTTAATATCTTTGCATGCATTCGGTTTGTCTTTAGCTTTTGTAATATCTTTATAGGTAATTAGACCTATCAATTTACCTTTATTGTCAACAACCGGTAACTTCTCTATTTTATGCTCTTGCAGTATTTGTGACGCAGCGATCAAGTCTGTTTGTTGGTGGGTGACAACTAACTTCTCTTTTGTCATCACATCATCAATCAGCTTATCCATTTTCTTTTCAAAACGGAGATCACGATTAGTGACGATACCTACCAAATTGTTATCATCGTCCACTACGGGAATTCCTCCAATATGATATTCGGCCATCATATTTAGAGCATCAATTACTTTTCGGCCTTTGTGGATGGTTACCGGATCGTAAATCATACCATTTTCTGCACGTTTTACGATCGCAACCTGACGGGCTTGTTCTTCTATGGACATGTTTTTGTGAATCACACCAATACCCCCTTCACGAGCTATGGCAATAGCCATTGGGGCTTCAGTTACAGTATCCATTGCCGCTGTAGCAAATGGTACCTTCAACTCAATGTTTCTTGAAAACTTCGTCGTTAGATCGACTTCGCGTGGGAGTACTTCCGAGTAAGCTGGTATTAATAATACATCGTCGTAAGTTAATCCCTGCATTACAATCTTATCTGCAATAAATGACATAGTGCTATATTTTTTATTGCGTGCAAATATACAAACTTTATCCAACACTAGGAAATCATCTTCTTGTTTTTTAATATTCCGACAGTGTTTTTGTATTTCTTTGGTCTGTTTGCATCACAAATACCAGAATCTATTATATACATTAAGGTCTAGAATACCTAAAAAAAATGCCGTGCGATTGAGATGTGGTATTTGATATTAATAATTCATAGAATAATAATTGAACACTTAAATGCAATATTGTGAAGTATTAATGTTAAGATAATAATGAATATCCTATAAAATTAACGAATTATAAAAAGTTAGATATTATATTCAATATTATTAGTTAGTATCATATATGCACTATTGTTTACAAAAAAAGAAAGGATTAATACTTAAAATTAAAAAATAATGGGTAAATGATAAATATTTTATTTAATATTTGGATAAATAATAAAATCGACATATCTTTACCGCCGATAGAAAGACTAATCTTTTGTGTTGAAAACCAAAAACTAAAGTTAATCGTTTATAAATGGGACGTGGAGATTACTATAAAAACAAAACTACCTTATTTCCTTAATGTATATAATTACGAACCTTTAATTATAAGTTATGAGACAAAAATTTAATTGTAAAACACGGCTTAGCAGGCTTGTCATCGCTCTTTCTGTAGTATTGGGCATTGGAAGTTTTTCTATGCAAGCCTTTGCTCTACCACGGGTAGAAATTTCACAACCTAACAAAATTGTCAAAGGCCACATTGTTGATGAGAACGGTGAAGCCCTTCCGGGTGCCAGCGTTGTTGTCAAAGGTCAAACGTCGGGTGTCATATCCGATATAAGCGGTAATTTCTCGCTTTCTGTTGCAAGCGGAAATGTTGTTATCGTTGTGTCTTCTGTTGGCTATAAAACTCAAGAAATAGCTCTGAATGGAAGATCTTCTGTTAATATCTCAATGGCAACTACGGTATCCGAGTTGAAAGAGGTAGTTGTCACAGCTTTGGGTATTAAGCGTGAAAAGAAATCATTGGGTTATGCTGTGCAAGATGTAAAATCTGATGAATTGACTAAAACTGGGACTTCAAGTTTGGCAGATGCTCTACAAGGCAAGGTCGCTGGTTTGAATATTAACGATACCGGTACGGGTGCAGGTGGATCGGCGAAAATCGTTATTCGTGGTAATTCCTCTCTTTCTGATAATAACGAGCCTCTTTGGGTTGTTGATGGTGTGCCATTCGATAGTGCTCCAGAAACAGCTAATATGCAGTGGGGTGGTTATGATAGAGCCGGCGGTTCTTTTGATTTGAATCCGGAGGATATTGAATCTATTTCAGTCTTGAAAGGTCCGACCGCTGCTGCACTTTATGGCTCTCGTGCCGGTAATGGCGTTATTTTAGTAACGACAAAAAAAGGTGGTAAAAATGGTAAATTTGGTATCACTTATAGTGGCAAGTTTACGTGGTCGCCGATTGCCTATACTCTTGATGAACAAGACGCTTACGGCCAAGGATCAGGAGGGGTATTTAATCCTGAATCATTGGGATCTTGGGGGCCAAAGCTGCAAGGTCAATCCGTCGCTGCTTGGTGGGATAATTCTAAAACGACCTCTTTCAATTTACAAAAAGATGTTATGAAGAATTTTTTCCGAACAGGCTCTACACAATCAAATAATGTGACAATTGGTGGCGGCGATAAGGATAATCCATTCCGCTTGTCTTTCGGTCATGATTATATCAAAGGCAACATGGAACGCAATGTCGTTGCCAAAACTACTTTTGACTTGGTTACCCGTTATACAATGAACAAGTATGTTACTTTCGATGTAAAAGCCAATTATATTAATGTGGTAGGTGAATGCCGCCCGGAATTAGGTTACTATAGTACAATGTACTATTTATATACTATGCCACGTAATATTCAACTGTCGGATTTATATACCTATCGTTATGATATGGATCAATTGGCTGCTGGTGAGCATGCTCAAGGCAACTGGATTACACCAAACGCTGATCATCAAAATCCTTATTTTATTTTAGACGATTGGAATAATAAGGATAAAAAGAATCGTTTTTTTGGAATGTTTCAGGCGACGATTCACCTTACTCCTGAATTGACATTAAAATTAAAGCAAGGTATTGATTATTCTTCCAATGAATACGATTATACTTACAAATATGCGGATGGTATTTTTGGTGGACGTCCAATGTCGGAAATGACAAAAAGTAGTTCAAACGAACTTAACTCCGAATTTTTATTATCTTACAACAAAACTTTTGGTGACTTTCAGTTAGGACTCAGCGCAGGTGGTAATCGCATGTATCGCCGTTATGATAGCTTATATGGTCAAGGTGCATTGATTCCTTTCCCAAATACTTATTATTTGGCTGCTGGCTCAAAGCAATATACAAGCAATGATATCAACGAGAAACAAATTAATTCTCTTTATGCTTTTGCCAATCTAGGTTATAAAGATTTCTTGTATATGGATTTAACAGCTCGTAATGACTGGTCTTCTACGTTACCTTCTAACAATCGCTCTTATTTCTATCCGTCGGTAGGCGTTAGTAGTATTTTGACTAGTGCAATGGATGCGATGAACATTGGTTACAACAAGAACTTGATTAACTTTGGTAAAATTCGCTTTTCTATCGCTCAGGTAGGTAAAGATACAGATCCTTATCAGCTGGTTAATACATATGGTACTACAACTGATGACGCCCATGGAATATTGTATACAACAGAACCTACTTCATTAGCTAACATGAAGTTGAAACCAGAAATTTCGACATCTTGGGAAGTAGGAACCGAGTGGCGCTTCTTCAAGAATCGTTTAGGTTTAGATTTTACTTATTATAACATGGAAACAAAGAACCAAGTGTTATCTGTCCCTGCTATTTTTTCAACAGGTTATTCATCCCAAATTATTAACGTTGGTAAGATAACTAATAAAGGTATTGAACTAGCAATGAATGGTTCTGTTATCAAAAATAAAGGCTTTAATTTAGATTTAAACCTAAATTTGGCTCATAATGTTACTAAAGTAAAAGAACTTGATCCGTTGATTGATAAATATACTATAGGGTCTTTGAATAATGATGTTTCTGTAGTAGCTATAGCAGGTGATAAATTAGGGGAGATTTGGGGAAAAGGTTATTTGAGAGATAATAATGGCAATGTTATAGTTGATTCTAAAGGCCTTCCTCAAACGGGTGACAAGAAGGTTCTAGGTTCCATTCAACCTGATTTCACTGGATCTTTTGGTATCAATACAGGGTATAAAGGATTTGCGTTGTCTGCTTTGTTCTCCTTCCAAAAGGGTGGTGATATATATTCTTACACGGAAGATCGTGCTTCTTATTATGGAAACGCAAAATGCACTGCCAATCGTAGTGGGGTAGTCTTTAATGGTGTTACCGCATCAGGAGCTAAGAATACAGCTTCTGTTGATGCTGAGACCTACTGGACACTTGGTACTAATCCTGAAACTTTCGTATATGATGCTTCTTTCTTGAAATTGAAAGAACTTTCTTTGAGCTATACATTTAATAAAAACCAATTGGGGCTATTAACCCATAGTATTATTAATAGTTTGAAATTCTCTTTGTTCGGTTCTAATCTTCTCTATTTAGTTAAACATACTCCTGGTACTACTCCTGATGGTAGTGCATTCTCTTCGAATATGTTCTCTCAAGCTGTTGATTTCTCGCCGATACCTAATACGAGAAACTATGGATTTTCTATCAATGTAGGATTTTAATAACGATAAATCATGAAAAAAATATTTATACCTATAATTATTGGATGCTTAGTCTTATTGTCAAGCTGTACTGACGGATTTGATAATATGAATATATCAACAACGTCTTTGCTTCAAGAGAATCTTTCCATGCAGTCCGTTTTTGCTCGAGAAATTTGGAAAGGAATGTCTGCTGATTATCAACGGAATTATAACCTATACGATGATGAGTATGCTCATTATTTTGCTAATTGCACTTCGGGTTTTAGTACTGGATATTTTGAATATCGTGATGATTGGGCCAACTGTGGTTGGTGGGAACATTATGATGAACGTCAGAAAGAATTTTTGGATATCGACTCTATTTGTGGTAGCTCTACTGGTAAAGTTGCCATGAAATCCATGAATGACATTTTTAATTGCTACATGTGGCAACGTGTTACCGACCGTTGGGGGGATCTTCCTTATAAAGGTTGTAGCAAAAAAACGCCAGTGGCTTATATGTCCCAGAAAGATATTTATTTGGACTTGTTGAAGCGCCTTGATGCCGATTGTACCGCCATGACTAATTTGAGTGGGACCCAATATGATCCGGGTAATAATGATTT
The DNA here is from genome assembly GCA_963676865.2 of uncultured Bacteroides sp. Lineage (GTDB taxonomy): Bacteria > Bacteroidota > Bacteroidia > Bacteroidales > Bacteroidaceae > JAAYUD01. The sequence goes on along the minus strand of CAXXSS010000001.1, from coordinate 838,516 downwards.
AATTTATGGATATGGTAATACTTATGATTGGTCTACTCGTATCAATAAATGGAGAAAGTTTGCTTATTCATTAATGCTCCGTATGGCAATACGCATTTCAAATGTAGATAAGGGTGATGCCCAGACCTATGCGGCAAAAGCTGTTGCCGGCGGCGTATTTACTTCTATTGCAGATAATGCTCACGTCACATGCGACGCTTCTATTTGGGAAGATTACTATGACCGTATTATAACGAGTTGGAATAATGCAACGACCGATATGGACTTCATGAATTATATGCAAGGGGGTACCTCTAGCTATACTCGCACCAATACCCTTGATCCTCGCGCACCGTTGTGGTTTACTCCTGGCCTGCTTGGATATGTTGGTTTGCAAAATGGTTTGACAGCTCTTCCTTCTGGGTATAGTTGGGGAAATTATGCAACCATTAATGTAAGTAATAAAGGTTTCTTCAAATTTGATGAAAAAGTTGATGTTAATAATCGTTTGTATTATCCGATAATGAATTATTCAGAAGTTTGCTTCTTGCAAGCTGAAGCTGCTTTAAGAGGATTGATTGGTGGAGATCCAAAATCTTTTTATGAAGCAGGTATTACAGCATCTATGCAAGAAGTTGTAGCCAATAGTGGTACTGCCAATATAAGCGATACGGATATAGAAACCTATATTAATGGATTGCCAACATGGTCTTCGGCTACTAACAATGAAGCTAAGCTGAAACTTATTGCTGTTCAGAAATGGATTGCTCTCTTTCCTAATAGCCAAGAGGGCTGGTCAGAATTCAGAAGAACGGGATATCCAGATGATTTGACTTATCCACAGGTAACGGCGAATGCTCTTGTTACTGTCGGTAATTGGATTCAACGCATTTCTTATCCTGATAATGAATATGATTATAATAACGGTAATATTCCGTCTGCTTTCCAAAAGAATTCTAGTAACTACGCAAAGCGTGAACAATACGGTGTATGGTGGTCGCTTGCAGGTGATGGTAAAACCTATGCAAAAGGAACAGCTCCTGCCAATAACTTCTAGAAGCTTAAAAATTTAATAGTAAAATTAATAGGGAAGCGTATCTTCAAGGGATATGCTTCCTTTTTAATGTAATGGCTATCGCATCTTTTGATATACAGTCATGGCGACAAAAAGGGCCTTTGGAAAGCGACTTGAAGCGAAGCACTGTGAATAAAATTGATAGAAAAAATAAAGGAGTATCTACTGTGCTTGCAAATGCTCCTTTATAATGGTTTATAATAAGATAGGGTAGCCTTAATAAGTTCTGAACCCTACTATTTCTCTGACTTCACGCATCGTTTTCTGTACATGTTCGCGTGCCTTGTCGGCACCTTCGTTGATGATTTTATCAAGGAGTGCTTGATTGGCCGAGAATTCTTGAATTTTCTCGCGAATCGGAGTATTGAAAGCTACGATGTCTTCAGCTATCTTCTTCTTAAGGTCTCCGTAGCGTATAGAACAGTCATTCCATTTCTCATTAAAGTAGTCGTAAGTTTCTTTTTCTGATACGATGCTGAGGAACGTGAAAAGGTTTTCTATTACTTCCGGCTTCGCACTGTTTGGCTCTTGTGGACCACTATCTGTTACGGCTTTCATCACTTTCTTGCGGATAACATCCGGTTCATCTTTCAAGTAGATACAATTGCCTTCCGATTTGCCCATTTTACCAGAACCATCGAGTCCAGGAACCTTGAGAGCCTTTTCTGAAAAGTAGAACGATTGGGGTTCTTTGAAGAATTCCACTCCGTACATTGTATTGAACCGACGTGCAAATCGGCGTGCCATCTCCATATTCTGCTCCTGATCTTTCCCTACAGGAACTTTGTCAGCTTTATGAATCAAAATATCTGCAGCCATAAGCGTAGGATAAGTCAATAGTCCGGCATTAACGTTATCGGGCTGTTTACGTGCTTTTTCTTTAAAGGTAGTTGTGCGCTCCAGTTCTCCGAGGTAAGCATTCATGTTAAAGAAAAGATATAATTCAAGAATTTCTTTCACATCGCTTTGCATATAAATAGTCGCTTTCTCGGGGTCGATACCGCAAGCTAAGTATTCTACCAGAATAGTGCGGACGCTACGCTGTATATCTTCGGGTTTGGGGCACGTCGTCAAAGAGTGCCAATCAGCAATGAAAAAGTAACAATCGTACTCGTTTTGCATTTGTACAAAACTTTTCACTGCTCCAAAATAGTTGCCCAAATGTAAGTTACCGGTTGGGCGAATCCCGCTTAATACAGTTTCCATATTATTCAACATTATATATTTTAAACGCTGCAAAAGTACAATAATATTATTACTTTTGCAAAAAGATAGAGATTATGCTTACTGAATTTCAAAAAATGCGTAGCGGACTACTTGCCGATACTTCGGATCCCGCACTACGGGCTCGGCTCGATAGGGCTAAGCAATTAATAGCCCAACTTAATAACCAAACCTATCTTCATTCACCTGAATATCGTAATGTCATCAAACAATTAGTTCCTCATCTATCAGACAGCTCGAGTATAACTCCACCTTTTTATTGCGATTATGGTGATGGCATTGTTGTAGGAGAACATTGTTTTATTAACTTTAATTGCACTTTTCTTGATGGAGCAGTCATTACCATAGGAAGTCACACCTTGATAGGTCCGAATGTTCAAATTTATACTCCCCATCACCCCATGAATTATTTGGAACGGCGGCAGACAAAAGAAACCGCATCGCCCGTTACTATAGGCGACGATTGTTGGATAGGCGGTGGAAGTATTATTTTGCCGGGAGTGACAATCGGCGATCGATGTATTATCGGCGCCGGTAGTGTTGTGACGAAGAACGTTCCGTCGGATACTACCGTTGCCGGTAATCCTGCGAAAGCTATTAAATGATGCCCATTTAATAGCTTCTATTTTCTAGTAAAGATCTTTGATTTTGATGTTATTTGCAAATCTCTGCAACTTTATTGCGTAGAGCTTCACCTCTTAGATTGATAGCAATAACGTTTAAGTTTTCATCAACCAAGTATAGGCAGGGTACGCTCATAATACTGTATTGTTTGCAAATAGGTGACTTGAATGCTTTCAGATCAGAAACTTGCGTCCATGGATAACCTTCTTCTTCAATTGCTTTTTTCCATTTAGCAGCATCATTATCCATCGAAACACTGAGTACTTCAAATCCTTTGTCGTGATAATCGGCATAGATGGCTTTTACATTTTTCCCTTCTTTGCGGCAAGGTACGCACCACGATGCCCAAAAATCAATAAGTACAGCCTTGTGCCCTTTGACGTAGTCGGCAAGGACAACGCTTTTACCATCCGGCGTATTCATCGTAAAACTCGGAGCTACTTTGAGCGACTGAGCGTCAATACCTGCAACAGACAGGATTAGCATAAAGAATAAAATAACTTTTTTCATTGTCGTTAATGTTTATATCGGTTGTTTGAGAGGGGGCAAAGTTACACAAAAATGATAATCATGGTGCTGCAAAGGCAAAATAATTGAGCCTAAGTTTAAAGAAGAAAAAGTGTAAGTGCCCTCTACTGTTATTGCTTATTGAATTAATGGAATTTCTGAGTATATATATATTTTGCAGTGGAAGCAGAAAACTTTCCGTATAGATTGACATCGATTGTTTCAAACGGATGCAAAAGCTGATCTATCAATACTGCCGCCTGTTTGCGGGTAATAGGTCGCTCGTATTCGGGATTGCCAAGTTTGAAGCGATGGTAAATATCGCTAACTTGTTGATCTATGGTTTGGCTTGAAAAAGGAGAAAGATGATTTTGGTCTCCAATTTCTTTTATAATGTCCGTTAATGCTTTTAGTGTGACCGCTGCATGATTGTTTGGTTCTGCTTTCCACGTAGGATATACACTTGCCAATCCTTCTAGCTCATTGCTGTATAATAGACTGTCGGCATTGATCCATGTTTCGTTGGACCAATCGATATGTTTTCCTATGCCATGCAAAATGCCCATTACTCCGATACGTTGAAGGGATTTGAATGTCGGGTCTGTCTTTTCTACGTCAAGATAAGGGAGTAGGTAGTTGCCGTTATCGAGTAGTACGTTTTGTACTTCATGAACAGAAACCTCTCTGGGAGTGCAATGATGTTTCAGCGCTAGGCATGCTACAACGGCTGCAACCTGTCCCAATTGCATGACAACCGGTTGTAAACGTGTAGTTCCATTCACTAGGTTTGTTACCGAAACGGCTTTTTCTGCCAGCAACAGGCGGTCTTCCTTTTGAGGTATGACTACACCGAGCGGTATTCCATAAGAGGGTATCATGGGGAATTTGATGGTTGGAATGTCCGAACCTTTGTACTCATGATGATGATGGTCTACCGGATAATCGCCTACTGCGATAGCTGTACGGTATAACGGTTTGTCTTGCGAATAGGGAGCCGAGATGTCGTTTAGCGTGAACCGCACGACGCCTTCGAATCGTCTTCCTTCTCTATAATAAGGCATTAATGGAAAATGATCGGCAGTGGGGTATTCATCGGCTAAACCTAAGTTCGTCATTCCCACTTCGTGTTGCAGGAAATAAAGGTAGCGTATACTTTTGGCCTTAGCACCATTCTCAAGAGAGTCTCTTTGAGCTTGAGTACATTCAATATCGTTCAAATAAAAGTCATTACCATTTTCAGACCAATTGAGCATATACTTACCATTGGGCAATTGCCCGTATGACAACATCATTTCGGGCGACCAAAGATGTCCTTTTGCAGTCGAATCATTGTATTGACAGGTGCAACAATTGCGGAACTCCAACGGGTCATAGTCTTTCGGCCTTGCTATAAGTTGCGGTGTATCGAACTTCTTGACAGTGATAGCATAAGTTAGATCTTGTACGATGTTATTCTCTTTGTCCGGAGCTTGAGGTTCTCCGGTATCTTTATTACTATCCATGCCAGCGTGATAAGGTAGCCCTGCCGCCTTAGCAACGTCTCCCAATTCGGTTGCATCAATAAGATAAGAAGTTTTTACTGTTTGCCGTTTGCCTTTCTTCCTAATTTTGAGCTTCCAGCCATTGCTTGTTCTTACAACTTCCTCGATAGAAGTATTGAAACAGCATTTTAACTGAGGCTCCGCAGCAGCCCATTTGTTGAATATCTCATTCCCTACCGACGGTTCGAAGAGTACATTACTTACCCATCCGGTCTTTAGGGCATCCAATGAACCATAATGGTTAGTTAAAGCATCGCGAAACTCTCCCCATAATCCGCTTGGCAGATGATAATCTCCGTCGACAGCACTGACGCCGGCCGATGTAAGCATTCCCCCAAGCCATGCAGTACGTTCTATTAATAATGTTTTGGTGCCTAACCTGGCACTTTGTATGGCGGCACAAGTTCCGCTGGCTCCTCCACCGGCAACAACGACCTCGAAACTTTTGTTCGATTGACAAGAAAGTAGCAGTGCCGTTGCACATGCTATACTTAATAGATTTTTGTTTCTCATGGCTGGTATATTTGTTTTATTTCTTTTTCTTCCTTTTAAGTTGGCGTTTTGCCATTCGTTCGGCAAGTGCCCACTGAATATTGGCGGCATCTTCTTTGCCTGCCATCATTAGCGCGTCGCCAAACTTTTCGTGAGCGTCAGGATGATATTGATCAATTGTTGTTGCCTTGTCAAAATCAGAGATGGCGCCTGCCGAGTCGTGCAACTTGAGTCTGAGGCATCCTCTGAAATAGAATGCATCAAAATATTGAGGACTTAATGCTATCGCTTTACTGTAGCTCTCGAGGGCTTGGTGTGTGTTTGACGTTTCCAACGCTCTGCCTCTTTGCACATAAGCTTTTATCGATTTAGGATTGAGATTTATGGCTTTGTTATAGTTCGCAATGGCGGCATCTTCTTCGTGTGCTTCATTAATACAGGCATCTCCCAAAGCTAAGTATTCGTCAGACACTTTCATCATCATATTTTGGCTCTCGTCAAGTTCATGCTGTATCTTTTCTACTTTATCGCGCAGCACATTCACAACATTCAATTTACGTCTTATGAGGCGAGTAACTACCGGCTTTTCTATATCGTAGCGAGAGTGCATGGCTTTGATGAACTGATTGACACATCCTTCCATGTCCCCTTCCTCAAAGGCTTTCGATGCGGCGATGTATTGCAGATCGGCTTGTGCACTTTTCATGGCACGGTCTATGGCTTGTTGATCGTTGAAATGCTGTGCGAAGTTTGAAATCTCCGGGCGTACGAAAATATCGGAGCGGTTGACGCTACGGTTCAAACTGATACCGTCAAGCGAACTACAACGCGAGAGGGCTACATAGGTTTGACCTCCGGCAAATGCGCCGCCTGTCAAATCAATGACGACCCGACTGAATGTGAGTCCTTGACTCTTGTGTATGGTGATAGCCCAGGCCAGCTTGATAGGATATTGAGTATAATTGCCGAGTTCTTTTTCTTTGATGACTTTTTCTTTGTCGTCGTAAGTGTATTTGATATTTCGCCACAACTCTCGCTTTACGTCGCAGTGCCTGCCGTCATCGGTAATGATATATAGCGTTTCGTTTTCTTCGTCCCAGCCTTCTATTATGCCTATTGTACCGTTCACCCATTGTCTTTCCATATCGTTTTTGATAAAGATAATTTGGGCGCCAACTTTAATATTCAACTCTTTTGTCGTAGGCAAGCTGCTTTCCGGAAAATCTCCGTTGATGATACCTTCGAAAGTAAGTAAATCGCCGTCAAGCTCTGCTAAACGTTTGTCGTTGATGTTATCTACTGTTTCGCGTCGGGTAGCGAGCGTAATATACATATCTTTTTCGCTGCTTTTCACAGGGGCTCCATATCTTTCGTTGATGAGTTGCAGGTCTCCATTATCCACCGTATTCTTTCTGATATGGTCGAGCAGACTGACAAATGCTTTATCGGTCTGTCGGTATACTTTCTGAAGTTCGATAGATACGAGGCTCATTTCATTAAAAACTCGGGCCGAAAAGAAATAAGGAGTAGGATAATAGCGGTTTATAAGTTCTCTATTTTCTGCTGTGACTACGGGCTCGAGTTGGAATACGTCTCCGACCAATAACATTTGCTTACCTCCAAAAGGAGAGTGGGTGTTGTGAGAAAATATTCTAAGTATTTTGTCAATGGCATCGATTATATCGGATCTTACCATCGATATTTCGTCAATAATAATCAGCTCTACTTCTTCTATTACTTTCCGTTTAGTCTTATCGTATTTGAAAAACTCGTATATTCGATTGTCTCTACTAGAAAGATTCGGATCGTCAGGCAGCAAAGGATAGAAGGGCAATTTGAAGAAACTATGTAGCGTACTGCCGCCGGCATTTATGGCAGCGATACCTGTAGGTGCCAATATGATGTGCTTTTTCTTTGTGCTTTGGCAAATGTACCGCAAGAAAGTCGATTTTCCCGTTCCTGCCTTACCCGTAAGAAAGACAGAATGATGCGTGTGCTGTATCAGCTTGAACGCTTCCTGAAAACTTTGATTGTCGGTATCTATTAGCTCCATTTGTTTTGTTGTCGTTAGAGATGCTGAATTCAAATGAGCCCGAAGTGACGCATGGCATCGCGCACTCCGTTATCATCTACTGCTGTTGTCACATAGTCTGCTACGGCTTTGACCATATCTTCTGCATTGCCCATCGCTACGCCTATAGCGTCCGATTGCAGCATGCTGATATCGTTTCCGCCGTCACCAAAACAGATCACTTCCTGCATAGTCAGTCCAAAGTGTTTTGCTACCGTTTCAACGCCATGGCGTTTGTTGCAACCGGCAGCGGTGATGTCGGTAAAGGTAGGATGCCAGCGGTCGCCCGTACAACCTTCTATTTGACCGATGATTTGGGCTTCTTGTTCGGGCGTAATGAAAGGAGTTGCCTGATAAATATCAACCGAGCAAGCCTCTTCAATGCACTCTACTTTTCTCATCTCGTCAACATGCAAGTAGTCGTAGAATATCTTTCGCATCAGCGAGTTCTCGCGATAAACGCAAACATCGTGTGCACCGACAAATACGCAAGCCGCTTTCACTTGATCGACAAAGTGTCCTATTTTCAGAGCCGATTCGTGAGGTATGTAATGGCGTTCGATAACCGTATCGCCCACGAAACAGTAGGCCCCGTTCATCGAAACGTATCCGTCTATGAGATTTAGTTCTTCTAGTTCTCCGAGGTTGTTGATGATAGCTTTAGGTCGGCCTGTTGAAATGAAAATCTTGATGCCCTTTGCTTTTGCAGCTTGTAGAGCATCAATAGCTGACGACGGAACGCGGTGCGTTTTAAAACTGACTAACGTGCCGTCTATGTCGAAAAATAATGCTTTAATCATGCTACAAAAGTAGAAAAATCAGATTAATAATACTAACTTTGTATAGCAATAAAATATAAAAATAGATGAAATACAATTTTGATGAAATAATAGACCGTCGAGGCACTTCGAGTGTGAAATGGGACGGTGTGCAGAAATATTGGAACGGGCGTAATGATTTGCTACCGATGTGGGTGGCCGATATGGATTTCAAAACGGCTCCATTTGTTGTGGAAGCTTTAAAGAAACGTCTCGATCATGAAGTGATAGGATATACTTTTGCTTGCGATGAATGGTATGATGCCATCATCAACTGGGTGAAGGTGCGTTTCGACTTGACGATAACACGAGAGATGATAGACTATTCTCCCGGTATTGTTCATGGCATTACATTTGCCATTCTTTGTTTTACCGATCCCGGTGATAAAGTAATGGTGACACCCCCTGTTTATCACCCCTTCTTTTTAATGACGGAGCATAACAATCGTGAAGTAGTGTGGAGTCCGTTAGTACTTGAAGACGGACAGTATCATATCGATTTCGATCGCTTTCGTCAAGATGTACAAGGATGTAAACTCTTTATATTGAGCAATCCCCACAATCCGGGCGGTAGAGTATGGACCAAAGAAGAGCTACAAACCATTGCCTCTATTTGTGCAGAAAACGGTACGATTGTCATTTCCGATGAAATTCATGCCGATCTTACGTTGCCTCCTTATCGTCATCATACATTCTCTACTGTTTCTGAAGAAGCCAAGCATCATTCCATTACCTTTATGTCGCCTAGCAAAGCATTCAATATGCCGGGGCTTAGTTCATCCTATTGTATTGTTGAGGATGATAAACTCCGTGCGAAATTCTTTGGATTCATGCAAGCCAGTGAGTGGGATGAAGGACACTTTTTAGCATGCGTCGGTGCCGCCGCCGCTTATAGTCACGGTACAGAATGGTTGGACCAGATGTTGGCTTATGTCAAGGATAACATAGCATATTTGGATTCTTACTTGAAAGAGCGCATACCTTCTATCAAAGCCATTATTCCTCAAGCTTCTTATCTTGTCTTTCTTGACTGCCGCGATTTGAAACTTTCTCAAAACGAGCTTTGTAGGCTTTTTGAAGATGATGCTCATTTGGCATTCAATTCGGGGACGACATTTGGTAAACCGGGAGAAGGATTTATGCGAATGAATGTAGGTTGCCCACGTAGTACGTTGGTCAAAGCTTTGCAACAATTAGAAAAAGCAGTGAACGGATAAAAACGAAAAGATGTCTCAAGTCGTATTAATAACAGGCGCCAGTAGTGGCATCGGAATGGAGACGGCAATCGAGCTTTGCAATCGAGGTTTTGTCGTTTATGGTGCCGCTCGTAGAGTAGAGCGCATGAAGTCGCTGTCCGATAATGGAATTCATGTATTGCCACTTGATGTTACGGATGAGGCTTCGATGAGACAATGTGTAGACAACATCATCCAAGCTGAAGGTAAGATCGATATACTGATTAATAATGCAGGATACGGCTCGTATGGCGCGGTCGAAGATGTTCCTATCTCAGAAGCTCGCCGGCAGTTGGACGTAAACCTTTTCGGACTTGCACGAATGGTGCAACTTGTATTGCCGTCAATGCGCCGCCAAAAGTCGGGTTGTATTGTCAATATCTCCTCGATGGCCGGTAAAGTTCATACTCCGTTCGGTGCATGGTATCATGCCACAAAGTTTGCCGTTGAAGGATTCTCGGATGCACTGCGCCTAGAGTTAGAACCTTTTGGTATTCGTGTCGTTATTATTGAACCGGGAGGCATCAACACCGATTGGGGAATTATCGCTTCAGATAATCTGGCAAAAACTTCGGGCACGGGCGTATATGGAGAAGATGCCATGAAAATGGCACGAGTATTTCATAATGCTTATAGTCGGAAAGAATATTCCGATCCATCTGTCGTAGCCCGTACCATTCGTAGGGCTGTGACAGCTCACCGTCCACATACTCGATATGCCGTAGGATTTATGGCAAAACCTTCTATCTTCTTTCGCAAGATAGTGAGTGATCGCCTGTTAGATAGTATTCTAAGATTCTACTTCATGCGATAGACGCAATGAGTTGCTCAAGAGTAATATCTTCATCATCAATCTCTAAATCGTGCATTTCCAGTTCGGTTGATTTTTCTTTCGAAAAGGTAAAATAGGTGCAAGTCGCTTGTGCACAAACCGTACCCATGCTATCAGAGATACTCGCTTCGATTGTTGCAATATTACGACGTACGTCTATTACTTTGGCACGAAGCACCACATATCTATCTGTAGTCATGATGCTATGTTTGTAGCGAGTCTCCATTTTGGCTGTAACTCCCGTTGTATTCATCTTTAGCATGACGGCCCAAGCACATATTTCGTCGAGCATTACAGCCTGAATACCTCCGTGAAGTGTATCTACCCATCCCTGAAATTGTCTTTGCGGTTTCCATACAGATACTACTTCGTCACCATCGGCATAAAATTGCATTCTGATTCCATCCTTATTATCGGGGCAACAACCGAAACAATAATATTCTTTTTTACCTATCCAAGGGCTTTTAATTTTCTTCATGATCTATGCTAGCTAGTATTTGAAAAGAATAGGCATGGTATATTTAACTGGAACTTTTTTACCATTTAGTTTGCCCGGATTCCATCGAGGCATACTAAGAATTAGTCTTATCGCTTCCCTATCACATAGGGAATCCAAACTCCGTGCGATGACTACATCTCGTGTACGTCCCTTTGTATCTACGGTGAATTGAATGATCACTTTTCCTGTAACACCTCCTTCTGCATATTGTTTGGGGTATCTTATGTGATTGGCAACCCATTCCATCATTACAGTCTGACCTCCTGGAAAAGAAGGCTGCTGCTCTACCATACCCATAAGAGTTGTGTCCTCACTATCTGTCGCTTCTTTAGATTTTTTCTTTTTATTCAGTTTAGGTTTTGGTGTAATTGTATTTCCTATCAGCACCGTCTCTTCAACAGAATTCGCTCTCATATTATTCATTTGTTCTGTGCGCATGCCCGTGTTGAGATTTGGTTCAACAGTAACATGCTCGGCGGCATTAAGAGTGATAGCTCCGGCCGACAACCCAAATAGAGTGATTGCCTTACCTAGCATTTGGCGGTGCTTGAGTTGTTGTTCCAAGTAGTGCACTTCCGATTCGCACTTGGGGCAAGTGCCCAGACAATCGCCTTTGAATTGACACTCGGAGGTGATAAATTCAATATCATTCGCGTCTGCAATCTGCTTCCGAATCTCTTTTAGTATTCGGCATGTTTGTTTTCCTCTTTTCATAGCTTCGTAGTATTTAAATTAGATAAGTATCTACCCATCCTTGAAATTGTCTTTGTGGTTTCCATACAGATATCACTTCGTCACCATCGGCACAAAATTGCATTCTAATTCCATCCTTATTATCGGGGCAACAACCGAAACAATAATATTCTTTTTTGCCTATCCAATGGCTTCTGATTCTTTTCATGATCTATGCTAACTATTGTTTAAAAGAGATAGGCAAGGTGAATTTGAAAGGAATCTTTTTACGATTTTTCCCGCCCGGAATCCATTGGGGCATACTAAGCACCAGTCTTATTGCTTCTTTATCACATAGAGGATCCAGACTCTTTACGATGATAGCATCGCGTATATGCCCCTTTATATCTACGGTGAATTGAACGAGAACTCTTCCTGTAATGCCTCTCTCTACACATTGTGAGGGGTATCTTAGATGCTTGGTAAGCCATTCCATCATCTCTGGGTAACCTCCAGGAAATGAAGGTGGAAAGTCTATCATGTCACCAAAAACTTTATCGTCCTCACTTTCTGTCGTTTCTTTAGATTTTTCCTTTTTGTCTAATTTTGGTTTTGACGTAATCGTGTCTCCAATTACGGTCATCTCTTCAACAGAATCTGCTCTCATATTATTCATTTGTTCTGTACGCATACCCGTGTTGAAATTTGGGTCAACAGCAACATGCTCGGCGGCATTAAGAGTGATAGCCCCGGCCGACAACCCAAATAGAGTGATTGCCTTACCTAGTATTTGGCGGTGCTTGAGTTGTTGTTCCAAGTAGTGCACTTCCGATTCGCACTTGGGGCAAGTGCCCAGACAATCGCCTTTGAACTGACACTCGGATGTGATAAACTCAATATCATTCGCGTCTGCAATCTGCTTCCGAATTTCTTTTAGTATTCGGCATGTTTGTTTTCCTCTTTTCATAGCTTCGTAGTATTTAAGTAAGATATGTAAACTGATCAAAACGAAAAAGTCCCATCATTTTTAATTGCTTGATACTTTCTTCCGTGTCTTGTATCGTATTGTACGACGGAATGACAGGCACACGTACTGTGATGTTATCTCGTTTCCCTTGTTCAATGAGCCAGTTGAGATTGGCGATGACATTATCATTCTTTTGGCCCGTATATTTATAATAGCGCTCTTTATCCATATCCTTAATGTCCACATAATATTGATTGACTACCGGCAACAATTCTTCTAGATGTTTGAGCGGAACGTTTAATGACGTTTCAACTGCAATTTGCCATTGCGAACCGCAAAGTTCTCTGAAATCACGTATAAACGTACTTTGTAGACATGGTTCGCCTCCGCCAAAAGTAACACCGCCCATGGTGGCAAGAAAATATAGCTCATCTTGTTTGACCTCGTTATAAAGTTCTTGGCAACTGAATCTTTTCCATTTTCCGTCGGTATGTAGGCATTGTGAATTCAAACAGTATTTACAACGAAGTGGACATCCATGAAAGGCCACTAGTGTTGTAACACCTTCACCATCGATAGTAAGGCGGTGACGATTGATTCCGATGAGTGTAGCAGTTTTCATTATCTCTTAGTCTAACAAAGTAACAATAATACAAAGATAATATAATTTGTTTATATTATTCATTTGTATAAAACAAATTTATTGTCTCACACGTGTGCGACACCTGTATCACAAGTGTGAGACAAGTGTATCACGGCTGTGAGACGCTAATAGGTAAATAAGATTCTTACACCTTTTCTTTTGATATTTGCGAGATACTTAAAATATCTTTCAATAAAAGGTGCTTAAGTGCATGGAGCGTATCCGTTATCTGAAGGACTTCTGTAGAAAGAAAAACGGCTTTATTGTCTTGAAAGAAACAATAAAGCCGTCAGCATGATTTTAGCGATGTACTATAATCGCTGTTTTATTTATTGGCTAACTGATAGACAACGTCCATCACTTTTTTCCCTATCTCGTCGGCTGCTTCCATCGTAGCAGCTTCGCTGTAAACACGAATAATAGGCTCGGTATTGCTTTTGCGTAAGTGAACCCACTTGTCAGGGAAGTCTATTTTAACACCGTCGATATCGTTAATCTCTTGGTCTTTATACATCTCTTTCACTTTGACAAGTACGGCATCTACATCTATTTCGGGAGTAAGGTCGATGCGATTCTTTGCTATATAGTAATTGGGATAAGAAGCACGCAGCTCGCTTGCCTTTTTGCCTTCGTGAGCTAAGTGGCTAAGAATAAGCGCAATGCCTACGAGCGCGTCTCGCCCGTAATGAATAGCGGGATAGATCACTCCGCCATTGCCTTCGCCTCCTATTACAGCATTTACTTCTTTCATTTTGGCTACAACGTTTACTTCGCCTACAGCCGATGCATAGTATTGGTGACCATAATTACGGGTTACGTCTCGAAGTGCGCGAGTAGAACTGAGGTTGGATACTGTATTGCCTGGTGTGTGCTTAAGTATATAGTCGGCTACGGTGACAAGTGTATATTCTTCTCCGTACATCTTGCCGTCCTCGCAGATCATGGCAAGGCGGTCTACATCCGGATCGACCACAAAAGCAATGTCAGCTTTACCTTCTTTCATGAGCTGCATAATGCCACTTAGATTTTTCTCGAGCGGCTCGGGATTATGTGCAAAGTCGCCTGTATTGTCATCATTCATCTTAATGACGTTCTTCACTCCAAGGCGGTTGAGTAGTTCGGGAAGTATGAGTCCGCCTACCGAATTAATACAATCGATAGCAACGGTGAAGTTGGCCTTCCGAATAGCTTCTACATCAGTGAGCTTCATATTGAGTACAGCCTCTATATGCTTTTCGTCGTATGAAGCATCTAGTCTATAATGTCCCAATTGCTCTACAGGTGCAAATTCAAAATCTTCTGCTTCGGCAATACGAAGTACTTCATTGCCTTCTTCTTTATTGAGAAACTCACCATCTTCGTTGAGTAGTTTTAGTGCGTTCCATTGCTTGGGGTTGTGAGAAGCTGTCAGTATGATTCCACCGGAAGCACCTTCCATTGTTACGGCCAGTTCGGTAGTCGGAGTAGAAGCAAAGTCTATATCAACTACGTCCCATCCCATTCCCATAAGTGTGCCTACAACGATGTTTTTCACCATTAATCCCGATAGACGGGCATCACGTCCAACTACAATTTTATTGTTTTTTACTTTGCAATTGTGGCGGATGAGTGTGGCATAAGCAGAAGTGAACTTCACAATGTCTAATGGATTCAATCCTTCACCTACATGTCCTCCTATAGTTCCTCGGATTCCTGAAATAGATTTAATGAGTGTCATAATATAATAGTGATTTGGTCTTTAATTCTTTTTATTTTCTTCCGTAGAAGTTTCCGATTTTACTTCTTCACTATCGGTGAGCCTGGGGCGAAAAGCCTCGAGTGCCTCTTCCCAACGCGCGATAGCCTGTTCCATTGTTCCTTTAATTTCTCCTCCAGAGGCATTGAGATGTCCTCCGCCATCAAAGAATTGCTCTGCCATTTCTGTGCACGAAAATTTGCCTACCGATCGAAGCGACACTTTGACGATAGCTCTTTCGGTATCTTCGCGTAGAAAGCAAGAAAGCCTACTTCCCTTTATTTGAAGCGGTATGTTGACGAAGCCTTCACTATCTCCTTTTGAATAATCATAGCGACCTTGTTCGTCGCGGGTCAGGGTCATGAGCGAAGCATGGCAATCGTAAACTTTCATATTCTCCAATACGTATCCCATTAATCTCAGACGGCTTTCGGAGTATGTATGGAAAACTTTACGGTAGATATCGTCCTTGTCTATCCCTTTGCTGATGAGCATACTGATGAAACCGTATAGCTCTGCATCGTTAGAGTTGTAGGTAAACCCTCCGGTATCGGTCATCATGCCCGTATAGATACATTGCGCCGCTTCGAGTGAAACTCGTCTGAACTGGTGCATGGCCAGAATAAGCCGAAGCGTTATCTCGGACGTTGAACTGGCTGCCGGTATAGATATGTTGATATCACAGAAATTGTCGGGATTGGGATGATGGTCTATCATTACTTTCGGAGCTTTTGATGCTTCGATAGGAATGGCGAGCGCTTCAATGCGTTTCAGGCCATTGAAATCCATACAACAGACCAGTTGTGCTTCTTCGATAAGCTTATCGGCAAAGGGCTTATATCGGTCGTATATCATAATGTCTTTGCTGCCCGGCATCCATTTAAGAAAAGCGGGGAAAGCATTGGGCACAATGATGAAAGCTTTCTTGCCCATAGCACGCAAGAAGTGGGCCATGCCCAATGATGACCCTATTGCATCACCATCGGGAGAAACATGGGCTACGATAACCACTTTGTGCACTTGCATCAGCATTAAGCTAAACTTGGTAACGATATCAGGGTCGATCATTTCTTTGAACATATTCCTCTTCCTTATTAATAGTTGAATTCGCCGAATTCGCTTTGGATAATCAGTTCTTTTTTCTCTGCTTGTTCTATGTGTCCTACTATTTGTGCGTCAATATCGAAACTCTTGCTTATAGCGATCACCTTGTCGGCATCTTTGGGTGGAAGGATAACTTCCAAGCGATGTCCCATGTTGAATACCTTGTACATTTCTGCGTAGTCCGTGCCACTTTGTTTTTGAATCGTTTTGAAAAGAGGAGGAACCGGAAACATATTGTCTTTGGTCACTTTGATATTGTCTCCTACAAAATTCATGATCTTAGTTTGTGCACCACCCGAACAGTGAATCATTCCGTGTATCTTGCTGCGCATCTCATCAAGCAACTTCTTTACTACCGGAGCATAAGTACGGGTAGGTGACAGCACTAGTTTGCCGGCGTCTATGGGTGAGTCTTCTACCGTATCAGTCAATTTCAGTCCTCCGCTATACACTAATTCGTCGGGAACAGCTGCATCGAAACTTTCGGGATATTTATGTGCCAGATACTTGCTGAATACATCATGGCGAGCCGAAGTGAGTCCATTGCTGCCCATGCCGCCATTGTATCCTTTCTCGTAGGTTGCTTGTCCATAAGAAGCCAATCCGACAATAACATCTCCGGGGCAGATGTTGCCGTTGTCTATCACGTCCGTGCGCTTCATCCGGCAAGTAACGGTACTATCTACAATGATGGTGCGCACTAAGTCACCTACGTCAGCCGTTTCTCCACCTGTAGCATAAACACCTACACCCATTTTGCGGAGTTCGGCCAGCAATTCGTCTGTTCCGTTGATGATAGCAGAAATTACTTCGCCCGGTATCAACAGTTTATTACGGCCTATGGTGGATGATACAAGAATATTGTCGACAGCACCTACACAAAGTAGATCATCAATATTCATGATCAGCGCATCTTGAGCAATACCTTTCCAAACGGAAAGATCGCCCGTCTCTTTCCAATAAAGATAAGCAAGTGACGATTTCGTTCCGGCCCCGTCGGCATGCATGATATTGCAGTAAGCCGGATCACCGCCTAATATATCGGGAATTATTTTGCAGAAAGCGTATGGAAAGAGTCCTTTATCGATATTTTTGATAGCGTTATGAACATCTTCTTTAGAAGCACTTACACCACGCATCATATATCGTTGATTGTTATTCATTTTTCTCTGAGAATTTTACTAGTTGATGTTATGGATAATTAGAACTGTACTTTTGGAGCTGTTTCGCTACCGACGGCTGCTTCGAAGTAAGACTTCTTTTGAAATCCAAACATGTTTGCAAAGATGTTGCGAGGGAAACGACGGATAGAAACGTTGTACTCTTTGGCAGCGTCATTGAAGTCCTTACGAGCAACAGTGATTCGGTTTTCTGTACCTTCCAGTTGTGCCTGAAGTTCCAAGAAATTCTGATTGGCTTTCAGATCCGGATAGTTTTCTGTCACTGCAAGTAGTTTGCCTAAAGCCGTAGTAACATCACCCTGAGCTTTTTGATATTGTGCTAATTTCTCTGGGGTAAGATTATTTGCATCTACCTTGATTTGAGTAGCTTGGCTACGTGCAGAAATGACAGCTTCGAGAGTGGTCTTTTCGTGTGTAGCATAACCTTTTACTGTATTAACCAAATTGGGAATCAAGTCGGCACGACGTTGATATTGGGTCTCTACATTGGCCCACTGATTGTTTACATTCTCTTCTGTCGAAACTAAACCATTGTATACAACGGTTACCCAAATAGCCAATATAGCTATTACACCGATAATAATAATTAATGTTCTGTTCTTTTTCATATTGTTCTTTCTTATTGTTTTTACTTTTAATTAAAATCCTGAACTTGATCCGCCGCCTCCGAAGTCTCCACCTCCGAAACTTCCTCCGCTGAATCCACCGCTATCACCACCGCCGAATCCTCCTCCGCCAATAAATGGACCTCCAAATCCTCCACCGCGGTAGTTCTCATCATAACTTTTCTTCTCACGCTGCACTTCGTGGCCGCAGTTGCCGCAACGATAGGTCCATATTTCTGTCTTTACTCCGTTTATTCGGCTCACTACTTGCGAATTGGTGCGTTGCAATTGATGTTTTCCGCACTTTGGGCAACGGTTGGCCATTCTATTTTTTATATATACAAAAATAGTGCCTCCAACGAAAATTAAAACAAATAATAATATCATTGCCATCTTTTGTTCTTCATTGCCGTTACCTCCAAAATCGGCACTGTCGCTCATCGAACCGTCTAATTTACCACAAATTGCTTTTATTCCTTGACGCATGCCTGTGTCCCAATCATTTTTTCTGAAGGCCGGAACCATTACTTTCATCTGAATACGTTTACAGATGGCATCCGGTAAATCTCCTTCTAGACCATAACCGGTGGCAAATTGTATCTTGCGTTGGTCGAGCACCAGTAATAATACCAATCCTGTATCTTTCTTCTTTTTTCCGACTCCCCAACGTCTGCCAAGCGAATAGGCAAAGTCAAGCGGATCGTTATCACCTATTGATGGCAATACAATGACAGCAGTTTGTACCCCAGTCTTTGTTTCTAGCTGATAAAGCATGGAGTTTATATTGCTTACTGTTTCCTGAGAAAGAATATGTTCAGGATCCGACACATAAAAACTCTTGTTTGTATGGCGTACATTGGGTACGTCATTGATGGTATATGTTTTTCCCTCGGCTTGCGATGCTATCGGGATCAGAACACAAAAGAGTATATAACAAATAAAACGTTTCATCAGCGTATGTATTTATTGACAAATTGAGCGACCTTCTCGGTATAGGCTTTCTGATTGTCATGGTAAGACATTGCATGGATAGCACCGGGTACAATCCACAATTCTTTGGGTTGAGGTTTTGCTTTGTAAAGCGGATAAACCATTCGCGTAGGTACGTAAGTATCGGCACTGCCATGTATAAACAACATAGGCAATTTGCATTTTGCTACTTGCGTCAGTGCCGAAGCTTCTCCAAAGCTCCATCCATAGCGTAGTTTGCAGAGTGCGCTTGCGCCGTATAATAAAGGGAATTTAGGTAGCCCGAACATGCTTTTCAGCTCATAATCGAATTCATCCCAGGCACTGGTATAGCCGCAATCTTCTATTAGACACTTTATATATGGAGGAAGCTTCTCTCCCGAAACCATCATGGTTGTGGCACCCCCCATCGATATTCCCTGAATCACCATTTCTGTGTTATTGCCGAATATACTGTTAGCTACTTTTATCCACTCCAACACATCCATACGGTCTTTCCATCCCATATTTATAGCTTTTCCCTCACTTTTTCCATGATATTGCAGATCGGGTAACAAAACGTTGTAGCGCAGTTGTCTGTTAAACAAATAAGCTATGGGGAACATGCTGATAGCACAATCTGTATACCCATGAACCAATACTGCTGCCTTACGTGTTGGAAGAGCGGCCTTAAGATAGTAGCCATGTAGTTTTAATCCTTCGGAATTGACAATAACGGTATCATGAATTGCTTTGCAGTTGTTGAGACTGTCAATCCAATATTTCATATAAGGATAATCTTTGAACGTTCGCTGAAAAGCTGTCTTTTGACTTTTGATAACTTTCTCTTTCGGGAGCAGAGCAAAATGAATCAAGTAAAAGCTTCCGCCTACGGTAAATATACCGGAGAGCAGGAGGAGTGATAAGATGCTCCAACGTATTATTTTTCTTCTTTTACTTTTCTTCATTATCACCTAAATATATTATATCTTTTTATTTCTTATTCCATATTTCCCACGAAATGAAAGCTTGAAGCAGTAGCATCTCAAGTCCGTTCTTTGTGACAGCTCCATGTTCAGCTCCTTTTCTCATAAAGAGTGTTTCGTTGGGGTTGTAGAGCAAATCATATAATAGATGTTCGTGGGTTAGTTCATTGTACGGTATTTGTGGACAGAAATCTACTTTTGGGTACATTCCGACCGGGGTGCAATTGATTATTACTTTATATTCTTTCATCACCGCGGGGGTAAGTTCTTCGTAGGTGATAGCGTCCGGTTTGCTGGTTCGGGATACCAATTGGGTAGTGATATCGAAATCGTGCAATCCGTGACATACAGCCTTTGCTGCTCCACCCGTACCAAGTATCAACGCTTTTTGATGGTAGGGCATAAGCAATGGCTTTATAGATTGTGAAAATCCCACAATGTCAGAGTTATGTCCTTCTAATATGATCTTTTTCTTCTCTCGAATAATTTTGATAACATTGACTGCACCGATACGTTCGGCGTTTGGACTTAATCGGTCTAAGTAGGGAATCACTTGCTCCTTATAAGGTATCGTTACATTCAAACCACATAGGTCGGGATTTTCTTCTACTACTTCTGGGAAGTCTTTGATCTCGGGTATTTCGAAGTTCACGTATTGAGCATCGATATTCTCGGAAGAAAATTTCTCGTTGAAGTATTCAATAGAGAAAGAGTGCTTGAGCGGATAACCTATTAAACCATATTTCTGCATTGTAAATTTGTCTTTTATTTATTTGCGGTGTAGAGTGTGCATATACCAAACGTTAGTCGTTTGAAATTTACGTCACTGAAGCCTGCCTTTTGTAATATGTCTTTCATTACTTCGCCTTGCGGAAAAGCTTGAATCGTTTGTGGCAAATAGTGATAAGCCTTGTTGTCTTTGGATAATAATTTCCCCAATGTAGGGATAATAACACTCGAATAAATTGTAAACAACTGTTTCATCGGAAAATGGTCCGGGGCAGTCAGTTCCAATATGACTAATCGTCCATTGGGGCGTAGCACTCTGTGCATTTCGCGTAGCCCCTCATCCAAATCGGCAAAGTTGCGCACTCCAAAAGCTACAGTAATTGCGTCGAATAGATTGTCTTCGAATGACAGATGACTGCAGTCTTCGCATGCGAAACTTATTGTTTCTTCCATGCCGGCTCTTTGTATCTTCTCTTTGCCGATGGCTATCATCCCTTCCGAGATATCTGTGCCTATAAGTCGATGAGGCTTTAGTTCTTTGGCTGCCAATAAAGCAAAGTCGCCGGTTCCGGTTGCTACGTCCATCATCGTCTTAGGCTGATAAGGACGGAGCGTTGCAATCGCTTTCTTGCGCCAACCTTTATCAATACCTAATGACAGAAGATGATTCAAGCGGTCGTAAGCAGGAGCTATGTGATCAAACATTTGTTTAACCTGCTCCTTCTTACTGCCGTCTTTGCTATAAGGCTTTATTTTCTCTTGCCGATACATTTATATTACCGATTTTTTAAGAAATCAAGTACGTTCTTCTCAATGCGTGTTGACAACTCGTCACCTTCGGCTTTTACAAATTTCTTACCAACAATATGTTCATAAAGCTCAATGTAACGATCAGAAACGCTGTTGACATATTCTTCGGTCATTTCGGGCATTTGTTGTCCTTCTTGTCCCATGAAATTGTGAGCGATAAGCCATTGGCGAACAAATTCTTTTGAAAGTTGTTTCTGTTCTGTACCGGCATTGAAATTCTCTTCATAACCATCGGCATAGAAATAGCGAGAAGAGTCGGGAGTGTGAATTTCATCTATGAGATAAACCTTCCCGTCTTTTTTGCCAAACTCATATTTAGTATCTACCAATATGAGCCCTTTTTCTGTTGCCATTTGGGTACCACGTTCGAAGAGTTTACGAGTATAATCTTCCATCAACTCATAATCTTCTTTATCGACGATACCTTTGGCGATAATCTCTTCTCTAGAGATATTCTCGTCATGGCCGGCATCTGCCTTGGTTGTCGGGGTAATGATAGGTTCTGGGAACTTTTGATTCTCTTTCATACCATCTGGAAGCTTTACTCCACAAATCTCGCGGACGCCAGATTTATAATCTCTCCAAGCGCTTCCTGTCAGATAACCGCGGATAATCATTTCGACACGAAATCCTTCGCACATCAGTCCTACTGTTACCATCGGATCTGGGGTAGCTATTTTCCAGTTGGGAACAATGTCTGAAGTTGCATCGAGGAAAGTTGCTGCAATTTGGTTGAGCACTTGTCCTTTGAAAGGAATGCCTTTTGGCAAGATGACGTCAAAAGCCGAAATACGGTCAGTGGCAACCATTACCAATAAGTCATCGTTGATGTTGTATACGTCGCGGACTTTGCCATGATAAACACTCTTTTGCCCAGGGAAAAGATAATCAGTCTTAGTTAATGCTTTCATACTTTTTATTTTATTATAAGCTGTTCTTCTTTCTTTAGTTTTTACTTCTCTGCCTCTTCTTTTTCTTCTTGCTTTTTCTTGTCGTAACGTTCGTATGCTTCTACAATACGTGTTACTAATTTGTGACGTACAATATCACCCTTGTTTAATTCGATAACACTTATGCCCTTTATTCCTTTTAATATTTGTAGCGCCTGAACCAGTCCCGAACGTTGCGATGATGGTAAGTCGATTTGAGTCATATCACCGGTAACGATCATTTTAGTGTTCATGCCCATTCTTGTCAGAAACATTTTGATTTGCTGCGTGGTGGTATTTTGAGCTTCGTCCAATATTACTACCGCATCGCTGAGCGTTCGCCCTCTCATGAAAGCTAACGGCGCAATCTGGATGATATTAGTATTCATATATTCTTCTAACTTTGCAGCAGGAATCATATCTTCCAGAGCATCATACAATGGTTGTAGATACGGATCTATCTTATCGCGCATGTCTCCCGGTAAGAATCCTAGTTTTTCGCCCGCTTCTACAGCTGGTCGGCACAATATGATCTTCTTTTTCTCTTTGTTTTTAAGAGCTCTGACAGCCAGAGCAATGGCTGTATAGGTTTTTCCCGATCCTGCCGGTCCAATAGCTACTACCAAATCGTTTTTTTCAAACTCTTCGACTAACTTCAATTGATTGGTACTTCGGGGGATAATAGGCTTTCCGGTTACGCTAAATACGATTACACTATCAGTTCGTTTTGAGAGGGGGGCATTACCGTTGAAGATGTCGATGATCACTTCTTCTTTCAATGAATTGTATTCTCGACAGTAATCTTCAAGTTTCAAAATGCTTTGCTCAAACGATTCCATGTCTTCCTCATTTCCCAATACTTTCATTACATTCCCTCGAGCCATAATACGCAACTTCGGGTACAATGCTTTTATTAATTGGAAATTTGCGTTATTTACGCCATAAAATACCACAGGGTCGATATCTTCAAGTACGATTACTTTTTCAATCATTGCATTTTTCTTGAAACAAGTGCAAATTTAATGAATAGTTTGCATATTCTACCTGATTTTCTGATAAAACTGAATGCTTCTTTCTCATGCGCCTGCCTTTTCTCCTATTAGATAGTAAATGATGCTTTTCTATTTCAGCATTAAACAGAGAGTTGAACTTATTGAATTGCCACCCAGTTATTGTCTTTATTATAGAATTGACTTTGCTCTATTTATTATTTTCGAATTTTTGCTTAAGAATTGCTGCATCAGGAATGGAAATAGACATACGTCCCAATCTGATAAGTCCATCTTTTTCCATCTGATTTAAGGCAATTGATGTGTTGACATGAGAAGCATTGATTAAATTGGCAAAATCATAGAGTTTTACTCGTAGAAGTTTTTTCCCTTCAGGAGTTTCAACATGCAGCAAGATGAAACGAATAATTTTAGACTGAAAGTCGTTTTTTATATTGTCTATCCACAATTTATTATATAGCATTTGATTGCGGCGACATAGCATGTTGATTATATTTAAGCGACAAATTAAAAAATCATTGACAATGGTAAGGAAAGCCAATTTGTTGAAACTGCCTATCGTAACTTCTGAAACAGCTGTATAAGTAGACTGAAACGAATAGTCTATACCATACAAAGAATATGGCTCTAGAATGAAAGGACGGTTGGTGAATTCTGTGATGCTGTAAAGGTTGCTGGATGATTCTGTCGTGAAGGAGGTGCTTCCGGATAAAACACATACCACCTTGTCGCATTTGTCTCCTGCCTTTATGATAGTGTCTCCCGGCTGATATTTTTCAAAATGCCACTTTAGTTTTCCTATGAGATCATTAAAGTCGTACAAAGTGATGCCCTGAAAAATGGGTAACTGTAATAATGTCTCGTATAGCTTCTCCATGCAATTGATAAATTAATTGTGACAAATATACGAATAACGGTCGTTTATGATTTTGTATATTGCTATTTTTTTGAGCAATTTATTGTTCTTTAAATGACTATGTCATAAAAATAAATTATTTGACCTTTTGTAAATGGATGGAAAGTGTTTATCTTTGTGGAAAATTTAATTTAATACTAGAGATATGCCAACTTCTATTTTATCTACATTCGATTTTCAGCAAACAATCAGTGCTTTCATTATATTGTTCGCCGTAATTGATATTATTGGGTCAATCCCTATATTAATTAACCTCCGGGAGAATGGGCGGAAAGTGAATGCCTTGCAAGCTACGCTTATATCATTTATGTTAATGTTGGGCTTCTTTTATGCAGGTACTTATATGTTGGCTTTATTTCATGTAGATATTGCATCTTTTGCTGTAGCGGGTGCTTTTGTTATCTTCTTGATGTCTTTAGAGATGATTTTGGATGTCGAAATATTCAAGAATCAAGGTCCTATAAAAGAGGCTACGTTAGTTCCTTTGGTTTTTCCCCTTTTGGCAGGTGCCGGAGCTTTTACAACGTTGCTTTCGTTACGTGCCGAATATCATCCACTCAATATTATCATTGCTTTAATAGTTAACATGATTTTGGTTTATTTCGTTATAAGCCAGACCGGAAGAATACAACGTTTCCTTGGAGCTGGTGGTATCTATATTACTCGAAAGTTTTTTGGAATTATTCTGCTTGCCGTCTCTGTAAGGATGTTCATGCTGAATATTAAAATTTTAATAGCACCGTTACATGGACAATAATTTTATGTTTTTTTGCAAAAAAAGCAGTGTATAATTTTTGTTTCTCTTTTTATTTTGTACTTTTAAGCATTCATTTTAATGGCAGAGTGGGTTTATACACTGCTTTTATATGGATTGGTTATCTAATACGAAAATTAAAATAAAAGTTATGAGCTATTTACGATTTGATAAGACCTTGACCAGTAATCTTGAAGAATCTCTTACCAGAGAGATACTAAGGACAAATAAGTCAGGGGCCTATCATTGTACAACTATTGTGGATTGTAACACTCGTAAATATCACGGTTTATTGGTTATTCCCGTTCCTAACTTGGATGACGAGAATCATGTGCTTTTGTCGTCTTTGGATGAAACCGTTATTCAGCATGGGGCTGAGTTTAATTTGGGGCTTCATAAATATAGAGGGAATAATTTCAATCCTAATGGGCACAAATATATCCGTGAATTTGAGTGTGATCACATTCCTGCAACGACTTATCGGGTAGGTGGTGTCCTCTTACGCAAAGAGAAAGTATTTGTTCATCATGAGAATCGAATTCTTATTCGTTATACGCTTCTTGAAAGTCATTCACCAACAACGCTTCGTTTTCGTCCATTTCTCGCTTTTCGCAGTGTCAGAGAATATACTCACGAGAATTCTATTGCCAGACGTGATTATCAGGAAGTAGAAAATGGTATTAAAACTTGCATGTATCCGGGATACCCCGAATTGTATATGCAGCTTAGTAAAAGAGCCGAGTTCCATTTTATGCCCTATTGGTATCGAGGCATTGAATATCCCAAGGAACAAGAGAGAGGATACGACTTTAATGAAGATCTGTATGTTCCCGGATATTTTGAAGTAGATATAAAAAAGGGCGAATGTATTGAGTTCTCGGCTGGCACATCAGAAGTGAAGACTCGTAGCTTGAAACAAATATTCGAGAATGAAGTAAATGACCGTACGCCCCGCGATAGCTTTTTTCATTGTCTGAAGAATTCGGCGCATCAGTTTCACAATGTTCAGGGCGGAGAACA
The DNA here is from genome assembly GCA_963676865.2 of uncultured Bacteroides sp. Classification (GTDB taxonomy): domain Bacteria; phylum Bacteroidota; class Bacteroidia; order Bacteroidales; family Bacteroidaceae; genus JAAYUD01. Next base: position 812,610 of record CAXXSS010000001.1, on the reverse strand, counting down.
TTATATCCTTGCCGGATATCCTTGGTTTAAGTGCCGTGCGCGCGATTTGTTTGTTTCGTTACCGGGCTTGACTCTTGCCGTAAATGAGGTGAATGAATTTGAGGATGCTTTCAAAACTGCCGAAAAGGCCATTTACGATTTTATGAATGGAGTACAATCTGAATGTAAGGTTTACGAAATGCAACATCCCGATGTGCTGCTTTGGGCTATTTGGGCGCTGAATCAATACGCCAAAGATGTCTCCGGTGAAGAATGTCGCCAAAAGTATGGCAAGTTGATGGTAGATATTATAAATTATATCATGGGTGGCAAACATTCGAATCTTTTTTTGCATGACAACGGATTGCTTTTTGCCAATGGTGAAGATGAAGCTGTAACATGGATGAATTCTACCGTTGATGGGCATCCCGTTGTACCCCGTACGGGATATATTGTCGAGTTCAATGCGCTGTGGTATAATGCCCTTCGGTTTGTTGCCAATATGTCAAGAGAAGAAGGGCAAACTGAATATGCTGATCATCTCGATGCTCAAGCAGAAATGACAGGAAAATCTTTTGTAGAAGTCTTTCGTAATGATTATGGCTATTTGTTCGATTATGTCAACGGCAATTTAATGGATTGGAGTGTTCGACCCAATATGATATTTACAGTTGCATTCGATTATTCTCCGCTGACACGTGACCAGAAAAAGCAAGTGCTTGATATTGTTACCAAAGAATTGCTCACTCCGAAGGGACTTCGCTCGTTGAGTCCTAAGAGTGGTGGATACAATCCTAATTATGTAGGCTTACAACGGCAACGTGATTTGGCTTATCACCAAGGAACGGTCTGGCCGTGGCTCATGGGTTTTTATGTCGAAGCTTATCTCAAAATATATAAGATGAGCGGTTTGTCGTTCATCGAACGCCAATTGATAGGATACGAAGAAGAAATGACAAGCCATTGTGTCGGTTCATTGCCCGAATTGTTTGATGGCGATCCTCCATTCAAGGGACGGGGGGCTGTCTCGTTTGCTATGAATGTTGCCGAGATATTGCGTATCCTTAAAATGCTGTCTAAGTTTAATATATAGTTAAGGAGGAAGAGATGAAAGTATTAATGTTTGGTTGGGAGTTTCCTCCTCATATTTTAGGTGGACTTGGTACTGCAAGCTATGGCTTGACAAAGGGTCTGGCTAAACAAGACGATATGGAAATCACTTTTTGCATCCCTAAACCTTGGGGTGATGAAGATAAAAGCTTTCTGAATATTATAGGCATGAACAGCGTTCCCATTGTATATAGGGATGCCGATTGGAATTATGTAAATTCGAAGATAGGAAATTGCATGAATCCACAGCTTTACTATGATTTAAGAAATCATATCTATGCCGATTTCAACTATATGCATACCAATGAATTGGGATGCATTGAGTTCTCCGGCCGTTATCCGGACAATTTGTATGAAGAAATAAACAATTATTCTATTGTGGCGGGTGTTGTAGCGCGCCAGCAGCAGTTTGATATTATTCATTCCCATGATTGGCTGACTTATCCAGCCGGTATTCATGCCAAACAGGTATCGGGCAAACCGTTGGTTATACATGTCCATGCCACTGATTTTGACCGTAGTCGGGGTAATGTCAACCCTACGGTTTATGCTATAGAAAAGAACGGCATGGATTATGCCGATCATATAATGTGTGTCAGTGAACTTACTCGTCAGACGGTGATTCATAAATACTCCCAAGATCCTCGCAAGGTATCTACTATGCATAATGCCGTTTCGCCATTGGCTCCCGAGATAGAACAAATTGTTCCGCACCATATAGAAGGCGAGAAGGTCGTCACCTTTTTGGGGCGTATTACCATGCAGAAGGGACCGGAGTACTTTGTTGAGGCGGCTGCTTTGGTGTTGCGCCATACTCACAATGTTCGTTTTGTGATGGCCGGCAATGGCGATATGATGCACCAGATGATTCGTTTGGTTGCCGAAAGAGGTATTGGCGAACGTTTCCATTTTCCCGGTTTCATGCGAGGAAAGCAAGTGTACGAAATGCTCAAAATGAGCGATGTCTACATTATGCCATCCGTATCTGAGCCGTTCGGCATTTCTCCGCTCGAGGCTATGCAGTGTGGAGTACCGTCTATTATATCCAAACAGTCCGGTTGCGCCGAGATACTGAATAAGTGTATTAAAACAGATTATTGGGATATACAAGCTATGGCAGATGCTATTTATGGAATATGCTCTTTTCCCGCACTGTATGAATATCTTCATTCGGAAGGTAAAAAAGAGGTCGACAGCATCACTTGGGAGAATGTGGGTATGAAAATTAAAAAAGTATACGAACGAATTATCAGTAATTATCATTAACCTTTGATTAAAAGAATAACAGATATGCGAACCATTTGTCTCTATTTTGAAATACATCAGATTATACATCTGAAACGGTATCGTTTTTTTGACATCGGCAACGATCATTATTATTATGATGATTATGCCAATGAGGCCGGCATTAATGATGTGGCCGAACGTTCTTATATACCCACTCTTTCTGCCCTGATCGAGATGGCTACAAATTCGAAGGGTGCTTTCAAGGTAGCACTTTCAATTTCGGGAGTTGCTCTCGAACAACTTGAGATTCATGCTCCTGCCGTGCTTGACTTGCTTCATACATTGAACGATACGGGATGTTGTGAATTTCTAGCGGAACCTTATTCTCATGGTTTGTCTTCGCTTATCAACGAGGCTTGTTTTAAAGAAGAGGTCTTGCGCCAGCGCAATAAGATTAAAGAACTTTTTGGCAAGACACCTAAAGTCTTTCGCAATTCCAGCCTCATTTATTCGGACGAGATAGGCGCAATGGTTGCCGATATGGGCTTTAAAGGTATACTTACAGAAGGAGCCCGCCATATATTGGGTTGGAAGAGTCCTCATTATGTATACCAATGTGCTACTGATTCCAATTTGAAGCTTTTGCTTCGCGACTATAAGTTGTCCGACGATATAAGCTTGCGTTTCTCCAATTCGGAATGGAACGAATACCCGCTTTTTGCCGATAAATACATTGAGTGGATTGAGGCTTTCCCGGTTGAAGAACAAGTCTTCAATATCTTTATGGAAATGGGATCTATAGGTATGATGCAACCGCTTTCGTCCAATATATTAGAGTTCTTGAAAGCACTGCCGGCATGTGCAGCCGAGAAAGGTATCACATTCTCTACTCCTTCCGAAATCATCGGCAAGCTGAAAGCTATTTCTCCTTTGGATGTCACTTATCCGTTGTCGTGGACAGATGAAGAACGTGACACGAGTTGCTGGCTGGGTAATGTCATGCAGCGTGAGGCTTTCAATAAACTTTATAGTGTTGCCGAACGTGTGCAACTGTGCCAGGATCGTCGTATCAAACAAGATTGGGATTATCTACAAGCTAGTAATAACTTTCGTTTTATGACGACTAAAGACACCGTTATACAGGTGAATCGTGGAATTTACGATTCTGCATTCGATGCCTACACCAACTATATGAATATTCTTGGCGATTTTATTAAGCGAGTCAATGCCCTTTATCCGATGGATATTGATAATGAAGAACTGAATTCTTTGCTTATCACGATACGCAATCAGGAAGAAGAGATTGCAGAGCTTCACGGCGAGAATGAGAAACTCGAAAAGAAACTTAAAAAGGTGAAGAGTGATCATAAATCGGATTCAACTAAGAAAGTGAAAATCGATAAAAAGTAGAAGAAAGTCTTTTATAGCCGAGGCGATAGAAGTTAAAAAAGAGGGTGGCAAATTATTCATTTGCCACCCTCTTTATGTCTTGTTAATAGAATTTTTATTCGGCTTCCGTATTCTCTGTTTCTAGTAACTTTTTATAAAATTCATCCGTAGCTTCAGCCATTTTATCAGCCGGCTGATAGGGTAGGATAAGTTTATTGCGTTCTCTAGCATATTCCAGAACCTCTTCATTGACATGCTCGCTGCATACCATTATTCCATCTGAAAACTCGACGGCCAGCTTGCAAAGCGATACAAAATCCAGATTCTTCACAAAAGGAGCAAGCACCTTTTTGGTGACGCCTTTTATTTGAAGTTTAACAGGATAATCTTTCGGAAATTCGTTTTTCAACTCTTCACCGAATAAAGAGAAAACAACCTTTGTTTCTCGAAAAGAAGGTTCGTCCTTATAGCCTCTTTTAATGTACAGAGGGATTAATGCAGATATCCAGCCTTCGCAGTGCACGATGTCTGGAACCCAATGTAGCTTTTTTACCGTTTCTAGTACACCACGCGCATAGAAGATTGTTCTACAATCATTATCCTCGTATTCTACTCCATTCTCGTCAACGGTTTGCAGTTTGTTTTGGAAATAATCATCATTATCAATAAAGTAAATCTGCATTCGCGCAGATTGTATAGATGCGACCTTTATGATTAGCGGATGGTCTGTGTCATCAATAATAATGTTAATGCCAGAAAGTCGGATAACTTCATGAAGTTGATTCCTTCTTTCATTAATGGTCCCCCATTTTGGCATAAAAGTTCGGATTTCGTACCCTTGTTCTTGAATAGTTTGAGCCAAATTACGACCCACTTCTGCCATATCAGAAGTCGCTACATACGGAACAATTTCTTGGGTAATGAATAATACCTTATTACCATTTGTCATTTTCGCAGTCTAAATGAATTCTTTTGCAAAGATATAAAAAAAAAATCAGATATTTGCAACTTTTTCAATTGATAATTACTTATTAATTGTATAGTCAAGTATTTAAGCGGGGATGCGTGTCAAAGTTTTATGAAATATTTAGTTGAAAATAATACGATATTTCTTCGTTATGTGCTAAATAATGGTTTATTTTGCACTGTTTTTCGAATATAAGCGAATTAATATCATTGGAATGAAAGTAATTAATACTATTAAGGACCTTAAGGCCGCTCTTTCTGCATACAGAACTGCTGGCAAAAAGGTCGGTTTAGTGCCTACGATGGGTGCATTGCATGCCGGTCACGCATCGTTGGTCAAACGTAGCGTACAAGATAACGACGTTACTGTCGTAAGCGATTTCGTCAATCCTACTCAATTTAACGATAAAAACGATTTGGTGAACTATCCCCATCAGTTGGATGCCGATATAGAATTGCTCGAATCGTGTGGGGCTACCATATTGTTTGCTCCTTCTGTAGAAGAGATGTATCCTGAGCCCGATACTCGTCATTTTAGTTATCCTCCTATCGATACTGTGATGGAAGGAGCCCGCAGGCCGGGTCACTTTAATGGCGTTTGTCAGATAGTAAGCAAACTTTTTATGGCCGTAGAACCGGATAAAGCTTATTTTGGTGAAAAAGATTTTCAGCAGGTAGCTGTCATTCGCGCCATGGTAAAAGATCTTAAGTTCGGGTTGGAAATCGTTTCGTGCCCTATTATACGCGAAGATGGAGGGTTGGCATTGAGTAGCCGCAACCAGTTGCTCTCGCCCCAAGAGCGTAGTAATGCGCTGAATATTTCGAAGACTCTTCTTCTAAGCCGCGATTATGCCGCCTCTCATACAGTGGCCGATACACAAAAGTTCGTTGAAGAACGGATTGATTTGGCAGGAGGACTTCGTCTGGAGTACTTTGAAATAGTAGATGGCAATTCATTGCAGAAAATAGCCAACTGGGAAGATACATCGTTTGCTGTAGGTTGTATTACAGTATTCAGTGGTAAAACTCGATTGATAGACAATATCAAATATAAAGAATAAAATAGCCTTAACATTATTATTTTACATCGTTATGATGGTTCAAATTTTAAAATCAAAAATTCATTGTGCCCGCGTTACTGAGGCAAATCTCAGTTACATGGGGAGCATTACAATCGACGAAGATTTAATGGATGCTGCCAATATGATTGCAGGCGAAAAGGTAGCTATTACTAATAATAATAATGGTGAACGTTTCGAAACCTATATCATAAAAGGAGAACGCGGCTCAGGTTGCGTTTGTCTCAACGGCGCTGCCGCTCGCAAGGTACAAGTCAACGATATTATTATTATTATGTCGTATGCTTTAATGGACTTTGAAGAAGCTAAAAAATTCAAGCCGACTATTGTTTTCCCCGATCAACGGAACAATAAAGTGATTGAATAGCTATAAGGAGCATATATATTGCTCTTTAAAGATAAAAAGACGTAACTTAATCAGGTTACGTCTTTTTTGTCTTCCGACACTTTTGTATGTATTGATAAATGTTTAATGTGGTTGCCGATACGTCCTTTTTGCAGGGGTGAGGGTAGGGAGGGGGATATCTTTAAATTATAGTGTTTGGTATTTGTTTTTCAATCTAAAAAACGGGTGTTACCTCATAACCTTCTTTTCTTAGAAGATTGATAATCCCTTTTTCTCCGACGAGGTGACGACAGCCAAAGGCAACAAAACAAGTATGTTTTGCCATCTGCTCTTTCATGATTGGAATCCACCTTATATTAGGTCTATCTAATATAAACGCTTTATAGAAAGGAAAATATTTACCTTCCACCTCCGTAATATCTTCAAGTTTCTTAATATTCATTGTTTTGTAGGCGGCAAACAAACTATCTCTTATACCAACGTAATCATATTTTTCTCTAGCTCTCTTTATATCTTCTTCGCACTGTTCTTTGTATTTGGGTGATTCTATTTGGTTTAACAATTTGCAAAGTTCTTTTATTTGTACTTCTAGTGGCCTTTTATAGCGTAACTTTTCATTGGCTTTGGTATAGATAGGATCAAAAATGGCGGAGAAACCGGGACTACCAGGAGATTGGGGATTCAAAAAAAACATAGGCGTTTTCTTTTCCTTTGCATACTTTGTGATATAAAAATCCCAAGGAATGCCTGATTGATTCATTGTAGGCGGTAGCGAGGTTTGTACCGTAAGTCCTATTTTAAGAATGTTTGTCCAATATGTGGGCTTTTGGTCTGAGTAGCTCTGGAAACCTTCTTTTTTCATCTGCTCATCAAACTTTTGCCATTTCTTATCGCTTTTAAATAAATAGTAGTAATGTTCGCCTTTTGGCATCCTTGTAATTGCAGAAGTAGAAAGAATTCGTTCGTTAATAAGAGAAGTATTAAATAGAGTGTAAATATTATTTTCAGTTGCAATTTCTTCTGCTTCTTCGAGTGCTTTTCTTAGTCCTGGGATGGAGAATACTTGGCTTTCAGTAAAACGATGGTAATTGTCATCATAAGTACCGAAAATATAGGAACTTTTTGTGAGACCATTTCCTGAGACTTTCCACAGAAATCCTCCTTCTTGTGCTACTGTTGCCGATAATTGGCTTGCTATTGAATCAATATCATTATTGATTTGGGCAAACAGGGAAGATGGGCATGCTATTACAAAAAAAAATGTAATTAAGAATTCATTAATTCTTCTATTCTTCATAACTTAAATATTTATATAAACTAATCATATAAGAAATATGTAAGAGTGCATTATTACGATATAAAATCATCCATAATGTGTGATATTTTCACAAAGATAAATAAAAAAACTTTTAAACAAAAATAATGTATGATTATTTTGTAATGACTTTTTGTTAATGGGCTGATTTGGATACTACGGGGAGTATTTGACAATAGATAGGTTGCGTTATTATTGCTATAATATTGTTGTCAATATATCTAGATAAACGTTTAATGTGGTTGCCCTATCCGTCCTTTTGTAGGAGAGAGGTAGGGGTATTAATTATAGTGCTTGTCATTTGCTTCTCAATCTAAAAAAACGGGTGTCACCTCATAGCCTTCTTTTCTTAAAAGATTGATAATCCCCGTTTCTCCGACAAGGTGGCGACAGCCAAAGGCAATAAAACAAACATGTTCTGCCATGTGCTTCTTTATGATTGGGATCCATCTTATATTACGCCCGTCTAATATAAACATCCTATAGGAAAGATAATCTTTACCTTGTCGTTTTATAATGAGTTTCTCTATCTTTTCAATTTTTTTAATATCCATTGTTTTATAAGCATTGAACAAACTATCTCTTATGCCTGTATAATTATATTTTTCTTTTTCTTTCTTTATACCTTCTTCGCACAGTTTCTTGTATTTTGGAGATTCTATCTGGTTTAATAATTTGCAAAGTTCTTTTATCTGTACTTCTAGGGGCCTTTTGTAGCGCATTTTTTCATTTGTCTTGGCATAGATAGGATCAAAAATCCCGAAGAAACCTGTATCACCAGGATATTGGGCATTTAAAAAGAACATAGGCGTTTTCTTTTCTCTCGCATATTTCGCTATATACAAGTCTATAGGAATGCTTGGTCGATTCACCATACTCGGTAGTGCGATTTGCATAGTAAGTTTCATATTAAAAATGTTCATCCAATATGTGGGCTTTTGTTGTAAGTAGGGGAAGAAGCCTTGTATTTTCATTTGTTTATCAAACTTTCGCCATTCCTTATAGCTTTTAAATAAACTGCTGTAATATTTGCCTTTTGGCATCCTTGTAATTGCTGAAGGAGAAAGGAGTCGTTCGTAAGGAGAAGTATCAAGCATCGTGTATATTTCTTTTTTTGTTGGAAATATATTATCTTCAGTTGCAATTTCTTCCGCTTCTTCGATTGCTTTTTTCAGTCCTGGGATGGAGAATACTTGATTCTCAGTAAAACTATGGCAATTGTCATGATAAGTCCCGAAAATATAGGAACTTTTTGCAAGACCGTTTCCCGATACTTTCCATAGCAATCCTCCATTTTGTGCTACTGTTGTCGATAATTGGCTTGCTATTGAATCAATATCATTATTGATTTGGGCAAACAGGGAAAATGGGCATGCTATTACAAAAAAAAATGTAATTAAGAATTCATTAATTCTTCTATTTTTCATTGCTTTAATTATTAATCTTTGGGTTTATTTCTATATGATATTTTCACAAAAATAATCAAGAAAAATTTCTAAATAAAAATAATATCAGATTATTTTGCAATTGTAATATTATTAGAGTATTAATTTGTAGAATGCAGATAATCTTTGACATGAATTAGAATGTTTATTTGCCTATATAGTGCTGCCTTTAACATAATCAAATGTCTATATAGGTTGTACAAAAATTATCTAAACAATGAGGCCAAATTGTCGTATGTTAGTTTTTTCGGTGACGTCCTTAAGTTTTTCAGAAAACATATGGACGTCAACAAATTTAGGAGCATATGTGGTTTTGGAAAGATAAAGAAGGCATAGATTTGTTGAAATAATCGTCTCTTTCCAGTTACTTGAAGAGGAGCTGAGCTGGTATGAACAACCTTTATAGGTGAACATAGGAAGCGATACTGATACTTTCTTAACCATATCCAAGTAGCACTTATTGATTCACTCAATCGAACCTGCGCTTTCGAAAAATGATAAGGACGAAAATAAAAATTCATATGGACATAAATAAAAGTTTATACTTACAAACATTTATTTTCGTCCTTATGAATTTCTCGCTGTCTATCAACGATTTGCACGCGATACATGGCTATAGTTAATTATTGCGTTGTAAAATGGTAGATATACCTAATTTTTTGTATTTTTGTCCTCGTAAAACTTCAGAAGTTATGACCTATCAAGAAATATTAGTCGCTGCGCTGTCTCTTCCTTTAGGAGAACGTGTGTCTCTGGTTTCCGCCTTATCGTCAAAAATCGTATCGGCTTCTCCTTCTCCTCGTCTGTTCCAGTTACTGAACAAGCAAGGTAGTTGTCCTCATTGTGGTGGCAAACATTATTATCGTTTTGGCAAGGACAAAGGTGCTCAACGCTTCAAGTGCAAAGATTGTAGGCGCACATTCACCGAATATACCGGAACTTGGCAGGAAGGGCTTCACAAAAAGGAATTGGTAGGTCGCTATTTGGAACTGATGTCTGACCAGAAGTCTTTGGACAATATTTCCTCCTCGCTTAAAATCAACAAGAAAACGGCTTTTGACTGGCGACACAAGATTTTGGGTACGTTCAAACAAGATGAAGGCAGTTCTTTTTCGGGTATAGTGGAAAGCGATGAAACTTTTTTCGAGGAATCAGAGAAAGGAAATCGGCATTTGGAACGTCCTGCCCGTAAAAGGGGCAGCGACTCCAATAGTTCGGGCATATCTAACAACAAGACCAAGGTGATAGTAACTACTGATCGGAAGAACGATTTGAATATGACATGCTGCGGAAAGGGACGCCTTACCAAGAAAGATATAACGGAAAGTCTGCATACGCCCCTACCGGAGGATGTGGTTCTGTGTTCAGATGGACATACAAGCTATAAGGGATACGCAAATGACAATCGGCTGAAACATGTTGTGCTCAGGGGGGACTTGAAACAGCGGGTAAAACTTGAAAGGTTTCACATACAACATGTAAATTCCCTCCATAACAGGCTGAAAAAATGGATCGCTTCAACCTTTTGGGGAGTGGCTACGAAATATCTAAAGAACTATTTGAACTGGTTCAAGGTCGTTGAAACAATCCTGAAGAATGAAACAGATCATGCTGCCGGACTCCTCCGAATATCGATGGTAGATAATAAAAACTGATTTTGCAACGCAATAATTAACTATAGCCGCGATACATTTATGTCTTGTTGCAATTTGCTTTATATTAGAACGCTGAAACGATAGCGAGAATAGTGCTCTATAAGGTCTTCTATGGCATATTAAGATAAAAAAGTATCAGAATATTGTGGAATATTCACTGTTCAAGGCCTTCTGGAAAATAAATTGCTTGCGCAGCATTTACTTTTAACTTATTTCTGTGTCATCGGTAAAAGAGGCAAGGGAATATGCATCCAATTTAATCTTTATAATTCTCCTTTGCCACCTCCGTGTGACACCATACGGCGCTGCCATACAGCAGGTTAACGGTGTACCGTATACAACGCCAGCGAAAAAAAGTCCGAAAATCGCACCAAGAGCATGCTGTAGAGTCCTTATTTTCAGCGGACCTCTGTTTAGAACTGGTCTAAATGATGCTCTGTGGGTGTCTAAAGAGCCGATTCGTATGTGAACGAGTGTATTCTGTGTAGATGAATTGGATACGTCGAATATTGGAATATATTGAGAGGGATAAACCATTCTGAGAGTCGAATGATTTATCCCTTTTTAATACATTTTTTGCAAAATATTATCTTGCAAAAGTAATATTTGTGCGAAGTTATTATTTCGTTAGTTGCTTGTCCATTGCGGCAGCTGCACGTCTTCCGTCGCCCATGGCAAGGATTACGGTTGCTCCGCCACGTACGATGTCACCTCCTGCAAAGATTGTTGGAATAGAAGACTGCATGTCGTCATTGACGGCAATAGTGTTCTTTCTTCCCAATTCTAGACCTTTGATAGATTTTGGAACAATCGGGTTGGGTGATACGCCTACACTGACAATGGCCAGATCGATATCAATTGTTTCTATTGCACCTGGAATAGCCACCGGGCTACGGCGTCCTGAAGCATCGGGCTCGCCAAGTTCCATTTTTTGCAAGACTACTTGTTTGACTTTACCTTGCTCGTCGGCAATATATTCTATCGGATTGTGTAGTGTGAGAAATTCGATACCTTCTTCCTTGGCGTGTTTCACTTCTTCGAGACGTGCAGGCATCTCGGCTTCAGAACGGCGATAGATAATCATCGCTCTTTCCGCGCCAAGACGGCGTGCTGTGCGGACAGAGTCCATTGCTGTATTGCCACCACCGATTATTGCCACATTCTTACCGAAAGAAACGGGAGTGTCGCTTTCGTCACTCGCTGCATCCATCAGGTTTACGCGGGTTAAGTATTCGTTGGACGAAAGTACGTTGATTAGATTCTCACCCGGAATATCCATGAAGTTGGGGAGTCCTGCACCCGATGCAATGTATATGCCTTTAAAATCTTCAGCCTCGAGTTCCTCTACGCTAATGGTCTTTCCGATGATGCAGTCTTTGATAAATTTGACGCCTGTCTTGGCAAGACTCTCAATCTCTACATCTACAATCTTGTTGGGTAAACGAAATTCCGGAATACCATACTTCAAAACGCCGCCTATTTCGTGCAGTGCTTCGAAAACAGTAACGTCGTATCCTTTTTTGACCATATCGCCTGCAAAGGATAGTCCTGAAGGACCAGAACCGACCACTGCAATCTTTATGTTGTTCTTTTCTGCTATTTTGGGCACAGAGATATTGCCACTTTCGCGTTCGAAATCAGCTGCAAAGCGTTCCAAATAACCGATAGCAACAGCCTCTTTGTTCATCTTCAAGTGAATGCATTTCGATTCGCACTGTTTTTCTTGAGGGCAAACCCGTCCGCAAACAGCCGGTAGTGCACTGGTTTCTTTCAAGGTCTTTGCTGCTTCGAGGAATTCTCCGCATTCGATATTTTTCACGAACCGTGGAATATCGATGTTCACAGGACAACCTGTAATACAACCCGGATTGGCACAATCCAAACAACGTTTGGCTTCTGTCAAAGCTTGTTCTTCGGTGAGCCCTTGGTTTACTTCTTCTTTGCGAGAGTGCGAGCGGTATTCCGGATCGAGCTCGTTCATTTTAGCTCGAGGAATCTCGGTGCGCTCTTTCGCTTTTATCGATTTGCGGAGGTTTACTCGCCAAGCTGCATCACGACTGTTCTCGTCCACTTTGTCTTCTTCGGTAGTTGTCTTTTCGTAGCGTTCGAGATCTACTCTTTCTTCCGGTCTGTAGGCTGCAAGGCGTCTCATCATCTCATCAAAGTCCACTTCGTGTCCGTCAAACTCGGGACCATCTACACAAACGAATTTTGTTTTGCCACCTACGCTGACGCGGCAAGCTCCACACATTCCGGTACCATCTACCATGATAGTGTTGAGAGAAACTTCGGTTGGTATATTGTATTTTTTTGTAAGCAGACAGACAAATTTCATCATAATCGCCGGACCGATGGCGAAGCATTTATTTACTTTCTCGCGCAGAATAACCTCTTCAATACCATTTGTAACGAGCCCTTTCTTTCCGTATGAACCATCGTCGGTCATAATGATCACCTCGTCGGAGCATTTGCGAATCTCATCTTCCAAGATAATCAAATCTTTGTTGCGTCCTGCCAAAACAGAAATGACCCTGTTGCCTGCCGCTTTGAGTGCCTGAGCTATAGGCAACATCGGAGCATTGCCTACACCGCCTCCCGCACAAACGACTGTGCCGAAGTTCTCGATATTGGTAGCTTGGCCTAGCGGACCTACTACGTCTGTCAGGCTATCGCCAACTTTCAGATCACACAACTTTTCGGTTGATACGCCAACCTTTTGTGCAATAATGGTAATAGTCCCCTTTCCTTTATCGGCCATGGAAATAGTTAAAGGGACGCGTTCGCCTTTTTCTCCTACACGGATAATAACGAAATTGCCGGCCTTGCGGGAACGGGCTATTAACGGGGCTTCGACTTCGAACAGGAATACTTTTTCGGAAAGTTGCTCCTTGTGGACAATTTTATTCATCGTTTTTCATTTAAAGGGTTAAAGCTGTCTGCTTCATGTTAATCGATTATATCGAACCCGCAATAAGGAACAAGGGCTTTGGGTATCTTGATGCCTTCGGGGGTCTGATTGTTTTCAAGTAATGCGGCAACAATACGGGGTAGGGCCAATGCCGAACCGTTGAGGGTATGGCATAGCTCTATTTTTTTGTTGTCGGCTGTTGTGCGGTAACGGCATTTCAAGCGGTTGGCCTGATAAGTTTCGAAGTTTGATACAGAACTAACTTCCAACCAGCGTTTTTGTGCCTCGGAATAAACTTCAAAGTCGAAGCAGAGAGCAGACGTAAAACTCATATCTCCACCGCAAAGGCGAAGAATGCGGTATGGCAATTCAAGTTTCTGGCATAACCCTTCAACGTGAGCCAGCATTTCTTTGAGCGAATCATACGAATGTTCGGGTTTGTCGATGCGTACCAATTCTACTTTTGAAAATTCGTGCAGACGGTTTAGACCTCGAACGTCTTTACCATAAGATCCGGCTTCGCGACGAAAGCATTGGGTATAAGCACAGTTCTTGATAGGTAGTTCTTTTTCTTCGAGGATAACGTCCCGATAAATGTTTGTTACAGGAACTTCGGCTGTCGGAATCAGGTATAAATCGTCCAATTCGCAGTGATACATTTGTCCTTCTTTGTCAGGAAGCTGTCCTGTGCCATATCCGGAATCCTGATTGACTACCGTAGGCGGTTGTATTTCGGTATAGCCACTGTTGCGGGCTTCGTCAAGGAAAAAGTTGATCAACGCACGTTGCAAACGAGCTCCTTTCCCCTTATATACGGGGAAGCCGGCACCGCTGATTTTAACTCCTAGATCGAAATCAATAATATCATATTTCTTTGCCAATTCCCAATGGGGTAGTGGGTTAACAGGAAGGACGGTGTTTTGACCGCCCATTTTCTCTACCTTGTTATCATCGGCTCCGAATCCTTCGGGTACACTTTCGTGAGGAATATTAGGAATCGTATAGAGTAAATTTCGCATATCAGTAGCAGCCTTTTCCATTTGATCTTCCAATGTTTTGCTAAGATCTTTGAATTCGGAAACCTCTTTTCGAATAGAAGCCGCTTCATCGGACTTGCCTTCTTTCATGAGTTGTCCGATGCTTTTGGCAAGTAATTTTGACTTTGCCAAGTTATCATCTAACTGCTTTTGTGAATTGCGGCGTATGTCGTTCAGTTCAAGAACCTTTGCGACAGCCTCTTTTGCGTTTTTAAAATGCTTTTTTTCCAGACCCTTTATAACAGTGTCTGTATTTTCTGTAATTTGTTTAATGGTAAGCATATATCTATGTTTTTGATTCCTTCTCTATACGAGAATGCAAAGTTACTCCAAGCGAAGCGTTTTAGCAAAAATAAATTAGTTTTTATTTTTTAAATAAAGCCAATAAAATAGATATGCGAGATGCGGCGTATCTCATTGTCTTTTAGTTGTCTCGCCTCAAAAATAAGATAAAACGGGTCTCTGTGTATGGAAAATGCTTATAAAAAAATGAGGAACGGTTTTTTATATTTCCGTTCCTCATCTAATGAAAAATCAATCTTTAACCTTAAAAAGTGCAATTACCTATCTTTTCATCCATGATATTATTTTATTGATCAGCGCTAATTTTCTGACAGAAGTTACCATAATACAACTTGTTATCTTGTATAAAGGAGTATACTGCCCAAATAAATGTTCCGTCGTTCTTGATAATTTCAAACGTCAAGGTATCAGATGATGATGCATTGTCACCCCATGTCATTTTGGCTTGTATTTTGGCCGATGACTTTTTTCCTGCGGTTTTGTCTCCTACAAACCATACTTTAAAGTACATGTAGCCATAGTAATCAAATCCATACATATTATAATCCCCATCCATCTGGTTAATATAATTGTAATAGGAATCACTTTCATTGTATACGCTATTGCCATTAAATGTATAATGCAGCGTGTTGTCATTCTTTAAGACTTGTAGCTCTTCTGAAGTGTAAGGTACTGTTGTCGTTTTGACGGTGATGGGTATAGTTAGAGACAGATTCATCATATCGGTTATGATTAAATTTGCTGAACCTTCTGTTAAAGCGGTAATCGTCACTTTATTGCCATCTATAGAAGCGATCTTCGCAATATTACTGTTGTCGATTTGAGCTTTATAATTACCGTTACCCGCAGTAAGCGTTATCGTTACATTTTGGGTGTTGCCCAATTTCATATTGATACGCAGATTTGTGCTGTCTGCTGCCATATGTTTGTACATCGATTGAACAGGTATTCTTTTGTAAGCCCCATTCTCGTCGGATACAACAACGGCTGTATAACCTTTATCCTGCCCTTTTATAGTTATCTTTTTGTCCGCAATCTCTGTTGTAGCTATAGTCGGATTTTCTGAAAAGACTTTATAAGATCCGGCTCCTTCTTTCACATTCAATTCAGCCGTTTCTTCTACGCCCACTTTGATGGTATCTTTATCTAGAGCCAGTTCAGCCGGCTTTTCTATAGGATTGTTATCATCATTGCTACTTCCGCACGATGAGAGACCCAATGTTGTAGCCAACAGGGAAGCATATAAATATATATATATTATTTTCATGTCTTATATTTTTAAAGTTACCAATCTTTAGAATATGGTTTACCATCATAAACTAACTCATCATCGAATAGTATGTTAGCAATATTTTGCATAGCGGGAAGTTGACTTCCATAAAAGTTCGAGCTATTCGGATTCATTGCAAATATCATGTGTGCTCCATATCCATTAGTTCTTAGTGCTTTTAATGAGTTTGATGAAGCATAATATCCTCTGGCAAATTCTTGAGAGTATAGCGCCATATTTGACTTGGGCATGCCTGGATAGTTGCTGCTTAAATCTGAACTTCCACCGTAATCGTGAATGCCATAATCGACAAATTCGCCAGATTTATGTCCATCTACATCGGGTAAGGAGCTAGTAGTACTATAGACGTAAACAGTGACCAACTTATTGGGCATTGCTTTTTTTGTTTCGTAGCATAGACGAGAAGCTGCAGCACTTGATGGACTTACAAAGCCGGGAGGAACAGGATTTTGATATGATGAATATTCATCATCAAAAAACACACCATCCAAATTGTATGCGTCGCATACGGATTTTAGATCTTGTGCAAATTGTTTAGCTGCTTCTGTCGATAAATTTGCAACACCAGACCTGTCGTGATTGCCTAAGATACCAAGAATAACTTTGATTCCCCGATCTTGTAGGGGCTTCAAATATTTTTCCTTATAGTCGAGGAAATGCTGTACATTCTCATTATTATAGTTGTATACACGTCCCGTTTGCGAGTCGAAATTGATATTTCCTGAGAAAAGAATAACCATATCTATTAATGGCTTACCACTCTTCTTCAAGGTAAAACACAAATTATTTAACGGATTTGTATCATTTATTTCCATACAGCTAATAATCTTAATTCCTGTTGATTTATTACAGTTGGGAAGTTTGGAAATATCTTTCACAAATAGTAGAAACTGTGATTTCGTTTCGGAGAGCGACACACTACCCGAAACTACTTTTGCGCTAAAAGGAATAACATAGGTGCCCATTGAATCCAACTCGTTGGCAGTACGATATTTTACTAGCGCGGCTGATGATTTATTATCACCTTTGGCAATTGTTACGTTGCCGTTAATAGAAACTAAGGTTTCGGGAAATGCTTTAAAAGACGTACCGTGAGCGGTATTATAATCATTCAGAGCTTTTGTATCGTAAACTAAAGAGAAAGACGCATTATCTATCGTCGCCTGAGAAAGTTCAACGTATAACTTTGTAGAATCTTGATCTGCAAAGTTTAGTGAGTCTGCTACGCTATTTCCGTATTTATCGGAGATAAACGCCAATGTGCTTTCACTCGATTGGTATTTACTTTCGTCTATTGAATTTACATCGATCTTCTCTGAGCAAGAGGTCATGAAAAGAGTCCCTAAAAAAAGCAATAACGAAAGTTTTTTAATATTTAAACTATTCATATATTCCATGGTCTTTTTATATTTAATCAAAATCATTTGGCTGGGAGTGAAACAGAAGTCCACGATAAAGTCTTTGCAGCAACTGCATCGTTTCCATTTGCAGTATAATCTTTTACTCTGAAAGCAGACTGATCATCAAACTTCCAATAAGCAACCAATCCTGGTGTTGATGGGTTAACATAATATGCATTGTTTGCTATTTCTTCTGGTGTGCGCACAACGTTCCAAATGCGGCATTCCGAAATATTACCGCATAGGTAGCGACTGTCCTCGTAAGAACGCCCAATGCAGAATCCGTCTTTGCCGCTGACACCAAGATTAATGGAGCCAAGATCTTTTGTCCCTTTAGATTGCATCTTGCCATTTATATAGATTATCCATTCTGACGTTGACGAATTATAAGTAAATGCGATATGTACCCATTGATTAGTAGGTAGTCCCTTGTTTGAGTCTGCAGAAGGGAAATTGCCACGTGATGTTGCTATTTGTATCTGGTTGGAAGGATAGCCCGCATCTCCTAAGCGGATAAGAAATTTGCCTTCGATTCCCATTACGGTACTAATCAAACGATCGTAGTCTCGTGCTCGGATCAAAGTTTCCATTGTCAGTTGCGATAAGTTATTGACAACTTCCGGCTTTTTCCAATCGATGGTACAATAATTTTTCTCAATGTCAGCAACAACATTAATCAGTGCACCGGCTTTTAGTACGAAATAATATGTGCGGGCGCTTGCTAATATTGGCATATCATTGCTTTGAATGCTGATAGGAAGAACATAAACAGTATCTCTACTTAACGAATATAATTTAGAAAAATCAACTTTAGTGTCTTTTGATTTTATGCTTCCTTGGTTAATAGTGACCTGCTTGTCTTCAATAGTATAGCAAGAGTCAGGTAGCATTACTGCTTTGTTGTAATAGGTTTCGTTATAAGTCTTTACTAAAGCCGGGTCTGCCTTGTATGCAATAGTAATATTTGTCTCGGCGGGTTTGGCTAAAGCAACGTTGATTACTTTGGAAAATTCTGTTGTACTGCCTTTAATAATCAGTTCGCTTGTTTTGGCTGTGCTGTCGATAAATATTTTATTATCAAAATTCTCTTCGCTAGTACAACTTCCGAGAATATAAATGGTAAACAGCAGAATTATATATATATAAGTCCGTTTCATATCTTTTATTTTTTTATAGATGGGTTGATAGTGGTGATTGCCGTTCGGACATAATTATAAGTCCAGGCCGGATGATAATAATCGGTACTAATATTGTAGATTCCTAAGCCGGTAATAGAGAAATCGCTATGCTCTTCTGCTACCCATGTAGCGGCCCCGGATATTGCATGCACACTATTAGACCAATATCCTGTTTTTACATCGCTATTGTCAAGCGAGGTCGTTTGTACGATTGGTATAAACTTATCCGTAGGGACTCCTTGTACACAGGCACAATTGGTGGTATATACAAGTCCTGCGGATGAAACGGCATCCGTACATGGTAACATGATATACTTGCAATCTGACAGGATACTTTGATCTATCATATTTTGTGGTTTGCCTTGATAAAATAGGATTTTATCCGTATGACGAGAGTGCCAATCGAGTGTAATTCCTAGAAAATCATTTTCGTATCCGGTATATGTTACTTTATCTTCATCGCTCATATATAGTTTCAACTTACCGTTGTATGCAACATTGATGCCGTCGTAATGGTATTTGTCGACTAATTTCAAGGTTGTCTTTACAGAGTCTATTAAGAAACTGTTGAAATCCGGATAAGTAAGAGTAAACGGTTTGCCCTCCGCTTCAGCTTTTGCTTTTTTAGCCTCAAAGTCTTTTGCTCGGTCATCGTATATTAGTTTAATAGCTTCAAAATCGATCGTGAAAATAAACTTTGTAGCTTTATTCTCTCTTACATTTGCGATCTCATCCAATTCGGATTGAGTTAGCGTGTCTGGAGTCATTAACGATACGTAATCCAAACTGTCAGGCAAAGCTAAAATATGTTGAGCCTGATTGATAGGAAGTTTGTTGCTATTGTCGAACCAGCTGATAACAATTTTGTGTTCTGAATCTTTATATGCTCTTAATTTCGTAAGATATTGTGCATAAAGCTTCGGATTTTGATTTTGTATGTTCGATTCATTAATCTTCATAGACTCGGTATCTGTCCAATTGCTGCATCCTGTGAAGCAAACAGAAAGAACAAAGCATGCAGCTAGCCAAAACGTTTGTTTGAAATATTTTCTTTTCATCGTATTTGATTTTATTTATTTTTCTTAGCCCACCAAACATCAGTGCCCATTGTGTCG
The DNA here is from genome assembly GCA_963676865.2 of uncultured Bacteroides sp. Classification (GTDB taxonomy): domain Bacteria; phylum Bacteroidota; class Bacteroidia; order Bacteroidales; family Bacteroidaceae; genus JAAYUD01. The sequence goes on along the minus strand of CAXXSS010000001.1, from coordinate 792,867 downwards.
GGTCCTCCTAGTAGACTGTTGACAGCATTATTATAGTTCGTTGTATTATCGGTACGTTCTAGTTCTGGATATGCCAGACGACGGGCCATTCTGTCCGATGATACTTTCCCTCCACTTAGATTAATTTGAACTTTCATTAGTTTAGGATAGCCTGTGCGACGGTATTCAGACCAAGCTTCAATGCCGAGTGGGAAATTGGCAATCCATTTCTGGGTAATGATACGTTCTAAATTTGTTTCGAATCCTGCACTGGCATCCCATTTGATAGTAATCGTTGCGGGTGAACCTTCGTTTGAGAAGCTGGCATTTACAGGATCTTTATAAAGAGCAGGAGTACTTGTTCCGTCGTTAGCGTAATCGTTTGCACCTGATGCTCCCCATTGGTCAAAAGAAAATTTGATGCCTTCTTTGTAAAAGCCTTCGGCTGCTGAACTTGCACTGATAGATGGAGTACCCATATTCCAACCTCTGAGGGCACCTTCTGCCTTTAAAAAAGATGTTTCTGCTGCATTCATCCACATTACTTTAGAATCTTTGGCTACATTCATATTCGAATACTGCTTGATGGTTGCTCCACCAGGTATTTGTATTCCTGAACGCAGTCCGATATAGCCGTTTATAGTTGCATCGTCGAAAGTTGAAGGAGTAAAATAGAATGGTCTGCGGGGATCATTATATCCATTCATGTATGAGGTGATGTCTGCAGATACCCTAGAGTCACCGTTATTATATTCAAACATGATCACTCTGAATGGATTTGTGCTTGCAACAGGCATATATGCATTGTCTTCGTTCGAAGTCATTGTGCCGATTTCGTTGTTTGCAGCTTCTTCTGCTTTCTTTTGAGCAGTAGCTGCATCTACATTGGCAATGCGTATTGCTAAACGTAGTTTTAAAGAATTGGCATATTTAATCCAGTGTAATATATTGCCCGAATAAACCTTGTCGCATTTAGGGCTGAAATCGTTGGTCCTGTTTTTTGTTAATACGGCAATGGCGTTATCGAGTTCCTCGAACATCTTGTTATATACAGCTTGCTGTGAATCGTATGGTGCTGTAATATTGCCATCACTACCTATTTTAGAATAAGGTATAGGACCATAAATATCGGTAATGCGCTGCATCGCTGTTACTTTTATAATGTCTGAAACAGCCAATGGTATTGGGTCATCGGTCGCTTGTTTCACTTGTGCATAGCGGATGAATATTGCAGGAATTACATCATTGAAGGGAACTCTGATCCAATGTTCTTCGGGATTATAGCAAGCAAAATTTTTGCCATTGAATCCACTATTCGAATCGGATATATATCCGCTAAAAGAACCTCCTAATAGGCATTCTATGAATTGGTTGGTATTGACATCCAAAGGAATAACCCATCCTTCCATACCGGTAAGAGCTGAACTTAACAAGTAGCCATCACGTTGCATCTCTTCCTTTGTTGTGTCGTAAGGATTCGTATTATATCCATTATAGCCGTCGGTACAAGCTGTAAGTCCTATTAAAAAGCTTGCCGAGGTTATTGACAATATTAGATTTTTTATATTTATCATTGTATTATGTATTAAAATTTAAGTTTGACATTAAATCCGATATTGCGGGTATTCGGAGTCATGAAATTATCGATGCCTTGATAATAGTTTCCTGTTGTGGCAACCGATTCGGGGTCGAATGGCGCTTTACAATAAATCATCCAAAGATTACGTCCTACTAATGATAAGGTTAGATCGCCGATGCCCCAAAAGTGATTTTTCTTAAATGTATATCCTATACTTGCTTCTTGAAGACGTACGTTGGTAGCACTATAGGTATAATATTGTGGAATACCATTTTTGCTACCTATGGCCGTATACCAAACCTCCGGTTTTATATGATCGTCTTTGTTTACTAATACATATCCTAAATCGCGAGCGTCGGCCGATGCTCCCGAAACACCATACAAGTCCATCGCTGCTTGTGTCGCTGAATAAACGATACCACCAAAGCGGGCAGAGAACATAAATCCGACATTCAAATTTTTCCAAGTAAAGTCATTACGCCAAGACATATTACTTTTCGGGAAAACACTGCCAAGCTTGTTTTCTTTTACGTTGTTGTTTGTATTTACATTGCCGTCTTTATCGATATAAACTTTTCCTTCACTATCTCGTTGTAGATCTGAAAGAGAGTATAAGTCTCCTAAAGTTCCACCTTCTTTTAAAACGAAGTGAGCTTGTGATAAACCTCCCACATCCAAACGGTCTTTGTTGATGATCGCTCCTGTTTCGGGATGTACGTAATTGCGTACCAATTCGAGAATCTTATTGCGGTTGGCACTAAAGGTATAATTAGATGCCCAAGAAAAATCGCCCCAATTGTTTTTATACCCTAGAGCAAGTTCTATACCTTGATTTCGTACACTACCTGTCTGCACATACAACGTAGAGTATGCAGATGATACAGATATGGCAGGGTCAAATGTCTGGTTATAGGTTTTGGTCGTATAAAGGGTTAAATCCATATTGAAATGTCCTAAGAAACGTGCCGTGATACCTATTTCCCAAGAATTTGTCTTTTCCGGTTTCAGATTGTACATCGGGTAATTGCTCTTGTTTTTCCATTGTTGCAAAGAACTATCCCATTCGTAAGTAGGATTGGCCAAGAAACGCGGGAAAGGTAAACCTACTGACGCATATGATGCTCTAGCTTTCAAATAAGAGATTTGCTCTGGAAGCTGAAATATTTGTGACAACACCAGAGAGGTACCGATTGATGGATAGAAGAATGAGGTTTTCTTAGAATTAGGTCCTGCCAGCTGAGAAGGCCAATCGTTTCGTCCTGTCAATGTTAAGTAATAAGCACCTTTGTACCCCAATTCGACACTAGCAAATAATGACTTCGTTTGGTCGTGGTAGCCCGATTGCATTCTTCTTGTCTTGGTATTATCTAATTGAAAGACGTTAAATTTATTAGAAAATAAATCTTCGCGAATTGGACCTTGGTTAGTTAGTACATCCTGTTGGATATTTGAAAATGAACCACCAATATTGGCTTGCAATGAGATTATCTCTTTAAATGTCTTATTGATATTAAGCATCAAGTCTCCATAGGTTTGTTTATCTTTTGTTGCTGAAACACCATAATATCCATAATCCGATCCTTCGGTCAACGTTTTGTTTGAAGTTGCATACAGCTTCTCTTCATTGTCCGTATTGGAATTGTCGATACGAATACGTCCAACAACACTCAACCAGTTAAGAATTTGATAATTGAGATTTGCATTTAGCATGTAGCGATCTTTCCTGTTCTCGCGTAGATTGCGATAGTTAATCCAATAAGGATTCTGTCCGGTGAACTCATTTAGCTCTTGCGGCCAATATTGGGTATAGATTTTACGTTGTGTATCGTATCTCTCATACATACGTATATCGTTCCAATCATCACCTCTTGGAAATAAATAGGCCGATACCAAGGGGTTCGAATAAGTTCCTTGATTCACCATATTCAAATCATTTTGTTTCACATAGCCCGCACCAACATCAAGTGTCATCTTATCATTTAGGAAAGATGTTGTATTGCGAAAAGTGAAGTTATAGCGGTTGTATTTATTGTTTGGAATAATTCCGGCTGAATTGACAGCACTTCCAGATAGGTAGGTCTGATTTTTCTCGGAACCTGTCGATAAGGTCATACTTTCGGTCGCTATTAGGCCCGTCTTCAGATAATCTCTTCTAGGAGAATAGTTTCTAAAGTTTGATTCGTTGAGTAATTTCCCCCAGCTTTTGTCAAGAACAGCAACGTCTGTAAGCGAACTTCCTGTGCCGTAACGATTCTGAAATTTGGGAAGAACAAAAGCGTTTAGAAATTCAGTACTTTGTGTTAAGGTGAGCTCCGTGTGTCCTGCTTTACCTTTTTTGGTTGTGATAACGATCGCACCATTGGCCGCTTGACTTCCATAAAGAGCAGCTGCTGCTGCACCTGTCAGTACAGACATTGATTCGATATCATCGGGGTTGAGATCGGCTATCGCTTCAGTTGTTCCTTGCGAACTAAATTCCTTGCCTCCTTCACTGTTCAAATTGAACATTGGTACACCATCTATGACATAGAGTGCGTTGCTAGATTGTTCGATCGCTTTTGCACCACGCATTACCACTTTGCTGGCGCCGCCGATACCTGATGAAGATGCATTTATGGTTACACCTGCCACTTTCCCTGAAAGAGCATTGATGAAATTGGCATCTCTGTTGCGTGTCAGTTCATCATTATCGACCTGCTGGACATTATAACTTAAAGCTTTTTGAGCACGTTTGATACCTAATGCCGTTACTACAACTTCACTGATCATTTGTGATTCTTCTTGCATTTGGATATTCAATGTGCTTTTATTGCTTTGTGAAATTTCGTGAGTCTTATATCCAATATAAGAATAGACAATTGTGGAATTTGCTTCGTCGGTTGTCAGTTTATAATTGCCATTTACATCAGTAATGGCATAAACATTTGCACCTTTTACTTTAATGCTTACCCCGATCAAAGGTTCGCCTTTTGAATCAGTGACTTTACCTGCAACTGTGTGGCTCTTTTTCTGTTTCGGTTGTGAGGCATTTTGTTGAATTGCTTCTGTCTTAGAAAGATAGATGACGTTACCTACTATTTTATACGTCACTTCTTTACCCTCGAATAATTTATTGAGGACTTTCTCAATATCGGCCCCCTTTACTTTGATAGGGTTCAACCTTAGCGAAGCCAAGTTGTCATTGTAGAAAAATTGATACTTCGTCTGAGATTTAATTTTCTTGACCACGCTCTCTAATGATTCTTGTTTCGTTGAAAGGTTGATTTGAGCGAAACTCCATTGTAAAGGAACCATTAATAATAGTAAGATTAGAATAGCTCGAATCAATATCGGGCTACGTTCAGAGTAATGTTTTCTCATATTACATTTATAGTTATATAAATTAGTTTAATGAATAACAGCTTTAAGAATGTCGACTTTTTCTTATCTGTTATAATTTAAATACAATGCTATTACAAAAATCACTTATTGTTTTCTTTATTTTTTTTTCTTTCTTAAAAAAAGAGTGCGGAGTAGCTTGTAAATAGTTACTCCGCACTCTTTTATATGTTGTATGAAATCAGTGCTTGTTTGCCAGATGAATATACGAACCTGTTATTGTGTAGCGTATTGGGATGGCGTATGACAGAGCAGACAATACCGAATCTATCGTGTTGTTTCGTTTTATAACACCGGAATAAGTCATGTTCTTGTCGAAATTTGAATCTACGGTGATATGCACATTGTAAAATCGTTCTAAAATGCGAACAATATCACTGATATTGGCATTCTTCAATGGTATCATATTATTATGCCATACTGCTTCCAGATCGGCATTTACTTGTTGGACGATCATGCGATGGTTTTGTTTGTCTAATATAACCTTTTGTCCCGGCATAATCGTAACTTTCCCTTCTTCTTTGTGACCTATTGCTTGGACCATTCCTTCGAGCAGTGAAACTTCTTCTTTATTTGCTTCGCTCTTAGTATTATAATCGAATACGGTGCCTAGTACTTTTACACTCATGGCTTTACTGCTTACAATAAAAGGCCGATGTGGATTCTTTGTTACTTTAAAATAAGCTTCACCTTCGAGCTCTACTTCTCGTTTATTGCTATTAAAATTCTTCGGATATTTTAAAGTGGCAGTTCGGTTAAGCCATACTTTAGTTCCATCGGGCAGAGTAATCTGTTGTACTTTATCTAATGCTTGGGTAGTAATCATCTCCGGTAGAGTCTGATGACGATAACTCCAATAACCGTTACCGACCAGTAGAACTACCACAGCGATTGCTGTGTATTTTATCCATCTCATTAGTTGTATACTATGAGATCTCTCGTTTTCAATCATTTTGATCTTCGACATCAAACGATTCTCGGCTTTTCCTGCTTTCTTTGTATATTCTTCGAAGCGCCCAAGGTGATATAGCTCCTCTATCTTGAACAATTGGGTAGCATGTTCGTCCGATTCATGTATCCATTTCAAGATGTACCTCGCTTCTTCTTCGGTGCATTTGCCGAGTAAATAGTCTTTTAATAATTTGTCGTTCAGTTCTATCATTTTATTCATTGATGTCTATTCGTAAAACAACTGATGCATTAAAATCACTTATATCTTTAGATAAAAAAATAAAAATATAAAAGTCAAAGAATCTAAACGAGATCTAAGAAACCTCAAGGCTTTGTAGATATGGACTTCGACTGTCTTGATCGAAATATTCAATAGCTCTGCTATCTCCTTGTTTTTCATGTCGTGAAGATAGCTCATAACAAATACTTCTCTACACCGATCGGGGAGCTCATTAATCCTCGCTTCTATTTGATCGTGCAGTTCTTTATTTTCTATTCTGTTGATAGTGTCATTGTTCTCCGGATGGTAAAATCGTGCTCTTTCTAAATCTAATTGCTGCATTGCTTCGGCATAATTTTGAGTGATAGACCGATGTTTAAGGACATTTAAGGCACGAGTATAAGTTGTACGGAAAAGGAAAGCTTTGATATGTTCCTCATCAACGATTTCATCTTTTCTTTTCCATAGTTCAATAAAGGCATCTTGTACCACATCCTCTGCATCATCTTCGCCGACAATGCGAGTGGCATAGAATAAAGTCTGAGGATAAAATTTCCTAAAGACGTGTTGGAATGTAGAATGAACGATATCCATGATATGGTTTACTCTCTTTTGGACTTCTTGACTAGTGAGTATGTCTTCATAATATTTCGGGCACAAACATATAAGAATAAATCTGATTTACCAAATGTTTGCTAAGGTTTTTGGTCGAGAATCTGCAAGTGCTTACTACAAATAAAAAAACCTACACGTTTAGAGTGTAGGTTTTTTATATAAGATTTTATTTACAGACTAAGCTTCAGCTTTTTCAATGCTGGCAGGAATAACAGAAACATAACGTCTGTCTTCTCTACCTACCTTGAATTGTACTGTACCATCTACTAAGGCAAAAAGAGTATGATCTTTACCCATGCCGATGTTTTCACCCGGATGGTATTCTGTGCCTCTCTGACGAATGATGATATTACCTGCTTTGCAAGCTTCACCACCATATATCTTAACGCCTAATCTTTTGCTTGCTGATTCACGGCCGTTCTTAGAACTACCTACACCTTTTTTATGTGCCATTTTCTTTTACTTTTTAAATGATTAAGCAATTACTTCTTTAATTGAAACCTCTGTGAACTGTTGGCGGTGACCGTTAAGTTTGCGATAGCCTTTTCTTCTCTTTTTATGGAATATGAGAACTTTGTCTCCTTTTACCAAATGAGAGATAACCTCACAAACAACTTTCGCTCCGTCTATAGTGGGAGTGCCTACAGTGATAGCTCCATCTTTGTCTACCAATAATACTTTATCAAATTCTACTGTTGCACCATTCTCGGTATTCTGAATGTGGTGAACAAAAAGCTTTTTTCCTGCCTCTGCTTTGAATTGCTGGCCTTGGATTTCTACAATTGCGTACATCTGTTGTATTTATTAAAACAGGTTAGCTCCGTCGGGCGGCACTTCAATCACTGAATTGCACTTTTATAAAGCCCGGTTCGGAATAATCAGGGCACAAAATTAGTGTGTTTTCTTGAATTATCCAATTAATCTTTTGTTTTTTTTTCTTTATCTGCCTGATATTCTTGTCTATTAAGATTCTTCTGCCAAACGAGAAAAGCTCAGATTTAAGCCAAGGTCGTATTGTAGATACTTAAATTAGCGATGATTGAACTTCTTACCACATTTCTCGCATTTATAATTAACATTATAATATTTAAGAGCAAACATTAAAACGAAACCTAATGAAACCATAACCAAAGCAATAATATTGCCTATGGGTGATTTAAGACCAAACTCATTTGCAAAAACGAGAAGATAAAGGATTGGAATGAGTAAAAGGAAAAGACAAAGTAAGCTTAGAATAGTACCATAGTCATGATTGCGTATAATGGGCATTACATCTTCACTACCACATTTAGGGCAAAATGTACTAGAATTATTCATATCTTTGAGAGTTGGATTAATGATGCCTAAGGCCTTTTCATAATCTTTCGCAAATACATATATGGCAATACCTGTCACTGGCCCATACGCTCCTGCTCTAGGGTCTTGACTTTCATCATGCTGTCGCAAGGCAATATTATGAGCGTTGAGCAAATCTACAATTTCATCAGCGCAAATACTGTTTTTGCATTTCAATAACAATATTTCGTGCATATCGTCATGACTTAGATTTTTGGACGACTTCATCATATCTGTCTAATTTTAATATTTAGAATTACGTCTTATCTATTTATAGATATTCATACGGCTATTTTTATCCAAATATAATAATAATTAATTATATAGTATATTTTTCTTGTAGTTTTTTCTTTATTAAAAAATAGAGTATGTGTGTTATAAAAAATACAATCATTCAGACTAATGTTTCGCAAAAAAAAGTTTTAAAACTCTTTCCGTCACCTTATCTTTTTGATTATGAGCGATGTATACAGGCGTGGCTTGTTTTTGGAACTCCGAAATGGTATTATCTTGCTTATTGTTAGTGCTTTATGAAATACGGATCACCTATCTCGTATATCAACCGATTAAGTCATCACTTGGAACCTGTGGTGTGTGCACCACGTAGAAACTCTCTTGCTTACCGCCCATGCATGGAAGTAATCCATTTCTTCTTCTCTGAGAGAAGGTGTTTTGTACACATCTTATTGAATCATGGATCTCGTATTTAAGGCCTTTCTGTTGACTCATTAATGTTTTGTCGTTCCACATATGTGATTCGATCAACTCACATATATGGAACGATCGACTCACATATGTGAGTTGATCGAATCACATATGTGGAACGACATTCTTCTTAGAACAAAACATGAAATCTTTCTGAAATGAACCAATTTTCATCAGTATGTTCTGATTATTATTGGTAGATCTTGTAAGGATTTTATAATAGCCAAATGCGGATAAGCAGCCAATTCTTGTTTGGTTGTCATTCCAGTTGTTACTCCTATAAATGGTACTGCGGCATTTTGCGCCGTTTCTCCATCTACGGTGCTGTCACCTACATAGATCATTTCGTTGGGAGAGATATGCAATTCGTCTAGAGCTTGGTAGATACTCTCTGGATGGGGCTTCGGTTGCTTGATATCTTCATTTCCAATGAGGACATTGAAAAAATCGGCAACAAAATGTTTATTCATCACATCCATGAAGCGAAAACGATATTTTGTTGAAATGATGCCTATCATAAGTCCGCTTTCTTTCAGCGTTGTGAGCGTTGATACCGTGTCAGGAAACAGATGGGTGTTTGGATTCATATAGATATCTGCTTCTTTACGGTACTCTTCTCTTAATTTGGATAATTCTTTATCGTCGGTAATACCGGTTAATATCGAAAATGATTTTTCGAGTGTCTTTCCGATGGTGCGTTTTATAGCGTCATCACTCACCGAAGTGAATTGATGACGTTCTAAAACGATTCGGAAACATTTGACTATTCCGATGTGCGAATCAACCAATGTATAATCAAAATCAAATAAACAGGCTTTAATCATCTGCCTCTTTTCTTATTTAACTGGAGTTACAGTATATCCCGCTTTTTTCAGTAGTGTGATAAGCCCGTCGGGACCAGCTAAATGGAGTGCTCCGACAACGATGAACGAAGAGTTCTCTTTGATCATTGACGGGATTGTTTTCATCCAGTTGTTATTGCGATTTTTTATTAAAGCATCTTCTTCGCTCTGGTAGCTGTCACAATGGTTGCCGTCTTTCTTTTGCGAAAGCTGGTACATTGCATCTAGCTTCTGGTGATTATAGTAAGCTGTTAGTTGCAGGGCTTGCTGGGACATATCTTTAATGTTGTCTATGAGACAGAGCAGCAACTCTGCTTGGCGTTTTATTGGAGTATCGTTGAATAGAATATTCAGTTGTTGGCTAATAGTTTCGAAAGCCAATACATTTTTGCCTTTTGCGCTTGCCTCTTTCTGAAAATAGCTGTCAAGCTGTTCTTGCATATTGAATCCTCCGAGCTGTTTTGCCATCATTACTACTGTCAGTTGGTTTGTTAGAGCAGCGGGGCGCATCTTTTGTACCATTGCCAATGTTGCACCGGGAATATATTCTTGAATACATTTGTCTATTTTCTGACTTTCATCGGGAGTAAAGATTTTCTGTAATGTAGAATCTCCTCCCATCATCATCTTCTTTTGCATCTCTGCGATTACTTGTGGCGACATCATGTCTTTCATATCTATTTCGCCTACTACCTGTTTTGTCGATTCGAAAGCTGGCTTTAACCCTTTGATACTGTCTATAATACTTAGTTTTGCTAAATGATGGGAACCAAACATGTAAGATGGATGCGCGAGCCCTTTACCTGAAATCTTCCATAATAACTGGGCTTGCGATGGGGCAGCTACGATGAGCAGTGTAATAATTAAATAGAATATTTTCTTCATGACTTTTGATGTTGTTTAATCGTTTATTCTTCTATATTAAAATACTCTTCCAGCTCTTTTTCTGCAGAATTGTTCTCGTTTATTAGGTCTTTTATGATGATTCCTTTCTCGAGCAGCGCAATTCTGGGACAGATGTCTACTGTATGATTAAGATTGTGGCTGGATATGATAACCGTAGCCTGGTGTTCTTCGTTATATTTTTTGAGTAAATGTTTGATAAGCGATTGCGATGTGGGGTCGAGAAAGTTAAACGGTTCGTCAAGTATCAGTACTTGAGGATAATGCAACATGGCTGATATAATACCTATCTTTTGTTTATTACCGGCCGAGTAGTTGCGTATTAGTTTCTTTTGTCCAATGACTTCTCCGCTCATGAAGTGCTCAAACTCTTTCAAACGTTCATCAATCTCTTCTTTTGAAAGGCCATAAAGTCTGCCACTGAAATAAAAGAATTCTTCAGGCGAGAGATAATCTATCAGAAAGCCGTCATCAATAAAAGCTCCGGTTGTCTTTTTCCATTCTTCACTTTTGCTTACGTCAACTCCCTTTATTGTAACATTTCCTTGATCGGCTTCCAGAAGATCTAATGCCAGCCGAAATAATGTCGTTTTTCCGGCTCCATTATTTCCGACTAGTCCTAACATTTGTCCACTTTGTATTTGAAAATGTTCTATGGTGACTGCTGTCTTTTCGCCGAAATTCTTAATTAAATTGTTTATCTCAATCATCGTCTTTCTATGTTTTATGGTTTATTCGTTGTTGCGGCTATCGCGGAAATCTTCCATATTCTTATAGCGCCTTGCCATAAATCTTTGGTAGATATTGCGTAACCAGATGTTGGAAGTGAGAATAAAAACTATGCCGATAAATAATAGTATCGAGTCGCCAATCTTTTGTCCGCAGGCCCATTCCATTATCGGATATATACCCATTGGAAGAAGCAAGGCTACGAAAGTAATCACTTTTTGGATGCTCGATGTTGATTGTCTGGCTGCTATCTTTGTGTTGAGTGGTACCGTCTCTGTGTTGTATACAGCTAGCTGGAATAATAGAAAATATACGAACCCGCTACAGAAAGCGGCTACCGAAACAACAAATAATAGCGTGATCTTTGCTTTTATGATAGCCGGAAGTAATAAGCAGAATGGCAGGATGACGAATAATATTGCCAAATTGTATTTTGCTTTTAATAATGTCAAGATACATTCTTTGCGCACCATTAATCCATCAATGTAGTTTCCTTCAAAAGCCATAATGCGTTGCAACAAAGTTACGCCGACTGCACAAAAAGCATAAGTCGTTACGAAAAACTTTCCGAATGCGTCGTTGTAAACCGGTGTGAAACTCATGACTCCACAGAACGCTATGACACAGATTAAGATAACTCGCATTGATATCTTTGTTGCACGATTGCGAAATAGCATCTTTAATTCTAATCGGAAGAATTCGCCTAGCAACCCATATCTATCGAGGAATTTATATTCCGACAAGTGTTTTATCTTTGCATCGTCTACTCGGTTTATTTCTTTATAAACCAATCTCTTCATCAAATTGCTGCAAATGATCCACAACAGTACACCTACGGCAATTGTTGGGATGATATACAGTGGGTTGAAGTTGATATAACCTTCGCCGATATTTAATAAGATGTTTGCGGCGGGGAATTTTTTTGGAATAAAGACAAGGGCAATGATTCCACCGTAAATACTGATTGGAAGCAATAACCAGACTAAACTCTCATTCATCAGAGTGCGACAAAGCAAATGCCAATAGTTGTTGATTATGATAAGTATCCATATACAGAACAAGTAACTGATGAGGCTTAGGATACCAAAATAACCGACAACCGTGACGCAACCAAATGGGATAAAGAAGAAGAACCAGAATAGGTTGAATATATCCAATCCCGATCGGATGAGTAGGAAGTCGATGATTCGTTGTTTGCGAACCGGCAACAGGAGGTAAGGCTTTACCTCCTGTGTCGGTGTCTGTTGGAACGGAAAACGCATCAAGAAATCAATTACCATAATAAATGGTATTAATATCAATGTACCGAACAATTGGCTTCGGTAGACATGTTCTCCACGGAGAGCAACGCCAAGCATTACGCCTAAGAATATGAGGTATCCAGCCCAAAAGGCAACACCTATGTATATCCATATTTTAGCTGTTTTGCTTTTGTCGAACATCGGGTTACGCTTCGACGCAAGCTTGCCTTGCTTCCAAAGTTCTTTGAAAATGTTCATTTTTTAGCCAAAGATGTCATGGTTACTGTAATGAAGTTATTCTGTTTGTTCAAGCCGTCAGCAAAAGTTTGAATATCTTTTGTTGTAATACTCTTTACTATTGCTTCGTAGTTTTTGTTGAAGTCTACGCCTGTTCTCCATTGTTCTGTCATAACTCCCATCCAATAGCTATTCTCTTTAACATTTTCGGCATGCTTCTTCAAAATGAATTCTTTCACTTTATCCAAATCCTTTTGGTCTGGACCGTCTTTTACGATTTTAGCAATACCTTCTTTTGTTAGTTTCATAGCCAAGCCTTTCTTCTCCGGATCTGTTGGGAAGAATATTTGAATCATAGAGTAGGGCTTGGGATAAGAACTGAGTTCACCTTGTACTGAAACAGAATAGGCTGCTCCTGCATCTTCACGAATCGTTTTGGTATAAATGATGTCTAGTATTTGTGCATACATGCTTGTTAGAAGATCATTCTTTAGAGTATATGCCTCGTCACCGGTTTGCATCATGATGATGGTAGAAGTTGGAGTCTGCTGTTGCTTGAAGAACTCATTGGTATAGATACCTTTTCTTGTATCGATCACGTTCTTGAATGTCTCTTTGCGATGAATAGAAGGCAAAGAGGCGATATAGGTTTCGATGAATGGTTTCAAAGTGTTTACATCGGCGTTACCTACTATGAAGAATGTGAAATCGCTAGCGTCGCAGAAACGGTCTTTATACATCTTAAGGATGTTATCATAGTTGATCTTATCGACCATGTTCTCTTTCATACGCATCACCCAAGGGGTGTTTTTGTATATCGCTTTGGTTATACTATCCCTAAGCGCTGTATTTGGTTCCATTTCCTGATTCTTTAAATCTGCTTTCAGGCGAGTTTTGTATGAAGCGAAAGCATCTGCATCTTTTCGAGGCGAAGTGAATGTGAGATAAACCAACTGCATCATTGTCTCTGCATCTTTTGGCGAGCAAGAAGCATTTACAGTTTCGCTGGTGAGAGATACTCCTGCCGACGCAGAAGCCATTTTGCCTGCTAGTATTTTCTGCAAGTCTACGGTGCTGAATTTTCCTAAACCGCCTAAGCCTGCAACACCATCCAAACTGTTGATATCGATCATCTGTTTTGTGGGGAACAAAGACTTACCTCCTTTGCTTATGGCTTTCATTGTGATTTCATCCTTTTTGAAGTCGGTCTTTTTGATAATCACTTTTGCTCCATTGGAAAGAACCATTTCTGTCGTTCCTGTTGCAGGGTTGTTTTTCGTAGAAAGTATCTTGCCTGCTTTGGGCTTGGTAGCCATCAGTGGCTCGTTAGATACTTTGTCTACGTATGCCGTAATGTTTTCAGCATTTACTTTAGAAATGACTCCAAGTAGTTCTTCTTTGGTCGGTAGTTTTAAACCTTCTTTTTCGGGAGCTGTATAAATAACAACCAAGTCGCTGTCCGATATTAACTCCGGAATCATTTGATTGATAGCTTCTACCGGAATATTTGGAGCTATTTGGTTTATCAAAGTATAGTTTTGCTCTATACTTGGGATAGGTTCGTTATCCAAAAAGTTGCGTACGTATTTTTTTACGTAATTGTTACTCTCTTGTTTGTCACGTTCATTGTAGAGCGACTCATAAGAGCGGAGTAGGTCTGCTTTGGCACGTGCATATTCGGAAGCTGTAAAACCGAATTTCTTAGCACGGAGTATCTCACGGTACAATGTGCCTAATCCGTTGTCTATCTCATTTTCTTTCACTCCTACATATCCACCAAAAGCATCTTTAGTCTTGGCTACGAAATAATTGCCGTTAAAGACTTCTGCTCCTGTAAAAGGAGGGTTCGCTTTTTGTAGCATTTCGTTGTAGCGTGAATTAAGCATACTGCAGATCATGTCTGTTGCATAATTCTGTACGAGGTATATTAAATTACCTTTGATGCTATCGGGTACTGCTGCGTGTTTGAAGAATAGGGTAGCGCTGGAAGTTGGATTTTCTTTGTCTTGACCAATGAATACAATTGGCTCTTTGTTGTCAGGTACCGGATAGTAAATGCGTTTGGCAGCATTGGGTTGAGCAGGAATGTCCGCAAAAATAGTTTTGATCTTTGCTTCCATTTCGTCTACATTAATATCACCAACTACAACAATTCCTTGCAGGTCGGGGCGATACCATTTTTCGTAATAGTCGCGCAAAACTTGTGGTTTGAAATGCATCACTACTTCCATCGGGCCGATAGGCATGCAATCTTCATATTTACATCCTTTCATGATGACTGGCATCATGGCTTCTTGCAGACGTTGTTGGGCGTCGCGACGAGTGCGCCATTCTTGGTTGATTACTCCACGTTCTTTTTCTATTTCTGCTGGGTCTAGCGTCAAATCGTTAGACCAATCGTGTAGTATCCAAAGACAAGAATCTATGGCTTGGGGTGCAGTAGTCGGTACATTGTCTATGTTGTATACCGTTTCCTCTATCGAAGTATAGGCATTCAAATTTTCTCCAAATTTCACACCGATTTTCTCCAAATAAGAGATGAGTGAATTACCGGGAAAATGTTTCGTGCCATTGAAACACATATGTTCCAAGAAGTGTGCAAGTCCTCTTTGTTGAGGCTCTTCTTGGATTGAACCTACTTTCTGAGCGATATAAAAAAAGGCTCTCTTTTCGGGAAGTGCGTTTTTCCGGATGTAGTATGTCAATCCGTTACTTAGTTTGCCTATTCTCACGTTGGGATCAGTCGGAATAGGTGGCATTTGTTGGGCAAGCAGTTGCTGAGCACTGCAAGCTACCAGTAAAACGATTAAACAAAAAAGTTGTTTTAAATGTTTCATATAATACATTTGTTTGATTGGTTTGTATAATATTTATATTAGAGATTGTCTGATTCTTACTAATTTGGTGAGTAACTTTTCCAGTAAGTCCAACTTTAGCATATTGGCGCCGTCACTTTTTGCTTGAGCAGGATTCTCGTGGGTTTCGATAAATAGCCCGTCTACTCCTACGGCGATGCCTGCTTTGGCCACTGTTTCTATTAGTTCCGGCATACCTCCGGTAACTCCACTTGCTTGATTGGGTTGTTGCAAAGAATGAGTTGCGTCCAATATCACGGGATGACCAAATTTGCGCATGATAGGGATGCCTCGGTAGTCTATTATAAGATCCTGATAGCCGAAGGTAGTGCCTCGCTCTGTGATCATTACATTGGGGTTGCCCGATTCTACTATTTTATCGGCGGCAAATTTCATTGCTTCGGGCGAAAGAAATTGCCCTTTCTTTATATTTATCACCTTTCCCGTGCTGGCAGCTGCCATCAACAGGTCGGTTTGCCGACATAAGAATGCCGGTATTTGTAGTATGTCTACATATTCGGCAGCCATTGCGGCTTCCTCTTTGGTATGGATGTCCGTAACGGTTGGAATTCCGAAAGTATCATGCACTTTGCTTAATACTTTCAGGGCTTTTTCGTCTCCTATTCCTCTAAAAGAATCTAATCTAGAGCGGTTGGCTTTGCGGTAAGAACCTTTAAATGTATATGGAATGTGCAAACGAGATGTAATATTAACAATCCGTTCTGCTATGCGGAGGGCCATCTCTTCGTCTTCGATGACACAGGGACCTGCCAAAAGAAAAAAGTTTCCTTCTTTACTTTGAGTTATTTCTTGTACAGTCATTATTGAACTTTTCTACGTTAGACGTGAGTAACGCTATTTTATTTGCAAATATAATCTTATTTTTTAGAATGTATAACAATTTGAAGCTTTTTTTCATACAAATAGGACTCAAATATCGTGTGATATTTTGAATAAATACAATGATAATACCCATTTCGAAAATTCATAAGGACGAAAACAAAAATTCTCCCATATAAAAACAAAAATTCATAAGGACGAAAATATATTTTTGTCCTTATGAATTTCTTGTTGATTACCAATCGTTTAAGACAAAACTGACTCTTTTGTCTTTTAATCCTATGGCACCTTATCTGTTTAGGTGTATTTGTTATAGAATGCAAAATAGCAAACAATTTGTTGTCAGTTGTATGTCAAAAAGCTATTCTTTACAACAGCAAGGTTTGATTTGTTTGAAGAAGTCGTTTCCTTTATCATCAACTAGGATGAATGCAGGGAAGTCTACCACTTCGATTTTCCAAATGGCTTCCATTCCCAATTCAGGATATTCTAGACATTCAATACTCTTAATGTTGTTTTGAGCCAATATCGCTGCGGGGCCGCCAATGCTACCTAGGTAGAAACCACCATATTTCTTGCATGCTTCGGTTACCACTTCTGTACGATTACCTTTGGCCAACATTATCATGCTTCCACCCTGACTTTGGAAAAGATCTACATAGGGATCCATGCGGTTTGCCGTAGTCGGTCCCATCGAACCGCACGCCATGTCGCTTGGGGTCTTAGCCGGACCGGCATAGTAAATAGGATGGTCTTTGATATATTGTGGAAGATCCTCGCCACGGTCAAGACGTTCTTTCAGTTTGGCATGAGCAATATCGCGTCCAACAATGATAGTACCTGTCAGTGATAGGCGCGTAGCAACCGGATATTTAGTTAGTTCTTTCAAAACATCCTTCATCGGTTGGTTTAAGTCTATTTTTACGGCATCGCCTTCGCCAGCTTGCCGGAGTTCTTGAGGAATGAGGTTGCTTGGATTGTCATCCAACTTCTCAATCCAAATACCCTCTTTGTTGATCTTGCACTTGATGTTGCGGTCGGCAGAGCAGCTAACGCCCAGACCTACGGGGCATGAAGCGCCGTGACGTGGAAGTCTGACGATTCGTACATCGTGAGCCAAATATTTACCTCCGAATTGTGCTCCTAATCCAATTTTGTGAGCTTCTTTGAGAACTTCTTTCTCCAGCT
This sequence comes from uncultured Bacteroides sp., assembly GCA_963676865.2. GTDB lineage: Bacteria > Bacteroidota > Bacteroidia > Bacteroidales > Bacteroidaceae > JAAYUD01. The sequence goes on along the minus strand of CAXXSS010000001.1, from coordinate 775,270 downwards.
CGAGATCACGGAATGCCCGTCCATATTCGTTGCCTGTTGTAGGTAATGAATCATAATAATGTGTAGAAGCCAGTTTTACAGTCAGCAGATTCTTTTCTGCCGAAGTTCCGCCTATGACAAATGCTATATGATAAGGTGGGCAAGCTGCCGTACCAAGAGATTTTACTTTGTCTACTAAGAATGGTAAAAGTGTATCTGGATTCAAGATGGCCTTTGTCATCTGGTACAGATAGGTCTTGTTTGCCGATCCTCCGCCTTTGGTTACACATAGAAAACGATATTCATCGCCCTCGGTTGCCTCAAGGTCTATTTGGGCAGGCAAGTTACACTTTGTATTCACTTCTTCGTACATACTCAAAGGAGCATTCTGCGAATAGCGCAAGTTGTCTTCTGTATAAGTCTTGTATACACCTTTTGAGAGAGCTTCTTCGTCGCAGAACCCTGTCCATACTTGCTGTCCTTTTTCTCCGTGGATGATTGCCGTACCTGTGTCTTGGCAAAAAGGAAGAATGCCTTTTGCTGCGACTTCTGCATTGCGCAAGAATGTAAGAGCTACATATTTGTCATTGTCTGAAGCTTCCGGGTCGCTTAGTATTTGGGCTACTTGCTCGTTGTGTGATCGGCGAAGCATAAATGATACGTCGTGAAAAGCGGTATTGGCCATAGCGGTCAGTCCTTCGGGCGCAACTTTAAGAATAGGTTTCCCTTCAAACTCGCTTACCGATACATAGTCTTTGGTAAGCAGATAATACTCGGTTGTATCTGGCCCTAACGGGAACATAGGCTGATACTTAAACAGAGGTGTTGCCATAATAATATCTATTTAATTTTATGTTTTAAATTAGTAGTGACAAAGATAGATATAATTTCTGAAACAAATAATATTTGATTGAAAAAACCTTGTGCTCAAAAAGATGGGATTATTGGTCTTTACGTATTCATAAAATAGACAGCCTATCAAATATCTTTTGCATATTGATAGACTGTCTTTAGTTGGTCTTTTTATTATAAAACTTTCTTGTATAGTTCAATAATTTCTTCTATTGTTACATCTCTTGGATTGCCTGGAGTGCAGACGTCATTAATTGCCTGCTCGGCTAATGCAGGGATGTCGTTCTCTTTGATGCCCAGCTCGCTTAGATGTTGAGGAATGCCTACTCTTATGGCTAGACTCTGTACTGCATCACAAGCAGCTTCGGCAGCTTCTTCTTTGTTCATGCCATCTTTGTAGACTTCCATTGCTTTGGCAATAGTTAAATACTTATCCATGCACTTCTCTGCGTTGAATTTCATGATAGTAGGAAGCAATAGGGCGTTGGCTACTCCATGAGGAATATCGAATAGGGCTCCCATTGGATGTGCCATGCCATGTACCAAACCTAATCCTACGTTTGAAAAAGCCATTCCGGCAATGTATTGTGCTACGGCCATACCATCTCTTCCTACCGGGTTCTTAGGTTCGTTGACAGCCAATTCTAAATACTTATGTATCATCTTTATGGCCTCTACTTCAAACATATCCGACATCTCCCATGCTCCTTTTGTTATCAATCCTTCGATGGCATGAGTTAATGCATCCATACCTGTGGCTGCTGTTAAACTTTTGGGAAGAGAATACATTAACTCTGCGTCGATTATAGCAACGCTAGGTATATCATTAGGATCGACACATACCATTTTCTTTTGCTTTTCCTCATCAATGATTACATAATTAATAGTCGTTTCTGCTGCAGTCCCAGCCGTAGTAGGCATTGCTATAATAGGGATGCTCTTGTGTTTCGTGGGCGCGCAGCCTTCCAATGAAACAATATCTCCAAACTCAGGGTTGGTAATAACAATACCAATTCCTTTGGCGGTATCCATAGAAGATCCTCCACCAATGGCAATTAATAAATCTGCTCCTGCTCTTTTAAAAGCTTCTACGCCTTGTTTTACATTTGTTACTGTTGGATTTGGTTTTATCTCACTATATATTTCATAGGGGATATTAGCTAAGTCCAACTCATCAGTCACCATTTTTGTTACTCCAAATTTTATCAATCCTTTGTCGGATACTACCAGCGCTTTTTTCCCTCCTAACCGGTTGATCGCTTCTGGTAATTGTTTGCGTGAACCCGCTCCGAAGTAAGATACTTCGTTCAAAATAAATCGTTGTACCATATTGTAATATTTATAATTAAATTGAAGACGATTAAATTAAATATTTTATTGTTGATGCAAATGTACTCTTTATTTTCTTTTGTACAAATAAATTGTTGTGTTTTTATATTGTTTTTTTAAGAGATGACTTTCTTATAACTCTCCTTTATTCTTGTTCGTTTAATTGCATAAATTTTGTGTTTACCTCTTATAATTGCTTTATAGTGAATATATGAACAAATAATGATAATAAATGAAAGATTTGGGATAATGTGTTAGGATGAATTTATTTATTTTTGCTATCATGAAATAAGAGCGTAATAAAACAATATTTATTTTTAGAATATATAAGATGAAATGTTATAAATTTTTTACTTTATTTGTTTTTTTGTTATTGTCTAAATCTGTGTATTCACAATTTCATTTGCCTCCTGTCTGGGGCAATGAAATTCCTCAATATGATTTTCGAACAAAAGCTTATTTAGAGCCTAAGAAAATAATGTGGAAGGAGGCAACTGATGATGCAACGATCTCGGGTACTGAATGTCTTTTGCGGGTAGGTAATGGGCAAGCAGAATTGTCGGATGGAAATCTTTGTCATTTGAAGAATGGAAAGACTGGAAGAGTATCATTGCTCCTTGATTTTGGTAGAGAATTGCAGGGTGGAATTCAAATTGTAACAGGGCAATCGGCTACACATGATGTAAATGTTCGGATTCGTTTTGGTGAATCGGCCTCGGAGGCGATGAGTGATATTGATGGCAAAAATGGGGCTTCTAACGATCATGCTATTCGCGATTTTACATTGCCTTTACCTTGGTTGGGGGTTGCTGAATATGGAAATTCCGGTTTCCGATTTGTAAGAATTGATTTGTTAGGTGAGAATACAGATTTTCTATTAAAAGAAGTACGCGCGTCTTTCTTATATAATAATTTGGCATATAAGGGCTCTTTTGAATGTGATAACGATCGCTTAAACAAAATTTGGATGACGGGTGCTTATACTGTTCATCTTAATTTGCAAAATTATTTGTGGGATGGTATTAAACGAGATAGGTTGGTGTGGATTGGCGATATCTATCCCGAAGTTCAAACAGTTAATACCGTTTTTGGATATACTGACGTGGTACCGAGAAGTTTGGATTTAAGTAAAAATTTGTATCCTATTCCTCAATGGATGAATGGCTATAGCTCTTATTCTATATGGTGGCTATTAACCCAATATCAATGGTATATGAAGCAAGGCGATATGCAATATCTGCAAAAACAACGCTCATATCTATTTTCTTTATTAAATTTGCTAATGAGTAAAATTGGTGAAGATGGAAAAGAAAATTTAGATGGGGCGCGCTTCCTGGATTGGCCTTCTAGCAATAATCAAAAAGGTGTAGATGCCGGTTTGCAGGCGCTGTTAGTTCTTGCAATGCAAACAGGAGAAAAACTTTGTAATTATCTGGGGAATACGCCAATGGCAGAGAAATGTCATGTGGCTGCCCTTCAGTCGAGTAAATATAGGCCCGATTGCAATAATTCCAAACAGGCTGCATCTTTGATGGCTCTTGCAGGTACGATGGATGCAAAAGAGGCTAATAATAATGTCATAGCTGCTGGTGGAGCCAAAGGATTTTCTACTTTTTATGGTTATTATATGCTAGAAGCAATGGCAAAAGCCGGTGACTATCAAGGAGCAATAGATATAATCAGTCAATATTGGGGAGCAATGCTTGATTTAGGCGCTACAACTTTTTGGGAGGATTTTAATATGGATTGGCTTCCTAATGCTGCTCGTATAGATGAATTGACTCCTGCGGGAAAAATAGATGTCCATCGAATGTATGGTGATTATTGTTATAAGGGCTATCGACATTCATTATGCCATGGATGGGCTTCGGGACCAACTAGTTGGCTTAGCGAAAATGTACTTGGAGTGAAAGTGTTAAAACCTGGATGTAAGGAAGTCTTGATAGAACCTCACCTTGGAAATCTGAAATGGGTAAAAGGAACTTATCCGACTCCTTATGGAGTGATAAAAATTATGCATAAGAGGGGAGAAGATGGGAAAGTTCTATCGACGATAATCGCTCCGAAAGGTGTGAAGATTATAAAGAGGTAAAATAATAAAATAAACACCATGAATAAACTTATTAAATGTCTGCTCGTACTCATTTCTTTTTCTTTGAGTATTATGGCACAAGAAGTGAAAAAAGTCAAACCTTTAAATGCTGTAGGACAATGTTTCAGGCAGATTCCAGATTCTCAGAGATTGGCTGTCTATTGGTATTGGATGTCCGACAATATTTCTAAAGAAGGGGTCATGAAAGATTTGCAGGCAATGAAGCGAGCGGGCATTAATCGCGCATATATAGGTAATATTGGTGGACAAGAGGTCCCTTATGGTAAAGTGAAATTTCTGTCGGAAGAATGGTGGGATGTTTTGCATACGGCGTTGAAGACTGCTACAGAATTAAACATAGAAATAGGTATATTCAATAGTCCGGGTTGGAGTCAATCCGGTGGTCCATGGGTTAAGTCTTCTCAGGCGATGAGATATCTTGCTTCTCGACAAGTAAAGATACTTGGACCTACAAAATATAAACAAAAGCTGCCTGATATAGGTGAAAATGCTCAAGATGTAAAGGTTATTGCCTATCCGGACATAGAGCAAACTTGTTCCTTTATCCCTCGTCAAGAACTTGATAAGGCTTATTCAATTGATTTGGTAAGTAACACTGCAGCTGTTGTACGCAGTATGACAATTCAAACGGTTCATGTGCCCCATAAATCAAATGCGGAATTGTTTGTGAAAGAAAATGGGGTATATCTTTCTGTCTGTAAGTTTGAGATAGATCGTAGTAATCCCTCACTTAACGTGGGCTTCGATCCTTATGCTCCGGTTGTTATTTCATTGCCAGAAACAAAAGGCAGTGAGTTTAGGTTGGTTATAGACAAAACGAATGCGGGAATGATTGAAAGCATTAATCTTTCGGATGTACCGAAAGTAGAGCGTTATCCGGAAAAGACATTAGCTAAAATGTTTCAGACTCCGCATCCGATGTTTTATGATTACGTGTGGAGAAGTCAGCCGGAAAGTTCTGATACACGAATGGTTGTACCAACCGATAAGGTAATCGACATCACTCGTTATATGAATTCGGAAGGTGTATTGACTTGGAATGTGCCTAAAGGGCGTTGGATTATAATGCGTATGGCTATGGTACCTACGGGGCAGACAAATGCACCGGCAAGTCCGGAAGCAACCGGATTCGAAACCGATAAGATGAGTGTTGAACATATACGTTCGCATTTTAATGCTTATATAGGTCAAATACTTAAGCGCATTCCCGAAGCCGATAGAAAGACATTTAAGATTGTTGTTGAAGATAGCTATGAGACAGGAGGACAGAATTGGACAGATTCTATGGTCAGTGATTTTGTGAACCATTACGGCTATAACCCCATACCATTCCTGCCTGTTTATCAAGGAGTCGTGGTGGGTTCAGAAGACCAGTCTGATCGTTTCTTGTGGGATGTTCGTCGTTTGATAGCAGATGAGGTCTCATACAACTATGTAGGTGGTTTGCGTAAAGTAAGTAATGAACATGGTCTGACCACTTGGCTCGAGAACTATGGACATTGGGGCTTTCCCGGAGAGTTTCTGCAATACGGCGGACAATCCGATGAAATAGCAGGCGAATTCTGGAGTGTGGGCGATCTTGGAAATATCGAAAATCGAGCCTCTTCATCTTGTGGTCATATCTATGGGAAACAAAAAGTATGGGCCGAATCATTTACTTGTGGAGGTCCCGACTTTTCTCGTTATCCTGGTGAAATGAAAGCTCGTGGCGATCGATTTTTTACCGAAGGAATTAACTCTACTTTATTGCACTTATATATTCAGCAACCGGATGAGAGAGTTCCTGGAATCAATGCCCCGTTTGGTAATGAGTTCAATCGACATAATACATGGTTTTCGCAGATGGATGTATTTGCCAAATACTTGAAACGTTGCAATTATATGCTCCAACAAGGGCAATATGTTGCTGATGTAGCTTATTTTATTGGCGAAGATGCTCCTAAAATGACTGGCGTCTGTGATCCGGCATTGCCCAAAGGATATTCTTTCGATTATATCAATGGAGAGGTGCTGATGAAATATGCGAGTGTTGAGAATGGATTACTTACTTTGAAGAGTGGTATGAAGTATAGAGTGTTGGTATTGCCCAAACAGGCAACTATGCGTCCTGAAATGTTGAAACAAATAAAGAATCTGGTTGATCAAGGATTGACAATCCTCGGGCCTGCACCAACTCATTCCCCGAGTTTGCAGAACTATCCACAAGCCGATGTTGAAGTACAAACGTTAGCTAAAGAACTCTGGAATGACAAGTCAAATCAGGAAGGTGATTATTATATCTATGGTAAAGGTCGTGTGTATCCTTCGCAAAGTTCCTTGGAAAAGGTTTTTAGTGATTTGAAGATTGTTCCCGATTTTGCTACTGCTGATGCAAGTGATCCATTGCTTTTTATTCATAGAAAACTTGTTGATGGTGATTATTATTTTGTTGCTAATCAAAGCGATAAAAGTTTGAAATTTGATGCTTCATTCAGAGTGAAAGGTTATCGGCCAGAATTGTGGAATCCTCAGACAACGGAGATTCGTCTATTGCCCCAATATACAGAAGAAGATCAGGCTACAAAAGTGCCAATGACGTTACAACCGTGGGAAAGTGCTTTTGTTGTATTTCGTAATCCTTGTCAAACCACTGCAAGAACCAACAGTGAAAATTATCCGACTAAGCAATTGCAGACTACAATCTCTGGTCCATGGACAGTCTCTTTTCAAGAAAAGAGAGGCGGCCCCGATACTCCTGTTGTTTTCGATACGTTGATTGACTGGACGAAGAGTCTCGATAATAGAATCAAGTATTTTTCAGGTATAGCTACCTATAAAACTACTTTTAAAATAAAAAAACAACCTCAAGGCGAAACCTATATCGATTTAGGGAAAGTAATGGTGATGGCTAAAGTAAAATTGAATGGCAATGATATCGGTGGCGTTTGGACAGCTCCTTATCGTTTGAATATTACAAAGTATTTGAAGACGGGTAAGAATCTACTTGAAGTAGAAGTTGTTAATGATTGGATGAATCGTTTGATTCGTGATAAAAGTCTTCCTGAAAATGAAAAGATTACATGGCAGACATATAGTTATTATCAATCCGATTCTGCATTGCAGACATCAGGCTTGTTGGGGCCGGTAGAAATACAATTGTTCAATTATGAAATGCTTCCAACTTTAATGGATAAATGACCGTATGTTGAATTTTTAAAGCCTAGATGAATATGAAAACTAAAAGAATTGGAGTATGGTCATGTTTATTTGTATTATTAAGCTTTATAGGGGGGCCATCCTATGCACAAAAAGCAAATAGTGATAGTTGGTCGGCAACTGATGCCCTAGGGCGAAAGGTTCGTGAATATAAAGAGGCGGGAGATAAAAAGAAAGATAAATATGTAGCTTTGTTCTATTGGACTTGGCATCAGGGAAACGATTCTCCTTTTGAAGTGAAAAATATTACAGCTATTGTTCGTAAGTATCCTGAAGCAATGAAAGATTATAATCATCCGGCATGGGGAGATAATCGTCCTTTCTTTTATTATTGGGAACAGCCGCTTTTTGGTTATTATAAGACAACTGATGAATGGGTGTTGCGCCGTCATGCCGAGATGTTGGCCGATGCTGGTGTAGACGTTGTCTTTTTTGATTGTACCAACGGTGATATCACTTGGAAAGAATCCTACGAAGCGTTGATGAAAACATGGGATAAAGCTCAGAAAGATGGTGTGAATGTTCCTAAAATAGCTTTTATGCTTCCTTTTGGAGCATCTCCTTATTCTTTGGCGTCACTTCGTCAACTTTATCGTGATGTATACAAGCCGTGTAGATATAAAAATCTATGGTTTATGTGGAAAGGTAAGCCGGCTATTATGGCTTATTCCGATAATCTGACAAAATCTTCAGAAGATAAAGCTATCGCTTCATTCTTTACTTTCCGTCCCGGACAGCCCGATTATGTTGATGGTCCGAATCGTAAAGACCAATGGGGATGGCTAGAAATGTATCCTCAACACGGATATGCACCACTTAATAATGGGAAATATGAAGAGGTTACAGTTGGGGTGGCCCAAAATGCTAATCCTTTGAGTAGAGGGCATTGTAGCGCTTTCAATCTAAAAGATGCTTATGGACGTAGTTTCTCTGTTCGTAATGGCTTCGACCCTCGCATAGACGGTTATCTTTATGGTTGGAATTTTCAGGAACAATGGGATAGAGCCTTTCAATTAGATCCGGAACTTGTCTTTGTGACGGGTTGGAATGAATATATTGCTGGTCAATGGTTGCCAAAAGATGGTTGGACAGGCGATCCTTTTTCTTTTGTTGATGAATATAATTGGGATTGTAGTCGTGATATAGAGCCTAACAAGGGTTGGGGTGATAAGGGCGATGTCTATTATATGCAACTTGTCGATAATATCCGTAAATTCAAAGGGATGAACAAGCCCGATCCTATTTCTGCTGCGAAGACAATTGATATTAATAAAACAGATGACTGGAATGATGTGAAGCCCGATTATGTCTCTTATAAAGGTAATACTTTGCATCGCGATGCTAAGGGAAGAGGCAAATGTTACTATATGAACGATACTGGGCGCAACGATATTGTAGAAGCTAAAGTAGCTCGTGACGAAAAGAATCTCTATTTCTATGTTCGTACTGCAGAAAAACTTACTTCTGCTTGTAATAAAAATTGGATGATGCTTTTCATTGATATTGATCGTGACAAGTCAACAGGATGGAATGGATATGATTTTATCGTCAATCGTGTTAGCCCGAAAGATGGGAAAGTGCTTATAGAACAAAATTATAAGGGTAAATGGATGTGGAATGAAGTCGCTGAATCACCGTTCGTTGTTAAAGATAATGTTTTGGTGTTTTCTATTCCGCGTAAGATTCTGAATGTTGAAACTTCCAAACTCGATTTTGAATTTAAATGGAATGACAATATGCAGGATGAAGGGAATATTATGGATTTCTATGTGAACGGAGATACTGCTCCTGGGGGACGTTTTAATTATGTATATAATGAATAGGTTTATTAATTAGTTTCCAAATATGAGAACGTTATTTCTGCTATTGAATGTACTTTTATGTGTATGCGCATGTTCATCGTCGAGTAATGATCCCGCGACGCCTATGCCTTCTCCTATTTCTAAAGTCAATTATTTGCAGTTCAATATGAGTACCGCAAATAATATGAATATTACTAATCCTTCAAACAATAATTATACAATTCTGACTACAGGCAACGATCCTTATGTTTTGACAACAAATTTAGGCGGCTCGTTACAAGCCGACTCTGTTGTATTGACTTTTGAATATAAAGCGTCAAGCCAAATAGACGATATTCAACTTTTTTTTGCTTCTCCTATATCTGAGTTTCGTTCTTTGCATGTAGGCTTTATCGCTGCTGCTTCAGATTGGACCACATGGTCGGTTGTTTTGAAAGACGAAAGAAGTAGGTTCAGTTGGGGCAGTATGGGCAATTATTTAAGGATGGATTTTGGTAATAATTCTGGTATTACGATTAATTTGCGCAATATTTATTTCCGCGGGATGAATGCGGCAGAAACTGTTGCTTATAAAGCTAAACAAGAGAGGATTACCCATCTCGCACAAATTCAAGCAAATTTAAAAAAATATTTGTCGGCAAATTATTCTTCGTCTATTTCGTCGGTTAATGTCGGAGCAGATAAAGTAACAGTTGTCGGTACTTGTTCAGGTGATGGAAGTTTCTGTCTGTGCGAAGTGACTCCTTATGAGGATGTCACAGAAATAACTCGGTTTACGAATCGTACGGCGTTGTCGGACAAGTCTTTCAATTTGCCATTTGATCGATATGTTCAGCGTGATGGATACAATTACGACCGCCTTTTATCTAAATGGGTGATCATAAATCAAGAGTCATCAGCAAAAGACGTAGTGGTTTCGCATGCACACTATGCTGATGAGATAAAGGCTCTGCGATCTTTGCCCGTTAGTGTTTTGAAAACAAAAAAGGGATTAGGAGGTTTTTATCTAAATCAGATAAAAAGTGATCTCGACGATTTGGATATTCATAGTGTTACCGTCAATGTACCATTGACTACATTTACTTATTCTACTTCCGGAAACAATAGAATTGCACATGAGTATGGTGGAAAAACTTATTATTTTGATAAGGATTATATAAGCAATCTTGATGCTACCTTACTGGCGTGTTATAAGCGTAGCATTATTGTCTCTGCCATTATTCTTATTCAGCGTTCTTGTTCTGATGGAAATCTGACGAATGTGTTTAAATATTCCGATAGCACTGCTGGATATTATTCGATGGCAAATATGACCACAGCAGAATCTACTAATCTTTATGCTGCTGCAATGGATTTTCTGATGAGCAGATACACAAGGGAAGATGGAGCTTATGGCCGTATTCATCACCTCATTATACACAATGAAGTAGATTGTGGGACCGAATGGACAAATATGGGTAGTGATGTACCGATGTGGGTTTATCTTGACACTTATATTAAGTCTATGAGATTGTGCTATAATATTGCACGTTCTTACGATGCCAATGCTCAGGTCTTGTGCTCTTATACTCATTCATGGACTTCCGAGAGTGGAACAGACTATTCTTCAAAAAAAATGCTTGATGGCACCATAAACTTTTCTAATGCCGAAGGTGATTTTCAGTGGGGTATTGCTTATCACCCTTATCCACAAGACTTGACGAATCCAGATACGTGGAATGATTCTCAGGCTACTTACTCAATGTATTCATCTTATGTCACTTTTAAAAATCTTGAAGTTATCAATAATTGGGTACTACAAGGTTCATCCATGTATAAGGGAACAATTAAACGTTCGTTATGGCTTTCTGAGAATGGAACAAATTCGCCAACCTATTCTGATAACGATTTGGCTCGTCAGGCAGCAGGAGCTGCATGGGCTTTGAAGAAAATAAAACACCTCTCCGGTATTGATGGTATTCAGTGGCACAATTGGATCGATAATAGAGCAGAGTTTGGACTGTGTATTGGTCTACGCCGTTATCCCGATGATTCGGTCGACCCTTTAGGTAAGAAACCTGTGTGGTATGTTTATCAGGCATGGGGAACTGATAATGAAAACGCTGTCTTCGATAAGTATTTAAGTATCATTGGGATCTCTTCTTGGGGTGAAATAATTCATACTATATATTGATGAAATTCTTAGGTTAAGCGTGGAATAGAAGAATGCAAAAAAAAAGTAAATAGAGTAGGAAAAAGAAAAGAACTTGAGTATATTGAATAGCATTTTTTATTAAATTTGAACCATCTTGAATCAAAATAATTCTCATTTAAGATAGTTGATTTGTTGTTTTAGAAGATAGTTTGTTATGCCAAAAATCGATTTTATGAAAATAGCGGTAGTATTTCTTTTTTTATCTTTTTTCGGTTCTGTTACTATAAAAGCCCAAAGTCTACAAGAGCCTTACGGGATGGATATATCTAATCTACATATTCAAAGTATAGCTCAAGATAGTGTAGGCTATATTTGGATGGCTACTGCTCGCGGACTCAATAGAATAGATGCTTATAAAAAATCTAATTTTTATTTTCATACTTCTGCTACTACTTCTTTGTGTGATGATAATCTTTATAGTTTATATGTGACTCGTGAGGGAAGTTTAGTCGCATTTACTCGATGGGGTGTAAATATATACAATCGCTTTTCAAATAATTTTATTCGACTCAAGGGTGATCATGATTTTAGTTTTTCTTGTGCTGAAGAGGGCAAAGATGGCAAGATATGGTTAGGTGTATCTTCTTCTCCGAAGATTGCATATACTAATACGACGAATAATCAGATTCATACGCTATATATTCCTCAGCTTAAAGGACAAATATCTAATATATGTTGTGATGATAGGGGATTATTATGGCTATCTTCTTTTAATCAGGGAGTATTTATATTCAATCCTTATACTCATAAGATAGTAAAATGTCTTAAAAACTTATTGCGAGTTTTTAAAAGCCCATATAGAAATACGTTATATGGCTTGACGTCTGATCAGAAAATTGTATTGGTCGATTCTCGCTCTTTAAAGGTAGAAAAAACTATTTGTAATTTGTCTGAAGAAATCGTGTCTATAAATGTGACCGCGGATAGGCGGCTTTATTTTTTGACTCATGATATGGTTTTGTCTCTTTATAACTTGCATACACATTCTTTCGATAAGCGAGAAATAAAAGGAATTAATAGCGTTTATAATATTACATCTCTTTTGGTCGACCGTCAGTCGAATGTATGGGTAGGAACCTTTGAAGAAGGATATCTGTTCGTTCCTGTTTCCAAACGTACGTTTGATATTGACGTGGCTCTGGCCGAGCATTTCAGAAATCAATTTGTTACTTTTCTTACTAGCGATGGCAAAGATCGTTTTTGGATCGCTACCCGTCACAATGGTCTACACGAATACAATCGTAAGACAGATACTGATAAAATAATACTCAATTTGCATCTGACAAATGAAGAGGCTGCCATAGCGTGCTGCTTTCATGATTCCAAAGACCGATTGTGGGTGGCTACCGTAAGTGCTTTGTATTGTTATGATACAAAGAATGGCCTGTCATTGATATGTAAATATTCTAATATAGTGAAATCACGTTATATTACCGAAGACAAAGAAGGTAATATATGGGCTATTTGTGAAGCTAATGGCGGTATCTGGATGTTATCGGCTTCTTCTCATGGGAAATTTGTCAGACCTTTTGTATCTTTAATACCTAATACTGCTAATATCACTTATTTCAGGCAATTGCATTCGGGCCGTTATTTATTCTCTTCTTATGGTGATAATGTTTATTTGGCCGACATCAAAGGGCATATAGAGCCCCTGTTTAGGCACTGTAATCAGCAGATAGCTTCGTTTTTGCGTTCTGTGATTTATATTTATGAAGATTCTCACCGTGTGTTGTGGCTCGGAACGTATGGTAGCGGCTTGATGCGTTATGATGCCAAACGTAATTATATTAAAGTGTATACCATGTCCGAAGGCTTACCTAGTAATGATATCTTATCTATTGTCGAAGATCCTTCACATCATGTTATTTGGCTGAGTACTTCGTATGGTTTGTCAAGGTTGACAGGCAATTCATTTATGAACTATTTTACGAAGAATGGTTTGCTGGGAAACCAGTACCACGAACGGGCAGTCTATGCTAATAATGACGTTTTGTATTTTGCAGGAAATCACGGAATTACTTCTTTTTCGCCTCAAAATATAAGTAATGTACATTATAATGTTCCGTTTGTTATAGAAAGTCTCACAACAGACGCTGGTATATATTATACAGCTTCTATGAACAATAAATTGAAGTTGGGATATAGAGAAAATTCGTTTACTGTATCTTTTTTGGGGTTCGACTATTCTTCAGCCAACAGTTTGCAGTATAGCTATATACTCGAAGGGTACGATAAACATTGGAGCACGCCATCGACTACTCATATTGTGAAATTCACCGACCTGCCATCAGGCTCTTATGTCTTTAAAGTAAAAGTTGCCGACAATTCGGGTTGTTGGAGTAATCAGATTGCAACACTTAAAATAGTGGTCCCTCCAGCACCATGGAAAACATGGTGGGCAATACTTATTTATATTGCTTTAATCTCTTATATGATTTATTTCTGTATGCGTTTTTATATTCGTTATAGAGTTGATAAAGAGAAAATAAAGTTATCAGAAATGACATTGAACAAAGAACGTGAGTTAAACCATGCCAAAATAAATTTCTTTGAAAACGTATCTCATGAGTTGCGTACACCTCTTGGGCTCATCTACGGGCCTTTCTGCGAATTGCTTAAGCATGGTAACTTTGGGAAGAAGGGCAGTGAGTATATGGCTCTGATGGGTGCCAATATTGAAAGACTGATGACTTTGGTAGAGCAGATTTTAAGTTTCTCTCATTTGGATAGTGAAACGCTGTCATTGTCGGTTGCTAATTCAGATGTAGTTACCATAGTCTGGAAGATATTGAAGCGTTTTAAGGGCGAAAACGAAGAAAAACATATAGAAACGTCTTTTTCATCTACCCACGAACATTTGATGATGTATGTCGATGAGGATAAAATAGATAAGATATTTACTAATTTGTTGTCAAATGCATTCAAATATACTCCTTCTTATGGTAAAATACAGGTATCATTGAATGTTGTCTCGGCTCAGGATGTAAAAGAAACATTCAATCAAGTCGGTGTGTACGATACCGATTATGTGTTTTTCTCTGTGAAAGATAGTGGCGTCGGCATAGCTTCTGAAGAGATAGATAAAATATTCGACCGTTTCTATCGTAGCAAGACTAAGAACAATGCATCGATCGTTGGTAGCGGTATCGGGCTTTATTATATTAAATGCTTGGTCAAAAAGCATAAAGGGTTCATTAAAGCCGAAAGAAATGCCGATAGAGGTACTACGTTCATGTTTTGTCTTCCTTTGTCTGATGCTGTCTATCAATCGTCAGAAATGATGGGTGTGTGCCAAGTCGATTCTGTTGACAATAAGAGGATAGATTTGGCTACTATCGTTCTGCCTCAGGAGGAAAAAATCAAAGAAGTTCAAGAAAATGAAAACAACCCCTTATTACTTATTGTTGAGGATGAACCTAATCTTCAGGGATTTTTGGGCGATTTGTTACAGTCTTATTATAATGTTCATAAGGCATTCGATGGTGGTGAAGGACTCGACAAGGCTCTGAAAATAGTTCCTGATATTATTTTAATGGATGTGATGATGCCTGTAATGAACGGTTATGCGTTGTGCGATCGATTGAAAAATGATATAAGTACGTGTCATATACCCATTGTGATGTTGACTGCAAAGAGCAATATCAGCGAGCGGATAGAAGGGGTTAAGTCGGGTGCCGATGTGTATATATCGAAACCTTTCAATCCGGATTATCTAATTTCAGTGCTCCAGGGAGTGCTTCAAAATCGTAAGCGTATGCAGTACCTGCTTGTAGAAAACAAGTTGAATTTAAATAATACTGATACTCATGCAAAAGATGAGGTTGTGTCTCATTTGAGTAAAATGGATCAGAAACTTCTCCAACGCCTTGATGAGAAAGTGGAAGCCGAACTAAGTAATTCCGAATTGTCTGTAGACGAACTGGCTGGAGAACTTAACCTTAGTCGCAGTACTTTCTATCGTAAGATAAAGAGTCTTACCGGCTTTTCTCCTAACGATTATGTTAGAATATATAGGGTGAAAAAAGCTGCCGAATTTATAGGGGCTGATGAGTATAACCTTTCTGAGATAGCCGATATGACGGGATTTGGTACTCAATCTTATTTCTCGGCTATATTCAAGAAACATTTCGGTATGACACCGAGTGAATATAAAATAAAAAACATAGAAGAAAATAAATAATAATCTGTTGTATCATGAAGAAACAAATCCGCTTACTTCTTGTTTTATTGGGGAGTGTGTTATTCTGTTCTTTTCAACAAAGGCCACGCATTGTAAACATTGTAAATTTCATCCGTCAAACAGAGCCTCGAATAGCCGAAATAACTGATGATGTACTCTATCAGACTGTGGTCAGTCAAGTGGCTTGTCTCAGACAGAATCATCTGAAAGCAACTTTCTTGTTGCAATATGATGCTTTGATAAATCCTAAGTATCAAAAACTCTTGAAGGAACTGCCCGCAGAAAATGAAATAGGTGGATGGTGGGAGATTACCCAACCTCATGTCGAGGCTGCTGGGCTTAAATGGAGAGGGCGTTATCCGTGGGATTGGCATGCAAATGTAGGCTTTTCTACTGGGTATACTCCTGCTGAACGCGAAAAGCTGGTCGATGTGTATATGGCTAAATTTAAAGAAATATTCGGGAAGTATCCTTCATCTGTTGGTTCCTGGTTTATCGATGCTCATACTTTGGCCTATATGTATGAAAAGTATCATATTATAGCTTCATGCAATTGCCGCGACCAGGTTGGTACAGATGGATATACGATGTGGGGAGGATATTGGGGGCAGGCTTATTATCCCAGTCGCAAGAATGCTTATATGCCTGCTCAAACAATTGTAGGGCAAATACCTGTCCCCATATTTAGAATGCTGGGTAGCGATCCCATTTATCAATACGATAGTGGTATTGGAGGTGTATCTCAATCTGTTGCTACACTTGAACCTGTATATGGTGGTTGCGGAGCTTCACAACAATGGGTGGAGTGGTTTGCCAAGTCGATGTTCGAAGATCCATGTTTGGGTTTTACCTATACTCAGGCCGGACAAGAAAATTCTTTCACATGGAATGCGATGCATGTTGGGTATGAGATGCAAATGCCTATCTTTGCTAAACTCATGCAGGAGGGCAAAATACAAGTTCAAACTTTGGCTGAAACAGGAAAATGGTATAGATCATGTTATTCGGTAACTCCTCCGACAGCACTTTCTGCTTTGTCTGATTTTCGGGATAAAAATAGAAAGACTGTATGGTATGATAGCCGTTATTATCGTGCTAATTTGTTGTGGGAAGGTAATACATTTTATATTCGGGATATTCATTTGTTTAACGAGAATTATGCCTCCGATTATCTTTATAAGCCAGGTACTTCTACTCAATGCTTGTATACGACTTTACCGTTTGTCGATGGTTGTCTTTGGAGCTCCGACAAGTTGTTAGCAGGTTTACGCTTTTATACTGTGGATAAAGCAGGAAAACTCATCGAGATGAGTTGGATGGCACCCAAAGTTGTTTCGAATGGAAAATCCTTCAAGATAGAATGCCAGGTGCGGGGAACACGGATTGTTTTTATAATCCTGTTGAAGGAAGATCGGATGATTATTGCTTGTAATGCTAAGTCTAAGGAGCTTGTATGGCGTCTACGTCTTAATGCTCTCCATCAGAATGTGTCGTTGCCGTTTACTACGATTTCTGATAATCGTATAGATGCTTCTCTGCGTGGTTTTGATTATCATGTTATTTGTAAGCAGGGTCATTTTGCCGATTGTCGGAAAAATGGCAATAATGGTATCTTTGATATTATACCCGAGGCACAAAAAGTGATACTGGGCTTTTAGTTTGGACGCTATAGGCTCTAAAAGTAACGTTACTTCAGATGGTCGCCTCGTTTTTGATAGCAATTGAACATTTTGTGCTAATTACTCTTAGATATTATTCTGAACTTTACATTCGAAATAAAAACTTTATTAGCGATAGCAGAATAAATGAAGAAAATTGTGTCTCTCTTTTTTATAACAGTGTTAATCTCTGTTCCTGTTTTTAGTCAATCTTCTACCAAAAGAATGAATACATACATATCATCATTGATGAAGCGTATGACACTTGAGGAGAAAATAGGTCAAATGATATTGAGTGGTGGGAATATTCCTGGATATAACGGTGAAATGCTCGATTTGGATGGCTCTATCCGTGCGGGATTATTAGGAACAACTTCCGTAGGCTATAATTATGATATGGCAGTACATGTTCAGAAATTGGCTTGCGAGAAATCTCGTTTGAAGATTCCTTTACTTATTGGATTGGATGTGATTCATGGTTATCAGACTATCTTTCCTATACCATTGGCAAGTTCTTGTAGCTGGAATATGCCGCTCATTGAGCAGAGCGCTCGCATCGCTGCAGATGAAGCAACTGCTTTTGGCGTGAATTGGACATGGTCGCCAATGGTCGATATTTGTCGAGACTGTCGATGGGGGCGTATTGCTGAAGGTGGAGGTGAAGACCCTTATCTTGGGGGGCAGATAGCTGCTGCTATGGTTCGTGGCTATCAAGGCAACAACTTGGCGGCTGGTAATACGTTGTTGGCATGTGTTAAACATTTCGCTCTGTATGGAGCTGCCGAAGGTGGACGTGATTATAATACTGCCGATATGAGCAAAGTGAGCATGTACAATTATTATCTTCCTCCATATAAAAGTGCGATCGATGCAGGTGTTACTACTGTGATGTCTTCCTTTAATGTTGTCGACGGTGTGCCTGCTACAGGTAATCAGTGGTTATTGACAGATTTGCTCCGTAATCAATGGAATTTTAAAGGTTTTGTTGTATCAGATGCCAATTCGATAAACGAAATGGTTAATCATGGTATCGGAGATGGGCAAACTGTAGCTGAACTAGCGATAAAGGCTGGTCTAGATATGGACTTGGGGGGTGCAGCTTATGTGGCTTCTCTGAAGAAAGCGCTAAAAGAAGGTCATATTACGATGAAAAATATTGATGTGGCTTGTCGCCGCATATTAGAAGCTAAATATAAACTTGGACTATTCTCCGATCCATATAAATATATTAACAATAAGGCTCGGCAGGCTGATGCTTTGTCTCCTTCTCATTTGAAAGCTGCACGCGATTTGGCCGACGAATCAATTGTTCTTTTGAAAAATAGTGCTAATTTGTTGCCTTTGAAGCCTCAATGTAAAATCGCAGTTGTCGGGCCATTGGGCAATAGCCGCAAACAACTTATTGGAACTTGGGCAAACAGTGATTTCGATAAGCCTGCCCGTAGCGTGTATGAAGCTATAAAAGAATATGTTGGCGATAAGGCACGGGTAGTCTATTCGCAAGGGAGTAATTATACGGAGGAACAATGCCTGTACGATGGCAACTATTCTATTCCAACCGATTCGCTCATCGAAAAAGCTGTAAAAGTGGCGTCTGATGCAGATGTTATTATTGCTGCGGTTGGCGAACCTGCATCGTGGAGTGGTGAAGCCCGTTCAAAATCGAATCCTTCGTTGCCTGAATGTCAAAAACGCTTGCTTAAAGCACTGCATTCCATAGGTAAACCCGTTGCTGTGTTAATTTTGAGTGGCCGCCCTTTGATCTTGTCTGAAGAAGATCATTGTTTTTCTACTCTAGTTGAGGCTTGGCATGGTGGAACAATGGCTGGAGTAGCTTTGAGTGATGTGCTTTTCGGAGTGGTTAATCCCTCAGGAAAGTTGACGACGACTTTTCCTCGGAATATCGGCCAAATTCCTATATATTATAACTCTTTGAATACCGGACGCCCTCTTTCCGATTTCTGGGCGACATCCAAGTATATTGATTGCGATAATACTCCGCTGTATCCTTTCGGATATGGTTTAAGTTATACTTCCTATAAATATGGAAAATTATCTCTTAGCAAAATGCACCTAAAGGGTAATAACGATAGCCTTGAAATTAGTGTGCCCATAACAAATATTGGCAATTGTGATGGTAAAGAGATAATTCAGTTGTATGTTGGCGATCCGGTTGCCAGCATTTCTCGTCCGATAAAAGAATTGAAGAACTTCCAGAAAGTCTTTTTGAAACAGAGAGAGACAAAGATTGTTTCATTTACCGTTACTTCAGACAATTTGAAGTTTTACAATAGTGAGTTGAAATCTGTCGTAGAAAAGGGAATTTTCAATATCTCGATTGGACCTAATTCTCGAGATTTGCAGACGGTGAAAATATCATACGATGATTAGTATTTGATATATATGTGTTTGAACCTGTTTCTATGGCGATGATATGTAAACTTGTGTCAGGTAATTCTTTGTTGACATGTACTGAATAAGTTGACACAAACTTATTCAAAAATGAGAAATAATAAAAAGATTGACGATCAGATTCGTCTAGAGATTTTAAACTCTTACCTTCATGGAAGCAAGGGTAAGTATACCCTTGAAAAAGCAAATGGTATATCCAGAGGTTCAATTCGGAATTGGCTTCGTATCTTTGGGCTTGAAGACAAACCATTCCCATTAAATATGAAGGATAAAGCTGTAACAACCGGTACAGAGGATGTCTCTTCAGAAGAAGACATCACCTCTTTGAAAGTGCGCATTAAGGAATTGGAATCTGAGCTGAAGCGTGCAGAGATGGCCCGTGACGTTTATGATTGCATGATTGACCTGGCTGAAGAGAAGTATCACATCAAGGTACGAAAAAACTCCGATGTCAAGTAGTAGGTTGCTTGTCACAAAAGGCGGGTAAAGGTATGAGTTATACCATATCCGCCCTTTGCGGACTGCTTGACATTTCCCGACAAGGGTACTACAAGCACAAAGAAACAAATGCCGAACAAGATGTACTTATAAGCAGCATCACGTATTACTGTCAATTTCTGCGTCAGGAGCTTCCCCGAAGCGGTTGCCGCGAGCTTTACAGTCTGTGTAAGTCTCGGTTCGGAGAAAAGTTCACGATAGGACGCGACCAATTTATCGATGTCCTTCGGGCCAACGGGATGATGCTGCGCCGCAGACGTTACAGACCTCGTACGACCAACTCCGATCATCCATATCGGATCTATCCGGATTTGCTTAACACATCTCCTAAATACGTGGCCTGTGGTGTTTGCCGCATGATGGTGGGTGACATCACTTATATATCCACGAAAGAAGGATTTGCCTATCTTTCGCTGCTGACGGATGTCTTCAGCCGCATCATTGTGG
This sequence comes from uncultured Bacteroides sp., assembly GCA_963676865.2. Lineage (GTDB taxonomy): Bacteria > Bacteroidota > Bacteroidia > Bacteroidales > Bacteroidaceae > JAAYUD01. The sequence continues at coordinate 754,608 of CAXXSS010000001.1, read as the reverse complement.
GATATGCCCTCTTTCGGACTCTTGAAGCGGAAGGACCGGCAAAAGCGTTGATGATGGCGTGCAGATTTTATAAAGGTCAGGGATTCAACCTTTCAGGTCTTATCCACCATTCCGACCGAGGTGTGCAGTATGCATCAAAAGGTTATGTGTCACAGCTCAAAGAAAGAGGAATCGCTATCAGTATGACGCAAACGGGCGACCCCTTGCACAATGCACTGGCCGAGAGGATGAACAATACCGTTAAGAACGGATGGCTCTTCGATTATGAGAATAAAACATTTGATGAAGCCTTGGAAGGTGTCGCCAGATCCATATATCTCTACAATTGGGCACGACCGCACCAAGCTCTGGCAATGAAAACACCGATGCAAATGCTCCCGGGAGAACATCCAAACCCACTTTGTTCAGCTGATGCTTTAAAGCATCAGCTGAACAAAACAAACTATAAAGAACAAACAATACTTGTTTGTCAATAAAAATAGGATTAACTTTGCAGAGTTGACAACTACTTTAGGTATACATGATTGTAATTGTCAACTCCCTTAGGTTTACTAGTGTTTAACTGTCAACCAAATTCAGTACACCACAGTCTTCGAAAAATGATAAGGGCGAACATAAAAATTCGTCTTGACGAAAATAAAAGTTTATAAGTACAAACATTTATTTTCGTCCTTATCATTTTCTCATTGTTTATCAATGTGTTACATGCAAATAACCTTTTAGTTCGGTATCGCTCTTTTTTTTCTAAAACCACATAAGGACCTAAAACTGTTGACGTCCATACGTTTTCAAAAAAACTTAAGGACGTCACCGAAAAAACTAACATACGTTGTTTGCGACTCACGCCCGTGAGTCGCAAACAACGTCCTTACGTGACCACAGTAACTAACAGAAGTTGCTATCTTGACTTCAGTAACTTACCAATATAACATCCATATCTTATTGCAATGATATGAGTACGTTGTTTTCGAATAGGGATAAGAGCAATAATGCAAAGTAAAACGGGACTGTCTTCCGTCCTGCTTACTTATATTCTTCTCTTCATTACGACAGATTGTGACTCAATTTTACAACAATAACAGTATGCCAAGTATAGGTATGATAAAGATGTTATATTATTTATAATCAAGTAGCTAACATTTTTTTGTGTTGTTTTGAAGCTGTTAATAAAAGATTTTTGACACATTTTTGATAAATATTGAACTTTTTGTGATAAGTTTTATAAAAAAAAAATCGGAATTTTACATTCGAAAAAAGAAACTTATTAACATTAAAAATACTTCAAAATGAGAAACAGAGAAAACGAGAGCGAATATTTATTGTTTTATATCACTGAATAAAGCAATAAGCCTTTGGAAAAGTAATCTTAAATGTAATAACATGAATTAATAATTTAATATGAAAAATATATTATGTAACTTTTTATTGGTAGGAGGATTGCTCTTGGGCATTTCTTCTTGTAGCTCCGAGTATAAGCTAGATGATTTGCTTATGCAGAAATACCATAAAATTCTTTATGTAAAGGATTCTGGGGTGCGGAGTATAATGATCAATACGGCATGTGCTGATCCGGAAGATTCTATCACTATTGTAAAGGCCGGTTCTCATGTATCGGAAAAAGCAAGTGCAAAGATCAAAGCACTTTCTATCAGCGAGATGCAATCTGCTTTCGGTGATGCAGCTGAAGGATATACTGTTATTCCTGCAGATTTTTATACGTTTAAAAAAGGAACAGATGTTGTAATTGCCAGCGATGATCGATTGAATAATTTTTGCGTTGATTTCGACGTTGCTAAATTGCGTGCAGCAGTCAAAGCTAATCCTAATTTGAAGCTTGCTCTACCACTACAATTGTATAGCGATTGCGATACCATTAATACAAAAATGGATAAGATGCTTCTGACTATAAATGTGATTACCCCCACTTTAAGTTGGACAATTGAAGATTATAATCCAAGTATGGTATACAAAAGCCTGAATGTGAAATTAGGCGCTTCTATTAGTAATTATGATGAGAATGTAAGTAACTTCAGCTGTGGATTTGATGATTTGGATATTGAATCGCTGGTACAATCTTATAATTTGTCTCATGGCACATCTTATGATGCAATGCCAAAATCGTGTTGCCAGTTTACCGATTTTGCTTTTAAAAAAGGTGACCAATCATCAAATACTACTTTAGTCATATCGCGTAGCGGATTGACGAATGATCATACATATCTTTTACCTCTGAAATTTAAAGCAGGTAGTGATGCCTCTCAGTTAGACTTATCACAAGATATTCAATATTTGGTAGTTAGTAACCCGAAATACGGTTGGGTTGCAGCTGATCGCAGTAATTGGAAAATAGTATTTTGTAATGAAGATAATAAATGGGGTGGCGCTACTGGAGCTGATGGTGCCGGAGCTCCAGCGATGATTGATAATGACAAGGATTCTTATTGGATGTATGGCTCATGGAACGATTATGCATGGCAATTTAATGGTGATGATTATGATTATAGTTTTAAAGATTATCACGCTTTTTTTGGTGACAGATGGTATGGTGATGGTTATAATGGACAGCAAGTTATTGTTATTGATATGCAAAAGCAACTCAATATCTTGGGGGTAGGCCTGATTCAGCGTCAAGATTTAAAATATTGTATCCAAAAATGTGCTTTTGCTGTATCTACAGATGACGCATTTAAATTTGTACCGATTAAAAATGGTGGTAATGCGGCTGATTATAATGAAGTGGCTTTGAATAATTGGATACCATTACTGACTTGGGATAATATTCCTGCTCAGAAATCAATTTGTTGGCAGAAAATAGATACTAATAAGAATGAGTTTGGTATAAAAGGTCGTTTTCTGAAAATAATGCCTTTGGTTGGCTCTCCCAATTCTTCTCATAGTCATGGCTCTTGTATAGCCGAAATGATGGTGATGCAAATAGCGACTGTTGATGGTAATCCTATTAATTAGATAAGAATATGAATCTAATAAAATAAAAACGAATGTGTATGAAACACTTTGATTCTTTTAATGATGCTTTACTTTATTTTCTATTGTTATAGAAGAAGCTAAGCTTTACATATAGAGTATATGTATTAGTTATAAATCTTATTAGTTAACCTTATTATTTCCTTTTAATGAAATTATAATGAAACAAACAAATCAAATGAAACAAAAGACATCTCGAGATGTTGGCAAATACGCAAAATATTTTAGATTTCCTGCGATGATATTGCTTTTATCATTATTGTGTAGTCAGGTATTTGCTCAATCTATTCTCATTAAAGGTGTTGTCAAAGATTCAAAAGGAGAACCTATCATTGGTGCTTCTGTATATGCAAAGGGCAATGCAGCAAAGGGTACTATTACCGATCTGAACGGTAATTTTATATTGAAGGCCTCAAAAGAAACTTTAATCATTGTTTCTTATGTGGGTTTTCATTCTCAAGAATTTACTGCTATACCCAATCATTTCAATAATATTGTATTGTTGGAAGATTCTAAGGTCTTGGAAGATGTTGTGGTTGTTGCTTATGGTACACAAAAGAAAGTGTCTGTGACCGGATCTATCTCTACTGCTAGTGCCGAAGATTTGAGGAAAAGTTCGGCGCCGAACTTAGATAATGCATTAGCTGGTCGTATCACTGGTTTGATCTCTACACAAAGCGATGGTGGTCAACCGGGTCAAGATGGTGGTTCTTTGTATCTTCGAGGTGTGTCTACTATGAATGGTAATTCTCCATTAATCTTAGTCGATGGAGTGAACTATGATAATATTAGAGGCAATATAATTGCTGAAATTGATCCGAATGAAGTAGAAAGTGTTTCTGTGCTAAAGGATGCTTCGGCAACAGCTGTTTTTGGAGTCCGTGGTGCAAATGGGGTAATCTTGATTACTACTAGACGTGGAAAAAGTGGTAAAGTTCATTTGTCTGTTGGCTTTCAACAGAGTTTCACTTCTTTTTGTAGTAAGGATACCCGTTTACATTCTTGGGATTTTATGACATTGCGCAATGAAGCGTTGAAAAATGACGGAAAAGATCCTGAATATAGTGATGATGTGATTGGAAAATTCAAAAATCCTCTGTGGGGACTTGATCCTTCCGATCCGGATTATGAAACAAAGGCGATTTCGCGCAGATATTTATATTGTGACCATTATTATATGGATGAATTTTTCCGTAAATATACGCCGCAGACAAAAGCTGATGTTAACTTGTCTGGTGGTACAGATCGTTTTACATACTTTATGAATGCCGGTTATATTCATCAAGGTGGTAACTTGAAGACAGAATCAAAGGATAAATTGGGTTATAATTCCGCTTGCCAGATGGATCGGTGGAATTTCCGTTCCAATATGGATTATCAGATTACCAAATCTTTGAAGTCTCAACTGAATGTAAGTACATGTATTCAGACGACTAATATGCCTGCTGTAGCTGGTCTATATAACGGTCAAACTCACATGATATCCGATTTGTTTTATAATGCTCAAATCATGTTGCCTCTTCAGGCTGGTCCGTTAACCATTGCAGGATATGGAGTTCCGACTGATATGATGGTCCGTCCTACTAATATGGATCGTTCTCCTTTTGAAATTATGAACCGTAGAGGCTTTAGAAATTATACGGAGGTTGATCTGTCTACTCAATTAGCTTTGGAATGGGATTTAAGTATGTTTATTAAAGGATTGAGTATGAGAGGGCAAGTATCTTATAATGGTTCGGGATATAGCCGGCGTGAAGGTTACAAGACAGAAGCTGACTATTATTTGATACCGAATTATACAGATGGTACTTTTGTTTATTCTTTGCATAATTCTACTCCTACAAGTTTAAGTATATCCAGAGATTATTCATCCTTATATTCTATTAATGCACAAGCCTCAATCAATTATCATCGTACTTTCGCTCAGAAACATGATGTAAGCGGAATGTTTTTGGCTCAACGCGACTATTGGGAGGATGGTGGAGCTAGTATACCATATAATGTACTTGGCATTTGTGCTCGTGCTACTTATGCTTATGATTCTCGTTACTTGGCCGAATTTAATATGGGATATAATGGTTCGGAACAGTTCTCACCATCGAAACGTTTTGGCTTCTTTCCTGCGTTTTCTATTGGATGGATTCTTAGTAATGAAAGTTTCATGAAGGATATAAAGGTGCTGGACAACTTAAAGTTGCGCTATTCAAATGGTAAAGTTGGTAATGATAAAATGGGAGATCGTTTTTTGTATCAAGATAATATACAGATTGTTGGTACGAGCTATGTTGGTGGTTTAGGAACTTCTAGTATTCGTTCTGTGTCTCAAGGTTTGTTGGGGAATAAGAACATTACATGGGAAATTGCCCATAAACAAAATATTGGTGTTGATATAGGCTTGTTTAAATGCTTGACATTATCTGCTGATTATTATACGGAAAATAGGACACAGATATTGATCGCTCGTCATACCGTCCCCGCTTTTCAGGGGGTATCGCTAGATAATATACCTCGAGTTAATATGGGTAAAATGAAAAATCATGGTTTTGAGATAGAAGGAACTTTTGATAAAGATATTACTAAAGATTGGCATATTCAACTCAAAGGCAATTATGCAACAAATGAAAATAAAGTCACTTATTATGATGAAGCCATTTGTACAGATGATTATGTTTGTCGTTACCGTACCACAGGCTATCGACTAGGGCAATGTTGGGGGTATAAAATAGATTATTCTAAAAATAATGGTTATTTTGTTTCGGAAGATGATATTAAGCAAAGTGGCCTGAATTATTCGTTCGGAACTCCTCGTCCCGGTGATTTTAGATATATGGATTTGAATGGAGATGGAACTGTGGACGAAAAAGATCAAGTTCCTATTAAATATTCAACCATTCCAGGCATAAACTATGGTTTCGGATTTTCTACTCGATATAAGGGCTTTGATTTTTCTGTCTTGTTCCAGGGTTTGGCTCATTTTTCAATGACGTACTCAGGACAAGGTGTTTATGAAAATATTCAGCATGGTTATTATTTCCAATATCATCGTACTGCATGGACGGCCGAGCGTTGGGCTAATCATGAAAATATTACTTATCCGGCCTTAACAACTCAAAGTAGTTCTACTAGTCAGAAATCGAATGATTTCTTCGTCCAAAATAGGGCTTTCTTGCGTTTGAAGAATCTTGAGCTTGGATATACACTACCGAAGCAAACCTTGAAGTTTGCCGGTATAAGTAGTTGTCGTATATACGCTAGTGGATTGAATTTATATTGTTGGGATCATTTACATACAACTCATCTAGATCCTGAACAAGACAATCCTTACGGATATCCGATTACTAAAATGGTTAGTTTTGGATTTAATATTAATTTCTAAATAAAGCTACTATGAAATATATAAAGAATTATAGTATATTGGTTGTTCTATTTTGGGGTTTCCTCTCTTCTTGTAGTAGCATTCTCGATCAAGCTCCTGATGGGAAAATTTCTTTGGAAGAGGTTTTTAAAGACAATGATAAAGTGGCAGCATATTTGAATACTTGTTATAAGAATATGTCTGGAAAAGGTAATTTGTATTTTTTCTGGGAGCGAGGACCAGCTTGTTGGTGTGACGAAGCTTGGGATGCTGATGATTTGGATGTGAATTGGGCGGGCTCTGCTCGATATTATAGTGGAGATGCCTCAGCTTCAAATCACCCTTCTTGGGGAGTTTCCGGACAAGGAGCAAATTGTGAAAGTTATTGGGATAATTATTTTGTTTCTATACATGATTGTGCCTATTTCTTAGCAAATATTGATAAGGCAACAGTGAGCAATGAGAGTGATAGATCTCGTTGGAAGGCTGAAGCTCATTTGTTGAGAGCTTATTATTATGAAGAGTTACTCCGATGGTTTGGTTGTGGTATGCCTCTTATTGATACTCCTTTAAATTATACCGATGATTTTTCTAAGACAAAGAGAGCTAGCTATTATGAAACTGTTCAGTTTATCATAAAAGATTGTGACGCAGCTTTGGCTTGTAATGATTTGCCATGGCGTATCACGACTAATGATGAATCTGGCCGCTTACCTAAAGCCCTGGCTTATGCCATTAAATCTCGCATGATATTATATGCAGCTAGTCCTTTGTATTGTGGCGACAATAACTACTGGGCTGAAGCATACAATGTGACAAAAGAGGCTAAAGATGGATTGAAAGCCCAAGGTTACGAACTATATAATACTTTGCATGACCCTGCTTCATATAATAATGAACATTGTTATTTCGGCCCTGATGGCTATGCTTTGGCTGCAAAGTCTGCTATGCTGAATGAATATTTTTGTAATTCAATGGAATATTCTGCAGATCCTATAGATAAGGAGACTATCTTTCAAACACGTTGGAGCAGTTTAAGTTTTGATGTAGAAGGTATAGGAGCACAGCGAGGTTATAAATCCGGGGCTTGCCCCTCTCAAGAATTGGTAGATTGTTTTGAAACAACGAATGGTGAAACCATTTTAAATTTGGACAAGCCTTACAATGATCAAGAAACGCATTTGGATCCGAATTATAATAAGAATAATACAATGTATAATCCTCAAAATCCTTATTTGGATAGAGATCCTCGTTTCTATGCAGATGTTTATTATAATGGTTCAAAAAGATATACTTGGTGGCCTTTTGCCGAAGAGGCTGGCGCTTATGAAAACTATCCAGCAGATAAGGGACGTCGTACACGTATGATAATGACTTATATTGGCGAACCTCAAACCGGTACTTCTGCAAATGGAAGGACAAAAACCCGTACAGGCTATTTTATACGTAAATATATGCATCCAACTTCCGGTGATGACGGATCTTATAGAGGAGAGGCCAATTATAAAGAATTCAGATTGGCAGAGATCCTTCTGAATTTTGCTGAAGCAGCTGCACATGCGGGACATGAAGATGAAGCAATATCTGCAGTGAATGAAATAAGAGAAAGGACTGGAATGCCAGATATTGCTTCGAACCTTACTGGTCAAGAATTACTAAATCGCATTATTAATGAGAGGCGTGTTGAACTTGCTTTAGAAGAGGCCAGATATTTTGATGTACGTCGTTTGCATAAGCCTACAGATGATCTAAGTAATACTGATAAATGGGTGACTGCCGCAAAAATCATCCGAAATTCTGATGGAACTTATACTTATGCACGCAAATCTGTAAATGGCAATCCTCGTCTTTGTTATTCTAATAAGTGGTTGAAATCTCCAATACCTCTTGTCGAGGTAAATAGAGTTCTTTCTATTACAGGTGAAAATTGGCAAAATAAAGGTTGGTAATAAAGTCTTATTTTTTAATAAATATTTATGATGAAAGGCAAAGAATATATATGTATACTTATATTGTTGTTTGGATTGGCATTCTCTTTATCTGCACAGAATATAAGTATTAGCGGTAAGGTAAAAGATGCCGAAGGGAGACCTTTGCAAGGAGTGGTTATTTCTTCTCAAGATGGAGCTACTTTGGGGACTACCGATTTGAATGGATCTTTTGTAGTAATGAAGAAAGAAGCGGATAATTTTGTTATCTTTTCATTATTGGGATATCATAGTGTAAAGGCTAGTGCAAGACAAAAGATGGATGTGTCTCTTTCTACTGATATTCATCATGTTGATGAAGCGATTGACTTGGGTTATTCAAAAATGTCTAAGGGCATTTTTTCTGGATCTGCATCAACTGTTCAAACAGAGCAATTAATGAAAGCTCCTGTGACTGTTCTTTCGGCGCAATTTGCAGGTAATTTTGCCGGTCTTATTTCACACGAGACTTATAGTGAAGTTGCTCGTGAAAATCACGATTACCATATTAGAGGTTTATCGGATATGCATTATAATTCTCCGTTGATAGTGATTGATGGTCTACCTTGTTATCCTGGTACGGAAGCGTATAGTTTGTCTTATATCTCATCCAATGAGATTGCTTCAATTTCTGTACTAAAGGATGCTGCTTCTCAGGCTATTTATGGTACGGAAGGAACTAATGGAGTGATTGTCATCACCACTAAACGTGGTGTTGCTGGTAAAATGAAAATATCTTTTGATTTCAATGAATCATTTCATGAGATGACAACCAAACCTGCTTTTATTGGCTCTGCTGAATATGCTGGTCTTCGCAATGAAGCTGCTTATAATGATGGAATGGGTAAAAATTATTATTTCTCGGCTACTGATATTGACAATTATCGTAAAGGAGCTGATCCCTATCTTTACCCAAATACTGATTGGCGCTCGATGATGTTGAAGAAGCTTGTCCAAACACAACGTTTGGGTATCAACCTCTCGGGTGGCAATGATAAAGTTACATTCTATTCTAATTTTAATATGATGCATTCTGATGGGCCTTATAAGACTGAATCTAACGATAAATACGGTCCTAATAATCAATTTTATTGGTTTAACCTTAGGACTAATATTGATGTAAAGGTGACAGATTATTTGAAGGCATATATGAATGTGACAGGAAATGTTAAGAAAGAACATACTCCTGGTGCAGGATTTCTAAATTCTATTTACCCACATCTATTCACTATGCCTTCTACTGTTTACGGTCCGTTGACTCCGTCTGTAGATAATGCTCCTTATCCGGGTGGAGAAGTCTTAGTTACTCAAAATGAGAACGATTCACCTTATGGTATGGTCAATCGTACAGGATATGCTAATTATACAGTTACGAATGTTTATGCTAATTTCGGATTAAACTTAAATATGGATTTTCTCACAAAGGGGTTGAGCCTTATTGGAGATGTAGCTTACATGTCGAATACAACGAATTCTCTGCTTACGACAAAGAATTATAGACGCTACCAAAGAGATGCTACCTCTAGTGATTTGAATTTTGTAAGAAAGGGCACCGATGATAATACAACATTGGCATATAGTAAAAGCAATAATGAATTCTATGATCTATCTTATAGAGGAAGAATAAATTATAACCGTAACTTTAGCAGTCATTATATAAATGCTATGGGATATGTATTGTATCAACGTTTTGAAGCAAATTCTGCATTACCATATATGCATATAATGTCTGGAATTGATGCATCTTATGACTATGCTCATCGTTATGCTTTGCGTTTGGTAATGGGGTATGCCGGAAGTGAGCAGTATGCACGTCAAAGCCGATGGACTGTTACACCTGCCGTTTCTGGGGCATGGGTTATTTCAAATGAACCATTCATGCAGAGTATAAAGCCTGTTAGTTTAGCTAAAATAAGAGTCGCTTATGGTACTACTGCGGATGATAGAAATGGGCTGGGTAGATATTCATATGAAGATAATGTAACACTCAATGGGGGTGGCCCAATTGGTGCGCTGCAATATTGGGTTAGTGAGAATAGTATAGGTAATTTTAATCTCAAAGCGGAAAAGAGTAAAAAGTTGAATGTCGGTTTTGATTTAGGCTTTTTTAATCTGATTGATTTTTCGGTCGATGTCTTTAAAGAAAAGGTAAACAATGCCGTAATAGCTTCTACAAATTTAGTGCCTTCTTATCAAGGAATTCCATTAGGTAGCTATCCTAAATCTAATGCTGGTAGCTTTGAGAACAAAGGCTATGAACTGAATTTGTCTATAGGTAAAACTTTCAGAAATGGATTTGAATTTAAGCTTGGAGGCTTCATGGCATACAATAAGAACAAAGTAATTAATGACGGCGAAATATCAAGAGGAGACGGCTACGTATACCCTTATCAAGATCAAGGATTCTCTTACGGACAAGTTTTCGGATATTTAGTAGATCGTAGTAACGGAAATGGTTTTTACAATTTTAAAAGTGAAATTGATAATGGTCCAAAATATTCATTTGGTACACCTCGTGTTGGTGATTTAAAATATCAAGACTTAAATCATGACGGTGTTATTGATGAAAAAGATAAAGCTCCAATTACTTATGGCTCTTTGCCTAATTATACTTATGGTATTAATGGTATGTTCAGGTATAAAGCTTTTGATTTGAGTTTCCTAATTGATGGAGTTGCTCGTTGGAATTCTGTTTATTCCGGTCTGGGTATATATGAGACTAGTTATGATGGCGTTTATGGCTCATTGCATCGTAATGCATGGACAGAAGAACGTTGGAATAATGGCATGAATATTTCTTATCCTGCTCTGTCGACTAAAACTTCTACCAACCACCAAACGAGTAATTTCTTTGTGTATAATCGGGCATTCTTTAGATTGAAAAATCTTGAATTTGGTTATACTTTGCCCGTTGCATTAGTTAAACGAATTGGCTTTGAAAAAGTTCGATTTGTATTGAGTGGACATAATTTGCTTACTTTCGATCACATGAAATCAGATGACTTTGGTCCTGAGGCTAGCGGTTATGAATCGGTTCCTGTATATAGAACCTATAATATTGGCGTTAGAGCCTCATTTTAATTCATAAATTAGCTATAAAATAAAAGATTATGAATATGAAAATAGATATTAAGTTGTTTGTCGTATTATTGAGCATCTTTTCTTTTTGGTCTTGTAATAGCCAATTGGATTTGGATAATGATGGTCATACTAATATGAATCAGGTATGGACAGATAGAAATAGTACGATGGGCTATTTGAATTCATGTTATAATTATCGTAATGGTATGGGGTTGGATATTGCATCCTTAACAGACGAATCTGTTGATTCGCGTGTAATAAATGCTGGCTCTGCATATCAATATTGGTATAATAGTGGTTTGACTGTCGATAATTATGCTTCTTACAGTTTTGATGGGCAGCCTTGGAGTCAGTTTTTTAATGGTATACGTAAATGTAATGTCTTTCTAGCTAATATATCTACCGCAAAGGCATTCTGCACAGATGACGAAAGAGCTGGTTGGACTGCTCAAGCTTATGTGTTACGTGCATATTATTATCTACAACTGTTCAGACGTTATGGCCAAGTTCCTTTAATTCTGAAAGATTTAGGGACAAATAATGATTATTCAAAGGCTGACAAGGCTAAAGTCGGTGATGTTGTGAAGCAAATTTTATCTGATTGTGATGCAGCATTGGCTACTCCTGATACAGAACAAGGATTCTCTTGGAATATATATACAAATCAAACAGGTATAATGACTCGCGCCGTTGCTTATGCGATTGAGTCTGAAGCAATCACATATGCAGTAAGCCCCTTGTTTGATGACGGTACTTATACTTGGACTGATGCATTGAATGTTACAAAGAATGCTCTTTATCAGTGCTTGGCACATGATTATTCTCTTTGGAATACTGTAACTGACGGCGCTCCAAATGCTTATGCTTCTTATTTTTTATCTACTCCATACGATCAGAGAAATACGGACAAAGAAACAATTTATGCTGTTGATGGACGCCTTAGTATATGGCAAAGGTTTGGTCTGCCAACAAATGATGGTGTGACTCAAGCGGGTATTTGTCCTACTCAAGAATTGGTAGATGCTTATAATATGGCCAATGGTGAACAACCTATTACAGGTTATACTGATGCAGAACATTTACACCCTATTATTAACCCTTCAGCTCATTATAATGAATCCAATCCGTATGCTGATCGTGATCCTCGTTTTTATGCATCGATCTATTATAATGGAGCTTTACGTTATTTAGATCAACCAAGTGGAAGGGTTGTGCAGACTTATGAAACCGGTAACGAAGGTATTGACAGGAATAGTGCTTCGGTGAAATATACTCCTACTGGCTATTATCTACGTAAGTTTAATCACTTTAGAAGTTCAAAGACTTCAAATTATGATGGATATAACAGATTGTTTCGTTTAGCAGATCTATATATGAATTTCGCTGAAGCTGCTTATGAAGCTGGTACTCCTGATACAGAAGTTTCTATTGGGGGGAGTATGACTCTGTCGGCTTGTGATGCTGTTAACAAGATTCGTGAAAGAGCGGGCCTGCCTGATCTATCAGCAGGAATGTCGAAAGCCGATTTTGAGCAGCGCTTTCGTAATGAACGTTTTGTAGAATTTGCTTTTGAAGGTAAACGGTTCTTTGATGTTCGCCGTTGGAAAACCTTAAAAGATAATTTCCAATATATGACTGGTATGGATATTACACTAAATGGGAATAAATATACTTATACTCGCTTTAAATTTAGTTCTAGAATAAGCATTGATGATAAATATTTGCTTTATCCGCTTGAACGTACTGAAGTAAATAAAATGCAAACGTTGACAGGTAATAATTGGCAAAATTCCGGGTGGAAATAATCTTTATATAAGTCTTTGACAAAATGAAAAAATATTATTTTATATCAATAATTCTCTCTGTATTTATTCTTGCTGCTTGTAGTAAGGATAATGATAGCGGGGATATCGCTCCTGTGAGTGATGTTAATACACAACCATTTATTGGTTCTGTGACATTGAGCTTTAAGGCTCCCTCTTCTGATAATTACTATTATACATTGATTACTTATCAGAATTCGAAAGGGGAAACGGCACATAAAAAAGTGAGTCGTTTTGATGTGGATTCTTCTACCGGTTTAACATCTACAGTTATTGGAGGATTTACAGATACAAATGAACATCAATTTGTACTTTCTGCCTGTTCATATGATGGACACTCTTCTTCTTCCGTTTCTGCTAAAGGTACACCCGAAGGTATTTCTACGGCAAAAGATTATGTAATGGAAACGGTTTCTGTTATCCCTGCCGAGGGTGCAGCCTTGGTTACGTGGACCAATAAATCTGGTGTCGCAGTCAATCTCCTTGTAACTTATAAGGATAAGAATGATAATCAGAAGACGATCACAATTAATGCGCAAAGTAGTGGATCTTCGGCCATTGATATTGTGAAGACTACCGACATTATGATTGCGGCTCAAAATGTTGATGATCAATCTAAGTCTACAGAAAAGACATGGACTATTACTCCAAAAATCAATCCCGATGATATGATTTATGACGGCATTGATTATCTTACTTTAAATACGGGAGGAATGAATCAGATTAACTTATCACAAGATAATCCGGATAATTTATATGAATATACTATTGTAACAACTGGTGGTGATCCTTATATCCCAAGTTATGGACTAAAGGCTGCTAAAGCAGGTAATGTATTGAAGTTTAGATATAAAGCTACTCAAGCATTTACGTTAGAGCTCTTTTGGTGTAACAAAGGTGGGGGACCTGCAGGTGGTCGTTCTACTACTGTAGATGTGCCTGCAGCAGATACATGGACTACATTTACTCATGATTATACGGATGCAATGTCCACTAATAATTGGGCAGGTAATGCTGGCGATTTTTTCCGTATGGATTGGGGTAGTAATTCGGGGGTTACAATTCATGTGAGAAATATGCATCTTGAAAAATAATAGTTGATATGTAGAAGATGGGGGTACATCTTTCTTTTGTACCCTTGTCTTTTTCTTGTTTTATAATAAATATGGATAATAAAATACGTGTTATCGCAGTTCTACTGTTGTCTTTCTTCTCTTTTTCTGAAAGCTATGCTCAGAAAGGAAGTGTTGTGCCTTCTAAAAGTGATATTTATTCCGATACTTGGGTCGCTACAGATGCCTTGGGGAGAGAAATGCCTACTTCAAAAGATGTTGGGAATCTTAAAAAGGATAAGAAACGTACTGTCGGTATTTTTTATATTACTTGGCATGATGAGGGGCAGTACAATATGGGTTCGCCGTACAAAGCGGACGTTTCTAAGGTCTTGAGTGCCGATCCGAAGGCTCGGTTGGATAATAAGAATAAAGAATGGACTATCGGTTCATATCATTGGGGTGAACCTGAATATGGCTATTTCTTAAGCCAAGACGAATATGTGATTCGCAAAGATATGTCTATGCTTGCCGATGCTGGTGTTGATGTTATCATTTTGGATGTGACAAATGCTGTATTGTATTGGGATGAATGGAAAGTGTTGTTTCGCACGATGGAACAAATGAAGGCTGAAGGTAATAATGTCCCGAAATTTTGTTTTTGGGCTTTTAATGGGAATGTTATAACGGTTGTTCAGCGACTATATGAAGGAGTTTACAAGCAAAATAAGTATAAAGATTTATGGTTTATGTGGAATGGAAAACCATTGCTCCTTTATAATGCCAATCCTTCTGTTGATGCAAATGGTACAGGTACGAAACACGAGAATCCGAATTATGATCCGAAAGCTGCAACAGATTCCCACAACCTCCATTATAAAGATCCCGATTATTGTAATCAGTATTATGACGATTACACTAAAGAAGTGAAATCTTTCTTTACGTTGCGGAATATGTGGTGGGGATATTATGAATGGGCTGGAAAACGCTTTGTCGGTACCGAAGATAATTGGAGTTTTGGATATCAAATGAATGATCCGAACGTGGCAAAAATGACACCAATAGAACTTATAGCTAAGCATAAAGGGCGTTTAGAAGAGGCTGCCGTTACTCCTGCTCAGCATCCAATATCAATAGTGGGAAAAAGTTGGCGTATCAAGACACAAGAACCGAAGTTGAATGACGAGGACCTACCTCAATCGGCTGAAGTGCCTTGGCTTAAAAAAGTTCTTACTCATCCGGAAGGTTATGGCATTTATTTCCAAGATCGTTGGGATGATGCAATCAAAGGTGATCCCGATTTTATCTATCTGAATGATTGGAATGAATGGACTGCCGGCAAATACACTTCGGGACTTGATCCTTCGGGGCATGAAAATGGTCCTGTTGATTTCTTGGGAAGAAGAAACCCCTTCTATTTTGTTGATCAGTACAATTCAGAGTTTAATCGTACCATAGAACCTATGAAAGGTGGATATACAGATAATTATTATATGCAGATGGTACAAAATATCAGACGGTATAAAGGTGTACGTCCGATACCTGTGTGCTCTGGTATTAAGGAAATAAATATTGATGGGCATTTCGACGATTGGAGCTCGGTTAAACTTGAATATCAAGATACGAAAGGGGATATTACTCATCGTGATCATAATGGCTACGGTGGCTATCATTATACAAATAATTCTGGTCGAAACGATATTGTTGTATCAAAAGTTGCAGTTGACAATAAGAATGTTTATTTTTATGTCCAAACATCCAATCTCTTATCTTCTTGTATGGATTCCAATTGGATGTTGTTGCTTATTGACGTTGACCATAATTCCAATACCGGATGGTATGGCTATGATTATATAGTGAACTATAAAGTGAAAGATGCACAAACAACAACGATAATGAAGTACAATATGAATACTAAGCATTGGGATTATGCGGCAGATATTAGTTACAGAAAATCGGATAGGCAAATAGAGTTATCTGTCCCTCGTCGGTTGCTTGGTTTGAATGGATATTCGATGTGCTTTGATTTTAAGTGGGCCGATAATCCTGCTGATTTAAACGATCCTATATCTTTATGTATCAATGGTGATACTGCACCGAACAGACGGTTTAATTATCGTTATATTTGGTCCAAATAATAAATATAAACGGAGGTAGATGAGTCCTTTTTATAGAAAAATAAGTCGGTTGTTCTTTTTTGTTTTAATGGTGTGGCCGATAAATAATGTATGGGGGCAATTACAAGTCGGTGCCCTTAAGTGCGAGCATGTTTCTAATCCAAGTGTTGTAGATGTGCATCATCCTCGCCTTTCATGGATTAATCAAGTTCGCTCTACCAAAGTTCGTGGAGAGTATCAGAAAGCATATCGTATTTGTGTAGCTTCGTCAAAAGACTTATTATTAAAGGGCAAACCTGATATATGGGATACTGGTAAGGTCTCTTCTCCCAATTCGTATTTAATATCTTATAATGGAAGCGCATTAAAATCTGGCAAAGATTATTGGTGGCGTGTAATGGTATGGGACAATCGAGGTATTGCTTCGAATTGGAGTGAAGTGGCATATTGGGGGATGGGGCTATTATCGTCATCTGATTGGAAGGCTCAATGGATAGGTGCTTCTTGGGAAGGAACTGCACCTCTTTTACGCAAATCGTTTGAGGTCGATAATGATGTCGCATCTGCAAAGGTTTTTGTCTCTGGATTGGGTTACTTCGAGTTATATATGAATGGGCGTAAAGTGGGAAATGATTATTTTGTACCCAATCTTACGAATTATACTTCACGCAAAGGACTTAAACATAAGGGAATAGCAATTGACGATAGTTTTAGAGATTATCGAGTGTTATATATGTCATACGACATTACAAATCTTTTGCAGAAAAAGCAGAATGTGATAGGTGCGATTTTGGGAAATGGTTTTTATGACTGTAAAAGCGGATGTGTTTGTACCTTTGGTACTCCTTGTCTATTATGTCAGGTAGAGATCACATATAAGAATGGTCGTAAACAAATAGTGTGCTCAGACTACACATGGAAAGTAAATTGCTCTCCTATTTTGATGAATGGGGTTTATAATGGGGAACTATATGATGCCAATCGAGAAATCTCCGACTGGTCTACAACTCGATGTAGAGATGTTTCGTGGCAAAAAGCGTTGTTGTGTAAGTCTCCAATTGGTAAATTGACGGCTCAAACATCTCCTGCTGATAAGATAACAGAGGTGTTGCGCCCTATTTCTTTAGCTAAACAATCGGACGGAACTTATCTCGTCGATTTTGGAAAAGAAATATCCGGATGGATTCATTTTAAGAATATCGAGGGTCATAAAGGAGACACCTTAAAAGTGAGGTATATTTGTGAATCTCCCCTCGGCATTCAGCAATATGTTATGAAAGGCTCGAAAAGAGAATCGTATGCACCGCGTTTTACTTGGTACGTTTTTCGTAAGGCCGTGATCAGTGGAATAAGGCGTTTATCTTCAGAGATGTTGACGGCAGAAGCTGTCAATACCGACGTGAGATTGTCGGCTGTATTCAACACGTCGAATAAATTATTCAATCAGATCAATGCAATTTGGCAACGTTCTCAGTTAGATAATATGCATGGCTGCATTGCCAGCGATTGTCCTCATCGTGAACGTTCTCCATATACAGGCGACGGTCAGGTGTCATGTGTTACCGTGATGCATAATTTTGATGCTGCCGCTTTTTATCAGAAATGGATTCGAGATATGCGCGATGTTCAGAATGTGGAGACCGGATACGTTCCCAATAGTGCTCCTTGGCAACCAGGTTGTGGAGGTGGTGTGCCTTGGGGAGCTGCTATGAATATTATGCCTTGGGAATATTATGTTCATTATGGCGATAAAGCGATGCTGTCAGATAATTATTTTGCAATGAAAGAACAAGTGAGATATATGCTTACTTGGCTTACAGCGGATAGTACAATGGTCTCCAATCGCGCTAATATTAATGCCAAAGAACCTAATTATTGGCTTAATTTGGGAGATTGGGCTCCTGCATTCGGCCTTCCGACAAATGAATTGGTACATACGTTTTATTTATGGCGTTGTGCTGATTTTACTGCTAGGGCTGCTAAAGCATTGGATAATCAGGCTGACCTTATCTATTACTCCAAACTCGCTGATAATGTGAAAGCGGCTTTTCATCGCAAATTTTATCAACCATCAGAACAAACTTACGGAGATTTTGGAAGCAATGTTTTTGCATTGGCAATGGGAGTTCCTTGCGAACGTTATAAAGCTGTAGTTAATACATTGCGACACGAAATTGTAGATAGATACAAAGGACATCTTAATACGGGCATATTCGGAACGCAATTCTTTTTTGAAACACTTGCCAATAATGGCCTGAACGATGTAGCTTACGGGGCAATGAATAAAACAGACTTTCCGAGTTATGGTAATTGGATCAAACAAGGAGCAACTACGACTTGGGAGCAATGGAATGGTGCAGACTCTCACAATCATCCGATGTTTGGGGGAGGTTTAACATGGTTTTATCGAGCACTTGCCGGGGTGAATACCGATGAAGATAATCCGGGGTATAAACATTTTGTTGTGAAGCCTCTTTTGGTCGATACTCTGCGGTCAGTCTATTATTCGAATTTGACTCCATATGGTAAAGTGGTATCCGAAATTGTTCATACACCTCATCATGTTGTTATCAAAGTTACTGTGCCGGTTGGCAGCACTGCTACTATCTATATTCCGGCCCAAAATGAAAGAAACGTTTCTGAATCTGGATCTCGGTTGGTTTGTGCACGGGGTGTCAAAGTTATAGCTCATAAAAATGGCTTTATTGTCTGTAATGTGCTTCAGGGATGTTATCAATTTGTAGTTGATGAAAAAATTAGATAGATTTGATGAATGGTAGAAGTTTTATAGATTTTATTTATATGGTTTTATATTATCATAAGGAAGTGCTTAAATTTACATAAGTACGAAACTTGCGACTCACGGCCGTGAGTCGCAAGTTTCGTATGGGAGAAATTATTTTTTCGTCCTTATGACAAAAAGTTGTTGTTAGTATGTATGCGAAGAAACTATTTTTAGTTATTATATTGTTCTTGTTTTTATTTTCATATTCCCATGCCACAAAGGTTTGGAAAGGAAATGATATCCGCCCTATAAGCTTAGGAGACATTCGTATAGGGGGAGAACTGAAAACTCGTCTGCTAAAGAATTTTGATCGTTTAGAAGAAAGTAAATATCAACCGGATCATGTGTTTCTTACAGAAAAGGAATCTGGTGGATGGCCAGGCGATACAGAAGGGCGTACTATTTTGGGGCTAGTGATGGATGCACAGGCTTCTCATCGTGCGCCTCTTTATTTGCAAGAGATTCTGAGCCGTTTGCCTGCTCATCTTAATTCTCGGGGATATATGGGTACCATTTATGATGGAATGCTTAATGAACAACAACTTTCTGGTAATGGATGGTTGTTGAGGGGATTGTGCGAGTACTATAAATGGAAAAAAGATAAAAAGGTATTGCCAGTTATTCGGTCTATTGCAATGAACCTTTTTGTAAAAGGTAAGAGCTTGTATAAAGAGTACCCAATAGATCCAAAATTGCGGCATTCTCAAGTTGGGGGCGCATCGGGAAATATTGATCATACTTATCGACACTGGATGTTGTCTACGGATATTGGATGTGTTTATATCGGAATGGATGGTGCTATTCAGGCTTACGATCTTTTGCGTATTCCTGCACTTAAAGAGGTAATAGATGAAATGATAAACTCTTTTTTAGAGGTTGATTTGGTTAGTATAAAAGCGCAAACTCATGCTACTCTTACGGCATGTCGTGGGCTTATGCGTTATGCCGGTATTACAGGTAATAAGAAATATGCAGATGAGGCAGTGAAGCGCTGGCAGATATATAAATCGGATGGAATGACCGAATGCTTTGGCAATTATAATTGGTTTGATCGTTATGATACTTGGACGGAGCCTTGTGCTATTGTAGATTCTTATATGCTTGCTGTTCAGCTATGGCAGTATACGGGTGATATGAGTTATCGAAATGATGCTGAATTAATATATTACAATGCCATCGCTCATGCTCAACGTGCCAATGGGGGCTTTGGTTGTGATAATTGCCCTGGCGTTGGAAGTAAAAAACTTAATTTAGAGCCTTTTTTAGAGGAGGCTTCATGGTGTTGCACCATGCGTGGGGGAGAGGGACTTAGTAGAGTTGCCGGTTATGCTTATTTTGCAGAAGACAACTCTATTATTATTCCTTTTTATCATTCGTCCGAGGCTGTTGTCAGACTGCCTGGTAGAAAATTTGTTTCTATTGTTCAGTCTACAGGTTATCCCTTTGATAATCGGGTTGTACTGAAGATTGTAGATAGTAATGTGAAAGATGTCTGTTTGCGACTCGCAGCTCCATATTGGATAGATCGACCAATACTGACTTTGAATGGAGAACATTGCATAACTAAAGTTTCTAATGGCTTTGTCGAACTAAAAAGAAGCCTAAAAAAGGGAGATGTTTTAATTCTTTCTTTTAATCAGAATGTGCGCTATGAACATACAATCAATGAGAAAAATACAAACTTTCGACAATTTAAAGTTTTCTATGGCCCACTATTATTAGGAGCCGATAGCAAAGATAATTCGGCCTTGCATGAAGGAGACAACCTTGTTTCGTCTGGTAATTTCTGCTTTACGAAACAGGGCACCGATATTCATCTAGTTCCTATTTACCATTTGTTGGATGCTAAGGTGAGCTTGAAAAATAAATCCTCTTATCAGAGACAAGTCATATTTAATTAAAATTTATATCATGAAAAAGAAATTTGGGATACTATTAATTTTATTTGTGTTGCTGTGTTCTATTACCAAAACATTTGGTCACATCAGCATAGTGCCATTACCGCAGAAAGTGGTGGAACATTCGGGGAACTTTACTTTCAAAAGTGGACAGTGTATAGGTTTCTCTGATGTAACATTGAAAGATGCTGCTGCATATCTAAAACATATAATGATCCCTACTGGTTATAGGTTTACATTGAAAAAAGGAAGTGGTGATATTAATTTGATTTTGTTATCGAAGGATGATAGACAAAATGAAAGCTACACTCTTTCTGTTACAAACAAGAAGATTTATATTAAGGCGAAGAGTTATCGAGGTATTGTCAATGGCATCTCTTCTTTACGTCAGTTGCTGCCAGAGCAGATAGAGGCTAATAAGATAGTGAAGAATATGAAGTGGACGGTTCCGGCAGTCGAGATTGCTGATAAACCGGCCTATGCATGGCGCGGTTTGATGCTTGATGTTTCTCGGCATTTTTATACAAAGAAAGAAGTCGAACGCTTTTTAGATATGATGGCCCTGTATAAATTCAATAAGTTTCATTGGCACCTGACTGACGACCAAGGATGGCGAGTCCAAATAAAAAAGTATCCGCTACTTACCGAGAAAGGTGCATGGCGTAAGATGATCAATATAGATCAGATCTGTATGAATAGAGAAAAAACAGAAAATAACTCGGATTTTGTTATTCCAAAGCAGAATTTCAAAGTTGTTGACGGTGATTCTTTGTATGGAGGTTATTATACGCAGCAAGATATTAGAGATGTTGTGAAATATGCAGCTATTCGTGGTATTGATATTATTCCTGAACTTGATATGCCTGGACATTGTTTTGCAGCTGTGGCAAACTATCAATATATTACTTGTTTTAAAACTCCTTCTTGGGGTGCATTGTTCTCGGCTCCTATTTGTCCGGGAAGGGATGCCGCAATCGATTTTTGCAAGAATGTTTATAAAGAAATATTTAGTATGTTTCCTTATGGTTATGTGCATTTGGGCGCCGATGAAGTTGATAAAACTAATTGGCAAAAATGTCCAGAATGTCAAGCACGTATCAAAACAGAGGGACTAAAGTCTGAAGTTGAATTGCACTCTTGGTTTGTACATCAAATGGAGAAATTCTTCAATGCTAACGGTAAACGGCTTATCGGTTGGGATGAAATATTGGAAGGAGGTTTGTCTTCTACTGCAACAGTCGATTGGTGGCGTGGAGAAATAGGCGATGTGGTTAAAAAAACTACTGATCACGGAAATGAAGTGATTCTTTGTCCTACTACTTATTGCTATTTTGATTATCCACAAGATAATAATACGATTGAGAAAATTTATAGGGCTCCAATAGCCCCTGAAGGATTATCGGACAAACAGTTGTCTTTGATTAAAGGTATGCAAGCCAATCTGTGGACGGAAATGATTCCTTGTAATGCTCGTTTGCAATTTATGGCATTCCCTCGTGCCTTGGCTTTAGCCGAGAGAGCTTGGACTAGTACAAATCTTCAATCGTGGGAGGATTTCTCTATACGTTTGCAATCACAATTGAAACGAATGGATGTGATGAAAGTGAAATACCGTAAATTGGAGACGGATATAAAATAATATTCACAATGATGAAAATATATAAGAAAACTAATTGGCTAATTTTATTATTATTGTGTTGCGCTATACAGATAATGGGACAACAAACAGGGTATAGTGCTAAAGTCTATAAACTGTTAGCTTCGATGACATTGGAGGAGAAAGTCTCATTGTGTGCTGGTGGCGATTATGGTTTTAAGGGCATCCCACGGTTGGGCATTTCCTGCTTAGGATTGACTGATGGACCTCGCGGTCCTAATGCTCAAGTAGGAACGACTGCTTTTCCATGTGGAGTGTTATTTGGATCGACATGGAATCCTTCTATGATAGAGAAGGCTGGTAAGGTAATGGGGGAAGAAACGAGAGCCCTTGGTCGAAGAGTATTGCTGGGTCCTGGCTTAAATATTCTGCGCGATCCGCTGGGAGGACGTTTCTTTGAATATTATACGGAAGACCCTTATCTGAATGGCGCTATTGCTGTAGCAGACATTAAAGGTATTCAAAGTGAAGGCGTTGTAGCTTGCGCCAAGCACTTTGTATGCAACAATCGGGAAGATAATAGAAACTTTTATATGTCGGTAGTAGACGATCGTACGTTGCATGAAATATATCTTCCAGCTTTTAAAGCTGCCGTTCAGGATGCCGATGTAGGAACAATAATGACCTCCGCGAATGGAGTGAATTATGAGTTTGTTAGTGATAGTCGCAAATTGTTGACTGATATTCTCAAAAACAAATGGGGTTTTCGAGGTTTTGTGATGACCGATTGGCTTCAGACCCGTTCTACTGAGAAAGCTGCATTTGCAGGATTGGATGTATCAATGCCGGGTGGCGATAATTGTGGCTTTGGCAAAACGTTCTTAGATGCCGTTAAAGCAGGAAAGGTTCCTGTCTCGGTTATCGATGATAAGGTTTTGCACATATTGTCTGTTTATGAAAGAGTGGGTGCGTTGGACGGACGTGATTTGAGGATCGGTGCTGTCTTGAATTCGAAAGAACACCAACAAATTGCTCGTCAAATGGCAGAAGAGGGTGTAGTGTTGTTGAAGAATGAAAAGAATATGCTACCTCTCAATACTACGAAGATTAAAAATATACTGGTCACCGGACCGAATGTCGACAAACGTTTCTGTTTGTTGGCAATGGGTGGCAGTTCATGGGTAGAATCTCCTTATGAGATCACAATTCTGAAAGGAATTAGAAATCTATTAGGTGATGCTAAGGTTACTTATATCTCCTCAGATGATCTAGGCGGATTTAAAATCATTCCTCAAAATGTATTGGAACCGATTAATGAACAAAAAGGATTCAATGCATGCTATTTTGTGAAGGGAAAGGATGAGGCGGTACTTCAACGTGTGGAGCCGAAGGTAGATTTTATGTGGGAGATGAAATCACCCGATCCTTCAATTAAGGTAGAAGATTTTAGAGAAGCTCGTTTAGATGCTAAAATAATGCCTCCGGTTGATGGCAAATATACATTTCGCTTTATTGTTGGCGGTGGCTCTGCATTAGTATACAATGGTGAATGGGCTGGCGCTCCTATTGCGATAGCCGATCCAAATAGAGGCAGCAGTACGGTGACTGCCGCTGTCGATTTAAAGAAAGGTGTACCGTATCATTTGTGCGTCATTTATAGTAAAGGCATTGGGGATGCAGCTTTCCGTATAGAGTGGGAGACTCCGCAATCTCAGTTGGCAAAGAGTCAATTGTCGAGAATAGAGAAGGCTGCTTGTAAGGCTGATGCCATTGTTTATGTTGGTGGCATTGATTATAGTTTAGATACCGAGGGACGTGACAGGAAAAGTCTTACTTTCCCTTTGGCTCAGGAATCTTTAATCAATAGGCTCTCTAAATTTAATAAAAACTTAAATGTGGTGCTTATTAACGGTTCTCCTCTCGAATTAGGAGGTTGGCTTTCTAGCGCTCGTAGTGTCATTGAAGCATGGTATCCGGGTATGGAAGGAGGAAATGCAATAACCAATGTCTTGTTTGGTAAGGTTAACCCTTCAGGACGTTTGCCTTTTACATGGCCGAAGAAACTTGAAGATGTGCCAGCAGTGAAGTTTGGTTATCAAGATAATGATAACGTGGTATATAGCGATAGTCTGATGGTCGGATATCGATATTATGATACAAAGAATGTAGATCCTCAGTTCCCCTTCGGTTACGGTCTATCGTATTCGAAATTCGATTATAGTGATTTGAAAGTGAACGGCAAAGGTGACGAAGTTGTGGGTAGTGTGAAAGTCACCAATAATAGCAAAATTGATGGTGATGAAGTGGTCCAGGTTTATGTTCATCCTATAAATCCTTCTATATTTCGTCCTGTTCATGAATTGAAATATTTTAAAAAGGTCTTTGTGAAAACAGGTGATACCGTATCTGTCGACTTTGTATTAAATAAAGGTGCCTTCTCTTACTATGATGTTCATGCGGGTGATTGGGTTGTTGATAAGTGCAATTATGAAATAGAAATAGGAAGAAATTCCCGTTTGATAGTGTTGAAAGCTCCTGTTTCATTGTAGTAGTATAAATAAAAAAAGATTATGAGAAAAATATTGCTTCCGCTCTTTCTCTCTTGTTTGTTTGGCTGTGTTTCGGTCTCTGCACAAAAAGTCTATAAGTTTGGCGTCGTAGGTACTAATAAAGCCGCTTTTATCAAGAGCTTGATAAAACGAATGACATTGGAAGAGAAGGTGGGGCAGCTTAATTTGGTACTTAGTGGTGGTGATCCTGCTACTACAGCTCAGAAAGAAGCTGCTGTTATTCGAGCTTCGAAAGGAGGAGCCATCTTTAATGTGGCCGGTGCCGATTTGGCACGCAAATATCAACATATTGTAGTCGAAGAGACAAGGCTTGGTATTCCACTATTGTTTGGTTTTGATTGTATTCATGGTATGCGTACTACCTTTCCTATCCCATTGGCTGAATCATCAAGCTGGGATTTGAAGACAATAGAGCAGTCCACTCGTGTAGCAGCTTGTGAGGCTAGTGCTTTTGGTGTCAATTGGGTGTATTCTCCTATGATCGACATTTGTCGTGATGCGCGTTGGGGACGTATTGCCGAAGGTGCAGGCGAAGACCCTTATCTAGGTTCGATGATTGCAGCGGCAAGAGTGAAAGGCTTTCAAGGAAAAGATTTGAGTGCTAATAATACGGTTGCTACTTGTATCAAACACTATGTCGCTTATGGAGCTGCAGAAGCCGGAAGAGATTATAATACGACAGACATGTCTGAAAGAACACTTCGTGAAGTTTATCTTCCTCCTTTTAGGGCTGCGGTCAAAGCTGGAGATCTTTCAGTGATGTCGTCTTTTAATTCATTTAATGGTGTGCCGTCGGCAGCTAATCCTTTCTTGTTACGTCAGATATTGAAAAAAGAACTTGGAATGAAAGGCTTTGTGGTTTCCGATTATGATGCTGTTCGCGAATTAATCTCTCATGGAGTGGCAAAAGATAGTATCGAAGCTGCACGTATTGCTATTGAGGGAGGTCTCGATATGGACATGATTAGCAATATTTATCGGGATAAACTGGTCGGATTGGTAAAGCAAAAGAAAGTTTCTGAGAAGCTTATTGATGAAGCTGTCGAAAGAATTCTTTTAGTAAAATATGATTTGGGCTTGTTCCATAATCCTTATCTGTATTGTGATGCAAATAGGGAGAAAACCGATGTGATGACTTCTGAAAACCTACAAGCTGCGCTTGAGTCTGCTCGCAAATCGATTGTTTTATTGAAGAATGATAATCATATTCTTCCTTTAACTAAATCGGGGAAGACTATTGCTGTAATTGGTGAAATGGCGAATAGTAAATCCGATATGAATGGATGTTGGGCTACTTATAGTCGTCCTGATGATCCGACAACAATATTGGATGGTATTCGTGCCGCTGCTCCTGACTGCAAAGTGTTTTATGCCAAAGGTTGCAAGGTTGATGCTAAAGAGCCTGAAGATTATTCGCAAGCGATGGAATTGGCAAGCCGTTCGGATGTTGTTATCATGACAATGGGTGAATATGGTTGGATGTCAGGTGAAGGGATGTCTAGAGCCAATCTTGATATTGTAGGCAATCAACTCGATTTGTTCAAACATTTGCAAACCTTAGGCAAACCGATTGTAGTGTTGCTCACCAATGGGCGTCCTCTTGTTATCCCGTATTTGGCAGAGCACGCTACAGCGATATTGGAAACATGGTTCCTCGGGACGAAAGCCGGTAATGCTATTGCCGACGTTTTATTTGGGGATTACAACCCTTCGGGCAAACTTACCGTTTCGTTTCCTTATTGTGTAGGCCAACTTCCTTTATATTATAGTCAGCTTCCGACAGGACGTCCACATGATGAAGATGTGAAAGATCCATATCGTTCGCTCTATCGTGATGTGACAAACGATGCACTTTATCCTTTTGGTTATGGGCTGAGTTATACATCTTTTGAATATAGCAATTTTCGGGTGCTCAATCCGGTGATGACAGCAGATAAAGGTATTGATGTTTGTGTTGATTTGAAAAATACAGGAAGCCGGGAAGGAGAGGAAGTTGTTCAACTTTATATTCACGATTTATATGCTTCGGTGAGCCAGCCTATAAGGCTACTGAAAAGATTCAGCAAAGTATCTTTACGGCCGAGCGAAACGAAGACCATTACTTTCCATCTTGATCGGGATGATGTGAAATTCTATAAAGAAAAGGTCGGCTGGATTGCCGAACCAGGAATTTTTAATATATTTGTAGGAGGCAATTCGCGCGACTTGCTGAAAGCTTCTTTCGAATTAAAGTAATGTATTAACTAATCTATATATATTTAATTAATTAAGAATCATGAAGAAATCTATTTTATTTGTAGCAACCGCAATATTGTTATTCGGTTCTATAAATCTTAGAGCACAGAAGTTCGAACATCTGGCAGATACTCCTGCTATGGGTTGGAACAGTTGGAACAAGTATCAGTGTAATATTAACGAGGATTTACTCAAAGGTATTGTTGATGCGATGGTATCTACCGGACTGAAAGATGCCGGCTACCAATATGTCAACTTGGATGATGGTTGGCATGGTCAACGGGATGCCGACGGCTTTATCCAATGCGATGCTAAAAAATTTCCTTCAGGTATCAAGTCACTTGCCGATTATGCTCATTCCAAAGGGTTGAAGCTAGGTATTTATTCTTGCTGTGGTAAGCTTACCTGTGCGGGTTACTCCGCCAGTCTTGGTCATGAATATCAGGATGCTTTGCAATATGCTCGTTGGAATATAGACTATTTGAAAGAAGATTGGTGCTATTGTGAAAATGTAAATTCGAAAGGAGCTTATGCTTTAATGCGCGATGCGCTTCACGATGCTGGTCGTCCTGTTTATTTTAGCATGTGCGAATGGGGTTCGAATAAACCGTGGGAATGGGCTAAAGATACCGGGAATTCTTGGCGTACTACTGGTGATATATCTTGCAATTGGGATAGCTGGACTGGCATTCTCGATCAAAATAAGGTCTTGCGCAAATATGCCGGACCGGGGCACTGGAATGATCCCGATATGCTCGAAGTTGGCAATGGTATGCCAGTTAATGAAGATCGTGCTCATTTCACCATGTGGTGTATGATGTCTGCTCCCTTGATTTTAGGTAATGATATTCGCAATATGAAACCTGAAACATCTGCAATATTGCTTAATAAGGAGGTTATTGCTCTTGATCAAGACAAACTGGGCGTGCAAGGGTTGATGTATTCAGCTCAAGATAGTGTTGAGTATTGGTTTAAACCATTGGAAAATGGTGAATGGGCTTTCTGCATTTTCAATCGTAATAAAGAGATAAAGAAATGTGCTGTAGATTGGCAGAAGTTCAACTTTAAGGATGATTTAAGCACTTGCTCCACAGACTTCAATACGAAAGTTTATAGTCTGTGCAATTTGTGGACAAAGAAGAATGAAGGTACTACAAAGAAAATAAAAAATGTAGTTGTACCTGGACATGATGTCGTTGTATATCGTTTGGCGTTGAAAAAGTAGATTTGAAGTAAAGAGATCGGATGCTCTTATAAGTGTATCCGATCTCTTTCTATTTTAGGGTTATCTGATTTGTCCGATGCGATTGATAAGCTCGTCTCCCAATGCCTGTTTTTTGTCGATATGTTTTATAATAGCTTTGACGAAGGTGTTGTTTTCAAAGTCACCGCGTACACTTTCAAAGTCTTCCAACTTCGTATCGCGGGTTCCATCTACACCGAAGCCTGTCATGGATTGCATTGAAAATTCTTTGCGGGCATCGTTGTATACTTGATGGTCGAGGCCGATAACGGCATCTTGCCATCCTTTCACTATACCGATAATGTCTTGAGCTGTAATAGTCTCTGGAGAAATACCATAAATCTCTTCTATTTTTGAATATGCCCAAGTCCACTCGTAAGAATAATAGCTTTTATTCATTTCGGCAAAATGAGAATTGATGTATTTCAGACGATTAATTTCACCTTTCTCAATACCGTTCATCAGGTTTTCTATTTCGCTTTTGGGAGCTATCAGGCCGGCAACGTCAACCCATTCACCGATGCCTATAGGTATGTCTGGTTTGAGACATTCTCTAATTTGTTCGTTGTTTCCAAAATTGATCCCCTCCATGCGTTTTATAATCGAATTTCCCATGAATTTATAAATTGCCGTTTCATAGAATTTAATTCCATTAAAGAGGGATGAACTTTTGATCTTGGCACTTTGATAAGAGTAAATCTCGGAGGTCTCACCAGAAACTCGTATCAACTCTTTTAATATCTTACGGCCTTTCAGCATTTTCTGAATAGTATATGGACTGAGTAGATTATAGTTGATGTAATCCAATCGGTTCGGATCATTGCGCTTATCACGTTTCGGCCATTTTTGTGCATCGCGGATAGTACCTACACTGCGTAGATTAACACCCGGTACCAGATAGGTCGTGTTACCTTGTTCTATCAGATAAGAAAAAGGAAGATCTGATGTATCGGCATGGTTTACATGGCGCCCCATTACGAGCGAGAAAGCTCCTACTCTGGCTGGCCACAGTATATACGAATCGGAAGTGGTTTTTGCCCCCCTTTCTAATGTCCCCTGATGAATTGGTCCCAGTTTATACATATGGTTGCTTTGATTGGAACCCGAACCGGCATTCATGAAAGAGAACATTCCTGCGATAAGCAGTGTGGATTTGTGGTGTGTCACAGTATATGGTCCTGCAAATATGGCGCATGCTTCTCCGTTCTCTCCTTGGCAGTTGCTGAAAAAGAGTGAATCGGAAGCTGAATAGTTGTGTCCTAATTGGCATGATTGACCAATAAAACATCTGCTTAGTGTAGTGCCGTCGGTAACACTCGATCCTGAAGAAATAATGAAATCTTCACAGATGACATTCGCTCCAATCAATACTGGGGCAAATTTATTACTGTTGATGCTTCCGTTTTCCAAACGCGAAGCTCCGTTTATAGAACAGTAATCACCTATACGAACATTTTTGATTGTGCAAGCATTCTTGATGCGGACGAACGATCCAATTGTACCCCTTTCAGAAGCATGCTTGTTCGAATAGTAATCGGTGATTTCTTTCATGCGTTCTATCAATAGAGGACGATGGCGGTATAGTGCCATAATATATGCTTGATGTGCCGATAGCTTGTCATTGATATAGACTTCGCGTCCACCCGTTTCATTCAGTACCGATGCAGCAACTCCGTTACCGAAAGTAGACAGGCGGTCCACGTACATCACTCCTACATTTTCGACGATTGAATGGTCTCCAATAGTATAGTTGGCTATGTAGTTCTGTATATTTTCGATGCAGCAATTGTCACCTATTGTGACATTGTGAATTGTAGCATATTTTAGTCGGCTATGCTTCCGAATCCCCCCAGGTAGTGTGAACGAACTGTCCATTACTCCCAGATAGTTCGTTCCTGAGAACATTACATGACTCACATAACCAGTCATGAAACCCTCGGTTACATTAATTTCGTTCCAATCTTCGGCTTCGCAAGATTGTTGTTGCAAACGATTTTTTTCGTCTTCTGTCAGTTTTCGATACTTTTTGTTCATAGTAAAAATAGAAGATTTTGGAATCATATTCCTTATATCACAGGCACAGCTTCCTTTTATTCATCATATTTTTCGAAGAGGAAATCATTATATGGATACTTTTGAACATGCAATTCTTTGACACGTTCATATAATATGGTCTTCAAATCGTCAATGTTTTCTTTTTCTCGTGCCGAGATAAACAAGCAGTTGTCTTGTATCTTTGCCATCCAAGTAGCTTTAAGCTCTTCAAAGGTCAGATTCTCTTTAACTTTAGGTGTTAAGTCGTCCGGTGCTTTTTCAATATAGGTATAAGCATCTATTTTGTTGAATACTAGGATGGACGGTTTGGTCGCCGCATCAATATCGGCTAGTGTTTGGTTTACAATGTCGATCTGCTCTTCAAAATCGGGATGTGATATATCTACTACATGAATTAATAAGTCTGCTTCACGTACTTCATCTAGAGTCGATTTGAACGATTCGATCAGGTCGGTAGGCAACTTGCGTATAAATCCTACAGTATCTGAGAGAAGAAAAGGTAGATTGTCGATGATCACTTTGCGCACAGTCGTGTCAAGTGTAGCAAACAGTTTGTTTTCTGCAAAGACCTCACTTTTGGCAAGTATGTTCATTAATGTCGATTTGCCTACATTGGTATATCCTACTAAAGCTACCCGTATCAATTTACCTCGATTCTTACGCTGGGTTATCTTCTGGCGATCTATTTGTTTAAGCTCTTCTTTAAGAAAAGATATTCGCTTCAAAATAATACGGCGGTCCATCTCGAGCTGGGTTTCACCAGGTCCTCTCAATCCTACGCTTCCGCCTTTGCCACTACCCGAGCCGCCTCCTTGGCGTTCAAGGTGACTCCACAGGCGAGTCAATCTGGGCAATAAATATTTGTATTGTGCCAATTCTACTTGTGTCTTGGCATTTGCCGTTTGGGCACGCATGGCAAAAATATCCAATATGAGCGAAGTTCGATCAAGGACCTTTACTTGCACTCCTTTTTCTATATTTTTTATTTGGTGCGCCGTAAGTTCATCATCAAATATGACCATGCCTATTTCATTTGAAAGAATATATTCGGCTATTTCAGCCAATTTACCCTTACCGACATACGAAGTAGAACTCGGAGTTTCGACTTTTTGCGTGAAGCGTTTCACCACTTCCACTCCGGCTGTCTTGGCTAGAAATTCCAACTCGTCAAGATATTCTTTTGTTTTGCGCTCATCTTGTTGTTGCGTGATGAGCCCTACTAAAACGGCTGTCTCTGCTGTTACTTCAGAAATTACAAATTCCTTCATATATAATTTTAATCTATAGTCTTAATTAATCCTCTTGTTTTTGATGGGCTCACAATCCCTATCGGAACGAGCCCTACATTATTAGTTCCGATTATGTTTTGGCTTTTCAAAGCATTATTGCTTTGGGCATTGCCACCAATGACATCCAATGCTGTTTTAAGTAAATATTCATTTTTATCACCCAGCGCTAAGAAGTCTGGATTGTCTTTGTCGTTCAATTCATTTTCTTGATAGTTCGGAGTGAGCCCATTACTGTAGTCATTTCCGGCTGCGCTAGTTATGTAGAATGTGATCGGTTGTATATCCCAAGGATATTTATTGTCGCCGTCATAATTCACTGATCCTACGTTTTTCCCTTCGCTGGTCAATCCTACTTTAATGATATTCATATATGGGGTTAGTCCGTTAAAAGTAGCTTCAGAAGCAGATGCTGTGCTGCCCGTCATTATCACAAACAAACGCTGGAGATTAAGGAACGTAAATCCGCCTAATGGATAGTCTTTCGAGTTGTTATCTATGTCTTTGAAGTTATATTTTGTAATATTTCCATTCGTATCAGTCAATTTGCAGAATAATTCTGATTTAGAACTTTCCGGAACAAGTAAGCGCGATAGAAGCCGAGCACAACTTAGATAACCGCCCGGATTGTATCTAAGGTCAAGAATAAACTCATCTACGTCTTTAAATTTGCTATTAAAAAGAGCGATAAGCTCATTGTCGTAAGTATGGTCTTTGTAATTGTCGTGAGGTCCCGATGCAAATTGGTTGTATACCAGATAGCCTACTTTTTTACTGTTCACATCGATAACAGACGAATAAAAAACGGGATCATTGTTCACGGTTGTAGAGGCCGATAATGTAATGGAAGTAGGATTGGCGTCCGAATATTTGTGAAATACAGTCAATGTTCGCGAAGCACCGCTCATAAGCTTTTTATAATCGGCGTTTTTCATATTGATCTCACTACCGTCAATTTTCTGGATCCAATCGCCTCGTGATAAGCCTGCTGTTTGTGCCGGACTACCTGGCAGAACGTACATTACTCTGTCATATTCGTACCCCGTGGACACTCCATTTTTGTCAACGATCGAATATCTTACAAAACTGATACCATAAGAGTTCGTATCGTCATTGATAGTTTTACTTGAAGTGTAATTTTTGTTTGTTTCGATATACGAGTAGTAGTAATTTTTGCTGTCCGTATGCTTTCCGTCTTTGTTAGACAATAAGGTGTAGAAAAATGTTTCAGGTGAAGTTGTGTAGTCCAACTTGTTGTCTGCCGGAATGCTACTTTTCCATAGATAATCGGAATGCATGACTCCTGCAATCCATTCGTTACATTTCTCGTACTCGGTCTTTCCATTGCTTTCGTCGTCTTTGCTACTTTTGCAACTACAGAACAATGCAACACCTAATAATAAAACGATATAGATATTCCGATTTTTCATTATGTGCAATTAAAAAAATAAGAGTTTCGGACAAGAAAATCTTTCTCGCCCGAAACGATGTCATTTATCTTACCTGAATGACCAGATAGCGCGATACGCTCCAAAATTCGGAAGGATTTGTTATTCTAAGCACCATTTGTCCTTTTTCATCCTTCTCCAGACTATAACTGCCTGCTGGATGGCTGGTCAATAAATTAGCACGTTTTGCATACAGATTTATTTCTTTCGTTGTGCGAATATCAATCTGTGTGAAGTAACTCTTGTCGTAGTTCGAGTTTTTCAGAACCTGTCCTTTTATTAGAATGCTCTGTGCTTTCAGTTCCGATTTTGTCCCGAATACATACCATGCCGTATTGATGGCTTTGTCTTGTTGTGCTACTGTATTTGCTTTTGCCTGATTTTCAGTAATTAAGTTTTCTTTGTCACCCTTCAATTCCGTAACGGCATTGTCTAACTCTTGAATACGGATGTTCTTAGCAGCTAGTTCGGCTTGTAGACTTTCTATCTGCTTTGCCTTTTCTGCTAGTTCAGCCTGCATGGATTCAATTGCTTTTTGCAACTGAACGGAATTGTTGTTGCTCCTTTTTAGCTTTTGTTGCAATTCGGCAATGCGATGCTTGTTGGCATTCATCGTTTTGGTAATGAAAGCAATATCATTGGCAATTTGTTGTTTTGCCGAAGCTGCATTCTCCGATATTCTGCCGCGTGATAGATCTACGCGCTCTTGAGCAACGTTGATCTGACGGAAACCTTCTTGGATATCATTAAAAGTCCCCATCATATCATCCAAATCAGCATTCTTTTTAGTCAACTCAGACCTTAGTGAGTCATTTTCGGTCCGTAGTGTGTTGGTCTGTTTCTGCTGTGTTTTGCTGTTACAGCCTGATAGCAGAACGATAGCCATACTAACAAATAGGAAAGTTAACTTTTTCATATCCACTCCTTTTTAATTAAGTTTATAATCATTTTTCGTCACATCCTTCTAGCGTAATCACAAATTCACCACGAGGGTCGTGTTCTGTGAAGTGAATGATTGCTTCCGCCAGTGTTCCTCGAACGGTCTCTTCATGGACTTTCGATATTTCTCGAGAAACGGATACATGTCTTTCTTCTCCAAACTGTTCTGCAAACTGAGTCAAAGTCTTCAGAACTCTATAGGGCGATTCGTAGAATACCATAGTGCGATGTTCCGATTGCAGTGCGTTGAGGCGGCTCATACGTCCTTTTTTGGGAGGCAGGAAACCTTCGAAACAAAATCTGTCGTTGGGCATTCCCGAGGCTACTAATGCCGGAACAAAAGCTGTTGCACCAGGTAGACATTGCACCTCTACATCATTTCTCACACATTCTCTGACCAATAGAAAACCGGGATCCGATATGGCAGGAGTACCTGCATCCGATATGAGAGCAGCTGTTTGTCCTCCTTTTATTCGCTCTACTACTTTTTCTACTGTCTGATGTTCGTTGAATTTATGGTGCGACATCAACGCGTTTTTTATGTCGTAATGTTGTAGTAGTATACCCGATGTTCGAGTATCTTCGGCCAAAATAAAATCTACCTCTTTCAGCACTCTAACAGCGCGAAAAGTCATATCTTCCATATTCCCGACAGGGGTCGGTACTACATACAATATTCCCATTCTTTTCCTTTTTTGCGTTCCCTTCCGAATGATTGTTTTGAAGGATCGTTTCGCAAATGTAGAAATAAATAATTAAAATATCACCTTACAGTGCGCAAAAGTATTAATTTTGTAGTCAAATAGATTAAAAATGGATTTGTTCAAAGATAATAATCAAAGTAACTATAAAGAGCAGGCCCGTCGCCGGGGGCGTATCGAAGTCATCTGCGGCTCGATGTTCTCGGGCAAAACAGAGGAGTTGATTCGACGTCTCAAACGAGCTAAATTCGCTCGCCAGCGTATTGAAATTTTCAAACCGTCTATTGATGTACGTTATTCCGATACCGATGTTGTTTCTCACGACAGTCATTCTATATCTTGTACCGTTGTCGATTCGTCGGCAAGTATTCTGCTTTGCTCTTCAGAGACCGATGTCGTCGGTATCGACGAAGCCCAATTTTTTGATAAAGGATTAGCTGAAGTTTGCATACAATTGGCCAATAGCGGGGTTCGGGTTATTGTTGCCGGTCTTGATATGGATTATAAAGGTATTCCCTTCGGGCCAATGCCCGATCTTTGTGCTGTTGCCGACGAGGTGACCAAAGTTCATGCCGTTTGTGTGCGTTGTGGCGATCTCGCTGCTTTCTCCCATCGCACCGTTGCCGATCAAAAACAGGTTCTTTTGGGCGAAACATCCGAATACGAGCCTCTTTGTAGGGCATGTTATCTCGAAGCTATAGAAGAAGATAAAATGAAGAGAGAAGATAAAGATTAACATCAAAAACAGTATATATTATGGAACGCAAACTAATTACTTTCGACAGTTTTATCAGAGGTGCGATCGTCGTTGCCGGTATCGTCATTCTGATTTTGTTGGTCAATCGCTTAAGTGGCGTATTATTGCCTTTCTTTATTGCATGGCTGATAGCCTATATGATATATCCCATTGTCACGTTCATTCAGTATAAGCTGCATTTCAAAAATCGTATGCTGTCCATACTATGTGCCTTAATATTAGTGTTGGCTTTGTTCTCTGGTATCCTTTATCTTATCGTTCCGCCTCTTATTGACGAAATAGGGCGGTTCGACAAACTTATTGAATACTATATTCAAAAAGGATTTATGGCAAGAGGGTCTGTACCCCGTCAAATTACCGATTTCTTGCAATCCAATCTCGATATGGCAACCGTCCAAAAGTTTTTGCGTAGTGATACGATAGCCAATGCTATCAAAGAGGGCATCCCCAGGCTCTGGCAGTTACTGAGCGATTCTATTAGCTATTTATTCAGCATCATAGCTTCTATCATTATCTTGCTATATCTCATTTTTATTCTCAAAGATTATGAAGTGATGGCCGATGGTTGGGTCAAACTGTTACCTTTGAAATATCGTGATATCATTACCGGCATCGTATCAGATGTCAAATGTGGCATGAATCAATATTTCCGTGGTCAGGCATTGGTTGCACTTTGTGTAGGCATTCTTTTCAGTACCGGCTTTCTCATCATAGACTTTCCTCTCGCTATTGGTTTGGGACTGCTCATCGGGGCTCTCAATATGGTGCCTTATCTTCATGCCCTTGGTTTGATACCTGTTGTTTTACTTTCTATACTGAAAGCAGCCGATACCGGACAGAATTTTTGGGTTATATTGGGGTCGGCCTTAATTGTGTTTGTTGTCGTACAAATTATAGAAGATACAATTATAGTACCTAAGATTATGGGAAAGATTACCGGGCTGAATCCGGCGGTCATACTGCTTTCTCTTTCTATTTGGGGATCATTGATGGGGGTTCTCGGAATGATTATTGCGTTACCAATGACTACTATCATGCTATCTTATTACAAAAGATATTTTTTGAAACAAGATGATTTGCAGCCTCATAGCAATTGCTGAAATAAAAAGTGAAACTTTTTCTTCATTTAGATTTGGTCAGTTCGTAAAAAGGCCTTATCTTTGCACCGCAATTCAGAGATGATCCGCTAGCTCAGCTGGTAGAGCACAACACTTTTAATGTTGGGGTCTTGGGTTCGAGCCCCAAGCGGATCACAAAATAATAAAGGACTATTTACAAAAAATAGTCCTTTATTATTATATATCCACACGATTAACGATATTTTAGGAATCACATTTCTTTAGATTGCATTAAAACTATAATATTAAATGATGAAGTTTACAATATGCTTTTGGTTTCATTCCTATTATTCTTTCAAATATTCTAGAGAAATGACTGAGATTTGTGAATCCTAAAGTGTAACCTACTTCAGAAACAGTTCGTGTTCCTCCTTTTAGGAGTTCTGCTGCTTTTTGAATACGGTGTACTTCATAATAATGGAAGAGGCTATCGCCAAATACTTGTTTGAAAAGACGTTTTAATTTTGTTTCACTCATACATGCTTTCTGTGCGAGGTTGCTTATTATAGGTGGAACATAAAGATTGCTCAATATTGTGTCTCTGACGAAATATATTTTTTTTAGATCATTTGGATGAATAGGATATGTTGTTTGTTCGCTACGTTCAGTAAGAGATATTAACAAACGACAGATAAGTTCGTCTACTTTGATGGAGAGAAAATAAGGAAGAAAGCCAGACGGAACATTACATTCCGTTATTTCTGTAATAAGATTTTGTATCTGTTTGCTAATGCTTCGCTCAAAAAATAAGGGTCGTTCGTTGAATAGAATACTTTTTAAAAGAGGAAATTCGTTATAATTGAGTATCTTTTGTATAAGATGATTAGAGTTAATTGTAATAAATAAATCTGCACGGTCTTTCCCACTTATCACATCTTCTTCCATGTTAATACTCATTGTCGATATTTGGACAGAACGTTGATTGAGAGATAGTGAATCATCTGCCAAACATCCTCGAAATTGAAATAATAGATACGGATACTTTTCCAACCTTTCATGAACTCCTTTTTCCTGATGTTGTTGCTGATAGATTAAACTGTCATTTAGATGATAGTTGAAGAAAAGTAATCCTGCAAAGTTATCAAGCATGATTCCTTTAAAATATCCGGAACCCTTTTCTGTTGGAACAATTACTTTCCCATTATTCACTGTGGTACCTAGCATGTCTGCAAATACGTTTAAAGGACCGTGTTCTTCTATTCTTTCTTTCATTGTTTGGTTATGGTCGTATACGACTATTTTAAGGACAAATATAACTATTTTACTCCAAAGTATCCATGTATCTTTGCAAAAAATAATTATAAAGCAATAAATTAGTTATTTAAACATGAGAAAAATAGGTATTTTGGCTATAATGATAGCTATTCATATGTTTGCAGGAGCACAGACAAAGGACAGTGTTAGTTATGAACTCAATTTAGGAGAAGTGGTTATCAAGTCACATATTCCTAAGGGAAAGGTTATTCCTGGTGGAATATCAACTCGAATATCAGGAAGTGCATTGGAGAAAGTCGGCAGTGCCAGACAAGTATTGGAACATCTTTCGGGTATCAAGAAAAAGATGGATGGTTCATTAGAGGTTATTGGCAAGGGTACTCCTATTATTTATATCAATGGCAGGCAATTACATGATATGTCAGAACTAGACCATATAAAGTCAGATGAATTGCAAAAAGTTGACGTGCTAACATCTCCTGGCGCAGAATACAATGCTAACGATAATTCTGTTATTTGTATAAAGACAATTAAAAACAAAGATAATGGTTGGACTAGTGACGTCTCTTCACAAGTTGCATATTCTTACAAAATGGATATAAGCAGACAGATAAGTGAAAGTTATAAACATGATAAACTAGAGGTTATCGGTATTTTTCGCTATGACTTGAAACATAAACGCGAAACAGCTATCACCAACATTAATACCTATGTAGACAGTCTTTGGCAGCAACATGCCACATCAATTGATTATAACAGAGAACGATCTTTATACGGGCAGTTGGCTATTAATTATAGTATCGCTAAAAATCATACTCTCGGAGCGATGTATGAAGTGACGGATATATCGCAAGGAAAGACTACAGATCATAACTTTACTGATGTATTAGTTAATGAACAAAAGTATGATTATTGGGATACTCAAGAATCTATTTTCCCACATATTCATCCTACACATCGGATTAACGTGTTCTACAACGGTAAATTTCGTAATTGGAATATTAATTTCAATGGTGATATGATGACAAATGGAAGTAAGCAGAGTGATGATATATTAGAACTCAGTCAAAACTATACAGACTATAATGCAATTACATTAGAACATACAACCAATCGTTTCTATGCAGCCAAATTCACTGCTGCACAT
Source organism: uncultured Bacteroides sp. (assembly GCA_963676865.2). Lineage (GTDB taxonomy): Bacteria > Bacteroidota > Bacteroidia > Bacteroidales > Bacteroidaceae > JAAYUD01. Next base: position 715,234 of record CAXXSS010000001.1, on the reverse strand, counting down.
CCTTTATGGAAAGGAATAGTATTTACAGGTAGTGAATTGACATTTACAAATCGTCACACAGACTTTAGTGGTTATAAAGGGATTATAGGTTCCAACGACGATGATATACACGATCGTAATTTTGCTGTTTTTACAAACTATGATATTACGTTTAACGATATCACCCAGCTTTCGGTTGGACTTCGTTATGAATATGTAATATATAATTTTTTTGATAGCGGAATCAAAAATAGCTTAGAAAGTAATACTTATAACAATATTTTTCCATCACTATCTTTCAATACAACACTAATGGGCGTACGCTATTCTCTTAATTATCGAATACAAACTATCCGCCCTATGTACGAGATGTTGAAGAGTGCAATCAACTATGGCAATCGTCTCACATATCTGAGTGGTAATCCCGGTTTACAGCCGACATATGTCAATAGTGTAGAACTAGCTGCATCTTATCACGATATAAATATGCAGGTTGGGTACAATCATTATAAAGACGACATCATATTTGATGTAGAACAGATGCAAGGCAATGAAAAAATAGGAATAAACAAATTCAACAATAACAAAAATCGTAATGTATTTACATTTATATCTTCCTATTCACCTATGCTTGGTATTTGGCAACCTAATCTTAGCATAGCAGGCACCTATCAATGGCTCTCTACTCCATTTCTTGGTGAGAAAAAAATTATGGATGGAGCTTTAGTCCAATTTCAACTGAACAATTCATTCAAACTCCCTTCAGAATTCATACTACGTTTGGATGGACAATGGACAACAAACGGGAACATGCAGAATCAATATGTGCATAGTTCAGGATGCCTTAATGCTAGCATATATAAAGAATGGCACAATGGAGTATGGAGCATAATGCTCGAAGGTACCGACCTTTTGCATACACTGCGAGAAGCATCCACGTTTTATTTTAATAAGACATTACAATATCGAGCGACCAAGGATAACAGTCGTGGTATCAGTCTCACATTGCGATATAAACTTAATAATAAGCAACGAGAGTATAAGGGTACTGGAGCAGGTAATGAAGAAAGACAGAGATTCTAAGTGCAAGGAAAAGGTTACCAAGATTAAGGTTCACCAGTAACAGTTGGGGGAGTGCGAATTAAACAATATCTTTGCATCAATTATAAAAGAAAATAAGATACAAGAGAATGCCCTTTGATTAGAGATTGCCTGTTTAATACTTCCTCCGTAGCTGTGCATCCTTTCATCAGAAATGTATATAAAAGTATTGCAAATATGCATACAAAATAAAAAGGTTTAATACAAATCGTTGAGAAATGGGAGTATAACCAAAAGTATAAAATCACGAAATATTCTCATATATATTTGGCTGAGACTAATAAGCTGATTACAAATGAAATAATATTTTTGTCTGCAAATACAAATACTAACGATAGCACGGCTATAAATACTAATATTCGGGCAACAAAATATACGAATAGTAACACGTAATATACGGTTGAATTTTTGCAAAGTTGTCGTATGTTAGTTTTTTCGGTGACGTCCTTAAGTTTTTCTGAAAACGTATGGACGTCAACAAATTTAGGTCCATATGTGGTTCCGGGTGGTAAGAGTTCATTGCTGCATTCCAAGACCATGAAATCATCTACATTTCAACCTTTGCCACCTCCGTATGACACCATACGGTGCTGCCATACAGTATGTTAACGATGCACTGTATACAACGCCAGCGAAAAAAGGTCCGAAAATCGGCCCTGGAGTATACTGTAGACTCTTTATTTTCAGCGGACCTCTGCTTAGAACGAGTCTAAACGATAGCCTTCAGGTAGCTGAGTCGCTGTTTGTGTATATATGAGTGTGTCCCATTCATTTAGTCCTTCATGTCCCTTAGTCTTCTCATTTTTACTGATGAGCCCGAGACGCACATTTTTCATTGACGCAAGATTGCGTTGATCTAAAGTAGTGATATTGATGCTGCTTTTCTGAACGTTTTTGGAGGTGAACATTGGGGGTGATACTGATACTATTTTAACCATATAGAAGTGGTACTTATTGACTTACTTAATCGACCCTGTGTCCTCGAAAAATGATAAGGGCGAACATAAAAATTCATAAGGACGAAACTAAAAGTTTATACATACAAACATTTATTTTCGTCCTTATGATTTTATCGCTGTATATCAACGATTTACGAAGAATGTGGTGTACTGAATTTGGTTGACAGTTAAACACTAGTAAACCTAAGGGAGTTGACAATTACAATCATGTATACCTAAAGTAGTTGTCAACTCTGCAAAGTTAATCCTATTTTTATTGACAAACAAGTATTGTTTGTTCTTTATAGTTTGTTTTGTTCAGCTGATGCTTTAAAGCATCAGCTGAACAAAGTGGGTTTGGATGTTCTCCCGGGAGCATTTGCATCGGTGTTTTCATTGCCAGAGCTTGGTGCGGTCGTGCCCAATTGTAGAGATATATGGATCTGGCGACACCTTCCAAGGCTTCATCAAATGTTTTATTCTCATAATCGAAGAGCCATCCGTTCTTAACGGTATTGTTCATCCTCTCGGCCAGTGCATTGTGCAAGGGGTCGCCCGTTTGCGTCATACTGATAGCGATTCCTCTTTCTTTGAGCTGTGACACATAACCTTTTGATGCATACTGCACACCTCGGTCGGAATGGTGGATAAGACCTGAAAGGTTGAATCCCTGACCTTTATAAAATCTGCACGCCATCATCAACGCTTTTGCCGGTCCTTCCGCTTCAAGAGTCCGAAAGAGGGCATATCCCACAATGATGCGGCTGAAGACATCCGTCAGCAGCGAAAGATAGGCAAATCCTTCTTTCGTGGATATATAAGTGATGTCACCCACCATCATGCGGCAAACACCACAGGCCACGTATTTAGGAGATGTGTTAAGCAAATCCGGATAGATCCGATATGGATGATCGGAGTTGGTCGTACGAGGTCTGTAACGTCTGCGGCGCAGCATCATCCCGTTGGCCCGAAGGACATCGATAAATTGGTCGCGTCCTATCGTGAACTTTTCTCCGAACCGAGACTTACACAGACTGTAAAGCTCGCGGCAACCGCTTCGGGGAAGCTCCTGACGCAGAAATTGACAGTAATACGTGATGCTGCTTATAAGTACATCTTGTTCGGCATTTGTTTCTTTGTGCTTGTAGTACCCTTGTCGGGAAATGTCAAGCAGTCCGCAAAGGGCGGATATGGTATAACTCATACCTTTACCCGCCTTTTGTGACAAGCAACCTACTACTTGACATCGGAGTTTTTTCGTACCTTGATGTGATACTTCTCTTCAGCCAGGTCAATCATGCAATCATAAACGTCACGGGCCATCTCTGCACGCTTCAGCTCAGATTCCAATTCCTTAATGCGCACTTTCAAAGAGGTGATGTCTTCTTCTGAAGAGACATCCTCTGTACCGGTTGTTACAGCTTTATCCTTCATATTTAATGGGAATGGTTTGTCTTCAAGCCCAAAGATACGAAGCCAATTCCGAATTGAACCTCTGGATATACCATTTTCTTTTTCAAGGGTATACTTACCCTTGCTTCCATGAAGGTAAGAGTTTAAAATCTCTAGACGAATCTGATCGTCAATCTTTTTATTATTTCTCATTTTTGAATAAGTTTGTGTCAACTTATTCAGTACATGTCAATATTCTTCTATGTCTCGCTCTTATTGAGTTTACATTCGAGTGCTGAAACAATAGCGTAAATAGTGCCCTGTAAGGGACTGTGACTTAGGTTCGGATAAGAAAGTATCAGAATACCTAATAGTACTTTACGTCATGACCTAAACAAAATGACCATATAATACAGAGTCAATTAGTATATCGTATCACTAGTGAGATATACAATTCGTAGGTAAAACCTGTTTCTATCCCGTTAATGGTAAAGTAGGAGTGAATTTATTTGCTGCTCAGTATTTTGCCGATGAGTCCTAACATTTGTACAACAGTCTCTTTATTAGGTACAGGTATTTTGATATTGGTTTCTCCTGTTTCCGGATTATTTTCTACAATTTGGTTGACCAGTCTTTGGGTTGCCGTGGGTGATTTCAGTGTTTCTGCTAATCCGGTGAAGAAGGATACTCCTTGCTCTATGAGTTTATCTGGCTGGAGCGTATGGTCTTGATGAGGTGATAAATCATGTTCTTCTTTGGTTTTGGCAGAGGGTGAATCATCCGGCTGCTGTTCAAACAAGGGATCAAAGTCGTAATGAGTATTTGTATACTTAGTAACTTTAGATTCCTCTTCATCCTTATTGATAGGTGGTACTTCATCTTTGCTCTCATTTTCTGCCGGCTCTTTGATGGTTTCGTTCAACTCTTCCATTATCTTTTGGAACTTATTGCCTTTGGTAAAGATGGTATCCTCACCACCATCAAGTACACCTTCGAACAGAGAAGATTTAAACTTGAGTTTGCCAAGCATATTTTCTTCAAAAGTACGCATTGAGATCAAATTAATGACTTGAATATTGCGTATCTGACCTATTCGGTAAATGCGGGCAATACGTTGCTCAAGTGTAGCAGGGTTCCATGGTAAATCCATATTGATGATGATAGAAGCAGCTTGTAGGTTGAGACCTGTACTTCCCGCATCAGTAGCAAGGAATACACGACTGTCCGGTAAATCCGTGAAATTATTGACCAAATCTTTTCGTGCTTTGGATGGTATGCCTCCATGTAAATATTCATAACGAATACCTTTTTGGTCCATTTCTTGGGCAATTAAGCGGGTCATACGTTCCCATTGACTGAAAACGACAATTTTCTCTTCTCCACTTTCTACGATATTGCTAATGATGTTCATTACTTCTTCGATCTTGGTATCGAAACGTGTCTTCTGATCCAAGATGTAAGTACTGTCACATACCATACGCATTTGTTGGAGCAATAGAAGAAGTCTGTTGCGGTCGGCCTCCGAAAGAAAGTGCATTTTTTCCCACTTCTGAAGCAAACGTGATACATGAGCATTTGCATCGTCGTGTATTGCCATTTGTTCCTTCGTCATTGGTACCATAAGATTCTTGTCCTGTCGTACAGGCAGTTGGAGCTTCACCTCTTGTTTACGACGGCGTATCAAATAGGGTTTGAGGCGCTGCCCGATTTCATTTAGATTTTGGTAGCCTATTGTTGCGCCTTTGCTGTCTGTGATGATATAGCGGTTACGGAATTGATAATAAGGTCCCAAGCAAAATTGGTTTACGAGTTCCATAACAGAGTAGAGTTCTTCTAATCGATTTTCCAGAGGAGTACCCGAGAGAATAACAGCATATTGCGAATTTATTTTCCTGGCGGCTTTTGCTATCTGTGTATCCCAATTCTTCAAACGTTGTACTTCATCAATGATGACCATATCCGTTTCCAAACACCCAAGAACTTTGATGTCGTTGCAAACGGCATTGTAGGATATTATCTTGTAAGGTTCAGAAGTATTGTATTGTGCCTTACGCTTCAGGTGGTTGCCTTCAATCACATGAACCTGTTGTCCTGTAAAGCGCTCTATCTCTCTCTTCCATTGATATTTCAAGGAAGTGGGACATATTATTAATGTAGAATTCACAAGGCCTTTCTTCCTCAGCAGTTCTGCTGTACCTATTGCCTGGATGGTTTTACCCAATCCCATTTCATCGGCAATGATGGCCCGACCGGCTTTGGCTGCGAAGCGAATACCTTCTTCCTGATAAGGATAAAGGCGAGCCTGGAGTAAATCTTTAAGATCCTCTTTAGCCAGTGCGTCAATCCAACGGATTCGCTCTGTACGCTCTCGATGTTCTATCACAAATTGCAGTGCGTCTTTGTAGCAGCGAAAGGTATCGTCAATCTTACGAGCTTTCTTTAGAAATGTATCGAAACTTTCAAATGAATTCTCTTTTAGAACAAACTTATCGTCAAAAAAAGAAGATGCGAGTTTTGTAAACGCCTCCTCGTTGTCTCCGCCAATTCGGATACGAACTTTTCTTTCCGCAGTATAATCGAGATAAACAGAAGTATAGGAAGGTATTTCACGATGGACATGATGCTTACAACTAAGCCATGGCTTTAGAGCTTCCAAATGCTTGCAAGTGCCCAAACGGGAGGCCTTAAAATCTAAGCACGAGCAATAGTTCCAAGGGCTTTGTGCACCACGGTAGACAACCTTATATTCTTGATTTGTTTTCGGATTTGTCACTTGATATTCACCGGGAGCTTTCTTTTCGTCAATACATTGGATAACGAGTCTTTCCTCTTGAGCCACTTGTTTGCGAAGCATCACTTGCCAGGTTCTCAGATCGATGTTTTCCGGCTTATATTGATAAGGAACTTTTTTGGCTTGTTTTTTCTTAGAACTACCTTTTTCGGCTTTTTTATTCTTCATATATTCTTTCTGTTTCGACGTGATTGCTAATGATTTATATTGAATATCAAGGGACAGGAGTATAATTAAGTTGCAAAAGTAGTAAATTTGTTTTGAACTTCTTATAGAGTGTAGGCAATATTCGGAAGAATTTTCAGTGCTTTTTCAAGGCTTCTGGTATAATATGGATGAATCTATTAATTGGATTTATGATGGTATGGATTGTCTGTATCTACAATACTAGTTTAAGTATTGGATAATTTTTTATTAATAAATAATTGTCATTGCACAACACGATATGAGTTAAAAGTAATATCGGCTAAATAGATGATTTGTATACACAAAATCTTTGCAGCTAGTTACTTAAAGTTTATTTCTGCCTTACGAGCCTGTGCGTGCTGCAGTTGTCGTTTAATGAGATAGAGTTTGCCGTCTTTGATAAACTTGGCTCCGGTTTGTTTGAACCAAAAGGCTACATCCTCTTCCACGCATATGCTACGTAGATCCATCACCCAGTCGAAATGACACACTCGAGCTTCGTTGCCCGATTCGCCACCGGCAACAACTTGTTCTATCCACGTACCAATATCGAAAGGACGAAGATCAACCTTTTCCAAAAGTGGTTCGCAAATAATGATTTTATGTTTGATGGGGGCTATCTTGTATATAGGCAAACGGTAATCGGCACATGCTTGATTCTCTACTGTACAGCAAATGGTCATATTGTCGTACCCATCTCCCCAATCTTCGGGCAGGCACTGGGCGAAGCGATCAATGCGCTTGGTTATGAGGATGAAATTCAAATCGCTACGTTGCTTTATCATACTCCAAGCCTCGGCACGCCATTTATCGGCATCTTCAACAAAGAAATCCGAAGTAAAGCAGGTGTATACCAATGTTCCCGATGGGATTTTATATTCTCCATTTCGTTTCTTACGAATCGGTAAATCGAAATTCTTCGTTTGCGTCACCACCGAACTATCCACGTCTCGTTTGGCATCACCCCGATAGACATAGCAATATTTGCATCCGGGGCTTAACTTGTGGCAGCCATGCCATAAGTTCCACATCACCGATCCTCTGACAATAGCGTTTGCTGGCATAGTAGCGTTTGTTTGATGGTTCTTATATCCACTTAGTTTACAGCGAAGATAATAAAAAGAATCTCTCAATTGACGATTTTTGCATTAAATTAGTCAATAGACTGACGATTCTACCATTTCCTAATTCATTTTCAAAGCAGAACATCCAATTGATAGTCATCCTCATACCGGTAGAATACCAATGTCTGTAAAGCGCTAGTACGTGTTTTATACTCTTCGCCGATTTGTTTTCGCCGATGTACTTGCATAACCAAAATTTTCTCCATATATTGCCACACTGTTTCTTTTAAATCTATCGATTTATTTCTTTGGAAGTAGCCCATACTTCCGATAAAACAGGCGCTCGGATGAATGAGAAACGCTTTTTATGGTATATTTCAAACATTTTTTTAGCAGGCTAATATTTATTCTTTTAATCAAAAAAGCGGAAGAGGAAGAGTTTGAATAAAAGACTACTTCCTCTTCTAATATTTATTTGTATCCTTCGTTTTGCGTTAACTTCGGATTTTCGTCTATATTGGTTTGCGGTATCGGAAAATAGCGCTGATACGAACTAAAAGTACGGTCTTCAATTTTTTTATCAGATGCAGATGCATTTATATCAATAGTCGCACGTTTCGTGGGATCCGTCTCATCATTATTTATAGTACCGACTATACGTTGTAGAGCTTGATTTAAAACAGTTTCAGCAATCATTTTCCCATTGCTATCTTTCCATCTAACAATATCGGCACGTCGCAACCCTTCACCGGCAAATTCTACACTACGCTCACGATGAATAAGGGTCCGCAATTTATCTTGAGTATTATACTTTGAACGATCTATAGCAGGCATTCCTATGCGATTACGGATCATATCCAATTTATCATATACAGCGTCAGATGGTCCATTAAGTTCGTTTTCTGCTTCTGTCCATGTTAACAATACCTCTGCATAGCGAAAAATGATAGGACAGCAGTTAGTATTCCAAATACCCCCTGTATATTGATTTATTGGATCGAGATATTTTCGCCACGAAAGCGCAGTTCTAGAACTGTTATCGGCATTAGTAGGATAATTCGGGTTTTTAGTCCCATTAATCGTCTTGTCCAAAGTATTTACAATATTACCATTAAAGACACATCCTGGATAAATAACGGTCATTGCCATACGTGGATCACGCCCCGCAAAAGGATGAGTTGCATCATAGCCGGATCCATCCTCATCTTTAGTTAAACCGTTAGACATCTCATATTCGTCAATCAAATTTTCAGTAGGAACAATGGATGACCATCCGCCATCTCCATTATTATACATCTGTCCAATGGTATAGAGAGACTTCGTATTTGTAACATATTGAATAGCTAAAATAATTTCTTTTGAATCTTGGCCTGATACCTTAAACAAATTTGAATAATCATTTTCTAAAGAATATTGCTTTAAATCAATAATTGTTTGAGCTGCCTCTTTTGCTCTTTGATAATCTCCCCAATATAATGCAGAACGCATCTTAATTGCCAATGCAGCTCCTTTTGCTATGCGACCTCTTTCAAACGGTGCATTGTTTAAATCTGGGATAATTGAATCTAATTCATTATAGACGTATTTTTTTACTTCGGCTTCTGTATTGCGAGCCACTTGAGCTTCTTGTGCGGTAGTATAAGAACCAATAATAGGAACTCCGCCATAAATAAAGTTCATAATGAAATATTTATATGCTCGAATAGTACGGACTTGTGCTATTAAATCTTTTTTTGTAGCATCATTACTAAAAGTCACTTTATTTACATTATCCAAGAATGTATTGCAACGACGGATAATAGAAAAATCATAAAACGACCATCCTGGATTTGCAGGAGTGAAAGATCCATTACCAATATTAGTAAAACCTTCCCAAGGAAAGTTATTGTAACCGAAATCAGATCCACAGTCCCAATATAAAATTGCAGCTCCATCTTCCCATCCGTCATAACAGCCGATGGCGAATTTTTGTGCATCTGATTCAGTACTCCATGTCGTAGATGGTGATAGTGCATCTTTGGGGAGCGTATTAAGGAAATCAGAACACGAAGAGATCATAAAAATTATCATCCCTGACAATATATAAGTACATAGATGTTTCATACTATTATTTATTTTAAATTTCAACATAAAACAAAAAATTTAGAAAGTTATATTTATGCCAAAAGCGTGTGTACGCAAAAGGGGATATGAAGAAGCACGTAAGCTACTAGCTTCAGGATCAAGCTTAATCGGCATATGACTAAATGTCAGAAGATTTTCGCCTGAATAATAAATGCGAACTTTAGAAAGACCAAAATATGAATAAATTCTTTTAGGGAGAGTATAACCTAATTGTAAATTTTTAAGGCGCAAATAGCTTGTGTTTTGTAACCAAAAAGTAGATATTGCATTGAGAGGATGGCTTGGAGATTGTCTACTCAATGAAACACGAGGCATTTTTGCATCTGTATTTTGAGGTGTCCATGCATTAAACCATATTGTTGAAGGATGCCCGTTATCACCAGTAAAATCTCCATAAACTTCATTACTATATATATGTGATACATCTGCTACTCCCTGCCAAACTGTAGAAAGATCGAAATCTTTATATACGGCACCAATATTAAAATTATAAGTAATAGATGGACTCTCTGTGTGTTTTGTATAAATCTTATCACCAGATGTTAACTTCCCATCACCATTAGTATCGACATATCTTAAATCGCCACCCTTAAACGCTTTTCCAAATGGATTACCATACTTAGATGTATAAGCAGCGGCTTCTTCGTCCGAGTTAAAAAATCCGTCAGCTTTATACATATAAAAACTATTATATGCTTTTCCTAGTGCATAACGATTATTGTCGCCATTACTGATATAATCTGCACCGCCTAAATTAAGAATCCTGTTTTTATTATACGAAAAATTTCCAGAAATATCAATACTCCAATTTTTTCCTATGTTTGTATTATAAGTTAAAGCGCATTCGATTCCCTGATTACGCATAGCACCTACATTATCTTTATATGCAGATAAAGCAAATTCCGCTGGAACTGATACACTCATGATAATACCTGTAGTTTTACGGTTATAATAATCAATAGATGCTGTGAACTTGTTAAACAATGTTATGTCGACGCCTATTCCCCATGTAGTAGCTTTCTCCCAAGATATAGTAGATAAATGATAATCACTTTGATAATAACCTGTATTCAATGTGCCGTTAAAGGGGTAAGTTGCGCCTAAATTATAGGTGTTCATCCATGGATAATAATCACTCAAAGCATCTTGGTTACCTAATTGTCCCCATGAAGCACGAAGTTTTAAGTTTGTTAAAAAGCTTTTGGCGCTTTCCATAAATTTTTCTTCACTGACACGCCAACCTGCAGAGAAAGAAGGAAAATATCCCCAACGATGCCCTTTAGCAAAACGAGAAGATGCATCAGCCCGAAAATTAGCTTCAAACAAATATTTACCGGTAAAATCATAATTAAAACGACCAAAATATGAAATCATTGCTAATTCACGAGTATACCCCTCATTAGTTTCCGTAGAAGCATCGCCCGCATTCATATCTGTCAATTCATTATTTGGAAAATTGCTACGATAGGACTTACTGTATGAATAATTGTATTTTTCGGTATGCCAACCCGCTAAAAACTTAAATCCATGTATGCCCAATTGCTTATCATAATTCAAAGTAGCATCATAATTGGTTCGATCCCATTTGTAATAACGATCATCCAGCGAATTAGGGTCGCTCGCTTTATTAGCATTGTATTGAATAAATTTTTGAAAATATATGTAATGTTGATAACCGTCCACATAAGATCCCTGTAAAGACAACTTTAGCCCATTCATAATTTGATAATCCAATCCTAAAATACCAGTAAAGTTATTATTATTGCGTTGAACCTTCATCCCTGAATCAAGCCATGCCATAGGATTACCGTCACTTGTAGTGCCATAGGTGCCATCTTTATACTTATTTGTAATCCATGGAGATACAATATTCAGTTGACGAATAATTTGATCGGAACTACCTCCCGCATAAGCAGAACTAGGATCATTGTAATTATTGCGAATAAATGCTAAATTAAGGTGCGAAGTAAGGCGTTTCGACATTTTTACATCAAAATTAGTACGTGCATTAAATTGCTCACGGCTAGCATTCGGTAAAATACCTGTTTGATATAAATAGCCTACTGATGCCATATATTTCATATAATCAGAACCTCCTGTTACATTGATACTATGGTGATGTTGCATACCCGTTTTATAAGCTAATTTATACCAATCAGTATTTGGATAATTATACGGATCTGAGCCATTACGAAATTTCAGAATTTCTTCATCAGTAAAGCGTGCTGATTGACCTTCTGCTAAAAGTGCTTTATTATATAAAGTGGCATAGTCCGCCGAACTCATACGTTTTACTAGATCTGTTGCATTTTGTGCACTAACGTAACCACTATACTGAATTTTAGGAGCGCCATTATTATTTCCCCGTTTTGTAGTAATAAGAATAACGCCATTAGATGCCTTTGAACCGTATATAGCAGCAGATGCCGCATCTTTCAGCACCGAGATAGTTTGAATATCATTCGGATCTATAGAATTAAGAGTACCCGTTTCAACACCATCTACTAAAATATAAGGACTAGAATTATTTAATGTGCCGATACCACGTACACAAATACTACCGCCATCTAATCCAGGAGCTCCATTAGTACCTGTAACAGTAACTCCAGGCATCATTCCTTGAATGCCACTAGAAATGTTTTGAATCGGACGATCTTCCAATTTTTTGCTATCAAGCTGAGAGATAGATCCGGTTAAGTCTACTTTTTTTTGCGTTCCATAACCGACTACCACTACTTCGCTGAGATTCTTGGTCTCTTCTTCAAGTATGATGTTGTAATTGGTAATGCCTTCTATTACCCTTATTGTTTTGGGTGCATATCCAATGTAACTGAACTGTAATTCGCTATTTACGTTTACTTTTAAAGTATATCTACCATTGATGTCAGTAATCACGCCATTTGATGAAATGCCTTTCTCAACGACTGAAGCCCCAATAATAGGTTCCCCTTTCACGTCTTTTACATAACCGCTCACAGTTATACGATTGCTCTGTTGAGTGTTGGCAGATGCAGATTCGTTTCTAACAGTCAATGGATAAATAACAATCTGGTTATTTACAATACGATAAGTGTAGCTTGTATTCTGAAATACCGTACGTAAAGCTTCTTCTAAAGAAGCATCTGTGAAATTCACAGAAATCTTCTTGCTTAAATTAACTTGATTATTATTATAAAAAAGTGTATAATGACTTTGCTTCTCTACCTCACGCAATACATTTTCTATGCTTACGTTTCGTTTGTGCATAGTCAATTTAAAAACTTGTGAAAAACACAAAATGGGAATTCCACTAATAAGACCTACAGCAAATAAATACTTTAAATGTCTTTTCATTTTGAATAGTTTTGGGTAAAATCTTTCTTTCATAATTGGTTAATTAGATTATAATGATTGATTATTAGAATGTAGAGGCTATTTTGATTCTTCAGGGAATAATATTATAAAACTGTATCGAAGCCTTATGGTCTCTTTGGGTGTATTTAGAATTTGTCTTTTTTTGATTTGGCTTGCCAAGCCTTCAATACGAATCCCAAAAGCTTATTTAAAAACAGTTTCAAAATTCTTTCGATAAAAGTTCAAAACAACTTCTTCGTTTTTTTATTACTACCTTTTCAATGATACAGTACTTACGTCTTTTGAATTTTTCCTTCCTCCATTATTTTAAGGTGTATATTTTAAATTTGGTTAAATTATCTTTTATGTTTAATGACATAGCAATTACTTTGAATTAACTTGTAATCTAAAGGGGTGCTTCCGGATATCATATTCAGGATAAAATTGAGAGATTCACGACGAACGGTAAATGTAAATCGATAATGGTTTGCAATGTCCGGAGGGCATGCGATTTTCTCATCGTACCATTCTTCCAGCCTAGGCAATATCATCGACAACGGCGCATTTCGAAAGCTCAAGCACCCACCTTCACGCCATGCCGAATAAGCATTTGCATCGATATGCTCTATACTTACTTTATTGTTTCTATCGTAGGTTAATTTTTGATTCGGGTGAAGTATATAATTATGTTTCATTCTACGGCCTTCTTTATCTCTGGTTTCCACGCGTACTTTCCCCTCTAACAAAATCGTCTCAATCTTGTCATTACAATTGTAATTGAATACTTCGAATTCGGTTCCCAGACATTCCACTGCCATGTTTTTTGTTTTAACGATAAACGGATGGGACGGATCGTGATGCACTTTGAAAAACGCCTGACCGCAGAGAGTTACTTCACGCGTATCTCCCCTGAATCGTTTTGGATATACCAAACGGCTGCCGGCATTTAATATTACCGAAGTACCATCGGATAACTCTACTGACTCCATAGATTGACGTCCCGAATTAAGTATGTAATAACAGACGATACAACCGGATTTTTCCTTATTCAAAAGTGTAGTAAAAAACGCACTGCCACATATTAATAACAATGCAATGGATGCAATTGCCCAATAGCGATAAGTATTTCTTCGCAAGGCGGAAGATTTTTCAATTTTCTTCGTTATGTTATGAAACATTTTTCGCTCTACTTTTTCATCTATATATGAATCGGAATCATCCGTTAATCTCCATTGCTCCCTGATAGAGCCGTCTACATACGAATTTCTGTTAAGCTTTTCCCTTTCCTCCGGAGAAAGTCCATCCGTATATAATTTCTTTATTAATATTTTGTCTTCAAATAGTTTCACTATGCGATTTACTTATGCTTTTAAATAAATACACTTATACTTTATCATACCCCCAATAGAAATTATATATTTATTAAAAATAATAAAGGACTGATTCCATCTGGATACAGTTTTTTTAGTTTTCATGTATCTTCCGTGTATCAAATTCTAATCATGAACAAAAGAGAATTTTTAATATGAATTATTTGGGGGCCCATTCGGATTATCCATTATCTTGGCTCCTCCCTTGTTACTTCTAATAGGTAAAGATATATTACAGTCGTCACTGACAAAAAGGTTCTCTCTAAGTTTGATATTATTATAAGAAGAGCCTATTATAACACGGAATTCTCCATATTCTACTACACGCTCACCTTTTTTATTGATGAACATCAGGCCATCTGGAACAATAGAAAAAGTAACAGATTTTATTTGATTCGGTTCAAGATAAACCTGTTCAAGATCTTGTAGATCTTGAACATAAGTAGTTGTGCTACTAACAGCATCGTTCAAATAGAGTTGTACTATTTCGTCACCTTCTCTGTTGTCTGTGCCTTTTATATCACAAGTCATTTTTATCTTTCCAGTAGAACTGTATATATTATCAATACGCAAGTTGCTATAATCAAAGGTTGTATACTCAAACCATAACCAAAACAATATAGTAGTCCTTTGTTTCCTAATGTATAATTGTTCATTGGATCATAGTTATTATTGGGTTTTGTAGGAATATCCATCGGAAGTTGGCCTACCGATTTCGGCCATGTTTCATTAAGTTTACCCTCAGGATTATAATCATCTTTAAGCGCTTCAGCAATGGCACGATCATCTTGCGCTCCAAGATAACCGGCAGCTAGAATCGTTGGGCAGTATTTCTGAGCAAAATTGATAGTGGCAGAACCAGAACGTTCCCATACAAGAATAAATACTATCAGTTTCCTTGTTTTGACTATTGCTTCTGCTAATGCCTCTTGGGGTCCCGGCAGATTAATATCTGTTCGTGTGCGGCTTTCTTCCGATGTTTGAATAACATCTTCAACTACCAAAACAACGACATCGCTACGAAGAGCCAATTGAAAGGCTTCTTTGGTAGATTGTTGCTTTTTTAGAGTAAGTGTGTCGGGTATAAGTTCGTTTTCAAGCCATCTTTTATTGACAGTATCAATGCCATCGGCATAATGGATCTCTATGTTTTTCTGATCGTTATATATCATTTTTAATCCATAGTGAATACCACTATAAATCGCATAATCACAAGGCTTGTAATGGGTTTCTATTAATTATAGAGAAAGAAAAATTGTTAATAAATGAATATTCTGCCGTAAAAATTTAAGAGCTTCATTAATATGTCGTTCAACTGTTTTTTCACTAATATTTAAACGCTCTGCTATTTCACTATAAGTGAGATGCTCTTCTCGACTCATGCGGAAAACCTCTCTTTGACGCGGAGGTAATTCTTCGACTAATTTTTGGATATATTCTTTCAAATCTTTTGTCTCTATTTTATTTTCGATGTTGTACGTTTCAGAAGGACCATTAACAATCGTCATTTTATAAACCTTTTCATTAAAACTCTTTCGATACTGATTAAAAATAAAATTTCGTGTAATAATAAATAAATAATTAGTAAGCTTTTCGTCTTCTTTCAAAAAAGCCCGAACGTTCCATAATTTAAAAAAAACTTCCTGTACAACATCTTCTACTTCGCATTTGGAAGTAAGGTAGAGACAAGAGAAATTATAAACTTTTCCATAGTATTTTTTATAAATAGCAGCAAAAGAGTCTTTATCTCCTTCCTTTAACGCAACTATTAATTCTCGCTCCGACGTTGTGTTCATATTATTAAAAATTACGATTATTATTGATATTTTATGTTCGGCGGTGACAAAAATATAAATTTAAAATGGAATCTCAAATAATAAATATTAATTATGAATTATTAAAAATTGAAAGTGGACCAACTTTAGAGTTGCGGTAGACTTCGTTTTTTATGTTAATATTAATAAAAAAAGCAACTTGTGTTGGGGGAAATTTCTAAATTAGGGGTATTTATTATATATTTTAAAAACAATAGTTTTATAATCAAAAAAAATATCATGCACAAACAATCCCAATTATTGCTATCGGCATTTATTTTATTGAGTGGTATATCTATAGGATTACATGGCCAAAAAAATAAAATTGTTATACCCATCGAAACGCCAGTTCCCATACGTCCGGCAGGACAGAAAGATGTTATTAATCTGACTACTCCCAAGATGGATGTGGTCAAAGTCGGTTTTATCGGACTGGGGATGAGAGGCCCGGGTGCTGTAGAGCGTTATACTCAGATTCCGGGTACTAAAATCGTAGCATTGTGTGACCTTCTGTCTGAACGTGTGGAGAGTGCTCAAAAGATTTTGAAAAAAGCAGGATTTCCCGTTGCTGTTTCTTATTCCGGGAGTGAGGAGGCTTGGAAAGTGTTATGTAACCGTAAAGACATCGATTTGGTATATATCGCTACGGATTGGAAACATCATGCTTCCATCGCTGTTTATGCTATGGAACACGGTAAAAACGTAGCCATCGAAGTGCCTGGGGCAACTTCAATGAAAGAAATATGGGAACTTATCAATACTTCCGAGCGGACACGCAAACACTGCATGATGCTCGAAAATTGTGTATACGACTTTTTTGAGATGTCTGCTCTCAATATGGCACAACATGAACTTTTTGGTAAAGTCCTTCACACGGAAGGTTCTTATTGTCATAACTTACAAGATTTTTGGGGGCTATACTGGAATAACTGGAGAATGGATTTTAACCGTACTCATCGCGGTGACGTTTATCCCACTCATGGCATTGGTCCGGATTGTCAGTTATTGAACATTCATCGTGGCGATCGTTTGAATTACCTTGTTTCTATGGATACGAAAGCGGTCAACGGTCCAGCTTATATCAAACGGGCTACAGGAGAAGAGGTGAAAGATTTTCAAAACGGAGATGAAACATCCACATTAATTCGTACTGTAAAGGGCAAAACAATCTTGATAGAACACGACGTGATGACCCCTCGCCCATACAGTCGGATGTATCAGATAGTAGGTACGGAAGGATATGCCAGTAAATATCCGGTAGAACAGTTTTGTTTTCGCCCCAGTCAATTGAAGTCTACTGGAAGACCAGATTATCAAAATTTGAATGTACACGAAGCTGTGCCCGATAGTGTAAAAAATCCGTTGCTAAAGGAATACGAACCGATGTTTGTAAGAGAATTGGAAACAAAAGCAAAAGAAGTGGGTGGACATGGAGGTATGGATTACATCATGGATTACCGTTTAGTTTATTGTTTGCATAACGGCTTACCGCTGGATATGGATGTCTATGACTTGGCGGAATGGTGCTGCATAGGAGAATTATCAAGAATATCAATAGAAAACAGTTCTGCACCGATAGCCATTCCAGATTTTACCAGAGGAGCTTGGAACAAATTGAAAGGATTTAGTTATGCTTTCGCTCATTAATTAATTATTCAGCAGATAGGATTTACGTATGAAAAAACAATTTTCAATCGCTTTACTCGTATTGAGCATACTGATTATAAAAATAACGGCAGCTTCTTACACAAATGACTTGAGGTATGTGAAGAGAATAAATGCACCTTCCAAAATTTTTGAACCACACAAAGTGAATCATACATTTGCGATATTGCACGGGAATTTCATGTATGATGGTAAGGTGATCCAAATACATTCGGGTGAAATGCATTTTGCCCGTGTACCGGCTCCTTATTGGCGCCATCGATTACGAATGATGAAAGCGATGGGACTTAATACCGTCACCACATATGTGTTTTGGAATTACCATGAAAAGGCTCCAGGCGTATGGGATTGGAAAACGGGGAATCATAATATTCGTGGATTTATTAAAACGGCGGCTCAGGAAGGAATGATGGTAATTCTTAGACCTGGTCCTTATGCTTGCGCCGAATGGGAGTTCGGCGGTTATCCATGGTGGCTTCAAAAATCGAAAGGATTGTTCATTCGTACTTATAACCGTCCTTTCTTGGATTCGTGTCGGGTATATATCAACCAGTTGGCAACTCAAGTGCGTGACTTGCAGGTGACGCATGGTGGATCGGTCATTATGGTACAAGCAGAAAACGAATTTGGTTCGTATGTAGCTCAGCGTCCCGATATTCCATTGGAAGTTCACAAAAAATATAGTGCTGCAATTCGAAAAGAACTTTTGGATGCTGGTTTTGACATACCGATGTTTACTTCCGATGGAAGCTGGCTTTTTGAAGGAGGGCATATTGAGGGAACTCTTCCTACCGCCAATGGAGAAGATAATATAGAAAATCTCAGAAAAGTCGTCGATAAATATCATGGTGGAAAAGGCCCTTATATGATAGGTGAATATTATCCCGGATGGCTCGATCATTGGGCGGAACCTTTCCAACGAGTAAAAACGGAAGACGCAGTGAAACAGATTGATAAATATCTGAAAGGAGGAATAAGTTTCAATATCTATATGATTCACGGGGGAACGAATTTCGGTTTTACATCGGGTGCCAATTATAGTAATGGTACAAATATTCAACCGGATTTGACAAGTTACGATTACGATGCTCCGATCAGTGAAGCGGGGTGGAATACTCCGAAATATGAGGCATTGCGTGCATTGATGATGCGTAATATAAAAAGTCCGGTTCCTACTGTACCAGAACGGATTCCTGTAATATCCGTCCCTTATATACGATTGAATAAAACGGTAAATTTGTTCAATATGGTAAAAACGATGAGGGCTGTGGAAAATGATATGCCTTTGAGTTTCGAAGACTTGAATCAAGGTTATGGTTATGTGCTGTATCGTCGTCGTTTTAACCAATCGGTGAGCGGAATGATGAAAGTGAATGGTATTGCCGATTATGGACTGGTCTATGTGAATGGGCGAAAAGCTGGAGAATTGGACAGGCTGACGGATAAGGACAGCATCAAAATAAACATACCTTTAGGAGGAACTCTCGATATATTGGTGGAAAATCTGGGACGTATTAATTACGGAGCGCGTATTATTGACAATCTGAAAGGTATTACGAAACCTGTCCGTATCGGAGGAGTGGATATAACGGGTGGTTGGCAGATGTTCGGATTACCGATGAGCGAAGAACCGAGCTTAAAGAAATTGGATAACAGTTATACGGCGGGACAACCGACACTATATGGCGGGACGTTCGAGATAAAGCAAATAGGAGATACTTTTCTCGATATGAAAGATTTGGGAAAAGGAATCGTATTTGTAAACGGCATTAATTTGGGACGCTACTGGAAAGTTGGACCGCAACAAACATTGTATGTGCCGGGATGTTTTTTGAAGAAAGGTTGGAATAGAATCGTTATTTTCGAGCAACAAAACGATAAAAGGCAAACGTATGTATCAGGTATAAAAACTCCCATACTAGATAAATTGAATAAATAAATATGAGAAAGTTCGCAATCACATTGTTTTCCATTCTGTTTCTATTATCACTATCTGTGGAATCGAAAATAGTAACAAAACAGATCGGCAACGAAGTAAAGGTGTTGGCAGACAACAGAATCGTCAGTTGTCGCAAGACGAATCCGACAACCGTAGAGGTTGCATTTTCAGACAATCGATTCATCACTCTCGACTTTTATGGCGATAATATATTCCGTGTGTTTCAAGACAATGCCGGTGGTGCCATGCGAGAGCCTGAAGCCAAACCTTATGCTCGGATATTGACCGATAACCCGCGAAGAGATGTTTCCGGTTTATCGGTTCGCAACGATAATGAAAATGTTTATATTGAAACGGCGCGGGTGCTTGTAGCCATTAACAAGGAATCGCTTTATATGAAGATAACCGATCGCAAAACGTCTGCTGTTGTTCTGGAACAGGCAGCACCCATTTCTTTTGAGAAAGAGCGGGTGACTATGACACTCAAAGAGAATCCGAACGAATATTTCTATGGTGGAGGAGTGCAAAACGGACGTTTCTCTCATAAAGGAAAAGTCATTGCCGTTGAAAATCAAAACAGCTGGACCGACGGAGGTGTGGCTTCTCCCGCGCCATTCTTTTGGTCTACCCGCGGATATGGCATCTTGTGCCATACTTTCAAGAAGGGCAAATACGATTTCGGCGCTTCCGAAAAGGGCAAAGTCAAAATCATGCACGATACGTCCTATCTGGACGCTTTTATAATGATAGACAATAGTCCCGTATCTATCTTGAACGATTACTACCAGCTCACCGGTAAGCCTGTGCTGCTGCCCGAGTTCGCTTTTTACGAAGGGCATCTCAATGCTTACAATCGGGATTATTGGAAAGAGAGCAAGGAAGGCATCTTGTTCGAAGACGGCAAGTGCTACAAGGAGAGTCAGAAGGATAATGGCGGAATCAAAGAATCGCTCAATGGCGAGAAGAAGAATTATCTCTTTTCTGCCAGAGCCGTGATCGACCGATATAAGAAATACGATATGCCATTGGGATGGATTCTTCCCAATGATGGATATGGTGCCGGATATGGTCAAACAAATACGCTCAACGGGAATATTGAAAATCTCAAGGCATTTGGCGATTACGCCCGCCAAAACGGTGTGCAGATAGGACTGTGGACACAATCGGACTTGCATCCGAAAGATGGAGTGAGCGCCTTGTTGCAAAGAGATATCGTGAAAGAAGTGCGTGATGCCGGTGTCAGGGTGCTCAAGACCGATGTGGCATGGGTAGGCGAGGGGTACTCTTTCGGATTGAACGGCGTTTGCGATGTTGCTCATATTATGCCCGGTTATGGAAACAATGCACGTCCGTTTATTATCACACTCGACGGATGGGCGGGGACGCAACGATATGCAGGGGTATGGACGGGAGACCAGACTGGCGGTGAATGGGAATATATTCGTTTTCATATTCCTACTTATATCGGTGCCGGGCTATCGGGCATGCCCAACATTACTTCGGACATGGACGGCATCTTTGGCGGTCGAAACTTACTCGTCAATGTTCGAGATTTCCAATGGAAAACATTTACTCCCATGCAGCTCAATATGGACGGCTGGGGAGCCAACGAGAAATATCCGCAGGCCTTGGGCGAACCCGCCACTTCGATTAATAGGTGGTATCTCAAGCTCAAGTCACAACTGATACCCTATACATACAGCGTTGCCAAAGAAGCGACGGACGGTATGCCCCTCATGCGTGCCATGCTTTTGGAGGCGCCCAACGATTATACGTGCGGCACTGCTACGCAATATCAGTTTATGTACGGCCCCTCTTTCTTGATTGCTCCCATTTATCAGCAAACCAAGTGCGACGCGCAAGGCAACGACATTCGCAACGGTATCTATCTGCCCTCGGGCAATTGGATCGATTATTTCACGGGAGAGAAATACAAGGGCAATCGTATCATCAACAGCTTCGACGCTCCCTTGTGGAAACTTCCTGTCTTTGTTAAGGCTGGGGCCATTATCCCGATGGCGAACCCCAATAACAATGTTTCCCAAATCGATCGGAAACGGCGCATATACGAAATATATCCCGAGGGTAAAAGTGCTTTTACCGAATATCAGGATGATGGCACTACCGAAGCTTATCAATCGGGCAAGAGCACGACGACTCTTATCGAATCGAATGTGGCAGGCCGTGTAGCAACCATTACCGTACATCCTACTAAGGGGACTTTCGATGGTTTCGTAAAGGTTAAGGCGACGGAATTCAGAATAAATGTTACGGCTAAGCCCCAATCGGTACAGACTAAAATAGGCAACAAAACCATCTTGCTGAAAGAAGTGAAGTCGATGAATAGTCTTTCTGGCGGACAGAATGTTTGTTTCTATGATGCCTCGCCTCGTTTCGAGACTTTTGCTACCAAGGGAAGTGCATTGGCAAAGACCGTCATCACCAAAAATCCTCTGTTGTACGTGAAGTTGGCTCCTTCTGATATTACTTCCGCAGCCATTACTCTTACTATAAAAGGGTATCAGTTTTCACCGAAAAGCTCGTCTTTGCTATCCACCGGCAAACTGACAGCTCCCACACGATTGCAGGTGACGGAGCCACACCGACAGGCTTATGCACTGACTCCCTCGTGGAGGAAAGTTGCGGGTGCCGATTATTACGAAATCAGCTACAACGGCAATATTTATACCAACATTAAAGATACCTGTATGCTGTTCGACGGACTCACTACTCAAACAACCTACGCATTCAAGTTGCGAGCAGTGAACAAAAGCGGCGTATCCGCTTGGGCAGAAACGAAGGCGACGACCAAATCCGATCCGCTCGAGTTCGCCATTCAAAACATTCACGGTGATGCCTCGGCTCCAAGTCAAGAAGGATTCGAACTCTATCATTTGTTCGATTTCTCCGACACCGGCGACATCTGGCATACCAAATATCACGAAAACGCTCTTCCTTACAACCTGACGATCGACCTTCGAAGCATCGACGTGCTCGACCGATTCGAATATTTACCACGCAAGGACGGAGGAAACGGAACCATCCTGAAGGGCACGGTATCCTATAGTCTCGACAAAAAGGAATGGACCAAAGCGGAGCCATTCGATTGGAAACGAAATGGCGACACCAAAGTATTCTCTTTCACCGATCATCCCAAGGCTCGTTATATCAAAATATGCGTCACCGAAGGGGTAGGGAGTTATGGCTCCGGTCGCGAGCTCTATGTATTCAAAATGCCGCATACCGCAAGTTATATTCCCGGCGATATAAACAATGATGGCAAGATAGACAACAACGACCTCGTTTCGTATACCAACTATACCGGATTGCGTAAGGGCGATCCCGATTTCGACGGATATATAAGCAATGGCGACATCAACAAAAACGGGTTGATCGACGCTTACGATATTTCCAATGTCGCTACTGCGCTCGAAGGGGGAATAAAAGAAGAATGCGATTCTTTGCAGAAGCTCTCCGGCAACATCGTTTTAGTCGACTCGGTTGCAAAAGAATATGTCAAAGA
This sequence comes from uncultured Bacteroides sp., assembly GCA_963676865.2. GTDB lineage: Bacteria > Bacteroidota > Bacteroidia > Bacteroidales > Bacteroidaceae > JAAYUD01. The sequence continues at coordinate 692,015 of CAXXSS010000001.1, read as the reverse complement.
CGACATTATAAGCATAACGGTGAAGGGCACAAACCTGAAAGCGCTCAATGCCTTTAGCTTTGCCCTGCCATACGATCAAAACGACCTTGAGTATATGGGTACGCAACCGATCCATGCTAAAGAAATGGAGAATCTGACTTACGATCGTCTTCATAAAACGGGCGAGAAAGTGCTCTATCCTACATTCGTCAATATCGGAGATAAAGAAACGCTTAGTGGCGATCTCGATTTGTGTGTCATCAGATTTAAGGCGAAACATCATCTGAAAGTCAACTTGAAACCTGCAAATATAATATTGGTAGATAAATATCTGAATTATATCACAGCTTCGGGTGAATGATATCTATAAATAAAAAGACCCACGTTACAGGAATTGCAACGTGGGTTGATTTATTTGAGAATGAGTTTTGCACATTCTCAAGGTATCTCTCGAACTTTACGCTCGTAACTAATCGTTATGCTTACACCACCATCTGATTAATCCTTTTTCGCAAATTATACCCTTACGGGTGTGTTTTAATATGAAACTAAATAAATTATACCCTTTCTGATATATATTCAACTATTTTGTGTAGATTTGTACCCGAAATGGTATAAAATAAAATTAATATGAATAATCTATCTGCTACAGTCAAGGCGTTGCGAAAGCAGTATGATATGACACAAGAAGACCTTTCTTTGAAGTCTGGTGTAGGTTTGCGCTTTGTCCGTGATCTTGAACAAGGCAAAGAATCGCTGCGTCTAGATAAAGTTAATCAACTATTGGATTTCTTCAACTACGAAATGATTGCAATACCAAAAGTGAAATCTAAGTGAACGTATGAGACAAGCAAAGATATTATATAAAGATCAATTAGCTGGAATCCTAACGGAAGGTGATGACGGATATGAGTTCTGCTATCAGCCTGAGTACCTTGCCTCTGTAGGTGCAAAGAGCGTAAGCCTTACTCTACCTTTACAGGCCGATACATTCAAGAGTTCTGTGCTATTTCCTTTCTTCGATGGTTTGATTCCTGAAGGATGGTTGTTGGACGTTGCATTGCGCAATACGGACATCAGTATACTTGACCGAATGTCTCTTCTGCTTCTCTGTTGCAAAGACTGCATCGGAGCCGTAAGTGTTGTACCAATTGAAGAAAAGGAGGAAGGCCATGTGTAAGTGTCTATATTGTTATGGCCCTCTTGCCGAAGGCGAAAGGGATATGCATCCGGCTTGTGCCAAGAAGTTTTTTGGAACAACCACCATGCCATCGTTAGATTATACAATAGAACAGCTCGATGAACTTGCCAAACAGGTAATACAGGATCAGACATCTTTGACAGGTGTTCAGCCAAAGCTGTCTCTTCATCTGAAAGACTGTGAGGGAAGCAAACGACTGACCATTGTCGGACTTTGGGGAGGTTATATCTGTAAACCGCAAACACCCTTGTATAAGATGATGCCCGAAATTGAAGACCTAACAATGCATTTGGCCGAATTGGCACGTATACACGTTGTGCCTCACACTCTTATGCGCATGGCTGATAATACACTTTGTTATCTTACCCGCCGCATAGATCGAACAAAAAAAGGAGAGAAACTGCCAATGGAAGACATGTGCCAGCTTACTGAGAGGCAGACAGAACATAAGTACAAAAGCAGCTACGAACGTATAGGTAAAGCCGTGATTCAATACTCATCTGTTCCTAAGATGGACGTAACGAACTTTTTTGAAGTGGTCCTATTCTCTTGGCTCACAGGAAACAATGACATGCATTTGAAAAACTTTTCATTGTATGAACCAATAGAAAATGTTGTTCGTCTAACTCCTGCTTATGATCTGCTGAATGCAGCCATTATCAATCCTAAAGATGACGAAGAACTGGCTCTGACACTAAATGGACGAAAGAAGAAACTGAAGAAAGTAGATTTCTTCAAAGCTGCAGAATCTCTTCGGATAGAACCTATCATCATAAAGCGTCTTATTAATAAATACGTCAAGCTATTACCAACCCTAGAGAACACCATTCATCACTCATTTCTGGATGATGAGCATAAAGAAAAATATAATAAGCTGTTAAGAGAAAGAATTAATTCTTTTTTCACGGAATAAACCTCAATAAGGCATTGTATTATGCTGAATACTTTGCTGTTATTCTTTTTCTATTTTCTTACGATACTTCTGGTTACTTGCATTTGGATTCTCTGGATTAGTCATTTCCAAATAACCAACGTCTACCAATGTATTTATATATCTCTCAATATTTTTGCTGTGATAGCTTACCCCAACTCTTTCTAATATTTCTTTACTACTACGTGGTACGTTACAGAAGTTTATAACATCCTTTTGCTTGTTATTTAATATAATTTGTGTCTGAGTGTCAGAGTTAGTGTCAGAGTCGCACTTGGAAGTGTTAGAGTTATGTGTGAAGGTGACAGAGTCGGTGCCTGAGTCCGATGGGAGAGTGTCAGAGTCAGAGTTTGAATTGACATTCCTTGCAATGGTAATCATAAATTCCTGCAAAGATTCATTGTTAGAAAAAGATAGTCTGTTGTCTTCGTTCAGCGCACGCTGGATACCGCTACCTGCTCCTGTATAGGGTAGGAGGTAGATAGCATTGGCAAATAAGAAGTTATTACGTGGCATAGATGTACCTGCCACGATATCGTCAACTGACAATCCATTCGGAAGAGTTCCCGGACTGTGAATTTCCACTCTGTTATCAAAAATGAAAATACGAATAGGGGCCTTCCAGTTTAGAGATCGATGCACTAATGCATTCACTACAAGCTCTACCAAACATGTATAAGGTATTTCCAACTGACCTATAGAATTGAATTCTTTTTTTACTTGAATGGTTTTAAGATTACGAGTAAAGAAACTCATAATGGTTTCAAACTGATGTAGCAGATTACCTTCCATATCTGTATCATTCACTTTATCACGAAATTGGGTTCCGCCAATGAAGTTCCCTACAAAGCTAATGCACTTGGCAGTCATGACAGGCAACCAGCGTTGCGTGTATTTTGCAAAGAGTAGAATGGCAGCAACTGTCAGTCTCCCATCAGGAAGGATGAAGTGTAAATTTCGAAGAAGTTTCACTTTGTCATGCCCTTGAGCAATGGCTCCGCACACCTCATCAAGTGAAGCTTGCAGAAAAAGATCACCAGTCATTCCCTTCTTTTTGAGAACTGTCTCAAATTTGTTGTAAAGAAACGTTTTGATAGTCTTTTCGTTCAAATCATGAATAGACGCATGGTTTATTGCTGCTTCATCAGGCATAAAACTACCACAATCACTCATCATCTCTGCCAGTTCGGTATTATCAAATACTTTTCGTTTGTCCGCACCGTTTTTTACCCAAACTATGCCTTTGTTGTCGTGATAAGGCTTGTTAAGGCCTTCCTTAATGGTGGCTATAACAACGGACCCTTCTTCTATTGGTACTGTATCTATGTCTAGTAGAATGTTAGGGACGACATTCTCAGAAGCAATATTGCCCAATAGATTTGTAACTTCTTGGACTTCACTAAACGATAGTGGGTTTATCTTTCCAGATACATCATTAATACCTACTATTAATTGCCCTCCACGAGAGTTGCTGAATGCGACTAGTTCGCATCCAATATCATAATTGTTCATGAGGCGTTCTTTGAATTGAACGGTACTCACTTCTCCTTGGTCTCTTAATTTTAGTATATCTTCTGTTGTCATAGTTCATTTCCCTATTCGTTATTTATGTCAACTTTTAGTTCTTCTTCAACTGTTGAATCTTTACTAATATATTCTCTTGTTCATTTTTATAAAAGTGTAATTTCATTATATATTTGAGCTTGAGATAAAAGTCGTTACAAAAGGACTATTCAAATAATTGGTTATCATAATATTGTGTAAACCTATAGTTGACAATAAATAAGATACAACAAGTGTAATTATGATAGCCGAACCCAAATTTACAGAATTTTTCTGTGTTATGGATAAATTTAATAAGAATTTTGACAAATAAATCTCTAATCATGCCTTGCTCTCTTCATCAAGAATGCGAAGAAGAAATAGAAAGGGCATTTTTCGGAGTATTTTCACTACACAAAAAAACAGACGTATGTCGCAGCCATAACTAACAGAAGTTACTGCGGTAACTAACGGAAGTTATCATCACAACTAACGTTAGTTTCTTCAACAACATACGTTAGTTATGGCTGCGACATACGTCTGTTTTTTGCAAGGCAAAACCAGAAAGGAAAGACAGATATCAGAACGATGTGATAATTCAAACAAGTGGAAGGACACTGGTGTCGTATGTTAGTTTTTTCGGTGACGTCCTTATGTTTTTCGCGCCACGTACATACGACAACAAAAAAAGGTACATACGTGGATTTGAACGATAAAGAGCTGCGTGGACGTGATACGAGATCGTTTTGTGTTGCGATATATTACTAAAAATGTCGCATGTGTCGCATAGAAACCCTATAAACTCTATATTTTTTTTTATTGGCCTCTGACGCGTTTATCATTATGATACCGTAATAATACGAAATATGATTACATAAAAACCAAAAATAAAAAAAATTAAAGAGGAGGGAATCCTATGCGACACATGCGACAAGGGGTTGCCAATTTTCGAAGCTGTGATATATTGTGACTGCGAATTTCGGAAAAAGGAGTTTTTTCTGACTTTTTTGATATTTACCATTATCTCTCTAAAATGCATTGCCCTATCATTATTTCAAATAGTTTATGAAGCGATTGATTCGTAATCAATTTGATATAAATGTGTTTGGGTATGATGAATGGAGATATGACGTAAAAAGGCTGAAAATCGGCTATTTTGTGCTTTTTTCAAAAAATGCCTAAAAAACTCCTTCTGACATAAAACAACTTCTTTTTGTAATGTTTATTCTTGTGCTGTAAAATAGAAATAATGGTACTCACTTCTTGAAATGATTGGGGTTTATCCGATTTATATTTTGCGTGGTGCATACCCCATTGACATCATATTTAGCTGGTTGATAAGTGGTTGTCTCGAAGTCGTTTTTCAGAACGTTTTGAGGTGTGAACATTGGAGCTGATACTGATACTATTTTAACCACACCTCAGTGGCACTTCTTGATATTCAGGGCGAAGCTTCGTTTTCGAAAAATGATAAGGACGAACACAAAAATTCGTATGGACGAAACCAAAAGTTTCTCCTTATAAACATTTATTTTCGTCCATACGAATTTATCGCTGTCTATCAATGATTTGTGCGTGTGTGGTGTACTGAATTTGGTTGACAGTTAAACACTAGTAAACCTAAGGGAGTTGACAATTACAATCATGTATACCTAAAGTAGTTGTCAACTCTGCAAAGTTAATCCTATTTTTATTGACAAACAAGTATTGTTTGTTCTTTATAGTTTGTTTTGTTCAGCTGATGCTTTAAAGCATCAGCTGAACAAAGTGGGTTTGGATGTTCTCCCGGGAGCATTTGCATCGGTGTTTTCATTGCCAGAGCTTGGTGCGGTCGTGCCCAATTGTAGAGATATATGGATCTGGCGACACCTTCCAAGGCTTCATCAAATGTTTTATTCTCATAATCGAAGAGCCATCCGTTCTTAACGGTATTGTTCATCCTCTCGGCCAGTGCATTGTGCAAGGGGTCGCCCGTTTGCGTCATACTGATAGCGATTCCTCTTTCTTTGAGCTGTGACACATAACCTTTTGATGCATACTGCACACCTCGGTCGGAATGGTGGATAAGACCTGAAAGGTTGAATCCCTGACCTTTATAAAATCTGCACGCCATCATCAACGCTTTTGCCGGTCCTTCCGCTTCAAGAGTCCGAAAGAGGGCATATCCCACAATGATGCGGCTGAAGACATCCGTCAGCAGCGAAAGATAGGCAAATCCTTCTTTCGTGGATATATAAGTGATGTCACCCACCATCATGCGGCAAACACCACAGGCCACGTATTTAGGAGATGTGTTAAGCAAATCCGGATAGATCCGATATGGATGATCGGAGTTGGTCGTACGAGGTCTGTAACGTCTGCGGCGCAGCATCATCCCGTTGGCCCGAAGGACATCGATAAATTGGTCGCGTCCTATCGTGAACTTTTCTCCGAACCGAGACTTACACAGACTGTAAAGCTCGCGGCAACCGCTTCGGGGAAGCTCCTGACGCAGAAATTGACAGTAATACGTGATGCTGCTTATAAGTACATCTTGTTCGGCATTTGTTTCTTTGTGCTTGTAGTACCCTTGTCGGGAAATGTCAAGCAGTCCGCAAAGGGCGGATATGGTATAACTCATACCTTTACCCGCCTTTTGTGACAAGCAACCTACTACTTGACATCGGAGTTTTTTCGTACCTTGATGTGATACTTCTCTTCAGCCAGGTCAATCATGCAATCATAAACGTCACGGGCCATCTCTGCACGCTTCAGCTCAGATTCCAATTCCTTAATGCGCACTTTCAAAGAGGTGATGTCTTCTTCTGAAGAGACATCCTCTGTACCGGTTGTTACAGCTTTATCCTTCATATTTAATGGGAATGGTTTGTCTTCAAGCCCAAAGATACGAAGCCAATTCCGAATTGAACCTCTGGATATACCATTTTCTTTTTCAAGGGTATACTTACCCTTGCTTCCATGAAGGTAAGAGTTTAAAATCTCTAGACGAATCTGATCGTCAATCTTTTTATTATTTCTCATTTTTGAATAAGTTTGTGTCAACTTATTCAGTACATGTCAGTGTTGTGGTGTGCTTCGTCCTGATTCGGTTTACATTGGGAATCAGAATAGAGTGCGAAAATAATGCTTCAGAGGCGCCTGCAACTGTGGTTCGGATAAGAAAGTATCAGAATGCCGGCGAATGTTCACCTCTCAAAACGTTCTGAAAAATGGTTTGCATGCAAAGTATTATATCACAGCTCGTTTCGATGTCAATGGGGTGTGCCAATCGTAAATTCGAGTGTGTTTGTATTGTCTTTTGGATTCTTATCTACAAGGTCTTCATCTTGCTGTCCATTGTTCGTTGCTATTCAGCAACTTGCTCGTTTTGAAGCAAATCCTAATATTCCTTTAAATATTCCCGCCAAGTTGTGGGATAATATTCTTGAGCTTTTTTCTTGATATAGTCAGGAATTGGGGCGGCTCTATAATTGATGCCTTTACTTTTCAAGAAATCTACGATCTCCATTTTGTATTCATATTTATCTGTACCTAACTCAAAAAAGTCTTCGCGCAATACATCTACTATATACATTGGTTTCCCTTTATCTTTCGGATCTCGGTTCTCCGAAGGGATAGAATAATCCGGTCTGTAAAAAACAGGGCGTTTGTAATCCGCTCCGTGTTGTAGTAAAAATATGGATACATTATAAGATTCTGTCATTACCGATTCGGAAAAAGCCGTTTGATCAAACTCATTCATGTAATTAATATCTGCCTTATTAGAGACTAACAATTTAACTATATCCAATCGCCCAAATCCGCTTGCTGCTATCAACGGTGTAAATCTTGTACTATTATCTTTTTTTCTCCTCCCTATTTCAATATCATTTACATTAGCTCCTTTTTGAATAAGAATTTGCACATACTTAATATCGCATTCGATTGATCCACAAGAATTTATAATGGCAGAAGTTCCCGAAAAAGTGTCATAAATATTAATGTCTGCTTTATGTTCCAATAATAATCTAAAAGATTTCATTTGTTGGTTCCTGATGGTAAGCATTAAAAGTGTACCACCATATATTGGTTCCTGGTAATTGATTAACTTAGGATTCTTATCGACTATCTGTTTTATCTTTTCTGCATCTGCATCTTGTACCGCTTTAGCCAATTCCCATGCAGGCGTACTTTGAAAAAGACGATAATCCATACCCGTTAAGTGATTTTTATCGACTTTCCTTTCCCTTGTCATTCTCTCACAGCCAACGATACAAAGGATCATGCTTATTAATAAAACGTATTTTTTCATCATTTTTCTATGGTCTTATATATTTATTCATTACCAATTTTTTTTACAAAAGTAGATGAGCAGCACACAATATTCAAGGAGCAAAAAACCAGTCATGGTTTTTGAATGCAGCTACTATAAGCAATAATAAAAAGCTCGATACAACGTAAATAAGAATCACTATAAGTGGATATAATCGCATTATAAACCCTGTTTTTCCCTCATAATGTTCAATTATTTTTTTATATCTTCCCTTATATTGGTAATAAAATAATAGTAACACTATCAATGCTAAAGCAAAAGGGAATTGATACGGTTTAGAAATTGTTATACTTGTTTTCAATCCAATACTTTTAAGAAATCCAATGCCATCAAGAAATCCAAGTATTGTAAAAATATTAAATATGACACAAAGTATAACAATTAGCATTCCACCTAAAACGGGTGTATCATCAAAATTTCTTGATCTCTGTGCTAATAAAAAAGTTTTGTAAAATAAGAAATTGTAAATCCACATGTTAATTTCCTCCTGTTTTTTCGTCAATCCTATTGCGAAAATTATCTATCCAAATATAATCTGCAACACTTATGCCCAATGCTACTCCCCATTCAATACTAGGAATAGTAGCAGCAACCCAAAGTTGCAGCTGTAGCTCGAGCTCCTGCTTTTTGTCGTTTTTGTATGTCATGTTTTCACCATAATGCGTTTGTTTGTCTTTTATTACTACGAATTTATATAAAAGGTATAAACTGAAACACCCTTGGAACTACCAAATTTCAAGCCAAAAAAGAGCCAGATTATTCTTAAATATAACGATACCTCTTGAATATCCATGTTTCCATTCATCAATTAAGCCGTTTTCTTTATTCAGTTTGCTAGATGGTAAAAATAGTCCTTCTTCTGCACCTAGTAGATAAATAGTCGCAGTTTTAAAAAGATCAGATGACAATCGTGATTTTGCTAAAATATCAAAATTTGGAATAGGTAATAAATTTGATGTATCGTGGGATTGCTTCAAAACAAAAGGAGCCCTTTCATATAAACGTGAATTATATTTTATTATTCTAAGACAAGAATCTACAAAATGATATTGCCTTATAGAATTTGATCTTGCTTCATTCTCTATTATTCTAAAATGTTCTTTATCAAATAAAACAACAGCGTAAGCCTTATTTATATTTGAGGCTCCAGGATAGGTTAAGTCCAAATCCAGAAGATATTCATTTTTTACTTTTGGGAAATGTTTTGTAAGGGAAGCTGGATAAATAGAATCAATTATTGAATATGTTTTTTTTATGCTTTCTTGTGAGAATTCGTCACTCTGTGCAAAACTGTATGAAAAACAATTCAGAAAAATTAATAATATAATTTTTTTCTTCATAATCTTATTCTTTTACGATGTTCTCCCACAAGTTCTTTTTATTTCTAAAGATTTCATATTAGTTTGGATTCTATTTGCTATTGATATTGGTAATATCGCATATTTTATAAGTATTCTATTTGTTTATAGCGCCCATTCCATTTCTGCACTGTCTTCAACTTTGTTCCGTCGGCAGTGTACACACTACGTGTTGATTGCCGAACTCGAAAAATAGCCGATCACCAATTTCATCGACAAATTTAATAAATTGTAAGTAATATTGCTAATTCCTTTGTTCAATTCTTTTGTTCAATGTATAGCCTTGTTCTATTTGTTGAGTTGATTATCGCTTTTCGGTAAAAGTTAGGAAGCTAATTGACCGGTAGAAAAAGACAAGACGGAATGAATAAATGATGTTAATTGTGTCATGTTTGCTTTGCTATATGTAAAGTATACATTACATTTACGGAATAACAAAAACTATTAGTTATGAAAGCAGATTGTTTATTTCCAGCAGTGATGAAAAAGGTTGGTTATGCGATGTTCATAATCTTCTTGGTTCCTAGTATTTTGTATCTTTCGGGACATTTCCCGAGCGATTTTTTGAACGCCAAGACTTTTGCAGTCATCGGCGGAGGTATTTTCGGAAAGACAACTTATTTTTCTATTATAACCAATGATTTGTCTGATGAGTTGCTCTTTATAGGCTTATCTCTATCGCTGCTGTTTATCTCTTTTTCTCGAGAGAAAGATGAAGATGAATGTATTTCTAAAATTCGTATGCAGTCTCTGATGTGGGCATTGAAGGTCAATACGCTATTGATTATTCTGATCTCTTTGTTTGTATATGGCGAACCATACCTGAGTTTTATGGTCAGTTTTATTTTTACCGTATATATTCTGTTTATCATCAAATTCAATATAGCACTTCGTAAATTCAGAGCGAACGATGAAAAATAATATAAAGGTAGAAAGAGCCATACACAATCTTACACAACAAAATCTCGCTGAATTGGTGAAGGTGAGCCGACAAACGATCAATGCTATTGAAAAGGGAAAATACATCCCTTCTACCATCTTGTCGCTTAAGATAGCCAAGATATTCGCTAAAAATATAGAGGATATTTTCACCTTGGAAGATAGTGACTTGTAAATATTAGGTTGGCATATTGCTGTGTATGGTACTCTCTGTTTTAATCTATATTCTTGAGCTTGATGCAGAGTAGACTAGCCAGTAGGGGTAAGGCGATGAGACAGTAAATAGTGATGTCGAAGCCTGCTGTGTCGGCAACGATTCCCATGATGCCAACGCCTAGACCACCGATGCCTTGTCCAAAGCCCAGAGTAAGTCCGGATGCCAGACCGGCATTGTTGCGTATCACTTTGTGGGCAGCCGTAACCGTTACGGAGAAAGTTGCCAGCAAAAATGCTCCTGCTATGCCCAGAAAAAAGATACTGAGCCATCCTTGCGTCATCAGAAATAGTATGTATAGCGGGGTGGTCAACGTCAGCGATGTGATGAGTATGAGCCGGCGTCCATATTTGTCGGCCAGAAAACCGCCGACCAGTCCTCCTATCGAACCGGTGAAGAGCATGAATGATAACATCTGGCTACTGGTGACTAACGGTACGTGATGCTCTTTGAGGTAGAGGGGCAAGAAGGCTATCAGGCTGCTGTAAGTGAGCGAACGGAGCGCTACGATAAGCAATATTCGAGTGAGCTCGTGTCTGTGGCCTTTTAATGTGCTCCATATTGGAGCCTTTGCCTTCGATTCCGTCACGACAAACGTGCGGTTTCGGGAGATGATCCATAAAAGCAGGCTGATGAGTAGTCCCGGAATAATAAAATAGGGAGAGATGCTCATTCCGTAATGGTTTACCAACGGAACGAAGCACAAAGGCGTTAGCGCCCAACCGACATTGCCCGCCGCGATAAATACGGCTTGAGCGAAGGATTTCTGACTGCCGCTGCATTGAGCGACCATCTTAGAGGCTTGCGGGTGAAAAGCTGCCGTTCCTAAACCGGCCAGCATCGCCAGTGTAAATAATAGCAGATAGTTGTGGGTGAGCCCCATTAAACTCAATAAAATAGTCATCCAAACGGTGCCGCAGAAAATAAGCCATCGGTAGCTCTTGCGATCGGACAAGATGCCGAACACAGGTTGTAGCAAAGAGGATGAGATAGTGAAGGCGGCGACTAGAAAGCCTCCTTGAGCGGCAGTGAGCCCAGCGAGGACCCAAAAAGGGATGAGCACTTGTATCTGATTCATGTATAAATCGTTGACGAGGTGTCCTGCCGAAAAGATTCCTATTTTTAGAAATTGTGGTTTGAGGGTTACTGCTGTTGCATCATTCTTTTTCATTTGTTCTATCTTTTAAATTTCGATGCAAAGCTATAGCTATCGGACGAGATGTCCGATAGCAAAAATGCAGGAAGAAATGCCAAAAAGGGAGTTATTTGACAATGGTATGGCGAAAGTGTTGAAACGATATGCCCGTTTGCTGTTTGAAGAAACGGCTGAAGTGAGATGAATCGTCGAAACCGAGATGAAAACCTATTTCTTTGAGAGACAACTCGGAGAATAAGGCCATTCGTTTGGCTTCGGCGATGAGTTGGGACGATAGATATGTCTTGGGCGATTGTCCGATGGTCTGCCTGAATAGTTCTGATAAATAATGAGGAGACAGGCACATGGCTTCGGCATACTGATCTACTTTGTGCCACTCGCGTAGGTGAAGGGTCACCATCTCTTTGAAGGTTGCTATGGCTGGATGTTGATTTTTGGAGTCGGTCACGGTACATGCGGTCAATGGGTATCGACTGTTGCATTCGAGCAGGAAAAGTTTGAGATGTGCCTCTATTAAGTCCATACGGAAGGGGGAGGAAGAAAGAAATGCATCTGTCATGGCTACGAGGTGAGGCATTAATGCAGCTGCGCCGTCGTCGGACAGGATAAGAGGGCGTCCGTGAGAGCGAAACAATTCAAGGCGCGAGAGAAACTCTCCATTCACCGATTTGGCAGGGAAAAATTCGGGAATGAATTGTATCATTATTCCCTGCGGTTGAGGAGGCTCAATGCAGTGCACTTCTCCGGGAGCGATGAACCAAATCGTTTTGGGATAAATGGGGTAGACGTGAGAGTCTACTACATGGCGCCCCGCGTTGTTGAACGACCATAAAAGTGTGTAATAATTGTGTCTGTGTGGGGAGGTGGCGATATTCATGCTCACCTCTTCGGTTTTTCGGATCATAAAGGGCGATATGGTACCGTTGTATTGCAACATGCTTTCGTTGCGGGTTTTTATTGTCATAATGTATGGCCTGTTTGTCTGATAATGTTGTGGCGACGATGATTTCACTTATTGACTTCAATCGGTGTATAGTATCATCTCGTAGATCTTTTTCAGCCTTTTGCGCAAGGAGACAACTGCATAGTGCTTTCGGGAGAGTAGCGTCTTGAGCGGGACGCCCGAAGCCGATGCGATGTCTTCGTACGATTTGTTTTCGAATTCTGTTTGTTCGAAAACATCTCTTTGTTCTTTTGGCAGTTCGTCCAATGCCTTTTCGATTTCTTCCCATATAAACTTGCGCAGGTATTCCTGTTCGGGATCCGCACCGTTCTCGATTAAAATATCGGTGATCTGTTTCAATGGAATATCGTCTTGGCTCTCGTCGTCGGAAGGTGCCGAGAGGGAAGTTTCACCCTTCTTGCGTCGATAGTCTATGATGCGGTTTCGAGCCACTTTGTATAGCCAAGCCGATATTTGCTCGACCGATACATTCTCTTCGGTCTGTAGCAAACGGAGAAAAACATCCTGAAGAAGATCTTCGGCATCTTCTTCGGATGATACCCGACAGGTGATGAACGTGAGCAACTTCTGTCGGAATGTGGTAAAAACGGTTGTCAGGTTATTCTTTCCCGCTTGTTTCATCGTTTACCAGATTTTGAAAGCGCCTGCGCACAAAGGCTTCTCGTTCTTCGGGCGACATATTGTGCAGTCTGCCGTGATGGTGATGGTGCCCGAAATGATGCCCATGCGGGAAACATCCTCTGAAATGGTGCATGGTGCCACACAAAAGTCTGCATAGAACGGCGAGGCCTAATGCTTGCCAAAAGTTGATGCTGCTCCAATGGGTAATGCCCGGAATAAGCAGATTCCACAATCCCATAATGATGAGTACGAGCGCTACATACAACGCTAAAATGATAGCAAATGTTGCTGTCGATCCGATTTTCTTTTTTCCAATTTTCATACTGTATTGTTTTTGGTTTTGTTATTATGCCTGTTCGTTGACAATCCGGATAGCGTGGCGCCTGCATACCTCTTCGCAGCTTCTGCAACCGTCGCACGCCTCGGCATGCGCTACATTAACGAAGCGTATTTTACCGTTGTCTATCAGTTTAAGTACATCTTTTGAACATACCCTGATACATTTGCCGCATCCGACGCAGGAGTATGAGAAAAGATCAATCGTTGTTTTCATTGTGTCTCTTTTCTTAAGTAGACGAATGAAGGCGATAAATATTTTATCGAAGTTGAAATATATATTTTCCTTTATGATAAAAGATTGTGCTTAACCTGCTGTCAATGCAACTTGGATACGTAGACGATGTTAGACACTTTGCGCTCTCCTGCATGATCGAAGAGGTGATTGTCGCAAGGATAATTGACTACTCCCAGCTCTTTAGTCCATAGTGTGGAAGATCCGCCTCCATCGAGATTCAGCACATTCTCCATCTTCAAGTAACGGGCTATAGTGGCCGATTCTTCGAACGATACTCCATCTGCGTTTCCTTTGAAGCGTCCGTCTATGACAAGCATGATGACCTCTTTGCCTTTTGCTGTCGTTCCGATAATGGTGCGTGGATGGCGTTTGGTATTATTGAAAGCGGGAATCTTGTGATTGGTCATCAGTACGGGGCCCGATACCAATGCCGAAGTGTAGTCCTTTTGGATCGTTTCCCACTCGTTCGGTTCGTAAGGCCTGATGTCTATGTGGCAGCGATTGTTTGTCTGGTTGATGAGCAATATGCCGTTAATCCATTTCTCATCTTCGTTTAGTTTGTTGACTCCCTTTATTTGTTTGTCTACCATGACAAACGTAACGGGCTCTCTGTTGTCCATATTGAAAAAGCTGCCGTTGATGGCAAATTCGGCATTTACACTCTTCGCCAGTTCGCTTGTGGTACCTGCTTTGTCGGGCTGAAGCACATGAGTGGCGTAATGCTTCGCCGGATAGATCAATACCGAAATAGACTGGATGGAATTGAACATATGAATCTGGGCATAGCGCAGTTTGGCACCGTCAACCAGTTTCTTTTCTGTCCATTTGGCTTTTACAAAAGCAATCGAATCTTGTTGCTCGTTTTGAACCTTGTTATGCGGAGTTACTGTGACATTGCAATTGTCTATATGGATCTCCGTACCCCAAGAGTGGCTTGGAATGCTTACAAATGCTATACAGCATAATAGTATAAGGCTGTAGCAGTAATTTCTTTTCAGTAAATTTCTCATAATAAGTATTTGATAAAATGGTTTTGTTTAATGAATAGTAAAATTACTGAAATATTTTGTTGGTAAGGCGATTTGTGGACCGATAATTTGGGCGCTGATATTGAAATAAATATAAAAAGAGCGGATCCCGCATAAATATATGTTAAGGATGGCACCACGTGTTCTATTTATATTTTACCTTTGCACCAACAAATTTGTTGAACAATTATGATTAAGGAGAAAGATAACACAACGGAAGAAAGAATATTGGAGGCTGCAAAGAAAGTCTTCTTGCGCGATGGACTTCAAGGTGCCCGCATGCAAGATATTGCTGACTTGGCCACCATCAATAGGTCGATGCTTCACTATTACTTCCGCGATAAGGAACTGTTATCTCAGGAAGTGATGAAAACGGTGGTCTCTAAATTTGTTGTAGCATTTAAAGAGAATCTGAATTCGGAACTTTCTTTTGAAGAGAAGGTGGACAATTATATTGATGCCGAGATTAATCTGGCTTTTGATAATCCCGATCTATTAATCTTTGGACTTCATGAGGCGTCCAAAGATCCGGACTTCTTTAAAAGGATCATAGAAAGTAAAATGAGTGTCGTTTTCAGAAAACAAATGAAAGAGGCTTATGAGAAGGGAGAAATTGTGCCCAAGAATATTGAGGAATTTGTGGTGAGTGTTTCCAGTCTCTGCATGTTTCCCTTTATTGCCGGCCCACTCTATATGATGATTCTCAGATGGGATGAAGAAAAATGGGCAAGCTACCGTAAGGTGCTGAAGCGGAACTTGCCGAAACTTATAAAACGAGTTATATTCAAATGAGTATAACTTATTTTTTTATAGGATATTCAACAAATTTGTTGAACAAAAAAGTGCGAATGTAGAAACGGATTGGATGAATGAAAGAATGTGTTTGGGCGAAAAAATACTTGATTTACCGGTGCTTTTAATGCTGTTGACCGATGAAGTATTGCTTTCTAACGCCTTATGACCGAATTTTGCAAGCGTAATGATGAAATGAGAAAATAAATAGTAATAACATTAAAGTAAGGTAGTGAGTTTATGAAGAGGTCTAAAAGAGAAACCTTTATAGGTAAATGGGGTTTATGGATAATCGGAATTGTTTTTCCCGTGTTTGTTTCCGCTCAAACGCCTAAACATTATACGTTGGATGAACTGGTGCATTTGGCAAACGAAAGATACCCTTATGCAAGTCAATTGGGATTGGTGAATAGGCAAAATGCCGAATCACAAAAGTCGATCGATACTCAATGGTTGCCACACGCATCGGCTTTGGTAAAAAGTTCTTATCAGTCGGAAGTCTCGTCCATCAGTATTCCGAAAGATGTAGAGAGTAAGTTCGGTATTGATATAGGTGAAGGCAAGAAGCTTCAATACCAAGGTGGAGTATCGGTCTCTCAATTGGTATACGATGGTGGGTCGGGACATATTCAAAAGAAGATAAATGGATTGAGCAGTGATATGCAAACACGCCAGATAAAGTCGTCAATGTTGCAGGTAGAAGATGAAATAGACAATCTGTTTGAAACGGTACTCGTTTTGAAAGAGCAAATCAAGATTGTTCAATTTAAACAGGCCGACTTGAAACTGAGAAAGAAAGATATTTCGTATGCCATTCAGAACGGTATCTCTTTGAAAACGGACATGCAGGAGATAGACGCCAGTATTATTCAACTGGGACAACAAGAAACGGAATTGACGATGTCGTTGTGTCAGAGATATGTGGAATTGTCTTCGTTTGTGCAAGAACCGATTGACTCGACTGTTGTCTTTGAACTTCCTCAATCGATGGATATAACGGACAAAGATTATTCGACGCGTCCCGATTACGAGATATTTGCCTTGCAACTTCAGAATGCCGAATGGAAAATGAAAGAAGTGAATGCTGAAATGATTCCTCGACTGACATTGTTTGCTAACGGATATTATGGCAGACCGGGTCTGAATATGATGGACTATACGACTCACTACTCTGGGATAGTAGGGGTGTCGCTGGCATGGAATCTTGATGCGCTGTACAGCAATACGCACCGTCGGAACTTGATTAAAATAGATCAGGAACTGACAAAAAACAGACAGTCTATTTATCAGATTAATATGAACAAGCAGATTGATGATCTGGATATCGATTTGTCCAAGAATCGCAAACTGGCAGATAGCGACGACGAAATGGTGAAGATACGTTCGAATATAAAAGAGGTGGCTTCTATACAATTGAAAAACGGAACGCTTACGCTGACGGACTATTTAATCAAACTGAACGATGAGGCTCAGGCAATGATAAACAAATCAATTCATCGGATAGGATACCTGATGGATGGCGCCAAAATGAAAACATTATTGAATAAGAACAATTAATTAGGTGAAAAAGATGAAAACAACGAAGATTTTTTCTAAAAAGATGCTGGTTATAGCAGTAGCAGTTGGAGTTGTAATATTGTGCTCGGGATTTAAATTGGCATACGACAGTTGGTGCCACGAAAGTACGGACGACGCTTACATTGACGGAAACATTATTCCGCTACGTACGGCAGTGACCGGATATGTGAGTAAAATATTGTTCAAAGATAATCAGAAAGTTTCCAAAGGCGATACGTTGGTGATATTCGATACCGTGAGTTTGAAATCTCAAATGGTGCAGGCCGAAGGACAGCTACTGTCGGCTCAGGCAGAACTGGAATCGTGCAAGAAACAAACATCAGCTTCTGAATTCGGCGAAATGGTAGCAGACTTTAATGCCGGATCGGCTAAAGAAAATATTGCGGTGGCTAAAGCGAAAGCATGGCAAGCACAAACCGAATACCAACGTATAGAGAAAATGTATAAGGCCGGAGCTGCTACCCAGCAGGCGTATGATAATGTGAAGGCTTCTTATCAGATGGCAAAAGCTCAAGAAGGGGCATCGTGCAAACAATTTAGTGCGATGGCTGCTCAGAAGTCAACCACTCACTTGCAGACCAATGTGCATTATGCCCAGATCAAACAGGCTTTGGCTCATATCAAGCAAGCCAATGGACAACTGACGTTGGCAAAAGACCAGTATAATCATGCTTTTGTGACAGCTCCTTATGCCGGTATCATATCGAAGAAGAGTGTGGAGGTGGGACAATTCGTATCTTCGGGTACGGCATTGGCTTCGCTCGTCAACGTATCGGATATGTGGATTACGGCTAATTTTAAAGAGACACAGCTCGACGATATGAAAGCGGGACAGTCTGTAGATATAAAGGTAGACGCCTATCCGGAATTGAAATGTATAGGCAGGCTGGAAAGCTTTTGTGCCGCTACTAGTAGTAAGTTCTCCTTGTTGCCCGCCGAGAATGCAACAGGTAATTTCATCAAAATAACACAGCGGGTTCCCGTACGCATTCATTTTACCAATGCCAATGGCGACAAGCCTCTGTATCCCGGAATGAATGTGGTTGTATCTGTAAAGACAAGATAAAATGCAAAACTCTGTTGCCACGGCCAATGCGGAATATCCCACGGGCGTTGTTCGTTCCATAATCGTTTTTACCTGTATCACCGCCTCTTTGCTCGCTATGATCGACTCGACGGTGGTCAATGTGTCGTTGCGCCACATTGCCGGGAGTGTCGGAGCGTCTACTACGGATATTGCGTGGGTGATCACGGCGTTTGCCATTTCCAACGTTATTATCATTCCCTTGAGTGGAATGCTTTCCGAGTTGTTCGGTACTAAAAACTACTTCACGTTCTCTATCATTATTTTCACGATCGCCTCGTTCATGTGCGGCAACTCTACCGAATTGTGGCAACTGATCGTGTGGCGCTTCATACAGGGATTGGGAGGAGGTGCCCTGATGACGCAATCTCAGACAATTTTGGTTGCCGCCTTTCCGCCCGAGAAGTTAGGCTTTGCGAGTGTTATATATGGTATTGGCATTGCTGCGGGGCCGGCATTGGGACCGACCTTGGGTGGATTTATTACCGATAACTACTCTTGGCACTGGATATTCTTTATAAATGTACCGCTGGGTATATTGGCTGCAACGACATCCTGGCTGACCATACCGAATGAGAAAAATCAGAAACTGAAAGGAAACATAGATTGGTGGGGCATTCTGTTTCTATCCATAGGTATTGGTAGTCTTCAATATGTATTGGAAGAGGGTAACTCGAAGAACTGGTTCGATAGCCATATTATTCTTCTGTTCAGCATTATTGCGGCTACGGGTCTCATAGCCTTTCTCATTACCGAATCGGTGACGAAGATGCCGGCGGTGAACATCAAGTTGATGCGATACAAGAATTTGGCGGTTGGTGTCTTTTTCAATTTCATCATGGGAGCGATACTTTACATTGCAGTGTATACGTTCCCATTGATGGCTCAAATAAACTTGGGATGGACGGCTACGTTGAGCGGTATGTCGCTTATGCCGGGAGCTATCATGTCTACTATCGGTATGATTTTCTGCCAAAAGATGATGAATAGAGGGGTGAACCCGAAGCTATTGATTACGTGTGGCTTTCTATGTACTTTTGTCTTTGGAGCATGGATGAGCTTCCAATCGGCCGATTCTTCTTTTGCCGGCTTGTTCATTCCGTTGCTCTTTAGAGGCTTAGGTATCGGCCTTTTCATGTTGCCTGCCATTATGATGGCTATAGAGGGACTTAAAGGAGCTGATCTGGGGCAGGGCGCAGGATTGAGCAACATGGCAAAGCAGTTGGGCGGAGCCGTCGGACTGGCACTGATAGGCACTCATATATCCGATGTGCAGGCTATGTGTCAATCGCAACTGTCGGCCAATATCAATTTGTATTCCAATAATAGTATGGGCACTATACAAGGTATCTCGCATTTGCTCCAAAGCACCGGCATGAATGCCGATACGGCAGGTAGCGTATGCAATAGTGTATTGGGAATGGAGATTATGAAGAACTCGGAGCTGCTCAGCTATCTTTCTTCTTTTCGCATGTTGGCTGTGATTAGTCTGCTATCGCTTTCTTTCATGTTCTTTTTGAGGAAAAAGAAGAAAGATAAGGTCGTTGAACAGACAAAAGAGAACGTCGGCACCGAAGAGTCTTAGTAACCGTGCGATGTGTATTGAACCGCCATAAAAGAAAAAGCAACTATAGAATTGGGTATGCAATTCTATAGTTGCTTTTGTATTATTCGTCTTCTTTTTCCAATTGGTTGATAGACTCTACTGCCTCTTCGACCACCGTTTGATTGGCAAACCGCTGCGTGTAAGATGAGTAGTCGGAACGAATACGTTCGTAGTTTGCATCTTGGAACAGCGGACTCGATATGATGTGATCGGCTGTCGACCTATTGCAGCATAATACAACGTTCTCGACGCTACACAAACGGGTTAACGCTCTAACGTCCGAATCGTGTGGTTGCATGGTCATGGGGTCGGTGAAGAAGAACAAATACTCGATGCTGCCAGCTACGATCAGCGAACCCATTTGCTGGTCGCCTCCCAGCGGACCGGAATTCAAGATGGTAAAGTCCCATTCTACCTCGGGGTGTTTTTTCGACAACGCTGCGCAGATCAGTTTGCCGGTTGTGCCTGTAGAGTAGAACTTGTGTCCTACCAGTTTGTTGGAGTTCCATAAACACCATTCGATGAGGTCTTTCTTATTGGCATCGTGTGCAACGAGCCCAATATTACGCTTTACAAAATTTTCCATCATAATACGTTTTACAAAAATTCTAGTTTCAAAAGAGATCTTTTGTTTATTATATCGCTAATATACGACTTATTCTTGTTTTACTAGTTATAATGGTGTTTAATTTTCAGTGAAATTTTCAATAAAATTATCTCCGATGCAACAAGTGTGTGAGGCGATGCACTTTGAACGATGTGTGCGAATGATTATAAAAATAGCCCTCTCGACGCTGGTCTACGGTCGAAAGGGCTATCGTATATAATTACGGATAGGCCTAGAGATTTAGAGTGCCGTTTCTAGTATTTTGCGGGCAACGGCTCCTGTCACATCTTGGTTTTCGCCGTACTTGGCGTTGCGTGCATTGAATCGACGTTCTATTTCGCCAATGGTATCTTCTCCAATGTTTTCCTCGTGTAGGCGAGTGGTCAATCCCAGCGAACGGAAGAAGTCTTCGGTGCAGCGAATGGCTTTGTCGATGCGCTCTTCTCTAGTGCCGGTGGTGATATTCCATA
This sequence comes from uncultured Bacteroides sp., assembly GCA_963676865.2. Classification (GTDB taxonomy): domain Bacteria; phylum Bacteroidota; class Bacteroidia; order Bacteroidales; family Bacteroidaceae; genus JAAYUD01. Next base: position 671,059 of record CAXXSS010000001.1, on the reverse strand, counting down.
CTCTTTCTCCATATTGTATCAGCTTATCGCCTTTTGCTTTACGGAGTACTTGCATTGTTGCCGGTAGGATGATAGCCAGGGTATGTCCGTGTGTTAGTCCATGTAGAGCGGTAAGTTCGTGACCGATCATGTGGGTAGCCCAGTCTTGCGATACTCCCATGGCTATAAACCCATTGAGCGCCATCGTAGCCGAAAGCATAAAGTCTGACATCAGTTGATAGTCGTGTTTGTTCTCTTTTATTTGAGGTGCTATCTCGACAAGGGTTTGTAGTATTCCTTCTGCCCAACGATCCATTACCCGACTTTGTCCGGTAGTGGTGAGGTATTGTTCCATGACATGAACATATGTATCTGCAATGCCGCATGCTATCTGATAAGCGGGCAGCGAGAAAGTCACTTCGGGGTCGAGGATAGAAAACAAAGGATAGCCGGCATAGAAAGGATACTTCTCTTTTGTCTCGTGACGAGAGATGACAGCGCCGGCATTCATCTCCGAACCGGTAGCCGGCAACGTCAGCACGGTAGCCAGAGGAACGGTGCGAGTAGCCGGTTTGCCGGAAAGAACTAAGTCCCAAGCGTCGCCGTCGTACAACAATCCTGCCGAGATCAGTTTGGTTCCGTCAATAACCGAACCTCCACCTACTGCCAACAGAAAGTCGACTTTGTTTTCTTTGCCATATTCGATGGCTTTACGCAATGTTTCGATACTGGGATTGGATTCGATGCCCCAGAATTCTATTGTATAATGGTCTTTGAGTGCTGTTTTAACTTGGTCGTATACGCCATTGCTCTTCACACTACCTCCACCAAATGTTATCATGATACGCTTGTCACTCGGTATCTCGTGAGCGAGTTGGGCGATCATGCCACGTCCCATAATCAGTTTGACCGGATTTTGAAAGCTGAAATTTTCCATAACTAATTTATTCTTTTTGTTAACGAACTAAATATATGTCGTCTCGTGTTGCAGCATCAATCTGCACCTTATTAATGAGACTCTGTATTTGTATATAAACAATATTCGTACCAGACAACTATAACTTGCTAAATTAATTTTTTTCTTAAGAATATGCAAGAATCTTTTGGTTATTTTCTGATTGTTTGTTGTTAATCTTTGTATGTCGAGCGTATTTGTTGCTGAGATTGTTTCGGGATGTTCGAATTTTCTCTATTTTTGTGTGTAGAATAAAGCGTTGAAATATAATGATTGAAATCGCTCATATCATACGGAATAAACGAAAACTGCTAGTAGGCGGATTGATTCTCGTCGTTGGCATTGTGGTCATTCTTGTTGTAAAGACTATATCGGCAATACCAGATTTTGAAATTACCGACGATTTGGGAGGCAATATCTTTCCTTCGGCAATCTTGTCGACTGCTACGACAGATGTGTATATCGTCAGGCCCTCTGAACCACCTTTCATTGGTAATCCCAAGTCTGCTATATCTGTCAGGTTGTGGTCGCCTGCACCAAATTGCAGAGTGAGAATAGAGGTAGGCGAAAGTCCTTTCTTTCGGCATTCGGTTTCGGAATTTGTATTGCCTCATAAGAAGACATATTATACGATTTATCCGGATATTATTTGGAATTATGAGCGGTTGCGCAATAACGAGATGGCCGAACCGATAAGCGTGGCTGTCAAAGTAGAGGTGAATGGAAAAAGCCTTGGACAGAAAGTACGTACATTCTCGGTGAGAAGCATCAACGAATGTCTCACCGGTTATATGGATCATCGCAACAGGTATCATCCCACCTATCTGTTTTTTGCTGCTTACGTCAACGAAGAAAATCCTCTGATTGACGGCATTCTTCGCGAGGCATTGAATACTCGTATCGTTGATCGCTTCTTAGGATACCAAAGCCACCAGAAAGGATATGTGGACAGGCAGGTCTATGCGTTGTGGAATGTGTTGCAGAAGCGTAAGTTCCGTTACAGCTCGGTATCGTATAGTAGCTTATCGAGCAATGTGGTCTTTTCGCAGCGGGTACGTACATTCGACGATGCACTGAAGGCTTCGCAGATTAATTGTGTGGACGGTAGTGTGCTCTTTGCATCTTTGCTTCGTGCCATCAATATAGATCCGATACTTGTTCGTATTCCGGGACATATGTTTGTGGGATATTATACAGACCCCAGCCATCGCGAAGCTAATTATTTGGAGACGACTATGATTGGGGATGTCGATTTGGATGACTTCTTTCCCGAAGAAAAACTGGACTCTATCAGTCTTGGACGCTCGCAAAACGAGATGTCGTTGCTTACTTTTACAAAGTCGAAAGAGTATGCGCGAAACAAATTCTTGGCACATAGCAAATACATCCGCTCGAACAATCGAAAATACATGTTTCTAGAAATATCAAGGGCTGTGAGACGAAAGATTTAGCCCATCGGCAAATAAAGCCAAAGACTCTCATATCCGATTGTCTCGACTTGCTGAGGCTGTTGCAACGGCTTCAAGATGTGTCGTAATTACCGAAATATTTTGCTGTGCTTATATTCTCTTAAGTAGCTCTTGAGGGCAATAAAAAAAGGAAACTCATGATAGAATTTCCTCTTTTTATTTCTTTGCAAATCGTGGAGATTAAGCGTTAACTCTTTTCTCTTTGATTCTAGCTTTTTTACCCGTAAGTTTGCGAAGATAATAAAGTTTGGCGCGGCGAACTTTACCAACCTTATTTAACTCGATGCTATCGATAGCCGGAGATTCAATAGGGAAAATTCTTTCTACACCAATCGTACCAGACATCTTGCGAACAGTGAAACGTTTCTTGTCACCGTGACCGGCAATTTTGATAACGACTCCGCGGTACATCTGTAGACGCTCTTTGCTACCTTCCACAATGCGGTATGCTACTGTGATAGTATCGCCAGATTTAAATTTCGGATACTCTTTTTTAGTAGCAAATGCTTCTTCTGCAATTTTAATTAAGTCCATTGCTTCGTTTTTTATTTATATTATTAAACGTCAGTACGCAACATATCAAGTATCTCTTTCTTGACAGCGATTGCGCTAAAGCGGTGCAAAGTAACTAAAAATAGTTGAAGTGAACAAATATTTTTTATATATTTGTAGGTCTAAAAAGGGATAATAATGATGAAACATCGATTAATACTACCTTTCTCTTTTGCAATGGCGCTGTTGACGGTTTCTCCACAAGCAGCTCAATCGCAATCGAACAAAGGTGAAAATACTCGTCGCTATGTAGTAACAAGCGTTAAGGGAAAGTTCCTCACGGTCGATTCGGCTTTTGACAGGGAACATAACATTGGAGCAGAAAGAGTGCTTCAGGGGTATAAAAAGAAGGTGGAAGAAGTAATGTCTACTCAAATAGGTACTTCGGCGCAACTGATGAAAGCAGCGGAACGTGCCAATCCTGAAGGACTTTTGTCCAATCTGATAGCCGATCTGATACGTTCTAAAGGTAGCGACATATTGGGTAAACCGTGCGATATGGCTTTGATGAATATCGGAGGCATTCGTTCTATCTTACCTAAGGGAAAGATCACGGTGGCCAATATATATGAAATATTGCCTTTCGAAAATACAATCTCTATAGTGATATTGAATGGAACTCAACTAATGGAGTTGATGCGAGAAATAGTTCGCAATGGCGGAGGTGTTAGCGGCGTGTCAATGGTAGTATCGAAAGAACCATGGCGTCTGATTGATGCGACAGTTGGCGGGCAGCCTATTAAAGCCGAAAAGACCTATACGGTGGCAACACTCAATTATCTGGCAGAGGGAAACGATGGCTTTAAAGTCTTTGCCGAAAAGGGTGTGAAGCATATAAACCGAGATGATGTCTTGGTGAGAGAAACTTTTATGCAGTATGTGAAGAATCAAACGAAGCAGGGCAAGGAAGTTGAATCGAAGATAGGAGGACGTATCGTTTTCAAACAATCGTATGTCAGTAATTGTTAGCAAAAAGAAGAGTGATGATGAAAAAAAGTTTTAGATACTATATAATATCGGTATTTGTTTGTTGTATCAGCCTTTCGCTGTCGGCACAACAAAAACAGTTGCTTATTTTGCAGACGAGTGATACTCATAGCCAGCTCGAACCGGTAGATCAATCGGGTGATCGGGATTATGGAAAAGGCGGAACGCTGCGTCGCTTAGCTTTGCTGGAACAAATGCGCAAGGAACATCCGCACTTATTACTTGTTGATTGTGGTGACTTTTCACAAGGTACTCCTTATTATAATATGTTTAAGGGAAATGCCGAAATCGATATGATGAACGAGATGAAATACGATGTGGCAACGATAGGCAATCACGAATTTGATTTCGGTCTGGATAATATGGCCCGAATATTCAAACGTGCGAAGTTTCCTATAGTATCTTCCAATTATGACTTTAAAGGAACGGTGCTTCAAAATATGGTAAAGCCTTATCTTGTTATTGTGCGGGAGGGCGTTCGTATCGGAATCTTTGCTCTCGACCCCAAGTTGGTAGGTTTGGTGCAAGCCAAAAATTATGGTAAAATCGTTTATAAGGATCCTCTTGCAGTAGCTAATAAAATGTCTTCGATGCTTCGTCGTGACGAAAAGTGCGATGTGGTGATTTGCCTGTCGCATTTGGGAATAGATGACGATAAGAAAATAATACCTCAGACACAAGGCATCGATGTGGTATTGGGCGGACATTCTCATACTTTCTTGAAAGTTCCTCTCAATATATCTGATAAGACAGGAAAGTCTGTCTTGTTGGTACACTCGGGTAGTAGAGGAGTAAAAGTAGGTGAGGTAGATATGACATTGGAGGCGAAATGAAAAGATTAACGATTACTGTAATATCTTTTATTCTCTTTTTGTGTGCTGTAGGTCAGGTAGAGCCATTGTTGCTTTTTAAAGCCCAGCATAACAAACAATGTACCGAGTGGGTAGAATCTACCATGGCTCGTATGACGTTGCGTGAGAAAGTGGGGCAATTATTCATTTATACGATGGCTCCGGAGCAATCCAAAGCCAATATGAAGATGCTCCAGAAAACAGTAAAGCAGTATAAGATAGGTGGCATCCTATTTTCGGGAGGTGATCCCATTACTCAGGCTAAGGTAACGAACGCTGCTCAATCGATGTCTCAAATTCCTATCATGATAATGTGTGATGGGGAGTGGGGATTGGCGATGAGGCTTCGTGGAACTCCGTCGTTTCCGAAAAATATGACGTTGGGATGTATTCAGGATGATAGGTTGATATATGAATATGGTAGAGAGATGGCTCGCGAATGTCGTTTCATGGGTATTCAATGTAACTTTGCTCCAGATGCGGATGTCAATATCAACCCTAAGAATCCGGTTATCAATAGTCGCTCGTTCGGAGAAAATCCTATTCGTGTGGCCGATAAAGTCATTGCTTATGCGTCGGGTTTGGAAAGCGCGGGCGTGCTTTCGGTTTGCAAACATTTTCCGGGACATGGTGATACCAATGTCGATTCTCATAAAGCATTGCCGGTGTTGCCTTTCTCGAGGGAGCGTCTCGACAGTGTCGAACTATATCCTTTTAAAGAAGCAATTCATGCGGGATTGAGTGGTATTATGGTGGGACATCTTCAAGTTCCTGTATTCGATCCGGTAGGCGGTCTACCTTCGTCTCTTTCGCGCAATATTGTCTACTCTTTGCTCACTGAAGAGTTTAAATTCAAAGGTTTGATCTTTACAGATGCTTTGTCTATGAAAGGAGTTGCTGGCGAATCGAACGTATGCTTGCAGGCACTTAGGGCAGGAAACGATATGGTGTTGGCTCCTTCTGACTTGGAAAAAGAAATAGATAATGTGATGGCAGGTGTTGCTAATGGGCAACTATCGGTAGCCGATATCGAAAATAAATGCCGTAAGGTGTTGACATATAAATATGTGTTAGGCTTGTCGCATAAACCGTATATAAACGCTTCGACTTTGATGTCGAGCCTGAATACGCCTAAGGTGCGCGATTTGATTCGTCGGCTCAATTTGGCAGCCATAACTGTTGCCGACAATAAAGATAAGGTCTTGCCTCTGTCGCCGGATATAAAAGAGGTGGCGCTGCTTGGGGTAGGCGATCCCAAATCGTATGAGGCCTTTGGTGCGCAACTTGCAAAATACACCGTGGTCAATTCTTTTCATTTGCGTCCTGATTTGTCGGATGTAGAACAGAAACAGCTCCGCGACTCGTTAGCTCAATATAAAAGGATAATAGTGGCGGTTGCAGAGGAGCGATTAATTCCGTACGAATCTTTTTTCGATAAATTTGCTCCTAAGTCTCCTATTATATATGTCTCTTTTACGGCATCCAAAATGATGCTTCAACTGGAGAAGGGATTGACATTGGCTTCTGCGATAATCTTGTCACACAATACTCGTGCCGATGTGGAAATTCAAACGGCAAAAGCTCTGTTCGGCAAAGCAACTGTTGACGGAAGATTATCTGCGGGCATTGGTGCTCTTTTTACAGCAGGAGTTGGTGAGACGATAACTCCTAGTACTCCTTATCATTATGTTCCGGAAGAATATGGATTGAGTTCTACTGTATTGAAACGGATAGAAGAAATTGTCGGTGAAGGATTGAAAGAAGAAGCTTATCCCGGTTGTCAAGTTGTGGTTTTGAAGGATGGTCGAACGGTCTATAATAGATCTTTTGGAACACATACGTATGCTGACAACTTCCTTGTGCGCTCTACCGATATGTGCGATTTGGCTTCTCTTTCTAAAACAACAGGTACACTTCTTGCTATAATGAAGCTATATGATAGGGGAAGTCTGGCGCTCGACGATAAAGCATCCAGATATCTGCCTTACCTGCGAAAGACCAATAAGAAGAATATCACTATCCGAGAGCTATTGCTGCACGAATCGGGGCTGCCATCTGGAACGACATTCTATATGAGTGCCATTGACCCTAAAAGCTATAAAGGGTCGCTCTTTAGTGTGCGGAAAGATGAGATACATACCATTCAGATAGGCAAAGGGGTTTGGGCAAATCCTAACTTCAAATTTAAACAGGGATTGACATCTCCCTCTGCTCGTGCAGGATATTCTATAGAGGTCTGTGATGGGCTGTGGCTTGCCGATTCTTTTAGGCAAGACGTGATGACGAAGATAGCGGCCTTGCCTATGGGACCAAAACGTTATTTATATAGTGATATCGGTTTTGTTTTGTTAAAGCAAATAGTGGAACAGGTAACAGGTACTGCTCTTGATAAATATTTGCGTCGGGAGTTCTTCATGCCTATGGCATTACAACATACGGCTTATCTTCCGCTCAGATATTATAGTGCCAGTGAAGTTATTCCTTCTTCCATAGACCACTTCTTGCGTAAGAAAGAACTTCATGGTTATCCGAATGACGAATCGGCTGCATTCTTGGGAGGAGTTTCTGGTAATGCAGGCTTGTTCTCTTCGGCCGAGGATGTAGCACGTATCTATCAGATGATACTGAATGGTGGAGAACTTGATGGACAACGCTATCTAAGTGAGGAGACTTGCCATTTGTTTACGACGGTCACCTCTCGTATTAGTCGCCGGGGACTGGGATTTGATAAACCCGATAAAAAGAATGTGATGAATAGCCCTTGTTCTCTTTCGGCTCCTGTTTCTGTTTATGGTCATACCGGTTTTACGGGGACGTGCGCTTGGGTCGATCCTGAAAATCATTTGGTATATGTGTTCTTGAGTAATAGAACTTATCCTAATGCCTGGGAAAATAAACTGCATGATTTGAAGATAAGGGAGCGGATTCAAGATGTAATATACCAAGCGCTGAAACGAAAATAATATTATTTATTAGGTGATGAGATAAAAGGGGCTTGCTACAAGCTCCTTTTATATATAAAAAAGTTAGTGCGTAATGTTACTGATAATAAAATACTTAAGAAAATATTCAAAAAATATTTAGAAAAAAGTTCATGAAATGTTTGGATGGTATACGAAAAGGCTATACCTTTGCACCCGCTTTGCAAGAGAAACAAAGTCGTATTTGAAAAGAAAAAACGAGGTTTTGAAAAAAAAACTAAAATTTTTGCTTGAAAGTTTGGAAGATTAAAAGAAAAGTTCCTATCTTTGTATTTACGACGCCGTTGAAAAAGCAACGCGCAAACAAGCGATATTTGAAATAGTTACATAAACAATAGAGTAGTACAAGAGCAGGTACGATGCCTTTCGAGGTATTGGTATCTGGGTAAAAGAAACGAACCGTCAATAAATAGAAGACAGGAAATTTCAATAGTCTTGGATATTCGTTCTGAGGAAACAAAAAGTATTTTGTATTTCGGTTTCGGCTGAGATGTAAGATACGGAAAAAACAAATTATACAATGAAGAGTTTGATCCTGGCTCAGGATGAACGCTAGCTACAGGCTTAACACATGCAAGTCGAGGGGCAGCATAGAAGTTAGCTTGCTAACTTCGGATGGCGACCGGCGGATGGGTGAGTAACACGTATCCAACCTGGCCTTTACAACGGGATAGGCTTTCGAAAGAAAGATTAATACTGTATGTTCCGTGATCTCCACATGGAGATTCCGGCAAAGATTTATCGGTAAAGGATGGGGATGCGTTCCATTAGGTAGTAGGTGAGGTAACGGCCCACCTAGCCAACGATGGATAGGGGTTCTGAGAGGAAGGTCCCCCACATTGGAACTGAGACACGGTCCAAACTCCTACGGGAGGCAGCAGTGAGGAATATTGGTCAATGGGCGAGAGCCTGAACCAGCCAAGTAGCGTGCAGGATGACGGCCCTATGGGTTGTAAACTGCTTTTGAAGGGGAATAAAAGGATCTACGTGTAGATTTTTGCATGTACCTTTCGAATAAGGATCGGCTAACTCCGTGCCAGCAGCCGCGGTAATACGGAGGATCCGAGCGTTATCCGGATTTATTGGGTTTAAAGGGTGCGTAGGCTGGTTTTTAAGTCAGCTGTGAAATACCGACGCTTACCGTCGGCACTGCAGTTGAAACTGGGAACCTTGAGAGTGCAAGAGGCATGCGGAATTCATGGTGTAGCGGTGAAATGCATAGATATCATGAAGAACCCCGATTGCGAAAGCAGCATGCTGGGGCATATCTGACGCTGAGTCACGAAAGTGCGGGTATCAAACAGGATTAGATACCCTGGTAGTCCGCACAGTAAACGATGAATACCAGCTGTTGGCGATATACAGTCAGCGGCGTAAGCGAAAGCGTTAAGTATTCCACCTGGGGAGTACGCCGGCAACGGTGAAACTCAAAGGAATTGACGGGGGCCCGCACAAGCGGAGGAACATGTGGTTTAATTCGATGATACGCGAGGAACCTTACCCGGGCTTGAATTGCAACCGAATAAGCGAGAGATCGTTTAGCCGCAAGGCGGTTGTGAAGGTGCTGCATGGTTGTCGTCAGCTCGTGCCGTGAGGTGTCGGCTTAAGTGCCATAACGAGCGCAACCCTTATCTTCAGTTACCAGCGCGTAGTGGCGGGGACTCTGGAGAGACTGCCGTCGTAAGATGTGAGGAAGGTGGGGATGACGTCAAATCAGCACGGCCCTTACGTCCGGGGCTACACACGTGTTACAATGGGGGGTACAGCAGGCAGCGGCCGTGTGAACGGTAGCTAATCCGCAAAGCCTCTCTCAGTTCGGACTGGAGTCTGCAACCCGACTCCACGAAGCTGGATTCGCTAGTAATCGCGCATCAGCCATGGCGCGGTGAATACGTTCCCGGGCCTTGTACACACCGCCCGTCAAGCCATGGGAGCTGGGAGTGCCTGAAGCACGTAACCGCAAGGAGCGTGTTAGGGTAAGACCGGTGACTGGGGCTAAGTCGTAACAAGGTAGCCGTACCGGAAGGTGCGGCTGGAACACCTCCTTTCTGGAGACGAATGACCGAGATGAAGTTACACCGACTTTTTGACATTGCGGTTCGAAAATGGAACTTCCCTTTTAATAAGGGCTCTTGTACCTCCAATTGTTTATATACTAAAATATACCAGAGAAAAGAAAGAAGCCGGGCTCTCAGGGTCCGGGGTTGAACAAACAACAGCAGTCAGTCCTATAGCTCAGTTGGTTAGAGCGCTACACTGATAATGTAGAGGTCGGCAGTTCAACTCTGCCTGGGACTACGTATGTCACAGGTTGACTACGGGGGATTAGCTCAGCTGGCTAGAGCACCTGCTTTGCAAGCAGGGGGTCAACGGTTCGAATCCGTTATTCTCCACCAATGTCTTGAGAAATAGACAAGCGGTATTTGACATGATGAAACAAACAAGAAAACGAAAACGTAACGAGTAAAAGTAAGATCAAATAAGCTGAAGTATATGCCAGTCCGTTCTTTGTGAAAATGAAGGATTGACTTTACTGAAGGCAGGAAGAAAGTAGATAAGGGCGCATGGCGGATGCCTTGGCTCTCGGAGGCGATGAAGGACGTGATAAGCTGCGATAAGCTGCGGTGAGGTGCAAATGACCTTTGAGCCGCGGATTTCCGAATGGGACAACCCTCCGCGTTGAAGACGCGGAATCCATACTTACGTGTGGAAGCTAACCCGGCGAACTGAAACATCTTAGTAGCCGGAGGAAGAGAAAATAATTGAATGATTCCCCTAGTAGTGGCGAGCGAACGGGGAAGAGCCCAAACCGGCCGTGTTACGGCATGACCGGGGTTGTAGGACCGGGATATCGGAGAAGAATAGTGAGCGGAGCCGTCTGGAAAGTCGGGCCATAGCGGGTGATAGCCCCATATGCGAAGCAATTCAATCCGTACCGTCATCCTGAGTAGCGCGGAGCACGAGAAATTCTGCGTGAATCTGCCGGGACCATCCGGTAAGGCTAAATACTCCCGAGAGACCGATAGTGAACCAGTACCGTGAGGGAAAGGTGAAAAGCACTTCGAATAGAAGAGTGAAATAGTTCCTGAAAGCATGCGCCTACAAGCGGTCGGAGCTCCCTAGTGGAGTGACGGCGTGCCTTTCGCATAATGAACCTACGAGTTGCCTTTTCCGGCAAGGTTAACCGCCACGAAGGCGGGCAGCCGCAGCGAAAGCGAGTCCTAACAAGGCGTAATGTAGTCGGAAGTGGCAGACGCGAAACCAAGTGATCTACCCTTGACCAGG
>CAXXSS010000001.1:0-657500 GCA_963676865.2 uncultured Bacteroides sp. | reverse complement strand
ACATCTCATTCATAATTTTTACTCTTCTTATCCGTCCTCTTTATCAAGGCTCACCGGTAAAAGTAGGGTGAATATGCATCGAATTCCATCTTTATATTAGCCTTTGCCACCTCCGTATGACACCATACCGTGCTGTCATACAGCAGGTTAACGCTGCACCATATACAACGCCAGCGAAAAGAGGCCTCAAAATCGGCTCTAGAGTATACTGTGGACTTCTTATTTTCAGCGGACCTCTGCTTAGAACAAGTCTAAACGATAGCCTACAGATAGCTGAGAGGCCGTTTTAGACATAGGCGAGTGTGCTCTACTTATTTTGATAAGTATCGGACGTATTGTATCGGCTGTAATTGATTATTCTTATAAGCTGGTTATTCAAGGTTAAGTTTGTAATTAAGGTCGGAACACCTCACACGTGTGAGACGGATGTCGCATTCAAGGGCTCACCAGTAAAAGTCTGGGGACTAAGCATTATGGCTTCGAGTGCTTAGATCCGAGAAAGAGACTGGATTTATATTAATGAGTTGCAAGAGGACGTGAATTTTAAGGTGAACATTTCCAGACGTTCTGATACTTTCTTATCCGAACCTAAGTCACAGGCCATTGCAGGGCACTATTTACGCTATTGTTTCAGCACTCGAATGTAAGTTCAATAAGAGTGAGACATAGGAGTGTATTGCGTAAATCATTGATATACAGCGATAAATTCATAAGGACGAAAATAAATGTTTGTAAGTATAAACTTTTAGTTTTGTCCTTATGAATTTTTATGTTCGTCCTTATCATTTTTCGAGGATATAGGGTCGATTAAGTAAGTCAATAAGTACACTTCTGTATAGTTAAAATAGTATCAGTATCACCTCCAATATTTACCTCCCAAAGCGTTCAGAAAAGCAGCATTAATATCACTATTTTAGATCAACGCAATCTTGCGTCAATGAGAATGTGCGTCTCGGGTTCATCAGTAAAAACCAGAAGACTAAGTGACATGAGGCAATGATGGGATACACTCGCTTATCTCTAAAACGGCCTCTCAGCTATATGTAGGCTGTTGTTTAGAATTGTTCTAAGCAGAGGTCCGCTGAAAATAACGTGTCTACAGTATACTCTAGAGCCGATTTTGAGACCTTTTTCCGCTGGCGTTGTATACGGTACATCGTTAACCTACTGTATGGCAACACGGTATGGTGTCATACGGAGGTGGCAAAAGTTGAAATGCAGATGATTTCATGGTCTTGCAACAATGAACTCTTACTACCCGAAACCACATATGGACCTAAATTTGTTGACGTCCATACGTTTTCAAAAAAACATATGGACGTCACCGGAAAAACTAACATACGACAATTTTGTTTATGCTACAGGCTCGAAAGTTATTGTCCTGCACTACAAACTTATATTTTAGAGTGAATGTTGTATACTGCTCTCGACCTATACCATATCGATCATTAGAGGAATAAGATCTTTGTCAATACCTTTTTCTACCAGCATATCTATATCTTGCCTAAAGAAAGCGACAAACTCATCTTTATCCTTGCAGTGTTGCAATGCCGATTGATAATGATGAAAAGCCTGTTGAACATTGTGCATTACCCATTCCAAATGGCCGGCATTCAGAAAATCGACCAGACCGGCAACTGACGCTGCTAAGAGTCGATCGTAGTATGTCTTAGCCTGTTCGTACTTACCACATACAAATGAATACCAAGCTATAGCTCTCCATGCCTTTTCATTTTTGGGCTGTACAAAATCTATTTTAAAGAAATATTTCAAAGCGTCATCAAACTGTTCCAGTTCGGCAAGGCAAACACCTATTTGATAAAGTAGTGTGATGTTTTCGGGATTCTTCTGTTCCAATTCTTTATAATAAGAGAGCGATTCACTGAATTGCCCTGTCAGACGATAGCAAACAGCTTTCTGCTCTTTCAGCCAATCATTATCCGATACAAAAAGTTCGGCTTTCATATAAGCCTGAAGGGCTTGATTATACATTTTCTGTCGCTGATAGGTATAACCCAAACGAGTATATAGAGCACCACTCTTTTCGTCTCCCTTATCCAATAATGCTAGTAGCTCGAAAGCCTTGCCAGCCTCTCTCCAGTATTTTTTTTTCAACAAAAACTCGGCAAGCAACATTAAATTGTTGGAGCTATAAAGCAATTTGTTAATTTCACTGCATGCTGGGGCAAAAATATCGATCTGGAATATATCCGGAAACTCTCTTTTGCGGGGACTTACTTTCAAAAGTCTGTATAGCTCGTGCATATAGTTTGTGTTTTGCAACTTACTATCGGCTTCGTCCATTGCAACCAAATCATCTTTATGGTCTTCTTCATTGAGCATATCTTCTGCCTGCTCCAACTGTTGTCTGATAAGATCAAACTGCTGAAGCGGCATTTTGGGGAATAAATGGATGAGCGAATATTTGTCATTATCACATAGATAAGTGGTAGACTTCAATATATTGAGTATCGTATCGTTCATCTTGGCCCCCATTTCTTGGAGCTTCAACACCGACGGTTGGTTTATATCGAATGGCTTGAACCAATTTTCTAAATCATGAAAGAACGAAAAGCCCTTTAAATTCTGAAACGTACTCATATAAAGATCACCACCCTCCAAACTCATTTTGGTGAGCTTCTCAAGTTTCGCCTCTATCTCCTTGTCTTCTATATTGGGCATGATGATTTTGGGGATTCCATCATCTTCATCACCATTTTTGTCATCAAGAGGTGATTTTATTTTATTCATGCCTTTTATGATATCCGGAACAATCTCGTCGTTCATCATACGAGTAATTTTCTCCGTTCCTAAACTTTGGAAAAAGTTGATATAGCATTGCATCAAATCTCTTGCAAAGTCCGGTTGCTCTTTCAGCACCGATAGCCTGAGCGTTATTGCCGGATAATATTTTATGCGTTCGGCATAAATATGAAGGATGAAAAAGATGCCTACAATAGCTCGCTGACGAGCTCTGACAGGCAACTGTTCTGAAGCGTAAGCCTTAAACAGCCAAAGCAACTTATTAATATCAAAACATTGAAACAAGCTCATCGTAACGGCTCCAATATAGAGGCACAAATCGGTAGAAGTAAGTGGCATAGACTCCAATACATAATTTGCCGTTTCTTCTTCACCGCTATCCCACGAAAGAGTGGTCCACGTCTTTTCAAAAAGTTCTTTTTCCAGTTTATACCATCTATCAGCGATCTCCGTCTTTTTGTGCGTATCGGGCAACAAATTACATACCGAAAGATCCATAGATACGGACTGTAGTTGTTGAACAATATGCATCGTATCGGGCAAGTCGTTCGAACGAAGCATTCTATTCCTTATAATATGATATAGTTTGGGAGACTCTCTATCGAGCAGCAAAATATGCACTTTATCGGCAATTTCGAGCAGCCGGATAACAATACTATCATACATTTCCCGCTGCTTGGGGTCGTGCACTCCTTGCAACATATATTGTGTCATCAGATTGTAGGCGGTGCTTATCATATCAAACGACGATTGCAAATCCCAACTACGACTTTCTACCAATCCTGTCTTTACTAAGTCAAATGCTTCGTGAAGGCGTTTTTGTCTAATCAACGAAAGGATTCCTTGATAATATTTATTGATACTTTCTTCTGGCATGGCGTTTCAATATCTTTTTAATTTTTTCTCTAACCTGTATAGGGTTGTTATCGTTCTCTATATAAGAAGAATCGACAAGTTCCGTGCCAGTATAGCCATCTTTCACCATTTTCTTGGATTTTAACCATGCTATAGCTTTATTCACTTCCTCAAGATTGGGAGTTTGAGCATGGCGATAAGACGGCAATGCTATAAGTCCAATCACATTCTCGGGGACTTTCAGCTGGTTAGTCAGCACATTGCCCCAATCGCTTTTGGGATGTGAGAGAAGATAATCTATCGCCAAATTATATCCTTGTATCAAAGCTTTGACCGATTCGGACTTTTTTGCCAATGTCTTGCGGCTAAAGATTGTAGTAGATTGATTGATATTTAAGTCTCCGGTAGTGATAAGAGAATGGCTGCCTGCATTCATCGCAATCGAAGCGTACGGATCGGGCAAAAAAGTAGCATCTATTTGTCCACCTTGCAGCATAAGCAAGCGCAAAGGAATTTGATTTATTTCGGGCTCATTCACCATATCGAGAGGAATACCCGCTTTGTGCAATACAAATTCGGTAGCATATTCCGAAAAAGAATTTTTCGATGTGCAGAAATTAATATCTTTGAGTTGATTGATCGAATTTATTTTGCTGTCTGCACGAGTGATTAAACACAAATAGGCATCGTTCTGCATTACCGAACGAAGTGGAATACCTTTTGATTGAAGTACGGCAGCACTTGTATAATCGGTAACAATACCATCCAGCTTATGTGTTTCAAACGAAGCATCTCGATCTGTTTCGTTAAGGAAGATAGTGAAGTTAACCTTCAGCCCCAATGAATCGTAGATACCTTTATCTGCCGCTGCCATAAAAGGTAGTCCGTCCATTGTAGCCATCACGCCAACTTCAAGAGGCTTTAAAGGCTCTTGAGAGGTACGTTTTTTATGTCCGCACGACATAAGCAGTACAATAATAATCAGACAAAACGGTAATAAAGTTCTTTTCATAATCATTAAGGCTTTGTATGTAAAAGGGCAGCCCCTGAAGGTGGACTGCCCTATATAGAATATTATTCTTTAATTTACTTTTCGATTGCAGCAATACCCGGAAGAACTTTTCCTTCAATAGCTTCGAGCAATGCACCACCACCTGTAGAAATATAAGATACCTGATCTGCCATACCAAATTTGTTGATACAAGCAACAGAATCTCCTCCACCGATAAGCGAGAATGCACCATTGGCGGTTGCTTTTGCAATAGCATCGGCTATAGCTTTAGATCCTTTTGCAAAGTTGTCCATTTCGAATACACCGGCAGGACCATTCCATAGAATAGTTTTGGCGCTTTCGATAGCAGTGGCAAAAGCTTTTTCTGTTTCAGGGCCGATGTCAAGACCTTCCCATCCGTCAGGAATATCATTCGATGAACAGATTTGGGTATTAGCATCGTTTTTGAAGTCATCTGCAGCTACGCAGTCTGTACCAAGAATCAATTTCACGTTTTGTTCTTTTGCTTTCTTGATAATATCAAGAGCGATATCGAGTTTATCATCCTCGCAGATAGATTTACCGATTTTACCTCCTTGAGCTTTGGCGAAAGTGTAAGTCATACCTCCACAAAGTATCAAGTAGTCAACTTTACCAAGTAGGTTTTCGATGATACCAATCTTGGTAGACACTTTCGAACCACCCATGATAGCGGTGAAAGGACGTTTAATGTCACTCAAAATACTGTTGACAGCTTTAACCTCTTTCTCCATGAGGTAACCGAGCATCTTATGATCCTTATCGAAACTGTCAGCGATGACAGCTGTTGAAGCATGAGCGCGGTGAGCCGTACCGAAAGCATCATTTACATAGCAATCTGCATACGAAGCCAAATGTTTAGCAAACTCTTGTTGTTTAGCTTTAATATCTTTCTTTGCAGCAGCCTTTTCTTCGTCCGAAGCATCATCAGCCAATCCGCGTGGTTTGCCTTCTTCTTCGGCATAGAAACGAAGATTCTCAAGCAGCAAAGCCTCACCCGGCTTCAAAGCCTTCGCAGCATCGTCGGCCTTCATACAATCGGGAGCAAACTGAACTTTAACGCCCAACTTTTCTGAAACAGCATCAACAATCTGACTCAAAGAAAATTTCATATCAGGATTCTTCTTCGGCTTGCCCATATGCGACATAATAATCAGGCTACCGCCATCAGCCAAAATTTTCTTCAAAGTAGGAAGAGCGCCACGGATACGGGTATCATCCGTAATCTTTCCATTCTCGTCCAATGGCACATTGAAGTCCACACGGACAATTGCCTTTTTGCCGGCAAATTTGAAATTATCAATTGTCATAATAACACTATAATTAATTATTTGAAACTTAAATCTTTTTCTCTATAGTCTAATGATGACTACAAAGTTACAATAAAAATTCTTTTTATAAATATCATTTTACTACTTTATGTAGGTCACAATAGTATTTGCAACACAATTTAAGTCCACAACTATCACATTTGGGCTTTTTAGCAGTACAAGTATATCGCCCATGAAGAATGAGCCAATGGTGGGCTTTAGGAATTAATTCGTCAGGGATATATTTTGTAAGTTCCTTTTCCGTTGTAAGAGGCGTTTTGGAGTTGATAGTCAATCCGATGCGATTCGAAACCCGAAATACATGGGTATCAACAGCCATGGCAGCTTTATTGTAAAC
The DNA here is from genome assembly GCA_963676865.2 of uncultured Bacteroides sp. Lineage (GTDB taxonomy): Bacteria > Bacteroidota > Bacteroidia > Bacteroidales > Bacteroidaceae > JAAYUD01. The sequence goes on along the minus strand of CAXXSS010000001.1, from coordinate 651,184 downwards.
TACAGCCTGAATGACATTGGCCGTTTTCCTGCCGACACCGGGAAGTTGGATCAGGTCGTCAAGATTATCAGGTACAATACTATTAAATTTTTCAACAAGCATCTTTGCCATACCTACCAAATGTTTGGCTTTCGAATTGGGGTATGAAACGCTATGTACATATTCTAATACAGCTTCGGGAGTAGCTACAGCCATGACCTCAGGAGTAGGATATGCGGCAAATAAGGCAGGCGATATTTCGTTGATACGCTTATCGGTGCATTGAGCCGACAAAATAACAGCCATGAGCAGTTGAAAAGGATTGTCGTAATGCAATTCTGTTTCGGCTACCGGCATAGCCTGCTCGAAATATTCGATTACTTTCTGATAACGTTCTTTTTTTGTCATAGCCTATGATATATTATCTTAATTTATTCCTTTTATAATGGGGAGCTACATAAAAATTAAAATAGAGTGTAGATAAGATCGTCAATACAGCACCGAACAAATAAGCATTGGCAAACGAACTATATTGAGCAATCACTCCACCAAGTATCATACCACCACTGATACCCACATCCCAAGAGGTGAGATAAGTAGAAGTTGCCGTACCCCGACGACTATTGGAAGCCAGATTGATAAACAACGAATTGTAGGCAGGAAACATGATACCGAAACCGATACCCAGCAAAAGAGCTACAACGAAGAATAGGTAAGTACCCCATTCATGGTCAACTTTGAGCAGATTTGCACAAAAGGTCAATAAGAAAAAGGAGAGAATGACAATATATAAAGAAAAAGAGATGACTTGTGTGACTTTTCCTTTATCGACTTGCTTTCCTGAAAAGATGCGGGAGATAGCCATACCTACCGCCATAAAAGTGAAGAACAAACCTGTTTGAGCTGTGATGCCAATCTGGATAGCATAAAGAGCCACATAGTTGGTTGTCATTCCATAAGGAATGGAGAGCAACAACAGACTAATGCCTGCCGGAAAACCCTTTGTTAAAAGAAATCTATCAAGCGAAAGCGGCTCACGTTTGACAGGAGGTTTATAGGGAGTACGCACCATGCAACCAAAAGAAATGCCGATAGCGGACGAAATCAATGCAACACAAAATATATAATAGAAGGAAACGCCGCTCTGCATCATAAACAACCCGACCATCGGCCCTATAGCCATAGCAAAGTTATTGGCTAATCCGAAGTATCCGATTCCTTCCCCTCTTCGTGAAGAAGGCATAATATCAATCATAATAGTATTACCACCTACCGTCACCATTCCAAAAGCGCCGCCCTGCAACAATCTGAAAAAAATAAATAATGTGAGCGAGTATGCCACAATATATCCGGCAAACACAGAAGCGAACACAAAGTACGATAAAATATAGAGGGGCTTACGAGCAAACGTATCGACCAGATAGCCAGAAAACGGACGGATACATAGTGCCGAAATGGTGTAACACGACACAACCAAACCAATCACGGCTTTAGTTGTATGAAACACCTCCACAAGATAAAACGGGAAGACCGGTATCAACAGCCAGAAACTGAACGACAGCAGAAAATTCGCCGTCAGCATATAGCAATAGCTCGATGTGACAAGTCGGTCTTTCGGCATAATAGAAAAAGATTAATATGCTGCCTCGAACTCTTTTAAGAAGCGTGTGTCATTTTCGGAAAACATGCGGAGATCTTTTACCTGATATTTTAAGTTTGTAATACGTTCAACTCCCATGCCTAGAGCATATCCTTTGTAAATCGTGCTATCAATACCATTCAATTCGAGTACATTGGGATCGACCATACCACAGCCCAATATTTCTACCCAACCGGTATGTTTGCAAAATCCACATCCTTTGCCACCACAGATATTACAACTAATATCCATTTCGGCACTAGGCTCTGTAAACGGGAAGTATGAAGGGCGAAGTCTTATTTTCGTATCTGCGCCGAACATCTCACGGGCGAACAACAACAACACTTGTTTCAGATCGGTAAAAGAAACATCTTTATCTACATATAGCGCTTCAACCTGATGAAAAAAGCAGTGGGCACGGGCACTGATAGCCTCATTGCGATAGACGCGTCCCGGGCAAATAATACGAATAGGAGGCTGGTTCACCTCCATCACACGACTTTGAACAGACGAAGTATGAGTACGCAGTAGAATATCGGGCTGCGATTCGATAAAGAAAGTATCTTGCATGTCGCGTGCGGGATGATCTTCGGCAAAATTGAGTGCCGAAAACACATGCCAGTCATCTTCTACTTCCGGACCTTCGGCAATGCTGAATCCCAAGCGAGAAAAGATATCGATAATTTCGTTTTTGACAATAGTTATAGGATGGCGTGAGCCAAGTTGAACAGGATAAGCAGTGCGCGACAAATCCAGATCATTGCTTTTATCGGAATTTCTCTCGAACTGGGCACGTAGATTATTTATTTTTTCCTGAGCCTTTGTTTTGAGTTCATTAAGCTTTATGCCGATTTCGCGCTTTTTATCGGCTTGTACCGTACGGAACTCTGTTACCAAATCGTTAATAGCGCCTTTTTTACTCAGATATTTAATGCGCAATGCTTCCAATTCTTCAGCATTGTTAGCTTGCAATTGATCTACCTCGGCAAGTAGTTTTTTAATATTCTCTATTATCATATCCTATTTATACTAAAGTTGTGCAAAGATACACTTTTATAGACTAATAAGAAGGAGATTTCTCTACTTTTTTAGTAATTTTGTAGTCGAAATGAGTGAACCAATTAACGATCATATTATTTTGGGCATTGACCCGGGCACCAATATCATGGGATATGGTGTGTTGAATATCATTGACCATAAGCCACATTTAGTGGCGATGGGGGTTATCGACCTACGAAAATATTCGAATCATTATCTCAAACTAAGGCAAATTTATCAACGGGTGCAAAGCGTGATAGACAGCTACCTGCCGGACGAGCTAGCCATAGAAGCACCTTTTTTCGGCAAGAATGTTCAGTCGATGCTCAAGTTGGGACGCGCTCAAGGAGTGGCAATGGCAGCTGCCCTCAGTCGTGACCTACCTATTACGGAATATGCTCCACTCAAAATAAAAATGGCTATTACCGGTAGTGGAGAAGCATCTAAAGAACAAGTTGCCGGAATGTTACAACACATGCTACATATAGCACAAGAAGATATGCCACACTTTATGGACGCCACCGATGCATTAGGCGCTGCTTATTGTCATTATCTACAAAAGGGACACCCTGTTACGTCCAATGGTTCCAAAAGTTGGAAGGATTTTATAATAAAGCATCCGGATAGGGTGAACAAATAACATAATATATGAGAAAGCTGAACCGATTGTTTTTATTAATTTGTATAGCTTTACTTTGCTCAAATTGCACAACATTAATTAAAAGGACGTATAAATCATTTAATGACTATCCTGTACCCACGGGTGAGCTCACTGAGATGGATTACTCATCGACTAAGTCTTCGTTTTCTTTCTGGTCGCCAAATGCCGATGAAGTAAGACTGATGCTTTTTCGTACCGGAGATGCGGGACATGCTTACCGTACAGTACACATGGAGCCGGGAGAGAACGGCACGTGGACAACCACTGTAGAGGGAGATTTAGTGAACCAATATTACACATTCAACGTAAAAATAAAAGATAAGTGGCATGGAGATACTCCAGGGCTAAATGCCCATGCTGTGAGCACAAACGGCAAGCGTGCTGCAATTATCGATATTTCGGCAACCGATCCAAAAGGTTGGGAACACGATAACCGCCCCGCACTCTACTCACCATCAAGAGCTATCATCTACAATTTGCACCTCAGAGACTTTACCCAAGATTCAACGTCCAATATACAGCATCGTGGTAAGTATTTGGCATTAACCGAACACGGTACTCATACTCAGGGCGGATTACCAACAGGCATCGATCATTTGAAGGAAATGAGTATTACGCACGTGCAACTTATGCCCGTATTCGACTTTGCAGACATTGACGAGTCAGATACCCGCCATATCCGTTACGCTTATGGTAGCCAGCCACTCAATTATAACGTTCCGGAGGGTTCTTATTCTACACGCCCCAATCTCCCTACGGCACGTATCAAAGAGTTCAAACAAATGATAATGGCGCTCCATAAAGCCGGTATCCGAGTGATTCTTGAAATGGGTTATAGCCATGTCTCAGATGCCCAATCAAGCAATTTCGAGAAGACAGCTCCGGGATACTTCTTCCGTATGAACGGCAAGAAGTTTGCCGACGGATCGGGCTATGGCAACGAAATAGCAACCGAGCGTCCAATGGCTCGCAAGTTTATTGTCGAATCGGTGCGCTACTGGCTAAGTGAATATCATATAGACGGTTTCTATTTTGATATGATGGGATTGATGGACTTGCAAACCATAAGAGCTGTTCGGGCGGCTGCCGACGATACAGATCCGAGTATTTTGATCTATGGAGATGGTACTTCACCCAACAAACCGGCCTTATCGGCAGACTCATTGGCTATCGCTGCGAATATCTTTCGTGCTCAGGGAGTCGGTGCTTATGCTCACGAGTTCCGCAACGCCTTATTGGGGCCGCATAACGAAACGCACAAAATAGGATTTCTGGGAGGACTTCCCGGCAACGAAGAAACGATTCGGTTCGATATGGCAGGAGCGATTCCAAACTCCCAAATCAAGTTTTACAGAGTTCATGAGTGCAAGAGAGCTTGGGCTTTGCAACCGACACAATGTTTCGGCTTTCTTTCCTCGCACGACAATTATTGCTTAGTCGATAGACTAAAAGCCTCACTGACTAATGTCACACCGACACAACAAATTAAATTAAGCGAAGTTGCACATACAGTATTGTTACTTTCTCAAAGCACTCCAGTGATCTATTGCGGTGATGAAATGCTGCGCGATAAACAAATGGTGCGCCATAGCATGAACAGTTCAGATGCCATCAATAGTATTAATTGGAAACTTAAAGAAACGAATAACGAACTTTTTGAATATGTAAAGGGGCTTATCCGACTACGCCGCGCTCATCCAGCCTTCCGACTAGGTAGTGCAGACGCCGTAAGAAAGAACATGCAATTTCTTACAACCGATCCGAATGTCATAGCCTACGCTTTAAACAATCATGCGGGAGGAGACACATGGGGAACAATAATCGTTGCACTCAATACAACGCTACACTATTCCAAAGTCACTGTTCCTGATGGATCCTATACGGTAGTAGCCAATAACGGGAAAATAAGTGAAGAAGGGCTCGGGCATCTCAAAGGACCCGAAATAGGAGTTCCCGGACAAACAGCACTTATCATGTGGAAGCCTTGAAACAGCAATATCTAACATAAAAAAGGCGGCAAATCGTTTGCCGCCTTTTTTATGTTAGTTCAAAGACTAGACTTAGAACTTATAATCAAATCCGAGTCCAAATACTTTATTCGTACGCGAATAGACATCTGTTCCAGGCATCGTCGTACCGTTGTATCCACCACGTGATGATGCATCAGTCGACTTAGTATATTTGCTATAGTTTGTCCAGAAATAAGCAATGTTCATGGTCAGTTTAGGAGTAAGTTTCACTGCACCACCCAAACCGATCGAGTAAGAATCGCACGAGAAACTGGTATCACTCTGATAATCGTTGCTCAATCCATAATCAGTGCGTTGCATACCGGCACTTACCGTTATCATTTTAGTAACATCGTATTCTGCACCAGCCAAGAATTCATTCGTACCATGAGTCAACGCATGCTGTTTGCCGGTTTGAGTACCTGGAATGTTTGCCATACGAGCATGTTTATCATCATAAAAATGATATTCGGCTGTGGCACGAAGACGCGGAGTGAATTGATAACCTACGGCGACAGTCAACAAAGAAGGAATATCATTCGGCGTATTTACACCATCTTTGTAATCTGCCAAAGTCCCATCAGGATCACTATTTTTCTTTGTCGTATTTTCAATGTTCAGGTTAGTGCGGAACTCATACTTTACTCCGACATTCCATTTTCCGTTTTTATAATCTAAACCTATTATAGGAGTGATTCCCCATCCGGTTTGGTCGCAATCCAATTCTACATTTGTCAAGGTTGCGCTATTAGCTTTAAGTTTAGCTGTTGCATAACCGGAATAATTTCCTGAGAAATAATCCATCCGTCCGCCTCCAAATACTGATAAATATTTATTGAGACGATATGACAGACCTAGCTGAGCACCATAGATAAACTGCCTACCCGATACAGAAGAATTGATGGTATACATATCGGGAGTAATCGTTTTTTGCGAAGCGGCATAAATACCTGCCATAATACGAGAATCGAACATCGGAAGTCCGTCATCAAACGAGGCCTTACCGCCGCCGCCAACAACACCAATAAATCCCGACAGAGCCCAGTTGTCATGTTTATATACCACATAAGCCGATGGAATAATAGGAACTGCCGCCGTACCTTTGTAACGACGAGTTTTTTCGGGGAAAAGGGCGAAAGTAGCATCAATATTACGAGTTTGATACGCGCTCTGTCCATTGAGCGAGAAATACAATCCGTTATCCATAAAAGCAACACCAGCCGGGTTACTGTAAACACCGTCGATCTGAAGTGATGCACCACGAGCAATCATTCTAAGAAAAGCAATATGCTGGTTCGTATTAGTCAACAGACCTCCAGCATAGGAAGAAATGGCGATCAGCAACGCTGTGCCAATCAAAGTCAATTTTCTCATTCTATTTTTATATTTTAGTTTAAAAACGGCGGCAAAATTAGTATTTATTTCCGAATTATCGTTCTATTTTTCCTATTTTTATCATCACACTATAGAAATATTCTCAAAAGGTCAGTACCTTTTTTATTAAAAATCTATCCGTTTGCCCACTAAAAGCATAGCAATAAGAGAAAATATTCTTTTCAGAGCGACCACAATAAAGCTGAAGCAAAGTAAGGGTAATAGAAAATAAATCGCTCAATAATGATTTAGCGTTTTGCGGTATGAAAATACAATTGTAAAGAGTTTATTGAATTCTGAAAAATACTATAGGCAGCCATTCCAACAGATAGTAAAGGATTCATGTACGCAAATATCATCCACATGCTGATCGCTACATTTTTCTGTCCCAAGCTCTGAGCCGCAGCTATCGGCATTTTATAATAAAGACCGATTATACGCCCTATCCCAAATTGAAAAAGACATGCCAGTAGCGAAACAACAGCAAGGCTTATTTCCATCGGTATCATTCTGGCAGGCTGAGCCGAAACATATATGGTAGCCTTACCGATCACTAGGATAAGAGTAATACTCCACAAATAAAAAGCGAGACTCTGACTTTGTTGCAACACTGTCAATGTTTTCTTTGATTTCAATTTCAGCACCAGCACTACCAACAGAGGAAGAAGTATCATAGGCATAACCTGTTTGGCTATTGCAAACGAAGAGGCGATGAACGAGATATTTTGTTCGCCTGTCGCCAAAGGCAGTATCACAGGCGTTATAACAGAGGTACCTATATAAAATAGTAATATATAAGTGACGACGCATGACAGACTGCCTCCCAACATTCCAACAATAACCGGAGACGAAGTTGCTACCGGACAAAAGAGACAAATAAACGCTTGCTGAGCAAGCAAAGGATTATAATAAGACAACACTTTCCAAACCAATAGTGATCCCAGTATCTGTATAGCAAATAGAGCGATATGCATACTCGATATTTTGATATTGCGAAAATGCAATTTGCTATATGCGATCAATAACATCACTGCAACAAAATAGGGTATAGTGATACAGAGCATATTAATGACACAAGGTGTCGCTATGCCCATAAAAATACCTGTTAGCATTGCTACAGGCATCATAACACTTTTCAACTTCTGCGAAACTTTCATGATTAATGCGCTTAAAAGCGGTGCAAAACTACAAAAAACACTTGAACACGGAATAAGAAAAGTAGTAAAAACTATTCAAATAATACTTGAGTTCGGAATAAGAAATCAAAAGAAGGCGAGTTGATTTGTCTTAACGGCTTCATATCGGGTGAGTGCTTTAGGCTTGTTTTTAAAGAAGCAGATCGCGGCAATGACTAAAATAGAGTAAAACAATATTCGGCATTATTTCACTCTCCGACATAATACCTTTTCTATTTGAATAGTTGTTTTGCCTTTCTTTTTATGTTGGCTCAAGTATGAATTATTCAGGTGATGGTAGTTCTGTCGTTTTTTATTTTTCCAGTAGTTCCCGTCACCTTATTATATTGACTATGAGTGGTATATACGGGTGTGGCTTGTTTACGGGACCTCGAAAAGGTGTTATCTTGCTTATTGTTAGCGTGTTATGAAATACGGATCGTCCACTTCGTCTATCAACCGATTAATTCATTACTCGGCATCTGTGGTGTGTGCACCGTGTAGAAACTCCTTTGCTTACTGCCCCTGCATGGAAGAGATCCGGTTCTTCTTCCCTGTGAGAAGGTATTTTGTACACATCTTATTGAATCATAGTTATCGCATTTAAGGCATTTCTGTTGGCTCATTCAGCTTTTGTCGTTCCACATATGTGGAACGACATTCTCCTAAGGACAAAACATAAAATCGTTCTGATATGAACCAACTTTCATCAGTATGTTCCACATACTTCACCCTTTTTAAAAGTATCATAGAACGTTTAAAAGCCTTTCTGGCAGAGTATTGTGGCTTTAGTTACAACACCGTGGCGGAGACGTACGAATTGTAGAGCGCGCAAATTGCAACATGATTTTGTTGAAATAGACCGCCGCGTTCGCAACGATATATCTGAGTTCTTATCCCGAGCTCAAATAAATAATGGGTTACCGCATTTTATAGGTATTGTTATGGGTAACTACAAGTGCTGTCATCGCACCCCCAAAAAAACAGACGTATGTCGCAGCCATAACTAATGGAAGTTACTGCGGTAACTAACGTTAGTTTTCATGATAACTAACGTTAGTTTCGTCTACGACATACGTTAGTTATGGCTGCGACATACGGTTGATTTTTTTAGATTTCCCAAATAGTTATTTTTTCCTATTTTTATAACCATGTCATCTTGTTTTAAACAATAAATCATTATATTGCTTCACTTTTCATGAAACAACATATTGATAAATGAAACTTTACTATATCTATCATAGCGGATTTGCCATTGTGGGACAGACGGCAACGGTGATTATTGATTTCTGGGAAGATTCCATAGATGCTTTGCATGGTATCATTCACAATGAACTTCTAAATCAAAAAGAGAAGAAAATATATATTCTGTCTACTCATTTTCATCCGGACCATTTCAATCCCGATATACTTACGTGGAAACAAACTCACCTCGATCTTGTCTACATACTATCAAAAGACATTCTTCGGCACAAAAGAGCTACAGCCAAAGATGGATTCTTCTTAAAGAAAGGCGATACTTTTGATGATGGAATCCTCTCAGTAAAGGCATACGGTTCGACAGACTCAGGTGACTCATTTCATATCCAATTGGAAGGTCTGTCTTTTTTCCACGCCGGCGACTTAAACAACTGGCACTGGATAGACGAGTCTACTCCGCAAGAAGCTAAAAAGGCCGAAGGGGACTATCTGGCAGAATTGGGATACATCAAAAATGACATTACAAATGTTGATGTAACCATGTTTCCTGTAGACAGACGAATGGGTACAGACTATTCAAAAGGTGCTCTACAATTTTTGGAAATGATAAAAAGTCGTATCTTTGTGCCGATGCACTTCGGAGCTGATTATGAAGGAGGCAATGCTTTTCAAAGAACAGCAGAAGCACAAGGAGCTTCCTTTTTAGCAATAGACCACCGAGGGCAATATTGGGATTTAACAGAATTATCTAAATAATATTTATAGCAATGAATATCAAAAAGTTATTTACAGCAATGCTATTGTGTGCCATTACTCTACCAATGGCTGTCAATGCACAAAAAAAAGATGACTCACGCTATCTGCAAGGAGCTGTTCCGGAAGTAAACGGGAAAGTCGTCTTCTCAAAAGAATTCCTCATAAACGGTATGAGCAAAGACGAAGTTTACAATCGCATGCTCTCTTACATCACCGACCGTATGGCAAAGAACAACGATCCGTTGAGCCGGGTAGCCTATACAAATAAAGAAGAAGGATCGATCGTCGCATTGTCAAACGAGTGGGTGATATTTAGTTCGGGAGCACTATCGCTAGACCGCACCAAAATAAAATTTCAATTCACAGCCTTGTGCAGTGAGGGCAAATGCAACATAGAAATCTCAAAAATATCCTACACCTATCGAGAAACTGAAAAGTATCAGGCAGAAGAATGGATTACCGATAAGTATGCGCTAAATAAAACAAAAACAAAACTAGTGATGGGACTTGCCAAATGGCGCCGCAAAACGGTAGATTTATTTGACGATTATAATTCGGAAATAGAGAAGGCTCTAAGCGCTCAACCGGAAACTGCTTCCGAGAAGGCTACACCTCCGGCTTCTACAAGTACGGGAATCGTAGTCATACAAGTGCCACAGAGTTCAACAAGCACACAAGTTCAAACGACAACGAATCCAACAGTAGCCTCTACTCTTCATGAGATAAGCCCCGTAGATGTACAATCTAAGATGACCAGTGCCATGTGTTCTTGCAAAGTAGTGCTCTATGTAGGCGAAGACGCAGACGATATGACAATCATCACAGCCAAGAGAGGCATTTCGATAGGCTTCATTCAAGGCAAACCCGCTGCATTTGCATACCTAGACGCCCAACAACAAGCCGATGCAATAACTTCTGCCAAGAGTTATATCATCAAAATAATGGATCCGGGAACTAAAGAAGTAAAAATGGTATTGCATTGCAAACCTATTTCGTCTACCATAGAAAATGGCGCACGTGTTGTAACAGGTGAGATTCTGAGTGCAGAAAGCGAATAGCTAAAACACTATTTCGTCAGAACAAATAAAATAACATCGCATAAAAGAATGCATTTTGCTTCTCTTTTATGCGATGTTGTTTTATTTACCATTTAAAGGTTTTCGTATATCGAGCAACATTGCCGCAAATATCTTCTACTACCATGGTACATGTGTGCATTTTACCCCGTTGTACTCTGCTAGAGTCAATGCTGCATTTGACAAGTGTATTTTTTACTGTCCGATCGAATATGGCAAAACGTCCGTCAATATAGCCATGATAACTCTTAATTCCACTTTGTGCATCCGTAATAGAAAAGACGAGTTTGCCGCGACTCCACGAATGCTGATCGACGGGCATGATATGAGGGGGCTTTTGATCTATCATCAAAGAGAAAGTTCCAAGAGCTTTGATCTTGGTTACAATAGCATCTTTCTGAATAGTACGATTATTAGTAGACATCGGAACATTTCCTTCCCACTTGGCTATATAATACTTATTAATATCGGCTACAGGTCGTTTGCGCAACTTTATTTCAAGATCGGCTGTTCCGCTCATAGGAATAGGAGGATAATTAAGTTGGTATTTATAAGAAACTCCTGATTTAGAAGGTATCAATTTATAATTAAGATACATATTTTCATGAAGCATACCAAAAGGTACGATCAATGCCATGCCGGGACGCATTACATAGTTTGTCTTATTCCATGCCAAAAGTACACCTGTTTGAATCGGAGCTTTCGGAATAGGCTGACGTTTGCCATGAACAACAAACTTATAGGACGAACGATTGCCGAATATATCACACAAATTGTATTCGAAATGATAATCACGCTCTTCGTTCACCGTAACATACCCTTCGTTCCCATTGTACGCCTTTAAAAAACGGAGTGTATTGCCGGGATCGATGAACGATTTCATATACCCGTTGTAAGTCCACGCATAAACCATTTTGGCCTCGGTAGGTGAATAACATTTAATATCGCTACTGAATATTTTCTTCCCATCCTGAAGCAATGTCACATAGCGCACGCCCATACAATACCACGTCTCATCTATATGATCGAAAGCTTTCACTGCAATACCAATCTTGCCCCAGGCATTAATCGTATTGCCGAAAGCAAATATATGAGGACGCAAAGTTCCGTTTACTTCGCCTTGACCTTCGACCGGAAATATTTGAAGACTGACAGCTTGCGGTTTACGATGATCTTGTATATAAGGTTTCAAGAAAGGCAACGGGTCGATATACTCCTTACTGGCCGTTCGATACATATCCATATGAAGATGAGGACCTCCCGAGAACCCTGTATTGCCGCTCCAAGCTACTTGTTGACCGGCTTTGACGGGATACTTGCCGGGTGGTAGTGTGAAATCCACTTCCCAGCTCTGACGGCGATACTGCACTTCCCTAGCCAAAGCAGATATAGCATCTACAAAACCATCCAGATGACGATATATGGAAGAGATGCCATGTCCGTATGCAATATCAAGCATGTATCCCGAACCGGCAGTGACTCGAATACGCGATACATACCCGTCGGCCATGGCATAAACAGGCAAACCTATTCGATGTTGAGTCTTTATATCAATACCGCTATGAAAATGATTGGATCTAATCTCTCCAAAATTACCGCTCAATACTAAAGGAATGTTGAGAGGTGATAATAATTTAGGGCGAAAAGGTTTCAAACTCGAAGCAAAACCGGCAAAAAAGTTCAAGATTATTAGTAAGCACGCTATATAATATTTCATTTTATTATTTCCATCGTTTGACACTGCAAATATACTGAATATATAGCGAAAAAAAACATAAAAAATTGGATATTGAATTTAATTTTTCTGTAATATTGCACCATGTTTAACTCTAAAATAAAAGAAAATTATGGTTATTGGTATCCCAAGCGAAATTAAAAACAACGAGAACCGTGTCGGTATGACCCCGGCAGGCGTCTCAGTACTCGTAAAACATGGTCATACTGTATATTTACAAAAAGGAGCCGGCGAAAACAGCGGTTTCCCCGATGAAGAATACACAGCGGTAGGTGCTAACATATTGCCAACCATCGAAGATATTTACAAAATAGCCGAGATGATTATAAAGGTAAAAGAACCTATCGAACCCGAATATAAACTTATCAAAAAAGACCAGCTTTTATTCACTTATTTCCACTTTGCTTCAGACGAACCTCTTTTTGACGCGATGGTAAAATCAGGAGCTGTATGCTTGGCATACGAAACTGTTCAGAAAGCCGATCGTTCGCTGCCGTTACTTATTCCGATGAGCGAAGTAGCAGGCCGCATGGCTGTTCAAGAAGGTGCACGCTTCTTAGAGAAGCCACAAGGTGGCAAAGGTATCTTGATGGGTGGCGTTCCCGGTGTTAAACCTGCCAAAGTGTTAGTTCTTGGAGCCGGTCACGTAGGCTTTGCATCGGCACTTATCGCAGCCGGTATGGGTGCAGACGTTACTATCACCGACATCAATCTGCCTCTTCTGAGAAGTATTCAGAATGTATTGCCACAAAACGTACATACTCTCTACTCTACCGAACACAGTATTCGCAAAGAACTTCCAACGACCGATATGGTTATTGGTAGCGTATTGATTCCTGGAGATAAAGCTCCTCATCTTATCACTCGCGACATGTTGAAATTGATGCAAAAAGGTTCTGTTTTGGTTGATGTTGCTATCGATCAGGGCGGCTGCTTCGAAACATCTCACCCAACAACACACTCCGAACCTGCTTACGTAATCGACGGTATTGTTCACTATGCAGTAGCCAACATCCCAGGCGCTGTTGCATACACATCGACTCTGGCTCTTACTAACGCTACAATGCCATATGCTATTGCTTTGGCAGACAAAGGCTGGAAAGAAGCTTGCAAAGGCGATGACGCTCTACTAAAAGGTTTGAACGTTGTAGAAGGCAAAGTTACTTTCAAAGCAGTGGCCGACCTCTACAAAAAGTCTTTTGTAGATCCTAAAACGTTGTTATAAGAGATATAACAAATAGATATAATTAAAAGGAGAAGATCACATGAGAGTGATCTTCTCCTTTCTAGTTTTATATTCACCATAGCGCCCAAAAAACACTGTGACACAATGTATCTTTAATCCTCAAAACGACATATGCTCCTAAAAATATTTTCGTCCATATGTTTTCAAAAAAACTTAAGGACGTCACCGAGAAAACTAACATACGACAATTTTGCAGGATATAGATGTTCTTTTTATAGCATCTATTCGTTTAATTATCAGCGATAAACTGTTTTCATTTTTCGGGTATACACCATTGCATGTCGAATAGTATGAAGCAATATATCACCAAATTCACTAAGATTTGATGCCGTAAAGCAATATTATTCGTGATGGTATGGCTCTCCTTGCAATATAGTCATAGCTCGGTAGAGCTGTTCAATAAAGACTAACCGCACCATTTGATGGGAGAAGGTCATTCGCGAAAGAGAAATCTTATCATTAGCTTTACCATAAACAGTAGGAGAAAAGCCATAAGGACCGCCAATGACAAACACAAGCCGTTTAGAGACCGTATTTTGTTTTTTCTGCATCCACCATGCAAATTCGGTGGATTTAAATTCCTTACCATTTTCGTCAAGAAGTACAATCGTGTCGCCGGCTTGAAAAAACTTCATCAACAGTTCACCTTCCTTTTCTTTCTGTTGGTCGAATGAAAAGTTTTTGGTTGCTTTAAGTTCGGGTATGACACACATTTCGAAAGGCAGATAATGCTTCAACCTCTCTTTATAATCGTCTACAAGCGCTTGGATACGCGAGTCGACAGTCTTCCCTACTACCAATAATAAAGCTTTCATCGATTAAATAATGCTATTCGTCTACAAAAGTAGGAAAAAAGGAGCATTGATAAAAATAATTATTAACTTTGCCAACAATAACACGGCATGAAACCTCTGATTAAATGTCTATTAAGTGTTAAATGCAAAGAACTTTCGAAAAAAACGTAAAATAATCGACTTTTCTTTGCAACATTTCAAATAGTCGTACGTCAAACTATCGAACGGCGCAGTAAAAGCCCCGAGTCGAGTAATATTCGTAATATTGGAAAAGGAAAGACAACTAATAAAAGGCTGTCGGGAGGGAGATAATTCAGCCCGAAAGCAACTTTACACTACCTATTCCAAGCAGTTATTGGCTATATGTTACCGATATACGGGCGATATGGAAGCGGCGCACGATGTTCTGCACGACGCGTTTGTCAAAATCTTTACTCGATTTACGTACCGCGGAGAATCATCTCTTTCAACATGGCTCACTAAAGTGGCAATGGCGCAAGCTATCGACTACTTGAGGAAAAAGCAACTAAAAGAACGGCTTTTCGTTCCGGAAGAAGAAATTCCTGATGTGCCTGAGCTTGTTGAAGCACCTGCCGACGAAACGTTAAGCGAACAACGATTGATGAAATTTATTGCCGAACTGCCTGAGGGCTGCCGCACAGTATTCAATCTTGTTGTCTTTGAACACAAAGCACACAAGGAAATAGCTGAGCTGCTAGGTATTAAAGAACATTCGTCGATATCGCAATTACATTACGCCAAGTATTTGTTAGCGAACCGTATTAATGAGTATAGAAATGATAAAGAAAGAAAACGATGAATTGACCCAATTATTCTGCACGCACCATCTGGGGGATGCAGAGATTACGCCACGCGACGGTTTTTGGGAAAGCATACAAAATGATGTCTCTCTTAGTGAGAAGAGACGGCGCAAGCTTATATTCTACCGCACCGTATCGGCAGCATCGGTGCTATTGATAATAGGTGCAGCGTCGGCCGCTTTTTTCTTCATACCCAAAAGTAACAATACAAATCAGATTATTGCAAAAGTTGCGGCATCCATGTCGCGAGTGGCTCCTTCAAAACAGAAACTTGAAATAGAACCCAAACAGACTCCAAGCGCTACCCAGGTAAGAGTTTCGAGAATGGCATCAAGCAACCGCTGCACAAGTACGAAAGAGCAACAGCCTGAAGAAAGCGACAACGACTCTACCGTTACCGTCACTGTTCACATGACAGTGAGAGTAAGAGATAATGGAACCTATGCCGACAATACATCGGACAATCGCAACAACAATACATGGCAAGCCGGAGGACTGGGTAATAGCACAGATAATAATACTCAGACAACCGATAAACTGATGGCTGCCAACAATAACTCGAACAAACGATGGGCACTCAAAGCTGCTCTGAACTTGGCGATGCCTGCCAGCGGCGAATTTGAAATGCCTACAGGCGGTTCTATTACACTGGAAAGGCAACTCAATGATTGGCTGGCTGTTGAATCGGGCATAAAATACACTTATATGCACTCTGACGCGCAAACGCTGCATTATCTCAGTATTCCCGTTAAAGTTAATGCAACAATTGCCAGACTTTCAAAAGTAGATTTCTATGCTACAGTAGGCGGCTCGGCAGATAAATGTATAGCGGCTACACATAGTTCGGCCAATGAAAATATACAGTTTACAGCTATGGCAGGAGTAGGTGTTCGTTATCATTTGAACAACAAAATAGCCATTTTTGCGGAGCCTGCAATAACACATTATTTTAACAACGAATCGAAATATACATCTTATAGAACTGAAAAAAGCAATGCTTTTAGTTTGCAAAGCGGTCTCTGTATGAACTTCTAAATACCGGCACTATGAAAAAAGCACTTTATATATTGGTAGCTATCATAGCCATTATAACATTAAGCAATTGCAACGATGATAAGGTGAACTACAATCATCCGGACGTTGAAACTTTTGTCAAACAATTAAAATCGGGCACTTATCAAACAAAGAGTCCGCAAGGTTTTGTCGAAGTTCCGTTGTTTACAGAAGACGATATTCCAGCATTATTGAAATACGCTTCCGATACCTCGGTGATACCGTCTTTTCCTATGCCCCCAACAGCTTCTACTGCTTACGAAACAAAAATAAGATTGGGTGAATGCATGCTGTGGATAGTAGAAAGCATCCGCTTGGGACACGGTGCATCAAAAGGATGCCATATGGTAGTGGCAAATGCCGAGAACTATGAAGCCATTTATTTTTTGAGCGACAATGAATTAAAAGATGCAGCCAATCGCTACCGCAGTTGGTGGGAAGAACATGCAAAGCACCACAGCAAAACGATGTGGACTATCGAAGCATGCTACAACAACCCGCTTTGTAGTAGTGGATACAGGTGGTGGTAAAAAGAAACTCAGGATAACATTTTATGTCAAATAGAGAAAAAGAAATAATAATAGTGCTATTATTATGCCTTTTTACGGCATCGGTTAAAGCACAATGGAGTAAATCCGATTCATTAAAGTTGAACCGTATACTGAACGATAAGAAAGAAATACAACTCAACAAAAATGAACTTCAGAACATTCACTTCGATAATCACATCATCAACAATCCATTGTTGGAACCGATACAAATCAATAATATCGGTCCTGATGAGACATTACCGCAGAATGCCGGTAAAAAGATTGTGTTGACAATGACACCCTACAAAGCCAGTACGCCCTACAATTGGGATCCGATATTCCATTGCAAACTAGTCCAAGTGAACGGACAATGGGAACCGCTCACCGGACCACAGCATTATACAGATCAATCGAGGGCAACAACACTAGCAGCGAGCATCACTTCTAAAATTGCCGGTGAGAAAGGGTTGCGAGGACTTCAGTTGGGACACAGCGGTTTGTATGTTAATGGAGGAAATATTAGCGGCATGGATCTCATGTTTTTCTTCGAAAAGAGATTCTGGGACTTTAAACAGAACAGCATTCGCAAAAAGACATTGGATATACTGAAAGGATATGGTAAATTGCTACCCACATTGAAGGACAAAACAGGAGAATGAAACTTGTTGAACGTGGGTGCTACTTACCCACGTTCAAATAATCTTTCAGCGTATCGATATAGCAGGCAAAAGCTTGGCGCCCTTTCTCTGTCATTTTACATACCGTACGAGTTCGTCTTCCTTCTAAAGTCCTATTCGCTTCAATATAACCGGCCTCTGAGAGCTTTTCCAACTGAACGCTCAGATTGCCTGCCGTAGAATTGGTCTTTTCTTTCAGAAAGACGAAATCCGCTTCTTCAACTGACATTAAGATTGAAACGACAGCCAAACGCAACTGCGAATGAAGTAACGGATCTAAATCTCTTAACATTTTACTTTCGATTTTTTATTCATCATATGCCCTGGAATGATATACGTCACAACAAAAGAAAGACCAAATAGTAAATTCCATAAATTAGTAGGATAATGACCGATAACCAACATTTGGAGCATATAAAAACAAATAGTGAATGAAAGGAGCGGAGGATAAATCATACAAGGCTCGCGAACAACGATGCCTGTGATAGACACTCCTAAGCCACAATACAAAAGAGATAGAGGCATCATCAATATAAAATCTTCGCGTCCATAAATAGCGCCAAAGATCGCAACCACCCAAAAGGTAATGACAAACATCCACCCCAATACTTGCCAAACTTGCCCGATTGTTTTATCAATATAAGTAACAACAGTCTTCTTTCTTTTATGCACAAAAAAAGAAAATCCCCAAAAGACAAACATAAGCATCCATCCCCACGACCAAATACCGGACGAGGTAAAATTAATCAGCAAATAAATGGTTAATGCCAAAATAGAAGTAAAATATCCCCAATACAAAAGTTCTTTGCCCGGACTAACAGGTCTATTCTTCTTTGTGGCTTGAATCATTTGAGAGATAAGTTCTAAACTTTCTTTCTCTGTTAACACCTTTTCTTCCATAATAAATTTTCTTTTAGATAACTGATTATTATTTATTGAAGCGGTTGCGTTCGCTAGAAGAACTATTTTCCAACAAGTGACGTTTCACTTTTACGCCGGAATTAAAGTTCCACGCAACTGCAAATTTAAACATTCTTCCATTAGAAGCCAAACGGTATGCCGTATTTATAGTATAAGCATCTATATGGCTGCCGTATTTATCACGCACGTTAAATATATTATCAACACCCAATGTAGAGATCCACTTCCCTTCTTTCCATTTCTTTTTTAATGCAAAATTCAGAAGCTGATGAGAATAGACTTGACTATTGCCCGAATAAAGCTTATTGTGAAAATTGTACTCCCACTCAGCCGATAGAGAAGAAGATAACCGAAATTCGGCAACCGAATGTATAAAGAATAAATAATGATTGCTATAAGCATCGCCGGGGTTGGTCTGAATGCACTGTCGTACGGCAGTAATATTGTTCGTCAGATTCAACCATACAAAAGGTTGCAACGGAACGTTTAAATTGACAAACCAATGATTCTCTCTGTGATGATTCACGTAAGTAATATACGACACTTGGGGATTCTCATCATCTTGTTTGCAAAACTCCCGGATCAGATCATGATGCATATTACAACCAATAGACAGGGTGTAGCGATAATCATAAATCAATGTTGCACTCACCTTATTAATATAAGTAGGTTTCAATAAGGGGTTACCTATCTGGTAGTTATATTCTGAGGTCTGTATACGAATAGGATTAAGAGCATAGAAGCCTGGACGCTCTATATTGCGAGCAAACTGACAAGACAACATCCAACGTTGAATCTGATCGAATGCATAGTTGAAAGTAATAAATGGATAAAAATCTATATAACTATTACTTTTATGCAGCGCATGATTCACGGTTTTTGTATATTCCGTACGTAAACCAAGATCGGCTGAACAACGATTCCAACGAGTACCATACGTCAAATATCCGGCAGCAATATGTTCTGTATAATGCAATCGGTAAGCAAACTCAGGCAGATTACTCCACTGCTGCAATTTCAAACTCTCATAGTTGGAATGATCGTTCATGTCCGTATACGTATACTTTATTCCCGCCACAAAGGTCTTGTTAGGCTGAATGCACTTCTTCAATGATAAATCTGTCGAAGCGACATCATAAATAGAAATCAAATGACTGCGATATATCGTATCGGTATTGGTCCAATATTGCTTAATATTATAGTCGCTGTTGCTCGTTGAACGCTTGCGAACATAATCGGCTAACATTTTAAATAAGGAACCTTTTTGATCTAACTTTTGCTGATAATTGACTGTAGCAGAATACAACCGATACTGGTCTGGTTGAGTATAGCGTCCCATACTCTCGAACGAACGAGAGCCGATATTCATAATCGTGTGGTTATCGCTATTGCGTTTTTGCAAATTCGAAATATATTCGACCTCTGCCCCCAAAGACCTAAGACTGTCAAAAGCATAAACAGCATTTGCCCGGGTAGCAACATAATGAGAAGGAACAGAAAGAAGGCTCTTACTCAAAAAAGAATAATTGGGTTGACTATAGTTTCTACTAGCATCCACCTCTCCTTTATTTTGGATACAGCCAATATAAGATGCCGATGCATAATAATCTAGCCGCCGATGATGTCCCATCAAAGAGAAAGAAGGACGATAATCTTTCAAAGAAGGAGCAATGCGACTTTCTAATGTCAGATTACTTTGAAAACCATTTTCAGTCCGCTTTCGTAGATAAATATGTATAATTCCGCCTTTAGAATCGGCACCTTGCGAAGCATCCGACATAGACTGAACTTCAATGCGTTTGATATCCGAAGAAGACAATGATCGAAGATATATGATTAACGGTTCTCCCGAAAGTTTCACCTCACGCTCATCAATATAGACTTTTGTACCGGAAGACCCATAAATAGAAATATCCTTGTCGCTCATATAAACGCCAGGCAACTGCCGAAAAAGCTCTTCAGAGTTTTTCATGCACGTTGTGGGAACATGAAATACAAATCTATCAGATTTTCTAAAAATACGTCCCGTACTGACAACCACTTCATTCAATTGTACAACGCTATCTTTAGAGAGAATAGTCTTATTCTCAGGTTCAAGATCTACCGTTTTAGACTTCGTGCCCATCACAGCGTAAGCATGTGGCACGAATAAGGCCATCAACACACTGAAAATTATGTTCTTATTAGCCTTCAGAGCTACAATATTCATTATACTCATAAGAAAAAAGATAAAATTATTCAGAAATTGGATAATACAAATTCAGTTGAGCAGTCTCATTATGATCCCATTGCTTTACTGAATACATGCGCCGAATAAAGCCTTCGATAGGACGTTGTTGCTCATTCATATCCAATTTATAGTTTCCATTCTCATCGTGAAACACCGAAATGACAAATTTATCCGAATGCATTTTCTTCAATTCGTCCATAGAAATCACAAAATTGACGCTGCTATTACAAGCTTTCTGTAATCTCATGATTGGTTTGAGAGCACCCTTATCGGCAGAAGAAGCAATAGTATCGTTTTCACGTCCATCTACCGCTTTACTAACCATCAACAATACATTGCCTTTATCACTTCTGACATTAGCAACCTTAATATTCATATTTTGCCCCATCAGAGTTGATGTAAGAAAGCAAATAAATAAAATAAGCAGAGTAAAACCTTTTAACCATAAATTCATTTTCAAATCTCCTTTTTCTTTATTGCTTCAATCAACGGCCGTATAACTAAAGCATGTTAAACAAATTAGTTTATAATATAAACCATAAGAATAAAAATAATAGATGAAAGAACCTTTTCATCTCCTAATATCTCCGCAAATGTATACAAGTTTATTTTATAAACCAAATTAATATATAAATATTTTATAGAGAAAAATAAAAATAGTAATGGAACAATATACTAACAGAAATTATTCATAAATTTGCCACTCAACAGACAAAAGAAAACTTTATGATTAATAAAAAGAGAGCGGCAATGTCGTCTATATTGGCAGCGGTGTTTCTTACACTGTTCAAATTCATTGTAGGCATATTGACCTTCAGTTTGGGTATTCTGTCAGAAGCACTCCATTCATTGTTGGATTTAATAGCAGCGATTATAACGTATATTTCAGTAAGTATCTCTGATAAACCAGCAGACAGAGAGCACCAATATGGCCATGGGAAAGTGGAAAATCTATCCGCTTTTTTAGAATCAATATTATTAGTAATCACCAGCGGATGGATTATATACGAGGCTATCATCAGATTAATTTCAGATGAGATACATATTAAAATATCGATATGGAGTTACATTGTTGTTATCACATCAATCATCATTGATGTTAGTCGTTCGAGAATGCTGTTCAAAGCAGCCAAGCATAACAATAGTCAAGCATTGGAGGCCGATGCTGTCCATTTCTCTACAGATATTCTTAGCTCTGGAGTTGTCCTTCTAGGCTTGGTGTTTTCAACTTTCGGGTATTATAAGGCCGATGCTATTGCAGCACTCGGCGTTGCACTTATCGTATTATATATTTCATATAAATTAGGGAAAAAAGCGATAGATATTTTATTGGATAAAGTTCCGGATGGAATGACAGAGTTAGTAGAGGAAAAACTAAAATCAAATTCAGCCATAAAGAGCTACCATGATTTAAAGATCCGAGTTGCTGGTGCCGATACATTTATTAAAGTAAATGTGCATTTTAAATCTGAGTTAGATCTACAGACCACACACAAAATCTGTGATGAAATAGAAAAAGAGATCAGTATGGTCATTCCGAGATGCGAGATAATCGTCCATGCAGAACCTGATGATGAAGCATAATGACAGAGTAGTCTCTAAAACGGGTTCATCAGTAAAAGCTAGTGGACTAGTGACATGTGCTGAATAGATTGGCAGAAACTTATTCAGCAAACTACACCCTTTGTTTCTTTATTAGATATAAGATAGAAGTATCACATGTGTGCGACGTTCGTCTCACACGTGTGATACAGATGTCGCACACGTGTGTGATACTTCCAGACCTTAATTACAAACTTAATCTTTAATAACCAACTTGTAGGAATAATCAATTGCAGTCGGTACGATACGTCCTGTACTTATCAAAAGAAGTAGAGCACACTCGTCTATGTGCAAAACGGTTCCTCAGCTATCTGTAAGCCATTGTTTAGACTTGTTCTAAGCAGAGGTCTGCTGAAAATAACGGCTCCACAATATGCTCTCGAGCCGATTTTTAGGTCTCTTTTCGCTGGCGTTGTATACGGTGCATTGTTAACATGTTGTGAGATAGTACGGTATGGTGTCATACGGAGGTGGCAAAGGATATTAATGATAAACTTTTTGCAGCGATATTATACCTCATGAATTTGCTATGCATTCTGAGTTATTCCGCTTCTGACCATTCCATTAGTATGGATGCTATTCATAAGGCAGCAAGATTGAAGCCTCGCTGTTATCGTAATTGCCGTTTGGGAGATTATCTCAAAGAACATAATGTGTTGTCATTGATCTTGACGTTACATCAATGGGGGGATAATTACATATTGAACGCTGTAGGTATCATAAAATAATAGTGGAATATTGGAGTGGGAGGGGTGCCTTAAAAATAAAATCGATACATTTGTTATAATGCATCGATTTTTATATCTGTAGCGCGAGCGGGGTTCGAACCCGCATTTCAGCCGTGAGAGGGCCGCGTCCTAGCCATTAGACGAAAGCGCCATTTGGTTTGTATTTGCGGAAGCTGCGAGATTCGAACTCGCGGTACGGTAACCCGCACGGCAGTTTAGCAAACTGCTGGTTTCAGCCACTCACCCAAACTTCCTTATTGCATTCCTCCAAATGCGGGGCAAAGATAAGACTATATTTTGGACTATACAAATCTTTTGAAAAGATTTTTTCTTGTTAGTTTGTTTGTATGAGCACCTCTGGTGGCAATGTGTTCAGCGTCAAGATATAAATGCTTTCGGCAATTCTTTAGTGTCGTATTAAACTAACAAGCAATGCTCCCAGAATAATAAGTATCCACCAATAATTCTTCTTAATCCACGATTTGTCTTCATTATCATCAGGTGATGCGAAAAACTGAAATTTTTTATGTTCTTCGGGGCGCATCTTATTCAATAACTTTTTGTCTTCGTCGCTTAAGTTAGGATTGTCCATCTTATTTATATATTTTGCATTTGCTGACGAAGTTATGCAAAATCTCGAAGAAAAAGAATTTCAATTGCCATTTTAACTTAATTATTAAAATGCTTCTTTATGCAGGAATCTATTTGATGGACCGTTTTAAGGCTTGTCTGCGATATATTTGACTGCTTGGTAATGAAATGAGAAGAATTTGTTTTTCGAAGGTAATGTGTTTTATGCTATTCTCCGTTTCATAAATATCATTCAATATTTGGATTTAATCGTTATTCTCCGTTAATTTGCGCAGCAAATGGAAGAAATAAACACCTCACAATGGCGCCTTTGGAGAGATCGATAAACGAAATGATTATTGGCATAAACCGTAAAGATACTGCATCTTATGAATATCTTTATCGGCAATATTACGCCGCCCTTTGCTCTTATGTTTCTCGTTTGTTGGCTCCTTTGCAAGATACGGTAGAAGATTTGGTGCAAGAAGTGTTCTTGTCGGTTTATGAAAACAATCATCAGTTTGTTGATGTGCGTGAACTTACCAATTATCTATATAAGGCGTGTTATAATAAATGTCTTACCTTTATACGTGACACCCGGCTTCATTCTGATATTCTCACATCACTTGCCGAAAATCAATTGGAAGAGCAGGACGATGAGTCTATCTATGCTCTTACCATTCGCGAAGAAATGATACGCCAGCTTTATTTGTATATCAACCAGCTCCCGGCAGAGCAACGGCGTATTATGTTGCTTCGAGTTGAGGGGCACGATTGGAACGAGATAGCCGAAATATTGGGCGTTAGTATCAACACGGTGAAAACACAGAAAATGCGCAGTTATAAGTTCCTGAGAAAGCATCTCAAAGATTCGCAATTTTCGGTGTTATTGCTGCTCTTTTAAGTTCGTTTGGGTTTGTCGAATCAAACCGATACGGCACGGTATCTTTAATTAGAGGTGTTTTAAGAAATTTGATGGGAAAAGAATAAATATGCGCTTCTCGCTTTTTTTCTTGTGAGTGTGCACTTTTTTATTTTTTTTTGTCACCCTTTCTATCTTCTTGTGAGTATTCATTATAAATTAACGGATAAAAGTAACGTGAAAAGTGTATTTGATATATATGATAACGCTTCTTTATTGCGTAAAGTACTGATGGGAGAAGCTACCGAGACAGAAAAACTTCGGGCCGAAGATTTATTGACTCTCCATCCGGAATTGAAGGAGCAATATGATGAATTGTGCCGTCGAGACGGTCTCAATCATTCATTTATTCGTTATAATCATTATTCAAGTAAAGATGCTTATTCTCGTTTTCTGAGAAAAGTGGGGTCGACTGGGGTTTATAAATACAAACCTCGCCGCATGTTCTATCGCTGGTATTCGACTGCGGCTGTTATCTTAATATTAATAGGAGTATTTGCTGTTTGGAAAATGACTTCCGTGCGGCAACCTGTCAGTCATGAGTTGACGATTCTTTCGCCCGGAACGAAGAGGGGACAAGTGTTGCTCTCTAATGGAAAGACATTGAATATTGGGTCGAAGAATATAAATATGGTATTGGGTGGTGTTAGAGTCACTTATCATCAAGGCTTATTGTCGTATGTCCCGGTGCAGGCCAATCTTTCTGATAGCACATCCCCAGCTTCGCCATTAAATACATTTGTTATTCCGAGGGGCGGAGAAAATACAGTACTTCTGGCGGATGGTACAACTGTGCACCTCAACGCGGCATCCGAATTGAGGTTCCCTATGCGATTCGGCAGTGGTCAACGGGTTGTTGAGTTGAAAGGCGAAGCCTATTTTGAAGTGAAAAAAGATGCGGAGCATCCATTTATAGTCAAAACCCGTTATGGGGAAGTTACGGTGTTGGGTACTGCCTTCAACGTCAATGCGTATGATGACCGGCAGCGCTGTGAGGTTACATTGGTCAAGGGTCGAGTACGGTTTACGACGCCAACGAGAGAGAGCGTTGAACTCGAGCCGGGTGAACAAGCGTTATCTACCGGTAGCCTAGTGCAGAAAAGACCTGTTGATATAGAAGAGTATGTTAGTTGGACTAGAGGAGTTTATAATTTTCACAATGAGAGTTTAAGCAATATTATATCGACTTTTTCCAAATGGTATGATGTCGAAGTGGTTTACGACGGTTCTGATATAGCAAGTCAAACTTATACGGGAACCGTACGGCGTTATGATACGATGAATGCCTTTCTTGACGTGTTCGAAATGACTGGCGACTTCTCTTACCATGTGGAAGGGCGATGTGTGTATTTAGGTAGACGGAATAAGGGAAAAAGTGAATAATCTGTTATAAAAATAAAAGTTAGAGAGTGTTTTAGTATGGTTTTCACCTGACAAAAAGGATTTGCGCAGATCCAATTGTCCGATGATTGTGGAAGCTGTATGCTTTTGAAAAACCAATTTTATATTTAAATGAAAACCCAAACAATGAAGAAAGTAGGACTATTAATGACTATGTTTCTTGTGTTGCTGCAAGTTTCGGCATTGGCCGTTCCTAAAAAGACAGTGACGCTCAATCTAAAGGATGTTTCGATGGAAACTTTCCTCGTTGAGATAAAGAAACAGACGGATGTAAATTTCCTCTACAATTCACAAATCACGAGAGGAGAAAGCGTAACGGTTAAGGCTAATAAAGAAAACTGGGAGTCTGTATTAAGCAGAGTCTTGGATGAGTATGACCTGACGTACGAAATGAAAAATGGCGTGTGCGTTATTCATAAGATAGAACGCCGTAATATCAATGTTTCGGGTTTTATCGTCTCGGACGAAGACAATCTTCCTGTCATCGGCGCTTCTATCCGGGTAAAAAACAGTCGAAAGACAGCTATCACTAATAGTGACGGGCGATTCTCACTATACAATGTCCCCGAAGGCGTCGTTTTACATATTAGCTATGTGGGTATGCAAGAGATGGACGTAAAAGCGCGTTCCAACATGAATATTACCTTGCAGAGCAATGCCCGTGAATTGCAAGAAGTGGTAGTCACCGGTTATCAGATATTGGATAAACGTAGTTTGACAAGTGCGGTTACTTCTGTAAAAGCCGGAGATGTATTGCGTAGCGATGTAGGCAGTATAGACCAGATGCTTGAAGGTCGTATACCTGATTTGATGGTGAGCCTCAATTCCGGAGAAATAGGCGTCGCTCCTAAAATACGTATTCGTGGAACTTCCACATTGATAGGTAATCGCGAACCGCTATGGGTAGTAGATGGTATTGTGGTGAAAGATCCGGTCGAAATCTCTCCCGAAGAACTAAATGACCCCGACTATGTGAACCGTATCGGAAACGCTATTGCCGGAATCAATCCCCAAGATATAGATCGTATTGATGTGCTCAAAGATGCTGCCGCTACAGCTATTTACGGAATCAAGGCAGCCAACGGTGTTATTGTCATAACCACAAAACGGGGATACGAAGGTAAGCCGCAAGTCAGCTACAACATGAATGTGAACTATAAACGTCGTCCCAGGTATTCAGATCCTTCGGTAGATGTTATGTCCAGCAAGGAACGTATACAGTTCTCACGTGAATTGGCAGCCGATCATTATCTTTATAGTTCTGATATAAATTTGGTTGGCTATGAAGGATTGCTCAATAGCTTATACAACAATGAAATCAATAATGTCCAGTTTAATAGTGCAGTGGCTAAATTGGAGGCGCAAAACACAGATTGGTTCAAGATATTGTGCCGAGATAGTTGGTCTACACAGCATACTGCCAGCATTAGCGGAGGATCTGACAAGTCTCGTTACTATGCATCATTAGGATATGATAGCGATAATGATGTAATTAGGACAAATAGTAGCGAAAGGTATACGGCGTCGATGCATCTTGATAATACTTTCAGCAAATTTCTAAGTACTTCGTTCTCGTTTACGGGCTACGATTCTAAACGCAATAATTATCAGTCGTCAATCAATCCGGTGGATTATGCGTATCAGACTTCGCGTGCCTTACCTTGCTATACAGACGACGGAAAATATTATTATTATCAGAATAAGGTTACAACTACCGAATCGTATAAGTTCAATATTCTTAATGAGTTAAATAATAGCTCCAATAAGCAAGAAGTGTCATCGTTTACAGTCAATGCTAATCTGCGTTTTACTTTTGCCGATTGGTTGCATGCCAACGCTATCATTTCTTATACCAATCAAAATAGCAATTTCGAAAATTATTGGGGTGACAAAACGTTCTATGCCGCAAAATTGCGTGAGGCCGAATTTGGAGAAACAATAAAAGAACCGAGTAGATCCTTGATGCCGCAAGGAGGTGAATTGACCAAAAACACGGTTAATGATCGTAGCTATACAGCCCGTCTGCAATTGGATGCCAATAAATTCTTCGGAGAGAATGACGTGCATAATATAGACGCAACAGTAGGAACTGAAATATATCATGATAAATATAAGACATATCAGAATATCTCAAGAGGATACTATCCCGATCGTGGCGAGAGTTTTGTTACCAATATTGATCCTACGGTATATACTTCTTATGCAGCATGGTTGAGTAGCAACGTACCTCTAATAACCGATAATCTGACGAATACCGTATCTGTATACGCATCATTTACTTATGCTTATAATCAAATGTTTCGTATTAATCTTAATGGGCGTATCGACGGATCAAATAAGTTTGGCGACCGTTCTAACGATAAGTTCCTTCCTATCTGGTCGCTCTCCGGTTCGCTGGATATGAAACGCATCGGTTTGTTGAACTATAAATGGATCGATTATATGAATTTGAAAGCATCTTATGGCTTTCAGGGAAATATGCTCAACTCCGAATCGCCTGTGATGACAATCAAGAAAGGTTCAATGAATACTTATTATAATTCTTATTATTCAACAATCAATTCTTATCCGAATCCTAATCTGAAATGGGAAACGACGCAATCTTATAATATGGGCTTGGATATGTCTCTTTTCAATAATAAATTGGAGATGGAGACCTCTTTCTATTACAAGAAAACAAAGAATGCTTTCATGACGAAGAGTATATCTTCCGTTAATGGTATAGAAACCTATGTAATCAATGGTGGCGACGTCTCAAACAAAGGTTATAGTTTGGACGTGACTTATAGTCCCATACTTAACCGTAATTTTCGTTGGACTCTTTCTACTTCTATCTCTAAAATCATCAATTCGCTCGACTCACGTCCCGATGCTCAAACTTACAACTTAACAGATTTTCTTGATGGTAAAGCTCTCGTAAAGGGCAAAAGTGTCAATACATTTTATAGCTACCGTTTCTTGAAACTCAGTTCTGTTGATGGCGGACCTATTTTTGATGACTTTCAAGATAATGTCTCCTCGCTTGCAGGATTAAGCAAATATGATACTTATACGATGGTACTTCAAGCATCGGGTAGGAGAGATCCTGATATACAGGGCAGTCTTACCAATACGTTCCGCTATAAGAATTGGCATGCAAACTTCAACCTAGCCTATAGCTTTGGGGCCAAGACACGTCTTTTTGCAATGTATGGAAGTGCCGCAACAGGCGGTGTATATACAGCAGACATACGTCCCGACCGCAATTATAGCCGAGACTATCTGAAACGTTGGAAGAAACCGGGTGACGAGAATAAGACCAATATTCCGGCAATCATCTCAAGCGCCAGTGACAATTATACAAAATATGCCAACCACTATTCAACGCGCCCTGCCTATGCCGATAGTGGACAACCAATAGCAAATAGCGCATGGGATATGTACGACTATTCTAATATCAGAGTAGTAAGTGCTGATTATTTGAAACTTCAAAGCGCAAGTGTTACATACGAATTTGATGCTCGGATGCTCAAATACATCAAACTTCAACGATTGGCCATGACGCTATCTGCGTACAATCTCTTTACGATTTGCGATCCTAAATTGAAAGGGCAGACACCTACGCAGGGAGGATTTACTACCATACAACTTAGTGAACGTCCTAGCTTCTCATTTGGTATAAATGTTATATTTTAAAAGCAAAAAGAAGATGAAAAGATTATTATCAATTATAAGTCTGGTACTGGCACTCACTACATCGTGCTCCAGTGACTTCCTTAAAGAATATTCGCAGGATTTGAGTAGGGTAAACTCTTATACCGATCTTGACGAACTAATGGTGGGTAGTGGCTTTCTTGGTGTCGGACTTGTAGCCAATGCCGATTCTTATATACAAGTCTATAATACGAACTATTTGCCTATACATTTTATGTCTGATGAGTTAGACGAAAATTTAACTCCTCCTACAGATCCTGACCAAAGTCTGGGATATAGGAAAACAATGTATCCTTATTTTACATGGCAGCAAGGTACGTATCTTGATTATCAGCAGAAAGATACTTATGACGAAATAGAAAAGTCTTATTGGAATTTGTCATATAATCATATTGCAACTTGTAACATGATTTTGGATGAGGCAAGCCGGTTGACAGTTAAAGATCAAGATGAAAAGCCACTTGCCAATAAGGTGAATGGTGAAGCTCATTTTCTACGTGCACTTTATTATTATGTGCTAGTCAACCTTTACGCCAAACCGTACATCCCTACTACGGCAGCTTCTACTCTTGGAGTACCTATTAAGATTACAGCATACATAGAAGATAAAAGCTACACGCGTAACAGCCTCAAAGAAGTTTATGATCAGATTGTAAGTGATTTGTCGGCTGCCGAAGAGTATCTTAAAGATCTGCACTCGCCCGAATCGATTCATCGGGTGGGCATTAATGCCGTTTATTTGTTGCGCAGTCGTGTAGCTTTATATATGCAAGATTGGGAAGCGGCAGAAAAATATGCTGTATTGTCGCTTGGTGAGAATAATCAACTTCAACAATTTATTGGGCTCGGTGAAGATGTCTTTCCTTTGTCTAAGGCAAATGTTGAAAATGTATTCTCGATGGGTGGAACGACTTTGGGTAATCTTTTGTTCTTGCGTCCTGGTGGTAGCTATTATGGTACCCCATATTCACCCGTGTGGAAAATATCGAATCATCTCTATTCATTATATACCAGTAATGATGCACGTAAAAAAACGTTCTTTCAGACAAAGTATGGCGTAGGAAATGAACCGTCTTATCACAAGATAGACAATAGGGAAGAGACATTCGGTGTTTACACGGGAGTCTCCGATCAATTTCTATTTCGCTCGCCAGAAGCGTATCTTAATGCTGCTGAGGCTTGTGCTCATCTGGGAAAAGATCAGGATGCCATTAAATATCTTACAACTTTGCGTCAAAATCGTGTAAAGGACGATACTCCGTTAAATTTGACCGGTGGGGCATTAGTTACTTTCATCAGACAAGAACGCGAGCGGGAGTTTTGTCTCGAAGGTCTTCGTTGGTATGATATGCGTCGTTATGCTGTCGACCAAAAATATCCGGAAGTAGAGAAAGTAGAGCATTCGTTTACTACTTATGCATACATCAAGGGGCAATACATTCCACAAAACACCAACTATTATGAACTTAGTACCGATGATGGGGGAATGGTCTTGAATATTCCGAAAGCTGTAAGAGAATTCCAAAATACGATCGGTAGTAATGAACGCCCGCTTCGTAAAGTGGTAAGGTCGAAAGCTTATTAATCATATAAATTCAGTGGAAATGAAAAAGATAATATTTTATATAGCGTGCATTGCAATCATATCCGGATTTGCTTCTTGTACCAATCAAGAAGATACCTCACCCAGTTATGCCGATCAGAATCTTTTTGCGCCTTCGGACGAAGATCATAGTGCAACGGCCGATTTGCAACGAGATTTCTATAAAGAAACGGGTGCTTACTTACTATTCAATGATACGCTCAAGAAAGTTAAGAATGGCACAGATGCGTATGGTAATCCGATATGGAATACCGAGATGGTAGATGTAGAATATCCATTCATCGGAGATGTATCGTCTTATACCTATACCTATAAGTACATTCGTAGTATCGATCAGCAAAAGAAAGTGGCAGATCTGATAAAAGAGAAATTGGCTAAACGTCTTGGTAAGTCTGTACCTTATTCTTTTCTCCTTGTAGATTCTATCACTACTTGGACATATAATAATGGGGTCTTAGAAATTGTTCCTGAAAATTCGTGGTCGGAAACGGTACCCCATCCCACTCAAGTATTGGGTACTCGCTGCTATGTCGTTAGTACGAGCGGGGATACTGGCTACCAAGATGCAGATTATTTTACGACGATATTCAGTCAGATTGTTCTGAATAAATTGAGACGTTTGAATCCCGATAAATTGGCAAAGTTTTATAGCTATGGAGAATCGTACTATCAGGTAGATAAAACTGATCTTGGTTTGGAATACGGTGTCAACGACAGTATTGCCCGAAGTCGAGGCTTTTGGAAAGATCATAACTATTATTACCTTGCACTAAAGGATACCGACTTGAAATATTTCTCTGATGCCGTCTGCACTTATTCGGATTCAGAGGTTAAAGAGATGATGGCTGCTTTTCCTATCGTTATTGAGAGGTTTGAGTTACTTCGGAATGTGATCAGGTCAATGGGAATAAAACTGGATGATTAATATGAACTGTGTTATGAAGAAACTATTTTATATACTTATTTTAGTTGCCGCTCTCATTTCTTCTACTTCGTGTGGCAACGATAAAGACGATAATATTAGCGTGAAGCCTTCTGCTACAGGTGCCATGACCGATAAAGAAGGTAATGAGTACAAATGGGTACGCATCGATAAATTGGATTGGATGGCCGAAAATCTGAAATGCGGTACGCCATATTATAATCTTACTGCGATTTCAGACTGGGGATGGCTGAGTAATATTGTAATGGTGAGTGATTTTGAAGAAGCAAAACAATACTTAGCCGACTTTGGTAATTATTATTCTTATCAGCAGGCTTTGGATAATTGTCCTGTGGGATG
Source organism: uncultured Bacteroides sp. (assembly GCA_963676865.2). Lineage (GTDB taxonomy): Bacteria > Bacteroidota > Bacteroidia > Bacteroidales > Bacteroidaceae > JAAYUD01. The sequence continues at coordinate 618,469 of CAXXSS010000001.1, read as the reverse complement.
GCGTTTACCTTCCGATCAAGATTGGAAACAATTGGAAACGGCTTTAGGGATGAAACACACGGATGTAGATAGAGATGGCTGGAGAGATGGAGCTGCATCTTTGATGATACAGAGTATTGAACAGGGCACCGGACTGAATTTACGTTTTGGTGGGGAATTGTGTAAATGGGGGTATATAAGTGATAGTGATAAATCAGTGAAGCCTTATCGTCAATATGACGAAGGAATGTATTGGACATCTACCGTCGACTCAACAATGAGTAACCCTTGTGTCTTTTATCGTAAGATAATGCCCAATATAGAGAAGGTAGAACGTCGCAGCGCTACCATCTTTGCCCATTATTTTAGTGTGCGCTATGTGCGCGATGTTAAATAAATCAGCTTGGTCATGAAAAAAATATTAATCGTATATCTTTCATTATTGTTTTCGGTAGCTGTTTCCGGACAAACAACTACCAACGCTATCTTATTCAAAATATCGGGTAATGGTTTGAAGAGTCCGTCGTATATCCTCGGCAGTTTTCATATTATGCGTGGAGAGACGGTCAGTAGTATTCCCGGGTTTGAGAAGATATACAAGGCTATACCGCAAGTATGCTTCGAAACCGATATGAACCAAAATCCAACAAGTGCTGCTATGAGTAAAGAAGTGCAACCACCTCACGCAAAGTCAATGGGTAAACTTACTCCTCAAGAAATACTCTTGCCGGCCGATAGTACTTATGATAAAATAATAGGTGTCGAAAAAGCTGCCGAAGTCGACACCGTCATGAAGACTGTTTTTCCTATGTACGTCTCTAATATGCGCCCAACGTATGCAGCCATTATATTGCAGATGATGTATTCCATGCAGATGTTTGGCATCACTCAAGAAAATATGCAGAAGAAATTCACACCGATTGACTATTATGTGCATGCACAAGCCGTGAGTGATGGCAAGTCGATCGAGATGCTCGAACCTTTTGCCGTACAAGATTCCATTTTGAAAAAGATGAAGATGCAAAAGAGTGCTTCGAAGAAACAAACTCTGACCGAAGAGATGAATTCCTTATCCGATTTTTGTCATACCTATAGTAGCAAGGTACAGTTGATAAAAAAGTTGAAGAAACTGTATGCTGAAGGTAGGGGAGAGGACATCATGCTCGAGTTGCAGAACAATCAGTATGCTTCAGGGCTGACCTCCGGCCTATTTGATGTGAACAAACGCAATGCCGAGTGGATGAGAAAGATTCCGCAGATGATAAAGAAAAAGCCTACTTTGATTGTTGTGGGGCTGGCACATTTGCTTAAGAACAAAGAAGCAGAAGGTATTGTAGCAGATTTAAAAAGTTTGGGATATAAAGTAGAACCGATAAAATAAAAAGATTCGTAATAATGAAAAAAAGAAAATTAGCCGTCCTTTTCGTAAGTATACTTATGGCGGCACCTTGTGTTGTACAGGCGCAACTACTGAAACTGAATGTAGCCGATACAGCTTTACAAAAAAGAACGTTGATTGCTATTCCTGCGATCAAAGACAAAGGTCCAAGAATGTTTCAGCCTCAGTTTGATGCAAAGGGCAATTATGTTTATAATGATACCCTACCGAATGGTTACTTCCGTTACCTGATGGGATTTAACCAAAAAGTGGTAACGGCTTTTCTGAAAAGGGGGAAAACATTAAAAATAAAAGTTCTGCAAAAGCAAGGAAAGGTTGTATCGGAATATAGTGGAGATGGGAGTGATGTTTGTCGCTTGCTTGATGCTTTTAATGATGGCTATTCGTATCCCAAATATTTTTCTCTCACAGGAGATCAAAACGAGATATTGGCAAATTATGACAACAAATTGACAATGCTCGATAAGTATCATGCTGACTTTGCTGTCATGATAAATAAGCTGAAAGAAAAAGAGTTGATACCTCAAATAAAGCTGATGAATGAATGCGAGTATCTTCGCAATCGCCTTGCGTTGATGAGGTGCTATGACCGGTCCAAGGATATAGACGTTATCGCCGACGAGGCATTCCAGAAATTGCTTGGAAGCATCGATTTGAATGATCCCGAATACGAAAGCTATTCGCTTATCTCTACTTTTGTGCGTGGCAAGGTATCGAGTAAGTACGATGATGATCCGGCTACTTATGGGATTGAGTTTGTGAAAGTGGCTAATAAGTATTTGAAGAATGCCGAAATAAAGAAATCGCTCGAAATGGCGATTCTCAATTACGTAACACAACGCTGTGCGGGCGATGATATCGATAAGTTTTGGGTGCCCTACAAAGCGGTGGGCGATAGTGAGATTGTCAAAGCCTATAGCTATAAAATAGAGGCTATGAAGAATACAAAGGCTGGAACGGTAGCCCCCGACGATGAGTTTGCCGATAAGGATGGAAAGCTACACCGCTTCTCCGATTACAAAGGCAAATTGCTTTATGTTGATTTTTGGGCTACATGGTGTGGTCCTTGCAAAGCCGAGATTCCTCATTTGGCAAAACTCGTAGAGCATTATAAAGATAATCCGAATATTCAGTTTATTAGCGTATCTCTTGATACCAATGTCGAGGCGTGGAAAAAGATGATAACCGACGATGCTCCTGCATGGCCGCAGTTTATAGCCGATAAGGAACAAAATGAGAAGATCAGCAAAGACTGGGGCATCGCTGCCATTCCCCGTTTTATAATGATTAATCCTGATGGTACGATCAATTCGGCTGATGCCTTACGTCCAAGTGATAGTTCGTTGATACCGCTACTGGATAAACTGCTTAAATAGAGTTTTATCTTTCGGGATAATTAATTCCTTCTTTATATATTAAAAAGAGAGCGCTGAAGTTTTGCTTCAGCGCTCTCTTTTTAATTATATATGTGGAGTATTCTTTTTATTCTCCTAGAAGAATGTGAAGAATATCACAAGCACACTTTGATACATTAGTACCGGGGCCGAAGATTCCTGCAACTCCTGCTTTGTAGAGGAAGTCGTAGTCTTGTGTCGGAATCACACCACCTGCGATGACAATAATGTCGGGGCGTCCCAACTTCTTGAGTTCGGCGATGATTTGCGGAACCAATGTTTTGTGACCTGCAGCCAACGATGAAACGCCGACTACGTGAACATCATTCTCTACTGCTTCGCGAGCAGCCTCTTCGGGAGTTTGGAATAACGGTCCCATATCAACGTCGAATCCGCAGTCGGCATAACCGGTTGCTACGACTTTGGCACCACGGTCGTGACCGTCTTGCCCCATTTTGGCTATCATGATACGCGGACGACGTCCTTCTTGCTTTGCAAACCTGTCGCAAAGTTCGCAGGCTTCCTTGAAACTCTTGTCGTTTTTGCTTTCTGATGAATACACGCCTGAAATTGTTCTGATTACTGCTTTATAACGTCCTGCTATTTTCTCGCATGCCATTGAAATCTCGCCTAGGGTTGCGCCGATGTGTGCAGCTTTCACTGCCAAGTCGAGCAAGTTGCCTTCGCCGGTTTCTACACTCTTGGTGATGGCTTCGAGAGCTTCCTTGACATTCTTTTCGTCACGGCGGGTACGAACTTTATTCAATGTCTCAATCTGTTCGTCGCGAACGGCTGTGTTGTCGATTTCCAGAATATCGATAGGAGCTTCTTTGCCCAAACGATATTTGTTCACACCTACGATGGTCTGCGAACCGCTATCAATACGAGCCTGAGTGCGGGCTGCCGCTTCTTCGATACGCATTTTAGGAATACCCGATTCGATAGCCTTGGCCATACCGCCCAGCTTTTCAACTTCTTGAATATGCTCCCATGCCTTATGAACCAGTTCGTTGGTCAGAGACTCTACATAGTACGAACCGCCCCATGGGTCGATACCTTTGCATACGTATGTTTCGTCTTGAATGTAAATCTGAGTATTGCGGGCAATGCGGGCCGAAAAATCGGTAGGCAGTGCAATGGCCTCGTCGAGTGCGTTGGTGTGCAACGATTGGGTATGTCCCAATGCGGCTGCCATTGCTTCGATGCAGGTACGGCCTATGTTATTATAGGGGTCTTGCTCGGTGAGCGACCAACCCGATGTCTGGCAGTGTGTACGAAGTGCAAGAGATTTTGAATTCTTCGGATTGAATTGTTTCACAATCTTTGCCCACAGCATACGTGCTGCACGCATTTTGGCAATTTCCATGAAGTGGTTGGTACCTATCGCCCAGAAGAACGACAAGCGGGGAGCGAAAGCATCGATGTCGATACCTGCTTTCACACCGGCACGTAGGTATTCCAAACCGTCGGCAAGTGTATAGGCCAGTTCGATGTCGGCTGTAGCACCGGCTTCTTGCATGTGGTAGCCCGATATGGAGATGGAGTTGAATTTGGGCATCTTCTGCGATGTATATTCAAAGATGTCCGAGATAATCCGCATCGAAAATGCCGGTGGATAAATATAGGTGTTGCGCACCATGAACTCTTTCAGAATATCGTTTTGGATCGTACCTGCCATTTCTTCCAATTTGGCTCCTTGGTCAAGACCGGCGCAGATATAGAATGCCATGATAGGCAATACGGCACCGTTCATTGTCATTGATACGGACATCTTGTTCAATGGAATACCGTCGAACAGCACTTTCATGTTGTCGAGACAGCAGATAGATACGCCGGCTTTGCCTACGTCGCCCACTACACGTGGATGATCGGGGTCGTAGCCACGGTGGGTAGCCAAGTCGAATGCTACGGACAAACCTTTTTGTCCCGAAGCCAAGTTGCGGCGATAGAATGCGTTTGATTCTTCGGCCGTAGAGAAACCTGCATACTGGCGGATGGTCCACGGGCGGAACGGATACATCATAGAGTACGGACCACGCAGATAGGGAGGAATACCGGCCGAATAGTCGAGGTGTTCCATACCTTCAAGGTCTTCTTTTGTATATACCGGTTTCACGCCGATGTGTTCGGGTGTTTCCCAGTTCTCTTCAATTCCGTTTGCTTTCTGCCATGCCATCCCGTCGGCCGGTTTGAAAGCTTCGTTTATATCTATGTTTTTAAAATCTGGTTTCATCTTACTTCAATAATTTAGCGTTGTATTCTTTTAATGTCTCTAATACGTCACAACGTACATGGATGAAGTTTTCTACTCCTTCTTTCTTCAAGTCTTCCATGCAGGCTGGAGATCCGGCAACGATAAAGATAGCACGGTTGGCTACTGCCTTGAGTGCGGGAACTGCATATTCGGTATATTCGTCGTCGCTCGAACACAGTACAACGATGTCGGCTTTGGCTTCCATGGCAGCTTCAACTCCGGCTTCTACTGTATCGAATCCCAGATTGTCTACCACTTCGTATCCGGCGCAAGCCAAGAAGTTACAAGAAAATTGAGCACGGGCTTGGCGCATGGCCAAATTACCGATAGTAAGCATGAATGCCTTGGGGCGATGAGCCGATTTCTCGGTAGCGAGGCGAAGTGCCTCAAATTCATCAGCCAGGCGTTTGGTATTCAGTGTGTCTATTGTTTTCTCTTCTGCAGCGCAACCACAGTGACAAGCCGTGTTTTCTACGACCTTATCGGCTGCCGTCTCGTTGAAGTTGGGGAACTGGTTGGTTCCGAGCAATGTCTCGCGGCGTTTGGCAAATGCTGTGTGACGAGCTTTGTTGCTCGTGTTGATGGCCTCTTGCACTTTTCCGCTACGTACGGCTGTCTCGAAACCGCCATCTTCGCATACCGAGAGGAATTGTTTCCAACCTTCGCGGGCGATAGATGCCGTCAGTGTCTCTATATACCATGAACCGCCGGCGGGATCGACTACCTTATCGAAGTGCGACTCTTCTTTCAACAATAATTGTTGGTTGCGGGCCAGGTGTTCCGAGAATTCATCCGGTTCCTTGTATGCTTTGTCAAACGGAACAAGGGTCATGGAATCTACTCCGGCAAGTGCGGCGCTCATCGCTTCCGTTTGCGAACGGAGCAAGTTCACGTACGAGTCGAATACCGTTTGATTGTATTGTGATGTCTCGGCGTGAATCTTCATTTTGGCAGCACAACGGCATTCGCCATTGGCACCCTGATTCTTGCATTCGCCATGACATTCGGGATTGTAAGAAGCTACGATGTTGGCCCATAATGTACGGGCAGCACGGAATTTGGCAATTTCCATGAAGTAATTGGTGCTGACGCCCATTACGAATTTAATTTTCTTGGCAACGGCAGCAGCAGGAAGTCCGGCATCTGTCAGTTGGCGTAGATATTCGTTACCCCAAGCCAAAGCATATCCCAATTCCTGATAAATATAAGCACCGGCATTGGTCAGTGAGTTGGCATGAACGGTAAAGGTACGATATTTGGGAAGCTCGGCTGTGATGTCGAGCAATTGTTTGCACGTTTGCACGAAATCTTCTTTCTCTTTGCCTTTCTTCAACATCACATTGAAATGGTCGTATTCTACCGAGCCGATCAGCTTGGATAGGTCGTATCCTTTTTTCTTGAAATAGTCTACGAGTATTTGGGCCAGTTCTACTACTTTGTTGGGGCACGTGGAGAAGTTCAATTCCACACATTCGGCGCATATGTCTTTCAGCAATGTCTCGATCAGTTCGGGATTCAGACTTTTGCCTTTAATTTTGAAACCCAGCGAGTCGATGCCTTTATTAAGAATGCCTAATGCTTTGGAGTTGGCTGCTGCGGCATCGTCTACAACGATGTCTTGACGCACTAGCCAAAGGTTACTATCCTTTTTGGTACCTCTCAAGTAGGGGAATTCACCGGGAAGAGAATCGATAGACTTCAAGTCCTTGAGGTCTTCCATTCGGTAGAAGGGTTGTACTTTGAATCCTTCATTTGTTTTCCAAACGAGTTTCTTCTCGAAGTCGGCGCCTTTTAGGTCAACCTGGATTTTCGCAAGCCATTCTTCGGTAGAGACGGATGGAAATTCCGAGAAGAGTTTTTCTTTTTTATCTGCCATAGTTTATCTAAATAAAAATTTTGTAAAAGGTTTATTCAAAGCCGTTTTTGGCTTGAAGTATTTTTCATAACCGACCACAAATATACAAAATGATATGTAAGTGTGATACTCTTTTTATGAAAATCGGATAATTATATTTTAATTTATAACAGTTGATAAATATTTGTAACTTACAACTGCTTTATTCTTCCGAAATAGCACAAAGATTGGGTTTCATTCTTCTGTTTTTTGTTGTCGCTCTTTCAAGGAGTGAGTCCATTTGTTCACCGTGCGGTCGTTTTTTTGCGCAAACGCTATTCTGGTTAGTATGTCGCATTGTCGAGAGTGCGTTTTCATATCGATTGGGGTTTGGAAATGGTTTTTGAGCCTCCGATTGCAATCATTTGGTTAACGAAAGCCAAATATGCACCGCCGATTTGACCGCTGGGTTAAAGGAAACCAAATATGTAGTGCATTTTTAACTTTCAAAGCCCCAGCGGACCAATATGCAGTGCATTTTGCATTTCCCGACCCCAATTGATTGCAATTGTCGCTGCATTTTCCACTTCCGAAGGCCAATCGATTGCTTTACGAGGGTCATTTTGCATTTCGGCGGCCTCATTGATTCCTTTTTTAACACTCATGCACTATTTCGCCCCGATGCAAGACTTTTTTCTAAAAAAGCGTGAGTGGTATGCAGGTATAGCCAGCCCTAAAGCATGTTTGCCTTCCATGTCAAATATAGATGAACAATGGAGACTTCAAAAATCTGCATCGTATATATTGCCAGAAGTGGAGGCAAATAAAATAAGGTTGAAACTTGTAAAAGTCGAAATTTAAATTTAAGTTTGCATGAGATAATCTGAGGACGAAAAACTATGAATGAGAATTATATCATCAACATTGGCCGTCAGCTGGGAAGTGGCGGACATGAAATAGGAGAGAAGCTTGCCGCTCGCTTAGGCATTGATTTGTATGACAATGAGCTTATCAATCTGGCATCCGAAAAAAGTGGTCTTTGCAAGGAGTTTTTTGAAAGGGCCGATGAAGAGGCTTCTCAAGGAATGTTTGGAACTCTTTCGAATCTGCACCTTGCTTTCGTTGAAGGTGCTGCGCCAAGTGCCAGTATGTTGAGCAATAACTCTCTTTTCAAAATTCAGAGTGATGTGATTCGTATGATTGCTGCGACGAAGTCTTGTATTTTTATGGGACGGTGTGCCGATTATATATTGCGAGACAATCCTCGTCATACGAATCTTTTTATTACGGCCCGTTTTGACGATCGTATTGCTCGAATTTGTGCTAAGCGCAACATCTCGGCCGAAGCTGCAAAAACGGCTATTGAAAGGTGTGATAAAAGGCGTGCCGATTATTATAATTATTATTCTGCGAAGATTTGGGGCGCTGCCGATTCTTATGATTTGTGTATCAATTCTTCTGTTTTCGGCATAGACAAGACTGTCGATTTCTTATTCGATTTTGTTCAAGAAAGAATGAAGATAAAAAAGTAGCAACATCATAAAGGTGTTGCTACTTTTGATTTCTTTTATCGGCTATATTGTCCGAAGAAAAGTGTTGATGTCATAATATGACTTCTTTATTGTCCTTCTCTTTTTTCTCCTTTTTCTCTTTTGTATTCTTTACTCCTTCGGGTGGTACCGGTTCGCCTAAATCCACTTCATTGCCGCCTCCCGTATTAACCAAGCTGTCGTCCAGATTGACTGAAGTTGAGTCGTTTTTGTTGTTATAGTAAACGCTCTGGCAATTATAATCTCTTGTTATAGTCTGTTTCGGTTTGGGGAATTTGCCTTTATATTGGGCTAGAGACGGATCGGACAATACACGTTGCATGAAGTAGCCATACACGGGCAGTGCCGTTCGGCTACCTTGACCATAAGCTCCTGTCTGGAAGTGAATGCTTCGATGCTCCGCGCCGACCCAAGCACCGGCAACCAAGTGAGGAGTGACACCGACAAACCATGCATCGGAATGATTTTGTGAGGTACCGGTTTTGCCGCCAAATTCAGTCTCTCGAGTGTAAGGCGAAACGTATTCCCATAAAGCTTGCGTTGTGCCACCCGGTTCGGTGAGTCCGCCTTTCAGCATTTCTTGCATGAGGAACGCCGATTCGTAGGGAATCACTTGCGTTTGGGTATCACTTGCTTCGTAAATGGTTTTTCCGCTCTGATCTTCTATCTTTGTTACCAAGATAGGATCATGGGCTTTGCCATCGTTAATGACGGTGGAGTATGCGTTGACCAACTCTTCGAGCGAAACGTCCGAAGCTCCTAAACTTAATGCCGGAGTCTCTTCTAACGGCGTTTTTATACCCATTGCCTTAGCGGTTTCGGCTACTGTATGAATGCCTACCTCTTGGGCTACTTGAACGGCGATAGTGTTGATGGATTGTGCAAAAGCGGCCTTCAAAGAATATTCGCGACCGGTATAGTTACCATTAGCATTACCCGGAACCCATTTGGTGGGTTTGCCATGATCTAGCACGTCTAATTGGACGTAATGATCCACACGTGTATCGCAAGGAGACATTCCATGATTCATGGCAGCAGTATAGTCGAATAGCTTGAATGTGGAACCCGGTTGGCGTTTTGCTGTAACCTTGTCGTATTTCCATGCTTCAAAATTAATATCGCCTACCCACGCTTTTACATATCCCGTTTGTGGCTCTATGGCAATAAAACCGCAGTGCATGAAGCGTTCCATATAGCGTATGGAGTCCATCGTGCTCATTGTCTCGTTGTGCATTCCTTTGTCGTAAGAGAATATTCTGACTTTATGAGGTTTGTTCAGGTAGTAATGAATAGAGTCCCCATTATTGCTGTATTTAGTTTGCAATAATTTATATACCATTGTCTTCTTAGCCAAGTCTTCTATGAAGTTCGGTATTTCCTTGTGATGTTCGTCACACCATGGATTTTTCTTTCCCCATTGGCTGTTGAAATTCTTTTGAACCTGTCGCATCTTTTCGTCGACAGCTTCTTCGGCATATTTTTGCATTCGGGTGTCGATGGTGGTATATATCTTGAGCCCGTCGCTATATAGATCTAAATCATTATCTTTAAGCCAAGCATATAGCTCGTTTGCAACCGCTTCGCGGAAGTAAAGGGCGATGCCGTCATAATTGCTTTCTACGGCATAGTTCAACTTAAGAGGAATTTGTTTTAGAGAATCGCAGGTCTGTTGACTGATCACGTTGTGAGTAACTAGATTCTCGAGCACTACATTGCGCCGCTTCAATGAATTCTTCGGATTCAGTCGGGGATTATAGTACGTTGTTGCTCTAAGCATACCTACCAATACGGCTGCCTGTTCGTAGTTGATTTGTGACGGAGTGGTATGGAAATAAGTCTTTGCGGCCGTTTTAATACCATAGGCATTGCTACCGAAGTCTACCGTGTTGAGGTACATGGTCAGAATCTCTTTCTTCGAATAGAACATTTCGATTTTGATTGCATCGATCCATTCTTTGGATTTCTGAATAATAAGTCGTACACCGGGCAGAATGCCTAAAATACCGGTCGAATATTGTGAACGGATTTTGAACATGTTCTTCACCAACTGCTGGGTGATGGTGCTGGCTCCTCGGCTTCGTCCATGCATCATGTCTTTAGCGGCCGAAAAAAGACCTTGGAAGTCGATTCCGAAATGATGATAAAATCGCTCATCTTCGGTAGTGATCAGTGTCTTGATTAGTATGGGAGAAATCTCTTCATATTTTACCGGTATACGGTTTTCGCGGAAGTATTTGCCAATGAGCTTTCCGTCGGCACTGTATATTTCAGAAGCAACCGGCTGCTCGGGATTCTGGATACTACTTAGACTGGGCGACTTGCCAAACAGCCAAAAGAGATTCAAATCTACCATTCCTAAATAGAGCATGAAAACAATCATGAAGGAAAGGATTCCGACCGAAAGCTTTTTATACCATGGGCTGCCTGTATAGAGACCTTTGTACCATGTCCAGAACTTTTTAGATTTTTTGGAAATGAATGCAAAAACAGGTATTGCATTTTGCATTGTTCTTTTTGATTTGTTATTAATCATATATAATGTGATATAATTATGCTTGCAAATATACGAAGTGCTTTCCTTACTACAATCGTTTAAGACTAAAAAAAAGGAATTCCACTACTTGGAATTCCTTTTTTTAACTTTTAGAAGTAATCTCTTTATTTCTTTTTACGATCACCATAGCGACTGAGGAACTTATCAACGCGTCCTGCACTATCAACCAAAGTAGATTTACCTGTAAAGAAGGGGTGAGAAGTACTCGAAATTTCGATCTTAATCAACGGATAAGTTTCACCATCAAGCTCAATGGTCTCTTTGGTGGCACAAGTTGATTTGGATAAAAACATATCGCCGTTTGACATATCTTTGAAAGCTACCGGGCGGTATGATTCGGGATGAATACCTTTTTTCATTATCGTATATACTTTTAATTATTATCTTATATGTTATTAAGTGTAATGGTCGAAATTCAGTGCGCAAAGTTACAGCTTTTATTTTGAATAGCAATAATATTGATCTCTTTTTTTCTTCTTGGTTTATTATAAAAAGAGGAAAATAAAATCGATAGATAAATAATCACAAATAGATTTACTTTGTCGATAAATAGTTTTTCGATTAAAACTTAAATTTGTACATTTGCATTGAATTCTATTCATTTAATATATAAATATCAAACAAAATGGTTAATTACAAAGACTTAGGACTCGTAAACACCCGTGAGATGTTTAAAAGAGCTATTAACGGTGGATATGCAATCCCCGCTTTCAACTTCAACAATATGGAGCAGCTTCAGGCCATTATCAAGGCTTCTTCTGAATTGAAATCTCCGGTCATTCTGCAGGTTTCTAAAGGTGCTCGTAACTATGCCAACCAAACATTACTTCGCTATATGGCACAGGGTGCTGTAGAATATGCAAAAGAACTCGGATGTGAACATCCTGAAATCGTATTGCATTTGGATCATGGCGATAGCTTCGAACTCTGCAAGAGCTGTGTTGATTTCGGCTTTTCTTCAGTGATGATCGATGGATCTTCTCTACCTTATGAAGAGAATGTCGCATTGACTAAGAAAGTTGTTGAATATGCTCACCAATATGGTGTGTCTGTTGAAGGTGAACTTGGTGTACTTGCCGGCGTTGAAGATGAGGTCGCTTCTGAAGTGTCTCATTATACAAAACCGGAAGAAGTGATCGACTTTACAACTAAGACAGGTTGTGATTCTTTGGCTATTTCTATCGGAACAAGTCATGGCGCATATAAGTTCAAACCCGAACAATGTACTCGTGACCCGAAGACTGGCCGTCTAGTTCCTCCTCCATTGGCATTTGATGTATTGGATGCTGTAATGGTTAAGTTACCTGGATTCCCAATCGTTCTTCACGGATCTTCTTCTGTTCCTGAAGAATATGTTGAGATGATCAATGAGAATGGTGGTAAATTGCCCGATGCTGTTGGTATTCCTGAAGAAGAACTTCGTAAGGCTGCCAAGAGTGCTGTGTGCAAGATTAATATCGACTCAGATTCTCGTTTGGCATTTACTGCTGCTGTTCGTAAAGTATTTAATGACAAACCGGGAGAATTTGATCCTCGTAAATATTGCGGACCTGCTCGTGATGCAATGGAGAAAATGTACAAAGAGAAAATACTTAATGTACTTGGCTCAGACAACAAATTGGCTCAGTTATAGTCTTTTTGTATTTACTAATAGAAAAAGCTGTTTGCTGCTGCAAGCAGCTTTTTTTCTCTATTTTATATTCATCATAATATAGCGTATGATACTCTCTAACTTATCAAAATACAAAATTATTTTGGCTTCTAATTCTCCTCGACGTAAAGAGCTGTTGTCGGGGTTGGATATTGACTATTCAGTGAAGACTCTACCCAATGTGGATGAGAAATATCCAGCTTCGTTGAGAGGGGCCGAAATACCTTCGTATATTGCGCATCAAAAGGCAGCTGCTTATCGTAAATTTATTACGGGAAATGAGTTGGTCATTACTGCCGATACGATTGTATGGCTTCATGATGAAGCTTTGGGCAAACCGCATGATGAAGAAGAAGCGAAACTTATGCTTCGAAAACTTTCTGGGGTGACGCATCAAGTTATTACTGCTGTATGTATTACTACAGCCGCATTTCAGAAGAGTTTTAGTGTCATTTCCGAGGTAACGTTTTCGGATTTATCCGACGATGAAATTAATTATTATGTGAAGCGTTACTTGCCACTCGATAAGGCTGGAGCCTACGGTGTGCAAGAATGGATTGGGTTTATCGGCGTTAATGATATCAAAGGCAGCTATTACAATGTAATGGGATTGCCGATTCAGCGCTTATATGCAGAATTGAAAACTATTTGATTGGGGCATAAAGGGGATACGTCTTATGTTGCGGAAAATTATTCATATCGATATGGATGCTTTTTTTGCATCGGTAGAAGAACGCGATCATCCGGAGCTTCGCACTGTGCCTATGGCTGTGGGACATGCTGATAAGCGTGGTGTGATAGCTACTGCCAATTATGTGGCACGACGTTATGGGGTTCATTCTGCATTGTCGTCGGTAAAGGCCAAATTGCTTTGTCCGCAACTCATTATACTGCCAGGGCGAATGGAATTGTATAAAGAGGTCTCGGCACAACTTCGTGATATCTTTTTTGATTATACGGATATTATTGAGCCTTTATCTATTGATGAGGCTTTTCTCGATGTAACCGAGAATAAAAAGAATATAGAGCATGGCGTTGATGTGGCTATTGAAATAAAACGGCGTATACGTGATGAGTTGCATCTTACTGCTTCGGCAGGAGTATCGTATAATAAATTCTTGGCAAAAATAGCCTCCGAATATCGTAAACCGGACGGACTTTGTACTATTCATCCGGATAGGGCACTAAACTTTATCGCACATTTGCCTATCGAATCGTTTTGGGGTATCGGGCCTGTTACCGCAAAAAGAATGCATTTGCTTGGCATACATAACGGAAAGCAATTGCGTAGTTGCTCTCGTGAAATGCTGATTCGACAGTTTGGAAAAGCAGGAACTTTCTACTATGATATGTCTCGTGGAGTAGACGAAAGGCATGTTACATCTGCCAGGGTACGAAAATCAGTAGGGTGTGAAACGACTTTTGAGCAAGATATCAATCGCCGTTCTGCCGTTATTATCGAACTATACCATGTCGCTCTCGAATTGGTGGAACGGTTGCATCATCAGCAATTTCATGGTGTGACACTGACTTTGAAAGTAAAGTTTGCCGATTTCTCGCAAATAACCCGCAGTTTGACCGTTAATCGTCAAACGGATCTATATCAGCTTAAATCGATACTTCCGATTGCCAAACAATTGCTTCGTCAAGTTGATTATTCCAAACGATATATTCGTCTTATAGGGCTCTCTGTCTCGAATCCGCTTGGCGAGCCAGATGAGAGTCAAGGCAAACAGTTTCCTGTACAACTCGAATTGGATTTGAAATACTGAACTTATTTCTTTTTGATCTTGCTTTGTGCTTCTTTAGCTAGTTTCAAATTATCCGATGCTACAGAATAAGTTGGATTGATAGCTAATGCTTTTTGGAAAGCAGAAATAGCATCGTCATATTTTCTCATGATGCAATAGATGCTTCCTAGGCAGTTGTAAGCTTCGGCATCTTTTGAGTTAATTTGTAGTGCTTTGTTGCAAGCATCGATGGCTTCGCTGTATTTTTTCTTTTCGCAGTATACACTTCCCAATCCTTTGTATGCTTCCAGATCTTTCGGATCAATCTGTAGCGCTTTGTTGAAAGCGCTTATAGCATCGTTATATCTTAACATCTCGTCGTATACAAAACCTAAGTTATGAAATGCTGTGGCATTTTGCGGGTCTAGTAGTGTGGCTTTTTTAAATGCTGAAATCGCTTCATAATTTCTTTCCAATTCAAAATAAGTTTCTCCTAAATCATTGTATATCTTACTATCTTGCAGCCCCAACTGGATGGCTTTATTATAATATTTGAGAGCATCTTTATACTTTTCTTGTCGGCTGTATGATAATCCAAGCCCATAGTTGGAATGCCCATCCTTGTTGTTTAAGCGAATAGCTTTTTCAAAGTTGTTTATTGCTTCTTCATACTGTCCTTGGTCAAGGGCTATTTCGCCCGTAATGTACCCTGCGGTTGCAGGATCTGTCTGATATAAATCAGCATCTTTGAGTAGAGCCTTAGCAGTACTATATCGTTTCATCTTTACAGAGACGATGGCTTTATTGATGATATAACTTTTGTTATTTGGCTTTTTTGCCAATAGGGTATTTGCCAGTTCCATGGCATTATTGATTTCAGTAGGCTTTTGTTGTTGATAATAATAAACTAAGTTATTTATAAAGTAGATATCCTCGGGATATTTTGTTATTCCTTCTTGCAGGACTTTCAGATATTGTTCCTCATTTTTTGTTTTTAGGCAATTTTTGGCTTTACTTTCTAGTAATCTTGCTCCATAACTAATGGGGACATTAATTCCGTATGCTATGCCGACAATTATTGCAAACAAAGATGTCAAGCAGTATCTTAAGTGGCTTTGTTTCATGGTAATGATCTTTTGAAAGGCAAATTTAATAAATTTCAATGAAAATGCAAGAGTCTCTTTTAGAAAAGTTTACATGACTCTTTAAACGTTATGGATACCATAAAGTAAAAAGAGTTCCTATATTTCCTGGACTTCTTAATTGCTCTGTTAGTCGATTGCGGGGTATTTATGCGATGCCATAATAACGTGTACTTCTTATGATAAAATGAAGAAAAAGTCTCCCGGTAGTGTTGTAATCGGAGAAGAGTAAATAAAACTTTCTCCGGCTTGTCACAAGTCAGAGAAAGTCGCTTTTATTCATTTTTAATTAATGTCTATTATAAATCATACAGATCTTCTGTTGAAATTTTTCCCAATTTATCGCAAGTCGAGAAGAACCTTTTTTATTATATTTTACAATAATATTAACTATTTATCCAATTTATAATAGACCTATATAAGAGAGAGAGTTTCTATTTTTATCTTTAGGCTTTTTTAGAGCCGAAAACACCTTGTTGTCGTGAAATAGACGATGGCTATCAGCCATTGTCTTTCTCCTTACACGCTGCAAAGGTATGGCTATCGGTGAAATAAAACAAAGAAAGTAAGTATTACATTTTTACTAATTTCAATCGTCTTGTCAGCTACTTACGATTTCATATAAACTAACACTTCTATGCTCGGATTCGTAACTTTAGAAGGTTGTCTAAATGTATAATCGGAATTTCAAAGGATTAATGAAAAATTATTATGCAATTTTTATGTGGATCGGCTTGTGTGTGCACTTTTACAACTCAAGTATGAATTATTCAGGTGATGGTAGTTCTACAGTTTGTAAGCGTCTCCGCGATTATGCGTTGTTATTAAAATAAAAAATACAATACTTTATTTATGCGTTGTTTTTGTATCTGTCAGGAAGTAGTTCCCGATATTTTTCCAGTGGCGTGTTGGGTTGCCACTCTGCTGTCGTGTTGATGATATCGGTGAGATATTGGAACAGATTTATTCCATTCATGCGACATGACAATGCCAGCGTGTAGAGTATGGCTCCCCTTTCGGCCCCTTTATGGCTGCCGAAAAACAGGGAGTTCCTTCTTGAGATTGAGAAATAGCGGTTCATCCGCTCTACCGTATTATTGTCCAGCCTTGTCGCCCCGTGCTTGAAGATGTTCTCGATGGCGTCCCATTCATTTCTCATATAGACGACCGCCGCGTATAGCTCGCTTTTGGGAAGCAGGCCGGGACCTGATTTTATCCGATCCAGGTGCGCCCTTATTTCTTCCAAGATCTCAGGAGCATATTCGTTTCGGAATCTGCGATTCTTCTCCTCCGTCCAGTTCTCTTCTCCGATTCGATGCTCGTGCTCTTGATGGTACAGCTTATTGATCAAACCCACCATCTTTTTAGCCCCTTCATCCTCACCGCAATCAATAAATTTCCGTTTGACATGTTGCAGGCAAGCTATTCGCGTGATATGGGGATAACCCTCTTTTTGAAGTTTTCGATAGGGAGAGTAACCGTCGCTCTGTATGACGCCCCTGTAGTCTTCCAACTCTCGCAGAATCACATCTTCCGACCGTGAACCGTCCCGGTAGAGTACATACAACAGCTTACTCCTCATTCCGATGATTACCCACAGGTACCCTTTTCTGACTCCGCTTTCCTTGCCATTCTCTCCCCTGACGAGTATTTTGTAATACGTCTCATCGGCGGAGATATAATTATCCCGAAGAACGGTTTGTGCGGTACACTTGTAGAGATTCTCCAACAGCAGGGACGCTCTTTCAATCAGCTTATGGGCGGTAGGCTTTTTCAGAGTGAAGCCATGGCTTTCAAAATAACCGATGATTCGTTCCACCGGCACGGATTGTATGTAGCGAAGCTCCATCAGTCCGGCGATAAAGGAGGCGTCGTAATTGGAGTTCAAGAAAGCCGAAGGGGGAGTCTTGCCCGTATAGACGCGGCCGTCTTGTGTATAAGAGTGGATTTTGTAGACGTGTTTAATGAAACGCATGGGCACGCATTCGTAACGGATGGATATACGCAGCTTCTCTGACAGCGGTCGAGCCTTATTCCTATCGAACTCCGCCTGCTCGGGGTAGATGTCGTGTTCTTCCACCTCCATGTCCGCGTGCATGTCACGCCTGGCCCCGTTATTCTTCCGGGCCTTCCTCTGAAGGCTTCTTTCCTCTTCCTGCCGCCGCCTTTCCTCATCTGTAAGAAGCCCCGGCGGGGGGAGCTGTTTCTCGGATGTGACGGCAATCAGTTTGCCCAGTCCCTTGCAGACGCGTTTTTGTTTACTCAGGGATTCACCTTTCTGAAGAAGCGCCTCCCTAAGGGAAGCCACTTCCGTTATAAGTTCCGTGATTTGCTGGGATTGTCTTTTCTCTTGTTCGCGTAAATCATCAATCAGCTTCTTATAGCTGTTATTTTGCTGCTTCAACAGTTCGACAATCTCATCTTTTCTCATAGTACAAAGGTACCAAAAATCACCGGAATATCAAACGAAAAACTTGACTTTTTTCGTGATTAATCCACTATAAACAAGCCCTTTCAGCTATATTCGGAAACGCTTTCGCAGCCTTACGGACTTCAGCGATACTCCGCTGAGAATAAAGGAGAGTGTGTTCCACCCGATCTCGTAATTGCCCGTACGCGGGTTGAAAACGGGCACTTCGAAACTGCCGCCCTCAAGCCGCTTGTAATACAGCAAAAAACCGTCGCCGTCCCACTTGAGTATCTTCACGCTTTGTCTTTTCTTTCCGAAGAAGATGAACGCGTCACCCGAAACGGGAGAGAGCTCCTTCATCTCAGAACGTATCATCTTGTAAAGTCCGTCAATACCCCGATTCATTCGGACATACCCTTGATACAAGTAATATTTGTTGCTTGACGTCAAAGAGTACATAACTCGCCCTCCATTCTTTCGTAACTCAGGATCAGGCCCATTATACCCTCGGGAGTCGCCTCTTTGACGGTGACGCTCGTACCGCTGTTGAAGGTGATATGGATGCCCAGTAGTGAAGGCCCCGCTTTCGGGCTACCGGACGCCACTATCGGCGTGAACATCCGCCCCGCCTCCTTGACGTCGGGTATGGAGCCGCCGTAATAGCGATGAAGAACCTCTTTCTTTAATTGGGATACCGAATGTCCACGGTCGAGCATCCAGCTGCGCATCCCATTCAAGTCCGTACGGTTTTTAGCTGCAATTTCTGACAAACTGCAATGATAATTCACTGTGAGTTCCTTTCCGAACATCTTCCATACATGCCGGAATCGCATCTCTGCTGTTTTTGATCTTACCATTTCTAATTTCATTTTTAATTCACCGCAAAGGTAACGAGAGGGAGATAAACGGAAAAGGCATAATCGCCGAGACGCTTACGCATGCCGTGTAGAAACGTCCTTTGCTTACCGTCCATGCATGGAAGAGATCCGGTTCTTCTTTCCTGTTAGAAGGTATTTTGTACACATCTTATTGAATCATAGTTATCGCATTTAAGGCATTTCTGTTGACTCATTCAGGTTTTGTCGTTCCACATATGTGATTCGATCAACTCACATATATGGAACGATCGACTCACATATGTGAGTTGATCGAATCACATATGTGGAACGACATTCTGTTTAGGACAAAACATAAAATCGTTCTGACATGAACTAACTTTCATCAGTATGTCTCACAGACTTCTTTCTTTTTAAAAGGTATCATGGAACGTTTAAAAGCACTTCTGGCAGAGCATTGTGGCTTTAGTTACAACACGGTGGCGGAGACGTACAAATGTAGAGCGTTCAAATTGCAATATGATTTTGTTGAAATAGACCGCCGCTTTCGCAACGATATCGTTTTATCGGTTTTAGAATGGGGTGCCGACTGTATTGATCGGGAGGTGTGCGTATACGTAAATTATTGTTTAATAGTTCAATAATACACTCGCAGCTATGCTCTGTTTTCGCAAGCGTTCGTGTTTTAGAAGGGATAACCCACTGCGAAATGGAAGGTCATATCTCGACTGAATGAAGGATGATATATGGGGTATCTTTGTGCCCCACTGGAATAGACGGGATTGATTCCTTTCATACCAAAGTCGAAACGCAAAATACAAAAGTCAAAATCCATGCGTAGTCCAAGTCCGTAGGCCATAGCTATCTGTTTATAGAATTCGTTGAATTTGAATACGCCACCAAGTTGATTCTCGTAGTTGCGTATGCTCCAAATATTGCCCGCATCTATAAATGCTGCACCGCGTAATTTCCAAAATAATCGAGAACGAAGTTCAATACTGCTATCGAATTTAATATCGCCCGATTGGTCCAAATAGTTTCCGTCTCCTGCAAATTTTCCCGGCCCCAGCTCGCGTACTGCCCATCCACGTACACTATTGGCACCTCCACTGAAGTATTGTTTTTCGAAAGGTACGGTTTTTGAATTAAGATACGGTACGGCAATGCCGAAAGCTGCATGAATGGCTAATGTGTTGCGGTGATCGAGCACCAGTTTGCGCACATAGTCGAAGTCTCCTTTTAAGTATTGCGCATAGGGAATGCTGAATATAGAATATTGTCCGTTAGAATTTTTTGGAAATGAGGCAGCTTTGGAAAGTAGATAGAGTAAGTTGCCGGCCGACTCAAATCCCGCTCGGATAGAATATGAATTGTCA
Organism: uncultured Bacteroides sp.; assembly: GCA_963676865.2. Taxonomy (GTDB): domain Bacteria; phylum Bacteroidota; class Bacteroidia; order Bacteroidales; family Bacteroidaceae; genus JAAYUD01. The sequence goes on along the minus strand of CAXXSS010000001.1, from coordinate 598,360 downwards.
TTGTTGTTGTAATAAGTCTCTTTATTGCCCAATGAATTGTAAACATAGGTGTAGCCGCAGCGGAATATGAAGCGGCTGGTATAATTATATTGGAAGATATAATTCTGTCCTTTGTTGATATAGTTCTCTTTGAAAGTGTCTGAAATCCAAGGCAAGTAAATATAGCTGATGTCCATCAGATCTATGCGATGTTGTATGCGTTGCTGTTGATTCCATTTATAACTCCATGAGGCAGAAAAAACTGTGCGCGAGAATTCAGGTCTTAGTTGATAGTTGATTCTAAGACCTAGTTCGGTAGAAGCATTGCTTTTCTTCTTGTAGTCTTTTGATATAAACGGTGCTACAAAACGTGGGAAATTCAGGGTGGCCTCTGTACCATATTCATAATATCCATTGTTTGTATATCCCTCTAGTCCTGATATGGCTTCATATGCTCCCCGTAGTTTAATAGTGAGCAATTCGGATCCGTGAAAGAGATTACGATGTTGTAGCGAAACACTTGCTGCCATTCCCAAATCGCCTGCCGAGTTAGTACCTTCTATTTCGAACGATGCCGATTTATTTTTGTTGGGCGTGAGCAATAGGTAACTGTTCAGCTTTGTGCTGTCTTCGGGTAATTCGGTGAACCGGATGTTTGAATAGTTCAGGGCCGAGAATCGTCCGAAATTGCGGTAGGTGCGTTGTATCGTTTGGCTCCTGTATAAATCTCCCGGGGCAAAGTGTAGATTGTCGACAAGTACTTTAGGCCTCAACATTAGCTTGTCTTTGTAGTATATAGGGTATCCTTCATAATGCACCGAATCATTGATTTCGATACCCGAAGGTGATGTTCCCTGCATCATATCAAAATCGGTGATGATGGATATGTTGTTGATATGATATTGCCTATAGGGAGCCGGTTTATAATTTTTGCTTCCTGCAAAAGGTATAAACCGCATTTTGAGATCTATCTCTTTGCTGTTGCGTATGGTGTCTGCAACGAAAGTAATGTATTCTTTACTGAAACGATAATATCCGTTGTTGGTGAGTAGATTGGTAATGCGATCACGTTCGGCGTCAATGACATTGACGTCAAAGAGCATACCTTCTTTTATAAGCGATGCCGAGGGGCGATTTTTAATGAGGTTAAGGATATCCTCGTCTATAGAGCCATAAGAGAAATGACGCAATCTGTAGGGTTGCCCTCCCTTGATGCGATAGATGAGCTCTAGTTTCTTTCGTTTTATCTTAGTGGTCAACTCCACATTGGCTCCTATATATCCTTTATTTTGTACTGCTCTTAGTAATTCTTTTTGTGAACGTTGAGCATCTTTTTCGTTAAACATGACTGGTGGGGTGCCGAGTTTACGCATGGTACGGTTGACCCATTTAGTGGAATCGCGACCCGACATATTGTATATGTATAGTTGCGTTTTGAATAAACTGAACCATTTGGCGTTGGTAGTCAGATGGATGTATTGTTTCAGCTCGGAAGGAGAAAGATCTTCGCTATCGGAATAGACTTTGACTTTGTTTAGCAAAAAGTCTCCCTCCGGAACATACTTCGTGGCCGAACAAGCCACGATGAACAGCATGATAGACAAAACACATAGCGAATGACAAAATCTCCTCATAATATGAAAAACATTGTGCAAATATAAGCGATATTTTGGTAGCATAAAAATAATTCAATAGTTTTGCACCAATATTGATACTTGTCTTATGTTGGAATCTCGATTGAGCAAAAATAGAATAAGTTATGTTCATTCTCTAGAACGTAAAAAGGATAGGAATAAAGAAGGTGTCTTCTTGGCCGAAGGGGTAAAAGTTGCGGGTGATTTGATGGGGACTTATCATTGTCTCTTTCTTGCGGCGGTGAAAGAGTGGCTTGATGCTCATCCAGAAGTTCGTGCCGATGAAATTTGCTGCGTGTCGGAAGAAGAACTGCAACGTGCTAGTTTGATGAAAACTCCTCAACAAGTTCTTGCTGTTTTCGCACAGCGAAAAGAGTCTTTCGATATATCTTCTTTGGACAACACTCTTTGTCTTGCGCTCGACGGTGTCCAAAATCCCGGAAATTTAGGAACGATTGTTCGTCTTGCCGATTGGTTTGGTATCGAACATATTGTCTGTTCACCCGATACGGCAGATATTTATAATCCGAAGACCGTTCAGGCTACTATGGGAGCAATGGCTCATGTCAAGACGCACTATATGGAATTATCTTCTTTCTTCGACGCTTTGCCCGAAAGTGTTCCTGTTTACGGAACATTGCTCAATGGTAACAATATATATGAAGAGAAACTAACTTCTTATGGTGTTATTGTGATGGGCAATGAAGGGAGAGGCATACGTCCGGAGACGGAGAAATTTGTTAACTGCCGTTTGTATATTCCCAATTATCCTCAGGACAGGTTGACTACCGATTCGCTTAATGTAGCTATCGCTACTTCAATCGTATGCGCAGAGTTTCGTCGACAGGCTGTTTATTAATACAGTCGTATGGAGAACTACTATAGGCAATTAGCTTTCCTTTTTCTTCCACAATCTCAATAAGTCCGTTTACCCATATCGTTGCCGATAACTCTTGCTCGAATCGATAGTTTCTCTTAAACTCACCGTCTTCCAATTCTATTACCTGCTTGACAAGAACATTGCCATCCGGCATTTGTAATAACGGAGATGCATATCGGCTTTTCATTATTTTGTTTTCTTAATCGGAACCGGATATTTCGATTTGTTTTGTTGTATTTGTTTCTCGAGCACTTGTTGCCTGAGTTGATATCCATGTGGAGTGGGAGAATCGGTGCGTTTCTTGTTTAACTCCTCAGGCGTTAATCTGTGAATACCTTGTATCACCGCTTTTGATGTATCAATCTTTGCCGCATTCGGAACTTTACTTCCAGGAGTCCCCGGTATGTGTTGGCCCATATTGACAGGTGCTGCCTGTGGCATGGGCTGTCCGTTTGGTTGTCTCATCGGTCCATTGGATGGCATTGGATGTCCATTTGGCATATTGCCTGGCATATTATTGTTAGGTGCACTTGGCAGTGGTGCATTGCCGTGCGCATGGTAGCGTTTTAATGCTTTGGTTTGAACGACAATGGCTCCTTGAACTCCTTTCGGAACATAAATAAAACCATTTATTTTTCGAATGGGAATAGGCAGATTGTTTTGAACTCTTAGCGAACGATTGCCCGAACCCATAAGTTGAGCTATTTGAGTTACCGTACTATCGTTCTCATAACGAATACTTAGAGACATTGTGGCACCCCCATTCATCATCCCCGCAGAAATGAAGTTTACGTTCCATTCAAATGCATCTCTTGGATGGAAAGTCGAATCAGGAGATATAGAGAAAACTATTTTATTGTGCATATCATCGCCTGTCAGACGAGTATTTCGAGCGAATGTCCAAATGTTCAAACTGTCTCCAGATGCAGCCCCAACAGGATTGCGTTGCGATTCGGTAATCAGTTTGTTCATTTTGCTGATGTTTGATTTCAGTCGATCTTGAACGTTTTTATAAATGGCTGACATGTCTTCTGTGTGTCTGCAATACCATACCATTGACGAGTCGAAATCAGCTTCAGAAATACCGTATTTATCAAAGACTCCTTGAACGTAGTAACGCTGTTTGTACATTTGATCAGAAGGAAGATTCTCTGCCATAGAACGAGCAAGGTGATAGTCGTACAATACATCTTCCATTTTCCCCTTTGAAAGTACATTCTTGGGACGGCGTTCGCAACTCGTAACAGATACGAGCAGCATAGCAATAAAAAGAAGGAAGAAATATCGCAGAGAATTCTTCATGACACTGAATAATAATTATTTATTTGAGCAGTTTGAAAGATGCATTGAAGTATTTGCTATAAAAAATAATCAGTGCGATGATTCCGCAACTGATGCACGAGTCGGCAAAATTGAATATGGGGCTGAAGAATATAAAATGTTCTCCTCCCACAACCGGCATCCACGTAGGCCAGTAGGTATCAATAATAGGGAAATAAAACATGTCTACAACTTTCCCGTAAAGCAGTGAAGAATATCCGCCTACTACTGGAAATAGAGTTGCTATTTGTGTATTGGTGCTCTCATTGAAGATAACGCCATAGAACATGCTATCGACAATATTTCCTACCGCACCTGTAAATATGAGCGATACACAGACGATGAAACCTGTTTTTGCACCACTCTTCACCATCTTATATAGGTACCATCCAATAAGGATGACAGCGGCAATACGGAAAGTAGTCAGAAATAGTTTTCCGAACAATTCCATACCGAAAGCCATTCCATTGTTCTCGGTGAAGTATATATAAAACCAATTGGCAATATGAATATTATCGTGAAGATACATGTGTGTCTTCACGATAATTTTAATTGTTTGGTCAATAATAAGTGTACCGATAATGACGATCCATGCGATACGTCCTTTCGTAAAAAAATCTTTCATTAATGAAAACCGTTTTGTTTAGCTTCAACACTGAGTGTTGCATGAGGCACGGCGCGAAGTCGTTCGGCCGGTATTAATTTGCCTGTAGCCCGACATATTCCGTACGTTTTATTTTCAATTCGTACCAATGCTGCTTGTAATTCTTTAATAAATTTGAGTTGGCGTGCTGCCAAACGGGTAGTCTCTTCTTTAGACAATGTGTTGGCACCTTCTTCGAGCACTTTGTACGTGGGAGATGTGTCGTCGGTATCATTACCGTCGGTACCCATCAGGCTCTTTTTGAGCATATCATAATCACGTTGCGCTAACCCCAACTTTTCATTGATTATAGCACGGAACTCTTCGAGTTCCACGTCGGAATATCTCGTCTTTTCTGCCATCATTCTTCGGTTTTATATTATTACTATTTGTCTTTCATAATTTTAATCATCAAATCGAAATCATCAAAGTTCAGTACCGTTCCGTCTTCTATTTCATCAACCAATTGGAGTGACAGTCCCAATACTTGACCGCAAATATATTGATTATATTCGGTTACAGCATCATCTGTCAGTTTATTTTTGGCTAATTCAATATGTATTTTATCTGTAATGTCAAATCCACTCTGCTTTCTCAAATTCTGAATACGGTTGACCAATTCGCGGGCAATGCCTTCCTTGCGTAAATCATCTGTTAGTGTTACTTCAAGAGCAACGGTAAGCTTTCCTTCATTGGCAACTAACCATCCGGGGATGTCTTCGTTTAGAATCGTTACATCTGCTGTTTCAAGTGTTACGTTCGTATCACCCAACTCTAATTGAATAGCTCCTTCTTTTTCAAACGTGCTGATCTCTTGTTGAGTGAGTTTCTCTACTGCACCGGCTACCTGCTTCATCTGTTTGCCAAACTTGGGGCCCAGCTTTTTGAAGTCGAGTTTGATTTTCTTGATAAGTACGCCGGCGGTATCATCGATAAATTTCACTTCTTTGACATTGACTTCTCCCTTTATCAGTTCTTTTACCGCTTCAATATGCTGACGCTGCTCGTCGTCTACAACAGGTATCATAATACATTGCAACGGTTGACGCACTTTGATGCTGACTTTGCGGCGCAATGCCAATATCATAGATGTTATATCTTGAGCTATTTGCTGGCGAGCTTCCAAGTCATTATTGATGTACTGTTCGTTTGCGATAGGGAAATCGGTCAAGTGAACAGATAGACGTTTTCCGTCATGCCCCGATACTGCTGTCAGGTCAGAATAGAGCATATCCGAATAGAACGGAGCAATAGGTGCCATCAATTTAGCTACTGTTTCAAGACAAGTGTATAGAGTCTGATATGCTGATAGTTTGTCTTCGGTGAATTCTCCACCCCAAAAACGTTTACGATTTAGACGAACATACCAGTTGGAGAGATTGTCGCTTACAAAATCAGAAATGAGTCGTCCTGCTTTAGTCGGCTCTAAGTTATTGTATGCGAAGTCCACTTTTTTGATAAGGGTATTCAGCAACGACAGTATCCAACGATCTATTTCGGGACGTTTTTCGAAAGGAATATCAGCTTCTTTGTATTCAAATCCGTCAACATTGGCATACAATGCAAAGAATGAGTAAGTATTGAACAACGTTCCGAAGAATTTGCGACGTACTTCATCAATACCTTCCAAATCAAACTTCAAGTTATCCCATGGAGCTGAGTTGGTAATCATGTACCAACGTACAGGATCGGCGCCGTATTTGTCCAACGTGGCAAACGGATCGACGGTATTGCCTATACGTTTAGACATCTTATTGCCATTCTTGTCAAGTACTAATCCGTTACTCATCACCGATTTGAAGGCAACGCTATCAAATATCATTGTAGCAATAGCGTGCAGTGTAAAGAACCAGCCACGAGTTTGGTCTACTCCTTCGGCTATAAAGTCCGCAGGAAATACTTTTCCCGAATCCAACAATTCTTTATTTTCAAACGGATAGTGTATTTGAGCGTAAGGCATGGATCCTGAATCGAACCAAACGTCAATAAGATCTGTTTCTCTTTTCATCGGTTTGTCCGAATCGGAAACCAGTACGACATCATCTACAAATGGACGGTGCAGATCGATCTTGTTATAATTTTCTTCAGTATATACTCCGGATTGGAAACCTTTTTCTTTTAACGGATTCGATTTCATCACACCGGCTTTCACCGATTTTTCTATTTCGTTATAGAGTTCTTCTACAGACTCTATGCATTTTTCGTCTTTATTGTCTTCACTTCGCCAAACAGGTAATGGAGTACCCCAAAAGCGCGAACGGCTCAAATTCCAATCGTTCAAGTTCTCCAGCCACTTACCGAAACGTCCTGTTCCTGTTGATTCGGGTTGCCAGCGAATAGTCTTATTGAGTTCGTACATCCTTTCTTTGCAAGCAGTCGATCGGATAAACCAACTGTCTAGCGGATAGTATAGCACCGGTTTGTCAGTACGCCAGCAATGTGGATAGCTATGGACATGTTTCTCTATTTTGAAAGCCTGATTGTTGATCTTGAGCATCATGCATAAGCTGATGTCCAATGTTTCATCTTTATCAGTGAGCTTTGGATCGTAGTCGTTCTTTACAAAGCGGCCGGCATATTCATTGTAGAGTTCTACATTCATTTTTGTCTGAACGAATTCTTCATCCAGTTCTTCTACCAGATAGAACTTACCGGTAAGGTCTACCATTGGTCGAATCTCACTTTTCTTGTTGATAAGCTGAATAGCAGGAACGCCTGCGGCTTTTGCAACGTTCGCATCATCCTGACCAAAGTTCGGTGCGATGTGTACAATACCTGTACCATCTTCCGTTGTTACATAGTCACCGGGAATTACTCGGAAAGCTCCTTCTCCAGGACTTACCCAAGGCATCAGTTGTTCATATTCCATGCCTACAAGGTCTGTACCCTTGTATTCTCCTATAATTTTGAAAGGAATGATCTTATCGCCTTCTTTGTAATCTTCGAGTTTCATCCCATCGGCTTTGTGATCAAAATAGCCATATATACGCTCTTTTGCCATTACAACCGTAATAGGCTTGCCGGTATACATATTGTATGTTTGAACTGCTACGTAGTCGATTTTCGGACCGACACAAAGTGCTGAGTTCGAAGGTAAAGTCCATGGAGTGGTAGTCCATGCTATAAAGAATGAAGTACCCCATTCAGCCATTTCCGGCTTCGGATTCTTCATCTTGAATTGAGCGGTGACAGTGGTGTCTTTTACCTCCCGATAACAGCCGGGTAGGTTCAATTCGTGTGAACTTAGTCCAGTTCCCGCAGCAGGAGAATAGGGCTGTACGGTATAACCTTTATAAAGTAATCCTTTTTTGTGAAATTGCTTCAGTAGCCACCATAACGTTTCAATGTAGCGGTTGTCGTATGTGATATAAGGTTGTTTCATGTCCACCCAATATCCCATTTTGTGAGTGACGTCTTCCCATTCTTTGGTAAACTTCATCACATCTTTACGGCAGGTAGCATTATAATCTTTTACCGAAATGGTCTTCCCTATATCTTCTTTGGTAATGCCGAGTGTTTTCTCGACGCCCAGTTCAACAGGTAGTCCATGTGTATCCCATCCGGCCTTACGGCGGACTAGGTAACCTTTCATCGTTTTGTATCGACATACAATATCTTTAATGGAACGAGCCATGACATGATGAATGCCTGGCATGCCGTTGGCAGAAGGAGGACCTTCGTAAAAAACGAAAGAAGGAGCACCTTCACGTTCAGTCATACTTTTGGAAAACACACTGTTTTCATCCCATTTCTTCAATACTTCTTTATTGATCTGCGAAAGGTTTAATTGTGGATGTTCGGTAAATTTCATATAGCAATAAAATGTCTTATCTAATTAAGGGTGCAAATTTACTAGAAAAAATAGCTTTAAACAATGATATTAGTCAATTTTTTCATTATAGCCTTTGGCAAGTCCGCCAGCCGATGTTTCTTTGTAGAGCGATGGTAAGTCGTGACCGGTTTGTTTCATTACTTGAACGACTCGGTCGAACGATACTCTGTGGATACCATCTGTGAATGATGAATATAGGTTCGAATCAAGTGCTCTTGCTGCGGCAAAGGCGTTTCGTTCAATACACGGTATTTGTACTAATCCGCATACTGGATCGCACGTCATTCCCAAATGGTGCTCCAATCCCATTTCGGCAGAATATTCAATTTGTGAAGGTCCGCCGCCGAAAAGTTGATTAGATGCTGCCGATGCCATGGCACATGCTACGCCTACTTCCCCCTGACAGCCAACATCTGCTCCCGAAATAGAGGCATTTTGTTTCACAATGTTTCCGATGATACCGGCTGTTGCAAGTGCTCTTAATATTCTTTTGTCGCTGAAGTCATGACTTTTTTGGAGATGATATAATACCGCGGGCAGCACTCCGCAGCTTCCACAAGTAGGAGCCGTCACAATTGTTCCTCCCGAGGCATTCTGCTCACTCACCGCCAGGGCGTATGCAAAGACCAATCCTCTCGATTGAAGGGATCTTTTGTATCCCGAGGCTTTTATATAGTAAGTGTATGCTTTTCGCGGTAAATTTAGGGGACCGGGAAGTACGCCTTCTGCTTCAAGTCCATTCTCAACAGAAGCTTTCATTTGGTTCCATACGTCGGCTAGATAATCCCAAATATCGCTTTCTTCGCATTGTTTCACATATTCCCAATAGCTCCTGCCGTTTGTTTCGCACCACTTCATTATTTCAGTCATGCTATTCATGTCGTATACTTCCTGCGTATTGAATCGATCTTCTTCGCCTTTCCCTTCCGTTAGTGCTCCGCCACCAATACTGTATACCGTCCATGAGTCGATAAGCTTGTTGTCAGCATCTAGCGCTTCGAATTTCATTCCGTTCGGATGAAAGGGAAGAAAAATGTTCGGTTGCCATATTATCTCTATGGGAGCAATTTTTTTCAGTACTTCAGTAATGGCCACATCGGTCATGTGCCCTTTGCCTGTCGCTGCCAAACTTCCGTATAGTGTTACACGAAAAGATTTAGCCTCGTTGTGACTGTCGCCAAAAATGTGGGCAGCTTTTTGTGGTCCCATCGTATGGCTGCTTGATGGGCCTTTCCCGATTCGGAAGAGTTCTTTGAGTGATTTCATATTTATATAGGTATTTATAGATCAACAACTGTAATGCCGGCACCTCCGAATTGTACATGTTCGTCGGCAAAATGTACTACGCCGGGTACTGTTTGTAAGTATTGGCGTATCAAGGTACGCAAAATACCGGTTCCTGTTCCGTGTAATATTCTTACCCGGCTTATGCCTAGCAAAATGGCATCATCGACAAAGTATGTTACGGCTTGGATGGCTTCATCACCTCTCATGCCTCTTACATCTATGTCTTGTCTGAAAGTAAGTTTCTTTTCATGTATCTCATCTTGAGTTTCTTTCCCTACGAACGATTTGACTGAAGAGCCCTCTTGTTTTGTAGGAGTAGCTCTTTCCAATTTACTAAGTTCGGCAGTTGTTTTGATATTGCCGAATACAATAATGGCCTTTTTGCCATTTATATCGACTATCTTTCCAACAGAATTCTGTCCTTTGATACGAACGGTGTCGTCTATTTGGAGAGGCTTTTCGGCTTTCGGTTTCGTAACGGTCGGAGTTGTATTCTTTTTGTTTTCTTTTCGCTCTTTGTATCGTGCTTGTTTCTCTTGTAGACGTTGCATCTGGCGCGAAACCAGCTGCTCTTTTCCTTCGTTAGAAGAGTTCTTATTTACAGTCTTTTTAAAATCTTCAAGCGTTTTACGAATTTCTTTAGTCTTTTCTTTTTCGGCTTGTGCTTCTTTAATGGAGCGAATCGTATTTTCTATTTGGGCGTTCGATTCTTGTAACATCTGTTTAGCCTCTTCTTTAGCCTTCTCGATAATTTCTTTTCGTTCTTTCTTTAGATCCTCAATTTCTGTCTGATAGCGATTTGTTATATCTTCAAGCTGTTTTTCCTTTTGATGGATGGCTTGTCGTTTGTTTTCCCAATAGCGTTTGTCGCGAACGATGTCTTGCAAATATTTGTCCGAATTGATATAATCGCTTCCTACCAATTCCGAAGCTTCTGCTATTACATCTTCCGGCAAACCGATCTTACGTGCTATCTCTACTGCAAAAGAACTCCCTGGATTGCCTATCTGAAGCTGAAATAAGGCTTGCATCAAATGTCTGTCGTAGAGCATTGCTCCGTTTACGACGCCTTCGTGGTCTTCTGCAAAATGTTTCAGATTCTGATAATGAGTTGTAATCACTCCGAAAGTAAGTCTTTCGTTGAATCGTCTCAATACCGCTTCGGCAATAGCACCTCCGATCTGTGGTTCGGTACCTCCTCCGAATTCATCAATCAAGATCAGACTTCGTTCGTTGCATTGCTTCATCATCACCTTCATATTGGTAAGGTGCGAAGAGTAGGTGCTCAGGTCATCTTCAATAGATTGTTCGTCGCCTATATCGATAAATATATTATCAAACAACCCTACGTGGCTGCTTTCGCTCATCGGCACAAGCAAACCGCACTGTAGCATGTATTGCAGGAGTCCAACCGTTTTCAAACACACAGATTTGCCCCCCGCATTTGGACCCGATATCAGCAATATACGTCGTTTGTGAGTTAACTCAATGTCTAGCGGCACAACTTTTTTATCGTGTTTGGCTAGCGATATCTGCAATAGCGGGTGAACCGCCATCGACCAATCAATGATTTGCTGGTTCTCTAAAACCGGTTTAATACTCCTTGTGCGGATAGCAAAACGTGCTTTTGCACGTATATAGTCTATTATAGCTAAGAACTCATAAGAATCCAGCAAGTTCGGAACAAAAGGACGTATTACTTTCGAGAAATCCATCAATATGCGTATAATCTCTCTACGCTCTTCGCTTTCCAGCTCCCGAATACGATTGTTTGCTTCGACCACTTGTTCAGGTTCTACAAAAACGGTTTTGCCACTTGCCGATTCATCATGAACAATTCCTTTTATTTTTCGCTTCAATCCGGGAGCCACAGGAATCACTAGTCGTCCATCGCGCATAGCCGGTGTGACGTCTTTATCGACTACTCCGTCGTTTTGAGCGCTATGCAATATATTGGCAAGGGTGCGAGAAATCCCGCTCATTGTCGAAGCCAGTTCTCTGCGAATTCGTAGCAACTCTGGTGAGGCACTATCTTTTATCTTACCATATTTATCTAAAATTCTATTGATTTGCGATACCAATTGTGGAAAGGCCATCACATCTTTGGCCAATTGGCGTAAAGCAGGGTAGGGATAGTTCGATTCGTCTGTAGCCTCTTCCTCATCCATTTCTACATTGTCTTTTCTTCTTTTCAAGAATATAACAATTGCACTAATTGTGGCAAGCGAACGTTGTAGGTTGAATAATTCTTCCTCTTCGAGGTACATGCCTTCCACCTTAATTCGTTTAAGCGAACTACGTACGTCGAAAAAGTATTGGTCTGGAAAATCATCTTCTTCCTGTAGTATGCGAACAAATTCGTTTGTTTCATTCAATGCTTTATCCACTTTGCTGTAGATGCTGGAAAATTCCATTTCTTCCACTTTCTGTTTGCCTAGTGCACTCAGACATTGGTCCGTGAGCATCTCACGAACTAAATTGAAACCTATTTTTATTTCGAAATTTTGCGGATAAATCATATATCTTTCTTCCCGTTGTCTAATAGAATCTGCTACAAAAATACAACTATTTTCATAAAAAATTCTCTTTCTCACTTGTAGAATTAAAAAACATTTGTACCTTTGCAACGCTTTAAGAGAAAAGCACTCCCTGAAAAGAGTTTGGAGAGGTGGCTGAGTGGTCGATAGCGGCGGTCTTGAAAACCGTTGTACCGCAAGGTACCCGGGGTTCGAATCCCTGTCTCTCCGCAATAAACAGTCTTAATCAGCTGTTTTCAGAAATGACACCCGATCTTACATTGATGTAAGATCGGGTGTTTTTGCTTTTAAGGCAAAAATCTTTTTATATTCATAAGCTTTATAAGGCGATTCAATAATACATATTGGCTAAGCCTAAATACATGCTTTTATCTGGATATATGAAGCAATAACCGTTCCCTACACCGTTGAAATTGTAATTCATATAATATTGCTTTCTAAAACGAATCAAGGTTTTCGTTGTTATCTGTTGGTCTTAATTTTCTTGTTGCTATATTTTTCATTATGTATTAATTTCAATACAAAAATGATCAAAAATTGTAATAAAGACTCTTTTTGATTTCATAAAATTAAAAAAAATAGCAATGCTTTTAATTGAGTTGTTTAAAATAAAAATGCAAACTTTGCATTATAAACTCAAATAACTATGAAAATAAAAAAATGCATGTCGCGGTTTTGGAATGCTCCGCGAGAATTTTATTTGCGTATCGCCTTTGTCTTGAAAATCGGATGGATATACGTGGAGTATTTACCTTTATGGTTCGGTGAAGAAGGATATCGATATTCATTGAAAATAAAGAAGTTGTTAACTCTTTGTTGTATTAGTATGATATATAATACTTGATTATACCGCTATTGCATTATGTGTTATGATAATGCCAAGTAGTACTTACTGATAAAATTGTATGTAGCGGCATTTTATGCACTTTATGTATTAAAGAGTACCTTCGTTCACGATAATTTACTTTCTGGCAAACTCGTGATGAATAGAATATTAACCTTGTTAGAGAATAAATAATGGCAAGGCGAGTAAAAATGAATTAGAAAAAAATAGATAAAAAAATAAAGTATGTTTAGTGTTTCTATACAGTTTCGTGTAAAAGTTTCCAAATCGAGAAAGAAGGCTATGAAAAATGCAAACCTGAAAAAATCGTGTGGGGTCAGTTTTGTGACGTATGCCAATAAAGAAATAGAACATATGTGGAAGAAAGAAAGTTATAGCACTTCCAGAAATTACCGTACGGCACTACATTCGTTTCTTCGCTATCGAGATGGTAAGGATATCATGTTTAATGAGTTCGATAGTGATTTGATTGATGACTATAGTCGTTGGCTTCGGCATAACAATATTTGTCCTAACACCATATCCTGCTACATGCGTTCTTTGCGGGCGATTTATAATAAGGCGGTAAAAGTTCATATCGTCAGGCAGACCTATCCATTCAATAATGTTTTTACGGGGATAGCTAAAACCGACAAGCGTTCTATTACTATAGCAGATGTCTCTCACTTACAACAATTAGATCTTAAAAAAGGATCTTTTAAGGAGTTTGTCCGTGATATCTTTCTCTTTAGCTTTTTTGCACTCGGGATGCCCTTTGTTGATTTGGCATTTTTGCGTAAATCACAGATTGTCGGTGGCAATATCGTTTATTATCGCCACAAGACGGGACAGAAAGTTACCGTTAGGCTTGAACCCTGTATGTCCGAAATTATCTGTCGATATAATGTACCCGAAAGCGAATATGTCTTTCCACTGTTCGCCAAAATGAACATTAAAGGTTCTCAATCAATATACAATTCTTATAAGAGCAGAATATGCTATTATAATAAGATACTTAACGGACTGGGAAAAGAAGCTGGAATTACATCTCAATTAACTTCGTATGTAGCTCGTCATACATGGGCTAGTGTGGCTTATCAGGAGCAGGTAGATTTGCCTGTCATATCCAAAGCACTGGGACATACTAATACCCAAACCACGCAAATTTATGTAAAGGAATTAAATAATGACAAATTAAATAAAGCGAACAAGAAAATCATTGCGCAATTTTTCCCTCTGTATAAGAGTTCTACTCGCAAAGGATTCTACAAATAATGCTAAAACGCTGTAAAGTTATGAAAAACAAATGAGTTTACAAAAATAAATAGGTTTTTCTTCGATGATTTCTTATTATCTATTTTATCTGTTTTTCCTACTTTATTTCCTAATATGACTTTTCTAATTAGCTGATATACATTTATTAATGGCTGTTTTTAGTACTCTTATACAGAGGTATGACAAATAGGCTAGGCATAATTTTTAATGAAATGGCTCTGGATGCTACTGTGCATACAGAGGGGGACTTTCTATTTGTTATTAGTATGAACGATATGAAAAATGCATACGATACTTCGCCGTGGTATGTTATCCATACATTCAATTGTTACGAGTTGAAGATAGGAGATTTTTTGAGGCAAAAAAATCTTGTCTATTTTATTCCTATGGAATATAGAGTGAAAGAACTAAAAGGGGGTAAGATTAAAAAGAAGCTGGTGCCTGTTATTCATAATTTACTTTTTGTTCAAAAGTCCATGCCTGAAAAAAAAATGAAACAGATGTTTACCGAATGTAGCCTGCCTGTATATTTTCAGTGCAAAGAGAATTCCGGCGAATATTATGAGATCAGGCATCGAGAAATGCAGCTTTTTATGCTGATGTGTGATCCCGACAATGAAAGTCGTCGCTTCATCAGTCTTACCGAAGCGGCTTTGAAAGCGGGAAGTGAAGTAGATGTAATATGTGGACTGTTTAAAGGTGTTAGAGGTAAATTAGTGCGTTATCATAAACAATATTATTTGTTGAATACAATGGAAGGCGTCGGAGTCATGATTAAAGTGTCAAGATGGTGCTGTAAGCCATGTGAGTAATTATTCGGAGTGCGGAGGATTCTTTTTTAATAAAAGATTCCATGGTGGAAAATCTTCATGTCTATATATACGTTAGTAATATATGTATTTCTATATTCTTCATAGAAATAAAAAAGAGATAATTTATGCAGGTAAGTAAATTTTGGAACTGATGGTTCGAGAGAATAGTCAGTTTATTAAATCAAGGAACATATTAGTGCTATTGGAGCAAAATTTAGATTGTGTTATGAATGTAAAATTGAAGTTTGTGTGTTTTAAGCGTAAGTGTGTTCTCCTTGTTTTTTCATTCTATCATTACTTGGGAACTCTGCCGGTGCTCAGATAATTGTTTCGTATCTTTCTGCTTTGGGCTGTACTGTAACGATGGAAAAAGTCATATGCGTTCATTTTGGACGTTTCTTTCTTAATATATTAATAAAAATTGTGTTTGCTATACAGGCTATCAAGAAATATAAATGATATTTCTATGTATAATGCAAGTAAGTGAATTTTGAAACCGGCAGTTCGTGAGAATTGCCGGTTTGTAAATTGACTTCCCGAAAGAATCAAAAGTCGTTTCTTTTGAAAATCTGGAGAAGTAAAATGTGAATAAAATGGGTGTCGTATAATATTTGCGATATTTTATACAATTAGATATTGAGTCGGCGGGTTAACCGGCTTTCTATATTCGCTAAAGCCAATGCATTGGCAATCTTTTCACGTATTGAAAAGGTAATGATAAAAGGATCTGTTGGGTGGGGCGAAAATGTATTGATCTAACTCTATCTGCGAATTTATTTATAATCTATAATTATAATTTTTTTATGATGAAAAAGTTTTTTATGACAGCAGTGTGTCTGTTGGCTGCTTGTGGGTGTTTTGCCCAATTTTCAACAGGAAATAAAACATCGGAAAACCATTCAAATAAGGATCAGAGTGGAGTCGATAAGTCTGCAATCGTTATCAATAGCTTTTGGAGCAACTGGTTCCTTAGTGCTGGTGGTGGCGCTGCGATGTATTTTGGTGATCGTGCTGACAATATGAAATTTATGGATCGTCCGTTCGGTACGTTCAATCTTTCGGTTGGTAAATGGTTTACACCAGATATTGGGGTGCGTCTGAATGGTCAGATGTTTTTTGTGCAAACAACTTCTACTGTTGATGTGCATAGCAAAGGGTGGTATGACGAGTCGAAAGGATTATACAAGCAGAAGTTCAACGCTTTCAATTTAGGAGGCGATTTGATGTTCAATGCCTCTAATCTCTTTTTCGGATATAACTCGAAACGCTTGTACAATCTTATTCCGTATGCCGGAGTCGGTATTATTTTCACTCAAGATAAACCCAAAGATAATGAGATGAGTCTGAATGTCGGCTTGCTCAATACTTACCGTCTTTGTTCTAATCTCGATCTCAATCTCGATGTTTCTAGTTTCTTGTTTGGCGATCGCTTCAATGGCAATATTCTCGGAAATAAGAACGACGGAATGCTTTCTGTTTCGTTGGGCCTGATTTATAAGTTCGGTTCCAAAGGGTGCATAGAATGGACAAAGCCTCAGGCTAATAATCCTAATTTGCGTTATACCGAAACAGAGATGGCCGAGATACGTAACAAAATGAACGCTTTGCAAAGTGATAATACCCGGCTTAACGAGTCTTTGAGTCACCAAAAGAAAGTTGTCGATACTGTTGTTGTCGGTGGTGATAAGAAGAATGTGATTCCGCCTGTATTGGTTTTATATCATATTGGGAATGCTATACTTACTCAAGATATGCGTGTCAATCTAGGTTTCTTTGCTCAGCAAATCAAATCTCAGAATACAAAGTCTCATTTCATCATTACCGGATATACCGATAAAAGTGGTAGTTATGCCATCAACGAAAAGTTGGCTAAAATGCGTGCTGTTGCTGTTTTCGACTGTCTGACACGTGAATTTGCCCTAGACGCTTCATTATTCAAAATAGAATACAAGGTAGGCGCTAGTAATCTGTTCTATGATAATCCGGCATTAAACAGGGCTGCTATTATCACTGCAGAAAAATGATCAATTGACCTCAGTTGAACCAAATTATGAAAGATAAAGTGCATCCAAGGGAAACAGACTTTATTGATTTTTCTTGGGTGCACTTCTCACTCTTTCAATATTATATTTTACAATAAATTATGGTAAAAGAAAATTTAGTTAATAAGATTCAGATAGGTAAGCAAGCCTATGAGGCTCCTCGGGTGGAGCGGGTACAGGTACAGACCGAAGGAAGCTTTGCAGGTTCTCAGAGTGTCACAGACAATAGCCAGAGTGGCGTAGCGGTTGATACTTGGGACAAAGCTGCCGGTACTGATTCCAATACATGGACCGATTAGTAATATTTAGTAGCTTCTGTATGGAATGCTCTACAGGTCTTTAATACAAAAGACATGAAAGCATTCGTAATCTGGAGTGTCTAAAATAAAGATTCAAAGATGAAATGATGAATAACAAAAAGGAAGACGACAAAGAGATAGACAAGTTTCTCTATTGTGCACCTCCTGTTGCATAAAAGAGGAAGTCTAAGCGAAAGAGGGCTTTGTGGGCTCTCGTAGTGTAACTGACAATAGTCTGAATGAAGTGGCGATAGATACCTGGACAAAAGCCAGCTGTACGTACGCCGATACATGGAGCAAATAACAATCCTTAAAATGAATACGTTCATGAAAAAGTTTTATCGACATGCTATTGCAGCCCCCTTTCTTATCGTGGGTACGCTGCTTTTGTGCTTTAGCTCTTGTATGAGTAGTGATAATACGGAAGAGGGTGTTTTGGTGACCAGTCTTCCGCTTTCGGCTCAATTGGAGGAAATCTCGAGTCGCGTAGGTCTAAAGGATATATACGACGGTACTTTCAACTGCTATTGGAACGGAGACAAACTCAATATATATCACAAATATGTTCTCAACGGCTCTGTTCAGAGCATGATGCCTCTGGAATTTGCCACTTCGGAAACGACCAGCATTTTGGGTGCGTTTTCTTATACCGGCAGTGCTGAATACCGCTATAATCCGGACTCACGGATTTATGCTTTTTCCAAAGGTACAAGTGGAAGCTATATGGCAAGCGTTGCAGATGATGGAACGAGTACACTTACGATGCCCACACTTGCCAGTCAGGCGGGTACGTTGACTAACTGTGCCACTTACGACGCACTATACGGTTGTGGAGACTTTGATTACAATACGAAGCTGCCTGGATTGTTGATGATGCACCACCTTTTTGGGGCACTAAATCTTCATCTCACGAGCAGCACTTTCTCTACGAGCTATCCCGTTACGGTGACGCTTACCTCTCCAGCCTCCAATATCCTTCCTGGCAACGGGGGCAGTGCCACTCTAAAGGCGGATGGGGCTCTTAATCCGGTTACAGGTTCTTGGAGCACGAGTTGGAGTGCCACTATCACCCCAACGAGCAATGGGGCGCTGGATATTTATCTCATGACGTGGCCTTTCAACGCCGTTGACGGCACGCTCACTGTATCGTGCTCGGATGGTACCGGCTATGTGTACACCGATGGAACTATCACGTTGAGCGCTCTTTCTTTGGCTGCCGCCCAACTCATATCCAAGTCGTTGGAGATAACGAATGCTCCGGCTCCCCCCGATGGCACTTACTCCAAACTTTACGCTTGGGATGCTACCGACTCAAAGTCCGTCACCGTGGGTACTGCTCCTACCAATTACAATAATACTGCTATGGCTAGCGATTACCTTAATCATGCCAGCTACGTTTGCACCAATTGTCCCAATGCCAATGAAATTACCTGGTATCTGAGTGTACCGTGTTATTGGGATAGCGGCTCCATCAGCGGTGGTAATAACAAGAGCTACATCATGCCTAATGGCAGCCTTACCAAGGCTGGTATGTGGTTTCAGAAGAAATCCCTCATCTCCGGTTTTTCTTCCACCACTTCGAGCGACAAAACGAGTGGTACCGTAACTATTCTTACCGACGCTCTAGTTCCCAGTCTTAACCTCACGGCCAATTACTTTTTTCTACCGGCAACTGGTTATACCAACTCTAATGGTGCCTTCTTAAGTGGTGGTACAAACGGTAGCTATTGGTTATCTACGCCCTACTCGGATACATCGTATGCCTACAGTTTGGGGTTCGGCAGTTCTAGCGCATCCCTTTATACCACCTCTCGTGCCAGTGGCTACTGTGTGTGGAAAGGGCAGTAGTGTGCCTTTCATCATTTTATATTAACCGAATCAATACGATTCCTTTTTTGCCCGTATGGGAGAAAATCGAAAAAGAAGAAATGCAACACGATGGTATGAGTTCTAATGTTTTCAAAAAAAGGTTTTATAATAAAGATATAGTTATGAATAACGAAAAGGAAGATAACAGTAAGATAGGCAAATATATCTATGCCACATCCTTTTCATCATTGGTGTCTGTAGCGTTTGCGCTGTTACTTATCTTAGGCTCTTGCCAGAGCAGCGATAATGCCGGAGTGGGCGAGGGCGCCTCGGTAGCTAGCCTTCCGCTTACTGCTCAGATAGGCGAGGCCTCTACTCGTATGGGCATGAGCGACACGTATGGTGGAACCTTTAGTAGCTATTGGAACAGCGACCAACTCAATATCTATCACCCATACGTACTTAGTGGGGCTGTTCAGTCCATGGCATCTTTACCATTTGGCACTACGGCTACAAACGGCACTACGGCCAAGTTTTCTTATACGGGCGGTCTTGCCTATCGCTACAATCCGGGTGCACGGCTCTATGCTTTTTCGAAAGGAACGGCTGGAAACTATACGGCAGCTGTGATAGCTGACGGTACGAGTACACTTACGGCTAGCACTCTCGCGAGTCAGAATGGTACGTTGAACGACTGTGCCACCTACGATGCGCTCTATGGTAGCGCCAGTGTCAACTACAGTACGGGCCTGCCCGGTTCGCTGGCGATGCACCACCTTTTTGGAATGATGAATCTTCACCTCACGAGTAGCACCTTTTCTACCAGCTATCCCGTTACGGTGACGCTTACTTCTTCGGCCGCCAATATCCTTCCCGGTAATAGTGGCACTGCTACTCTCAAGGCGGACGGCAGTCTCAATGTACTGACCGGTTCTTGGGACTTGAGTTGGAGCACTACAATTACCCCTACAACAGCTGGAGTCGTGGATGTCTACTTCATGACGTGGCCTTTCAGTACCATTAACGGCACGCTTACTGTCTCTTGTTCGGACGATTCCGGTTACGTTTATACCGCTCGCACCGTCACATTAAGCAACTTCGGCTTGGCTGCCGCTCAGGTCAAGTCCAAGCCACTGGCCATAGCCAATACTCCTGTTACCAGCGATACTTATTCTAAGCTTTATGCTTGGGACGCCACCAACTATCAGCCTGTCACGTTGAATATTGTTCCTACCAATTACAATCCCTCTGCTACGGCTAGCGACTACCTCAATCATGCCAGCTATGCTTGCAAAAATTGTCCAAGCTACTGTATAATCAGTTGGTATCTCAGCGTAGACTGTTATTGGGATGCAGGAAATATCAGCGGTGGCAATACGACGATTTACAAATTGGCTGATGGTAATACGACCACCGCTGGCATGTGGTTTCGGAAAAAAACAGGCATTGCCGGCTTTTCTTCTACCGTTTCTAGCGGCACTACGAGCCGTACTCCAGTCGCCCTTACTTCGGATCTTGTTACCAGCCTAAACCTGAAGGCCAATTATTTTTTCTTGCCGGGTGCTGGCTGTACGGGCGACAGCAATGGCGGTTTTTATAGTGGTGGTACGGGGGGCTTCTATTGGTCGTCTACGCCCAGTTCGGATACCACGGGTACCTACTATTTAGGTTTCTATGGCGGTGGTGCGAATCTTTACTACAGCAGCCGTAAGTACGGCTTCTGTCTGTGGCAGGTGGAATAAGGTTTTTTGAAATAGATTTTAAATAAACTCTCTTCGAACAATAACACTTTGGAACAACAGATGATAACAGTGAATATAGATACATTAGTAAGCTCCCTTTCTCGATGGGTCTTTTCAGCGCCGCTGTCTGCTGTGCTTGCGCTGCTCTTGTGCTTAGGCTCTTGTCAAAGCAATGATAATGTCGGAGTGGGCAAGGGCGTCTCGGTGGCGAGCCTTCCGCTTACGGCTCAGATAGGCGAGGCTTCGAGCCGCGTAAGTATGAGCGATACGTATGGTGGCGCCTTCAGCTGTTCTTGGAACAGCGACCAGCTCAATATCTATCACTCATACGTGCTTAGTGGCGCCGTTCAGAACATATTGCCTTTGACGTTTGGCACCACGGCTACGAACGGCACCACGGCCACGTTTTCTTATGCGGGTGGTCTTGCCTATTGCTACAATCCCGGTGCACCGCTCTATGCTTTCTCTAACGGCACCGGCGGAGGATATACGGTGAGCATGGACGAAACGGGTAAAAGTACACTTACGGCCACTACGCTTGCCGGGCAGAATGGTACGTTGAGCGACTGTGCCAATTACGATGCGCTCTATGGCAGCACCAGTGTGGCTAACGGTACGGGGCTGCCCGGTTCGCTAGCCATGCACCACCTTTATGGCATGATGAATCTGCACCTCACGAGCAGCACCTTTTCTACCAGTTATCCCGTTACGGTGACGCTCACTTCTTCGGACTCGAATATGCTTCCCGACAATGGTGGCAGCGCCACTCTCAATGCCGATGGCACGTTAGCCTCAACAGGTACTTGGGGCTCCACTTGGAGCGCTACCGTTACCCCTACCACCGATGGGGTGGTGGATGTTTACTTCATGACATGGCCGTTCAGCGCTATCAACGGTGCGCTCAGCATTTGGTGTGCAGACGCTTCGAATTATGCATATACCGCCCGCATCGTAAAGCTAAGTAGCTTTTCTCTGGCTGCCGCCCAGCTCAAGTCCAAGCCGCTAGCGATCATCAACGGCCCTGCTACCAACGACTCTTACTCCAAACTTTATGCTTGGGATGCTATAGACGGTAAGCCCGTCACGTTGAATACCATTCCTACCAATGCCAACACCACTACCTTAGCCGCTAGCCCTTCCGACTACAGCAGTCGTGCGCTCAATGTATGCAAAGACTGCCCCAGCGCTATTGCAATCGGTTGGTATCTGAGTGTTCCATTTTATTGGGATGATGGTAGACAGGAATCTCGTGGTGGTAATGTCACAAGCTATTCCATGGCCAATGGCAGTACTACCAAGGCTGGTATGTGGTTTCGGAAGCAATCAAAAATCTCGGGATTTTCTTCAACGAATGCTTTTACCGGCACCCAGATTACTACTTCCGTGCAATTGTCCGAACTGACGCTCTCTCAGATTGCCGATTTAAAGTTGACCACCGACTATTTCTTCTTGCCGGCTACCGGATTTACGGGTAGTCTCAACGGCGTTCTCACCGGTGGTGGTACCGAGGGCGACTATTGGTCGTCTTCACCTTCTTCAAATGCCTCACTCGCCTATGGCATGTACTTCTTTAATACCGGTGTGATCTTCAATGGCTACGGCCGCGCTACCGGTTTCTCTCTCTGGACGGCTCAGTAGTCTGTCCTTTCGGCATTCGCTATTGAGCGAATGTGCTTTGACAAATGCCTCTTGTGAGGCCCTACAGCAATGGCGCATGAGCGCCAATTAATGGATTTTTATATTTAAAATTAAAAATGATTATGATGAAAAGAAAACAATTAAAATCGGGTATTGTAGCACTTCTAGCATTAGTATTGCTGGCATCGTGCTCAAGTGATTCGGAGTCGTCTGCTGCCAAAGCAGGTTCGTCCGTTGTGATTGATTTGAATAATTTTAGCTATGCCGGGGCAAAGTCTGCCATCGAATCGGGCTGTACGGTCATACTCAAAGACAGCTTGGCTCAGATACCTGTTGCCGCCTTCAAAAAGGTGGACAATGTGAGTATCAGTATTTCGGGAGAGACCGTGAATTCTTACGAAGGCAACGATTCGGTTACCGTCTCTTTGAGCGATCGGTTCGTCTCTCTCAGAATTGGTACGGCAGGGCATGAGAAAGGTTATGTATCCTATGCCTCCACAGCCGATATGGATGCTGTGCAGAAGGTCTATTCGGACAACTCTACTACCAGCCGCTCGGTAACGGCTTCTTCGACCGCCGTTTCCTTGGGAGCTCATTCCTTGAAGATTAATTTGGGCGAGGCTCAAGAGGCGCACAGCAAGCTTGTCAACACCGCCTCTTCCGATCAGACCACAGATTATAAAGCCGTTTCGTCCGAAGAGCAGAATGCGATGGTATCCACCGTGACCAGCCGGGCTGCCGGATATACCTTTCCACGCAACAAGACGGTGAATGTGTATCTGCTGATTGGAAAAAACGCTACTCGTCCCATCTCTCACGAGCTGACGTGGCAGATCGAGAAGGCCCAGAAATCCATTAGCGATGTGTTCTGCGACGACAAGGCAAACGCTCCCAAGTTGGTGTTTACGGTGCAAGATTGCGATTTCAGTAGTACCGACAATTCGGACGCCGATCTTTCCAATTTCAAAGCTTATGTGCGCAACAACAGTGCGAAATTTCCTACAGGCGGAAAAGATATCTTTTTCCTCGTTCGCCAATGGTGGTGGGGATCGGACGTGCTGGGATGTGCCTATACCAGCACGTACAACATCAATCGCCTGGATAATTACTGTGCTTATGGCATCTCTCAAATAAGCTGTCTCAACGCTACCGTACTGGCTCACGAATTGGGGCATGCATTTGGAGTAGACGGACACTCAACCACACCGTGGTATCGTCTCAACAAAGACCTGATGAACGCCACGTGCTATCCGTGGGTAGGTTGCTATCACCGAACGGATATTAATCAGAAGCGGACTTTCCGTAATGCCATTTACAATAATTTGAAACAGAAATAGCTCCCCCCGTGTGTGGGCCGTCACAGACGCCGATACGTGAGCAATCTGTAACTAGTGATATTTATTCAGATAGATGATGAAAAGATTTTTCAGACATATCATTGCAGCGCCGCTATATGTAGTGCTTGCGCTGCTGTTGTGCTTTGGCTCTTGCCAGAGCAGTGATAATGCCGGAACTCGCGAGGGTGCCTCTGTGGCGAGCCTTCCGCTTACGGCCCAATTAGGCGAGGCATCGAGCCGTGTGAGTATGAGCGATACGTATGGCGGTGCTTTCAGCTATTCTTGGAACAACGACCAGCTCAATATCTATCATTCATACCTATTGAACCACGTTGTTCAGCCTATAGCTTCTTTATCGTTTGGTACTACCACTACCAGCGGCACTACGGCCAAGTTCTCTTATTCGGGCGCTGGTGCCTATTTCTACAATCCGAGTGCACGGATCTATGCTTTCTCTAGCGGAACGGGTGGCGGCTATACGGCCACTGTGGCAACCGACGGAACGAGTACACTGACGGCTAATACGCTAGCCAGCCAGAATGGAACGTTGACGGACTGTGCCAAGTACGATGCCCTTTATGGTAGCGTAAGTGTGAACTACAGTACGGGTCTGCCCGATTTGCTGACCATGCACCACCTTTTCGGTATGCTTAACTTTCACCTCACGAGCGACATCTTTTCTACAAGCTATCCTGTCACGGTGACGCTCACCGCTTCGGCTACCAATATCCTTCCCGGTAATAGTGGCACTGCTACCTTCAAGGCGGATGGCAGCCTCAATGCGCTGACCGGTTCTTGGGGTACGAGCTGGAGCGCTACCGTTACGCCGACTACCAATGGTATAGTTGATGTTTATCTGATGACATGGCCTTTCACTTCCACCAACGGTACGGTCACTGTTTCGTGTTCGGATGCTTCGGGCTTTGTCTATACTCCACTTCCCGTAACGATCAGTAGTTTATCTCTGGCTGCTGCTCAGGTTAAGTCCAAATCGCTGGAGATAAACTTTAATGCTACTCCCGACAATTACTCCAAACTTTACGCTTGGGACGCCACAGATTCTCAGCCTGTCACCGTGGGAACTGTTCCTACTAATGCCAATATCACTGCTATAGCTAGCGATAACCTTAATCATGCCAGCTACGCTTGCAAGAATTGTCCCAATACCAACGAGATAAGCTGGTATATGAGCGTAGACTGTTATTGGGACGAAGGGAATATTAGCGGTGGCAATACGATTGCTTTCAAAATGGTTAATGGTAATACTACCAAGGCGGGTATTTGGTTTCGCAAGAAATCCGGCATCAGCGGTTTTTCTTCCACCACTTATAGTGGTACTTACCGCCGTACCCCTGTCGTTCTCACTTCGGATCTTGCTACCAGTCTTAATTTGGCTAGCAATTACTTCTTCCTCCCGGCTGTCGGTTTTACGGACAAGAGCACTGGCGCTTTTCTTCATGGTGGTGATTATGGCCAGTATTGGTCGTCTACGCCCGACTCCAATACTACGTACGCCTACACCCTGAGCTTCGCCAATGGTGTTGCAGGATTCTTCACCATCGCCGGCAACCGCACCTACGGTATACCCCTGTGGCGGGCTCAGTAGTGTTCTCTTAGCATTTGCAATTGAGCGAATGCGCATCCGCTTTATTTCCTGGGGTGGTAAACCCCAGGAAATTTGAACATTTTAAAAAGATTTTTTAATAAATAGATAAGGTGTATGAATATCGAAAAAGAGAATACCTATAAGATAGGCAAGCATGCCTACGTGGCCCCTTGTGTAGAACGGGTGCAGGTCGAGGCTGAAGGGGCATTTGCCGCCTCTCAGAGTGTGAATAATTCTAGCAACCTCAAAGTTGACGATTGGGCCAAGACGACTAACGTTGCCCAGTCATCGACTACGACTATTGGTAGTTGGAGCAAAGAATAAATCAATAAAACAACATCTTAATACCAAAGAAAAAGTGAAAAGATTAAACTATTTATATATATCGTTCTTGTCGGTCTTTGCCTTCGCTCTGTGCGCTTGCCAGAGCGATAAGCAGGTTTCCGGCCCGGTTCGCGTCAAAGATGTTGCCTTGAAGGCTAGTCTTTCGGACGTTATGAGTCGTACCACGATGACCGATACCTATGGCGGTGCTTTCGCCGAGACTTGGAACAATGATGTACTGAGCATCTATCACTCTTATCTGAGTAATGGAACAGCCCAGAGCTTGATGCCTCTCAGTTTCACGACCACTGATCCGAGTGGTTCGAGTGCAGTGTTTGTCTATAGAGAATTTTCCGATTATGCTTACAATCCGGGGAAGCCTCTCTATGCTTTCAATAAGCTCTCTGGCACGGGTCAGTGCACTCCGAGCGTCACGGGCATTGCGGCTACGCCTCTGAGCCTGTCTCTCACGGGTTGGGCCAATCAGGATGGTACGCTCACCGGCACTCAGAATGCAGCTCTTTACGATGCCATGATGGGCTACACCACTACCGACGCTGCGACAGGCGTTCCCGGTCCCCTTACGATGAATCATTTGGGTGGGATGGTTTGTTTTCACCTCACTTGCGATAATTTTACTGTCGGACAGGCTGTGTCCGGTATCCAATTTAGTGATGGCAGTGCTTCCCCTTGTTGTTTTCCCGGCAGTGCGACTGTTTCTGTCGCTTCAGGCGGTGCCGTTACTACCACTCCTGTCTTCACCCGTAGTTGGAGTCCGAGTGGGAGTCTCATCCCTTATAGTTATACCGATACTAGCGGCGATTTTCCGACAACCAGCACATATTTAGATGTTTATCTCTCCACGTTTCCTACTACCATCGTCGGCCCTCTTACCGTTACGCTCTACTTGGGTGTTAATGAATATTCGGGTGTCGTAAGTCCATCTTATGTTCTGACTTCATCTAAGATGAAGGTGATTCCAATAGTACTAGGATATAGTTACTCCAAACTTTATGCTTGGGATGCTACAGATTTTAAACCTGTTAACATTGGCCTTACTCCTACCAATTACAATGCTAAGACTATTTCAGGGACTTCTCCTAATCCAGCCAGTTATGCTTGTAAGAACTGCCCCAACAACAACGAGATCACTTGGTTCCTAAAGGATGTATATTATTGGGATGACGGTAATCAAGGGGCTAACGGTGGCAACACCATGAGCTACACGATGGCTAACGGCGGTTCTACCAAGGCTGGTATGTGGTTTCACAAGAAGTCGAACATTGAGGGCTATTCTACCACCGCTTATAATAATACAATGAGGGTGTCTGCCACGCAGTTGTCAGCAATGAGTATTGCGGATATTTCTGCTCTTAATCTGAGCTCGAACTACTTCTTCTTGCCGGCTGTGGGCTATACTGAGTCCGATTCAGGCTTTTACTATGGTGGCGGTACGAAGGGGTGCTATTGGTCGTCCATAGGCTCAAATTTTACCTTGCAAGCCGTCGGTCTGAACTTCGACAGTTCCGGAGCGAATACCAGCATCTACGACCGCAAGTTCGGTTACTCCCTGTGGACAGCTCAGTAGTATTCCCTCCGAACTTGTAATAGAGCGAAGCGTATTCGATTCGTTGAGTGTTAAAATCCCAATCAATTGGGCCTCGAAAATGCAAAATGAGCCTCGTGAAGCAATCGATTGGCCTTCGGAAGTGCAAAATGCAGCGACGATTGCAATCGATTGGGGTCGGGAAATGCAAAATGCACTGCATTTTGGTCTGCTGGGGCTCCGAAAGTTAAAAATGTACTGCATATTTGGCTTCCTTTAACCAAGTGATTGCAATCTGCAATGACGAATTGGCTTTCGTTAACAAAGCAAACCGATATGCATTGCATATTTGGTTTTCGTTAACCAAATGATTGCAATCGGCAGTGCATTTTGCACTTCCGAACCCCAATCGATTGGTTTCTGCACTTCGAAAAGCTAAAAACAAGTAATATAAATAGTAATAGAAGACAAAAATAGATGAAATGATGATGAGAGAATTAAAAACAATTTTCACGACAAATATTTTTTTAATTAAAACAATGAAGACAAAGTTTTTTTTAAGTGCCGCTGTCATGACAGTGGCATTGTTTACCTCGTGTTCGAACGAGGCGAATGGTCCTAATGTAGGACAGACTGGAACGTTGAAACTTACGGTGACAGGTACTCCTGTGAGCCGCGCAACAGGCGAATTGCCTGTACAGGCAGATGAAAATACGGTGACTTCGGTCACGGTGGGCTTATTTGATCATACTTCGCATAATGCAACTTCGATAACCGAAGGCACATTGACCGGTGGAACGATAACCATAAGCAATGTACCGGCATTGACTACGCAAGACGTGGTGGTAGTGGCAAACGCTCCTACCAAGGCATTTGTGGGCGCCACAACTTTGGACGCTTTTCGTGCCAAGACAATGGCTTTGACGCAGGCACCGAAAAATCTTCCGATGTCGGGCGAGAATGTTACCGGAACGTCCATTGCCGTAGGTTCTACGGTAGAGGCCGATGTAACGATCTCGCGCTTGGTAGCCCGGGTGCAAGTAACAAGCATCAGCACCAATTTCTCGTCGGTAGGTCCTTACGCCAATGCTACTTTTGCGTTGGACAGGGTGTTTCTGTACAATGCGGCGAGCACATCTGCTGTGGGAGTGTTGTCGTCGGGCACTCAACTTGCAACGAGCAACTTCGTTCATGGTTATGACGGAACGAAAATAGGCAGCGCCGACTTGCTGGACAAATTGACTACGCCTCAATCCATCACTTCGACGGCTTATACCACGAAGTATTACTATTATGCATTCGAGGATTATTTCCCCACCGGAATAACGGAGCTTACCAGAGGCTCGGCAACAAAATTGGTATTGGCCGGAACTTTCTGCCCCGATGCCGTAAATGCGCCCACAACGACCTACTACATGTATTATCCGGTAGTTGTCAACCGCGACCAGACAGGTACGGTGATAGACAATGCCGGCGCCAAGAATACGGGTATACAGCGCAATAACATCTATTCGATTACAGCTACCATCAGCGGGCTGGGAGTGAGTTCTCCCGCCGAATTCATCGAACCGTCGAGTGTGAATGTGAAGGTGACGATATCGAATTGGAATCTGACCGTGGGTCAAACCGTGAATTTCTAATTTGCATTGATTATTTTTTTATCGGGGAGCTTTTGGAATCAATCGTCTGAAGGCTCCCTTTCAAAAAAAGAGACAACAACAAAAAAATTAGCATAAAGTTGATAAGACATTTCATGATGAACGGCAAATTGCTACTGATAGGAGTTGTGTCATTGCCCTTATTGTTTCTTTCGGGATGCACGGACGATGCGGCACTCATGCAGAAAGTAGAAGCCGGAAAAGCAGCCGTTGTCAGTATCCAGGTGGGCCCCCAGGGATCGAGCCAGATACAAAGCCGCGCCATCGATGATGGTGTCATATCGGATATGCACATCCTTATTTACGATAGCGGCGGACGTCTGGTGAGCCACGGATATGCTCAAAGCTCGAGCATCACGATGAACACGGTGAGCGGCAGCGGCTATACCATCTATGCCATAGCCAATACGGGCGACAGCAGTCTGTTTGGCGGTACTACGGCATCGACCGTCGATAAACTGAAAACATTGACCACCGCCGCACTGACATCGGTGGACGACATAGGCTCGGGAAATGATATTCCGATGAGCGGTAGCCTCACGGATGTGTCGATCTCTGGCGGCACGGTGCAGAGCATTACGGGGCTCAATGTGGCGAGGATGGCGGCGAAGATCAATTTGAGTGTCACCGCTACGAATGGCTTCTCCATTACAGGCTATGCCATCAAAAACCTTCCGAAAAGAAGTTATTATATCGCTCGTCCTGGTACGAACGAGAACAGCGCCGACGACTTGGCCACTGGCGACGACGCCCCCTTCGAAGCACTCAATACTTCGGTAACAACGACTTCTTCGATCAGCAATCTGATATTCTATATGTACGAAAACCGTCGGGGTGACCGCCTGTCGATAAGCGGCAGTCAGGGCGACGTGACCAATCAACAACAAAAAGCACAATACGCCCCGAGCAACGCCACATACGTGGAAGTTTATGCCACGGGCGGAGGATACAAGGTGACCTATCGCATTTATCTTGGGGCGGACAATTGCCGCAACTACAACGTGAAGCGCAATAGTCAATACACTTGCAACGTAACGATAACGAGTGCCAAACAAGTAGATAGCCGGGTGACGAAACTCGCCCTGCCGTCCAACAGCTATATAGTTGCCCCATCGAGCAGCATTGCCATTCCCGTATCGCGTGCCAACGAAGACGGCACCACCCGCATAGCCGACGTAACAAAAGGCTGGACGGCCGAGCTGCTCTGGACCGACAACAGCGCCGGTGTGAGCAGCACGGGGACGAGCAATATCAAATCGGTAGCGGCCGACCTCACGGCAGGAACCATCAATGTGGAGACGGGAAGCAAAAGTGGCAATGCAGTGGTGGTGGCTAGGGTAAACGGCACCATTGTGTGGAGCTGGCACCTTTGGGTGACGGACTATGATCCCACTGCGACATCGGTATCGTATTACAACGGCACTAAGACCACGGTGTTCATGGACCGCAATCTGGGAGCGATGAATGCCACGGTGAACGATATCGGTTCGTATGGGCTTTTGTACCAATGGGGACGGAAAGATCCTTTCCCCGCATCTTTGGCTACTACGGGCAATACTGCTGCATTGATATACAATGCGAGCGGTACGAACCTGACGGAAGGATCTAGCGGCACGGGAGTGAAATATGTCTCGGGGGGTACTACTTCGAACTTGGCGAATAGCATCAAGAATCCGTTGTCGTTCTATTTTCGGACGTCAACTCCGAACGACTGGATAGGAAACAAACAGAATAATAATTTGTGGAACTCTACGAGTGGAAGCAAGACCGTATACGATCCTTGTCCCTACGGATGGAGAGTCCCGACTTCGGGCACAACAAATGCCTCTCCCTGGTATGGTTCCGCTTCGCCTTATAAAACCGGAGTATGGGTCGCTACCGGTTGGAACTGGACTAACGCGGCCTACCACCTGGGTTGGTATCCGGCCCAGGGGCGCAGGTTCTACAATGTTGGCACTTTCTCTTATGTGGGCGGCCGTGGCTATTATTGGACGGCTACAGTGAGCAATACTAATGCTTATTATTTTTATTTTAGTTCTAACTCCACTCAGGTTTATCCGAGTAATGCCGATTATAGAGCCTATGCCTTCGGGGTGCGTTGCGTGAAAGAATAAACGTCAAATACTATCCTAGTTATGAATATGAATGAAATCAAAGTTCAATCTTCTCCTACCATTTTGATGGAACGAAAGCGCGAAAAAGCTTGCTGGCGGATAAATGAGACTGACTGTTTGGCTTTTATTAATCATCTGAAAAACTATTTTGTGACGGATCAATGTTCGATATTGAATCCTGCGTGGCGTGTTTTGTATATCGATATCGATGAGAAAGATTTTTGCATGGTGTCGTATCTGTTCGCTACAGTGGAAGTGAAGATCGACCGGATAGCGGTGAAAGGAATCTTTCCTCAAACGTATCTTCCTCTGTGGAATGAGCATATTATTCTTAATTTCTATGTCGAAGAAAAGGGCTGCGAAAATGTTGTGTCGTTGCGATTGGAATTGAAAACGGGAAAACAAAGGGACAACCGATCCTTAGAAGAATGAAAAAGAAACGCTATCTGTTATTCGTTATGGGGGTGCTTGGTCTGTGTAGTGTCATTGCAACCGGCTGTGGACGCCACGGAAATTCTTCCTCGTACGCATTTATGCCTTCTCCGATACCGGCTTTCGTTGTCGGTGCCGAAGCTCGAATGAGCTATATGGGGCTGCATTTCTGGGACAATTATGACTTCCGAAACGCCTCGTTCATTCGTTCTCGTGAGGGACAGACCGCGCTATGCAACTACGTGGATCTGCTCTTGCGCCTTTCTGCCGAAGAAGGAGTGAGCGACATCGGCGATATGATGCAGAAAGCCCGTGCCGACAGCGCCACCTGCATGGAAGTGTTTGCGGGAGCCGAAAAGATTCTTTATGATCCCAATTCCCCTCTGCGCAACGAGACCTTGTACATGGAAGTGCTGCGCAAGATGTTGGCATGGCAGCGGCTTGACGAAACGATCAAAAGTCGCCTCCGCTTTCAATACCGCTTGGCACAGAAGAATCGTCCGGGGCACAAAGCCTTGAACTTCATCTATACGCTCAGAGATGGCAGACAGGGCAGCCTCTACGGTTTGCAATCGGAATATGTGCTGCTCTACATCAACAACCCCGGATGCGACGACTGCCGGCGGGTGCAGAAGCAACTGGAAGAAAATTCGGCAATAGGGAGGCTGACGGCTGGGAAGCGTCTCACGATATTGTCCATCTATCCGGACGAAGACCTGACGGAGTGGAAGAAGAACGAGCCGAACATGCCTCGCTTGTGGACGGTGGCTTACGACAAAGGGGCGGTGATGAAGCGCAACAACTTGTACGACCTTCGGGCCATTCCTACACTTTATCTGCTTGGCAAAGATAAGCGGGTGCTACTGAAAGATGCCCGTTTGGAAGAGATTATAAGTTATATCGAAGATAAAATACTATTAATAGGAGTAAGGTAGTATATGACATGTTTCGAAAATTGATTCTCCTGCCTGCTTACCAAAGCAGGCTATCAGTTAGTGGTCCGTGAGGATAGCTAACTTTAAAAAAAACTCTTTTTCTAAAAATTTAAAACCGCTTCTTAACTTTAAAGATATGATAGAAATAAAGTATTTATCGGATAATGAAAATTATACTGAAATAGCGAAAGCATTGAAAAATGTATTGGGAGAACACTATACGGGAGCACTCAAAAAAGAGAAGGAAGCTCCTTATTGGGTAGATGCCATAGCTGTCTACCAAGATGGTGCATTACTTGATATCAGACTCTTTGATCCTTACCTGGAATTGGTGAAAGGAATACCTATTTCTCTGAAAGGATACAGCGATTGGCTTTGCCGTATTTGTGACGATGAAAAAGGAATGATTGGCAAAGGGTTTTCATCTCGTGAAATAGTGATGCTCAGAAATCTGACTGAATAAATGAGTAGAGGAACTCTCTGATGCTTTATCGGTTTGAAATGAGCAGGGACCGCTTTTTCTTTAATAACAACGAATAGGACTCATGGTCTGATAATATAAAAAATAGGATGATAAAATTTCTGGATCTTCAAAAAATGAATGGTCGCTACGAAAGCGAAATACAGTCGGTCATGCACCGCGTGCTGGCTTCCGGCTGGTATTTGCAAGGCGATAAAAACAAAAAATTCGAGGCCGATTATGCAAGTTATATCGGCACCCGCCATTGTGTGGGCTGCGCCAACGGGCTCGATGCCTTGACGCTCATCTTTCGAGCCTACATCGAAATAGGTGTATTGCAGCCGGGCGACGAAGTGCTGGTGCCTGCCAATACCTATATCGCATCTATTCTTGCTATCACCGAAAACGGTCTTCGGGCCGTTCTCGTCGAACCCCGTGCGGATACGCTCGAACTGGATGATTCGCTTTTGGAAGGGGCCATCACGGAACGTACTCGCGCCTTGTTGCTCGTTCATTTGTACGGGCGCTGCGCCTATACGGAGAAGATAAAGCAGCTATGTCAGAAACACAACCTCAAGCTGGTGGAAGACAATGCCCAGGCACACGGTTGTCAGTGGCGAGGGCGACGTACCGGTTCGCTGGGCGACGCGGCCGGTCATAGCTTCTATCCGGGCAAGAATCTGGGTGCTTTGGGCGACGGCGGTGCGGTGACAACCGACGATACCCGACTAGCCGATACGGTGAGGGCGCTCGCCAATTATGGTTCCAGCCATAAGTACGTATTCGACTACCGTGGGCGCAACAGTCGTCTGGACGAATTGCAGGCCGCGGTGCTCAGCGTAAAGCTGCGTTACCTCGAGGCCGACAATGACTGCCGTCGACAAGTAGCTACCTACTATTATCGGCACATCGACAATCCGTTGGTCCGATTACCAAATCGTCTGCCCGACGATGAGAATGTATATCACCTCTTTCCCATCCTTTGCGAACGACGCGACGAGTTGCAACAGTATTTGACCAATAATGAAGTACAGACACTGATACACTATCCGATCCCTCCCCACCTGCAGCAATGCTATCGCGGCCAGTGGCCCGACGCCCATCTGCCGGTGACCGAGCGGATACACCGTGAGGAATTGAGTCTGCCCATGAGTCCGGTACTGGCGATTGAAGAAATGGAGAAGGTGGTGGCCATCATCAATCAGTTCAAATAACTGCGGGGCATAGAAAAGATAAATGGGTAACGAATATCGTAGCATTCTTAAAGCTACCTCTATTTTTGGCGGTACGCAATTGTTGCAGATCGGTGTGGGATTGGTGCGTACCAAATTGGTGGCTATACTGATAGGCAGTGCCGGTTTGGGACTGAGTTCGCTCTACTTGTCGTCCATAACCATGTACTGTACCATTTTCGGATTGGGAATCAATATCAGCGTTGTGCGCGACCTTTCCAAAGCATACGATGAGGGCGACATGCAGCGCTTCTCGCAAGTGGTGAAGGTTTTCAGGCGGCTTCTTTTGGTGCTTTCGATAGCCGGAACGGCTGCGGTGATATTGATGTCGCCTCAGCTTTCCGAGTGGTCGTTCAAGACGGCCGATCATGTGTCGGACTTCTGCGCATTGTCGCTCATCGTACTACTGCAATTGCTCTCTCAGGGCAACAGCGCTGTACTTGTAGGTATGCGCCGCATCAAAGACTTGGCTGCCAGTTCGCTTATCAAATCGGTGGCCGCACTTGTCATTATTGTGCCGTTCTTCTATTTCTGGGGGCTCAAAGGAGTGGTGCCGGGGCTGGTGGCCTCTACTGCTATCGACTATTTGGTGACATGGCTTTATGTACGCCGAATCGAACTGCCTTCTTATCCCATTACCCGTAGCGATATGAGTACGACCGGCTTGCCGCTTGTGAAATTGGGTGCGGCTATGGTGATAGCGCAACTGTTGGGTTCGGTAAGCGGCTACGGAATCAATATAGTGATCACCCGCTGGGGTGGGCTGAGCGATTTGGGGCTCTACATTGCGGGAATCGGAATGACGGCCAAGGCTGTGGAGTTGGTTTTTGCTGCGATGTCGGCCGACTATTTTCCACGACTCGTGACTTCGCTTTCCGACAGAGAACGCATGAATAACACGATCAACAGGCAGAGCGAGATACTGCTTTATTTGTGTGTGCCGCTACTGGCCTTGATGATGGTAGGTGCTCCGCTCATTATTTCCATGCTTCTTACCGCAGAGTTTCAATGCATGCAGCACTTTATCAGAGTACTTTGTTTGGGTATGATTTTCAAAGCCGCTTCGTATGCCCTGGGTTATGTAGTGCTTGCGCAGGGCAATAAAAAAATCTATCTGCTACTCGAAGGAATCTATGGCAATGTCATGAATCTGATCCTTGCGGTAGGTATGTACTATTTCTGGGGACTTACGGGGCTGGCCTGGTCGTTCGTGGTGGGCTATGTTTTGTATTTGGTGGTTGTCTCGGTGGTGTGCCGTGTACGCTATCACTATCGGCAAGATATTGATCAACTGCTTCGTCTATTCATCTCGATCGCTTCGCTGGGTGCTTTACTGGCTCTAAGCTATGTGCTGGACAGCTATAGCTACTACGCCGCGGGCGGATGTATTGCGTTGGTGCTGGTCATCTACAACCTCAGAATATTAAATCGTAAAACACAACTGTTATCTTATGTCAAAACAAAACTCAGAAAATAATAAAGCGGCAATCGGTTCGTTGGTATCGGTTACGGTCATTACTTATAACTCGGCGCGTTACGTGCTCGAAACGCTCGAAAGCATCAAGGCTCAGACCTACCACGATTTGGAACTCATCGTGAGCGACGACTGCTCCTCGGACAATACGGTAGAGGTGTGTCGTAGGTGGATAACAAAGAACAGGCGCCGTTTTGTGCGCACCGAGTTGCTGACCTCCGATACTAATACCGGTATCCCTGCCAATACTAACCGTGCTATCGGCGCTGCACGTGGCGAGTGGATCAAAGGCATTGCCGGTGACGATCTGCTGACTCCCGAGTGCATCTATCGCAATCTGAAATTCGTGCAGAAGACGAAAGAACATATTGAGATATTGTTTTCGAATGTAATTCCTTTCTCCGTCAAGGAGGGTGGGCGCAAAGTGACATTTCCTTCGGGAGTTACCTCAGCACGTTTGCTGTATTTTGGCGGCTTGAATGCCTACGAACAATTCGAAGAAATACTAAAAGGTTATATATTATTGGCACCATCAGTATTCTTTCGACGAGAATTGATGTTGAGGTATCCCTACAACGAACTATACAAATATTTGGAAGATGCTCCACAATGGCATAAATTGACTCTTAGTGGAGTGAAACTTTATTGCTTCGACTTCGATTCGGCGATGTACAGGGTGGATAACGATTCGGTTACACGTAACAAAAGCTGTTATATACCGAAGACAAAGCAGCAAATGACCGCGCTCTTTTTTTGGAACGAACGGATCGATTATCTGGCCAATAAAGAATATGCCCGATACTACAATGATGCCCGTCGGGAATTGCTGTACTTCGACCTGGTAGACTGTTTGCTGGGCAATCGCAAGACAAAGTTGCACAGTGTGGCCTTGAGAATAATCAAATGGTGGGTCTTTCATTTCGTGAACTTTGTAAGAAAAGAAAAAAAGGAAAATACTTTAAAAATAAATTAATCCCAATAAAATGAACGTTGTTCCTATCGTTTTTGCTTTCGACAAAAACATGGTAATGCCTGCGAGGATTTGTATCAGCTCACTGCTTCAGAATGCTTTTAAAGATACCTTTTACGATATTTTCATCTTGCATGGTCCGAAATGTGATTTTACAGGCAAAGAGCTCGATGAATTGATATCGATTTATCGGAAGAATAGTCGTGTTAAGTTTATGAGCGTATCTGGCTTATGCGATTCCAAATATGAAATACGGGGCATTACTACGGCCACTTATTATCGTCTGTTGATTCCTGGACTAATACCTGAATATGACAAAGTGATCTATTCCGATGTAGATGTTATTTTCCGATCCGATTTGTGGAATATCTATAACTCCACCAATATGGAAGGCTTTTATGTGGCGGGTGTCAATTCGTTGTCACATTTGGAATCCCAGAGCAAGCACTATTATGAAACAAAATTGAGAATAGATCCTCGAAAGGCGATCTATGATGGCAATATGATTGTCCATTCCAAGCTTATTCGCGAAGATGGATTGGAAAAAATATTTGTCGAAGAAATGAAAAACAAGTATTTGTATCAGGAAATGGATATCATCAACAAAGTTTGCGCGGGTCGAATAAAATACTTGCCTCCCTTCTTTTGTTATACGACAAACTTCGACGAATATGCCCTTTATCATCGAGATGTCTTGCTTCATTCTTTTTCGGAAGAGGAGATTAAGCAGACTCTTGATTGTGGAATCGTACACTACAACGGAGCAAAGCCATGGAACGGTTACTGTAGCCGCTTTGATATCTGGTGGGAATATTATCGTAGCTCCATCTATTTTGATCGTGCGTTTTATTATGATTTTTTCAGTCGCAAAGCTTTCGAATATGATACGATGCCGCTTCTTGATCGACTGAAAATACTCTATCGGTATTTTAGATACAAACAATATAAACACCATGCTGGAAGAAAATAGAATAAAAAGTATTGCGGTGTTGATGACAACCTACAACCGCAGGGAAAGAACATTGAATTGTTTATCCTCACTCTATGAAGCCTATGAACCGTATCGGAGTGTGTTTCATCTGAGTGTGTTTTTAACCGATGACGGCAGTGCAGACCGTACAGTGTCGGAAGTGAAGAAAAAATTTGCAGCCGAAGATCTTACGATATACGGCGGTGACGGCGATCTCTATTGGAACGGCGGAACATTGTTTTCATGGGAAGCTTCGATGGAACGTGGATTATATGACGGCTTTCTCTGGCTCAACGATGATGTCGAAGTGCTGCCTTGCTTTTTTGAAGAACTGCTCAATGCCGACAGTTACTGTCGCGAGCATTATGGCTGTTCGGGTATTTATGTAGGTTCCACGCTGAGTTGCGATCGCAGTCATCAGACTTACGGCGGATTTAATTTCACGAACAAATGGACGCTCAAAGACATGTTTGTCGAGCCTGATGGAACGTTCCAATCCTGTCAATGCGCTCATGGCAATATAACCTACATATCCAAACATGTTTTTCTACATATGGGGATGCTTTGCAATAAATATGCCCATAGTGGGGGCGATCATGATTATACCTATCGGGCATATCGGAAGCATCTGCCACTGTTGGTACTGCCCCACTATGTAGGATTGTGCGACAACGACCACAAGGAAGACGGATATGCCGCCTTTATGAAGATGAAGCTGAGCGATCGCCTGGCGTATCTGAAATCTCCGTTGGGTTTCAACCTGCACAATACGCTGCTCTTCAACTTTCGCTGCTTTCCGTGGCGTTATCCGTTTATTTGGCTTGCGGGATATTTGAAAGCCTGTTTTCCACACTGGTATTTTAAACAATATAGGCTGATGAGATGAATATGTCTATGAAGAAAATGATAATCCATCTATATACATTATCCTTTAAACTCTTTTTATTCTTTAAATATCAGAAGCAGATCGATATTAGACATTCTCTTTTTTGGAATTGCAAAATGGTGATTGCTAAAACGAATAGTTTGAACGCTTGCAATGGATATTTGAGTAAAAGTGAACTGAAGGTTTATGGGAAAAACAATCGGATAAAATATGGTGGAGGAGAAATTTTCAATTCTCAGATTCTAATTGAAGGCGATGATAATCTATTGATTTTGGAGAATGGTACTAAGATGTACAATACTAATTTGAAGATTATCGCTGATAGATGTATCGTACGCATTGGAGAAAACTCTACGATAGGTAGCTCTGTTATTGTTTGCATGGGGAATCGTAATTCTATCTCGATCGGAAAAAATTGTATGCTGGCAGATAATGTCGAAATATGGAACACTGATTCTCATCCTATATTCGTAACGGATAATCGTACGATATTGAATTCTTCAAAGCCCATTACTATTGGAGATCATGTTTGGATTGGAAAGTCTGTGACAATATTGAAAGGGGTAACTATTGGAGATGGAGCTGTAATCGGAATGAGATCTTTAGTGACGAAAGACATTCCATCCGGCACACTGAATGTAGGCTCTCCTGCCAAAGTTGTAAAAGAGGGTATTTGTTGGGATCGAAATTATATAAAAGAATAGAGTGAAAAAAATATTGATAGCTTATGCTGACTCTGCTTGTGCTTATTCATTAAAACGGATAGGGAAGCAGGCACTAAGAATAGGATACTTCGATGATGTAGTCTTATATACTCCGGATATGCTTCCCAAATATATAAAAGAATCTCCTTTGATGAAATATGAAAGGGGAGGAGGCTTTTATGCATGGAAGCCTGCTATTATATGGGAAACTCTTCAAAAGAATGATGATGGAGATATTGTAATATATGTGGATGCCGGGTGTACTATTCGGGAAAGTGTTGAATGGAGTATCTATTTTCGTTTGTTGAAAAAATATGATAATATCTGTTTTCAATACGATGATGAAATGCCCGAGTGGAGAAAATTTGGGAACACATCGACTCGTATCAAATATTGGACTAAAAAGAATGCTCTGTTATATTTTACTGAGTATTTTGGAAACAATGCGTTCTATGATTTCAACAAGATATGGGGTGGTTGTCTTTTTGTTAAAGGCAGAAATAATGCATTCATAAAACAATGGCTGGATATAACATTAAAACGTCCTGATTTGATAATGGATCCTTCTATTGAAGAGCTTAAAGACCAATATGAAGGTTTTGCATTTCATAAACACGATCAATCTATTATTACCCCCTTAGCTTATTATAATAAAAGAGTACTGGTGTTGCCCGAAAGGAGCGAGACCTGCGGGGAGGATGTTTTTGTATTTGCCTCTCGCATCAGAGCTCGCAATTTTCGTGCCTATATAGTGCTGAAAGTCAAATATCAGCTCAGACGGATACTGGGAGATCGTTTATTCGAACGGTGTAAAAAGATCATTCATTGTTAATCTATGAAAGTATCAGTTATCGTTCCCATCTATAAGGTGGAATTGTTTATCGCCCGTTGTGTCCGCTCGCTTCTGGAGCAGACGCTCGACGAGGTGGAGTTTATTTTTGTAGACGATTGTTCGCCCGATGGGAGTATGGAAGTGCTTGAGCGGGTGCTCGCCGAATATCCTTTAAAAGCGAAAGAAATACGCATCATTCATCACGATCGGAACCTTGGACTGCCTGCCGCTCGCAATACCGGGCTCGAGGCTGCTCAAGGCGAATATGTCTTTCATTGCGACAGTGACGACTGGGTAGAACCTGATATGCTCGAAAGACTGTACCATGGGGCGAGAGAGAACAATGCCGATATTGTATGGTGCGATTGGTATCTTAATTTCGAAAAGAGTGAACGCTATATGCGCCAGCCCAGCTACGATACTCCCCACGAGGCCTTGCGTGGTATCCTTTCTGGCTGCATGAAATACAATGTATGGAACAAATTGATACGCCGTGAACTTTATAGCGATCATCATATCGTATTCCCCGAGGGGCGTGGCATGGCCGAAGATATGACTATTATCCGGCTCTTTGCGTGTGCCTCAAGAGTGTGCTATGTGCCGCACGCTTTCTATCATTATGTGCGGCTCAACGAGTCGGCTTTCACTCATACCGCTTCCGAAAAAAATAGGTGCGATATGGTATTCAACACCGTCGAAACGGTATCGTATCTGGAAGATCGATTCGGAAGTCTTTTCCGTCGCGAACTGGAGTGGTTCAAACTGTCGGTAAAATTTCCTCTTCTTGTATCAGGCTCACGTGGCGATTACTATGTATGGCAATTTATATTCCGCGATTCAAATCGCTTTATCCGCTCCAACCGGAATCAGTCACTCCGTGCCCGATTACTCCAACAGGCTGCCGCCAGTAGGCAATACTGGCTGGTATGGCTTTATTACCGACTTGTTCAACGCCTTGTTTATGGCATAATTTATAAATAAGAATGATCCGAATTATTTCAATCTTTCTCACGCTAATCTTTACTAGTCTTTACTTTTTTCCGTTCGAGCTGAAAGTGTTGCCCGACGTGAATACCAAAATGATGATGGCCGTACTGGGGGGTATTATATTGCTTTATAAGTTGGCGCAAAAACGCAGCTTTCCGCTTGGACGCGATATGCTTCAGTTGTTGTTTCTGGCTTCTGTTGTTTCTGTCATCGGTATGATGTCCATTGTCTACAATGCCACGCCCGATACGACTTATGTCTCGTACATCGTTTCGATGTTGGTGTGGCTCTCTGCTGCTTACGGCGTGTGTTCTATTATAGAGATCGTGCACGGACAGTGCA
This sequence comes from uncultured Bacteroides sp., assembly GCA_963676865.2. Classification (GTDB taxonomy): domain Bacteria; phylum Bacteroidota; class Bacteroidia; order Bacteroidales; family Bacteroidaceae; genus JAAYUD01. The sequence goes on along the minus strand of CAXXSS010000001.1, from coordinate 556,999 downwards.
CGCTGCGATTGCTCTGCATTTATCTTGTCGCTGTCTGCGCCGTGCAATGTGCATTGGCGTTGTTAATCGATACTTACCCGGCATTCAAACAGGTGGTGGATGCTCATATAGAGCAGGGACAACATTTCTTGAATTTGAAGAAGGTACACCGTCTTTACGGTATCGGCGCATCGCTCGATGTGGCGGGTACCCGCTTTTCGGCAGCGCTTATCGTGATCATGTTTCTGTTGGTCAGTCCCAAATACGATAAGCGTTGGTATCATTATTTGCTTTACTTGTTGGCTTTTGTTTTCATATCGGTGGTGGGCAATATCATCGCACGTACCACGATAGTCGGCCTGGTTTTGGCTTTGGTTTATCTGGGGTGGATTACCATTTCGAACTTGCGCAATCTCATTTCGCGTCATTTATACGTTTGGCGCTGGTTGGTGTTGGCGCTTCTGATATGTATACCTGCTGTGGTCTACGTTTACAAGGCGAGTCCTTCTTTTCAGAAAGATATGCGTTTCGGCTTCGAAGGCTTTTTTGCGTTGGCGGAGAAAGGACGTTGGGAGGTGGATTCCAACGAAACGCTGAGGACGATGTATGTATATCCCGAAAGTACAAAGACTTGGATTATCGGCGACGGTTATTTTTCCAATCCGCGCGATGTCGATCCCAACTTTGTGGGCAAGGTGACAGGCGGCTATTATATGGGCACCGACGTGGGCTATCTGCGTTTCATTTTCTATTTCGGTGTAGTAGGGCTTGTGGCTTTCATGCTGTTCTTTGTGAGTACGGCTCGCTGCTGTATGCGGCTTTTCGATGACGAGAAAGCATTGATCTTCCTTTTTCTGCTTTCAAATTTCATCATCTGGTTCAAAGTCTCTACCGATACATTTCTGGTCTTTGCGCTCTTTCTCTGCGCGGGATGGAAACTGAAAAGTGATAATGTGAAAGTGAATTAAACTGTTTTGCTAGTGAGCTTAGATTTTATCATTCAATATGGACCATTTCATATAAATGTATAGATGGTCTTATATGATAGTTTATGCTATCAACTTTAATATGTGATTATTCTTTATTTTAAATATTTTCTTATGAATAGATTAATGGCTTTTTTGATGTTCGTCATTCTGAGTGCATCATTATCAGCACAAGCAGTGCTGAAGAAAACATTGATTACCAATGTCAACATCTTCAATGGAAAGGATAGTGTGGCTTTCAATGGGAACATTCTTATCGAAGGGAAACTTATAAAGCAAGTATCTACTTCGAAGATCAAAGTAGATTCCAAGACTTTAATTATTGACGGAAAAGGGAAATATATGATTCCCGGTTTAATCGATAACCATGTACATCTACTTTTTGAGTCTATCCCACAAAGTAAATTGATGCTAATGGATTATGCTTATATTAACCTTCTTGCTGCAAAATCTGCAGAAAAGCAGTTGTTGAGAGGCTTTACAACTGTTCGAGATGTTGGTGGTGGAGCGCTGACGTTGGCAAAAGCGATTGATGCAGGGTTGGTAAATGGTCCTCGTGTCTTTCCTAGCGGAGCGTTTATCTCTCAGACAGGAGGTCACGGAGATTCAGGCTTACCCACCGATGTCCCACGTAAGATTGGCGATTTATCATATTCCGAAAGGAATGGTATTGTAGCTATTGCCGATGGAGTCGATCAAGTGTTGATGCGAGTAAGAGAGCAATTGAGACAAGGTGCTACTCAAATAAAAGTGATGGCAGGTGGAGGCGTTGCTTCCAATTATGATCCATTGGACGTAGCCCAATATACTCCGGAAGAGATGAGAGCAGCTGTTGAGGCCGCAGAGAATTGGGGAACTTATGTTACCGTTCATGCCTATACGCCACGGGCAATAACCATGGCTGTCAATGCTGGAGTCAAATGTATTGAACATGCACAATTGATAGATGAACCGACTATTAAGTTGATGGCCGATAAGAATGTATGGATTTCTCTTCAACCTTTTTTGGAAGACGATGATATGATTCCTTTTGCCGAGGGTTCGATTAATCGGGAGAAACAGATAGAAACCACGAAGGGAACAGACAATGCTTATCAATTGGCAAAGAAGTATAAACTCAAAATAGCTTGGGGAACAGATTGTCTTTTTGATCCTGTATTGGCTGCCAAAGAAGGCAAACAATTGGCAAAAACAACTCGTTGGTTTTCTCCCTTTGAAGTGCTGAAAATGGGTACTTACGATAATGCTCAATTGTTGTATTTATGTGGAAAAAGGAATCCTTATCCTGATGGGAAATTAGGAGAAATATCAGAAGGCGCTTATGCCGATTTGATTCTTGTTGATGGCAACCCTTTGAAGAATATTAAGTTGATAGCAGACCCTCAAAAGAACTTTCTGGTTATCATGAAAGATGGCATTATTTTCAAAGACAAATTAGGCAAATAATAAAATGCAGGTTATTATGAAAAAGATATTTTTGATTATTTTAATTTTTTGCGCTTGCCCTCTGATGGCACAGCAGTCCATTCCCCTTTGGCCGAAACACACAATGCCTAATAGCCGGGGAATGGATATTAGTGATAGCGTTGTTAACGAACGTCTTTTTAAAGTGGGTCAGCCCGATATTGAGGTCTATACACCCTCGAAGGATGAAAACAGGAACTTTGCTGTGTTGGTTATTCCCGGTGGGGGATATAGCCGTGAAGTCATTGTAGCCAGTGGCATTCAGATCGCAAAATATTTCAATACTTTGGGTGCTACCGCATTTGTTCTAAAATATCGCTTACCTCGCAGTTTGGATGTCATTCATCCCGAACTTGCTGCGTTGCAAGATGGTCAGCGAGCTATAAAACTGATACGGGCTATGGCAGAGAAATACCATTATGATGTCAATAAGGTTGGTGTCTTCGGTACGTCTGCCGGTGGACATTTAGGGGCTTTGTTAGGTACTACCACCGAAGATGTGACAGAAGTGAAAGACTCATTGTCTGGCTATTCATCTTGTCCTGATTACATGATTTTACTTTCACCGCTTATTTCGTTGGCCGATCCCTATGCCCACAAAGATTCGCGTGATTATTTGTTAGGTAAAAATGCAAGCAAATATATGATTGATAAGTATTCTCCTAATTTGCATGTGACAGAGACTACGCCTCCTGCTTTATTGATACAGGCCAATGACGATCCGACGGTGCCTTCATTCAATAGTGCTTTGATGTATCTTGCTCTTCGCGAAAAAGGAGTAAATGCTTCTCTGCATATCTTTCCGCATGGTCAGCACATGATCAATTTGAGCCGTAATCCTATCTCAACCGAGCTGTGGATACCTTTAGTCAAATCATGGTTCGAAGAATTGGGCTATTGATATGGTCTCTTTGGAACAGCTTCTGAGATGTTGGCTCTTGATATTATAAAATATTAGTTACTGGGTTATAGTAAGATAATGGCTTATAAGAATTGTAATGATCGAGTTGTTCTATTACGATTTATATTACTGTAAGCTTTTGAAAATCAAATACTGATTGTTCCTACTTATTATGCAGGTAAGTAAACTTTGAAACTGATGGTTCGTGAGAATAGTCAGTTTAATATCCTTGAATCTAATTCAATTATTCATCATGTGTACATCTTCTCTTTTAGGAGAAAATGTTGCAGGAACATTGATTTCTTGTTTGTCCCCATCGGCAATTTTACTACGAATCATAACCGGTGACTTAAGAATCAATGTAAACTGTTTTTAAAATAATAACTTTAATGAAACAATTTAATCGTTATGTCATTTCAGTGCCGCAGTGTGTAATGGTGGCGCTGCTTCTTTTCTTTGGCTCTTGCCAGAGTAGTGATAATACAAATATGGGCGAAGGCGCTTCGGTGGCAAGCCTTCCACTTACGGCTCAGATAGGAGAGTCTTTGAGTCGCGTGGGTATGAATGATACATACGGTGGTGCTTTCAGCTGTTATTGGAACAGTGATAAGTTCAAAGTGTATCATAAATATGTGCAGAGTGGATCCATTCAGAACATAACGCCCTTAGATTTTTCTACTTCGGCTAATGGCGGTACTTCGGCTATCTTTTCTTATAAGGGTAGCAGTTCTTATCGCTACAATCCGGGTTCACGTCTTTATGCCTTCTCAAGCAATACAATAGCGGGATATACCATGAGTGTAACAGATGCAGGAGTGAGTACTCTTAAAGCAACAACTCTCTCGAATCAAAATGGAACTTTAACAGACTGTGCCAAGTACGATGCGCTTTATGGAAGTGCAGGCGTGAACTACAGTACTGGGCTGCCAGGGTTGCTGACGATGCACCACCTTTTCGGAATGATGAACCTTCACCTCACCAATAGCAACTTCTCTGCGAGCTATCCTGTTACAGTGAAATTGACTTCTTCGATCGCCAACATTCTTCCCGGTAACGGCGGCAATGCTACTATCGATGTGAATGGCACTCTCAACAAACTAGTAGGCTCTTGGAACACAAGTTGGAGCACTACTATTACTCCCACGACAGGTGGCGTAGTAGATGTTTACTTCATGACTTGGCCTTTCAGCAAAATCAATGGCACACTTACCGTCTCCTGTTTGGATAAATCTGGTAATATTTATGTTGATCGTAATGTAAAACTCAGCGGCTTTTCTTTGGCTGCTGCACAACTCAAATCCAAGCCTCTGGCAATAACGTCCACTTTGATAACTCCCGATACCTATTCCAGTGTCTACGCTTGGGACGCTACCAACTATCAAATGGTAGAATTACAAATAGTTCCTACCAATGCCAATACTTCTGCCAGTGCCGCCGATTATATTAATCATGCCAGTTATGCTTGCAAAAACTGTCCTAATGCTAACGAAATCAGTTGGTATCTGAGTGTCGACTGTTATTGGGATAATGGCAGCATTAACGGTGGCAATAGTACGAGCTACAAAGTGTCCAACAATAATTATACAACTGCAGGTATGTGGTTTAGGAAGCGATCTGGCATTCCCGGTTTTTCTTCTACTAGCAGCTATGGCAATATCGCTGCCGGTGTTTCCCGTGCTCCCATTGCTCTTACCGATGCTCTCGCTTCCAGTCTCGATCTGAGTGCGAACTATTTCTTCCTGCCGGCTATCGGTTTTACGGATAGCGACACTGGTGGGCTCAATGGTTATGATGAAACGGGTTACTATTGGTCTTCTACACCCGGTAATGATGCTCTAAATGCTTATGGATTAGGCTTTGGTAGTACTATTGTCAGTGTTTCCTCCAGCGATCGTAGGTCTGGATATTCTTTGTGGGTGTTACAGTAGCTTTCTTCAGATGTTGTGCTCTGCGCAATGCTTTTAATTCTTTGCACGGTGTGCGAAGAATTGGTGATCGCTATAAACAATAGCGGTGGCTTTTAAAAGAAAATAAAATATGAATAACGAAAAGGAGAATAATAGTGAGATAGGCGATCATGCCTATATGGCACCGTATGTAGAAAGGGTGCAGTTTCAGGTCGAAGGTCAATTAAAGGGCTCTCACCGCGTGATGGACGATGGTCAGGGTGGAATGGCGATGGATGCTTGGGGCAAATTCCGCAATACGAATATCGATACCTGGAACGATCAATAAGATTTGATATAATATACTTTTATGAAAAAGATTAATCGACATGCTTTTGCAACGTCTCAGTTTGCTCTGAGTGCATTGCTTGTTTGCTTTTGTTCTTGCCAGAGCTGCAACAAATTTAACGTGTATCATAAATACGCGCTCAGCGGAGCCATTCAGAATATGACGCCTTTGGAGTTTGCAACTTCAGTTAATGGCGGTACTTCTGTGATATACTCTTACACGAACACACTCTTCTCCATGAGCAATCCTGTTACGGTGACGCTCACTTCTTCCATTCCCAACATCTTTCTTTTCGACGGTGGTAATAGTAACTTCGAGGCAGGCGGCACGTTTCATTCGCCTACCGGTTTTGGGGGCGTAAGCTCATGTTTATTATCATTACGGTTACCAATGGTGTGGTATATATCTACCTCATAGTGTTTTCTTTCGTATGCCGCTCTGTCTGAATCCAAATCTTTATACTTGCGGCATCATCCACTTTCAGCATATTCTGGCGGAGGTATTCTTCCGAGCCGGTTTATCGGTCACTCGGTGTGGCCGTAGATGCTTGGACGAGAGTTATCGGTATCAATACTGATACTTAGAAGCAGTTTTGAATTTTTAGGAAAATAATAGTCTGAAACTATTTCGATAAAAATTCAAAATAACCTCTTAACGCCCAGTAATATTTAATGCAAAATACATAATCAATTATATTTGAAATGAATATGTTTATAAGAAAAATTTATCGAAATGTTATTTCAGCACCCTTATTCGTAGCGGGTGCATTGCTTTTATGCTTTGGCTCTTGCCAGAGTAGTAATGATACGAAAGAAGGTGCCTTAGTGACAAATCTTCCGCTTACAGCTCAACTAGAGAGCGTCTTGAGTCGCGTGGGGATGGACGATACATCCGGCGGTACTTTCAGTTGTTATTGGAACGGAGACAGACTTAGCGTCTATCACAAATACGTACTGAACGGCACAGCCCAAAGCATCATGCCTTTGGAATTTGCCACTTCCGCAACGAGCGGCACTTCGGGCACATTCTCTTATACTGGTAGTGGCGAATATCGCTACAATCCCGGCTCACGGATTTATGCTTTCTCGAGTTATACCAACGGAGGCTATACGGCTAGTGTGGCAGACGATGGTACGACTACCCTTACAGTTTCCAGGCTCGCAAGTCAACCTGGAACATTGAGCACCTGTGCTACATTCGATGCTCTCTATGGAAGTGCAGTCGTAAATAACGATACGGGATCACCCGAACCGTTAACCATGCACCACCTTTTCGGCATGCTGAATCTTCACCTCACGAGTAGCAGCTTTTCTACGAGCTATCCCGTTACGGTGACACTCACCTCTTCCAGTGCCAACTTCCTTCCGGGTAATAGTGGCACTGCAACTCTTGGGGCGGACGGCACTCTTGGTACGCAGACCGGTTCTTGGAGCCCGAGTTGGAGCGCCACCATTACTCCGACAACAAGTGGCGCGGTAGATGTTTATCTCATGACGTGGCCTTTCAGCGCTATCAACAGCACTCTCACTGTCTCTTGCTCCGACCACACCGGCAATATTTATACCGATGGTATCCTCACGCTCAACAATTTTTCTCTGGCTGCCGCTCAGCTCAAGTCTCAGTCATTGGCAATAAACGGCACGCTTTTCACTTACGACTCGAGCAAACTCTTTGCTTGGGACGCTACCGACTATCAGCCCGTCACCGTAAATACTGTTCCTACCAATGCCAATTGTTTTAATTATACCGACAACGAGTGGTCGAACAATGCCAGCTATGCTTGCAAAAATTGTCCTTGCGCCAACGAGATGAGCTGGTATTTCAGTGTTCCCTGCTATTGGGACAACGGTTCTATCAGTGGAGGTAATACCACAGCTTACAAACTGGCTGATGGCAGTACGACTACTTCAGGAATGTGGTTTCGCAAGAAATCGGGCATCTCCGGTTTCTCTTCCATCGTTTATAGTGGGAAAGATAGTGGCACTGTCACTCAGTTATCAACGATGAGTACTTCCGATATCGCAGCCCTCAAGCTTAGCAGCGACTACTTCTTTCTGCCGGCAGCGGGTTCGACCAATTATAGTACCGGCGCTTTCAATTATGGCGGAGCAAACGGCTTCTATTGGCTGTCTACACCCGATACGGGTACCACCAACGGCTACCATCTCATTTTCAGTAGCACCGGTGCCGACTTCGGTCCGGGCAACGGCAACCGTGCATACGGCAACTCTCTGTGGGCTGTTCAGTAGCGAATAGGTACTTATCCAAACAACGATGATAATTTTTAAAAGAATAAATAATGAATAGCGAAAACGAAGATCTAATTGAGAAGCATGCCTACGTGGCCCCTCGTGTAGAGCGGGTACAAGTACAGACCGAAGGGACATTTGCCGCTTCTCAGAGTGTAAATGATTCTAGCAGCCTCAAAGTTGACGATTGGACCAAGACGACTAACGTTGCCCAGTCATCGGGTACTACTATCGGTAGTTGGGACAAAGAATAAATCAATAAAACAACTTCTTAATATCAAAGAAAAAGTGAAAAGATTAAATTATTTATGTATGTCGTTTTTGTCGGTATTTACTTTCGCTCTGTGCGCTTGCCAGAGCGATAAGCAGGTTTCCGGTCCGGTTTGTGTCAAAGATGTTGCCTTGAAGGCCAATCTTTCGGGCGCTGTGAGTCGTACTACGATGACCGATACCTATGGCGGTGCTTTCGCCGAGACGTGGAACAATGATGTGTTGAGTATCTATCATACTTATCAAAGTAATGGAACAGCCCAGAGCTTAATGCCTCTCAGTTTTGCAACCACTGCCACGGGCACTTCGAGTGCGGTATTCAACTATACCGACCTTTCCAATTATGCTTACAATCCTGGCCAGCCAGTCTATGCTTTCAATAAGCTCACCGGCACGGGGCAGTGCGCTCCGAGCGTCACGGGCATTGCGGCTACACCTCTGAACCTGTCTCTTACGGGTTGGGCCAGTCAGGATGGTACGCTCACCGGCACTCAGAATGCAGCCCTTTACGATGCCATGGCGGGCTACGCCACTACCGATGCTTCGACAGGTGTTCCCGGTTCTCTCACGATGAATCATTTGGGTGGGACGGTCTGTTTCCATCTCACTTGCGATGGTTTTACTGCGGGAACCCCCGTAAGCGGTATCACGTTCAACGACGGCAGCAGCAGTCCCAGTTGTTTTCCTGGTAATGCTACCGTCTCGGTTTTGAGTGATGGGAGTACGTCATATACGGGTAAGACGTTCAATTCTTCTTGGAATCCCTCCGGCAGTTTTACCCCGTATACTTATACGGAGAATAGTGTATCGAGTAAGTGTGTGGATGTTTATCTATCTACTTTCCCCACCACTTTATCTAGTCCTCTCACGGCTTTGGTCTCCATTGGTAGCAGTCAGTATATCGGTAGTGTTACTCCTTCTTACACTCTTGCCGCCTCTAAGGTGAAAGTGCTTCCAATAGCACTAGGAATTCTTGATGATACTTACTCCAAACTTTACGCTTGGGATGCCATTGACTATCAGCCTGTCGATTTAAAAAGCATTCCTACCAACTACAATCCCACTCCTTCAGCCTCTGATTTTCTCAATCATGCCAGCTACGCTTGCAAAAATTGTCCTAACTATAACGAAATTACTTGGTATCTGAGTGCCGGCTGTTATTGGGACGATGGCACCCAGGCGGCTAGAGGCGGCAATACGGTGTATTACAAAACGGCAAATAATACCTATACCAGGACCGGCATGTGGTTTAAGAAGAAATCGGTCATCGGATCATCGTTTTCTTCCACCACTTCTAGTGGTGTGAATCTTACTAATACTGGTGGTGATAGGCAGTTATCGAATCTGACTCCCGCTCAAATTAGTGCTCTTCATCTCATCAGGGACTACTTCTTCCTTCCGGCTGTCGGCTATACGACCGACAGTGATGGCTCTTTCGCTGGTGGGGGTGCGGACGGCAACTATTGGTCGTCTTCGACCTACCCCGATGATTCCTCGTGCGCCTACCCCCTGCACATCGTCAGTACCGGTGCGGACATAACGGGCAATGGCCGCATTTTCGGATTCTGCCGGTGGCAGGCTCAGTAGTGTTCTCTCAGCATTTGCATTGCGCGAATCGTATTCGATTCTTGTCGAGTCTAAATTTTTTTTAATTCAGAACAACTTCTTAATAGATCTCAGATGCATATCGAAAAAGAAATGAACCATGAGATAGGCAAGCATGTCTACGAAGTATTATACTTGGAGCGATCGGTAAATAATAATAATTAATTTAAATAATGAAATCATTTTATCAATTTATGATATCGGCACCTCTGTATGTTGTGTGTGTGTCGCTTCTGTGCTTTGGTTCGTGCCAGAGCAGCGATAATGTAAAAGTGGGCGAAGGCGCTTCTGTGGCGAGTCTTCCGCTTACGGCTCAGATAGGCGAAACGTCGAGTCGCGTGGGTATGAGCGATACGTATGGTGGCGCTTTCAGTTGCTATTGGAATAGCGATAAGTTGAGTGTCTATCATCCATACGTTCTCAGTGGCGCTGTTCAGCCTATGACGCCTTTGGAATTCAGTACTCCGGCTACAAACGGCACTTCGGCGGCATTTTCTTATACGGGTGGCGATGCTTACCGCTACAATCCCGGTTCGCGGCTTTATGCCTTCTCCAAAGGTACGGGTGGAGGCTATACGGCCAGTGTGGCAGCCGACGGAACGAGTACCCTTACCGCACCTTCGCTTGCCAGTCAGAAGGGTACGTTGAGCGATTGCGCCAACTACGACGCGCTCTATGGCAGTGCCGGTGTGGATTACAACACGGGTAAACCCGAGTCACTCACGATGCACCACCTTTTCGGTATGCTGAACTTTCACCTCACCAATAGCAACTTTTCTACGGGTTATCCCGTTAAGGTGACGCTCACCTCTTCGGCTGCCAACATCCTGCCCGACAACGGTGGTAGCGCTACCCTCAATGCCGATGGTACTCTCAACAAGTTGACCGGCTCTTGGCGTACGAGTTGGAGTACCACCGTCACACCGACTACCAATGGGGTAGTTGATGTTTATCTGGTGACTTGGCCTTTCAGTGCCATTAACGGTACGCTTACCTTTTCGTGTTCAGATACCTCCGTTTATGTTTACGCCCCTCTTACCATAACGATCAGTAATTTCTCTATGGCTGCCGCTCAACTACAATCCAAGTCGCTGGCGATAACTAACATTTCTGCCGATGCTACTTACTCCAAACTTTATGCTTGGGACGCCACCGATTCTAAGCCTGTTACGTTGGGTACTGTTCCTACCAATGCCAATGGCATTAGTCTTTCTAAAATGGTTTATATCAATAATGCCGGTTACGCTTGCAAAAACTGTCCTTGTTATAACGAAATTAGCTGGTATTTGAGTGTCGATTGCTATTGGGACAATGGCAGCATCAATGGTGGCAACACCACGAGCTACAAACTGGCAGATGGCAGTATCACCAAGGCGGGTATGTGGTTTAAGAAAAAATCTCTCATCACCGGCTTTTCTGCCACGACTTCCAGTGGAAAAACTAGCAGCACACCTGTCGCTCTTACCGACCAACTAGCGTCGAGCCTAAACCTAAGCAGCAACTACTTTTTTCTACCTGCTTGTGGTGGAACAGACTTCAGCCAAGGTGCTTTCTATGACGGTGGTGTTACTGGTGCCTATTGGTCGTCTACAGCACATTTAGACATTATGTACGCCTTTGTTTTATATTTCCAAAGTAGCACAATGAGTCTCACGGGTGCTCCCCGCAAGTCCGGTCTGCCTCTCTGGCAGGCGCAGTAGTGTCCTCTATGCATTCGCTATTGAGCGATGCGTATTTGGAACTCTTATCGTAAGAAGAAAAGTAAGATGAAAACAACAGTATTATTCTGAAATTTTTAAATACAATTACAATGAACAACGAAAAAGAAATCGAGAGTGAAATAGTGAAGCATGCCTACGTGGCCCCCTGCGTAGAAAGCATGCAGGTACAGACCGAATGGGGGCTTTGCTGCCTCTTTGGGTGTGACGGACAATAGTCCGAATGGTGTGGATAGCTGGACGAAAGCCGGCAGCATAGACTCCGATATATGGAGCAATCAATAAATAAAAGTTCAAACAACTTCTAATATAAATAATTATATGAAATCATTTTATCAATATATGATATCAGCACCCCTGTATGTATTGGGTGTGCTACTAGTGTGCTTTGGTTCGTGCCAGAGCAGTGACAATACGAAAGTGGGCGAGGGGGCTTCTGTGGCTAGCCTTCCACTTACAGCTCAGATAGGTGAGGCTTCGAGCCGCGTGGGTATGAGCGATACTTACGGTGGTGCCTTCCGTTGCTATTGGAATAGCGACAAGTTGAGTGTCTATCATCCATACGTTCTCAGTGGCGCTGTTCAGAACATGACGCCTTTAGAATTCGGTACTCCAGCTACCAACGGCACTTCGGCAGCATTTTCTTATACGGGTAGCGATGCCTATCGCTACAATCCCGGTTCGCGGCTTTATGCTTTCTCCAAAGGTACGGGTGGAGGTTATGCGGCCAGTGTGGAAAACGATGGAACGAGTACCCTTACCGCTTCTACGCTTGCCAGTCAGAATGGTACGTTGAGCGACTGCGCCAAATACGACGCGCTCTATGGCAGCGCCGGTGTGGATTACAATACGGGTAAACCCATTTCGCTCACGATGCACCACCTTTATGGTATGCTGAATCTACACCTCACCAATAGCAACTTTTCTACGCGCAATCCAGTCACGGTGACGCTCACCTCATCTGCTACCAATATCCTTCCCGACAACGGTGGTAGCGCTACCTTCAATGCCGATGGCAGTCTCAACCAGTTGACCGGCTCTTGGGGCACAAATTGGAGCGCCACCGTTACCCCGACGACAGCTGGCGTGGTCGATGTTTATATGATGACATGGCCTTTCAGCGCCACCAACGGTACGCTCACTGTTTCGTGTTCGGATGCTTCCTATTTCTATACTCCACTCACCGTAACAATCAGCAGTTTCTCTCTAGCTGCCGCTCAGATTAAATCCAAGCAGCTGGCGATAGCTAATACTCCCCCTGATGCTACTTACTCCAAACTTTACGCTTGGGATGCTACGGATTATCAGCCCGCCACTATAAATATCGTTCCGACCAATGCCAATACCATTAGGGGCTCAGGAATTGGTGGGAATCAAGCCAGCTACGCTTGCAAAAATTGTCCCAGCTATAATGAAATAACTTGGTATCTGAGCGCTCAATACTATTGGGATGACGGAAAGCAGGCGTCTAATGGTGGTAACGCCACAAGTTATTCTTGTGCAGATGGCAGTGCTACCAAGGCAGGAATGTGGTTTCGGAAGCAATCAAAGATCACGGGCTTTTCTTCAACTACTTTTTTCTCTGGCACTAGGATTACTACTTTCGTGGCATTGTCTGGTATGACCTCCACTCAGATTTCTGCCTTAAAATTGAGTACCGACTACTTTTTTCTACCGCTTGTCGGCGATATGGGTGAAGCCACCGGGTTCAGGTTCTCTGGTAGGGGTGCGGAGGCCTGCTATTGGTCATCTACGCCCTCGAATGATACCTCGACCGCCTATTATCTGATCTTATGCAATTTCTCCACTCCCAATGCGTACCTCTACGTCGGCGGCCGTAACTACGGTAGCTGCTTGTGGAAGGCGCAGTAGTATTCTCTCAGAATTAGCAATTGAGCGCAGCGTATCCGTTTCATTTCCTGGGGTGGTGAACCCCAGGAAATTTGAGCATTTAAAAAAATATTAATAAATAGATAAGGTATATGAATACCGAAAAAGAAAATAATAGTGAGATAGGCAAGCATGCCTACGTGGCCCCTCGTGTAGAGCGGGTACAGGTCGAGACCGAAGGGACATTTGCCGCTTCTCAGAGTGTAAATGATTCTAGCAGCCTCAAAGTTGACGATTGGACCAAGACGACTAACGTTGCCCAGTCATCGGGTACTACTATCGGTAGCTGGGACAAAGAATAAATCAATAAAAAATGTACGAACAATATTTTAAAATCAAAGAAAAAGTGAAAAGATTCAATTATATATGTATATCGTTCTTGTCGGTATTTGCCTTCGCTCTGTGCGCTTGCCAGAGCGAAAAGCAGGTTTCCGGTGCGGCCTGCGTCAAAGATGTTGCCTTGAAGGCCAATCTTTCGGGTGCGGTAAGCCGTACCACGATGACCGATACCTATGGCGGTGCTTTCGCCCAGACTTGGAACAACGATATGCTGAGTATCTATCATACTTATCAGAGTAATGGAACAGCCCAGAGCTTGATGCCTCTCAGTTTTAAGACCACTGCCAAGGGTACTTCGAGTGCGGTATTCAACTATATAGACCTTTCCGATTATACTTACAATCCGGGGCAGCCTCTCTATGCTTTCAATAAGCTCACCGGCACGGGGCAGTGCACTCCGAGCGTCACGGGCATTGCGGCTACACCTCTGAGCCTGTCTCTTACGGGTTGGGCCAATCAGGACGGCACGCTCACCGGTACTCAGAATGCAGCTCTTTACGATGCTATGGCGGGCTACGCGACTACCGATGCCGCGACAGGAGTTCCCGGTTCCCTTACGATGAATCATTTGGGTGGAATAGTCTGCTTTCATCTCATTTCCGATGGTTTTACTGTGGGAACCCCCGTAAGCGGTATCACGTTCAACGACGGCAGCAGCAGTCCCAGTTGTTTTCCCGGTAGTGCTACCGTTTCGGTCTCGAGTGATGGGAGTACGTCATATACGGGTAAGACGTTCAATTCCTCTTGGAATCCCTCCGGCAGTTTTACCCCGTACTATTATACGGAGAATGGTGTATCGAGTAAGTGGGTGGATGTTTATCTATCTACTTTTCCCACTACTTTATCTAGTCCTCTCACCGTTTCGGTCTCCATTGGTAGCAGTCTGTATTCCGGTAGTGTTACTCCTTATTACGCTCTTGCCGCCTCTAAGGTGAAGGTGCTTCCAATAGCTCTGTGCAATACTAATTACTCCAAACTTTATGCTTGGGACGCCATCAATTCTAAACCTGTCACCGTAAATGCCGTTCCTACCAACGCCAATCCTGTTAAAGGTACAGGTAGCTATCTCAATCAAGCCAGCTACGCCTGCAAGAATTGTCCCAGTTATAACGAAATCACATGGTATCTGAGTGCTCAATACTATTGGGATGACGGTAACCAGGGAGCTAATGGTGGTAATACTACAATCTATACTCTAGCAGAAAGCAATACTACGGCAGGTATGTGGTTTCGGAAGCAATCAAAAATCACGGGCTTTTCTTCAACTACTGCTTTTACCGGCACCAAGATTAGTAATTCCGTGGCATTGTCTGGAATGACCTCCACTCAAATTTCAGCATTAAAGTTGAGTACCGACTACTTCTTCCTCCCGGCAGCCGGCTATACGAGCTACGATTATGGTTCTTTCAGTCGTGGTGATTTGGGTTTCTATTGGTCGTCTACTCCCCACTCCGATACCACGAACGCCTACTACCTGCACTTCCTCAGCGACGGTGTGTACGTTAACTACAGCAGCCGCGCTTGCGGCTTCAGCCTGTGGCAGGGGCAGTAGTGTTTTCTCAGCATTTGTATTGAGCGAAGCGTATTCGATACTTTCCTGGGGTGGTGAACCCCAGGAAATTTGAGCATTAAAAAAAATCTTAATAAATAGATAAGGTATATGAATACCGAAAAAGAAAATAATAGAGAGATAGGCAAGCATGCCTACGTGGCCCCTCGTGTAGAGCGGGTACAAGTACAGACCGAAGGGACATTTGCCGCTTCTCAGAGTGTAAATGATTCTAGCAGCCTCAAAGTTGACGATTGGACCAAGACGACTAACGTTGCCCAGTCATCGGGTACGACAATTGGTAGTTGGAGCAAAGAATAATTCAATAAAACGACTTCTTAATGCTAAAGAAAAAGTGAAAAGATTCAATTATATATGTATATCGTTCTTATCGGTATTTGCTTTCACTCTGTGCGCTTGCCAGAGCGATAAGCAGGTTTCCGGTGCGGCTTGCGTCAAAGATGTTGCCTTGAAGGCCAATCTTTCGGGCGCCGTGAGCCGTACTACGATGACCGATGCCTATGGCGGTGCTTTCGCCCAGACGTGGAACAACGATGTGCTGAGTATCTATCATACTTATCAAAGTAATGGAACAGCTCAGGGCTTGATGCCTCTCAGTTTTACGACTACTGCCACGGGCACTTCGAGTGCGGTATTCAACTATACCGATATTTCCGATTATACTTACAATCCGGGGCAGCCTCTCTATGCTTTCAATAAGCTCACCGGCACGGGGCAGTGCACTCCGAGCGTCACGGGCATTGCGGCTACACCTCTAAGCCTGTCTCTTACGGGTTGGGCCAGCCAGGATGGTACGCTCACCGGCACTCAGAATGCAGCTCTTTACGATGCCATGGCGGGCTACACCACTGCCGATGCTACGACAGGTGTTCCTGCTTCCCTCACGATGAATCATTTGGGTGGAATGGTCTGCTTTCATCTCACTTGCGATGGTTTTACTGTGGGACAGACTATCAATGGTATTCATTTTAGTGACGGCAGTGCTTCCCCTTGTTGTTTTCCTGGCAGTGCGACTGTTTCTGTGGCTTCGGATGGCGTAGTTACTACCACCCCTGTCTTTACTGGTAGTTGGAGTCCGAACGGGAGTTTCATCCCTTATAGTTATACCGAGAATGGCGTCTCGAGCAAATGTATAGATGTTTATCTCTCCACATTTCCTAGTAGTATCGTCGGACCTCTTATCGTTAAGTTTTCCTTGGGTAGCACTTTGTATGCCAGTAGTGTTACTTCTGCTTACACTCTTGCCTCCTCTAAGATGAAGGTGATTCCTGTACTGTTGTCGAAAGGCTCTATTTTTTATGATTCGAGTAAGCTCTTCGCATGGGACGCCATCGACTATCAGCCCGTCACCATCAACACCGGAAAAGCCCCTACCAATGCCAATGCCATTCCTATAGCCAGCAGCTCTACCGATTACAGCAGCCGTGCGTTCTATGCTTGCAAAAATTGTCCTAACTATAATGCAATTAGTTGGTATTTGAGTGTTCCATACTATTGGGATGGCGGTGATCAGGATTCTAGAGGTGGAAACGCCACAATCTATACCCTAGCAGGCAGTACTACCAAGGCTGGTATGTGGTTTAAGAAGCAATCAAAAATCACAGGCTTTTCTTCAACAAGTGCTTTTACCGGCACTATGATTTCTAAGTCCGTGGCATTGTCCGGAATGGACCCTAGTGCTATTTCAGCATTAAAGTTGCAAACCGACTATTTCTTCCTTCCGGCAGCCGGCTTAACGAACGACAGTACTGGTGCTTTCTATAATGGTGGTACGACTGGCAGCTATTGGTCGTCTACACCCACATTCGTTGCCTCGAGCGCCTACTGCCTGTACTTCGATAGCTCCGGTGCGGACCTCAGCATCGGAGCTAGTCGCCGCCTCGGCTTCTGTCTGTGGCAGGCTCAGTAGTTTGCTCTCAGAATTTTGCAATTAAGCGAAGCGCATTCGCTCCTTTCCTGGGGTGGGGCCCAGGAACCACTAAACGGCTATGACGATAGTATTTAATTACTGCTGTAGGCTGTTTTAAGAAAAAGAGGAATGAAAATTTACGCATTGTAACAAATGGAAGAGACGGATGTCTCGCGTCTGTTGCGAAATATCGCATGAGTGTTAAAATGAGAGTCGATTGGTCCCCCGAAATACAAAATGACCCTTAGAAAAGAAAATAACAGTGAAATAGACATGTATGTCTACGAAGTGCCATGTATGAAGCGTGTGCAGGTTGCGATCGAAGGGAGCTTTGCTGCCTCTCGGAGTATGGCGGACAATAGTCCGAGTGGAGTGGCGGTAGATACCTGGACGAAATTCGGGGGTACGGATGCCGATACTTGGAGCGATTAGTAAATAATAATTAATTTAAATAATGAAATCATTTTATCAATATATCATATCAGCGCCCCTGTATGTATTGGGTGCGCTACTAGTGTGCTTTGGCTCGTGCCAAAGCAGTGACAATACGAAAGTGGGTGAGGGAGCTTCTGTGGCTAGCCTTCCACTTACAGCTCAGATAGGCGAGGCTTCGAGCCGCGTGGGTATGAGCGATACTTACGGCGGTGTCTTCAGTTGCTATTGGAATAGCGACAAGTTGAGTGTCTATCACCAATATGTACTTGGTACGGCTGTCCAGAATATGACGCCTTTAGAATTCGGTACTCCAGCTACCAACGGCACTTCGGCGGCATTTTCTTATACGGGTAGCGATGCCTATCGCTACAATCCCGGTTCGCGGCTTTATGCCTTCTCCAAAGGTACGGGTGGAGGCTATACGACCAAGGTGGAAAACGATGGAACGAGTACCTTTACTGCACTTACGCTTGCCAGTCAGAATGGTACGTTGAGCGACTGCGCCAACTACGATGCACTCTATGGAAGTGCCAGTGTGAACTACAGTACGGGTCTGCCCGGTTCGCTGGTGATGCACCACCTCTTTGGAATGATGAACTTTCATCTCACGAGCAGCAATTTTTCTCCGGGCTATCCGGTTAGGGTGACGCTCACCTCTTCGGCTGCCAACATTCTTCCCGATAACGGTGGTAGTGCTACCCTCAATGCAGACGGCAGTCTCAACCAGTTGACCGGCTCTTGGGGTACGAGCTGGAGCGCTATCGTCACCCCGACGACAGCTGGGGTGGTGGATGTTTATTTCATGACTTGGCCTTTCAGTGCCATTAGCGGTACGCTCAAGGTCTCTTGTTCGGACGCTTCCGGTAATGTTTATACTCCACTCACCGTAGCGATTAATAGTCTCTCTTTGGCTGCTGCTCAGGTTAAGTCCAAGCTGCTGGCGCTAGTTAATGCTCCGGCTCCTACCGATGCTACTTATTCCAAAGTTTATGCTTGGGATGCCACAGATTCTCAGCCTGTCAAATTGAATACAGTTCCTACCAATGCCAATCGCGCTACTGTATCCAGCGACCCTACCAACTCCACTATCCATGCCCTTAATGCTTGCCAAAACTGTCCTAACTACAATGCAATTAGTTGGTATTTGACTGCTCAATACTATTGGGATGACGGTACTCAGGGAGCTAATGGCGGTAATACTACAATCTATACTCTAGCACAAGGCAGTACTACGGCAGGTATGTGGTTTCGGAAGCAATCAAAAATCACGGGCTTTTCCTCAACAGTAAGTGCTTCTTCCAATAAGCAGATTGCTCGTCCCGTGAAATTGTCCGATCTGACTCCCACTCAGATTAGTGCATTAAATTTGAGTACCGACTACTTCTTCCTGCCCGCCGCCGGCTGTGCGAGCTTCACTGATGGCTCTTTCGATAGTGGTGGTACGTACGGCCGCTATTGGTCGTCTACTCCCTGCTCCAATACCTCGAACGCCTACTGTCTGTACTTCAAAAGTACCAGTGCGATCCTCTACGACTTCGGCTCTCGCGTCTCTGGTTTCAGCCTGTGGCAGGTTCAGTAGTGTTCTCTCAGCATTTGCAGTGAGCGAAGCGTATTCGATTTCTTTCCTGGGGTTCATCACCCCAGGAAATTTGAACATTTTAAAAAAAGTTTTTAACGAAATAGATAAGGTATATGAATACCGGAAAAGAGAATAATAGTGAGATAGGCAAGCATGCCTACGTAGCCCCCCGTGTAGAGCGGGTACAGGTCGAGACCGAAGGGACATTTGCCGCTTCTCAAAGTGTAAATGATTCTAGCAGCCTCAAAGTTGACGATTGGACCAAGACGACTAACGTTGCCCAGTCATCGGGTACTACAATAGGTAGTTGGGACAAAGAATAAATCAATAAAAATGTACGAACAATCTTTTAAGATCAAAGAAAAAGTGAAAAGATTCAATTATATATGTATATCGTTCTTGTCGGTATTTGCCTTCGCTCTGTGCGCTTGCCAGAGCGATAAAGAGACCTCTGGTCCGGCTTGCGTCAAAGATGTCGCGTTGAAGGCCAATCTTTCGGGCGCTGTGAGCCGTACTACGATGAACGATGCCTATGGCGGTGCTTTCGCCCAGACGTGGAACAACGATGTGTTGAGTATCTATCATACTTATCAGAGTAATGGAATAGCCCAGGGTTTGATGCCTCTCAGTTTTACGACCACTGCCACGGGCACTTCGAGTGCGGTGTTTGTCTATACAGATATTTCCGATTATGCTTACAATCCGGGACAACCAGTATATGCTTTCAATAAGCTCACCGGCACGGGGCAGTGCACTTCGAGTGCCACGGGCGCGGCTACACCTCTGAACCTATCCCTCACAGATTGGGCCAGCCAGGACGGCACGCTCACCGGTACTCAGAATGCAGCTCTTTACGATGCCATGGCGGGGTATACCACTGTCGACGCCGCAACCGGTGTTCCCGGTGCGCTCACGATGAATCATTTGGGTGGAATGGTCTGCTTTCATCTCACTTGCGAGGCCTTTACTGTCGGAACTCCCGTAAGCGGCATCACGTTCAATGACCGCAGCAGAACTCTTTGTTGTTTTCCTGGCAGTGTAACAGTCTCGGTCTGGAGTGATGGGAGTACGTCATATACGGGTAAGACGTTCAATTCCTCTTGGAATCCCTCCGGCAGTTTTACCCCGTATACTTATACGGAGAATAGTGTATCGAGTAAGTGTGTGGATGTTTATCTCTCTACTTTTCCCACCACTTTATCAGGTCCTTTCACCGCTTTGGTCTCCATTGGTAGCAGTCTGTATATCGGTAGTGTTACTCCTTCTTACACTCTTGCCGCCTCTAAGGTGAAAGTGCTTCCAATAGCACTAGGACTTCTTGATACTACTTACTCCAAACTTTACGCTTGGGATGCTACAGACTCTCAGCCCGTCACTGTAAACACCATTCCTACTAATGCCAATACCACTTCTGTAGGCAGCAGCTCTACCGATTATAGTAACCATGCGCTCTATGCTTGTAAGAATTGCCCCAACTATTACGAAATTTCTTGGTACCTAAAGGCGGGATGTTATTGGGATGACGGTAATCAAGGCTCTAACGGTGGCAACACTACTAACTATGCGATGGCAGATGGCAATTTTACCAAGGCGGGCATGTGGTTTCACAAGAAGTCGGGTATTAGTTATTCTTCCACAACGTTGAGTGGCGTGAATCAAGCTACCATCACGCAGTTGTCATCAAAGAGTGCTGCGGACATTTCTGCTCTTCATCTAAGTACCGACTACTTTTTCCTACCGGCTGTGGGCTATACGAACTACTACGGTAGTGGTGATTTCCTTTTGGGTGGTACCACCGGCGGCTATTGGTCGTCTTCGCCCAGCATCAATTCCTCGTTAGCTTACTACCTGTTCTTCAACAGTGACCGTGCAGGCCTCTACTCCATCTACCGCCCCACCGGCCAGTGTCTCTGGGAGGCGAAGTAGTGTTCTCTCCGAATTGGCAAGGATCGAATGATGATTAAGAACCAAAACATATAGTCGTGTACTTTCTACATACCCTTCGGCAAGTCGTATTCAGTGTGTGAAGAACACTTGCCGAAGAATTAATAAATTAATATTTAAAATAATTATGATGAAAAAGATACAATTTAAATTGGGTGTTATAGCACTTCTAGCATTAGTATTGCTGGCATCGTGCTCAAAAGAGTCGGAGCCGTCTGCTCCGAAAACAGCTTCGTCTGTCGTTATCGATTTGAACAATTTCAACTATGCCGATGCCAAATCTGCCATCGAATCGGGCAGTACAGTCATACTCAAAGATAGCATGGTCGAGATTCCTGTTGCCGCATTCAAAAAGGTAGACAACGTGAGTATCAACATTTCCGGCGAGTCGGTGAACTCTTACGAAGGAAACGATTCGATTACCGCCTCTTTGAGCAGTAAGTTTATCTCTCTGCGAATTGGTACGGCGGGACATGAGAAAGGATATGTATCTTATGCCTCCACAGCCGATATGGATGCTGTGCAGAAAGCCTATTCGGACAATTCGACGACTAGCCGCTCGGTAACGACTTCTTCGGCTGCCGTTTCTGTGGGGGCGCATTCCTTGAAGATTAATTTGGGCGAGGCTCAAGAGGCGCACAGCAAGTTGGTCAACGCTGCCTCTTCCGATCAGACCACAGACTATAAGGCCGTTTCGTCCGAAGAGCAGAATGCGATGGTCTCCACAGTCACCAGCCGGGCTGCCGGATATACCTTTCCACGCAACAAGACGGTGAATGTGTATCTGCTGATTGGCAAAAACGCTACTCGCCCCATCTCTCACGAGCTGACGTGGCAGATCGAGAAGGCCCAGAAGTCCATCAGCGATGTATTCTGCGATGACAAGGCAAATGCTCCCCACCTGGTGTTCACGGTGCAGAATTGCGATTTCAGTAGTACCAAAAATTCGGAGGCCGATCTTTCCAATTTCAAAGCTTATGTGCGCAACAACAGTGCGAAATTTCCTACAGGCGGAAAGGATATCTTTTTCCTCGTTCGCCAATGGTGGTGGGGATCGGTGCTGGGATGTGCCTATACCAGCACGTACAACATCAATCGCCTGAATAATAACTGCGCTTATGGCATCTCTCAAATAAGCTGCCTCAACGCTACCGTACTGGCTCACGAACTGGGGCATGTATTTGGAGTAGACGGACACTCAACTACACCGTGGTATCGCCTGAACAAAGACCTGATGAACGCCACATGCTATTCATGGGTAGGTTGCTATCACAGAACTGATATTAAGCAGAAACGGGCTTTCCGCAATGCCATTTACAATAATCTGAAACAGAAATAAATTATGCTGCGAGTGCCAGCAGAGACCGAAGAAGGCTTTGCCGGCTCTCAACGTGTGATAAACAATAGACGATGAGAAAGATTTTACGACATGTTCTTGCAGCGCCGCTGTATGCCATGAGTGCGCTACTAGTATGCTTTGGCTCGTGCCAGAGTAGTGATAATGCGAAGATAGGTGAAGGCGCCTCTGTGGCGAGTCTTCCGCTTACCGCTCAGATAGGCGAGGCTTCGAGCCGCGTGGGCATGAGCGACACGTATGGCGGCGCCTTCACTTGCTATTGGAACAGCGACAAGTTTAATGTGTATCATCCATACGTGCTCAACGGTGCCGTTCAGAGTATGGCGCCATTGGAATTTGCAACTTCGGCTAACGGTGGTGTTTCGGCCAAGTTCGCTTATACGGGTAAGGATGCCTATCATTACAATCCCGGTGCACGAATTTTTGCTTTCTCGAAAGGAACAAGTGGGAATTATACGACAAGTGTGACAGCTGACAAAACGGGTACGCTTACGGCTAATGTGCTGGGTAGCCAGAAGGGTACGTTGGCCGATTGTGCCACCTACGATGCACTCTATGGTAGTGCTGGTGTGGATTACAGTACGGGCCTGCCCGGGACGCTGGCGATGCACCACCTCTTCGGCATGATGAATCTTCACCTCACGAGTAGCAGTTTCTCTACAAGCTATCCCGTCACGGTGAAGCTTACTTCTTCGGCCGCCAATATGCTACCCGGCAACGGTGGCAATGCAACCCTCAAGGCAGACGGCATTACACTTACCCAAAACAACCCTGCCGGCACGTGGGGTACCAGTTGGAGCTCTACCATCACGCCTACGACCCCTGGTGTGGTAGATGTTTATTTCATGACGTGGCCTTTCACCTCCATTACCGGTTCGCTCACTGTTTCGTGTTCGGACGCTTCGGGCTATGTTTATACCGACCGTACCATTACCTTGAGTGGTTTCGGCTTGGCTGCCGCACAGCTCAAGTCGAAGCCATTGGCGATAGCTAATATTCCTCCTGACGAGACTTACTCCAAACTTTACGCTTGGGACGCTACCGACTATCAGCCCATCACTTTGAAGACTGCTATTAACAATGCCAATAAAACTTCTACATCCATTGCCAGCTATGCTTGCAAAGATTGTCCCAACTATAACGAAATAAGCTGGTATCTGAGTATGCCGTGTTATTGGGACACAGGTAGTATTAGCGGTGGCAATACGACTGTTTACAAATTGGCTGATGGTACTACTACCAAGGCGGGCATGTGGTTTCGCAAGCGTTCGGGTATCAGCAATTTTTCTTCCACCAATTCCAGTGGCGTGAAGAAAATGACCCCCAGTAAGTTATCAACAATGACTGCTCAGGCTATTTCTGATCTCGGTTTATCTACTAACTACTTCTTCCTGCCGGCTATTGGCAGTGCGGGCAGCGATGGTCGTTTCTATGAAGGTGGTACAAGCGCTTACTATTGGTCGTCTACGGCCGGCTCCGATTCCTCGTACTCCTACGAGATATTCTTCCACAGTGGTGCTGTGTACCTCGAAGGCGTCAACCGTACCAACTGTTTTAGCTTGTGGAAGGCGCAGTAGGTGCCATCCAGGCATTCCCCATTAAAAAAAGTTTTTAATGATACATATATATATGAACACCAAAAGAGAAATCAACAGCGAGATAGGCAAGCATGCCTACGGTGCACCACGCACGGAGCGGGTGCAAGTTGCTACCGAAGGTCGTTTTGCAGCCTCTCAGGGTGTGACGGACAATAGCCCCAGTGGAGTGGCGGTGGATAGCTGGACCAAGGTTGGCGGCACGGACTCCGATACTTGGAGCGATCGGTAAATAAGAATAATTAATTTAAATGATGAAATCATTTTATCAATATATGATATCAACACCACTGTATGCAGTGGTTGCACTACTTCTTTGCCTTGGCTCGTGCCAGAGTAGTGATAATGCCGGAGCAGGCGAGGGCGCCTCTGTGTCGAGCCTTCCGCTTACTGCTCAGATAGGCGATGTGTCGAGCCGTGTGAGTATGAGCGATGCTTACGACGGTGTCATCAGTTGCTTATGGAACAAAGATAAACTTAATGTGTATCATAAATATTTTTTGGAAAGTATCGTTCGGGGTATGACGAGTCTGGAGTTCGGAACTTCTCTTTCTGCCGTTCCCTCGGCAACTTTCTCTTATGCGGGTGGCGGTAGTTATTGCTACAATCCCGGCTCCCGGCTTTATGCTTTTTCCAAAGGTACTGGTGGAGGATATACAGCCAGTGTGGCTGACGACGGAACGAGTACGCTTACCGCACCTACGCTTACCAGACAAAAGGGCACGTTGAACGACTGCGCCACGTACGACGCACTTTATGGCAGCGCTGTTGTAGATTACAATACCGGTAAACCCGCTTCGCTTACGATGCACCACCTTTTCGGCATGTTGAATTTTCATCTGATGAGCACTACCTTCTCTAAAAACTATCCGGTTAGGGTGAAGTTCACCTCTTGGGCTGCCTACATCCTTCCTGACAATGGAGGTAGTGCTACCCTCAATGCCGATGGCAGTCTCAACCAGTTGACCGGCTCTTGGGGTACGAGTTGGCAAACTACCGTTACTCCAACTATCGATGGAGTGATTGATGTTTATCTGATGACGTGGCCATTCAACGCCACCAACGGTAAGCTCATAGTTTGGTGTTCGGATGCTTCGGGCTATGTCTATACTCCACTTACCGTAGCGGTCAGTGGTTTCTCTTTGGCTGCTGCTCAGATTAAATCCCAGTCGTTGGCGATAGTTAATGCTCCTTTTAGTTACGATTCTAGTAAGCTCTTTGCATGGGATGCTACCGACTATCAGCCTGTCACGTTGAATACTGCTCCTACCAATGCCAATACCATTATTGGTACAGGCAGCTACCTGAATCAAGCCAGCTATGCCTGCCAGAACTGTCCTAACGCAAACGAGATAACTTGGTACCTCAGCGTACCTTGTTATTGGGATGAAGGGGATATTCCCGGTGGCAATACGACTGTTTACAAATTGGCAGATGGTACGACTACTACTTCTGGCATGTGGTTTCGCAAGCGATCGGGCATCAGCGGCTTTTCTTCCGATACTTCCAGTGGTTATGAAAGCTGTTCGTCAATTGCCCTTACTTCGGATAATGTTAAGAGTCTCAATTTGACTACTAACTACTTCTTCCTTCCAGTTGCCGGCTGTGCGTTTGCTGGCAGTGGCGCTGTCTATGATGGTAGTACGGGCTTCTATTGGTCGTCTACGCCCCAACCCAATGCCATGCACGCCTGCTACTTGAATTTCTACCCTTCCGGTGCGAGCCTCTTATATTTCGACCGCTCCTGTGGTCTCTGCTTGTGGCAGGGTCAGTAGTGTTCTCTCAATATTCGGTAACGAATCTTTTAATTTTAAAGTAAGATAAGATGAAACAAATTAGTCGACCTCTTTTAGCAGCGCCGCTATATGTAGTGCTTGCGTTGCTGTTGTGCTTTGGCTCTTGCCAGAGTAGTGATAATGCTCGAGTGAGTGAGGGCGCCTCTGTGGCGAGCCTTCCGCTTACGGCACAGCTGGGCGAGGCCTCGAGCCGTGTGAGTATGAGCGATACGTATGGCGGCACCTTCAGCTGTTCTTGGAACAGCGATCAGCTCAATATCTATCATCCATACGTGCTTAGTGGCGCCGTTCAGAGTATGGCGCCTTTGGCGTTTGCCACTACCACTACGAGCGGTACTTCGGCTACGTTCTCTTATGCGGGCGGTGGCGCCTATCGCTACAATCCCGGTGCGCGTCTCTATGCTTTCTCCAGTAATACGGGTGGAGGCTATACATCTAGTGTGATAGCTGATGGTACGAGTACACTTGCGGCTACTACGCTGGCGAGCCAGAATGGAACGTTGAGTAACTGCGCCACTTATGATGCGCTCTATGGTAGTGCCAGTGTGAACTACAGTACGGGTCTGCCCGGATCCCTCACGATGCACCATCTTTTCGGTATGATGAACCTTCATCTCACGAGCAGTACCTTCTCTCCGAGCTATCCGGTTACGGTGACGCTCACTTCTTCGGCTGCCAATATCCTTCCCGGTAACGGTGGCACTGCTACTCTCAAGGCGGATGGCAGCCTCAATGTACTGACGGGTTCTTGGGGCACGAGTTGGAGCGCCACCGTCACCCCGACGACAGCTGGGGCGGTAGATGTTTATTTCATGACTTGGCCTTTCAGTGCCATTAGCGGCACGCTCACCGTTTCGTGCTCGGATGCTTCTGGCTATGGTTATACTGCTCGCACCATCACGTTAAGCAACTTCGGTTTGGCTGCCGCTCAGGTTAAGTCCAAGCCGTTGGCGATAGCTAATGGTCCCTTTACCTCCGACTCTAGTAATCTCTTTGCTTGGGATGCCACGGACTATAAGCCTTTCACGGTGAATACCGTTCCTACCAATGCCAATAATACTACTGTGGCCAGCAGCGAAACCGACTATAGTAGCCGTGCGCTCTACGCTTGCAAGAATTGTCCCAATGCATACGAAATCACTTGGTATTTGAAAGCGGGTTGTTATTGGGATGATGGCAGCGGTACAAATGGTGGTAATACGACTGCTTATAAAATGGCAAATGGTAGTACTACAAAGGCGGGCATGTGGTTTAAGAAGAAATCGGCCCTAGGATCGGAATTTTCTTCCACCGTTTCCAGTGGCGTTACAAATTGCACTCCCACCGCCCTTACTGTGGCTCTAGCTACCAGTCAACACCTGTCGACCGATTACTTCTTTCTGCCGGCTGCCGGCTATACGGACAACACTAATGGCGCTTTCGGTGGTGGCGGTACGGAGGGCGACTATTGGTCGTCTACACCGTACTCCGATTCCACTATCGCCTACATCCTGATCTTCTATAGTTCCGGTGCGAACCTCATCTACAACTACCGCACCCTCGGTTTTAGCTTGTGGCAGGGTCAGTAGTGTTTTCCTCAGAAATTTGAGCTGAGCGCAGCGCATCCGATTTATTTCCTGGGGTGGGGGCCCCAGGTACCACTAAATACCTGTGACGGTATTATTTAAATACCGCCGTAGGCTGTTTTTTTAAGAAAAAAAATGAGATGAAAATAGAAGCATTGTTACAAGCGGAAGAGACGAATGTCTCGCATCGGTGGCGGAATGCCTGGCCTGAGTGTTAAAATCCCAATCAATGGGGCCTCGGAAATGCAAAATGAGCCTCGTGAAGCAATCGATTGGCCCCCCGAAGTGCTAAATGAGCCTCGGATTGCAATCGATTGGGGTCGGGAAATGCAAAATGAGCCTCATTTTGGTCTGCTGGGGCTCCGGAAGTTAAAAACGAGCCTCGTATTTGGCTTCCTTTAACCAAGTGATTGCTTTTCGAGGCTCGTAATTGGTTTCCTTTAACAAAGCAAGCGAATCCGAGCCTCTGATTTGGCTTTCGTTAACCAAATGATTGCAATCCGAGCCTCGAAAACCATTTCCGAACCTCAATCGATTGCAATCCGAGGCTCGGAAGGTTACCTTAATCGATGAAAGAGACGTATTTCCTAAACAAATGGTTGTGCAGAGGCCTGCGCGAGTAGCTGTTATTCGTTTTATTTAATTTATTGGTATCACAGGCACTGTACGCTACCGACCTTTCCCGCTCGCGAGGAGCGGGGAAGGTCATTACCGAATCATCAAACAAATTCATACATGAAAATAGTTTATCTCATCGCCGCCACGGCCGGTCCGGGCGGCATGGAACGTGTGCTGTCGGGTAAGGCCAACTACCTGGCGGCCCTGGGGCACGAGGTGTGGGTGGTAACCACCGACCAGCGTGGCCGCGCTCCGTTCTTCGCCCTGGACGGCCGCATTCGCTGCTATGACCTTGGAATCGACTACGAGCGCAACAACGGCTGCTCGTTCGGGAACAAGCTGTGGCACTACCCGCTCAAGCAGTGGCACCACTACCGCCATCTGAAAAGTGTGCTTTATTCCATCGGGGCCGACGTGACGGTTTCGATGTTCTGCAACGACGCCTGGATGCTTCCCCTCATTCACGACGGAAGCGGCAAGGTGCTGGAAGCGCACTTCTCGAAGTTCAAGAAATTGCAGTACGCCCGCCGGGGCCTTTGGCGGCTGGCGGACAAATGGCGCAGCTGCCGGGAGGAGCGCTTCATTCCCCGCTACGACCGCTTCGTGGTGCTCACACAGGAAGACCTGGAGGATTGGGGGCGCCTGCCCAATATGGAGGTCATTCCCAACGCCCGCCCTTTCGAGACGGCTGAGGCTGCCCCGCTTACGGGGCGGGAGGTGATGGCGGTAGGCCGCTACTGCCATCAGAAGAACTTCGAGGAGCTGATCGGTATCTGGCATTCGCTTCGCCCGCTGCCCGAGGGCTGGCACCTTACGATCGTGGGCGATGGGGAGCTCCGCCCCGCTCTTCAGCGGCTGATAGACAAGCTGGAGCTGGGCGGCGAAGTGACCCTGTCCCCCGCGGTGAAAGACATCGCCCCGTGCTACCTGCGCTCGTCCATCCTGGCGATGACCTCGCGCTACGAGGGTCTTCCCATGGCGCTGCTCGAAGCCCAAACCTGCGGCCTTCCGGTAGTGACATACGCCTGCAAGTGCGGTCCGCGCGACATCGTCACCGAGGGCGAAGACGGCTTTCTGGTAGACGAGGGCGATGGGAAAACCTTCGCCTCTTCGCTGCTGCTGTTGATGCGCTCACCCGATTTGCGCCGTCGTATGGGCGCCGCCGCCTGCCTGCATTCCGAGCGTTATTCGCCCGATGTGGTCATGCGGAAGTGGATCACTCTCTTCGAATCGTTGAAACGGAAGAAATGAACATGACAACCGAACATAAAAAGACCATTGTGGTGTCCGCGGTGAATATCCGCAAGGGCGGCACCCTGACCATCCTTCGCGACTGCCTGAGCTGCCTCTCGCAACTCTCGGCCGGAGGTGGCTACCGGGTGGTGGCGCTGGTGCACCGTCGGGAGCTGGCCCGCTACGAGGGCATCGAGTACGTGGAGCTGCCGTGGACGGTGAAGAACTGGGGGCTTCGGCTGTGGTGCGAGTATGTCACCATGCGGGGCATCTCGCGCGATTTGGGACATGTGCACCTGTGGCTCTCGCTGCACGACACCACTCCCCGTGTGGAGGCCGACCGCCGTTGCGTGTACTGCCAGACGTCCTTCCCATTCTACCGCTGGAGCCTTCGCGATTTCGTGTTCGACTACAAAATCGTGCTCTTCTCCCTCTTCACGCGCTATGCCTACCGCACGGGGGTGAAGCGCAACCGGTACCTGATCGTGCAGCAGCACTGGCTGCGCCGCAACATCGGCCGCATCTGCGGTCTTCCCGCCGGCCGTTTCGTGGTGGCGCCTCCCCCTAGGGAAAGTCCCCAAATAACCGAAATCCCGAAGCGGGAAGGAGTCTACACCTTCTTATTCGCCTCGACGGCGGATGTGCACAAGAACTTCGAGTTGCTGTGCCGTGCCTCGGCGATGGTGGAGCGCATGCTGGGCGCGGGCTGCTTCAAAGTGGTGGTTACGGTCGACGGCTCGGAGAACCGTTACTCGCGCTGGCTGCTCCGCCGCTGGGGCGGACTGGAGTCGATGGAGTTTGTGGGCTTCCTGTCCAAAGACCGCCTTGCGGAACATTATAGAAGTGCCGACTGCCTGGTCTTCCCCTCGAAGGTGGAGACCTGGGGGCTTCCCATCTCCGAGTTTATGGCCTACGACAAGCCGATGCTGCTTTCGGATCTGCCCTACGCGCACGAAACGGCCGGGGGCAGCAGTCGGACGTCCTTCTTCGATCCCCGCCGTGCGGTGGATCTGGCTCATCAAATGTTGCGGTTGATCGAAGGCGACCGCTCGATACTTCACCCCGTTGCGCCGAGCGCGTGCGAAGGCAACGAGGTACATTCTTGGAACGAACTGTTTGAATTTTTAATGCAATGAACATCTTACAACTGGGAAAATTCTATCCCCTCAAGGGAGGGGTTGAAAAAGTGATGTACAGCCTCATGGCGGGACTGTCGGAGCGGGAGGTGAACTGCGACATGATGTGCGCCGCCGCTGGCGGCGAGCACGGCACGCGCCGGCTCAACGCCAACGCCCGTCTCATCTGCTGCCGTTCGATAGGCAAAGTGAAGGCCACGATGATTTCTCCGGAAATGATCTGGAAACTCCGCCGCCTATGCCCGAGGTATGACATCATCCACATCCATTATCCCGACCCGATGGCCGCCCTGGCGCTCTACCTGTCGGGCTATAAGGGACGGGTGGTGGTGCATTGGCACAGCGACATCCTCAAACAGCGGCGGCTGCTGAAACTCTTCATGCCGCTGCAACGCTGGCTGCTCCATCGGGCCGAAATGGTGGTGGGCACCACGCCGGTCTATCTGCGACAGTCTCCCTACCTGCGGGGCGTGCAGGACAAGACGGAATGCCTGCCCATCGGCATCGACTCGTTATCGCCCTCTACGGAGGGAGTGGAGCGCATCCGCCGTCGCTGGGGCGGACGCAAAATCATCTTCTCGATCGGTCGCCTGGTGGAATACAAGGGCTTCAAATACCTCATCGACGCGGCGCGCTACCTGGACGACTCGTACGTGGTGCTTATCGGCGGCGAGGGTCCGCTACGCGAGCAGCTCGAGCGGCAGATCGCCGACGAAGGGCTGACGGAAAAGGTCCATCTGCTGGGGCGTGTGCCCCAAGAGGAGCTGGCCGACTACTTCGGCGCCTGCGAGCTGTATTGCCTGAGCTCTATTTACCGTACGGAAGCGTTCGCCATCGTGCAGGTGGAAGCCATGTCGTGCGGCAAACCGGTGGTGGCCACCACCATCAGCGGTTCGGGCGTGTCGTGGGTGAACCAGAGCGGCTATTCGGGCCTGAACGTGGAGCCGTGCAGCAGCAGCGAGTTGGCCCGCGCCATCAAGGACGTGTGCCGGGACCCCGACACGTATGACAGTTTCAGCCGCCAGGCCCGCCGGCGTTTCGAAGAGCAATTCGAGATACAGGAAATGATTAACAGTTGTATCAAACTTTATAAGAAAGTAAGTAATGGAAAAACAAAAGACGAAGCCGGCGATGTCGCCGGCTCTGAAAATTATCAAACGAACGTTTGACCTTTCGGTGGCCTCGGTGTCGCTGCTGTTATTCTCTCCCGTCATCGCCGTCATCAGCGCGGCGATCTATCTGGACGACGGGCATCCCGTACTTTTCAGACAGGAGCGTATCGGTTATGGCGGCAAGCCGTTTCATATCTTCAAGTTCCGCACGATGGTGATGAACGCCGAGGCGGATAACCGGCCCGATCTGTGCAAGGAAGCCGACGACCGGCTCACCCGTGTGGGGGCCTTCCTCCGCGCCCATCACCTGGACGAGTTTCCGCAGCTCTTCAACATCCTGGGGGGCAGCATGTCGTTTGTGGGCCCCCGTCCGGAGCGCAAGTACTTTATCGACCGCATCATGGCGGTGGACTCGCGCTACGAGGAGCTTTATCAGCTGCGCCCGGGCATCTTCTCGATGGCTACGCTCTACAACGGCTATACGGGCACGATGGAGAAAATGCTGCGCCGGCTGGAGATGGATCTGGACTACCTGGAGCATTGTTCGCTACAGATGGATGTGAAGATCATCGTGCTGACCACCATTAAAATCGTATCGGGAAAAATCTTCTAATGAGAATCAACTGAAAAAAAAATCAACTGAAAAAGAAAAGAACCGGAAAATGAAAATCAATCATAACTTTAAACTCAGGGTCATCAAGGACCAGTATTTCATTGTCGACTCGCACGGCAAAAGCGGCGACATGGTCGATATTTACAAAATGAACGAAGCGGCCGCCTGGCTTTGGAGCATGCTCGGTGATGAAGACTTCACAGCCGATATGCTCGCCCGCCTGCTGACGGACCGTTACGGCATCGCTATGGAAGTGGCCCTGGATGATGTGAAGAAGATGCTCGAAAACTGGATTCAATGGGGGCTTGCGGCGGAATGATGAAGCGCGGAGGTAGAATTTATATCGCTTTCTTCTCGCTGCTCAAATCGGGACTTTGGGAGAAGGACATGTTAGCCTCTTACGTCTTTCCGCTCTCGGATGACCAGTGGCAGGCCGTTTATGACGAGTCGGTGAGGCAGACGGTGCAGGGCATCGTCTTTAGAGGTCTTTCGTTTTTGCCCGCCGGTCAGTTCCCTCCCGAAACGCTATTTTTGAGGTGGCTGGCCCAGGTGGCCCGTATCGAGGAGAATAATGTGCGCAGTGAAAAGGAAATCGTATCGCTCCGGAAGTTCTTCGCCCAGGCAGGTATCCGTTTCGTCCTGAAGAAGGGGCAATCGGTGGCTGTCCTTTATGGCGAGCCTCACCAGCGGGTATGCGGCGACATCGACTTGTACTTCACCTCGATTGCCGACTACAGGCGGGCCTGTCACCTCATCCGCCGTCGCGGCATCGATATTCACAAGCGTCCCGACGGAAGCCAGGAGTATGTATGGAACGGCATCATGGTGGAGCACCACTCCACGCTGGTGGATCTGAAGAATCCCTTCCTCTACATCTACCTGCGCCGGCTCGAGCTGACAAAAGGGTTCGATACGGTCACATTCGCCGGCTACGAAGACACGCCGATTGCCGTACCGAGCAGGCAGCTGAATCTGCTCATGCTCAACGCGCACATCATGAAACATGCCATCATCTCGGGCATCGGGCTTCGCCAGTTGTGCGACCTGGCCCGCGCCTACTACAGCTATGAAGGGCAGTATGATGCCCGCGAGCTGAGAGCGATTTACGGTAAGGCCCGTATCCTTCGCTGGACGGGTATGCTTCACAGCTTTCTGGTGGTGCATCTGGGACTCGAAGAGCGATTCCTGCCTTATCCGGCAGCGACGGTATCGACCGAAGAACTGTTCTTCTCGGTGATGGCCCGTGGCAACTTCGGTCAGCTCATGTTCGACCGCAGCCACTACCTTCCCCACAAGCTGTTTACGCTGAAAGCAATGTCTCGTAACATCAACATCTCGCTCCGTTATTCGGCGTTTGAGATCTTCTGCTGGCTTGTACAACTACTATACGGACAATTCCATGAAAAATAAATATTACTTCAAGGTGGCGGGCTTCCATTTCGCCATCGAATCGGCGACGTGTTTCGATCTGAAAGAAATACTTCCTTCGTATCAGCCTTTCAGGCAAAAGGGAGCGGGTGGGGGTAGACCCCTTTTTACCCTGCGTGTGGAATTCGTTTCGCCCGGACGTGAGCTGAAACATGAAGGACGCTTCATCGTGCGCGACGAGAACGACATGGGACGTCTCTCGCTTTATGGAAACGATAAGAACTATATGCTTTCGGTGAGCCGCTCGGACGTGGGAGGGCTTCCTCACCGGATGTTCGCCTCGCCGGACTTCCGAAATCTGGTGGCCTACTTGCGGTTGGGTCGCAGCGATTGGGGCTTTGCCCTGGGGTCGATGCTCCGCTTTGCTTTCTCGCAGGCCATCCTGGCGTATGGGGCGGTCTCGGTTCATGCCTCGGCGGTGCAGGTGAAAGGCTTCGTCTATCTGTTTATGGGTCGCAGCGGCACGGGAAAAAGCACCCATGCCCGCTTGTGGCTCGACGCCGTGGACGGAGCGGAGCTTCTGAACGACGATAACCCCATCCTTCGCATAACCGACAACGGCTCGGTGATCGCTTTCGGCTCCCCGTGGAGCGGCAAGACTTCCTGCTATAAAAACAGAATGGGAAAACTGCGGGCTGCCGTGCGCCTGTGTCAGGCCGATGAAAATCGTTACAAAGCTCTGGGCGGTATCGACGCTTTTGCCGAGCTGCTTCCGGGGTGCATGTCGCTGCCTTCGGAGCCGTTGCTGTATGAAAACCTCTGCGACACGCTCCAATCGCTTGTCGAGTGCGGCATCGCCGTGGGCCGTTTGCACTGCCTGCCCGGGAGGGAAGCCGCCGAACTCTGTTATCATGAAACCAATAAATTAAAAAATAGAAAATGAAAAAGAACAACTTTTTACTGCCTGTCATGGCGATACTCCTGCTATCGTCATGCGCCTCGCGCAAGAACTTTGTCTATTTGAATGACATGGAATTGCAGAAAGAATATGCCACCGTCAAGACCGAAGAGGCGAAAGTTCAGACGGGCGACCGTCTGAGCATCACGGTATCGTGTAAGAATCCCGAGCTGGCCATCCCCTTCAACAGTGTGAGCGGGGGTTACCAAGTGAAGTCCGACGGCGATGTGGCTGTGGCGGATGCCTCTCGTCAAAAAGAGAGAGGTTACCGGGTGGATAAGGACGGAACGGTCTTTTTTCCCATCTTCGGGGAGCTCCACGTGGCGGGCCTCACGCTCTCGGGAGTACAGGACCTTGTCAGAGATAAAATCGTGTCGGGCAAATATATCGCCGACCCCAGTGTGTCGGCCGAGTTCCTCAATTTCAAGGTGTATATGCTGGGCGAGGTGGGCCGTTGCGGTCCCATGACAATGGACGGTGACCGGGTGACGCTGATCGAAGCGCTCTCGATGGCGGGCGACATTACCCCCAAAGGTCGCCTGGACCGGGTGATGGTGATGCGCACTACGCCCGGCGGCGGCCGCCAGATGTTCGTTAACGACATGAAGTCGGAGAAACTGTTGCAATCGCCCACGTTCTATCTCCAGCAGAACGACGTGGTGTATGTGGAACCCAAGTTTCGCAGAAGCAGCGGCGAGGATGTCGGCTTCAAGTACGCTTCCGTTATTCTATCCGCCGTTTCGGTGCTTTCGTGGTTATTTGTTTACTTGAAATAAGGAGGAATCGATGATGGAAGAAAATAAGAATCAAACTCTGAGTCAGAATCAAACTCAGAATCAGAAAAAGAAAGAGACGGAATTCAATATCCTAGACCTGTTCTTTTACCTGCTGCACGGCTGGAAGTGGTACCTGCTTTCGTTGACCGTGTTTATCGGGCTGGCTTATCTGCGCTATGCCCGTATAGAAAATGTTTATAGCAGTTCGTTGAATGTTTATCTGAAAGATTTCTCGGGAGCTAACGGAAACAATGCCGTATCGTCTACCGTAGGCTTTGAGCGGTTCAATAGCAATATCAATCGGATGAATGTATCGAATGAAAAGATGAAGTTGGCTTCCAAGCGGCTGCTCGAAACGGTAGTTGCCCGTCTGGGGGTGGATGTGAGCTATAAGGTAAAGGATAAATTGCGCATGCGAGAGCTCTATAAACGGGCTCCGTTCTCCGTCTGTTTTGTCGACAGCGCGCTTTATCCCACCGCTTCGTTTACGGCTTCGCTGAAAGACTACCGCACGGTGGTGCTGTCCGATTTCGACGGCAATAATGGGCCGTCCATGCAGGTACCGATGAACCGGATGGTGAATACCCCCGCCGGGCGTATCGTCATCCGTCCGACGAAAGAGGATGTACCGGTGCTGTTCGGCGCTCCGATTTACGTCACCAAATCACCGATAAAAGAGGTGGCTCGTACTTTTCACGACAATCTGCTTGTGACGCAGGAAATGGACGAATCCAATAATCCGACTTCGGTACTTACGCTGAAGATACACGATTCATCGCCCGATCGGGCGCGGGATGTGCTTGCAACTCTTATCGGCGTCTACAACGAAAACGCCATCAGGGATAAGAACCGTATCGCCGTCAACACCGCCTTGTTCATCAATAACCGCATCGCCATCATCGGGCAGGAGCTGGGAAATGTGGAGTCGGATATGGCGGCCTTCCAAACGTCCAACAAGGTGATGGATATCCAGTCGTCCACGGCGATGTATATGGACAAGTCTCAACGCTATGCGCAGAGCCTGGAAGAACTCGACGTTCAGATGCGTATGGCTCGCTATGTGAAATCGTATCTCGCCAATCCCTCCAAGGGGCAGGAACTCATCCCTTCCAATCTGGGACTGAAAGACGCCGACGTGCAGAGCCAGATTGCCCAATACAACGTCCTCAAACTTCGGCGCGACCGCCTGGCGGGCGACGAGAACGGCTCCAATCCCGTGGTGCTCGACCTGAGCAGAACGCTCTCCGCCCTGCGGCACAGTATCGTTCGCTCGGTGGACAATGTCATGTCGAATCTGCGGATGCAACAGAACGAGCTGACGGGTCGCAACGTGAGCACCCAAGCGCAGGTGGCTACCCTGCCGGTGAAGAAGAAACAATATGTTTCCATCGAGCGCCAACAAAAGATAAAGGACGACCTATACACCTTCCTGCTCAATAAGCGCGAGGAAAATGCGCTGACGCAGGCGATGGTGGACAACAACGCACAGGTGATCGACACGTCAACCGGCGACGCCTTTCCTATCAGTCCCAGCCGCGGAAAGAATCTGTTGCTCGGTTTGCTGGTAGGGCTCTTTCTGCCCACCGTGGTATTTCTCATGCGTCTGTTTCTGGATACGAGGGTGCGTAGCCGCAAGGATATTGTCGATGCGGTTTCCGTTCCATTTATGGGTACCATTCCTCAGTCGAAGAAGTCGCTCAAAGAGATCGAGAAAGAGGGAGAAAGTGGCATTATCGCCGAGGCTTTCCGCATGTTGCGCACCAACTTGACCTTCTTGCTCAAGAGTCATCAGGGTAGTACAGACGGGCATGTTATCACCGTCAGTTCCTTTCTGGCCGATTCGGGTAAGACGTTCATCACCATTTTGCTCATGCGCAGTCTGCGGATGACCGGCAAGCGGGTATTGCTTGTCGACCTCGACCTGCGCAAGCGTACGCTCTCGCACTATTATCACCTCAGCGGCCAGGGGATGAGCAACTATCTGGCCGACGAGTCGCTGACGCCTGCTGACGTGATTCATCACGATCCGGAGGGCAAGCAGCCCGATATCATCGGAGCAGGTCACGAGGCTCCCAATCCGGCGGAGCTGTTGATGAGCGAGCGGCTGGACGGTTTCATCCGTGAGGTGCGCAGCCTCTACGATTACATCCTGGTGGACAACGTACCCTTCGGTATGATAGCCGACTCGTCCATCACCAACCGCATCACCGACCTCACCCTCTTCGTGGTTCGTGCCGGCAGGCTCGACCGTCGCCAATTGCCTCAGCTGGAACAGCTCTATAGCGAAAAGAAGCTCAGCAATATGTCGGTGGTACTCAATGGAACCAAGAGCGATGGCGGTAAATATGGTTATGGCTATGATTACGGTTATGGATACGGCTATGGTTACGGATACGGCTATGCGGAGAAGAAACATAAAAAACATATTTGGAAACGATAATCTTCGACCGATCAATACCGACAATGGTATAGGTGGAGAAACAATAATAGTGAAAGAAAGTGCAAAATAATAAGATAATGAAACAAAAGGATCAATTGTCCTTTGCAGCGCCCCTGTATGTAGTACTTGCGTTGCTTTTTTGCTTTGGCTCGTGCCAAAGTAGTGATAATGCGAAGATAAGCGAAGGCGCCTCTGTGGCGAGCCTTCCGCTTACGGCTCAGCTGGGCGAGGCATCGAGCCGCGTGGGTATGAGCGACACGTATGGCGGCGCTTTTAGTTGTTATTGGAATGGCGATAAGTTCGACATCTATCAAAAGTATGTGCAGGATGGCACTGTTCAGAATATGACGGGTTTGGAATTTGGTACTACGGCAACGAACGGTACCTCGGCCACGTTCTCTTGTGCGACTGGTGGCACCTATCGTTACAATCCCGGTGCGCAGCTTTATGCTTTCTCCAAAGGTACGAGCGGTGGCTATACGGGCAGTGTGACTGAAGATGGAACGAGTACCCTTACGGCTAATACCCTTGCCGGCCAGAATGGAACGCTAGCCGATTGCGCCAAGTACGATGCGCTCTATGGCTCTGCCAAGGTGGATTACAGTACGGGCTTGCCCGGTTCGCTGGCGATGCACCACCTCTTTGGAATGATGAACTTGCACCTCACGAGCAGCACCTTCTCTACGGGCTATCCCGTTGCGGTGACGCTCACTTCTTCGGCTGCCAACGTCCTTCCTGACAATGGCGGCAGTGCCACTCTTGCACCCGATGGTGCCACGCTAACCCAAGCAGGTACTTGGGGCACGAACTGGAGCGCTACCGTCACCCCGACAGCTGATGGTGTGTTGGATGTCTACTTCATGACGTGGCCTTTCAGTGCCACCAGCGGTACGCTCACCGTTTCGTGTTCGGACGGTACGGGCTATGTCTATACCCCTCGTACTATTACGCTGAGCGCTTTTTCTCTGGCAGCTGCTCAGATCAAATCCAAGCCGCTGGCGATAGCCAACACTCCTTTCACTTACGATTCGAGTAAACTTTTTGCTTGGGATGCCACCAACTCTCAGCCCGTCACTTTGAATAGTCCCCCTACTAATACCAATGTCATCACGGTACCTAGTAGTGAAACAGATTATACCAGCCGTGCGCAGTATGCTTGCAAGAACTGCCCCAATTACTGTGATATAAGCTGGTATTTGAATGTCGATTGTTATTGGGATGCAGGCGGTATCACCGGCGGCAATACGACCAATTACAACCTGGCTGATGGCAGTACTACTACGGCGGGTATGTGGTTTCGAAAAAAATCGGGCATCACCGGTTTTTCTTCCACTACTTCTAGTGGTACTATCTTCCGCGCTCCTGTGGTTCTTACCGCCGATCTCGCTTCCAGTCTTAATCTGGATGCGAACTATTTCTTTCTGCCGGCCGTAGGCTTTACGGACAATACTAATGGTTCCATGATGTTTGGCAAGTCACGCGGTCACTATTGGTCGTCTACGCCCGATGTGGATACCTCGAAGGCCTACTGCCTGCGCTTCGTTAAAACAGGTGCATATCTCGACAGCAGTTTTCGCATGTACGGCTTCTGTCTATGGCAAGCACAGTAGTGTTCTTTCAGTATTCAGTAACGAATCTTTTTAATTTAAGTAAGAATGATGAAACAGATTAGTCGACTTCTTTTTGCAGCGCCGCTGTATGTAATGCTTGCGCTGCTCTTTTTCTTTGGCTCTTGCCAGAGTAGCGATAATGCCCGAGCAGGCGAAGGTGCCTCTGTGGCGAGCCTTCCGCTCACGGCTCAGATAGGCGAGGTTTCGAGCCGCATGGTCATGAGCGATACATACGGCGGAACTTTCAGCTGCTACTGGAACAGCGACAAGTTTAATGTGTATCATCCATACGTGCTCAACGGTGCCGTTCAGAGTATGGAGCCATTGGAGTTTGCCACTTCGGCTAACGGTGGTGTTTCGGCTAAGTTCGCTTATACGGGTAAAGATGCCTATCGTTACAATCCCGGTGCACGAATTTTTGCTTTCTCGGAAGGAACAAGTGGAAACTATACGACAAGCGTGACAAATGACGGTAGAAGTACACTTACGGCTAATGCGCTGGCTAGTCAGAAGGGTACGTTGAACGACTGCGCCACCTACGATGCGCTCTATGGTAGCACTGGAGTAGATTACAGTACGGGGCTACCCGAAACGCTGGCGATGCACCACCTTTTTGGGATGATGAATCTTCACCTTACGAGCAGCACCTTCTCTACGGGCTATCCCGTCACGGTGACGCTCACTTCTTCGGCTGCCAATATTCTTCCCGGTAATAGTGGCAGTGCTACTCTTGGAACTGACGGTAGTCTTGGCGTACTGACCGGTTCTTGGGGTACGAGCTGGAGCGCTACCGTCACTCCGACGGCAGCTGGCGTGGTAGATGTCTATTTCATGACGTGGCCCTTCACCGGCAGCACCGGCACACTGACCGTTTCGTGTTCGGATGGTACAGGTAACATTTACACTTCTCGCAAGATAAATTTGAGTGGCTTCTCTCTGGCTGCCGCTCAGCTCAAATCCAAGCCGTTGGCTATAACGTCTACTCCTTTCGTATTCGATTCGAGCAAACTTTACGCTTGGGATGCTACCGACAATCAACCCATCACTTTGAATCGCAGACCTAACAATGCCAACACTAGTATTACCGCCAGTGATTACTTGAATCATGCCAGCTACGCTTGCAAGAATTGCCCCAACTACTGTGAAATTAGTTGGTATTTGAGTGTGCCGTGTTATTGGGACGATGGAATCGTTAATACCACGAGCTACAAACTCATAGATGGCACTACCACCAAAAATGGTATGTGGTTTCGAAAAAGTTCGGGCATCACGGGTTACTCTTCTACCACTCCTAGCAGTATGACGGGTGCTACTGCTACGAAGTTATCATCACTGAGTGCTGCCGCAATTACCGCCCTAAACCTATCGGTCAACTACTTTTTCCTTCCGGAAGTCGGCTCTACGGATAGTCACAGTGGAACTTTCCCTTCTGGTGATGGATCTTACTATTGGTCGTCTACACCTTCCTCGTCTTCCTCTACTACCTATGCCTTGACCATCAGCACTAACGGTGCGAGTCTCGGCCGTTGCAGTCGTACCTATGGCGGCTGTCTGTGGCAGGCGCAGTAGTGTTCTTTCAGTATTTAGTAACGAATCTTTTAATTTTTAAGTAAGAATGATGAAACAGGTTAGTCGACCTCTTTTTGCAGCGCCCCTTTATGTAGTACTTGCGCTGCTCCTTTTCTTTGGCTCGTGCCAGAGCAGTGATAATGCGAAGATAAGCGAAGGTGCCTCCGTGGCGAGCCTTCCGCTTACGGCTCAGATAGGCGAGGCTTCGAGCCGCATGGGCATGAGCGATACATACGGTGGAACTTTCAGCTGCTACTGGAACAGCGACAAGTTTAATGTGTATCATCCATACGTGCTCAACGGTGCCGTTCAGAGTATGGAGCCATTGGAGTTTGCCACTTCGGCTAACGGTGGTGTTTCGGCCAAGTTCGCTTATACGGGTAAGGATGCCTATCGCTACAACCCCGGTGCACGAATTTTTGCTTTCTCGAAAGGAACAAGTGGGAATTATACGACAAGTGTGACAGCTGATAAAACGGGTACGCTTACGGCTAATGCGCTGGCTAGTCAGAAGGGTACGTTGACCGATTGTGCCACCTACGATGCACTCTATGGCAGCGCTGGTGTGGATTACAACATGGGCCTGCCCGGGACGCTGGCGATGCACCACCTCTTCGGCATGATGAACCTTCACCTTACGAGTAGCAGTTTCTCTACAAGCTATCCCGTCACGGTGAAGCTTACTTCTTCGGCCGCCAATATGCTACCCGGCAACGGTGGCAATGCAACCCTCAAGGCAGACGGCATTACACTTACCCAAAACAACCCTGCCGGCACGTGGGGTACCAGTTGGAGCGCTACCATTACGCCTACGACCCCTGGTGTGGTAGATGTTTATTTCATGACGTGGCCTTTCACCTCCATTAGCGGTACACTGATTGTTTCGTGTTCGGACGCTTCGGACTATGTTTATGCCGACCGTACCATAACCTTGAATGGTTTCGGCTTGGCTGCCGCACAGCTCAAGTCCAAGCCATTGGCGATAGCTAATACTCCTCCTGACGACACTTACTCCAAAGTTTATGCTTGGGACGCTACCGACTCTCAGCCCACCACTTTTAATACAGCTTCTACTAATGTCAATAAAATTAGTACATCCATTGCCAGCTATGCTTGCAAGGATTGTCCCAACTATAACGAAATAAGCTGGTATATGAGTGTGCCGTGTTATTGGGACGCAGGTGGTATTAGCGGTGGCAATACGACTGTTTACAGAATGTGTAATGGTACTACTACCAAGGCGGGCATGTGGTTTCGCAAGCGTTCGGGTATCGAAAAATTTTCTTCCACCGTTTCCAGCGGCGTGACGAAAATTACTCCCATTAAGTTATCAACAATGACTGCTGAGGATATTTCTAATCTCGGTTTATCTACTAACTACTTCTTCCTGCCGGCTGTTGGACATATGGTCGCCGATGGTTCTTTCTCTACCAGCATTTTCTATTGGTCGTCTACGGCCGGCTTCGATACCTCGTTCTCCTACGCCGTGCACTTCGCCAGTATCGGTGTGTACCTCGATGGCTTCAACCGTCCCAACTGTTATTGTCTGTGGCAGGGGCAGTAGGTGCCCTCTAGGCATTCCCCATTAAAAAAAGTTTTTAATGATACATATATAGATATGAATACCAAAAGAGAAATGAACAGCGAGATAGGCAAGCCTGCCTATCGGGCACCACGCACGGAGCGGGTGCAGGTCCAGACCGAAGGTTGCTTTGCAGCCTCTCAGGGTGTGACGGACAATAGCCCCAGCGGAGTGGCGGTGGATACCTGGAACAAAGCCGGCGGCACGGACTCCGATACTTGGAACGATTAGTAACGAATCTTTTAATTTTTAAAGTAAGATACGATGAAACAATTTTATCGACCTCTTTTTGCAGCGCCGCTGTATGCAGTGGCTTTGCTGCTTTTGTGCTTTGGCTCTTGCCAGAGTAGTGACAATGCCAAGGCGGACGAGGGCGCCTTGGTGGCGAGCCTTCCGCTTACGGCGCAGATAGGTGAGACTTCGAGTATGACCGATGTGTATGGCGGCGCTTTCACTTGCTATTGGAACAGCGACCAGCTCAATATCTATCATAAATATGTGCTCAATGGCACCGTTCAGAGCATGGGGGCTTTGGCGTTTGGTACAACAGCTACGAATACCGCTACGGCCACGTTCTCTTATACGGGTGGTACTGCTCATCGCTATAACCCCGGTGCTCGTCTTTATGCTTTTTCCAGTAATGCGGGCGGAACCTACACGCCCACTGTGTTGGACGATGGAACGAGTACGCTTACGGCTACTGCACTTGCCAGCCAGAATGGCACGCTGTCCGATTGCGCCAAGTACGATGCGCTCTATGGCAGTGCTAGTGTGGATTACAGTACGGGCTTGCCCGGGACGCTCACGATGCACCACCTCTTCGGCATGATGAACCTTCACCTCACGAGCAGCAGCTTCTCTACAAGCTATCCCGTTACGGTGACGCTCACCACTTCGTCCGGAACGAAACTCCTTCCCGATAACAGCGGCAATGCTACCCTCAAAGCGGACGGCAGTCTGAATGTACTGACAGGCTCTTGGGGCACGAGTTGGAGCGCCACCATCACCCCGACCACCAATGGCGTGGTGGATGTCTACTTCATGACGTGGCCTTTCACCTCTAGTACCGGCACACTCACCGTCTCCTGTTTGGACGCCTCGGGTTATGTTTATACCGCCTGTCAAGTGAGCTTAAGCAGCTTCGGCTTGGCTGCCGCCCAGCTCAAGTCCAATTCGCTTGCAATAACAAGCACTCTTGCCGCCAACGATACTTATTCCAAACTTTATGCTTGGGACG
This sequence comes from uncultured Bacteroides sp., assembly GCA_963676865.2. Taxonomy (GTDB): domain Bacteria; phylum Bacteroidota; class Bacteroidia; order Bacteroidales; family Bacteroidaceae; genus JAAYUD01. The sequence goes on along the minus strand of CAXXSS010000001.1, from coordinate 513,361 downwards.
CTACCGATTCTCAGCCCGTGACGATAAATACCGTTCCTACCAATGCCAACACCACTACTGTGGCCAGTGGCGATGCTGACTACAGCGGCCGTGCGCTCTCCGCTTGCAAAAATTGCCCCAATGCCTACGAAATCACTTGGTACCTAGCGGCTGGATGTTATTGGGATGACGGTAATCAAGGGGCTAACGGTGGCAACACCACGAGCTACACGATGGCTAACGGCATTACTACCAAGGCCGGTATGTGGTTCAAAAAGAAATCAGGCATTGCGGGTTATTCTACCACCGTTTCGAGCGGCGTGGAGGATGTTACTCCCATGCTTTTATCAGCAAAGAGTGCTGCAGACATTTCTGCTCTCAATCTGAATACGAACTACTTCTTCCTGCCGGCTGCCGGCTTTACGATTGACGATACTGCTGTTTTCCATTTTGGTGGTACGGAGGGCTACTATTGGTCGTCTTCGCCCTACCCCTTTACTACGATGGCTTACCGCTTGAACTTCTACAGCGGCGGTGCACACCTCAGCAGCTACTTCCGCCCCACCGGCTCCAGTCTGTGGCAGGGGCAGTAGTATTCTCTCTGAATGATACATTTAAGCGAAGCGCATCCGATACATGGAGCGATCATTACCCAATCATATCTTAATTTGAATAAATGATGAAACAGATTTGTCGACCTCTTTTTGCAGCGCCGCTGTATGTAATGCTTGCGCTGCTCTTTTTCTTTGGCTCTTGCCAGAGTAGTGATAATGCGAAGATAAGCGAGGGCGCCTCTGTGGCAAGCCTTCCGCTTACGGCTCAGATAGGCGAGGTTTTGAGCCGCATGGGCATGAGCGATACATACGGCGGAACTTTCAGCTGCTATTGGAACAGCGACAAGTTTAATGTGTATCATCCATACGTGCTCAACGGTGCCGTTCAGAGTATGGCGCCATTGGAATTTGCCACTTCGGCTAACGGCGGAACTTCGGCTACGTTCTCTTATTCGGGTGGTGGTGGCTATCGTTACAATCCCGGTGCACGAATTTTTGCTTTCTCGAAAGGAACAAGTGGAAACTATACGACAAGTGTGGCAACTGACGGTACGAGTACGCTTACGGCTAATGCGCTGGCGAGCCAGAATGGAACGTTGAGTAACTGTGCCACCTACGATGCGCTCTATGGTAGCGCCAGTGTCAACTACAGTACGGGCCTACCCGGTTCGTTGGCGATGCACCACCTTTTTGGGATGATGAATCTTCACCTCACGAGTGGCAGCTTTTCTACGAGCTATCCCGTTACGGTGACGCTCACTTCTTCGGCCTCCAATATTCTTCCCGATAATAGTGGCACTGCCACCCTAAAGGCGGATGGCAGCCTCAACCTGTTGACTGGTTCTTGGGGCACGAGCTGGAGCGCTACCATTACGCCCACGACAGCTGGCGTGGTGGATGTTTACTTCATGACGTGGCCTTTCACCTCCATTAACGGTACACTTACGGTATCGTGCTCGGATGGTACCGGTTATGATTATACCAATCGTATCGTGACGCTGAGTGGTTTCTCTTTGGCTGCCGCCCAAGTCAAATCCAAACCGTTGGCCATAGCGTTTACTAATCCTTCCTATTCCAAGGTTTACGCATGGGATGCCACCAATTCTGTTCCCGTCACCGTGGGTACCGCTCCTACCAACGCCAATACCACTACTACATCTACCGATACTCAGAATCATGCCCTCTATGCCTGCACAAATTGTCCCAGTTTTAACGAAATCAGTTGGTATCTGAGCGCCGGCTGTTATTGGGACGACGGCAACGAGGCGGCTAAAGGCGGCAATGCGGTAGATTACAAACTGGCTAATAATAGCACTACCAAGGCCGGCGTCTGGTTTAAGAAGAAATCGGGTATCACAAGTTTTTCTTCCACTGCTTCTAGTGGTGTGACTGGTATTAATGCTGCACCCTATTTTATTTTGTTATCATCAATGAATGCTTCTGACATTGCTGCTCTTCATCTCAGTACCGATTACTTCTTTCTTCCGGCTGCCGGCTATACCGACGGTACCGGCGCTTTCAATCTTGGTACTCCCGACGGCTACTATTGGTCGTCTACGCCCGCCTCTACTACCACGAACGCCTACCGCATGCACATCAGCAGTACCGGTGTGGGTCTCAACAGTAACAGCAGCCGCCCCTCCGGTTACTGCCTGTGGCAGGTTCAGTAGTGTTTTCTCAGCATTTGCAGTGAGCGAAGCGTATTCGATTTCTTTCCTGGGGTGGCGAACCCCGGGAAAAAACGAACATTTAAAAAAGATTTTTTAATAAATAGATAAGGTATATGAATACCGAAAAAGAGAATAATGGTGAGATAGGTAAGCATGCCTAAGTAGCCCCTCGTGTAGAGCGGGTACAGGTCGAGACCGAAGGGGCATTTGCCGCTTCTCAGAGTGTCAATGATTCTAGCAGCCTCAAAGTTGACGATTGGACCAAGACGACTAACGTTGCCCAGTCATCGGGTACGACTATCGTTAGCTGGGACAAAGAATAAATCAATAAAAAATGTACGAACAATATTTTAAGATCAAAGAAAAAGTGAAAAGATTCAATTATTTGTATATGCCGCTCTTGTCGGTATTTGCCTTCGCTCTGTGCGCTTGCCAGAGCGAAAAGCAGGCCTCCGGTGTGGCTTGCGTCAAAGATGTTGCCTTGAAGGCCAATCTTTCGGGCGCTGTGAGCCGTACTACGATGACCGATACCTATGGCGGTGCTTTCGCCCAGACATGGAACAACGATGTGCTGAGTATCTATCATACTTATCAGAGTAATGGAACAGCTCAGAGCTTAATGCCTCTCAGTTTTACCACCACTGCCACGGGCACTTCGAGCGCAGTGTTTCTCTATACCGACCTTTCCAATTATGCTTACAATCCTGGCCAGCCAGTCTATGCTTTCAATAAGCTCACCGGCACGGGGCAGTGCACTCCGAGCGTCACGGGCATTGCGGCTACACCTCTGAGTCTGTCTCTCACAGATTGGGCCAGTCAGGACGGCACGCTCACCGGCACTCAGAATGCAGCTCTTTACGATGCTATGGCGGGCTACACCACTGCCGATGTCGCTACAGGTGTTCCCGGTTCCCTCACGATGAATCATTTGGGAGGGATGGTCTGTTTCCATCTCATTTGCGATGGTTTTACTGTGGGCACGGCTGTGTCTGGTATCCAGTTTAGTGACGGCAGTGCTTCCCCTTGTTGTTTTCCTGGCAGTGCGACTGTCGCTGTCACTTCGGGCGGTGCAGTTACTACCACTCCAGTCTTTACTGGTCGTTGGAGTCCGAGTGGGAGTTTCATCCCTTATAGTTATACTGAGAATGGTGTTTCGAGCAAATGTGTAGATGTTTATCTCTCTACGTTTCCTACTACTATCGCCGGTCCTCTTACCGTTATGCTCTCCTTAGGTGGCTATGCCTATTCGGGTATTGTAAGTCCCTCCTATGTTCTGGCGTCATCTAAGGTCAAGGTGATTCCTATATCCTTGGTCAAGGGCTCTGCTCTTAATGATTCGAGCAACCTCTTTGCTTGGGATGCCACCGACTCCCAGCCTGTCACGTTGAAGACTGCTCCTACCAATGCCAATACCACTACTGTAGCTAGCAGCACTACCGACTACAGTAGCCGTGCTCTCTACGCCTGCAAGAATTGTCCCAACTATTACGAAATCAGTTGGTACCTGAAAGCAGGTTGTTATTGGGATGATGGCAGCGGTACAAATGGCGGCAATACGATTGCTTACAAAATGGCTGATGGCAATAGTACAACGGCCGGCATGTGGTTTAAGAAGAAATCGGCCCTAGGATCGGAATTTTCTTCCACCAGTTCCAGTGGCGTTGAAAGTTGCACTCCCACTGCCCTTACTGCGGCTCTAGCTATCAGTCAGCACCTGTCGTCCGACTACTTCTTTCTGCCGGCTGCCGGCTATACGGTCCACACTAGTGGCGCTTTCTATAACGGTGGTACGGAGGTCTGCTATTGGTCGTCTACGCCTAGCTCCAATACCACGAACGCCTACCGCCTGCACTTCAGCAGTACAGGTGTGTACCTCAGCTTTAACATCCGCACTTACGGCTTCTGCCTGTGGACAGCTCAGTAGTATTCTCTTCGAATTTGCATACGGGCGTTTTTAAAAAGGTTTTTAATAAATAAAATAATAGATAAGATAGATATGAATACCGAAAAAGAAATGAACAGTGCGATAGGTAAGCCTGCGTACGATGCACCACGTACGGAGCGGGTGCAGGTTGCTACCGAGGGCGGCTTTGCAGCCTCTCAGGGCGTGACGGACAATAGCCCCAGTGGAGTGGCGGTGGATAGCTGGAACAAGGCCGGCGGCACGGACTCCGATACTTGGAGCGATCAGTAACGAATCTTTTAATTTTTAAAGTCAGATATGATGAAACAAATTAGTCGACCTCTTTTTGCAGCGCCGCTATATGTAGTGCTTGCGCTGCTCCTTTGCTTTGGCTCCTGCCAGAGTAGTGATAACGCTCGAGTGAGTGAGGGTGCCTCTGTGGCGAGCCTTCCGCTTACGGCACAGCTGGGCGAGGCCTCGAGCCGTGTGAGTATGAGCGATACGTATGGTGGCGCCTTTAGTTGTTCTTGGAACAGCGACCAGCTCAAGATTTATCATCCATACGTGCTCAATGGCGCTGTTCAGGCTGTGACGACTAATCTGCCGTTTGCCACAACCACTACGAGCGGCACTTCGGCCACGTTCTCTTATTCGGGCGGTGTTGGCTATCGCTACAATCCGGGTGCGCGTCTCTATGCCTTCTCCAGTAATGCGGGCGGAGGCTATACACCCACTGTGGCAACTGACGGAACGACTTCCCTTGCGGCTACCACGCTGGCTAGCCAGAAGGGTACGTTGACGGACTGCGCCACCTACGATGCGCTTTATGGTAGTGCCAGTGTCGATTACAGTACGGGCCTGCCCGGCTCGCTGGCGATGCACCATCTTTTTGGAATGATGAATCTTCATCTCACGAGCAGCACCTTTTCTACGAGCTATCCGGTTACGGTGACGCTCACTTCTTCGGCCGCCAATATCCTTCCCGGTAATAGTGGCACTGCTACTCTCAAGGCGGACGGCAGCCTCAATGTACTGACGGGCTCTTGGGGTACGAGCTGGAGTGCTACCATTACGCCGACAACAGCTGGGGTGGTAGATGTTTACTTCATGACGTGGCCTTTCACTTCCATTACCGGTTCACTGACCGTTTCGTGCTCGGACGGTACTGGCTATGTCTATACTGCCCGTACCATTACGTTAAGCAACTTCGGTTTGGCTGCCGCTCAGGTTAAGTCCAAGCCGCTGGCGCTAGTTAATGCCCCCTTTACCTACGACTCTAGTAAGCTCTTTGCTTGGGATGCTACCGACTATCAGCCTGTCACGTTGAATACCGTTCCTACCAATGCCAATAAAACTACTGTATCCAGCGACCCTACCAACTCCACTATCCATGCCCTTAATGCTTGCCAGAATTGTCCTAACTATAACGAAATCAGTTGGTATCTGAAAGCAGGTTGTTATTGGGATGATGGCAGCGGTACAAACGGCGGCAATACGACGGCTTACAAAATGGTTGATGGCACTACTACCAAGGTCGGCTGTTGGTTTAAGAAGAAATCGTTAATCACGGGTTTTTCTTCCACCGTCTCCAGTGGCGTTAAAACTTGCACTCCCACCGCTCTTACTGCGGCTCTAGCTACCAGCCAGCACCTGTCAACCGATTACTTCTTCTTGCCGGCTGCCGGCTATGTGGACTACACTCATGGCGGTTTCTCCGTTGGCGGTATAAGCGGCTACTATTGGTCGTCTACACCCTACTCCGATACCACGGAAGCCTACGGCCTGGGCTTCGTCAGTGCAAGAGCGTTCCTTAGCACCTCCTATCGCATCTACGGTTTCAGCTTGTGGCAGGGTCAGTAGTATTCTCTCCGAATTTGCACCTGATCGAAGCGCATCCAATCCGTTGAGTGTTAAAATCCCAATCAATGGGGCCTCGGAAATGCAAAATGACCCTCGTGAAGCTATCGACCAGTCCTCCGAAGTGCAAAATGCAGCGACAATTGCAATCGATTGGGGTCGGGAAATGCAAAATGCACTGCATATTGGTCCGCTGGGGCTCCGAAAGTTAAAAATGCACTGCATATTTGGCTTTCGTTAACCAAGTGATTGCAATCTGCAATGCGTAATTGGCTTCCTTTAACAAAGCAAACCGATATGCATTGCATATTTGGTTTTCGTTAACCAAATGATTGCAATCGGCAATGCAAAATGCACTTCCGAACCCCAATCGATTGCAATCGGCAGCTTCTGGAGTATATAAAACTTGCGGCGAATAGCGTTTTTCGTAAAAAAAAGCAGTCCGAAGCATTGATTGCTTCGGACTGCATACTGTAGTTGCTCTTCAACAAGAAGAGAATAGGCGGCTACGCTATTTCACAACATCGCGTGCGGCAGGTTTGCTCTTCTGCGCCTGGCTTTGGCGGTGCAGCGTCTTGAGTTCGGCAATGAGCTGATTGAGCTGGTCGATGAGTTCACCTATCGCTGTGCGCTCAGCAGGAGTAGCAGCCAAGATGGCGCCTACCTCGATGAGTTGACACACCCGGGTGTAGATGGTGTCGGCTTCACGACGCAACTGACTGGCCTGTGGCAACACACTGGCGGCACGCGTAGTGGTGCGCGAAGTGAGCAGCGCACTGTAGGCATCGTTTGCGGCAGTAAGCCGTGCGGCGGCATCTTGTAGATGCAGGGTGGCGAGGTCGGCCGCTTCGGCGGACTTGCTGATGTCGACAATGAAGCCATTCAGATGCAGCGTCTCCACATTGCCCGCTTCGCCCTGCAAGCCGGTGTACTTGTCGACAATCATAGCCAGCCTCTTGCCCGCATCGCCCATCGGAGCGAAAGGCGCCAGGGCGGCGGCACGAATGACGGCAAAGTAGTAGGTGATGAGCAGGTCGCGCTCACGGTCTTTCTCGGCTAGCAGTCGGGTAGATTCTTCGGCCTGCACCTGTCGGTTGATTTCGATTTCTTGATCGATGAGCTGTTGCCACTCCTGAATGACGCTTTCGTCGATGTGCAACTTCGCCAGATCGGCCGGTCCGCTTGCGATGAGCCCTTTGGCGCGCGAATGAAACTGTGCATGCTCGGCATTGTTGAATCTGGTGTAGCCTGCCGTAGTGATTTTCATGGAATTGTTGTCCATAGCTTTGTTTGAATTAAAACGGTTAATAAATAATTTAATAAACACGGCGCCGGCGATTCCAAAAAAACACCGGCGCTACGAAGATAACATTATTTATGCAATAAAAATACTTTCGGAGCTTCGAAAATGCTCTCTACAGGTCAAATGAGGGGGATTTTTTTGAATTTTTAGTTTATAAAATAATAATTTATGGAATATACCGCAATTATTCGCACGCTGGGCAAGGCGGGCGACAAGTATCAGGCCGCGCTTGACTCGCTGGCGCAGCAAACGCTCCCCAAAGGCATGGGTATGGCGTGCGATAGGCGATGCCCTACAAATAAATGGGGAAAATGATATCTGCGGGCTGACACCTGATGAGCCCGACGAACCTTATAAAAACAAATGATAATGGAAGAAGCAAGAGTAATAGAACTATCCAAGCATCTGGACGCCCGGGGCAACCTGTCGGTGATAGAGCAGTTGAAGGATATTCCGTTCGAGATAAAGCGCACGTACTGGATATACGATGTGCCGGGTGGCGAGCAGCGTGGAGGACATGCCTACCGTCGCAATGCGGAACTAATAGTGGCCCTTTCGGGCAGTTTTGACGTGGTGATAGACAATGGCAGGGAGGCTAAGACGTTTCCGCTCAACCGTTCGTACTTCGGGCTGTATGTCCCCTGCGGACTGTGGCGGCAGATGCAGAACTTCTCTACCAATTCGCTGGCGCTGATATTGGCGTCGACGGAGTATGACGCGAGCGATTATGTTTACGATCGCTCGGAGTTCATGCAGATGGTCGGCAGTAGGCCATCATTAATTTAGGATCTTTTTTTTAAGTATATTTTTGGTATTGACGGTTCGTGAGAATAGTCAATATTTCTATTTGGAAAGAGCGATCCTATTAAGGCAGGCATGTATCATGCACTTGTCTTTTTTTAGAATATTTCTTTTACTTATTATTTAAAATCGAAAATAAAATAATGAAACGACCAAGTGTTTGCGGTTGTTTGTAGTTCATGCAGATGGTCAATAATAGGCCATCACTTATTTAGGATCTTTTTTTTAAGTATATTTTTGGTATTGACGGTTCGTGAGAATAGTCAATATTTCTATTTGAAAAGAGCGATCCTATTAAGGCAGGCATGTATCATGCACTTGTCTTTTTTTAGAATATTTCTTTTACTTTTTATTTAAAATCGAAAATAAAATAATGAAACGACCAAGTGTTTGCGGTTGTTTGTAGTTCATGCAGATGGTCGGTAGTAGGCCATCACCTCTTTAGGATCTTTTTTTTTAAAGTATATTTTGGTATTGACGGTTCGTGAGAATAGTCAATATTTCTATTAGAAAAGAGCGATCCTATTTCTCTTAAATTGAAAAGGCTAATTAATTATTTAGATATATTGAAATGAAGAACAGTAAGGTTTATGACTGTACTATGCTTGAACTGAATCGTCATCATAGTAATCGTAAGGGTAATATCTCAGTCGTGGCAAACGGAGAGACGGTACCCTTTGATGTTAGACGTATTTATTATATGTATGATATTCCGGGTGGAGTATCTAGAGGCGCTCATGCGCACAGACAATTGTATCAACTGATCATAGCGGTCTGTGGCAGCTTCTCTGTAACGCTCGATGACGGGAGTGTTAAACGGACTTTTTTGTTGAATAGACCATATCAGGGGTTACTGGTAGTGCCCGGTATATGGCGCACTCTTGATGACTTCTCGTCGGGCAGCGTGTGTCTGGTGCTGGCATCCGAGTGCTACGACGCCGACGATTATATACGCAGTTATGAAGAATTTTTAAACTATAAAAGCAATGGCTGAAATACATCCTTTATCCGACGTAAAGAGCCGGCATATCGGTGAGGGCACGAGAGTATGGCAATACTGTGTGATTTTTCCCGAAGCGGTGATCGGATCCGATTGTAACATTTGTGCTCATGTGCTTATCGAAAACGATGTGGAGATAGGCAATGGTGTGACCATTAAATCGGGCGTTCAGTTGTGGGATGGCGTGCGCGTTGAAGACAATGTCTTTATCGGTCCGAATGTAACTTTTACTAACGATCTGATTCCACGCTCCCGTCAATATCCGGAGGCGTTTCTTAAAACCATCGTAAAACGGGGAGCCTCTATCGGTGCCAATACTACTGTTGTGGCGGGACATACGATCGGCGAATATGCTTTTGTGGGTTTGGGCAGTGTGGTGACACGAGACATACCTCCGTATACGTTGTGGTATGGCAATCCGGCACGCCAGAAAGGATACGTCACTCAAGAAGGCGTCGTACTTGATATGGACAAAAAAGATAAAGACGGTAAGCAATACTCCATATGATCGAATTTATTGAATGGTAAAAGATGCCGATGAAATACCTGAGGAGGTTAATCGGGGCATTGCTTTTATAGATCATTCCAGATGAAGCGATTATTAATATTAAAAACAAATACATTTATGAGAAAGATTTATAGACATGTTATTTCAGCACCTCTCTGTATCGTAGGTGCGTTACTTTTGTGCTTTGGCTCTTGCCAAAGTAGTGATAATGCCAAAGTTGATGAAGGGGCCTCTGTGATTAACTATCCGTTTACTGCTCAGCTAGGCGATATATCGAGTCGTGTAGAGATGACAGATCTTTATACTACCGGTGCTTTCAGTTGTTCTTGGGGCAGAGACAAACTCAAAATTTATCATAAATACGTGCTCAACGGAGCTGTTCAGAATATGATACCTCTAGAATTTATGACTTTCTCTTCAAACGTTACTTCGGCAAAATTTAATTATCTGGACAATCTTGCTTATTGTTATAATCTCGACTCGCGTCTTTATGCTTTCTCGAGTAATACGACTGGGGGATATAGCTCGAGTGTGACGGATGACGGCGTGAGTACACTCACGGCTACTGCACTTGCCGCACAAACAGGGGCTTTGGATAGTTGCGCCCAACACGATGCGCTTTATGGCAGCACTACAATCAATAGTACGGGGGAGCCTAAGCCATTTACGATGAACCATCTTTTCGGCGTGCTGAACTTTCATCTCACCAGTAGCAGCTTTTCGTCGAACTATCCTGTTACGGTAACGATTAATTCTTCGGCTGCCAATATGCTTCCCGGCAATGATGGCACCGCCACTCTTGCAGCCGATGGCACGAAACTGACTCGAACAGGATCGTGGAGTAATAGCTGGAGTGGGACGATCACTCCGACTACCGATGGCTCAGTAGATGTTTACTTGATGACGTGGCCTTTCTCTTCTGCCAGCGGAACTCTTTCCATCTCCTGTTCGGATGCCACTAGCTATTCATACACCCAGCGTACTGTAACACTCAACGATTTCTCTGTAGCTGCCGCCCAGCTCAAATCCATACCGCTGGAGATAACCTCGACTCCTGGTGCTTTTAATGATACCTACTCTAAACTTTATTCTTGGGATGCCGTGGACTTTAAACCCACCGTCATTGGTGTAGATCCTGGAAACGTAAACAGCACCACCGTATCCGATAGATATAACGAGCACAGCAGTCTTGCTATTTACGCTTGTAAGGACTGTCCCAATTTCAACGAAATAAGTTGGTATCTCAGTGTGAATTGTTATTGGGACAGTGGCTCTGTCTTCGGTGGCAATACCACCAACTATGTCATGGCAGACGGTAGTTATACCAAAGCGGGAATGTGGTTTAAAAAGAAATCACTCATCTCTTTCTCTTCAATCACCTCTAGTGGTAACATTTCTCGCGTACCTATTGCTCTTACTCCCGAGCTTGCATCCAATCTCAACTTGCACAACGATTACTTCTTCTTACCGGCTGCGGGTTGTGTGAGCTTAAATCCTTTTTCTTTTACCAAAAAAGGGGTGGGAGGTTTCTACTGGTCGTCTACAGCCGGAAGACATACATTTTACTCTTACACCCTGTGTTTTGATGTTAAGAACGTATCTCTCCTTTACTCCGAACGTCCTTATAGTGATTGCATCTGGGAGGCTCAGTAGTGTTTTTGAATATGATAACAGTGAATAGCGAAAAGGAAATCGGTAGTGAGAAAGGTAGCAAACGATGCAACACCTTGCGTGGGGCGGTTGCATGCGCTTACTCCGATACTTGGAGCGATCAGTAACGAATCATTTAATTGAATCATGAAATTATTTTTTTTGAAACAGATTATGAATAACCAAAAGGAGAATAACAGTGAAATAGGCAAGTATGCCTACGAAGCACCACGCATGGAGCGGGTGCAAGTCGAGACCGAAGGTGGCTTTGCAGCCTCTCAGAGTGTAACGGACAATAGTCAGAGCGGGGTTGCGGTGGATAGCTGGAACAAAGTCGGCGGCGCGGATTCCGATACTTGGAACGATCAGTAACGAATCATTTAATTTTAAAGTAAAAAATGATGAAACAATTTTATCAATATATTTTTGCAGCGCCGCTGTATGTCGTGTTTGTTCTATTCTTGTGTTTTGGCTCGTGCCAAAGCAGTGATAATGCCGGAGTGGGTGAGGGTGCCGCTGTGGCGAGTCTTCCACTTAAGGCTCAGATAAGCGATGCTTCGAGCCGCGTGAGTATGAGCGACAGCTATAATGGAACTTTCAGCTGTTCATGGAACAGCGATCAGCTCAGTATCTATCATCCCTACATGCTTAGTGGCGCCGTTCAGGCCATGACGACTTCTTTACCGTTTGCCACTACTTCTACGAGCGGCACTTCGGCTACGTTCTCTTATTCGGGCGGTGTCGGCTATCGCTACAATCCGGGTACGCGGCTCTATGCTTTTTCGAGCGGAACGAGTGGGGGATATACTGCCAATATGGGAACTGACGGAACGAGTACACTGACGGCTAACACGCTAGCTAGCCAGAATGGTACGCTAACGGATTGTGCCAAGTACGATGCGCTCTATGGTAGCGCCAGCGTGAACTACAGTACGGGTCTGCCCGGTTCGCTGGCGATGCACCATCTCTTTGGCATGCTGAATCTTCACCTCACCAATAGCGGTTTTTCTACCGACCATCCCGTTACAGTGACACTCAACTCCTCGGCTCTCAATATCATTCCCGGTAATGGGGGTAATGCAACCCTCAATGCCGATGGCAGTATTAATAAGCTGACAGGCTCTTGGGGAAACAATTGGTATACTACTATCACGCCAACAACTAACGGTGTGGTAGATGTTTACTTGATGACATGGCCTTTCAATACCATCAATGGCACGCTTAGTATTTCGTGCTCGGATAATTCGCCTCATTCTTACATTGCTCGCGGCATTACGTTGAGCGGTTTTTCTCTGGCTGCCGCTCAGGTCAAGTCCCAACCATTGGCGATAAGTTCAGCTCCCGCTATCACTTCCGATATCTATTCTAAACTTTACACTTGGGATGCAACCGATTCTAAGCCTGTCACTGTAAACACCGCTCCGACTAATGCCAATACCACCAGCGTTTCCAACGCGGATCCCGACTTTATGAGTCGTGCCCTTTATGCTTGTAAAAGCTGCCCCAGTCTTTGCGAAATCAGCTGGTATCTGTACGGGAATTGCTATTGGGACAATGGCAACGTCCCCGGTGGTAACACCACGAGCTACACCTGCGCCGATGGCACTACAACTAAGGCGGGCATATGGCTTTGTAAGAAATCGGCCCTCAAGGACTTTCATCCTACCCTTTTTAGCGAGACCAAAAACTGTGAGTCCACCCTTCTTGCCGCAATTGTTGCTACCGGTTTTGACTTAACCGATTATTTCTTCCTTCCGGCTGTCGGCCATACGGATAGTAATGGCGGTTTCTCTGGCGCTGGTACGAGCGGATACTATTGGTCGTCCATGCCCGACCCAAATACCACGATTGCCTATCTTCTATATTTCGATAATTCTGGCGCATCTTTCATTGGTGACGACCGCTCGTCCGGCTGCTGTCTTTGGACGGCCCAGTAGTATCTTTTCAGTATTTAGTTTAGTAATGACTCATTTATTTAAATAAATATTTTTATGATACAGATTAGTCGACCTCTTTTTGCAGCGCCGCTATATGTAGTGCTTGCGGTGCTATTGTGCTTTGGCTCTTGCCAGAGTAGCGATAATGCTCGAGTGAGCCAGGGTGCCTCTGTGTCGAGCCTTCCGCTCACGGCACAGATAGGTGATGTCTCGAGCCGTGTGAGTATGAGCGATACGTATGGTGGTGCCTTCAGCTGTTCTTGGAACAGCGACCAGCTCAATATTTATCATCCATACGTGCTCAGTGGCGCCGTTCAGGCCATGACGACTTATCTACCGTTTGGCACTAACACAACGAACGGTACTTCGGCCACGTTCTCTTATTCGGGTGGTGTCGGCTATCGCTACAATCCGGGTGCGCGTCTCTATGCTTTCTCTGTTAATTCGGGCGGAGGCTATACGCCCAATGTGGGAACTGACGGTACGAGTACGCTTGCGGCTACCGCATTGGCGAGCCAGAATGGTACGTTGGCAGACTGTGCCACCTACGACGCGCTCTATGGTAGCGCCAGTGTCGATTACAGTACGGGTCTGCCCGGCTCGCTGGCGATGCATCACCTTTTCGGGATGATGAATCTTCACCTCACGAGCAGCACCTTCTCTACGAGCTTTCCAGTTACGGTGACGCTTACTTCTTCGGCCGCCAATATCCTTCCAGGTAACAGTGGCAATGCTACCTTCAAGGCGGATGGAACTCTCAATAAGTTGACAGGTTCTTGGGGCACAAACTGGAGCGCTACCATTACGCCCACGACAGCTGGGGTGGTGGATGTTTATTTCATGACTTGGCCTTTCAGTGCCATTAACGGTACATTCACGGTTTCGTGTTCGGACAATACGGGTTATAATTATACTCCTCGTACTGTTACGCTGAGCGGTTTCTCTCTGACTGCTGCTCAGGTTAAGTCCAAACCACTGGCGATAGCCAACATTCCTGCAGATGCTACCTATTCTAAGTTATACGCTTGGGATGCTACAGACAATCAACCTGTCATTCCAGGAACCAAACCGACCAATGCAAACAGCGTTGTTACATCTTCCGATTATCTTAATCATGCCAGCTATGCTTGTAAAAGCTGCCCCAATGGCAATGAAATAACTTGGTATCTCAGTGAAGATTGTTATTGGGACGATGGCACAATTAACGGTGGGAATACGACGTCCTACAAATTGGCTGATGGCAATTACACAAAGACGGGTATGTGGTTCAAAAAGAAATCTCTCATCTCAAATTTTTCTTCTACTGCATCTAGTACTCCCACTACTCGTACTCCTGTTTCCCTTACAGCTTCTCTCGCTTCTAGCCTTAATCTGAAAGCAAATTTCTTCTTCTTACCAGCTATCGGGTATACGGACTATGATACTGGCGAATTCAAAACTAGTAGTGATGTCTATTGGTCGTCTTCTCCCCATAGTCTTATCACGCATGCTTATTTCCTGTGCTTCAATAGCGGTACTGCGTACTTCAGCTATCATCTTCGTACGCATGGTTGTGCTTTGTGGATAGCTCAGTAGTATTCTTTCCGAGTTTTTACTGACTGAGGCACTTCTATGTGGCATCTAGTGCCGAAGAAAGAATCAATGAATCCACTGGACATGAGGAAAAACATCGAGTTTGGGCTGTTTCCACTCGTTTGAAGAATCGGAAGCGTTGCCATAACCAATAATTGAAAAAGAATAAAGAGATCGAAAGAGGTAATTCTGTGATGCGGGCTCCGCTACTTGGAGCGATCGGTAATATGAAGTGAAAAGTATTTAATATAAAACATCTGATCTTATTAGTAATGTTTAAAATGAATGCACTTATGAAAAAAAACTATCGACCCCTTTTTGCAGCGCCGCTATATGTAGTGCTTGCGTTGCTTTTGTGCTTTGGCTCCTGCCAGAGTAGTGATAACGCTCAAGTGAGTGAGGGCGCCTCTGTGGCGAACCTTCCGCTTACGGCACAGATAGGCGAGGTATCGAGCCGTGTGATTATGAACGATACGTATGGTGGCGCTTTCAGCTGTTCTTGGAACAGCGACCAGCTTAAGATTTATCATCCATACGTGCTCAGTGGCGCCGTTCAGGCCATGACGACTTATCTACCGTTTGGCACTAACACAACGAACGGCACTTCGGCCACGTTCTCTTATTCGGGCGGTGTCGGCTATCGCTACAATCCGGGTGCACGGCTCTATGCTTTCTCCAGTAATGCGGGTGGAACCTATATACCCACTGTGGCAACTGATGGTACGAGTTCCCTTGCGGCTACCACGTTGGCGAGCCAGAAGGGTACGTTGACGGACTGCGCCACCTACGATGCGCTCTATGGTAGCGCCAGTGTGAACTACAGTACGGGTAAACCTGCGTTGTTGACGATGCACCATCTTTTCGGCATGATGAACCTTCACCTCACGAGTAGCACCTTCTCTACGAGCTATCCTGTTACGGTGACGCTCACTTCTTCGGCCGCCAATATCCTTCCCGGTAACGGTGGAACTGCTACTTTCAAGGCGGACGGCAGTCTCAATGTATTGACGGGCTCTTGGGGCACAAACTGGAGCGCTACTATTACCCCGACGACAGCTGGGGTGGTGGATGTCTACTTTATGACTTGGCCTTTCAGTGCCATTAACGGTATTCTCATCGTTTCGTGCTCGGATGGTACTGGCAATGTTTATACTGCCCGCACCATCACGTTAAGCAACTTCGGTTTGGCTGCCGCTCAGGTTAAGTCCAAGCCGCTGGCGCTAGCTAATGCTCCTATTGATTATTCCAAAGTTTACACTTGGGATGCCACTGATTATCAGTCTGCAACCGTGGGCGTTAAACCTACCAATGCCAATACCACTACTGTATCCAACGACCCTACTGACTACACTATTCATGCCATCTATGCTTGCAAGAATTGTCCTAACTATAACGCAATTAGTTGGTATTTGAGTGCTCAATACTATTGGGATGACGGTAACCAGGGGGCTAATGGTGGTAATACCAAAAGCTATACTATGGTTAACGGCCTTACTACTAAAGTAGGTATGTGGTTTTTGAAGCAATCAAAAATCACAGGCTTTTCCTCAACTAGTGCTTTTACCGGCACCCAAATTAGTAGTTCCGTGGCATTGTCCGGTATGACTTCTACTCAAATTAGTGCATTAAATTTGAGTACCGACTACTTCTTTCTGCCGCTTGCCGGCTATACGAAGGGCAATTATAACAGTTTCTTTAGTGGTGGTACGATGGGCTACTATTGGTCGTCTACGCCCTACCCCTACCCTAATGCCACGTACGCCTACTGCCTGAGCTTGGGCAGTTCTGGTGCGAGCCTCGTCAATGGCAATCGCACCAGCGGTTACTGCGTGTGGCAGGGGCAGTAGTGTTCTCTCAGTATTTACATACGAACATTTTTAAAAAGGTTTTTAATAAATAATAGATAAGATAGATATGAATACCGAAAAAGAGCATGACAGTGCGATAGGCAAGCCTGCCTACGATGCACCACGCACGGAGCGGGTGCAGGTTGCTACCGAGGGCGGCTTTGCAGCCTCTCAGGGCGTGACGGACAATAGCCCCAGTGGAGTGGCGGTGGATAGCTGGAACAAGGCCGGCGGCACGGACTCCGATACTTGGAGCGATCAGTAACGAATCTTTTAATTTTTAAAGTAAGATACGATGAAACAGATTAGTCGACCTCTTTTAGCAGCGCCGCTATATGTAGTGCTTGCGCTGCTCCTTTGCTTTGGCTCATGCCAAAGTAGTGATAACGCTCAAGTGAGTGAGGGTGCCTCTGTGGCGAGCCTTCCGCTCACGGCTCAGCTGGGCGAGGCATCGAGCCGTGTGAGTATGAGCGATACGTATGGCGGCGCTTTCAGTTGTTCTTGGAATAGTGACCAGCTCAAGATCTATCATCCATATGTATTGAATCGCGCCGTTCAGGCTGTGACGACTTCTTTACCGTTTGCCACTACCACTACGAGTGGCACTTCGGCCACGTTCTCTTATTCGGGCGGTATCGGCTATCGCTACAATCCCGGTGTGCGTCTCTATGCTTTCTCCGGTAATTCGGGCGGAGGCTATACACCCACTGTGGCAACTGACGGAACGAGTTCCCTTGCGGCTACCACGCTGGCGAGCCAGAAGGGTACGTTGGCAGACTGCGCCACCTACGATGCGCTCTATGGCAGCGCCAGTGTCGATTACAGTACGGGTCTACCCGGTTCGCTGGCGATGCACCATCTTTTTGGCATGATGAACCTTCACCTCACGAGCAGCAGCTTCTCTACGAGCTATCCTGTTACGGTGACGCTCACTTCTTCGGCCGCCAATATCCTTCCCGGTAACGGTGGCACTGCTACTCTCAAGGCGGACGGAACTCTCAATAAGTTGACAGGCTCTTGGGGTACGAGTTGGACTGCTACCATTACGCCCACGACAGCCGGGGTGGTGGATGTTTACTTCATGACGTGGCCTTTCAGTGGCATTAATGGTACGCTCACCATTTCGTGCTCGGACGATTCGGGTAATTCCTATACCAATCGGATTATAACGCTGAGTGGTTTCTCTTTGACTGCCGCCCAAGTCAAGTCCAAACCATTGGCGATAACTAATGCTTTCTTTGATTCGAGTAAACTTTATCTTTGGGACGCTATCGATTATAAACCTGCCACCTTAGGTTCCGAGAGTTACAATGTTAATACTACTCCTTTGGCCGACGGCACTACCGACTATAGCAACCGTGCGCTCTACGCTTGCAAGATTTGTCCCAACGGCTACGAGATTAGTTGGTACCTGAAGGCGGGATGTTATTGGGACGATGGAATCGTTAATAAAACGGAGTATGAACTGATAGATGGCAATTATACTACGTCAGGCATGTGGCTTCGGAAGAAATCGGGCATCACTGGTTATTCTACCACTGTTTCGAGTGGTGTGACAAGTACTACTCCTACGTTGTTGTCCTCACTGAGTGCTGCGACGATTTCTGCTCTCAATCTCAGTACGAACTATTTCTTTCTTCCGGCTGCCGGTAGATTGATCCCTGGGGGGAGTGATTTCGTCGCAGGAGGAACGGCCGGCCATTATTGGTCATCTACGCCTAGCTTTGATAGCAGTAACAGTAACTGCCTGACCTTCGGTCCCACCAACGCTGACTACACTTATTGGTATCGCACATACGCTCAAAGTCTGTGGCAGGCTCAGTAGTATTCCCTCTGAATTTGCATTGAGCGCAGCGCATCCAATCTGTTGAGTGTTAAAATCCCAATCAATGGGGCCTCGGAAATGCAAAATGACCCTCGTGAAGCAATCGACCAGTCCTCGGAAGTAGTTTTCGAGCCTCGGATTGCAATCGATTGGGGTCGGGAAATGCAAAATGAGCCTCGTATTTGGCTTCCTTTAACCAAGTGATTGCTTTTCGAGGCTCGTAATTGGTTTCCTTTAACAAAGCAAGCGAATCTGAGCCTCGGATTTGGATTTCGTTAACCAAATGATTGCAATTCGAGCTTCGAAAACCATTTCCGAACCCCAATCGATTGGTTTTGGCGCTTCGAAAAGGGCTTCGGTGGACTCCTTGATATGAAAAGGAGGCTACTGAAGCCCTTTTTTGTGTGCGTTATTGCGATATGGAGCGTTCTTTATTGTATTGAATGCTTGCCTCGAGCGGAGATAAATAGCCGATAGGGTGAATGGCCGATAGAGATAGAACGGATAAGGGAGCGATTAGGACCTGCTGTCTCCACCCAGTTTGATAACGTTGTTGCAGTATTGCAGAATCATTTCGCGGTGGGTGATAAAGATCATTGTTTTCTGCTGCCGGGTATGCAGTAGGCGTTGTATCAAGGTGCTTTCGGTGTCGCCGTCGAGCGAGGAACTGAATTCGTCGAGCAGCAGAATACTGCCCGGACGGAGCAGTCCGCGGGCAATGGCGATGCGCTGGGCCTGTCCTTCGCTCAGTCCGGCTCCTTGCTCTCCGCAGTGCGAATCGAGTCCGTCGGGCAACTCCGAAACGAAGTCGGCGCAGGCAATATGGAGTACTTCGAACATCTGCTTGTCGGTTGCCTCGGGATTGCCCAATAGCAGATTGTCGCGTATGGTGCCACTCAGCAGGCTGTTGCCTTGGGGCACGTAGACCAGATTGCAACGGCTGCCGGCGTCCATGGCAATGGCGTGGCCTTGGTTGTTGTAGAGTTCCATTTTGCCCTGCTGCGGGTGGAGCAGCGAGAGTATCAGGCGAATCATGGTACTCTTGCCGGCTCCCGTCTCGCCTACGATAGCGGTGCGGCTGCCGGGAGTGAAGTCGTACGAAAAGTGGGAGAATATATCTCTGTCGCCTTGCAGGTAGCGAAAAGAAATGTCGGTGAGTCGGATGCCGGCAATGCCTGTCAGCATCTGATGGCGGGAGATCTTTTCGGTGGGTATCTTGTCCAGCTCGGTGAGCCGGTCGATGGAGGTAGAGGCATGGATGAAGCCCGGTATCTGCTTGGTGAGTTCTACGGTGGGACCTTGAATCTGAGCTACCAATTGCAAGAAGGCTGTCATTACGCCGAAAGTGATGGCTCCGTTGTGCAGTTCGATGATGCTCCACATGAAAGCCGTGATGTATCCTGCCATAAAGCCGACGGATACCATGCTGCGCGAGAAGAGGGTGAAGCGCGTGCGTTTCATCGTCTGCCCGTAGAGGGTGGATTGCAGCCGGCTGAGCCTGTTGGTGATGGCATCGTTCTGCTCCATGGTCTGTATCACGATGCGGTGTTGGATGCTTTCTTGCAAGATGCTCTGCACGCTGCTGTCGGTGTTTCGGATGTCTTTGGTGAGACTCCTCATCCGACGGATGTAGATTTTGCTGACAAGCAGAAAGAAAGGCATGATGCAGATGACGGATAGCGCGAGTGTGAGGTTCATTTGGCTCAGGAAGACGAACGCCGCGATGAGCTGGGCGCCGGTGGTGAAAAGTGCCGGAAGCGAATGGCATAAGGTATCGGTCACTACGCGTACATCTTCTTCCAGGCGGTTGAGTATGTCGCCGCTGTGCAGCTTCTCGTGTCCTTCCCAATAGGCATTGATGAGGTGTGCGAAGAGGTTGCGCCGAATGCGGTTTTTCATCTTTATTTCTGTCTGATTGCTGAGCCACGAGCTACAGATGTTGGACATCAGCTCTATGATAATAAGCGCCACCAATAGGGCGCCGTAGCCGAGTAGGGTAGTGGAAGAGACGTTGTGGCTGTGTGTAGCCAGGTCGACCAATACTTTGCTGACGTAGATAAACGTCAAACCCGCCGCTACACGTATCAATCCGAGGAACGAATCGATGAACAGCCGGAGGCGGATGCCTTTCGATGCCGACCATAGCCAGCCCATACAGCGTCTAATCATTTGTATCATACTTCAACAATGCCGTTTTTGATCCATTTGTCTAATAGTACCGTCGCATCGCAACGGGCCGTGTCGATGTCGAGAGCGTATCGCTGCATCAGTAACTGTGCGGCCGTTTCGTTGTCAAACGCGCTATTCTGCAACTCGTTCCACAGATAAACGGCGGTGGCGTTGAGGCTGATGATGTTGTCGAAATCGATGACTTCGCTTCCATTCGGGATCACGATGCAATCTGTTCCCATCTGGCGGAGAGAAAAGCCCTGTTTGATTTTCATATCTTCGTGTTGGTGCAATTATTGTTTTGATGCCGCAGATAGGTGCGCCGATAGACGGCAAGCAGCCATCGGCGAAGCGGCGTGAGCAACTGCCAGCAATATACCGCCATTTGCTCTGTGCGGCTGTGTGGGTCTATCTCGTTGCAATGGCGGAAAATGCGGTCTACTATGCCTGCCAAGTCACCTACGGAGCAGTGCTCTTGTTCTTTCAGATTGGCGTCGCCCATCAATATGACCGAATCTTTGGGCTGCTGTCCGGTTACCGAAACAATGCGATGGAGCACATAATGTCCCGGCTGTATCTCGGCCAGCGCAATATCTTGGGGGCAATAAACGTTGGTCTTCACCAGCCTTACGCTGTCTCTGTCGCCTACAATAAACGGAAGCATGCTTTGCCCTCTCACACGAAATTTCACGGGATGCCCTTCGGCAACCAGCTTTCGTATTTCTCCCAGCATAATGTCGTTGGGGACAGTGCATGTCTGAATATGATCGGTCTTTATCATCTTGCAAAAATAAATATAAATTATTAGAACCTGTTTTGAATCTTAGAAAAATAATACTGTAAACCCTTTTTGAAGCTTTTTTGTTCTCTTTTGCGTGCATCTCTTGCATTCGTTTTTCGATTTAGCCTGCTAAGCCTTCGAAACGAATGCAAGAAATGCACGCAAAAATAGCCTTAGAATTCCGTTCTATCGGAGTCTCACTTTCAGTGTCGCTACGGGGC
Organism: uncultured Bacteroides sp.; assembly: GCA_963676865.2. Taxonomy (GTDB): domain Bacteria; phylum Bacteroidota; class Bacteroidia; order Bacteroidales; family Bacteroidaceae; genus JAAYUD01. Next base: position 491,784 of record CAXXSS010000001.1, on the reverse strand, counting down.
GCAGGCGAGTATTTTTGTCTATGTATCCTGTATGGATGGTGGATGTGATGTTGTAAGCACCGATGCTGCCGTCGGTCATCTGTCGGAAATAAGAACCTGCGGCAATTGGGGCGATATTTGCCTCTTTCAGCATACGGTTGATATAACCATTGTTGTTGGATATGGTCGTTATTTCATCTTCCGTGGGCAATCGCCAACCGTCAATGCCGAGCGCACTGCATAGAGGTATGTTTGTATGGATGGCCGATTGAAGCTGGTCTGTCGTATATCCTGAATCGATTATTCCGGAAATCTCTTTCGGCGAGAGAAGTTTGAGAGTGGCGCTGTTTTCTGTTTGCTCGGTGACGGCGAAGATGCAACATCCGGCGTATACGTCACCTTTGGAGGGAATTTGGTCGACTAGACCGGAGTTGTCGGTGCCAGTGCCGGTCGTTCCCCCGTTTCCGTTGGTAGTGCCGTCATCGTCGAAAGTGAATTCGATGCTACGTTCGCCCAGCCAAGCTACTCCTGTCATGGAACCGGAAAGAGTGACGCCCGTGTTCGAAGTATAAGTCCCTTTGATATTGAGCTTGTAGCCTGCTTGCAGTTGGCTGCCGCACGAATAGGAAAAACTTTTGGTTCCTTTGGAATAGGCGATGGATACGGCAATGGTGGCTTGGTCGGTGGGTGCCAGCAGATATTCGGCCGAAGATGATTTCCAAGTGGTGCCATCGGCTTGTTTCTCTAGATTGATGGTGTGGCTGCTTTCGTTACCGCTATAGGTTCCGCCCATGCCTATGCCTCCGTGGAGAGGAGAGAAGGTGACCTTGACTGAGGTCGACGATTTGGGTGCTTTGAGTATGGTGATTTCGCTGAGCTGCATCACTTGCCGGGTGAGCGAAAGGGTCAGTGTATTGGTCTCGTCTTCGCCGAGCACCACACTGTTGCGCGCCGTCATCAGATCGGCATGGCGGTAACCTTCGCGCAGTACGATGGACGAGCTTTTGGTCGCTTCTTCTTTCGAAGGCAGTTGATAACTTGTGGCATCGGCGCCTGCTATGGCGCTCACACTGTAGGTACCGGTAGGCAGAGTGAAAGTAATGGGGTCTGCTTCGGAAGCGATGGTTGCGGTAGCCGCGCATGTTCCGCTCGAGTTGAATACATAGAGTTGCACGGGATAACTCACTTTGCTGTCGGCAGCACCTTTGTCGGCTCTCGTCTGAATCTTGAGCGTTGCGCTACCCCGAGTGCCATCGGGTTGCGTTTGGTTGTTGTCTACTTCATCGTTAATGTGGTTGATACATGCCGATAGGAGTGCGGGCATAATCAGCACCATAAATGGTGCAGTAAAGCGTTTTTTCATCTTGTATTAAATGCTTTTTGGCCGGAGACAAGTCTCCGTTAGGGTTAATAATTAGTTTAATTGCCGATAAAGATAGGACTTATAACCTTATGAACCAAATAAAAAGCACTCAAGGTCTGCTCTAGAGGCGAGTTCAAACACTTTGTTGCGATATTGCACTATCTTTTGTTTGGCGTCCGACTCCCAATAATAATACGATGGAGTACGTAATGTCTCAGTCCTATTTTTCGGCAAGTACAATATCTTTGAGCAGGTAAAGAAAGCATTCTTTTGTGTGTAGAATGTAGTGCTTTGTATAAACTATTAAATAGTTTCGCTTGTTGTATGTATAGGGAATAATAGAAAATGCATGTTTTTAATTTATTTAAGTCCAAATATTTAAAATTGGTTGTAAATTTTTACTATATTTGTCGCGTTCAACATAAATTATTAATTTAAAATTTTTAAAATGAAAAAATCAATTTTATTTGCGGTGCTTTTCACCTTTATTTCGGTGGTTTCGTTTGCTCAAATCACTCCGATCGTGAAAGGTAGTTTTAATTTAAGTAATTTTCATGGAAGTGACTCTGATGAGTCTAAAACTCTTGTTGGTGGTCGTGTCGGTTTTGGTGTTGAATATCCACTGAGCGATATGATATCTTTACAGCCGACTTTGTATCTATCTCATAAAGGAGCTAAATATGATATTAATGGAGGTGATCTGAAACGCAATGCTTGGTTTCTGGATATGCCTCTTGACGTGCAGTTCCGTTTCAAAGTAGCCGAGAAAACAAATCTAACTGTTGCTGCAGGTCCTTACATTGCATATGGCATTTTTGGGAAAACGAAAGCAAGTGGAACTTCTGGGGGTCAAACGGTCAGCATTGATTGGAATACTTTCGATGATGAACAGGTTGAGGGTGAAACCTTCCCTGGAATGAAACGTTTCGATGCCGGTTTGAATTTTGAAGCCGGGCTTGAATTCGGTAAATTTCTTGTAGGTGGTAGTTTTGAACTTGGATTGCTTAAAGTTCAAGAGAGTGCTAAAGTATATAATTCTAATTTTAGCATTAACGTTGGTTACAAATTTTAATTTGTAATAAGAAAGTAGTCATATAAAAGGGAACCGAACATTTTTTAATGTTCGGTTCTTTTTTATATGCTATTCATGTAATGTCAGGCTTGTATAGCAAGTGTTTTATTTCCAATCAGTAAATGGAAATAATATTGATAAATTATATTGTAAATAAATGTTGTTACGATAAATTCTTATCGGTAGTAGAAAGATCAATTAAAACTGCTATAAAATACTTGGGTGTTTAGAGAAATATAAGGGCGCTTTTATAAGAATAATTTGGATAGCATCAAGCCGAATCCTATTAAGTTGATCAGCGCATGAAAGCCATATCCATAGAAGAATCCTAGGTTTAATCGGAAATATACAAGAGTACTGCCCAGTATGAATTGAGGCAATACGAGCAGGCAATAAACAGGCAGGTAGGGTAGGTGGAAAGGATAATTCGTGATGTGCATCAGAGCAAAAACAATGGTGATGGCGTATACGGCAAATCCTTTCTTCCATGTTGTCTCTATCTGGAAATATTTTTGCGGTATGCAATAGAGTAAAAGGGTAAAAGAACTCGAAACAGTTTCATCTTCTTATTATTATTCTAAAAATTCAAAATAACTTCTTAAACTTTTTGCAAATGTAATTCTTGTCTATGCCAAATTGGTTCATAAGATTATTAACTTGAAAAATTGAGTGTTTTTTCTTATACCTATGATATGTCTTTTCATAGGAAGTTGCTTCTCTTTGTGAGAACAATTAATAATTTAGACAGGTAAAAGTATAGAAAACGAGATTCTCGATTCTTTAGGCAATGATGCCCGAGCAAAAGAACATCAAAAACTTTTTGCTGATTATTTTAAGCCCTTCAAAGATATAAAAGCGAAAATGTTACAAGTAACCCATGCTGAGATGGTAAAAATGAATCCTAAAGTTATTATAAATTTCTTTCAACACACAGCTTATTATTGGGGATTTGATACTAAAAAATCAAACTATTGCAACGAAGCGTTACCATGGATGGGATATCATCTTGAAAAGGTTAAATCGGAGGGTTTAAATGTTTACCGAATTATAGGCTGGTCAGATAGTGAAGAGACCATCATTGCTAATGATGCTGGGAAAAGATTATCAATAGGCACATATATTATATTCCTATCACAAAGTAGAGATGTTCAGAGCCTAGAAGCAAGAAATAAAAGACGTGAATATCTTCTAGCCTTTTTGCAAGAATACAATATTAGTCTTTAAACCTGCTCATATTGTTAGTTAATAAGATTCGATTCCGAAGCGGAATATCTACCAACTATTTGACTCCAAAAAGTGTCCCTAAAGGTGTGTGAAAATCATTGCCGGAGATTTGGGCTTTGACGGATTGATGAAAGCTATCCTTTTATAATTGGCGAGTTTCCTCAAGCAGATCGGCGCACAACTGATAGAGTTTGGCGTGATGATTATTGCTTTTAAGATGGCTCTCAAATCAGTACTTGCCAATCCATGGGCAGTGATTGCTATCGGAGCTGCAATGGTGGTTATTGCTGTGATGACCGCGCTCATCAACAAAAATCTCAAAAGAATGCTCCGAAACTAGCCAAGGCGGCCCCACTTATGCTATGGTGGGCCCCGTATCGATTCCGAAGTGATTGTCCCGCTATCCAAGTTGCAGGGCATGATGGTAGGTGGAGTTGGTTCTTAGAATATACAAATCGCTCTCAGCGGTCAATTGATGGTCAAGGTCAGAGATTTGGTATGTGTTCTTGGTAAAGAGAATTTTAAGATTGATGTGTCAGCTATTTCTTTTTATAGTCATTAAAAGCTTTTTGAATGATGTTAAAATATTCTTTATAGTTTTCAGCTTTATCTACTTTTGGTATGATTTCCTTTACTTTATAATAAAATGCCCACATTTTATAAAATGTTGTGGCCATACCATAGCAATAATCTTTCCCTTGTTCGTCTAAGTCATCCATATTATTCAATATCAGACTAAGTCTATCATCAGGATCAGGATGCGTTCCTCCATCTAATGTATTATCTACGAATAACAGCGAAGACAAGGCTATAATGCAACCTAATGATGAGAATTTTCTTTTCTCAAGAGATTTCTCTCCATACATAGAGAAAAAAGCACAAAAATCAGCCTCAATCTCATCATTCTTGACATGCTCTTTATCTATATGCCCCAAATTAAAATGATGATATTCATGAAATAAGACAAAACACAGACTTGCCTCAAATAAGAGGTTTGCTGATTTCACATATTTATCATCTTTGTCTTCAATTGGATTTGTCAACTCAAAAAACACATTTATATTCGCACGAAGTGTCGAATCAGAATGAAATAAACTCATTCCGGCTTCAAACAACTTAGTAGCTTTTTCCAGTAGCAGATCATCACGATTCATATTAGGATCAAGAAATGGCTTTATAATAAGTTCGTCCATATAGACCATTGAGGAATAGCATATTGTCCATAAGAATTGGCAATAGTTTTCCCAAACAGCAATTTGATAATACTTGATATTTTCATTGTCGTAATGCTCACGAATTTGAGCTATGTCATTAATTGCATTGTCTGTACATACATTTTTTAATTTCTTACTTAGACCATTATCAAAGTTGTTTGTTAATTCATATTTATCACATAGAATTTCAAACAACTGCGATGCATTTGGAAGCAATATATTAACGGGAAAATGATTATTAATTTTATTCATATCTAATACTTTTATCTTGAAAAAACTTTGTCCTGCATAATCAAAATGAGAATCTTATGGCACAATGGAGTTTATAACCACTACGAATGGATTCAATAAAGCGTCCGTAGCTTTTGGTAATTTTTTAGCTATAAGGTAACAAGAATGTATTACAGATATAAGCGACATCTCCATTCGAGTAATCTCTTCCGCAAATTCGGTATTCCAGATTTCTCTGCCAAAGGAAGTGAAATGCTCGTATTGGGAATAATAACGATAATAGTTGTACATATAGGCAAACGCTTGTGTCTCTATCTCACTTTCTATCAATTTTTTCCGTATAAATGTAAAATCGACTTTCTTGTTATTCGTTTTATCTCCTCTAAATACCGATGCCTTATGGTATGTCCACGGTTTCCCCTTATCTGATGATAAGAATCGAGAAAATTCGTCATACCTGATATCCAATTCCTCTTGAGTGTTTATTTTCTCTCCTGACAGACGGTTATACAGCTCGATTTCCAATGGAATCATTGATCCCATATACCGTACGAAATCAAGATTTATAACATCAAGTTCTTCTGCGAACTCTTGTTTGGTCAATGGTGCCAGATACATGCCTACCATAGCATCTGCAAGGCATGACCGTAGCAAAATAGATAGAGGTATTTTCTTTTCAAAATTATCCTTTTCAGGATCGAGTTTAGTTAACTCGAATAACATATCTCTACAGCCTTTCAAATTCGCTTTTATCCTCTTTAGGAGATCAAGGAATACGAATTGCTCCTTTGGAACATTTTTAGCTCCATTATATGTTTGACCGACTTGTTCCATAGCTTCACAAGCCATATCTATTCGCTTAATCCATTCTTCAAATCTTGTTTTCATAAATATTTTTCTCCTCAGTTAACACTACTGATAATATATATAAAGCATAACCTTTGTCAAGACAAAGTTTATCCCCTCCTCTACTTAATGACCCGTAAGTAATCCCTCCTTTATTAGTAATTGGAGAATTATTTGTTAATCCTAAGTATGTGTTTTTGATATTAGTAATATGCAGATGTTTTTCAAACCAACATTTCCCATAATATGGTGTAATATTCTCAACGTCAACAAACCAAGGCCATCGATCAGCTTCTCTTTTTATAGGCTGATTGCTTAAGACTCTAAATGCAGAAACTATATTCTTTCTTCCAACAGCGTATGATATCAATATATCATCTTTATGAATGGCTTTAGGTCTTTTTGCGAAATATTGTTTTGTTTCATCTGAAAAATCACGTTTAATGATAGGATCTTCTTTTGTACCAACAGGTTTTAGAAATATTTTTATCGAATCAGGGATATTGATTTTGTGTGTTTCTGACAAAATAATATCAGCCGTTTCTATTTTAGGCGATTTAGGTGGTCTGTAGTCTGGATTTTTGCTTTTCCATGCATCAATCCTATCTTTAATTTGATTAATAATGCTATCTGATAATTCGTATTCAATTGTTCTTAGTATGCTTTTTTCGAGATTATTGATTTCAGTAGTGTCAGATAAACAATATCCCCACTCATGATTTTTATTCAATCCATTGTACGTTATATTCGCTGAAGTAATAATTACGTGTGTATTAATCGAATTATTCTTAAATAGATAAACTTTACCATGCAAATAGTTGTTTACAAATATACTACTATTAATATTGTGCTTATCTGATTCTTTATTAAATGACAGTATAGAAGTTATTTTGCTAATGACTTCATCATCTCGTAATGTCGTTATCAACTTTATTGATTTTATATTTGACTTTGATACGATTCGATCAAAAAAATCACCAAAATCATCGAAACAAAATGGACTAACAATAACAAGTTCATCCGAAATCGAAGCCAGCTTTTCGATTTCAGCATAATGATTATTTCCTGTAATATTATCAATGATGTACATAACAAGACAAAGTTTCCACAAAGTTAATCAATCGGCTTGTACTTTCACTATCTAATTGATAAATAATGAGTGAAGTACACATAAAAAGCCTACAGAGTGCTAAGTCGGTAGTCGAACATGGGTTCAATCAGTTCGAGTTTGTGATGGATTGTCCGATCCCGATGCTACGCTTAAAGTGTCGGGCGCGGAACTAAAAAGGCTATTGGAACGGAGAAACATATCCACCCGTTGGAGTAGGTGGATGGTCTGCCGAGCGAGTTGGAAAGAAGTTCGACAGAGCTGGATGCACAATTACAGGCGATCTGCGTGTAGATGGTAATGCCCAAATGAAGAATCTGAGTATTGATGAATACCTTGAAATGTCGGAACTCAAATATAATCGTATCTCTGCCACAGGGAATGAATTCTAGATAACTCATGCTAGAGTGATTAACAATGTGTGGGAAGATTGGGACGACGTATTTCTGATTACATTCAATGAGAAACTGGGCGAGGTAACCATCAACTTCCAATACAAGGATATTCTACGAGGTATTTTCTATACTCAAGACGAGAATGGCAATCTTACAGGATTCAATACCGCCTATTTTGAGGTGACGGGTATTATTAACGAAACTCAATTCGACAGCATTCTGCTGAACGGCATTGCTCCGGAGCTGACCCAAAAGGTGTGTGAAAATAGCGGGGAGATATCCAAAACGATGATATCAGTCCACTTTTTAATTACTCTCTCTAATTCATTTTGATATCGTAGGCAAGTGTAGCTATCCCTTTTATAAACTATCACTTTTTAGCTTAAAGCGACCTGGAGAATGGATAATTCTGTCCAAAAAGCTTTCCTGAAAAAGATGGTCTGTGGTGGCTGAAACTCTCAATTATTTATTATATAAGTAACGGTCTACTCTTTCTCTTCTCGAACAGTTTTATCGTTCCATCTTGCGATATCTTCAAAGAAATTCCATTCGCAGATAAAGCACCGGCAGCGCTCTCACCAGTACCTTTAATGCCTTTGACTTCAATTTTATTTAAGTCAATGATGCAGCCAAAGTATTGTAATAACCCATTTTTATCAATAATAGTTGCTCCGTCACTAGAAAGATATCTGATAATGTGATTCGTAAATGATTTATCCATTATCGAAATGGGCTTCTTTATAAACCTATTCATCGTTTTCTTTTTCAATAAATCTTCAATTTGATCGATCTTTTCGGGTAACCATATAATAGAACTAATAGCGTTCTTCGAGCAATATATAATGAAAAATAAGATACTCTCTACGATGTCCGGATTATTAAAATGAGCTAGAAATAACTTTCTAATATAGGTGTAGTCTCTAAATTTCCATTGATTTTCTATGTAGCTTATTTCAATGTTTGCAGTATTTATGATAGAAAATGATTTTTCATTTTCCACTTTAAATAGCAGATCAGCCCCTTTTAAGCTTTTTGCTAATGTGTGGCTATCGATATAGTTCGCTTCTTGATATTCTTTGTCTAAAACAAATATTTGGTCAACAAACAATGATTTGTTGCACATGAAGAATGTTTTCTTGCCATCGACAAGATACCAAATGCGTCTTTCTATTTGGCATTGATTTGCTAAAGAAAAGGGGCGTTTCAAGCTATATGAACTTCCGAATCTATCATTTTTATTATAAGCATAATGAGACTTTGTAAGAATTAAACCTGTGCTGAAAAAGCTGCCTTCAAAAGAAGTTGTTCTCAACTTTTGGAATATGCTGATTAGATGTCTTATCAGTCGATTGTCATATCCACCCTTTGATACGTAGTTGCAAATGGTATGCAATATTAGTTCATCACCTAGTGAATATTTACAGTTCCCAAAATGATTGTTATACTCTTGCGTTAATGTGTGAGTTAGTGCCCCTTCGAGTTTAGTGAGAAAATTCCCAGAATACTTAATGCCCTTTTTTGACAGCTTTATACCTAATGAAGATATCAGTGTTCTATCATCGCTCATAATTCGCCCTAAAACGATGATATTATCATCATCTAAAGGATAGAAACCTCTATTTTCATTCTCCAGAATATTTATATTATAAGCTTGAAGTTCGAGTAATGGATTCGTGAATATTTTAACTTCGCAGGATAGAAAGCTTGCAATAGTACTTTGTAAGATGGTTAAACCGAATTGTTCTAAATTATTATAACCATTTATTTTTTTAATTAAAATGTAATCCATTTTGTCTCTTAAGATTAGAGGTGTAACATATCTCATCCACCCTCATTCAATCAGCAGATGTGAATACAAAGATATATCTTTTTTACGATGTTCATCGCTCAAATATCTGTTTCTTTTTAAGTCGTTCTATTGTTTTTTATAGACATCAATAGTTGATAAAAACAGGAAACGATGAGGAGAGTCCCTGTTCCTATGTTGATAATCGAATTCCTATAAAGTGTTTGCTAGTAGCATGAAGATTCGCTTCAAAGTAATATCCCTACTCGAGTCGCATTATGTCCGATCTTTGGGCTAATGCTGTGAAAAGAAAGCCGTTGAGGCAACAGCGGAAAGCGGTCTCTACACCCGACGTAGACCGTTATATTAGAATGTGATATTGATAGCTTTCTGGAACTGTAATCTACACCGCACGGAACTCCCTTCCAGCTACTTTCTTTCGTGAACTTAGGCGGGAAATAAAGTAGCAAAGAAACCGCTACTTTTTTCAATTATTATAATCTTCCTTTTTCTACTAATCTTCTGTAATGCTCACCAAGAACTGTTAGTTTACAAGATCTATATTCCATTGCCGCATTCCACATATGAGGGGCATTAACAGGCAGTAATAATCCCAACCGATTGTATTTTTGCAATATAGCAAACACTTCGGTATTTTCCTTTATTGGCTCTGGCATTCCAGCATCTCGGCCCTTCATTTCAGGCTCAAATGTGGGATTTAATTCGTATTTATAACCTGGAGAGGGAAACAATATAGCTATTTTCCTTAAATCGTCCAAAGGTATTGAGGGTTTTATTTTTCTTAATGATACAAAATTTCTAACATTTGATTTAAAAACAGGTCTTTGCTCCCAAGCTCCTAAGGATTGGTCAATATGTGCATAAACACTACCTGGAGTTATGTCTCCAAGTATATTTGCAGCACCTCCACTTAATGCGTCAACTAAAAGTGTCGTAAATACTCCACTTCCATCTTTTTCACTTGCATATTGATCTTCCGTTGAAGCTGTAAGTATAGTTGTTCCTTCTGACAATAATGCATTATCTTTGATATTAGGCGGATTACCCGCAATACCTGAATGACAGCTATCCAATATTATAATTTTGTTTGTAGCAGGTGAATTGTTTGCCAAAAGTAAAACTTCATTCAAAGACAAGCCGTCATCTCCTCGTTTAGCGTCAGATGCTAATAAATATCCCCCCGTTGCTTCTATATGACCATGTCCTGCAAAATAGAATAATGCGATTTCAGCTTTCGTAGAGAATAATTTTTCAACAGCATCTTTAAGTCTCCCATGGTCTATACTATCTCTACTTGAAGATGCGACCAACAACATACAATCGAAATTAACAGAATTATCGGCATGCCTTGATAGAGCATTCCTAACACTATGCGCATCATTTACACATCCAAATAAATCTTCTCCATGAGTATAGTGATCTATCCCAACGACTAATGCTATCTTCATATTTATAGAGAGTTTATAAAGTCTTTAATATGATCCCAAGACCATGCTCGTGTATTGACTCCTACAATATTGGTTCTATCGTCAGAGTATGCCCAAATTCCTAATATTCTTTTACCCTCTTCTTTTGCACATTGAATTTCCCACTTTTGACCGGACGATTTTAGGGAATTTTTGCTTATCAGTACAATTATCCCGTCAGAACGTTTAATCCTTGTTCTAACTTTATTTTTCCAGTCTGTGTCATAAGCCTGTTTTACAGACATATCTACATATTCAAAAGGTGAATTTGTTAACAGAGATTGACCTTTTAATAAATCACGCTGTCTTTCGTCTTCAATAGCGAAAGCAATAAAAATAGTTTTCATAAATCTGAATGTATTTAGTTTGTTACATGACAAAGTTAATGAAAAAAACACACAATAATGAAATGTTGAGTATTTCTTAACACATTAATACAAAAAGGTTTATTTCTCTTCCTTACTACTATCATTATTGAACGAGAAATTAAGCTGTACCAATTGCCTGAAACGATCTTCCACATACACGTAAATGGTCTTCGATAGATGCGGAGGTGTAGTGGTGTCATATGTTAGTTTTTTTGTGACGCCCTTAAGTTTCTCAGAAAACGTATGGACCTCAATATTTTTAGGTCCATACGTGGTTTTCGAAAGATAAAGGTAACATTCATTTAAAGTATATACGTGTAATTGGATGAAGTGCATAAGGATAGGAAATCTGGTGAAAATCGTTTTGTGTTGTGAAAGATTACTGAAAATGTCGCATGTGTCGCATAGAAATCCTATAAACTCTATATTTTTTTTATTGGTGTATAATACGTTTATCATTATGACACTGTAATTACATGAAATATGATTACATAAAAATAAAAAATAAAAAAAATATAAGAGGAGGGAATCCTATGCGACACATGCGACAAGGGCATGTCGATTTTCGAAGCGGTAGTATATTGTAACTGCGATTTTCGGAAAAAGGAGTTTTTTTGTGCTTTTTTGAAATTTGCCGCTTCTTCTCTAAAAGTTGCGTTTTGGCTATTATTTCAAATAGTTTATGAAACTGATATTATGCAATCTATTTGATGCTAATACATTCGATTTATGTGAATGATGATAGTACATAAAAAGCTGAAAATGGACAGATTTACGTCTTTTCTAGAATTTGACCAAAAAACTCCTCTGGGCATAAAGTGTGTCTTGTTTGTAAGTTTTTATTCTTGCTCTAGAAACTAACGTATGTTTCTACTATAACTAAGGGAAGTTACTGCGGTAACTAACAGAAGTTATCATGATAACTAACGTTAGTTTCGTCTGCGACATCCGTTAGTTACGGCGGTAACATACGTCTGTTTTTTGGGGTACCAAAGAAACAGTAAAGTTCTGCTGTTGTTAGGGGCAACAATGACCCACCAATCGAATGGGCAATCCTTTGGGATCTTCGCTACTCGAAAGAAGCAGTATGATACGTTTGCCATCGAATGTAATGTCGTATGTTTCGTTGCTGCTGTCTTCCAGATATTCGAAAAACAGGGATAGGCGGCACGGGCTTTGCCATGTGGCATATCCTGATACGGTGTATGGCGACAGTCCGATGGGATTACGATAACGCTGGTTGTAGTAAGGGCTGTTTTTGTCTGTCAAGAACGTTTTCCAACTGTCGTTGCCACATACCAGGGTGTGGGTAGCCGTGTTTGTTCTGATAATCAATCGGCATGAGTCGTCATCCATATTCAGAGTGATATTTCGGATGTCTTGGTCGTTACTTTCGATTGTATAGGTGTTCGACAGATGAGGGCGGGCAGGGTTGGATTCTGTACTTTTGAATGGCGCGGGTAATGCCAAATGGCTCAATGTGTGGGTCAGCGTCTGATAGGCTTTTTTGTCGGTCGGCAACTTGGTTGCCGAGAAGGCGGGCAGTATATTGTCCCACACTTCTTGCAGTTCTCGTTGCATGTCATTCTCGTTTGCCGTAATCGCCATAACAGCATCTTGCTGAGGCATTACGATGATGAATTGTCCAAAAGATCCGTCCGCCCTGAAGGCTTGATTGCGACATTGCCATAACAAATAGCCGTATCCTTGCGCCCAGTCCGACTGAGCCTTCTCGCTCTCTGTCGAATTTGGGGCGGTCTCTATCTGTTTCATTGTCGATTCTTCTATCCACGAGACGGGCAACAATTGGCGGTTCTTCCATTTTCCTTTTTGCAAGAGAAGTTGACCAACCTTTGCCATATCGGATGTTTTTACGCTCATGCCCCATCCGCCACAGTCTATCCCGGCGGGACTTTGCTCTCTTTCGACTCCTGTTATTCCCAGCGGTTCGAACAATCGGGGTTTGAGGTAGTCGCGCACGGTCTTTCCGGTAGCTCGTTGAAGGATGGCCGAAAGTAAGTAGCAGGCATACGAATTGTATTCGAATTTGTCTTTTAAAGCTGTATCTTGATGGGCGCCCAAGATGGCTTTTATCCAATCGATGTCTCTCAGTCGGAAGTCGACAAAAGGTTCTTTACCGGCTGTCATGGTCAGTAGGTTTCGAATGGTGAGTTCCTTTACGAACGAATTTTCATTATAAACATCTTTGTATTCGGGGAAAAAGGAGATGACTTTATCGTTCAGTGACAGTCTCTTTTCTTGTATGGCAAATCCCGTGGCTATTGAAGTGAATGTCTTGCTGACGGAATACATGATGTGCCGGGCATCCGGGCGATACGGATTCCAACATGCTTCGGCAACCACCTTGCCGTGTCTGAGCAGCATGAAACTATGCAATCGAATCTGTTTCTTTTCGACAGACTGAACGAAACGGGTGATACCGTCGCTGTGTACTCCTTCGGTTTCGGGAGTGCTTCGCATCAAACCGTCTGCATAGAGCGACGGTTTGTCTTGCGACATAGCTTGCATTGATATGGCAATGCAAGCGTAGAACAATATTCTAAATTTATTCATGGTGAACGACTATCGTTTGCTCTATTGAGTATGCGTGTTAAAGGTTTATATCGATGTTTCTTCCCAACGTACCCGACGCCGTATAGGTCTTGCCGTTGAGCAATAGCGTGACATTTATTTTCTTTATGTCTTTGTCTACGATCCGTTGTCCTTCTTTTCCGGTAAGCTCCAGACGTACCATCTGCCCCTTTTGTTCGGCTTCGAACGTCAACAAGCTATAATCGCCTTTCTGGAAAGACCATCCGTCGCCTGCATCCAGATATAAGTTTCCGATAGCTTTACCATCTTTGTCGAGACATACGATGAGGCTGAGCGGATCGAACGAATTGTCGTTTGTGTTTTGAACAATTTTGCCAAGAGGAACGATGCTTCCTCCTCTGATTTTCAACGTTGCCTGATACTTGTCTGTCTTGTCGCCTTCTACCAGACTGAGCGTTTCCCAGATGCCCGAAGGCAATGACGGATGTTCGGCAAAAGCGGGAATGACCAGAATGTCTTGGCCCAGCATAAATGCTTCTTCTTCTTGTCGCAGCGATAGATCCTGCGGATCGGCGAAAAATACGGGGCGCATCACCGGCAGTCCGCTCAACGATGCATCGCGAAACAGCGTATAGATGTAGGGCAGCAACCGATAGCGGCGCTCTATGGCTATGCGTGATGATTTTTCGATAGCGGGTCCATAAGCCCACGGCTCTTTATTGTTGGTTCCAGCGCAGGCATGTCCTCTGGTGAAAGGAAAGAATATGCCGAATCCCAGCCAATTGGCCCATAAGTCGCCATCGGTGTTTCCTAAGAAACCGCCTATGTCGGGGCCATTGAAGGGCTGTCCCGACAATCCCAGCGTGATAGACATAGGGATGGATAGCTTTAGATGTTTCCAGCTAGCCTCATTGTCGCCTGTCCAGGTGGCTGCATAGCGCTGTCCACCAAGTAGGTTGGCCCGAGTCAGCAAGAAAGGACGTTTGTCCGGATTGGCTTCCATGATACCGGCTTGAGAAGCCTCTACCATCAACCGTCCGAATGCATTGTGATACAATAAGTGTGGCCCTGCCGGAAGACTACCACCTCCCTTGTGGCGATTGTCGTAGGGCATTGTTCCCGTACGTTCCGCTTCGGGTAGTTCGCTGTCGTTGATGGCAGGTTCGTTCATATCGTTCCATACTCCATCTACTCCCTTGGCCATAAAATCTTTGTAGAGGCCCGCCCACCACAGTCTGGCAGTGGGGTTAGTAAAGTCGGGGAAGGCGCAATCGCCCGGCCAAACTTTACCATGATATTCTTCTCCGTTCGCTTTCTTCACCCATACATTCTGGCTTGTTCCCGATTGATAGACGCTGTAATCCTTATCCACCTTTACTCCCGGATCAATCATATAGATATCGTGAAAGCCTTTCTTGTGTAGATAGGTATTGAGTTTGAGCGGATCGGAGAAATTCTTCTTATTGAAAGTGAAGATTCTGAATCCTTCCATGTAGTCTATATCCATCCAAATGACGTCGCATGGTATCTTTTTGATTCGGAACGTATCGGCTATTTCGCGCACACGTTTGTCCGTTGCATACGAGAAGCGGCATTGATGGTATCCTAATGCCCAGCGGGGCGGCATCTTGATGGTGCCTGTGAGTTCTGCCAGTCCTTTCAGAACTTCCTGCGGGGATGTTCTGTCGATGATGAAAATACGGAATAAAGCACCTTCCGTGCGAAGAGTGATTTTGTTGGATGCAGTGGTAAGTTCCGATTTCCATGACGTATCGAAAAGAATGCCGAAAGCACTGCCATCTTTGCGTACTCCCATTACCCATGGGTGCGACTGATATAGCCTTTTGCCTCCTTCTACGCTATATGCGCCGGTATCTGTATTCCACAATTTGATGGATTGCCCGTTGCGTAGAAGCGGACCAGTTACTTCGCCTCCGCCGTATAGGCTCACTTCTCCCGTTATTTTGAGCGAGGCGCTTGCCTTGCTGCCTGTCAGCGTAAATTCTGGTACGAGCGACCAGCCTGACGGTACTTTCCCTACGGATGCGGGTTCGCCTTTCAGAATGAGAGACGGGGTTTTTGTGCGGTCGAAACCACTAGGGACAAATTCGACGATTCGTTTACCTACGGCAAATCGATGAGCAATCGGTACATTACCTGCCCACGTATTAATGATATTCAATGAGATGATACCAACTAAAAAATAACGATAGAACTTCATGCTTGAATTAAAAGGTTGAATCATATTTTGCGTCTAAAAAAGTGTTGTCTATTTATGAAAACACCCTTCAATGCAATAAACGGAAAGTTGCTCCACACTGTCTTCTTTCTCGCAGGCGTGGCGCATATTGCATTGTTTGCACAGCTCAGTTACTTCACAGACATCGAGCGTGCCTCGCTTTTCGTGTAGCGAATAAAGATATTTCAGGTATTTTCCTTCGGCTATGCGGTGGTGTGTATCTTTAGCCTTGAGGCCCCGCCATTCGTACAAACGTTTTCCTCCTTTTGAAGAGTTGCACGCTTTGCACACCATTACCACGTTGTCGGTTATGTCTTCTCCTCCACAACATCGGGGGAGTATATGTTCTACAGTCAAGTCGGCTTTCTGTCCGCAATAGATACATTCGTCGGGATTTTCTTTTTCTTTGAGCCATTCTCTGACGGACGATGACCAATGTATCTCTCCGGAGCAGAGTTGTTTCCATTTTCCCATTATCATCTTATAGTCGGTTTTACCTTTTCCTGATGCTTCGGAAATGATTTTGGCATACTGATAATAGATTATCTGTCGTATAGACTTTACAGCTTTGGGTGGCATATTTTAATATTCTCTATTTGTTTGTTAATGGCAAAGTTATAGAAATTTATGATATTGTATTGTTTTCTCTCGTGGAAAATAGGAGGTGGTGCACTTTTTTACAATAAAACAGTTGGTCTTTGCCATATAAAAGGGAAAAATAATTATCTTTGCGGGACTAAAATTATTGGATGTTTAAATTTAATATGGATTTGGTGAAGTAAATAACCTTTGCATCTGTTGCAACAGGTTATCCCTCAGTTTATACTTTGGCATTTATTTGTCAGAGTACTTTCTGTATACAATAAAATTCATAAAATAGCGAAGGCTTTCGGTCTGTAGATGTCTATTGACAAGGTCTTCCTTTAAAAATTAAACATCATGAGTAATCATCATAATCAATCGATTAATGAATTCGATTTCAATTTAATCTGCGAATATTTTTCGAGTATAGAGCGGCAAGGTCCCGGGAGTCCTGAAGCTACTATAAGGGCATTGAGCTTTATTGACAACTTGACTCGAACCTCACACATTGCCGATGTGGGCTGTGGTACAGGTTCGCCCACCCGAGTATTGGCTCAACATACTCCGTGCCGGATAACCGGAATAGATTTGTTTCCTCACTTTATTGAGCTTTTTAATGATAATGCCGAGTCGCAACATCTTCAGGATAGAGTAAAAGGAGTTGTTGCGTCAATGTGCGATATGCCTTTTCGTGAAGAAGAATTGGATGTTATCTGGTCTGAAGGAGCTATTTACAATATAGGTTATCAAAAAGGACTGACCGAATGGCGCCGTTATCTTAAGCAAGGTGGATATATTGTCGTTTCGGAAGCTACTTGGTTTACCGACGAACGCCCCGCAGAAATTAACGATTATTGGATGGATGCTTATCCGGAGATCGATACGGTGGCAAATAAGATTCTTCAAATGCAAAAGGCCGGCTACTCCTTCGTATCGGCATTTGTGCTCCCCGAAAATTGTTGGACAGATCATTATTATGCCCTTCAGGTTCCGGCACATGAAACGTTTCTACTTAAGTATAAAGATAATCGGACAGCTTGTGGCCTTGTTGCCGCCCAGCGACATGAAGCGCAGATGTATGCAAAATACAAGGAATACTATGGCTATGTCTTTTATATTGGGAAGAAAGGCTAAACGATAGAAACGTGTATTGAGTAGGTAGGGTTGCTCTCTGTATAGGGGAGCAATCCTACTTTTGCTTTGTAGATTCCAACTTCTGAAAATTTCTCCCCATAATAATGGGCACGAACATTCGGTGGAGTGGTTTGACAAAGAAAAAGTAAACCTTGCCCAACCGGTTGTTCAGTTTTACCACGGTACTTACCGTTACTATCGTCTCTGAAGACTCTTGTGTGGCAGGGCGCATGAACAGGGAAACTCTGGCATTGAGGTGCTTATCGTCATCGCCTAGAATAAGTTCGTGTTCTGTCTTGGCATAGAGCGTAAAGATGCCGGCTTTTTTGCCGATCTCCCACTGGTCGTTTTCCTGTTGCTCTTCGGTTGTTATATCGGGCGTCTTCAGATGTACTAACTTGGCAATCTTGTTTCGGAGACTGAACAACATCTTGAACCATTTGGGACCCGGTTGCGAAAATGCACGTCCGATAGCGAGTATATCCATTTGCGAAGGAGAGACTTTGATGGTGTATTGAAAACTATCTTCATAGTCGTATTCGGCACGGTCGGCAAAGAGCATCGACTCTTTGGGGAGTTCTGTTTTGATACTGTTCATTTGTATTGTATGGTTATGAGGTGATATGCAAGATGAATATTGGTTGCTTATTCGTGCCTTTTTGATTGTTCTGGCATGAAATTAAGCCATGTTAATCTCTGTAGTCCAATAGCCATAATTCTTTGTTGTGTCATCGTCTAGCTTGATATCGTACGAGATAAAACGCGGTGTTTCCAATTTATAAGAAATATCTCTTTTAAATAGAGGACCTGCATACGCTAATGTATGATATTCGCCTTCTTCTCCACATAAATCTACATTCTGGGGCAGAGATGAAAAATAATCGCGATCGAGTTCTCTGCCAATATAAGTCTTGTCCAATTTGCTTGCTAATGTGACGATGACTTTGGATCGTATTCCCGATTCCAAGAATTCTTCGACTACCTGTTTTGAAGTCTTATTCCATAAAGGCTCTACCACCTCAATATTGTATGGATTGAGTTTTGACTCTCTGTACTTTTTGATATCGTACAAGAAAATATCGCCAAAGATGAAGTGTGTAACTCCTTCGGCTTTGAAATGAACGACTGCCTTTCTCATATTATCCTCGTAATCCGTCATGTCGTTAGAAGGCAATTCTATTGCGTAAAGAGGAATGCCAATGCTTTGAGCTTGCTCTTTGAGTATGTCTAGCGGAATTCCGTGTATAGACGAGCACATGGTTGTTCCGGTCACGGTAGTGAGCAATGCCACAACCTCAAACTCTCCCGATTGAATTGTTTTGTATAATGCTAATGCGGAGTCTTTACCTCCACTCCAGTTGAATACTGCTTTCTTTTTTGTTGTCACCATATTACCGTTCATTGATGTAATAATAGTTTTTTAGTCTATTCCATATGTTTGAATCTTGTCTTTCAGAGATATGAACCTTGCTGAAAGAAGAATCTTTGCTATAGCAAAAGTAATATATTTTTTTTGAATAAAGTGCTTGATATGTTTATAACTTTTGATGACTCTGTTGTGAATAAGCCTCTCGAATCGGTAGAAGATTTGTATGAGTGATTCGAAAAGTTTGTCTTCAAGAAGTCTTAAATATTTGCTTAAACCCGTTTGCGAGATAGAATATTTCTGTAACTTTACCGCTCCATGGCGAAGCAGCTCTGTGTCTTGTGTGTGCGTTTATCGTGCAGATAGAATGATGTCTGCCGATGGTTTCTCGCTGTTTTTTATATGATATATGGTGTCACCTTTTTAATATTTGCTAATGAATACATCAGAACTACTTCGACTTCGTTTATACAATCAGTTGCTTGCAAATCATCAGTTGAAAGAACCTCACGAAATTGTGTCATGGATGGGAGCCATGCAATCCCAAACATTCGATATGGCAAAGTGGGCAATCGGAGCACGGCTCGAAAATAAAAGGGTGAAAGATATTGATGAGGCTTTGAATGCCGGAAAGATTATACGTACTCATATATTGCGCCCAACGTGGCATTTCGTGTCTGCCGAAGACATCCGTTGGATGCTCGATCTGTCTGCCTCACGCCTCAAACCTGTTTATCTTTCTTATGCCAAGATACATGGTATAGGCGAATCGGATATATACCGCACCATCCCTTTCTTGGAAAAGGTATTGACGGGAGGTAAACATCTGACAAAAGAAGAAATAGGTAGCGCCCTGCAAAATGAAAAGATGACATTAGACCCCGATCATCTGAGGTTGGCTATCTCTTATGCCGAGGTCGAAGGTGTCTTGGTTAATGGAGGAGTGAAGGGGAATAAACAGACATTTACTTTGCTTGATGAGTGGGTGCCTTGTATGCCGAAAATTAGTAAGGAAGAGGCTTTGGAACGTTTGGCGCGAAAGTATTTTACGAGTCATGGGCCAGCTACCATATCTGACTTTGCCTGGTGGTCGGGACTATCGATGACCGAATGCAGAAAGGCTATAGAGATGATTAAGGCCGATTTCGTTTGTGAAGCGGTCAATGGACGCGAATTCTGGATGAAGAGTGATATTGAAATGCCTCCTGCCGATGAGGTGTCGGCATTGTTGCTTCCTCCATTCGACGAATATGTGGTTAGTTATAAAGATCGTTCCGAGATTATTGAAGATGCTTATTATGGTAAAGTAATGACTCGAAACGGATTGTTCTCTCCTACTATCATGCTTAATGGTGAAATAGTGGGTTCGTGGAAGAAGATTGTACAGAAAAAGGCCGTACGAATAGAACTCTCTTTCTTTAAGAAAACGCCTAAGAAGACGGCAGCACTATTCAATACAGAAATTGAACGGTTGGAAAATTTCTATTCTACTTTGGCGGTTCATAAGTGTATTTGATTATTTACTAACTTTGGGGTCTTAATTTAATAAGAGTAGTAGAAATGAGAAAATTTGTAATCTTTGTGGCTGTCTGTGTGCAATTGAGTTGTGCTTCGGCTCAACAATGCAATGTCTCGGGACAGAAAAAAGTTGCTACCCGTCGTTATGTTACGATGCAAAATGATATTCGTCGTATCGTGAGTGGCCGGAAGGCTGTGATAGGAGTTGCAATATATAACTGCAAGAATGAAGAATCTTTCTGTATCAACGGATGTAAGAGATTTCCGATGCAAAGTGTATTTAAGCTACCGATAGCGCTTAAGCTATTAAGTAAAATCGATGCCGGCGAAGAGAGCCTATCCGATTCTATTTTTATAAAAGATTCCGATTTGTTGCCCGAGACATGGAGTCCTATGCGTGAAAAATATGTTCATGGCAATGTTAATGTAGCTTTATCGGATATTATTCGATATACCATTGCTCAAAGTGATAATAATGGTTGTGATATTTTGTTGCGGCATATTGGTGGTCCATCGGTAGTGAATGAGTATTTGCGCTCTATCGGCATCGAACAGATAACGATTGCAAGAAACGAAGCGGAGCAACATACTAATTTCAACTCTCAGTATGACAATTGGGCTACACCGATGGAGACGGTGAAACTTTTGAAATTGCTGTATGAAAAACGGTTGCTGAAAGAAAATAGTCATGAATTCTTGTGGAAAACGCTGTGCGAAACATCTACCGGATCGGTGAAAGATAAAATTCCTCAAACGGTATCAGTGGCTCATAAAACGGGCTCTGGATTTGATCCGAAGGTTAAATTGTATGTGACGAATGATGTTGGCATAATGGTGCTGCCCGATAATACTGCCGCGTTGTTTGCCATTTATATTATGAAGTCGAAAGAGAGTCGCAGTACTAATTATGAAATCATTGCCAACATAGCTAAATGTGTGCATCGCTATTTGTCGTGTGATGAAAAAGGTAAAATGGTTTCGTTTAATAATAAAACGAAATGATAAATAGCGGTTCGCAAGTCATAGATACAAAAATATACAGCAATGCACTGGGTAAAGAGATGAATCTTTGTGTGTATTTGCCTGTGGGGTACAAAGAAGCAGAAGGATTGCCTGTGCTCTATCTGTTGCACGGACGGAGTGGGGATGAAAGATTTATCTATGATGTAGGAGTCAGAGAAATGGCTGACCGATTAATTGACAAGGGCGAGATGAGGCCCTTAATCATTGCTTGTCCTAATATGGAAAATAGTCGTGGCTTGAATTCTGCCGACACTTGTACAGAGGTCGTTTCCTCGAATGGTATGATTATAAACCTCGGCCGCTATGAAGATTATTTCATTGATGACGTAATACCCTTTGTCGATAGTCGTTTCAGAACATTGGCAGACAGGCGTTATCGATATGTGGGAGGAGCATCGGCCGGTGGATATGAAGCGTTGCATTTAGCTCTTCGCCATCAGTCTTTATTTACCAAGATAGGTGGGCACATGCCGGCTTTGGAACTTACATTGGAAGAAGAGGATGAACCTTATTTTCGTTCTGAAGAAATGTGGCTGGAATATGATCCGTTGCATATCGCTGCACGAAAAAATATTATGGCAGATATGCATTTCTATCTGGATGCAGGTGATAAAGACGAGGGCGGCTTTTATAAAGGCTGTGCCGCCCTCGATAAGATACTGAAAAATAGAGAAATAAATGTGCAAAACCATGTGTTTGCAGGGCATCATAATGTGGCGTACTTGCGGGATAATATTGACAAGTACCTGCGTTTCTATGCGCCTCGTTAAAGAATAATGATAAAAGAACCTACTATTAATAAGTAGACGATCCTGTTTTATGCTAGATCCAACGCTTGTGCAAAGACGCTGAGTGGATGTATGCATTTCTTAGAAGTGGACATCTCTATTTGCCATTTGCAGGTTTCACAATCTGAAACGATAAAATCAAAATCTCCTTCTTCTATCTCTTTAAACAGGGGAGCTCCTATCTTTTGTGCGTTTTCATAGTTTTCTTTTTTGAACCCGTATGTTCCGCCAATACCGCAGCAGTTGGGCTTCAAAACCGTAAGGTTAATGTTAGGGATGAGTCGTAATAGTTCGAGTGAGTAGTACTCCCAGCCAAGTTTTTCCAGATGGCATGGAGTATGATAGGCTATCTTTAGGGGACGATTGCTGAATTTTAGTTTTGAGACGTCGAATGCTTTTGTTTCGTGAATCATGCGATAAATGAAACGGGTGGCTATCTCAATGTGATCGCGTACATCTTTGTTGTCGAGATTTAAGACGTGTGGATATTCGTCGCGCAAAGTCATTGCACAAGTCGAAGAGGTGAGAATGATCGGTTTCTCCTGTGAAACGGCTTTGCGGATTGATTTTAAATTGGTTTCTGCCTGCTTACGAGCTTGACCTACGAAACCGTTGGATATTAGTGCTACTCCACAACATTTCTCTTCTTCCAGGAGTTCTACACCATAACCGAATGCATTCATTATTCGGACCAGGTCTTTTCCTAGATCGGGGAAGTTGTAGTTGACATAGCATCCATGAAAATAGCATAGCTGATGTGAGAATTGTTTCTGTTCGTCTGCATGCTTCTTCATCCAAAAGGTGAATTTTTCGTGCGAATATTTCGGGAATGTACGATGGCGGTCCACTTTGAGAACTCCGTCAAGTATTTGTTTGGTCACATTCCAGCCTAGAGCTTTATTGACCAATGGTGCGAATGGAGATGATAACGTTCCGACCAAGTCGGTGTGCGACAAGAAGAAATCTCGTACCGATGGTCTGTGTCGGCTATATTTGAGCTTCGCTTTCTGAATGATATCGCCAATGCGTACGTTGGATGGACAAGCCACTTCGCATCGTTTACAATTCATGCAATATTTGTTTGCCTCTTCATAAAAAGAAGGCATTTTGAGACGCAGGCGTTCTTGATCGGGGCCTCCATGCTTGGGACCGGGGAACTGTGGATTTACAGCCAATACCGGACAATAAACCGTACAAATGGTACACTTCAGGCATTGTTCAAAATTATTGTCGCTTTTATTTATTGATTCCATTGTCTTTGTATAATATTACTTCTTGTTACCTAAAATCTCTTCGGCTGCATAGAGTGCGGTCAATAGCGATACACCACCTCCACAACCTTCCTTCAAAGCATTGAAACCTCCAAGAGAAGCTCCGCAAACATGTAAGTTGTCGATCGTTTTCTGGTCTTTTATTGCTAAAAAGTGTTCGTCGGTCTTTATACCGAACGATTCGTAATTCTGCTTATCGAATGTGTTATCGGCAAACCATTGCTTGCGATCCGAAATGTAATCGATGTCTAAACCGCAAATGGGGTCGATTATATCGTTGGGCAGTGCTACTAATCCTTGGCTGAAGAAACTTCCTGAACATAAAACATATTGCTCGCCGCGTAATGGAATATCGTTGTGATTGACGGTATATATTTTGCTTATGCGGTTGTCTTCGAATTCTACTTTGTTGACCGTGTCGCCAAGCATATAGGTACCGCCCAAATTCATGAAACGTTGTTTCAATAAATATTGAGCGCGAATACCCGATACGGATGGAGGAAAAGTAGGTAATAGCTTTACTGTTACGCCCAAAACATCGGAAAGTGTCTCTACGATGTCCGTACGTTCAAGCCCTAAGCAAGCAGGAAGTAAAACAGTGTCGCTATTCTCTATCTTCGATTTTAGAATATTGGCAAAGTTGGCAAATGTTTTCCCGTTGTCAAACAATCGAGCTATATTTGTGGAACGCATTTCGCTCAGATTGTTTTTATTGTTTGCGATAGTAGCCAAGTCGATCTCTATCTCGCGAACACTCATGCCCATTCGCCTAAACTTGTCGGCAAAGAAATTGGGATGGAAGTCGAGATAAGCGGTGAAGTTGACGACATATATATTTTTCCACGCGAAAGTATCGGGCTGCTCGGCATAGACATAGTCGGCCATTGTGAGCCAAGTCGGTTTGGTTATGGCGAAGGGAGTCAGGCGGTAGTGATTTGCATGGAAAGAACCTACCGTCCTAATTTGGGCATCGGAAAGTAACCTTTGAGCTTCTTGAGCAAGATGGGCAAACTTTTCTTCTCCTATTTTTGTATACGGATGCTTTGGATTCTGTGCTTTTAGTTCCTTTAGCGCATCAATAGGATTTGTTACTTTTGTACCGTCGGGCAGTGTGTTCAACAAATCGAATGAACCCGATGAAAAATGAAGAGCACTTTGCCCCGAAGAAATAATGACACATTTCTTCCCCGCTTCTTGCAGCCGTATGCCGCAAGCCAATCCGGAAGATCCTCCTCCTATTATTACTGTATCAAAAATCATTATTCTTTATTTTTATTTTCATTACCAAGTCCACAAACACTTTCGTATACCCATGAGGCATATTGGCTTTCGCGCAGGCTGTCGCCCCATGCAATAGGTTTCACACCTTTCCAGCGTTCATTCAGAAAAGCAATGAGTTCTTCTTTCTCCTGAGTTGGACAGATTTGTTTTTGTTTGGCCAATATGCCTATAGCCCGACATGCACAAAACTCACCTTGGCATGTTCCCATTCCTACGCGTGTGCGGCGTCTAAGATCGATCAGGTTGTGTACATCCATGTGGTCGATGGCATAACTTACTTCTCCATACGATACTTCTTCGCATTCGCACACCAAGCTGTTGTTTACCGTATCGTTCTTTGACATTTTCTCTGCCATATCGCCGTGTCGGTATACCATCGATTCTTGGATAGAAACCGGCATTGAATATAATTTCTTTAGCGTTGTCTCTTTGTCTTCGCGCGATCCAGGTAGTTTGATGTGAGCTGTTTCGCACTTTTTATTTACATGGAGCTTTTCGCATACCAAGTCGGTCGCTTTTTCCGCCATTAGGCGATAAGTCATTAATTTACCACCGGTAATAGTGACAAAGCCTTTCAGACCGTCGCGCTTTTCGTGATCGAAAAGTACGATACCCCGACTCACACTGCGCCCTGATGGATCGTCGTCAGAAGCGACTAGCGGTCTGACACCAGCATAGCATCTTAGTATTCGAGTCTTTTCTAAAATAGGTGAGAGTTCTTGGGCTCCCTTGCGTAAGATCTCTACTTCTTCGGGCAACACATACATATTGTCTATTTCATCGTAAGGAACTTTTGTCGAAGTGGTTCCTATCAAACAAATGGTATCGCCCGGTACAAGAATATCGGCATCCGAAGGTTTGCGGCAGCGGTTCAATACTATTTTGTTGACGCGATGTCCGTATATGAGCAAAGCACCTTTGGCAGGAAACATGGAAATTTTGACTCCTGCCATTTGAGCCAGATGCGCTCCCCAAATGCCACAAGCATTTACGACAATGGGGGCATGCAGTTCGGTTTGTTCTCCGGTTCTCATATCGGTGGCTCTTACTCCGTTAATTACTCCTTGCCGGTGTAGCAACTCAGTAACGAGATGATATGTCAACACGGTAGCTCCGTGAGCTTTTGCGTCTTGAATATTCGAAGCTGTAAGTCTGAAAGGGTCGATAGAACCATCCGGCACTCTGACGGCGCCTATTGCCGAAGGATTCATTGATGGCTCCAGCGATAGGGCTTCTTTCGGGTCGAGAACATCGGCGCGAATTCCTGCTTTCAGGCATGATTCTACAAATTTATTTTGAAAAGCTAAATCGTCATCAGGTAGGCTGATGAAGAAACCATCGGTCTGGTCTACACAATGTCTGGCTATGTGTCTGAGAATCTGATTCTCACTAATGCATTCTTGTGCCGACTCCTGATCGGTTACAGCATAACGTGCTCCACTGTGGAGTAAACCGTGGTTTCTTCCGGTAGCTCCGGTTGCAATATCCGAACGCTCTATTAATGCTGCTTTCAGTCCACGTAATGAACAGTCGCGTAGTGTACCGGCTCCGGTAGCTCCGCCTCCTATAATAATGACATCGTATTCGTTCATTAGTTTTTCAATTTTCATTTAATGATTTATCAGGCACAAAGAAAGAAATAAAAAACATAAAAAACAAATAATATGACGCAAAATAAACGTTTATGTTTTTATATTCTTTCATTTCTTTTCTTTTAGCCTGTTTGAAGACAGTGGCTAGTCACTAATAAGTGAGAAATACAATGTACTTTTCAGCTTAAAGAATAAATAATATTAAAACCATGAGAAAAAATAAGAATATGGTATTCATTATATGAAGTTTTATTTCGAAATTTGTGAACTAATAAAAAAACACTGTTATGAATAGAAAAGTTCTTTCGCTATTTCTGCTGATATTGTTTGTATCTGTTCCTTTATGTTGGGGGAAGTCTGGTGATAAGCGTATTAAATTGGATAATCCCGATTCTTGGACATTAGTTTTCATTCCTGATATCCAGAATTATTCAAAATATACCTGCAATCAGCCTATTTTGGACTTGATGTTGGCTTGGATTGAAAGTCACGTCGATTCGTTGCATATTAAATTGGTGATGTGCCCGGGTGACTTGGTGGAGTATAACGATTGGATCGTGAACAACAACGACGGTAATGTTCCGTCAAATGAGCAATGGAAGTTTGTGGCGCATGCTTTTGATCGGTTGAATGGGAAAGTTCCTTATATTCTTGCTACCGGTAATCACGATTATTCTTATACATTGGACGGTAAAAAGGCCTTTTCGCAATATCGCCATTATATAACTTCCAATCGCAATGTGCTTAATCAGAAATATTTGCGCCAGACTGCACCGGATTGTGAAGGCTATATGACGATGGAAAATGCTGCTTTTGAAATGAAGATGCCCGATCAGAAAAATTATCTTTTCCTTTCGTTAGAGTACGCTCCTAGAGATACTGTAATGAGATGGGCTAACAATGTGGTAAAGTTGCCCGAATACAAGGATGATCGGATAGTACTTCTTACTCATTCTTATATTAGAGCGAATAATGAATATGTAACCGGCAAACAAGGTATGATTTCTCCTTCTTATGTTTCCGATAATATTTTTAGAAGAGCCGGAGTAGGTTTGGAAGATGGGAATTCGGGTAAGGATATTTGGGAAAAACTGGTGAAACCTAATAATATAGAGCTAGTGCTTTGTGGTCATATTATGGGAAAAGGATTCAGGCAAGATAAAAATATTTCGGGTCAAAATGTATATCAAATGCTCTTTGACGCGCAATCGGAAGGAGGAGGACATCGGAATGGTAATGGGGGAGATGGATGGCTTCGTATATTAGAATTCTTTCCTGATGGTAAGACGGTGAAAGTGAAAACTTTTTCGCCACTGTTTGATTGTTCACCTTCTACCAGGCATTTGTCTACTAGAACTGATAAAGAAAATGAATTTACTTTTGTTTTTGATAAATAGAAAGAGCGACGTTGTTTCAATTGCTTTTTAATAGAACTCTTTCTCCTTATTATTATAAATGCAATGCCTTGGCTTGTATTTATAAGATACTTTTCTTATCCTAACGTAAGTGGTATGCCCCTGTAGGATGCTATTTGGGCTCTTATGAATTGTTTTATTCGCCTTATTTCTTTTTGGATGTTATGAATAAAAGTTACAAAATAGAGATGTTTTATTTTGAGGGAGTTTTTTTAGGCAAATTCCAGAAAAGGCGTAAATCTGTCCCTTCTTAGCTTTTTATGCAATATCATCATTTGTGCAAATCTAATATATCCGTATCAAATAGATTACAAATCAATAGTTTGATGAGCCTTTTTTGAAAAAGAGTAAAGCTGTATTTCTTAGAGAGGAAACGGCAGATTTCGAAAAAACATAAGAAAACTCCTCCTTCGGAAAATCGCACTCACGATATACTATCGTTTCGAAAATAGACATACCCCTGCCGAAGGTGCCGAAGTACTTTCTACTCTTCTATATTTTTTTTATTTGGGGATTTTTTGTATATCATAATTACTAATCGTAGGTATCTTTTTGATATTCGTATAAAACGTCGAATAAAAAAAGTTAGAACTCTCTATATGTACTTCGGCATGTTCGGCACTTTTGGTAAAATATGATAACGCAAAACAATTTCGTTTGGTCCATCCATAATCCATTCTTCGCCCCATCCACGTATGTATGTTTTTTTGTTGTCGTATGTACGTCACGCGAAAAACATAAGGACGTCACCGAAAAAACTAACATACGACAATTCTAGGATATACTACAAGCTCAAATGTCTCATATGTATGATATCATATTAAGATATAGAAGGTTACTATTAAGAAAAGAATGTAATATGTGTATACATCAAAAATAAAGAGATCATGTTTTTGGTGAAAGCGCCTGGTTCTAAATGATTTATAAAGTGAATTTAGTTGATATGATCGGATGTGATATTTCACTTTTTTATTTTGTTTCAAAACCATTTCAAAACGATAAAATATTAATTAAAATTGTTGTTTGTGAAAAAAAACGCCATGAAATGAAAAATATTTCTTTTTTTACTTGTCGTTTCGTTATATTTGTCTTATAATTGCAAAAAAATTGAATACTGTGCTTTAAAATCTAATATATTGTTTCAAAATCTTATTATATGGAAATGAGAAATTCCTTTTTGAGAAATGATAACCGTTATGCTCCGTCGAAAAAAGTTCTGCGGCAGTTTTTGGTTATTGTGTTGTGTCTTGGCTTCGGATTATCTTGTACTAGTTGCAAGGATGATGATAATACCGCCAAGATTGAGACGCTTGGCATTACAGGTGTGTCGATTCCTAATCCGCTTTCAGTGGAAAACGGAACTGTCGTTACTTTATCTGGAAAAGGTATTGTAGTAGGTGACAAGCTGGCGTTTACATCAACAGATGGTGCCGAATATACTACTTCGGTAAGTTCTGTTACAGACTCTTCTTGGTCGTTTACTCTGCCTTCCGATTTTTCTACCGGGACTTATTATTTTTACTTGACTCGTGGTAATGTTAAAGTAAGTCTTTCGAAAGTCGCTATTCAGATTACTGTCAATCTTTCTATTCCCGACAAAGACGGAATGACTGTTAAGGGTGTCGTCTATTGCAATGGTGAAGGTATAAAGGGAGTTGCAGTCTCAGATGGTATAGAAGTGACGCAAACCGATGCAAATGGTATTTATTATCTTCCTTCAAACAAAAAATACGGATATGTATTTATTTCGATCCCTAGTGGTTATGAAGTGACTAATGATGGAAATGCACCGTTGTTTTATGCTCGGGTGAATAGTGCTTCTCCGGCAACTGTAGAACAAGCTGATTTCTCTTTAAGGAAAGTGGATAATCAAAAACATGCTGTTTTAGCTTTGACTGATTTCCATTTGGCCAATCGTAATGATGATGTTACGCAATTTAGAGCTTTTGTTAAAGATGTGAATAGTACTATCTCTGATTTGTCTACCGCGGGTTATCGTGTATATGTAATGAGTATGGGAGATGAAAGTTGGGATGCTTATTGGTATGCTAATAGCTACGCTCTTCCTCAATCGTATGTAGAAATGCAGGGATTGAATGCTACTACTTTTCATTGTATGGGCAATCATGACAATGATCCTTATTGCCCGGACGATTGGTTGGCCGAAGCTGCTTGGCGTCGTGTCTGTGGTCCGATTTATTATTCGTTTAATATAGGCAAGGTTCATTACATCGTTTTAGATAATATACAATATTTGAATACGGGTGCTAATCAAGGTACGGTGGGCGAACGCAATTACAATAAAGTGCTTATTAATGAAGAAATAGAATGGCTGAAGAAAGATTTGGCTCTTGTTTCTGACAAAAATACTCCTGTTGTTGTTGGTATGCATGCTCCTTTATATGAGCGGCCCTCTCTTTCAGGACAAAGCCAAGTGGATACGTATGATATGACAGGTGGCGCCAATTTTATTAGTTATTTTAGTGGATTCTCTAATGTACAAGTTCTAACGGGGCATACTCATGTCAATTATAATGTTTCTAAAGAAAGCAATCTGATGGAGCATAATACCGCTGCCGTTTGTGCTACTTGGTGGTGGACAAACAAATTGGTGAAAAATCATATCTGTTGTGATGGAACTCCAGGCGGTTATGGCGTTTACAATTTTAGCGGAGATAACTTGGGATGGTATTATAAGAGTTATGGATATACAAAAGATTATCAATTCAGAGCATACGATTTGAATACAACCTATATTGATCCTAGTGTGTACGCTCCTAATTATGTGTCTGATATGGCGGCATACGCTCATGAGTATGCTACACCTAGTACCGCCAATGAGGTCTTGATTAATGTATGGAACTATGATCCTCAATGGAAAGTGGAAGTTTCTGAAAATGGCACATCTTTGTCTGTTACGCGAGTTTGTACATACGATCCGTTGCATATCATATCTTACGATGCGGCACGTATCAAGACGGGTGGAGCAAGTGCTGTCACTTTCCCAAGCGAACAGACTGCACATCTTTTTAAAGTCAAAGCTTCGAGTGCTACTTCTTCTTTGGTAATAAAAGTTACCGATAGATTTGGTAATACTTATTCTGAGACGATGACTCGTCCGAAGGCTTTCAATTATAGTATGAAATAGTTAACTTTAATAACAATAATGCGATGAATTTAAAACAGAATACAAAGTGTTTGGCTTTTTTGATAGCT
Organism: uncultured Bacteroides sp.; assembly: GCA_963676865.2. Lineage (GTDB taxonomy): Bacteria > Bacteroidota > Bacteroidia > Bacteroidales > Bacteroidaceae > JAAYUD01. The sequence goes on along the minus strand of CAXXSS010000001.1, from coordinate 460,733 downwards.
TTTCTGGTTTCTATCACATCGTTGACGGCACAAACAGTAACTGTCACAGGTACGGTTTTTGAACAAGATGGTACTACTGGAATGATTGGCGTCAATGTGTTGCAAAAAGGCATGGCAAAGGGTGTAATAACAGATTTGGATGGTAAATTTACTCTTCGTGTAACGGGTGCCAATCCTATTTTAATATTCAGATCTGTTGGTTATGATACGCAAGAAATACCGCTCAATGGGCGTCGTATACTAAAGGTGACGATGGTTGAATCGACAACGGCTTTGCAAGGGGTTGTTGTGACGGCATTGGGTATCTCTCGTAAAGAAAAGTCTTTAGGCTATTCAGTTGCAAAAGTTGATAACACCGCTTTGACAAATACGGTTTCTGGAAACTGGATGAATGCAATGGTTGGTAAAGTAGCCGGTTTGACATTTGATAATGCTTCTACTGGCCCCATGAGCTCAATGCGTGTGACGCTTCGTGGTGATCAATCATTGAATTATGGGAAAAATGGTGCTCTCTTTGTCGTTGATGGCGTTCCAATAACGTCGGGAACTACTACTACCGGTAGTGGTAGCAATTATGCTAATAGTGATGGACCTGTTGATTTTGGTAATGGAGCCGGTGATGTTAATCCTGAAGATGTAGAATCGATGACTATTTTGAAGGGCGCCGCGGCGACAGCTTTATATGGTTCGTTGGCGGGTAACGGAGCTATTGTGATTACTACTAAATCCGGTCGTAAAGACAAAGGATTTGGTGTAACAGTCAATTCTTCTTTAACTATAGAACAAGCTAGCTATTGGCCTAGTTTTCAAAAGGAATATGGTGCAGGTTCCGATATGGGAATCAACCCTTTTTGCTTTTGGCCTTTAGATGCAACTGAGGCTCCGGATGGTATAGCAACTCAGAGAAATATCTCACGCTATGCTTTTGGCGAAAAATATGATTCTAGTAAGCTTCGCTATCAATATGCTTCTAAAGATTGGAATAGTAATACGTATACTAAATTGCCTTGGGAATATAAAGACGATTGGTATAAAGGTTTCTTTCAGACTGGCGTTACATGGAATAACTCTGTGACCGTTTCTGGTAGCGATGGGAAAGGTACAAATGGGCGTGCGTCTATAACCGATGCCCGTAATAACTGGATAACACCAAATACCGGTTATCAAAGCGATGCTATTTCATTAGCCTTCGATACAGAACTGAATAAGTCCATGAAATTGAGTTCTCGCATGAACTTTATTCATAAAGGAAGTGATAATCTACCTGTAAGTGGATATAGCGCACAGAGCCCTATGTACTCATTGGTATGGGGCTATAATAATAATAGTATAAAAGATTGGAAGAACGAGTATTTTAACGGTCGCTTTAATGCTGAGAATTACAATAGCGCGGACGGTACACATGGCAAAAGTTTGGTATATCCTGCAGATGAGTCTTATAATCCATACCGTACGGCATACGAAGAAATAAATAAATTAGACAAGAATCGTGTGTATGGTAATGTACAATTAAATATCCAGCTTGCTAAAGATTGGAATTTAAACTTACGTACGGCCATGGATATGTCAGATGAGTGGCGTTCTCAACAGAAACCTTTTTATACATCGGGTTCTGTGTCTGGATTCTACCGTGAACAAAGTATGAGAACGTATGAATTCAATTCGGATTTTTTACTCAGATATACTCATAATGATTGGTTTGATAAACGTTTTGGATTTACTATCACCTTGGGTGGAAATAATATGCAGTCTAAGTATTTTCGGAATGAGGTGGCATTGTCGCAATTGGATAATCCCGGTGTATATAATATTTATAATTTGCCTTCTGGAGACAAACCGGATGTTGATAATTATAGAAATAAGAAAATAATGAATAGTCTTTATGGCTTAGCTTCATTGAGTTGGGATGATACTTATTTCTTGGATTTGACTGGTCGTAATGATTGGTCGAGTACGTTGAGCAGGAGCAATCGTTCTTATTATTATCCTTCTGTTTGTGGTAGTGTGTTGCTTGATAAAGTGTTTCGCTTTGATAAAATTGCATCTTGGGTCGATTTTCTAAAGTATCGTTTGTCGTGGGCAAATGTAGGTAACGATACCTCTCCTTATTCATTGGATCGTTATTACTCTGCATCAAGCTACGCAGGAGGTTATAGTCTTCCTGGTACCATTCCAAATCCCGACATAAAACCCGAGAATGTGCAAAGTTGGGAAACCGGTTTGGAAGGAAAATTATTTAAGAATCGTATTTCATTTGATTTTACAGTATATCATTCTTCTACAACAGATCAGATTGTTTCTATTGATATGGATCAGATAACTGGAGCTACTGGTTATATAATTAACGCTGGCAAAATAGTTAATAAGGGTATTGAAATATCAGCTTCTGTAATTCCTATAAAGAATCGAAATTTTACATGGAGTATAGATATGAACTGGTCTAAAAACTGGAATAAATTAGTTGAACTACAAAAAGGATGGGATCCTGCTCAACCTTATCAAGCGGATATGGGTACTACCATTGGAAGCCGTGTCTTTATATATTCATATCTAGGGCAGGAAATGAATCAAATTTATGGCCGTGGATATCAGCGTGCTCCAGAGGGATCTTATTATACAGACCAGAATGGGAAGAAGGTTGATTGTTCGGGTATGAAATTGATTAACGCAAATGGTTATCCAATTCTTGATACTAATCCTGCTCGCCATATCGGTCGTGTAAATCCTGAATGGCGCGGAGGTTTAAGTACGCGTTTTGTTTATAAAAATTTATCACTGTCTCTTGTCTTTACCGGACAATATGGGGGGCATTGTTATTCTGTTACGAATTTCTCATTGGCTTATCAAGGAAAATTGAAAAATTCATTGAAAGGACGTTATGACGGTTTGGTCGTTGATGGGGTACAAGCTACGGTTGTGAACGGACAAGCTGTTTATGCAAAAAATACGACTGTAACACCTAGTATTCAGGAATATTACAATTCTTATGTGTGGAATCGTAATAATGCTGAAGAAAATACGTTCAATACTTCTTATCTGAAATTGAAAGAATTGCGTTTTGATTATCAAATACCGAAGAGTTGGTGCGCTAAAACAAAAGTGCTACAAACAGCAGGCTTGGGATTCTTTGCTACAAATTTATTTTGTTTGACCAGCTTTCCGCAATATGATCCGGATACCGGTATGGTAGATGGCTCTGATATACATCGTGGTATTGAGGCAATGGCATATCCAATGACTCGTTCGTATGGTTTTAATGTTAAACTTTCATTCTAACACAATATGAAAATCTATAATAAAATATTAGTTGTTGCATTGTTGGTAATAGGGCTGAGCGCATGTACCGATCACTTTGACTCGGCTAACACGAATCCTAATAAAATGACTGTTGGAGATAATTCCCTGGAATGTACTTCGATGTATGAACCTTTGCTCTATGGTGGCGCTAATTTCTTTAGTTACTATTCTTGGTTTTGGAATGATGAACTGATTCAGGTTACTGCCTTTACAGGGGGAACGACACGTCAAGAACATCGTTATTTTATAGCCGATAATAATTGGCAGGCTGTATGGAACACATATTCGCGCTATGCATCCAATGATGTTCAGATGTATAATCTTGCTGTTGCACAAAAAAATGAAGCAATGCAAGCTGTCGCCTTAACTCTGAAAGTGCTTTTTTTAGAGAATCTGACAGATATGTATGGTGATATTCCTTATTCAGAGGCTTTTCAAATAGATAAAGGAATTAGCAAACCAATATTTGATTCACAGGAGAGTGTCTATCAGCAGATGTGTGCAGAGTTGGAGAAAGCCAATGAAATATATGCAACCAGTCCTTATGTGGATACTAAAAAAACATCTTTGGATGGTATGTATAACTTCGATATGACAAAATGGCGTAAGTTTAATAACTCTTTATATCTTCGTTTATTATGTCGCATTAGTGGTCGCATTTCGACAATCGTTGATGGGAAAAATACAGTAGCCCAAAAGATGCAGCAAATTGTATCTAACCCTACCAGTTATCCTATTTTTACTTCCAATACTGATAATGCTACAGTGAAGTATACTGGTGTTTCTCCATATTACAGTGAATTTAATCCAAAAGATTATACAGAGAGTTCATTTACATCGAGTGGCTATAAGTTGACCGAGCAATTGATAAAAATGACCATGATTAATGATGCTAGTGGAAATGAGGTATACGAAGATCCGCGTTTGCAGATTTATGGAAAGAAGGCCAATAAATATACCTATTGGAAAGGCACTATTGCGGGTTGCAATGTTTCCGAACAGAGTGCTGCAGACTTAGGGGCTTCTTATTTGAATTATGAAGTGATTTGTCGGAATAATTCAGATGAATGGTTTATGGATTATGCAGAAGTGCAATTTATTTTGGCCGAAGCTGCTTTAAAAGGATCTATTTCGGGAGGAGAATCGGCTGCAAAGATATATTATGAAGCTGCTATAAGAGCGTCAATGCAGAAATGGTCAGCTATGGGAGCTTACAGTAAGGTTCCATGCTCTATTACAGATGACAATATAAGTACATTCTTATCTTCCGATTTGGCAGCGTGGGATAAACATGATAATAAAGAAGAACTTATAGCTAATCAAAAATATTTAGCATTGTTTATGACTGGAATGGAAGCTTATCATGAATATCGCCGTACCGGATATCCGACACTGACAATTGGTAAGGGAACTGTTTATAATGACAATATTTTGCCTACTCGATTTGCTTACCCAAATACTACAATGGCAACAAATTCTAATAATGCAAAAGCTGCGTTAGTACGTATGGGAGGTGATAATGATATGAAAACTCCTGTATGGTGGAGTAAACAAGCTATTGAAGCGGGTAAATAGTAACTATTTCAAAAATTGAATAAGATGAACAATATATTTCAGAAAAGAAATTCGAACCTATTGACTCTCGTCATGTCTACCTTGTTTATCATGTCGATGATGTCTTGTTCGAGTGATAAATATAATGAAGATCCTTATTTTTATATTGAGGATCAAATGTCAGCTGTTAGTGTAGATGCAAGCGGTATTTTACAGACAAATATGAAAGCTTATACTATTCGTTCTAATCGACCGTGGGCAATTACTCAAGAAAAGACTACTGATTGGCTTCATGTATTTGCCGATGAGGGTGAAGACGATGGAATATTTGATATATGGATAGATAAAAATCCTAATTTCACTTCTCGTACAGGCAATTTGATTTTTAAGGTTGATGGTCAGGAACAACCTGTTATGTTTCGTATAGATCAGAAAGCAGATGTTCCTGCTGTTACTATTGTTAATGCTGCTTCCGGATATGCAGCTCCTCCCAAAGGAGGTGTCTTGAAAGTTCCTGTCTCTGCAAATGTGAATTGGACAGCTTCTTTATCTTCTTCTGAATGGGGTAAGATAGACTCGTTGTCGAAAGATACTGTTTACCTTTCTTTCATTAAGAATAATACAGAGACTCCTCGTTCTATTAGTTTAACAGCTGTTGGAGTCGGTGAATATACTTCATTGACTTCTTCTACAACGATTTCTCAAATGACGGAAGGGGTTATTTTGAATGAGAAATTTGATTGGATGCAGGAAGGGGTTGTTGATTCTTTATATAATTATCCAGAAGTAAATTCTAGTAGTTGGTCTACTGCTGAAAAATCGTATGGTTGGACGACATTAGGTAGTTCTATGTATGGAGGCCATGGATATTTGAAGGTTGGTAAAACCAGTTATGCCGGTGATTTAGTCTCTCCTGCTTTCTCTGCAATAGAGGGTATTAAAGATGTAACTGTAACATTCAAATCTATTGGATATGTTTCTTCTGGCGGTGCTAAAGATGATGGAGTCGTTAAGGTCATAGTTACTGGTGGAGGTACTATCAGCGATCATACGACAACTGATCTAGACGTAAATGGAACTACTTATAAAGCGGCAACTTTTAACATAACAGTCTATCCTAACTCTAAAAATCAAGAAAATGGAGCAGCTTATGATGCTTGGGGACAGCCTGGAGCTAAATTCTCATTTAAAATTAAAGGAGCGACACCAAAAACTCAAATTATTTTTGTCGGTGGTTCAGCTTGGGGAGCAGCTCTGAAAAGTGTTGGTCAAGGCAAAAACCGTTGTTATTTTGATGATATACTAGTGATGGTAAATGATTAGTCTATAAAGTTATAATCAATATCAGTCGTGAGTTGTACATAGACGGTGTATCATTTATTTGGTATATCGAATATGTACAACTTTTATAAAAAAAGGAGGAGCAAAGTACAGATGAGTTTAAAGAGGAACATACTTATTGCATTGCTTTTGTTGTGTGTCGGCATAGTGCTTCATGCGCAGCATTTAGGTAGTGATTATCGATTGAAGCGGATTATTCCGGTAACAGGTCGACAGGGAATAGCTGTTGATGAGCACTATTATTACGTATCGGATAGTAAAGCGTTGTATAAGTATGATAAAAATGGGATTCTTCTGGCTGCTAATAAAAATCCTTTTGTGGAATTGAAATTAAGTGCCAATCATATAGGGGATATTGATGTTTGGAATGGTGATTTGTATGTTGGTGTAGAGTGGTTTGAAGATGGTCATGCTAAGAATATACAAATTGCGGTATTCGATGCCAATACATTACAATTTAAACGTGCTATTCAGTGGAATGCAGCATCCGGTCAGGTAGAAGTATCAGGTATTGCTGTTGATAAAAGACGAAACATGGTGTGGATGTCCGATTGGAGTGATAGCCGTTATGTTTATTGTTATAGTATGGAAACAGGACAGTATTATACTAAAATGCAGTGCCGCCCTACTCCATATTGGTGTCAAGGCTTGTTTATAGCTGATAATATGATGTTGTTTAGTGCAGACGACGGCGATTCTACTTTTCAAATACCTGATTGTATCTATTGTGCTGACATTAGTTATGTGCCGTACTCTGGCATAAAAGAGGGGCATGCGGCGGGTGCTATAGCTGGCAAGCTAAATCTGTTTAGAGAGATGAACGATTTTGTACGTACTGGAGAAATAGAAGGTTTGTCTATCGATCCGGTAAATGATGATTTGGTCGTTCTTAATAATCGAGGGCTCCGAATTGTAAACGGAATGCCCATGAAACCTTATAAAGAAGAAGGTTATAATAGCGAAATACATGAATTATATATTTACGAAAAATTAAAATAGAAAATAATTTATTGCCGATGGATATTACTATCTTTACCGACCATCAGCATATTAAAAAATGAAAATATGTTTAGACATTTATTGAATTTTTACAAGACATCCTCACCCGCTACAGGTGTTGACCCTTCTTTATTAAAGGCAGAACGTTTTAGAAGTTTAAGGTGGAAAACTTTTATCGCTTTTACTTTTGGGTATACCATGTTTTACATATGCCGTTTGAGCCTGAATGTAATGAAAGGGCCTATCGTGAAAGAAGGAATCTTTTCCGAAACAGAACTGGGTATTATCGGGTCTGCTTTGTTTTTTACATATGCTATCGGTAAATTTGCAAATGGATTCTTGGCTGATCATTGTAATATACGAAAGTTCCTTGCTACAGGACTTCTTGTTACGGCAGCAGTCAATTTGTCTTTGGGATATATTCATTCCTTTATTTTCTTTGCCGTATTGTGGGGCGTTAGTGGTTGGTTTCAATCTATTGGCGCACCGTCTTGTGTTGTCGAACTATCTCGTTGGTATAATGAGAAAGAGCGGGGAACGTTTTACGGTATTTGGATTATTAGCCACAATCTAGGCGAGGGATTGACATGGATATTATCAACTTTTATTGTTGCTGCTTTGGGATGGCGATTTGGCTTTTTCTGCTCTGGTCTGCTTGGTATGTTGGGAGTACTTGTTATTTGGAAATTTGTTCATGATACTCCTGAAAGCGAAGGATTCCCTTCTGTTAATCCTCCTAAAGCACAAAAAAATGTTTCGTCTGAAGAAGCATCGGACATAAAGAAGGCACAAATTGCTGTTTTAAAAAATCCAGCCATCTGGGTACTTGCAATATCCAGTGCTTTTATGTATTTTTGTAGGTATGCCATCAATAGCTGGGGTATTTTCTTTCTTCAGAATCAGAAAGGGTATAGTTTGAAAGAAGCAGGAGCTATATTATCCATTAATTCGATTTTTGGTATAATAGGAACTGGTTGCTCCGGATTTATATCTGATAAGATGTTTGGAGGAGGGCGTAATATACCGGCGCTGATTGCGGGAGTTCTTGATATTATTGCATTGATGCTCTTTTTGTTGGTTCCGGGGCACAATTTGTGGATTGATTCTCTTGCTATGGTCTTGTTTGGAACGGGTATCGGTGTTTTGATTTGTTTCCTCGGAGGATTAATGGCTGTGGATATAGCTCCAAACAATGCATCGGGAGCTGCACTTGGAGTCATAGGAATTGCCAGTTACGTGGGTGCCGGTATTCAAGATATTCTTAGTGGCGTGTTGATACAGGGAAATAAACAAATGATAAATGGTACAGCGCACTATGACTTTACCGCGATCTCTTGGTGCTGGATTGGTGCTGCTATCCTTTCGACTCTTGTTGCTACTTTTGTATGGAATGCTACAGGAAAAAGACAAAGTTAAATTACAATTAATAATAAAAATACAATGTTGAGTATAGCTGAAAGACATAAGTTTATTTTGGATTCGCTAAAGAAATTCGGTTTTGTGAAGGTTAATGATATTGCAGTGCAATTGGACGTAACACCTGCTACTATACGAAATGACTTGAAAAGTCTTGAAGCGAAGAAACTGTTATATCGTACTCATGGAAGTGCTAGTCCTATCAATCCGATTGCCATTGATACGCAAGTCGAAGTGAAAGAAAAATTTCATATCGAAGAGAAGAAAAGAATTGCTGCTCGTGCTTGTGAATTGATAGAAGAAAATGATTCTATTATTATCGGATCGGGATCGACAAGCTACACTTTTGCAGAACAAATACCTTCTTCACTTAAATTGACGGCAGTAACGACGTCGCCTAAAATATCCATATTGTTGAATAAATCGCCTAATATTGAAGTGGTACAATTAGGAGGTACGCTTCGTAAAAATTCTCTTTCTGTAATAGGCGAATATACCAATTATTTCTTTAACGATATTACTTGCTCTAAGCTTTTCTTAGGAGTTGATGGTATTGATTTGGAATACGGCATTACTAATTCTAATATGGAAGAGGCTATGCTCAATAAACGGATGATTGATTCCTCCCTGCGTACGATTATATTGGCAGATTCTTCTAAGTTTGGACGCAGGGGATTTGGTCGAGTGTGTAGCCTGGATAAGATTGATGTGATTATTACCGATTCGGGTATTCCGGAAGTGATGGCTAAGTCTATCGAAGAAATTGGAATCGAACTTATTATTGTTTAAAATTGATCCTTTTATTGTATATGAAGCGAATAACTGTGTTGTTATGTGTTATTGTCGGTTTATCTGATTTGTTGTTGGCACAAACGTCAAATATGCGTTATGTCGATGCCAAAAATCTTAATTTAATTGGAAAAATAACACCTACTCCTCAATTGTATCATCGTGTGGATACTGCACGATACAAAGGTTTCACGCCTAACCAGAATATTCTAGTAACAGAAGCTGCCGGACTGGCTTTGTGTTTTAAGACAAATAGTAGTCGTATTTCAGTTCATACTTATTTTCATTCGATGGGTAACGGGGCTAATATGACAGGTATCAATCAGTATGGGTATGATCTGTATATTAAGAAAAATAAAGAATGGCTTTATGCTGCGTCGAAGGCAAAATATGAGAAAGATAATTTGCTACCATTGATCAGCAATATGGATACCTCTCAGAAGGAGTGTCTCTTGTATTTACCTGCTTTTAGTGTCATCGATTCCATTAAAATTGGTATTGATGAACAAGCGGACATCGAATCTTTGTCCAATCCTTTTCGTCATCGTATTATTATTTTCGGGTCTAGCTTTACTCATGGAACTTCGGCCAATCGGTCGGGAATGAGTTATCCTTTGATGGTAGAGCGTGATACAGGTCTATACATAATGAACTTGGGCGTTAGTGGAAACTCCAAATTGCAGCAGTCTTTTGCTCGCGTATTGGCTGATGCCGACGCTGATGCTTTCATCTTTGATGCCTTTTCCAACCCTTCGGCCAAAGAGATAGAAGAACGATTTGATTCGTTTGTCAAAACGATTAGGGTATCTCATCCTACAACTCCTCTTATTTTTATGCAGACTATTTATCGTGAAGAACGTAATTTTGATAAGCGTGCCGACCGTTATGAACAAGACAAAATGGATATGGCAGAGAAAGTTGTGAAAGAAGCAATGAAACGGGATAGAAATATCTATTTCATCAACCCTGAAAATTATACGGGAGACGATCATGTTACTTCTACAGACGGCATTCATCCTTCGGCACTTGGTTACTATCGGTGGGCTAAGACAATAGAGCCTCTTTTATTAACAATTTTGAAAAAGTATCATATAGAGTAATTTCAAAACGATACGAGTGTGTTAGTTTTGTTAGAGGTGGAAAATGTCTGTTTAAGACTTTTTTGCCTCTGAGTAAGTTTTACTACCGCAGAGAAAGCGGATGGATAAATATAATAATGGTGATAGATAAAAAGCAAATGGTTGTGCAGACCGAAAGTGAGCGTAATGCCGTATTATCGAAAATACGTCATATAGCTCTCGATATGGATGGGACAATCTATAATGGTAATACATTGTTTCCCTTTACAGTCCCTTTTTTGAATAATCTGAAAAAATGGGATATCAGTTATTCATTTCTTACTAATAATCCCACTAAAAGTGCCGAAGATTATGTGAATCATTTATTGGAGATGGGGATTCCTGCCTCATTGAATGAAATGTATACGTCTGCGCAAGCTACTATCGATTACATTAAGCTGCATCATCCTGATTTTAAGAGATTATTTATATTGGGCACTCCCAGCATGATTCATGAATTTGAAAAGGCGGGATTTGTTTCTACTCGTGAAGATGCTACCGATATTCCGGATGCCGTATTGGTAAGCTTTGATAAATCACTGACCTATCCTCGGCTTTGCCGTGCTGCATGGTGGATCTCTCAAGGTACACCATATCTTGCTACAAATCCAGATAGAGTTTGCCCAACCGACCAACCCACCGTATTGGTAGATTGTGGTTCTTTGATTAGCTGCTTGGCGTATGCCACGGGTCGAAATCCTGATGTTGTAATAGGTAAGCCCGATCCACGTATGCTTTATTGCATCATGGAAAAATTAAACTTGAAGCCAGAAGAGGTGGCAGTAGTGGGAGATCGTATTTATACCGATGTCAAAACTGCTTTGAATGCAGGAAGCCCCGGTATATTGGTTCTGTCTGGAGAAACAACGCTGGATATTGTTCGAGAGTCGGACAGTAAACCTACTATTATAGCCCATGATTTGAACGAACTTGGAGATTGGTTGTCCTTATTGCATTAATTGTTACAAAAAGATATGGTGTCTTTTGTTGCTGCATTAGAGAAAGTCCTTAAGGTAAGATAGGAGTATTATTTGCCATATTATCGATAAGTTTTACTGCTTCTTCTATTCCTATTTTAGAAGTGTTGATGACAAGATCGTAATGTCGTGCATCTGTCCATCTTTCTCCGGTATATTCCCAATAATGGTTTGTCCTTTGTTTATTCGTTTGATTGATCATTATTTGGGCTTTTTCTTTGGAGATGTGATGTTCTTCTGCAACTCTTTTACTTGCAAAGTCCATATCTGAATAAATGAATACTTTAAAACAGTTTGGTCTATCTTTCAATATCCAATTGGCACAACGCCCAATGATTATGCAATCTTCTTGTTCGGCTATTCGTTTTATGGTAGAGCTTTGCGATACGAATATGGCGTCTTCGGTAGATAAGTACATCGACTTTGGCACACTCTTGTCGGTTAAAATGAGCTCGAGCAATTGTCCAGTGCTGATATTCTGCTCTTTTTCGCTTACGTATTCATAGGTAAGGCCAAGCTCTTCTGCTGTTTTATCTATGATTTTCTTATCGTATAATTTGCATCCAAGTCTTTTTGCTAACTTTTCTCCTATTTCGTGTCCGCCACTCCCATATTGGCGAGAGATGGTAATGACAAGAGGCTCTTTTGCCTTTTCGAGGCAGGCCTCTGGCTGTTCGAATGATTCTGAATTTGGTATAATGATTTTATCGAGCCAACTAATGTTGTGGCTGAATTTGCGTACCATATATCCAACAAAGAAAGTCGAAAATAAAGTCCCGATACCAATAAGTTCCCATCTCCATTTACCAAAGAAGGCTAAGCAAAAGACAATACCGACCATTACCAAACCGGTATCTGAACATATTTTGACTTTACCGAAATCAATGTGCGTTACTTTCGAAATAGTAAGAGGAAAACCTTCACCAGGCAACAATAGTACATCGCAACGAACTTCCATTGCAATGCCGTAGGCTAATATGGAACCACCTATGATAAGTTGTAACCAGCGTAATGAATACCCTAATAGGCTATCGTCAAACTGTATAAAGCTTGTAATCCACATAGTCAAATCTGTATATACTCCGAATAGCAAGCTAACGCCCAATTGTAGAAGTTGTATCTTCTTGAAATTCTTACGGAGCATGGCTATTTGTGATAAAACAAAGAAGATATGCATGCAGAATACATAAAAACCCATGGAGTATTTTGTATAAGGAATGCGGCTTAATACATAAGGAGGGCACGATATGGGAGAGGAACCTAGGTTTGCTCGAATAGACAATGAAGTGCCGAATGCAATGATAAATAACACGAAAACAAATGCGACATAGCGTCTTAATAGTTCTTGGTAACTTCTTGCCTTTATCTTTTCCATTTATTTTTATTTTTTCGGCGGCAAAGGTACGGCTTTCAGAATTATTATATATATTTGTTTTATTAATAATTTCGATGGATATAATTAATAGAATTAATGATAGACTTTACTCAACTTAAATATTTTATCAAACTAGCCGAAGTATTGAATTTTACAGAAGCGGCTAAACATCTGTTTATCACGCAGAGTACCTTGTCTCAAAGTATAGCGAAGATGGAACATGAACTTGGTGTGCAGCTTTTTGACCGTATTGGACATCGGCTTTATTTGAACGAAGCCGGTAAGCTCTTTCTTCCTAATGCCATTCAGACCATACGGCATGCAGAAGAAGGAATACAAAAATTGCGCGACATGCAGCAGATTTATCTTTGCGATCTTCATATCGGCGTCACTTATAGCCTTTGCTCTACTTTGGTTCATGGGCTTTCTTTGTTTTCTCATCGGTTTCCACAGGTCAAGATACGTGTTTCGTATAGCACTTCTATCTCTGAAATATTGGAAAGCGTGAAGAACAATAAGATGGATTTTGCTATTACTTATCGTCCTGCTCCATTGGATCCCTCGATCGAAGGGGTCGACCTTTTTCATTCTCCTCTCTGTGCTATATTGGATAGGGAACATCCGCTTGCATCTGTCGATTCTATCTCTTTGGAAGAGCTGGCAAATTATCCTCTCATTCTTCCAACTTCCGATCTACATACTCGGAAGCTATTGGACAATTTGTTGAGCCGGAAAGGATTTGCTTTAAATCCTACAATAGAGGTCAATGAAATTAGTATGATAACTCAAGTTCTTTATCATAGTCAATGGGTTTCGATCCTCACCCAAAATAGTGTTCTCGGTAATCCTTTTTTGAAAGCTGTACCTTTAGTAGAAAGGAGTGGATTGATGAGGGCATCCATTCTATGGCCTAAAGGAGGCTATAAGAAAAAGATGGCTAAGGAACTTGCCGATATACTATTAAATGAATAAGCGAAAGATTCGTAAATCTTTTAGGCTAATTGCTTTTGTTGTTTGAGGAATAATATTCGTCTTTTAATTTATCGCTATAGATCTTATCCATCCGACCATATCTTGTAGTACTTCAGGGGCAAATGTCTCTTCTATTTTATTGTATTCCGAAAAGGCTCCGGTAGTGCAATGCTGAAACAAATGATTTAACCCTTTATATTCTTTTATTATATTCTTCTTGTTTGGAGGTAGAAGTCTTTTTATCGTCTCTAAATTGTACTGAGGCATCACTTGAGAGTCAAGACTACCATTGACAGCCATAACGGGGCATTTGGTCTTTGATATGTCGTAACATGGATCGTAAGTTATAAAAAAGTTGATCCATGGGTTCTGCATATTCAGTATGTTTATGATATTTGCTCTTTGCGCTGAAGGTAGATTGGCTTTCACTTCGTTGATTATTTGGTCGACTACAGCTTCTGGGTTATCTGTGCTTTTATAAACCTTTGCTCTGCTATCGATCTTATATTGATAGACTTTTTTCAATACATTGCAATAATCATTTATATTTTGCGAAGGAACATTAACTTGTTGCATGGCTATCCTATTTTGTGATACCAAAACACTGTCTCCTCTGACACCGGTACCGGCAAGGCTGATGATGAAGTCTGTCTTTTGTCGCCCACCCAACATAAACGATATGGTGCCTCCTTCGCTATGTCCCATTGCGCCTACTTTGCCAAATTCTTTTCTTTGGCGCAAGTAATTAAGGCCTGCTGCTGCGTCCTTCATGAAATTGTAGGTCGTGGCATTTTTGACATCACCCGTTGATTTGCCCATTGTGCGGTCGTCGAAACGAAGTGATGCAATACCGTTTTTAGCTAAAAAGTCGGCGATGACTAAAAAAGGTTTATGGTCAAATAGCTCTTCGTCTCTATTTTGGAGTCCGCTGCCTGTTACCATGAGTACTACCGGTACAGATCTCTTTTTCATTTTGTCATATCCGATGGGGTAGGTGAGGGTGCCGCACAGTTTGGCATTGTCTTCAGTATTGGTGAAATAGACTTCTTCTGTGTGGTATGCGAAAGGAGGCTGTGGAGTTTGCGGCCTTCTGAATAAGGGCTTGCCGGGTTTTAAGTCGAGTTGCAACGTATAGATTGCTTGAGTAAATGTACCTTTAATTATTCCATCTTTGAGGCATCCTTCGTATAAGACACCCAATGCCGGTATCTTTAACTTGAGCGAATCTGCCGAAAGTAAAATAAGCTCGGTGGGTATATTTTTCTTCATCTGATCCGGTACATCCATTGTACAGACATCCTTACCGTTATTGTCTTTCGATAGATTGAAGGTGATATTTAGTTTGCTGGCACCAACGTCCATCGCGCCCGACCATGATCCTGATATGTTTTGTGCTCCAATCGAGATGGAAAATACGAGTAACAGCAAGTATAAATGTCTTTTCATTCTTTTGTAATTATGAGTAATTGATTGTGGCAAAGATATAGATAAGAAAGAAATAAAACAATATCTATTTACAAAAAGAATCATTTCATGTCTTTTTCGTAGAAAGATGCATTCAATACGCAATAAGAACTTGATTGCACCATGATTCTTTTGCTGATTAGCGAGGAGGTTAGCAGCGTTGCTATAACTTAAGCAGTTATCTTTTAATACTTTCGTATGATTTTATAAAAACAAAAGGACGATTTAAAAAGCTCGTCTGTTTGTTTATATCATCCCACTATTGTGGTTCGTGCGTCTCACAATGGTGGTACGCATGTCTCATACTAGTGGTACACACGTCCCACATTAGTGAGACTATAAATACTACCTGTTGTTTTGTAGAAAACGACTTTATGTAAAAAATAATAGTGACGTATGGCATCAGCTTATCTACCTTTTCCGATAAAGACTAATGCCTTATGGTATAGTAAAAGATATGAAGTGAACAAAAGGAATTGTATGCTTCGGACTTTTAAATATAGCTGGATGCCTATGTGGGCGTCCAGAATGAAGTCTGTAGATAATATCTTGCTCTGAGTAGGTTCGTTCATTACTGATTTTTTGTAACGTATCATATATTTGGCCTTCGAATATAGATATTGTTCATTCCGGTGAATATTGATTGATGAATATAGTTTGTATGATAACAAAATGAGATTAATATTCATTTATTATGTTATTATGATTGTATTTATTTTGCATATGGTATCAATATTACTATATTGTGATAAAAATATTATCGAAATGATTTTGTTTTTATTATAATTTTATACATTTGCATCCGTATTAATATTTTTAAGAGAGAGAGATTTATGAGTAAAAAGTTTTTGTTGCTCATCATTTGTTGGATAACAATGATGAGCGGCACAATGGCGCAAGCTCAAGTCAAGGTGAGCGGTATCGTTCTGGGTGCAGACGATGGCGAACCTATAGTAGGGGCTTCTGTCATTGTGAAAGGTTCTAAAGTGGGTGCTGCAACAGATGTAAATGGTAATTTTACACTCCAAGCGCCGAGTTACAATGTCACTCTAGTCATTTCGTATATCGGAATGACGACAAAAGAAGTGAGAGCTTCAAACTTTGTGAAAGTGACACTACAGAGCAATACACAAACTCTGAACGAAGTTGTTGTTACCGGTTATGGTGTAACAAAGAAAGCAGCCTTTACCGGCGCGGCTAATACTATCGGCGAGAAGCAGATAGGAAATCGAAACGATGCAAACCCCATTAAATCATTAGAAGGTGTAGTCCCTGGCTTGCAGATGAATATTGGGTCTGGGCAGCCTGGTGCTCCTGCTTCTATTTTCATTCGTGGTATCAATTCCATTAATTCCGGAACTCAACCACTCTATGTTATAGATGGTGTTCCATTCGATAATGATGCGGTTGGTATCCGTGCTGATGAGGGACAGGAAACGAGTCCGCTATCAACCTTGAACGCTTCTGATATTGCAACGATTACGGTATTGAAGGATGCTACAGCCACTTCTATCTATGGAGCTAGAGCTGCCAATGGTGTTATTGTTATCACGACAAAGCGTGGACAGTCAGGTAAACCCGTTATTAATGTCACCGCTAAAATGGGCTTCGACGAATTGCCTTCTTATACCAATAGATATAAATTGGTAGGTACTGCAAAAAATATTGAATTGGCTACCGAAGCCCTACTCAATGACTATGCAGACAATGGTGACAAATCAAACATGGGGTCTAGTGGTTATGACAATACACCTGCTGCCGCTAAACAATTTTATGATGATTTCACCGGTGGTTGGGTAGCAGCTGCCGAAAAGTATGGCTATAATACCGATTGGATGAAAGAAGTTACCCGTAAGGGATTGACTCAATCGTACGGCTTTGATATTTCGGGTGGAGGTGCCAACGGTACTGCTCCCGTCTATTATGCTTCTTTCGGTTATGATAATCAGAAATCATTGATGAAAGGCAAGGACTTGAAACGTTATTCGTTCCGTTACAATATGGATCAGGCGCCATCAAAGTTTGTGAAGTATGGGTTCAATACCAATCTGTCGTATACCGAAACCAATATGGGTGTTAGTGGCGGTTATTATAGCGATCCGCTCACTCAGGTTTACATGATGAATCCGATGAATCCTGTTTATAATCAAGATGGCTCATGGAACTTCAATACACCTACGGGATATAACCCTGTAGCTCTTCGTAGTAAGGATGGCGATAAATCACTTGCCAAACAATATCGAGTTTTAGTAAGCCCGTACTTACAAGTAAATTTCACTCCGGACTTATTCTTTATGAGTCGCTTTGGTGTGGATGCTTACTTGATTGACGAATTCGGATATATGTCATTTCTGGATCCTGAAGGAGCTGATTATAATGGTTCTGGTGAGAATGGTAATACAACTCGTACTCTAATTACTACCACCAATACATTGAATTATATTCATACCTTTAATAATATTCATCATCTGAATCTGCTTGTTGGTCAAGAAGGTCAAACAAGACATTTGAAGACTGCTTATTTGTCAGGTTCGAATTATCCGGTGCAGGATAAGAATGATGTAGCCTTGGCTGCTGTTCCCAGCTCTGTTTCGACTTTAAACAGTGATTTGAAGTTATCGTCATTTTTCGGTAATGCCCAATACGACTATGATAACAAGTATTACCTGTCGGGTAGTTATCGTTTTGACGGTTCTTCGCGTTTTGCGGCCGGTCATCGTTGGTCAGCATTCTGGTCGGCCGGTGCCAAATATAGAATATCCAGTGAGAAGTTCATGGAATCTACTAAAGATTGGTTAAGTAATTTATCATTTCGTGCAAGTTACGGTACTACCGGTAATCAAGAGGTGGGTAGCGGCTGGTATGCAGCCTCCGATTTATTTGATTACGGGTACAATTATAATGGAGTGCCGGGTAGTGCCCATTCTCAGTTTGGCAATAGCAATTTGAAATGGGAGGAAACGGATAAATTCAATGTAGGGCTTGATATGACTCTTTTTGATCGTATAAATATCACTTTCGATTATTACGATCATCAAACAAAGCACATGGTATTTGCAGTGCCTCTTTCGTTTACTACTGGGTTAAGTTCTATTTATCAGAATGTGGGTAAACTATCCAATAAGGGTGTCGAGCTGACAGTGAATGCTGTTATTCTGAAAGCGAAAGATCTTTCTTGGGATGTTACTTTCAATGGCTCCTATAATAAGAATAAGGTAGTTAAATTGAGTACAGACAATCCTATTGAAACACGTATACAGATTACTGAGGTGGGCCATCCGCTTAATCAATTTAAAATGAAAGAGTGGGCGGGAGTTGATCCCCAAACCGGCGCAGGCTTATGGTATTTGAATGCAACCGGTGACCAAACGACAACCGATTACAATAAAGCGGCAAAACGTTATTTGGGCTCTGCCAATCCTAAGTTTATCGGTTCTTTCTCAACCAATTTTGCATGGAAAGGTTTTGATTTAGCTCTTCAGATGAATTATGCTCTGGGAGGTAAAATATATGGCAGCAACCTTCGTTACGACGAACAGACCGGTGCTTCATTTTATAACAACTATACCAATTATGTCTATGATCATCGTTGGAAGAAAGCCGGTGATATAACAGATGTACCTCGTCTGACAGCAGCTGCTGGTACCGCAGATAACCATTCTTCTCGTTTCTTGATGGATGGCGATTATCTGAAAATTCGTTCATTGAGCATAGGCTATACATTGCCTTCTTCATTGCTCGAAGGTACTTTCATTAATAAAGTGAGACTTTTTATGGATGCTGAGAATTTGTACACCTTTACAGCAAAGAACTATCGTGGTTTCGATCCTGCAGGAATTGGCTCCGACGGCGTACAATGGTGGAACTATCCTATTGCAAGAAGTTTTATGTTTGGTGTAAATGTTAGATTTTAATGATAGGAGGAACTAAAATGAAAAATAGATACCTATATATAATAGCTTTTGTACTGATGGTTGTCGGGCTGTCTTCGTGTAGCTTGAATGAAACGCCATACGATGCAACCGATACGGGCGATTCGTATAAGACGTTGACCGATGTCCGTAACGGAATGAATGGCGCTTATAATGCACTGGGACAATATGAATTTCTTGGAAACTATGCTATCTGTCTTGGCGATATGTCTGCTGGAGTATCGACAGGTAGTGCCGCTTCCGGTCACATGATTGACTATAGCCAATTTACTTTTGCCGAATCGGCTTCCGAGTTAGAGGATATGTGGAACTATGGATTTAAAGTTGTAGATCGTACCACTCGTACTATAAAAGGTGCCAAACAACTGATTGCTGCCGGTTCTATTTCTGATTTAAATCAAGCCAATGCTTATATCGGTCAGTGTTACGCCTTAAAAGCTCTGGCTAATTATTATTTGGTGAATCTTTTTGCATTGCCTTATTCGGATGCCAATAAGACTTCACTCGGATTGCCGCTTGTAAAAGATGAACCTGTGGCAGCTCTGACTAAAGTGGCGCGCAGTACGGTTGACGAAACTTATGCCCAGATACTTTCCGATTTGGTTGCTGCCGAGAAAGCTTTTGGTAGTGCCTCTTCCGTTACATCTGCTTATTATATGGGACCGATGGGAGTGAAAGCTTTAGAGGCTCGAGTATATATGTCGATGGGACAGTATGATAAAGCAGAAGCTGCTGCCAAAGAAGCAATTTCTTTGAAAGGCAAAGGCGATGGCACTGCAACTGATGTCGCTCCGAGTAACGAAGGCTATATTTCGATGTGGACCTCAACAGCAATTAGTGATGAGGATATTTTTACCATTGTCAAATCAGATAATGATAATCTTTCATCCAATTCTTTAAATACGATATATAATTCGTATTATTGTACAACCCAAAAAGTAGCTCTCAAGTTATTTGCTGATACGGACATTCGTAAGGGCTTGTTTGTCGAGAACTCTTCGGCCAATGGAACTCAGCCTACTAAGTTTAGAGGAACAGCAACCACTGCAGCCGTAAACAATATTCCTATTTTCCGTAAATCTGAGATGAGTCTGATTATAGCCGAATGCGAAGCTCGTATAGGTACGGTAAGCGAAGCGCAGAACTATCTGTTGTATACCGCAAAGCGCAATACCGCTATTCAGACTGTCGGCGACTTGCCTTCTACTTCGGCAGATTTGTTACAGTTCATTTCTCAAGAACGTATTCGTGAGTTCTTCGAAGAAGGACATCGTTTTTATGATGCTCGTCGTATAGGCGATAAAATCGACGCTGATAACTACTCTGGTTTCGATATTCAGAAATTTGTATTCCCTATACCCGAATCAGAAATCAATGCAGGATTCGGTATTAAACAAAATACCGGTTGGGAGGACAATTTGCCCGCAATATAAAGGTTGAATGACGTCTCTTTTTGAGATTAGATAAAAATGGGCCCCGAATAGAAAAACCATTGATGGCAATTCTGTTTGGGGCTTTTTTCTATTGATATATTTTCCTCCATGCTAAGAATATGTCTTTATTATATCACTTTAGGGGTATCATTTGTGCGAATTCGTATACGAAATGATGTAACTGCATGATGAAATTACATTAATATAGCTGTCTCTTATGTTTTATTTAGCTTTTTGATTTGCCAATCTTAATACTATTCCATATTTTTGTCTGTTGTCTAATTATCCATATTATGAGAAAAGTAATATTCTTTTTTGCATTAGTAATGTCTTTGACTCTTTGTAGCACCATCTTACGGGCTCAAGAGATTAGTGATGCCGTATCCGATTCGACTACTAACCAAGTAACGACGGAACATCTGAGCTTGCACAAACAAATCAAGCAAAAGTTTATTGAAGGATCGGCTCTCTTCATGTCGTTTGTTGCGTTGGTCTTTGTTGCCGGACTGGCGTTTTGCATTGAGCGTATCATATATCTTAATATGTCACGTTCCAATTCGCGGCGTTTGCTAGTTGATATAAAAGAGGCATTAGCCCGTGGTGATACTGAAACGGCAAAAAATGCGTGCCAAGGCAATCAAGGTCCTGTGGCTGCTATTTGTTATAATGGATTACAACGAATAGACCAGGGTGCCGATGTGGTAGAAAAATCCGTTGCAGCGCAAGGCAATATACAGTCTGCCTATCTCATTAAACATTGTTCTTGGATCAAGCTTTTTATCCGTATGTCTCCTGCTTTAGGATTTTTAGGTACTATATTCGGAATGGTACAAGCGTTTGATAAGATTCAGCAAGTTGGCGAAATATCTCCTTCTGTTGTTGCGGGAGGTATTAAGGTGGCACTCATTACAACGATCTTTGGGTTGATAAGTGCTCTTATTCTGCAAGTGTTCTACAATTATATACTTTCTCGAATTGATAATATTACCAACGATATGGAAAATTCTTCGATTACGCTTTTAGATTTGGTTGTGAAATACAATCTGAAATACAAACGATAAGAGGGGAGAAAGGATCATGAAAAATAAAGCTTGGAAAATATCGAATTTTGCGCTATGGATTATTTTGGGCGTTTCGTTTATCATAGCTTTGTTGTTTTACTGTGGAGGTGAAGTCCCCGAAGCACAACGCATCGTTTATGATTTGCCGCAACCTTCATTTACCGACTTGTTTATTGGGTGGGTATTTGTTCTTTTGGCATTGACCTTTCTTATTATTATTTTCGGGGGCCTTTATAAATATGTGAATAGTGATGATAAAGGCTCTATTCTGCATAGCGTGTTTTTGTCCGGAGGATGTGGCTTGCTGATCCTATTGTTGGTGACGTGGATTGTAGGTGATGGTGATGCGTTGAAAGTACCAGGCTATGTTGGAGATTATAATAATCCCTTCTGGCTGAAAGCCTGTGATATGTGGTTATATTCAATATCTATATTGCTTGTTATTGCTGTAGGACTTATTGTTTGCTTTGGCTTGCGTAACTATCTTAACGCTAAAAAGTGATATTGATGATGTTTCGTAGTAGAAAAATAAATTTGAAAGTCCATTTTGTAGAGACTGGATATATAGCCTTTCTACTATTGGTGTTTTTTGTCATTTTTGTATCAATCAACAACTCTCGGCCTCACGGACGTATAGTGATACCATTAAAGGATTCGGGGGTACCTGATGCTTCCACTCTTAAACCAAGAAATATTTTAAAGTTAAAACTGGATAAGGATGATCGCCTAATGGTAGAGGGAGAACATATCCCCATCGATCAGCTTAAGAGTGTGGCCAAAGAATTTATTGATAATCCTAATAACGAACCTAATAAACCCTTGAAAGGAGAACGTAATATACCGTATTTTGGTCCGATGATTATTACGCTACAGCATATTATTTATTTTGAATATGATAGACAAACTTCATTCGGCGCTTATATGGACGTGCGTAAGGAACTGAAAACGGCTTATTTCGAATTGCGGAATGAGCTGTCAAGGAAAAAATGGCAGAAAAAATATAAGACGTTATTACCCGATGAGAAAAAAGCTGTATTGATGATTTATCCACAGCAAATTTCTGAGAAAATGTATTAATCAAAAGAGGAATATAATAATGGAACTATTTAAGAAAAAGAAAAAAATGTCAATGCCTCATTTGCTTAACTACACTTATGCAAACGTGGTTTTTCTTCTGTTGTTCTTCTTTCTGTTGATGACCAATATGCACAAGGATACCAAAAAGGCACCATTTTGTAATCTCAAAGCTACGCAACTTACTCATCTTGAAAGAAAAACGCTGGTGACTTATATTACTATTCTTCCGGCGATAGACGAAAAAGGCAGTCGCATACAAATAAATGACTCTTATGCCACAGTCGATGATATATACTATTATATTATCAAAGAAAGAGCTTCTCTCGATAGTGCCGATAAGGATAAAATGGTCATTTCGCTTCGTGTTGACAAAAATGCTCGGATGTCACTCGTTAATCAACTAAGGAATGTGCTTTTGAAGGCAGGTATTGTAAAGGTGGATTACCGATTGTGACAACGTTGCCATATTTGCAGGTGGTCAATCAGACCGAACCCTGACGAGGCATTCATTAAAAACGAATAATTGCCAATCTTTTGTGTCGTTTGGCTATCTGTGGGGCGAGTCGTTTACTCTATTTTTGTTCCGGATATTAAAACAATATTGTTATGAAATTATTTAAGCAGACTTTTACGTTATTATTTTTATTGCTTACTCTTATTGCTTGTGCAGGCAATGCCAATAAGAATGCAAAGAGCGGAGATAATAATAGTGAACTGAAACAAAAGAAAGGAGTAAAAAATATGAAAGTAATTCATTTGACGAAAACAGAATTTCTGGAGAAAGTATATAACTTCGAGAAGAATCCCAATGATTGGAAGTACGAGGGTGACAAGCCCGCTATTGTCGATTTCTTTGCTACTTGGTGTGGTCCATGCAATGCTTTGTCGCCTATTATGGAAGAACTTGCCGAAGAGTATGGTGGAAAAATTTATATCTATAAAGTAGATGTCGACCAAGAGGAAGATCTGGCCGCTGCATTTGGTGTTCGTAGTATTCCCACTCTCTTGTTTATTCCTCAAAGTGGTAAACCTACTATAACCCAAGGTGCTTTACCTAAAAGCGATTTGAAGAAGATGATAGACCAGCATCTATTGAAGTAATATACTGTTTGAATATTTTATTTATAAAAAGGATAGTTCGATAATTTTCGTTCTATCCTTTTTTGTCTATATTTGTAAGTAGAAAACTTTGCTTATGGAATACAAACTCAATACTCGTCTCAATGGAAGTATGATAGTTACTTCAGAATTGCATCACAATAAATTGGTGATGCAAGATAAGTCGCTCTATAAATTTATTTGGGCTCGTAGTGGAATGATAACAATAGAGATAGATCACATTCCGATGAGGCTTGTTGCTGATGAGGTCATCGCCTTGTTGCCTTTGCATCATTTATCTTTTATCGCGGTCGAGGGCGAATATCAGGCTTTGTTATTTAATAGTAACTTTTACTGCATTTTCAGTCACGAAAACGATGTGTCTTGCAGTGGTTTTCTTTTCAATGGATCATCGCATATTGTACTACTCAGACTTACGTCCTCGCAAACAGAAAAATTGCAACGTGTTTTCGGTGACTTTGTCGATGAATGTCAGTTGAAGGACTATTTACAAGAAGAAATGTTGCGTATCTTACTTGAGCGCTTTATTATTATATGTACTCGTATCGCTCGTGAAAGTTCGACTGTTACACGAGAAAATGATAAGAGCTTTGATGTCGTTCGTCAATTTTATATGCTTGTAAACACTCATTTTAAAGAGAAGAAACAAGTACAGGATTATGCCGATCTATTGTTTCGTTCTCCCAAAACCATATCCAACCTCTTTTCGGAGTATGGTTTGCCTTCGCCTTTGCGGGTCATTCATGAGCGCATTATTGCCGAAGCCAAACGTTTATTACTTTATACCAATAAGAGCGCTAAAGAAGTAGGTAGCATATTGGGCTTTGAAGATATTGCAGCATTCAGTCGCTTTTTTAAAAAAGTGGTAGGCGAAAGTATTTCCGATTATCGCAAGAAAAGTAACTGTGAATAACCGATGTTTTTAATACTTTCCATCTGTCTTCCTTTTTGTAATGTAAAGCCAAAATAATTAACCTTAAATTTGTGATATTATAAAATAAATACTACCTTTGCATCCGCAAATACAAGGTGCCTTAGCTCAGGTGGTAGAGCATCGGACTGAAAATCCGTGTGTCCTTGGTTCGACTCCAAGAGGCACCACCTCAAAGTAAATGCTAATAGTTTTTATTAACTGTTAGCATTTTTCTTTTATATCATATCCGGATCATAAAATAATAACGGCTCACCAGTAATAACGGCGAGACTTCGATCTTTCTAATTTACAAATAGCATAACTATATGGTACGGTCAGAGCCAGAATAACTAAGAATTCATAACAAGTTCATTTGGGTTAATATCTTTGCAAAAGGTTTATCATTATATCCTTTGCCACCTTCGTATGACACCATACCGTACTACCACATAGCAAGTTAATGATGCACTGTATACAACGCCAGCGAAAAAAGGTCCTAAAATCGGCTTTAGAGCATATTGTGAGCACGTTATTTTCAGCGGACCTTTGCTTAGAACGATTCTAAACACTAGCCTACAGATAGCTGAGTAGCCGTTTGCACACAGAAGAGTGTGTCCCATCCTTTTTGATAAATATCTTGTCCCCTACGAAAGGTAGCGAGCAAGTAAGTGGTTGTAGCAACATCAACAGGCGGTTGATTTTTACAAGAAAATAGGGCTGAAGTACAAATATAAGAACGATGGTTGATAGACAAACGGTAAGACCGTCGTTGTCGTATGTTAGTTTTTTCGGTGACGTCCATACGTTATCAAAAAAACTTAAGGACGTCAACAGATTTAGGTCCATATGTGGTTTTAGAAAGATAAGGATGATTCTGATACTATTTTAACCATACCGAAGTGGCACTTCTTGATATGACATGTATACATTTTAGCAAACTAATGATAGCTAATTTCTATGTTTCAACTTTTCTTGCTGTAATATTCAACAAATTATATTGTACTTAAAGAACTTTGAGGGCGTATCTATGCAATAGTCCGATAAATAATGAAATGGAATTATGGCAAACGTCGATCAAAATGGTCGGCGTATTATTGGATAGGATTACTATGAAATATTATTAATAGAGATAGAACAAACTTATAAAATGTTCGTTTATTCTATGAAAAGCAGTGCTTTACAATATTTTTTTGTAAATTGCGTACGGGTGAATTTCGTTAAATCGACAAGCGACTTTATGTGCAGTACTGGTATTGTTAATCGAAATCAATTAAAACTTGGTGATTATGAAGTTGTTTATTATATCGAATAGATTGCCTGTAAAAGTTAGGAAAGACAAACAAAATGGCTTTTGTCTCGTAAAGAGTGAAGGAGGTTTGGCAACGGGTCTGGCTTCACTCGATATGGATCGGGTGGAAAAGCATTGGATAGGATGGGCCGGAATAGATGTCGATAGTGAGAATGATAAAAAAAGTATTGTTTCTATGCTAGAGGAATCTCACTACCATCCTGTGTTTTTATCGGCAAAACAGATACATCAATATTATGAAGGATATTGTAATAGTACTCTTTGGCCTTTATTTCATTACTTTTATTCGTTCGTAGAATACGATAATAGATATTGGGATACTTATAAAGAGGTTAATCGACTATTTTATCAAGTAGCTCAAACGTTGATTTGCCTGGGTGATATTGTATGGGTGCAAGATTATCATTTGATGTTGCTTCCCAAAATGTTGAGAGAGGGAATTAAGGATATCCGAATAGGGTACTTTCATCATGTTCCCTTTCCTTCTTATGAGCTGTTTAGAGTGCTTCCCGAGCGTGCCGAAATATTGTACGGCTTATTAGGTTCCGATTTGATAGGATTTCATACTCATGATTATGTGCGCCATTTTGCCAGTACGGTAAGTAGGGTGTTGCGATTACCTCTCAAACTTGATTGTATCTGTATGGAACGCCATAAATCGTATATTAACGCTTTCCCCATGGGAATAAATTATGATTTATACCATCATGCGGCAACGATGCCAGCTGTAAAGAAATGCATAAGAAAACTGAAGAAAGATTATGGTAAGGACAACAAATTGATTTTATCTGTTGACAGATTGGATTATAGCAAAGGTATATTACATCGAATTAAGGGGTTTGCTCTTTTTCTAAGGAATCATCCGGAATACAGAGAAAAAGTTTCGCTTGTTATGATTATTGTTCCTTCTCGAGATATGGTTGGTAAATACACTAAATTGAAAACAAAAATAGACGAACAGATTGGTGCTATTAATGGGAAATATTCAACAATCAATTGGACTCCGGTTCACTATTTTTATCACAGTTTTCAGTTCGACGATTTAGTGTCAATGTATGCAATGGCTGATATAGCTTTGATAACTCCCTTAAGGGATGGAATGAATTTAGTTGCTAAAGAATATATTGCTACAAAAAAGAGTGCCCCGTGTGTATTGATACTGAGCGAAATGGCTGGGGCTGCCATAGAGTTGAAAGATGCTATTATTATCAATCCCAATGACATTAAACAAATAGAACAGGCTATTTTGCAGGCTTTGGAAATGCCTGTTAAGGAACAAGATAATCTATTGAAAAAGATGCAGAAAGTGGTATCTAGCCACACGGTAGAAAAATGGGCAACCGATTTTGTGAACGAATTGATGGGAGTGTATGATAAAAACGAGTATTTAAATAAGAAAGTGATTAATGTTGAAATCTGTCAGAATATTCGTGAGGCGTATCATAAAGGCACACATCGGTTGTTGGTGTTTGATTACGATGGCACATTGGTCGGCTTCAAGGATGATCCCTCAGAAGCATATCCGGACAATACTGTGTTGAACCTGCTTCTCCAAATGTCTAAAGATAAATTGAATCATATCGTTATAAGTAGCGGGCGGGACCAAATGACATTAGAAAAATGGTTTGGAAAGTTGCGCGTCGATATGGCGGCAGAGCATGGAGTGGCTTATAAGGAGAATGGTGTGTGGCACGAACTTGTCGGGCAAAAGACGTGGAATAATGAGATTCTTAATATCTTGCAAATATATACCGACAAAACCCCTGGAGCTTATATCGAGAAAAAGAAAACGGCTTTGGTGTGGCATTATAGATGTGTAGACGAGTGGCTTGCATCTTTCAGAGAGCAGCAGCTTGTCAATGCGTTGATGTCTCCTTGTAACCAACACGGCATGCAGATAATGCGAGGGAATAAAATCTTGGAAATAAAGTCTCCGTTATATTCAAAGGGCAGTGAAATGAAAAGGTTATTGGATAAAGATAGCTATGACTTTATTCTGTCTATGGGCGATGATATCACAGATGAAAGAATGTTCAAGGTATTGCCAGATAGTGCATATAGTATCAAAATAGGTAACAGCTCGGATCTTGCAAGGTATAACATCCCTTTGCAAGAAGATGTCATTCCTTTTTTGTATGAAGCATTCCTGAAATAGACTTCAAGATTTCTTGAGACTATGGACGAATAAATTTGGAAAGTTCTATTTCTTTCGAAAAGAGTAAGCCTGTATCGATAAGCGCTAAATGTGAATATGCTTGTGGAAAATTGCCTAACTGTTCTTTTGTTGTAAAATCCAAGTCCTCGCTGAAAAGTCCCAAATGATTGGAGTATGTCAATAACTCCTCGAATAGTTGCTGGGCTTCACTTTTACGCCCTGTGACATAGAGCCCTCTCACCATCCAAAAAGTACATACGGTAAATGCTGAGTTCGGAATACCGAAATCATCGTGATTATTGTATCTGAACATTAGCCCTTTGTAATAGAGTTTATTGTATATGGCATTCACCGTTTTGGTATAACGCTCATCTTCTGCCGCAATGAATCCGTATTTTTCCATCAGTAGAAGAGATGAATCTAAATCGGTATTGGAATATGTTTGAGCAAAGCTTTGTATCTCTTCTTTCCAACCGTGCGACAGCACCTCCTCTTTTATTTTTTGGGCTTCACTTCTATAACGTTCCGAATATCCTTTTTTGTGCAACATGTCGGCTATTTTTGCTGCTCTGTCCAATGCTACCCAACACATCACTTTGGACGAGACGAAGTGCTCTTTTTTATTTCGTATTTCCCAAATTCCGCTATCGGGAGAGTGCCAATCGCGTAATACAATCCTGCATATATGTTTAACAACTTCAAACATCTCTTCTACTTCGTCGAGCGTTCCTCTGAAGTAAAGATAATATTGGTAGATAACGTTCATGAGATATCCAAATGAGTCGTTTTGCCTTTGGCTGTAGGCCGCATTGCCGATTCGTACAGGTTTGGAGTTTTTGTAACCACTCAAATAAGGCAATTCGGTCTCTGTAATGTCACGCTCATATCGGATACCATACATGATTTGAAGGTTGTCGTATTTGGAACGTAGAATGTTTTGTATGAATCCCATGAAACGTCTGGCAGCTCCACTATGACCTGTCTTGATAAGAGTTTCTATAGACATGGAAGCATCTCGTAGCCAGCAATATCTGTAGTCCCAATTGCGAATACTGCCTATCGATTCGGGAATGCTAGTGGTAAGTGCAGCCAAAACAGCTCCTGTTCGCTGATATGACATTAATTTCAGAACTAGCATACTTCGTTCTATAAAGTTATTGAAATGACCATATTGTTTGGACCGGTTTGACCAATTCATCCAATATAGTTTTGTGCGTTCGTATTCCAAACAGACTCTTTCGATATCAACTTTAATTACTTTTTGATTATAAGAAATAAGGATAAACTCGTCTTGCGTGAGTTCAAACTCTTTTTTGTTGAGTATGTAATCGAAATTGATGTTGGAGTATAAATAGATGGCATCGTGGATGTTGCCGTCGATACCCGATTTTATGTATTCGGGGCCTGTCTTGTGTTTGATTTCGCCGTTAGCATAGTTCAACCGGGGATCATAATTGATTGTTATTTTGGGATGTCCCCGCTTAAGTCGAATGTAACGATATAATTCTGCGGGGATAAAATAGTTTGTATTGTCGTTGATTTTATACCGTGGCATAAAATCAATGACTTCAAAACACTCTGATTCAGAGTCGAAGGTTGTAATCAAAACATTTGTGTGATCGATATATCGCTGCTCTATGTGATAATCTTTATAATTAATGAACCCTAATGTACCGCCGATATTTTGATCCAGAATCTTTCCGAATACGGAAGGAGAATCAAAATCAGGCAAACAGAACCAATCCACACTTCCTTCTAATGAAATAAGTGCAGCGGTGCGACCATTACCAACAACTCCATAATCTAGATTTTCCATTATATCAACTATTTATCGAGTGATAAAGAATAAATCACAAATATAAAAAGATTCGTTATATATGCCAACCTTTGGCAACGAATCTTTTTATATAATGTCCTAATTTATAGGGAATATTTTGGGCTAGGCTCTTTATTTAATGTTCTTTGCTGAGCGATTGAACGCAATACGAGCCATAACAGGATAATGATCGGATGGAGTACGGCGTTTGTATTGATACAAGTCTATTTCTTGAGGAGCTGCATTTGATTTGTGTGCATCGTTAGCGATGGGTGTCCAATAACAATTGGTGAGGACTGCATAATTGTTAATAGAAAAACTCGGGGATACGAAGATGTGATCAATACGGCTGTCTGTCTTTATGTCGGAATTGAAATCATTGAATGTACCGTTCTCTGCGAAACGATGTTTGGCATATACGTACGAATCTTTAAGTATGCCGGATGTTGTAAAGATCGTATAGATTTCATTTTTCTGATCGACATTAAAGTCTCCGGTCAGTACAACGGGAGCTCCTTTGCACAACTCGCGTATCTTTGACACTACCAATTTAGCAGATTCTCGACGTGCTACAATTCCCATGTGATCCATATGGAGATTAAAATACCAGAAACGCCATTTCGTGTTGCGATCTTCGAAATGTCCCCACGTGCAAATGCGGATACAAGCGGCATCCCATCCTTTATTGGGGCGCGTGGTATCTTCTGACAACCAGAAGTGGCCTGAGCCTAATAACTTGAATTTAGCTGTTTTATAAAAAATAGGAGAGTATTCTCCTCCCTCTTTTCCATCGTCGCGCCCTACGCCAATATATGAATAGCCGTCAAGTGCTTTGAGCATATCGTGCAATTGTCCTACCAGTACTTCTTGGGACCCAAAGACATCGGGAGTTTCAAAATTAATCATATCACAAATAACCGGACAGCGTTGCTGCCATCCATTTCCATTTTGAACATCGTAATCGTTTTGGTTGCGAATATTATAAGAACCTACATATAGTGATTGGGCTCCTACTAGAATGCACGCAAATGCGAATGCAAAAAACAAGATAGTACGTTTCATTATTTTATATGTTTAGCTATTTTAAAAATTTACTCCAAGATTGAGATAAAAGCAACCATTGTGCGAACTGTCGAATGTGTTGTGGCTGATGTTTGCCAAACCTATGTCATAGGTCATATCCAGGTACATATTTTGAAACGAAACGCCACAACCCAGACGTAATCCGCCGTCGAAGCGCCTGAATTTACTTCCCGAAAAAGAATCTTCGGCTTCGCGATCGCTATAGTTTTTTATCCTGCCACCGATGCCGTATGCAAAATAGCCGCCCGCAAAGGGCTGGATTGCTACATCGTCATTGATGAAATATTGATATTTCATAACGATAGGGAGCTCCAAATAATTTAAATTGTAAGTGAACTTCTTGCTGTTGTTATATCCTTTGCCTCCTTTCTCTGTGTAATATAATCCTCCTTCGACAAAAACGGGAGTATTGTATGCCACTTGCATTCCGGTAACGAAACCCAGATTGAGTCCGGATTGATTGTCGCCACCATCCAACAATTGGTCGTCTGAATTGATATGAGATAGTCCAAGCCCTAAGCGTAGTCCATAATAAATTCCTAAATCATTGTTTGTCCAACGATTGAAATTATACCGATTGGAGCTGTTGTTGTATGAGCGATTATTCCGGTTATTTCGGCCATTGTTTTGTGCCGATATCGGTATCAAAAGAACGATACTGAGAATTGCCGTTAAAAATATTTTTTTCATATTCTTATTTTTTGTGGAACCTAACATTGATAGGAGTATGCCTATTTATATTATATCCTCGGTTTAACAACTACAAATTAAGAAAACTTTCTTCACTTAAGCATATAAAAAAGAGATAAATAAATCTAATGGGCTTTGATTCGATCTAAATATGTACTTTAATATTCGGATGTGGCAACAAACTCCGTAAAAACAGACGTTCAGAAAACTTGCACCTTTAATCCTACGGATAGGTGAATGATGTCTTTCAATTTCAGATACCTATTGTTGAAAGCGCTGGCGACATACAAATCGTTTGTTCCTAATTCATAAAAGAAAGTAACACTCTTTGAATATTTACGGTGTTCGTTGGGTATGAAATAAACAAAACGTTGTCCCAAGGATAGATTGAACCGAACTCGAGTAGAAAAGCCATAATAGCCACCCGGATATTTACTCGGCTCTTTTGTCCAAAACTCGTCTCCCAATATGGAGTTGACATAAAGACTGACTGTCAATGGGTCTATCGCAAAATGCTTTCCCAAAGGCTTGTTGGTCCAGGGAATATAGTTTTGCTTAAGTGTTAAGGTCAATTTATTCTCGGATGTACTATACTTGGGTAAAAAACCGATATATACATCTGTTTCCCATTGATGATGTTTGCCATATTCCCACCCCGGCCCGAATGAGAGTAAGCCCATTGAACCGGCAAATTGTAACTTGTAATGTCGAGGAACCAACTTGTTCCAGAAAGATTGGTATTTGACCACTCGCTCTTGATACAAACTATCGTCAGCTTTGAGAGAAACGAAAGATGGGCACATGAACAATAATAAGGTGGATATCCTAAAATTCAACCACTTCATACTTATATCCTTTTTTGTAGAGAGTAAAAACTAAATAAGAACGCTTAGCAATATTGGCGCTGGCATAATACATCACTCCATCGCCAAATAGATCATCGGCTTCGATTTGATGATCATGGGCGGATAAACAAAACTGTAGATTTGGAAAACGACAGATGTCTTTTTCGAATATCCTTGCCACATTATTGTTGAACTGATCACTGTATGGGCGGGCATGCATGGCAAAAATCGTTTTGTCGTCCGGCGAAGCAAGCGAGTCTAACTGACTATCTATGAAATTGAAATCGGGGATTGGATTTGAATAGTCATATTCGAGGGCGTTTGTGTTCAGGCAAATGAACTTCGTGCGACCTGCCTTGAAAGAGAAATTCGGATTGCCGAATACTTTTGTGAACACTTCTTTTCCATCACCCAAACAATCGTGATTGCCCAACAATACGACATAAGGTACTTTCAACTCGTTTAGAATATCGCGTTGCCATAAAAATTCGTTTGTAACTCCAAAGTCGCTGATATCTCCGCCATGGAGTACAAAGTCTATATCATTGCGTTTGTTGAGTATGCGTACAAAATCTTGAGTGTCATCGTACCATCGCTGAGTATCGCTGATAACAGCAAAGCGAATGGTATCGCGTTTTGAGCAGTTTCGTTCTATTAAAGCACTGTTTTTGTTGTTTATTCCAACTTCGCCCTTCACTAATCCATCATAAGGAGAGTAGTCGAAAGCACTGCAAGAAGTAAAAAAGAGCAATAAAAGAGGTAGTAATTTTCTTGTTCCAATCATTTCTAAGTAATATATGAATTCGATGCAAAGTTAAAACTAATTTTATATCTCTAGTTTTCAATAAGGAGTTTGGAACAAAAAACAAGTAATAATCTCCTTGAATAGGGGAAATAGAAGTCTATTGCGGTAAAATGGAACAAAGATGGCATAAGGAAAAATAAACGCAACAAATATTGATAATTGAAATAGAATAAGTATCTTTGAATCATCGTACTAGAACAAAACTAAATAAGATTTAATGGTTTATAGAACATGAAAACACTTATCACTTCAGCATTTATCAGTTGTCTTTTAGGTACAGCCTATGCACAGACACCAAATTACCCTTTTCAAAATACTCAACTACCGCTTGAACAAAGAGTGACAGATTTGGTTAATCGTTTGACTCTAGAAGAAAAAGTGGCCCAAATGATGTATACTGCTCCTGCAATTCCGCGGCTTGGTGTGCCTGCTTATAATTGGTGGAATGAAGCTCTTCATGGAGTGGCCAGAACAGAAAAGAAGGTCACTGTTTTTCCCCAAGCTATCGGGGTTGCTGCAACATTCGACCCTACAATGGCATTTGATATGGGAACCGTAGCTTCTACCGAGGGAAGGGCTATCTACAACCAATGTCGGAAAGAAGGGAAAGAAATACTGATATACCATGGGCTTACCTATTGGACACCGAACATCAATATCTTTCGTGATCCGCGTTGGGGTAGAGGACAAGAAACTTATGGAGAAGATCCTTATCTTACAGGTCTGTTTGGCCTGAATATGGTGAAAGGCTTGCAAGGAACTGACGCTAAGTATCTGAGGGCAGCTGCCTGTGCCAAACATTTTGCGGCACATAGCGGGCCCGAATTCGGGCGGCTTAGTTTCGATACTAAAGTAAATTTGCACGATTTGTTTGATACCTATCTTGCTGCTTTTCGCCAATTGGTGACAGAAGGCAATGTAGTCGGAGTAATGTGTGCTTATAATTCTTTGAATGGACAGCCGTGTTGTGGCAATAACCAGTTGATGATGGAAACATTGCGTTTGGATTGGGGCTTCAAAGGATATGTCACATCAGATTGTGGAGCTATTGAAGCCTTTATTACGGGGCATAAAAGTCAGCCTGATTCATTGAGTGCCGCCGTTTCGGCTGTGCTCAACAATACTGATTTGGAATGTGGCGGAAGTTATGGCGTACCTTCGGCTGATTATGAACAGGGCATCTATCGAAAGCTGCTTGATGCCGTACACCAAGGAAAGGTTAGTGAAAAACGTCTGGATGAATCCTTGATGAGGCTGTTTACTGTCAGGTTCCGATTGGGGCAGTTCGACCCTGACAGTGTGGTACCTTACGCCCAAATACCGCTTTCTGTTATCGATTGTGAGGCCCATCGGCACAAAGCATTGCAAATAGCACGAGAAAGTATTGTCCTCTTGAAAAATGAAAAAAAGATATTGCCTCTGAATCCCGAGAAAATAAGATCGGTGCTGGTTGTCGGTCCAAATGCCAACAATGAAAAAGTGTTGTGGGCAAATTACAATGGGCTGCCATCATCCACCGATACGCCTTACAAAGGAATTGCTGAAAAGTTTAGCAAAGCAAAAGTGGACTACCTGGAAGGGTGTGATTATTATAGTGCCGGTAAAGATCAATTGTCCTTTGCAGAGATAGCCAAAAAGGCTTCTAAATATGATGTTATCGTATTTGTTGGTGGAATTAATGCTGATATGGAAGGTGAAAACGGTTCTGTAGAGGAAAATGGACCGGCAGCTCCATTCTTTAAAGGAGGAGATAAAACGACTTTGGCTTTCCCTGAGCAGCAAACCGAACTCTTTGAACACCTGAAAAAAACGGGACGTCCTATCGTTTTTGTCTGTATATCCGGCAGTGCCCTTGCTTTCTGTAAAGAGGCAAAAGAAGCTAATGCTGTTATACAATTCTTTTATGGTGGGCAGGCTACCGGCAAGGCGTTGGCCCAAGTGCTGTCGGGTGATTATAATCCGGCGGGGCGTTTGCCTCTTACTTTCTATGCTAGCGACAGTGACTTGCCGTCTATCGATAACTATTCGATGGAAAATCGTACATATCGCTATTTCAAAGGTAAACCTCTTTATCCGTTCGGTTACGGATTGAGTTATACTTCTTTCAAATACAGCGATCTCAAGATGGTAGATAGAGCTATGTCAACCGATCATGTTAGCGTTTCGGCAACAGTCACCAATACGGGAAAGACGGATGGTGATGAAGTGGTGCAACTTTATGTAAAGCATGAGGCAGCAGCAGACGCTCCCATTGTTGCGTTGAAAGGAGTGAAACGTATTTATCTGAAAGCTGGAGAATCGAAGAATTTATCTTTCGAACTCGCTCCTGAGGATTTGGGGATAGTCAATAAATCGGGATACCTTGTCAATAAGGCCGACCATATTACTATATATATAGGTGGAGGGCAGCCACAGTATCCTACATCTACATCGGGCAATGCAGTAACACATGAACTAACGATCACGGGAGAACCTCACTACCTGCATTAGAATACCTCTGTTCGGGATAAGAATTCAAGTATACATTCCCGTTACGTCAAATATCTATCAAACAATGTATTAGATGGAACTATAGACTGTGACAGAACATAGAAGAATGTATTCAGGAAGATTTCATATCTTTGTCCCAAGAAGACTGTCGTTCCACATATGTGAGTTGATCGAATCACATATATGGAACGATCGACTCATATATGTGATTCGATCAACTCACATATGTGGAACGACAAAACCTGAATGAGTCAACAAAAATGCCTTAAATATAGCAACGATAATTCAATAAGATGTGTACAAAACACCTTCTCTCAGATAAGAAAAAATGGACCACTTCTATGCATGGGCAGTAAGCAAGGGAGTTTCCATACCGCCTGTACACCACAAAGACCGAGTCATGGCTTAATCGATTGATATGCGAGGTCTACGATCCACGTTTTATAACATGTTAACACTAAGCAAGATAACCCCGTTTCGAGGTCCCATAAATAAGTCGTACCTGCGTACGCCACTCATAATCAACAATATAATGTGACAGAAACTTTAGGAATAATAAAAAACGGCAGAACTGCCTCTAATCGGAATAGCTCAAGTATTACAATTGTGGTTTCGGCTATAAAATTTTGAAAGCAATAGCGGCACATGCTTCAGCATCGGCAAGGGCATGATGGTGCTTTGTCAAATCGTAACCGCAATGGGCTGCAACTGTTTGCAACTGATGGTTGGGTAGAGATTTTCCGAAGACTTTGCGCGATGCCCGACAAGTGCATAAGAAATGATAGTCGGGGTATGTCAGGTGGTATGTGGCATAAACGGCCTTGAGGCAACCTTCGTCAAAAGGACTATTGTGAGCTATTAGTGGCATAGTTCCTATGCGTGGTGCAATATCTGTCCACACGGTAGGGAAGTCGTCGGCGTCGTCTGTGTCAATGAAGGTAAGTCCATGAATCTCTGTATTCCAATGACTATAAAAGTTTGGACAAGGACGAATCAGGCGATATATCTTATCTTTCACTTTACCATCATTGACAAAAACTAATCCCACGCTGCAAACACTAGATGGAAAACGATTAGCCGTTTCAAAATCTATTGCAACAAAATCTGTTATCATCTCGCGTCGAAATAAAACATGCTAGCAATGCTGCCAGCCTTGTGCTTTCAGTTCAAACTCGTTACCGTCTCGGGCAATGAGAGCATATCCTAGGTTTGAAGATGTGATGTTGCCTATTAGTTTTACTCCTTCTATTTGTGTTATCTTATCATGATCGCCAATAGGTATGGTGAAGAGTAGTTCATAATCTTCTCCTCCATTTAAGGCACAAGTTGATACATTCATGTTCAACTCTTCGGCCATTACTGCCGTTTGATAATCAATGGGAATATGTTCCTCATAAAGTCGGCAACCCACAGCGCTTTGTTCGCAGATGTGCAACATTTCGGACGATAAACCATCCGAAATATCCATCATTGCAGTTGGCTTAATATCTGCTTCTGCAAGCTTCTGAATGATATCGCGTCGAGCTTCGGGTTTGAGTTGCCTTTCGAGCAGATATTCTTTTCCTTCAAAATTGGGTTGAACATCTTTTCCGGTTCCTGTCAATACAGACTTCTCGCGTTCTAATAGTTGCAAGCCCATATAAGCTGCTCCGAGGTCTCCCGTAACACATACCAAGTCGTTTTCTTTAGCTCCGTTGCGATAAACTACATTGTCGGCTTCGGCTTCGCCAATACAAGTGATGCTGATGGTGAGCCCCGTCATAGATGAACAAGTATCTCCTCCTACAATGTCTACATTATAGTTTTCGCAAGCAAGTCTGATTCCCGCATAAAGAGCTTCTAAGTCTTCTACCGAAAATCTTTTAGAGATACCGAGTGAAACCGTGATTTGTTTGGGGCAACCATTCATGGCATAGATATCTGAGAAGTTGACGACAGCTGCTTTATAACCGAGGTGTTTTAAAGGAAAATACGTTAAATCGAAATGAATGCCTTCCAATAACATGTCGGTGGTGACCAATGTCATTTTGTGATCATAGCAGAGTACTGCTGCATCATCGCCAATGCCGTATTTGGAAGAAGAATGTTGTAGTTCGATACCTTTGGTCAAGTGTTTGATAAGACCGAATTCTCCTAAAGTTGCAATTTCCGTTCTTTGCATTGTTATAACTTTTCTATAAGTTCTTTGAAGATAAGAGTCATGTTAGGTTCCGAATTGTCGGCCGCTTCTTGTACGGCAAGGTGGTTTACTTCCATAATGTGGTTTTCTACTCCTAAATCCGTAACCACTGAAATTCCGAATACTTTCATGTCACAATGGCGTGCAACGATCACTTCTGGAACAGTGGACATACCTACAGCATCGGCACCGAACATGCGGAACATGCGGTATTCGTGGAGAGTCTCATAAGTGGGTCCTTGAGTTCCCAGATATACTCCTTGGCGTACTTCGATGTGGTGCTCTTTGGCAATTTCCAATGCCATGGCGATTAGTTCCTTATCATAAGGCTCTCCCATGTTTGGGAAACGGTCGCCATATAAATTCTTTCCACGGAGCGGATGTTCGGGAAAATGATTGATATGGTCGGTGATAATCATCAGATCGCCTACTTTGTAGTCGGGATTTGTTGCACCGCTGGCATTTGAAACAAATAGGGTTTTGATGCCAAGTTCGTGCATTACTCTGACAGGGAAAGTGACTTCTTGCATAGAGTATCCTTCGTAGTAGTGAAAGCGCCCTTGCATTGCCATGATATCTTTGCCTCCGAGTTTGCCGAAGATAAGTTTGCCGGAGTGGCCTTCGACTGTTGATACGGGGAAATGAGGAATTTCGGTATATGGAATCTCTAATTTATCTGTTATATGATCGGCTAAATGTCCTAATCCTGTACCCAGAATGACTGCTGTTTCTGGAGCCGTATGTACTTTATTGCGTAGAAAGCTTGCTGTTTCCTTTATTTTTTCTAACATAGTCTAATATGATTTGATTGAATGATTCTTTTTTATCTTGTAAAAGGTTGATGCGTATCGGAAGAATATATAGATTCTTTTTCACTTCTTCGCTCATCTCAAGGTGCGAACGAAGTCGTGCTGCATCTTTCTCGGTTGTGATAATAATACGCTTGTCCTGCGGGAGTCTTTCAAACTTTTCATTGAGCCGCCTTATGTCTTCTGCCGAGAAGTCGTGATGATCTGCAAAGTGTATAGGAAATACTTCTTCAACACACTCCCTCAACTTGTTGACTAATGGCTCCGGATTGGCAATGCCTGTAACGAGGAGCACCGACGTATCTTCTTTTAATTCAGAAAGTGGCATGGTTTTGAGCTTGTCGCTTTTGAACATCATATAAAGATTTCCATAGCAGAGTTGCGAAAAAAACAATTTCTGATATGGTAATAAATTAACGCCCTTGCTGATAACGTTGAAGTCGATGGGCTTGATGTCGTCCGGACATTTGGTTACGATGACTATCTGAGCGCGGTCTTTGCCTGTAATGGGTTCACGCAATCTGCCTGCCGGAAGCAGCTTGTCATGATAAAATGGGCGGGAGCAACTGGTGAGTAAAATATTCAGCCCGGCCAAAACATATCGATGTTGAAATGCATCGTCGAGTAGAATAATGTCGATACTTGGGTCTTTTAATGCCATCAGGTTCTCTATGCCCCTGCAACGATTACTGTCAACCGCTACCTTTATGTTGGGGAATTTCTTCATTATCTGGAAAGGTTCATCTCCAATTTCTTCGGCAGTGCTATGTGGCGTAGCCAGAATATAGTCTTTGGTATGCCTTTTATATCCTCTGCTCAGTACGGCAATATTAAACTCTTTATGGAGAAGGCGGATAAGATATTCCGTATGCGGCGTTTTTCCGGTACCGCCTACTGCCAAATTGCCTACACAAATAATGGGAATGTCGAATCGACGAGTATGGAAGACAATCTTTTTATCGAAAAGAAAATTTCGAAAATTAACTGCCATACCGTATAGATACGATAGAGGAGTAAGCCACTTATCAATATGAATATCTTTGTGGTACATATTAATCAGTTAATATTAAGAAAGAAAGGAATTCGGGCTTGAATAGTCGCTTGTTTTTGAAGCGAATTGATGAACGAAAATACTTCGTAATAGCTCCCTAATCGGCTCTTCAATAACTTGGTCTCTATATAATTGTCTGGCTTCTCTTTCAACAATGCAGAAAAGATGCTCTTTTGTTCGGGGTATGATGTAACAGAGTAGGTAGATACTTTCGATAGTTTTGCAGCAATTGCAACGGCTGTATCTATATTGCCCATTTGGTCTACCAATCCTAATTTTAAAGCTTTTTCTCCACTCCAAACTCGACCTTGAGCGATGCTTTCTATAGCCGATTTGCTCATCTTGCGACCTTGAGCACACCG
Source organism: uncultured Bacteroides sp. (assembly GCA_963676865.2). GTDB lineage: Bacteria > Bacteroidota > Bacteroidia > Bacteroidales > Bacteroidaceae > JAAYUD01. The sequence continues at coordinate 420,302 of CAXXSS010000001.1, read as the reverse complement.
TGAAACAAATGTGTTATAGCCATTGGCTATTTGCATTTGGATCAATGATTTCTCCTCGGGGGTTAGCGAAGTACCCAATACTTCCATATCAGACATCTTGTTTGTCTTTACACCGTCGAAAGTCAATCCTATTTTGTTGGCCAATTTTGTAAAGTTCGGGATGACACCGAATATACCGATAGAACCGGTAAGTGTGGTTGGCTCGGCAACGATTTTGTTTGCTCCGCACGATATATAATAACCTCCCGATGCTGCATAGTCGCTCATCGAAACAACTACCGGCTTTTTGGCTTTTAGCAGTTGGACGGCATGCCATATCTGCTCTGATGCGAAAGCGCTACCTCCTGGAGAGTTGACACGCAATACAACGGCTTTAACGTCATCGTTTTCTCGCAAGTCGCGCAAATCAGATACTACTTCATCACCTACTATTTGTTCGTCGGATAGAGAAGAGGATGTTGACGACTCATCTACGATATCGCCGCAAGCGTAATATACGGCAATTTCATTGCCACTCTTATCTTTGGATGTTTTATCCTTTACGTTGAGCATATCGCTGATACCAAGAATATTGAGATTGTCATCTTTGCTTATACCTACTTTTTTCTTCAAGTAATCTTTTACGTCCGACTTGTATAGTAGAGTGTCTGCCATATGAGTGTTGACACACATTTTGGCCTCATTGAATAAAACGGTTCCGTTGTCGGCTATCTCGTTTAGTTTAGAAGTTGTGAGGTGACGTGATGCAGCTACATCCTTCACCACTTTTCCCCATAAAGAGCCCAGTAAGTCTGTCATCTGAAGACGGTTTGCATCACTCATCGAGGTTGAAGTCAAAGGTTCTACTGCCGACTTGAATGTACCTACCTTGAACACTTGTTGTTCTATTCCCAACTTATCAAAAAGGTTTTTCATATAGACTATCTGCGTCGCTAAACCTTTCCATGTGATAGAACCTTGCGGGTTGAGTATTATTTTGTCTGCTACACTCGAAAGATAATATAAGCCTTGAGTATATGTATCACTGTATGCAATGATAAATTTTTTGCTTTTCTTAAAGTCTAGTAAAGCATCTCTGATTTCCTGATACGAAGCAAATGAACTATTCAACAATTTAGCTTGAATGTATATACCTTTGATGTCTTCGTTGGATTTGGCTTTCTTTATGGCAGATAGTACATCATCCAATCCTATGGACTGATCGTCGTTGCCGAAAATTCTAGCCCATGGCTTATCCTGAACACGTTCGGAAAGTTGTCCGTCTAAATTGAGCATCAAAATAGAATTCTTTTTGACCGTGACCGAGGTGCCAGATGAGGCAGCGATGCCCGAGATGACCATAATACCGATAAAAAAGAAGATCACACCGGTAATAATAAGACCGGTTACAGTTGCTAGCGTGTATTTCAGAAAATCTTTCATAATTTATATTATTTGTTTTAATGTTATGTCTTATTGTAATAGTTGCATAGACTTGACCAAATGGCAGGGTGAACAAAGTATCGAACGTCTTTTCCTTGTTTCATCGCCTCTCTAATGAATGTTGAACTGATCTCGAGTATAGGCGAGCGAACGATGTGTACTGTAGGGGGGATTGGCTTATCTACGTCGATCGAATAGCCTTTACGAGGATATACATAGATGTCGTGTGAGTCTATAATTTGTTCCCAGTCTTTCCATTCTTTGAATTTTATCCAATTGTCCGCACCTATGATAAGACTGAACTCTATGTCAGGGTAAGCCTTACGAAGCTCTTCCAAGGTACGAACCGTGTATGATGGTTTTGGCAGGTGGAACTCTAGGTCGGAAGCTTTGAAATGAGGACAGGCAACGATTGATTGGTTGACTAATTGTAAGCGAAATTCTTCAGGAAGTAGTTCTTCTCCTTCTTTCCACGGATTACTTGGCGACACTACAAACCATATCTCATCGAATCTCTCAAATTCGCAGAGATAGTTGGCTAGTGCCAAATGTCCGATATGAATGGGGTTGAAAGAACCGCTATATATTCCTACTCGCTTCATATAAGGCTTTTATTTTAACTCTTTGTCTAAAAATGTTTTTACTGCTTCCAGCGTTTCTGCCTTGGCTTTCTCTAGTTTGTCGTTGGTAATAACCACATCGTATTGAGGCGCAAATGATAATTCAAAAGATGCCTTCTCTATGCGTTTTTTTATCATTTCGGCTGTATCGGTCGCTCTTGATTCCAAACGCTTTTGCAGCTCTTCAATAGATGGGGGTTGTATAAAGATCGATAATGCTCTGTTGCCGTAATGCTTTTTTATATTACATCCTCCTTTTACATCTACATCGAATACTACATTTTCTCCAATTTCCAGTTGCTTCTCTACTTGTGATTTTAGTGTGCCGTAGAAACGTCCGGCATAAACTTCTTCGTATTCTAGCAAATCGCCTTTAGAAATACGTTCTTTAAACTCTTCTTGAGATAAAAAGAAATATTCCACACCGTCTTTTTCTTCACCACGTGGGGGACGTGTCGTCGCCGAAATAGAAAAAGCAAGGTTTAATTGCTGCTGAAGCAAATAGTTGATAATTGTCGATTTGCCTGATCCGGACGGAGCAGAAAAAATGATAATTTTTCCCCTTATCATAACTACATTATATTAAGAACCTGCTCTTTAATTTGCTCTAGTTCGTCCTTCATTTGAACGACAATCTTTTGCATTTCCGCCTGATTGGATTTACTTCCCAACGTATTGATCTCGCGTCCCATCTCTTGTGCAATAAATCCTAATTTTTTACCTTGTCCTTGACCGCTTTCAATGGTTGTGATAAAGTAATTCAGATGATTGCTCAAACGTTGTTTTTCTTCACTGATGTCCAGCTTTTCAATATAGTATATCAACTCTTGCTCGAAGCGGTTGTTATCATATTGTACATCCAGATATTTATTGAGTGATTCTTGAATACGGCTTTTTATTTTGTCGACACGGTCTTTCTCATACGGTTCAATGCTACCGAGCAGTTGAGTAATGTTCGCAATCTTTTCGCGCAATTTTTTCTCAAGTGCTGCACCTTCTTGTCTACGGAATTCCAGCAGTTGTTCAATCGCTTTTTTGATTGTGTCATGTGTTGTATTCCATTCTTCGCTTGAAAGTTCGGATGTCTCGTTTGCCGACAATACGTCAGGCATCTTTAGTAATGTCTGAAACCATTCTTCAGGAAGAGGAATATTTAGATTGGTTGAGATATCTTTAATCTGCCTGTAATATTCGGCTACAAGATTCTGATTGATATGAGTTGCATCGGCTGCACAGTCTTTTTTCTCTACCCATAATACGAAATCGACTTTGCCCCTTTCAATGGATGCGTTGATTTCTTTTCGAGTATCCATCTCTTTTTCACGATATGAGGGAGCCATCCTCATTGACAAATCCATAGCCTTACTATTAAGTGATTTGATCTCTACATTTATTTTTTTATCGGGAAAATCGGCTGTAGCTTTACCATATCCCGTCATTGATAAAATCATAATACCTTCTTGTTTTTTGCAAAAATACACTTAAATTTTCAAGATTCCATCATAAATCATCGTTTAATTGTTTTCATATATGCGGATAACTAAAAATAATCTATTAATTTTGCATCGTAATTTAATAGTTTATTATGTCTTGTATATTAAATATTGAAACATCTACCAATATCTGTTCGGTTGCAGTGAGCCAAGATGGGGCTGTTATTTATCAACAGCAAGATGAAAAAGGTACTTCGCAGAATGTTTCTTTAGGATGTTTTGTTGATAAGGCTCTTTCTTTTATAGATAGCCATGCTATTCCTTTGGATTCGGTTGCTGTGAGTTGCGGTCCTGGTTCGTATACCGGTCTTCGTATTGGCGTTTCGATGGCAAAAGGTGTTTGTTATGGTTTGAATGTTCCTTTGATAGGAATTCCAACACTTGAGGTACTTTGTGTACCGATATTGTTGCATCAGGAGGAATTGCCTGAAAATGCACTGCTCTGTCCGATGATCGATGCCCGCCGCATGGAAGTTTATTCTGGAATTTACGACCGAGCATTGAACTTGGTAAAACCTATTTCTGCCGATATTATCGATGAGAATAGCTATGTTGATTTTATGGAAAAACAGCCTGTCTATTACTTTGGTAACGGTATGGATAAATGCAAAGACAAAATAAAACATCCTAATGCTCATTTTATTGATGACGTTGTACCGTTGGCATCTATGATATTCCCGTTATCCGAAAAAGCGGTGGCCAAAGAGGATTATAAGGATGTAGCTTATTTCGAACCTTTCTATTTGAAAGAGTTTATTGCGACGAAGCCTAAAAAGTTACTCTAGGAAGATTTTTATTTTATGAAATATAATACGCAACAAAAGAAAATGCTATTACCCGAATATGGACGGAGCATACAGAACATGGTGGATTACTGTTGTTCTATTTCTCAAAGAGAGGAACGTCAGCGCTGTGCCAACAGTATCATTGCTACCATGGGAAATATGTTCCCACAACTTCGTGATGTCCCTGATTTTAAACATAAATTGTGGGATCATTTGGCTATAATGTCCGATTTTAAATTGGATATAGATTACCCTTACGAAGTTATCAAAGAGGATAACTTGATTGTTAAACCCGATCCGATTTCTTATCCACATAAGAAGATTCGTTATCGGCATTACGGTCAGATTATTGTCGATTTAATAGATAAAGCATGTGAAATGCCGGAGGGAGAAGAACGCGACAACTTGGTTGCATTGATATGCAATCATATGCGGAAAGATTATGTGTTGTGGAATAAAGATCTTATTGATGATGGCAAGATAAGCGAGGACCTGAAAGAATATTCTTCCGGAAAATTGTGCTTGACAGAGCACATCTCCGATCTTATGCAGCAGCGTTTTACTGTTTTTGGGCGCCCCTCTAGCGAAAGGAAAAGTAATGGTAACGCTAAAAACCAAAAGAACAATAAAAGAAATTTTAAAAAGTAATTCTTAATCGTTTTTTTACATGTCATCATTTATTATAGAAGGCGGTCATAAGTTGAGTGGCGATATTTATCCTCAAGGGGCAAAGAATGAAGTGCTCGAAATTCTTTGTGCTACATTGCTTACCAAAGAGGTGGTGACAGTGAGCAATGTCCCCGATATATTGGATGTGAATAATTTGATTCTACTCTTGGGTGAGATGGGGGTCAAAATTGTTAAACTCGGATTCGGTTCTTATAGTTTTGAAGCCGCTTCGCTAGATCAACGATATTTGCAAAGTGATGACTTTTTGCAGAGATGCTCCAAATTGAGAGGTAGCATTATGCTGGTAGGACCATTACTCGCTCGCTTTGGAGAAACTCTTATTTCGAAGCCGGGCGGTGATAAAATAGGACGTCGTCGATTGGATACGCACTTCCTCGGTATCCAGAAATTGGGGGCTCTTTTTGAATTTGTAGAAGACAAAAGTGCATATCGTATTACAGCAAAAGATGGCCTGACGGGAACCTATTTATTACTCGATGAGGCATCCGTTACCGGAACGGCCAATATTATCATGGCTGCGGTTCTGGCAAAAGGAACGACTATTATATACAATGCTGCATGCGAACCTTATATTCAACAACTTTGTAAAATGTTGAATCGAATGGGAGCCCGAATATTAGGGGTTGGCTCCAATTTGTTGACTATCGAAGGGGTCGAAGAGTTGCATGGTACGGAGCACAAAGTTCTGCCCGATATGGTAGAGGTGGGCAGTTTCATCGGCATGGCTGTAATGACTGCCAGTGAACTTACTATTAAAGATGTTTCTTATGAAAATTTGGGCATTATTCCTGATAGCTTTCGCCGTTTAGGCATCAAACTAGAACAACGAGGAGATGATATTTTTGTTCCTCTTCAAACAACATATCAGATAGAATCTTTTATAGACGGTTCTATCATGCAATTGGCCGATGCTCCATGGCCGGGTCTGACTCCCGATTTGCTTAGTGTGCTGTTGGTCGTGGCTACTCAAGCTGCCGGTAGTGTGCTGATTCATCAGAAAATGTTCGAAAGTCGTTTGTTCTTTGTAGACAAATTGATTGACATGGGGGCTCAAATTATATTGTGTGATCCGCATCGGGCTGTTGTCATCGGACACAATCATCATTTTCGTCTGAAAGCCAACAATATGTCTTCGCCCGATATTCGTGCTGGAATAGCATTGCTTATTGCAGCAATGAGTGCCGATGGAGTGAGTCGCATTAGTAACATCGAGCAGATAGATCGTGGATACCAGAATATTGAGGGGCGGCTTAATGCGCTTGGCGCTAGAATAACTCGTATATGATCCGGAAAGAAGAATTATATCAAATAGGCAGGTTTAACAAACCCCATGGCGTTCATGGTGAGTTACTGTTTACTTTTACCGACGATGTTTTTGATAGGGTCGATTGTGACTACTTTGTTTGTTCGATCGATGGCATCTTTGTTCCTTTTTACATAAGCGAATATCGATTTAAATCCAATAATACCGCACTTGTCATGCTTGATGGAATAGCGACGGTAGAGAAGGCGCGAATGTTGGTAGGCGTTGATGTATTCTTTCCGCTTAAATATATAAAGGAGGAACAAAAAGACGAATTATCTCTTCAATATTTTGTGGGGTTCTCCGTCAATGATGTCGCTCATGGTTTGTTGGGAGTTATAAAAGAAGTGGACGATTCGACAGCCAATGTCTTGTTCTCTATCGAAAATGAACAGGGAAAGCAACTGCTGGTGCCCGCACAGAATGAACTAATTAGTGATATAGATTATCAAACACGGACTATAACCTTTGATTTGCCCGAGGGATTAGTGACAATAAACCATGAATAAAGAGATAAAAAAGAAAAGAATAGCTATTTTAGGGGCAACGGGTTCTATTGGTACTCAAGCTTTGGATGTGATAGAACAGCATGCTGATTTATACGAAGTACGTATACTTACTGCTTACAACCAAGTAGATTTGTTGGTGCAGCAAGCTCGTCATTTTATGCCGGATGCTGTTGTTATCGCCAATGAAGAAAAATATGAGAGAGTGAAAAATGCTTTATCCGATCTGCCAATCAAAGTATATGCCGGCGCAGAAGCTCTATGCGAAGTGGTCGAAATGGATACGGTAGATATGGTATTGACAGCTATGGTTGGTTATGCCGGCTTAAGGCCTACGATACATGCCATTAAGGCACACAAAGTTATTGCTCTTGCAAACAAAGAAACCTTGGTTGTTGCCGGTGAACTTATTGAACGGCTTGCAACCGAATACAAATCTGCCATCATCCCTGTCGATTCAGAGCATTCGGCTATATTTCAATGCTTGGCAGGAGAGGTTGGTAATGAAATAGAAAAAATATTGTTGACTGCATCTGGAGGTCCGTTCCGTACTTTCAGCAAACACCAACTGCAGTCTGTTACATCTGTTCAGGCGCTGAAGCATCCTAATTGGACAATGGGAGCCAAAGTCACGATCGACTCTGCTTCTATGATGAATAAGGGATTTGAAATGATGGAAGCCAAATGGCTATTTGGCGTAGATCCCGAGCAAATCGAAGTACTCGTCCATCCTCAATCTATTGTTCATTCGATGGTTCAGTTCAAAGACGGTGCTGTAAAAGCGCAGTTGGGAGTGCCAGATATGAGGCTTCCTATTCAGTATGCTTTTTCTTATCCCAATAGAATCATATCCGATATCGGCCGGATTGATTTTTCTGTCTGTCAATCGCTCACTTTTGAACATCCCGATACCGAACGCTTTCCTAATTTGGCACTAGCTTTTGAGGCCATGAAGCGGGGAGGGAATATGCCTTGCATTGTCAATGCGGCCAATGAAATAGCTGTGATGGCATTTTTGCATGATGAAATAAGTTTTTTGGGAATGAGCGATCTTATTGAAAAGATGATGTCGAGAGCGGTATTTATCAAACAGCCGACTTATGAGGATTATGTAGCGACCGATAGTGAGGTGCGCTGCATGGCAAAAGAATTAATCAAAGTAAAAACAGTTTAGAATTTTATAATGGAAACATTTCTTATTAGAGCACTTCAGTTGATAATGAGTTTATCATTGCTTGTTATTATTCATGAAGGAGGTCATTTCTTGTTTGCTCGTTTATTTAAGGTTCGGGTAGAGAAGTTTTATATATTTTTCGATCCTTGGTTTTCGCTATTTAAGTATAAAGCTAAAAATAGCGAAACAGAGTATGGCGTCGGTTGGTTGCCACTTGGTGGTTATGTCAAGATTGCCGGGATGATAGACGAGTCGATGGATGTCGAGCAGATGAAAAAGCCCGCACAGTCATGGGAGTTTCGTTCCAAGCCTGCTTGGCAACGTCTTCTAATAATGGTGGCAGGTGTGCTTTTTAATTTTCTGTTAGCACTGTTCATCTATTCGATGATATTGTTTACTTGGGGCGATCAGTATATAGATGTTCATAAGGCTCCGTTGGGAATGTCTTTCAATGAGACTGCCAAAAAAGGGGGCTTTCATGATGGCGATGTACTCTTGTCTGCCGATGGATATAAATTTGTTCGTTACGACGGCGAAGCTTTGAGCAAAATTGTTGATGCTCGAGAAGTGACAGTTCGGCGTGATGGTAAAGAAATGGCTGTTTATATTCCAGATAAATTGATGGAGAAATTGATGGGGGACAGCTTGAAGTTTGCTACTTATCGCTTTCCTTTTGTTGCCGATTCGATAAGAATCAATTCTCCGGCGGCCAAGGCTGGCTTGATACATGGTGACAGTATCGTTGCGTTGAATGGAAAATCTGTTTCATTTCTTGACTTTAAGAAGGCGATGTCTGATTGTGAAAAATCATCCAAAACACAACACGCTGATTCTGTCAACCCACACCGCATTACGTTGTCGTTCGTTCGGAATAAGCAACTCCATACGGTGACTTTCGATACAGATACTCATTTCCAAATAGGAGTTGTTCCGGTACAAGACTTGATGGCCATCATGCCGATGGTAAATCATCATTATGGTTTCTTTGAGTCATTTCCTGCCGGTATTAAACTCGGTGTTAATACATTGGGAGGTTATGTCAATAGTATGAAATATGTCTTCTCTAAAGAAGGGGCCAAACAGCTTGGCGGCTTCGGCACGATAGGCAGTATTTTCCCTGCTACGTGGGATTGGCATCAATTCTGGTACATGACGGCTTTCCTTTCTATTATTTTGGCTTTCATGAACATTTTGCCTATTCCTGCATTGGACGGAGGACATGTGTTTTTCTTGCTATATGAAATGATCACTCGTCGTAGACCAAGTGACAAATTCTTGGAATATGCTCAGATGGTGGGTATGGGAATATTATTTCTTTTATTGATATGGGCCAACTTTAACGATATATTAAGGTTTTTCTTCCGATAGAGCATTAATCATTATAATCATTGGGTCCCATCAAGTATATAATGCCTGATGGGACTAATTTTTTATCTTTTTCTTGGAAAAACATATCTTTGGCACGTGGTTTGTTTTTACTTTTTCGTCGATCGTTGCGATTCATCATTTGCACGAGGAAAACATCGGCCTAAAAAATGAAATTGAATAATAATAAATAAAAAACATAACAATCATGGGAAAGATTATTGGTATTGATTTAGGAACAACAAATTCCTGCGTAGCAGTTTATGAAGGCAATGAGCCGATAGTAATTGCAAATAGTGAGGGCAAACGCACTACACCTTCAGTAGTAGCATTTGTTGAAGGTGGCGAACGTAAAGTGGGCGACCCTGCCAAACGTCAGGCTATTACAAACCCGGAACGCACCGTTTACTCTATTAAGCGTTTTATGGGTGAGAATTGGGGACAAGTACAGAAGGAAGTAGCGCGTGTTCCTTTTAAAGTGGTCAGCGAAAACAATATGCCTCGTGTATCGATAGACGACAAACTTTATACACCTCAAGAAATCTCTGCAATGGTTCTTCAGAAAATGAAGAAAACAGCCGAAGATTATTTGGGAACGGAGGTTAAAGATGCCGTTATTACTGTACCTGCTTATTTCTCGGACTCTCAACGTCAGGCAACCAAAGAAGCTGGCGCTATTGCCGGTCTGAATGTGAAACGTATTGTCAACGAGCCGACTGCTGCTGCATTGGCTTATGGTATTGACAAATCCAATAAAGAAATGAAGATCGCCGTATTCGACTTGGGTGGTGGTACTTTTGATATCTCTATCTTGGAGTTTGGCGACGGTGTGTTCGAAGTTCTTTCTACCAATGGTGATACTCATCTTGGCGGTGATGATTTTGATCAGGTTATTATCAATTGGCTTGTTCAGGAATTTAAGAATGACGAGGGAGCCGATATTTCGAAAGATCCGATGGCATTGCAACGTCTAAAGGAAGCTGCAGAAAAAGCGAAGATAGAATTATCTTCTTCGATGAGTACAGAAATCAATCTACCTTATATAATGCCTGTAGGTGGAGTGCCTAAGCATTTGGTTAAGAATCTGACTCGTGCCAAATTTGAATCGTTGGCTCACGAATTGATTCAAGCATGTCTCGAACCTTGCAAAAAAGCTATTACCGATGCCAAACTTGCTACATCAGAAATCGATGAGGTTATCTTGGTTGGTGGATCTTCTCGTATACCGGCCGTTCAGCAATTGGTTCAAGATTTCTTCGGAAAAGTACCATCCAAGGGTGTCAATCCCGACGAAGTGGTTGCTGTAGGTGCTGCCATTCAGGGAGCTGTCTTATCCAACGAAATCAAAGACGTTGTCTTGCTTGATGTTACTCCGTTGTCTTTGGGTATCGAAACATTAGGTGGCGTTATGACAAAACTGATTGATTCCAACACGACTATACCTTGCAAGAAAAGCGAAGTATTTTCTACTGCTGTCGACAATCAGACAGAAGTAACGATCCATGTGCTGCAAGGCGAACGCCCTATGGCTACTCAAAACAAATCCATTGGTCAGTTCAATCTGACAGGTCTTGCTCCAGCTCGTCGTGGTATTCCGCAGATCGAGGTTTCTTTCGATATTGACGCCAATGGTATATTAAGCGTTTCGGCAAAAGATAAAGCTACCGGCAAAGAGCAAGCTATCCGCATCGAGGCTTCCAGTGGTTTGAGCAAAGACGAAGTCGACAGAATGAAGGCAGAGGCTGAGGCTAATGCAGAAGCAGATAAAAAGGAACGCGAAAGAATCGACAAGATAAACGGTGCCGATAATATGATATTCCAGACCGAGAGTCAATTAAAAGAACTTGGAGAAAAACTCTCTGCCGACAAGAAAGCTCCTATTGAAGCTGCTTTGCAGAAACTGAAAGATGCTCGCAAATCGGAAGATTTGTCAGCTATCGATGCAGCAATGGCAGAAATTAATTCTGCATTCCAAGCAGCTAGTGCCGAGATGTATGCTCAGAGTGGTGCTCAGCAAGGTGCCGGTGCACAGCAACAACAGGCTGGTCCTGATATGAATGCCGGTCAGGCAGACAATGCACAAGGCTCAGAAGCTAAGAGTGGCGATAATGTTCAAGATGCTGATTTCGAAGAGGTGAAATAATTTCGACAAATCGGTCGTCGTACAACGATAATAAAAAGGCGTGTGGCTCAACAGAGTCGCACGCTTTTTTATTATCGTATTTATTCTATTTTATTGCTGTCCGATAAAAACAAATCGAAAGTTTTAAAAGCCTTTTTTTATAGAGCACTCAAGCGCTTTCCTAAATTAGGGACTTACTTTTTCTTTTGAACAGTAAACAAGAGCAAATTGCCTTATATTACCAATTATTAGACATAAAAGCTCTGAAAAGCCACAAATATAATTGTTTTAGAGCACTTTTAGCAACAACTAAATTTCGACAAAAGTTTTATCGGACAACAATAATTCTATTTAGAGAATTACGATGGCTCTTTCACAAGAACTAATCCTTTATCTTTGTACCATCAGAATAGTCGTGATAGATTTGGTACATGCTGTCAGGAAATCCATAGCCCGAACCTTCGCAGTTCTTAAGAATCTTTTCTATGCGAGCTTGGAACTTTGATTGCAATTCATTCTTTTGAATGTACTTCATAGCTGCCTCAAAGTTGATGTACGAAGAATCATAAAAAGAGTCCCATAAATCTCCACAACCATTAGCTACCTCTGAGGCACATTCGGATATATAAAGCATCAAATCGGCTATAAGATGGGTAGAGGGATTCAGTGTTTTGAAGTCCTTGACTGCTTTCTTGCATACCGAAAATCTCATTTTACCATCACCTCGTTTTGGAAAGAACTCTTTTGTGATAATTTCCTTGTATTCTTTGAACTTCTCATGATCATTTGGGTGTATGGCATACTCTAGAAATTCTTTTGCTTCTTTGCGAGCCGCATAGAGGTCCATTACTAAATTTACTAACGAAGTCTTGTCAAGAGACATGACATACTTCTTAACATCTGTTTTTGACATATCCGATTATAAAATAAATGGTCTTACTCTTTGAATAGCAATACATGAATGGCATCATATAACTGACGTTTCTTATTTGAAATACAAAAATAGTAAAAATACGTCAGATATGGCAATTGTTTAATATATTAACCCTTAGTTTATGCTAGAATAATAGATATATTTGGCAAACGAAAAGAAGAACAAATTAGTGTTGAGACTGTAATGTTGAAAACTTTCTGCAAGATGGCACCTCTTTGTTTCCCTTTATTTAGTATATTTGTCAAGTTAAAGATCTTAAATGAAGTTGTTTACTTAAAAACTCATCAGTTACGTGAATTTATAATGTAGCGTTAATACAATATGAACGAACAAGATATACATAAGTTGCTTGCCGATGGCGAGCGTGTAACACCGGAATGCAAGCCATGCTGCGCATGATATGCTAGAGAGAGCTTTCATTGTCACAAGCGAAAGGAATTCTTTCTCGTGAAGGTGGGTGCAAGTATGGAAGATGGATAATAAAATAAGAAGGCTAATAAGATATTAACTATTATGAGCACAAAAAATCTAAGAAAGAAATTACCACATTTGATGCTGCTCCTAGCGTTTTCAACATTCTGCAGCTGTTCCATTTGGAGAGGTTTGGTTATGGATGGACCTAAGGGGCCTGATTTTTATGACTATCGTCATTTCGAAAAAGATACCATCTATAATGGTGACAAAGCCTTTAAGTTTCCATATGCTGTTGGAAAAAGTGTCATTTCGCACACAACAAAGTTTACTGTCGACTCTCTGCATTATACTATGGATTCATTGGTCAATCGATTTTTAGGACACGATAGCCAACTACTGATCATCCACGATGATAGCATTGTCTACGATCATTGTGTGGCACCTCACCTGCCGGGACAGAATGCAACGATATTCTCTGTATCGAAATCTTTAACAAGTCTGCTTTGTGGTATTGCGATTGACGAAGGATACATAAAAAGTGTAGATGACTCTGTCACGAAATACATGCCCGAATTACGTAAGTACAATGCAACATACGATAAACTGAAGATTATCCATCTGCTTAATATGCAGGCTGGCTTCGATTTTACAGACATCTATTCCCTTCGACATCTTAAAAACCTTCATAAAATGTGCTTGTTGCAGTATGGTAGGAATTATTCGAAAGTTTTCCGCCACATGAGATTTGCTTATCAACCTGGAACCAAACACGAATATAACAGTGCGGTCACAGGCTTGCTGAGTCTGATAATAGAGCGGGCAACGGGTCGGAGCTATGCCGACTATATGAGTGAAAAGGTGTGGAAACCACTCGAAATGGAGCAATTTGGTTGGGTGACTCTCGACAGTAGGAAACATCACCATGCCCATGGCTTTGGTGGAGTAGGTACGAATGCTTACGATTTGGCAAAGATAGGTCAACTCTATTTGAACAAAGGGGTATGGAATGGTAAGCGTATCGTGAGCGAAGATTGGATCAACCATTCACCTGGAGATTCAATGAATAATGGGGGATATCACTATAATTGGTATCTTGAGTTTAACGGAAATAAGAATTCAACATTCGGATCATTCTATGCATTAGGAATTGGCAGGCAGTTTATATATGTCTATCCTAAGAAGAAAGTAGTTGCAGTGATGGTTTCTAAAGATAGCCAAGAACCTAATTGGCTTTGGATCCCATCGTGGCTCGATATAATATGCAATAATAGATACTAATAAGTAAATATGAATGCGTATTATCCTTAGTGTATGGAATGAGAAACACTGACTTAAATCAGACTTCTAAAACAGCTGGAGTTGATTCAAGTGAGGCTCATTCTTCATATATAAGATAAGGTGGCATAAAAGATGGCACACAGAACTAAATTAATTACTAAAAGTTTAATAATAATGCTTGATTGGACTAACTTTAGCAAACGATTTGCAGGTTTTGAGCAAAAGGCTTTTCAGAACCTCGCTTATTTTCTGTTTTGTTTAGAGACAGAACAGAAGTACGGTGTCTTTGAATATAAGGATCAGTGGGGTATTGAAACAGAACCAGTAAAATACCAAGGTAAGATGGTAGGCTTTCAAGCAAAATATTATACGACAAAGATCTCTGAAAATAAGAAAGACATAAAAGATTCTATTGCTGATGCCTTGACTAAAAATAAAGACCTAAACAGGATTTATCTCTATCTAAATGATAGTTTTAAAGAAAGTTCTCTTGATGTTGAAAAGAAACCACTGTTTCAAAAGGATATCGAAAATTTTGCTATTACTAAGGGAGTGAAATTAGTCTGGAGAGTGCCATCTAATATAGATTTCATGTTAGCTCTTCCAGAGCGTAAATTTGTCAAAGATTATTTTTTTGGTAATTTGGACAGTCCTGAGATTATAGTAAAGAGATTTAATACCTTCAATGGTGACTTAGTTGATTATCCATCAAAGACTAATAACAAAGAATATAAACGCCAACAACAGAAAGAACTGGAAAAATTTGTTGACAGTAATGATGAAGATAATATAGCGCTATTAGCAGGCGATGCTGGAACAGGAAAGTCTGTTTTGACAAAGCAATTACTTGTATGGCAGAATGAAAGGAGTATTCCCACATTGGCAATAAAGGCAGATTATAACCAATTTTCTTCAATTGGCGAGTTGGAGAAAATTTTAGGATTAAGTCTGAGTCTGGAGGAAACCATTAAGTATTTAATACAGGTTTACGGAAAAATGGTGGTAATCATTGATCAGATTGATGCATTGTCATTAACCTTATCTAAAGACCGCCACGACTTGGAACTTTATAAGCATCTTATTAATATTCTTGCCTCAATAAAGGGCCTGCGTATAATTATTTCTTGCCGTGAATATGACTTGAACTATGATACGTTCCTGCAACCTTTGACCAAACATCATAAGATAAGAATAGGTCAACTGGAAAATGAGCAGGTGAAAGAGATCGTTGAGGCAAAGGGTGTAAAGTATGAATACTTGAACCAATTTACTAAGGATTTACTACGTGTGTCTCTTCATCTTAGTATTTTCTGTGATGTGTATACAGTTAAGCAGGATGCTAATTTCACAACCATTAATGATCTGTATGAAAGATTATGGGATAAATATATATCAGCAAAGCACTCAAAGATAAAGACATCGGAGTTGCAAAATGCATTAAAAGATATTTCATACAGGATGTATGATAGGCAGGAACTGACCATTGAGTCGAAAAGATTTGAGGATAATCATGGTCAGGCTCTTGCTCATTTAGAAAGTTCAGGACTTATAAAAAAAGCTGGTGAAAAAAAAATACAATTCTTTCATCAGTCCTTTTTTGATTATGCCTATGCTAGATCGTATGTTAATGATGGTAGGCATCTTTACGAAGATATAGTGGAACAACATCAGGGTTTCTTCACAAGGGCAAGAGTGAAACAAGTGCTGGATTATCTTCGTTCTGCTGATGTTGATGAATATAAGATTAACGTAAAGCACATCTTGACAGGTGGCAACTATAAAACTCATATTAAATTTCTCGTATTGAATGCATTGACATTTCAGCCCAATCCTTCTGAAGACGAAAAGAGAGTATTCGACAAGGTTATTAAACCTAACAGACTTTTTTATAGCAATTTTATAGATTATGTCTGGAGTGGTCCATGGCTTGACTATCTTATAGATAAAGGATATATTAAAGAAATGTTTGATAGTAAGGATGAAGAGCTAATAGCAAAATTGTCATCAGTTGCTTACAGAAGGGCTGAAAACTATGAGCCTATAGTAAAGATGCTCTATGTCGTTAAAGACAGTGATTATCAATATAAATACAAATTCATCTCAGATATTCTTACCTGCGTAGCTCAACTTAATATTGAAGAGTATAATAAATGCTTTGTTGAGACATGTGATAAATGGAAACGTGAGAAATTATATCATTATCTTGGAGGAGTCTTGGAAAAGAACCCTGCATTGGTTGTAGAAGTACTTAAGAAGCAGACGGAGGAATATTATAATAATTTGAAGAAAGACGAACTTCATATTGAATATGTTCCATATCGAAATAGCTTTTATGATATAGCTCGTGAAATGAGCAAACAACATAAATGCGAATGGACTAAATTCTTGATGTGGTTTATTAAATATGTTGCAAATGCCACAATTATGCTCGTACGCGATGAAAAGGAAATGCGCGAGTCCTTGGCCTTGTATTTGTATTCTCCAAGCAGACCATATAGTTCTGCTGATGATATCGACGCTTATTATGATGAATTTATCGAAGGATTAAAGGATATAGTAAAGAGTAATCCTAAAAAAATAGAAAATTATCTCCTGCAATGCCGAGAATCTCATATTGGATGCCTAGTTGCTCTCGCTGCAATATGTTATGAGCAGAATGCTGCATTCTTTATTGATGATATTAAGTCATTATTGGTTGATGGCCGAAATTATGATGGTTCTACATGGTTAACCTATAATATGGCTAATCTGCTTAACGTATCGTTCGAAATGCTGGACTCTTTGACACAAGAGTTAATATGTGATATTCTTTACAACCTTCATCCAAGTTGGGAAACGCTTGTAATAAAAGATAAGGGGAGAATATACCATTCAAAGGCATTTGGAGAAACAGCATTTAAATATATGATGATGATTCCAAAAGAATATATAAAAAGGAGTAAGCTAAAGCAATTATATGTTGAATACGAGCATAAGTTTGGAAACATTAAAAATGAACCTCCAGGAGGAGTGAAAACTCATGTGGGCTGGACTTCTTTGCCCCAAAGTGCATATGATAATATGAGCATGAAGGATTGGAAGCATTCCTTCACAGAAATAATCTCAGATCAAAATTTTCATGATTGGGATAAACCAACTCTAACAGGACATGCAATGGCTTTTGGTAAATGCGTAGAGAAAGATTGGCATAAGTTTGATGAACTTATAAGTGAGATTTCTTGTGGCAGTCAGTACGCTATTATCTATAGCGTATATGCATGTGAGGGTTTATGCAAAGCCAAGGCTGATGTTCGTTTTGTGGTCAGAATAGCCGAGAATATTATTCATAGAACTGAGAAATTCGAGGATAGATTGATATCGTTTTTAAATTCAATTGAAT
This sequence comes from uncultured Bacteroides sp., assembly GCA_963676865.2. Classification (GTDB taxonomy): domain Bacteria; phylum Bacteroidota; class Bacteroidia; order Bacteroidales; family Bacteroidaceae; genus JAAYUD01. The sequence continues at coordinate 402,817 of CAXXSS010000001.1, read as the reverse complement.
ATATTGTTGACAATGGTGGTTTGACAGATACTATTTTCGATTATATCTTTGAACTAGCATATAATAAATCGAGTGAGTATCCTAATGAAGATAATCAGTTTAATACCACTGAATCTATCGAATCCTTTAGCTATGGTAAAAGAGGATTAGCGGCTACAGAGGTGATAATGTGCTATGAATATAAGCACTATTCAGATAAAATTTTTGAGGCAATGTTTAAGATTGCTGAAGATGGAAATATGGCAACCCGAGTTGCTGTTATTTTCAGAATGGCGTATTTACAAAATATTGATACGAAAAGGAATATAAAATTATTCTTTGCATTGCAGTCTTTATCGATGCCAAAATTGGCATCGATTCCTATCAGCAATTCTAATCCTCTACTATATATGATTACGTCGGATTTCAAGGCTCTTATTCCATATTTCGAGACTTATATGAATCTCAATTTGGCAGGAGGACAATTAAAGACGATATTACTTATAGCATGGTTACGTGGATATGACGGGGCTGAAAAATTGCTGAAACAGGCAATGGCTGTAAATTTTCATGGCATAAAGGAGGTGTATAGACAAGCTGTGGAGTGTTTAAAGGTTCCTAAAATGAAGTTAAAATCATTCCAGTTTATAATGTCATGCCTAGATTATGATGATAAAGAATTTGGGCGTATCGCAGATATATACATAGATAAGATTGTAAAGTGTCTGGAAAATGACAAATCATTAGTTGATACATTCATCGATAAGTTCATTGGTAGCAAACTAAGTCGTTACCAGTGTAGAACTCTTTATGAATATCTCAAAGAAAAAGCAGGAGAAGAACCTGAACTGACATTGCAAAGGCTAAGAAAATTGCAAATTAATATAAGTGAAGAAGAAGATTCTTATTCTCGCGAAGATAATATTTTTGAGATAATAGTTCGTGCTTACAACTCAATCTACAAATTTGATAAAGAAGATTCATTGTTGGATTTTGCTATTAATCTTTTCGATAGATTACTCGAAAAAGGTAAACTGGGTTATAGGGCTTTCAGATTCCTCAATGATCTGGAGAAATAATAGGGAAGAAATGCTATGGCTCCAGATACAGAGAAGAAATTGAGGATACTTGGTGATTATGTTCAATTGGCGACAATACAATATGGGCATAACCTTATGATGGTAGTGCCTGATGGTGGCATTACTATGCAACTGGCGGATGTAAAAGTTGATAATTGTCTCATTATAAATCCTAATGTCTTTATTGATGCGCGGAATAATGATTTGTTTAAGCAATTATTAGAATCGATCGTTGCTGAACTATGGCATATTGAAGGGTTAAAAGAAGAGTATGAAAAGACGATCAATAAAGACCGAACAGACGTTGACTTTTATGCAAATAACATATTCAGAGAAGCGACCAGCAAATATAATCATTTGATTATTCTGTTACAAGGATTTGATAACTATTGCACATGTGTGCAAGAAAGAGATTATAATAGCTTGATGTCAGTCCAAGGTCATAATAATAATATTCACTATGTGTTTACGGTTAGTGCAGAACCTCGTTTGGCAAGTGCCAAAGGTAGAAATTTCCTTCATTCGTTTCGATATTTTAATGCCAAAGACCTTCAAAAATATGTGCAGAATGTCCCAAATGTCTTTCATATCTCTTATTGTCATAAGGATGTTGATTTGATGAGCATGATAAAGGAAGAACTTTTTTTAAGAGGATATTCATGCATTACAGATGAAAAATTGGGGAATTATGACGAATTAGAAGGGTTCATGATAGAAATAGGTAATTGTGAAAACGCTATTATGATAATAAGCGATACGTACCTCAAAAGACCGAATTGTATGTTCGAACTTACACAATTTCTAAATAGCAGAAATGAAAAAGCCCGATTTCTCCCAGTTATTTTTAAGGATCCTAATGCTGATATTTTTAACGACGAAGTTCAAGACTCCTATTACAAATTCTGGAAAGATAAGGCTGAACTTAAGGATGGTGTAATTGCAGATTTTGATCCTGATTATAAAATAAAGAAATTGTTTGATGACAAAGAGAAATATATTGCATATATTCACACTGCGGAAAGATTGTTCAAAATTGTTGAAAAATACAAGGTTTCTGTATTCGGCACTGGTTATGATGAAAATGAGATTAATGCATTTGGAGATTCTATTGATCGTAGATTAGGATTGCCAATTAGGGAAGAAAAAAGAATAAAATCGTCTATTGATACGAGTCTTTCAGCATTAGAAGGTTCAGAAACTCCTGTTAAATAGCAGAGATTATGGTTGAAGGAGATAAAAATATATATTGGTTTTGCCGAATTATAAACACCTGTTGTTCGCTAGAATTAAGTTTTTAGCGAACAACAAGTCTTGAATTTCAAAAATTAACAGATTAGCGACTTTATTCTGCAAGCAATCGAGCATTTCCAACAAGGCATGAAGAAGTCCTCGTAAGAACTTCATCATCTTTTGGCAAAGTAGCAGGCTGCAGTCCATGACCTTCCAGTATCAGATCAGGCAACTTTGCTCTGATGTCGTTTGCGTTCTAGACCCTCTTTGCTATGCTAAAAGTTGCCTCAATCTCGTTTCTTTCTCCGACGTTTTTAGCTATAGCTATCTGATACTCTTCTGTCAATTGATCTTTAGAAGGACGTCCCAATGGCTTTCCACCGATTTCGATTCCCAAGAGTCTCAGAATACGTCGGTTGGTTCTATTCATATAGATTTTGTCACCTTCAAATTTTTCAGGAAGATAACCGAACAGATTCTTGTAGCTTCTCAGATGGATCATCAAATCATCACATTCATTATAGGCTTCCCAACTATGGTGGTCTACAAAAGTATGACCGTTTACAATATCGGCTCCAATCTTTCTGCCGAACCCAATCTCAGCCTTGGCTTTTCCTCTAACTATTGGGCGAATATGCGACTGAAAGACGCTTACAATACGATCGTTGCATTGATAGACTCCTTTCATAAACATATCCTTCTGCTGATGATACATTTTGAAAACAGTAATAAACAGCTTCTGGTCATGGAGTTTGAGGGTATTAAACAACGTGCTTTGGCCTTTGCCAACCATATTAAGAACGGTTACAATGTTATGATAGAGCATTGTCAGAAGATATCCATACGTTTGCGGATTCTATATACCAGGGGATAGAACTCCGTATGTGGTGCATTAACTACCGTATCTTGCACTATAAACTTCTTTATGTTGTTGCGGTAACTTCCGTTAGTTACTGCGGTAACATGAGTATGTTGTTTGCGACTCACGGCCGTGAGTCGCAAACAACATATGTTAGTTTTCTCGGTAACGTCCTTATGTTTTTTTGAAAACATAAGGACGTCAACATTTTTAGGTCCTTATGTGATTTCGGAATGATAAGGAGTCATTGATGAAAGTGGGGCGTATGCATCAATTTTATCTTCATAATAGCCTTTGCCACTTCCGTATGACACCATACGGCGCTATCCTACAGTATGTTAACTCCACACCGTATACAACGCCAGCGGAAAAAGGTCCGAAAATCGGGCCAAGAGCATACTACAGACACGTTATTTTCAGCGGACCTCTGTTTAGAATCTGTCTAAATGATGGTCTACGGGTGTATTATGAAGCGTTTTGTGATAAACGAGAGTCTCTCATCTGTTGAGTATCTCATGTCACTTAGTCTCTTGGTTTTTACTGATGAGCTTGAGATGTGCATCCTCATTAACGCAAGATTGCGTTGATCTAAAGTCGTGATGTGGATGCTGTTTTTAGAGTGTTTTGGAAGGTGAACATAGAGAGCGATACTGATACTATTTTAACCATATCGAAGTGCCACTTCTAGATGACATGTACTGAATAAGTTGACACAAACTTATTCAGTACATGTCACGTCAACATTTTTAGGTTCTTATGTGGTTTTTGAAAGATAAGAACTCTATTAATTTAAAGTATATACGTGTATTGGATAAGGAGTATGGGGAAGGAAATCTGGACGAAATCATTTCGTGTTACTATATTTTACTAAAAATGTCGCATGTGTCGCATTGAAACCCTATAAACTCTATATTTTTTTTGTTGACGTATAGCACGTTTATCATTATGATACCGTAATTCTATAAAATATAATTACATAAAAACAAAAAATAAAAAAAATAAAAGAGGAGGGAATCCTATGCGACACATGCGACAAGGGTTTGTCTGTTTTCGAAGCTGTGGAGTATTGTGACTGTGATTTTCGAGTTGACCAGTTTTTTTACCCTTTTCCCGAAAAGTGATGTATGTATCCTGAAATGTTGGTGGATAGTATTATTCATATTGATATATAATAGGAGGCTATAATGATTATTTAGTGGTGGTATGGTCTTTTGCATGACTATTTGTCTTTTGTAAAAAGGCTTTTTTTTGCTTTTATTTCAGTATTTTCAAAAAATGAGAAAAAATCTGGTCGGAATAATAAAGTACTTATGTTTGTAAGGTTTATTCTTTTTCTAAGTGATTGTAAACAACGATATGTTTCTTGAAACAATCTTGTCTCGCTAACACTTGAAAAGGACTCATGCATATATGAATCATTTCGATATTTTTCCGTTGCGTAACCCTCCTTCTTACATCACATCAACTAGTTGTGCATAAATGTTTTATGACGGTATGGTAATGGCTTGACTGCTTAGCGATGTAAACCTTATCTTGCCGTGAGAAACATTTGTGTGCTTTAGCATAGCTTCCTATTACGTTAAGAATTGATGCTTGTTATATACTCTTGTTTGTTAATGTTGTACAATAGCAATCTTTTTATAGTTAAAAGAACTTATACTTTCTTCGCTTCTTTTTGATAATTAAAATTTATCCTTTTTATTTGTCAGACAAATAATACTAATATAGTAATTTGGATAAATTAATATTTAAAAACAATAGTCAATACCAATTATAATGGATCAATTAAAAATTAGTGAGCATCAAGTGACATTGGTGGATCAAATAGAAGAGAAGTTACTGAATTATTTTAAAGAGAATAACTTATTGGCTGGTAGTTTAATTCCAAATGAAAATGAGTTATCAACATCCTTAGGAGTTGCTAGAAGTGTATTGCGAGAGGCTTTAAGTCGCTTGAAAATGATGGGATTGATTGAAAGCCGCCCGCGAAGAGGAATGATTCTAAGAGAGCCCTCTATATTAGGCGGGATGAAACACATCATGTCACCTCTTATCTTGAGTGAAGAATCTCTTTTTGATCTTCTTGGATTTCGCATTGCTCTAGAAATAGGAATTTGCAGTGATATATTCCAGAATGTAACTCCGAAAGATATTCTTGAACTCGAATATATCGTCAAATTAGGAACTTTTTATGAGAATAATGAATATACACCTATCAGCGAATTTTCATTTCACTCAAAACTATATGAAATAACCGGTAATAAAACAATAATAGAATTTCAAAATATTATTCATCCTGTCATGATCTTTGTGAAGGAGAAATTTAAAGATTTCATCAAACCGATTAATATTAAAATAAAGGCAGACGGAGAATTAGTAACGCATCAAGATTTATTGAATTATATCAAGAAAGGTGATTTTTATGGCTATCAGAAAGCTATAGAACAACACTTTAGTGTGTACAAGCAGTTTATGAAAAATCGGAAATAACACACTTATTACCTAAATACAATGCCCTACACTTTTTTTAGAAATATCGTTTTATCTCTTATTTTCTTTCTTCCCCAAAATGCTATTTGGGCCCAAAAAGCGAATCCGTCACATGTTTCACTAAATCAGATATATTGGGACAATGATTTAATATTACCTCGACTACAAAATGAAGAAAACAGAGGATTAGCCGGAGCTTTTTCGGGTATATTATCAAATAATCTCATCGTCGCCGGAGGAACAAATTTCCCAAATTTGATGCCATGGGAAGGTGGAAAGAAAAAATGGTGGGATACTTTATATCTTTATTCGCTGAAAAAGAAAAAGGCAAAGTGGATAATTTCTGCAAAGGCGTTACCTCATCCGATTGCTTATGGAGTTTCGATACAGCTAGAAAATGGGATATTATGCATAGGAGGCTGTGACTCGACACAATGTTATCGTGACGTTTTTATGATTTCTATGGAAAAACATAAAATAAGCATCTCTACCGATTGGCCTTCTCTCCCAATACCATTAGCGAATGCTTGCGGTACATTGATAGATGGTAAAATCTATATTATAGGTGGGCAAAAAGAAACAAAAAATGCAGCAGCTACAAGCACTTTCTTAATGCTGGATATTAAAAATAAGCAAAAAGGCTGGCAAGTGCTTCCTGCTTGGCCGGGGGGGCCAAGGGGATATGCAGTTTGTGCTGTAACCAAGAGCACATTGTTTCTTTTCAGCGGTAGAAATTATGAAAATGACAGAATTGTAGAAGTTTATAAGGATGGTTTTGAATATAATATTTTAACAAATAAATGGAATGCCATTTCCGGAGATTTTCCTTTTATGGCAGGAACTGCTATATCTTTCGACAATAATAATTTTATCATCATGGGAGGGGTCTCCCAGATATTACCAACGACGATTGCTCATCCGGGATTTAGCCATGCAATTAGATTGTTTGATGTTGAACAAAAGGCAATAACAGAGGTGTTGGAAATTCGCCAGTTGATACCTGTGACTACTAATATCCTAAGAAAAGACAATACAATTTATGTTACCAGTGGAGAAATAAAACCAGGCATTAGAAGTCCTTTTATTCTTCGTGGAACAATTACTAAATAATTAATTTTTTTATATGATGGAAAAATTCCAAAGATTAAAGGGCTTGGTAGCCGCGACATTCACTCCTATGTATCAAGATGGAAGTATTAATTACAGCGAAATTCAAAAGTATGCTCAATTGATCGTTAACTCGAGAATCAATGCTGTATTTATTTGTGGTACAACAGGAGAATTTTCTTCATTGACGGTAGATGAAAGAGAAAAGATTTTGGAGACATGGATAGAAGAGTCTAAAGGTCGATTTAAAGTTATTGCGCACGTTGGCAGTAACTGTCAATCAGAATCGATAACGCTTGCAAAGCATGCTCAATCATCTGGTGCTGATGCTATAGCTTCTATTGCACCACACTTTTTCAAACCTGACACTACAAGGGAATTAATAGACTTCTTTAAACCCATAGCAGAGAGTGCTTCAAAGCTTCCCTTCTATTACTATAATATGCCATCAATGACAGGTGTTGATTTGCCTGTGGATGTTTTTCTTACGGAAGGCAAAAAAGAAATACCTAATCTGGTAGGGACAAAATATACTCACAACAATCTGATGGAAATGGGTATCTGCTTATCTTTAAATGATGGAGAGTTTGAAGTTTTAAATGGCTTTGACGAAACTCTTATTGGAGGATTGGCAATGGGAGTCGTAGCCGGAGTTGGAAGTACATACAATTATTTACCGACAGTCTATTCTGAATTAATCGAGGCGATGTCTAGAGGAGAGATAGAAAAAGCACGAGAATATCAGATGGAGGCGATAGAAATTGTCAAAATAATCATTCGTTATGGAGGTGGAGTACGTGGAGGAAAGGCTATTATGAATTTAATAGGAATAAATTGCGGAAATTGCAGACTTCCAATTAAAGCCTTTTCAGAAAAGGAATACAGTTCGCTCAGAAACGATTTAAACAATACAAGTTCTTTTGCAAATTTAAAAATGTAAGAGGGAAAAGCTTTTGCCCAGTATTATTCCCTCTTACAATGAATTTAAAATTACTTTTAAAACCAGTACAAAGATGACAAAAATAAACCATTTTTATCTACTCTTTATGCTACTATTTTTCCCTTTTTGCAATCTTTTTGCTCAAGAGACAAATATTATAGGCGTTGTAGTAGACACACAAGGGGCCACATTACCAGGAGTATCTGTTACCATTAAACAGCGAAGTAAAGGAACAATAACAGATATTGATGGGAACTTTGCAGTTAAAGCAAGAAAAGGCGAAATATTAATATTTTCTTATGTAGGCTATAAAACTCAAGAAATAGCTATTAAAAATAATTCAAAATTAAGAATCGTACTTGCCGAATCAAATATTAAATTGAATGAGGTAGTCGTTGTCGGTTATGGAACGGAGTCGAGACACACTCTTACATCATCAATAACCAAGGTGAAAGGAGATGTATTAAAAGATATTCCTATCACCACTATAGGAGATGGTTTGAAGGGAAAGATGGCTGGTGTTCGCGTTACAACAACAAATAATCAGCCTGGTGCAGATGTTGAATTTAGAATACGTGGAGGATCGTCTATAAACAATGGCAATAGTCCTCTTATTCTAGTAGATGGGGTGGAACGTCCTATCGAAGGACTAAATCCAAATGACGTTGAATCTATTGAAGTCTTAAAAGATGCAGCTTCTACGTCAATCTACGGTTCTAGAGCATCAAATGGTGTGATTTTAATCACAACTAAAAAAGGATTAATCGGTGCTCCTATTATAACTTTCGAAGCAAGTGTCGCCCTACAATCTCCTGCTCGCAAATACAATTTTCTCAACGCGCGCGACTATCTGTCGATTCTTCGTCCGGCAATAGTGAATAGCAAGACACCCACTTATCTTACAACTGTTGGTTCTGCTGGAACTGGTAATGATAACAGTTCCCTTTACTCAACTCGTTTACTGGCAGACGGAGAATCTGTTCCAAAGGGATGGCAAACGATGGTCGACCCTGTCAATGAGAATCAAACATTGCTCTTTCAAGACAATTCTTTTCAAGATGAAGTGTACAGAAAAACATATTGGCAGAATTATTATTTAGGTATATTGGGAGGAAGTGAAAAAGTAAAATATGCTGCTAGTTTGGGATATACCGATGACGATGGAGTTGCAATAGGCACAGGTTTCAATCGTGCAAATTTCAAATTGGATGTCGATATAAAAGCTACAGACCGTATAAAGATTGCGTTAGGTACCAATTATTCAGAAATGAATCTGGATGAATATGACAATCAGAGAGACATTATATCAAGAGGATTGTCGTGCCCTCCAACTCAGAGATTGTATGACGATGATGGAAAACCTACACGTGGATATAACAGTACATCTCCCAGCCCCTTGTTTTATGCCTATTACAATGATCAAAATAAAAAAATAACGACGTTAACACTCACATCCAACGCAACATATAGAATTTTTGATAGTCTCTTAGCAAATATTCAGGGATCAATTTATCGTAGAAATTATAATGCCGATTCTTTTGAGAAGGCAAATTATTATTCATCTGCACGAACAGCTTCATTCGCTTATAACACGCTAGAAAGAAACAAGCTAGAAGCTTACTTGTCATACCGTTCGACGTTCGGCAAACATTCAATTTCAGTAATTGGCGGCTATTCGTATGTAGATCAAAAATCAAAGCGCTATTCAGCCTCAGCAGAAGGTGGTAACTCTGATAAGATAACAACACTCAACGGAGCACCTACAAAGACAGCCGGTAGTAGCATTATTGAAAAACAGGCGCTTATAGGATTCTTCTCCCGTCTTAATTATGACTACCAAAAGAAATACATGCTTACTTTTACCTTCCGTGCCGATGGTTCTTCCCTCTTTGCCGAAGGTAATCGCTGGGGATATTTCCCGGGAATGGCTTTAGGATGGAATATTACAGAAGAATCTTGGGCGAAAAATACTTTAAAAGATATTCTTTCCATGAAAATGCGTACCAGTTATGGTCAAACAGGTAACAATGGCATCGGGCTTTATGATGCGCTTGGAAAATATTCTGTAGATTACAAATATAATGGCAACGGAGCTATTATGACAAGCACCATGAGTAATAAGGACCTGACTTGGGAGACAACAAACCAATTTGATGCAGGTATTGATGCCGGACTACTAAATAATCGAATCTCTTTCTCTTTAGACTATTTTGATAAGAGAACTAAAAACCTCCTTTTCTCAAAGACATTACCCAATACTACGGGCTTCTCTTCTGTGCAAACGAACGTGGGGAAAGTAAAGTTTTATGGGTTTGACGTTGAAATAAACTCCACTAATATTCAAACAAAAAGTTTTAATTGGAGTACAAATTTCGTGTGGAGTTTTGTAAAAAACAAGGTCCTTAATCTACCTCGAAATGGACGGGATAAAAATCGTATTGGAGGATATTCTATTAAAAAATATGTGAAAGATGCTGATGGCAATATTGCTCAAATAGGAACTGAAGAATTTGGAGGTATTGCTGAAGGTGAATCTTTATATTCGTTTTATGGATACAAAAATGCAGGTATCCTTAAAACCAGCGAAAGCGCCGATAAAGCTCTTTATGATGAGAATGCATCAGGCTGGAGAATGTCTGACAATAATACAGTAAAGGGACGTAAAGATATAGGTGATTATGAGTGGGCTGATCGTAACGGAGATAATAAAATTACAAGCGAAGACATGTTTAAACTAGGTTCCACTGAGCCAACATCAACGGGAAGCATCACTAATACTTTTCGATATAAGAATTTTGGATTAAGCGTTATGCTAGATTGGGCTTTAGGACATTCTGTATACGAAGAATCATATTCGAGGTATTTTCTAGCAACATTTTCTGCAAATTCTGCACTCGTTGATGGAACAAAAAACACCTGGAGTGAATCTAATCGAGAAGCAAAGTACGCACGTTTCGTTGCTAACGATCCTAATTATAGTAACAATTTTGGTAGAACATCCGACGTGTTTACTTATAAAGCAGACTATCTCTGTATACGCGAGGTATCTTTTCAATATACTCTTGCCAATACATTATTAAAGAGATATGGTGTCAAGAATATAACTCTTACAATTTCAGGCAACAATTTGCACTTTTTTACGGCATTGCCTGGAGCGCTATCTCCAGAAAAAGGTACATCTACTACATATAGTTCTTCTTATTATTGCTATCCGCCAGTTCGAAGATTTGCAATTGGAGCAAAAATAACTTTCTAATCTTCTAAAAAAAGAGTATTATGAGAAAAATATTATATATTATCTTGTTTATGATAATATCATTATTTCAAACGTCGTGTTTTGATGTTTTGGATATTGATCAAAAGAGCCAAATTTCTTCGATAAACATGTGGAATACCGAAGAAGATGGCGAAGCAGCTACTTACGGAATGTATTATCAATTTCGTAGTGCTTTTAGCTCAAATATTGCCTATTGGGGTGATTATCGCACGGGTGTCTTCAGTACGACTCAAACACTTGCCGGTGATATTCTTGATGCGAATAACAATACGATCGATCCCAATAATCAAGGCGCCAACTGGGAAGGATTGTATAAATTAATTAATACCGCCAATTTAATTATTCGTCATGTTCCGAATATAAGTTTTTCGAATGAAACAAATAAGAACAGAATAATGGCTAATGCTTATTTTGTACGAGCTTTTGCATATTACTGGGTGGTGCGCATATGGGGAGATGCTCCACTACTATTAGACGGATTCGAGACCGATGAAGGAGAAAAATTATTTGCACAAAAAACGCCCAGCGATTCTATTTACAAACAAGTAGAGTCAGACATCGATAAAGCTGTAGAGTTGATACCATCATCGGCTACCGACAATACTGTTGCAACTCCATCAGCAATCAATATGCTAAAAGCTGACTATTGCATGTGGATGGCCAAAGTAAGATTAACGGACCAAACGGAGAAAAGCACATATTACACTAAAGCTCAAGAAGCATTAACAGCTGTTTTGACTAATCCTAGCTATTCATTGGCGGACGATTATTCTAAACTATTTGATGCCACCAATAAAAAATCTACTAACGAAATTATTTTTACTATTCGGTTTGTCAAAGATGAATACGAAGGAGGATTTGCTAAAAACTATCTGCTGAGTGTGAATGCTATTGCAACAAAAGATAAACAATACGTTGGAGACGGAACAGGTAAAACAATTGTTGTTGGTACTGAAGGATCTTTGGCGCAACGCGTTCTATTTACAACTGATTTTATTAACTTTCTTTTTGCAAACACCAAAGACAAGCGAGCACAAGTCACTTATCCTTTAGTTAGTTATAGCAAAAAATATCGTTGGATAAATAAATATATAGGCTCATGGATAAATCAAACTCGAGTTTTCAATTCTGACATCATTGTTTATCGTTTGGCTGATGCCATATTATTCCAAGCAGAATTATATAATGCAACAGGTGAAACAAGTAAAGCTATTTCGTGCTTAAATGATATTGCATTACGAGCTTATGGCATATCAAAATATTATAAAGAGACTTTGAGCAATATAGAGGTTGATAAATACATAATGGATGAACGTGAAAAAGAATTTGCTGCAGAATGTAAAATATGGTGGGATATGATCCGAATGGGAGTTGTATTCGATCGTGTAAAAACGTTATCCGGGCGACAAGGTGAACCGAATGTTTTATTGTGGCCCATCTCGTATAGTTCTCTAAATTCTAATCCTAATTTAAAATAAATGTAAGGGGATGGTTAAGACTGTTTTGTGTGAACACCTTGATCGTTGAATTACATGAATGTTTTGCAAGAAACTAAGATATTAGTAGTTTAAGTTGTAAATTTGTATTTGAACCTTAAATAGCCATATCTGAATTACTTAAATTCGGATATGGTCTATTTAAAAGATAATTAGAAGAAGGACCTATTATTATAAATGATATAAAAATGAGACGAATTGTTCATTTGTTACTTTTTGTATTGATTGCGATAAATGGATTTTCGCAACAAAACACATATTCAAAATTTTATTATCAGCGTGCCTCTTTGTTCGAAATATTGCCTATATGTCCGGATGATATAGTTTTTTTAGGTAACAGTATTACTAATGGAAATGAGTGGCATGAGCTATTTGGACAATCTAATATTAAAAATAGAGGTATTAGTGGCGATTGTGCAAAAGGCGTTTTTGATAGATTAAACCCCATTCTTAAAGGACATCCTAAGAAAATATTTCTTTTGATTGGTATCAATGATTTGCAAAGATCGACCCCTCCTGATACAGTAATATATTGGATAAGAAAGGTGATAGAAAAAGTAAAGAAAACATCTCCTTGTACTTCTTTATACATACAGAGTATAATGCCTGTTAATGGCACGTATAGAACATTTTCCAATCAAATAACTAATGATCGGGCAATTCAAAATACGAATGTCAAAATAGAACAATTGTGTCTATCACAGAATATTATGTACATAGATGTTTTTTCTAAACTAAAAGATAAAGAAGGTAAACTTAATTCACAATATACTAATGATGGACTTCATCTTTTGGGAAAAGGATATTTGCAATGGAAGAAAATATTATCACCCTATTTATTTGATTCTCCTATAGTCCAAATAGAGCACCCTATTATTCCTGTACTCACTCACAAAGAAGTAAACTATGTCATTAGAATCACAGTCATTAGGAATCATAGCAAAACTGATGTCCTCAAAAAACTAATAGTCGCTTTGTCAAAACGAACTAATATAAAGGATATTCAATCACTTTGCCTTTATCAAGCCGATACAAAAGGAATGCCCAATGAAAATATGCCACTTAGTAAAAAGATAGTCCCATCAGAAGAAAATTATTTCAACATACATATACCTATTAATAAAGACACTATTACTTTTTGGGTTACAATAAAGTTAAACGATAAAATTAGTCTGTCAGACAAAATAGGTGCGACAGTAACTTCTTTGTCAACGAATAAAAGTGAATTAGTTTTGCCGGAATCAGATTCCGTACCAGAATTAAGAGTGGGGGTTGCTGTACGACAATTTATGCAAGATAATATTCATACTTCTCGCATACCAGGTCTTATAACAACCAATAAAGGTACTCTCATCGCAATATATGACGGCAGGCGGACAAGTAATAAAGATCTACAAGGTGATATTGATATCTGTCTTAATCGAAGTTTTGACAAGGGTTTGACATGGGAACCAATGCAAGTGGCCTTAGATAGAGGAAAATGGGGAAATCTTCCCGAAAAGTATAATGGAATAAGCGATGCTTGCATTCTTTCTGATACAAAAACCGGTACTATTTATATTGCTGGATTATGGATGCATGGGGTATTAGATTCAAAAACAGGAATCTGGGTAGAAGGATTAAACGAAAAAAGCACAGTATGGTCACATCAGTGGAAAGGTCTGTCTACGCAACCTGGAATAGATGAAAAAAGAACTTGTCAGTTTCTTATAACAAAGAGTAGTGATGATGGAAAAACGTGGTGTGAACCTATTAATATAACAAAGGAAATAAAGCCGGAAAAATGGTGGCTATATGCGCCTGCTCCAGGAAATGGAATTACTATGACGAATGGAATTCTCGTTTTTCCAACACAAGGAAGGGATGAAAAAGGCACCCCTTTTTCTAATATTATGTGGAGTCATAACGATGGAAGTACGTGGAAAGTAAGTTCTCCAGCAGCAACAGGGACCACCGAATGTTCGGTGGCAGAACTGCCGGATGGAGAACTGATGTTAAACATGCGTGACAATCATAATCGGGAAAACGCTGTTCAAAATGGGCGACGTATTAGTGTTACGAATAACTTAGGAAGTACATGGTCTGAACACGTCACTTCTCGTAAATCCTTAATAGAACCAACTTGTATGGGTAATCTACATCGTCATAATTATAAAGGGAAATCCATACTCTTATTCAGTAATCCTAATGATAAAACGATAAGAAGAAATATGACAATTAAAATAAGTTTTGATAATGGCAACACTTGGCCTGGAGCAAATCAAATATTACTTGATGAATACAAAAGCGCAGGATACTCTTGTATGACTTCGATTGATGAAGACTTAATCGGTATCTTGTATGAAAGCAGTCAGGCGCAATTGGTCTTTCAACAAATACCGATAAAAGATTTTTATTCTGATGTTAATTAATAATTAAAGTAATGAAAAGTAATAGTAAAATATATCCGTGGATAGTTGTTGCACTGTTGTGGGGAGTAGCTTTTTTGAATTATATGGATCGTCAAATGTTGTCGACTATGAGAGATAGTATGATGATTGATATATCTGAACTCGAATCTGCTGCCAATTTTGGAAGATTAATGGCTGTCTTCCTATGGATATATGGAATAATGAGTCCGATATCTGGAATTGTCGGTGATCGCTTCAGTCGTAAATGGCTCATAATCGGGAGTCTTTTCGTTTGGTCTTTTGTAACGTTATTAATGGGATTTTGCACTAGCTATACAGAAATATATATTCTAAGAGGTGTGATGGGGGTTAGCGAAGCGCTATATATTCCGGCAGGCCTGTCTATAATAGCAGATTATCATACTGACAAAACACGCTCGTTAGCAGTCGGTCTACACATGACAGGGCTTTATGCAGGACAAGCAATTGGTGGATTCGGAGCTGTTGTAGCAAATATATTTTCATGGCAAACTACTTTTCATGCTTTCGGATTCATCGGAATAGCATATAGTTTAATTCTCATGTTATTTTTGCATGACAAAAAAGATAAAGACAGCAACACTGAAAACGTAATACACAAAGAATCCAAATCGCCCTTAAATGGAATGAAACTTCTTTTAGGCAGTCTCACATTTTGGATTATTCTATTATACTTTGCTGTACCTAGTATTCCAGGGTGGGCTACAAAAAATTGGTTACCCACATTGTTTTCAAGTAATCTTTCCATAGACATGACAAAGGCAGGTCCTATATCCACGATTACAATTGCAATATCTTCATTTTTAGGTGTTCTAATCGGAGGCTTTTTTTCAGACAAGTGGATACAAAAAAACATTCGTGGACGAATATATGTTAGTTCGATAGGTACAGCTTTAACCATACCTGCTTTATTTCTGTTAGGTCTTGGAAATAATTTTATAACGACAATTTCTGGAGCCATATTCTATGGCGTAGGATTTGGGATGTTTGATGCTAATAATATGCCTATACTTTGTCAATTCGTTTCAAGCAAATATAGAGCTACGGCATATGGGCTTATGAATACCGTTGGCGTTTTCTCTGGGGCATTTATCACGACGTGGTTAGGAAAATCAACAGACTCTGGTCATTTAGGCACTGATTTTGCTTTAATGAGCATCATTGTAATCGTAGTTCTCACTATCGAATTATATTTTTTACGTCCTCGAAAGGACAAACTAATCGGTTTCAGTAGAGAATAATATTAAATATGTCTCAGCTCGGGATAAGAAATCAAAAGAAGGCGAGTTGATTTGTCTTAACGGCTTCATATCCGGTAAGAGCTTTAGGCTTGTTTTCAAAGAAGCAGATCGCAGCAATGACTAAAATGGAACAAAACAAGATTCATCATTATTGCACTCTCAGACATAATACCTTTTCTATTTGAATAGTTGTTTTACCTTTCTTCTTATGCCGAACTCAAGTATGAATTATTCAGGTGATGGTAGTTCTGTAGTTTTATTTTTCCAGTAGTTCCCGTCACCTTATTTTGTTGACTATGAGTGATATATACAGGTGTGACTTGTTTATCGGACCTCGAAAAGGTGTTATCTTGTTTATTGTTAGCGTGTTATGAAATACGGGACGTCCCTTCATATATCAACCGATTAAGTCATTACTCGGTATCTGTGGCGTGTGCACCGTGTAGAAACTCTCTTGCTTATCGCCCCTGCATGGAAGAAATCCGGTTCTTCTTCCTTGTGAGAAGGTCTTTTGTATACATCTTATTGAATCATAGTTATCGCATTTAAGGTATTTCTGTTGACTCATTCAGGTTTTGTCGTTCCACATATGTGATTCGATCAACTCACATATACAGGGCTGACGCATTAAGAATTCAGTTCGTTTATTTCCCGTTATATATTATTAACTCAATACATTGATATATAGTTTATTATATATTCATTTATGTCATTATTATTTACTATAGTTGTATAACTTTTATACATTAAACAAATAAACGATATGGACTTAGTAACGATATTAAGAGAAGTAGAAGACCCCAGAAGGGATCATTTAAAGGAGCACAGTTTGGGGTGCATTTTTTATATTACAATGGCCGCGGTAGTTTGCGGTGCTGAAAGCTGGTATGAAGTAGCTGAATTCGGCAAAATGAAAGAGCCCTTTCTCCGTTCCCGTATAAAGGGCTTTAAAGGTGTTCCTTCCCATGATACCTTTAACCGAGTTTTCTCCATTCTTGATCCAAAGGAACTTGAACGTGGTTTCAGGATGTGGATTCATGAGATATGTGGAAAATATAGTGGTATAGTTGCAATAGACGGGAAGGAAATATGTGGTGCAAGAGTGGAAAAGAAAGACGGCAGTTTTGAGCCTTTACGTATGGTCAGTGCATGGGCTGCATCCAATGGCGTTACACTTGGGCAGGAGAAGGTGGGCAAGAAGAGCAATGAAATAACAGCCATTCCGAAACTGATAAAGGCTTTAGATTTGTCGGGATGTGTAGTGACCATAGACGCCATGGGTTGTCAGCATGAAATAGTTGAAACAATCATAAAAAACAAGGCGGACTTTGTCATCTGTGTGAAAGACAACCAGAAGAAATTGCATAATGAGATAAAAAGCTACTTCACAGGTATCGACTTTAATGGGAATAAGATCAATGGACACGGGCATATACCACCAACCAGGTACCAGGCTTCATACACAGAGGAATGCGGTCATGGACGGAAGGAAAGGAGATATTGCCAAGTATATAACAATGGGATGACAGGTGAAATTTTAGGGTGGGAAGGTGTCCGCTCCGTCGTTTGTCAGACAAAGATTACGACTCAGCTGAAAAGCAAGAAAACGGTAGAGGAAAAACATTATTATATAACATCCCTACCTTTGGATTCGGACAGAATCATGCAGGCTATAAGGACGCATTGGAGCATAGAGAACAATCTGCATTGGCAGTTGGACGTAACCTTTAACGAAGACGATACCAGAAAAAGAAAGAATGCGGCGCAGAATTTCTCCCTCATCAGCAAGATCGCACTCGCCCAAATAAAAAACAGCCAAAGAAAGGGGAGCTTCAAAATGAAAAGAAAACTTGCAGGATGGGATGAAAATTACATGATAGAACTATTGGATTCTAGTTGGATGCAAAATCTAAATTCTTAATGCGTCAGCCCTGCATATGTGGAACGACATTCTGCTCAGGAGAAAACATAAAATCGTTCTGATATGAACCAACTTTCATCAGTATGTCTCACAGACTTCACCCTTATAAAAGGGTCTCACAGAGCGTTTAAAAGCATTTTTGGCAGAGCATTATGGCTTTAATACTGTGGTGGAAAAGTACGAATGTAGAGCGCGCAAATGGCAACACGGTTTTGTTGAAATAGACCGCCGCGTTCGCAACGATATACCTGAATTCTTATCCCGAACTTAAATAAATATAAGCATAACGAAACTGATTCCCGTACATTTTCGAAGGGTCGCTTAGATATTCCGGACCATACCCGTTCAGTTTTCTGGGGTCGCATCAAGGCGACCAAATTGGGCAAATAGCCAGTTTTGATATCCGTTCATCTCTAAAAAGGATGAAAATATGGATAAAAAGACCGTTTTTGCTCAATTTTTCCGGAGCATATCCGTTCACCTTCCAAAAGCAGGTTCGGATTGTTACTATTTCCGGAGTATACCCGTTCAATTTGAAGGAATAAATGCCGGCAGGAACATTTTTCCGGATCATATCCGTTCATTGTTGCTAGATATCCGGAGAACGCAAATGCTCTTTTTTTCCGGACCATATCCGTTCAAGGAGTCTGTGTCTTCAGTTACATTTGTACTGGGAAATCAACAAAATCCAGTACATCAATGGCAGGAACTATCAAAGATATGAGTCAGATAAAACAAGTGCTACAGCTAAAGCAGCTGGGAGAATCCAATCGTGGCATAGCCCGCAAGTTACCAATCGATAAAGAAACTGTCAACGGTTATACGAAGACCATCCAAGCTAACGCATGGAAGATTGACAATCTTCTGAAATTAGATGATCCTATACTCAACAAGATGTTCCATGGAGGAACTCCGGCCTATACGGATGAGCGTATGGAGGAATTCTTACGTCTGTTGCCCACTTACAAGGAACAACTGACAAATCCCGGTCTGCATGTCAACCGTCAGGTATTGTATGATGAATACAAGGCATCCCATCCGAATGGCTATGGAAAATCTCAGTTCTATTATCATCTCAAGCAGAATTTAGTCGCGCAGAAAGATATCATCGCAGTCCTTGCAAACACCTATCATCCGAGCGAGAAACTGATGGTGGACTTTGCCGGCGACAAACTTAGTTATGTAGATACAGAAACAGGTGAGATAGTCAAGGTTGAAGTCTTTGTAGCCTGTCTTCCATACAGCGACTATACCTATGTGATCTGCGTTCCATCACAGAAGACAGAACACTTTCTGTATGCTATCCGCATGTGCCTTGAACATTTGGGAGGAGTACCGCCGATTCTTACACCGGACAATCTGAAGTCTGCCGTAATCAGTAATGACAGGCATGAACCGAAGTTGAACAAGGCACTGGAAGATATGGGCAACTATTACCACTTTGTGGTGCTGCCTTGTGATCCCGTATCACCTACACAGAAGGCTCTCGTCGAAGATGGAGTGAGGATCGCCTACAACCGGATTTATGCAAAGCTGCGTAACCGCCCTTCTACTCAATCATCGAACTCAACCGGGCTGTATGGGAACTTATGACCCGGCACAATCAGACACGCATGCAGAAACGTCCCTACAGCCGTGAAGAACGATTTCATGCGATGGAGAAGGACAGGCTCAAAGCATTGCCCGAGCAACCGTACCAGATGCGATTCTATGCCGACCTGAAAGTGCAACCCAACTGTCATGTGGAGCTGCGTGAAGACAAGATTACTCACTTTTACTCGGTACCTTATATCTATGTGGGCAAACAAGCCAGAGTAATCTTTACGCGTTCGTGGGTAAATATATATGTAGATAACGTGCAGGTAGCCTCTCATTTACGGAGTTATGACTATGGGTACACATCTGTGGGCGATCACCTTGCATCCAATTGCAAAGCCATTATGGAAAGGTCCGCCGCCTATTATGCAGAGAGAGCCAAGTATATATCACCGGATTGCCATGAATATGTCAGTCAGATATTTAACCCTCTGCGTACAAACCAACCGGAAGAGGTCTATTACAAGCTCTGCGACTCCATCCTTAGTCTGAGACGGAAGTACGAGCTGAAGGTCTTCAACCTATCCTGCAGGCAATGTCTTGAATATGGAGTATATACATATAGAAAGTTTGAATCCATCCTCAAGCATAACAGTCTCAAGGCGGCCGATGACGAACCGGCCCTCTTTGATGCCCCTGTATCTACCAACCATGAAAATATGCGTGGTAGAAATTACTTCCAATAAAATAATCCAATTTGTATCACATAATAATCCGTTCACACAATGACAAATGAAATTGAAAGAGCTCTGCATGAGCTCAAGCTCCCGGGAATGGCCTGTTGTTGGGCGTCCCTGGAAGAGACACACCGGCTTGACAAGATCACACTTCGCGATGGTATGCATCTGATGATGCAAAACGAGCGTGACACACGTCAGAACAACCGTATCCAGCGTTTGATAAAAAACGCAAACTTCCGCCTCAAAGCATCCGTTGAAGAACTTGAGACAGATACCACACGGGGTATCTCAGCTGCTTCTGTTGCTGACCTAGCTGCAGGCAGCTACATCTCCAATGGCATGACTCTAATCATTACCGGCCCGGCCGGGACCGGTAAATCCTACTTTGCCTGCGCTCTTGGTGACAGAGCTTGCCGTAATGGAATAAAAGTCTTGTATTTTACTATGAACATGTTGATAGAGAATCTCAGACTGGTACATCTTGAAGGACGTGAAACCAACTTCTTCAGGAAGCTTAACGCTCACGAACTATTGATAATAGACGATTTTGGGATGATAAAGCTCGATGGACAAATACAGCATGACTTCGAGCAGATCATCGATGACCGTTACAATCGCAATGCGCTGATTCTGGCAAGTCAGTTGCCCATATCTGATTGGTATAATGTCTTCCAAAGTGAACTTATTGCAGAAGCCTGTTTGGACAGATTAGTGCATAAGGCCATAAAATATGACCTCAAAGGTGAGAGTTTAAGAAAGAAATATTAATTTTGCCGCCGTTACTGAAGATTACCAACCAAGTGAACGGGTATCACCGGAAATGGTGAACGGAGATCTAACGGAATATCTAGTCGCTAGTTCAAGAAAAGAAACCGTATTAGGAAATTTTGGCTCAAATGCTCCTTTATTAATGTATTTTGAAATCCAAATATTTCACTCACATAAGTGCGCGTTTGTGTTTTTATTTAACAAATTTACCTGATTGTGTTTAAAATATACATCGGTTCTCTATTCTTTTTGTCCCCATACTTTTTGTGTTTTCGTTTTTTTCGGATTACCTTTGTGATGTATTGAATATAGTAATAGAATGATGTATCACCGTTTTCATATTTCTGCGATGCTGTTGCTTGTGGCTCTCGTTTTGAGTGCTACCTCTACATTGGAGAACACTTTTACGCAAAAGTGCAGTAAGCTTTGAAACGTCAAACTCTGCTTCCTTATGCCATTTCTTTTAGTATATCCTGCACTCGTTTCACGCCTTGATTGAACATGCTGACATATTTCGTTTTCTTCATGGCTTCTTGGAAATTAATTCTCCATGCTACCTGTGAACACAGGATGTTGGATGTGATAAATACTATTCTTATGAAGCAATCCTAATATTATTATATTTCTGTTCTTTATATGATAATACAAATTTTTATTTATTCAATATTATCTTTAATCTGTCAAAAACAGGTTTAAAAGCATCAAAATTCATTTTGTCAAAAGGTGGAATTTGGTCCAATATGTTTGATGCATATTCTTCCTTTGTAAGGGCAAGACTGTTGCCTTCGATATCAATAACATCATTATCTTTTATTTTTTCCTGCTCTTTTGAAATATAGTTTTTAATCTTTTCATTATTCTTTACTCCAACACACTTATTAGCTTCAAGTCTGCCATTTTTGTCAAATTCAGATGAGATATAGAGTCGTCTACCATTTTTGTCTAATTTTTTTAAATCATTATCTTCATAAAGAAATTCAATGGAAATTCCTCTTTTATTATATACTCTAAAACTAGGAATCGGTAGGGACATCGCATAAACATTATTTCCAAAATCTTTTATGCCTGAATTTTGGTGTATGTTTCTTCCATAGTTTTCATCACAGTCGAATATCCCAATTATCTTATATCTATTTGGCATTCTGGAATAAGATAGCAGCCTATTGTATAGTTTGTCATCGCCAACATCCTCTGAATATTCAAAAAGCTCTATTTTTATTTCAGAATATTGTTGCTCTGATTTTAGAAAGTTTAGAGCTGCTTTTAGGTGTTTCCAATCACTTTTTCCCTCTGTAATAATAATAGGCTTTACGCTTTCTCTTATTTTATCCTCTATGCTTTTATATAATTGCGCATATCTCTTATTCTCAGAAATCATAGACTCATAAACAATATTATATGAATCATCATATGTTGGCTTCCATGAATTTCCGTTGTTGTCTAAATCATAAATTAGAGTTCTGTCATAGACTTGTTCGCTCAATCCCATATTAAAGAATGGTGAATGAGAACTAACTATAAATTGAATATGGCTATAGTTAATTATTGCGTTGTAAAATGGTAGATATACCTAATTTTTTGTATTTTTGTCCTCGTAAAACTTCAGAAGTTATGACCTATCAAGAAATATTAGTCGCTGCGCTGTCTCTTCCTTTAGGAGAACGTGTGTCTCTGGTTTCCGCCTTATCGTCAAAAATCGTATCGGCTTCTCCTTCTCCTCGTCTGTTCCAGTTACTGAACAAGCAAGGTAGTTGTCCTCATTGTGGTGGCAAACATTATTATCGTTTTGGCAAGGACAAAGGTGCTCAACGCTTCAAGTGCAAAGATTGTAGGCGCACATTCACCGAATATACCGGAACTTGGCAGGAAGGGCTTCACAAAAAGGAATTGGTAGGTCGCTATTTGGAACTGATGTCTGACCAGAAGTCTTTGGACAATATTTCCTCCTCGCTTAAAATCAACAAGAAAACGGCTTTTGACTGGCGACACAAGATTTTGGGTACGTTCAAACAAGATGAAGGCAGTTCTTTTTCGGGTATAGTGGAAAGCGATGAAACTTTTTTCGAGGAATCAGAGAAAGGAAATCGGCATTTGGAACGTCCTGCCCGTAAAAGGGGCAGCGACTCCAATAGTTCGGGCATATCTAACAACAAGACCAAGGTGATAGTAACTACTGATCGGAAGAACGATTTGAATATGACATGCTGCGGAAAGGGACGCCTTACCAAGAAAGATATAACGGAAAGTCTGCATACGCCCCTACCGGAGGATGTGGTTCTGTGTTCAGATGGACATACAAGCTATAAGGGATACGCAAATGACAATCGGCTGAAACATGTTGTGCTCAGGGGGGACTTGAAACAGCGGGTAAAACTTGAAAGGTTTCACATACAACATGTAAATTCCCTCCATAACAGGCTGAAAAAATGGATCGCTTCAACCTTTTGGGGAGTGGCTACGAAATATCTACAGAACTATTTGAACTGGTTCAAGGTCGTTGAAACACTCCTGAAGAATGAAACAGATCATGCTGCCGGACTCCTCCGAATATCGATGGTAGATAATAAAAACTGATTTTGCAACGCAATAATTAACTATAGCCATTGAATATTTGGAAATAAGTTTAGGAGACGCGGCAATACCTCTTTCTGTAATTTTATATGTAAATGTTTATCAATTTCGTCAATTAATACGATGCCATTTATATTTTCTCGGGTTGTATTAGCCGTAATATTATCACCTTGGCGCAGTATTTCTCCAAAGATTCCCAATAAAGATGATTCTCCAGAAGATAATGCGAATAGATTTGGACAAATATTTTTGATATTACCATTATAATCTGAGACAACAGATACGCGCCTTCCTGCACTATATCTCCTTCCAATGCCAAAACGAATTGTTCCTTTGCTTTTTTTTCGCATAATATATGAGCAACGATAGTGCTTAAATTACGCCACAAATTCAATTCTGGTGTTTTGTCTACATTAATATTATTACCATGTTCGTCTTTTAATGTTACTTGATTTTTGTTCACTTCCCAATCGATAACAATATCCATAATCCAATTTGATAAAGCTTTTATCTCTGAACAAACCTCTATTGGATTTTTTAATTGGTCTATATAATTAATCTTCAGATTGAAATTCAAATTTGTTTTATATGGATCAGTTAAATAGCTAGGCTGCTCATGTCTGTAAGCGGGGAAGTAGGTACAAATAGAGTTGTTCAATATTGCTTTTATATCTTTATCATTCAAATTAGAAGATAAAAATTTGCCAAAGCCTCTGTCGTCTATTTCGTTTTTAATATTAGAATATTTAATTCTATTATCTTGAGGTAGATAAGTTGAAAAATCTTCTATTGATATATTATTACGTATATCTAGATAATCATAAAATTCGCCATTATTTGAAAATCGTAGAAATACATAAGATGCTTTACTATTGTCAAGGGCATCCAACTCGGAAGATATTCTATAATAATGATTTTCGATACCATGAAATGAGTTTTTATAGTGGGGCCGCGCTATTTCATAAAAAGCGTCAACAATATAAGATAGAATTGTAGTTTTCCCTTTTCCGTTAATAGCTGATAATACGTTGATTCCCTTTTCTTTAAAATTGAGTTCAAGATGCTCAAGTGGAGCTCTATTTACAAATATAGCTGTATCTAAATACATAATATATGATAATTTACTAGTTCTTTTAATGATATTTCCGTTTACTTGGTATTATTTCTGTTCCTATTTTTTGTGGCTTCTAATACATTCTTTTGATAATGTCATTTATGCTATTTTGTTGATAGCTTTTTAGATAATAATTATATAAATTTATTACTGATTTATTATACTGGATTCTTTTATATTTTGCTTTCTTGGGTAAAGTCGTTTATATTAACTTCAAGTAAAGCTAGCTGTAAGTATATATAGTCTATTTTGAGTGAATTTATATAATATTTGGATTGTAACGTAAACTTTACATATCTGTCTTGCTAATCATTTTGTTGCTGTGTCTCTTGCATAATAATATTATTTTTAGCTTACTTATGTCTCTTGAAGTCATAATGTAAGGTGATTTTCTGCTGTAAATTTAGTGTTTATAATGTTTAAAAAAAGACTTTAGTGGAAAAAATGTTTTTTAGTTGTGATTTTTTCAATTTGTTAGATATAAATCGGGGTGAATATGAAAATATTATTTATGAGTTTTAAAGATAAAAAAGAGATGTTTAAGCATTAATACTATTGAGTTAGAAGATTATCATTATGTGATCATAAAGTTTAGGAATATATTTTGGCAAACAATAAATCATCGAATTCCAGAGCTTTAATATAAAAAGTGTTTTGGATATGCTTATTTTCCTGCTTTTATATGATTTAAAAGTACTTTTCTCTTTCCTTAATTCTTTCATCCAATCTTCATTTTTTGTATATTCTGATATTTTCTTTCTAATAATTAGTTTTGTGTTTTAAATATCACGTATTAACAGCAATATCATAGATGCATTATATTTAAATCGCATTATATATGCCCAAGAACACAAATGAGATGGTTTTTGTAAGTATGTATTTCTTTAATAAATCTAAAGGATCATATTTGGAGCGTCCATAAGCTCTCTCCTTTTTGTCCCCATACTTTTTGTGTTTTCGTTTTTTTCGAATTATCTTTGTGATATATTGAATATAGTAATAGAATGATATATCACCGTTTTCATATTTCTGCGTTGCTGTTGTTTGTAGTTCTTGTTTTGAGTGCAACCTCTATGGCTGCCCAAGAGACGAAGGATACCATAAGCATTATTTCTTTTAATGATTTTCATGGAAAATTTGTTCCCGACAATGGTGTACCAGGTGCAGCCTGTCTGGTGGGCGCGGTAAAAAAGATACAGCATACTCGTCCCAATCCGATTGTGGTTTGTGGTGGTGATAATTTTAGCGGTGATATATTCTCTAAATATACGCGTGCCGACTTGTTGAAACAAATGTTCTCTGCTATGAAGGTTGAAGTCTCTGCTGTGGGTAATCATGAGTTTGACTGGGGACTGCCTTTCTTGAAAGATACGATGGCGGTAACCGTGCCACTTATTGGGGCAAATATGGTAGACGATTTTGTCTCGAAAGATCATCCATGGTTTGTGCCTTACTACATAGTAGAGCGTACGTTGCGTGATGGACGGGCTTTTCGCATCGCTTTTATCGGTCTGACAACTACCACTACACCGCTCAAAAGTAAAGCGTCCAATATGCGTGGTATTCATTTTGTCGATCCTGTAAATGCCGTACAGAGGCAATTGGAGCGTTTGCGCAAAGAAGCTCGGATAGATATGGTGATTATTCTGATGCATTCAGGTATCTCGATGGACTACCCCTATCGAATAGAAGATAAAGATGTGGAGATGTTGCCTTTTGTTCCCGGTATATCTGCTATCGTTGCCGCTCATGCCCATACGTTGGCTTACGATAAGATAAACAATATTCCTGTGATTCAAGCCGAGGCCTATACGGCAGGAGTGAATGTGCTTTATTTTCAAGTTCGCAATCATGAGGGTATTCGGGATGTATCATATATTGGAATGGACACTTTGAAGACTAAGAACTTTGCACCGGATGAAATCATGAAAGTGGCAGTTGACAAGGAAGCTCAAAGATATGGATTTAATGATAAACTGACATACTCTAAAGATTTCATGGAACATAGTGCAGACGTCAATCCGCATGAATATACTGCACCGGGGGCTTATGTCAGTGCATCTTATGCATACGCTTATCGCAAGAAACATCCGGAAGTAGTTTGTCCCGTGATAGGGGTCAATCATTATGGAGGTATTCGGTCTGTGTTTGAGAAAGGACCTGTAACGTACCTTCATGCTCTTAATATGTTGCCCTTTGTGGGCAAAGTTGTAGCTTATCGTTTTACGGGCTCTATGCTTAAAAAACTGCTTACGGACGGTCGATGTAGGCTACCTTATTATATGCAGACGTCGGATATTGCGATTCATCTGAACAAACAGAATGGAGTGGACGGTGTATGGTATCATGGTAAAGAGATTGGGGATACGGACGAATGTATCGTCGTTCTCGACAATTATGTTGCAGATGGCAGCGATGGCTATGATGCTTCGCTTTTCAGTCATCCGCTAGATACGGTAGGTACGACTGCCGATTTGTTTACTGACTATCTGCGTACGTTGCCCTATGTGTCGCTTAAAAAAGCGCCATTGCCTGTGATAAAGAAATATTAAATGTTACAATCATGTTAATTCTTTATTAAACTATTTCGGATATGAGAGAATGAATGTATTTTTGTCGTATTAATAAAAATATCTTCTGATGGAAAAAGCAAAAATTTTAGTAGTTGACGACGAAGAGTCTCTATGTGAGATTCTCCAATTCAATTTAGAGACGGAAGGATTTGATGTCAATGTTGCCTATAGTGCCGAACAGGCTCTGAAAATGCCTTTGGAAGAATATTCGTTGGTCTTGCTTGATATCATGATGGGGGCTGTAAGTGGAGTAAAGATGGCTCAGATCATGAAGCAAGATGAGAAATTGGCGGGTATTCCTATTATTTTTATTACCGCCAAAGATGCTGAAGATGATATGGTCTATGGACTGAATCTTGGGGCCGATGACTATATTGCCAAACCTTTTGCTATTCGTGAAGTCGTTGCACGCGTCAAGAGTGTGCTTCGCCGTTCTAAGAAGGGGGAGAGCAATGTCGCTACAGTGTTGACTTTTGGGACGTTGGCCATTGATACGGATAAGAAAAATTGTACGCTCGATGGCGAGGAACTGAAACTGACGAAGACAGAAATGGAATTGCTGGTGATGTTTTTGCAACATAAAGGACGCATTTTTACGCGAGAAGAAATATTGAAACGGGTATGGAAAGATGAAGTCATTGTTCTGGATCGCACGATTGATGTGAATATTACCAGGCTTCGTAAGAAGATAGGAGATTATGGCAAATATATAGTAACCCGTTTAGGATATGGTTATGGCTTCGACGTATAAAATACCTTTTCATCGTCGGCTGTTTTATTATCTGATTACTTTTTCGTCTGCATATCTTATTTGTTTCGTGATGTTCGAATACAATAAGGAGAAGGCGAACAAGCTGGAACGGCTCAACGAACGTCTTCAAATAGTAAATTTGCAAGGCTATAATATCTATCGTGCAAACGGAAATCTTGCGAACTTTGTTGAGGCGCATGGCAAAGGCGATTTGGAAAATCTTCGTATCACTATTATTAATCTGGAAGGGAAAGTGCTTTACGATTCTAAGTTTCGGGCAGAGTTGATGCAGAATCATGCTACTCGTCCCGAAGTGAGGCAGGCCATACTCTATGGTCAGGGTTTTACGGTGAATCGCTATTCGACGACGTTCAAATCAGATTGTTTTTATAATGCCATTCGTATTGATACACTTATTGTCCGTTCTGCTTTGCCGTATTCTGTTACGCTTGTAGACGTACTCAAAGTAGATTGGAATTTTATTTGGTTTATGCTCGTCTGTGCCTTGATTATTTCGGTGTTGAGCTACGCTATGACGCATCGGTTGGGGCATAATATCAGACATCTGAGAGAATTTGCGGCGAAAGCGGAGCGGGGAGAGGCTATCGAAAATATTGAACCTTTCATGAAAGACGAACTGGGCGAAGTATCCAATGCTATTGTACGCCTTTATATTCAACTCCGTCAAGCTAAAGATGCGCTCGTAAACGAACACAATATGGTGTTGCATCAGGAACAGGAGCAGATTCGTATCAAACGTCAGCTTACTCAGAATATCAATCACGAATTGAAAACTCCGGTAAGCAGTATTGAGGGCTATCTCGAAACCATCATCAATAATCCCAATCTGGACGAGAAAAAGAAGTTTGAGTTTGTGGAAAAATGTTATGCTCAAGTGATCAGAATGTCTCATCTACTGGGCGATGTCTCTACTATTACCCGGCTTGATGAAGCAGGTAATATAATAGGTAAAGAGAAAGTTTGCCTTAACGATATTATCCAAGAGGTATTTGATGATATGATGCCTCAATTGAAGGAGAAGAATATTGGTGTCAGTTTGATTTTACCTCCTCATCTGAATATGATGGGGAATCAATCTTTGCTGCAGTCTGTTTTCCGCAATCTGCTCGACAATGCGATAGCCTATTCCGGTTGTGATCATATTTACGTGAAATTGATAGAAATGAGCGAAGAACGTTATGTATTCTCCTTTGCCGACAATGGAATAGGAGTGGAGGAGATTCATTTGCCTCGTATTTTTGAACGCTTTTATCGTATAGACAAAGGTCGTAGCCGTAAACTTGGCGGTACAGGATTGGGACTCTCTATTGTGAAAAACGCCGTCATTTTTCATGGCGGCGCTATAGTTGCCCGAACTCGTGATGGCGGCGGTTTGGAATTTATCTTTGCGCTAAAGAAGAATTTGGAACAGGGCTGACGCATTAAGAATTTGAATTTTGTGTCCAGTTTGAATCCAATAGTTCTATCATGTAATTTTCATCCCATCCTGCAAGTTTCCTTTTCATTTTGAAGCTCCCCTTTCTTTGGCTGTTTTTTATTTGGGCGAGTGCGATCTTGCTGATGAGGGAGAAATTCTGCGCCGCATTCTTTCTTTTTCTGGTATCGTCCTCGTTAAAGGTCACGTCCAACTGCCAATGCAGATTGTTCTCTATGCTCCAATGCGTCCTTATAGCCTGCATGATTCTGTCCGAATCCAAAGGTAGGGATGTGATATAATAATGTTTTTCCTCTACTGTTTTCTTGCTTTTCAGCTGAGTCGTGATCTTTGTCTGACAAACGACGGAGCGGACACCTTCCCACCCTAAAATTTCACCTGTCATCCCATTGTTATATACTTGGCAATATCTCCTTTCCTTCCGTCCATGACCGCATTCCTCTGTGTATGAAGCCTGGTACCTGGTTGGTGGTATATGCCCGTGTCCATTGATCTTATTCCCATTAAAGTCGATACCTGTGAAGTAGCTTTTTATCTCATTATGCAGTTTCTTCTGGTTGTCTTTCACACAGATGACAAAGTCCGCCTTGTTTTTTATGATCGTTTCAACTATTTCATGCTGACAACCCATGGCGTCTATGGTCACTACACATCCCGACAAATCTAAAGCCTTTATCAGTTTTGGAATGGCTTTTATTTCATTGCTCTTCTTGCCCACCTTCTCCTGCCCAAGTGTAACGCCATTGGATGCAGCCCATGCACTGACCATACGTAAAGGCTCAAAACTGCCGTCTTTCTTTTCCACTCTTGCACCACATATTTCCTTCCCGTCTATTGCCACTATACCACTATATTTTCCACATATCTCATGAATCCACATCCTGAAACCACGTTCAAGTTCCTTTGGATCAAGAATGGAGAAAACTCTGTTAAAGGTATCATGGGAAGGAACACCTTTAAAGCCCTTTATACGGGAACGGAGAAAGGGCTCTTTCATTTTGCCGAATTCAGCTACTTCATACCAGCTTTCAGCACCGCAAACTACCGCGGCCATTGTAATATAAAAAATACACCCCAAACTGTGCTCCTTTAAATGATCCCTTCTGGGGTCTTCTACTTCTCTTAATATCGTTACTAAGTCCATATCGTTTATTTATTTATGTATAAAAGCTATACAAATATAGTAAATAATACGGACACGTATGCATATATAATATACTATATATCAATATATTGAGTTAATAATATATAATGAGAAAAATACGAACTGAATTCTTAATGCGTCAGCCCTGAATTTGGAATAGATTTGACGGACTTCTTTTATTTTCTCAGAGCGAATCCCATTTTGGCTCCATCGTAATTTTTGGAGAGTGTACCTAGCGTTTGTAAGGTGGCATTGTTGCTGACGGCCGAAACTGTCTGTAACAAGCTAAGTAACTTGGTGGAATCGAAAAGGAAGTTTAAGTTCGATCCTGATTTTGTTACATAGCATGTGGAGCGTAACAACGGAGCTTGAAATGTTATCTTATTGTTTTTAGCATCAAAAGAATACGAGCCGGTTATACTCTTTCCTGCTATTTTTGCTGAAAATTTTTTATCGCTACTTAGTGTGAAATAAGTATTTGCGGTGCTCAGCCCTGCTTTCTTATAAATAGGATTCAGGTTGCTCTCTATCTTTTGGGCAGCCATTTCGCCTCCAGCCTTGGCAAGCATATTCTGACTTGAGAAAGCACAATTGGAACCAACATATTTCCACGTCCCGATCAGATCCTTTTCTGATAAGCTGGACGAACCTATAACACCGTCCAACATCTTTGAGATTGACGAACCTTGCATTGATTTCTGAGTGATTTGAGTTGCCGTTTTCTTAATGTTATCCAGTAACGATTGGGCAGAAGCTTGTCCTGCTACTCCAAGATTCATTGTGCATATAGCGACAATAGTAAAAAATCTTAATTTTTTCATGTCTTATTTTATTTATTTTAGTCGCTGCAAAGATACTGCAACTCAGAGCGTCTAGCAAAATAAAAGGATTAATTTTTATTGATTGAAACTTGAGTGCGATTCTCTCTATTGATTAATATATAAATGTTCTGATTTTCTTTGGGCGTTTGGAGGTGATTAATTAATAAAAAAATATGATGTGCTGTTGCTTTAAGCGGATTATAATAATCTTTTTTGTGCTCTTTTCGTGCAAGGGTGACAAGCTAAAAGTTGAAAAAACTAAAATAATCAGCTTTAAATAACTGAAATATGATAAATATTATTTTTTTATTTGAATTTTATTTATATTTTTGCAGAAAAACTATTTATACTGTGTTTATGAAGAAATGTTTAATTTGTCTAATCTCTATGATTCTATTTGTCGGGGGATGTCAAAGTCCAGATGATAGTTCTGTTACCCAAGAGCAAGTTATTTCAATCGTACCAACAGTTCAGTCGAGGGCTGCAATGGAGTCTGGTTTTAAATCTGGTGATCAGATTGGTCTATTTATGTTAGCTCGTGCAGATGTTGCTACACCGGCTACGCTTACTGCAATAACGGGCAATTATGTCGATAATGTGGCTTATACGCTTTCGGCCGATGGTGTGTGGGCAACAATATCCAAGTATTATTGGAAAGATGCCGATAGTCCTTTCGATGTGGTCGCATATTATCCATATACTAATATGGCTTCGAGTACTTCGGTGAAGGCCGCTTCTTTTGAACTTGGCATCGACCAATCTACTGAAGTTGCTCTTCGAAAATCCGATTTCTTATATGGCACAGCTAATGCTGTGACTTACGATAATAATAGTACGGGCATTCCTCTCAGCATGAAGCATAAAATGTGCAAAATAACAGTTACTCTCAGTCTGCCTGCTACAGTTGATTTGTCTACTGCTTCATTTTCTATTCGTAATGTAGCATATAGTGGAACAATTAATTTTGCTACGGGAGAAGTATCCTCTGATATTAAAACCTCGAATATTACTCCTTATTATATAGCAGACAGTAAGAAATTAGAGTGTATCGTAGTTCCTCAAGAACTATCTGTTGGCTCCGATTTGATTTCTGTGGCATATCCAGACCCAAGTAATGCGAATAATATTATTCGTCTAGCTTATTCTATGAGTAGCAGGCTTCAACTGGTTAGTGGAAAAGAATATAATTTCGCTTTTACTTATACTGAGGCTAATAAAATTAGAACTTCATTAACCGTTAAAGACTTGAACAAATGAAAATAAAATATTCTAATAAATATAGAACAATATGGTTAGCTGCCTACGTTAGTGCAGCTGTTGCATTATGGAGTTGCTCAAGCGGTAATGATAGTTCGTCATCGGAAACATTATTCTCTATCAATCCTACCCTTTCTGAATTTACGGATGCAGGCAGCAGTTCGTCTTCTTTTATTTCTGGCGACGCTTTAGGCATTTATGTTATTCCTACAGTTACAAGTAACAGCAGTTCGACATCTACAACAACTCAGATTTCAAATAGGCAATATTCATATGATGGTTCTTTATGGGCTACATCTGAGACAAGTGTGTGGCCAGACGGAAAGGACGATACCGCATGTAAAGTTTATGCTTATGCTCCTTACAATTCGAATGCTACCATGTCGAGCCAAATATTCTCTTGTCCAACAGATCAAAGTACACTTGAAAAGATGCATAAAGCTGATTTTATTTATGGTACAGCTACGACGACAAAATCGAATACAGCTGTTCCTATCAATATGTCGCATCTCTTTTCTGTGGTTACTATTAATATTAAGTATGGTACGAGTATTGGCGATATTGTAGCCGGCGCTTCAACTACAGCGTTAAATCAGGCTACTGTCAATCTTTATAATGGTAATATGGTTACGATAGGTAACTCTACTGCTATTACGATGACTAAGCTTGCTTCTGCTCCTAGCGGATATAGTAAAAGTTATTCGTGTATTGTGCCTGTTCAGAGTTTGAGTGGTAATAACCTTATGCTGACATTTTCTGATGGAACGACAAAGTCTTTTGAATTTAAACAAACGCTAGAGAAAAATATGCACTATTCGGTCAATATTTCTGTTATAGGCAATAAAGAAATAGTAGTAAATAGTATTAGCGTTGCTGCATGGGACGAATCAGTAACAGTGACGGGGGGTATCGTAAGTAAAGTTTCGAATTATAATACAGGCGATGTTATTACATATATGAAGAATCGTGAAACGAATCCTGTAACTATTGTCGTTATTCCGGAGGGATTTACTCAATCACAACTTTCTTATGGTGGTCTATTTGAGCAAAAAGCGAGAGCTGCTATGGATTTTTTCTTTAGTGTGGAGCCATATAAATCTTATAAAGACTATTTTAATGTTTATTTTCTTGCTGCTGTTTCAAACGAGCAAGGTGCGGATAGCTTGGCTACTGACGCTGCTCATCCTGCTCATCTACATGATACGTATTTCGGTGCCGGATGGGAATGGGATGGTAATTATAGTATGACGGCAGACGCCGATAAGATATTTAGTTTTGTTACTCAGTATTGTCCTGACATTGTTAAGGGAAAAACGACAGTTGATAATGTCGCTATTCTGATGATTATCAATGATGCTCGTTATGGAGGTATTACGTGGACTTATAGTAGTGGAAGAGCATTTGCTATGTGCCCACTAACGGCTGGTTCTTTACGATGGGCTGGCAAAGATCCTGCTACTACAGGATATTCTACCGGTGATTGGCGTAATACATTGATTCACGAAGGAGGTGGACACTGCTTTGGTAAGTTGCTGGATGAATATTATGGTACGGCAACATATACTAGTACGACTATATCTGGTCATTCTTGGACTGTGCCTTTCGGGTTGAATATAACAGCTGATATTTCTGCGACCAGTACTACTTATTTTTGGAAAGATATGATTGGAACCGGAATAGGGAAATTCTCTAAAGAAGGTGCGTGGGAAGGTGGTTATGCCAGCTATGCTAAAGGTGTATGGCGCCCTGAAAATATCAGTATTATGATTGATAATCGCCGCTACTTTAATGCTTGGTCACGCTATCTCATTGCTAAACGGATTGTTCATGATTTGGGAGGAGGATCTTTTACCTATAATGATTTTTTAGCAAAAGATGTGAATTATGATGAGATACTTGATAATTCTAGTAGTGTTGCTCATGAAGCAGCATTTACTCAGGGAATAGGCGAAAAGGTCTATCCTCCATTGCCACCGCCGGTAATGCATCAATAAAAAAGAAAGTGGTCAAAAGATCGTGTGTCATTTAAATAAGCTATAGATGCCTTTTTTGATAAAGTGATTTTGAAATTTCCATCTAGTGCTGAAGATATTATATACGAATTTTAATTATTGTAGGGCGAAAATGTCTTTTATATAAAAAAAATCATAATAATATACTATGACTGATTAATATTTATTACATTTGCAAGGATTATTTTATATAATTAATATAAGTTTAATTTTAAGAGAGAGTTTTTTATGAGAAAAAAGTTATTGCTATTGCTAGC
The DNA here is from genome assembly GCA_963676865.2 of uncultured Bacteroides sp. Taxonomy (GTDB): domain Bacteria; phylum Bacteroidota; class Bacteroidia; order Bacteroidales; family Bacteroidaceae; genus JAAYUD01. The sequence continues at coordinate 367,769 of CAXXSS010000001.1, read as the reverse complement.
TTGTCTCTTTATAGGGATTGGCTTGACAACTGCCCAGAGTTCTCGAAAGGTTACAGGTCTAGTCCTTTCGAGTGAAGATGGCCAACCCATCGTGGGGGCTACTGTTGCAGTTGTAGGTGCTAATAAGGTAGGTGTTGTTACCGATGTTGATGGACGTTTTAGTTTTAATGTTCCGATTTCAGCCAAAGTCCTTCGGGTTTCATATGTTGGAATGACCACAAAAACAATCGCTATTTCGTCTAATATGCGCATTGTTCTTGATTCTGACACACAGACTTTAGGTGAGGTTGTTGTTACGGGGTATGGCTCTGCTAGAAAATTAGGTGCGATAGCTGGTTCTGTAGCAACAGTTAGTGCCTTGAAATTGGAAAAAAAGCCTATCGCAAATATCGCTGATGCTCTTCAGGGGCAAGTTGCCGGTTTGCAGGTGTTTACTTCTTCTGGTGAGCCGACTGCTGGTGTTAGCATGCGTATTCGCGGAATCAGTTCAATCAGTGCTTCCACTACCCCGTTGTTCATTCTTGACGGTTCTCCTATTTCTTCGGGTGCTTTCACGGCATTGAATCCGAACGATATTGAATCGATGACTGTCCTGAAAGATGCTTCAGCTACAGCTATTTATGGTTCTCGTGCCGCTAATGGTGTAGTTATTATGACTACTAAACGTGGACTTCGTGGTGAACATCCTCGTATAACTGTGAATGCTCAGTATGGTTTCTCTAAAATGACTGGTGACCATGTTACAATGATGAATGCAGAACAATGGTTGAACTTCCAGGAAATTCTGGATCCTACTAAAGCTAATGATGCTGCCTTTCAGACTAAAAAGAAATTTTATGTGGATAATCATATTTCTACGGATTGGTCTAAAGTCTTTTTTGGGGATACAAAACCAACAGCAGAGGTCTCTTTAGATATAACAGGTGGTTCTGATAATACCAGTTATTATCTTTCAGCCGATCATTATAAAACAGACGGTATTATGGACGACTCAAATATGCGCCGTGAAACAATCCGCTCTCGTGTTGATACAAGCATTACTAATTGGTTGAAAGCTGGCGTCAATATGAACCTGTCATACACGAAATATGCTACTTCTGCATTTAGTGGAACGGCCAATTCAGTTTATAATAAGGTTTATGCTTCTCGTATTTATTTGCCTACACAGAGTTATTACCAGATTTTAACTGATGCAAGCGGTAAGTTTACTGGTTATGGTAATAGATTAGATTATTTTGATGATCTAGGATATTATAATCCGTACTATCTTTCAGAAATTCAGCCTTCTACGAATGATATGATTCGTTTAAATGCGAATACCTATTTTAATATTAATCCTATAAAGGGTTTGAATATCCGTGCACAACAGGCTGTTGAAGCTTATGATTATCGCCTTACTTCTATGGCTTTGCCAGTAGGTCCATTTGACGGTGCCGGAACGCGTACGGAAGGATTTCAACGCTATTATCAATTTACTTATACTAATACGGCAGAGTATAAGTTCAGTATCAATAGGGCTCATAATTTTACTGCTTTGATTGGTCAAGAGTCTATCATATCAAAGAATGATGGATTTCGTGAAACAGGTACAGGTTTAACTGATGTGAATCTGATGTTGCTGAGTGCTGCTGCAAAAATTAGTGTGCCTAATTCGACTTATACATATATAACTCAAACTGTATTTAATTCCTATTTTGCGACGTTGAATTATGATTATTTGCAGAAATATTTTGTCGATCTGTCTATTCGTCGTGACGGCTCTTCGCTTTTTGGCGAAAATAATAAATGGGCTACGTTTTGGTCGGCAGGTGCAATGTGGAATTTGAAGCGTGAAGCTTTTATGCGTAATATCAAACCTATTAATGATTTACAACTGAAGGTGAGTTACGGTGTTACTGGTAATTCTGGTATAGATCCTTATAGTGCGCTAGGTTTAGTCAGTACAGGACCTCTTTATAATGGCGTTACCGGTGTTGGACTTTCTCAAATGGCAAATCCTGATTTGTCTTGGGAAAAAGTAAAGACTTTTAATGTGGCATTAATTGGTAAAGCTTTCAATATTTTCAATTGGGATATCGAGTACTATAATCGTGCTACAGAAGATATGTTGATGAGTGTTCCTATTTCTATGACAACAGGTTACAATGATGCGAATATGAATGTAGCTTCTATGCAAAACCGTGGTATTGATGTTACGCTAGGTGCGGATATCATCAAAACTAAAGATCTATTTTGGTCAGCTTCTGTAAACTTTAATTATAATAAAAATAAAATTACGAAACTGTTTCAAAATCAAGATGAATATGTGTTGACTGGTACTGGATTGAAATTACAGAAAGGTAAACCTTATGGTGAATTCTATGAAACTCGTTGGTTAAGAGTAGATCCCAAAGATGGTTATAATGTTTGGTTAGATAAAAATGGTAACGAAACAAAAGTTTATTCGGATGACGATGCTGTGTTTACAGGTAAACAACAATATGCTCCTTGGGAGGGAGGATTTAGTACTCATGTCGATTATAAAGGTATATATATGGATGCAAATTTCTCTGGAATATTTGGCCGTTATATGACTAATAACGAACGTTATTTCTCGGAAAACGCTAAATTCGCAACAGCTGATAATCAAACGACACATATGTTTGATATGTGGCGGAAAGCTGGTGATATTACCGATATTCCAAATGCCGATTCTAATATTGAATTTGATACGCATTTATTGGAAAATGCATCTTTCGTGCGTCTAAAGAGTTTGACAATTGGTTATTCTTTCCCGCAGAAATTATTGATGAAGACAAAAATTGTTCGTGGTGCCAAGATTTATTTTGTTGGTCGTAACTTGTTGACCTTTACAAGCTATAAAGGTTATGACCCTGAAGTTGATACGAATGTTACTTTGGGACGTTACCCGAATACAAAACAATATTCATTCGGTTTAGAATTAACATTCTAATTTATAGGAGATTTTAAGATGAAAAATATATATTTATTATTGGCTATTCTTGGCGTTTTTGTAGCATCGTGTGATATGGATAAATATCCGTATAGTGCAGTAAAGGATACCGAATACTTTAAAAACTATAATGAATTTACTTCTGCTCGTATCGGTATTTATTCTTTATTTAGATCGCTGACTACGGGTGAATATCGCTTGGCTACAGAGTTTCAAGGCAATGCTTTTAATGCTAAATTGGGTTTTAGTAATAACTATGGTGATTTTTATACTTGGGATATTCAGACTAGTAATGGAACTGCCTCTGATGTTTGGGCTGGCTATTATAGTGAGATTAATCGTTGTAATTACTATTTAGATAAAGGTATTGCAAAATGGGATACGATTACTGTGCAATATTCTAATGATGAAAAGGCTTCTATTAAGAATTATGCAGGCGAGGCTTATTTTGCTCGTGCATATTGTTTTTATCAATTAGCTCAATTTTTCTGTGGTGCTTACGATGCTTCTTCTGCAAGTAATGCTGCAACAGGTGTACCTTTACAGATTACTTATTCACCTACGACGAGTGGTGCTGACTATAAGGGTCGTTCCACATTAGCCGATACTTATGCTCAAATAAAATCAGATTTGGACAAAGCTGCTGCTTTAATTACTACAGCTGGTAGCGTGGGAAATAATTATATTTCAGTTGATGCGATTACTGCTATGCGTGCCCGTGTGGCTCTTTCTATGAAAGACTATGCTAATGCTGCTACTTATGCTGTTAGTTTGATTGGTGGAACTTATACATTGACAGCGGGCTCTACGCTTGCAGCAATGTGGCAGAATGATGCAGGCACTGAAGCTATTTGGCAAATTGCTATGCCTAGTGCGAACGAACTAGGTTCGGGTGATGGCTCATGGTTCTATGGCAATAATAAGTTCTCTGAATTGGATTATATCCCTTCAAAAGATTTAATTTCTCTTTATTCAGCAAAAGATTATCGTTTGACGGCTTATTTTGCTACTGGCACCTTAGACGTGTCTTCAGGTGCTTCAGCTAAGATATATGCATTTAATAAGTATTGCAAAACAGGTAAGGTCTATACGGCAGTAAAAACAGAGGCTTCCAAGTATGTTCATGAGGCCCAAGTCTTTCGTGTTGCAGAAATGTATTTGATTGCAGCTGAGGCTTATGCAAAACAGTCTACACCTGATTTAGTGAATGCTTCTAAATATTTGAATGCACTTGAAGCTGCTCGAATCAATGGTTACACCGATCAAATATTTGTTACAGCTGACGCATTAATGCTTGAACTCAAACTAGAACGCCGTCGTGAATTAGCAGGCGAGGGATTCTTCCTCTTCGATCAGAAACGTTGGGGTGAAGGTGTAACACGTACAGCTTCTCAAAACAATGATTTAGTTTATTTGCCTACTTCTACAAAAACCGTATTACTGTCGAAATTGGCTTCTGATTATCAAATGATTTGGCCAATACCTAAATCAGAGATGGATGTGAACCCTCAATTGGCAGGTGAACAGAATCCTGGTTATTAATATTCTATAAACCATAATATTGATTAAAATTATGAAATATATAAAATTATATACTTTGTTGATGGTTTCACTCCTTTTTGTCGCTTCTTGTAGCAATGATGATAACGGCACAAGCAATGCTGTTGTTAATTTGCCTACTCAGGCTATGGCTGTAAAGGAGAATGCGGGCATTTTTTATGTACCTGTTAAGGTGACAGGGAATCACAGTAATACCATCACGGCTAAATTCTCTGTAACAGCAGCTTCAACAGATCCTGCAGTGGAAGATACTAATTACATCGTTACCAGCAAGGAACTTGTCATTCCTGAGGGCGTTGACTCCGTCAATGTAGAAATAAGAGCTATTGACGATGCTGTTATCAATAATAACCGCATATTCACGGTTAATCTTGTAAGTGTTGAAGGTGCTAATATGGGGCAAAATACTGCAACAGTAGTTACTTTAAAAGATAACGATGCCAATTTCTATGAGAAATTTGCCGGGAAGTGGTGGTTTGAAGCAACTACTAATAAGGGTGATGTGAAATTAGCGATGACTATTACTGCAGCAAATGAAGGTGAAGCTAAATATGATAAAGTCTTGACTGGATCATTCTCGTGGAATGTTGGTATCGCTGTACCGATGAGCTTTTCAATTAATTATTCTTATGATAGAGCCACGACGAAGCGTTATCTTGGTCTTCAATGTGATGGCTCTACGATTGTAGGTACTTATGGAACTTCATATTCTTGGGTGTTCCTTATGTATAATGAATCTATAGATCCAGAGAATTTTCTTACAGGAGATATACCAGGAACTTGGAGTGATGATTACAATACCATCACATTTGATAAGAATTATGTGCTTTATCTTTATCAACCTAATGTAGGCTGGTGGCGAAGTGCACAAAATATAGTTCTTGAGAGACAATAATTTATATAGCGTATTGTATCAATACTATATGAATAATTAGATTTATTCAATTGGGGTTGTCTGTTGGCAACTCCAATTTTTATCCACTTTTTATCTTTGTCACATACTGCCAGCATATTTTGTTTTTGGTTAAAATCCCGAATAAAAAGATAAATTGTAATTTGTTGTGAAACTAGTGTAATTCATGTAGTTGTCCTTTGATTGTTACTCTTTTACGATAGTGTTGTTCTGACCGAGAAAATATTTCTCTCTCTTAGCTCTGTCGAGTTAATTCTCGTGTCCCGCCAGCGAACAAAAAAGTTCGTTTGGCGGGATTTGTTTTAATCCTATTATCTATCAATCTTCTATCTTTTGTTAAAAAAGCAATATGCGTGCAGTATCTTTATGTTCTAAGTATTTATATCTATGTAGTGCAGAAGTTATAAACAAATGATAAAACATAATATTAGAACAATGAAGACTTTTAATTATCTTATGGCGGGAGGCCTATTCTTTATTTGTTTAGCCTTTCAATCGTGTCTAGATGACGATGATTCTTGTGTGGACAAATCTTATCCAAATGCTCTTGTTACTGTAAAACAAGATAATGATAAATCTTTGTTTTTGCAATTGGATGATAAGACCAAGTTGTTTCCTGTTAATATGAAATCTTCGCCTTTCGGGAACAAAGAGGTGCGCGCTTTAGTCAATTTTGATGACGCGAAAGGTTCTAAGGATCAATATAACAGAAACGTGTATGTCAATTGGATCGACAGTATCAGAACCAAAACAATGGTTCCTGATCTGGGATCTCAAGATGATGCCGTTTATGGAAATGATCCGGTGGAAATTGTAAATGATTGGGTAACCATAGTCGAAGACGGTTATCTCACTCTTCGTTTTAGAACAGTATGGGGAGGTGATAGGACAAAAATTCATTATGTGAATCTGTTGGCCGGTCAGAATCCGAACGATCCATACGAAATTGAGTTCAGACAGAATGCTTCGGGAGATGTGTATGGCCCAATGGTAGATGCCATCGTTGCATTCAAATTGGATAAATTGCCTGATACCAAGGGTAGTACTGTGAAACTGAAACTAAAATGGAAATCTTTTATGGGTAATAAAACAGCCGAATTTGATTATTGTTCAGGTACGTCATTACCCACTAAGTCAACACCGAGCTATGTAAAAAACGTAATGAATGTCAAGTGATTGAATTTTAAAATTTCAATGCAGAGGTATTAATTGTCAGGGTAGTCACGCATTTAATCGTGGCTACCCTGAATTCGTATAAGCATAATACTTAAAAGGGCAAATGTGCGTTCATCTGCAAAAGCTAGGGGGCTAAGCAACATGTACAGAACAAGTTACCGGAAACTTACTCGGAATACTACAGTTTCGTAGGGATAAGATAGAAGTATCACACGAGTGCGACAGTCGTCTCACAGCTGTGCGACAAGTGTCTCACACGTGTGATACATATGTCGCACACGTGTGAGACTTCCAGATCTTAACTATAAACTTAAGCCTAGACGATCACTTATTGAAATAATCAATTATAGCCAGTACGATACGCCCGTTTTGAAAAAAGTACAGGAGCCGTATCATGCGTGCAAATGTCGAACGTGAGAACGATGAAGCTTAAAGGAGTATGCGGGGAACTTAGAAATATCGATGTTGGCAGAGGCAGATGCAAAAGCCGTTTCCGAGGAGTTGTCGCATTTGCTTGCCCGCCGCCTTTCGTCGGGAATGAAGTGCTAATCAAGAAAGGTGGAGCATATTCGTTTATCTGCAAATATGCTCCTCAGCTATCTGTATACTATCGTTTAGAGTCGTTCTAAATAAAGGTCTGCTGAAAATAACAGCTCCCTAACATGCTCTCGGCCCGATTTTGGGGCTTCTTTTCGCTGGCGTTGTATACGGTGCATCGTTAACTAATTGTTTGATAGTACGGTATGGTGTCATACGGAGGTGGCATAGGATATTATAAAGATGGATTTATACATATCTCTTTACTTTTACCAGTGAGCAGTTTTTATAGATGATGACTTAATATCATATAGAACTTTATATCTGTATGTGAAGTAGCAAAAAGAAATGATGTCTCGCGAAAAGGCTGAAAAATCTTTTCGCTCTTTCTAATACTATAAAAAGAAATAATATGGTCTGATAATATGCTAAATGTTGACATAATGATGTGCTTTTAATTTTAAACATTCTCTTATGTTACTATGTATGTATTCTGCTTTTATGTATTAATATTCCAATATTGGTTATGTATTTGCATAAATGTTCATTTGATGGGAATGGACTAAGTTTTAATTTGTTTTATAAGCGTGTTTTATTGAAGTGATTTTATTATAATTTATGCCAATTATGGTGTGTTTCTGTTTCAGTTTGAAAGATTTTCTTTTTTGAAAGAATATTTAATATACATAAAACAAATACATATTTATCAAAATGAAATATTTTTCTTATCTTTGCCGTGCATTTTGATATTTACAATAGGTATTATTCTATATTAAAGACAGAGGTAAAAGATGAAACAAGAACTTTTTAACAACGAAACAAAAGCAATTCCTTACCAGCGTCAGCCCGAGCAATTGGGCTTATACGAATCGGCTAATGAGCATGATGCTTGTGGTGTAGGAATGGTTATTCACATTCATGGAGAGAAATCTCATAATCTAGTAGATTCTGCACTGAAAGTACTGGAGAATATGCGTCATAGAGGGGCCGAAGGGGCTGATAATAAAACGGGCGATGGTGCCGGCATTCTGCTTCAAATTCCTCACGAATTTATTCTACTCCAAGGTATTCCTGTCCCCGAAAAGGGGTATTATGGTACGGGCTTACTGTTTCTTCCTAAAGATAGTAAAGATCAGTCGGCTATTTTGAGTATTGTTATTGAAGAGTTCGATAAGGCAGGTCTTAATGTGATGCACTTGCGCAATGTTCCTACTTGTCCTGAAATACTAGGTGAGCAAGCATTAGCTAGCGAACCTGACATTAAACAAATATTTATTACCGGTTTTGCTACCGTTGAAACAGCTGACAGACAACTTTACCTTGTCCGCAAAAAAATAGAGAATCGTGTCCGTAAGTCGGAAATCGTTTCGAAAGACGACTTTTATATTGTATCACTTTCTACTAAAAATATTATATATAAAGGTATGCTGAGCTCTATGCAGCTCCGCAATTATTATCCTGATTTGACAAATAATTATTTCACTAGTGGCATTGCGTTGGTTCATTCGCGTTTTAGCACGAATACTTTTCCTACTTGGGGATTGGCTCAACCGTTCCGACTGCTGGCACATAATGGTGAGATAAACACTATACGAGGTAATCGTGGCTGGATGGAAGCTCGCGAAAGTGTGCTTTCTACACCGACGCTTGGCGATATCAATGATATTCGTCCGATTATCCAACCCAAAATGAGCGATAGCGCTTCACTTGATAATGTACTCGAATTTTTAATTATGTCGGGCATGAGCTTGCCACATGCTATGGCTATGTTGGTTCCCGAATCTTTTAATGAAAAGAATCCTATTAGTGAAGATCTAAAAGCTTTCTATGAATATCATTCTATCTTGATGGAGCCATGGGATGGTCCTGCCGCGTTACTTTTCAGTGACGGTAGATATGCCGGAGGCATGCTTGATCGTAATGGTTTGCGTCCCGCTCGCTATACTATAACCAAGAATGATATGATGGTTGTTGCATCCGAAGTGGGTGTGATGAACTTTGAACCGAGCGAAATAAAGAGTAAAGGTCGTTTGCAACCGGGCAAAATTCTATTGATAGATACTAAAGAAGGGAAAATATATACTGACGAAGAGCTGAAAAAAGAACTTGCCGACAAGAAGCCATACCGCTCGTGGTTGGCTGCTAATCGTATCGAGTTGAACGAGCTGAAGAGTGGGCGCAAGATAGCTCGCACAGTGGAGAATTATGATCGGATGTTGCGTACTTTCGGCTTTACCCGCGAAAGCATCACGCGCATCATTGCTCCGATGTCTACCAATAGTATTGAACCTACCGGTTCGATGGGCAACGATCGTCCACTGGCTGTACTTAATGATAAACCTCAATTGTTGTTCAACTATTTTAGACAACAATTTGCTCAAGTCACCAATCCTCCTATCGATCCTATTCGCGAAGAACTGGTCATGTCTCTTAGTGAATACGTAGGAGCTGTCGGAATGAATATTTTAACGCCGGACGAAACGCATTGCAAGATGGTGCGCCTAAATAATCCGATCTTGTCCAATACACAGCTCGATCTATTATGCAACATACGCTATAAGGGCTTCAATACTGAAAAGCTACCGATGGTATTTGAAATCTCCAAAGGGAAAGCCGGACTGCAAGAGGCGCTGACGGATCTTTGTAAAAAAGCCGAAGAATCAGTTAAAAAGGGCGTCAATTATATTGTTCTTTCAGATCGTTTTGTTGATGAAACTCATGCGGCTATTCCTTCTCTATTGGCAGTGAGTGCTGTTCATCATTATCTTATTTCGGTAGGAAAAAGGGTGCAGACTGCGTTGGTTGTCGAATCGGGTGAGGTTCAGCAAACGATGCATGCTGCTTTGCTGCTTGGCTTTGGTGCCAGTGCGCTCAATCCTTATATGGCATTTGCCGTGCTCGATAAGCTTGTAGAGGATAAAGAAATACAATTGGACTACAGCACTGCTGAAAAGAATTTTATTAAGGCCATCTGTAAAGGGCTGCTTAAGATTATGAGTAAGATGGGTATTAGTACTATCCGTTCTTATCGCGGTGCAAAGATTTTTGAAGCTGTAGGTCTGAGCGAAGAGTTGAGCAATACTTATTTTGGTGGTCTTTCTTCGCATATCGGTGGTATTCGCCTCGAGGAAATAGCTCGTGACGCCATTGCTTTTCACGATGCTGGTTTCAAACCTACAAAGTTCGATCCTATATTACCGATGACAGGTATTTTGTCTTATCGCAAGGACGGAGAAAAGCATGCTTGGAATCCGGAGACGATAAGTACATTACAATTGGCTACTCGTCTTGGCTCGTACAAGAAATTCAAAGAATTTACTACAATAGTAGATAATGGCGACAAGCCTATTTTCCTTCGCAATTTCTTCGAATTCAAACGCAATCCCATATCAATAGATAAGGTGGAGCCTATAGAAAGTATTATGCCCCACTTTGTGACATCAGCTATGAGTTATGGTGCTTTGAGCCAAGAGGCTCATGAAACATTGGCTATTGCCATGAATGCTATTCATAGTCGAAGCAACACCGGTGAAGGTGGCGAAGATAATGAACGCTACAAAAAACAATCTGATGGAACAAGTTTGCGTAGTGCTACCAAACAAATTGCATCCGGACGTTTTGGCGTGACAACGGAGTATTTGGTAAATGCAGACGAAATACAAATTAAAATAGCACAAGGGGCCAAGCCCGGAGAAGGTGGACAATTGCCCGGTTATAAGGTAGATGAAGTTATTGCTAAAACTCGTCATTCTATCCCTGGCATTTCGCTTATATCTCCTCCTCCTCATCACGATATTTATTCTATCGAAGATTTGGCTCAACTTATTTTCGACTTGAAAAATGTGAATCCTAAAGCAATGATAAGTGTGAAGCTGGTTGCCGAAACAGGTGTAGGTACCATTGCTGCCGGTGTAGCAAAGGCAAAAGCCGATCTTATTACTATATCTGGTGCCGAAGGAGGTACGGGAGCTGCTCCTCAATCATCTATCAACTATGCGGGTATCTCTCCCGAATTGGGTTTGAGCGAGACTCAGCAAACATTAGTTCTCAATGGACTTCGGGGACAAGTCAAGCTACAGGTGGACGGACAGCTTAAAACCGGGCGCGACATTGTAACGATGGCAATGCTTGGTAGCGAAGAGTTTGGCTTCGGTACATCTGTGCTCATTGTAATGGGTTGTGTGATGATGCGTAAATGTCATCAAAATACCTGCGCTATGGGTATTACTACTCAAAATCCGGAACTCCGCAAACGTTTCTTGGGTCGTGCCGAATATGTTATCAATTATTTTAAATACTTGGCACAAGAGGTTCGGGAATATTTGGCCGAGATGGGTTTCGAGAAATTTGACGATATTATTGGTCGCACAGATTTGATTGTAAGAAAGTCTAATATTGGAGATGAGAAAACGGCATTAATAGATTTCGACAAGTTACTTGCACGTGTAGACAATGGGGCTGCTATTCATCATGTAACGAATCAGATACACAATGTTGATCAGGTGAAAGATCGTGATATTATTAAAGCTGCCAAAGAGTCTCTCGAAACAGCTAAAGAGGTCTCTCTTGAATATGCAATAGCAAATACGGATCGTGCGGTAGGCGCGATGTTGTCTGGAGTCATCGCTCAAAAATATGGTGAAGCAGGCTTGCCGGATAATACTATCAATGTGAAATTTAAAGGATCTGCCGGTCAGTCGTTCGGCGCATTTCTGATGCCGGGCGTCAGTTTCAAGCTCGAAGGAGAAGCCAACGATTATTTGGGTAAGGGACTTAGTGGCGGACGCATAGCCGTACTGCCTCCCAAGCGGTGTGATTTTGAAGCCGAACAGAATACAATAGCAGGTAATACGCTGTTGTATGGTGCTACAACTGGCGAGGTATATATCAATGGTCGGGTAGGAGAGCGTTTTGGCGTACGAAACTCGGGTGCCATTGCTGTTATAGAAGGAGCCGGCGACCATTGTTGCGAATATATGACAGGTGGACGAGTAGTCGTACTGGGTGATACAGGACGTAACTTTGCTGCCGGTATGAGTGGTGGCGTTGCATATATTTGGAACAAAAGTGGTAATTTCGACTACTTCTGCAATATGGATATGGTGGAATTGAGTCTTATCGAAGATGCCAATTCTCAAAAAGAATTGCACGAACTTATTCGGCAACACTATTTGTATACGGGTTCTAAACTGGCTCGTACAATGCTCGATAATTGGAATCACTATATTGAAGAGTTTATTCAAGTAGTGCCTATCGAGTATAAGAAAGTACTTCAGGAAGAACAGATGAAAAAGCTGCAACAAAAGATTGCCGATATGCAGCGTGATTATTAACCTCGTAAAAAAAAGAAAAAAGATATGGGAAATCCAACCGCATTTTTAACGATACCGCGCAAAGAGGCGGGATACCGTCCTGTTATCGAACGTATCACCGACTTCAGCCAGGTAGAACAAACATTGAACTCTCACGATCGTCGCGAGCAGGCTTCGCGTTGCATGGACTGCAGCGTACCTTTCTGCCATTGGGCTTGTCCTTTGGGCAATAAGCAACCCGAATGGCAAGATGCTCTATACAAAGGCAAGTGGCGTTTAGCTTATACTTTGCTGAGCGAAACATGTGACTTCCCCGAATTTACGGGGCGTATATGTCCGGCGCTTTGCGAAAAGAGTTGTATACTCAAGCACTCGTGCGATGATCCTGTAACCATTCGTGAGAACGAAGCTGCTATTGTAGAAACAGCTTTTAATGAAGGATACATTGTGCCACAGAAGATTAAACGTAACGGTAAAAAGGTTGCTGTCATCGGATCCGGTCCTGCCGGACTTGTGGCTGCCAATCGTCTGAATCACATGGGATATGCAGTGTCGCTATTTGATAGTCATTCCATGCCTGGAGGACTATTGCGTTATGGTATACCCAATTTTAAATTGGATAAAATGGTCATCGACCGTCGGATGAGGATTCTAGAAGCCGAAGGTATCAAATTCGAAATGAATAAAGAAATAGACTTCTCCGAGCTGCCGGCCGGATATGATGCTTACTGCATTTGTACCGGTGCGCCGCAAGCCCGTGATTTGTCTATCCCGGGACGCGAATTGAAAGGTATATACCTTGCTCTTGAATTGCTTAGCCAGCAGAATGAAATACTGGATGGCAAATCTTTTTCTAAGGAGGAGTTGATTAATGCGAAAGGTAAAAAAGTACTCGTCATTGGAGGTGGAGATACCGGTAGTGACTGTATCGGAACCTGTATACGGCAAGGAGCAAAAGAAGTGACTCAAATAGAAATCATGCCCGAACCGCCGATTGGAAACAATCCTGCTACACCATGGCCTATGTGGCCGCAGATACTCAAAACGACTTCGAGTCATGAAGAAGGTTGCAAACGCTATTGGAGCCTCACATCGAATCATTTTATGGGTAAAGACGGCAAAGTATCGGGCGTGGAAATAGAGGAAGTTGAATGGATTCCTGCAGAAGATGGGGGACGTCCTTCTATGAAAATGACGGGGAAGAAAGATATTATTGCTGCCGACATGGTATTATTGGCAATGGGTTTCCTTAAACCACAGCAACCGAAGCTGGCTGGCAATGTGTTTTTTGCCGGTGATGCTGCTTCGGGAGCGAGTCTTGTCGTTAGAGCTATGGTAAGTGGACGAGAGGCTGCTACCGAAATAGATACTTTTTTGAAATAAATGTAAGAGAGAATCAATAGAGAAGTCATTATTTGGCAAAGATAACAGAGTCATCAATTAAATGATTGTATAAATTATGTGTGGAATTGTTGGAATCTTTAATATAGCGACGCAAAGCAAAGCTTTACGCGATAAAGCTTTAAGAATGTCGCAACGTATTCGTCACCGCGGTCCCGATTGGAGCGGTATTTATTGTGGACAAACGGCTATATTGGCTCACGAACGCCTATCGATTGTCGATCCGGAGAGTGGAGGACAGCCCCTCTTTTCTCCAGATAGAAAACATGTGCTTGCTGTTAATGGCGAAATATACAATCATCGGGATATTCGTTCGCAGTATGCAGACAAGTACGACTTTCAGACAGGTTCGGATTGTGAGGTTATTTTGGCACTCTATCAGGAGAAAGGTATAGACTTCTTGGAAGATTTGAGTGGCATTTTTGCTTTTGCTCTCTACGATGAAGAAAAAGACGAATATCTTATTGCCCGCGATCCTATCGGTGTCATTCCACTTTATATAGGTCACGATGATTCAGGAAAGATTTATGTTGCTTCCGAATTGAAAGCTCTCGAAGGAATGTGCGATACTTACGAGCCATTTCTCCCCGGCCATTATTATTGGAGTCGCGAGGGCGAGGTGAAACGTTGGTACACTCGCGATTGGTTCGAATATAAAGCGGTGAAGGATAATACGACAGATAGACAGTTATTGCACAATTCTCTTGAAGATGCCGTGCAACGTCAGCTGATGAGCGATGTTCCTTATGGTGTGTTGTTGTCGGGAGGTTTAGATAGCTCTGTGATTTCTGCTATAGCCAAGAAATTTGCTGCTAAACGTATCGAAACAGGAGGAAATAGTGAAGCATGGTGGCCCCAACTCCATTCGTTTGCAGTGGGATTGAAGGGAGCGCCGGATTTGATTAAAGCTCGCGAAGTAGCGGATTATATAGGTACTGTTCATCATGAAATAAACTATACGATTCAAGAAGGGCTAGATGCTATCAGAGATGTGATTTATTTCATTGAGACTTACGATGTAACAACCGTTCGTGCTTCTACTCCGATGTATCTTTTGGCCCGTTTTATTAAATCGATGGGAATCAAAATGGTACTCAGTGGTGAAGGTGCCGACGAAATATTTGGTGGATACTTATATTTTCATAAAGCTCCCGATTCAAAAGCTTTTCACGAAGAGACTGTGCGCAAATTGAGTAAACTATATCAGTACGATTGTCTCCGCGCTAATAAAAGTTTGGCCGCATGGGGCGTAGAAGGACGTGTACCATTTTTGGATAAAGAGTTTCTTGATGTGGCTATGCGTATTAATCCTCAAGATAAAATGTGTTCAGGTCATGATATTGAGAAGAAAGTTGTTCGGGAACAATTCACGGATGTATTGCCTTCCAGTGTGGCTTGGCGTCAGAAAGAACAATTCTCTGATGGGGTAGGGTATTCGTGGATCGACACATTGAAACAATGTACTGCCGAGGCGGTAACCGATGATGAAATGGCACATGCTGCCGAACGCTTCCCTATCAATCCTCCGATGAATAAAGAAGAATATTACTATCGTAGTATCTTTGCCGAACATTTCCCCAGCGATAGCGCCGCATTGACTGTACCGAGTGTGCCCAGTGTGGCATGCTCTACAGCAGAAGCGCTTGCATGGGACGCTTCGTTCAGGGGGAAGAACGAGCCTAGTGGACGGGCGGTAAGCGAACATGAAGAAGCCTATTAATAAAATCCAAAACGATATAATCTAATGAAAAACCAATTAATTTACCCAAAACTAATCTGAAATATCTTTTACCAATCAACACAGAGAGGGCATGTCACACCGACATGCCCTCTCTTATCGGTATAAGTCATTAGAATAAACAATTTGTTCTATTCTCAACTTATCCCGAGCAGAGGTAGTTATTGTATTTATTATAGAATTGGCTTTATTCTTTGCCTTAACATCCGAAAAAACAGACGTATGTCGCAGCGGTAACTAACGTATGTTGTACAAGAAACTAACGTTAGTTGTCATGATAACTTCCGTTAGTTACCGCAATAACTAACGTTACTTATGGCTGCGACATACGTCTGTTTTTCGTGCAATGACTGCACCTGCATTTACATTAAGTTTTTATAGGATGTGACGGCCCATTATTTGAGTCGTTTTTTAGAACTTCTCTTATACCGAACTTGTTATATTTTGCTCTTACCTTTTCCTATTGGTATTGAGATACCTATTTGAGCATTGGCGCATTTTGAATTATTGCCAAGGAACATATAATCTGTGCCCAAGAAGAGAATGCCTATTTTCAATCCTACACCGAATGAATTGCCTAAACTTTGAATCATTGAATAGCTACCTGTAAGATTAAACCAACTGTTGGGGCGGAAATTGGCAGAGAATGTTGTTTCCGAAAGATGATTGGGCTGTGTATTGCGGGTGGTATAAAGTACGCCTAAAGAGAACTGTTTCACAAAAGCACATTCGGCACCCACTACAATAGTCGAAGCTAGCGAGGTAGAGCGCGATTTGGAGGTGTCTTCAGTGCGTAAGTCCAGCATCTTATAATTCACAACATCTTTTCCACTTGTTATACTTTCAAAGTCTTGATAGTTGGTATTATCATAAGTCTTAGTCGATTTGCTGATGGCTGTTTTTGTACATCCTTTATTCCAATTGATGAAACCCAGGTCAAGAACAGATGCAGAAAGCATGATATTAGAAATAGGGCGAAATGTGAAGCCCAAATCTACAGCAGTACCGTAGCCGCCTATACCAAAAGACCCCGCTTTAATATCGCTGATATATTTGTGATATTTGTCTCCACCATCATCTTTGTTGCTATACTCTAAATCCAGACCTTTCAGTGACGATTCCAAAGTTGCGTCCGTTACAATTTTAGCATAATAATCTTTGTATTTCGTAGGATCGATGGTTCCATCTGTAGGCAAATATCCTTCTACATGGATATTATTGATTTTCAAATGGGCATTGCCCATACCCAAAAGGAATTTTAGTTTTGCTCCTAGTGTCCATCTTTTATTGATCTGACGGGCATATCCGATGCCGACCTCAGTGTAAAGATTAATACGAGCTTCGGCATCTTTCATATCATACGTTTGTCCCGTCCAATTGTGATGATTCTTTTCTATGTCATATAAATAGTCGAATAGGCTTCGGTCTATATTGGCATGAATATCGGTACGCACTCCTGTATTGATAGACCAAAACCCTTTGCCTTTGTGCCAACCCAAAGAAATAATATCTGCATTAACCGATGTATTTATCTTATTTATGTCTTTCAGATTATTGCGAAAGCGGTCTTTCATGTAAAACTCATCGTTGTTCTGAAAGAGATCGACAATATCATTTACTCCAAAAGTATTTGATGTGACTGAGGCATTGACTGATCCGATAACGGGAATATTGAAATAACTATTTATAGGATAAAGTGCCGGATTCAGGTTTATCCGCGCCGGGGCCGCTTCCATATAATAGGCGCTACGTATAGACTGAGCGCTAATTGGGACGACCAATATGAGGTATAGTAGGAATGTTGTAATTCTTTGCAATCGTATTTTTCTTTTTATCATTTTATAACAGTATATTCGTTTACTCAATAATAAGAGCTGTTTTAAAATATTTTATCGCTTCGAATGACAAAGTTAAATAATATTTTTTGTAATACAAAATGTGTGGTTTCATATAAAATGAAGTACTTGTACAATTGGACATATAATATCGTATCGTGAGTTACTCTAACAGTGGAAAAAAGAAATATGGATGCTGTTTAGTTGTGAAAAAAGAAAATATGACAAGAGCTTATTAAATATATTTTCATTAAAATATCTATATATCTTTTGTTTGTCTCAGAAATTATGGTGATTATTGCATAAGATTATGCTTCAACTATTTTCTCAGGAGTGGTATTCATAACGGATGGACGATGTTTTTATATCCTCGTTTTGTTACGTGCTGAGTTCTACTAAAAAGTGAATTTATCTATATCAACTTTTAAATAAAGAAATTTTTAAACCATGAAGAAATTAGTGCTGTCATTGACCCTCTTTTTAGCGTTTTTTGTCTTGCCCTCCAAGGGGCAACCGCTTGCCCGTCTTTCTCCTTACAATGTGTCGCAAGACCGTTTGTTGTATACAATAGGCTATGCCCATTTGGATACGGAGTGGAACTGGGATTATCCGACTACCATCAACGACCATATAAAGCGTACGATGGAAGAGAACTTTCGTTTGTTCGAGAAATATCCCGACTATGTATTCAATTTTACAGGTTCTCGTCGTTATAATATGATGAAAGAGTATTATCCGGAGCTGTATAAGAAAGTTCAGGATTATGTGAAAGCCGGACGTTGGTACGTATCGGGGTCTTCTGTGGACGAAGGCGAAGTCAATATCACTTCTTCCGAATCTCTTATTCGACAGATCCTTTACGGAAACGAATATTTCAAGAAAGAATTCGGCAAGGAGAGCTGCGATTATATGCTTCCCGACTGTTTCGGCTTTCTGTGCAATTTGCCTACCGTCTTTCATTACTGCGGGCTGCTCGGCTTTTCAACTCAGAAGCTCACTTGGCACTCGGCTGTTGGAGTACCTTTCAACGTGGGTGTGTGGAATGGCCCTGATGGAAAAGGTGTGATTGCGGCATTGAATGCCACCGATTACGGTGGACCTGTGGAGTCTCGTTTGGATACCGATCCGAGTTGGATAAAGCGTTTGGATGCCGATAAGGCAAAGACCGGATATGCTTTGGATTATCGTTACTACGGCGTAGGCGATATGGGCGGAGCTCCTCGAGAAAACGATGTGAAAAACGCTGTAGGAAGTCTGGGGCATTCGGACAGTAATTTCAGAGTTCTGCTCACCTCTTCCGATCAGATGTACAAAGACATTACTCCTCAGATTAGAAAACGTTTGCCTGTCTATTCGGGAGATTTGTTGCTCACAGAACATAGTGCCGGTTCGATGACTTCTCAAGCATTTATGAAAAGAATGAATCGGAAAAATGAATTGTTGGCTCAGTCGGCTGAACAAATAGCTGTAGCTGCCCATTATTTGAATGGAAGCGCATATCCGACCGAGAAAATGGCTAAATCATGGGATTTGGTTCTGGGTAGTCAATTCCACGATATATTGCCTGGTACTTCTATTCCCAAAGCTTACGAATATGCTTGGAACGATGAGTTCATCGCCGCCAACGGATTTGCTGAGGCTTTGCGGCACGGTGTGAGCGAAACGGCCGGCAGAATGAATACGCAGACCGAAGGTCGTTCGATCGTTGTATACAATCCGGTTGCCAAAAACCGTGACGATATCGTAACGGCAGAACTTGCTTACTCGGAATTGCCCGGTGCCATATCCGTTTATGATAAGGATGGGAGAGAGGTTCCTTCACAGATTATCGGTAAGGAAGGCGGTAAACTGAAGATTGTTTTTGAAGCAGTCGTTCCGTCTGTCGGCCTAAGCGTATACGATGTACGTGAGAAAGCATCCGAAATAGAAAATGCAACCCTTAAGGTTACTTCCAATTCATTGGAGAACGAATATTATAAGGTAAAGTTTCTGCCCGACGGAGATATTGCCAGTATCTGGGACAAGAAAGCGTCGAAAGAACTTCTGTCAAAACCTGCGGGCTTGGATTTCCAACAGGAACGTCCGTCCGAATGGCCTGCATGGAATATGGATTGGAAAGATCGTAAAGAGAAGCCGGTGGGTCGGATGAATGAAGACGCCGAGCTTCGAGTGGTTGAAAACGGTCTCGTACGAGTAGCTCTACAGGTAAAACGCAAAGGACGCAACTCCGAAATAACTCAAACGTTCAGCCTTTCGAAAGGCGAATCGGGCAAACGTCTGGAAGTAACGAACAAATTGGATTGGCAATCACGCGAAGTGAGCCTCAAAGCTGCTTTCCCGCTCACCGTTGCCAATGAAAACGCCACTTACAATTTGGGCGTAGGTACGATAGCTAGGAGCAATAATAACGAAAAGAAATTCGAAGTTCCTTCCAAAGAATGGTTCGACCTGACTGATAAATCAGGTCGTTATGGAGTTTCTATTCTGGAAGATTGCAAATACGGTTCGGACAAACCCGATAATAATACGGTACGCCTGACTCTTCTCTATACTCCTGCCGCCAAGCATTATGTTTATCAAAGTACGCAGGACTGGGGTATCCACGATTTTAAATATGCCATCTATGGGCATAAAGGCAATTGGAATACGGCAGAAACACCTTGGCAAGCCAAGTTTTTGAATGAACCGCTGCTAGCTTTCGAATCGCTCAAACATGAAGGTGCTGGTGGAAAATCATTCTCGATGGTTGGTTTGGATAATCCTCATGTCGGTTTGATGGCTCTCAAGAAAATGGAAGAGAACGACTACTTACTGGTCAGAGTAAACGAACTGGCAGGTAAAGATCAGAAGCACGTGTCACTTACCTTCCCTTCCAAGATAGCGGATGCCTATGAGGTAGACGGACAAGAGAAACGGATAGGAACGGCACAAGTAAAAGCCAATAGCATTGATTTCGATTTGAGCCATTATACGATTCGCAGTTTTGCTGTGAAATTGGAACAGACAGCAACCGATGATCTTGCTCAACAAGAGGTTCCGTTAGCATACGACACCGATGTGATGAGCTATGATACCAACCGCGACGACGGACGTTTCTCTGATAGACAGTCCATCCCGGCAGAATTGGTACCCGATACCATTGCCAGTGAGGGCGTTCGTTTCATCGTTCGCAACAAAGAGGATGAAAAAGAAAATGCCATCAGCTGTGCGGGACAGACCATTCAGTTGCCCGAAGGCGGTTATACCAAACTCTATCTCTTGGCTGCTGCCGATCATGACAAGGAAGCTTCTTTTGCAGTGGGCGATAGCCGTACGGCATTGCGTATCCAGTCTTGGACGGGACGTATTGGGGAATTCTACAATCGCATTCTGAGTCAGGACAAGAAGTCTGTCGTAGCAATGGAACTTCCATTTGCCAAGACTGCCAATATCGCTTGGTTCGCCTCACATGTTCATGATGCTTATCCTTCGCACAACGAAGCCTATCAGTATTGCTATCTTTATAAATACGAGATCAGCATACCTCAAGGTGCCAAGACCATTACACTGCCGGATGATAAAGATATTAAGATTGTTGCTCTGACAGTTGGTAAACCGAATTCGGAGAATGTGATGCCTCTACAACCTTTGTATGATACGTTCAAGGGGAACCCAACGTTCACACTGAGGCCTTAACTTCTCGCAATCGCAGGGAATTTTTATTCAATGAAGTGTTGTATTTGTTCTTTGGAGATATTGTAAATCAATATCACAAGGTTATCAAATAGAACACTTCATTGAGTTATTAGGATATGGTTCTATTAATTGAATGACGGATGAAAAACAAAAAAAGTCTTGCATGTTTGCAGGTTCAAATAGCTAGATCCTGTTGTTTCGTATTGTTGCTGATGATAGGAACAGGAATGTCTGTGGCACAAACGAAGACGAGTGATAGAGAGCGTGCCATCCAAGTCGTTAAAAAGATGACGCTGGATGAGAAAATATCACAATTGCACGGTACGAGCGACAAGAACAATTTTCGTATTGTGATAGGGGTCAAACGGTTGAATATACCTGATATGCCTCTATGCAACGGCCCGGCAGGTCTGGGCCCTGCGGGTAAGGGACATGAAGGGCCTGCAACAGCTTTGCCTGCTCCTATATCGCTGGCTGCTACGTGGAATAGGACTGCTGCGTATCAATATGGAGAAATAGCGGGAAAGGAATCTTTCTGTTTTGGAAATGTGCTGCTCGAAGCTCCCGATGTGAATATAACCCGTACTCCTCATAACGGGCGTACGTTCGAAACATTCGGAGAAGATCCTTACTTGAGTGGCGAAATAGCTGCCGCCAATATCAAAGGAATACAAAAGCAGGGTGTGATGGCGAATGTGAAGCATTATGCCGCCAATAATCAGGAAACTGACCGATTGAAAATCGATGAAATAATCGATGAACGTACGTTACGTGAAATTTATCTTCCCGCTTTCGAAACATGTGTCAAAGATGGTAAAGTAGCTTCCATCATGGCCGCTTATAATAAGGTGAATGGCAGCCATTGTACCGAAAATGACCTGTTGCTGAACAAAATATTGAAGAGGGAATGGAACTTTGAGGGATTTGTCACTTCTGACTTTGGTGCAGTCCATAGCACGGTTCCCTGTGCAAAGAACGGATTGGATTTGGAGTTACCGGATGACCTTTATTTTGGAGCGGCTTTGAAGAAGGCGGTTGAAAACGGAGAAGTCTCCGAGTCCGAATTGGATGAAAAGCTCGTGAGGCGATTCACTCAAATGATGAAATTCGGTTTATGGGACAAGGAAATAAAAAAGAGCGGTATTCCTCAAGAGCATGCTCTTCTGGCCAAGAAATTGGGAGAAGAAGGAATGGTATTGCTCAAAAACGATAAAGGTATATTGCCTCTGAATGTGCAAAAAATACGCCGCATCGCATTGATCGGCCCTTATTCGGGCAAAGCTTCGACAGGAGGTGGAGGAAGCTCTTTTGTCAACCCTGTATTGACGGTGACTCCTTCCGAAGGTATGAAGCAAATACTTACATCTGGTACCACACTCATACAATACGATGGAGCCGATGTGGACAGTGCGGTTGCAATCGCTCAGAAGTCCGATGTCGTGGTGTTGATGTTGGGAGATCATCAGACCGAAGGAAACGATCATCCGATAGGTTTGGGTAAAACGCAGGATGCTCTTGCCACTCGTCTGTTGCAGGCAGTGCCTAATACAGTTGTGGTATTGAAAACGGGTGGACCTGTATTGATGCCTTGGCTCGAAAACTGTCATGCGCTATTGGAAGCATGGTATCCCGGTGAAGAAGACGGTGCCGCTGTGGCAGAAGTTCTATTCGGTAAAGCCTGTCCGGGAGGTAAACTTCCCGTTACGTTTCCTCGCAGTGATCAGGAGACTCCTCTTCAAAGAGTAGAACAGTATCCGGGGAAAAAAGGAAAAGTGGAATATTCGGAAGGATTGTTTGTCGGTTATCGTTGGTACGATCGAAATGAGAAATCGCCTTTATTTCCCTTTGGTTATGGATTGTCGTATACGAACTTTGAGCTTTCCAATATGCGTATGGTCAAAGATAAAGAAGGAGCCGTCGTTTTTGCAAGAGTGAGAAATACCGGAAGGATGGATGGCTCGGAGGTTGTTCAGGCTTATGTCAGTTTGCCTCAAAGTGTTGAAGATGCTCTGTGGCAACTGAAAGGCTTTTCTAAAGTGACTCTAAAAAGAGGCGAATCGAAAGAAGTGGCGTTGCATCTGAATAAGCGTGCATTCTCTTATTGGGATACTGCCTCACATCAGTGGAAGGTCGCAAAGGGATATACAAAAATAGCTATTGGAAATTCTTCTCGAAATTTTGTGTGGAATACATACGTTAAATGGTAATTTAGTGTTTTGAATGCTCACCTCATTGACGCAGAAACGAACTAAAAGATAACGCGTTTTGAGCAATTCATTATCCAGAACGTCTCTGAGGGTGAATATCCTTTAATATTCTGATACTTTCTTATCCGAGCATAAGCCACAGGGCATTACAGGACACTATTTTAGCGACTGTCTCACCGCTCGAATGCAAATCGAATTAGGATAAGATATAAATACATTGTGCGCAAATCGTTGATAGACAGCGATAAATTCATAAGGACGAAAATAAAAGTTTATACTTACAAACATTTATTTTCGTCCTTATGAATTTTTATGTTTGTCCTTATCATTTTTCGAAAGCAAAGCTTCAATTGAGTTTATCAATAAGACCACATCGGTGAGGTTAAAATAGTATCGGTATTAGCTCCAATATTCACTTCCAAAAACGTTCTGAAAAACGGCATCAACATAACTATTTTAGATCAGCTCAATCTTGCGTCAATGAAGATGTACGTCTCGGACTAATTAGCAAAAACTAGAAGGCTAAGTGACACGAGATGCTCAATGGATGCGACAAACTCCTTTATGTACAAAACGGTCTCTCAGCTATCTGTAGACTGTTGTTTAGACTCATTCTAAGCAGAGGTCCGCTAAAAATAAGGACTCTACAGTATACTCTAGAGCCGATTTTCGGACCTTTTTTCGCTGGCGTTGTATACGGTGCATCGTTAACCTGCTGTGGGATAGTGCATAATGGTGTCATACGGAGGCGGCAAAGGTTGAAATGCAGATCGAATTTGATGCATACTTCTCACTTTTACCAATGATATAATTTAGAACCACATATGGACCTAAATCTGTTGATGTCCATATGTTTTCAAAAAAACTTAAGGACGTCACCGAAAAAACTAACATACGACAATTTTATACGATAAGATGATTTCGTTTTTTTATAAAAGAGTATCTGTTTCGCAAATATAATCTTAAGTTTTTATGTCCTTAATGTACCTAATTAGAAATCAAGGAGAAAATTCTAATACGAACAGAAAATAAATATAGAATGCATTAATCCAAACTAAAGTATTATTATGAATAAAAAATGGCGTTATCTTTTAGCATTGATTGTATTGTTGGGCTGTTTTGTCCCGACAACTCAAGTGTGTGCTGTTGAAGTCGTTCAAAGTACACATCAATCAAAATCTATCACCGGGGTCGTGAAGACTACATCCGGTGAGCCTGTTATTGGAGCCAGTATCCTTATTCAAGGAACTGCAAGAGGTACCATTACCAATGTTGACGGTAAGTTTTCATTAGATGTCTCTCAGGGTACTAAGTTAATTATTTCTGCAGTAGGCTACAAGAAAGCAGAACTCACTATTGGAAAGAGTAATTCTTATACCGTAACAATGGAAGAAGATACTCAAACCCTAGGCGAAGTGGTTGTCACGGCTATGGGAATAAAAAAGGAGAAGAAAGCTTTAGGTTATTCAGTTCAAGAGTTAAAAAGTGATGAACTGATGAAAGTCAAAACAGCCAATCCTCTAAACTCTTTGGCGGGTAAAATAGCTGGCGTAACGGTAACTCAAGCTGGTGGAGCTGCAGGCTCGGGTGCCGAAATTATTCTTCGAGGAGGTACTTCTCTCGAACGTGATAATCAACCATTGTTTGTTGTTGATGGAATTATTTATGATAACCAGACTTCTGTAAATGGTGACTCTAGTTTTGATGGTATGATGTCAACAACTACCACGAATTCTAATCGTGTAATGGATATAAATCCTGAAGATATTGAAAGTATGTCTGTTTTAAAAGGACAAGCAGCAGCAGCCCTTTATGGCTCTCGTGCCTCTGCGGGTGCCATTATCATTACGACAAAAAAAGGTAAAGAAGGCTCTGTGCAAGTAAATTTTAGTTCAAAACTTAATTTGGTTTGGGCAAATCGTCTTCCTGAACAACAAAAAACATATAAGCGCGGTTATTATAATGCCAATGGTGATTTGCAAGATTATACTACAGAGGCATGGGGCGAAGCTTATGGAGCAAACGATAAAGCATACAATAATATAAGTGACTTTTTTAAAACAGGGTCTTCTTTTGATAATTCGGTAAGTGTATCTGGTGGTACTAAAGATGGCAATTTCTATTTATCGGCTTCGCGCTTTGATCAAAATGGTATTATTCCAACGACTGATTTTGACAAGACAACATTTCGTTTCAATGGAGAACAGAAATATGGTAAATTGACCATAGGAGCTAATGTTGCTTATTCGCAAGCTCATACAACAAAATCGATGACAAGTGCTGGACTTTATGGTTCTGGAGGTAGCGGTACAATGACTTCTGTTTATACATGGGCACCAAGCGATGACATGACTCATTATTTGAATGATGATGGGACGAAGTATAGAATGTTTGCTGGTAAACAAGACCTCGCAGATGATGTAGAAAATCCTTATTGGCAGGTTCATAAAAACTCATTGAAGGATGATACTGAACGTATCACAGGAAATATTCATGCATCTTATGATATATTTGATTGGTGGAATATCTCATATCGTGCAGGTGTTGATAGTTATACAACAACTAATAATACTTTTATTGCTCCAGGCGGTGCTGTAAAAATTGCTTGGCAGAATGGTATGATGAGTGAAAATGAAGATCGTTTTCGTTACTTATCTTCAAACTTGATGACTAATTTTAAATATAAGTTTAACGATTTTGATTTCCATTTAATGTTAGGTACAAGTGCTGAAGATTGGAATTCAGTAACGAACAGGCGCTTAGGCTTTAATTTCGCATCTGATTTTTATAGCTTTGCCAATATTGAGCCTGCCAATAAATCTTTTCAGGAAGCACACTCTCGTAACCGTTTAGTAGGTGCATTTGGAGAATTTAATGCATCATGGAAAAACATGCTCTATTTAGGTGTTACAGGTCGTAATGACTGGTCGTCAACATTGCCTGTCGAAAATCGTTCTTATTTCTATCCTGCAGCAAATATAGGTTTCATTTTTAGTGAGCTAATCCCTAAAAATAATATTTTGACTTATGGTAAAGTGCGTGCATCTATTGCTGGTGTTGGTAAGGATACAAAATCTTATGAAACAAATACTTATCTATGGAATGTTCACACTCAACTCGGAGATTTAAAAGGATTGGGAAATAATTGGAATCGGGGTAATCCATATTTGAAACCAGAAAGAACTAAATCTTATGAATTGGGTTTAGAAACACGTTTCTTTAACGGGCGTTTAGGCTTTGATGCTACGTATTATTCAAATAAATCGTATAATCAAATTATATCTCCGCGTTTGAGCCAAACAACTGGTTATATATTCTGTTCCGTTAATGCCGGTGATGTTAGAAATAAAGGTATTGAGATATCGCTTACTGGACAACCTATCAAAACACGTGATTTAACGTGGGAAACAACTTTAAATCTATCTCATAATAAAGGTACTGTTGAAAAGCTAATTAATGGAGTGGATATTCTTTATGTAACAGATGTTCAGGTAGGTAATGCAAAAGCAGCCTCTTTCAACAACGGTAAATTTATGGGAATTTCCGGTTCACAATGGGCTCGTACGGACAAAGGGCAAGTTATCTTAGATAATTATGGTATGCCGACATGGGATGGAGAATCAACTCACTATCTTGGCAACCGTGAACCCAAAATTCAGGGAGGTTTAAACAATAGCATCCAATATAAAAACTGGAATCTTTCATTTCTACTGGATTTTCGTTTGGGAGGTGCTGTATATAATGGAACTGAATATATGTTGACTAATAATGGTCTGAGCAAACGTACCTTGAATCGTGAAACGTTGACAATAAAGGGCGTTGTTAATACAGGCACAACAGATGCTCCTGTTTATCAAGACAAGACATTTACTTATAATGCTGGAGAAAGTTATGATATGGGAGCTTCAACAAAGACTAGCGGACGTAGCATTATTCAAGATTATTGGGGAACTTACTACCCTCGTGAATCTGCCAATTTTATGACACAAGTCAATTGGTTGCGTCTGCGTTCAGTTACATTATCATATAGCTGCCCACAATCATTATTGACTAAATTGAAATATATCAAAGGATGTACATTCTCCGTTACAGGTAACAACCTTTTATTATTAACCAATTACAAAGGTCTTGATCCGGAAGCTTCTGCGGCAGGATCTGGTACTATAGGTTCAAGCTCTGTAGGTTTTGATTATTGTGGAGTTCCTGCTACTGCCGGTATGTCATTCGGCCTTAATCTTACATTCTAAGTCTATCATCAATTTATTAAAAAAATTAAGATATGAAACTTTTTAAATATATAGGATTGTGTGTATTTTTAGTATTGACTACGACTTCCTGCAGCAACTATTTGGATATTAATACTGACCCTGATACACCATCTAATAGCACCGCAAGTGTTCAAACACGTTTACCGTGGATGCAACATTATTATCTTTATGCTCAAGGTGTAGCTAATGTTCGTACAGCTTTAATTACCCAAGAAAACACATGCCTTGGAACTCGCCGTGCCACTCGTGACGGTTATCTGGCAGGCTGGAGAGGAGACAATTCAACTTCTACTACCGTTTATCAATGGTTGTTTATTGGATGCTTAGCAAACTTTAATGACATGATAGCCAAATGTGAAGAAGTTGGCGCTTATCAATATGAGGGAGCAACTTATGCTATCAAAGCAATGGCGTTTATGTTAATGCAAGAACTTTATGGTGAAATGCCTTATACTCAGGCTTTAGGATCTGCTGTAACACCAAAATATGATAATGGTAAAGTTATTTTTAATGGATGCATCAGCGATATAGATAAAGCTATAGAACTCTTAAACAAACCTCAAGCAAGCACTCTTCCAGCACTCTCTGCTGGAGATAGTTGGAATGGTGGTGATGTTAACAAATGGATTGCAATGTGTTATGGTTTAAAGGCTCGTTGGCTGAACAACTTATCTAAAAAAAGTGGTACTTATGATACAGCGACTATTTTAGATTGTCTTTCAAAAGCTCCTACATCTAATGCCGTCAGTACAGTAATAAAACACCAAGACTTAGCTACAGATAACATCGGGGATATTTTGTTTGGCGACCCTATGTATGCTAATGTCAATTATTGCTCCATCGGAATGAATAAAAATACGCGCCCCACATCGTGGTATGCCGGTATGTTGACCAATTTCGATAATAAAGGTGTTGAAGATCCTCGTGCTGATAAATTACTACCTTGGCGTCAAGGAGGTGATAAAATATGGAGGCGTTCTGCAGGAGCTGATCAACAATCACTTAGACGTATGTCCAATTATCCATATCCAACGACCTACAATGATCATACAGGTAAAGCTGTTACTTTGACAGCTTCTGATGGTACGGTTTTAACTGTAGCGCCTGGATCATGGTATTGCAATACGACAGACAAGACATGTTGGGGCGATACAATATATAACTCTTTTTATTCTTCAGCACAAAATCAAGGTGACCCCAGTGAAGATTGGACATCTGCAGACGGTTCTATATTAGCTACAGGAACCATGTTTACACGTCCTACGTCTCCAACATTTCTAGTAACATATCCAGAAATGTGTTTTATTAAAGCAGAAATTTATTTCAACAAAGGAGATAAAGGTACAGCTTACGCCGCATATAAGGACGGCATTCAGGCTAGTATCGATTTAATGAATTCTAGTCTTACTGCTTATAATAAAACTGACGCTCAGAATCCATCAAAGAGTCAAATCTCATCAGCAAAAGTTGATGCTTTTATGAGTGCTGCTATAGGTA
Organism: uncultured Bacteroides sp.; assembly: GCA_963676865.2. Classification (GTDB taxonomy): domain Bacteria; phylum Bacteroidota; class Bacteroidia; order Bacteroidales; family Bacteroidaceae; genus JAAYUD01. The sequence continues at coordinate 338,697 of CAXXSS010000001.1, read as the reverse complement.
CACAAGGTGATTTAACACTTGGCAAAATCATGGAACAGAAGTTTATTGCAATGTCTATGACTTCACAGAATTGGGCTGATATGCGTCGTTATGATTATAATACTACCGCATACCCGAATTGGGCTATTCCTTATGAATATTACCAAGACAATTTAGCTCAAAAGACTATTAATATGGGCTCTCAATATCGCCGTTGGTCACAACCTGGCACATTGGAAACTAGCTATAATGAAGTTGAATGGAAAGCTTCCAACAAATATGCAGCAGCCGATAATATTTGGCAATATCCATGCTGGTTCGATTGCGCCACTGATGCACAATACAATCAACAAATGAACACTCCTGTTCAATAAATGTTGAAAATACTATAAGAATAGGCCGTTCTCTCAATAATGAAGAACGGCCTATTTTATTCATAAATTTTATAACACGAACAGCTTATAAAGCTGTAAAGACAGATACTGCTATGCTTGGAGACTTTTGAGTACGGACACCTGCCAGAACATGGTGATAGCGACGTCCAATGTATGCAGTCAAAGAATTTGAATAAGATACAGTTTTACCTTTTGAGTTAACCATTTGCAAAAATCCAATATCATTACCATTTGCATCAATTACTTTTATAAGATAATAAAGAGTGATGTACCCAGAAGAATTAAAGACTGTTTTCTTCACTTTTACAGGTTGCCAATCGGTCGTTTCACCAAAAGAAACAGGCTTCCCCACATTAACCGTATCCGAATATAAATTCGTTGTTGAATTCTTATAATAGTATTGATACTGAAGCTTTAAAGTTGTTGGGGTGCTTGTATTTTCATACATGAAATTATAAAACTTAACCCATGCTGTAGAGTCCGTATTAGCTGTCGTATTTGTCGCATAAGGGTAACCATTATCAAAGATAATAGGCGGTTGTTGCAAATCGTAAATAAAAATATTTTGCTTACCCGTTTTTAATGTACAACTTTGATTATAGGCAAGAGTAGGAGTTGTTTTACCAGTATACATTTTAAGATTGACCGTACCAGCTTTTGCCGTAAAGAAACGCCCGACCGAGCCATTTGGTATGGCATTATATGGAAGCAGAGGTGAATTACTGTTAGCATATAAAGAATCATTGACATTCACCTGATAGATGTAGGCATCCGTTGTACTGACAATTGGAGCACAATAATGAATTTGAAATTCTGCCACATTATTTCCCAAATCTGTCGTATCATACTCTACTTCATGTTTTTCACATGAAGTAGCAAAAAGAATGATTCCAACCAGATAGCCTAGATAATATATTTTTTTCATTTTAATATCTCCTTAAATAAATGGTGTTCAATATTTAATTATTTATAGAGGTTGGTAAATCACCGGGATAAGCAAACCAAGGAATAGAGCACTGATAATTTTCTGCTGTACCCGCAATTGGAAGTAAACCTTTAAGTGCTGGTAAATTCCACATATATTCAGAATTATAACGCGGACGGATACGGAAACAAGGTGACCCGTGATTCTTGGTGTTATATGTGCCTTTACGCCCTGCTACTTGTGCAGGTGAAAGATAGAAACCTTTATATACTTTGCTGGCATCGGTATCCCATTTTTGATTGACAGTATTTATATCCCATCCATTATTAAGATAAGGATAATTATCACTATAATTAATGTCATAAAAATATTTACGTAAATCAACCCATGCCTCAAGTGATCCCCAAGGATAAAGCGCCACCCATTTTTGCATCATAATATTTGATAGCGTCAAGTTGTCGGCAGTTATTCCACCTACATAAGGTCCTGCAGTATAATCTGCTGCTAATTTGTTGAAAAGAGAAGTACTGATTTTATCTCCAATATTAGAAGAATTTGCAGTCCCTGGTGTAAGATATTTAGCAGTAAAAGCTAAATCAGCTGTTACTCCATCCTTAAAAGCAGCTAAAGCATTATCTTTATCCCCCTTCTTCCAATAGGCTTCTGCCAAATCAAATTTGAGTTCTGCACACGTCATCAAGATGTAAGGTGCATTATCACGGAATAGCCAACGCCCTGCGCCCACTTTAGTAACATCATAAGTTGTAGCCGTACTTCCGTAAAGCGACGGAGCTGTTCCGATAGGGCCTGCTGCCGATCCAAACGATCCTCCATAATATTTATAGGCCTTAACACTATCTGCATTATTGATATTTAAATAAGCTGCATCATCTGTTGTACTCAATTTCACAGCCATACGAGGATCGTAGTGACCAGTAGTTTTCAATGTGTCACATATTATTTGTTTTGCAGCTAAATAATATGGATAAAATTTATTATCTTGATCATTTGGTATTCTATTACCCGTTGCTTGATCATAGTCAAAGACAGTACCTGTCATTACTTGAACAGCATAATCATGTTGAAAATAGCTATATCCAACATTTCCTCTATAAATTCCCCAATAATTGTTATACGAAGAATAAGCAGATGAAGCGGAACCACCAGCAACAGAGAGGGTAGCATTATCATCATTAGATATAAATGACTTACTGGCACATAAAATTAATGAATCGGCATACGCTGTAGTAAAGTTCGATTTGTTTGAAAGTGAAGCCAAGTTACTAACTATAACGCCATAGGCAAATTTAGTCCATTTAGTTTTGTCTCCACCATAAATATAATCATTTGCCGAAATTTTAGTTCCATAATTAGTACTGTCCGCCATCTGTAGATAATTGATAGCAGTAGTAGCCCATGAACGCACTTGCTTGTAAATTTCTGACTGATAATCATAATCAAAAGATAATCTATTGCTCTGAAACGCTTCCTTCATCGGTGCATCACAATATTCTTTAGTCAACTTATCCCAAGTATATGCTTTCATTGCATAGCCAATTCCTGCCAACGTATAATTTTTGGCGGCAACAGACTCATTTATCATATTCTCTAAATTCATACCTTGCAACCAAAAGGCAACGCGCCATATTTCGCCACCTGTATCCGAACCTTCATTGTAATAATTACTTGTAAAGTTCGAATAACTATTACTTGTTGTCCCAAACATTTGAGAAAGTCCCGTTGTTGCCATACCATCCCAATACATGCCTTGATATTCCTGTTGAATACCGGCTAAATACAAGTATCCATCCACATAATCTGGAGCATCTATATTTTTATTTACATCAAGATAGTTGTTGCAACCCATGTTTATCAGTAATAGAAAAACTGATAAAACCTTTATCATATTTTTTATATATATTCTTTTCATATTTTTGCAATATTAAAATAACCTATATCAATTAAAAGGTAAGGCTTACACCAAAAGATAAAACTCTTGGATTTGGGATAGACCAAACATCATAACCTTCACCTCCTGTTCCACCTGCGGCAGCAGAAATTGTATTACCTACTGCATCAATACCCGAATAGTTTGTCCATGTAAACAAATCGTTACCAGATACGTATACAACAGCGTTACTGATAAAACCGTTAAACACATTCTTAAGGAATTTTTGCGGAGCGGTATATGAAAGTCTCAACTCTTGCAAACGTAAATAGTTTACATTCTTTTCTAACCAATCTTCATCATATCCCGAATAGATAGAAGAACCATAATCTGCATAGCTCACAGAAATATTGTTAGGGGTAGGATTGGACGTCTCTTCATTTCCATCTTTTAGGATACCATTAAATACTACAGGTCCTCTTTCACGAAGCCTGACTGATTCCCAACTTGTTCCGGAAGACATCATGGAGCGTTTAGTTCCATTAACAACGGTTGCGTGATACCTACCTGCAAACATCGCAGATAGACGGAAGTTTTGAAATTCAACAGCAGTTGTTATACCAAACCTCAATAAAGGTTCACGATCGCCAATCACACTCCATGCACTGTTTACATAAGGAAGTCCTGTTGTAGGGTTTATTAATTTTTGTCCTTTACTATTGCGTGTATAAGCAAGCCCCGTGAGTGTTGTGACGGGATTTCCCACCATTATACCATTCCTAATATTACCAGAGTTCCATGTATAAGCATTATAATATTCGCTTACATTAGGAGGTAGATAAACGACTTTTGAGTTCGTATGTGACATATTTAGACCTACATTCCACCGGAATTTAGTTGCTTCATGATTGATAATATCAACATCAATATGTCCTTCCCATCCCCATGTATTGAAAGTTCCGACATTCATATTATTCAAAACAAAACCGGTAGCATAACTCAAACGGAATCCATTTACAATCTGGTCGGCACAGTGTGTATGGAAATAGGTAAAATCAGTGACAATCCGATCTTTCCAGAAACGCCCTTCAAAACCGGCTTCCCAAGAGGTTGTCATTTCGGGTTTTAAATCCTTGTTTGGACCACTATAACCATACATATATCCACCACCCGTTAACCCCGTAGTTTGCAATTCCGGGTCGATAGATAAGGGAGAAGCATCTTTACCAACTTGAGCGATGGAACCGCGAAGCTTTAGATAATTAACGTACTGATTATTCTTTAAAAAAGGAAGTTCTGTCATTATAAAAGCAAATTCTGCTGCCGGATAAAAATAATGCCTATTGTCAACAGGCAGAGTAGACGACCAGTCATTACGAGCACGCAATGTCAAGAAAGCCATATTATCCCAGCCAAATTCCGCTTGGGTAGAAATAGCCTGTATACGACGCTTTGTCGATATTTTTGAAGATGTAATCGTTGCGGCGTCACAATTATTGATGGATTGAAAATCGATTACTTGAAATTTACTTCCATAAGTAGACAATTGACTATTACCATCTTCTATTTGATGGTAACCTACCTGTGCATTGAAAGTAAGTTTATTTTTAAAAAAAGTATTGTTATAACCTGCAAGAAAATTCAAGGTTGGATCATTAAAATTGGCTTTGGCCATATTATATTTTCCTACATCACCATTTGCTGCAGAGTAATAAGGATGCATAGATGTTTCAAAAGTCTGCATACCGAGATCCCATCCAGCCTGAGCTCTAATAAAGGTGTGTTTTGTTGGTGTAATTGTAATAGCTCCATATGCCAATATACGATCTGATTCATCATATAGCTTATTTTTGTGCATGCCAAATAATGGGTTGAGCAAATCAGTATCAGTATATAAATTGGGATAACGCATATGAGAACCATCAGGATTCATGTAATTCGACATATCATCTATAATTGGCCACCGCATAGCTAAGTATAATGGACCATCTGTCCCGCGAAGAGCTTTATTATTTTTAGTTGAAGTATATTGCATTGACCCTTCAAACTTTAGCCAATCTGTAATTTGAGATTGCCCTGATAAAGTTAAATTCATACGTTTGTAATCGGTCAATTTTACAATACCTTTTTCATCTAAGAAAGAAATACCTGCTCTAATAGTGGCCTTGTCGCTTCCGGCTTCGACTGAAGCATTATGCTGTTGAGAGAAACCTGTGCGTAATACGGCACCAACATTGTCATAGAATTTGGTATATTTGGGGTAGAGACCACCATAGCGAGCGGTATAATAATAGTTAGTTGTACCATAAGCACCTTGAGAATACTTATTCTGCATGTCAGGATATCCATACGCTTTGCTTAAACTGAAGGAGTTGCTATAACTTACGCGCCCTTTACCTGGTCGCCCCTTTTTAGTAGTGATAATAATAGCACCATTAGAAGCGTCAGATCCGTACAAGGCTGCAGCAGCTGCACCTTTCAAAACTGTAAGAGATTCAATGTCTTCAGGATTAAAATCATTACCACGAGATGAAAAGTCCAAGTTACGCGTACTGAAGTTTGCTCCTGCATCAGCAAATGTTCCTGGATCGAAAGTCGAGTTATTCATTGGGATACCATCAATAACATACAAAGGTTGATTGTTACCCGAAATAGAAGTGAGACTACGCAAAGTCACAGTTGTCGAAGAACCAGGAGTACCACCACTAGATGTCACATTAATACCTGATACACGACCTTGTAAAGCAGTAATAAAATTATCACGTCCCGAGTTAATAATATCGGCAGCTTTCACATTTTGAGCAGAAGAACCGACCGAACGAGCCACACGTTTCATACCAAACTCTGCTGTGATTTCAACTTCGCCCAACATTTTCGAATCCTCATCAAGAGTGATTACCATGTTATTTGTTGGATCAACAGTCTTTGTAATATACCCCACAAAAGAGATAATTAGTTTTCCTTTATTAGGTACATTAAGGGTAAACTTACCTTTTTGATTTGTAATACCCCCTTTATTTGTACCTTTAACCAATACATTCGCACCAATAATCGGCTCGCCCTTAGAATCGACAACCGTTACAGTGATTTTCTTTGTTTGTACAACCGATTGAACAGATTCGTCTGCATAGACACTCACTGCTAAAGGTACACTCATGAAGAGAGAGACAAACAAAACTAAGAAATAACGCCATTTTTTGTTCATAATAATACTTAGTTTGGGTTAATGCATTCCATAAATGGTTTTCATATTTGTTTTAGGTTTATATATCGATTTTAATTCGATGCAACAAATATAATTTATATTTTTTAGAAATAAAAATATATTATAGTTTATTTAGTTAATATAAAGTTAATATATATATGTATATATAAAATATACGCTTATAGTACTAAATAATAACACAGAAATAGAAAAGCTCTTCAAGGTTATTAGATATAATTATTAAAATTGCTGGAAGCAGATAAAATCGATAAGACGTATAAAACCTTAAATGAAAAGTGAAGGCTTTATACGTCTTATTGGTTTTACAAAAAAAAGTGAAATTACTTTTTCACTTGGAAAGTCATGGAAAAAGATTGATTTTTCATTCCTTTGGGGAGGAATACGGTTACGGTATTTCCATAGGCTTTCCACTTAAGGACATTACCATTGCAAAGTAAGCGCATTTTGGTACCTTTGGCAGGAATATTGCCTTCCCATTTGATTATATCGGGCAATGTTTGTTTTTCATCCAAACGATAGATTGCATAAAGAGTTTTACCGTTTTTGTCGGCTGTGAACCAAGTATTGCCACTATTATATATAGGTGTAGAACGGGTATTGTATATGGCTGTTCCATTTTCTCTCATCCATGTGCCAATTATCTTCAATCGTTCTATTACTTCAGGTTGTATCACTCCTTCGGGGGTTGGACCTACGCCAAGAACGAGACTTCCTCCTTTGGCAACAATTTCTATGAGCGAATTGATAATCTTTTGTGGTGATTTGAAGTTAGGATGTTTGACATAGCCCCAGTCATCACTGAGCGGAATACAGCTTTCCCATGGATAAGGCAGTTGCTTTTCTGGGATAGTGCGTTCTGGTGTCTGATAGTTTTCATAGGGACCGTGAATGGTACGATCTACCATTATTAAGCCGGGCTGATAGCGACGACCCATTTCGGCAATACGAGGCATATCAATATCTTGATTGTTCTCTTTGCAAACCCAACCGCCATCAAGCCATAATATATCAACACGTCCATAACGTCCCATGAGCTCTTCTATCTGGCGATATGTATAATCTTTGAACATCTGCCAATGCGCCGGATATTTTTGAATATCATAATTGACATTACGATTCTTCTGTGGATAGACATCCCACCAATAGTATTGTGAATGCCAATCGGGTTTTGAAAAATAGGCGCCGATCATAAAATCCTGCTTACGAAAAGCGTCAAATACGTATTGGGCTACATCACATTTCGGATTATCTTTGAATGCATAATTGGCTATAGAAAAATCAGTCAAATGAGAATCGAACATGCAAAAACCATCGTGATGCTTAGTGGTGAATATCATGTATTTCATACCTGCATCTTTCATGACATGTGCCCATTGATCGGGATTGAATTTTATAGGATTGAACTTATGGCACTGCCCCCAGTAGCAATCTTTATATTGTTGATAGGTTTGAGTCGTATCACGAGTAATCCAATCTTCATTGCAGATAGACCAAGATTCAACAATACCTGGTACGGCATAAAGCCCCCAATGAAACAAAACACCGAATTTAAGGTCTTGCCAATGACTGAGCTTTTGTACAACTTGCTTGTCTGTAGGAGGTTCATACTCTTTTGATCTTTCATATACATCGCCTTGAGCAAGGATATTGCTCGATAAGAGCAAACAAAAGAGTGATAAAAAAACTAATTTTATTTTCATTTTGTTTTGTATTTGGTTGCGACTTTGATATTATAGTCGGGATAATATAATGCAAAGAAAGCAATCTTTTGTGAGATTTATTTCATTTCAGTAAGGTATTTCCAATAGCGCACAGGCATATCTTGGCGCCGTTTGCGTGGGTTGATCCTTTCTTGGATGGCAATAGTATCATAATAGCTACGCCATAATTGTTGATAAATACTTTCGTCTTTATCGGCATATTCTGTACGAAGTTGCCCATTCTTTATTCTTTCTTCTTCGTCGGTAAGTGTCACTTCGGTGACGTCCTTCATATCATAATAAAAGCCATAATGACGTTTCATATCATACATCAAAAACTTCTCATCGGCAAAGCGGTCGCAAAAGTGGTGGATGGCAAGTGGCAGGGTGTTGAATTGCGGCTCTAGGGGAGCAAAATAAGTGCCGTCGGCGGTTTTCTGAAAACGAGCGAATTGTATAAGCCGATGAGCCTCGTAGCTTACTTTCTTATATATTTTGGACAGTAGAAGTACATCCGGATCGGCAAAGTTTGTTTCAATGCTTCGCGATGAATCAATCGTCTTGCGTAAATAGCGGAATAATAATATGTCAATATCAGGCAATTCGGATAGCCAACAATTAGTAACCTCTTTTGTCCCCATTACTGATAATTTGGACGTAATATGTTTCCATACTCTATCAGATTTCATCTCTTCGGTAATGATCGTATAATGATGGTCGCAAAAAAGAGGAATAGGAGCATCTGTAACCAGTAATTGCTCTGGAAAATCTTTCAAACGATATGCTTCAAAAAGACAAGTAAGCATTCCTTCAAAACTTTTATCATAAAAAAAGGTAGTCATCTGGTTGCATCAAAATCTAATTCCAACTGGCCATCATCGATTTTCCTTTTAACAGTCGGAACAAGCAACGAGCGAACGCCGCTTGGTTTTAATTCATTGATAGTATGAGCCGGTAATTCGCGGCAGACAATAAAATATTGTGCTTTTTTCATGACTACTCCAATCTTCTTCAATTCGTAAAAACCTAGTCGCGAAAAGCGTCGCGACGAACAAATAAGAGTAGCTGATTTGACGCCAATGCCAGGTATGCGAAGTATCATTTCGTAGTCGGCCGTATTGATGTCTACGGGAAATATTTCCGGATGACGTAAAGCCCATGCCAACTTTGGATCGATCTCCAAATCGAGATTGGGATAAGCATCATCAACTATTTCGTTGACTTTGAAGTGATAGAACCGCATGAGCCAATCTGCCTGATACAATCTGTTTTCGCGCACCAAAGGTGGTTGCTTTAAAGCCGGAAGGCGTTTGTCATAAGTATTGACCGATATATATCCCGAATAATAAACACGCCGCATTGTATGTCGTGTATAAAGAGCCGACGAAAGTTGCAATATATCACTATCACTTTCGGGAGTTGCACCAACAATCATTTGAGTACTTTGCCCTGCGGGAGCAAAACGAGGCGCCGAACGAAAATGTTTTCTTTCTTCCGAGCTTTCAATTGCATGCTGTCTAATAAATTGCATGGGTTGAAAGATGCTCTTGAACGTTTTCTCGGGGGCCAAGCGTTGCAAACTTTGTTCATTAGGGATCTCAATATTCACACTAAGACGATCGGCATAGAGTCCTGCTTCACGAATGAGTTCGCTACTAGCTCCCGGAATGCTTTTCAAGTGAATATAGCCATTAAACCGGTGGACTGTGCGCAAATCTTTGGCCACTTTTACAAGCCGTTCCATCGTGTAGTCTGGGTTGCGAACAACTCCTGAACTTAAAAACAACCCTTCAATATAGTTGCGTCGATAAAACTCCATTGTCAAATCGACCAATTCGGAAACCGCAAAGGTGGCCCTAGGTCGGTCATTGCTCCGTCGGTTAATGCAATAGGCACAATCATAAATGCAAAAATTGGTGAGCATGATTTTAAGTAAAGAGATGCACCGCCCATCAGCAGCAAAACTATGACAGACTCCTATTCCTCCTACAGTATTTCCTACACCGCCTTTTTGATTAGAGCGTACAGTACCGCTAGAAGAGCACGAAACATCATACTTGGCAGCTTCGGCCAGAATCTTCAATTTGTCAAAAACATCTGCTTTCATTTATGTCGAACCTATCAATCGTAAAGAATGATAAACTTAAAAACTGATAACGTTACTAGCCAAAAAAAGCCAAGCGCAAGCCTGGCTTCAAATTTCCTTTTACTAAAGAAACTACTGTTTTGAAGCTTCTAAAGATGCTTTACGGAATTCTTTCATCAGTTTCTCCAAATCGAGAGAAGCTTTACGAGCACGGGTACCGGCAGCTTTGTTACCTTTGTTGAGCTGTAAATCAGCATCTTTTGTGAATTCTGCATACAGAGCAGCAGCTTTTTCAATTAATTCTTTCATAACCATTCTATTTTTCAATGTTAATATTGCGAGACAAAAATACGTTTTTATTCGTAAAACAGAAAAAAAAGAAAGAATATTTTTAACGATCTGTCTAAAAAATAATGATTGTGCACCATTTATAAGGTAATTAAAGAACAAAATTACTACCTTTGCGTATTAGAAACTTTAAAAGATATATTAAATATGGGCTTATTCTCAAATATATTCGGTAAAAAGGGAAATGCAGACAACGTATCAAAGACCAGTGTAGAAGATTATGTTTCTCTAACCCGTGTTTATTTCCAATCGATATTGGCTACCCAAATGGGGATTACCAATATTCGCATTCTTCCTGATATTGCCAATTTTAAGCGGCTTTTTAAAATACCTACCCAAGGTGGTAAACTCGGTATCGCCGAAAAATCGGCATCGAAAAAAATGTTGATGCAGGATTACGGTATGAGTGAGAATTTTTTTAAAGAAATCAACCATTCTATCAAGAACAATTGTCATAATCAGAATGATATTCAAACATACCTCTATCTTTACCAAGGCTTCAGTAATGACTTGATGATGTTGATTGGAAACTTAATGCAATGGAAACTTCGTCTTCCGTCTGCATTTAAAAAAACAATCTACTCGCTTACTCAACAGACTGTACATAAGATTTGTACTAAAATGATCTGGAAAAAGGATGAAATTCATAAGACTGCTGCCAATGTTCGTCAATATAAAGAACGTCTTGGTTACTCAGAAGAGTGGATGTCAGAATATATTTTCCATATTGTGCTTCTTGCCAAAAAGGAATCTCGCAAGACAAAGAAAGAAGGAGAGAAGATTCATTAAATTCTCTAGTTCTAATCGGAACGTATTTCAAAGTGAATATTTCCTAATATTCACTTTGAAATACACATCCTCTTGCACCTCATTAATATAAATACAAGCTCAATACACGATATTAGAATAAAGAGAAAGAGCTTTGGAACAGCGCCGCCTCTCTATTAATCAAAAAGACGAAAGTATATTGATTTTATCCGACGGAAGGTAAACATTGATATAATATAAAGAAGAAACAGAAACACGTCGTGTTTCTGTTTCTTCTTTATATTATATCAATAAACCGTTTCAAAAGGTGGCTATGATATTTTACTCTTATTCTGCCGGTTTCTTAATAGCGTCGAATATCAATCCTTCCAATTCTTCTGATAATTCAGGATTGTCTTCAAGCAGTCTCTTTGTTGCATCGCGACCTTGCGACAACTTCGAATCATTATAGCTGAACCAAGATCCACTCTTTTTAATAATACCATATTCTACGCCCAAATCGACAATTTCTCCTGAGCGCGAAATACCGTGACCGAACATTATGTCAAATTCGGCACGACGGAATGGAGGAGCAACCTTATTTTTTACTACTTTCACTTTCGTTTGACGACCAAGGATGGTTTCACCGTCTTTTATCGTTTGTCCGCCACGAATATCAAGACGAACCGAAGCGTAAAACTTTAGTGCGTTACCGCCAGTGGTTGTCTCGGGATTGCCAAACATCACTCCGATTTTCTCACGAAGCTGATTGATGAAGACACATGTAGTGCGCGTCTTACTGATAGTGGAAGTAAGTTTTCTTAATGCCTGAGACATCAAACGAGCTTGAAGCCCTACTTTATTCTCTCCCATGTCTCCTTCTATTTCGGCTTTAGGTGTTAAAGCTGCAACAGAATCGATCACGATGATGTCAATAGCGGAAGAACGAATGAGCTGTTCTGCTATATCAAGTGCTTGTTCGCCATTATCAGGTTGAGAAATGTATAGATTGTCGACATCGACGCCCAATGCTTTTGCATAAAAACGATCGAAAGCATGTTCTGCGTCTATAAATGCAGCAAGACCTCCCATCTTCTGGGCTTCGGCAATAGCATGAATAGCTAAAGTCGTTTTACCGGACGATTCCGGTCCATATATTTCAATAACTCGTCCGCGGGGATAACCACCTACACCCAGAGCGGCATTCAGCCCGATAGATCCTGTCGGAATCACTTCGATGTTTTCTACTACCTCGTCGCCCATTTTCATGATAGAACCTTTGCCAAAGCTCTTTTCTATTTTGTCCATGGCGGCTTGTAGAGCCTTCAATTTATTTGAATCGACAGTCTTCTTTTCTCCACCTTCGAAATTCAATTCTTCTTCTTTCTTTGCCATATTTCTTTGTTTGGTCCGTGGACTATGCCTTAGCTTTCCCCGGAGTGATTAACCTTATTCGCTTAATTTAATGTCTGTATTCTACAGTTCCAAATCTATGTCAAACGCTTCATGCCAAGGCAATCCCTGTTTGTTCAATTGTTCCATAAAAGGATCGGGGTCGAACTCTTCAACGTTGTTCACTCCCGGACGATTCCAAAGCCCTTTAAAGAACATCTCTGCACCGATCATAGCGGGCACTCCAGTAGTGTAGCTTACTGCTTGCATTCCAGTCTCCTTGTATGCTGCTTGATGGCTACAATTATTGTAAACATAATATGTACGCTCTTTGCCGTCTTTCATCCCTCGAATGCGGCACCCGATAGACGTCTCGCCTTCGTAGTTGGCTCCTAAATCCTGTGGATTGGGCAATACGGCTTTTAAAAACTGCAATGGAACAATCTCCTGTCCGTTATACATGACCGGATCTATTCGCGCCATTCCTATATCTTGAATCACCCGAAGATGAGTAATATATTCCTGCCCGAAGGTCATCCAAAAACGAGCCCGCTTAATAGTTGGATAGTGTTTAACCAGAGATTCCAATTCTTCGTGATATAATAAATAAGAGTCTTTCGGACCGATATTCGGGTAGTTGAGCGGCTTATGTACTTCAAGCGGTTCGGTTTGTATCCATTTACCGTCTTGATAATAGCGGCCTTTTTGTGTTATTTCGCGGATATTTATTTCCGGATTGAAATTAGTAGCGAATGCTTTATGATGATTGCCTGCATTACAATCCACAATGTCAAGATATTCCACCTTGTCAAAATAGTGCTTTGCAGCGTAAGCAGTATATACCCCACTTACTCCCGGGTCGAAACCGCAACCAAGAATGGCGGTCAGTCCGGCTTGTTTGAAGCGATCATGAAAAGCCCATTGCCAACTATATTCGAAATGTGCAACATCTTTTGGCTCATAATTGGCTGTATCGAGATAATTGACTCCTGCTCTCAGACAGGCTTCCATAATAGTCAGATCTTGATAAGGTAAAGCGAGGTTCATCACCAATTCGGGCTTGAAGTCGTTAAACAATGCCACCAATTGGTCTACATCATCGGCGTCTACTTGAGCCGTTTTGATGGCAGGGTTACCTATAGCCTTTACTATCGCATCACACTTAGATTGAGTACGGCTGGCTATCATTATATCTGTAAACACATCGGCATTCTGTGCCACTTTATGTGCTGCGACGGTAGCAACACCGCCGGCTCCTATAATAAGAACTCTTCCCATGTAAGTAATATCAAAAATAATAAAGTTAGTGAACAAAGATAGTGTAAGCTAAGGTCAATACAAAGAATATAATCTAAATTTTATTCTCTTATTACCGAATCATACTTGTCTTTGACCTATCAAAGGTAGAATAAATTTCGCAATAAAATATTGTTTTCCTATTGTTTTTTAATGATTATCCAACAAATGATGGGTGCTCCAAATAGAGCAGTCACTGCATTGATGGGTAACAAACCGTGTGTCAGAGACACTTGTGACAGACAGTCGCAGATGAGCAATACACTGGCGCCACACAAAACGGATGCCAGAAAGACGATGCGATGGTTGGATGTATGAAAAATCCCTCGCGCAGCATGCGGCATCGTGATGCCTATAAAGCTGATAGGACCTGTGAAAGCCGTCGATGTTCCTGCAAGTATTGCAGTAACTATGATGATAAGCAATCGTAACCGTCGCACCGAAATACCTAATCCTACAGCATAGTTCTTGCCCAGAAGTAATGCGTTAAGCTGTTTTTGCATCAACATTGCCATGACAATGCCAACGACCGTCACCGGAATCAATATGTTGAGTTGAGTCCATCCTACTTCCGATAAGCTTCCGAATGTCCAACTGATGAATAATTTCAATGTTTCAGGGTCGCTTACACTTTGCAATACACTGACGATGGCACCGGTGAAGTAGCCGAACATGATACCTATTATCAATAGCGAAACTGTGTTGGGTACTTTTATTGATGCAATAATGACCAGAAAGAGTATCAAGGCTGCTCCTATGACAGCTGCAACGACATGGGCACTTCCTCCAAGCATCCAAGCCGGCAAAAAAGTAGTACCCATTGTTAATAATGCTACACCAAGTCCTGCTCCCGAGGTGACTCCCAATACATCCGGACCTGCCAATGGATTGTGAAACATGGTTTGCATTAGTACTCCTGCTACCGACAATGCCGCTCCTGTCAGAATTGCCGTAATGGCTTTGGGCAAACGATGATCGAGTATGATTTCTCTATAAATAGGGTCTTGGCTATGTCCCGTCAATACAGCCCATACGTCACTTAACGGCAAACTGACGCTACCGAAAATAATATCGCACAGGAAAAACACCATTAACAATATGAATAACAAGAAAAACTTCAGTTTCATTTCAGTTGTTCCATATAAGTGAGTTGGTACTGAGGCATTAGTTCCGGATGAACAATCTTAAGCATATCGCTCAGCAACAAGTCCGGGCGCACTACACCACTTTCCCAATAGTCATTGCCACCAGCCGCATTACTTCGTTTGTTGGCGTTGTATACACGGTTATTACGAAAGGCTTTGAAGAGTTTATATTTCGGATTGGCGGCATCCAACTCACGGGTAGAATGCATATCTGTTCCTATCCAAATGTCTGCGTTGTGAAATTTAATAAGTACTTCTTCCACATTGCTTGCTACCGTAGTTCTTGTTGTATCCGAAGAGAATAGATAAGATGTATGCGCATCGTTGAAGAGTTGTCCGGTATAACTGTTGCCTCCAGGTAATGACCATGTACCTCTAAAGTCTTGTCCCGACATGATGGTAGGAGCTGTTTTGGCATTTCTTGCCAGCGCTTTTATCTTATTATATTGCGATACCACTTTTCTGAAAACAGCATCGGCTTCTTTCTCCTTACAAAAGAAGGCTGCCATAAATTTTATCCACTCGGCGCGACCTAAAAGTGTAGGTTCCTGCCATTCTATATTGTATATAATAGGTATACCCGAACGGCGCATTTTGCGACTGTTTTCATCTTCGGCATTATAGGCCGTAGCAAAAACGGCTTGCGGATGTAGCATGAGCAACTTCTCTATATCCAGATTAAAGGCTTCACCCAAATCTTTTGTTCGCCCCTTTTTTACGTTTTCAGCAACGACGGGATTATAAATGTAGTTTGCATTGCATACACCTGTTATCTTGTCTATTTCGTTCAGCGCTTCGAGGAAACCGATGTGTGTGGTCGAATTGACCATTACTTTTGTAAGCGGAACAATAATCTTTTGTCCGTCTGATGGAACTGCCGTCTTTTTATCTTTTACCAAGTAATAGCGGTCGTATATTTTTCCTTTTATCCAAGGATTGAAAACGGTTACTACCGTATATTTTGAAGCATGTACAATGCTAAATCCTTTAGCATACTGAAGGGATTCAACAGTACCTTTTACACTTTCGTACTGTCCGTTTCGTTTTCCGCTACAAGCACAAAGTAGTACTAATAATAGGGCTATGAAAAAGCTATTCTTTCGTAACATCAGTATCATTCAATTTATAATGCGGTAATATATTCGGCTTTTGGTGGAACATTTCTTCTGAACATGCTCTTGCGCTACAAAGATAACATAAGCCTGTCTTAATACAAAAAATAAATGGATGATTCTCTCAAATGCAATTGATAGTGTACTATAATTGTTTTCCTCCTTATGTTTTTTCCGACTCACGGCCGTGAGTCGCAAGCGTTGTAAGTATGTCATCCTATTTGTGCAAAGCAGTTGTTCTGATGTGATAAGCATCTTCTAACTGATTGATAGTATCTAGTGTATTTAGGGAATAAGCTTGTAATATTTGTGGGCAATTTTGCGACTGCAATAGTTAAAGTGCCACCATTCCGATGGTAGGGGACGAAATCCGGCTTGTCGCATCACATGGCGGAGCAATAATCGATGTTCAAGCGCTAGTCTTGAGATGATATTTTTGTGTACAAGCTCTTGCTCTTTTGTGATATGTGCCGCCTTACCCATGAAGTCGACAGGAGTACCCATATCCAGTGCTTTCCCATTATCACCCACGATACTGATATCGACGGCCAAACCGTAATTGTGCAGCCCGCCACCGTGTGCGGGGTTCGATACATAGATATTTCGAGAAGTGCCTTTTACCACATTCCACATCTCGCCTTGAATAGATAAAGGACGAGCGGCATCATATATAATAAGCCGATATTTGGGATGAAGTTTTCGAAGTAGCCGCTGTGCTTTGAGTAGCGCCCGAGCGGCCTTGGGGTGTAGATAGGCTTCTTTTAATTCATGATATAGTACTTTGCCTGTAAAATTGTCGGGCTTACTGTACATTAGATCCACGACTATTGTTGAATCGGCCTCGGCAATATTCACCATGCCCAATGAATCTAGTATTCTGGCAGGGCGACTTTTTAAAGGCTTTTGTGTTTGTAATGTAGGTACAGGCTTTTGGGGTGGTAACGTTTTTGTCTTTTGCTTCCCCTTATTGCAGCCTACAAGTAGAATTAGTACTAAAATGAGACAATAGAAGTTGTGTTTCATTTTTATATTTTCCCGAGTATCTTATCCATTACCCAATTGGTTGTTGTGGCGTTTTCGCCGGTGCAGCCGCATGGTGCTTTGCCTAATAAATTGTCTACCACTGCCTGTATGAGTGGTTGCTGTACATGTGGCGGATTGGGAATAACTATTTCTTGATGTCCGTCCTCGTTGTTCAGTTCGATGGGTGCAAAAGAGAATATAGAAAAACTCAGCATTCCCTTGTCGCCAATGACCTCAATGCGATCTTCTTTGGCCGATTCGTGCGCAACGAAGCACCATGAACCGCTTCCTACAAGCCCGTTGTCGAATTGAAAACATGCACTAAGAGTATCTTCTGTCTCGTATAGTCCGCCCAAGTTGCATTTGTATCCTTTGGCTTGTAGTATACAGCCGAATAGTTCTTGCAGCATATCTATCTGGTGCGGAGCCAAGTCATAAAAATATCCTCCACCTGCAATATCAGGCTGTACCCGCCATGGTAAGTCGTTGCGGTTGTAATCGAGTTCAGATGGTGGCTGGGCAAAACGCAGTTGTACGTTGATCACTTTTCCTATGGAACCATTGTGAATAAGTTCCTTTACTTTGTGAAAATAGGGTAGGTAACGACGATAGTAGGCTACAAAACAAGGTACTCCCGTCTCTTGCGAAACCCGATTGATGCGAGTACATTCTTCGTAAGTTTGTGCCATTGGCTTTTCGATGTAGCAGGGTTTCCCTGATTTCATGGAAAGAATGGCATAAGTAGCATGTGACGAAGGCGGCGTGGCTATATATACGGCATTGACTTCCGGATCGTTGATGAGGCTTTGGGCATCATCGTACCACTTTGTAATTCCACGGCTGCGAGCGTAGTCTTCGGCTTTGCCCAGATGACGACTCATAATGGCTACGACTTCCGAAGAATCTATTTCTTTGAATGCGGGGCCGCTTTTATGTTGTGTCACACTACCGCAGCCTATAAATCCCCATTTAATGACTTTGTCGTTCATTTCTGTTTTAAATTAAGATTCTCTACATATTTCTTGCAAATATGTTTGTATTCTGCTGTCTTTTTAAATTGCTCTATCCACAGGTTGAATTGCCGGAGTAATTGAGGCGAATGCTTACTCATTCCCCAAGAATAGAATTGAGTGAAACTAATTGCCATTTGCATATCGATGTGTGGTAAATGGGGTGCATATTGTTTGGCAATGTTCTCATCGCAGACTGCATAATCGATATCTCCATATTCTACCATATACATGAGCTGTTCGCTGCTATATTGCTTTATTTCTTTGATGTAGATGGTGTCGCCTATTTCATTGCTCAAATTCTGAATGCGCAATATGGCAGGAGAGTTTTGAGGTACGTTGAGTGTCTTGCGTGCAAGATCCAGCTGACTTTTGATGTAAGGAGCCTTGCCTATTCCACGTTTGCGTTGAATAAGTACTTGCTTATTGAGTGTGATTGGCGAAGACAACAGTAGAGAATCTTTCAATTCGGTAGTGGAGGGCAGATTACAAGCCAATAGGTCGACAGTGTCTTTCCGTAAAGCTTCCAGTCTTTCTGTCTCGCTCATTACGGGGCGGATGTTCAACTTCAATTTCATGTCACGGGCAAAAGCTTTAACTATTTCATAGTTGAATCCAGCTATGCCGTTGCTATCTACAAAGAAGTTCAATTTGTTGTATTCGACGGCAACACGAAGTACCCCCGAAGCCTTAATAGCCGCAAAATCTCGCGGTGCTGCGATTGGTCGCTTGTGCCCTCTGAATATCCAAACGCCTAATGTAATGGCGATGAAGAGAAACACATATCTTATAAATTTACGATAATAATAAGTATGTTGCATAGCGAACATTAATCATAGAAGTTCCACGAAAGTCCGATTTTAAACAACCGTTGGTTGAGAGGGTAGTGGGGTACAAGAAAATACATATTATTGCCCGATCCTTGGTTGATGTGATAGAACATGGCAAAGAAGCGAGTACGTTTGAGTTGCAAGTTAACGTAGGCATCGATGATTGGGTATCCACCCAGTTTGATAGCCGACGCCGCCTTTTGCAGATTAAACTGTTGCAGAGCGGGAGTATAGGTGGGCGCATAATAGGTGGTGAAGTAGCGAACATCTACCCCTAACTGTAAGTTTAGTACCTTATGGGCGATCTTTGTCTCTATATACAAATTGTGATATAACGAAAGATCGGGCAATGGAAGTACGTTAACGTTGCTTGATTTTTGCCAAATTACCTCGTTGTCGAGATGTAGTATACCTGCTTTAAAATTCTGACGCAAGGTCGCTGTCATTACCTGTATGTTACCGCTGTTTTGTGCGGGCTTGGCGCTACTGTCAAAGTAAGTGTAATTCTTAATGTTCTCGATGCCGAATTTTAAATGAGTTTGAAGCCGCTCAATAGATAGTTCTCCTTCTAGGCGAGAACGAAACTCTTTATTCATCTCATCGTCCCAATAAAAATGTTTTGAGTGGTAATGGCGCATATAAAAATCGGGAAGGGTATTGCTGATAGATCCACGAGCTACCAAGCTTACTGTATCGCGCAGCAAGTGGAAATTCAGATCAATATTACCATTTATACGAAACTGTCCAATCGCTTTGTCAAGCAACCCGAACTCTCCATTAATGACATAATGAAGAGCTTTACCTTGCCGTTTGGCTAGTTCGCCTCCGACAAATACTTCGTTTTCGTTGTATTTGTCTATGCTGGTAGAGTCTGCATTCATCAGTTTGTATTGACTCAATTTGTGCGAGATGTATGCTGTGAGGCCGGCTTTCGCATATTTGTTGAAACCTTCGAGCAATGCAATACCAAACGTGTTCTTTATCGAATAGTATTGGGTGCTGTCGTTTATAAGATGTGTCGATGGTTTGATATAAGTATTGTCGTAGCTAACGTTAACGCTGTCGTTTGAACGAAAACGGTGAGACGAATTTTCAAACTTTACCGTATGAATGAAGCTTGTGATAGGGACAAATTCGCTGATGATACTATCTTTCTTTGCTTTGGGTTCCGCGTTTGGAACTTTAGCACCAGGTGTGGGTCTTGGCGGCATCTTCTGATTGGGCGGCATCACTGTCTTTCCCTTTTGAGGAAGTGGAGGCTTTTGAGCTATTGGCTTCGGTTTAGCTGTAGGCTGTATCGGCTTTTTACTTTGTTCAACCTGATTATTTTTTATCTTGTTTTTCAGATCGGCATTGGCAAGCGGATCGTTATTATCGACTTCTACGACTTTTACTTTTCGGGTGAAGCCCAACTTGTAACGGTGAGTAAAGTATACATAGTATTCACTGTTTCGATTAGTACTGGCATCCAAATAGGTAGGGATGTTTAGAGTTTCATAAACTTTGCCGCCATTTGCCATCAATTCTGGATTTGTAATGTAACGGTCGTCTGTGATACCGCCATTTTCGTTCATCTTGAGATAGTTTCTACTATAAATGAACGAAGCATCATAATGATCGGCCATGTAGCTGGCAAATAGTGCTCCATTGAAAAAGGCGGTGTTCTGATTGTTGTAGAAGCCCCGTCCATACAAATAGTCTATATTAAAACCAAATGCAAAATGCTTGTTGACATTGACGGAGAAATAGGCTTTAAATCGTTCTTCTCCGTTTTGCTTACCTCCTCCGCTATAGTAAGACAGATTGGTATAAGGTACATTACTGTTGGTAAACTTAAAGTTTCCCGGTGTAACAAAGAACTGAGAATAAGGAGCTAAGAAGAAGTTGGAAGTATTTGTTTCTCGTTCGAAGAATATGCGTGAAAGGCGAGCAGAACCTAGGTTGCCCAGATAGTTGTAGTGCCCGTTCATTCCCTCTGTGAGGTTTGTGTTTTGGAAATTATAATTGGCAGTATCAACAGGCATTTTCAATACGGTCCCCAGGTTCTCGTCAAGATGCCACATATAAAGTTTGGGAGGAATTGTTTCATGTTCTGTCTTCGAACTGTCGTTTTGGTTTGTTCCCCTATTATTGCCGGACATCCCCGAAAATCGGTTTCCCATATTTCCGAAACCTTGTGCTGTCGCTATGGTAGCTATAAGCAACATTGTTTGAATGAATAATAATCTCCTAATCATGGCGACAAATATACGAACTAATTATGAAAATATGAATTAAGAAAACAAAAACTCCCTTCATTCTCTCAATATTCTGCATATAATTTTTTATATAAAGTACTTGAGCTTGAAATAATAACAGTTGTAAAAACCTATTCAAGTAATTGGCTCTCACATTTTAATAAGTATTTAATGTAAATGAGGGAACTACGCACTCAAAAAAACAGACGTATGTCGCAGCCATAACTAACGGAAGTTACTGCGGTAACTAACGTTAGTTATCATAACAACTAACGTTAGTTTCGTCTACGACATCCGTTAGTTACCGCAGCGACATACGGTTGATTTTTTGCTAAATTGTCGTATGTTCGTTTTTTCGGTGACGTCCTTAAGTTTTTCTGAAAACATATGGACGTCAACAAATTTAGGGGCATATGTCGTTTTAGGGAGATAAGTGCGACACTGATTTGTTGAAATAATCGTGTCCCATTGACTACTTAAAAAGGGTTCGCAGCGGTATGAATCATTTCGATGTTTTTCTATAATAGTTTTAGTATCTGTTCCCGTCACCGTTATCGACTGTATATCAGATAGATATTGTGATGCGGTAGCAAAACGGGACCTGGAAAGTGTATCTTCTCGCTGATAGTCAATGAATTATGAACTCTACATAAGACTATTGATAATGAGGCCTACAAGTAACTGGTGAGGGCTTGTGAACGAAGAATATTTTTCAAGGTGTTTCAAGAGGTGAATATTGGGAGCGATACTGATACTATTTTAACCATACCGAAGTGGCACTTATTGGTACACCACAATCGAACCTGTGTTCTCGAAAAATGATAAGGACAAACATAAAAATTCATAAGGACGAAAGTAAAAGTTTATACATACAAACTTTTATTTTCGTCCTTATGAACTTCTCGCTGTGTATCAGTTATTTGCGCACAATGTGGTGTACTGAATTTGGTTGACAGTTAAACACTAGTAAACCTAAGGGAGTTGACAATTACAATCATGTATACCTAAAGTAGTTGTCAACTCTGCAAAGTTAATCCTATTTTTATTGACAAACAAGTATTGTTTGTTCTTTATAGTTTGTTTTGTTCAGCTGATGCTTTAAAGCATCAGCTGAACAAAGTGGGTTTGGATGTTCTCCCGGGAGCATTTGCATCGGTGTTTTCATTGCCAGAGCTTGGTGCGGTCGTGCCCAATTGTAGAGATATATGGATCTGGCGACACCTTCCAAGGCTTCATCAAATGTTTTATTCTCATAATCGAAGAGCCATCCGTTCTTAACGGTATTGTTCATCCTCTCGGCCAGTGCATTGTGCAAGGGGTCGCCCGTTTGCGTCATACTGATAGCGATTCCTCTTTCTTTGAGCTGTGACACATAACCTTTTGATGCATACTGCACACCTCGGTCGGAATGGTGGATAAGACCTGAAAGGTTGAATCCCTGACCTTTATAAAATCTGTACGCCATCATCAACGCTTTTGCCGGTCCTTCCGCTTCAAGAGTCCGAAAGAGGGCATATCCCACAATGATGCGGCTGAAGACATCCGTCAGCAGCGAAAGATAGGCAAATCCTTCTTTCGTGGATATATAAGTGATGTCACCCACCATCATGCGGCAAACACCACAGGCCACGTATTTAGGAGATGTGTTAAGCAAATCCGGATAGATCCGATATGGATGATCGGAGTTGGTCGTACGAGGTCTGTAACGTCTGCGGCGCAGCATCATCCCGTTGGCCCGAAGGACATCGATAAATTGGTCGCGTCCTATCGTGAACTTTTCTCCGAACCGAGACTTACACAGACTGTAAAGCTCGCGGCAACCGCTTCGGGGAAGCTCCTGACGCAGAAATTGACAGTAATACGTGATGCTGCTTATAAGTACATCTTGTTCGGCATTTGTTTCTTTGTGCTTGTAGTACCCTTGTCGGGAAATGTCAAGCAGTCCGCAAAGGGCGGATATGGTATAACTCATACCTTTACCCGCCTTTTGTGACAAGCAACCTACTACTTGACATCGGAGTTTTTTCGTACCTTGATGTGATACTTCTCTTCAGCCAGGTCAATCATGCAATCATAAACGTCACGGGCCATCTCTGCACGCTTCAGCTCAGATTCCAATTCCTTAATGCGCACTTTCAAAGAGGTGATGTCTTCTTCTGAAGAGACATCCTCTGTACCGGTTGTTACAGCTTTATCCTTCATATTTAATGGGAATGGTTTGTCTTCAAGCCCAAAGATACGAAGCCAATTCCGAATTGAACCTCTGGATATACCATTTTCTTTTTCAAGGGTATACTTACCCTTGCTTCCATGAAGGTAAGAGTTTAAAATCTCTAGACGAATCTGATCGTCAATCTTTTTATTATTTCTCATTTTTGAATAAGTTTGTGTCAACTTATTCAGTACATGTCACAATTCATCTATATCTCGCTCTTATTGAGCTTACATTCGAGCGCTGAAACAATGGCGAAAATAGTGCTCTACAATACGCTGTAACTGATGTCTGGATAAGAAAGTATCAGAATATCTGGAAATATTCACCTTTAAATCTGCAAAACAGATAAATTTTTCACGTCCTCTTGCAACTCATTCATATAAATTCAGTCTCTTTTTCGGATATAAGTACTCGAAGCTATAATGCTTAGTCCTCTGACTTTTACCGGTGAGCCGCAAGTGTTTCAAAAAAAGAGGATACCCTGTAGTGGATATCCTCTTTTTAAAACGTTTTACAATAAATAATTTATATTGCTTTTATAAGTTCCATCCCTTTCTTGATTGCTTCTTCGTTCATCGGGATTAATGTGTGATGACGCTCAGGAAGGGTCTTCTTTAAACCTTTAAGAACATTGTCTATTGTTACTATAGGAAGTATCTTGAGCAAACCTCCAAGAACAATCATATTGAATGCTTTTGGATTGCCCATTTCATTGGCAGCATCCATTGCATTGATGGAATAAATCTTGATGTCCTTACGAGTTGGCGGATTGATAATTCCGTATGAATCGTAAATCAATATACCTCCCGGTTTTATTTTGCTTTCAAATTTGTCGAGAGAAGGCTGATTTAGAATGATAGCCGCATCATATTTGCTTATAATAGGTGATGAAATCTTATTATCACTCACAATTACCGTTACGTTGGCGGTACCGCCACGTTGTTCTGGTCCGTAGGCTGGCATCCAGGTTACTTCCTTGTCTTCCATTAATCCGGAATATGCAAGTATTTTGCCCATAGAAAGAACGCCTTGTCCGCCGAATCCTGATATAATAATTTCTGCTTTCATTGTGTCTTAATTATTTCTTATCTTTTAAATCGCCAAGCGGATAGAATGGAATCATGTTTTCTTTCATCCATTGATTGGCCTTAACGGGAGACATTTTCCAACCGGCGTTACAAGTCGAAACGACTTCGACAAGATTGGAACCTTTACCTTCCATTGAATTCTCAAAGGCATGGCGGATTGCTTTTTTAGTCTTATTGATAGCGCCCACAGTATCTACCGATTGGCGAGTGACATATGCCGTGCCTTCTAGTAGAACAGCAATATCAGCAATTTTCAATGGATATCCATGAAGTTCGGGATCACGGCCGTAGGGACATGTGGCTGTTTTCATTCCCATTAGTGTAGTGGGTGCCATCTGTCCGCCTGTCATACCATATATACCGTTGTTAATGAATATGATGGTAATATTTTCGCCGCGGTTGAGTGCATGGATGGTTTCGGCAGTACCGATACAAGCCAAGTCTCCGTCGCCCTGATAAGTAAATACCAATCTATCCGGCCACAAACGTTTGATGGCAGTGGCAAGTGCCGGCGCTCTGCCATGGGCAGCTTCTTGCCAGTCTATATCAATATAATTGTAGATAAAAACAGCGCAACCTACCGGAGATATACCAACAGCTTTCTCTCCAAGTCCCATTTCTTCGATGATCTCGGCAACTAGTTTGTGAACAACACCATGGCTGCAACCGGGGCAATAGTGCATGTGGTTATCGTTCATGAGAGTTGGTTTTTTGTAAACCTGATTCTCGGGTTTGATTATTTCATTTCTTGTCATAACTGTTATTCTTTATTTTTTCTGTTGTCGGTGAGTCGTAGTACAGATTCTACCATTTTGATGACAACGGCAAAGCCACAAGTATAGGCAAACAAACTCCAATTATTGCTTGCGAAATAGATGATGATGCAGGCGGCTGTCATAAGTATAAAAATGGCATTCAGTATGTTCCGTATTTGAGTTAGATTCATCGTCAAAAGAATTTTATTTAATCAATTTCTTCAGAGCCTCTACTATTTCATCCGGATCGGGAACGATACCACCGAGGCGGCCAAAGTGTTTAACAGGTATTTTCCCGTTTACAGCAAGGCGAACGTCTTCTACCATTTGTCCGGCATTGATTTCGACAACCAACATGCTCTTTACTCTGTCGGCTAGTTTGTCGATCACTTTTGTTGGGAATGGCCATAGGGTAATCGGACGAAGCAGACCCACTTTGATGCCTTCTTCACGAAGCATCTCGAGGGCTTTCTGACCGATACGGGCTTGCGAACCGAATGCAACAATAATGTATTCGGCATCGTCACACATAATTTCTTCGAAGCGAACTTCGTTCTCTTCTATTGTTTTGTATTTAGCCTGAAAACGGAGGTTATTTATTTCCATTGCATCAGGTTTCAGTTCCAACGAAGTAATGATATTTGGTTTGCGATCTTTCGTCTTTCCTGTTGTTGCCCATGGACATTCGGCAATGGTTTCTTCATCGGTACGGCGCGGTTTGATGGGAGGTAATACTATTTTTTCCATCATCTGTCCGATAACTCCATCGGCAAGGATAATTGCCGGATTACGATATTTAAATGCCAAGTCGAATGACAGCCCAACGAAATCGGCCATTTCTTGAACGGAGTTGGGGGCTAGCGTGATTAGGCGATAATCACCATGACCTCCACCTTTTACCGTCTGAAAATAGTCTGCTTGACTGGGTTGAATAGTTCCAAGACCGGGACCGCCACGTTGTACGTTAACGATGAGGCATGGGAGTTCAGCTCCTGCCATATAAGAAATACCTTCTTGCATCAAACTCACACCGGGACTTGATGACGAGGTCATTACTTTTTTTCCACATCCGGCGCCACCATATACCATATTAATAGATGCCACTTCGCTTTCTGCTTGCAAAACAACCATACCTGTGGTTTCCCACGGTTTGAGGATAGCGAGAGTCTCAAGTACTTCCGATTGAGGAGTAATAGGGTAACCGAAATAACCGTCACATCCACAGCGGATAGCTGCGTGAGCTATTGCTTCGTTACCTTTCATTAATACAACTTCTTCTTTTGCCATAATAATTATTCTTTTACTCTATAAACAGTGATACATCCATCAGGACAAACTGTTGCGCATGAGCAGCATCCTGTACAAGCGTCTTCTAACACCGGCTGGACGTAATTGTAACCTCTTACATTGACTTCCTTAGTGAGAGCTATCACCTTAAAGGGACAGGCAACCACACATAAGTTGCAACCTTTGCAGCGATCTGTGTTAACCACAATCGCTCCTTTTATTTTTCCCATAAATTTGAAATTTATTGATTGTACATATCCTTATTATAAAAGTTCAATATATCAAGTATCGAACGGTAAGCCTGGACGGCAGGACTTTTATCATTAAGATCCATTGCTTTGCGATAGTTATTTAATGCATTTTGCCAATCACCTTTTTTTCGATATATGTGCCCTAATAGGTAGTAGGCTTCATCCTTATCTGATTGTTCGGATTGCAAGTATTCATTTAAAGCTTTCATCGCTTCATCAATATTACCGGATTCAATCCACTCTCTTATCGTTTTAAGCTGATACATCATTTCTCTTCTTTAGAATGCAAATGCAAATATAGGAAATATATTGTTTTACGGTACGGAATATTAGGAAAAATATCATTTTGTTATTAGTAAGTTATACAATGTTATAAATCACTCCAAAAATAGAGCAAATCGGCTAATAAACTACACAAAAAATAACATTTCATACGTTTTACTTACAAAAGAAAACCCTAACTTTGCACCGCGTTTTCGTGAGCGTGTATGTCTTATTGATTTTTTAGATTGATTCATGATAAATATGAGATATTTTAAATTTTGTATCATATTGATGTGTCTGATGAGTTTTTTGCCTATAAAGGCTCAACAATATGTATTGAGTGGTGTGGTCACAGATTCTGTAACACATGAACCCTTGTCTTTTGTCAATGTATATCTGAAAGGAACACAAACCGGTACAAGGACTAATAGTAGCGGGGAGTTTATTTTGAAAACAAGTTTGAATTCGGCTCGTTTGGTTATCTCTTCGGTTGGATATAAAGAGTATGTACGTTTTATAAGTCCTGCAAAAGATTTTCGTTTTGTAGTAGCTTTGAAGCCTGCTAATATCTCCTTGAAGGAAATTGTGATTAAACCCAAAAGGGAACATTATAAGAAAAAGGATAATCCCGCGGTGGCTTTTATCAGGCAAATGCTGGCGCATCGCGATGATCATTCGCCCGATAATCATAGCTATTGGTCTCGAAATAGATATGAAAAGGTGCTCTTTGCTATGAATAACTTTACTGAAGAAAAACAGAAAAAAGGAATTTATCGTAAGTTTCCTTTTCTGTTGGACTATGTGGATACTTCGGCCGTAACAAAGAAACCTATTTTGCCTGTCGTGATTCGTGAAACGGTAGCAAGTGATTATTATCGCAAGGATCCCAAAAGTTTAAAACAATTGGTTGAAGCTCGCAAGCATGCCGGTATTGACGAAATATTATCTCAACAAGGTATGGAGGCAACGGTTGGTGAAGTCTTTCGCGATGTGGATATTTATCAGGATAATATTACACTATTTACAAATAAGTTTGTCAGTCCATTATCTAAGTTAGGAGTTTCATTTTACAAATATTATTTGCTTGATACGTTGCAGGTTGATCATGAGAAATGCGTTGACTTGGCTTTTGTGCCGTTCAACTCGGAGTCGTTTGGTTTTACAGGACATTTTTATGTGACGCTTGATTCAACTTACTTTGTCAAAAAGGTAGTGCTTAATTTTCCGAAGAAGATTAACTTGAACTTTGTAGACTATATGATACTTAATCAAACGTTTACTCGTCCCACTGACGGTACGCGTGAATTGCAGAATGAAGATATTATTGTCGAATTTAAACTGAGCGCTAAAAGCGATGGCATTTATGCTCGCCGAAATGTGGTCTATTCTGGTTATTCGTTTGATGCGCCACAGAATATGTTTCTATTCAAAAAGTCTGGAACTGTTATTGAAGCTCAAGATGCGCTGACTCGTGATGACGAATTTTGGGAGGCTAGTCGTCCCAAAAATGGGGGAGTAAAAACAAATGAAGTTAGTGATATGATGCATAAACTTCGAAGTTATCCTCTTTTTTATTGGTCGGAGAAGATTTTGCAAGTCGCATTTACTGGATACGTACCTTCTAGTCAAGAAAAACCTTTGTTCTATTTTGGTTTGCTTAATACTACAGTCAGTGGAAATCCACTTGAAGGTACACGGATCCGGTTTGGCGGAATGACAACGGCATGGCTCAATAAACATTGGTTCTTTAAGGGTTATGGCGCTTATGGTACTCGTGACGAACGCTTCAAAGGGTCTGGCGAAATTGAATATTCGTTTGACCCCAAAAGAGAATATGCAAATGAGTTCCCTATTCATTCATTAAAATTACACTATGAATCGGACGTTAATGAGTATGGGCAATATTATTATTATACCAATAAAGATAATATCTTTTTGCTTTGGAAACGCCAGTCCAATGATAAGTTGGGTTATGAACGTAAAACAGAATTGACGTGGACTAATGAGTATGCATCGGGCTTTTCTTTCAAAATGACAGGGCGTCGGAATGTGCTGGAGTCTTCTCGTCTTATTCCTTATATTAAAATGACGAATCCTGGTGATAATGCAGTTGAAGATATTAATAAGGTAAGAAATACAGAAGCCGAAATAACGTTGAGGTACGCTCCTCACGAAAAATTTTATCAGACACAGTGGAATCGTTTTCCGATTAATTTTGATGCTCCTATATTTGTGTTGACTCATACTGTTTCGTCAAAAGATGTAATGGGGAGTGACTATACTTGTAATCATACAGAGTTTGAATTTCAAAAACGTTTTTGGTTTTCTGCTTTTGGCTACACCGATTTCATTGTGAAAGCTGGGAAAATTTGGAATAAAGTTCCATTCCCGATGTTGCTGTATCCCAATGCGAACTTGACGTATACCATACAACCTGAATCATTTTCGTTAATTAATGCAATGGAGTTTATGAATGACCAATATGCCTCATGGGATGTCACTTATTATCTCAACGGTTGGCTTTTCAATCGTATTCCATTGCTTCGCAAGCTAAAGTGGCGTGAAGTCCTTTCTACTCGCGGATATTATGGCACGTTAAGTGATAAAAATAATCCTGCCATGACAGGAGGATTGTTTCAGTTTCCAGAGGGTTCTCAAATAATGGGTAAGAAGCCTTATGCAGAAGTTGGGGTTGGTATTGAAAATATCTTTAAGATATTGCGTCTGGACTATGTATGGCGGTTAACGTATCGTGATATGTCCAATATAAATCGTTCGGGAGTTCGAATCAGTGTTCATATGACTTTTTAATAAGGTAGTGTTTTGACCAATTAATATGACTAATAGAACTTTTTTAGGACATAACGGTTAACTAACTTTGTAATTCATAATTTTTACTAATATATATAAGGAAGAAATGGAAAATAAAGTAGAACCCACTCAGGGTCGATTGGGAGTATTGGTAGTAGGCTTAGGTGCCGTGTCTACTACTTTTATAGCTGGTACTTTAGCTGTTCGCAAGGGGCTTTCAAAGCCTATAGGCTCAATTACTCAGATGGCTAAGATTCGTTTAGGTAAAAAGGAAGAAAACCGTAATCCTTTGATAAAGGATGTGGTTCCTTTGACTGACTTGAACGACTTGGTTTTCGGTAGTTGGGATATCTTTCCCGATTCAGCTTATGAGTCAGCTACTCATGCTCAAGTCTTAAAACAACCGGATATCGATAACGTGAAAGATGAATTGGAAGCCATTAAACCTATGCCTGCAGCATTTGATCAGAATTGGGTGAAACGTTTGCATGGTACTCATATCAAGAATTGTAAATCACGTTGGGATATGGCAGAGCAGTTGCGTGCCGATATTCGTAATTTTAAAACTTCTAATAAATGTGATAGAATTGTAGTTATTTGGGCCGCAAGTACTGAAATATATCTTCCTTATTGTCCTGAGACGCATGATACGTTGGCTCATCTTGAGCAGGCAATGAAGGATGATAAAATGGATAAGATTTCTCCGAGTATGTGCTATGCATACGCAGCATTGTCCGAGGGTGCTCCATTTATTATGGGTGCTCCGAATACTTGTGTTGATGTCCCAGCCATGTGGGAACTAGCAGAAAAAACCAAGATGCCTATCTGTGGCAAAGACTACAAAACAGGTCAAACATTGATGAAAACTGTTCTTTCGCCAATGCTTCATACTCGTATGTTAGGATTAAATGGTTGGTTCTCTACTAATATTCTCGGTAATCGTGATGGAGAAGTACTTGATGATCCTGAATCATTCAAGACCAAAGAAGTAAGTAAGTTATCTGTTCTCGATTCTGTTCTCGAACCGAAAGAATATCCTGAACTTTATGGTAATTATTATCACAAAGTCCGGATTAATTATTATCCTCCCCGTAATGATAATAAAGAAGGTTGGGATAATATTGATATCTTTGGTTGGATGGGTTATCCGATGCAGATTAAAATAGATTTTCTATGTCGTGACTCTATTTTGGCTGCTCCATTGTTGCTCGATCTTGTTTTATTCACTGATTTGGCTGTTCGTCAAGGAATGTATGGTACCCAGCATTGGTTATCTTTCTTCTTTAAGAGCCCTATGCATGGTGAAGATGAAACACCGGTTAACGATTTGTTTGTTCAATGGGGCAATCTAAAGAATACACTGCGTGATATGATTGGTGAAAAACACCTTGATTATGCTGACTAGATGATTCTTTGATCCTTGGGCGGGTTAGAGATTTCTCATATTTATACTTTCCCCTTATTATGTGTTATATATATATGAGGGGAAAGTTTTTTACTGATATACAAAGAACTATAGATGAAACAACCTACATGCTTTCAGAAGATTTTATCGACAGGATTTGGCTGTGGTTATTCTCCCATTGCTCCAGGTACTGTCGGTGCCTTGTTAATGTGGATCGTGTGGATAATGCTCTATGCCTTTCTCCCTTATGATATCTACTTTACGTTGTCTTCGCTTATATTTTTATTTTTTGCTTATTTTGGTACTAAAGCGGCCGGGGCAGTCGAAGTCATTTGGGGTAAGGATCCTAGTAAGGTCGTAGTTGATGAAATGATCGGGGTATTGATACCTTTGATGACAATAGGTTCTACGGCGATATGGTTTTATTATTCTATTGCCGCTTTTATATTGTTCAGGCTCTTCGATATTTTCAAACCATTAGGTATACGTAGCCTGGAACGTTGGAAAGGTGGAGTAGGTATTATGGCTGATGATGTGTTGTCGGGTATTTATAGTGCACTTATTTTATTAATAGCTCAATGGTTCATTGGATAAAGAATTTGATTTCAACATTCAACCAGAAAGGGGGGATTTTTGTGTTTATTCGAGCTCAATGTTCTTCCCAAATGGCGAGTGTGATCGATTTGGTAGTAACGGTTCTTGTTGTTCAGTGTTTTGCCATATATTATGTTTATGCTTCTTTTTTAGGCTCTGTTTGTGGAGGTATTTTTAATTGCATTATTAATTATAAGTGGACTTTTCGTGCCAATCATTGTAAGGTGAAGTATGTTGCATTGAAATATACTTCTGTATGGATCGGGAGTATTTTGCTGAATACATATGGTACTTATGCTTGTACTGAGTCGCTTCGTTCCATTCCTTGGGTGAAAAACACGTTAAGCCTCTATTTTTCCGACTTTTTTATTGTCCCCAAGGTTATTGTTTCCCTTCTGGTAGGTTTTTTCTGGAATTATCAGTTGCAGCGTATTTATGTTTATCGTGACCGAAATATAAAAAAATACTTTTTGAAAAAATAATCAATATCATTTTAATTACTAACAAAGATGAAACTGAGAGATTGGATACAACAGGTTGTTTATAAGATAATATCTCCATTGGTCAAAGGACTTGTTCGAATGGGTGTTACTCCTAATATGGTAACGGCTACCGGTTGTCTGGTTAATGTTATAGCTGCTGGCATTTTTGTATATGGTGGCTTCAATGCTTCGCCTTTTTCTTTTGACTATGCTATTCTGACATGGAGCGGTATCGTTTTGTTTTTTGGCAGTCTGTTCGATATGATAGATGGGCAAGTAGCACGTGTAGGAAATATGGCTTCTGTCTATGGGGCGATGTTTGATTCTGTACTTGATCGTTATAGCGAATTGATAACATTATTCGGTATTTGTTTTTATTTTTTTATGTGCGATCAACCCGTGGTGGCTCTTATTACTTTCTTGGCTATGATAGGTTCTGTAATGGTAAGTTATATACGTGCACGTGCCGAAGGACTTGGCTTGAAGTGTGACGTTGGATTGATGCAGCGCCCCGAACGGGTAGTGCTTACAAGCCTCGGGTCTTTGCTTTCGGGCATCATTGGTTGTATATGGATACTTGTAGCTGCACTGGCTTTGATTGCGCTATTATCTAATATTACGGCTTTTTATCGTCTGGAATATTCTCGTAAACAGATTTCACAAAAGGGTAAGAGAGAATGATCTTGAATAAGGGGAAATTTCCTTCGACTTACGAATGGGTATTGACATTAGTTATAACTTTTGTCTATCTATTGGCTACTGCCTTTTTTTTAGGGTTAAGAGCCGAGCATCTTTTAATGGCTGCTCTGTTTCTCATCCTTTATTTTGGGAGCGAATACACAAGAAAAATGGCAGTTGCATTATTGCCTTTCGTTGTTTTCGGCGTATCTTATGATTGGATGCGAATTTGCCCGAATTATACTGTTAATCCAATTGATGTAAAAGGTTTGCATGATTTGGAACTTTCTCTATTTGGTATTCACGACGGTGGCAAACTGGTTATCCCTGGAGCTTATTTTTATCAGCATCATATTGCTTTTATGGATTTCCTTTCGGGCGTCTTCTATTTGTGTTGGGTACCGGTACCTATTGCGTTTGGACTTTATCTCTTTTTCTCTGGCTCTCGTAAAGTATATCTGCACTTTTCGTTGGTCTTTTTGTTTGTGAATCTTATCGGTTTTGTTGGATATTATATTCATCCCGCAGCTCCACCATGGTATACTATATTATATGGTTTCAATCCAATACTTCATACTCCCGGTAATACGGCTGGATTGGCACGCTTCGATGCAATGACCGGGCTTCATATATTTAATGGTATATACGGCCGTAACGCCAATGTCTTTGCTGCCGTTCCGTCCCTCCATGCTTCTTATATGCTCGTTACCTTATGGTATGCTGTGCGCAATCGTTGTCGTCCTTTTGTTATTGCGTTGTTTAGCATTATTATGGTAGGTATATGGTGCACGGCTGTTTATACGGCTCATCATTATATTATCGATGTATTGCTCGGTATTGCTTGTGCTTTAATCGGTATTTTTATTTTCGAAAAGTTATTAATGCGTATTGGTTGTTTCTCTCGATTTATTGAACGTTATTATCACTATATAGCTTGACCAATATTGTCGGTATACGTTGTTTTTTTGATTGTTTGAGGACCTTTTAAATATATTTATTTATATTTGTAGTTTGATGAAAAGAAGTAAGTTATTACATCTATTTGTAATGATATTATTCTTGAGTCAGACTAAGGCTTTTGCTCAGAATAATGTCTATAAGATTAATGATGCTCTTTATGATTATCTCGTATTGACGCAAAATAATCTTAGGGTGCCTGTATTGGGCATCTCTATGTTGGATACTTTGTTTGTAAAAGCTAAAAAAGTAAATGATTTAAAAGCTCAATGTATTGCATTCAGTCTGCGGGTGAATTATTATCATTATCAGAATGACTATCTCAAGGCAAGGCTGGAATTCGATCGCATTGCTTCTTTTCTTCTCAATTCCCCGTTCAAAGAGTTTTATTTTAAGGCATGGGGTGTACTTATTACAGAAGATATTCATTCCAAAAAAGATGCTCATGCGGCTTCTGAATTTAATAAATTCCAATTAGAAGCCAGAAATCTGAATTGTACTTATGGTCTGGCCGAAAGCTATAGGATGCGAGGGGATATTTATTATATGCATGATGTCTATCGCTTGGCGCTTCCTCTATATCGTAGGGCTCTATTCTGTGCGACAACTTCCCTATATACAGATTTATCTCTTTATTACCGTTCTGTAGGTAGCTGCTGTTTTCGTCTGCATCGTTGGAAAGATGCGGAAGAAGCTTTGCAAAATAGTATTTCTTCTGCTTCCGACTTACAGCAAACAATGCCTGGGCGTATGCTTTTGTTATCGTTGTATTGTTGTGAAGAAAAACAAAATAAAGAAAAGATCGATCAGGCTTATTTCATGCTCAAATGGTTGTGTGCTTTATATTCAATTTCAGAAGACCAGAAGTCTTTATTCAATGAATGCATGTACTATTATTGTATGTATTATCGGAGGGATGAAATTGCAGCCCAATCTTTTCTCCATACAAAAGAAGCCCCTTTTAAGCCCGATTCATTGACGTTCTATTTTAAGAAAGCTCAATATTCCGAATTAAAAGGTAATGATAGACAAGTAGCTTTATATTATGATAAGTATAATGCTCTTATTTATCAAGAACATTACCGCGAGGATCATCTTTTGTCTTTATCATTCGTCCCTCAACTTGAATATCAGAAAGTGGCTCGCGAGAAAAGGCTATTGTTGCAGAGCAATGCTAAAATTAAATTGAATGAATTA
Organism: uncultured Bacteroides sp.; assembly: GCA_963676865.2. Classification (GTDB taxonomy): domain Bacteria; phylum Bacteroidota; class Bacteroidia; order Bacteroidales; family Bacteroidaceae; genus JAAYUD01. The sequence goes on along the minus strand of CAXXSS010000001.1, from coordinate 303,374 downwards.
AAAAGTAGCGAGCGACTGATGGCTTTGAATGCAGAGCATGAACGTTTGCATTTGCTTGACAGGAAGAGAAAACATGCCATTTTGCAAAATCAATTGATGATGCAGGATATGGCATTGCACCAGCAGAAAAGGAAGATAATCGATCAATCTCTATTGGCAGATCAGCAAAAGAAAACGCAACAACTGCAACAATCTCAGGCATTCTGGAAAATTTTAGTTGCTTTTTCTATTTCACAGATTTGTATGTTGTTCATTCTGGGTTATATTATAGACAAATATAGGATAAAGAAACATCTTCTGCTCGAAAAAGAAAAGGCCGAGAGTGCTAGAAGAAGGAAGACTTTGTTCTTCCAGAATATGAGTCATGAAATTCGTAATCCGCTCAATGCGATTGTCGGTTTTAATGAGGTGCTTAATGGAGATATGGCCGAAGAATTGCTTCCCTGCCAGAAGGCCGAGTTTGTTCGTATCATATCGACCAATTGCCGTTTATTGCAAACGGTATTTAATGATGTGATTGATATATCCGATTTTGAAAATAATTCGTATAAACTAGTTCTTACGGATGTGGATATACATCAGTTGTGCCGTATCTCTTTGGAGAGCATTCGGGGCAGGCAGGCAGATGGAGTGGAGCTTATATTTCATCCTTTTTCCGACAGCCCATATCTGTTGCATACCGATGCACAACGTTTGCAGCAAGTGCTTACAAACTACTTGACGAATGCCTGCAAGTATACGCAAAAGGGTAGCGTTACGTTGTCATATGAGATATTGACTGATTTGGTACGTTTCTCTGTAACCGATACCGGATGTGGAATAAAATCCGAAGATGCCGAAAAGGTCTTTGAACGTTTTCAGATGCTCGACAACTCTAAGCGTGGAACGGGGCTGGGCTTGCATATCTGTCGTCTTATAGCCAAGTTGATGCATTCAAAAGTCTATGTAGACAAGACATATACCGGAGGAGCACGATTTGTTTTAGACCATCCGCTTAAAGTCTTTTTGTCCATACTTGCCATTGTTTGTTTTTCTATATTGCCTGTTAAAGCACAAAAGAATCCGCTACACATTCAAGATCATCTTTATCAATATTATTTGAAGATGGAGGAAAAACTGACCGATCCTGTTGGTGATCTTATGGCAGATACGCTCTATACAATGGCTCAAAAAGCTCATGATATAAAGGCTCAAGGATATGCACTTGAAAACAAAGTGAGGTCTTGTCGTTATACAGACAATGAGAATATGATGTTGTCGAACTTTAATCGATGCCGGAGTTTCTGTTTGCGCATGCGACTTTACTATCCCCTTTTCTCTGCATGGAGTTATGTTGTCAACTATTATATGATTCATAATCGTTTTGATGAGGCCTTAAGTCAATTGATCGCTTTTCAGAATCTGTCCATTCAGCTAGGCGAATCTGATGGCATATCGGCTTATCTTTACAGTGCCGGTTGCTTTTATTATGCGCAGCAGCAATATACTACTGCCTTGTCTTATTTTATGCAGACTTTCTATTATGATGATAAAGATCCTCATAGTATTGATATTATGATAGGGCAATGCTATTTTAATCTGAAACAGTATGATAAAAGCATTTGCTACATGAAGAAGGCGCTTCTTAGATCGCGTACCGATGTTAGTAATGTTATTCCTTATGTCTTTCTGGCAAAAAGTTATTGCATCAAGGGCGATGCCGTAAATGCAAATAAAATGATTGCTAAATTGCGTGAAATTAAGAAAGAGTATCCCAAGTGGATAAAAGATATACATTATTATAGTGCTCTTTATTTGTATTATACGTATATCGAGAAAAATAAATTGAAGGCCGGCGAAGAACTATTGAGATCGGGAAAATATGGTGATCCTGTTGATCTTGCTCGTTATTGTATGCAGATCGGAGCTTATTCGGACGCAAAAAAATTATATAAGAAAGCGGCTGCGTCTGGCAACGAATGGATGACTTCCAATCCTTGCCATCTGTTAGGATCGTATACAAGTAATTTGGACTATGCGCGAGTAATGAAGGAACGCAACACAATAGTGGTGAACAATATACGCCTGGCTATGAAAGATACTTATAATGGACGGCGATTCATAGCTTTAGAACGCGAGAAAACTGCTTTGTTGCTGCATCAAGCCGAGAAAGAAATGCAACAGAATAAAGTCAAACTTGCCATGCGAAAAATACTTTTTGAGCAACAGCAGCAGAATCTACTAAAGCATAAAAAATTAAATCAGCATATTGAACGTCAAAAGAAATTAAAGAATGTACGCCTCCACTGGCAGATGGTAACGTTCTCTCTACTTCTATTTTCTTTGATGGCGATGGGAGCATATATTATTAGCCGATTGCGTCAACGCGAAGAACGTTTACGCGAAGATACATTGAATGCCCAGTTTGAAGAACATATTAAAGATCGTTTTTTTCAGAATATTAGTAACAAGATACGGCAACCGCTTGAAACGATCGTCAGTCTGAATGAACAGTTGAATATGAACTCTTCTTGTGAAATAGCACCGCAACAACGAAAAATAATGATGCAGCAGCTCAATGAAAGCGGTCACTATTTGGCCGAAGTAGTCAATACCGTACTTGATATTTCTAAAATAGAAAGTGGAACATATAAGTTGCAGTTAGAAAATGTTAATGTATATGCTTTGTGCCAATTTGTGCTCAAGGAAGTGTCCGATAACGTTTCAGAAGGCGTCGAATTGTTGTTTGAATCTAGAGATATGTCTGGATCGGAAGCTGTGGGGTACATGTTGCATACAGATATGCAGCGTCTATATTTTGTACTTCGTGCTTATTTGATAAATGCATGCCAACATACTCACAAGGGAAGTATAAAGTTTGCCTTCGAAGTATATTTGGATAAAGTAGTTTTTAGCGTGACTGATACAGGTGACGGATTGCCATTGAGTGTTGCAAGTACTATATTTGATCGTAAAAAATGGGATGTCACCAAGGAGGATGCGGGTCTAAGCTTGTATATTGTCAAGCTGATTTCCGATTTGTTAAATGGTAAAGTTTGGGTAGATACGACTTATACTCATGGAGCTCGTTTTGTTTTTGAACATCCCAAAGTTTAATCTTATATGGTTTTCGAAAGATAAGGGCGACACTGATACTATTTTAACCACACTGAATTGGTGCTTCTTGATATACAAAATTGAAGCTTTGCTTTCGAAAAATGATAAGGACGAAAGCAAAAATTCATAAGGACGAAAATAAAAGTTTATACATACAAACTTTTATTTTTGTCCTTATGATTTTCTCGCTGTATATCAACGATTTGCGTGAAATGTATTTATGCCTTGTGGTGTACTGAATTTGGTTGACAGTTAAACACTAGTAAACCTAAGGGAGTTGACAATTACAATCATGTATACCTAAAGTAGTTGTCAACTCTGCAAAGTTAATCCTATTTTTATTGACAAACAAGTATTGTTTGTTCTTTATAGTTTGTTTTGTTCAGCTGATGCTTTAAAGCATCAGCTGAACAAAGTGGGTTTGGATGTTCTCCCGGGAGCATTTGCATCGGTGTTTTCATTGCCAGAGCTTGGTGCGGTCGTGCCCAATTGTAGAGATATATGGATCTGGCGACACCTTCCAAGGCTTCATCAAATGTTTTATTCTCATAATCGAAGAGCCATCCGTTCTTAACGGTATTGTTCATCCTCTCGGCCAGTGCATTGTGCAAGGGGTCGCCCGTTTGCGTCATACTGATAGCGATTCCTCTTTCTTTGAGCTGTGACACATAACCTTTTGATGCATACTGCACACCTCGGTCGGAATGGTGGATAAGACCTGAAAGGTTGAATCCCTGACCTTTATAAAATCTGCACGCCATCATCAACGCTTTTGCCGGTCCTTCCGCTTCAAGAGTCCGAAAGAGGGCATATCCCACAATGATGCGGCTGAAGACATCCGTCAGCAGCGAAAGATAGGCAAATCCTTCTTTCGTGGATATATAAGTGATGTCACCCACCATCATGCGGCAAACACCACAGGCCACGTATTTAGGAGATGTGTTAAGCAAATCCGGATAGATCCGATATGGATGATCGGAGTTGGTCGTACGAGGTCTGTAACGTCTGCGGCGCAGCATCATCCCGTTGGCCCGAAGGACATCGATAAATTGGTCGCGTCCTATCGTGAACTTTTCTCCGAACCGAGACTTACACAGACTGTAAAGCTCGCGGCAACCGCTTCGGGGAAGCTCCTGACGCAGAAATTGACAGTAATACGTGATGCTGCTTATAAGTACATCTTGTTCGGCATTTGTTTCTTTGTGCTTGTAGTACCCTTGTCGGGAAATGTCAAGCAGTCCGCAAAGGGCGGATATGGTATAACTCATACCTTTACCCGCCTTTTGTGACAAGCAACCTACTACTTGACATCGGAGTTTTTTCGTACCTTGATGTGATACTTCTCTTCAGCCAGGTCAATCATGCAATCATAAACGTCACGGGCCATCTCTGCACGCTTCAGCTCAGATTCCAATTCCTTAATGCGCACTTTCAAAGAGGTGATGTCTTCTTCTGAAGAGACATCCTCTGTACCGGTTGTTACAGCTTTATCCTTCATATTTAATGGGAATGGTTTGTCTTCAAGCCCAAAGATACGAAGCCAATTCCGAATTGAACCTCTGGATATACCATTTTCTTTTTCAAGGGTATACTTACCCTTGCTTCCATGAAGGTAAGAGTTTAAAATCTCTAGACGAATCTGATCGTCAATCTTTTTATTATTTCTCATTTTTGAATAAGTTTGTGTCAACTTATTCAGTACATGTCACCTTGTCCTGATTCGGTTTACATTCGAACAGTGAGGCAGCCACGAAAATAATGCCCTACAAGTCCCTGTAGCTTATACTCGGATAAGAAAGTATCAGAATATCTGTACATGTTCACTTCGCTTATAATGATGTAAAGTGAGTGATATACAGTATTTTAATGTCTATTATTCGACAGTGACACTCTTGGCCAAGTTGCGTGGCTGATCCACATTGAGCCCTTTGCATACTGCAACATGGTAGGCAAGCAATTGTAATGGGATGGTTGAAATCAACGGTTCCAGACAAGGTGGGAGCGTTGGAATCTCAATTGTTACATCGGCAATGTTCTTCACTATGGTGTCGCCTTCGGTAACGATAGCTATGATACGTCCCTTGCGTGCTTTTATCTCTTGAATGTTACTTACAACTTTGTCGTATAAGCAAGTACGAGTAGCAATGATGACGACCGGCATTTCGTTGTCTATCAAGGCTATCGGTCCGTGCTTCATCTCTGCTGCGGGATAACCTTCGGCATGAATATACGAAATTTCTTTCAGCTTGAGTGCTCCTTCGAGTGCTACCGGATAACCGAATCCCCTCCCCATATAAATGAAATGATGGGCAAAAGTAAATTCTTTTGATAGCGGCTCGATTTGTTTGTCTACGTCGAGCATTTTTTGCATTCGCTCTGGAATGAGCAATAGTTCTTTGACAATCTCTTCGTATGATTCGCGGCTCATTGTGCCTTTTTCTTTAGCAAGTACCAAAGCTAGCATGATAAGCACCGTGACTTGTCCGGTGAAGGCTTTTGTTGAGGCTACACCAATCTCCGGGCCGACGTGAATATACGAGCCTGTATCTGTATGGCGGGGTATAGACGAACCGATGGCATTGCATATACCATAGATAAATGCTCCTTTTTCTCGGGCCATCTGTACGGCAGCAAGCGTATCGGCTGTTTCGCCCGATTGAGATATGGCAATGACCAATACGTCCTTGTCTATAGGCGAGTGGCTGTATCTGAATTCCGATGCGTAAGCCACTTCGGTAGGAATCTTACAAAAACGTTCTAAGAGGCGTTTGCCGATGAGTCCGGCATGCCAAGAAGTTCCGCAAGCTATAATGATAATACGTTTGGCATTGAGTAGGCGTTCTTTATGGTCTGTCACTGCCGACAAAGCAACATCCAAAGTATTCGGATTGACACGGCCGCGCATACAGTCGGTAATTCTTTTGGGTTGATCGTATATCTCTTTGAGCATGAAGTGAGGGAAACCTTGTTTTTCGAGTTGCCCAATGTCCATTGTCACTTTCTTTATATCGGGAGATATGGAGACATTCTTCAGATTCTCTATCTTTAGTCCGGCTTTTGAGCTGATCGATGCTACTTCTCCATCTTTCAAATAGACTACTTTATTGGTATATTCCACAATAGGAGTTGCGTCCGAAGCTAAAAAATATTCATTGTTATCGCCAACGCCAATAACTAACGGGCTACTTTTTTTGGCAACAACAATCTCTTCCGGGCGATCTTTTTCTATAATAGCAATAGCATAGGCACCTTCTACCTTATCCATTGCTACTTGTACCGCAGGCATTAACTCCAAATGGTGTTTCTCCATTACATAATCTATGAGTTGCACAAGCACTTCGGTGTCTGTTTCACTCTTAAAATGATAGCCTTTTGATTCCAATTTGGTTTTCAGCGTGACATAATTCTCAATAATACCATTGTGTACCAATGCCAATTTGCCCGATTGAGAACAATGTGGGTGAGCATTCACGGTATTGGGCTCTCCGTGTGTAGCCCAACGAGTATGTCCTATGCCAATGCAACCTGTTAGATCTTTATTTTCTGATTCTCGTTCTAAGTCGGCTACTTTCCCTTTAACTTTATAGATATTTAAATCTGTATTTTTGTTAATCAGCGCGACACCGGCGCTGTCGTATCCTCTATACTCTAGTCGGCTTAAGCCTTTTATAAGAACGGAATACGCACTGCGTGTCCCTATGTAACCTACTATTCCACACATATGTAATTAACTAATGTAAACAATGTGGCAAAAATACAAAAAGAATATTTAACGAACAATATACTTGCAATATTTTTGTTTATTTTTATGAATAACAGCGTTATTGTCTTTTTTGATGAAAAAAGAGTGAATAAGTCAAAAATAAAGGAGGTTATTATTTCTAATATACCTCCTAGTCTTTGAATACCGGCTTATAAGTATTTCTTTTTTAATCTTTCAGAGCTTTCAAAAGTCTTTCTGTCGCTTTATCAGGATCTTTTTCTTCTTCGAGGAATGTCACAAACTTGCTGCCCACGATGGCTCCCGAAGAGTATTCGCAAGCGCTACGGAAAGTTGCTTTGTTTGAAATCCCGAAACCTACCATGCAGGGATTATTTAGCTTTAGTTCGCCAACATGTTTGAAGTAGGTATGTTCTTGTGCTTCGAAATCGTTCTGTGCTCCGGTAGTGGCGGCAGAGGATACCATATAGATGAAACCGTTGGTGTGCTGGTCTATTTCCAGAATGCGTTCGTCGCTTGTTTCCGGAGTAATAAGCATGATGACTTTCACGTTGTATCGTTCAGCAATAATACGGTAGCGCTCTTGATATTCTTTGAAGGGTAAATCGGGAATGATGCATCCATCAATACCACAAACGACACATTGACGACAGAATTGTTCAAAACCGAATTGCATAATGGGATTCAGATAGCCCATTATTATTAAAGGTATATGGACGCTGCGCCGTATGTTGCGAAGTTGCTCAAAAAGTAATTTCAGTGTCATGCCGTTGGCTAGTGCTTTGGTGGCGGCATCTTGTATTACTTTTCCGTCTGCCATTGGATCGCTGAATGGCATTCCTATTTCTACCATGCATACGCCATGGTTTTCGAGAGAGCGAATAACATCTGCTGTTCCGTCTAGTGTGGGAGCACCGGCGCAAAAATAGATAGAAAGTAAGTCTTTTTTGCCACTGTTAAATAATTGATTTATCCTGTTCATTTGATCATTGTTTTAATCTTTTGTAATGCAAAGGTAGTACTTGTTTTACTACCTTGTTACGATTCTGTTTATAAATTGTTTTATTAGTATGGGATCTTTCAATCCTGGGCTTATTTCAAATCGGCTATTTAGATCAAAGCCTGCACATTGTGGATGATCAAATGCCGACAAGCTGTCCATACTTGCGAGGCTTATACCGCCACTGAGTAGAAAAGGGGTATTGTCAGTGTAATGTTGCAACACGTTCCAATTGAATGTCTTGCCTGTACCTCCATAGCCTGATGATTTTGTATCGAATAGATAATAATCACATAATCCGTTGTATTCGGACGTCTTTTTCAAGTCTTCGGCTTCGGCTATCTGAAAAGCTTTGATTAGATGGTAGCCCTCGGAACGTAATTTGTTGCACGTCTCTTTTGGTTCGTCACCATGAAGCTGTATCGTCGACAACTTATATTGTTCGGCTGTTTGGAGTATCTGCTCTATGTCGGCATTGACAAAAACACCTACTCGTTTTTCTTTTTGAGGCATGTAGGATGGCATTGTATCGACGAATCGCGGAGAGTTTGGAAAGAATATCAATCCTATCAGATCAACACCTAATGCTTCGACTGAACGAATGTTTTCGGCGTCCCTCATTCCGCATACCTTTATAAGTGGCTTTTCTGTTTTCATTGCTGTTCTATCTCTTGAATGAATTCTTTCAATTTCTCTGCCGGATCATCGTTGCGCATGAAAGTTTCGCCTATGAGGAATCCTCTGAAACCTTTTTTGCGGAGCCGACGTATCGTTTCAATGTCCGATATGCCACTTTCCGATACCAATATGGCATCTTTAGGCAGCAACTCGGCAAGGCGAAAAGAGTTTTCTACATCGGTTACAAAGCTTCCTAAGTTACGGTTGTTTATTCCGATGACATCTACTTCGGGTGATATGTATTCTAGTTCTTTCTCGCTATGGATCTCGAGTAGTACTTCCATGTTCAGTTCGTGAGCTTTCTCCAATAGTTTATGATATTCGTCTACCGATAGTATAGAGGCAATGAGCAACACGGCATCGGCTCCAATCTGTTTGGCTTGGTAGAGTTGATATGAATCGATGATAAAATCTTTGCGCAGAATCGGTATGTTTACTTCACGGCGTACTGACTTGATATCTTTAAGTTGTCCTCCAAAAAACTTTTCATCCGTAAGTATCGACAAGGCGCTCGCACCTGCTTCTGCATAAGCGGGAACAATGTTTATCGGATCGGCATTTTGATCAATCCATCCTTTTGAAGGCGACCGTCGTTTGAATTCGGATATGATACCCGATCTAGAACAACTTAGTGCAGCTCGAAGCGAATGGCAAGGTAACGTAGGGTCAACATGATCTTTCAACAGCTCTTCATTGAAGTTCATCTTCTGCACGTCTATTTCGAAGCGCTTGTTGGCTACTATTTCAGATAGGATGTCTTTCATTGTTGTCTTAACTATTCAGTTCGACGAAGTGTTTGAATGTTTCTAGTGCTCTACCGCTTTCGAGCGATTCTCGGGCGATGGCTATACATTGTTCAATACTCTTTTGAGGTTCGATAACGTGTATGGCAAAGGCCGAATTGACAATGACAACATTCTTCTGAGATTCCAATGCGCAATTATTCAAGACATTGTCGAATATCTTCGCTGCGTCTTCCGGAGTCTCTCCGCCTTCCAGATCTTTCTCTTCGCAACGGGCGAAGCCAAGTTGTTCTGGCGTATAGATTGTTTCGCTATCTGTTGTCGCTACCTTAAATTGAGTCGTTAATGATATTTCATCGTATCCATCCAAGCTGTGTACAATGGCATATTTTGTTTGTCCCTGTTGGTATGTATAGTTGTACAGGCGCAGCAGTGGGAGGTTGTATACGCCGAGTAGTTGATACGTTGGCAGTACCGGATTAACGAGCGGCCCAAGCATATTGAAAAAAGAGCGTACTGCCAATGCTTTGCGCACAGGGGCTACCGCTTTCAGTGCCGGATTGAAAAACGGAGCGTGCAGGTATGCAATATTGGTTTTGTCGATAGAACGACGCAAGGTGTCAATATCTTTAGTGAACTTTACACCATGCTGTTCGATCACGTTGCTGGCACCGCTTACCGAGGTGGCTCCATAATTGCCGTGTTTCACTACCTTGTATCCTGCACCGGCAACGACAAAACAAGATGTTGTACTAATATTAAAGGTGTTTTTGCCGTCACCGCCGGTGCCTACTATATCTATAGGCTTGAATTCGCTCAAGTCTACCGGAACACGCATCTCGAGCAGAGCATCGCGGAAACCGCAAAGTTCGTCCACTGAGATGTTGCGCATAAGATATACGGTTATAAGCGAGGCAACTTGTGCGTCTGAGTATTTTGCTTGAGCTATATTTTGTAGAATAGTGCGGGCCTCTTCACGTCCCAGGTATTTGCTTTCAAATAGTTTGTATAATATTTCTTTCATAATAAATGGTTATTATAATTTTAAGAAGTTCTTGATAATGGTTCTACCCTGAGGAGTAAGTACAGACTCCGGATGAAACTGTATACCATGAATATCGTATGTCTTATGGCGCAATCCCATGATATATCCTTCTTTGCTGAGCGCCGTAATCTCTAAGCATTCGGGTAACGTGTCGCGGTTTACAATCCACGAATGGTAGCGGCCTGCCAGCATCTCTTTGCATATCCCTTCGAATAGAGGGTCGGGGGCTACTATATCGATGGGACTTTGTATACCGTGATACACTTGTTTCAGATTCTCGAGTTTAGCGCCAAATGTTTCTCCTATTGCTTGATGTCCCAAGCATACGCCAAGTATCTTCTTCGTAGGAGCATATTTTTTGATGATAGGCAATAACATACCGGCTTCTTCGGGTATACCGGGGCCTGGCGAAAGAATTATTTTATCGAAAGCATCGACTTCTTCGAGCGTTATCTGATCATTTCTTACTACCTCAATGTCTATTTCGCCCTGTTCTCTGACAAGATGAAAAAGGTTGTAAGTAAATGAATCATAGTTATCTAAGAGTAATATTTTCATATTCTAAGCGTTTTAAATTCAATTATTGAGAGTTACTGCAAGGTCGATCGCTTTTTTCAAAGCCCCGAGCTTGTTGTTTACCTCCTGCAATTCATTTTCTTCTTTACTTCCGGCTACTATTCCTCCACCGGCTTGAAACCATAACTCATTGTTTCTACTTACAAAAGTCCGTATCGTAATGGCTTGATTGAGATTTCCGTTCAGTCCGATAAAGCCGATACAACCGCCGTAAGCGCCACGGTTATGAGGTTCTATCTCACTTATCAATTGCATGGCACGTACTTTGGGCGCTCCGCTCAATGTCCCTGCGGGGAATGTATCAATAAAGGATTTGATATGATCGGCATGCTCATTCAGAGTGCCATTGACACGAGAAACCAAGTGTATCACGTGACTGTAATATTGAGGTTCTTTGTAGAATAGAACTTTTACCTCATGGCAGTTGCGCGATAAATCGTTGCGGGCCAAGTCTACCAACATCGTATGTTCGGCATTCTCTTTCGGGTCTTTGAGCAATGCTTCGGTAAGTTCTTTGTCTTTAATGGAGTCACCCGTACGCCGTGTAGTTCCGGCAATAGGATCAATATAGGCTTGAGTGCCTTCGATGCGGAAATGTGTTTCGGGCGAAGAGCCAAAGATGCGGTAACCACCGAAGTCCATATAAAATAGATAAGGCGATGGATTGATGCTGCGCAATGCCCTGTATACTTTGAAATCGTCACCTTCGAACGGTTGTACGAAACGGCGCGAAAGCACGATTTGGAATACATCTCCCCGCAAACAGTGGGCTATTCCTTTGCGAATGTTCGCTTTATGCTGTTCATCCGTAATGGGACTGGTCATTGGTGCTGTTACTTTGAAATTGTAAGATGAGTAGTTGCGGTCATTGATGGCTGCTTCTATCTGGCCCATATCACTCGTCTCTTCTCCCGTAAGCATTTCAATGAGAGTCAATTCGTTTTTGAAATGATTCACAACGATAATGTACTTGTACAATAAATATAAGATGTCGGGAGCGTCGTTGCGGTCGTCATGACTTTCTTTGATTGGGATCTGCTCAAAGTATTTTACCGAGTTGAATGTCGTATATCCGTATAGTCCGCAATAATTAGAGCATTCTCCACTCACATGAAATGAATTGATAAATTCATTCATCGCTTTCTCTACCGGATAATTGCCACTCAGCTCTCTTTCTTCTTTCGTACCGTCGGGGTAGCTTTTAGTTACTTTACCGCTATTTATTCCGATACTGGCCAAAGGGCAAACGGCAATGAACGAAAGAGAGTTTTCTCCTGCATGATAATCCGAGCTCTCCATCAATACGGACTGTGAATATAGATCGCGTACTTTAAGGTAGAGACTCACGGGTGTGTGAAGGTCGCCCAAAATTGTTTTGCTGTTTGTCTGATAATTGAATGTTTTCATCTTTATGTTGTTTTTATTTTTGTTCTTCATCAATCAGTGTTCCGTCCGAATTGTACTTCAGATAAGTATCCAAGTCTTTGTCTCCTCGTCCCGATACCGTTACAACAACTACTTCGTTGGGATTAAAATGCAGTTTCGGCAATGCGCCCAATGCATGAGCCGATTCGATGGCAGGGATAATCCCTTCGAGTGCTGTCAGTTCGTATCCTGCACGGATTGCTTCGTCGTCATTGATGGCAAGTACCGTAGCACGATGTTGTTGAGCAATATTGGCATGTATCGGTCCGATGCCCGGGTAGTCTAGACCTGCCGATACCGAATAAGGTTCCTCTATTTGCCCGTCTTCTGTCTGAATCACGTACGTTTGCGATCCATGTATAATGCCTATTTTGCCTAGTTTGATTGTAGCCGCGGTCTTTCCTGTTTCAACGCCCAGTCCACCGGCTTCGGCTAGGGTAATCTTTACTCGCTCATCGTTTATATAATGATAAATCGTTCCTGCTGCGTTACTTCCGCCTCCTACACAAGCTATCAACATATCCGGATAGTCGCGTCCTTCTTTCTCTTGAAGTTGCTGTTTGATTTCGGCACTGATGACCGATTGCAAGCGGGCAACCATGTCGGGGTAGGGGTGAGGTCCTACTGTCGATCCGATTAGATAATACGTATCTTCCGGATGACAACACCAGTCGCGTATGGCTTCGTTTGTAGCATCTTTGAGAGTCATATTCCCGGATGTTACGGGAACGACTGTAGCACCGAGCATTCTCATTCGTTCTACATTCATGTGCTGACGAGCAACATCTGTCTTTCCCATATACACGATACATTCCATATTCATCAGCGCGCATACCGTTGCGGTTGCCACTCCGTGTTGTCCGGCCCCCGTCTCTGCAATAATGCGCTTTTTGCCCAACTTCTTTGCTACTAATATCTGACCGAGCGCATTGTTTATCTTATGGGCGCCTGTGTGATTCAGATCTTCGCGCTTCAGGTAAATTTTGGCATGGTATCTCTCCGACAGTCTTTTGGCGTAATAGAGAGGAGAAGGACGGCCTGCATAATCATTAAGCAACTGATGGAATTCTTTTTGAAACGATTCACTTTCAATGATATCCAAATAAGAATGCTGTAAGTCGCAAACACATTTATGAAGAATCTCGGGGACAAATGCTCCTCCGAATTCTCCGTAGTAACCGTTGTTGTCAACTAAATAATCCATTGTCTTTTATATTTTTATAATGATTTGATTTGTGGCATAAAAAAAGAGCCCTGTCGCAGGTGCGACAGGGCTCTCAGATATATTTCTTTTTATAGTATATACATACGGCGCTGCTTCCTCACGACTTTCGAAGTTGTAAGATACGCCACCACCAATATGTATTAACTACAGAACGATTCATATACAATTTGCTTTATTTACTCCGCAAAAATATGTATTCTGTTTTTAATTCCAAAGAAAAATCCTATTTTTTTTTATTTTCCAATAAATTTTTAATCTCGGCATTAAACCTTTTATCTTTTATAGTGTCTAACCTAAACAAGTGACAAGCAATAAAACACAAATTAAAACATGATGAAAATGAAACGTTTTTATTTATTACTAGCCTCTTTTGTTCTCGTTTGTGGCATGGCTATGGCCCAACCCCAAGGAGAACCGGGTGGACAAGGGAGGACGTTTGATCCGTCTAAAATGGCAGAAAAGCGTACAGAACAGATGACAAAAGAGTTGTCTTTGAATGATACGCAGAAAGTTGCGGTGCTATCTTTGAACAAAGAGTTCTTTTCTAATATGCAGGCTCAGGGTGCTAAAGTTCGTCCTGAAGGATCTGGTAAACCCGATCCGGCTGAAATGAAAGAAATGCGAAAGCAGATGAAAGCCATGCGCGATGATTTTAATGAGCGTTTACAGAAGATTCTGACTCCCGAGCAGTATCAAAAATACCAGAAGAATGAAGAGGCTCGCCGTGAACGTCGTGCCAATCGTCCCCCGATGCCTCAGAATTAAAACAACGATATCGTAGTCTTATTTAAGACAATGTGTTTATTCTCTTCGTCGAACTTTCCGTCGTTATGACGCAAAGTTCGACTTTTTTTATGAAAATGCTTTGAAAAAGTTTGTGAATTCAAAATAATGATTTATCTTTGTACCCGCAAAACAAAAGGGTGCGTTAGTTCAGTTGGTTAGAATACATGCCTGTCACGCATGGGGTCACGAGTTCGAGTCTCGTACGCACCGCCAAATAAAAGAGAGAATCTCTGAAGTAAATAGCTTCAGAGATTTTTCTTTTTTATGGGTATTTATCAAAAGAAATTTGTTACAACTCACCATTAGCAGTTTCTGTAAAGGTCGTGAACCGCGCGTTTATAAATTGGTCTGTATCAGTTTTAATAGCGAATGATTGAATGTCTCAATCTTGCCCAATTTCTTGAAAAAGTTTTTGTCTACGATGTCTACATCTACTATTGCTTGCCTGATGAGTTGCTCTCCCGTCAACGATAAAAAAACAATTTTTGCTCTTGTATCTGTTGGATGCTCCTTTCTTATAATATAGTTTTTACTTTGCAATGATTTTAATATTTGTGAGACATTCATGGATTCCATTTTGGTATGTTGCGCCAATGACACTTGAGTCACTTCATCATTGTGTAGCGTTAGCCAATGTATGCTGGTCATGATCACAAATTGAGAGTGGTTTAATTGATATTTGTCGTTAAGCACTTTTTTTATCTTCTGTTGCCACAACGATGTTACTTGCCATAATAAGAAGCCGCTGCTATCTTCTGCGTACTCAACACTGAATGTATTATAATACTTTTTATTATATGAATTGGCGCAAGTGCTTATTAATTAGGCATATTATGGTACTTGTAGCGGTGAAATATAGGATGATGTAATGAGAACAACTATTATTTAAAATGTATCGCGTCCTTATGTTGCAAAGACAGTAAAAGAATATAAAAATGTTTTCTTCCTTACGCAGTTTGCGACTCACGGGCGTGAGTCGCAAGTTTCGTCCTTATGTTTTTTCCGACTCACGCCCGTGAGTCGGAAAAAATATCTATATGTAACGATTATCGCCTCGAAAAGTTTTCAGTAGAGGCATCAAGCGTTTGTTCGACAATTGCTTGTTTATTCGTTTAGATGCATCATTGATTGTAAACCGTCTATATTGCCCTCGATGAGATATGGAAGGCTTCGGCGTATCTTTCGGATAGGCCAATCCCACCATTTGAGATGCTGCAAGCGTTGTATGGTTGAGTCGTCAAAGCGCTTGCGTATCTCTTTGGCTGGGCTGCCTCCCACGATGGTGTAGGGTGCAACATCTTTGGTCACCACTGCACGTGCAGCAATAATGGCTCCGTCTCCTATATGGACTCCGGCCATGATTACTGTTTCAAATCCGATCCATACATCATTGCCTATTGTAATGTCGCCTTTGTTGTGCCATGCCGATGCCATGTCTGCCTTGTTTAGCTCCCATTCTTCGTAGAAAAGGGGGAAGGTGTAGGTCGATAAAGATTTCAAGGAGTGATTGGCACAATTGAACAAGAACTTTGTGCCGCATGCTATGGAACAAAATCGGCCAATAATGAGTTTCTCCCGATGGATGGGGTAGTGGTAGAGCACGTTGTTTGTTTCGAACAGTAGGGGGTCGGATACGAAATCGTTGTATATCGTATAATCGCCTATCTCTATTAGCGGGTCTTTTACTACAGCATTGAGATATACTATTTGTTTATCGGCAGTGCGTGGATATATTTTTGTCATCATTTTTATGTTAGATATATAGCTTTGTTTGTTCAAAACAGAATGCGCGCACAGTCCGTAAAGGTGAAGTGTTGCATGCCGTTTTGAGAATAAGTGAATTGATTAAAAGCGGTGTGGCAGATAGGGGCACACCAATGCTACTATCGAAAAGAAACTTTTCGATATGCCTGGGGTAAGAAAGCTATATGCAGCGTTGCCATTTCATGGTTTGGAAATGTTGATAAACTACTGTAAAGATAGAGCGTTATTCTGATACGTGCAAGAAAATAGTTGCGTTTATGCAATCATACTTGAGTTCGGAATAAGAAAGGTGGTGAAAATCTGTTAAAACAAAGGACGATTATATTCTATCATTTGTTGTAATGAAGCTGCGGTCCTGCTATACTACAAAAAACTAACGTATGTTGCAGCCATAACTAACGTTAGTTTCTGCGGTAACTAACGTTAGTTATGGCTGCAACATACGTTAGTTATGGCAGCGACATACGGTTGATTTTTTTAGATGTTAAGTCAATTGGAATCAATTGTATGATAAGTCGCTTTATTTTAGTGGTTTATTCATGATTGTGCTAATTGTTGATTGGTGTTGACTCTTAATTGAACTCTATTTAGCAACAATTAACCTTAAACCTGTTTTATTATACATTAAGATGATGTCGCTTTTGTATATAAGTTTTATTTTTGTAATGAATTTGAAAGGTATAAGTGTGACAAACAGTATTCTTAAAAGGTTCATTTGCGAGACAAAAAAGTAAGCGCTCCTGCTATTGAATGAAATATCGTAGCTGTTTGTTATATATGATTACTGCTCTTAACTTAAATTCGTTGACCATTAAAGATCGTTACTGTTGACACTTTAAATAAAAACAAAATGAACAAATCGTTTTATTATCATTGTACACTATTAATCTTGTTGTTGCTTGCTCCTGCTTTTAACGCATTGGGCAGCAATGAACTGCCTGTTCCTCATATCAAGCAAGGAACGGCAAAAGTAGTAGGCTCTGTAACCAATTTCAATGCCCATGAAGGTAAAAAGCTGAAATTTGAAATAACCGTAATTAATCCTATAGGTGGGGCGAGAAAAGAATATACTGCAGAAATAGATAAAAACAATCACTTTGAACTCAATGTGCCTCTGGTCTACGATAAGATGATCGTTTATGGCGGGCTATGTTCCGACTCAATCGTTTGTTGGGGTGGATGTTTAGGCTTAGATCAGGACAATGACTTAAATATTAAACTAGACTTCGGTAATAAGAAAAAAACGTCTGTTAGTATGGCTGGAGGTTTGACTGGCTTTTCTTGCGAAGACCTATTTAATTTGCCTATCTCCTTAGAGCGTTTTGAAGAATTTCATGCCGTAAGGCATGATTATTATAAAATGTCACCCAAAGAATACAAGGAATATGGATTGAATAAAGACTTGAAAAAGAGAATTAAATATGCAACGGATTCTCTAACATTCTCTCCAATTCCCAGAAAGTGGCTTCTCAAAGCTTTTAATATCAAATTTATCGGAGGTAGACTATTCGATTACAAAAAAGAAGCTGAACATCATTATCAAACTGACTCTATCTATTATATGATGAAGTCGGAAAAGTATCGCATAGAAGAGCCTGGCAAATCATATTATTCCTTTCTGAAAAAGTATCATTTGAACGACCCTGAGTTGTTATATCTTTCTTTTGATTATTCCGCGTTCATGAGAGGTTTATTGTCGGTAAAAGCCTTTCAGATACCTCAAATTAAAGATATTCCTACTAAACAGTGGATTGATACGGTGAAATGCAATATAAAGGAAACGGTCGGTTTTGACAACGGTGAGTTTTACGACTTGCTTGCCGCAAATGCCTACGCTACGCAGGTATGCGAAAACAATGAACCTTTATCGGCAGTGCAAAAAGCTAATATATGCGAGTATTATGAAACTCATAATAGAGATATTGCTCAAATCATATTAGACATCGATAAAGGCGCTTTAGAAGAAGCCAGCCGGCCTGCCGACGTTAATGTCGAGCCTGACACTGTTGTATCAAAAGAAGAAAATGAGCCTCTAGAAGTATCTCCAAATAAACTAATGGATAGCATTATCTCTAAATATCGGGGACATGTGGTATTGGTGGATATTTGGGCGACTTGGTGTTTGCCTTGCCTCATGGGGATAAACCAGATGAAAGCTGTTGAAGAGGATCTAAAGAAAAAAGGTGTGATATTTGTCTATCTCACAAGTACTACATCGCCCAAGAAGATATGGCAAAAAAAAATTAAGACAATAGGCGGCGAACAGTATTATCTGACTAAGGAAGAGCTGGACGGCATTCTGGATAGCGTGCATTCGGATGGCTACCCTACATATCTATTCTACGATAAACAGGGGGAACTGAAAAGTAAAAGGATCGGTTTTCCTGGAATAGATACAATAAAAGATGAACTGTTGAAACTGTCTAATTAAAACAAATAATTAACACACTAATATAGCCATGAATAATAAAATATTATCGAAAGGGATTGTATTATACTTACTTTTCTATTTAATCCCTTTTTTTCTGAAGGCACAAGTATTGAATAAACTACCGGATCCTGAAATCAAAATAGGAACGGCCAAAGTATCCGGAAGTGTATCCAATTTAAAACTTCCAAAGGGTGAGAAACTTCAATTTGTGGTGGCTACCAGTAGTCCTATCAGTGGAGATGAAGAAGAACCATATACAACAAATGTCGATTCATGTCACAACTTTGTGCTCACCATACCATTAACATGCGATAAACAGATTGTCTCTTGTGCTTTATGTACTGATTCTATAAATTATTGGGTTGGTTTTATCGGTCTGGACCAAAAGAACGAACTGCATATAAATTTTAGTCTTGATGCGAAACAACAAATAACAGTTGATGCGAAAGGCGGACTCAATCTTACGGCTGAAGATTCACATAATATGTACGAAGCCATTAATAAATTTCTTATTTGCCGTCATGGTGGTTTTTTTTATGGTAAGAATCCTACAGAGTTTAAGAATTACGAATTAGGCACAGTACTCAAAGATAGAATCCAATATTCGATAGATTCATTGAATCTATCCGAAAAAGCCAAGACATACCTCTTTGATACATTTAATATAAAGTTTATATCGGGGAGATTATTCTATTATAAGGAAAATGCGGAGAAAACACATGAACTAGAGACAAAATCCGGCAACAATGCTAAAGTATACAAGGCAGAAGAGCCGGACATATCCTACTACTCTTTTCTTGACCAATATCCCTTAAATAGTCCTCAATTGCTATATATTTATGGATATTATTCTGATTTTATCCGACATTTCTTATCTGCTAAGGCATTTCAGATACCCGATATTGGGAATACTCCCATTGGAAAATGGCTTGATGTTGTTCACAATCACCTTAAAGATGTGGTGGGCTTTGAAAGTGGATTGTTCTACGATATGCTTGCCGCAAACGCTTATACCAGACAGATAGATGACGACCGCAAACCGTTGACTAAAGAGCAAGTGGAAAATATTGAAAATTATTATAAAACACGAAATAGTGACATCACAAGGCTTATATTAGATAAAAATGAAAAATTATTGAAGCTATTGGAGCAAAACAATGATTTAAAAATAAAATCAGTCCCTGCTGTGCCCTTAAAGAATTTGTTATCGGCCATAGTATCCCGATATCGTGGGAAAGTCGTATTGATGGATTTTTGGGGAACATGGTGTGAAGCTTGCATGAGAGCTCATCAAGAGATGAGCTCAATAAAAGAAGAACTTAAGAAAAAGGGAATAGTATTCGTCTATATAGCAGATTACTCTTCTCCTAAACAGTTATGGGAAGGAAAAATAAAAGGCATAGGAGGAGAGCATTATTATCTGAACAAAAAAGAGATACGTTATATTTGGGATCAATTAAAAATGGAAGGTAATCCTACTTATCTGATATATGATAAAAAAGGTCGGTTAAAACAACAAATCCTTGGATTCCGTGGTACAGATACAATAAGAGATGAACTGTTGAAACTGTCTTATTGAGTAGATAGATTAACCGTCTTGAATATAAAAAAGAAACCTGTTTTAATTTTAGAAAAATAACGATGAAGAAAAGTGGCAATGGCATAAAGTTTATGCATTATCTACTTCTCATTGCTGCAAGCACAGCAATATTTGCTTGCAGTAGCATGAAGTGTAGTTTTCAGAAACCTATGATACGTTTAGGTTATAGTAAATTATCGGGACGCATTATTCTGCCTGATTCGGATAAGAAGCATAAGCCTTTGCTTTTATTGATCAGCATCAATACGTCAATAAGTGCATCTGTAAACCAATCGGATATACAATATGAAGTGATGACTGATTCTATGGGGAATTTCGCCGCGTCGCTAAGAACGGAAACGAATCCTGCTCTTTGCGGCATCATTATTGGCGACTATTATTCGGGAATGCTTTATACGATGTTATCTCAAGATAAAGAAACGAAGGTCAATCTGTATTGCGATAAAAAAGGCAATATGATAAATGTGGGTTGCACTCCTATGAATGAGATAACAAAGAGCGATATGATGAATGCGCAGTCTGTATTTGATAGCATAACCTGGCTACACTTCGATAACAAAGAGTGGGGCTCGGAAATAGCCGGTGTAAAGAAAGCGTATCTGAAAAAAGTGATTAACGAAAGGTCCTGTCTATTTAACCATAAAAAGTCGTTGAGTAGGAAGATGAGAAACTTCCTTATTGATGAATTCAAAATGAATATGGCGGTAAGGTATGGTTTCGATTTTCTGAATTCAAAAAGTACCACCGATTATAAATTCGAAGGCTTAAAGCTAAACTCTTCGCAGTTGCTGTATCATTTTATGCTTCCCTATTTCCAAACGTCGCTACTTCAAGATGAAACTCTGAATCTCCCTTCGATCGGCGAAACTCCCGTCAACGAATGGCAGGCTATGGTAAAAAGTAAGATTGCCGATAGGATAGGCTTTGCCGGTAGCAGCTATTACGATCTTTTGACAGCAGCGTCTTACACTCTACCCATGAATAATTCTTTGGTTCCTCTTACCGAACGACAGAAGAAAAATATACACGATTATTTTAACAATAATGAGATAGAAAAGATTCTATTGGATAAGAATAAAAGCACCATAGAGTCGGCTTCCGAACTTGAACCATTGATCGTACAACAGACCCCCGATACCGATGATGACCATCTTGTAGATAGTATTGTGGCACGACATAGAGGACAACCTGTTATCGTTGATTTATGGGCAACGTGGTGTGCCCCTTGTTTGAAAGCGATAAGCGATATGAAAGAAATTTTGCCCCAATTAAACAGGTTGGGTGTGGTACATGTCTATATAACAAGCGAAAGTTCGCCAAAGAAACTCTGGAATGAGAAGATAAAGAGTATAGGTGGTGAGCATTATTATATAAAAAAATCAAGCATGGACAGTATTATGAGCAAGTATTCGTTTGCAGGAATACCCTCCTTCTTGATTTTTGACAAAAGTGGTAAATTGATCGATTATTTTACCATGTATCCTGGTAATAAAGAGATATTAGATTATTTCTTGAAATAAAGACAATATCAGTTGGTATATCTATTAAGAAAACGACAGTGTCTGAGAAATCGGCTATGAGGCTTACTTTGCTTAAAGTGGAGCCTAAGCTGCCGATATACTCGGACACTGTCGTGTTGTATGCTCGTTACTTTTTGATGAGGCACTTGAGCATCTCGGGCAATTCAATGTCTTCCGATTTAATTTCGGAGATTATTGTTTTGCCTTTCGGAGTAAGCAGAAAGTACATCTGCCGCTTGTCTTCGTTGCCCAACATTCGTTCTACAAGTCCTTTGTTTTCTACCGAACGTATCACTTTGGAGGCATTGGAGTTGCTGAGTCCCAGCTCTTCGGCAATTTCTCCTGACGACAGCCTGTCGGTACCCGACAAGGTGCACAAAAGCATTCCTTCGTTCAGACAAAGACCATGAGCCTTGATGAACCGGTTTTCGAAGTCGGCTATGGCATGATAAATATTCCTTATTTGGCATAATATGCCTATGTTATAATCGCTCATTTGTTGTATGAAATTAAAATGTATCAAACAAAAGTACAAATTCTACCGTGATATACGAAATATCCGACTGAATAATATGGATGAGTAAGCTGTGTCGGTATCATAAAAACTTGGAGAACTCGTCGACATTGAGCGTAAAGGCATGCGCCGGAAAGCTGTTGTGGGCTTCTTCGTTGCACTGGTTGATACGCTCTATGGTCTGTCGGGCAGTTTCTTCATCGGTAAAACTGAAAAGCATCACCGAGTTGACTTTTGCCAACGCTGATGTGCTGCCATACCAATTGGCTAGCGGATTCTCTTTTTTCTTTTTAAATCCTGTGAGGCTGATGGTACTGAATCTGTTGATACCGGCCTTCTCCAAGAGCTCAGCTACTTTGTCCTGAGACTCTTTGATACTTAATATGATAATGAGTTTCATGTGTTATAGTTTATTTGTTTTTTTCTTCAGCATTTTGAAATAGAGTAGCGGCACGACAATCAGTGTGAGTAGGGTAGAGGTGATTGTTCCGCCCATCAGAGAGATGGCAAGTCCCTGGAATATCGGGTCAAATAGTATGACAATGGCTCCGAGCACTACACTTCCTGCCGTTAATACAATAGGAGTGGTTCGTACGGCACCTGCCTCGATGATGGCCTGTTTCAAAGGAACACCTTCTTTGAGGCGTATGTCTATGAAATCGATGAGCAGAATAGAATTGCGTACCATGATGCCGGCAAGCGCAATAAATCCAATCATTGATGGGGCGCTGAAGTAGGCTCCCATGAGCCAATGTCCCAATATGATGCCGATGAGCGAAAGCGGGATGACGGATAGCTGCACCAATGGTGTGAGAAAATTCTGAAACCAACCAACGATGAGCATATAGATGATGATGAGTACAAAGAGGAAGGCTACGCCAAGGTCTCTAAATACTTCGTACGTAATTTTCCATTCTCCGTCCCACTTCAACGAGTAATCGTCTTCCATCTTGGGCTGATCTTTGTATCGCTCGTTGAGCGAGTATCCGGCAGGCAGCTTTATCTTAGAAAGTTGGTCGGACATCTTGGTGATAGCATAGATGGGGCTCTCCAGATTGCCGGCTACTTCTGCCATAACATAAACTACGCGTTGCTGGTTTTTGTGGTAAATACTCTTGTCTTTGATGCCTCGAGATACTTTTACCAAATCGCTTAACGGCACTGATATGCCTTGCCGATTGACCACTTTGAAACTTAACAAATTGTTGAGCCGTGCTTTGTCTTGCTCGGGCAGTTGTAAAGTAACGTTGACCTGATGCTCTACATTGGGTTGATGGTATACACCGACCGACATGCCCGATAGCAATCCATACATGCTTTGTACAACTTGCTCGGTAGGAATGCCCGCTTTCATTGCTTTGTCCTTATCCACTTCGAACTTGTATTCTGTCTGGTTGCTTTCTACCGTCCAATCCACATCTACTACATTGTCGGTATGTGCCAGCCTGTTCTTGATTTGATCGGCTATCTTTATTTGTTTGTCATAGTCGGGGCCATATATCTCGGCAACGATGGTAGACATGACAGGAGGGCCGGGAGGAACTTCCACCACTTTAACGTTGGCTCCATATCGGTTTCCTATCTTTTGCAGCTCTTGGCGTATGGACTTGGCTATATCGTGACTCTGTTCGCTACGATTGCCCTTGTCTGTGAGATTGACTTGAATATCTGCATCGTTTTCGCTGTGACGCAAATCGTAATGCCTCACCAAACCGTTGAAACTGATTGGAGCAGAGCTGCCGATATACGTTTGGTAATCGGTGACATTCTTGTTCTTGCCGACATACAGTCCCAATTCTTGTGTAACGGCTGCGGTGCGTTCGAGCGTAGTGCCCTCGGGCATATCGATTACAATCTGGAATTCGTTCTTGTTGTCGAATGGAAGCATTTTGACCGGCACAGATTTGGTATAGAATAGAGACATTGATGCAAACAGTATGATTGCCAAGCTAATCATGAAAGTCCATCTTTTCTTTCGACTTTCCAAGAAGGGAGTGATGGCACCGGCGTATATCTTGTAGATTCGCGATTGATGCAGGTCGACCTCTTCTTCTTCAGTCTTTTCGGTGTTTTCGTTTGTCTTTTTCTTATTGGACTTATGCCGTAGGAACAGGTAACCGAAGTAGGGGGTTAAGGTCAGTGCTATGAGCAATGAGAATATCATGGCAATAGATGCACCTATAGGCATGGGACTCATATAGGGACCCATCATGCCCGAGACGAAAGCCATAGGCAGAACGGCCGCTATCACTGTGAGTGTAGCCAAGATGGTAGGATTGCCTACCTCGTTGATGGCATAGAGAGCCGCTTGCAGCGGAGGCAATTTCTTCATCTTGAAGTGTCGGTGCATGTTCTCGGCGATGACAATGGAATCGTCTGTTACAATACCCGTCACAAACACGAGGGCAAAGAGTGTTATTCGGTTTAACGTGTATCCCATGAAATAATAGGTGAACAGCGTCAGAGCAAAGGTGATGGGTACAGATAGGAATACAACCAATCCTCCGCGCCATCCCATGGCAAGCATGACGAACAACGTGACTACCATAATGGCAATAGAAAGATGCCACAATAATTCGGAAACTTTGTGCGAAGCCGTCAAACCATAATTGCGTGTCTGCTCCACGTGCAGATCGTTGCTGATAAGAGTGGACTTGAGCTTCTCTACTTTCTCGATAACCGTTTGGGAAAGCTTCATTGCATCGGCTCCTTGTTTCTTTGCAATCGAAATCGTTACGGCCGAGTATGAACTGGGATTTATTTCTTTTTTATCTTTCTGTGCTGCCCCGTAACCGAAAGAAACATATTCTGAAGGTGTTTGAGGACCATCTTCTATTTGGGCTACTTGGTAGAGATACACCGGACGTTGGTTGTTGGTGCCTACGATGGTATTTTTTATCTCGTCGACAGTAGAATAGAAATTGCCCGTCTGCACGGAGATTACCTTATCGTCGCCTACCATGTTACCACTCTGCATTTGGGAGTTGTTGGACTTTAGCGACTGAACGACCGATGTGAAATCGATACGACTCTCGGCCATCTTGTCTTTATCCAATTCGATTTTTACTTCGCGGCTTTGTCCACCGGTGACTTTGGTCTGTGCCACGTCGGGAACTTTTTTAATCTCATTGGCAACTACTTCGGCTACTTGCCGTATTTGGTAATTGCTCATCGTATCGCTCCAAAGGGTGAAAGCCAACACCGGAACATCATCTATCGAACGAGTTTTGACCAACGGCATCGTTGTCCCTTGAGGCATGCGGTCCATATTCTTCATGAGCTCGTTGTAAAGCTTCACTAACGAACGTTCTACATCCTGACCGACATAGAACTGAACGGTAACCATACCCATTCCGTTCATGGAAGTAGAATAAACATCTTCTACACCTTGAACGTTCGATATGATCTTCTCTAGGGGAAGGATCACGCTGTTTTCTACTTCTTTAGGACTTGCTCCGGGATATCCTATCATAATATCCGCCATCGGAACCTTGATTTGAGGTTCTTCTTCGCGCGGAATGAACATGATGCTGAACAGACCCAAGAGCATGAAAGCTATCACAAGCAAAATACTTAGCTTGGATTTGATGAATGCTTTGGCTATATTTCCAGAAATTCCTTTTTCCATTCGTTCTGCTGTATTAGTTGTTTGCTACTATTCTGACTCCGTTATATAGTTTGCCGGAGGCTTTTTCGATCACTTTCTCTTTTTCGTTTAAGCCCGACAAGACTTCTATCTGATCACCGGTGACCTTTCCTGTACGTATCCAGCGAAGCAGAGCCGTATTGTTGGAATCGACAACGTATACTCCTGTGAGTTGGTCGCGCTGGATGATGGAAGCGCGGTTGATCATTATTTTAGATTCGGCGTCTGCCGTTTGTGCAATGCGAATGTGAATGCCTGCATACATGCCTGCTTTCAATCCTTTTTTGTCTCCGATCGCTATTTTGATGTTGTATTGTCCTCCTGTCATTGAAGCCGACGGACTCTGTTCGGTTACGGTTCCCCCCATCTGTCTATTGAGTGATTTGATATCTACATCGACCTTGCTTCCAACATGAAAATAGGAGATATAAGTCTCGGGTACCGATGCTTGTATATTGAGTTCGCCGGATTGCTCTATCGATAGAATGGGCATTCCCGGATTGGCGGTGCTTCCTTCGTCGACCATCTTTTGTGTCACCACTCCAGAGAATGGTGCGCGTATATTGGTATAAGCAAACATGGAATTGACTTCATTGAGCTGCTGATGTGCCATTTGCAGTTTGGCTTCCATAGAAGTCTTGTTCAGCTCAACGTTCTCGAGCTCTTTGCTCGATACACTCTTTTGCGAATAAAGCACTCTGAATCTTTCGTAGTCGCGTCGGGCATTCTTGACAGCGGCGGTAGCTTCTGTCAGCATGGCTATTGCTTGCGCCTTCTTTGCTTTCAGGTCGTTGCTGTTGATGACAACCAATAGTTGTCCCTGATTGACTTTGTCCCCCGGTTTGACATATATTCGATCGATGTATCCCATCATTCGGGTACTTACGATGGCCGTCTGTTTGGCAGAGATCTGACCGCTTATGAAAATCTCATTATCATTTTGCAGGGTAGGATAATATGTTTGAGCGCTTATAGGCTTCTCGTCATTTTCTTTTTTGGACGAAGAGTGGCATGAGGATAGAACCCCAATAGAGGTTATACCTATTATTAATAGTAAATTTCTTCTATTCATAGCTGATACGATTTTGTAATTGTTATTTAATGTAGGTTAGAAACGCTTGGTATGATAGTGTAATATTAAAGTTCATGATGGCTTGGGCAAGCATTAGTCGCTGTTGAGATAATTGTGCCTGCGACACCAAAAGATCGGACGTGCTGACTAATCCTTCCTTGAATCTGTTGCTCATAATTCGGAAAGCTTCGGCAGCTTGTGCAACACTCGTCTCGTCTTTTGTTATTTCAAAAGAAATGTTTTGAATCTCACGAATGTTTTTGTTGATCTCAAGCCGGCTCTTGTCAATGTATTGATCCATCTCCTGCTGGAACTTGTCTCTTTGCAGGATAGATGCTCTTAACTTATATCTATTCTGGTTTCCGGTGAAAACATTCCAACTCAGACTGATGCCCGCCATGTATGAGTCGCTCTTGAATTTGAAAGCCTTGTTGTCGTTGTATTGGTAGCTTCCCCAAGCATTGATTTTAGGTAAGAAATTCATGCGCGATGATTTGATCATCATATTGGATGCGTCTACCGCCTTTTGCATCGCCACAACATCCGGTCGGCCTAAAGAGAGCGATGCAAACGATGTCTTGTTGCGCTCTTGTACCAATGAATCGGGCATGTAGATGTCTTCCGAAGAGGCATCGCCGATTAAGAACTTCAATCCGTCGGATGCATTGGATATACTGCTTTGGGCTTTCTCCAAAGCACTTTCGATGGTATTGACTTGAACTTGTGCATTGAGTACGTCCGACTGCTGAACCAATCCCTGAGCGTAGAAGTTCTTCACCGACTGATGGATTTGTTTCACATCGTTGAGAGTGGATTGCAAAATAGATTGCGATTGATAGGCAAACTGAAGCTGAGCATATACTTTTTGAATTTCGAAGCGTATATAGTCTTTAGTATATAGCGTCTTGTATTTGTAAGCTTCTTCTTGTAGCTTGGCACCCTTTCGTGCATAGAGCATATCGAGGTTGAGCAAGGGCATGCGTACGTCAATGTTCGAACTGTAGTTTTGGTTTGCACCGGGACTATTGAGGTGAGCCGGATCGAAATCTTGACTTGTAACCCTGCTTTGTTGTAGTAGAAAGCCGAAAGCATTCAGTGGGTTGTTGGTCGACACGGCATTCATCCCCATAGTGACTTGTGGCAAGAAGATGGCATCTGTCTGACGATAATTGGCGTTCGATATCTTTTGCTCCAGTTCGGCTAACCGAATGGTGGAGTTTGTACGTTGGGACAATTCCAATGCACTATTCAGAGATATATATTTTCTCTGTTGTGCTTGTGCCGTGTACGCGACGGTTAAAAGTCCGATGGCTATGTAGTATTTAATATTCACGTTCATCGCTTCTTTATTGTTGATATAATACGTTTTGTTATTATAAATATTTTCCTTTGGAAACAAATATTCTTTAAGGAAGGGCTAATGAAGTATAAAGCCTAAAAGCGTACTTTCATTAGCCCTCCAATCTCTTATTCGGGCAAGAGAACTTGTTGTATTGCTTTCTTCAAATCGACTTTTGACATGGCACCGACAGACATCTGTGGTTGCCCATTCATTGGAACAAACAAGATAGAAGGGATGGAGCGGATACCGAATACCGATGATAGTTCTTGTTCTTCTTCGGTATTTATTTTGTAGATGGTGAGCTTATCTCCGTATTCTTCTGCAAGTTCTTCGAGTATAGGAGCTACCATTTTGCAGGGGCCGCACCAGTCGGCAAAGAAATCGATTACCGCAGGTTTGTCACCTAGATACTTCCACTCATTGGGAGAAGTTTCGAAGTCTGCTACTTTAGTCAGAAAATCTTGCTTTGTCAATACTATTGTTTTCATCTTTTCTATTGATTTTAAATTAATATTCTTGTTTACTTTTCCGGTCGGAATGTTTTTATTTGGTCTTTATATACGGCTTTAGTGCTTTTGTCGCTGCCCGATGAACAATCTCCGGAGCCACATGTACAGCATGAGAGGTTGAATAACGATTGCAGCAACAGAAATCCTGCCAGCCATAGAAATATATATTCTTTTGTTGTTATCCCATATACGGCAACTGCCACACTTGCGATCAATCTGATGATACGGGATGTATTCCAATTTTGTGTTAGATTACTCATCTTTCTTTTTGTCTTTAGTAAATATATTGAATAATAAGCCTCCCATTAGACCTCCCCATATAGAGCTATTGATAGGAGAAGAGGTGATCGGGCAAGTGCCCGTACTACAACCCACAAACTTCCAGTATAGCAATCCACCGATAGCACCGATTACTATACCAAGTAGGGTTACTTTGTTTTTTATTAAATATTTTTTCAACATGGCTTTCTGTTTATTTAGTGGATGTCAATATAAATAGTTTGTATTTTTTGTTTTCTCTTTCGATTGCTGTGAGGGGTTCTATTGTTGTATCTTTAAATCCTTGTCTTTGAAATACGGAAGTCAGCTCATCTTCTGAAAATCCGTTGTGTGGGACTTTGAAGTTCGGATGAAAACTTCCGTCTTCGGTATATAAATCTCCTATGATGACTTTACCTCCATCGATTAGTCTGTTCTTTACTTCGGCTACAAACTGCTCGATATCTTCAATGTGGTGCAGAGTCATGAACACGATAATAACAGAGAAGATGGTATGTACTTGCGAAATGTCGCCATGAACGATAGAAATGTTTTCGCAGCATTTATCTTTCATTTTCTTTCGTAATTCCTGTAACATCCCTTCGGATGTATCGACCATTGTTATATGGTGCGCCGTATTGGTAAATTCTAGTCCTACCAATCCTGTTCCGCAACCTATCTCCATTACATCGGTGTGTTTGTCAATCAAATTGTGTTCTTTAATTTTGTCCACCAATGCGAATGCCATAGAAACCTGTCGGTAGCTATCCCAACTCTTTGCTCTTGTTGAAAACATGTCTGCCATTGTTCTATTGTTTATTTTCTATTAGAAAGTTATTTAACTTCATTTATTGATGCTGCAAATATATATACTTTATTCTAATAAAACAAATTTCCAATGGAAAATATTTATTTTTCTTATTTATTGAAGTGCATTTATGTGCTCAATAATGAATATTTCTTTTTGTTAGTATTTATAAAAGGCAAATGGGAGGCTTGTATTGTCTAAAGAATTATCTTTGCAGGAAGAAAGAACTGAACTATAATACTTAATTATTAAACATTACCTATTATGAAGAAGATAATATTCATTTGTATGATGATGCTCCCATTTGTTTTATTGGCTTGCAGTAAAGACGATAATACTCCAACGAAGGCTAACTTTGACAATTTAGGAATTTCATCCGTGACAATTAATGGCAAATCGTATAATATGAAAGGGGTTCTCCTTGATGGTACTACCGGTCAGAATATTGCATATATGGGTTCTCAATATACCGAATCGACAAAAAAAGCTCAGCTGGAGTATGCTATCATATCATCTTCGCAGCAGACTCTTTCGTGCGCGGTACAGAGTAAATATACAGATGTTTCGATTTCTGTCAATGTGGAAAGCAAAGACGACATTCAGACTTGTATCGTGCAAATAAGTAGAAAGGGTTATGATGAAGTGTTGATTTATAAATTTGTACAAAAGACCCTTCTGCAATAACTTGGGCTCGCCGTTAAAAACTAGGGGGCTGAACATCAGTATTATTAATAGCACATCATATAAATAAAGTGTGACTTTCGAACCTGAGACATGAACAAAATTGTCGTATGTTAGTTTTTTCGGTGACGTCCATATGTTTTTTTGAAAACGTATGGACGTCAACAAATTTAGGTCCATATGTGGTTTTGAGTGGTAAGAGTCCCCACATTGCTGCAATTCCAAGACCATAAAATCCATCTGCATTTCAACCTTTGCCACCTCCGTATGACACCATTACGCACTATCCCACAGTAGGTTAACGATGCACCGTATACAACGCCAGCGAAAAAAGGTCCGAAAATCGGGTCTAGAGTATACTGTAGACTCCTTATTTTCAGCTGGCCTCTGCTTAGAACGAGTTTAAACGATAGTCTACAGATAGCTGAGAAGCTGTTTTGTATGCATGCGAGTGTTCCATCCATTGAGTATCTCATGTCATTAAATGTCCTGGGGATTTACTGATGAGCTCGAGGCGCACATCCTCATTGGTGCAAGACCGCACTAGTCTAAAGTCGTGATGTTGATGCCATTTCTCAGAACGTTTTGGAAGGTGAATATTTCCAGATATTCTGATACTATTTTAACCACACCGAAGTGCACTTATTGATTCGCAAAATTGAACTTGAGCTTTCAAAAAATGATAAGGACGAACATAAAAATTCATAAGGACGAAAATAAATGTTTGTCCATACAAACTTTTATTTTCGTCCTTATGAATTTCTCGCTGTATATCAACGATTTGTGGTGTACTGAATTTGGTTGACAGTTAAACACTAGTAAACCTAAGGGAGTTGACAATTTCAATCATGTATACCTAAAGTAGTTGTCAACTCTGCAAAGTTAATCCTATTTTTATTGACAAACAAGTATTGTTTGTTCTTTATAGTTTGTTTTGTTCAGCTGATGCTTTAAAGCATCAGCTGAACAAAGTGGGTTTGGATGTTCTCCCGGGAGCATTTGCATCGGTGTTTTCATTGCCAGAGCTTGGTGCGGTCGTGCCCAATTGTAGAGATATATGGATCTGGCAACACCTTCCAGGGCTTCATCAAATGTTTTATTCTCATAATCGAAGAGCCATCCGTTCTTAACGGTATTGTTCATCCTCTCGGCTAGGGCATTGTGCAAGGGGTCGCCCGTTTGCGTCATACTGATAGCGATTCCTCTTTCTTTGAGCAGTGACACATAACCTTTTGATGCATATTGCACGCCTCGGTCGGAGTGATGGATAAGACCTGAAAGGTTGAATCCCTGGCCTTTATAAAAGTCGCACGCCATCATCAACGCTTTTGCCGGTCCTTCCGCTTCAAGAGTCCGAAAGAGGGCATATCCCACAATGATGCGGCTGAAGACATCCGTCAGCAGCGAAAGATAGGCAAATCCTTCTTTCGTGGATATATAAGTGATGTCACCCACCATCATGCGGCAAACACCACAGGCCACGTATTTAGGACATGTGTTAAGCAAATCCGGATAGATCCGATACGGATGATCGGAGTTGGTCGTACGAGGTCTGTAACGTCTGCGGCGCAGCATCATCCCGTTGGCCCGAAGGACATCGATAAATTGGTCGCGTCCTATCGTGAACTTTTCTCCGAACCGAGACTTACACAGACTGTAAAGCTCGCGGCAACCGCTTCGGGGAAGCTCCTGACGCAGAGACTGACAGTAATACGTGATGCTACTTATAAGTACATCTTGTTCGGCATTTGTTTCTTTGTGCTTGTAGTACCCTTGTCGGGAAATGTCAAGCAGTCCGCAAAGGGCGGATATGGTATAACTTATACCTTTACCCGCCTTTTGTGACAAGCAACCTACTACTTGACATCGGAGTTTTTTCGTACCTTGATGTGATACTTCTCTTCAGCCAGGTCAATCATGCAATCATAAACGTCACGGGCCATCTCTGCACGCTTCAGCTCAGATTCCAATTCCTTAATGCGCACTTTCAAAGAGGTGATGTCTTCTTCTGAAGAGACATCCTCAGTACCGGTTGATACAACTTTATCCTTCATATTTAATGGGAATGGTTTGTCTTCAAGCCCAAAGATACGAAGCCAATTCCGAATTGAACCTCTGGATATACCATTTTCTTTTTCAAGGGTATACTTACCCTTGCTTCCATGAAGGTAAGAGTTTAAAATCTCTAGACGAATCTGATCGTCAATCTTTTTATTATTTCTCATTTTTGAATAAGTTTGTGTCAACTTATTCAGTACATGTCAATTTGCGAAGAATACATTTATATCTTGTCCTGATTCGATTTACATTTGAGCGGTGAGAGAGTAACGAAAATAGTGCCCTACAATGGGTTGTAACTGATGTCTGGATAAGAAAGTATCAGAATGTCTAGAAATATTCACATTGAAATCTGCTTCACAAACAAATTTGCCCAAGTATACCAATCGACTTGTTATACTTGGGCTAAAAAAAAGTGATTAAAATTGAACCTTTAATTAATTGAACTATTTACGTTATAGCAGTTTTACAGTCTTTCATCCGGGCAGATTAAAAGCAACTTTCAACTCTTCCATCGCTTCATCTGTCATTCCTTCGGGCGCGAAGCCCATACTTTTGGCCGTAAGGTATATTTGAGCCGCTTTTGACAGTACGTCAATTTGGTCGAAAGCCTCTAATACATCGTTACCTATTGCTATCACTCCATGTTTCTCCCACATTACGACGTCATACTCTTTGAGCCCTTCTACTGTCGCTTCTGCCAATTTCAGACTGCTTGGCATTTCGTAGGGTATTATTCCCACTCCCTTGGGACAGAAAGCTCGTGTTTCCGGAATCATTGACCATAGCAGTTTAGTCAGTACATCTTTCTTTAAGAATGCTTGATGGTGCGACAGGGCTATGAGGTCAATAGGGTGAGTATGAATAACTGCTTTGTAGGGCGAACCGATACTGAGCAGATGGTTGTGTATGGCCAAGTGCGAAGGCAATTCGGAAGTCGGTGCTACTGGATTGTCGGCTATCATTTCATAACTTTCGCAATCGTCACAAATGCGTATTACCGAACCGTTTTCCATGGGCCAGCGTGCTAAGTCGCGCATCCGTCGGTTCGTTCCTTTGCAAAAGAAATAGCCATCTTTCAGGTGAGGAAGTTTCATACCTATAGCAGTCTTCGGCCCTATAGCCGGACGATTCTTTACACGATCGTCTATCAATGCAGAGATGTTTATGGTAATGTTACCTCCATTGCGTTCGGCCCAACCTTTCTGCCATAAATAGCCGGCTGTTTCGGCTACTTTGGCTACTTCTTTGGCCAAAAGCGGATATTCGTCTAATACTGATTTCATTATTTGTTATTTTAAGTTCAATAGTTGAGGCAGGAATGACGAGATAATTAGTACCATCAATCCTACTACTAATATTGTAATTGTCTTGGCAGAACACCCTTTCCATTCTTTCAGTACAATGCCCCATACATTGGAGAATGTGACATTGAGCGACATCAGTATGCACCACGAGAAAGTGAGCAGTACGGTCGATGAGGAAAGAAATCCTTTTCCAAGACTGAAGCCGAAAAACTGGCTATACCACAATAGTCCTGCAAGGGCGCAAAAGGATATGTTGTTGGCATAAAGTGAGGTCTTACCATAATCTTTCCAGGTCTTGTTCTTCGTGTTCTGATAGAAGCAATAAGCGGCGTTGGTCAGAAAACCGCCAAGCGTCACCATAAAGGTTGCCGGCAAGGTTTTGTATATATCGGCAGTCTCGGGAAAACAGAGACTTTCTCCGAGTCCTAATCCGATACTGAAACAGGCACTCATGAATCCGGCAAGCAGGGCGACAATGATTCCTTTTGTGAAATTGAAATCTTTTACGGCCTTTTTCTTTTCTTCTTCGCTCATGTTGGCCGATTTTATACTTCCGGCAACTCCTATAATACCAATACCTATCAGAGTAATGACTACACCTACGATGACCGGCATTGTCAGATCGCCGGTTTTACCTGTGAAGATAGGGGTGAGTATCGTACCCAATCCCGCACAAGTACCCAGCGCTATGGATTGGCCTAGGGCTACGCCCAAGTAACGCATGCTCAGTCCGAAAGTCAAACCGCCTACTCCCCACAACACTCCGAAGAACATAGACCACAAAGTGTCTGTAGGGTGATTGGCATATACTTCCAATAGATGGTGCCCTTCGGGGATGGCCAGCAGAGCTCCGAGTAAGGGGAATATCAACCAAGCAAATATTCCTTGTGTCAACCAGAAGCTTTCCCAGCTCCAGCTCTTTACCTTATTTATAGGTACATAAGAGCTGGACTGGCAAAAGCTTCCTAATGCAATAATAACCAAACCAATTATAATATTCATTGTAATTAGCGTTTAGAAGTGACTTCGGCCTCGTATTTCTCTACTTCGGCGATGAAGTCTTCGCCTACTGCTACGTTGTTCTTCAAGCAGAACATGTCGTATACGGCATTCCAAGGAAGATTCTTGTCTTCTTCGAGCAAAGCCAAACGTTCAAACAATTTTCCTTCGGCTTCGTATTTGCGTAGCGTCTCGATCGGTTCGAGCAGTGCCTGAAGCAAACATTTCTGTGTAGCACGAGATCCTACCACATAAGCTCCTATACGGTTGATGGAAGCATCAAAATAGTCGAGGCCGATATGTACCCGATTCAGCGCCTTGCAGCGAACGATCTCTTTGCAAAGGTCGAGTGTGTCGTCGTTCATGATGGTTACATGGTCCGAATCCCAGCGTACCGGACGACTAACGTGCAGCATTATTTCGGGAGTGAAGAGCAATAGGCATGAGATTTTGTCGGCAATGCTTTCTGTCAGGTGGAAGTGTCCTGTGTCCAGGGTTACTATTTTCTGATGTTTCACTCCATATCCCAAGTAATAGTCGTAGCTTCCTACGGTATAGCTTTCTGCTCCGATACCGAAAAGTTTTGCTTCGATACAGTCTTTCATGTTCTCATATGGCTGTTCGAATATTTGGTTTAATGAGTCGGTCAGTAGTTCTCTATAGTACAAACGATTTACAGTCTGATCTTTGCTGCCGTCGTGAATCCAAAGGTTCATGATGCAAGGATCATTCTGTGCCTTACCCATCTCTTCTGCAATGGCCCGGCAACGTTTGGTATGTTCTATCCAGAAGTCGCGTATCGATTTGTCGGGATTGGAAAGGGTGAGCATTCCACTTTTGGGATGCGAGAAAGAGGTAGAGTTAAAGTCCAATTTCATATTGTGCTCTTTGCCCCAGTCTATCCAGCTTTTAAAATGTTTGGGTTCTATTTGGTCTCTATCCACAAACGCTCCACCGAAATCTCCATAAGTGGCATGAAGGTTCAGGCGATGAGTGCCCGGAATGAGCGAAGCTGCTTTTAAGATATCTGCACGCAACTCTTCCATATTGCGAGATTTGCCGGGATAGTTGCCGGTGGCCTGAATACCTCCGCTCAGTTGTCCGTCGGGGTTTTCAAATCCTGTTACGTCGTCGGCTTGCCAGCAATGCAATGACAGATGAATGTCTTCCAATGCTTCTATCGCTTTGTCGGTATCGATGCCGACTTTTGCATATCTTTCTTTGGCTATACGATATGCTTCTTTGACTAATACTTCTTTCATGGTTATTTCTTTTATTGTTTATTGTTTTACATTTCTGGATAATAGGTCTCTACTTCGAATGCTTTGGCAACGATGCGGCGTATCTCCCAACGATCTTTGAGGAGTCCGGCTGCTTTGGCTTGCAACAAGGCATTGCCTATAGCCGTTGCTTCAGAAGGACCTGCAACGACGGGCATACCGATGGCATTTGCCGTGAGCTGGTTCATGAGCCGATTGAGCGAACCGCCGCTTATGATGTGCAGTGTCTTTATTTCGAACGGAGCAAACTGCTGTAGCGTTTGTAAGGTCTCTTTGTACTTGTTGGCCAAGCTGTGATAAATGCAACTGACAACTTGTGCGTCGGTCTCCGGAACGATCTGCTTCGTCTCGCGGCAGTAACCGATGATAGCGCTTTGCATATCGTCCGGATTGTCGAAACGAGAATCATTCGGATCAACAATAGAACCAAACTTAATTTCTTGACGAGCCATCTCTTCGAGTTGGCTATACGAATAGTCTTTCCCTTGCTTATTCCATTTCTTACGGCATTGTTCCAACAACCACATGCCGGTGATGTTTTTCAGAAATCGTATGGTCCCCTCTATACCGCCTTCGTTTGTGAAGTTGTATTGGGCTGAGGCTTCCGAAATAATAGGCTTTTCCGTTTCGATACCCATCAGGCTCCATGTGCCGCTACTCAGGTATGCGAAGTTCGGGTTTGTAGCCGGAACTGCTACGATGGCCGATCCGGTATCGTGTCCTGCAACTGCCACTACGGGTATCTCTGCAATACCCGTCTCTAGTGCAATTTCTTTCCTTAATTTTCCTATCACCACACCCGGCTGAATGGGCTCGCGCACCAATTCGTCGTTAATGCCTAGCTGCTTGAGCATTTCCTTGTCTATCTGTTTCGTGTGAGGATTGAGTAGTTGCGAGGTCGATGCTTCGGTATATTCACAAACTTTCTCTCCGGTACACAAATAAGAAAGCAGATCGGGCATGAACAGTATCTCTTTGGCATGCCGATAGGGAGCGAAATCTTCTTCTTTGGCACTTACCAATTGGAAAAGAGAGTTGAAATTCATTATTTGTATGCCGGTGCGTTGGTATAGTTCTTCTCTTGGAATCGTTTGATATACTTTTTCGGGAGCTCCATTGGTGTATGGGTCGCGATAAGCGCGGGGAAGCCCAAGCAATGTACCATCTGCTGCCAGATAACCGAAATCTACGCCCCACGTATCGATACCTATCGAATGAATCTTTATTTGTTGTTGATTGCACACGGTCAAGGCCTTTTTGAAATGTTCGTAAAGACTGTATACATTCCAGTAGTATTTACCTTGTACTTCGAGAATCGCATTGGGGAAACGGTATATTTCCTGCATCTTGAAATTCTCTCCTTCGAGAGTGCCGACTACAGCTCTACCGCTGGTTGCTCCTACATCAAAGGCTAAAAAGTTGTATGTTTTCATGGCGTTTATTAATGTTTTCAACAAAAAAGTTTTAATTTTGAGACAAAGGTATACCATGAATCAGTATATTTGTTTTCAAATATGATAGAATAACTTTCAAAAATGATATTAATATACTATGCTGAATGCTTCGAAAGACAAATTGCACTATCTTCGGTTGGGTAAGCGCGATGAAGAGTGGGGAATTGTAGTCACAACGGTCGGATGTCAGACCATACAGCCTTATACCAATTACCCACCGGCCGCTCATCCTCTGGGTTATAAGTTTCAGCCTGTTCAAGGCAGAGTGCTCAATGAGTATCAGCTGGTCTATATTACCGAAGGAAGTGGATTTTTCTCTTCGCAATCGTGCCCTGTGCAAAGAGTCTCGGCGGGTACGATGATTCTTATTTTCCCCGGCGAATGGCACAGTTATTATCCCGACAAACAGGTGGGGTGGAAAGAATATTGGGTTGGCTTTCGAGGTGTGTATATCGATCAACGTATAGAAAAAGGATTCTTCTGTAAAGAGAACCCTTTGCATAAATTGAAGAGAAGCATTTCTGTCACGACACTCTACGATGAGATTATTCAGTTGGCGACGACCGAGCGTATAGGTTATCAGCAAATCATATCGAGCATCGTGTTGCACCTTTTAGGAAAGGTTTATTATGATGGTCTGAATGATGCTGTGAAAGATACCGATGCAGTGTCCAAAATAGACGAGGCAAGGTTGTTGATGAAAGAAAAAGTCGAGAATCCTCCTTCGATACAAGAGGTGGCCTGCCAGATAGGAGTAGGCTACAGTTGGTTTCGCAAGACATTCAAAAAGTATATCGGCATTTCTCCTGCGCAATACCAAATGCAACTTCAACTATTGTGTGCCAAAGAGCTGCTTACAACCACCGATAAGAACATTACAGAGATAGCATATCAACTGAATTTCGAAAGCGGCGGACAGTTTTCCACTTTCTTCAAAAAGAAAGAAGGCATTACTCCTTCAGAGTTTCGGGAGCGCATGCATTAACATCTTTCTATCTCAGCAAAAGAAGAGCGATACACCGACTACACTGATCAAGGCACCCAATGCCTCTTTCATCGTGACTTGTTGTTTGAAAATGAATTTGGCGGGCAGTAATATGATAATAGGAGTGAGTGCCATGATGGTCGAAGCAATGCCAGTCGATGTGTATTGCACAGCCATAAGCGAGAGACTGACTCCGACGAACGGACCGAAGAAAGTCATGCCCAGTGCATTCCACATCCCCTTTTTGTCTTTCATAGCGCTAGGAACCAATTGATATTCTTTGCGAAATCGCAGTATGATAGCGAAACCGATGAGTCCGGCTATGGCACGTATGAAAGTAGCCGAAAAGGGCAGGGCATTGATGCTGCCCGTTGCTGTCAACGGGATGACCGCTCTATAATGATTGAGCCCTATTTTGCTGAGAACCAGTCCGCCTCCTTGTCCTATGCCTGCTCCGATACCGTAAAGAATGCCTTTGAGTGGCAGTTTGAACGAAAGCTTATGGTGCTCACCTCTATTCATAATAGAAAGACCTATACCGAACAAGGTTACCAGCATACCCAATAAACTTAGAATAGACATCTTTTCTCCCAAGAAAAAGAATCCCAGTATGGCAGCGGTAGGTGGAGCCAGAGTCATAAACAGTTGACCGAATCGAGAACCTATTACAACATAAGCATTGAAGAGACACGTGTCGCCGAAAATATATCCTACCACGCCCGACAGTAATAACCACATCCATGTACTGCCATCGGCATAATGAGGCCAAAGATGTCCGGTGAAACAATACATCGTTGCAGCCAGCATGAGAAGCGATAAAATCATTCTCACCACATTGAGTATGATAGGGGTGAGGCGCTTACTTGCCACTTCGGCAAAAACAGCCGTTATAGTCCACGAGAAAGCAACTACAAGCGAAATAGATTCTCCTAAATAATGCATATCGATCTTTTTGTGAGTGCAGGATAATGATAACGAGAGTTTCGTTTTCTCTCAATACCCGCTTTTGCGGTGCAAAGATACATATTTATATATTGGGTGGCAAAAAATGGTAAATGAAATGAGCAACGATATGGACGCGTTTTCCCTCTTTTTGATACTTCATAGACATGCAAACTCGTTCAGGTCGTATCTGTTATTTTGTTAAATAAAGGGAGAAAACTTCTATAAACGGGCTTAGGATGTACTATATTTTTTGGGCTTTATCCCAATACGCTCTTCAAAAACCCGTGAAAAATGGCTGAGGTTGGTGAATCCCAATATATAGCCCACCTCTGATACCGATAATTTCTCTTCTTTTAATAAACGAGCAGCTTCTCTCATTCTAAATTCTTGATAATAATTGAAGATGCTATTACCAAATATCTGTTTGAACAATACTTTTAGTTTTGTGGGACTCATATTGGCTATTTTAGACAATTCTTTGATGGTGGGAGGAATGCCTAAATTTGCTAATATTTGTTCTTTTATTTTGTAAATGGTCTTTATGTCTGAAATATTTAATGCATACAATCGTTTTTCGTTTCGCTTTTCGAGTTCCATTAATAATTGGCATACCAATTCTTCAGCTTTTATTCTCAAATAAAACAATTCAAATGTTTTAGAGACTGTTTGATTAATAATTTCATCGACTATTTTCCGTAAAGGAGGGAATAATATTTGTTCGAAGAGTAGGGGGCGCGTGTTTTGCAAGAGATTTTCCAAAAGTAGAGATTTTTCATTGAAATCAATAATCTTGGTCAAATAGTCGACATCCACTTCAATATTAATCATTGAGGTATTTGTATGAATTGTAATGAAATCATCTGTATTCATCCGGCTGGTTGCAATTAAAACAGAAGGCATTTCCATTGGATTTTTGATGGATGTTTCTTTTTTTATTTCTGGATATATATGTTGAAACTTAAAAAAGACTATTTTTTTAGAAGTGTTGATTTTCTGATTTTCAATGATCACATCTTCATTTAATATATAATTATTGATGAGCATTCGGAGATGTTTATTGAATACAAATCCCGCACAATAGCCTTTCCCATATTTTTCCGGGATTGCTAATCTTCCGTGTTTTATTTCTGTTCCCAGCAATTCCGCAAATTTTATAAGAATGCTGGGTGTTGTTTTTTGATTAGGTTCTTCCATAATTGTCTCTTATGACTATTTTGCTGACAAATATAGCTATTTTGTTTCTATGATACACTGTAATTTTGTATTCTCAATTGATTAATAATGAGGCCTGTCTGGCAATATATATCTTTTAAGGCTTCTGTCAGGGAAAAATAACGTACAAATAAATATATAGATTATGGAAACAAATAACAAGAAAATCAAAGAAAAGAATTTTAATGAACTATTCACGCAAATTTCTCTTGAAGAAATTTCTAACTTATACAATGTATTTACATTGCTGAGGAAAGATTTTTATGCAGTTACAGCAGGCAGGCAAAATGATTATAATTCTATGGTCGGAAGTGGAGGTGGATTTGGACTTTTTTTTAAGAAACCAACTAATTGGTGTCTTTTTAAGAAAGACCGTTATACGCTTGAAATCATTCGGAAGGAACAAGCTTATACACTCTCTTTTTTCCCCGAAGAGTATAAAAATCAATTGCTCTTTTTAGGAAGTAAATCAGGTAGAAATACTCACAAAATGCGAGAAGTAGAACTGACAGGTATTCAAATTCCTTCTGGAAATATGTCTTTTTTGGAAGCCAAATTGGTTGTTGAGTGTGAATTAACTGCTATTACTACTCCTCAGCCAAATGATTTTTATTCACAAGAATCTAAAGACTATATAAACGAGATTTATAATGATGCTAATGAATATCGCCAAATAGTTTTTGGGAAAATCACTTCTGTTTGGCTGAAGAAATAACAGTTATTTGTACCTTCTCAAAAAGCATCCGTATGTCGTCCATGAAACTACCATATCCTGCGCTATAAACTTCTTTATGTTGTTGCGGTAACATGAGTATGTTGTTTGCGACTCACGGGCGTGAGTCGCAAACAACATATGTTAGTTTTCTCGGTGACGTCCTTATGTCTTTTTGAAAACGTATGGACGTCAACATTTTTAGATCCTTATGTGGTTTTTGAAAGATAAGGACTCTATTAATTTAAAGTATATACGTGTATTGGATAAGGAGTATGCGATGGGTAATCTGGACAAAATCGTTTAGTGTTGCTATATTTTACTAAAAATGTCGCATGTGTCGCATTGAAATCCTATAAACTCTATATTTTTTTTATTGACGTATAGCACGTTTATCATTATGATACCGTAATTATATAAAATATAATTACATAAAAACAAAAAATAAAAAAAATGAAAGAGGAGGGAATCCTATGCGACACATGCGACAAGGGTTTGTCGATTTTCGAAGCTGTGTAGTATTGTGACTGTGATTTTCGAGTTGACCAGTTTTTTTGCCCTTTTCCCGAAAAGTGATGTATGTATTCTGAAATGTTGGTGGATAGTATTATTCATATTGATATATAATAGGAGGTTACGATGATGATTTTGTAATTATGTGGTCCTTTATATGACTATTTGTTTTTTGTAAAAAGGCTTGTTTTTGCTTTTATTTCAGTATTTTCAAAAAATGAGAAAAAAACTGGTCAGAAGAATAAAGTACTTCTATTTGTAATATTTATTCTCGTTGTTTGTAATGCAAGGAAGCGCTCGATTTATCCGCTTATTCGTGCCTTGTCGGCTGCTTGTAGAGGATTCACACAGGAATGGAAAGTTTTGATGTTCTCCTGTTACGTAACCCACTTTTCCCTGTCACATCTATCGGCTGTTTATCAATTCAATATCGAAAATGAAGCTTGGAATTAGATACTCAAAATACATCTTCTCTCAGAGAATCAATACTTTGTGATTTGCCATATAAGCGTTGTGGTGTACTGAATTTGGTTGACAGTTAAAGGTGTATAAAACTATTTCAAGCCAGAAATCAAGATAGAAAACAAAGCTAACGAAGGAAGATAGTCTTTAAGTTCTTCTCGCAACTTTTCGATAATCTGTGTTTGATAGCGACTCACAGTCTTCACGCTCACATTGAGTTCGTTTGCCACTTCTTGCTGCTTTTTCTCGTTAAGAAACGATTCGATGAAAACAGTTCGTTGCTTATCGGGCAAGTCATTGATGGCCTCGTAAAGCAATTTGTACATTTCGTCAAGTGTATAAAGACTTTCGGGCGATTCGGCGTATATCGGTGCATGCACTTCAACTTGCCTGGCATAGTCTTCAGCATACGATTGATGTTTCAAATAGTTCAGACAGCTATTACGCACACAAGTCTTCAAAAAAGACAAAGCGGATTCTTCTTGCAAAATAAAGTCTTCGGCAAGCCATAATTTAGCAAAAACATCGCTGACAATGTCTTCGCGAATCTCTTTATCCTGCAAATAACGCTTCGCATAGATACAAAAAGGGGCATAATACTTTTCGTATAAAAGCTTAAATTGCTGCTGTTTACTATCTAACATAAAAGTAATATCATTTCAGAAAGAGATATATTGCGCACAAAAATAGGAAAAGAATTCCATGTTTTTATAATTTTCATGTCTGATTTTTGAAACATGATTGTATTATTAGTTAGAATACCCTGATAAACGATGGAATTAAACGAAAATAAAAATAGCCAAGAAAGCATTGTCCGTTCAATTATGGATGATATTCAAGAGATGGAATCGATAGATATTGAAAATCGATATGGACAGACTGTGCGTAAAATTAAGACAAATAATCGTTTATCCGTTGCTAACCGATGGATGAAATATGCCGCAATCTTAACACTTCCACTATTGTTAGCTTCTACAGCCTTGGGCTATTTATATTATAATGTTATATCACAACCGACACAATACGCTGAAATAAAAGCAGCAGCCGGATCGGTAGTACAATTTGAATTACCGGATCATTCTGTTGTCTGGCTGAATTCGAATAGTAAACTAAGATACCCCACCAGTTTCAAAGGTGACAAACGCGAAGTCTCTCTCGAAGGAGAAGGATATTTTCAAGTTAAGGCAGACAAAAAGCATCCTTTTTATGTCAATACTCCCAACAATTTCAAAGTATATGTATATGGTACGCATTTTGAAGTGAATGCATACAACGACAATCAAACAATTGAAACGATCTTGGAAGAAGGGAAAGTTAACGTAATAACACCCGACAACAGGAAAGTAGAAATACTTCCGGGAGAAGAGTTGACCTATGACAAGAAGACCAGCAAAATGTTCAAAAAGAACGTAGATGTATACGAGCAAACCGGTTGGGTATATGGTAAACTTATTTTCCGTGATGCCCCATTGGAAGAAGTACTCAGCCGTCTGTCACGTCACTTTAATATTAAGGTGCATTTCAAGAATCTGTCAGGGCATACTTATCATTTCCATGCTACATTTACCGATGAAACACTACCTCAAATCTTAGATTATCTAAGCGAATCGGCAAACATCAAATGGACAATAAACAGCATGCAGCAAAATGGAGATTCATCTATTGGAGAAAAGCATGCATATATTACGTTATATAAATAAATTTGATATATAAGAAACCTTTAAATATGTAATAGCCTATGATATAGACAAAAAAGAAAAAAGAAAGGGCAAGTTGCCCTTACAACTTACCCTTAGGAATCAGACTGTTTGTTAATGTTTGCAGCATAAAACAGTCACTTAAGTTCATTAGTGTAATTAACAAACTAAGTTAACCACAAATATATGGAAAAAAATAAAATCATCCATGTTTACAATCATTATTCTTTAAATCTGAAAATGCCATTGGCCATGAAGATTAGTTTTACTCTACTTTTCTGTATATTCTTGCAATTACAAGCTACTAATAGCGTAGCACAACGGACAAGAATATCAATGAATGCAACAAACGCTACCATAGGAACTGTGTTGAATAACATAGAGCGTAATTCTGAATATGTATTTTTGTATAGTGACAAAACTGTCAATACAAATCGTATCGTATCTCTCAAGACGAGAAGCAAAGACATCCGTAAAATATTAGACGAACTATTTGAAGGCTCTGATATTAGCTACAAG
The DNA here is from genome assembly GCA_963676865.2 of uncultured Bacteroides sp. Taxonomy (GTDB): domain Bacteria; phylum Bacteroidota; class Bacteroidia; order Bacteroidales; family Bacteroidaceae; genus JAAYUD01. The sequence goes on along the minus strand of CAXXSS010000001.1, from coordinate 258,791 downwards.
ATTGTCAATAAACAGATTATTCTGAAATCAGTGCAGCATAATGCCGTTGTTCGTGTTCGCGAGACGGTTCAACAGCAAGCCGATTTCATCGTCAAAGGTACGGTAAGAGACGAAAAAGGCGAACCATTGATCGGTGTCAGCATTAAAGGTACAACTGCTACAGGTGCTATCAGTGACATTGATGGTAACTTTTCGTTAAAAGTACGCGAAGGTGAAAGACTAACTTTTTCTTATGTCGGATATACGACAAAAATAGTTGCGATTGCAGGCAATAAGAACCTCAATATCGTTCTCTCTGAGAATACCAAGCAACTGAATGAAGTCGTTGTAACGGCCTTAGGTATTAAGAAAGAAGCAAAATCACTTTCATACAATGTACAGCAATTAGGTAACGATGCCGTCATGAAAGTGCAAGACGCAAACTTTGTTAATTCGCTAAACGGAAAAATAGCCGGCGTCACCATCAATAGCTCTGCATCGGGAGTCGGTGGTTCTTCGCGTGTTGTTATGCGTGGTACTAAATCTATCAATGGTAATAACAATGCATTATATGTAATAGATGGTATTCCAATGCCTAATTTGCAAAGCGAACAACCCGGCGATGTATTTGCAGGTGCAGGCCAGACTGGCGATGCCGCTTCGAACATCAACCCGGATGATATTGAAACGATTTCTGTATTGAGTGGTCCTTCAGCAGCTGCATTGTATGGTAGTTCGGCAGCTAATGGTGTTATTTTGATTACAACAAAAAAAGGCAAGGCTGAACGTCTATCGATAAACTTCACGACCAGTACTCAATTCTCTCGTCCGTTTGTAATGCCCAAATTCCAAAACACATACGGCCCATCCGAATCGGGTAGCTATTATAGCTGGGGTGACAAACTAAGCACACCAAGTAGCTATAACCCAAGTGACTTCTTCCAAACAGGTGCCAACTTCACCAATTCGTTAAGTTTGTCAACCGGTAATGAGAAGAATCAGACTTACGTATCATTGGGATCAACCAACGCACAAGGTATTATCAACAATAACGATTACAATCGTTATAATTTCTCTGTCAGAAACACGACTTCATTCTTGCATGACAAGTTGACAATGGATTTGAGCTACATGTTGAGCAATGTAAAAGAGCAAAACATGATTTCTCAAGGTTTATATTTCAATCCATTGGTACCGGCATATTTATTCCCGGCTGGTGATGATTGGAATAAAGTGACATTCTACCAACGTTATAATGCAGATCGTAACTTTCCTACCCAATATTGGTCTTATGGCGACCAAGGTCTGTCTATGCAAAATCCGTATTGGATTACTCAACACGACAAATTTGTTAATCACAAGGAACGCCACATAGCTACGATTTCTTTAAAATGGAACATCAATAGTTGGATGAATTTGAATGGGCGTGCAAAGGTTGACCAGAGCACTGATCGTTACGAAAAGAAGTTCGATGCTTCTACTAATACGCTGTTTGCTTCGAAATATGGTCACTATATGTTACGCCATTTGGACAATAGACAACTTTATGCTGAGGCATTCCTCTCTATCAATAAATATTTTTTGAAAGATACTTGGAGCCTGACCGCTAATATTGGTACCAGTTTCGATCAACGCGACAACGACGATGATTCTTTTGATGGGAACTTGAAGGGTGTTGCCAATCTCTTCACTTTGTCCAATGTAGCCACTGCCGAGGCAAAAACAAAATACAACCAAAGTGGCTATACCACTCGTTTGGAATCTGTTTATGGTAGTGCACAAGTAGGATATAAAGGGAAAGCATATATTGATTTAACAGCCCGTAATGACTGGTCATCTAAATTAAATGATTCTTTCTTTTATTATTCGGCGGGTATTTCTGGTATCATGACCGAGATATTCCCTAGAATCAAATCAGATATCATGCCTTATTTCAAGACTCGTCTTTCTTATTCAGAAGTAGGTAATGATCCTTATGAACCATTCCTCAATCACCCCACTTATAAAATGGGTAATACTTATCCTGAAACATCGACTCGTAAGCCGAATCCCAATCTAAAACCTGAACGTACAAAATCGTGGGAAGCCGGTCTGGATTTCGTATTTTTCAAAAATAAATTGAAGTTAGACGCTACGTTCTACAAATCGAGTACTTATAATCAGTTCTTTGATGTAGCTAAACCTGCGTCTTCTGGTTATACCAGCGAAATTATTAATGGTGGACGTATCGATAATAAAGGTATTGAGCTGAAAGCTACTTTTAACCAGAAACTTGGTCCTGTTGATTGGGAAACTTATATGACTTGGACACTCAATCGCAACACAATTAAGGAATTGCTTCGCAATGCGACCGATACTGATGGAGATGTTTATTCAATCTCTGAACTTGATATGGGTGGTACCGGTAGCTATAAGATGAAAATGATCGAAGGTGGTTCTTTGAGTGATATTTATGTCAACACATTGAGAACTGACGAACACGGTGCTGTTTATGTAGATCCGGTATCTCAGAAAGTTGTCGCACAACCTAATGAATACGTCAAAGCTGGTAGTGCCGCTCCTAAATACAATTTGGGTTGGGGAAATAACTTTTCTTGGAAAGGCTTAAACCTCGGTTTTTTGTTCACATATCGCGTCGGTGGTATCGTTGTATCAGAGACACAGGCAGTGATGGATGCTTTCGGTGCGTCAAAGGCTACAGCAGATGCTCGTGACAATGGTGGTGCCATAATTAATGGCCGTCCTATTCCTGCTCAGGCTTACTATCAGACAGTAGGTAGTACGAACGGTAATATCGATTCTCAGCATGTTTATAGTGCAACCAACTTACGTTTGGCTGAATTGACTTTGGGCTATAACATACCTGTTAATAGATGGGTTAGTTGGATTAGAAATGCCAATGTCTCTTTTGTCGCACACAACTTGTGGATGATATACAACCATGCACCATTCGATCCGGAATTGACAGCCAATACTGGGACTTATTACCAAGGTATTGACTACTTTATGCAGCCAAGTCTTCGCAATATTGGATTTTCCGTTAAACTTCAATTCTAAATAATGAAAGGAAATATGAAAATGAAATTTACATTTAAATATACATTGATTGGAGTACTTGCCCTTTCTTTGACCACGGCTTGTACGAGCTCTTTCGACGATATCAATACGAACCATCACGAAGCTACTGACGAAATGTTAGAAACCGATAACTTGAAGGTTGGTTCTTTCTTTACTCAGATGCAGGAAAGGGTCGTTTTGTTTGATGACGGTACTGGCAAAAGTCTTTCAAGTGATTATCAGGTATGCCAAGGGCTTTCGCATGATCTTTTCTCTGGCTATGTAGCTCCGACGGGAACATGGAGAAGCGGTACACACAATGGTTCTTATTATTTTGTAACTGGTTGGTACAATCAAATGTTTACTCGTGGTTTTTCCGAAGTAATGCCTGCTTGGCAGAAAATTCAGACAGCTACCAGTGAACTGAAAATGCCACAAGTAGCAGCTTTAGCTGATATTATTAAGGTAGAGTCTATGCACCGTGTAGCCGATACTTACGGCCCTATTCCTTATAATAACTTTAAGAGTGGTGCAACTGGACTCGGTTATAATACGCTAGAAGATGTATACAAAAAATTCTTCCAAGAACTAGACAATGCGATTGACGTATTGACTCCATACGCTGAAGCAGGAACGACTCTTCTGCAAGACTATGATTTCATTTACGATGGAAATGTAGCCAATTGGGTGAAATTTGCTAACACGCTACGCTTACGTTTGGCTATGAGAATTGTTTATGCAAATCCGACTCTAGCACAACAAGAGGCAGAGAAATCTACGAGCAATTCTGTTGGAGTGATTGAAAATGCATCAGATCGTGCGGTATTAAGTCATACAAAATTGAATTATTTCCACCCGTATTATGACATAGCATACAATTTTAATGCAGGTGAAGCACGTATGAGCGCTTCGATGGATTCGTATATGAATGGATATAATGATCCTCGTTTATCTGCTTATTTTGTAAAAGCAAAAGCTGATGGTAAATATCATGGCGTTCGTTTGGGCGTAATGAACATGAGTGCAAGCAAATATGCAGGCGACAACATTTCGAACTTGAATGTTGACAAATCTACCACTCCTATTGTATGGATGACAGCAGCAGAATCTTATTTCTTAAGAGCCGAAGGTGCACTTCGCGGATGGAATATGGGTGGAACAGCCCAAAGTTTCTATGAAAAGGGAATCAGAATGTCATTCTCCGAAAACAGTGTAGGTGGTGCAGACAATTATGTTGCCAACTCAACCAGTAAACCGGCTGACTATACCGACAATACCGGTGATAATAATGATATAACCGCATCAAGCAGCATCACTATCGCTTGGGACTCTTCGGCAAGCTTTGAAACCAATCTGGAACGTATCATTACACAAAAATGGATTGCTATGTATCCTGATGGACCTGAAGGCTGGTCTGAATTCCGCCGTACAGGTTATCCCAAGCTATTCCCTGTTGTAACCAACAATAGCAATGGTACAATCGATACTAATATTCAGGTACGTCGTTGCCCATTCCCTACAAGTGAATATGATACAAATAAAGCTGCAGTTCAAACAGGTATCTCCGCTTTGGGAGGTTTGGACAATGGTGGAACCAAACTATGGTGGGATAAGAAATAAATCATAAAGTTATATCCTTTAATCATAAACGAATTATGAATAAAAAAATAAAAATAAGAATATATAGCTTAGCATCCTTTTTGATCACTTTGCTATTCGTTGCAAGCTGTAGCACAGATACTGAAACGTTAAACGTTCAGAAATTAAAGACCTACGATGCTCAGTACTATGCAAACCTTAGGGCTTTTCATGCAAGCGACCACGAAATAAGCTATGCTTACTACGAAGGTTGGTCTCCTGTTGAAGGTGTTTCCGGATACAAAGATCCTTCTTCTTGGGGCGAACGTATGGTGGGTCTTCCAGATAGTTTGGATATCGTAAACCTATGGATGGGAGTTCCTTCTAACGACTCAACCAAATGCGATACATTGGGCACTACTTATGCTCCGATCGCATATGCAGATATGAAATTCTGCCAGAACACGAAAGGTATGAAATTCGTTATGCACGCCGATGCATCTAACTACAATCATAAGTTTACAGTAGACGGTAAAGTTTATGATATGAAAACAGATCGTAGCGACTCTTGTATGGCTGCTTATGCCAAATGGATTGCCAACACAACTAATGAACCGGGACTTGACGGTGTCGACCTTGACTACGAAGGTTGGAACGGTAATGACTTGGTAAGAGTTGTAAAAGAGTTATCGAAATACTTCGGCCCCAAGAGCCCTAACCCAAAAACATTGTTGATTGTTGACTTCTTCAGCGGTTCTGCTCCGGCAGAATGCGATCCATATTGCAACTATTTCGTAGATCAGGCATATAGCAATCAAGGTGGATCAGCACATACGATAGGGGGATTGAGTACAAACAAACTTGTATTCTGCGAAACATTCGGTGTGTTCTATGCAACAGGTGGACAAATATTGAACTATGCTAAATGGGAACCATCTACCGGAAGAAAAGGTGGATGTGGTGCATACTTCTTAGGTAGAAATTACTATTCTACTTCGGGTATACCCTATAACGAATTCCGTCAGGCTATTCAAATAATGAATCCTGCTATTAATAAATAATTAATATGCTAATAAAAATGAGACTAAATAAATATTTTATTTCAGCTTTATGCATTACGGCTTCTTTGGTTACAGCAGGCTGTACATCAGAAGGAGATAAATTTGATTATGGCAAGAAGGGGCTGTTGATTACAGGAACGGAAACCAATCCGTTGACAAAATTTGTTGTCGAAGACACTCCTTCAACTTATGCCGTAACGGCTCAATCAACAGCTAAAGCTGATCGTGACATAAATATAACTTTTGCAATTGACACCACACTCATTGCAGAATATAATAAAGAACATAAGACCAGCTTTTATGCTCCTCCAAAAGGAAGTGTAGTATTGGATAATCCTAATGCCGTTATGACAGCAGGAACAGCACTATCTACAGCTTCTTCGGTAAAAGTTGTCGATACGGAGAATTTTGCTGAAGGCAGAACTTATGTCGTTCCTGTAACCATTCAAGAAGTAAAAAATGGAGGTGACGAACAAGTTATAAAATCTGGAAAAACAATCTACTTGAAGATTTCTCGCGTTCTTAACTTCTACGCTATAGACAATAACTCTCAAGCATCAAGTAATTTTATTTTCGACGATGCTAAGGCAGTCAAGTTGACTAACTTCACCTACGAAATCAAAATCTATTCTTATGGATTCGGTAGTGGTGGCAACATCAAGAGAGTTTGCTCTTTCGAAGAAAAAGATGAAGCCAATTCGAGTATGCTTCGTTTCGGAGAGAACGGTATGGACGGCAACCAATTGCAATGGGTATCGCCGGCTGGAAGTGTTCCTTCTACCACACGATTTGCAGCCAATAGATGGTATATGATATCTCTTGTATACGATGGCAGTCAATTTGTTATGTATGTAGATGGCGTTAAAGATGCCGTATTGGGTGGCTCCGGCAAATCATGCAACTTCCAACGTTTTGAAATGGGTATGTCGTGGGGTGGCTATAATAGTGGCCAGTTCTTCGGAGGCCGTATCGCAGAAGTCCGCGTTTGGAATAGAGCATTATCTACCAGCGAAATGACAAACGGTGTCTGTGGTGTTGACGCTCACTCTAACGGACTGGTAGCATATTGGAAAATGAACGAAGGAAGTGGCAGTATCTTCAAAGATGCTACAGGCAACGGCTACGATATGGATTGGAACAACACATGGCGTGCCGATTATGAAGGCGATCTCATTCACCATACCGATTATGGTAACTACATCAAGTGGGTGAAAGATGATAAAAATAAATGTGTACAATAAATAAGAGTAAATATGAAAAAAGTAAATTTAAAATATATTGCTCTAGGCTTTATAGCTGTAGCAGCATTCTCACTACAATCGTGCAGCAGTGATGAAAGCTATGATGTAGTAGGTAATCCAAACAATCTATTTTATATTAAAGCAAGCTCTTCAGCATCATCTCCCAACACATTGGCCTACCAAGTAGTTCATACTCCGGTAGGAGATTTTGGAGCATTTTCGGCTCAATATCCGGTGCTTTGCACAAGACCTTCGTCTGGAAGTGCTACGGTAAAAGCCGAAATAGACAATTCGTTGATAGATGCGTACAATACGAAATACGGAACGTCTTATAAACAATTTCCAGCAGGTGCGCTTGATGTCTCTAAAATGAACGTCACAATGCTGAAAGACAGTTGTAAGGGACAAGATTCTATTACGGTTTCCGTATCAAAGGACAATCTTGCCAAATTGACAGAATCCGGTTACATTGCTCCTATTCGTATTACTTCTGTAGAAGGAGCTAAAGGATTGGGCAGTAAGGACTATGGAATGGCTTATTTGATAGTCACCACATCGACTAAACTAATTAAGGCTAACACTGGTTCTAGCGATATTAATGGCACGTTGATTACAGACTATTCCTCATGGACCGGTTCCTCTAGTACAGGCGATTCAAATTTCAGTAATATGTTTACATCTAGCGACCGGGATGGATGGGGTTTCTCTACAAGTCCTTCTACATTCGTAATCGATATGAAAGAAGTTAAGAATCTTGCAGCTTTCAAAATCGCGCCTTTATATGGTAATTACGGTTATGCGCTAAATTATATAACGGTTGCAGTTAGTACAGATGGAAATACTTACACCGATTGTGGAACATCAACATCAAGCGAGACAGCAATCGAAAGTGGTTACCAATATATTGTTTTCTATGGAGCTTTACCATGTCGTTATCTTAAGTTGTCTGTTGCCTGGTCGGCAGGCTCTTGGGGCAGCTATTATGATAAGATCGTGCATTTTGGAGCTTATGTCAAACCATAAAGATTTGGTTCATAAGTAAATAAATAAAAGTGTTCAGAAGAGAAGGACGCTAGTCGTTCTTCTCTTCTTTCAAATATAAAATTGCAATGAAACGTATTTTTTTTATTTTGCTTACCTTACTTATAGTATCGGGTATTAGTGCTCAAAATTCTTCAAAAGTATTTATTCCGACAGAACGTGTTCATAATTTCGGGAAAATAATGGAAAAAGACGGTAAGGCATCAACTATTTTTCATTTTAAAAACATCGGGAAAAAGCCTATTGTAATAGAAAACGTTTCTGCATGGTGCGGCTGTACAACATATTCGTTCACCAAAACTCCTATTAAACCGGGGGGAAAAGGAGAAGTGAAAGTCACTTATAATCCTTATAACCGCCCAGGATTTTTCAGCAAAGAGATAGTAGTACTTACTGAAGGCGGATCAAGTTATACGCGGGTATGGGTTAAAGGAAATGTGATACCTTTCTTACATCCGGTTACAGAAGATTATCCTTATGCTTTCGGACAAGGATTGTATCTTAGTCTGAAAGTATTAGCTTTTGGAACCCTTCGTAAAGGAGAATCTCAATCTATCATTTTGGGTTATGCCAACAATAATAACAAGCAAATTAAGCTAACTTTCAAAGTGGAGCCAGAAAATGCCAATATTAAATTTATCTACCCCAATATTATTTCTGCAAACGGGCGCTCGAAAATGGCTTTCACTTATACTACTCCAAAGAATGGACGTCCAAATAAAAATTTTAAAATATATCCTGTAGTAAACGGCAATAAACTTTCAAAAGCAATAGATGTTACTTTTTTGAAATAGCCTCAGAAATACCATGAAGCTATAAACAAATAAAGGAAAAGGTAAAAAGACACGACATATATACAATAGAGACTAAACTAAGAGTCCGTTATCAATAACAATTCATGTTTATGATAACGGACTCTTATTATTATGAGGGCCCATCTATTGTGATAGCCTATTATTTGAATAGCTTTTTAGCATTTTTCTTATCTCGAAATCAAGTAAGAATTATTCAGGTTGGATGATGATTCTGCAACTTCTTATTTTCCAAAAAGTTTCTGTCACCTTATCCTGTTGACTATGAACGGTATATACAGGCATGACTTATTTATGGGACATTAGAATGGTGTTATCTTGCTTATTGTTAGTGTCTTATGAAATACGGATCGTCCACTTCTTATATCAACCGATTAAATCATTACTCGGCATTTGTGGTGTATGCACCGTGTAGAAACTCCTTTACTTACTGCCCATGCCTGGAAAAGGTCCGATTTTTTTTCTCTGGAAGAGTAAGCGTCTCCGCGATTATGCGTTGTTCTTAAAATAAAAAATACAATCCTTTATTTATGAGTCTTTTTTGTATCTGTCAGGAAGTAGTTCCCGATATTTTTCCAGTGGCGTGTTGGGTTGCCACTCTGCTGTCGTGTTGATGATATCGGTGAGATATTGGAACAGATTTATTCCATTCATGCGACATGACAATGCCAGCGTGTAGAGTATGGCTCCCCTTTCGGCCCCTTTATGGCTGCCGAAAAACAGAGAGTTCCTTCTTGATATAGAGAAGTAACGGTTCATCCGCTCTACCGTATTATTGTCCAGCCTTGTCGCCCCGTGCTTGAAGATGTTCTCGATGGCCTCCCATTCATTTCTCATATAGACGACCGCCGCGTATAGCTCGCTTTTGGGAAGCAGGCCGGGACCTGATTCTATCCGATCGAGGTGCGCCCTTATTTCTTCCAGGACCGGAGGAGCATATTCGTTTCGGAATCTACGATTCTTCTCTTCCGTCCAGTTCTTTTCTCCGATTCGATGTTTGTGCTCCCGGTGATACAGCTTATTGATCAACCCCACCATCTTTCCGGCCTCTTCGTCCTCACCGCAATCAATAAATTTCCGTTTGACGTGTTGCAGGCAGGCTATTCGCGTGATATGGGGATAACCTTCTTTTTGAAGTTTCCGATAGGGAGAGTAGCCGTCGCTCTGTATGACGCCCCTGTAGTCTTCCAACTCTCGAAGAATCACATCTTCCGACCGGGAACCGTCTTGGTAAAGTACATACAACAGCTTACTCCTCATTCCGATGATTACCCACAGGTACCCTTTTCTGACTCCGCGACCCTTGCCGTTCTTCTCCCTGACGAGTATTTTGTAATACGTCTCATCGGCGGAGATATAATTATCCCGGAGAACGGTTTGCCTGGTACACTTGTAGAGATTCTCCAACAACAGGGACGCTCTTTCGATCAGCTTATGGGCGGTAGGCTTTTTCAGAGTGAAGCCATGGCTTTCAAAATAACCGATGATTCGTTCCATCGGTACGGATTGTATGTAGCGAAGCTCCATCAGTCCGGCGATAAAGGAGGCGTCGTAATTGGAGTTCAAGAAAGCCGAAGGGGGAGTCTTGCCCGTATAGACGCGGCCGTCTTGTGTATAAGAGTGGATGTTGTAGACGTGTTTAATGAAACGCATGGGCACGCATTCGTAACGGATGGATATACGCAGCTTCTCCGACAACGGCCGAGCCTTGTTCCTGTCGAACTCCGCCTGCTCGGGGTAGATGTCGTGTTCTTCCACCTCCATGTCCGCGTGCATGTCACGCCTGGCCCCGTTATTCTTCCGGGCCTTCCTCTGAAGGCTTCTTTCCTCTTCCTGCCGCCGCCTTTCCTCATCGGTAAGAAGCACCGGCGGGGGGAGCTGTTTCTCGGATGTGACGGCAATCAGTTTGCCCAGTCCCTTGCAGACGCGTTTCTGTTTGCTCAGGGATTCACCTTTCTGAAGGAGCGCCTCCCTCAGGGATGCCACTTCCGTTATAAGTTCCGTGATTTGCTCGGATTGTCTTTTCTCTTGTTCGCGCAAATCATCAATCAGCTTTTTATAGCTGCCTATTTGCTGCTTCAACAGTTCGACAATCTCATCCTTTCTCATAGTACAAAGGTACCAAAAATCACCGGAATATCAAACGAAAAGCTCGACTTTTTTCATGATTAATTTACTATAAACAGGACCTTTCAGCTATATTCGGAAACGCTTTCGCAGCCTTACGGACCCAAGCGACACTCCGTTGAGAATAAAGGAGAGTGTGTTCCACCCGATCTCGTAATTGCCCGTACGCGGGTTGAAAACGGGCACTTCGAAACTGCCGCCCTCAAGCCGTTTGTAATACAGCAAAAAACCGTCGCCGTCCCACTTGAGTATCTTCACGCTTTGTCTTTTCTTTCCGAAGAAGATGAACGCGTCACCCGAAACGGGAGAGAGCTCTTTCATTTCAGAACGTATCATCTTGTAAAGTCCGTCAATACCCCGATTCATTCGGACATACCCTTGATACAAGTAATATTTGTTGCTTGACGTCAAAGAGTACATAACTCGCCCTCCATTCTTTCGTAACTCAGGATCAGGCCCATTATACCCTCGGGAGTCGCCTCTTTGACGGTGACGCTCGTACCGCTGTTGAAGGTGATATGGATGCCCAGTAGTGAAGGCCCCGCTTTCGGAATACCGGACGCCACTATCGGCGTGAACATCCGCCCCGCCTCCTTGACGTCGGGTATGGAGCCGCCGTAATAGCGATGGAGAACCTCTTTCTTTAGTTGGGATACCGAATGTCCACGGTCGAGCATCCAGCTGCGCATCCCATTCAAGTTCGTACGGTTTTTAGCTGCAATTTCTGACAAACTGCAACGATAATTCACAGTGAGTTCCTTTCCGAACATCTCCCATACATGCCGAAATCGCATTTCTGCTGTTTTTGATGTTACCATTTCTAATTTTATTTTTAAATCAGCACAAAGGTAACGAGCGGGAGCTTACCAGAAAAGGCATAATCGCCGAGACGCTTACCTGGAAGAAGATATTTTGTACACATCTTATTGAATCAGGGGTATCGTATTTAAGGTATTTTTGTTGACTCATTCAGGTTTTGTCGTTCCATATATGTGATTCGATCAACTCATATATGTGGAACGATCGACTCACATATGTGAGTTGATCGAATCACATATATGGAACGACAATCTTCTTGGGACAAAGAAATAAAATCTTTCTGAATACATTCTTTTATGTTCCATCACAGTCTCAAATTGCATTTAATATATTGCTTGATAGATATTTGGCGTGACTAAAATGCATACATGAATTCTTATTCCGAACTCATGTATGGAATAGCATGCGCATATGGTTCGCCTAAAGTGTTTGCGAACCCGTGTATTCGATTGAAATAATAATATACTATTTATTTAGCATTCGCTTTGTTACGAAATTATCGTAGAAATCATTACGATAAGCAGCCCCGATAGGTATTTCATACTTTCCTATCTGAAGATCGTTATTGTCGAATGAATCGATATGCATGACATTGACTACGTATGATTTGCTGACTCGCACAAAAATATTTTTAGGAAGCCTACCATAAATATTCTTCATGTTGATTGCGGTAATATAATGTTGATCAATGGTGCGAATGACGACATAATCTTTTAATCCTTCAATAAACAAAATGTTTTTCAAATCAATCTTACAGACCTTTCTATCCGAACGGACAAATATATATTCTTCATTAACCGATTCGAGGATATTATCCATTTTATTTTCGGCAGTCATCATTTCATAATACGAAAGAGCCTTCTTCACAGCTTTATCGAAACGGCTTTTTGCTATAGGCTTCAATAAATAATCCAATGCATCTACATCATAGCTTTCTAATGCAAACTCAGAATACGCCGTTGTAAAAATAACTAATGTCGCTTTAGGAATAGATTTTGCAAATTCCAGACCAGTAATGCCCGGCATTTGTATATCTAAAAAGATCAAATCAACTTGATTGTCGAGCAAATAGAGAGCAGCAGCATTGGCATTACCAAATTCTCCTACCAACTCAAGTGCATCATGTTCGTCCATCAACATTTTTATTCCCTCGCGTGCCAGAGGTTCATCGTCTACAATAATAGATTTCATATCATCTTTTCATATTGGGATTTTCAAATTGACAGTAAAAGTATCTTTTTCATCTTTAATATCCAAGTTATATTGATCATCGTACAGAAGTTTTAAGCGACGATAAGAATTATTTAGCCCTATTCCACCTTGAGAAGACTTTTCGATACCTCCGGCAAGCTTTGAATTGATGCAGGAAAAGAGCAAATATTTATTCTGAATCTCAAATACAATATGAATATATGATGTTCTCTCCGGGTCCAAATTATGCTTCGTTGCATTTTCTACAAATGGAATAAAAAGCAGAGGTGGTAGAAATATAGCGTTGACCTCCCCTATAACCTCAATGGAAAACTCAAAATGATCTCTGCGCAGCTTTTCCAAATTCAAGAAGTCTCGCAGCTCTTTTATATCACTAGCCAACAGTACTTTTGGACGCGAGCTTTCGTACAACTGATACCTAAGCAATTCGCTCAATCCCACTAACGTCTCTGAAGCTTTTGCGGGGTCCTTACGTATCAATACATTTGCGTTATTAAGCATGTTGAATAGAAAATGTGGATTTATCTGATTCTTCAGTTGTTGAAGTTCTGATTGAATTGTAGCCTTTTCCAGTTCATGAATTCTATTATTATCTTTTGTCCACTTCTGTAATATTTTCCAATAGGAGAATGGACCAAAAAGAACAATAAACAACACAGTTATATCAAACAGCTTGTGTATAAAGCCGACATAAGCCTCACTTATCTCCTTTTTATTTACCAGATATGGAACCAATAGCCTTTGAACATTGACAATTAAAAAGGTGGTCAAAGCGATTAAAGCCAAGACCAAGAAGAAATACAAAAAGTATTTCTTCTTGAAAAGGATCTTGGGCATTAAAAATTCAGAAACGAAAAAAGTGACTAATACCGTATATAAAAACAATCCAACACCAAACAATTCATCAACACCGATACGAATATTACCAAAGACACTAATAGAACCAGTATAGGTACCTTTTCCTGTCATTACAATAACTCCCAGATACAACAGTTGCATAATGTATGGAAGCCATCTCAATATAATCGGGCAGGAAGCCTCTTCTTTTAATACCTGATCGTTGTTCATTGCTTATTCATTATGTTTCAATATCAATTAGTTAGCAGTAAACTTAGTAGGCACTACACACTTTGCGGACGAAGTTGCATAAGCTGTGAAATATCCTCTTGCTCCGCCCGATATATTCGTAGGAATATTAGCAGGAGGTCCACCGAAAAAAGGATTCGAACCATTTTTCTGATTCTGGCAACTGGTAATAAAATCATAATATCCCTTAGTTATATTACTCACTTCGGCACTCATTCTATCACCTCCCGACAAGAAAACCATCTCATCGGCATCTTGATCACTGAATTTACTCTTATTACTTTTATCAAAGAAATGCCATATAGCCAGATCTTTGACATACATTCCATCGAGACCTATATCATCAAAAACAATATATTTGCTGATTTCATTATGTAACGAGTCATTCACACTATATTTGCAAAAGTAATAGTTTTTCTCATTCTTAGGATCTTGAGCACTGATATTTAATGAATATACGGTATATGACGCCTCTTTCATTTTCGTAACGTTAATAGAGTCTACATCCAACTTTTGCAGCATTGTGCATTCGGCCATATACGTCTCTGGGCTACCATCTTGATTAAAATCCATATTCACTGTCAGTTTGTATTTCCATCCGGGTCTGCCAGCCATCGGGTTTGCAGTCATATATATTCCCGATCCTATGGAATCTTGTGCCAGAGTATAATAGTGAGTTACTCCAACACTATCTTCCTGCAACGTAACTGTCGCATTGGATATACGCTTATTCTGAGACTTGTCAAAATATCCGGTAGAACTGTTTAAGTCTATCTGTTGACGGACATTATGATCTGTTATTGTTCCATAAATAACAGGTACCGGTGTAGAATTGGATGTAGTAATTGTCGTATCCTCCGTACAAGAAGACAATAGCGGCAAGGAGATAATATATGCCAGCCAAAGGTATGATTTCATTTGTTTATATATCGCTTTCATATTTATCGTATTTTTAGAATTTAAAATTATATGTTATTGAAGGTACAGCTCCAAACAAATAGGTCATTCGAGCCTTAGGTATACCTGTACTTGTATTTTGGTCGAAAGAAACCATCCAAGGATTCTTGTGCCAATAAGCATTATATAATGAGAATGTCCATTCGCCCTGCAAGAAATTCTTCGGTTTCTTGGTCGGAGTATAAGTAGCCGACAGGTCTAAACGATGATAATCCGATCTTCTCGATGTATTTCTGCCTGAATAGATCGGGAAATATTCTCCATTTATTTCCATTCGTCCGGTAGGATATGTAACTGGGTTACCTGTAGCATATACCCATCCTGCCGAAAAGCTCCACTTTTTGGAATACTCATACGAAAGCATCAGATTCACGCAATGCGGTTTATCTGTCGGAGATAAGTATGTTTTTCCATTATTGATACCGGGCACTGTACGTTCGGTACGCGAAAGAGTATAGTTAATAAATCCGGTAAGACGACCCACATTCTTCTTTAGCATGATCTCCAGACCATAAGCTTTTCCTTTACCTGTTCTAACCTCTCCTTCAAGCTTATCGTTCAAAAGTAACTGCGCATTATCTACAAAATCAATGACATCGTTCATTTTCTTATAATAGAATTCAACAGACATTTCTATGGCATTATTACTGAAATTGCGGAAATATCCTACCGAATACAAATCAGCTTGCTGCGGTTTTATATTCTTACTTGCCGGAAACCATAAGTCCAAAGGAGAACCAGAAGCCGAACCATTTGCAATCTGAACAAATTGTACATTATGACTATAATTTGCCTTGACCGACGAGTAGTCGTTTAATCTATATACCGCTCCAAATCGAGGTTCATATTTCAAATAGGTATGATAAATCTTTCCTTTCTTATAAAAGGTCGTATCTGCTACTTCATAATCTTTGTTGTAAGAATATACCGATGCTTTGCCCATATTCTGAAAAGCTGTAGCACGCAAACCGTATTTCAAACTAATACGATCATTGAGCTTATGGTCTATCCCCATATAAATACTGTGTTCCAACGCATAAGACCGTTGCATTCTATAGTTTGGATAATCGGGACGAGTAATGAATGCCGGTTCAAACTGATGAAACGTGGACGACAATCCATATTCCAACTTTACCTTATCCGATACCTCATGATCCATGTTCCAGCGTAGGGCCAAATCTTGTATATTCGAGGCCCATTTCACCTTAGAGTTTGACATTGAAGACTGCAAAGCGTACTGATATCTGGTATAATCCAAGCTTAATCGAGACAACATATTTTGTGAGAAAAGATGATTCCAATAGACTGATGCAACCGAACTACCATAATTAAAACTGCCAAAAGAAGAATCAAAATTGTCTTTCCCTGTATAAAGATTTAAAGAGACTTTATCGCTAGGTGAAAACCGATGAGATATTTTCGCATTAACATCATAAAAATAAAGCGTTTCACTCCGTTTATCAGGATCTGAAGATAATTTCAAAAACAAATCGGCATAACTCCGTCTACCGCTAACAAGCCAAGAAGTATTCTTACCGAGAGGCCCCTCTACTGTCAGACGGCTTGATATAATTCCTATACCTCCTGTCCCTTTTATTTTTTCGGGGGCATGGTCTTTTAGCTTCACATCCAAAAGAGACGACAACCGACCACCATATTTCATGGGTAGATTACCTTTATATAGTTCTACACTTTTTACGGCATCATTATTAAAAACAGAAAAGAAACCGAACATATGAGATGCATTGTAAATATTCACATCGTCCAGCAATATTAAGTTTTGGTCTGCCGACCCACCTCTTACACTGAATCCGGAACTTCCCTCCGATGTACTCTGCACGCCAGGCAATAATTGCAATGCCTTTATCACATCCACTTCTCCCATCAACGCAGGCATCTTTTGAATCTCATTGGCCGTCAATTTCTGTACTCCCATATTCAATTTCGAAAGGTTTTCGTCTTTCTTTTTAGAAGTAACAACTACTTCTTGTAATTGTGTATTTGGGAGCAAAGCAAAATCACTAGTCGTGATTCCATCAACATTCAACAATCGTTTTTCTGTGGTATAACCGATAAACGACACCTTAATATTATAACTTCCCCCAGGAATTCTAAAAAGATATTTACCCTCTTCGTCAGTAACAACTCCTCGTTTCAATTCCAAGATATACACATTAGCCCCCGGTAAGGGAGTACCCGTTGCCTGATCTTTCACGATACCACTGATCATAAATTTAGATCCCGATCCTTCTGAAAAACAATTTTGAGCAACACACATGCAAATTAAAAAACTACATACCCAAATTCCAATAAAGTTTAGTCTAGTTTTCAATTTAAATTCAATTTTTTTATTAGTCTCCATTCACTTTGAGATTATACGTTACCTAAATAATTTACCTTCTTTTTAACGGGAGCAAAGATACGCCATAAAATATTTCAGTATAAATTATTTAGATGAAATAGCGTTTAAATTAGACGAAATACTTTTTTGTATACAGCTTTTATCATGAAAACAATAAAAAAGGATTTGTAATATTAATCACAAACTCTTTATAGAAAGATGGTATATTTTAAACCTGTAATATCTATTTCGCTATTTCTATGAAAGTACAAACACGATTCCAATCAGCTTCAGAAAATACATCGGTTGTTGCTCCCATACCTTGAACAGTAAGGCGTTCTTCATCCATTTTATATTTGTTCACCAACATACTTTTTACAGCATTCGCACGTGCCAAAGAAAGCTTTTGATTTATTTCAATATTACCCTCCGGCGAAGCATAGCCTTTAATGAGAAGTTTCGAAGCGGGATGATTCCTTAGAAATTTAGCTATCATGTTCACACTTGGAGCTTGAGACGGATTTATGACGGCTTTACCCTGATCAAAGATTACTACGGGAGCCAAAGTCGTATTGGTAACAATTTCAGATTTGGTTATTGTTTTTGGAATAGCTTCACATTCTGCCAATTTAGCCTTCAGGTCTTCTATTTGCTGCAAATTACTGCTAATAGCATTATCCTTCTCGGTTGCGACGTTCCTCAAATTGTTGATTTTAGCATTCAAAGCATTGATCTCAAGCTGATCATATAACTTGGCAAGTTTAAAATTGTGAGTACCGTTACTATTACCAAATTTATAAGTAAAGCCACCGGTAACCTGACCAAAAGCACGGTTAATATTCATAATCTTATGGCCGACGCCACTATTAGTATAATAGCACACATCCGGCTCAATATTAAATTGCCATATTTTAGATTTCCCTAAATTTATATTTAGTTGCCCACCTATTTTCATCAAAGCCTTATCTGTACGATAATCAGAATTACCATTACCATGAATAACACCTATACCGGTTACCAAAACCAATTCGACACAGTCTGGAGTTCCTTTATAGCGACAAAACAAATTATTTAAATTGAACAAGCCATCAATACTCCCTGCCATATAATCGAATGTAACTTTACTTGGTTTCATATCTGGGTTCAAGATATTGGAATTGATATATGCCTGTGCATCTAGGCGAAGTCCAAAAACAGGAGTCAAATATCTACCCATTTTAAAACCAACAACCGAACGAAAATCTCTGCCGGGATTCTTTATTTTAGCAAAGCTGCCGGCATCAATACCCCAGAACCAATTATCCGTCAATTTACTATACTCAACCGTTTGAGCACCGGCATAAGCAAATACTGTCAAAGCGACTACACATAATACGATGATTCTTCTCATAATCAAAAAAGTTTAGGTTTAATGACACACTACTTGAGTATGCAAAATTATGATTTTCAATCAGAAAATAAAATGATTGTATCAGATTTATACTTTTTTGATAATACCCTAACAACAAGAATCAGTATAAAAACACAGATAGTCCAAAGTCGTAGTTCTAAAATATCGAAAAAACAGCTAACTTTGTAGTGAAACTAACAACACATCACATGAAGAAAATAGTTATAGGATTATTACTAGCATTTTCGACTTGTTCTTTAGGAGCTCAAGTAAATATCGTAAAGAATGGTCATTCAAAATCTAAAATTATCTGCATTCCCAATTCAAAAATCAATCTTACCGCTGCGAATATTCTCCAACGATTTATTTATGAATCTACCGGATGCCGTTTAACAATCACATCAAGCATCTCTCCGCAACACAATGATATTGTTTTGGGTGGTACAACATCCAAAAATGTAACTGCCGATGGCTTTGCCTTATCCAGCGAAGGCGGTATATTACACATCAGTGGATTAGGAAATGGAATCGTTTATGGCGTTGTCTCTTTTCTGGAACATTATCTTAATATGGATTATTGGAGCGATCAGGTCTATTCATTACCAAAGGCCCAAAATATATCTTTACCATCCAAAAGCGTCATCGAAAATCCCACATTCCAATATAGGCAAACTCAGAATTATGCACTCCAAAATGATAGCATATACAAATGGTGGTATCGACTCGAAGAGCCCAATGAAGTATTCGCTGCCGACTATTGGGTTCACACGTTCGATCGTTTACTGCCTTCTGCAATATACGGTCCTTCGCATCCCGAATATTATGCATACTACAACGGCAAACGCCATCCGGGAGCTGCCAGTCAATGGTGTCTCACCAATCCGGATGTATTTAATATCGTTGTTCATCGCCTCGACTCCATATTCAAAGCTCATCCGGATATGAAAACAATATGCGTCAGCCAAAACGATGGCAACAATACAAATTGCAAATGCCCCGCCTGTAGCCAGATAGACAAAGAAGAAGGAGCCTACTCGGGTAGTCTTATTCGGTTTATTAATAAAATAGCCGACCGTTTTCCCGACAAACAAATTGCAACACTGGCCTACCTATATAGTATGCAACCTCCCCAATTGGTAAAACCTAGAAAGAATGTCGTAATTATGCTATGCGATATTGACTGCAAACGAGAAGTTTCACTTACAGAAAACAGTAGCGGACAAGAATTTGTGAAAGCATTAAAAGGGTGGTCTCAAATAAGCAACAATCTCTATGTTTGGGATTACGGTATTAACTTTGACAATTTTGTCTCTCCCTTTCCAAACCTTCATGTTTTGCAAGACAATATCCGTCTATTCCGTGACAATCATGTCACCATGCATTTCTCTCAAATATCCAGCAACCGAGGCGGTGACTTTGCTGAGTTACGCACTTATTTGGTATCCAAACTGATGTGGAATGCCGATGCTGATGTAGACTCTCTTACTCAGCACTTTCTGAAAGGATATTATGGTAAAGCTGCACCTTATATATATAGGTATATCAACATCATGGAAGGTGCCATCATTGCTAGCGGTAAAGACCTTTGGATATACGATTCTCCCATAACGCATAAGAATGGGATGCTGAAACCGATATTAATGAGACGCTATAACGAACTATTCGATGAAGCAGAAAAAGCAGTTGCCAATAATCAAATCTTCTTAGACAGAGTACGGCTCACTCGCTTGCCTCTGCAATATGCGGCCCTAGAGATTGCCCGAACCGAGCCCAATATGGATACAGAAAAAGAGAGTCGCGATTTGGCACTATTCGAACAACGCGCTGCCTATTTCAAAGTCCCAAGTCTCAATGAACGCAGCAACCCACCCGCCGAATATTGTGAATTGTATCGCGATAGATATTTAAGACAAAACAACAAGAATATAGCACTTCATAAACCCATAAAATATCTTATTGAGCCATCCGATAAATACGTAGAATTAGGGCAGAAGGCTCTTACCGATGGACTTTATGGAGGAACAACCTATGTGGAAAGCTGGGTAGGATGGGAAGGAAAAGACGGTGCCTTCGTTATCGATCTGGGTGAAACGAAACAGATACATCGTGGAGGAGTGGATTTTCTTCATCAATTAGGTGCATGGATATTACTTCCACGCCAAGTCGCATTTTCCTACTCTACCGATGGTATTCATTATAGCTCATGGCAAACAGTGAATATTCCAGAGCTGCGCATCAACAAAGTACTTTTCAAAAACATAGAAGCTGTTTCAGCAACACCCATTAATGCACGATACATCAAAGTAGAAATAACCGCAACCAAAGAATGCCCATCTTGGCACTATGGCGTAGGTTATCCTTCATGGTTCTTCATTGATGAAGTAATCGTAGAATAGCAACAATGAACACAAAAGGACTCCAATAATAATACAAAGGACGATTTCTGAGACGAATTAAGTTATTCTCACCTTATTATATCAAAGCACTCTTCTTGTATTTTGCAGGAGTGGTATGAGTCACTTCATGAAAAACACGAGTAAAGTGATAACGATTCGAAAAGCCGGTTTGATTGGCCACCTGATCGATAGACATATTAGAATGCAAAAATAACGAACAGGCATGATCAATACGCTGTTGGCGCACGTAATTTTGTAATGTCATACCGACCTCTTCCTTAAAAATACGCGAAAAAGAATTGGTCGTAATACAGACTTGCTCAGCCAATGCTTCGTTAGAAAGATCGTTTGTCAGATGTGTCTTAATATAGTCAATGATTTTGATAATACGGTTGTCTAATGGCGATTGCTCCCATAAACTAGCATCCATTTCGGAAAGAGATGAGCAGATAAGCGAATGTATGGCAAAATAAGTAACAGCATCAATCACTTTGTTTTCAACAAGCAGGTAGCTACGTATTTTCTGAATAATTGCCTTTGCATTTTCATCCAATGCAAAGCGATAGATACCGGGATGATTGAGAATATACGGATAGTTCAGATTAAAATGAATAAATAGATGCCCTATTGCTCCATCTTTCAACAGCTCGCCACGCCTGTTTTCATCCATTGTTGTCAAACTTCCTCCCGTAAGCTGATAGCCATCTTTTGGTATAGTGTTTTCGTATAGCCAAGTTGAATAGTCGGTATTGGGCGCAATGAGATAAATATAACCCGGTTCTAGATGAAACTTTTCGCCGTTATATTGTATATGCGCTCCTTCCTGAAAATTATAATAAAGCCGCCAAAAAGGAAATCCGAGTCTCGAATGTTCCCAATGAAGAAGCCACCAATATCTACAGCAAAGCAACTGCAAAGTAAACTTCGGAAATGTCTGAACAGTCCCACAAGGATCACCGGAGAATGGCTCTTTTGTAAAAACTTTATCCATACTATTTTTCTCTTTTAACGGCGGTAAAAATAGTAATTAAAGTTATCGCAACAAAAGGAAAACGTCTTTTTTGCAAGAAAAAGACACAAAATATCCGAAATAGATAAAAAACAGGCATAAATTACTACTTTTCTTTCAATTAGCATTCTATCCGAACAAACTGTTTATCTGGGAAAAACAAAGAAATCTTCTTTTCGGATATCCATTCTTGGCTAAATTGCAACCTATATCGAACCAAAAACAGTTACCTTTGCAATTTACAAGAAAGAAACGATGAAGTCGAAAATAGAAAAAGATAAGCAAATCGTATCATACATGATATCTCTTTATTGCCGACATAAAGAAGGCAACGCCGCCTTATGTACATCTTGCCAAAAAATATTGGAATATGCAACTACCCGCCTTCAACATTGTAGGTATGGGGTTCAAAAACCAACGTGCAAAAAATGTCCTATTCACTGTTACCGTTCCGACATGCGTTTAGCCATGCAAAAGGTCATGAGATACGCTGGCCCACGAATGATCATACATCATCCATGGATTTCTATCAAACATTGGCTCTTTTGAATTTCAGACTAACAGCAAACCCTACCATCTCAAAGGCGTAAATTTCCCCTGTTGATTCAAATTAACCGCGAAACAACTGACATGTAGTGAATAAGTTGGCACAAACTTATTCACTACATGTCAGTTGTTTATTGCCTTCTGTGTTTTGGTCTGTTGTGGTATGATAAATGCGATCATTCATCTACTGCCGTCAAAAATGGCTAGTACCTTAAGGTATCGGTTAGATTACGCAATGTCAGTAAAGATCGTTGCATTTTCAGCTTTGGCTAGAATGTATGCGGCAGGAGTTATGTCTTCTTCGAAGAATGTTCGTTTTAACTTGTTTATCATATCCTTTTTGTCCGATCCAAAGACTGGAATAAAGAGGGGAGTGTGGTTTAAAATAAAAGTACCCGTCATCGTTACCCTGTATTGGTCGCTTACCGGATGCCTCGAAACGGTATAAAGTCTGTCGTCGTTCAGTAGCGCAAGATTGTTGGGAAATATAGATGCTGTATGAGCATCGGTTCCTATACCCAAAATGATAGCGTCAAAGTGAGGCATGCCATATTGTTTGGAAAGCTCTTCTTTTACTAAATTAGAATAATATGTCGATTCTTCGAGAGGAGGATATTCTCCTCGAATGCGAAAGATGTGCGTGGGCTCAATATTCAGAGGTGTAAACAACAACTTGTTGGCATATAGATAGTTGCTTTCTTCTTCGGTGGGAGGAACGCACCGTTCGTCTACCCAATAAAAGCGGAGCTTATTCCAATCTATTTCGGTAGCATATTCTTTTGTCCACAGATTGAACATTTGTTTGGCGGTATTTCCGCCGGACAGTGCCAGATGAAAACTCTCGTCTGGAGTTTTTTTCAAGATCATTTGTTTCAATTCATTGGTCATTGCACGTAGGGCAATGATCGAATCTGCGTAACTTTTTAGAATCATATACCTATTTATTATCCAATTCGCATGTCCATGTTTCTTTTGGGATGCTTAATGTCCTTCTTTCTGTTGGTCCATCTTCTCCTTCATCGTATGAAAAGATTTCTTTTTCGCCCTTTTCTTGCCAATATTTCAATATCGGATCAATAATGCTCCAACTAGCTTCCAATGCATCGTTGCGTGCATAGAGGGTTGAATCTCCCAACATGGCATCTAGCAATAATCGTTCGTAGGCATCCGGGAGGCTTTCGGATGATATCGAGTCATAACGAAAGTCCATACCAACTTGTCGTACGGTGAATCCACCTCCCGGAACTTTCAATCCGAATTTTATTGATATACTTTCGTCCGGTTGAATTCGAATGACAAGTTTGTTGCACGACGATCCCGAACATTGACCTATAAAGAGTTGTTGCGGAGTCGATTTGAAATTTATAGTGATTTCGGATGTCTTTTCGGACATTTTCTTTCCTGTTACAATGTAGAATGGTACACCGCTCCATCGCCAGTTGTCAATATACATTTTCATGGCGACATAAGTTTCTGTATTTGATGTCGGAGCAACATCCGGTTCGTTACGATAGCCTTGATATTGTCCTCTTACTATTAGAGAATTCATCTCCTTTTCGGAGTAGGAGTGTAATGAACGGAAGACTTTGACTATTTCGTCGCGGATTCTTTCCGGATCAAACGAAGAAGGCGGTTCCATTGCTGTGAAGGCCATTAACTGCATCAAATGGTTTTGAATCATATCGCGTAATGCCCCCGCTCCGTCATAGTATTTGCCCCTCTTTTCCACTCCGAGTTTCTCGGTCGCACTTATTTCGACAGAATCGATGTAATTGCGGTTCCATAGAGGTTCGAAGA
Organism: uncultured Bacteroides sp.; assembly: GCA_963676865.2. Taxonomy (GTDB): domain Bacteria; phylum Bacteroidota; class Bacteroidia; order Bacteroidales; family Bacteroidaceae; genus JAAYUD01. Next base: position 234,342 of record CAXXSS010000001.1, on the reverse strand, counting down.
TACCATTCGAGAATCTAAGTACCAATATGTTTTGAACTGTCTCTTTGCCGAGATAGTGGTCTATGCGATAAATCTGTTTTTCCTGAAAAATGCGTGATAAGTGTTTGTTCAAACGTTGCGCCGAATCCAAACTGGTGCCAAAAGGCTTTTCTACAATGATTCTTCTCCATCCGTCATGAGCCTTTGTCACGTTCAATCCATTTTCCTTTAAAAATGTAGGAATTCGCTCGTACATGATTGGAGGCGTAGCCAAGTAATATAGAATACGGTCTTCCAGTTTTTCTTGCTGTTGCAGAAGGTCTATTTTCTCTTTAAGTTTGCCATAGTCCGAAGAGTCGTTAGAGTCGAAAGATAGGTAGAATACCCGCTTCAGAAAAGAATCGACTAGTACCGGACTACAGATTTTATCTTTCAGCTCCTCGAGCAGATGATCTTTCATTAATAGACGGTATTCTTCATCTGTGTGTGCCGTACGGGCTGCCCCCAAGATACAGAAGTTATGCGGTAACAATAGTTTCTGGTGAAGAACGAATACGCCGGGTAACAGCTTGCGAGCTGTCAAATCGCCCGAAGCGCCGAAAATAACCAAAAGTTGGCTATCTACTTTATTCATAATAATACCCTCCCTTTAATTAAGCATTATAAGTACCGGATGCTGTATCGCCACCTTTGCCTGTCCAATTGGTATGAAAGAATTTTCCACGAATGGTATCGGTCCTTTCATAGGTGTGGGCTCCAAAAAAGTCTCGTTGGGCTTGAATCAGATTAGTAGGAAGATGGAGCGTGCGCAAACCATCGAAATACGTAAGGGCTGCACTCATTGCGGGCAGTGGAATTCCGCTCATAAGTCCGTCGGCTACCACTTTGCGCCATGAAGCCAGAGATGCTTTTATTTGAGAAGCAAAGAAAGGATCGAATAATAAGTTCTCCAGATTTGTATTTTCTAGGTAGGCGTTTGTTATCTTTTGTAAGAATGTCGAACGAATAATACACCCGTTGCGCCATATTCGAGCAATAGCACCTAAATCCAAAGTCCATCCATAGTGTTTAGAGGCGCTATACATCAGTGCGAATCCTTGTGCATACGAAACTATTTTGGCAGCATATAGCGCTTGGCGTATATCTTCTACCGCTAGTGAGGTACCTTGTTTGGGAGTTTCCGGATATATTTCGGAAGCTTTCATACGATCGTTGATAAGCGCCGAAAGGGACCGCGCATGGACGGCTTCGGTAATAAGAGTCATTGGATTGCTCTCGTTGAGCGCTGTTATGGCACTCCATTTGCCGGTGCCCTTTTGCCCTGCGACATCTAAAATATGATCGATTAAAGGAGAACCATCGGCTTCACGATAACGAAAAATCTGAGCTGTGATTTGTATGAGAAAACTGCTCAGTTCGCCTTTGTTCCAATCTTCGAATATCTGTGCCAGATGGTCGTTGTCCAGTCCAATACGATGTTTCATTAAGGCATAGGCTTCAGCTATAAGCTGCATGTCGCCATATTCGATGCCATTATGCACCGTCTTTACAAAATGTCCGGCAGAGCCTGACCCCATCCATTCGCAACACGGGGAGCCATCGTCTATTTTAGCCGAAATATTCTGGAATATGTCTTTTACTATCGGCCATGCTTCGACAGAACCGCCCGGCATAATAGAGGGACCGTGCAATGCTCCTTCTTCTCCTCCCGATATACCTGTGCCTACGAAATAGATGCCTTTTTCCTCCAAACTCTTCACCCTACGGTCCGTGTCGTGAAAATCAGAGTTACCTCCGTCTATGATGACATCTCCTTTGGACAGATATGGAAGTAATTGTTCTATTAATTCGTCGACAGGACTTCCCGATTTTACCATCATCATTATTTTACGGGGGGAGGTCATCGATTGCACCAATTGCTCGATAGAATTTGTACCGATGAACTTCTTATTTTTACCTCGACCGTTGATAAAACGATCTACAATACCTTCTTCTCCTAATACGCTACGGTTATATACCGCTACCGTATAACCTTTGCTCTCCATATTGAGGGCTAAATTTTCGCCCATTACGGCTAAGCCTATTAATCCTATGTCTGCTTTCATAATCTTCTTGTAATAAATGAATCTGACAATACAAAAATAGCCTTTACAAAGGTGTATTAAAATAACCATTCTTCCCTTATATATGGCAATTTCTCTTATTTTGGATAAAAGCGAGTAAATATATAAGGGGAAAATGGATCTATTGTATCAAGGAAATTTCGGATATTGTTTGAAGTCCGGTTTGCGCTTCTCTAGAAAAGCGTCTTTTCCTTCTTGTGCTTCGTCAGTAAGATAGTACAGTAGAGTAGCATCTCCTGCCAGTTCTTGAATACCTGCTTGTCCATCTAGCTCGGCATTAAGTCCGGCTTTTATCATTCGAAGAGCTAACGGACTAAGCTGCATCATTTCTTCGGCCCATGCCACGTATTCGTCTTCCAATTGATCGAGTGGGACAACTTTATTGACCAATCCCATATCGAGTGCTTCTTGAGCATTGTACTTGCGACAGAGGAACCATATTTCGCGAGCCTTCTTTTGTCCTACTATACGTGCCAGATAGGATGCTCCAAAACCTGCATCAAAGCTTCCTACACGTGGACCTGTTTGTCCGAATATCGCATTTTCGGAAGCAATGGAAAGGTCGCAAACCACATGTAATACATGCCCTCCTCCAATCGCAAATCCGTTGACTGCTGCGATAACGGGTTTTGGTATGCTGCGTATCTGCTTCTGCACATCAAGTACACTGAGGCGAGGTACTCCGTCTTTACCTATATAACCACCCCGTCCTTTTGCGTTTTGATCTCCGCCCGAGCAGAATGCTTTATCTCCGGCACCTGTCAGTACAATGACATTGATGTCTTGATTTTCGCGGCAGATGCTCATGGCATTACCCATTTCGGCTGTTGTTGTCGGAGTGAAGGCATTGCGATACCGCTCACGATTGATCGTGATGCGGGCAATTCCATTGTAGAATTCGAAAAGTATGTCTTCGTATTCTTTTATGGTTTTCCATTCTCTTTTTGTTGACATATCGCTTAGTGTTTTAGTTGATGATAATAATCTTTTAAAAGTTTTACGTCCATAGCGGCATCGGTACATACTTCCATTAATATAGGCCTGTCGGAAGCGCAGTTTGTCGTGAACGATTTGATATTCTGTTCAAGTGAAGTTGCGTCGTTAATGCAAATATATTCAAACCCTCTCTCTTCGGCCCATCCTTTGGCCGAAGTAGTATGGACGGCTGTAATGGCACCACGCGAACTGGTTGTCATCTCGAGTCCGGGGAGCGAATGAAATATTTCGCCGCTACCGTTATTGAGTAATAAAATACGGACATTAGAGCTATAGTTGCTGTTCCACAATGCATTCATATCATAAAAGAAACTGAGGTCTCCTATGATAATAAAGTTCAATTGATTCGGATTGGCCGAAGCACAACCTATTGCTGTAGAAAGCGAACCTTCTATACCGTTTATTCCTCGGTTGCAACAAACTGTCGTAGGCGATGGTATTTTAAATAGCTGGGCATACCGTATAGTCGAGCTGTTGGCCAAATGAAGTATACTGTCTTTGGGCAGATGATGTATGAGTGTTGCTATTGCTGACATTTCGGAGTAGGCAAATTCAGGTTCGGGTATCTTACGGCATATTTCTTGCCATTTGTCCGAATAGGCAGTTGATTGTTCATCGGTAGCAACCGATAGCAAACGGATAAAGTCGTTTGTGTTTTGTTCGACAGCAACGGTAAGCGAGCAAAATACATCTGCAATCGCACCGTCGGGCGATACATGGATATGCTCTTTAGGAGGATTGCTGCGAAGATATTGTTTCAATCTTTTAGATACAATATGCCCATTTAGTGTAATGACTACATCCGGTACCATCGTTTTCTTCTCTTCCGTTGTCATTGCATAGAGGGCAGTGTCGAAGTTCCGAATCAGTTTGTCATTTTTGATACTATTGCACAAGTCCTCGGCAAACCACGTATATTGTTCAAATATTGAGCTGGGATAATTCTCTGTAACAGAAAAAGGCATACTGTTTTGTCCTGCAATAATCAGAATCTTCTCATATTGGCAACACTTTCTTATATAATCTTCTAACTCTTTTGAGTGTTCAAGTGCACTGAAACGTTTGATGGTTCTTACTTTAGGGAGCTCATGTGTATTGAATTCGAATAGCGGTTCCGAAAGGGGAATGTTTATGTGTACCGGACCGTAGTTGTGAAAATGTGTATTGAGTATAGCCTCATTGATAAGTCTGTTACAATACCACTCATCTTCTGTCGTATGTATTTCGGGTAGATTGACAGACTTCTTTACTAATGTGCCAAACACATTTGGCTGAGGTAGTGTTTGTCCGTCCATTTGTCCGATCCATGCCGCAGGTCGGTCTGCCGTAATTACTAGTAGCGGAATGCGTTGATAAAAAGCTTCGGATACGGCGGGTTGCAAATTAAGAACTGCCGAACCTGATGTGCAGCATACGCCAACTGTTTCATTCAGCCTTAAAGCAAGACCTATGGCAAAAAAGCCGGCACTTCGTTCGTCGGTAACCGTATAGCATTTAAAGTCTTCACAATTGGTCAAGGTATGTACGATGGGAGCGTTACGGCTGCCTGGACATACCACCATGTGTATGATGCTGTGCGCCTTGAGCAATGCGACCAATTGCAGAATATTTTTCTTGTCCGAGTACATAGACTTTATGATTTAGTGTTGATGAGCCGCCTCATTGTCTGTAGTTTGTTTTCCGTTTCTAGCCATTCTTCTTCTTTCGTTGATGAAGCAAGCAATCCGCCACCTGCATATAGAGTGATATTGTTATCGTCTATATTCATACATCGTAAGTTGACGTATAGGTCAGTATGCTCGGTGGCATCAAACCACCCGATGAATCCGGAATAGTAACTTCTGTCGTAACCCTCGTTGTCTGTGATGAATTGATATGCCTTTTCTTTCGGTAGACCACATACGGCAGGAGTGGGGTGTAGCATTTTAAGCATTTTACACACCTCGGATGTATCATGTAGTGTAAAATGAAATTCGGTTTTGAGATGAGACAAACTACCTGCATAGGCAGGGTAAGGACCTTGTTCCAGATAAATAATATCGTTCAATACTAATATCCGTCGGATATACGAAGCCACAAAGCTTTGTTCCTTTCGGTTTTTTTCATTCCACTCTTCTGGTAACTTTCCATCTTGTAGTGGTTGAGTCCCTGCAATGCTGCGGTGCTCCATTGTCTTGATCCACCAGATAGAAGAATCTCAGGAGAAGAACCTATCCAAATACCGGTTTGCGGAGTATAGCACAGATAGATAAAAGAGTGTATATATTTGCTGCAAGCAGTATAAAATATGTCAACGGGTGATATTGTATCGTTGTAATAAGAGGTTGCCGAACGTGACAATACGAGTTTATCAAATTCCTTTTCCTGTAAGGCATTGATGAAAACATTGAAACGATCGGAATACGATTCGGAACAGAGACTTTGCTCGGGAATATCGTTTGACAATTCTTTGGCAGCCTCAAAATCTGGTTTCTCATTATTGTATAGTGTCATAAAATCGTTGCCGCTGTGTGGTTCTATGAGCACGATCGGGTGTGAAGAATCTACTTTAAAGGGGGCGATGACAAATCCCTGCCTGCCTTCCAACTTGTCGATGTCGTCTAGTAATTTGATGTTATTGGCGGACTGCTTGACGATATGAAAGACTCGTTCGCCAGGCACTCTCCATGCGGCAAACGATTGATGTTCTTTGAGTAGATGCTCTATAATGGTATGGTTGTTTTGTTTTCCTTTGTTCATCTTTTCTTCATAATGCTGTTCACTACCCGAATAGACGAAACTAGTTTGCCTGTCGACGTAAAGATATCGACATTCCAAATGTGTGACGTATGTCCCTTGTGAACGATTGTTCCTACGGCTCGCACGGTATCTCCTTCGTGCGCCGATGATATATGATTGCCGCTAATCTGCATTCCTACTGCGATTTCATCGGGTTGACAAATAGCCATTGAACCTAATCCAGCTACTGTCTCGGCCAGAGCAAGTGTGGCACCTCCATGAAGAATGCCGTAGGGTTGGCGGGTACGGTAGTCTACAGGCATGGTAGCTTCTACTCTATTGTCCGAAACAAATGTATACGTAATGCCCAGATTCCCCATTAATGTATGCTGTGATTTTTCATTAAGCTGGTCAAGCGAGATATCTGCTACATGTATTTCATTCAAGATAAGCTTTTCTGCTGCCAGAGCCACCCCCTCATTGTCGTTTGTTTCGGTTGTTATATCGGCACAGCGTTTCACCGATTCTAAGGCGTTACCCATTGCCACTCCGAGTCCTGCTGTCTGAATCATTGTCACATCGCAAACGCTGTCGCCTATAGCAATGACCTCCTCTTTTTCAATATTGAGTTGTTTCAAAAGAAAGCCCAGAGTGTTTGCCTTATCAATTTGTGGCGGAACAATTTCAAGAAAGTAAGGTTCCGAGCGAAAGACATCAAGCGAACCGTTCAGGCGACGCTTCCAATGCTCTTCCAAGCTAGTCAAGGCTGCCTCGTCGTCGCTAACCAATACACATTTGCAGGGCGAGAAATCTATTACACTTGAAAACTCAGGTTCATAGACAATCTTCATTTGATTGAGTATCGCTTCTGATCTGATGTGCGAGTTGTCGGGCGTATCGGTAATGATGGCGTCTTCTTTGTATGTGAAAATGGCAAAACCGTTTTTGCGTGATTTCTTTTCGAGATAGGGTAATAATTCCGGATTTATTCGTCTCTCAAATATGACTGTATCTGTTTGCGCATCTATGATTTGACAACCGTTGTAAGATAGAATGAAGCCACCGTAATTGTTGAGCTCCAACTGACGGGCTATTGATCTTAATCCATACGTAGGACGTCCCGAAGCGATGACAATACGTACTCCTGTTTGTTGCACATTGCGTAGCGTATATAGTGTGCGTTTCGAAATTTCTTTATTGCTGTTTAGCAACGTCCCGTCCACATCAATGACTAGTAGTTTATATTTCATAGTTCGGGTACCGTTTTTGTTCTTTGCTGCAAACTTACTAAAAATACCTGATAAGCGGGTGAAGTAAATCTATAATTAGTGTTAGAATATAAAAAGAAAGAACGCATCAGCGGATGTTTACTCCGCTGATGCGTTCTTTCTTTTATGTGACAAAATATTATTTGAATATTTCTTGCGCAAAATGTGTGAGATAGATTCTCCAGTTGCACCAGATATGCCCACCATCCGTTTCCATATATTCATACTTGTACCCATGTTTATCCAAGTATTTTCGATAGTCTTCATTGGTTTTATAGAGGAAATCAGTATTGCCTATCCCAATGAAATACAATCTGGGCTTTGCGTTGAATTGTTTGGCCAATTGGGCATTGAATTGTTTATCTTTCTGCATGTTTAGTATATCTGTACTTTGTGGATCACTACCTTTCATAAAGATTGCGGCAGAGAAAAGTCCTACATAGTCAAATAACTCAGGATACTGTTTAGAAATGGCGAAAGAATGTCCACCACCCATTGATAGACCGCAGATAGCCCGATTGGACTTACCTTTTAGTACATGGTAATTCTTTTCTATATAGTTTACGATATCCGGAAAACTTTCTTCCATGGATGCAGTCTCTTTAGATGCTCCATCTCCTTTGAACATTGGTTTGTACATGCCTTTAGACCATGCGCCCGGAGCTGCCTGATAGTCCAGATTGCCGTTTGGCATCACTACAATCATCGGTTTAGCCTTTCCGCAAGCTATCAGATTATCCATTATTTGCACGGCACACCCCAAAGTACTCCATGCATCTTCGTCACCACCGGCTCCATGCAATAAATAAAGCACCGGATACTTCTTGCCTTTGTCATATCCGGCAGGTGTGTAGACTGTCATGCGTCGTTGCATCTTCAGTGTGGGGCTCTGGTACCATACTTTTGATACGTCGCCATGAGGTACCTCGTTCACACTGTAGATACTACCTTTGTCGCCACGATCTTTTGTGACGATGAAGATATTGGTATAGGTTGCGATATCTCGATTGATATAGATGTTTGCCGGATCCAAAAAGTCCATTCCATTGACTTTGAATTTGTAGCTGTACAGTTCGGCCGAAAGAGGTTTCGAGGTATACGTCCACACCCCGTTACTTTCCTCGTGGAGTTCTGCTATACCCTCTGATTCATCACCATCTTTAATGATTTTGGGTAAGAAATCGCCTGTGATTTCTACCTTAACGGCTTTTGGGGCAAAGAGATTGAATGTGACACTTCCGTCTGCATTGATGGTTGGAGAATTGATGTTGTTGCTGTCGAACAAGGCCTCTTGTGCAAAGGCTGTTATAGCGCAAAAAGTAAATAGGCAGAAAAAGATGAATTTATTTTTCATGTTATCAAAGTTAATGAATGAAATATATATCTTTGGATAGAAGGCAAAGATATACGATCTCTTATGAATAGGACTTTAAAAAATGGTACAATAGTTTTGTTATTTTGCTCAGAAAGTCCAATTGTTCATTATCTCGGCTAGTCTCTCCAAGTATTTGGCATCTGTTTCGTCAAAAGTATTCAACAGTTCGCTGTCTATATCTATCACTCCGGTTACTTCATCATTTTGTTTGATGGGTACGACGATTTCCGAACGTGAAAGAGAGCTGCATGCTATATGTCCGGGGAACTCTTCAACGTCGGGCACTATTATAGTGCGTTGTTCTTTCCATGAAGTGCCGCACACTCCTTTGCCAAATCCGATACGCGTACAGGCTACTGGTCCTTGAAATGGACCGAGCACCAATTCTTTATCGTGCACCAAGTAAAATCCTGTCCACCAAAAGTGAAAGGTTTCGTTGAGCAATGCCGATAAGTTTGCCATATTGGCTACCACGTTTGTTTCTCCTTCTACAAGAGCCTGAGCTTGTTTAAGCAGCAGCGTGTATTTTTCTTCTTTTGTTGTCATTTGGTGTTTTATTATGAGCGAAATGCCAATGCAGCACCGATGGCAGTCCTGAATTCTGCATGTAGCGGAATATGAAATCTTACATCATAAATGCGTTCCATGAAAGGAAAGATATCTTTGCATTGCGGAATCTTTGTCAAATTGCCGATGAGAACAAAGTCTTTGATGTTTGAATTAAGTGTCGATAGCACAGCAGACGAACCGATGCTCTGCAATACCATATATATAAGTCCTAATGCAATGTCTTCTTCCGAAGCATTACTGTTGTCTATCTTGCCAAACAGAGAGGCCGTAGCGTCAAGTGGCAAGCCTTCCAAGTCGTGTTTGCAAATATCTCTTATTTGCAAGTTTATATTTGCAATATTGCCATGATTGGCTAATTCGCATATCTTTTTGAAGTCTTTCGTTTTGAGCAATAATAGAGCGAGCCCTTGCAGAGTACCACCGCCGATACTGATACCACCGATATGTTTAATGCTGTTGCCTTCTACTCTTACATAAGATGTACCGGTGCCCATGCTCACTACCATTAAATCTTTCAAGTCGGTGTTATAGCGCGCTCCCAATCCGTCGGACAGAAACTCGTCTGCTTTCATGGTGGGGAGTCCGTAGAGCGGGCCTTCAATGTAGGCGCTTCCTACTCCCGTTATCATCACTTGCTGGATATCTGACAAGTTGACCCCATTGTCGTAGATATACTTGCCGAACGCTCCGAATAATGAAGTCACGGGGTCGGTTGCTGTAATAAACATCGGCGACTGGATATTGCCATTGTTGAGCCCCACTATTTTAGTGGTGCTACCACCTACATCAATGCCTATAATTAATCCCATTTTGCTATAAATTACTAATAAAAGGACGCTCCAAAGGTAGCATATGCCTCATTAATCACCAAATAAATGATGATTTTTTAGCAGATGAATAATGCTGTTTCTCTAACTAATTAATCTAATAGATTGTTACTTATTGATAATAACTGTACATTTTAAGAGAAAAAGATGTAACTTGCACTCAAATAAATATTGTAATGACATGAATTCAATTGAAACAAATTTAAAATCATCGATTATGAAACGTTATGTATTTGTGTTGTCGCTTCTGGTAATCGGCTTGACTTTTACCGGATGCGTAAGTAAGCAGCAATTCACAAGTCTGCAATCCAACTATAATAAACTAAAAGCAGACAATAGTGATTTGATGAAATCTTACCAGGATGCTCAAATCAGGTTAGCCGAAAGCGGCACTAAAGTGAAAAGCTTGGAAGATCGTTTAGCCGAAGCTCTTCGCAACAATCAAGAGTTGCGTGCATCTTATGCTGCTTTGCAAGGTTCGCTCGACAAGAGCTTGTCGCAAAATTCACAGGGAAATATCAACATCTCTAAGTTAGTAGATGAAATCAATGCTTCGAACAAGTTCATCAAACAGCTTGTAGAAACCAAGAGCAAATCTGATTCACTCAATATGGTTATCACAGCCAATCTAACCCGCTCTTTGAGCACGGACGAGCTGAAAGAAGTTGATGTAAAAGTACTGAAAGGTGTTGTTTATATTTCGTTGGCTGATAATATGCTTTACAAGTCTGGTAGTTATGAAATTAACGACAGAGCTGGCGAAACGTTGAGCAAGATTGCTAAGATCATAAAGGATTATAAAGACTACGATGTGCTCATTGAAGGTAATACCGACAATGTACCTATTTCTCGTCCTAACATCCGCAACAATTGGGACTTGAGTTCTTTGCGTGCTTCATCTGTTGTTCAGGCTTTACAAAATCAGTATAGTGTAGATCCTAAACGTTTGACAGCTGCCGGACGTGGCGAATACAATCCTATTGCTACCAATTCTACAGAAATAGGCAAACAACGCAACCGTCGTACACAAATTATTATTACTCCTAAGCTCGATCAGTTCATGGACCTTTTAGACAAGGCTCCCGATTCTGATGCAAGCAAATAGTAATAGATTAATCGTATTTGGTACAAATAGTACAGAAAGGAGATAATTATGATAATCGAAAAAGTTCATGCTAGAGAAATTCTCGATTCTCGGGGAAATCCCACAATCGAGGTGGAAGTTACTTTGGAGTGTGGTGTTATAGGTCGTGCTTCTGTTCCATCAGGAGCTTCGACAGGCGAGAATGAGGCACTTGAATTGCGCGATGGCGACAAAAAACGCTATGGTGGCAAGGGTGTGCTTAAGGCTGTGGCTAATATTAACGAGAAAATTGCTCCTGTTATTGTAGGTATGTCTGTGCTCGAACAACGGGCTATAGATATGGCTATGATTAAACTCGACGGTACTAAAACGAAGTCCAAATTGGGCGCTAATGCCATATTGGGCGTTTCGCTTGCTGTAGCTCATGCCGCTGCCAGCTATCTCGATATTCCTCTTTACCGTTATATTGGCGGTACGAATACCTATGTGTTGCCTGTCCCGATGATGAATATCATCAATGGCGGTGCTCACAGTGATGCTCCTATCGCTTTTCAAGAATTTATGATTCGTCCGGTAGGTGCTCCTTCATTCCGTGAAGGACTCCGAATGGGAGCTGAAGTATTTCATGCTCTCAAGAAAGTGCTCAAAGATCGTGGCGTAAGTACGGCCGTAGGCGACGAAGGTGGCTTTGCTCCGAATCTTAACGGTACGGAAGATGCTGTCGAATGTATACTGAAAGCTATCGAAACTGCCGGATACAAACCGGGAACGGATGTTGTAATCGGTATGGATTGCGCTTCGAGCGAGTACTACAAAAATGGAGTATACGATTACTCTATCTTTGAAGGTGCAAAAGGGAAGAAACGTACTTCCGACCAGCAGATAGACTATTTGGAAGAACTTCTCAATAAATATCCTATCGATAGTATCGAAGATGGTATGGCCGAGAATGATTGGGAAGGTTGGAAGAAACTGACCGATCGATTGGGAAGCCGTTGCCAATTGGTGGGCGATGACTTGTTCGTTACCAATGTAGATTTTCTTTCCAGAGGTATAAAAGAAGGTTGCGCCAATGCTATCTTGATCAAAGTCAATCAAATCGGTTCGCTCAGCGAAACGCTTGATGCTATCGAGATGGCTCATCGTCATGGATACAATACCGTAACTTCTCACCGCTCAGGCGAAACGGAAGATACGACTATTGCCGATATTGCCGTAGCAACCAATTCCGGTCAAATAAAGACGGGCTCTATGAGTCGTACCGATCGCCTTGCCAAGTATAATCAATTGCTTCGTATCGAAGAAGAATTGGGCGAAGAGGCTGTATATGGGTTTAAAAAACTCAAATAGTTCTGTTTAAATATTTAAATTATTTATGATATCCCGACAGGTAGTTTATCTGTTGGGATATTTTTTTGATAGCGGCGTTGAGAGTTTGCATACTTGTTATGAGTCCTTTTGGGTATGTTGTATCGCTTTATGATGATATGTGTGTATCTTTACGTTGCGGCAATGCGATAAGGACCCATTAATATTTTCTTCCATACGTATCTTGCGACTCACGGGCGTGAGTCGCAAGATACATAAGTATGTAATTATTGTAACACAAAGAAGTCAGGGTAGCGCTCTCTGTTTCTATTAGCCAGTCGTTCGTTTCGTTTTAACGATGGTCTACCTATCTTGGCGTTGATAGGTATCTTGGGGTATTAGTGCCAATATGATGTTTTTATTTATTTTGTGTATATCTGATTTGTAAAAGTTGATAAGCTTTGTAATGAATGGGTGATGAGACAGAATAAAAACTGAAAAGGGGCATTTATTTTGTACTTTTTCTTTAAATTTGCAGCAAAGGTTTACCTTTAGCCTAATGCACTGATACAAAAAAATAAAAAATGCGAGCGAAGGTTTTCTATGTACAATAGTTCTCTTTCCTTTGCGCTATGATATGAGGTCTTATTCGAAACAAATAGTTAGATTGTGTATATTGCTGCCAGTGCTATTTTGCTTGGCCGGTGTTACGGCTGTCGCCCAAGTGCAAGATTACAGAACGTTCCGAAATATTTCGCTTGGCGCCTCTACGGCTGCCAATTGTTTTGTGCAAGATTCTGAAGGAATGATTTGGGTGGGCTCGGAGAAAGGACTTTATACATACGATGGCTTTTCTATTTATCCTCATTACGAATTGGGTAAATTGTCCAACACTCATATCTATTGTGCTATTCGAGTAGGCGATTCACGGTTTTATTTAGGTTCGGACAATGGTTTGCTCATTTATAATTATCGTACCGAATGCTACGAAAACAATCCGTCTATTGCTCCTCGAGACATTCGTTGCATGGTTCGCGATGGCGATAATGTATGGTTGGGGTCTATCAATGGATTATATCGTTATAGTATTGCTACCGGTAAGTGCATTCGTTTTCGTGCCGGTGGTGGATTGCCTCACAATACTATTTATTCTCTCATTAAGGCTTCGGACGGTAGAGTTTATATCGGAACTTATAATGGCTTTTGTTATTTTGATGCAAAAAGACGTGCTTTCTCACGTATTGTATTGCCCGATATCGGTCGCAAAAACAATCTTTTTATCAATTCTTTGCTCGAAGATCGTCTAAGACATTGTATCTGGATAGGTACGGAAGGCGATCTTTACCGTTACGATTTGTCTACGCGGCGAGTCTCGTGTATGGGGATGTATCACGGTAATTCGGTGAAGACACTGACGCTCGACGGTCGTAACCGATTATTGGTAGGTACCGATGACGGTCTGCATGTGTTTGACGGTAAAGTCGATAAGCATATCTATCACGATTCCCGTAGTGCTTCGTCTCTTTCGGGAGATATTGTATGGGGACTCTTCACTGATGTTCAGGGTAATGTGTGGATAGGTACCGATGGCGGTATCTCGATTGCTTCGAATATTGTAGCAGAGCGATTTATACCTATATCTCAGATAACGGGATTGGGAAATGGAAACCAATTTTATACCATTTATCGGGATGCGAAAGCGCGGCTGTGGCTGGGAGGTTCCAACGGCTTGATTCAATCGGATGCGCATCTCGGCGCCGGGGCTCTTTCGAAGTGGTATAGGGCGGGAAGCAACGTATTTCCTCTTCGGCACAATCACATCCGTAGTATTTATCAAGATAGAGATAAAAAACTGTGGATAGCTACCGATGGTGGTATTATGCAACTGGACGAAAGTAGCGGGCAGTGGCGACATTATAATTTGGTAGATCGCAGTCATTCTTTTAACGCCAATTGGGCTTATGATCTATTTGAAGATGCGAAGGGTAGGCTATGGGTAGCTACGTGCCTGGGAGGGATTTTGGTTGTAGACAAACATAAGCTGGAGCGTAGCAGTTCTATCTGTGAAGCCGATTTCAGTTTGAATCGCAGCAATGGACTTGCCGGAATGTATATCGGTCAGATAGCTCCCGATCGGTCAGGAAATGTATGGGCCCTGCTGTACAATAATAGTATAGGCGTTCAGAAAATAGAGATGAAGACCATGAAGGTATCGACTCTCTCGGCTCTTAATTCATATCATATTGGTCAGAATAGTCGGCTATTGGTCGACAGTGAAGGGCATATTTGGATAGCATATCCGGGTGGAGTCTTTCAATTTTCTTCGGCGGGTCGACAATTACGGCGTATCTCTTTTGGCGATAACTACGAGTGCCAAATACTTTCGATGACTGAAGTGAAAAACAAAATATGGATCAGCTCGACCGACGGAATATGGATTGTAGATAAAATATCAGGGCGAGTAGAACAACGGGGTAGCGATAGTATTGACTTCACGTGCTTGTGGTACAATGTTGTCGATAATCTCATATACATGGGCTATAGAGATGGAATAGCCGTTTCATCGCCCGAGAGCTTTTGTAGAGATGGGGCGGAACACCGGTTGCAACTGACCGCGATTTATGTGAACAATACATTGATGCCTGTGCAACAAAACCAAAGTGTGCGCTATTTGTCTTCACTCGAGTTCAGTCACAACGAGAATCACATCGTGTTTTGTTTTTCTGATTTGCCTTATTCGTTGACCGAAAAGAATAAGTATGCCTTCAAACTTGATGGGGAGGATAAGGATTGGAATACTTTGCCTCCGGGAACCAATCAAATAGCTTTCAACAATCTTAAGCCCGGAAGTTATCATCTAATCGTCAAATGTGTAGGGACGTTGAATGGTGGAATTAGAGCACTCGATATTCCTTTTGCCATTCTTCCGCCTTGGTATCTTACTTGGTGGGCAAAGACCATCTATTTGCTTATTATTCTCGGCTTCCTGTTGTGGATTGTCAATTTCTATCGTATACGCAACAAGCTTCATATAGAACGTTTGGAGAAACGACAAATAGTGGAGCAGGCAAGACTCAAGATGGATTTCTTTGCAAATGTATCTCATGATTTTAAGACACCTTTAAGCATGATCATCGCACCGATTAGCCGGTTGCTCTTGGAAGTGAAGAATGAGGGAATGAAGAAACAGCTTGAAACGGTAGAACGTAATGCCATGAAGCTTAATTCGATGACTCAGCAAATATTGGACTTCGATCGCATCGAAAACCAGTCCAATGCGACACTCATGTTGAGTAAAGTAGATTATGTGGGTTTCGTGCGGAAAATATTCGATGGCTTTGTACAAGATAGTTTTAAGGAGAAAGATCAAAAAGGACTTTTCAGTTCGGACAGAGATACTTTTTATATGGAAATCGATATGCTGAAGATGGAATCGGCCATTGCCAACGTCTTGAGCAATGCATCTAAATATTCGCCTCGCGGCCGGACGATAGAAATGAAGGTCGTTGGTAGTGACGATTCTTTGCAGGTTGTGGTGAGTGATAATGGTGTTGGTATCCCTCAAAAAGATTTACCTTATGTTTCTCAGCGTTTCTTTCAGTCATCCAAAACAGCGGGCGAGAAGCTAGGTACCGGTATCGGGCTTTATTTATCAAGGGCTTATACAGAGTTGCATGGGGGTTCTTTTCAGATTTCTTCTGTCGAAGGCAAAGGCACTACTGTCACGATAAGCCTTCCTTCAAAAAAGTTTGATGACGATCTTCCATTCGTTCTTTCATCTGATGCTTCTCAACCTACGGTTCTGATCGTTGAAGACGAAGAAGAAATGGGGGCTTTCATTATGGATGTGTTGTCTAAATCGTTTCGTTGCGAATGGGCTCGGAATGGTAAAATAGGATTGGAAAAAGCACAAACCTTGTTGCCCGATCTTATTGTGACGGATGTGATGATGCCGGAAATGGATGGGCTCGAAATGTGCCGTCAAATTCGCAAATATATTCCGACTTCGGTAATACCTGTTATTATGCTCACGGGTAAAAGTGATCGTCAGACAGAGTTAGATAGTATTCGAATGAATATTGATATCTTCTTGTCCAAACCTTTTGATGCCAATGTGCTGCTGCTTCGTGCCCGACAGTTGGTTGGCAATCACGAACGCAAAGAAGTGAAAGAGCGTATAGAGCAGCTTTCCGTTCCACAAGAAATCCAAGCCATATCGGGTGATGAGAAATTCCTTCAAGAAATCACTCGGATGATAGAAGATCGTATTAGCGATTACGATCTGAATGTCAACTCGCTTTGTGAGCAATATGGTATTGGTAGTAAGCAGCTTTATCGGAAGTTGAAGCAGCTCACTGGGCAAACGCCTGTAGAATATATCAAGTCTATCCGCATGAAGAAAGCAGCCATGCTGCTCGAACAACATAAATTTACCATTGCCGAGGTGATGTATATGGTAGGATTCTCTAATTCTTCGTATTTCTCCAAATGTTTTCAGGCTGCTTTTGGCAAAACGCCTAGGCAATATGTCGAATGAAAAGACGATGTGTCAATAATGTTGTCTATTAGAAAATTACCCTCGTCGCAAATAGTTGTAACGAGGGTAAAATATTGCATCAAATTCGGCTTCTTAGAGGTGAATGTTGCCGATTCTTATTTGCGATCATAGTGGCAGCAATCGGGTAGGGCTTGATAAGCCGCTGTTGTAGCTTTTATTTTTCCTGCATCATGCCCTGCTTTTGCAATAGCTTGTTGTACTTTTATAGGGCTTGTTTGTTTTGGATTGTAGTGCAATTGCAATATTTTGCTTTTCTGATTCCATGTAGCATGCAGCACTCCCTTTACACTCATTGCCGCTCTCTCAATTCGCTCTTTGCATTGCTCACATTTTCCTTTGACAAGAAATGATGTTTGAATTGTTTTTGAGGCTGGAGCCATTTGAACCATTATCAAATTGTTTTCACTTACTTTGGCTGATACCAAAGATGTCCCAAATATCGCTAAAGCGATGATTGCGATTTTTAAAATTGTTGTTTTCATTTTTGTTATAAAATTAATATATGTAATAGAATGTATTTATCGGTTCATCATACTTTTCTTCCCATCAAGCTGTGCACTAGCGTCTATAGCGAATGCTCCGTTTGTAACAACTTCGTCTCCCGTCACTAACCCGTTTAAGATGACATACGATTCTGATAATGAGGGCCCTAATATTACTTCTTTCATGGCAAACGTCGGAATTTCTGTATGGGCTACTTTTACATAGACAATAGAACGTTTTCCAGTCCAAAGGACAGCCGATTTTGGAACGACGATTTGACCTTTGTATCGAGTAAGGTTACATGAAAGATTTCCGGTAATAAGCATTTCAGGTTTGAATAGTCCTTTATTGTTAGACATTTCAACTCTAATGTCTGTTGTACGTGTTTGAGAGTTTATGATGCGATCTATGAAAGATACCCTTCCATGAAATGTTTTCCCTGGCATTGCTTGGATAGTAAATGTAATTTCTTGATCTTTTTTGATGAAAGGCAAATCTTCTTCGTAAGCCTGAAAATTGGCCCATACCTTCGATAAATTGGCTACTTGCAATAATGTGGCTCCTTGATTAACGTAATCTCCTTGATTGATGGCTTTACTAATTACCGTTCCGTTGGTATTCGATTTTAATACTACATACGGAGAAGCGCTTTTCTTTTGGATGATGGCTGCTATCTGCGCAGATGTCAAGTTCCATAAATGTAATTTTTCTTTAGCGGCATTAACTAACAATCCACGCTGTTCATTATCTTTTATTTTGAGAGCCTCTACCAGTTCTTGTTCAGCAGCATATAATTCCGGTGAATAAATGATTGCTAAATTTTGTCCTTTTCTTACTTCGTCTCCTGCCGCATTGATAAATAGCCTTTCTATTCTTCCTCCTACATAAGCTGATTGTGATTGTAAAAGTCGTTCATCTGGTTGGATTTTTCCAAATAAGCGGATTGTTTTATTTACACTTCCCGTGTTGACATAACTTGTCTCTATATTGGCTAAAGCAACAGCTTCGTTGCTCAAGGTCACAATTGCTGAACCTGTTGCAGCACTTTGACTATTATTGCTTTCTTTTACAGGAATCAAGTCCATGTTGCAAATAGGGCATTTACCTGGGTGGTCTTGCTTTATTTGTGGATGCATTGAACATGTCCACATTTGTTTGTGGATTGCCTGTGATTGAGTTGTTTCTATCTTTTGCTCAACTGGATGATGAAATAAAACCCATCCTCCAAAAAATCCCAATGACAAAAGAAATGTATAAGATAGCCATCTCTTTTCTTTTAATATTTTTATAATCTTCATTGTTAGTTTCTTTTAATATTCATATAATCGTTCTTTGCTGTCAATTTATCATATTCGGCTACAATAGTGTTGTATGTACCAAGCATTTCTACTTTCTCTAACTTGTAGTTAATTAGCTCTTTCTCCGTATTCAGAATATCCGTCATAGACGATTGGCCAGTTGTATATTCGTGATATAGCAGTTGTAAAGTCGTTTGAAGAATTTCCACTTGTTTGTTGTAGAGTTTTATTTTGCGGATGGCATCTTCTGCTCGTTGTATGATAGATAGATATTGTGACTGAAGTCTGTCTGTCTCACTGCTATAGTTTAGCTGTGCCGATTGTTTCATCAATTCTGCCTCTTTTATTTGTGCTTTGTATTTTTTTCTAAAGATAGGTAGAGATACCTTGATCATTGGCATCACCATATTCATTCCGTTCATGTTGTCTGTTGAAGAATTCATATTTGAAACATTTGTCATATCCTTTTTCTTGTTAATCATATATTGCAAGCCGATACCGATCATTGGGTAGCTCATCTTTTTTGTCATCGTTTTTTGGGCTTCGTACGATTCTTCTTCTGCTTTCCACATCGCTAACATGGGATCTTGAGCTATTATTTTTTGCCACGTGTCCGGATTCGTATCAAGGAGCTGCATCGTTAGAGAGTCTGGTACTTCAATAGGTATATTCTTATTCCTATGAAGCAATATGTTGAATAATTCTATGGCTAAGTCATATTCGGTGTTTATACTGATCATTTGTTCCTGCAAATTGGCTTCTTCTGTTTGTAAACGTAATAGATCGCTCATCTTTGGACTACTTTTCATTTCCGTATTCATAGATGTCCCCTGCATGTTCATATTTGTTTTAGATACGGCGGGTGCATAGCTGTTTCGATTCATTCCTGACATGCTTTCGTCTTGTGAAGGAGATGTAATGCTTGTATTTCCGCCTATGGAAGAAAAAGTGGATGGTTTGCTACTGTTAGACGGTGATTTGTATTTATAGAGCGTTATCTCTTTGAACGATTTAAGCAAGGACAGATTTTGTTGAATCGCCTGGATTTGTGCACGGATGCTAACCATTTTATACCATTGTGCTTGAGTTTGATAAATTATATTTAGACTACTTTCTCTAAATTTCTGATAAGAGCTTTCGGCCATCCATGTCATTTCTGATTTTGCTGCTTTTAATGCACCGAACCATGGAAACATTTGCATGAGACTTACAGTCGCCACCTGTTTCCCATTCACCAGTTCCATTGGTTTCAAATAAAATCCTAACTGTACTTCCGGATCACTTAAAGCACCTGCTGGAGCTATTTTTTGTATTGCAGCTAAATAGGTCTTATATTGTGCGGATACATCAGGATTATTTTTTGCTGCTATCAACATATAGTATTGCAAACTGTCTTTTTGAGCTTTTATTGAAACAGACAGAATGAGTCCAAAAAAGATGAATAATATTTTTTTCATGTTGTCTATTTGTATATAAATTATGATTTATTTTTATCTGTAATAATTTGTCTTTTAATAGCATGTTCGCGCCACCAACATTGTAATACTGGAACTACAAACATGGTCATTGTTTGTATTAGCATTCCGCCAAAAGTCGGTATCGCCATCGGAACCATGATATCGGATCCTTTACCTACAGATGATAGTACTGGGAGCAGTGCAATAAGTGACGCAGCTGTTGTCATAGCAGCTGGACGTACTCTTTTCAGACCTGCTTTCACTACCGCTTCTCGAATACTTTCTTTCGTCTGCGGATTCTTTTGCAAAAAAGATTGATGAATGAGAGTACCCATCAGTACACCGTCGTCTGTTGCAATACCGAATAATGCTATGAACCCTACCCAGACAGCAACGCTTAAGTTGATAGTATGTATTTGAAATAGGGTACGCATGTTTATTCCTGCGATATTAAAATTGAGGAACCAATCTTGTCCATATAACCAGATTAGAATGAAGCCTCCTGCAAAAGCGACAAAAAC
Organism: uncultured Bacteroides sp.; assembly: GCA_963676865.2. Classification (GTDB taxonomy): domain Bacteria; phylum Bacteroidota; class Bacteroidia; order Bacteroidales; family Bacteroidaceae; genus JAAYUD01. The sequence continues at coordinate 213,777 of CAXXSS010000001.1, read as the reverse complement.
ACCGGAAAAATGAATGAAAGAGGCTGTAACCGATTTGAACTGAAAATACAATACCAATAGAATAATAAGTAAACTGATAGGAATTACAATCAGTAGTCTATTGGTAGCCCTTGCTTCTTGTTCGTAGTTCCCCGCGAATTGATAAGTAACTCCTTTGGGAAGTACAATTTGCCCTGACTCTATTTTATGACTTAGTATTTTCTTTGCCTGATTTACAACATCTACTTCGGCTTTAGAACTTTCTTTGTCGAAAATAACGTATCCTACTAAAAAAGCATTTTCACTTAAGATCATTTGTGCACCATGTTCAAATTTCAGTGTTGCCAATTCACCTAATGGTATTTGGGTACCGTCTGAAGTGGGTATGAGTATTTCAGACAATGCATCTGGATTATCACGTAGCTCTCGGGTATATCTTAGTCTTATAGGGAAACGCTCACGTCCTTCCACTGATGTACTTAACTGCATTCCACCAATGGCGGATGAGAGTATTTCTTGTAAATCGCTTACCTTTATACCATACCTTGACATTTTCTTGCGGTCTAATTGGATTTCTAGATAGGGTGAGCCTGTGGTGCGGTCGTAGAATACAGAAGATGGTAAAATGGAAGGAATATTTTTTAATTCTTTTTCTATAAGATTGCCAGCTTGTTCAATGCTTTCTAGATTTGGACCGTATATTTTCACTCCCATTGGAGCACGCATCCCCGTCGAGAGCATAACCATCCGTGTGGCTATCGGCTGAAGTTTTGGAGAACTTGTCAGTCCGGGTAGGTCGCTTGCTTTTAATATTTTGTTCCATATATCATTTTTTGTTTTGATTTGTGGTCTCCATTGTCTGTAATATTCTCCATTTGTATTGGGAATTAAACTATCTATTGGGATGATTCGGAAAGATTTCGTAGGATCATATATTGTTCCACCTCTTAATATAAAGCGTCCATGTCTATCGGTCTTGAATTTTGCTCTTTCTCCATCTTTATCGAGCGTGTATTCAGGCCGATAATTAATTATTGTTTCAAACATTTGGGTAGGTGCAGGGTCTAGTGCCGAATTGGCTCTTCCCCATTTACCTACGGCCGATTCTATTTCTGGAATATTTTTTATTCGTCTATCCAATATACTAATGTACTCTTTATTTTGTTCGATTCCGGAGTTAGGCATACTTGTAGGCATCAGTAAGTACGAACCTTCGTCTAGACTGGGCATAAATTCTTTGCCTATTCCGGGAAGAGCAGATGCCATTTTTTCGACTACCGATGTCTTCCGTATTGGAGATGGAATAAATCCGAATATTTTGTCGAATCCTTGCCAGATAATTAATCCTGATAACAATGTAAATATTGGTATCATCATAAATTTCCACCGATGGACAAGGCACCAACGTAGTATTTTTTCGTAATATATCACTAAAGCCCACAGTACTGAAAGGATAATAGCAACGATAATAGTTACAAATAGTATATTAAGTATTATTCCATTTTGTGGCCCTAAGGGCAGCCATTCGGAAGATAGTAGGTATATGGCCGTCAGAATCGTAATACCAATATTGATACGGTTCGGATAGCTTTCTTTGTCTTTTCCCCATTTATCAGCGAATAAATTATTGCTTCCTATGAGAATTAAAGCTATAGCAATAATGGATCCGTACAAAAATAATAAAACTGTACCACTTATTATGAGTACTGCGTTTACAGATTTGCTGATTTTTTGCAGTGGTATTTTCCACGAAAAGATCCAATAAGCTAGTGTGGGGAGGATGATAAGTCCTAAGAGGAAAGATGAGGCTAGCGCAAATGTTTTAGTAAATGCCAACGGATGAAACATCTTTCCTTCTTGCGCTTGCATAGCAAAGACGGGTAAGAAGCTAATGATAGTAGTAAGCATAGCTGTACTGATTGCTCCGGATACTTCACATACCGCTTCATAAATAATTTGTTCTAGCTCTTTTTTTCTTATAGTCGATTTATCAATCTTTGACGGTAGGTGTTTGACGACATTTTCCATGAAAACAACTCCTACATCGACCATCACCCCGATGGCAATTGCAATGCCAGATAGCGCTACTATATTCGCTTCTACACCTGTTAGTTTCATAATAATGAAGGTGCATAGCACTGACAAAGGAAGCATTCCTGCAATGACGGCTGAAGCCCGAAGATTTAAAACCAATACGATAACAACAATGATGCAGATCAGTATCTCATGGCTTAAAGCACTTTTTAATGTACCAACTGTTTCTTTTATCAATTGTGTACGGTCGTAGAATGGAACGACCGTAACTTTTGATATCGTTCCGTTTGCAAGTTTTTTTTGAGGCATTCCTGCTTTCAGTTCTTTTATTTTAGACTTTACGTTATTGATTACGTCCATAGGGTTAGAGCCATATCTAGCAACTATAACCCCACCTACGGCCTCTACTCCTTCTTTGTCCAGACCACCACGGCGATCTCCCGGTCCAAAAGTTACAGTCGCTATATCTTTGATTCTAATAGGAACTCCATTCCTTGAAGTGATAGCAGAGTTTTCTAAATCTGTTATGTTTTTGATATATCCTAATCCACGTATCAGGTATTCCACTTTGTTGATTTCTATTGTCCCTGCTCCTATGTCAATGTTACTTTTCTTGATGGCATCCATTACGTCCATTACAGAGATCTTGTATGAACGGAGTGCTTCAGGATTGACGTCTATTTGGTATTCTTTTACAAATCCACCTACTGATGCGACTTCAGACACTCCTTCGGCAGCACTTAATCCATATTTTACATAATAATCTTGAATTGTGCGCAATTCTTGTGGGTCCCATCCTCCGATAGGCTTGTTTGTTCGTGGATCTCGACCTTCCAATGTATACCAATATATTTGACCTAATGCGGTAGCATCAGGTCCCAAAGCAGGTTTTACTCCTTCTGGAAGTATACCGGCTGGCAGTGAATTTAGCTTTTCTAAAATACGTGAACGACTCCAATAAAATTCTATATTGTCTTTAAAAATAATATAAATAAAAGACATTCCGAACATAGAGGTACTGCGAATGGTTTTCACGCCTGGCATGCCTAGTAGGGCTGTGGTCAGAGGATAGGTAATCTGCTCTTGAATATCTTTTGGAGAACGTCCCATCCATTCTGTTGCAACGATTTGTTGATTATCTCCTACATCAGGAATTGCATCTACTGATACTGGATTGCGTGGTAGTAGAGAATTCTGCCAATTAAAGGGTGCAGTAGCTAGTCCGCCTATTATGATGACAATAAGTAGTATAGCTGTAACAATTCTATTTTGTAGAAAGTATTTAATGATTTTTTGAAGCATATTGTTCTTTATTAATGGCTTTGTAGTAAACGCCGAAAAGTATTTATACAAAGTCTATTTTGCAAATAGATACAAGTATACTACATTTCCATATATGTAGTATACGAATCTCACAATATATTTGATGTCAGAATGTTATTGTTTAGAAATCAAGATATTGTGGTAAGAAAAATAGCAAATGGAGGGGCACGAAATCCCCTTGATTTTGTTAGATGATGGTCGTAAAACGGCGTTCGATATACGATAGGGCCGTATTCGAAAATTCTTTTCGATGGCTGAAGTAAGAAAATAGGCAATTGCGTCATTTCTGCCAATAGATTGTAGGTCCATTGAGGATATAATTGCACCTGTTCTCCCGTCATGAAAGAAGATTGTACTTTAAAAAATAGTGAAGTCGTTTTGCAGTGCTTGCAATGTTTATGCATAGAGCAGCAAGACATCTCGGCACTTTTATCATTGTGATAAGAAAAATGTCCCATCATAGAAGTACCCACCAATGTCGTTCCACAATAGTGTGAGTCTACTGTGATTCCTATCATTCCAATAAGAAAGATAACAATTATTGATATGTGGATAAACTTCTTCATACTCAATGCCAAAGATATATATATACGATTAAAAAGAACAAAATCTTTAGTTATTATATATTAAAGATTTTGTTTTTTTGAGATATACCTCATTGTATTTAGAAAAAGTAAACGATGTTCTTATTTGGCATTCTTCTTTAGCCATTCCAAACGACGGGTGTCGGGCAAGTGCTTTACTTTGAAGTTCTCGAATGTTGCCTTGAATCCTTTTCCGTCGGGACAAGCAGCCATCAGTCCTATCATAACCGGAGTGTTATCGCTCAACCAAGCGTTGCGCATCATGATATAGTTCTTATCGTCGAACGAATAGAATATTTCTACGGCATCCAGTTTCCTTATGGCTTTAATCCAAATGTATGGGACAGGCTTTTCGAGCGTCACTACACTCCAGTCGCTCTTGTCGTGCGTCACTACAGTGCTCAAATTGTATTTGCCATCCACATACTCTATTCCGGTTTTGATATAGTTCTTTTGGTCTATTCTTATCATCAATCCGGCTTGATCGAATCGGGCTTTATAGTCACCGCTTATTTTTACTTTCGCTTCAAATTCACCTCCGTAGGTGGTGTAGTAGAAAGGGGCATCGTCTACCGTGAATCCATAGTGCGAGATACGCCAATAGTCACTTTGTGGAGTTACAGAAAGTGTCAACGTATTGTTCTTTATTTCCCATTGCTCCGGTTCGTTAAACCACTGCATCTTCTCTAATGTTTGTGCCGAAACAAAAGGTACGCACAACAAAGTAAATAGGGCTAAACATAAATTCTTCATATACTATAGTTCTTTTTTTTAGTGATGTTTTCGATTAAACTTTATTTAATTACCTTTGCAAAGGTAACAGCTTCATTTGGAGCGGGCAATACTGAAAAATAACCATTTTATATTATCCGAATATAATGAACATTGAGACTCAGTTGAATGATGAGCTATTGAAGCAGTTGTTTGCCGATGACAAACAATACTCTCTCTGTTTGGAAGAATACAAGAGTCTTGCTCGAATGTATGCTTATAACGAAAATGCCGTTGCCGTGTTGAGTGATATGAAGTCCAATGCCAGTTATATTTATTATGGTAAGGTTGCTTTAAAACTCGGATTGGGCGATGCCGGAACAGAAGAGTTCATTCATTCTATTTGGGAAGACAAAATACTCAATCGCATTCATCCTGACGATTTGGTAGAGAAACAATTGCAAGAACTATCTTTCTTTCATTTTTTAAAAGGAATTCCTCTTAAGAATAGGGGCGATTATCACATTGTCAATCATATTCGGATGCTTGATGTAGACGGTGTATACAGACCTGTGCTCCATCGGATGTTTTATGTCGCTATTTTCCCAAACGGCAGTGTCTGGCTCGCTCTATGTCTATACAATCTTTCTTCCGACGATTCTTTTGGAAGTTCTGTTATCAATACCGCCGACGGGCGTTCTTTCGAACTTGAGAAAACGACGGGCAAAAATTTATTGTCCAATAGAGAGAAAGAGGTGTTGCGCTTAATTAATAATGGCATAGCGAGCAAGAAAATTGCACAAATGCTTTCTATCAGTGCCAATACCGTAAACAGGCATCGCCAGAATATCTTGGAAAAACTGCAAGTGAACAATTCAATCGAAGCTTGCCGTATAGCCAAAGGGTTGAAGATTCTTTGATCTGCCTCCTGAATGGAATGCCTGTTGGGCGATTTGTTTTTAGCATCAATAATATAATTCATACATCATGAAAAAGCTATATCTCTGTATTTGTGCCCTATTAATGGTTGCTGCAAGCTATGCGTCCCCGCATAAGCCTAATGTCATTGTCTCCTATGTCACATCATGGAGTTCTGTGATGCCCGATCCGTCATTGTTGACACAAATCAATTATGCTTTTGCTCACGTCGATTCCACATTCTCCGGTGTAACGATTGCCAATGTCGATCGTCTTCGGAGCATTGTTAGATTGAAAGATACAAACCCTTCTTTAAAAGTAGTTTTGTCTATTGGAGGGTGGCAAGCCGGGAATTTCAGTGAGATGGCTGCTAATGAAAAGTATCGTAAATCATTTGTAGGTAATTGCAAGCGTTTGGTCAATAGCCTGAATCTGGATGGTATAGATATTGATTGGGAATATCCTACCGTTGGTGTTGCCGGAATTTCTTCTTCTCCGAACGATACTCAGAACTTCACATTATTGATCAAAGACCTTCGTAAAGCTCTTGGCAAGAAACGGGTACTGACGGTTGCTTCGATCGCATACGGCAAGTTCATCGATTTTGCGGCTATAGCCAAATATGTAGATTATGTCAATATCATGGCTTATGATATAGACAACCCACCTCATCATCAGGCACCTCTATTCCGTTCGGATATGGCAGGACACTTGTCGTGCGAAGAAGCCGTAAAAGCACATCTCGCCTTTGGAATCTCTCCTGAAAAATTGGTATTAGGTATTCCTTTTTATGGGCGTATGCTGAATGAGGGTGCTTATCGTAGCTATAAAGAACTCACTCTTGTTAACGGCTATCAGCGCCATTGGGATGAAATAGCGAAAGTGCCTTATATGGCCGATTCTACAGGTCATTATATTTGTTCGTACGAAGACGCCCGGTCTATTCATTATAAATGTGAGTTCATTAAGCAATGCGGATTGCGTGGAGCCATGTATTGGGAATATGCCTGCGATGATGAAAACGGTACTTTACGAAAAGCTGTTTATGATAATCTCTTTGCTGCCATACTTAAATGAATAAGCAATTGCAATGAAAATGGGCCTTATCTTTACTGCAATAACTTAAAATGAATATGAAAGAAGAAAATATTAATAATCTGACATCTTTATGGACTTTGGTAGGCAATGCCTTTAATGCAAATCAGTTCGTTGAGGGTTTCCAAATAGTCAATATCCCTTTCTCCGAATGGCCTAATAGAATATGGGACTTTCGGCATACTACATGCAATAGAAAAGAGACGCTGAAGGAGATTATTCGAAAAATGAATCCTAATATGATTTTTTCTGAATGGAAAGAGCTCAGTGAAAAGGATCAGGCAACTGTGTACGATATGAGGTTGAAAAGTCTGCAGATAGGCATGTCTTTGCATCTAGAGGAATATAATGCGTTGCAAACAAATAGTCAGATAAGTCTCGTAAGAATAGAAAATGCCACTGATGCTAAACTGTGGAGCCATTCGTTTCAACAATCATTTGGCTATTTCATATCAGAGATGATTATTGATAAGATAAAAGATCAAGTAGCTTTTTATAATATAAGGTATGATAACGATTTTGCAGGCACGGTAGCAATTTATGAACTCGACAATTCAATAGGTGTTCATAGCTTGGGAATTTTAGAGCAATTTAGGAAGAAGGGCATTGCCGAGATTGTGATGAAAATGATTTTATCAGATGCTCAAAAAGGTGGCTTTGATTGTGTGCATTTGCAATCTTCTTCTATGGGCTTAAGTGTGTATAAGAAATTAGGTTTCGAAGAAATATTCAAAATGTATAATTACGTGCTGAATGATTCATTATAAAATGTAGCTAAGAATATTTATTCGAGAAGCTCGGAGTCCGTTTCTTTTATTGTTTTCAGCACTCTGTTTAAGCTTCTTATGTCAACACCCAAATATGCTGCCATATCGGTCTTTGATATTCTAAGGTGTTGCCTTTCTTGTAATGTTATTAATTTGTGCAGCCCATTTTTGATGCTATATACTTGTTGCAAGGAAGCTCTACTACTAGTGTTTATAATACGTTCGGCCAATTCATTAATAAGTAGTTGGTTGAATTGGGAATTTTGTTTCATCAGCAACCTGAACGTATTTGCCGAGAACTGATATACCTGAATGTCAGAAAGAGCCTCAATGTGACATAAACATTGAATGTTGCGTATGGCTTCTATTTCTCCTGCAATTTCACCTTCGCCTAAGAATTCAACTATAAAATCCTTGCCATTCTCCTCGCTGAAGAAGCATTTTACAAACCCTTCTTTTATAATAATGACTTTGCTACTCTTCTCGCTTTGGTTAAAAATAAAACTGCCTTTCGGATATTCTTTTAATATAATATCCTTACTCGTTTGCTCTTTGTACAATTGCTCGATATACGATAGTAAATGAACGTTTGTTCGTAACATATTTCAAACTGTTAAGGACAATTGTCCTTGTTTATCTGTTTTAGTTCAATGTATCTTTGCATCGGTTTGTGTACAAAGATACTATCTTGTTTCGTAATTTACTAAAAATAATAAATGGATTCATTATGAACGCTGAAATAGAATATGTCGCTTTCGATGCCGATGATACTCTTTGGGTCAATGAGCTTTTCTTTTGTGAATATGAAAAAGAGTTTTGTTCTCTTATTAAAGAATATTTGCCCGGCTCGGTTGTGTCTCAGAAATTGTATGATATGGAGATGTCAAATATATCATTGTATGGGTATGGAGTCAAGGGTATGATGCTTGGTATGATAGAACTTATTCCTAAAATTGTGGATGCAGAAGCGTTGCCTCACGCTATTTCCGAAGTCATTCGGTTGGGAAAAGAATTGTTGCAAAAGCCGGTAACACTGTTGGATGGGGTTATGAGAGTGCTTACCGAATTGAAAGGAAAATATAAGTTGGTATTGGTTACAAAGGGAGATCTGATAGACCAGGAGAGAAAAATTCAACAATCAGGTCTGACAAACTATTTTTATCATGTCGAGATAATGGCAGATAAGCAGTGTTTCAATTATCTTAAACTGATAAACCGTTTAGGGTGCCTACCTGAGCACTTTCTGATGATTGGCAATTCATTGAAATCGGATGTTCTCCCTGTTCTTCAACTAGGAGGCTTTGCTGCTTATGTGCCTTATTCCACAACGTGGAAACATGAGCAAGTTGAACAATCGGTGGCTCATCCTCATCTTATTCAACTCAAGGAGATTGTCGATATATTGAATTGTTTGTAATCTTCTTAATCTTTTGTCGGAGAAACGATTTCTGGTGCTCGAAAACCAATCATTCGGTTAACGAAAGCCGAAAATGAGCCTCGTTTCGGGTTGCTTTGTTAAAGGAAACCAAATCAGAGGCTCGAAAACCTATCGTTTGGTTAAAGGAAGCCAAATCGGAGGTTCATTTTTAACTTCCTGAGCCCAAGGAGAGCAAAATGAGCCTCGAAAACCATTTCCGAACCCCAATCGATTGCTTTCCGAGCCTCGAAAACCATTTCCGAAGCCCAAATGATTGCTTTTCGAGTCTCAAAAACTATTTCCAAACCCCAAATGATTGCTTCACGACGATCATTTTGCATTCAAGCGGACTGATTGATACTAATTGAATGCTCTTCTGGCTATTGAGAGAGTATCGAATACGTTTCGCACGACACAAATACTGAAAAGAATACTACTGCGACCGTCACCGATTGAGACTGTGTGGGCTGTTAGACAAGATGAGGGACTTTGGCATTAGCAGAGGCCTTTTTTGTGGGGCTTCCCTCAAAAAAAATATAGATTGAAACGATGGAATAATCTTGTAAATGCTTAACTTTGTCGCTATTGGAAGAAATTTCTTTTCTTTCGGAAGCCTGAATGATTATATTAACCTCATTTTTTTGAAATACTTATGAACAAAAGATGGTTGACGTTTATTCTCTGCGGAGGATGTCTTTGCTTGAGTATGCAAGCTCGTAAAACACCGTATTCGGTCAACGCCCAAAAAACTTATTCTGTGATGTCTGATCAGTCGTATAATAATCTTATTCCCCGTCCCGTAGAAATAACTCCTGCTCAGGGAGAATTCCTATTGGCTGCCGGTACTTCTATCGTAACCGATAGAGAAGGTAAAGAAGTGGCGCTTTATTTGCAACAGAAACTTAGAAGTTCGATGGGGGTATCCTTAAAAATAACTTCGACAAGTGCTGTTCCTGCTATTGCGCTCGTTGTGAATAAATCTCTTGAAGTGCCTGCCGAAGGATATGTGTTGTCCGTAAGCGAAAAGGGAGTGAAAATAGAGGGCAAGGATGCGGATGGTTTGTTTTATGGTATGCAAACCTTGTTGCAACTGATGCCTCCCAAAGTATATGCATCAGCGGTTCAAACCGGTGTGCAGTGGACTATTCCGGCAGTGTCGATAAAAGATTATCCACGCTTTCATTATCGGGGCATGATGCTCGATGTAGTGCGTCAGTTCTTTGACGAAGCTACGGTGAAAAAGTATATAGATTGGTTGGCAATGCACAAGATAAATAAGTTTCATTGGCATTTGACCGACGATCAGGGATGGCGCATTGAGATAAAGAAGTATCCTAAATTAACATCTGTAGGTGCTTGGCGTGGACCGCGCGAGGCTCTTGCTCCTACACTGGGGTCGGGTGAAAAGCGCTACGGTGGCTTTTATACGCAAAAGCAGGTGAAAGAAATCGTGAAATATGCTGCCAAGCGTCATATTGAGGTGATTCCAGAGTTAGATCTACCGGGACACAGTCATGCTGCCGCCTCCGCTTATCCCGAGATATTATGTCCATCGAGTCGTGTGGACGAGTCGAAGCGTCCAATTGACGATCAGGCCGATGTATGGTGCGTAGGCAATGAATCCAATTTTAAAATGCTTGCCAATATTCTAAAAGAAGTAGCTGCATTGTTCCCCTCGAAGATTATTCATATAGGAGGCGATGAGGTGAATATGTCCATTTGGCCACGTTGCCCAATCTGTTCCGCTTTTATGAAAAAAGAGAATATGAAGAGACCCGAGGAGTTGCAAAATTATTTTGTGCATCGGTTGGGTGATATTGTGCATCATCTAGGCAAGCATATGGCCGGATGGGATGAAATACTAGAAGGCGGTAATCTGGACGCGTCAACTCAAGTTTATGCTTGGCGTTCGCTGAAAAAAGCCGAGGAATCGATTGCAAAAGGTATTCCTACAGTAGTGATGGTTGGACAGAATTACTATTTCGATATGGCTCAGTCCAAGTATGAGAGAGGACATGATTGGGCCGGATTGGTTCCACTCGAAAAGGTCTATGCGCTTGATCCGGGCGACCCTTCTATTTTTACTCCCGAGCAATCTAAATTGGTTACGGGCGTGCAAGGAGCCATTTGGGCTGAACTGCTCAACGAACCTGCTCGTTTCTTGGAATATCAATCGTATCCTCGTATTTGTGCTTTAGCCGAGGCGGGTTGGACACCGCAGGCTTTACGCAACTGGGACGATTTTGCACAACGCATGGCTTCCGCTCATTACGAACGAATGTACAACATGGGTATCGCTTTCCGAGTACCTATTCCTGTTGTCACTTATAAGAACGGTTGGGTGACGTGCAAAACTCCGTATGCAAATGCCGAAGTGCGCTATACCAACGATGGAAGCGATCCCGTTGCTTCGTCGCCTCTCTATACCGATGCAATACACGAATTCAATTTCGACAAACTCAAATTCAGAACTTTCTATAAAGATCTTTCGAGTGCCGTTGTGCCGGTCGAATACGAGAATGTCGGCGTTTGGAAAACAGATCCTTCGCTAAAGCCAAAGCAACAAACTTGGGATTTGACAGGGTTGGTAGATCGTCCGGGTATTTGGTACGCAACCTTCGTTCCGTATGACGAAATGAAGACGCCGGCTTCGGTATCGCAAGTGCGAATTTACGAAAAAGGATTTGCAGTCTCTTCGGACGAGAGAATCAGTTCTACAGCCAATGTACAACGTTATCGATTGCCTTTGTATGCCTTTGATAATACGAAACAATATACATTGAAAGCCCTTGTTCTGGGAAAAGATTCTACATTGGAAGGGGTGGTAAAGATAGAGCGCTCGCACTATATGGAGCCTGCTGTAGGAGTATCGGCAAATGCAAACATGGAACCCGAATCGGTACGTTTCTTGACTGATTATGACTTTGAAACGGTGGCTCGTACCATTGATCGGGGTGCTGCCGGACAGTCGTTAACGTATGTTTTTGCAACTCCGTTGACTTGCTCCAAAATAACTTTTGGCACCGGATTGCTTTCTGCTTTTTATTTATTGAAAAACGGGCACATCGAGTATTCTACGGATGGAGAAAATTGGCAACGAGGCGATAAGTTCGAAAAGGGAATTGCCGTTCTTCGCCCTTCGGAACCGTTGAAAGCCGTTAAAGTGGTGATCGACGGTCCGAATGATGAAGCTGGTATCGCATTTCAAGATTTGCGAATAGAATAATATCTTTATTTTACTTCGATAGTATCCGATGCCGCTTTCAGATTTTTGGCTGAAGCCTCGAAGCGGATATTACCAATTGTTTGACCCGATTGGACGATGGCGGTACATTGACCTGCAAAAAGATGCATCTGGGGCAAATGGAAAAGATCTAGCGAACAAGGATCTCCATTGGCACCTGCACGATAATGACCTACGCCTTTTACAGAGAAATGTACGAGCCTATTGTCCGCGGGACAAAGATTTCCTTGCTTGTCTACAGAACTTATGGTGATATAGACTAAGTCTTGTCCGTCCGGTTTCAATCTTTTAGTGCTTAGCGATATGCTCAGATGATGAGGCTTGCCTGCCGTATGGATGGTCTCTGTCGCTACTTGTTTGCCCTCTGCGTTGTAAGCTACGGCTTTGAGTTCTCCCGGTTCGTACGCGACGTGATCCCACATGAGCCGATAGCGCCCCAAACGGGAGCTCTTCTCTTTGGTTCTGATCCCTTGGCTTTTGCCATTGACAAACAATTCTACTTGTGGGTAGCTACTGTACACGAATACAGGAGTTATTTTTCCTTCGCGTCCCGGCCATGTCCAATGCGGCAATATATGCAGTGTCGATGTACTTGTGTCCCAAATGCTGCGGTACAGATAGTAACGGTCTTTGGGTATGCTTGCCAGATCAATGATGCCGAATAACGAGCTATGATTGGGCCAGGCATCGGTATCGTAAGGTGATGGTTCGCCCAGATAATCAAATCCCGTCCAAACGAATTGCCCCATTGACCAGTCATGGTCGTCGGCCATGGCAAGGTCGTCATCCGGAATATTGCTCCAGTTGCAGTATTCTACATCGTAAGATGAACTTTGATGATCAGTATATTGGGCATCAGCTTTCAACTCGACAGGAAACTTATATGTTCCGCGCGAACTGACGGTTGAGGACGTTTCGCAACCCAAAATGACAGCTTGCGGAAGTTTGTTGTAGGCATCTGTGTAGCGGTGTACACGATAATTGAATCCCGGTATGTCAAGTTGTGCGGCAAAGCCGTTTCCGAGTACGCAATCTACTTGGTCCATACCACAAGTGACCGGACGTGTAGGATCTTCGCGATGACAGATGTCCTGTAGGAATGAAGCCACCTGATAACCTTGTGCATCGCACTGTGTAGGTACTTCGTTGCCGATACTCCACATCACTACACTGGGGTGGTTGCGATAATGGCGAATCATGTTTTGCATGTCTCGCTCCGCCCAATCTTTAAAATAGCGGTGGTAACCGTTTTTGCATTTGGCTATATCCCATTCGTCAAAAGGTTCGACCATCATCATGAATCCCATTGAGTCGCACAATTCGACCAATTCCGGAGCAGGCATATTGTGAGCTGTGCGAATGGCATCGCAACCCATATCTTTGAGCATCTGCAACTGATGTCGGATAGCCGAACGATTGATAGCAGCACCCAGCGGACCGAGGTCGTGATGAAGACATACACCTTTGAATTTGCGATTTACTCCATTCAGAAAGAATCCCTTTTCTGCTACGACTTCAACCGAACGAATGCCGAAACGTGTAGTGTATGTATCTGTTTGTTCGTTGTCTATATAAAGGGTGGTGCGTGCTTCGTACAGGACGGGCGACTCGGGCGACCATAGTGCAGGGTGGTTGATTAAGAAATTCTGTTCATTTGGTTGTCCGTCAGGGGCGCACTCTGTAGTTGTGCGTGATGCTACTAGATTTCCCACGGCATCGAAGATGCGGGTCTCTAGCTTTAATTTGCGAGTGTTATCTCTATTCTCTACAGTTGTGCGCAACTTCACTGTAGCAAACTCTTTTTCTACATGAGGAGTAGTGATGTGAGTACCCCATACGGGGATATGTGTGGTGTTTGTAACGATGAGATGTACATTCCTATAGAGTCCGGCTCCCGAGTACCAACGCGATGATTGCGGGCGATTTTCGAGGCGTACGGCTATGATGTTGTCTTTGCCGTCGCTATGGAGTAGGGAAGTGATGTTGCACCAGAATGAATTGTATCCATAGGGCCAAAAGCAGGCTTTCTGTCCATTGATATATATTTGAGCTTCGCTCATGGCTCCGTCGAACAATAATGCAGCGCGGTTGGTTGAAGCATTGAAATGTTCGATGTTCAAATGCCTTCGATACCATCCTATACCAACGTAGGGTAGTCCGCCCGTTCGTCCTGTCTTAAGGCTGGCTTTCGACTCTCCGTTTTGTGTGATCGCTACGCTTTGTAAATCATATTCTCTGCTGAAAGGTCCGTAAATAGCCCAATCGTGTGGGATACTTACCGATTGCCATTGACTATCGTTATAATCGGTCCTTTCGGCTCCCGTCTGTTCGTGGAGTGCAAATTTCCAACCGTCGCAGAGCAATTGTTCTCTGCGCTGTGCATGCGATAAGCAGGCACAGCAACAAAAGAACATTGTTATAGTTAGAAATCTGTATCGGTTATTGCTCATACAATTAAAGATAAATGGTTTCAGTTTGCTGCAAAAGCATCTAATGCTTCGGTAGGTTTGCCGTTGTCATCGAAGGCTCCCTTGCCATACGACTTCCAGTTGCCATAGCATTCCGGTTCCCAGTAGAATACTCCCAAGCAACCACTGATCGCTTTTGTTTGTGTCATTAGTGACGTGAGCCATGTTTTGCAAGTCGATGCTTCATTTTCGCCCATACCTACTTCGCAGATCATCACTTTGCAACCATAGCGACTGATAAGGCTTTTGATGTTGGTCACACAATCGCTTGTCATTGTCTGCCATGTATCTGTGTCGGGATAAAGCGACATACCGATGACATCCCATTTACCGCCATTCGATTTCAGTCCGTCAAACATCCAGGTGTAGAGCGATTGTTTATTGCCTTCTGCCAGATGGATAACTACCAACGCATTTGGGAATACAGCTTTGACAGCATCATATCCGGCGTTGTTCAGAGCGGCATATTGTGCCATGTTTGCCGAGGCTTTACCATCATCCCATAGCATTCCGTTGCTCGTTTCGTTGCCCACTTGTACCCATTCGGGGGTGACACCCACATTTTTCAAAGCGGTTAGCACTGAGGTGGTATGAGTGGCAACGGCTGTCTTGAGGTCATCGAAACTGAGGTTCGACCAAGCAGCCGGTTTGGTTTGGCTGCTTGGGTCGGCCCAAGTATCACTGTAATGAAAATCTATTAGAATGCGGAAACCCAATTGAGTTGCGCGATAAGCTTTGGCTACTACATCGGACTGATTGCACCAGCCGTCGGTAGGATTCACCCATACCCTCAGGCGGATAGCATTCATTCCAAGACTACGTAGAAGTTCCAAACAGTCGGTTGCTTTGCCATTGGCATCGTAAAACTTCAGCCCGTCGGATTCCATTTCAGTGAGCCAACTTACATCGGCTCCTCGTGCGAATCCGGTCATATCGTAAATCTTGTCTTTTGGAAATACAGGATCATTATCGCTTTTGCTGCACGATATAAAGCTAAATCCTGTCAGAAGGACTACTGCAACGAGTCCTATTATGTTGTTAAACCATTTCATGATATTATTGTTTAGCGAATGAATAAGTTCCGGTAATTAAGTTGATAGTCAAAGTATAAGTTCCTGTTGCTAGTGTTGCGTCGTCGATAATGTTTGCCCCTTTGTATTTGAGTGTGCCATTGCTGCCTCCATAGAACATGTCCCAATTGGAATTGATCACAATCTTTGCACCATAGGGCGATGCTCCATTGATAGTAACCGATGCTGCATATTCTCCTGCGGTGGAAGTCGGTGTCATTGCAGTGAGCGACCAATCGTTGTTGAATCCGCTATATGCTACCGCAGAGACTCCTGTCAGAGCATACGTGAGATTCTTCATGTCTACATCGAATAAATAATAACCTGCTGTCGGTGCGGGGATGTTGCCTCCTGTTGTGGAGAGTGTACCGCTATCGGATGTGCCGGATGCAGTACCTAGGGCGCTGTTCCAATCGTCTTTTGTGGAATAGAACTTGTATCCCCATTTGGAATTGACATTGATAACACCCTCGTACTTCAGGTCACTTTCATTGTAGAGAGTCACATAATTGTCGAATGTCCAGCTGCCACTGATTCCGTCGTCAATGCCCGATAGATAAACATACTTGCTCACAGAGGTAGGAGTAGCGTCTCCTTTGACCACAGAGCAACTCCATGCTTTCGGATTGTTCAAGTTAAGAATTAATGTACATGTTCCTGTCGATGGAATATTGACCGTAATATCGGAGGCCGAAGAACCGAAAGAGAGTGTAGAGGCACTCGCTCCGAAACCTAGAGGCGTATCGATAGCATTTGCGTCGTCAGTGGCGGTGGAATAATTGTACTGTTTGCCCGTACCGGAAATTTTGATAGTGGCACTACCTGCGGCTGCGGCATTAAAGACATATATCCATTCATTTTGAGCCCGTTCGTACACCATTGATCCATTGAGGTCGCCCGTTACTCCTAGCGAAGGCATGTATAGAGCCGACCATACTTTCTTCTTCGTATCCACAACCGTGTAATAACAACCCGTTTGTCCGGGATACCAGAAGTTCCATTTAGTCTTGTCACTAGAGAGTATAAAGGCCGAGTTATCGGCACCTAAATTACCCCATACCGTGCCGTCGCCTTCTTGCAAGAAATAATTATACCATGCGGTGGCACCTATAAAGCCTGTATAAACGCCGTTGGATGTAGGAGAAGCTAGTTTCATATCTGTTGCGTCTTGCTTGGATGTGAGTAGATATCCTATAGACATGTCAATGAGATAAGGAGTTGTCTTGACTGTAACGGTATTACTATAGACAGGCTCCATATTGTTGCCTTCCGATACTTTCAAGCGAAAATAAATAGGAGTGGAAACATCTACTGCCGCACCCAAATTCTTGGCAAGCGTATTAAACACCAAACCCGTGTATGCTTTTGACTGATTGGATTCGCTGGATTCGGTTACAGCGGTCGAAAAATCGCTTGAGAGCGAAGCTTGTAGCGTTGTTGTAAGCAAATTGGGGGCCGATACGTTGCTGTTGCTCACTTTAGGATTGACTTTAGTCCAAGCCAACGACAGAACGATAGATTGGTTTAGCTCTTTGGACAAAACCACATTACCGTCCGATGCCGAGAGCTGTCCTCCTTCTGCAGGAGATAGATAAATCAAATCGCCATCCTTACTGCACGACGTTATGCCGAGACAGAGTATTAGGGCGAAGAACATATATTGAATTGTTTTCATGTTGTTCTGGTTTAGGGTGATTAGTAATTGTCATTGTGTAGATTCGGGTTGGCCGATAGTTCGGCTGCCGGTATGGGATAAATATTGTATTTATCGTCGACAGCTTGTCCAGCTTTTACGCCACCTTTCCATTGCCACAAATAATCGTTGGTTGTAAATCTGCCGAAGCGGATAAGGTCGGTGCGCCGTGTGCATTCCCAATAAAGTTCGCGAGCACGTTCATTTAGAATGAAATCGGTCGTCAAATCACTTTCGCTGACATCGCCTGTAGTACTTCCATAGGCTCTTTCACGAATATAATTCACATATTTCAGTGCTTCGGCTTTCGAACTGCCCGTGCCACCGCGCAGAACAGATTCTGCCAGCATCAGATAGACATCTGCCAAACGAAAGACAGGGAAATCGGTATTTACACCACTGCTTCCTGTGTTTGAAGCTGCTTGACCGGCATCGGTCAGATTAGTCCATTTCGTAACGAGATAGCCTGCTGTCGCGTCGTCTATAGATGTATCAAGCATTTTGGTTTGCCCTTTAGTAAAGAACATCGCGCGTTTGTCACCGTCGGCAAAGATACCGGATAATTCTCCTCTGGCACGAAACATACTCCAACCGCTTGTTACACCATAATCGGCAGGCTTTTCGTAATCGGATGTATTGCTTACTTCGCCGCAAACCAAATAGGTCGTAGCACCCCATGATACCGTATGGTTGGCATCTACATTGAAGGCAAAGATGATTTCGTCAGTGCGTTTGTCATTGTCGGCATTGAAGAGTTTGGAATAATCTGCATCTAGTGAGTATCCGTCTCCAATAATCTTCTCGCAATAAGTAATACAGTCCGTATAATGTTCGGTACCGGTGTATATCTTAGCGTTAAGATACATTTTGGCGAGCAATGTCCAGGCTGCAGCTTTGGATGCATGTCCGTACGTAACGGTAGTGCGGTCGGGGAGGGTAGATTCGATATCTTTCAGTTCGGATTCGATATAATCGAATATTTGTGACGACGTATAGCGGGGTGGGGTATAGGCACCAACCGGATCTTTTTCGGTAACAAACGGAATATTGCGATATAGATCCATTGCGTGGTAGTATGCCAATGCTCTTAGAAAACGTGTTTCGGCACGATATTGTTTGATCGTTGTCTGATCGGTATCAGAAAACTTCGAGATTGCATTGTCGGTTGCATTGCGTAGAAACTCATTGCAATAGGCGATGGTTTGATAAATGCGGTAGTAGGTGTCTTCTATCCAAGGGTCATTAGCATCCCAAGAGAGATATGTGAGGCCTTTCACCTTATCGCCTTCGAGCCATGTACATGCCATTTCGTCGGTTCCACATTCTTGCATATTAATATAGCAGCGCATATAATCGTATCCGCTGTTGCTGCTCATGTCGGCATTGCCTCCTCCTTTTTGTTGTCCGGCTATTACGTACGATGCATAAAGTTTGGCAAGTACAGCCTGATAGTTCTCGGCTGTAGTATATACGTCGCCCGAAGTTGTTTCAGTGTTCGGCATCTGGTCTAAATCGCCGGTGCATGCAGAGAGTGTCAGAAGTCCGCATATAAGTAACGTAGAATATATCTTTTTCATAATGCTTTTCAATTTTAAAGATTAGAAATTTAGTCCGATGTTCAAAGAATATGTTCGCGGACGGGGATAGAAAGAAGAGTCCATTCCGTTCGGTACTTCCGGATCTACACCAGTATATTTGGTAATAGTAAATACATTTTGTACCATCGCTGTGGCATTCAGACTACACCATTTGCAAATCTTGCCGAAGTTGTACGACAAACTCAGATTGTCCATCTTGAGAAACGATGCGTTTTCTACATAATAATCGCTTAGGTATTGTCGAGATGTGAAGCCCGTCTTTAAATAGCTTTTATTAAGGTTGTTCAATTGATAGGAATTGTACGAGACAGTGCTCCATGCGCCTGTATTCATCGCCATACCGTTGTATGCATAATTGCCGATGTTGGCGCGCAAGCTGGTGCTGAGTGTCCACTTTCTGAAATGTAACGAGGTAGACAGACCGAGTATCCAGTCAGGAGCTGGAGAATGATAGCGATATAAATCTTTCGAATTAATTTCGCCATTTTTGTCAAGGTCGGCATAAGCTCCTTCTATTGGTTTGCCTTTCGTGTCATAGAGTTGATGGTATACATAGAACATATATGGTGCATATCCTTCGCTCAGAACTTGGAAATAATAACTGTCAATCTTGGGGCCGGCAGAAGTATTGGGTGTTGTTGTGCCTTTTACCAAAGAAAGGTTTTTAATCTTCTGGCTCTGCCAAGTGGCATTGGCGCTGATGTCCCATCCCCAATCTTTCGTGTCGATGGCTTTTAAATTGATATTTGCTTCGATACCGTGACTGTTAACGTTGCCTACGTTGGTGAGGACCGTTTTATTGAAATTAGTACCGGCAGCTGATGGAACGGTAGCCAACAAATCTTTTGTCTTACGTGTATAAAAGTCGAAACTTCCTGTAATGCGATCTTTCAGCAAACCGAAGTCGAAACCGTAATTGTAAGAAGTAGTTGTTTCCCATTTCAAATTGGAAATATATGCTTCGGGGCGGTAAGTGTAGTAATAATTACTACCGAACTGGTATTGTGCTCCATCTTGGCTGACAGTGTAAACGGGCAGATAATTATAGTTGCCTATACCGTCTTGCTGACCGGTAACACCGTAGCTTACCCGAATTTTGAGGTTGCTCAAAATAGGATTGTTTTTCAAGAACGATTCTTCGGTGACACGCCAACCCAATGCAACAGAAGGGAACGTTCCCCATCGGTTGTCTTTGCTGAAGCGTGAAGTTCCGTCGCGACGTACGGTAGCTGTTACCAAATATTTCGAATCGAACGAATAGTTGAGACGACCGTAATATGAAATAAGTACGTGTCGTTGGTCGGTGGCTGCTACTGTGTTTTCTACTGTGCCTCCGGTGTTCAGTTCGTTATATGCGTTTGTTTTGGCAATCCACTTCTGATAATCGTATCCGGCTGTCACTTCGATATTACTTTTTAGAAAATCGATGTATTTATTGTAATTAAGGTATGTAGTGAGCAAACGGTTACTGTTTTTCTGAGGACCATAGGTGTAGTCGCGTCCTCCTGTCGTATAATATTTGGCTGCTTTAGTGGGGACAGAGATAGAACCTTTGCCTTCGGCATAGTCATAACCTACGGTAGCATGGAATTTTAAGTCGGGTAGGAAATGCATCTTATAGTCAACGTCGAAGTTGCCGATGAGACGTTTGACTGTGCTGCGCGAATCGTATTGTTTGATAAGTCCCAATGGATTCAGTACGGCTCCTGTAACAGGCGTGCCGGTATTGTCTATCGCTTCGTTGTATCCGCCGAAAGCTGTTGCATCTGTACTGTGTATAGGAATAGTAGGGTTGTATGTAGCACCTGCCCAAATAGCATTCTGATCGGCAAAATGATTTTTGTTGTACGAGCCTTTTACATTGAAATTGAATTTCAAATAATTGTTGAAGAAAGAAGGTGATAGAGATAGATTGGTGGTGTATCGTTCTACTTTGTCTGTCTTCAATATACCTTGTTGGTTGAAGTAGCCTACCGACAAGCGATAAGGTAAGGCTTTTGCTATCTGTCCGGAGAAACTTAAATTATTATCCGTACCGAAAGCCTTCTGATATATTTGCTTATTCCAATCAGTGTTTACGTTACCGAGTAATGATTTTTGTGCGTCGGTCCCTACGGAGTTGATTATGTTTGCAAATTGATCGTGCGAAAGCATTTGAGGAAGTTTGGTATGTACCTGAAAAGAATTGGTTGTGTTCAGACTTATTCTCATTTTTCCTGCACTGCCTTTTTTAGTCGTGATGATAATAACGCCGTTAGAAGCTCTCGATCCATAGATTGCCGTTGATGACGCATCTTTTAGGATAGTTATGCTCTCTATATCGTTCGGGTTGATGAGGCTTAAGAAGTTGCCGCTTCCAGAGATACTGCCTCCTACTTCCATCGGAACTCCATCCAGTACTATTAACGGATCATTGCTGGCATTCAGCGAAGCACCGCCACGAATTCGAATAGTGCTACCTGCTGTAGGAGAACCTCCGGCACTCATGATTTGTACGCCACTCACTTTGCCATTGATAAGCTGTTCGGGTGACGATATCATTCCTCCGTTGAAGTCTTTGCTCTTTACACTACTGACCGAACCTGTGAGGTCACTTTTGCGAGTGGTACCATAACCTATGACGACAACATCATTGAGTTGTTGCGCATTGGGCTTCATTTGTACCAAGAGAGTGCGGTTTGCTGGAATTGTAACAGTGAGAGTTTGATAACCCACGTAAGAAAAAGTCAATTCTTTTGTTCCATTGGGTACTTGAAGTGAGAAAGATCCCTCCATATCGGAAGAAATTCCGAGAGTGGTACCTTTGACAACAACAGATACACCAATCATCGGGACTTTGGTTTCGTCAATTACTTTACCTGTCACTTTTATGGTTCCTGTCTGTGCGTAGGCCGGAAGGAGATAACCTAACAATAGAAAACTGATCAAAAGAGTTTTTAGCGCCTTTTGCAGTGTTAAGGTTTTGTGATTCATGATAATAATTTTAAGATATTACGATTGATTGTTATTTGTTTTTGGTTGCGTCTTTATTTTCGGTTACAAATGTACCTGCTTTGAGAATATCGTTCAAGCAGAAATAAGACAAATAAGGATAAAAATAAGACAATCGATGTCTGAATGACTTCTTGCTTATCTTTTCAATAGCTATTTTTCAATACGAAAGGGAACAAATATATAAATTTCATTATATTGCAACGACATATTCTCTCTCTAAGGAGTTATTTTTGTATCTTTGCCAATAATAACAAAAACAAAGGTTTATGGAAAGTTTCAGCGAATTGATAAAGACCCGCCGAAGCATGCGGAAGTTTACTTCGGAAGAGTTGACGCAAGAAGAAGTGGTTATTCTTTTGAAAGCCGCTCTTATGGCTCCAACTTCTAAACGAAGCAACTGCTGGCAGTTTGTAGTCGTGGACGATAAAGCGACGCTTGCTCAACTTGCTACGTGCAAAGAGCAGGGAGCTTCGTTTATTGCCGATGCAGCTTTGGCTGTCGTTGTACTTGCCGATCCTTTGGCTAGCGATGTGTGGATGGAAGATGCTGCAGTAGCTTCTGTCTACTTGCAATTACAGGCGGAGGATTTACAATTGGGCTCTTGTTGGGTACAAGTAATGGAACGCATGCACAGTGATACGGTAACATCCAACGATTATGTGCATGGTGTACTCGATATTCCACGCCAGTTGCAGGCCGTGTCGATCATCGCTATCGGTCATAAAGGTATGGAACGTAGACCTTTCGATGAGGCGCATCTGCAATGGGAGAAAATTCATCTCAATAAGTATCGTGGAAAGTAATATGTTCAAAATATAATATGAAGAGAAGTATACAAGACACTCAGATTGTTTTTATCGGATCGGGCAATTTGGCAACAAATTTGGCAAAGGTTCTTTATCGTCGTGGCTTTCGAATTATGCAAGTTTATAGTCGCACCGAGGCTCATGCCCGCGAACTTGCCGCTGCTGTGGAGGCCGAATGGACCGATTCGCTTGACAACGTGAGTCTTTCCGGGGAAATTTATTTTGTGAGTCTTACAGATACGGCTTTTGTGCAACTTGTTCCGGAATTGGTGAAGGGTAGGGAAGAGAAACTCTTCATTCATACGGCTGGTAGTATTTCTCTTGATGTATGGAAGGGACAGACTAATAGATATGGTGTTGTGTATCCGATGCAAACTTTCAGCAAGCAAGTAGAAGTCGATTTCTCGCAAATACCCATCTTTGTCGAGGCAAACAATGAAGAAGACCATGACTTGATAAAAGGCATTGCGCAAATATTATCTCAAAAGGTTTATGACGCAACGTCCGAACAACGCAAAATATTGCATTTGGCGGCTGTCTTTACCTGTAATTTTTCAAACCACATGTATGCCCTTGCTGCCGAATTGCTCAATAAGTACGATCTTCCTTTCGATGTCATGTTGCCTTTGATAGATGAAACGGCACGAAAAGTGCACCAATTGGCGCCTTCACTCACTCAAACCGGACCGGCGGCTCGAAATGATGAAGAAGTAATGAATGCTCATATACAGATGCTTCAAAAAGAACCGTCGCTGCAAGAACTTTATAAATTGATAAGCCGTAGCATTCACCATTTGAAATAGTATCATTATATTTGTAGACAACACACGTGTGCGTTTTTTTCTCCGTAGGCAAAGATAGAGCGTATGTTGTACGAACTAAAATAAATTCATTCATATGAGTTCGATAAATTATGATCTGACGAAGATTAAAGCCATCGCTTTTGATGTAGACGGGGTCTTGAGTGCCGATACGATTGTACTCGATGTGTCGGGCGAACCGATGCGTACAGTCAACATTAAAGACGGCTATGCTATCCAATTGGCGGTGAAGAAAGGATTGCATCTGGCTATTATTACCGGAGGGCGTACCAAAGCGATAGAAATGCGCTACGAAGGACTTGGTGTCCAAGATGTCATTTCGGGTTCGGCGGTGAAGATTCACGATTATCGAGCTTTTCGTGATAAGTATGGGCTGAAAGATGAAGAAATCATATTTGTAGGGGACGACATTCCCGATCTCGAAGTATTACGCGAATGTGGTTTGCCATGCTGCCCTAAAGATGCTGCGCCTGAAGTGAAAAATGTCGCTTGCTATATTTCTCATTGTAATGGCGGCTTGGGAGTAGGCCGTGATATAGTAGAACAAGTACTGAAAGCGCAAGGTAAATGGATGGACAATGCCGAGGCTTTCGGATGGTAAAGAGCAATAGAGTACAGATTTCTACGTCGAATTAAAATCCCATAGGATTGGCTTCTCTACTCACTTCTACACGGAAACCGAAATGTCCGTTGGCCGATTTCATTTCGAATACTCCTTTAAAATCATGTTTTTGCCAAGGCATTGTATTCGTTCCCGGCAATGGTCTCCCTTGAGCATCGTACTTGCCATATAGATTGATCTGTGCGCCGTTTTTTAGGCGGAAACTGGCACCTTGAAGCATATCTGGGTTAGTGCTGAGGTTGTATGCCCATGTATTATATAATGGTATATATCCCAATCCGTAGCCGTAGCTCGTGCCGTATGGATAGCTCCATGCATTGGATGGAAACAGCATATTTGTTCTTGAAAAGTCATTCGTGAAACCCGTACCGAAAAGATTGCTCGTGTCGAGTCGGAACATGTTGCTGAAATCTTTTGTAAGTATGCCATCTTTCGAAAATTGTATTGCCCTGGATGTTGAAGGCAATACATTGAGTTGCCTCATGTCCAGCTGATACTCCCCAAACTGCTTCGTCTCGGGTTGCTTACTGTTCAATGAGCGGTGTAGCGTATCGGTAGCAATTTCGTATTGTCCCCACATGCAAACAGGCAGAGAACAACAGAAGAAGAATATCAGAAATAAACGTTTCATTTGACGTAATGAATATACCCTTCCTTACGGGGTCTTGTCTCGGGCATAGGGCCCGCAGGATAACCGACAACACAATGGGCAATACCTTCGTAGTCGCCTTCTATGCCCCAAGAGCGGAGTAGAGCCTTACCTTCTTCGCTTTCGAATACTTCTTTGGCGCGATGAATCCAACAACTTCCCAACCCAAGAGCGTGAGCGGCAAGCATCAAGTTTTCCATCACCAAGCTTCCATCATATATGTGTGTGGGTCTGTTTTTGTTGGCCAATACGACTATTACGACTGGTGCTCCATAAAAAGGATCGCTCGATGTGCCCATAATATCGGCGTTCATCTTCGACAGACGGTCGCGAACTTCTTTATTGGTCACTGCTACAATGACAGGCGACTGCGCATTCATTCCCGTCGGAGCATAAGTTCCGGCTTCTACTATTTGGTCTATCAAATGTCCTGAAACAGTATCCGGTTTATACTTTCGGATACTGCGTCGGCTGCGTATCAAATCAAAAAAATCGTTCATAGAAAGTAGATGTTATAACAGATTCTTTTCTCTCTTTAATTATTCAAGGCAAACTTACATAAAAAAAAGGAATTTATAAGTGAGACTTTATAAAAGAATACTTTTTTATGTAAATATGACTCTTTAGCTACACTTCTCACATCTAAATGAAACCTTGTTTTGAGAGACCGATATTGTTTGCAACACTGATACTTTCTTATCCATACGGAGGTCTTATAGCACGATGACATGTACTGAATAAGTTGACACAAACTTATTTAAAAATGAGAAATAATAAAAAGATTGACGATCAGATTCGTCTAGAGATTTTAAACTCTTACCTTCATGGAAGCAAGGGTAAGTATACCCTTGAAAAAGCAAATGGTATATCCAGAGGTTCAATTCGGAATTGGCTTCGTATCTTTGGGCTTGAAGACAAACCATTCCCATTAAATATGAAGGATAAAGCTGTAACAACCGGTACAGAGGATGTCTCTTCAGAAGAAGACATCACCTCTTTGAAAGTGCGCATTAAGGAATTGGAATCTGAGCTGAAGCGTGCAGAGATGGCCCGTGACGTTTATGATTGCATGATTGACCTGGCTGAAGAGAAGTATCACATCAAGGTACGAAAAAACTCCGATGTCAAGTAGTAGGTTGCTTGTCACAAAAGGCGGGTAAAGGTATGAGTTATACCATATCCGCCCTTTGCGGACTGCTTGACATTTCCCGACAAGGGTACTACAAGCACAAAGAAACAAATGCCGAACAAGATGTACTTATAAGCAGCATCACGTATTACTGTCAATTTCTGCGTCAGGAGCTTCCCCGAAGCGGTTGCCGCGAGCTTTACAGTCTGTGTAAGTCTCGGTTCGGAGAAAAGTTCACGATAGGACGCGACCAATTTATCGATGTCCTTCGGGCCAACGGGATGATGCTGCGCCGCAGACGTTACAGACCTCGTACGACCAACTCCGATCATCCATATCGGATCTATCCGGATTTGCTTAACACATCTCCTAAATACGTGGCCTGTGGTGTTTGCCGCATGATGGTGGGTGACATCACTTATATATCCACGAAAGAAGGATTTGCCTATCTTTCGCTGCTGACGGATGTCTTCAGCCGCATCATTGTGGGATATGCCCTCTTTCGGACTCTTGAAGCGGAAGGACCGGCAAAAGCGTTGATGATGGCGTGCAGATTTTATAAAGGTCAGGGATTCAACCTTTCAGGTCTTATCCACCATTCCGACCGAGGTGTGCAGTATGCATCAAAAGGTTATGTGTCACAGCTCAAAGAAAGAGGAATCGCTATCAGTATGACGCAAACGGGCGACCCCTTGCACAATGCACTGGCCGAGAGGATGAACAATACCGTTAAGAACGGATGGCTCTTCGATTATGAGAATAAAACATTTGATGAAGCCCTGGAAGGTGTCGCCAGATCGATATATCTCTACAATTGGGCACGACCGCACCAAGCTCTGGCAATGAAAACACCGATGCAAATGCTCCCGGGAGAACATCCAAACCCACTTTGTTCAGCTGATGCTTTAAAGCATCAGCTGAACAAAACAAACTATAAAGAACAAACAATACTTGTTTGTCAATAAAAATAGGATTAACTTTGCAGAGTTGACAACTACTTTAGGTATACATGATTGTAATTGTCAACTCCCTTAGGTTTACTAGTGTTTAACTGTCAACCAAATTCAGTACACCACACGATGTAATTTTTCGACACTGCGCTTTCGAAAATTCATAAGGACGAACTTAAAAATTCATATGGACGAAAATAAAAGTTTGTAAGTATAAAAATATATTTTCGTCCATATGATTTTGTCGCTGTCTATCAGCGTGTTGCGTAAATCGTATTTGTGTCTTTATATTGACTAGGTGTACATTTTGGTATAGGATTGATAACAAAAACGGTCTCTGAAGTATACTGGGAGTGACATTCGGATAAGAAAGTATCAGAATGTTGTTGGCCATCCACTTTGCAGTTAATTACAGCTGAAAGATTGGGTTCTGATGTGTTACTCTTTGGTGTCTTATTGCGCCAATATAATATGTAAAACTTGAATTTGAAATAGCCACTGTTATTTTTAGCATAAAAATACCATTCTATTTGTCAGAAATGTATGTGCAAATTTTTTTTAAGAGACTAATGATGAAATTTATATAATTTTCGAATATAATTCTTTATATTTGTAGGCGATAATTGGAGTTTTGTTTAGAATTAACGAAAATGGTATCGGAAAGTACATTCTCGGATATTTATACAACTTACTTTAAGAAGTCTTTTTTCTTTGTCAAATCGTTTGTACATGATGATATGGCGGCTGAAGATATAACATCTGATGCCCTGATTAAATTGTGGAATATAATGAAAACGGAAGAAGTAAGGCACTTGGAGGTACTTCTGTTTGTGATTCTAAAAGATAAGTCGCTCGATTATTTGCGGCACGAGGAACTGAAACGAAATGCCATTAATTCGATCACCAATTGGCAGGACAGGGAATTGTGCAAACGTATAAATACTTTGCAGGCTTGCGATCCGAATGAAATATTTTCGGACGAAGTACTGAATATCATTCGATGTACATTAAAACAATTGTCTCCGCAGACTCAGCAGATCTTTATGATGAGTCGTTTCGAAGATAAATCGAATAAAGAGATTTCCATGCAGATGGATCTTTCTCTCAAAAGTGTCGAATATCATATAACAAAGGCTTTGAAGGTGCTCCGAGTAGCATTGCAAGATTATCTTCCTCTCTATATTCTGCTATGATTTCAAATAGAGGTATCTTTTTCGACAAGCCTTTTTTGCATCTTTTTTCTCTATTATTAAAATTTTTTTCTTTTTGATTTAGGGTTTTTTAAACTTAAAACGTCCTAATAGAAAACACCTTAGAATATGGATGCTAAGCTACTGGAAAAATATATAGCCGGATTTGCCAATCAAGACGAGACAAAAGAGGTGTGGGAATGGATTGAGCAAAAAGATGAAAACATGGATGAATATATGTCTCAGCGCAAGCTCTATATTCTTACGCTATGGCGTACGGAAGCGATGCAAAAGGTTCGTGACGAAAGTGTAAAAACGAATAAGATCGCTATTTATCCTGTACTGAAAGAAATAATGAAAATCGCTGCCATTTTTGCAATTGCCGTAGCGGGTGTCTATTATTGGATGAATACAAAAGAAACCGAACAAAAGTCGACAATGGAGTGCTTGTATACGCCTGCGGGACAGCGGGCCGAATTGACGCTTGAAGATGGAACACACGTGTGGCTCAATGCCAATTCTAAAATAACTTATCCGTCCAAATTTAAAAAGGGAGAACGTAATGTGTTGTTGCAGGGTGAGGCGTTTTTCAAAGTTGCTCACGATGCCGCACGTCCCTTTATCGTTAATGCCAAGGGGTATCGAGTACAGGTGTTGGGCACGGAGTTTGACGTGTTGGCTTATGAGGGTGAGAATTGTGAAATAGATTTGCTGAAAGGCAAAGTTCATGTGCTGACTCCTGATAATAGAGTAGCGGATTTGAATCCGGGTGAACGCGTATATACCTGCGACGGTCAGGTAGTGAAAGGCGAAATAGTGCATCCCGAATATCTCAGATGGCGAGACGGTATGATATGTTTCGACAATATGACTATTGGGGTGATGGCCGATAAATTGGGACGATATTATGGAGTAAAACTCAGAATCGCCAATGCAAAGATTGCGTCTTATCGTTATACCGGAAAGTTTTGGTCCAGCGACGGGATAGAACATGTACTAGAAGTGCTCAAACGAGATCATAAGTTTTCTTATACTAAAGACAATGAAAAGAATCTGTATATTATATATTAACGTAACCTAAAAAGATACTTGCCTATGAAACATACCTGATTGCATATTTTTTATGAAAAAGTAGCGGGACGATATGGCTGTATCATCCCGCCGAATTCAACGCGAAGTTGAATAATTTGTTTTATCTTAAGTAATTAACTCAAAATACAGTGCAAATATATGGAAAATATTTTGAACCCAAGTCCTGCTATGGGGCTAAAATTTTTATGTAGAATGATGAGGCTTACTATTATTGCTCTATTTGTATTTGTCGGAACGGCTTTTGGCACTGAATCATATTCCCAAGTGAAGCGGGTTACAGTTGTATCGAATGATATATCTTTGAAGAATGTTATCAATCAGATCGAGAAACAGACCAATTATTTGTTTGTTTACAATATGAATGATATTAATCTGAATAAGAATGTCAGTATAAATGCCCGCAATCAATCTGTCCTTCAAGTGTTGAAAGAAATATTCAATAATACGAATATAAACTTTGTTCTGGAAGGGAAAAACATTTTGTTGGTAAAAGACAATAGAATGTCGCATAAGGCGAACTCACAACAGGCCACTAAGAATATTACCGGAAAGGTGGTCGATTCGAAAGGAGATCCTATCATAGGCGCTTCGGTTGTAGACAAAGATAATGCGGGTGTCGGAGTGGCGACTGATGTAAACGGTCATTTCTCTATTGCTGCGAAGCCCGGTGTAACGTTGGTGATTTCCTATATCGGGTTCGAATCGAAGAAAATAACGGTCAAAGCCGGCGAATCTTTTTATACGGTAGAATTGACCGAAAACGTTAAAGTGCTCGATGAAGTATTGGTGGTAGCTTTCGGTAAGATGAAGAAAGAAGCATTTACAGGATCTGCCGGTGTCGTAAAATCTGATGAATTAATGAAATCGCAGGTAACTAATCCTGTAGAGGCACTTGCCGGACGTGTAGCCGGTGTGCAACTTTCGAGCTCTTCTTTCCAATTGGGAAGCTCTCCTTCTATAACCATACGTGGATTCGGTTCAATCTCATCTGACACGGAACCGCTCATCGTTGTTGACGGTATGCCCTACGACGGAGATTTGAACTTGATAAATCCCAGTGATATCGAATCGATGACAGTATTGAAAGATGCTGCTTCGAATGCGCTGTATGGTGCTCGTGGTGCCAACGGTGTCTTGATGATTACCACCAAACGCGGTAAGATTGGAGCTTCGAAGATTACATTTGATTCCAAGTGGGGGGCCAATTCCAATGGCTTGAGGAATTATAAGACTACAAACTCCAAACAGTTTTATGAGACTTATTATAAGATGTTGTACAACTACTATGTCAGTTCAGATGGTGGTTCGATGTCAGCATCAGATGCACATGGTCTGGCAAACAAGAATCTGGTCGATTCGTCAACAGGTGTAGGTCCCGGTTATATGGTATATACCGTCCCCACTGGGCAAGACTTTATTCAGGCCGGAGGTGTAATGAATCCGGGCGCAACGATGGGAGCTCCCTATAGCTATAACGGTCAGCAGTTTTGGTTGCAGGCCGATGATTGGCAAAAAGAAGGTCTTCGAGACGGTTTCCGTCAAGAATACAATACGACGATATCGGGTGCTTCGGATAAAGTGAACTATTATACTTCTTTCGGTTACCTCGATCAACAGGGTATTCAAGTAGGCTCGAGCCAGAAACGTCTTAGCTCGCGTGTCAAATTGGATTATCAGGCCAAAAAATGGCTGAAGGTAGGTACCAACTTCAATTATACCAAGTACGATAACAGTCAGACTTCCGAAGGAACTGTAGGTACCGGTACCATTTGGAGTACCATCAAGACATTGGCTCCTATTTATCCTGTTTATTTGCGCGATGCCAAGAAGAACATCATGATAGACCAATGGGGAGAGAAAATGTACGATTTTGGTAGAAGCTACGACTTGTCGCGTGCAGGTGATGTAGGTGGAAACTGTATCTTCGATAACAAATACCGTACATCGGATACCGATGGCAATTCGTTTATAGCAAGTGGGTATGGTGATATTAATATTATGGATGGATTGGTATTTACATTCAATGCCAATACCTACAACTACAATTCAAAATATACTTATGCAACTAGTCCTTTCGCCGATTATTATACGGGTTCTTCGGATAATGGTTATCTATATAAAAGTTCTTCCAGAACATATACTTACAACACTCAGCAATTGCTTAATTATAACAAACAATTCGGTAAACATGATATCAGTGCAATGTTGGGGCACGAATACTATAAGTATAAATTTGAATTTTTGAGTGCTTCGGGCCACAACTTCGGTATAGACGGAACAAATGACTTGGCTACCTGTTTGAATCTGAATGGAGATCCCAGCTCTTATTCTTCCGATTATAATAACGAAGGTTTCTTCTTCCGTGGCATGTACAATTACGATTCCAAGTATTATGGCTCTGTATCTTACCGCCGTGATGCCTCTTCTCGTTTTGCTAAAAAACATCGTTGGGGCGACTTCTGGTCGGTAGGTGCTGCGTGGCTTATTTCGAAAGAAAGCTTTTTCAATGTTCCTTGGGTCAATTCGCTGAAGTTCAAAGTCTCGGTAGGTTCGCAGGGTAACGATAATATCGGAAACTATCTTTATGCCGATTCTTATACGATAGTCAACAACAACAATGAGGCCGCTTATCAGTGGCGTCAGAAAGGTTCTGAAAATATTACTTGGGAGACAAATACGAACTGGAACACAG
The DNA here is from genome assembly GCA_963676865.2 of uncultured Bacteroides sp. Taxonomy (GTDB): domain Bacteria; phylum Bacteroidota; class Bacteroidia; order Bacteroidales; family Bacteroidaceae; genus JAAYUD01. The sequence continues at coordinate 181,931 of CAXXSS010000001.1, read as the reverse complement.
GCTTTGAGTTCGAATTGTTCAATAGACGTCTTTCCGGTAGCTTGGATTATTTCTCTCGCAAGACCACAGACATGTTGTTCTCTCTCAATACACCTCCATCAATAGGTTATACCAGCTATTATATCAACCTGGGCGATATGCGCAACTCGGGTATCGAGCTTTCGTTGTCAGCTTCGTTGATAAATAACAAGGATATGCATTGGGATGTCAACTTTAATATAACTCATGTGAAGAATCAAGTGCTTAAACTTCCCGATGCTGTAAAAACAACGGTAGTCGAAGGCCATAAAGGTTATGTTAATCTGGATAAATCATTCGTTTCCATGTACGACTATTTCGTAACCGAAGGAAAGTCGCTCTATACCTGGTATCTGCCTAAATATGCCGGAGTTGATAAAGAAACGGGTGAAGCCATGTATTATAAAGATACTGTCGATAGCAATGGTAAAGTTACCGGTCGCGAAACGACAAAAGACCCCAGTTTGGCTACTAACTATATTATCGGTGATGCGTTGCCTAAATTCTATGGTGGTTTTGGTACAAGCTTCAGCTATCGTGGGTTCGACTTCTCTATTAACCTGAACTATCAGTTGGGAGGTAAATCTTACGATTATACTTATCAGACATTGATGCATACAGGTGGAACTACGAATACGACTTGGTCTAAAGACATATTCAAGGCTTGGACACCAGAGAATAAGAATACGGATGTGCCTCGTTTGATGTTTTCAGAAAAATATTCGCAAAATGCACGGTCCGACCGTTTCCTGAAAGATGCAAGCTATCTGAGTGTTCAAAATATCAATATCGGATATACATTGCCATCTAGCCTAACTCGTAAATTCTCTGTCGATAATATGCGCGTCTATTTTAGCGGAGAGAACTTATTCTATATTTCAGGCCGGCAAGGTTTTGATCCTCGCTATTCGCTGAAAGGCGTAACCAACCCCGAGCTTTATTCGCCGATACGCACAATATCGGGAGGTATTTCATTGACATTCTAAACATAAAAAACAGATTCTCATGAAAAAATATAATATAGTATTTGCAGTTTTATCTCTTTTTGCTTTAAGTGGCTGTATTCAAGAGACATTACCATCTGAGTATGTTTTGGCACCGCAGATACAAAAGTCGGAGTCGGCTTTAAAGGGTATGGTTAATTCTATTTATACTACTATGGCCGGTTATTCGAATGACGACGGTGGCGTCGAAGAAATCTCTTATGGTAGTATGCTTGCCATGCTCGAACATGGTACAACACAATTGGTTTGTTCGGGTACCAATGGCTTTAATACGATGGGTGCCTATTGTACCGGTTCCGTGAGTGCGGTAGGTTCCAATCGTGGACTTTACCCTTCTTATTTGTTCTATGCTTATATCAAGACAGTGAACGATGTGATAGGTATGATTGGAACTGATGCTAGCCAGATAGATGATACGAGAAAGGGATACTTGGGTATATGTTATGCCTATCGGGCATTGTATTATATGGACGTTGTTCAGATAATGGAATACAAAACTCCTACTGATAAGAGATATACTTATACACCACCCGAGAATGATTTGAAGAATATCGGTGTTCCTATTGTTACCGAGAAAACGACTTCAAAAGAGGCATCGAACAATAAGCGTGCTACTGTCGACGAAGTTTACGATTTGATATTGAGTGATCTGAAACAGGCCGAAACTTATTTGACAGGTTATCAACGTACCGATAAGGTACAGCCCAACTTGGCTGTTGTGTATGGTCTATATGCCAGAGCTTATACCAATTTGGCTTCAAGGGTTGCCACTTCGGCTACTTACAAGGAGGAAGCTACTTATTGGAGCAATGCCAAATCGTATGCCGAAAAGGCTATTTCCGAATCGGGCTGTACTCCTTTAACCGAAGATCAATGGACCGACCCTGTAAATGGATTCAATAATCGTGATTCTCAGAGTTCATGGATGCTTGCAACGTCTATTTCAGAAGGCAATAAGACTGCCGCTACCGGCGGTTCGTTTGTGTTTGCTATGACTTTCGGTACCGAAACCAACTTCTCTGCTTATGGTTGGCGTGTAGGACGCTCTTTGGATCGTAAGTGGTACGAAAAACTTTCTGACAAGGACTTTAGAAAGAAATCGTGGTTGGCACCTAATTTCTTCTACGAATCAACCAATCAGAAAGAAGGGCAACCTTATTTGATAGAGAGAGATGCGAATGGGAACTTTCTTAATAATAAATGGTGCAAAGACGGTGACAATCTCAATACCGATCAGGCCGATTGGAGCAATGATTATTCGGGCTTTGGGGCATCGAAGTACATATACAGACTCAATAGTTCGGCATCAAACATTCGCTCTACCATCAACAAATCCAATGGTTTCCAGTCATGGCCATGGCTTTATGTGAACCTTAAGTTCCGTCCACATTTGGGTAATTATAATACTTATGAAGTGGGTGGTGCTACCGATTTTCCCGTCATGCGTGTAGAAGAAATGTATTTTCTGAAGGCTGAGGCTACTCTTCATACTTCGGGCGTCGCTGATGCAAATAAGGCTTTGGAAGATATTGTGAAGACCCGTAACCCTAACTATACTTGCAATGCTACCAATGCTGCCGATTTTCTTACCGAATATGTATTTCAGAAAGGAGTAGAGTTCTGGGGAGAAGGTATTAATTATTTCGATGCAAAACGCTTGGAAGTTGGTCTTCATCGGGCATACAAAGGCTCTAATTGCGAACGCTATCAGCATTGTATCGATATGAATGGAGTATTCGTAGGATGGACGCCAGGCTGGAATCAGGCCGAGTTGAATTCCAATCAGGCTATATTCCATTACAATAATCCGTATACTAATCCTACCACTTATTATTTCTATAAGTCAAACGACGAATTGAGACCATACTACGGTTATGATTTAGGTACTAACAATTAAACGAACGAATTATTAAACAATGAGAGACTGTCTATAGTCTATATATAGGCAGTCTCTTCCTAAAAACAATTTGATAGATATGAGAAAATTAGCTTTATTGCTTACGACATTATTTTTTAGCCTTGCTTGCATGACAGGAAAAGCTTCTACTACATCGAAAGAAACCATTGTCATAAAAGGCTTGGTACACCGTCTGATGCCACAACATGAGGGCTCTTTTGTATTCAAACTTTTGCCCAATACAGGTGGTAAAGACCAATTCCAATTAAGATCGAACGGAGATGTGATTGAAATTAGCGGAAATAATGCTAATTCGATGGCTGTAGGATTGAACTATTATCTAAAGTACTATTGCCATACTACTGTTTCTTGGTTTGTTGACGACAAATTCGAGATGCCAGAGTCGCTACCTGTTATCGAAAAGCCCCTCACCATCGACGCTCGTTGTAAAGATCGTTTTTTCCTTAATTATTGTACCTTCGGCTATACCATGCCTTGGTGGAGTTGGAGAGATTGGGAACACTTCATCGACTGGATGGCGTTAAATGGCATTAATCTGCCATTGGCGATAACCGGACAGGAATCTATTTGGCATAAAGTGTGGATGAAATTGGGACTCTCTGACAAAGAAATTCGTCATTATTTCACCGGGCCGGCTCATTTGCCATGGCATCGGATGCTCAATATAGACTATTGGCAGGGAGATCTACCTATGTCGTGGCTTGACGATCAGGAAGAATTGCAGAAGAAGATCGTCTCTCGCGAACGCGAATTCAATATGAAACCTGTTCTTCCCGCCTTTGCAGGACATGTTCCACAAGAATTGAAAAGGATATATCCGAATGCGAAGATTACCAAACTTGGTGCTTGGTCGGGCTATTCGGACCAATATGCGTGCAGTTTCCTTGATCCCATGGATCCGTTGTTTGCCAAAATTCAGAAGATGTTTTTGCAACAGCAGAAAGATGTCTACGGAACGGATCATATCTATGGCATTGATTTGTTCAACGAACTTGAGCCGCCCAGTTACGAGGCTTCTTATTTGAAACGTGTAGCTCATCAAGTATATGGTACATTGGAGAAAGCGGATAAAAATGCTGTTTGGTTACAGATGACTTGGCTGTTCTACAACGAGCGGAAAGATTGGACAAACGATCGTATTAAAGCATACATCACCGCCTATCCTCCTCAGAAATCTATTCTGTTGGACTACTATTGCGAGCGTCACGAAGTGTGGCAACAGACCGACAAATTCTATAATGTACCTTATATCTGGTGTTATTTGGGCAACTTTGGTGGCAATACCATGTTAGCCGGCAATATTGATGAAGTAAACAAACGTATTGAAAACACTATCCAAAAAGGTGGCAAGAACTTTATTGGACTTGGTGCCACATTGGAAGGATTCGATTGCAATCCGTTCATGTACGAATATGTATTCGAAAAAGCTTGGGATTTCAAAGGGCATAAGGATGTCAACAATTGGAGCGAACATTTGGCCGATGAACATGTAGGACATGCCGACACAAATGCACGTGCTGCATGGAACATCTTGCTGAATAAAATTTATGCTTCTCCATGTACGCCTGGTCAATGTCCTGTCATCAACATACGTCCTTGCTTCGGTAAATTTAAAACTTATTATAGCAACTATCGTATCAAATACGATAATGCCGATTTGCTGAAAGCAGCCGAATTGATGTTGAAGGCCGATAGTAAAACGTCGACTTTTGCTTTCGATGTATCCAACCTCGTCAGACAAGTCGTTAGCAACCATTTTGCTGTTCTCTTTAAGGACTACGAGAAAGCTTATAATGAAAACAATTATAAGGAGATGAAAGCCAAAGAAGCGTTGATGTTGCAGATCATCAATGATGTCGATCGGTTGGTGTCTTCTCAGTCTTTTTACTTAACGGGTAAATGGATAAAAGAAGCGCGTAGCAAGGGCGTAAACGATGAAGAAAAACTTTATTACGAACGCAATGCTCGAAATCTGCTCACTACTTGGGGCGAAAAGGCCGGATTGCTCAACGATTATGCCAGCCGTACTTGGTCTGGAATGACTTCTACTTTCTATGGCGAACGGTGGAAAATGTTTTTTGCTGCAGTAGATAAGGCCGTTATCGGAGGATATAAGTTCGACGATGCCAAATATAAGGAATATGAAAAGGAAGTGACCGATTACGAAGAAATCTGGTGGAAAGATTGCATCGGCGATTTCCCAGAAACTCCCGTAGGCGATAGCATTGAACTTGCCAAAGAGTTGTTGGCAAAATACAAAACGATGATAGAACAAAGTAAATAGTTTTGAGATAACGTCAGATGGTGTACTGGGTAAGTTGAAACATTACTTATTCAGTACATTTTTGTTTACCTGCCGCTTAAGTTCTATTCTCATGTCATTTACTCTACACAAACAACTGTGTACTTGGACCATGGAAACTGAAGTTTGTAATACAACACAGTTACAAAAAATACCATTATAGTGGAAAGATAGCACAAAACCTGCTTGGCGTATCAAAAAAAAGCTTTAACTTTGCATCAAAATTAAAACTTCGTCATAACTAAAGCATAAATGAGAGAAAACGAACCTTTCATGGTATTCTCGGGAACCAGTTCGAGATACTTGGCAGAGAAGATCTGCACCAGTCTAAATTGTCCTCTTGGAAAAATGAATATAACCCACTTTGCCGATGGTGAGTTTGCCGTATCTTACGAGCAGTCTATCCGTGGTGCACATGTGTTTTTGGTTCAATCCACTTTCCCTAATTCTGATAACTTAATGGAGCTGCTGCTGATGATCGATGCGGCCAAGAGAGCTTCTGCAAAGAGTGTTATAGCTGTTATTCCGTATTTCGGATGGGCACGTCAGGATAGAAAAGATAAGCCTCGTGTGTCAATAGGGGCTAAGTTGGTGGCCGATTTACTTTCTGTTGCCGGTATCGATCGTCTGATCACAATGGATCTTCATGCCGATCAGATTCAAGGCTTTTTCGACCTTCCTGTTGATCATCTATATGCATCGGCAGTCTTTTTCCCTTATATACAATCGCTGAATCTGCCCGATCTTTGTATCGCTACTCCAGATGTAGGCGGTTCGAAACGTGCCAGCACTTTCTGTAAATACCTTGATGTTCCAATGGTGCTTTGTAATAAGAAACGTGAAGTTGCCAATCAGGTAGCATCCATGCAGATTATCGGTGATGTGAAAGGCAAAAATGTGGTACTTGTCGACGATATTGTCGATACCGCTGGTACCATTACTTTAGCAGCCAATCTGATGATGGAAAACGGAGCTCTAAGTGTACGGGCTATTGCCAGTCATTGCGTTATGTCCGATCCGGCTTCTTATCGCATTCAAGAATCTTGCCTCACCGAGATGGTATTTACCGATAGTATTCCATATACAAAGAAGTGTTCGAAAGTTAAGCAGTTGAGCATTGCCGATATGTTCGCCGAAACCATTCGTAGGGTGGTCAATAACGAATCGATCAGTTCGCAATATTTGATCTAGAGATTACATACAAACAACATACGAAGAGGCATCTGTTGGGTAGTTGAAATAACTATCACATGGATGTCTCTTTTTTCTATTTATACGAAATAAAATTTAACTAAAGATATTGCTTTATCTTGATAATTATAGATACATTTGTATATCTGTACGAAATTTGATGGATCAACGTAATAAAAGCGACTATGTGGGCTATAATATTGCTAATAATATTAATAAGTGCTGTCTTGTTAATAAGTTTTCTCTTCCAATGCCAGCAGAAGAAAGAACTTGCCTTCCGTTTGAACAAAGAAAATAAAGCTTTGGAAAACGCAGAGACATTCACAGATGCCATATTTCGCACTGCTCATGCATATATTGTTTTGATCGATGATGATTTTGTCGTGCTCAAAACAAACTATTACACGCTTACCAATACGATTGCTGCATTAGAGAAAAAACGCTTGGGAGATCTATTCCATTGTCGCAATGCAATGCGTGCCCCCGGTGGATGCGGTACGGGTGAAATGTGTGAATTTTGTCCTATTCGTCAGACCATTCAGCAGACATTGGACACCCATGTCGATTTCCGAGATATGCGGTCCTCGCTCGATATTATGGGCGAAGGGAATAACGTTACTTGTATCGATGTTTCCATTTCCGGGAGCTATTTCCCTATTGATGGAAATCCTGGGGCGGTACTTACAATCTACGATATTACCGAGCTTACAAAATCGAAAGCGGAAAACTGATTTTTAATGTCGCAAACTTCAAATTGTTCCTGTTTATTCCGAATATTGTAGCCTTTTTAGTTATAAGAACAAAATTATATTTAAATATATTGCCGAATAAAGAAATTATTCAATTTATTATAATATCTTTGCGATCTAAACAATGAAGTTTGTATTGAAATTTTTTATTCAGCAATGTCTTTCCCCATCTATTTTCTTGGGACTTTTCTCGCCAAAATAATTAAATCGACTTTTTTGTTGGCATTATTAAATTTGGTTCGCAATAAAAATATGAGCATTTGCGAGTCTAATTTATATTATTCACACGTAATAATTATCATGCGGATAGAGTATATCCGACTTCTTCCATGAACTTTTATTACGATTAATTAATTAAGAAAAGATTGCATGAAGCAATCAGATAAAATTTATGACATTTAAAGATTTACACATATCAGAACCTATCTTAAAAGCTCTTTCAAAGAAAAAATATGAAACGCCTACTCCTATTCAACAACAAGCTATACCAATAGGGTTAAAAGCTATTGATTTGATAGGAATAGCACAAACAGGAACAGGAAAAACGGCAGCTTTTGCCATCCCTATTATCCAGCAACTTAATGAATCTCCCAAAGTAGGGAAACGCCAAATCAAAGCTTTGATACTTACTCCTACTCGCGAATTGGCTATCCAGATTGATGATTGTTTTAGAGAGTATTCCGAGTTCACCGATCTACGACATACTGTTATATTCGGTGGAGTGAAACAAGCGGCTCAGGTTGACCAACTGAAAAGGGGAATCGATATACTGATAGCCACACCGGGACGATTGCTCGATCTGATCAGCCAGAAATATATTTCGTTGAGCAACATTAAACATTTTGTGCTGGACGAGGCAGACCGTATGCTCGACATGGGCTTTATACACGACGTGAAAAAGTTGTTGCCGTTGCTACCCAAGTCCAGACAAACCATGCTTTTCTCTGCCACGATGCCCAAGACGATAGTAGACTTATCGAAATCGATCTTGTATAAGCCTTCTAAAGTGGAGGTTACCCCTGTCTCTTCTGTAGTAGATACCATTCAACAAGGGTTGTATTATGTCGAAAAAGAGCAGAAAACAGATTTACTTATCGACCTGTTGAAGAAAAATTCAGGTAAGTCGATATTGGTTTTCTCACGTACGAAACACAAAGCAGATAAGATAGCACGGCTTTTGAACAAGGCTAGCATCGCTTGCGAAGCAATACACGGAAATAAAACCCAAACGGCCAGACAACGAGCTCTTACGAACTTCAAATCGGGCAAGATACATGTTATTATAGCAACGGATATAGCTGCCAGAGGTATTGATATAGACAATCTGGGTATGGTTGTGAATTACGACCTGCCAGACGTGCCCGAAACCTATGTACACCGTATCGGTCGTACCGGTAGAGCCGGACACGAGGGTGTTGCTATCACATTTTGTTCGGAAGAAGAGCGTGTTATGATGAGAGATATTCAGAAAGTAACAGGCAAGAAGCTGAATGTCATGTTGCTGTCGGCATAAAAATAAAATAATTATATATGGGAAAAGCAATTTCATGTAATAAAAGGGAATTAGAAAAAAGAAAAACTAGTAAGCGTTTAGAAAAACAAAAACGTAAAGAAGCACGCAAAGCAAATGCAGGAAGCGGGTCTTTTGAAGACATGATTGCCTATGTAGACGAAAATGGCGTCATTACAAGCACACCTCCGGATTCTTCTGTGAAAGAAGAAGTTGATATAGAAAGCATTGAGATTTCTATTCCGAAAAAAGTAGAGGAGGAGACTAAGGCGCTGATGGGGAACGTTGAATATTTTAATTCCGATAAGGGTTTCGGATTTATAAAAAAGATTGATGGCGAAGAAAAGTATTTCTTCCATATCAGTAATGCCCCTGCTTCTATAAAAAAAGGAAATAAAGTTACTTTTGAGTTGGAACGTGGTAAGGAAGGAATGAATGCCATCAATATCACTCTTGCAAAATAAAGTATTTAACAATAACAATTAATTAATAAGTAAAAACGATGAACATTTATGTGTCCGGTCTAAATTACAATACCAGTAGTGAAGACTTGCAAGAATTATTTGCAGAATATGGCGAAGTATCTTCTGCCAGAGTCATTACAGACAGAGAAACAGGTAGATCTCGTGGTTTCGGTTTTGTAGAAATGACCAATGACGAAGAAGCTCAAAAAGCCATTGACGAATTGAACGGAGGTACTTACGATGGTAACTCTATAACTGTCAGTGTCGCACGTGAAAAAAGAGAAAGAAGCAACGGATTCGATCGTGGCGGTAATGGCGGCGGCTTTAACAGAAGACGTTATTAAAATTTGATTCTTAGAGAAAACTGCATCGTATAGAATCGGTGTGTCAACACGATTCTATCACACTAACAGAATATGAAAAATAGAAGTCGCTGATCATTCAGATCCCCGGCTTCTTTTTTTTATTGCATTCCGTACCTTCAAATTGCCACAAGTGTGTGAGCAAAGGTGATGTACGAACTTCTTTTTCTCCCTTTTTTAGGATAATATTAGGATTGATCGTAATCGTGTTTACGAATATTTATCAGGATCGGCCAATGTGCAATATTTGTTAATAGAAATATTATTTATGAGCAATAGGTGTACATTCTATTGATGTAATGTCTATCTTACAACCGTTTACAAATGACATTATACAATTAAAATCCGCGTGTTATGAAAAAGTTAGTCTGTCTGACAATGATAATCGCAGCGATTGTTACTGTCTCTTTCAATCAAAAGGTGTCGGCCCAAAATCCCGCAGAAATTACTTATCAGGACTTTTTCGATAGCCTGTCTCCTTATGGCACATGGATAGATTATGCCGGGTACGGTCATGTATGGCGGCCCAATGTTGAAGACGGTTTTCGTCCTTATCTCACCAATGGATATTGGGTGTATACGGATGCAGGTTGGCTTTGGAACTCGGACTACGATTGGGGCTGGGCTCCCTTTCATTATGGTACTTGGATATACGACGACAATTATGGTTGGTTATGGATTCCCGGATATTCGTGGGCACCGGCATGGGTCACGTGGGGATCTTTCAATGGATATTATGGCTGGGCACCGTTGATGCCCGGAATCAATATAGGGAGGACTTTTGCCTCGTGGCGTCCTCATGCTTTTTATTGGAATATCGTGCCGTGTGGTAGAATGTGCGACAGAGATCTGACGACTATAAGGATTGTAGACAAAAGTGCCAAGAAGCTAGGTAAGCACATGGTTATTGTCGACAATTTTACAAATCCCAATCAGAGAGAGTTTTATTCGGCAGGACCTCGAATGGAAGAGGTCGGTAGGTATACCAATAATAATATATCTGTTACGAGGATAATGGACAACAACCGGATAGAGAAGAATAGGGTCGAAGGTGCCAATATTCGGGTATATCGTCCGGATGTCAGAGTAGAACAACCTGAACAGGCGCGTAAGGCCGACAAAATGAATATTCGCCCCATTATGGACGATAGGCAATGGCCCAAACATAAGTTTAACGTCAGGCAGCAGAGAGAAAACATCGAAAGGTTACCTATGAGAAGGTCTTCTATGAAGATGCCTCATAGTCGGCGATAGTTCGTTTCTCTTGCTGGTGTCTGTTGTGTGTTCAGTGCGTTTTGCATATATAGTTGATAACGTTTTATCAATTCTACTATTCTATTATAGTCAATCATTAAAAGGTGAAAGAATATGGATTATAAAGACATGTCGAATGAAGAATTCATTCAGAAAATTCTTATTGAAGAAATAGGAGAAATAAAAGACAAGCATCCGTATTTAATGTGTATGCTTGTTTCTCAAGGTATCGAATTTTTGGGAAAGACGCTTCGTCCCATCAATAACGCGAGCGGATGGAATGAAAATCAGAATGCGAAAAGAGATTTTCAAAGTGCAATAAAGCTGCTCCCTTCGCTACGCAAATATGCGGAGATTGATATATACCAGCGAATAAGATGTCGCTTTTGTGAGAAAATGGTGACGGACGACAACATGGTATCCGATGACACGACTCATCCCAAGGCGGGCAGTGCCAACGACAAAGATAGGATTACCGTAAATCTCAATGATTTGTATGACGATTTCAAGAGGGCGTGCGAAGATTTGTTGGAAATGAAAGGGCATTCGCCCGAAATGGCCGAAATTCTAAGCCAGCCTTTTTGGGAGATCGAGATAAGGGATGGTGTCATTCTTACTCCGCCCAAGTCGACAATCAATTGCATCTATTATTGAAAGACGTACATTCGTTTTTTAGATATTTCATAGAGCTTGTATGCATTTCGAAAGTGCTGAAAGTGTCATATTCCGGTACTTTCAGCACTTTTCTGTATGAGATATGAATAAATTTTAGGCCATACTCGCATTTTTTATTGCAAGAGGAAGAATTATTAAGAAAAAAGGCGTACCTTTGCACCGCAAATTTTAAAAATTTATACATGGACAGTGACCCGGCAAATATAATCAAATTATTAACCTGCGCCTAGCAGGAAGGTCGGATCGTACCAACCTTCTTTCTGACGCTTAAAAAAGAGAGGAGGTAATTCATGACTTCTTTAACTACATTTTATTTAAGCCGACTTCTCGGCTGCAATATTTTTGATACCCGAGATAATGTTTTGGGACGTATTCGCGATGTATACATTCGTATACATACATCTCTTGATGATAACCAATCAAGCAATCCCCAAGTCATCGGATTTGCGGTGCATATCAATGGAAAAAACAAAGATGCAGTGCTCGACAGCCTGCAGATTGTGAAGTTTGGAATCCATTACAAGGTACAATGCCAGTCGATGACTCTCGTAAGTCATGATATGTTCTCCGACGCCGTTTTACTGAAAGAAAGTATTCTCGATCAGCAGATTGTGGATATTAATGGACGAAAACTGGTTAGAGTGAACGATATACGAATGGTGACAATCTCTGCCGGAACGTTCGTCGTTGCGGTCGATGTAGGCACCGAAGGGCTTTTGCGCCGTCTGGGCGTTAACATGTTCTTCAAAAGATTATTGCAACCGTTCGGTGGCAATATCCCTTCCAAATTTATTCTTTGGGACGATGTTGAGACAATCGATCCGAATACATTCAATATTCAGCTTTCTCAAACTCGTTCGAAGCTCAATACCATCCATCCCTCCGATTTGGCGGATATTATCGAAGATATGAGCAAGAACTACCAGACTCCTATCTTTTCTTCTCTCGACGAAGAGCACGCCGCTGACGTGTTGGAAGAGTTGAAAGTGAAAGAACAGGTACATATCATCGAAAGCTTGCCTTTGGAAAAGGCTGCCGATGTGTTGGAGAAAATGCCTGCCAATGAAGCGGCCGACTTGATGGATCACTTGGAAGAAGACAAGACGGAGCAGCTGTTGCTCGAGATGGAGCCCGAGGCTTCCGAAGAGGTAAGAGACCTGTTGGAGTATCCCGACGGAACGATAGGCAGTCTCATGACTTCGGATATTCTTACTTTCTCAGCCGAGCAGACGATAGCGGACGTTATGGAATACATCAAAGTAGAAAAGCCCGAAATGGAGTCTCTATATAGCTTGTTTGTCGTCGATGCCGACAATGTGCTGGAAGGAATTATCTCGATGCGCGATTTGTTGGTCACAGACCCTCAAACACCTTTGGACAAGGTGATGAATACCAATCTCTATAGCGTTAACGACTATGATAGACTCGATGCCATATCCGGCATTGTATCGAAATATAACTTGCTTGCGGTTCCGGTAACCAATGATCATGACGAGTTGGAAGGCATGGTTGTGATCGATGACATTTTCGATGAATTACTAGGCAAAAAAAGAGCTTCTTAAATTAATCCAACTATTAATATAGCATGCTGGAATGCTACTTAATATACAATAAATCATGACAATCAAAAAGGTTACGAGCAGTAAATTTTTAAAAAAGATAGGATTGTTTCTTGCAATTCTCGGACCGGGAATAATAACAGGCAGTGTTGATAATGATGCAGGTGGAATCACCACTTATTCCATGGCGGGAGCTGTGTATGGCTACAATCTTATATGGACTTTAATACCATCTTTCTTGGTTTTGTTGGTTGTACAAGAAATGAATGCCCGCATGGGTATTGTAAGTGGCAAAGGATTGGCTACCCTTATTCGTGAGAATGCGGGTGTAAAGATCACTTTCTTTATTTTCCTAGGGCTACTATTGGCCGATATAGGCAATACCACTACCGAATTTGCGGGAGTTGCCGGCAGTCTCGAAGTGTTTGGGGTTAGCAAATATATTTCTGTGCCGTTGGTGGGTTTCATCGTGTGGATTCTAGTGGTGAAGGGTACCTACACGGTTGCCGAACGTATTTTTCTCATATTCAGTGTTTCGTTGCTTACGTATGTCGTATCGGCTGTGTTGGGACATCCCCACTGGTCCGAGATAGGACATGCAGTCGTGATGCCCGATGTCAAAGCCGACGGGGCTACCATCACCATGGTGTTGGGATTGGTTGGTACGACCATCGCCCCATGGATGCAGTTTTATATGCAGTCTTCGGTGATAGAGAAGAAGCTCAAAATCTCGCAATACAACTATGTGCTGGCCGATATCCTTATCGGATGTATCGGAACGGTCGTTGTCGCTTTCTTCATTATTGTTGCTTGCGCGGCTACTCTTCACGGTAATCACATTGTCATCAACGAGGCCAAAGATGCTGCGTTGGCGCTCAAACCTCTGGCGGGTGCTTTTGCTTCTCAGTTGTTTGCTTTCGGTCTGTTTATCGCTTCTATATTCTCGGCTACCATTCTGCCTCTGGCTACGGCTTTTTATGTGTGCGAGGCTTTTGGCTTCGATGCCGGAATCAGCAAGAAGTGGGGCGAGGCACAAGAATTCTATACGCTCTATACGGCCATCATCATCATATCGGTGGCTATTATCCTGTTGCCCAATGCACCTTTAATCAGTATATCGATATGGTCGCAAGTTATCAATGCAATATTGCTTCCTGTAGTCCTTATATGCATGATTTTGTTGGTGAACAACAAAAAGATTATGGGCAAATATGTCAACAAACCTATTATCAACATCATTGGTTGGGCAACGGTAGTCATACTGGTAGGGTTGTCTCTTATGCTACTGGTATCGAGTTTCATTTAAATACCGAGATATATAAAAAGATTTTTTCATGAGATTACGACATCTGTGTATATCACTTGTCGCTATGGTTTCGTGTGTCTTATTGCATGCACAGACCAGCGACACATTGAAAGACGAACGTTTCTCGTTGCATGGGCAGGCAACGGTCATATCGCAGTACAAACCGTCTTTTCGTGCTTCCTATTCGGGAGCAAACAGTCTCGTGTCTGCGGCGGAGACGAAACGATCACTGACGGCAACTTTGTTTTGTGGCATCAGATTGTGGAGTGGGGGCGGCTTCTTTGCGAGTCCCGAAATATCGGGCGGCTCGGGCCTGAGCAGCTCTTTGGGAGTAGGGGCGTCTACCAATGGAGAAGCCTACAGGGTAGATAGTCCGGCACCTTCTTTTGAATTGGGACGGCTGTATTTCACTCAAATCGTTGCTTTGGCTAAGCATACTGATTATCAATGCGACGATATCAATAAATTGGGCGGAGCGGTACCTACCGAATACCTGGCTCTGACGATAGGCAAGATCTGTGTGTCCGACTTCTTTGATGCCAATAGATACAGCCACGATTCCAGAACTCAGTTTATGAGCTGGGGACTTATGAGCAACGGTGCATGGGATTTTGCAGCCAATACCAAGGGCTATACTCCCAGCGTGGTGATAGAGTGGGTTACGCCTCACGACGCATTGCGTTATGGCGTCTCGTTGCTTCCTAAGGTTGCCAATGGCATGGAGATGAACTGGCGCCTTCGGCAGTCTAGCTCTCATTCCATCGAGTATACTCACAACTATTCGTGGAAGGGAAAGAAAGGCAGCATCCGATTGTTCTCGTTTATCAACTGGGCCGGTATGGGTAATTATGAAGAGAGCTTAAGGCTCAATCCCTCTTCTCCCGATTTGGTAAAGACCGAGAAGTCCGGTAGAACGAAATACGGCTTCGGTGTCAATGCCGAACAGGAGTTAAACGACTTTATGGGCGTATTCTTCAGAGCCGGATGGAATGACGGGCACAACGAAACATGGGCTTTTACAGAGATCGATCGCACGTTGAGTGCAGGACTTTCTGCCAATGGCAGTAAATGGCATCGCAAGTCCGATACGGTGGGGTTGGCGTATGTGGTCTCTGCATTGTCGGGCTCGCACCGCGATTATCTCAAAGCCGGTGGACGAGGATTCGAATTGGGTGATGGCCGCTTGAATTATGGGTTGGAGAATCTTTCGGAGCTGTATTATTCTTTTGCCCTGAAAGACCATTTGTTTCTGTCGGGAGCATACCAACTTATTATCAATCCGGGATATAATAGAAGTCGTGGACCTGTAAGCGTATTGAGTTTAAGAGTTCACGCAGTCTTTTAGCACGCAGTTTCAATAGAATAATGTACACCAAACAGGCGGTCAGCAATGGCCGCCTGTTTTATTTATGATGCGAGTATGCAAATTTGCAGGACGGCACATATCTTCCCATTTTGAAAAGATACCATGCTAAAATGAAACGGTCTGTTTCTCGGGCGTTGTTCATCAAAAATATTTTCGATCTCTGTTATCGCCTTTTAGACGGGCGTGTGGCATTATTTCCCTGCGGTTGGTACACTTCTGCATAGTGTGGAATGTCTTTTGCTTTTGGTATGGCAAAGGGAAGTACGAGCGGTTTGATAATCCGTGATGCCCCTTCAAATAAATAAATCGTTTAATAAAGATAACATGATGAATCAAATTATTGATATGACAATGAAATCTACCGGAGCGGCACTACTGACGCTGATATCTATCATTCCTTCGGTATGCGAAGCTCAGCAACACCAGCCTGTCGCTATTACTACAAAGGCCGATATGATAAGTTCGTATGTATGGCGTGGTATGTACGAATCGGGCCTTTCGGTGCAACCGACTTTGGGGGCTGTTGCCGGTAAATTCTCATTCACTGCATGGGGAAATGTAAATCTTTCGAGAGATGGATACAAAGAGACCGATTTCACCCTTGCATACACCATCAACGATGCTACTCTTTCGTTGACAGATTATTGGTGGGGCGGTGAATGTGGCATATACAATGATAGAAAAGAAGGTCGAAACAAGTATTTTAATTTCAACAATCGCTCCACCGATCATATACTGGAGGCCGGACTGTCGTATCTGTTGCCTTTTCGTAAATGCCCCATTAATCTTTCGTGGTATACCATGTTCTGGGGGCACGATAAAAAGCCCAATTGCAACAATGTATTGGTCAATGCGTATTCTTCGTACGCCGAAATCAGTAGTCCATTGGAAGTTCAAAACACCACTTTGCTGTTTGCCTTGGGATTCAGTCCTTTCGAGTCTCCCGCAAACTATAAAAATGCAGGGTTTGCCGTTACCAATATTTCGATTAAAGCATCTCGGAATATTAGGATAAACGATAAATATTCATTGCCGATATTCACTCAACTTGTATGGAATCCCAATAGAGAAGATGTACATTTTGTGTTCGGCATTACGTTGCAGTAAATATTGTCTATAAGCGGACAATCACATTCAAAAAACCGACGGATATGTTAGGAACAATATTAGGATTTACGCTATACTGCTTTATTGATGCGGTATGCTTAGGGTACAGACCAAAATGGTTTTGCAAGATAAAAGGCCGAATGCGGACCAAGTTTCACTGACCAACTGCTGACGGAATTGAAATGACGATTTAGCCAAGTCTATATACTGCAAGAATTTATCGCCAAAAAGATAAAATTTCACAACAGAAAGTGAATTGACGATCTTTTAGCAAAAAAGTCATTTTACCCGCCCATTTCCTTGAAAAAGCAAGAAAATGGGCCTTTTTTTACTTTTTCAATTTTGCCTTTATTTCTGCTATTAGCTACAATATCTATCACTATTCATACCGGTAGCCTATTTCAATATCAAAGTGATTTTTCAGTAGACCCTAATAATCAAAAAATGGATGAAAAAAGTGATTTTTCTGCATTTTCTCAAAAAGGCTCTACAATATGTTCAAAGTTGGATTCACTTTTTGAAGTGTATGTGCTTGCGGTGCTTTTTCTATAGGAGATTATTACTTTTTTATTTGTAAATATAAAGGATAATAATGTACTATCATTATGATAGTACTAAATATTGACAAAGTAAAAAAATACAAAAAGTCTCTAAGGAAAAGCACCGCGAGCACATACATGCATGGTAAAACATTGCAACAAATTGCAACTAAAATAAAGGCATTCTTCATCACCTCTTATCTTTGCCGTTCAAGTATTATATACATTCAAAAAAAATCATAAGGACGAAAATAAAAGTTTGTCCATATGAAAATAAAAATTCGTCCATACGAAAATATATTTTCGTCCATATGATTTTCTGGCTGTATATCAGCGTGTTGTGATAGCTGTGGTGTACTGAATTTGGTTGACAGTTAAACACTAGTAAACCTAAGGGAGTTGACAATTACAATCATGTATACCTAAAGTAGTTGTCAACTCTGCAAAGTTAATCCTATTTTTATTGACAAACAAGTATTGTTTGTTCTTTATAGTTTGTTTTGTTCAGCTGATGCTTTAAAGCATCAGCTGAACAAAGTGGGTTTGGATGTTCTCCCGGGAGCATTTGCATCGGTGTTTTCATTGCCAGAGCTTGGTGCGGTCGTGCCCAATTGTAGAGATATATGGATCTGGCGACACCTTCCAAGGCTTCATCAAATGTTTTATTCTCATAATCGAAGAGCCATCCGTTCTTAACGGTATTGTTCATCCTCTCGGCCAGTGCATTGTGCAAGGGGTCGCCCGTTTGCGTCATACTGATAGCGATTCCTCTTTCTTTGAGCTGTGACACATAACCTTTTGATGCATACTGCACACCTCGGTCGGAATGGTGGATAAGACCTGAAAGGTTGAATCCCTGACCTTTATAAAATCTGCACGCCATCATCAACGCTTTTGCCGGTCCTTCCGCTTCAAGAGTCCGAAAGAGGGCATATCCCACAATGATGCGGCTGAAGACATCCGTCAGCAGCGAAAGATAGGCAAATCCTTCTTTCGTGGATATATAAGTGATGTCACCCACCATCATGCGGCAAACACCACAGGCCACGTATTTAGGAGATGTGTTAAGCAAATCCGGATAGATCCGATATGGATGATCGGAGTTGGTCGTACGAGGTCTGTAACGTCTGCGGCGCAGCATCATCCCGTTGGCCCGAAGGACATCGATAAATTGGTCGCGTCCTATCGTGAACTTTTCTCCGAACCGAGACTTACACAGACTGTAAAGCTCGCGGCAACCGCTTCGGGGAAGCTCCTGACGCAGAAATTGACAGTAATACGTGATGCTGCTTATAAGTACATCTTGTTCGGCATTTGTTTCTTTGTGCTTGTAGTACCCTTGTCGGGAAATGTCAAGCAGTCCGCAAAGGGCGGATATGGTATAACTCATACCTTTACCCGCCTTTTGTGACAAGCAACCTACTACTTGACATCGGAGTTTTTTCGTACCTTGATGTGATACTTCTCTTCAGCCAGGTCAATCATGCAATCATAAACGTCACGGGCCATCTCTGCACGCTTCAGCTCAGATTCCAATTCCTTAATGCGCACTTTCAAAGAGGTGATGTCTTCTTCTGAAGAGACATCCTCTGTACCGGTTGTTACAGCTTTATCCTTCATATTTAATGGGAATGGTTTGTCTTCAAGCCCAAAGATACGAAGCCAATTCCGAATTGAACCTCTGGATATACCATTTTCTTTTTCAAGGGTATACTTACCCTTGCTTCCATGAAGGTAAGAGTTTAAAATCTCTAGACGAATCTGATCGTCAATCTTTTTATTATTTCTCATTTTTGAATAAGTTTGTGTCAACTTATTCAGTACATGTCAGCTATGCCTGAAAAGAGTAGTCGCCTTGTGCCTTTCTCGTTTCTAGGATAGAAATGAACAACAACTATTTTGGCTTTTATGTTGATTATGTCAATAAGAGTTCATATATTTGTGAAATGCAAAGTTGTAAAGCAAACCGTGAGGTCAGAGTAAAAAGATTAAATTGCAAAAGGAAGTATCAGATACAATGCTGAAACTTCCTTTTTGTATTTTATAATAATCCCTCTCAATCTGCGAATTTGTGTCGAAATATGTTTCATATAAGGGCATTGCCATTATCATGTTAGCCTACGATGTCGTGGCCTTTTTCGTGAATGGAGCAATACATCTCTCTATTTTTTTATAGTCATTCTGTCTGTTCTAATGTTTATATATACTATAATTCGTTCGAGCTATTTAAGTAATCTATTACTCTATTTATGGCTCTTTCAATAAACAGACGTATGTCGTTGCCATAACTTCCGTATGTTACTGCGGTAATTAATAGAAGTTATCATGGTAACTAACGTTAGTTTTGTCCACAACATCCGTTAGTTATCGCAGCAACATACGGTGATTGTAGCAGCTGTACCATTTCTATAATAGCTATTCTGCTTTGTATTTCTAAATATTGCAACTAATGCTGTGAAATGCAAAGCAAAAAGTAAATCGTGAACTTGAAGTTTTCAAAAGAAGAAGGTGATCAGAAATAATTGCCTTCTTCTTTGAAAAATATTCACATCTTAAGCACGATTTTTTACCACATAATTATGTATACATGTATGATAGTTACAAATCAAAAAAAATGTATTGTGTGTTTATTCTTAAGTTGCTAATTTTGAAAGTCCTTTTTAATAAATATCAATATATAAAACAATAAAAATGGAAGAAAAAAATGAGTGTGATAAAGCTTCGATAGAAGAATATAAGTATGAAAAATTTTCTACAGATATTTATGGTCTAGATGAACTTCTATTTGGTGGAATACAAAAAAAAATGGGTTCGACTTTTAGAATTGTAATATGTGGTGGTAGTGGTATGAACAAATCTCTTTTTGGTGTACAGCTATTACAAGGAATAACAAAATCCTTAAGAAATAGGAGGTCTGATTTAAAATCTCCATATATTATTAGCGAATGTAAGAATACATTTAATTTAGAAGATTTGTATTGGGATTACGTAATATTAAAATGTATTAATAAAATTAGAAGGCGTATTATTGCCTGCGATGATAATTGTAAAAATAATAATTTTACAAATAGATTTTTTAATATAAAAGAAGATTGCAACTTTTCGATAGAACGTGATAAAATTGATCATTATATTGGAGAAGGAATAATTGTTTATAATAGCAGAATAAATGCTTTAGTAATGGCATCACCGTACAAATTCAATAATAGTGATGCCTGTGAAGAGGAAGATTTAATTATTGCGGAAAGAAAGAATCCTTTAGATTTTGTATTTTGTGATAAGGAAAATAATAAAAACGATAATAAGGACTACAGTAAAGATTTCTTGAATAAGGAATTATTCTCAATTAAAATTTTTGGCAAAGATATAGATCAGCCAATATTGGAAAATTACGGTAAACTGATTCCATGCATATTAGTTGAAAATCAAGATGAAATTAGCAAAATAAATCTATGTGCCTATCCTGAGGTTCTTATAAATATTGTGGATGATGAAGATAAAATAAAGGAATTAAGAGAAAAACCCGATCTCGTTTTCAGTTTACGATACAAAGAAGTTGGCAATAATGAATATCTTATTAACCAAATAAATATAAGTAAAAGTACTATGCAAACTACAGCTTTAGCATGGCATCAATATAAAAAAAGAGACTATGGAATAGAAATATATCCAAGTTTGCATTTATTGATGCAAAGAAGGCGTTTTATGCCCATGGGAGTACTTGCATCTAACTATAGTATATTAGATGAAACTTATCAGCAATATATAGACCTAAATTACAAACAAATAGAAAATAAAGTTGATTCTGAAAAAATAATACACTTTTTAAATGAAAGGCTAGAAGAATATAAAGATCACAAACAAAGAAAACAGAATTGTTTCAAAAAATTGTATAAATATAATCATCAAGATGAATGTATTGGCAATATAATAGAAGATATATTTGTCAAACCTAGCAACTCTGGAAGGTGTACTGCAATAATTGGAGCTCCTAATACATATAAGCGATACTTAGTAACGGGAGGAATTTTTAGCGCATGTTTCAGAGGTGAACATACTCTATATATACTTCTTGAAAAAGATTCATCAATAATTCGTCGTAATATGGATTGTCCTGCGATGAGAAAAGAGTTTAAAATATTGAATTGCATTTTACCGGAAGAATGCAATACTTGCAATTGTTATGATTGTTATCAATATATTCATCCTAAAAATATACGCATGGGAAATATATCTCCTGATGAATTTATATATTATTTGCTTCTACAACTAGAAATCTCTAAGGGAAATAAGAAAATCAAACGTATTATAATTGACGATTTGCAAATGATTGATTATTCTTTTCCTTTACTAAAACAAAGTGATTTGTTTTTAACAACACTAATTTCAATATGTAAAGAGAATGACATCGATCTTGTAATTATTATATGTAATAAGAGCGCATGCAAAACGCAAGAACTGAGAGCTCTTGCCGACAATGTTATTTGTATGGAAAGAAAAGATAAAAATATTAAGATTTATGTAGAACGCTGTTATGGATATAATGACCCTAGCCATATATATGGTGGTATAATTAAAATATCAGATATGCATAAACTCTTTCATTGCGGAACAGAAAAGGGAGAGAAAAAATATGGTATAAATAAGAATGTAATTGATCCTATTTATGTTAATAGTATGGACTATTTTTGGGTTAAAAATGATACAAATAAAATGATAAGTACATTGTTAAATATTAAAAAATGAAAACAGATAATTTTAAGAGTTGGATAATAAAACAAAGATTAGATTTACTAATAGCAATTATACCTATAATTCCTACACTAATACAATTTGCTATTCCTTTAAAATCTTTAAATTGGTTCATTTATATAGCTAATTTATTATTAATAAGCTGTACCATTTTTTATATAATAAGACATAACATTACTATTGATGATAGTGAAAAAAATGAGTTGCAGCTTTCTCAGTATGTGGTTAGTCAATTTGAATCTGATTGGGTTTTCTTTAGAAATGGGGCTGATGTTTTCTTTAGAAGAATGAATATTTCAATAAAGCAATTTTATTATTCATTAATAATAGTATGGAGCATTTGGCTAATTTTGTATGTAGAAAAGATTATACATCTTGCATTTAAAATGCCTCTTGTGAATGATAACATATTTGAAGATATAATGAATTTGGCAAATAGTATAGCGATATTTTTTATGTATATGGTGATCACTATTCCCACAGTAAAAATAAATAAATTCCCTTCTGAATATAACAAGAGGACAGAAATGATTGCAGGAATGATTATAATAATCTTTTTGGGGACATGCTGTATATGTGTTGAACAATATTCCATTTTGTCTGCTAATGTAGTGGTGGAAAAATATGTAAGAGAAATAATAGCAATGATTGCTTGCGTATCATTCATGGCTTTTTTAGGGCGTTTGAATACTAGTTTTCTCAATATTCCGCAATCAATTATAATGGTCCTTTATTTATACGCAGGATCACAATTAATATATCCAATGATGGAAGATAATAAATATTTCTATTTGTTTGCTCTTATGGGTAAAATTTTCTTTTATTTGGTTATCATGTGGATTCTTCAAAAAGATCGTTTTTTGTTCTTTCTCATAAACAAGGCGCATGCAATGTCTGAAGCAAATGATATGTTAAAAAGTTTTCATCGTATATACGGAAAAGAAATAGAAAAAGATGACATGATTTGATGCGTTGTGAATATTTTAGATCTATAAATATATCTCTTTCGTGTTCACTAAAAGTAATTAATTGGCTTGTGAGATCGATAAACTCGTTTCAATACTTAGAAGAAATTGTTGTTTTGAATTTGTTGGGTAAGTCTTTTTAGTATGATTTGGCATAATGTAATTGTTAGGACATCATAGCGTTTACCCTATTCTGTAAATAATGTTTTTGCTTCCTTGCTTTGATTTCTAATATATTCTTAATAACTTGCCACTGTTTATTAGTGAGTTTAGTTGGCAGTAGCTCATAAATTATTGTTCAGCTAATTATAAAAGTCTGTAATTATACCTGATTAATACGCTGATATATATTATTTTATTTGTTTTTAAATTTAAAACAACTTAATACTATTTGTTATGAAAAAAATGTTTGTTATTTTATTAGTTTGTGTTTCAATTGTTGGTTGTAATTGTGGAATAAACAATTCCAAATTTGTTTCAAAGATTAATCTAAAGGATACAGTTTTAAATGTGGGTGATTTGGTCTATTTTATCCCAAATAGATATAGTGATGGTACATGGGAACCTTATATTTCAAAAGTAACTATCGAAGCTGTAAAGACGGTACAAAATCAAACGTTGTATATAGGATCTTACATTGATGAAGATTACGATTATAACGGAAGAATAGAGAAAAAAAGAAGAAGGCAAGTTTTAAACAATCTTCAAATTTATGAATACATAAACGATAAACAAGATACTATCTCTTTTCCATATTTGAAAAGTTGTATAGATGCTGTCTACTTCTTTCAAAAGAAGGAAAATGTTGATAAGGCATTAGAACTTGCAGAATACAAATCTCAGGCTAATAATGAAATTAAGTAAGTGTTATGTTTTAATACAAAGAGCCCTGTTGAGATTCATATATAGATGCTAGTTTTGCCATAACTAACGGAGTTGTCGTGGTAACTCATACGAAACATACGTTAGTTATAGCAGTAACTTACGATCGATTTTTTTTTTGATGCTAAGGCAAGAGCGAAACTAATTCTATAGTAAATACAATAACTAAGTGACGATAGTGGCGCTGTTTCTTATAACCTGCTATTTTTATTTTTTATCATTATATAGTAGCATGTTGTGAGATAATTGGAATAGAGGTAGTGAGAAAAACTCTGATTTATAATATTGGGGGCACAATATATTTGTAGGGAAAAGAGTCTTTTTTGTATTAGCTTGAATAATTCATACTAGCTGCTTATTGGATACTTGATCTCTTATTCCCGAACTCAAGTAAGGGAGGTGAGTCCCCTCAAAAATCATTGTTTTGAATGTCAAAGTCCTTTTCACTCCTCTCTTGCCAAGGGTCGTATTTATCATGTTTCCTAACCCTAGACGGGAAAAACGTCCATCACGTAAAAAATTCCACCGAAAGAGATGATATTTTCAGATTCTATTGCTACTTTTGTCATGTCAGAATACTAATATAAGTAATTTATCTGACAGAGCGAATCGCTTGCAGACTTTTGTTTATCAGGTGATTGCGCTTTTTATAAACAAAAACACTCCGGAATTAAGGTAAAAGAACAATATAGTTCTGAGAATGTCATTACACCCGACGGAGTACTAGATTTGAAATAACAACTATATTTGATTTACAGAAATAGCAATGAATAAATCTATCTTTTTTAGTCTGCTATTGATCGTTAGCACATTAAGTGTATCAGCTCAACAGACGGTTACTCTCAGTGGTAAGAATGCGGGCAAGCGCTTTGACGGTATAGGTATAGTAAATGGTGGAGGAGCCACATCTGTATTGCTGAAAGATTATCCGGAAAAACAGCGCAGTGAGATTATGGATCTGGTTTACAAACCAATGTTTGGTGCATCTGTAAGTGCACTATTGGTAGAAATTCCTGGAGACGGCAACTCCACACAGGGTTCAATGCCAAGCCATAGTCATTATCGGGGCGACTATAACTATCAGCGCGGATACACTTGGTGGATACTTCGCGAGGCAAAACAGCGCAATCAAAAACTATCTCTTGATGGAACAGGATGGAGCGCACCACAGTGGGTGGGAAATGGTAATTTCTGGTCACAAGATGCTGCTGATTATTATGTATCATGGCTACACGGACTGCGTGAAGTCTATGGACTAGAAATGGATGCTATTGGCTGTCGAAACGAAAAAGGATGGAATCGTGACTTTGCGATTATGTTGCGTAAGACTATGAATGACAAAGGATTTAGCAATGTAAAACTCCATGCATTCGACAATTGGGGGAAGTCTAAACTTGACTTCACGAAAGAAATGATAAATGACAAAACATTCGCTGATGCCGTTGATGTGATTAGTGCCCATACATTTAATGAAATAGAAGCTACCCCTGAACAGAAAGCGTTGGCTACAAGACTGGGTAAACCTATATGGAACACAGAAGAACATGTTTATCGCAAAGGATACGATTGTCTTATAAGTATTGTAGACAACTTCAATAAAAACTATATAATCAGTACTGCCACAAAAGAGGTCAACTGGTATGATATAGCTAGTGTCTATCCCTTGGAGCCATACAGTTGTGACCCAGCAATGTTACTTGCCCGTGAACCATGGAGTGGTAACTATGAAGTACGCGAAGCTTTGTGGGGATATGCTCATTACGGGCAGTTCACTGAAGTGGGTTGGCTATATCTTGACGAAGGATGTAAAATGCTTAGTGATGGAGGAACTATGGTTACTATGAAGAATCCTACAACAGGAGACTATAGTATTATCCTAGAAACCAAAGATGCAAAAGCTAATCAACTGGTGAATGTAAGAATCACAAAAGGTATGTCAAAGAAAAACTTATGTGTGTGGCGAAGCAATGAAAAAGAACAGTTTGTACAACTTACCGATATTACTCCTAAAAATGGAAAATACACGTTGACACTTGAACCGAATAGTGTTTACTCCATATCTACCGTTAAGGGTCAACAGAAAGGTTCATTTGCTGATATTCCACAAGCGAAGCCATTTCCAATACCCTATTCTGACAATTTCGATGAATATACCCATCCTGAGCAATGGGGATACTTACCTCATTACACAGCAGACCTAATTGGTGCTTTTGAACTTACAGAACGTCCAGACCATAAGGGACAGTGTCTGAGACAGGTTGTGGGTGAACATACCAATAGTTGGGCACCAGAATGGCATTATTACACTATTATAGGTGATTCAACTTGGACGGACTACCAGATAAGTGCTGATGTATATCTTAATCCACAAGACGAAGTCGCACTGATGGGACGTCTGTGCGATGTTGGATCGGGTTATGGTATCGCAGCAAAAGGATATTATGTAAAGCTTGACGACAAAGGCAACTGTAGTCTTGTCATCACCAGAGGAAAACAGGATAAAAAAGAACTTGTAGGAGATGCTGAACAACAGACTCTTATAACAGCAAATAATGATAACGAAGTTGGTGGTGAACGAATGATGGCAAGTAAAAAAGTTGATGGTATATCTGCCTGTCAGTGGCACAACCTAAAACTTCGTTTTGAAGGTAATCATATTATCGGATATGTAGACGGTAAAGAGGTTGTATGCTGCACCAACAGCCAGTATCCACGTGGCATGGCAGGACTGATGGCACCAATGCAACAGCACCGAATAAGTACACCTTATTTCGATAATCTAGAAATTACCCCTACTGGCAAAACAGCATCTTGCACTACAAGAAATCTTGATATTCGCCCTCTATATCCTGCACATTAATAAAACAGGGAATATCACTTATAATATATTGGTAGATTTCATGTATTTGCTTGGATTGCATCACGTAATTCATTCGGATTTAGGCAAACGGTAAGCAAGGACAGAGACTACATGATGTATTTCTTCCTCATGTTCCTTATCGATGCTGTCTCAGTTTCTTCATTGAAATGCCCATCCTGTGCATTTTCTGTGCGATTGCGGAAACGGTCATAGAAGTCGTATCGATAAGGGAAAACATGCACAATGGGCAAAGTGATACCCACGATCCGGTGGAATTGATGAAAGCCATTGCTACCGCTTACGGGCAGGATAAGGCCGATAAGATTTTCGATTTGATAAAAGGGAAAGAAGATGGACAGAAAGATAATTGAACTGACTAAGCAATGTGGGTTTGAAGTTCCCGCTTTGCTTTCTTTTATAGATGTTGAGACAGGCAGTAAGGGGTTTGATGAAACAACGGGTAAAATACTTATTCAGTTCGAACCAATTTGGTTTAAACGTGAAGCGCCTTATGTACCTTTTGGATTATGGTCTTTGAATAAGGTTGACGTACAATCAAAAGAATGGCAGGCATTTAATGACGCCTTCAAAAAAAATCCGAATGCGGCAATGCAGTCTACAAGTATCGGACTAGGTGAGATAATGGGACTTCATTATAAACGTCTTGGTTATAAATCAGGGTACGATATGTGGAACGATGCAAAGAAAGGACTTGATAGACAGATTCATCAACTTGTTACCTTCATCAATATCGATGATAATTTGAAGAAAACCCTTATTGCTCACGATTGGGATAAAGTGGCATCTATTTATAACGGTAACTAAATATAAGGAGCTGGCGATAAAACTGAGACGTACTCCTTATGATAAATCACTTTCCATGGCTTATGACAAATATAAAAACATGAAATCATGAAAGAAAAATTAAAATCTTATACGGCTAAATTGGTCGCTGTTTTGAAAGCCCTGTTTGTTGGCTTGTTTTCAAAGGCAAAAAGCCTTTTCTTAAACTCTTCTTTGAAGACGAAAATTTATGCAGGTATTGCGATTCTGTTTATCGTGCTACTCCGGTGTTATCCTCTGGCTAAATCAATTAAGACTTTAAAGTATGAACGGAACGTGTATAAGAATAACGAAACTGTACTCATACAGAAGTCGAAACAATATGTGACAAAAGACGGACTAAGCGCAGCTACGTCAAACGAATTGCAAATGAAGCTGTCCGAATTTAAAAAGTACAGAGCCGAAGACGCCAAGATAATCAGCCGTCTGAAAATTAAGAATAGAAAGCTCGAATCCATCGTAAGTGTGAAGAACACTACAATAGTACCGATTCATACGACACTAAAGGATTCTATAGCAATCCGAAAGGTAGGTACAAAAGATAGTATAATCCATGATACCTTGAAATGTATTGATATTCGGGATAAATGGTACATTCTAAAAGGAACTATTTGCGGACACAAACTCGATGGTGAAGCCGTTTGCATAGCTCACTTGATATTGGCGCTACGATCAGATATAAACGTTTCTTGGGCTTTTTATGGTATACCAATCATATCAAAAATAAAAGGGTAGACGTAGTTAGTAAAAATCCGTATGAAAAGATTGACAGTGTAGAGTTTGATGTGATAACAGAATAAATTATAAAAAAAAATACTAAAACTCCGTTTTTCGAAAGGAATTTGGTGTTTTTAGTTAAAAATACCTCTTAATATCAAAAAATAACTCGTTATATAAAAAATATAGTTAAAAAAATATTATATTTGTAGAAAATATAAATAATAGAATATGGTAGAAAGTATTATTCAGTTTATTAAAGATAATGCAGTTTGGGTTGTTCCTATTATTATTGCTTTTATTGGTGGATTGTTTGCCTTAATAAAAAGGCAAACGACTTCTTCAATTAGGCAGAATGTGAAAAATGTAGACAATTCAAATATAACTCAAATAGGAAGGGATCAAAATATACAAAAATGATTAATGATAAGAAACAAACTATCGATGGAGTGAAAGACTCAACGGTCAATCAAATTGCCGGTGATCAAATTCAGATTGGCATTAGTGTTGAAGATGCTTTTGCAATAAGTAGAAATGTTATAAAACAAGAATTATCTTTATACACTGATCAGGCTTTAAAAACTGCCGAGAGTAGATTTAAAGAGATTGCTGATAAAACTATTGATAGGATTAATTTAGAAAGAGCAGACCTATTTCCAAAATTCAAAGATCCGGCTATTCAGGTGGTACTAAATGAAATATATAAAAAATATATTGAAACTGGAGATGAAGAATTAGGGGAAAATCTAATTAATATGCTTTTAGATAGGTTGGAGGCTGAATCCAAGAGTACTAAACAATTCATAATTGATGATGCAAGGGAAATATTACCCAAGCTTTCTATTCCTAATTTATCGTTTTTAGCCTTGACTGTCTTTTCAATGGTAAGTATTCCGACTAATAACATTAATGAATATTCAGCGATTATAAAAAAATTAATTAATATCACTAGTGGTATATCTTCATTATCCAATATAGATATAATGTATCTTAAACAGTCTGGATGTGTTATGGGTGTTCCAATGATACAGATTACTCAAAAAATTGTACTAAGTCTATTTAAGGAATATGAATATTATTTTTCTAAAGGAATTAATACTACTCAATTTAATGGACTTATCCAAAAGCATGCAATAGATCAAAGTAGTATGAAAAATATCCTTTCGCTAATAGATATACGTCCAAATAATAACTTCGGATTAAGATTTTCATCTAAACGAAGATTTGATGATTTTTTCTTGCAACATGATCTACCTAAAATCAAATTATTTTTTGAAGAATTTATTTCATTACAGAATCAAGCTACTAATAGTGATGTAATAAATTTCCATCAATCAATTGATCCCAGTTGGAATCATGTATTTTCTTTATGGGATAAGGACATTGTAACGACATTATCGATTATGCCAGTGGGATTATATCTCGGATCTGTATATTTAAGAAGAGCGCTTGGTCTAAAAATCCCTCAAGATATATTTTATCAATAAATATTGTGGAAGATATACGGTAAGTTTCCGATAAAGCATGTATTGTAAAGATACTCCATATTTTAAAATGGTGATAGTTCTGTAATTTGATTGCTACGAGCAGTATTTAGAAATCATTAGGCTATAAGACTCTCAATAAAACGATTATCGATTTTAAATGCACTTCCTTCCAATTTAGTTTTCCATGATTTATCAGTTGAACTCAGGTCTATATAACTTTCTATTGCACCATAACTATAAACAATCTCTTTGACTGTTGGATTTAATTTCTCTATTGCCTTAATTTAATGACTTTTCTCTTTTTTGGGTTTATTATAGTTATAATAAGATATTATATATAGTTCTTGCGTCTTATTCAAGCATTTTTGTATCATTTCTTTTGTTGAAATAAACTATTAGCTTTTTGTATGTAGATAATTGACCTACCAATTTTTTCTACATAATCAGTACATAATCCGGAGCATATCCACCCACATTGAGGCAAGATGAACGGGTATCGTCGGAATATGTATTCAGAGAAGTTTTAGACACTTTCAGAATTTTCCAAGTTGACAATATTATGAAGATTTGATAACCGTCTGAAACTATTCGATTACTATGGTTGGTGTCAATATGCTCTAATGTGGGTGGATATGCTCCGGATTATGTACTAATTGCAGTGCTACGCTTGGTACTGCTACTGCGATATCGTCAGTGTTGTGGAATTATATAAACTTTCTAGAGCTCTCGGAAGACTATATGAAAAGATAAAAAGCCAACTGAAAAAAATATTTTTTACAGAATATTTACTATCTTTGTAAGAGATTTGGGACTGTTATCCATATCCGTTGATTAAGGTTTTCTCATGGCCTGTACAATAGAGTGGCATATTCAGTTCCACGCTTCTGCGTATATTTAGATAAAGGACAATAAGAAACTAACAGGTATGAATGAACGTATGAAAAAGTTAGTGTTAAGTGCTGTGATGCTTTGCTTTTTAATTTCATGTGGGCATAAGACGAACCAACCTTTACCCGCTGAAGTAGTGGGACAAAAGCCTTCTCAGACAGAAGATGAAGTATTAGGCGTAAACAAAAAGGCATATTTACTGATTAAGCCTTCTAAAAATGCCAATAAGATAGTCAACGAGAAATATAAAGCTGCTACCGGAGAAATTGACTATCTGCAGATTGACAATTCATGCAAAGTAAAAGTGCTTGAAGAAAAAGCCGAATGGGTTAAAATTCAAGTAGTCGATCCTGATTGGCTCAGCCAGACACATATAGGATGGGTTAAAAAAAATGTCATCGCATTTAAAGAGGCTACCACAAAGTTGGCAAACCTTAAGGAAAATAAAGACTTTAAACTTCTTTTTACTAATGACAATAATAGTGTCGAAAATCATTATGTATTAATTTTACGGAAAGATTTATCTGAGAATAGTTTACACCTTTTTGCTAAGAGCTATAAAAAGACATTTGATAAATCAGGTAGGATGAATCTGTACGTTTATGATACAGACAAGTTGAGCAAACTTATCAAAAAGGATATTGCTTACCAATTGAACGACGCTAAAGAATACATTAAACTTGCCGATCACTTCGTATATATGTCTTCTTTCGACGGCATGGATATGTATTACCCCTATCAAGACTTAAAGTACAAAGAATGTGGTGGCAAAAACTGGAAGAGAGAACCAATAGAATAATACTATGGCGACGACAAAATTATTAAGAAATTTAATATTATCCAGTCTTAGTCTATTTGTGGGGGGGGGAGCATATATGTCATTTTCAGACCACTTACGCTTAATATGTTTGGGTGGTTTGATGTACTTGGCATATCTTCACTTATCAACAATTACCGTAAATTGGTAAGCTATTTCTCGCCAAACGATTTCTGAATTTTCCTTTTTCCTATGATTTCGGTTCTTTCAGAGTTTATGCAATATTTTAATTTGATTCAAAGATGATTTGATATCATTGTTCAGCCACGAAAAGGTTCTTTCTAGATCGATCTTTTATAAATGGACCTGAATCCCTATTCTTTATAGCAACTAATCACCACTTATATGATATCCACGTAAATGGCCTAATAATAAGTTAAAGTCTTCAAGCGAAGCCCATTTGTGATAATAGTAATAAACCTATTCCCATTTATTGCTGTCCGATAAAAACAAACCGAAAGTTTTAAGAGCCTTTTTTTATAGGGCACTCAAGCGCTTTCCTAAATTAGGGGCTTACTTTTTCTTTTGAACAGTAAACAAGAGCAAATTGCCTTATATTACCAATATATTAGACATAAAAGCTCTGAAAAGCCACAAATATAATTGTTTTAGAGCACTTTTAGCAACAACTAAATTTCGACAAAAGTTTTATCGGACAGCAATAATTCCCATTTAGGAAATTCCTTTGGAAGCATGCGCCAATGGCACCCCGTCTTTACCAAATAAAAATGGCATTCCAAATCATCCGTGAATCATATTTTCGCTTTCTTTCTTGCAGGTTCAACACTTTTGTTATATATTGCCACTCGGTTTCCATTCAATCAGTCTGATACATTTTTCTTTAGGTTTGGCCACTTCAAAGAAAGGAACTATCCGGCTAATAGGGAAACCTTTTAAAAAGCATTCCAACGAATTTTAAACAGGGACTAAATAAAACTTAGAAAATATATATAATCTGTAAAAATGAAATCAATTAAATTCTTTGACTTAATAATTATTGTTTTATCGATATACGTTTTAGGAGTATTAGCAATTACTTCAGTAGTTAATGTGCCTTATCAAACAATGATGCTGTTGGATATGATAGATAATTGCGTCTGTGTAGTATTCCTTATTGATTTTATTACCGGTTTTATACATGCAGAGAATAAATGGAAGTTCATGAGATGGGGGTGGATTGATTTAATATCGAGCATACCATCTATTAATATATTGAGGTTTGGGCGATTGTTTAGATTGATTAGGTTATTGAGAATTCTTAGAGCTTTTAGAAGTACCGAAATATTGATGCGATATGTTTTCAAAAGTAAAATTAAAGGAACTATGTTATCCGTTTTGGTTATTACTATTCTGTTAATAATCTTTTCATCAATATCCATACTTTCTGTAGAAAAGGCACCGAATAGTAATATAAAAACTGCTGATGATGCTATATGGTGGACAATGACGACCATCACTACCGTAGGATACGGTGACCGATATCCGGTAACGCTTGAAGGAAGACTAATAGGAATTGTTTTAATGGTTTCTGGTGTTGGCCTATTTGGTACTTATACAGCTTATATAGCCAGCTTATTCATCGGAGAGAAAAAAGAGGAGAAAGAAAAAATAAATAAGAAAGAATAAATACCCATTGTTATTACCTTAAAACCTCTTTTGTCAAATCTAGTATAGATGATAGGGACTTTGATATTCACGCAAGTATATTATAAAATATATTGCTGCTGTATTTGTGTAAGTAAACTTTTTTCTGTAAATTGCCACGGCTTTCCTATATATAAGGAAGGCTAATAGGAAATAGATAGGCTCTGGTTGTAGAGTCTATGACTTGTATTATGTTACTATGAAAAAGTGTTGTGTATATCTATTACTCTTTTGTACCTTTTGTATTGGTCTACAGGCCCAATCTAAAATGCCGGGAGCGTTTCGGGTGAAAGGGGTGCTGATTGACACATTGACTCACGAACGTGAACCTTATGTGACGGTTAGTGTCTATAGCATGCAAGATCACCAAAAGGCCCTGAAAATGCTGATGACCGGTGAATATGGTGAATTTGATTTCTCGCTCATCAATAGTGGGACTTATTTACTGTCTTTCACTTGTGTGGGCATGGCAACGGTGCAAAGAAAGGTGGTGTTGCACGACCGCACTGTGGTAGATATGGGTATGATCTATACCCACAACGATATACAAAGCCTTAAGGGCGTTACGGTGGTCTCTCGCCGGAAATTGATAAAAGTCGATATAGACAAACTCGAATATGACGTGGAACGCGACCCCAATGCTGCTGTGAGCAATGTGTTGGATATACTGCGGAAAGTCCCTTTTGTTACAGTTAGTGGATTGAGCGACGTCAAACTTAAGGGAAGGGGAGACTTTAAGGTTTATATCGACGGACGCCCCAGTATTGTCATCAATTCGCAAAATATGGCGGATGTCTTGAAAAATATGCCTGCCAATACGATTAAGTCGGTGCAAGTGATTACCAATCCCGATGCAAAATATGATGCAGAGGGCGTTGCCGGCATTCTTAATATTGTACGTAGAAAGGTGATGCCCGGGTATTCGGTATCGCTGTCGGGCAGTGTCACCAATAATTCTCAATATGGCAGGGTATATTCGACCCTGCAAGTGGGTAAACTTTCGATTTCCGGTCATGCTTCTTTGGCACGCAATGATGCGAGGTACTCGTATGCGGACAATGAATATGTTAACTATCAATCGCCCGATAATTATAAACAAGTATCTAGCGATAACAAAAAGGAGAAGCCGTTCGCTGGGACTACCGACGATGTGGAACTGAGTTATGATATCGATTCTTTGCGGCTCTTTACTTTTGCTGGGGGTATCATGGCTATTCGTAATCCGGTGGATGTAAATGGAACGACAAAAATGTATACTTCCGGTGGAAACCTTGCATCCTCGTACGATGAAAATAATCGGATAAGAAATTCGTTGGATATGATTGTGGTGCAATCTAACTA
This sequence comes from uncultured Bacteroides sp., assembly GCA_963676865.2. Lineage (GTDB taxonomy): Bacteria > Bacteroidota > Bacteroidia > Bacteroidales > Bacteroidaceae > JAAYUD01. The sequence continues at coordinate 147,411 of CAXXSS010000001.1, read as the reverse complement.
TCAGAGATCTTTTCGCAAGAAAGGGAAAATGGTTGTATTGTCTTACCAGTTGAGTGCGTTTCCGCATCGACAGAAAACATATACGGACTATACAAATATGGTGAATTATTCGTTTCCGTATACGGGCATCTATCGAAAAGATAATCCTAATACGACCGAAAACACCGTTCAGTTGGATTATACCGATCCGATTGCTCGGGGACAAACGATAGAGGCGGGTGTGAAGTATATTGCACGTCGGAATAAAAACAGTCATTCGTATTACACCCGTAATGGCGACAGCGATTATACTGAGAATGCCGAGCAACGTTTGTGTTATCGTCAGAAGCAATCTATCTATGCTGCGTATGGTGAATATGTGCTGAAAGAAAAGAACTGGAGTGCCAAAGGAGGACTGAGATACGAATATACTCACGAAAACATGAATGAAGTGGGGAGCACGGACGACCACTTTACCACTCATTACGGCAATATCGTTCCTTCGGCTTCTCTTTTCTGGGGTATTGATGAGAATAACAACTTGAAATTGTCGTATAATATGCGTATTAGCCGCCCGGATATAAACTTCCTTAATCCTCGTATCAAAAACGACGATCCGCTGAATATCTATTTCGGTAATCCGGCATTGAAGTGCGAGAAAAACAATACTTGGGATGTAGAATATAATTGTACGGGAGACAAAGCCAGTATCAGTCTTTCGTCGGGCTATTCGTTGACCGATAATAGCATTGAGTCGTATACATTCGTTACCGATAAAGTACTGAATCACACTTTTCGTAATATAGGGAGTTGTTCGGCTATGTGGGTAAGTCTATATGCGAGTGGAACTATTTATAAGCATTTGTATGGTAGCGTTAATGCCAATTGGACGTACAATCAATATCGAAGTATACCGAGTGGCGGCAATCGCAGGGGCCCGTCCTATACCGTAGATTGGAATTTGGAACAATCTCTTCCGTGGAGTATCTCAATGAGTGTGAACGGATCATGGAACAGCTCGTGCATTACTCCTCAGGGAAAAGTATCCGGAACTTCTTCTTATGGGCTCTCATTACGTCGTCTTTTTCTTGATAAAAAGCTTACGGTGTCGTGTTATGCTAATAATTTCTTACGCAAATATAAAAGGTATTCCTATTGGGAAGAAGGGAATGGATTTCGCTTTCAGTCGGTAAATCGTAATGAATATCGATCTATAGGCATAAGTATCGATTACCGGTTCGGTAAACTGAAGAAAGAGGTGCCTAGAGTAGCTCATGCGATAAATAATACAGACCTGAAGAAGATAAACGGGAATTGAATATTGGCTCACTGGCATACGTGAGCTGCGGGGGATGCAAAAAAAGAGGAACAACTTTAAGATGTTTATTCTTAATTTGTTGTTCCTCTTTCTTTTGTACGCCCTCAGGGGCTCGAACCCTGGACCCATTGATTAAGAGTCAATTGCTCTACCAACTGAGCTAAGAGCGCATTTCTTTTTGATTTTGCGGTTGCAAAGGTAGCTCATAATTTTTAGTTTACCAAGAGAAAGAGTCTCTTTTTTCTTACTTTTTTTGTTTCGTTTATTCGAAGGTAAACAGTTTGGAAGGTATAGTGCGTTGTAGAGCAAAGAGTTGCACATCTTTGTCGACAATGATTCCGTTTTCTTCCAATTTCTCTTTGACGGTATGATAAGCTATGTTGGGGCGATTGTTGTCTTTGCTCAGGTGGCATAGCCAGATATAATGGAGGTCTTTGGGAAAGTGGTTGGCGAGGAAGTCTCCCGTAGCTTCGTTGCACAAATGTCCGTGGTCGCCATAAATGCGTTGCTTGAGATGTATGGGGTATTTGCCCGACATCAACATGTCGCAGTCGTAGTTGGCTTCTATAATCAGATAGTTGGCTTGCGCGATATGCGTTTGTACGGTGGGTGTGATCTCGCCCAAGTCGGTGAGAAAGCAGAACACTTTGCCGTCTATTTGGATGTGGTAGCCTACATTGTCGGTTCCGTCGTGGGGCACCTCGAATGCGGTGATATGGAAATCTTCCAAGTCTATCGTTTTATCTTTCTCGATATAGCGTATATTGATGGCCGACAGCTCTTGGGTGACACAGTAACTCTTTTGGATGCCTTTGTGCACTAGCTTGGTGGCGTAAATCGGAATGTTGCATTTCTCGCCGATGTTTCCTACTGATTTTATATGATCGGCATGATCGTGAGTGACGAACACGCCACGCAGTGTGGACATGTCCACGCCGATGTCTTTAAGAGTCTTTCGGATATTTCTCAAACTAATTCCTGCATCTATTAGAATACCATAATGCTCCGTGCCGAGATAGAAGCAATTGCCATCGCTTCCGCTGGCCAAACACATAAATCTTACCTTCATATTCTTTATCTTCCTTCTTTGATCATTTCAAAAATGTCACAAAGGTACTAAAAGCGTCTGTTTTTTCTCTATTTCTGTTCGATAAATGAAAAAATATATCCATATTTAGCTTTGATAACAAAATAAAATAATATTTTTGCGGCGGGTATTGCTATTTACTTTAATTTTGCTCAAACGAAAAAAGAAATAACGAAACTAAGTAATAATCATATAAATTATGCCACAAATTATTGGACGTATATCTCAAGTCATTGGCCCGGTAGTTGATGTTTATTTCGACGGTGTTGACGCCGAAAAAGCATTGCCAAGGATACACGATGCGCTTGAAGTGAAAAGACCGAACGGCAAGACGCTCATAGTGGAGGTGCAGCAGCATATCGGTGAGGATACGGTGCGTGCCATAGCCATGGACAGTACCGACGGTTTACAACGCGGATTGAAAGTATATCCCACGGGAGGATCTATCACGATGCCTGTCGGCCCCGAAATTAAAGGTAGGCTGATGAATGTTGTAGGCGATACGATAGACGGTATGACCCCTATCGAACGGAAGGAATCTTATCCGATACATCGCGAGCCTCCTAAGTTTGAAGATTTGGTTACTGTGCAAGAAGTACTCTATACGGGTATTAAGGTGATCGACTTGCTGGAACCATATAGTAAAGGTGGAAAAATTGGTTTGTTCGGAGGTGCCGGTGTAGGTAAGACTGTGCTTATCATGGAGCTTATCAACAACATAGCCAAGAAGAACAATGGTTTCTCTGTATTTGCCGGTGTAGGTGAACGTACTCGTGAGGGTAACGACTTGTTGCGCGATATGCTCGATTCGGGCGTAATACGCTATGGTAAGGAATTCATGGACGGCATGAAAGATGGCAAATGGGATTTGTCTAAAGTAGACTACGATGAGGTTGCCAAATCTCAGGCTACGTTGGTCTACGGTCAGATGAACGAACCTCCTGGAGCACGTGCTTCGGTGGCATTGTCGGGTCTGACGGTTGCCGAATCGTTTCGTGATGCCGGTGCCAAAGCCGGAGCTACTAATGATATATTGCTCTTTATCGATAATATTTTCCGTTTCACTCAGGCCGGTTCAGAGGTATCTGCTCTGTTGGGCCGTATGCCTTCGGCTGTAGGTTATCAGCCGACGTTGGCTACCGAAATGGGTACGATGCAAGAGCGCATCGCTTCTACTAAATATGGTTCTATTACTTCGGTGCAGGCTGTTTACGTACCTGCCGACGACTATACCGACCCGGCTCCTGCAACGACTTTCAGTCACTTGGATGCAACGACGGTATTGAATCGTAAGATTACGGAAATGGGTATATACCCCGCTGTTGATCCGTTGGATTCTACATCGCGTATCCTCGATCCGAATATCGTAGGTCAGGAACACTATGAAATAGCCGAGCGTGTGAAACAAATTTTGCAGCGTAATAAGGAATTGCAGGATATTATTTCGATCTTGGGTATGGAAGAGCTTTCGGATTCCGATCGTACGGTTGTGAACCGTGCACGTAGAGTGCAGCGTTTTCTTTCGCAGCCGTTTGCCGTTGCCGAACAGTTTACCGGCGTACCTGGCGTGATGGTCGATATCGAAGATACTATTAAGGGATTCAAGATGATTCTTGACGGTGAGGTAGATGATATGCCGGAGCAAGCATTCCTCAACGTAGGTACTATTGAAGAAGCTATTGCCAAGGGTAAAAAGATTCTTGAACAATTTACTCAGAATTAATGACCTGAAATAATGGAAAGACTACATTTGAATATTGTATCGCCCGAGAAAGAATTGTTCGATGGTGAAGTGAGTAGTGTGAATCTGCCCGGCGCGTTGGGTGCTTTCACTATTCTGCCAGAACATGCACCAATTGTGTCTTCGCTGAAGAAAGGTACGGTGACTTATGTTGCCGACAAAGAGTATCAGCTGGAGATAAATGGTGGCTTTATCGAGATGAGTGATGGAGTTGTTTCCGTCTGCGTATCGTAATTTTAGAATATTTAGGAGGAACTAACGGAATGCAATTGATAAAAATAAAATTTGCCAAGTCGATAACTTTGTTTACAGCCCTTTTGTGTGTATTGGCTGCCGTGTTTTATGGTTATTTCTTTCCAGAGTTTTATACAAAATCATTTCCATTCTTGTTGGTATTCTTTTATTTGTTCGGTTTTGTTAGCATATCGGTGTATAGCCGGGCTATCGTAAAAGCTCCTAATAAAGCTGGAAACTATTATCTGGCAGTGAGAATGCTGAAGATGCTTATCGTGATATTGGGCGCCTTTGTCTATTGTCTATTCAATAAAGCGGAAGCGATAACGTTCATTTTTACATTGGCCGTGATTTATTTATTGTATCTGGTTTTTGAGACTCGGTTCTATTATACTTCGACTTTGGCTGAAAAAACAAAAAATAAGAATGATGAAACGAATAAATAATATATTCCGTGGAGTATTGGTACTCTTGTTTTGTACTGTCGCTCTCTCTGTTTCGGCGCAACATAAGGCTGCTGCGGGGGAAGACGAAAAAGGCTCTGTGGATATAAAAAGTTTGATATTTAGTCATATCGGGGATACCTATGAGTGGCATATCACCAAGATAGGTAATACCGATTTGAAAATTGTACTTCCTATTATTGTCTATAGCAAAACATCGGGATGGAATGTTTTCAGTTACAGCCGCATCGAAGAGAAGGGCAGCAGCTACAAAGGTTTCACCATTGCTCCCGATGGCGCTCCTCACGAGGGCAAAGTTGTAGAAAAAGTAGGAAATGACTATGTGCGTCCTTGGGATTTCTCGATAACGAAAGTAACGCTTGCTCTGTTTATCAACGGTCTGCTGTTGGTATTGGTGGTGCTGGGCGTGGCACGTTGGTATCGCAAACATCCCGATGGCAAGACTACTCCAAAAGGATTTATCGGATTCATGGAAATGTTCATTATGATGGTCAACAATGATATCATCAAAGACAGTATGGGAGCCAACTATCGCAAGTTCTCTCCATACCTGTTGACCGCTTTCTTTTATATCTTTTTGAGCAATTTCATGGGATTGGTTCCCTTTTTCCCCTTCGGCGTAACCGTAACGGGCAACTCTGCCATTACGTTGATACTGGCTTTGTTTACGTTTATTATTACCAACGCGACAGGTTCGAAGGTGTATTGGAAAGATATATTTTGGCCCGATGTACCAATGTGGTTGAAAATACCGCCTATCATACCTTTCGTAGAGTTTTTCAGTATCTTTACCAAACCCTTTGCCTTGATGGCCCGACTTTTCGGTAATATGCTTGCCGGTCATATGGGAATGTTGGTTTTGACAAGTCTGATCTTCATTACGGTAAGTATTAGCCCGGTATTGTGCGGCTCGATGACGTTGATTTCGGTATTGTTCAACATCTTCATGCTCTTGTTGGAAGTATTGATCGCTTTCTTGCAGGCATATATCTTTACCATGCTGTCGGCTACGTTTATAGGCATGTCTCAAGAAGGGAAGAAAGAAGCTGAATTGGCTGATTAATTTTAGTGTAGAATAAAGAAAATATAAAATAACAATTAAATTTTAAAGATTATGTTACTATCTGTTTTATTACAAGCTGCTGCAAGTGGAATGAGTCCGTTTGCTACGTTGGGTGTTGCACTTGGTGCCGGTTTGAGTGTAATTGGTGCCGGTATCGGTATTGGAAAAATCGGTGGACAGGCTATGGAAGCTATCGGTCGTCAACCGGAAGCATCAAACGATATTCGTTCAAACATGATTCTTTCAGCTGCATTGGTTGAGGGTGTCGCATTCTTTGCACTTATTGTTTGTATTTTAGGATACTTCCTTAAATAATAGTCATTATGTCATTGTTACTACCCGAAAGCGGTCTATTGTTTTGGATGCTTATCACCTTTGGTGTGGTATTCTTTATCTTGGCGAAATGGGGCTTCCCTGTTATCACTAAGATGGTAGAGAAGCGTACGGAATATATAGAAAAGTCTTTGGAAAGCGCCAAGGAGGCAAATACTCAATTGGCTACCTTGAAAGAAAAAAGCGAAGCTCTTGTTGCTGAAGCCAATAAGGAGCAAAGCCGTATTCTGAGAGAGGCTGCCGAAGAGCGTACGAAGATCATAGAGGCTGCACGGAAACAGGCAAACGAAGTTGCCCAGAAGGAACTTCTTGCCGTAAAAGAACAGATCCGCCAGGAGAAAGAAGAAGCTATTCGCTCCATTCGCCGTCAGGTGGCTGTGCTTTCGGTAGATATTGCAGAGAAGATTATCCGTCAGAATCTAAGTAAAGAAGACGATCAGATGCAAATGATCGATCGTATGTTGGACGAGGTAATGGCTCAAAAAAACTAAAAAAGTATGGATGTAGGTGTTTTATCTGTGCGTTATGCTAAAGCGTTGATAGGTTATGCCGTCGACAATCATGTTGAAGACCAAATCTATGAGGTGTGCAAGCATCTCGTTGCCTCTTTTCGTCAGGAAAGAAGGTTGCGTAGCGCGCTCGACAATCCTATACTGACCATCGATGATAAACTGAAGTTGATCAAGGCGGCTGCCGATTCGAAAGGAGAGCCGTGTGAAGAGTTCATACGTTTCGCTCGCTTAGTCCTCAATCATCATCGTGAAGGCTATTTGGAGTTTATCTCGTTGATGTATCTCGACTTATATCGTCAAAAGAAGCATATTGGTGTGGCTAAGCTTATCACCGCTGTGCCTGTGGGCGTTGCCGTTGAGGAAAAAATTAGAAGCGTTTCGCAGCGTGCGCTTCATGCCAAAGGCATGGAGTTGGAGGCATTGGTAGACTCTGAAATAGAAGGAGGTTTTATCTTCGACGTCAATGACTATCGACTTGATGCCAGCATCGCTACGCAATTGAAACGTATCAAGCAGCAATTCATCGAGAAGAATCGGCGGATTGTTTAACGAATCGATTTAATATTAAGATTATGTCTGAGAATATAAAAGTTAGCGAAGTTTCAGAAATATTGCAGCAGCAGTTGGCCGGCATAGATACTCAGGTCCAGCTTGACGAGGTGGGCACTGTGTTGCAGGTGAGCGATGGAGTAGTGAGAATCTATGGATTGCGCAATGCTGAGGCTAACGAACTTCTTGAATTTGACAATGGTATAAAAGCCGTTGTGATGAACTTGGAGGAAGACAATGTGGGTGCCGTATTGTTGGGACCTACGGATCAAATCAAAGAGGGATTCACAGTAAAGCGCACCAAGCGTATTGCCTCTATCAAAGTGGGTGAAAGTATGCTCGGGCGTGTTATAGACCCGCTTGGCGATCCTCTAGACGGTAAGGGTGCTATTGATAGTAGCAATCTTTTTGAGATGCCTTTGGAACGTAAGGCTCCGGGTATTATTTTCCGTCAGCCGGTAAACCAACCGCTTCAGACAGGTATTAAGGCTATTGACGCCATGATTCCTATCGGACGTGGACAGCGTGAGTTGATTATCGGTGACCGTCAGACTGGTAAGACGGCTATCGCTATCGATACCATCATTAATCAAAGAGGTAACTATGAAGCCGGCGATCCGGTATATTGTATTTATGTCGCTATCGGTCAGAAAGGTTCTACTGTAGCTGCTATTGTAGAAACTCTACGTAAGTATGGCGCGATGGATTACACTGTAATTGTTGCCGCTACTGCTGCCGATCCTGCAGCAATGCAGTATTTTGCTCCATTTGCCGGTGCAGCTATCGGAGAATATTTTCGTGATACGGGCCGTCATGCATTGGTTGTATACGATGACTTGTCGAAACAGGCTGTGGCTTATCGTGAAGTATCATTGATCTTGCGTCGTCCTTCCGGACGTGAGGCTTATCCGGGTGATATCTTTTATTTGCACTCCCGCTTATTGGAACGTGCAGCTAAGGTTATCAAACAGCAAGAAGTAGCTGAGCAAATGAATGATCTTCCTGAATCGTTGAAAGGTCACGTCAAGGGAGGCGGTTCGCTCACCGCGTTGCCTATTATTGAAACGCAGGCTGGTGATGTTGCAGCTTATATCCCAACCAATGTGATCTCTATTACCGATGGTCAGATATTCCTGGATACCGATTTGTTCAATCAAGGTAACCGTCCGGCTATCAACGTAGGTATATCGGTATCGCGTGTGGGTGGTAATGCACAGATCAAAGCGATGAAGAAAGTGGCCGGTACGTTGAAGATAGATCAGGCTCAGTTCCGTGAGTTGGAAGCGTTTACCAAATTTGGTGGCGATATGGATCCTGTCACGGCAATGGCTATCAATAAAGGTCAACGTAATACTCGTTTGCTTGTTCAGAAACAATATAGTCCGGTACCTGTTGAGAAACAAATCGCGATATTGTATTGTGGAACACACGGACTACTTCGTGACATACCTGTTGACAAAGTTTCTGAATTTGAAGAACGCTACTTGCAGACTTTGGAACTCACTCATCAGCAAGATGTACTTGATGTACTGAAAGCCGGCAAGATCGACGATGATGTGATGAAAGTGTTGGGAGAAACAGCGAAATCTGTTGTTAAGCAATTTGTAGATTAAATAGTTTGAAACATTATGCCGTCATTAAAAGAAGTCAAGACTAGAATAAACTCTGTAAAGAGTACCCGTAAGATTACCTCTGCCATGAAGATGGTTGCCTCTGCAAAACTTCACCATGCGCAGCAGGCTATTGCGGCTACACTCCCTTTTGAAGAGAAACTCAATAAAATTCTGACGAATTTTTTGAAAGGCGATGTTTCATTCAGTTCGCCTTATATTGTAGTGCGTCCGGTAGAGAAAGTCGCTGTTGTGGTGTTTTCATCAAATACATCGTTGTGCGGTGCTTTCAATTCGAATGTCATTAAACTATTCAATAAAACGGTTGACGAATACAAATCGGTTGCAAGTAAGGATATTGTAGTCTATCCCATTGGTAAGAAAATCGAGGTAGCAGCTCGTAAGGAGAATTTGCTCATAGCCGGTTCTTATCAGAAGATTGTTGATAAGCCTGCTTATAACGAAGTAGCCGAATTGGCTAACGGGTTGTTGCAAAAGTTTGCTTCGGGCGAGATAGATAAGGTAGAACTCATCTATCATCATTTTAAGTCGACGGCCATACAAAAGTTGGTTCGTACCACATTGTTGCCCATTGACGTAAGTGAACTTCGCCGTCAGGCCGCTTCTGCTAAGGTGGAAAATGATCGGAAATATCTGAACGATTATATTGTAGAGCCTAATGTAGAAGAACTTATCGCCGCATTGTTGCCTCAGGTAGTATGTCAGAAACTGTTTACGGCTCTCGTCGATTCGACTGCTTCCGAACATGCTGCTCGTACTATGGCTATGCAGATAGCTACCGATAATGCTGATGATCTGATTCAAGACCTTACCGTACAATATAATAAGTCTCGTCAACAAGCTATCACAAGCGAATTGTTGGACATCGTAGGAGGTTCTATGCAGTAATAATATATCTGATAGCAATTGCTATTGTTATATATTTTATAATTGCTACTTCGGGAATATTGAATTTGGCTTTACTTGGATTTCAATATTCTTGAAGTAGTTTTGTTTTCTGTACCGAGCGGATGTTTGTTTAAGATTGATTGTATGAGAGAGCAATGGCTGCGGGCAATAACATTAGATGTTCGATCGTGTTTTGCTTTTTTGTGTGCATTATCTCTTATTATTTTAATATTTTTCATATTTTTATCGTTCGAAATGCGGTGTCGTAAAGATGTTTTATGTTTTTATGGTTAATATGATATAAAACAGAGAAATTAATTCGATTAGTTTTTTGATTCAATCCGAATAACAATTATTTTTGAAACCGTTTTAGAAATAATATTTATTTAAAAGAGCTATAAAATTTAATTTAATTAAAAAGACAATGAAGAGAATTGTATTATTATTTGCCGCTGCGGCTTTGGTGCTTAGTGCCAGTGCTCAGACAGCTAAAAAGAAAGCTGTTGCCAAAAAAACTGCTGTTGCTGCAGCTCCAATCAGAGTGAAGTATACCGTTTCTGGAACGGCAGAAGGCTTGGCTGACGGAACGAAACTGTATTTGGGCGTTCCTACCCGTTCGGGTTTTGATGCGATCGATTCTGCCACTGTTAAAGAAGGAAAGTACACTCTGAAGTTCAATGCTCAGAAAACGGTGAAGGATTGTTCTGTTGCTAGAAAAGAAGGTAAGAAATATAGAAATGTGGCCGATGTGATTCTTGAGAACACGAATATCACGGTTAGTTCAGATAAAGAAGGTAAATCGACTGTTGTCGGAGGCCCTGAGAACAAATTAATGCAGGAGTATAGAGCTATTGGCGAACAGTATAACGCTAAGATGATGCCTCTTTATCAAATGGCTATTGATACGACAAAAACTCGTGAAGAGCGTATTAAAGCACGTGATGACTTTGAAAAAATGCAGAACGAACAATTTGGTGAAGTAGCTAAGTTTATTAAGGCTAATGTTCCTTCTGGAGTTAGTAGTATCTTATTGGGTTATTATGGATCGGCACTCGATGGCGAAACAATTGACGGTATATTGACAGAAATGAAGACTAAATGTCCTACAGATCCTGTATATCTTCAGTATAAGAAACAACGCGATATGGATGCTAAAGTTGCAATAGGCAAACATTATGTTGACATTGCATTAAAATCTCCGGAAGGCAAACTGATCAAAGTTTCTGATTTTGTTGGTAAAAACAAAATTACGATGATCGACTTCTGGGCATCTTGGTGTGGACCTTGCCGTGGAGAAATGCCTAACGTAATCAAGGCTTACAATGAATACAAAGATAAAGGCTTCGGCGTGGTAGGCATATCGCTTGATAACGATGCAGCAGCATGGAAATCTGCTATCAAGAGTCTTGGAATTCCTTGGGCTCAAATGTCTGATTTGAAAGGCTGGCAGAGTGCGGGAGCTGCTCTTTACAACGTACGTGCTATTCCTGCTACAGTACTTATCGATCAGAGCGGTAAGATTATTGCTAAAGATTTACGTGGTGATGATCTCGAAGCAAAATTAAAAGAATTGCTGAAATAAGCGATTTGGTAGATAATTGAAAAAGAATCTTTCTTTCTGAGAAAGATTAAAAATAAGTATGACCTCACTGAACATGGTTGAAAGCCTTTTGTTTAGTGAGGTTCTTGTTTTGGATAGGCATCTTGGTGAGGTTACACAAGGGAAAACAGTCTACTCGAGATAACGTACTTCGCTGTACAACAAAGTAAAATAATGCTAATGAGTGTGCTCGGCAAAGGCTTTTATTCGTACTTTTGTGGAGATATTGTATACAATACGAACAACATAAAAAGATTTTCATGCGAATAGGTCTATTTGTTCCGTGCTATGTCGACGCGGTATTTCCCGAAGTAGGGGTGGCTACCTATAAATTATTGAAGTATTTGGGTGTCAATGTAGATTATCCGATGCAGCAGACTTGCTGTGGGCAGCCCATGGCGAATGCCGGTTTCGAACAAAAGGCAGTACCTCTTGCCGCTCATTTCGAAGATATTTTTCAAGGTTATGATTATGTAGTGGCTCCTTCGGCGAGTTGTGCAGCTTTTGTGAAACTGAATTATCCTCGACTTCTTGAGGGAAAACATGTCTGTCAGACAAGCGATAAAATGATGGATGTGTGTGAATTTTTGCATGATGTCCTTAAGGTTGAGAAACTTCCTGGAGTATTTCCTCATAAGGTCAGCATCCATAATAGTTGTCATGGAGTGCGCGAATTGCATTTATCGTCGCCCAGTGAACTGAATATCCCTCGCTTTTCGAAAATGAGAGATTTATTGTCATTGGTAGAAGGCGTTACGGTGGTGGAGCCCGAACGGGTAGACGAATGCTGTGGATTTGGCGGAATGTTTTCTATTGAGGAGCCGGAAGTGTCTGTACAGATGGGCACTGAAAAGCTGGATAGTCATATCGCTACCGGTGCCGAATATATTACCGGACCGGACAGCTCTTGTCTGATGCATTTGCAAGGCATTGCACGCCGTCAAAACAAACCAATCGAATTCATTCATGTCGTCCAAATATTAGCAGCAGGATTATGAGTACGAAACATACCAAGGCAGCAAGTGCCTTCTTGTCGAACAAGAGTAGGGCACAGTTTCTCAACCAATCTATCTGGTATGTCAGAGAGAAACGTGACAAAGTGGCTATGCAGCTTGCCGAGTGGGAAGAACTGCGCGAACTGTCGAGTTCTATAAAACGCCATACTGTTACGCATCTTGATACCTATCTGGAACAATTCGCCTCTAGTGCAGAAGCCAATGGAGTGATTGTACATTGGGCGAAAGATGCCGACGAACACAATAAAATAGTCTATGATATATTGCAGCAGCACGGTGCAAAGAAGCTTGTGAAGAGTAAGTCTATGCTGACCGAAGAATGTCGTCTCAATAATTACCTTATCCGAAAAGGTATTGATGTAGTAGAAACTGATTTGGGAGAACGGATATTGCAATTGATGCATGAAGCTCCTTCTCATATCGTAATGCCGGCTATTCATCTCAGACGTCAGCAAGTGGGCAAACTGTTCGAAGATAAACTTGGAAGCGAATCAGGCAATAGTGATCCTACTTATCTGACACGTGTAGCAAGGCTTCATCTTCGTAATGAGTTTATGACTGCCGATGCAGGATTGACGGGAGCCAATTTCGGTGTGGCAGCTACGGGTGATGTTGTTGTATGTACCAACGAGGGTAATGCCGATATGAGTACATCTTTACCACCATTGCATATTGTCTCGATGGGTATCGAAAAAGTCATTCCTGATTATCGCTCATTGGCTGTTTTTACCCGATTGTTGGCTCGTTCTGCAACAGGGCAGCCTTCAACTACGTACACGTCGCATTTTCGTAAAGCTCGTCCGAATTGTGAGATGCATATTGTATTGGTAGACAACGGACGTAGTGATATACTTGCAAATCCGCAGCATTGGGAAACGTTGAAATGCTTGCGCTGTGGAGCATGTATGAATACTTGCCCTGTGTATAGACGGAGTGGTGGGTATTCTTATACTTACTTCATACCGGGCCCTATCGGTATTAATTTGGGCATGTTGCGTTCTCCGCGGGTGTATAGCGATAATGTTTCTGCTTGTTCGTTATGCTGTTCGTGCGACAATGTTTGCCCTGCAAAGATAAATCTTTCCGAACAGATATATTCTTGGCGTCAGGGATTGGATGCGATTCATAAGGCAGACCCCATGAAGAAGATTATTTCGAGCGGATTGAAGTATCTTTATGGACATCCCACCCTCTATTATATGGGTCTGAAATATGCTCCACTTATCAATCGTTTACCACGCAATATATTATATAATAGATTAAACGCTTGGGGAAAAGGACGTGAATTGCCCACTTTTGCCCGAAAATCTTTTTCTGAAATGTGGAAGAAAGGAATTGTCAGATAACGCAAAAAAGAATACACGATGAATAGTAAAGAAAGCATATTGTCCAACATTAGGAAAAATAGTTGTGCCGATTACGAAATGCCGAATATCCTTGTAGAGGCTGTGCGGTACGACGATTCGCTGCAACAGTTTATTGATATGACGAAAGCTGTAGGGGGGAATGCACATGTTGTAGAGGCTGGTGAAGATATAAACGATTTGATTCGCTCTTATTATCCAGAAGCTGTAACTATTGTTTCCAATCTACCGGAAGTGGCTATTGCAACGGGTAATCCCGATGTAGTGGCAAAACCGCAAGATTTGGACGGAACAGATGTTGCCGTCGTACGGGGTGAAATGGGAGTGGCAGAGAATGGGTGCGTATGGATTCCGCAGGCGGTGAAAGAGAAAGCCGTTTATTTTATTGCCGAATATTTGGTGATTCTTCTCTCTGCCGACAAGATAGTGAACAATATGCACGAGGCGTACGATATGCTCCAATTTAGCGATTATGGATTTGGAACTTTTATCTCTGGCCCGTCGAAAACTGCCGATATAGAGCAGGCGCTCGTCGTAGGCGCTCAAAGTGCTTGTGGCGTTATGGTGTTGATATTGAATGATTGATAGACGATAGTCCGTTTCGTTTGTCCTTCTCTGGAAATATACCTGCATAAATAGAGTGTACTGAGCAAGTTCTTTTATACTGCTCAGTACACTTCTCTGATATAAAAACATGATCAAAATAGATGCTTGCTGCCTTAACCGTTTAGCAGTTCGTTCTCTATCCGAACGGCAGCAGGAAAAATAATATTGTTTTCGAGGTGAATATGTTCGTTCAGATTTATTTCGAACAACTTTATTTTCGAAAGTAACAATTTGTAACCGTTACATGCATCTTCCGGAACACGGTAATTGTTTGTAAGCTGATTGATCTTTTTGTAACGTTCTCCTTCGTTGGAATGATCGGACATCATTGCTTCTATCGGGTGCGAAACACTACCGCAATGGATAGGTTCTACATACAGCCCATTGTCAGCGGCTTCGAACAGATGATAGAGATAGGGGAATAGTACGTTCTCTTCTTTCGAAAGATGCAATTCCAAGTCTTCCAACGAATGCTGAAAAAGTTCTCTTACTTCCGTCAACTCGGGATGTGCGGCACCATGTTTGCCTACTACGGTATCGAGCAGTTTCAATATCTCCGGTCCTTCTCTTCGAATGCCTCGATGATGAATTTTGAGCACATAGTCGATCAGCAGATCATAGGGCCAATGGCTGAAATCTGCACCCGTTGATGTGCCGCCATTTGCCGATTCCAATTCTTTGGATATATTCTCTATGGAAACTTGGGCTTTAGCGCAAGCTTCTTCGAAATCTACATTCCCGTGGCAGCAAAAGTCTATGCCGTATTTTCTGAATATATCGGCCGTTGCAAAATTCTCTGCAACGATAGCTCCAATTGTTTTATTTTTTAGTTCCATGATCATTCATTTATTTAGTGATTTACCTTCTATGCGAATATAGTTTTCCCTATTTCATCCACTGCATATCTTGGTCTACATCGCTTATTGTTCCGATATGAAATGTATCGATCAGTACATTGAGCACTGCCGGTGATATGAAAGCCGGTAGAGTGGGACCCAAATGTATCTCTTTCACTCCAAGACTAAGTAGAGCAAGCAATACTATCACTGCTTTTTGTTCGTACCATGCAATGTTATACACAATAGGTAGCTCGTTGATGTCATTGAGTCCAAATACCTCTTTTAGTTTTAAAGCGATGACGGCAAGAGAATAGCTGTCGTTGCATTGTCCTGCATCGAGTACACGTGGAATGCCGTTGATATCTCCCAATCCTAACTTATTGTAGCGATATTTGGCGCAACCCGCTGTAAGGATGACGGTATCTTGAGGTAGCGATTGGGCAAACTCTGTATAGTAATCGCGGCTCTTCATTCTGCCATCGCAACCTGCCATCACTACAAACTTACGGATAGCGCCGCTCTTTACAGCTTCTACAATTTTATCGGCCAATTGCAATACCTGGTTATGAGCAAATCCTCCGATAATCTCTCCGTGTTCGATTTCTGTTGGCGATGAACATCCTTTGGCCAATTCAATTACTTTTGAGAAATCTTTATGTCCGTCCGATTCTGTAGGAATATATTCGCAACCGGGGTAAGCTGTGGCATTGCAAGTAAACATCCGCTCCATATAGTTGGCATTCTTTAGCGGCGGAACGATACAGTTGGTCGTGAAAATGATGGGACCGTTGAAAGAAGAGAATTCTTCGCGTTGGCGCCACCACGCATTGCCATAGTTGCCTACAAAGTGACTGTATTTCTTAAAAGCCGGATAGTAGTGTGCCGGAAGCATTTCGCCATGTGTATACACATCGACGCCGGTTCCTTCTGTTTGTCTCAATAGATCTTCGATGTCGTGCAAATCGTGACCGCTAATTAATATTCCGGGCTTGTTGCGAACACCGATGTTTACTTTTGTTATTTCCGGATTGCCGTAGCGGGTTGTATTTGCCTTGTCGAGTAGTGCCATTGTTTGTACTCCCACTTCGCCGGTACGGAGAACTAAGGCTGTCCATTCTTCCACGCTCTGATCTTTAGTTGCAATCGTGGCTAGTGCCTGTTGTATGAAAAGATGGATAGATTCGTCGTCGAAGCCTAATCGCATAGCGTGTTCCAAATAAGCAGCCATACCTTTCAATCCGTAAACAATGAGTTCTTTCAGAGAACGTAGGTCTTCGTTCGGTTCGCTTAGCACGCCTACCTTGGCCGATTGTTCTTCTAGGGTCTGCTCGTCGCCGTTCCATGTCATTTCTTCTACTTGCGGGTAAGCTATATTCTTTTCATTAAGCATCAAAATCAATTCGTCTCTGAATTTTAGACCCGAATAAACTCGGTTTAATATGCTCTCGCTATCGAAATTGGCATTGGTGATGGTCGAAAAGAGCGCATCTGCAACATAATGATTGACAGGTGTTCCTACTGCTATTCCATTTGCTCTGCACAAATCGGCTGCAATGCTTACGCCTTTTGTTACAAATAACAGCAAATCCATATAGCGAGCCGTTGTAGCGTCTTTACCGCAAACACCTTTTAATATACAGCCAGTTCCTTTCATCGTTTCCTGGCATTGAAAACAAAACATACTATTTTCCATACTCGAATAATTTTTTGATCATTATTATTATTATTTTTGCACAAAGGTAGAGACGTCTGTTCTCTGAAACTGTCACATTTGTTACGCCGATTATTAAAAAAATAAAACAATGGATATATCCGTATTAAAGCGAACGCCTTTATTTGATGGAATGGATGAGCAAGATATATTGCCTTTCTTATTTTCTCCCGATCATGCTCTCCGAAAATATAAGGCAGGCGAATTTATTGCTATGCAAGACGAAGTCTGTCGTTCGTTGCTGTTACTATGTAGCGGTAATGCACGTTCGCAGATGGTGAGTAGTGAGGGTAAACAGCTTACGGTGAGTACACTTTCGGCACCTTTGCTGCTTGCTCCCGCTTTTGTTTTTTCTTCGGTCAAACATTTTCCCGCCAATATCGAAGCCATTGACGAATGCGAGATATTGGCAATGAACAAGGAGTCTTTTTTGCGTTTCATCAGAGAATATCCGTTGGCTATGAACAATTTCTTGCAATTGGTTTCCGACCGAGTATTGATGCTATCGAAAAAGTTGAAGGAGTTTGCTTTGCAAAGTCTGAAATCTCGTCTTATTAATTATCTGAGGCTTCACCATTCGCTTATATCTCAGACAGAAACGGCACAAATATTAGGCGTTGCCCGGCCTTCTCTTTCTCGAGCACTCTCGGAGTTGATAGCCGAAGGATGTATTAGAATGGAAAACAAAGAAGTCTGGATAGACGAGTCAAAAGCCGCCAAATACAGGTTGTAAACAAAAAAAAAGTTTTGAAACTCTATCCGTCATGTTATCTCATTGGTTATGAGTTATATGTATAGGCGTGGCTTGTTTATGGGACCTCAAAATGGCGTTATCTTGCTTACTGTTAGTGCGTTATGAAACGTGGGTCGCCTGCCTCGAATATCAACCGATTAAGTAATGACTCGGTATCTGTGGCGTGGGCACCGTGTAGAAGCTCCTTTGCTTACTGCTTCTACGTGGAAGTGCTCCGGTTCTTTTTCTCTGCAAGAAGATGTTTTGTACACATCTTATTGAATCATAGTTGTCGCATTTAAGCTATTTCTGCCGGCTCATTAATGTTTTGTCGTTCCATATATGTGATTCGATCAACTCACATATATGGAACGACACTTTTCTCAGGATAAGATATAAAGTCTTTCTGATGTGAGCCAACTTTCATCCGTATATTTTACAGATTTCGCCCTTACAAAAAGGTCTTACAAAGCGCTTAAAAGCTTTTTTGGTAAAGCATTATGGCTTTCGTTGCAACAGCATAACAGGGACGTACGAATGTAGAACGCACAAATTGGAACATGATTTTATTGGAATAGATCGCCGCAGTCGCAACGATATATCTGAGTTCTTATCCCGAACTCAAATAATAATTGTTATGGAAATGCCAAAAGCACTAATTAAAATACGCCAAATGCCATATTAAAATATGGCCGAATGTAATATTTGAAGAGGATATTTGTGTCTTAGATATTAATCATTAATTATGTCCCATAAAATAATTGATAATTTACGTATGAAAGAATATAAACCACGAATAGCAGATCAGACTCTTTGATGCATTTATAAGTGCCACTTCGGTGAGGTTAAAATAGTATCAGAATATCGACGAGTATTCACCTCTCAAAACGTTCTGAGAAACGGCATCAAGATCACTGCTTTAGATCAACGCAGTCTTGCGTTAATGAGATGTGCATCTCTGGCTCATCAGTAAAAAGCAGAAGACTAAGTGACATTAGGAACGAAATGAATAGGACATACTCGTAAATATGAAAACCGCTCCTCGGCTATCTGTAGCCTATTGTTTAGACTGATTCTAAGCAGAGGCCCGCTGAAAATAGGGACTCTACAGTATGCTCTAGGGGCGATTTTCGGACCTTTTTTCGCTGGCATTGTATACGGTGCATCGTTAACCTGCTGTGGGATAGTGTATAATGGTGTCATACGGAGGTGGCAAAGGTTGAAATGCAGATCGAATTTGATGCATATTCCCGACTTTTACTATGCTCTTACCAGCCAAAACCACATATGGACCTAAATCTGTTGACGTCCATATGTTTTCAAAAAAACTTAAGGACGTCACCGAAAAAAGGAACATACGACAATTTTTCATTCAATGGAAGGTGTTTTTGTTTGTTGTGCAAATAATACCGTTTTTGGGATTACATGTTCACAATTGATGTTATTTTTGTCAAATATCACATAATTAGTTATTTATTTTATAAATTTGCGCCCAAAATAAGATTGAGATATTGAAATGAATCCAAAACCAATTCAAGCAGAAAAGGAATTGAAAGAGTTAATGAATAAGTACTACTCACAATTGTGTGTGGTATCTGTTCAATATACGGATTCATTGGAAATTGCTGAAGATATTGTGCAGGATGTTTTTCTTCGCTTTTGGGAGGAAAATAAACTATTGTCTGCCGAAACGAATCCGAAAGCTTATCTATTCCGTTCTGTGCGCAATGCCTCTATCGATTATATCCGTAAAAATAACTATCGCGTTTTTATTGATATTGAAGAAACCAATTTAATCTCTGACGAAGAAATAAACGAGGAAGAACTCTCGTCACAATACGAACGTTTGTATCGAATTATCAGCCAGCTGTCGCCACAAGAACGGGCGGTATTGAACGCAATCGTGGTCGAAAATAAACGCTACAAAGAGGTTGCCGAAGAAATGAATATTTCTGTTAATACGGTAAAAACATACTTTGCCAGAGCGTTAAGAACTTTAAGAAAAGAACTGCCTCTTTCAATTTTATTAATTCTTTTGTCACCCAAATAAACTTTCTTTTCGTCAATATGGTATAAAATAAAAGAATACGACCATGTTGACTGCCGAAATTATTGAGTTATTAAATAAATACAGACATCATTCGATTTCAGATACTGAACTCGAACAGCTCAGGTCGTGGATGGAAGAGTCTGATGAAAACAAGCGTTTATTTAATCTTTATATTAAATATTATAAGGTTGTAGAGCGTTGGGATGCCTATCAGCATGCCGACGTAACAGTGGCGTTTGATAATATTAAAGAACGTCGTCGGTCAAAGATGCGTCGTTTAGTTGTTCGTCGGGTATCTGCTGCTGCTTGTCTATTGATTTTGATAGTGGGCAGTACCTGTTTCTATTATTTTGGAAATCGTTCGTCTTCCATAACTCCCTATTCACGAATTGAAAAGACTGTTTTGCTTACCAATGCCAATGGTACACGGCAAGTGTTGAAAAATGGGGGAGAGTTGGTTTGCGATACAACAAGCGATAAAGATGCTCCTATTCAGTATAATACCATTAAAACGGAGCCTGGAGGTAATTTCAAGTTAATATTACCCGATCATTCTGTGGTATGGCTTAATTCGAACACTACGTTTCGTTACCCTACCAAGTTTGTAAAAGAACGTCGTGTGGAACTCGCCGGCGAAGCTTTCTTTGACGTAGCTCACAATGGCTTGACTTTTATGGTCAATGCTGCGGGTAATAATGTTCAGGTAATGGGTACACAATTCAATATTTCGGCTTATCCGATGCGCAATATGACTGCAACGCTGGTAAGAGGTAAAGTGAAAGTATCTAATAATATATCCAATAAAATATTGACACCCGGACAGCAAGCTGTAATATCATCGCCTTCGACAGCTATTTCGATTCGAGAGGTCGACACGGATATCTATACCTCATGGATAACGGGAGTCTTTGATTTTAATGATGCACCTCTTCAGAATATTATGGAACAATTGAGTGAATGGTACAATATGGATGTAGTTTACGAACCTGAATCGCTGCGCAATATTCATTTCACAGGAAGCCTGTATCGCGATAAGTCGTTGGATTATTCATTAGAAATAGTAGAATATGTATCTGATGTACGTTTCCGTAAAGAATCGGGGAAACTCATTGTTTACAAAAAATAGTAAAATAAAATGTATTAGGCCAATACAATATCAAGTTTAACCCAAACAGAAAAAAAAGTTTATGAAAAGAGTGAATGGAAAATGGAGAGAAAAGGTCATGCAGCCAAGTCGTTGGTTTGTCATAGCTTTGCTCTTTTTGATTGCTACGAATGCTTGGTCCGAAACTCATAACAAAACTGTGACTATCAAAAAAACTAATATTACAGTAGTTGCAGCTCTTGATATGATAAAGCAACAGACCGGAGCGTCTATCGTTTATCAAGAAGATGCGATCAATAAGGATATACGTTTGAATCTCGATTTGATCGACGTACCTTTAAAGACTGCTATTGAAGCTGTATGTAATCCTGCGGAATTGGAATATACCTTGCGCGATAATTATGTATTAATAAAAAAGAGAGTTGTAAAGAGTGTCGTAAAAAAAAGTCCGGTGGTTGCCCAATCCGAATCGTCCAATCGCCGAACAGTAACAGGATTGGTAGTAGACGAAAAGGGTGAACCGCTAATCGGTGTTAATGTTACTCTTGTTGGGACTAAATATGGAGACGTGACCGATATAAACGGGCGTTTCTCTCTGGCTGCTTCTGCTCATACCAAACTCTTATTTTCGTATGTGGGTATGGTCAGTCGTACCATTAGTATAGGAAACGATACCCACCTTAAGATTACGATGAAAGAGGATAATGCCATGATGAATGAAGTTGTCGTAACAGGTTATCAGCAAATAGACCGCCGCAATTTGACAAGTTCTGTGACTTCTGTCAAGATGAAAGATTTGGAATTGCCGGGTGTGTCGAGTATTGATCAGATGCTACAAGGGCGTATTCCGGATATGGTCGTTACCAATTCTAGTTCGGAAGTAAATTCTGTGCCTAAGATACGTATTCGCGGAACGTCTACATTGATTGGTAATCGCGAGCCTTTATGGGTGGTAGATGGTGTGATCATAAACGATCCGGTAAACTTATCTGCCGATGTTATTAATGATCCCGATTACGTGAATCGTATTGGTAATGCTATTTCGGGACTCAATCCGCAAGATATTGAACGTCTTGATGTATTAAAGGATGCTGCTGCAACGGCTCTTTATGGTACTCGTGCTGCCAATGGTATCATTGTTATCACAACCAAGAAAGGGCGTGTGGGCAAACCTGTTATCTCGTATAATATGGAGAGCACTTTTCGTCGTCGTCCCCGGTACACTGATCATAAAATCAATCTGATGAACTCGTTCGAACGTACTCAGGTTTCACGAGACCTTGTAAATATGCATTATATTTATCCTTCCGGTATGTCGAGCGTGGGGTATGAAGATGCTATTAGCAAATATTATAGTGGAATCTATTCTCAGAGTCAATTTCAAGCGGCTGTTGCCAAAGCGGAAACACAAAACACAGACTGGTTCAAACTTTTGTGCAATGATTCTTTTTCGACCAATCATTCAATCAATATTTCCGGTGGTTCAGACAAGTTTCGCTACTATAGTTCGTTGGGTTATACGGATGAGAATGACGTGATCAAAGATAATTATAATAAGCGCTATACGGTTTCTACGAATTTGGACTTTTCGGTAAGCGAAAATCTCCAAGCTTCACTTTCTATCAATGCTTATCACAGTAGTAAACGGTATGATCAAGATAATGTTTCTCCTATCGACTATGCTTATCGTACCAGTCGTGTTATTCCTGCATACAACGACGATGGTTCGTACTTTTATTATTTGAAGAATTTGCCAGGTAGCGGTTCATACAATTATAATATTCTGAATGAGAAAGATAATACTTCTATGATGCAAGTTCAGAATGGTATTCTCACAACGCTTAATTTGCGCTATCGTCTTACCGATTGGTTCAATATGAATGGTGTGTTTTCTTATGGTACAAATAATACTAATATAGAAGGTTGGTATGGTGAAGATAGTTGGTATGCAACTTCACTTAAGGGTCCTGCTACTGAACCTCAGAATAGTATGATGCCCTTCGGTGGTCAGCTATCTGAAAATAATACCAGTAGTCAGGATTACACGGCACGTATACAAGCAAATATCAATAAAGATTTTGGTCATGATAAACAACACAATATCAATCTTGCTGTCGGTGTAGAAGCTAATTCCAGCCTTTATAACGGTAATGCGTATATTGCTCGCGGATATTACAAAGATAGAGGTAAGAAATTTGTCACAACAATTCCTACTATTTATACTTCCTATTTGACTTGGCTGGCTTCCAGTGTGCCTACTATCACCGATACTCGCACCAATTTGCTGTCTGCCTATGGAACGTTGTCTTATAGTTATAAACAGTATTTTACACTGAATGCCAATACACGTTATGATGGCTCTAATAAATTCGGAACTCGCAGTAACGAAAAAATATTGCCCGTATGGTCTGTATCAGGATTGACCAACATTAAGGAGGTCACTCATATGAAAGCCAATTGGATTGATGCTTTAGTTTTGAAAGCTTCTTATGGTGAACAAGGTAATATGCTTGATGGACAGACTCCGGTGATGTTGCTCAATAAGGGAGCCTATGATCCTCAATACAAAGAAATGACCTCTACCGTCAGTGCCTTTGCTAACCCTGATTTGAAATGGGAGAAAACTCATTCTTTTAATACAGGCGTTGAAGCTTCTTTCTTTAAAAGCCGTTTGATGTTGCAATTGGAATATTATAAGAAGAAGACTACGGATGCTTTTATGAATAAAACAATTTCCGATATCAATGGATATAATTCTTATATTGTTAATTCGGGTAACATTACTAATAAGGGCTATAATATTGCCATTACGGTAACTCCGCTTCAAACACGTGATTTCAATTGGTTGTTTTCCGGTTCGTTTTCCAAGACGATGAACAATATGGAGACGGCGCCCGGTCAAAACTCTTATGAATTGAGCAATTATTTGGATGGTTCGGCTATTGTTAAGGGAAAATCGGTAAGTACATTCTATTCTTATCGCTTTATCGGATTGAATCCTGAAGATGGCGGTCCACTTTTTGATGATTGGGAAGATCGTTCCAATGAATTGATCGGCTTATCCAAAGCAGATACTTATACTAGGGTGTTGGTCGCTTCAGGCAAACGTGATCCGGATATTTCGGGAAGTATTAGTAATACTATTTCGTACAAAGGATGGCGTTTGGGTGTTCTTATGAACTACAGTATGGGCAATAAGGTGCGTCTTTTCAGACTTTTTGATCAGGGAGATAATAGTGGTACTAGCCCAGATCATATCTATCCGGAATTCAATTTGAGCAGAGATATTCTTCGCCGTTGGAAGAAGCCTGGTGACGAACGTTACACTAATATTCCATCGATCATGAGTCAGAATGCAATCAATTATTATAAATACAGTGCTCATTGGTCTTCGGGTTCTAACTATACAGGCGTGAAGATTGCCGAAAATTCATGGGATATGTACGACTATTCGGATCTTCGCACTGTAAGTGGCGATTATTTACGTCTGGCCAATGTTAGTCTCACTTATGAGGTGCCTAGCAGTCTGTTGAGTAAATACCGTCTGCAGCGTCTTGCTTTTACAATTTCCGGTACAAATCTTTATACCTGGTGTTCTAAAGCTTTAAAGGGACAGACTCCTACGCAATCGGGTTTCTCTACTGTTCAGCTTTCGGATACACCGTATTATACTTTTGGAGTAAATATTCAATTCTAAATCTAAAAAAAGCAAGCATTATGAAATATTTAAAATATATCTCTTTTTCAGCTATTTTGTTATTGTCTGGCTGCTCGAGTTTTCTGAAAGAATATTCTCAAGATACTGATTATGTAAATTCGTGGAAAGATCTTAACGAAACTCTCATTGGTGACTGCTATATGCCCGAATATGTAGCGAATAATATATCTCCGAGTTTAGATAATCAGTATTTTATTCACTTCTTGGGTGACGAACTATTAGAATCTCCCGATAGCTATAATAATTCTAATATGGCTTATGATGGAAAAGAAAAAGTTTTTGGACTTTATACATGGCAGGCGCGTTCGGGACAGAATGATACATATACTGGTTATAATGTTGAAAATGCCAACTGGACGCAATGTTACAAGCTTATCAATGTGGCCAACAATATTCTTTATTCATTGAAAACTGTTCCTCAAAACACGGAAGACGAAAAGCAGGGGAATCTTAAGGTGGATGGTGAAGCTCGTTTCCTTCGGGCTTATTACTATTTTTGGTTGGTCAATCTGTATGCCAAACCTTATGTAGCTTCTTCTGCAGCGACAGATTTGGGTGTGCCTATTAAAATATCAGAAAAAGTAGAAGACAAAAAGTTTCAACGAAATACTATTCAAGAAGTTTATGACTTGATACTTTCCGATTTGACTATCGCTGAAACAGATTTGGAAAAATATGGAGCACAGCCTTCTATCTTTCGTGCCGATGTCAGTGCAGTAAGATTCTTGTTGAGCCGTGTTTATCTGTATATGCAAAATTGGTCGAAAGCTGCTGAGTATGCTCAGAAAGTTATTGATGTACATCCTGGCTTGGTTTCTCTAAATACGCTAAAGGGAGGTTCGGCTTTCTTGTCGTCGTCGTCAGTCGAAACTATTTTCTCGATGGGGGGGAATTCTATGCCGTGTTTTACAACTTATGAATATAAGAGTTTTAAGATTTCGGATGATGTCTATAATTTGTATAACGATAATGACCTTCGTAAAACTCGTTTTATCTGGCATTACGGAAACTTCAATGGCTATACGAAACTAGCTGTTGCAGGTACTAATTTGACGGTTCCTGAACAAGATCCTTCTTATTATTTATATGCTTATAGTAATCCGTGGCTGTTTAATCAAGCAGAAGTGTCCGATAAGTTTCTATTTCGTTCGGCAGAGGCTTATCTTACAAAGGCTGAAGCCGAAGCATATTTGGGAAATGAAGATCAAGCCCGTTCGCTTATCAATACACTCCGCTCTTTCCGTTATGCTCCAGGAACAGATTATCAGGTAACTGCTATAGGAGAAGATTTGGTGAAACTTATCCGTGATGAGCGTGAACGTGAACTTTGTTTGGAAGGTCAACGTTGGTTTGATTTGCGCCGTTATGGTGTCTGTGGAAAATATCCTGAATCCAAACGAATTGTACATACTTACTATTATTACGTAGACCGCAATTCTGCAGTCAAAACAAAATGCTGTACATTTATTCTCCAACCCAATGATTGGGGATATACCCTACCTATTCCGCAAGATGTGATCGATTTCAATGGAATGCCTAATAATGAACGCGGCAATAGAACATATACTGTAACAGAATGATAAATAAGAAAGGAAAATAAGATGAAAAGATATCGAACTATATTATATGTAGGTCTACTTTTGCTTTCGTTGGTTTCGTGTACTAGCGAAGAGGCATTGAAGCCTAGTGGAACAGATAAGAACTATTTTGCAGCCGAAGATAATGCCACAGACGAAGAATCGGTGTTGCGTCGTGATTTTTATAAAAAGAATAATTGTTATGTTCTTTTCAATGATACACTTCGCCATGAGGCAATCGGAGTTGATGCCAATGGTGTGATGCAGTATATGACGGAGTTGGTTGATGTCCCTTATGTAATGACATCCGTTACGGAATCGGTCAATAAATACCAATATATTCAAGCGATGACAGATAAACGTAACGCTATTTCGTTTCTTGAAAACTATTTATTGCCTCATTTATCAAATAAATTGAGGCCTTTCTGCTGGTTACTTGTCAATCGTATTGACCGATATACTATGGAGGATGGGGCTCTTAAGTATATAGAAGAATCGCGATATGCAGTAGGTAATAGAGCGACTTCTGTAGCTGTAGGACAGATTTCGACTATGACCGATGTAGATAAAGCTGCTTTTTCTCAGACGGTATTGTCGGGTATTATGGTTAATAAAATATCTCTCCAAACATCATCGACTTTAGCTTCGTTTACTAAATATAGCTCTTCTCTTTATAATGGACATACTACTGATGCAGTGTCAACAGAAGAGGAGAATATATTGGCAATGAATAAGGCCGGTTTCGTAACTCAACATTATTGGGGAGGTCTATATCTGATATTAATTGCTTATCCTGACCAAACAGAAGATGTGTCATCGTTTGTAAAGCTCGTTCTTACTAAGTCTGATACTGAAGTTAATGAGCTTTATGCTGATTATCCTATAATATTACAAAAGTATGCTGTGATGAAGTCCATTATTCAGCAAATGGGTTATATTTTTTAATCTTTAAGACGTAAAATGAAGATGAATAAATTATATATATTATTATTGCTATTACCACTGATGATATTCAATAGCTGTAGTAAAGACAATGATGTCGTTGTCCCCGTGATTAAGCCCCAAGCAAGTGGCACTATGACGGATGTTCGCGATGGGTATACTTATCACTGGGTGCGTTATGGAGGTCTCGATTGGACTGTGGAGAATAGTCATTATAACACGGGTGATCAGAATTGTGGCATTTATTGTACTAATCAGGTAGTAGGTGAAGATGCGGGTGCTAACGATGCGAGAACTGTTGCCAACTACGGATATCTGTACAACTTTGCCGGTGCAAAAGAAGCTGTTCCCGACGGATGGCGTCTTCCTACCGATAATGATTGGCAGAAATTGGAGCAAGCTCTGGGAATGAGTGCTCAAGAAGCTGCCGCCGACGGATGGCGTGGTTCCTATCAAGGAGCATTGCTTACCCAAGGAGATTCCGGTACCGGTATGAAGTTGCTTTATGGCGGTTTTAATGATTATATGAGCTCTTCTTTCGCGAGTCATTTTATGTGGCTCAAGGTTTATGGTTATTATTGGACGGCGACCTCGGCTTCTGATGGAGCTTTGGCTTATATCAGGAAAATACAATATAATTCGAAGCAAGTATGGCGCCATACGACTAATATTCATAATATGTTAAGTGTGCATTTTGTTCGAGATGCTCAGTAAAATTTATATTGATAGATGTATGAAGATAAAAAGTCTTAAATTGATTTTATTGGCTCTATTGCTGGTACAAACATCTGCTTTTGCCCAAGGCTTTGCGATAAAAAGCAATATACCTGGGATGCCTGATGGATTGACGGTGGGGCTTATCATTGACGAAAATCAAAGTTTCAGTCAACTCGATTCTACTATAGTGAAAGATGGGCAGTTTGTGTTGAAAGGAAAAGTGGAGCATCCGACGATTTGTACCCTTACAACCAATAATCTTTCGTTGCTGCCTGCCGACAATCAGGATATGACGAAAGTGCATTGGACTTATACAACGATCTTCGTGAGCAATACAGGTATGACTTTCGATGCTGCCCATTATGACAGTATAGATACTCAAAAGTCTATTGGAAAATACTTTAAAGTATCGGGCGGTACTCCTCAGAGCGATTTGAACGAATATAATCTTATTGCTCAAGAGGCGCAGGGTAAGGCTGAATATATAGATCCTGTGACTGAACACCAGTTGCGAATGAATTTTATAAAGGCTCATCCGCATTCTGTTTTGTCTGTCTACTTTGCCAACAAGATGTTGCTTCAGGCCAATCCTCGTCTTTCGAAGAAGGAGATAATAGAGCTTAATAAAATGATTACGACGGTTCCCGATGATGAGGCTCGTTTAGTAGAATTCCGTAAGAATAGTATGGAGGCGGAGCGTACTGCTGTAAACGAGAAATTGCAGAATCTTCCACTTGTTGACGACAAAGGAACATCTTTTAATCTGACTGCTGTTGTTCCTAAAGGTAAATATGTGCTGATAGATTTCTGGGCTTCTTGGTGTGGCATATGCCGTGCCCAGATACCCGAAATCAAGAAATTGGTAGAAAAATATAGTGATAAGCTAATCGTTGTAAGTGTTTCTGACGATCGGGATAAAAAAGCCTGGTTGGGTGCAGTGGCTAAAGAAAAGATGCCTTGGAAACAATATCAGCTTACGCCACAAGGCTCGAAAGATCTTATGAAAAAGTATCTCGTGCAGGGAGTACCATACTATTTGTTGGTCAATCCTAAAGGATTGGTGATTGCCGCACCTACCAATGCGCAAGAAATAGAAGATATATTAATGAAGTTATAAGTTTATGAGTCCTTTGGACTCAAAATCTATTGAAAACAAAATGAGAAAACTATTTTTATTATTTACAGTCATATCTTTATCGCTTGCTGCCAATGCTCAGACGACAAAGAAAAAAACTGTTCGTAGAGTAGCTACTAAGTCTGTTGTTGCTCAGAAACCCGGTTATGTTGTATCTGGCACAGTAGAAGGTGCTCCCGATGGAACAAAAGTTTATATTGCTGAAATGCAAGGCTATTTCAGTTTTGTACCTTCCGATTCTACTTTGGTAAAAGATGGTAAATACGAAATGAAAGGTCAACAAAAACAGCCCGCACTTCGTTTTGTGATGGCTGTTATTGATAAAAATGAGCCTCTTGCAGCTCAATTTATTCTCGAAAATACTCATGTTACGATTAACTTGACTAAAGATCCTAAGAAGACAGTTGTAATTGGCGGAAGAGATAATGAATTGTGGGCTGAGTTTAATAAGAGAGAAGAAACCAGTAACTCAACGATCGAACCGGCGTGGAAGATTGCTACCGATTCAACAAAGACGCAAGTAGAACGGGATGAAGCTCAGAAGAAAGTTGATGAATTTAATAAAGTTCAGAATGCGGCACATATTCAATTCTTGATAGACAATATACCTTCGGGTGTGAGTAGCGTGTTGTTGGGCTATTATTATGCGACGTTCGATGAACCTACTTTGACAAAGATATTGGCTTTGATGAAAGAAAAATGTCCGAATGATGAAGTTTATTTGGAAATTGCCAGAGAACGAGAAGTGAATAAAAAAACGGGGGTTGGAGCGCAATATATAGATATCGCATTGAATACTCCTGAAGGTAAACTCATCAAAGTATCGGATTTTGTAACTAAAAACAAAGTCACGATGATCGATTTTTGGGCTTCTTGGTGTGGCCCTTGTCGGCAAGAGATGCCCAACGTGATTAAAGCTTATAACGAATATAAAGACAAAGGCTTTGCTGTTGTAGGGGTTTCGCTTGACAGTGATAAAGAAGCATGGAAAGGTGCTATTCAGAAACTTGGAATTCCCTGGCCACAGATGTCCGATCTTAAAGGTTGGCAGAGTGCGGGTGCTGCTCTTTATAATGTAAGGAGCATTCCGGCAACTATACTTATTGATCAAAATGGTAAGATTATAGCCAAGGATTTGCGTGGGGAGGAACTTGAAGCAAAACTCAAAGAAATTCTTAAATAAAAGCATCTCTCTCTTATGGTGTCGTGAGGACATTGCAATATAGATGTTCAAAAGAAGGAGACCGTTCTATCAAAATAGGCGGTCTCCTTTTGCGTATTGTTGAGCGGGTAAGGAATGCCAAGAAAATTCTTCCTTATGTTTTTTCCGACTCACGGGCGTGAGTCGGAAAAAACATAAGGAAGAAACTTGCGACTCACGCCCGTGAGTCGCAAGGAATATATGGCCTGCAATTATTCTTTTCTTTTACGGTATCTGAACAACTCTCTTGTAAGATAGAAAATGGGCCTTTACTATTGAATAAGGTAGTATCAAAAATTAAAGTGATTAAATCAGATAAGTAAACAGGTTTCTTCTTTCTTGTTCTACTTTTGCAGCTATAAATCTGTTACTGTGATTATTTACGAAAAATAGATATTCGTTTGTTATCTTCGCTGTAAGAGAAATAGTATACTCATTTTTTATAGTTCCTAAAAAGAATAAGAATATGGATCTAAAGCGGTATTTCAAAAAGTTTGCTCTCATTTTGTTACCAATGTTGCTTGCTACGGAGTGTTATAGCAAGTGTGCTCCTACATATCCCGTGAAGCGCACGTCTCATTTGACTCAATATGTCGATCCTTTTATCGGGTCTGCCGGACATGGACATGTTTTTGTTGGGGCCAATGTTCCTTTTGGAATGGTACAGTTGGGACCCACTAATATTTCTACCGGATGGGATTGGTGTTCCGGCTATTATTATTCCGATTCAACAATATTGGGCTTCGGACACATGCATCTGAGTGGAGTTGGCACCGGTGACTTGGGCGATATTGTTTTGATGCCTGTAACCGGAGATGTTGTTCTAAAAAAGGGAATACAAGGAAATCAATCTTCCGGAATTTATTCGTTGTTTAAGAAAAATACGGAGAGAGTGTCTCCCGGGTATTATGCCGTTCATTTGGATCGATATAATGTGGATGTTGAATTGACTGCAACAAATAGAGTGGGTTTTCATAAATATACTTATCTTGGTGAGTCGGCATCAGATCCTCGTATCGTATTCAATCTTGAAGCCGGTATAGATTGGGATAGCCCTCTAAAAGGATATATTGTTCAAGAGAATGATTCTGTTATCTCGGGTTATCGGTATTCTACCGGATGGGCCAAAGATCAACGGGTTTATTTTACTGCTGTATTTTCGGAACCGATTGATCGTTTTACCGTATCAGACTCTACCTCTATAAAAAAAGGAACCAGTCTTACTTCTGAAAAGACTTATGGTGTAGCTTACTTTAAGCCGAGTGCTGCAAAAAAGGTTATATATGTTAAAGTGGCAATATCGGCAGTCAGTATTGATGGCGCAAAAAAGAATCTTCGAACCGAGCTGTCGGGGTGGAATTTTGATAAAGTGAGAGATCGTGCGGATAAAGATTGGAACAAGGAACTGAGCAAGATACAAATTTATTCGCCCGATGCATCGATTATGCGTACGTTTTATACTGGTCTGTACCATACTATGATCGCTCCTTCTGTGTTTTGCGATGTCGATAGTTATTATTATGGCTCTGATCAAAAAATACACAAAGCAAAAGATTTTGTCAACTATACCACTTTCTCTCTTTGGGATACGTATCGTGCCGCTCACCCATTGATGACTCTTATTCATCCGGAGAGGATGGCAGATATAGTGAATACGATGTTGAATATCTATAAGGAACAAGGTAAATTGCCGGTATGGCATCTTGTGGGAAATGAAACGAATGCGATGGTGGGGAATCCTGCCGTACCGGTAGTAGCCGATGCTTATTTGAAAGGATTTGCGGGGTTTGATAAAGATTTGGCATACGAAGCGATGAAAAAATCTCAGTTGCTTGACGAAAGGGGACTTAAGGAATATAAGAAATGGGGATTTTTGCCTAATGATACGATGACGCAATCGGTAGCAAAAGGCATGGAGTATGCTATTGCCGATTGGGCATTGGCTCAGGTTGCTAAAAAAAGAAATGCACGCAGTGATTATGCTTATTTCATAAAAAGGAGCCATTCTTTTGAAACTTATTTTGATAAAAGCATTGGTTTTGTGCGTGGAGTTGATTCCTGTGGACGATTCGATACAAAACCTTTAGATCCGTTTTTGTCTGTTCATCAAAAGAATGATTATACAGAAGGCAATGCTTGGCAATATACGTGGCTTGTACCTCATAATGTTCGGGGATTGGTCAGATTGTTTGGCGGTGAAGCAAAGTTTATTTCTAAGCTGGATTCCCTTTTTATAGTGAATGGTAGTATGGGCCCCGATGCGTCTATTGATATCTCGGGCTTGATAGGCCAGTATGCTCATGGTAATGAGCCAAGCCATCATATTGCATATCTATATTCGTTTGTGGGTCAGCCGTGGAAGACGGCAGCAAAGGTCAGGGAGATCATGACAACTTTATATTCTGATAAGCCCGACGGAATTTGTGGTAACGAAGATGTGGGGCAAATGTCTGCCTGGTATGTCTTATCGGCTTTGGGATTTTATCAGGTAGCTCCTGCCGGAGGAATATATGTATTTGGAAGTCCCCTTATTGACAAGGCTTCGATAACGGTGCGGCATGGTCGGGTGTTCCATATTAATGTATTGAATAATAGTGAGAGAAATAAATATATCAGAAAAGTTTATCTCAATAGTAAGGTTTACAATAAGTCTTATTTAAGATTTGAAGATATAATGGCTGGAGGAAATCTGGTACTTGAAATGGGAGATACTCCTTCGGAAACGTTTGGCGTGAAGGTGTGTGACAGGCCCCAAACAATTCAATAACTTATTTGTTCTCTTAAAAATCGAAACTCGAAAGATATGCAGAAAAGAAATTTAATTTGTGTCTTAGTGCTCCTTCTTTATACGTTGAGTGCCAATTCTCAAGTTCAGAAAGGTAAAGGATATCCATCTAAAGATCCTCGCATGGATGTTTTATCTCATTTTGTTCATCCTCCAAAGGGCTATGGAAATATACCGTATTATTGGTGGGATGGAGATAGCCTGAATATGAAACGCTTGCACGAGCAGCTTGATATCCTTTCTTCTTCTGCGACAGATGGTTTTTCGGTGAGCTATGTTCATCAAGATCCGGACGTAGATATTGAAGCTCATAAGAATGGATACGGATTGTTTGGCAAAACGGATGGAGGAAAGCCTTCTCTTTTTTCTGATGGTTGGTGGAAAGTATGGACCGATTTTACTAAAGATTGTGCTGCTAGAGGGTTAGGTATTGGATTGGATGACTATACGATAGGATGGAAAGGTAATGGATATTATCCGGATGATTTGGATAAACTTCCTAAATTTCAGCACTATCAGGGTGAGTTGGAAATAGAAAGTGTCGCTGTGGCAGGGAATAACATACTAGAGAAACTATTGCCTCAAAATCTCGTTACCGTTGTGGCTTATCCCGGTAAGATAGATTTAAAGCCTTATATCTCTTCAGGAAAGATTAAGTGGAAAGCTCCTTCCGGCAAAACATTCAAGGTGTATATTATATCGACAAAAGCTAATTATCTGCTTCATCCCGATTTCGGTAAAGAGCTGGTGAAAAGTTATTTTGATGTCTTCGAAAAGAAAGTGGGCGATGATGCCAAGCGTGGAATGAATTATTTCTTTCAAGACGAGTTATTGTACCCAATAGACTTTGGCGTGTGGTCGGAAGATTTTCAATATGAATTTAAGAAGCGCAAAGGTTATGATATTTGTTTGTATCTCCCCGCACTGATAGATAATATTGGTGATATCACTACAAAGATACGCATGGATTATTGTGATGTAGTTCTTGACTTGGCAGAAGATCGCTATTTTAAACCGAAGTACGACTGGCAGGCTGAGCGTGGTTTGATATATGGTAGCGACAATCTAGAACGTGGCATCAATCCATTGGCTTATTTGGACTATTTCAGAGCAAATAGTTGGTATACAGCTCCCGGCAATGATGCTCCTGCAAAAGGTTCGAGTTTCTTATCTACAAAGATATCCAGCTCTATTGCTCATTTATATGGAAGGCCTCGTACATGGCTCGAAGCCTTTCATAGTATGGGTTGGAGTAGCTCGGGATCTTGGTTGACTCGACAGATCAATCATCATTTCATGGCAGGAGGTAATCTGCTGTGCATGCATGGGTTGTATTATACCACTCATGGCGGATGGTGGGAGTGGGCTCCTCCTTGTTTTCACTTCAGAATGCCCTATTGGCCGCACATGAAGAAATGGCTTGAATATACGGAGCGCCTAAGTTATCTGATGAGTCAAGGAAACCATGTGTGCGATATTGCTTTGGTTTATCCTACGGAAGCGATGCAAGCATATCCGGAAGCAACTCCTCAGAAAGCATTTGATACTGCTTTGAAATTGAGTAATTCAGGTTTGGATTATGATTTTATCAATTATGTAGCATTGCGCAATGCTTCTGTTCGCGACAGCATGCTCCATGTATCCGATGAACATTATAAAATTGTTGTTCTGGTAGATATGAAAGCGATGCATTACAGCTCTCTAGAAAAGATATTGGCTCATTACCGCTCTGGCGGTATTGTTATCGCTTCGGGCGAACTTCCGAACTCTACTACAAAATCGGGGGCGAACGATAAGGATGTAGATGCCATAATGAAGGAAATGTTCGGCATAACCGCTCGTGATGCAATAACGAGAAAAAAAGATACAAAAACGATAAACAAAGCAGGGGGAGTGGGGCTCTATGTTGCGAATGGCGATTCTATTCCTTCGGTTATTCATTCTTTGATTACACCTGATTTTAGTCCGATGGGTGGAGTCGGTAAAGTACTTCACCGTAGAGTAGGATTCAGAGATGTATATATGGTGATGGACGTGCCCAAAAATACAAAATGCTTTTTCCGGAATACGGGTAAAGTAGAATTGTGGGACGCTTCTAGCGGCAGTACAAAACCTTTTCCTGTTGTAGAGCGAACGGATAAAGGTTCGTGGTTGCAATTGGACGAAGATACGGATGATGCATTCTTATTGGTGTTCTCTCCGGGTGAGCCTTTATTAGCGAAGGAAGAACAAAACGATGAGAAACTTCTAAAAGAAATAGATCTTGGTGGAGATTGGGAAGTAGAGCTGTTGCCTACGATGAATAATAAGTGGGGCGATTTTCGTTTGCCTGCATCCAATGAGTTTATTTCGGCGGAAGCAAGAGCTTTTCGGTATCATCCGGAAGAACATGCCGGATTGGATTGGACGAAACCCGATTTCGATGATTCTAATTGGAAAGAGAGTATTTATGGTTATGGACTTCAGGCACTGTTGGATACGATACCTTCTAATATTCCTATCGAAAAAGCGATGGATGCCGTATCTGTAAATCAAAGTACGCCATATGAATATTCATGGCAGTATGGCGTTTGGGATAATCCGGGAGCTCAAGGAATGCATGGACTGAAAGGGAAAGTAGACGATCGCTTTTTTATCCTTAATAGTGGATGTCATCAAGTATATCATACTTATGCCTATTCTCCTGCA
Source organism: uncultured Bacteroides sp. (assembly GCA_963676865.2). Taxonomy (GTDB): domain Bacteria; phylum Bacteroidota; class Bacteroidia; order Bacteroidales; family Bacteroidaceae; genus JAAYUD01. The sequence goes on along the minus strand of CAXXSS010000001.1, from coordinate 111,825 downwards.
AATGGAATGTACAAAACGGTGATAGAAGGAGTAAAACCATCGTATGTTCTTGTAGATGGAAAGAATAATGTTGCAAGCATGTATCTTGCCAAAGGATGGCACAAACTATCGATCGGTTATGCCAATACCCGTAAGGTTGATTACAAGATGCAGATAGGAGAGTATCATGACCTTAGAGATAGGAGCGCGGTTGTTTTGTATCCGCAGTCATCTCCGATTCATGCAAAATACACTCTTTATTCCGATACGATCTCGATGAAATGGGGATTCTCCGATCATTTGAAGTACGATCCGTTTGGAGGTAAATATAAACGTTGGAATTATCGCTTCTGTTCTGTACCGGGTCTGCGTGCCATGACTTTCAATGTAGCTGGCAAAGATCTGAAGGTTTGGGTTGATGGGCTTCCTATCTCTAAGAAGAATGTGTGCTTGTTGAAGCATGATGGTACCGGCATTAATACGTATCGGGTTGTTTTGCCCGAAACTCAAAAGAAACAGGGTGTCGTTGCTTTTTCTCTTGAACCGGAAAAGGGTTATCAAGGTACAGGTGTCATACCGGAACCTGTCAAACTGGAAACAGGAAAAGGCTTGATGAATACGGGCGATTGGTCTAAGGCAGGGGCGTTGAAATATTATTCGGGCGGAATGTATTATCGGAAGACTTTAGACATGGGTTCTATGAAAGAAGACATGAAGGTGGTTCTAAATCTATCGGAAGTGGTGGCTTCGTGCGAGATAAGAGTCAATGGTCAATACGCAGGTATATTGATGAGTCATCCATATAAAATGGATATCACAAAATACTTGAAGAGTGGTAAAAATGAAATAGAAATATTGGTATATAGCACTCTGTCCAATCATTATCAAACGATACCAACGCCATATAGAGGAGAGCCCGAAGCCGGCTTGATAGGTCCTGTTAAAGTTCTCGTTTATCAATAGAATACTACTGCACATACATCTATTAAAGATTAAAAACATGAAAAACAAAAATCGTAACTTTCTATTTATATTATTGCTCGTGTTTGTTTCCAATGTTTATGGACACAAAAAGATGAAGAGCGAAGATTTACATCTTATACCAATGCCGCAAGAGATTGTAATGAAAGGTGGGGTTTCTCATTTTGATGTCAATACAATTTATACAGACTTGCAAGGAGATGAAAAAGAACGGATATTAAGCTATATCAATCATTTCTTATTTGTGCCGAATAAGGATAGTAAATCTTCTAAATCGAAGGTTCTGCAATTGTTGATTGATAAAGATAAGTTTGCTAATCCGGAAGCCTACACGTTGGACATCAACTCGAATGGAATTGTGATAAAGGCAAAAGCTGGAATAGGAATCTTTTATGGATTGCAGACCCTCATGCAACTCGTTAATCAATATGGGAAAAAGAATTTGCCTAATTTGATCATTAACGATACTCCGTATCTTGGACATAGAGGCTTCATGTTAGATGTCTCCCGCCATTTCTTCTCCAAAGAGTTTATAAAAAAACAATTGGATATGATGGCATATTATAAGATAAATCGATTTCAGTGGCATCTTGTTGATGGCGCAGGTTGGCGTATTGAAATTAAAAAGTATCCGGAGTTGACTCAAAAAGCTGCTTGGCGTACATCCGAAGACTTGGTGGCTTGGGATGATATGAACAAGCAATATTGTACAAAAGATACAGTTGGTGCTTACGGCGGCTATTACTCGCAAGATGATATACGAGAAATTGTAAAATATGCTTCTGATCGCTATATTACTGTTATTCCCGAAATAGAGATGCCTGGACATAGTGAAGAAGTACTTGCTACTTATCCTGAACTAACTTGTCAGGGCAAACCGTATGTCAGTGCCGATTATTGTGTCGGAAATCCGGATACGTTTGTGTTTCTGGAGAATGTCTTGACAGAAGTGATGGATCTCTTTCCGTCAGAATATATTCATATTGGTGGAGATGAAGCTGAAAAGAAGGATTGGAGCACTTGCAAAAAGTGCAGCGAGTTGATGAAAACACAAGGTCTGAAAAATGTGGAAGAGCTACAAAGCTACTTGATTCATCGTATTGAGAAATTTATAAATAGCCATGGTCGTAAACTGCTGGGCTGGGATGAAATTATGCAAGGTGGACTGGCTCCCAATTCTACTGTAATGTCATGGAGAGGAGAAGAATATGGACTTAATGCAGTGAAGAATGCACACGATGCGATAATGACTCCCATCAAATATTGCTATTTCAATTTCTATCAGGATGCTCCAACCTCTCATGTATTGTCTTGGGCGGGATATACACCTTTAGAAAAGGCGTACGGCTATAATCCTGTACCCGATTCATTGAATACGGATAATAGAAAAAGAATATTGGGGATACAGGCAAACTTATGGACTGAGTTTATTCCTACTGAAGAGAATGCCGAATTGATGATATGGCCTCGATTGCTAGCCATTGCCGAAACAGGTTGGACTAGCCCGCAAAAAAAAGATTACGATAGATTTCGGAAGAATGCATTGAATGCTGTCATATTCTTAAGGTCGAAAGGATATAAACCTTTTAATTTGAAGAAAGAGATAGGCGAGCGTAAGGAATATTTTAATCCGATACATCATTTGGCTTACGGCAAGAAAATAGAATACAAACGTTTGTATAACAATGAATATGCTGCGGGTGGTAAGACTGCTCTTGTGGATGGTATTCAGGGAGGATGGGCTCCCGAAGATAATAGATGGCAGGGATTCATAGGAGGCAATATGGATGTCGTTGTCGATTTGGGCTCCAATCAGCTCGTTCGTAAAATATATGCATCTTTTGAACAAGATTCATTCGGATGGTACTGGTTGCCTAAAGAAGTAGAGATTTATGCTTCTACGGATAGTGTGAATTACAAATTGTTGGCTTCTATTACAAATGATATTCCATTCAGTAAAACAGGCTTCTTCCTTAAAAAGTTTGGCTGGAGTGGGAAAGAGCACATACGATACATACGTTATGTTGCCAAACCTGATCTTGCAAACAAGAAAGTCGGTTATATTTTTACGGATGAACTTATAGCGGAATAATGTAATTTATATTCAGAGAGAATAAGCGTTAAGACTTCTGTTTAATGTTTGTATATCTTTGTGTCATATATTTAAATTTATTCATCATTTAGTGAAGTATATCTGTTTTACAAAGCTATAAATTTGTATCATTAATTGTTTTTCACTAATATGGCGAGGTTGTACTCTTGTGTGTGTAAAATAATTTGTTGAAAATGTTAAGTCTGATAAATGTCTAATATATTTAAAAAGCGCGTATGAAAAAACTTGAGAAAATTATTAGTATGAAAAGCGAACATCCTTTATTGCAGCGAAGACTATTGGAAAACATCTTTCCTTTTTCTGCTGTGCGTGGATTAGCATTAATGTTGATTTTACTATTTGTTTCATCATTTTCGGTATATGCTCAAAAACGTGTTACTGGAAATGTGAAAGGTGATGATGGGCAGTCTATACCCGGTGTAAGTATCGTAGAGAAAGGGGCTACCCATAATGCTGCAATTACCGATGCTAATGGAAACTATTCTATTCAGGTTTCTGGCAATGATGCTATTTTATCTTTTACATTTATAGGCTATTCTGCCAAAGAAGTTCCTGTTGGAAAGTCAAGCCAGATAAATGTCATAATGAAAGAAGAATCTAAGGTTCTCAATGAAGTTGTAGTTGTCAGTTACGGTACACAGAAGAAAAAAGACTTAACGGGGTCTATCACTACAGTTAAGGCTGATAATTTGTCTGATATGCCAGTTGGGCAAATAGGTCAAAAGATACAGGGTGAAATGCCCGGTGTACAAATAAATCAGTCGACTGGTGCTCCGGGGCAGGGTATGGGCTTTCGTATTCGTGGTGCATTCTCTATTTTAAGTTCCAATTCTCCTCTTTTTGTATTGGATGGGCTTCCTATTTCGACAAGTCTAAATAATATCAATCCGGACGAAGTCGAATCGTTTACCGTTCTCAAAGATGCCGCAGCTACTTCATTGTACGGCTCTAGGGCTGCCAATGGTGTGATTCTGATTACTACAAAGAAGGCCAAAAGTGGAAAAATGCAGGCTGATCTTCAAGTGAATTACGGTATTCAAACCGTGAAGGGTATGAATGAAATGAATGTGATGAATGCCCATGAATTTGCTCAATATAAGAAGGAGTTTTATGAAGATAGCGGGCAGCAGGTTCCCGATATGTACAAGAATCCGGATCAATATGGTGAAGGTACGAATTGGTATAAGTTGCTGACCAGAGATGCTCCAACACTTGATATTAATTTAATGCTATCCGGTGGTACCGACAAGTCGATGTCAACGGTTATCTTGGGATATTATAAGCAAAATGGAGTTGTACTAAACTCTGATTTTACGAGATACTCTGTGCGTGCGAACAATGAATTTAAACTGAACAATAAAGTTCGAATAGGAGTCAATATAGCACCTGCACTTCAGATTTACAACAATCAAAATACAGATGGTTACAGGCAAGTATTGAGTGCGGCTTTGATTGCCGATCCGTGCCAAAGTCCTTATGAAAAGGATGGTAGTCTGAAGGTTAGTTTGGACTCTCCGGGTATGTTTGGTCAGCCCAACTGGTTGAGATACATCAAAGGACAGTTGAATAATTCGAGAGCACTGTCCGTTATCGGTAATGCTTTTCTGAATATTGATCTCTTTGACGGTTTGACGTATAAATTGCAAATCGGTACGGATGTCGGTACTAGCAGAAACCGTTCTTGGATACCTTCTGATGTATCGGGTGGACTTATGGCTCCTCCTCCAAACAAAGCTACAGGATCCTATTCTACATCGACCTATTATAACTGGAACATTGAAAACCTTCTTGCATACAATAAGACATTCGGAAAACATACTGTCGGTGCAACGGTCGGTTATTCGGCTCAGAAAGCCAATTCCGAGTGGAGCAATGTGAATGGAACAGACTATCCAGACGATGATATATCCTGGCTTAATGCTGCTGCCACTATCACAGGAGGCAGTAGCTCGGAAGAGTGGACTATGGCTTCAATGTTGGGCCGCATAGATTATAATTACAAAGACCGCTATTTGTTTCAGGCTAATATACGTTATGACGGATGCTCACGTTTTGCACCGAAACACAAATATGCAACATTCCCTTCTTTTTCTGTAGGTTGGATTGCTTCGGAAGAGAGCTTTATGAAACCCTTGACTAAAGTGATGAATTATTTTAAGATCAGAGGTAGCTGGGGTATGACTGGTAATAACAGCTTCGGTAATTATGCTTATTTAAGTCAGTTGTATAAAAATAATTATGCACTTGGTGGTAGTCTTGCTCAAGGTAAGTCGTTATCCAATATCGGAAATAACGAACTGACATGGGAGAAGAACAAACAATTGAATATCGGTTTGGATTTCGGATTCTTTAATGATCGTATCTTTATTACGTACGACTATTATAGCCGAATAACCGATGGCTTGCTTTATCAGACAAATATTCCCTGGTCTTCTGGATTCGGTGAGATATTGGGTAACGTCGGACGATTTGACAATTGGGGACACGAAATAAATATTGAATCTCGAAACTTTGTTCGTGACTTTAAATGGAAGACAAGCTTGAATTTGACTTTTGCCCGTAATAAAATAAAACGATTGAGCACTAACAACGAACCTATCGGAGGCGAAGAGGTTTATTCGGACTGGAATCGTCTACAAGTAGGAAAACCGGCAGGTGTATTTTATGGATATGTTTTTGATGGAGTGTATATGAATCAAAAAGAATTTGATACTCAACCCAAACATGCAAGTTCTCAAGTGGGAACAGCAAGAATGAAAGATATCAAACCCGATGGCGTTATAACTCTTGAAGACAGAACAATAATCGGTGACCCGAATCCGGATATGTTGTTTGGTATAACAAATCAATTCTCGTGGAAGAATTTCGATCTTAGTATATTCCTCACTGGTCAGGTAGGAGGAGATGTATTCTTGGGCTCATCCGATAATGAATACAATCTTGATGGTGTGTTTAATGTAAATAAGGAAGTGAAGTATCGTTGGCGTTCTATAGATAATCCGGGCAACGGAGTGGTACCAAGTACTGCTACCGGAACAACCGAAATTTATCGTTTGAAAAATAGCCGTTGGGTATATGATGCTTCTCATCTTGTATTGAAGAATATAACAATAGGGTATAACATTCCGATAAAGAAAAACAACTATATATCCAAAGCACGTGTATATGTGTCGGGTCAACAGCTCTTTGTCTGGAAAAGTTATCCGGGATCAAATCCGGAGATTAACAATACCTCTGAAAATGGAAATGAATTGAGTTGGCAAGGTTTGGGTGTCGATATGACTACATATCCTATTCCTAGAATATTCACTATTGGTTTTAAATTGACTTTTTAAGTTATAATTTTAATTTTATGTAGTATGAAAAAGATATTAATCATATTAACAGCTATATTTGTTACTTCCTGCAGCGAATCATTTCTGGATATTACTCCTTCGAGCTCTACTGCTGTAGATAATTTTTATCAAACAGAAACTCAATTCACGGAAGCTGTAAATGGTGCGTATGCTAGCTTGAGAAGTATCTATAGCCTCGGTTATGTTTACGAAGAAATGCGCTCGGATAATACACATTTTACTCGAAACAATAATGAACGTATGACGAGTAATACCGATCGTGAAGATGTGGCAAACTTTTTGGTAAGTAGTACCAATAGTATTATTTCTGACTCATGGGCATCTTGCTATAGTATTATTGCCGGTGCAAACACGATATTGGATTATATAGACAAAGCCAAGCTTTCTGATGATTTCAAGAAGGATATTATTGGAAAAGCAAAGTTTGTTCGTGCATTCGCATACTTCGAGTTAGTTCGAAACTTCGGTAGAGTGCCGCTTCAATTGCATCCCGTTACAAATTCTGCCGATGCTTTCCCTGTTCAGGCAGAGACTAACCAAGTGTATGATACTATTATTGCTGATGTGAAAGATGCGATCGATAAGTTGCCTACTGTTTCTTTTCCACAAGATGGATCTGTAACGAAGGGAGCAGCAAAAATGTTGTATGCGTATGTCTTACTCACAAAACCCGAAAAGGATTATGTGGAGGCTCAAAAGCAACTTGAAGATATCACAAAGATGAAGTACGACTTATTGCAAAACTATGCCGATGTGTTCAATACTTCCATGAAAAATAGTGTAGAACATATCTTCTCTATCCAATACATGCAAGGCAATTATGGAATGCAAAGCGATTGGCTCTATTCTTTCATGCCTAGATCTTGGGACGGAAACGTACTGACAGGAACTACAGACGCCAATACAAGCTCTACAGGAGGTTGGAATGTACCGACTGATGCGATGATTGCTTCTTACGAACCCGGTGACAAACGTCTTCCGGTATCTGTGAATTATGCAGTCGGAACGATCGATCCCGAAGATGGAAATATGGAGATAGATGGTGTACTTCAGCCGGGCGATCCCGCGATCAGTGAATATTCCGACGCTCTGCCGTTTGTGAATAAATACCATCATACGCACAATACAGCTTTCAATACCGATGATAATTGGCCGGTATATCGCTATGCAGATGCTTTATTGCTTCTGGCCGAGTGCTTGGTTGATCAACAGAAAAATGATGAGGCACTTCCCTATGTTAATCAGGTCCGTGCTCGGGCAGGGCTCGATCCTTTGACATCTGTTGATGCGGATGCTGTAGCCAATGAACGTAAACATGAACTTGCTTTCGAAAATCATCGTTGGTATGATCTTGTACGTACGGGCAAAGCTCTCGAAGTGATGACCAATTATGCTGCTTACATTAAGTCTATAGATACAGGATTGACAAGCCGTACTTACAATATTACGGCACAGAAACTCTTGTTCCCTATCCCATATAGAGAGCTTCAGATTAATAAAAATCTAACTCAGAATAAGGGTGCGGCGGCAGATGAATAAGCCTGCTCCATAACTATTGTAAACGTAAAATTATAAGCAAAAGCTGTATGAACTCATTTCTTAGCGAGATGAATTCTACAGCTTTTGTTGTATAAGAAAGATGACGTTCTTATAGGGTAAAAACGCTATAAGAACTTGACAATATTTTCGTCCTTATGTTTTCAAATTTACATAAGGACGAAAATAAATTTTCTCCCTTATGAAACTTGCGACTCACGGCCGTGAGTCGCAAGCCACGTCCTTATGTCACTACAATAACGGATAGAAGGTTTTACATCAATCTTCGTATCCGGTCATATATAGGCAAAGACATTATTTGCATAACATATGTATCATACTGATTTTTTCGCAAATTGAATATTTAAATGCGTAAAAGTATTTGTTAAAAAGGCGATAATATCGTAGCTTTGTATCAGTTAATTTAATCTTTGTGACGCATGAAAACAAAAATACCTTGACTGGCTGCTATGGATGATGACTGGTATCTGTATTCTGATTATCCTGAATTATGTTGTGGTTGCTCATCTCTTTGTTGCTTTCGTGTGGAATTTAAAATATGAAAAATATCGTTCATGTAGAATGAATAAAAGAGTGAATATCATGAAGATACTTTTTCGTAAGTGAAATGAACTGAGGTTCTGGATTGCTAATGATAGTCTGCATGTCATCGTAAATGTTGATATTCTTTTAGTATATCTGAAATAGAAGAACATATTGATTGTATCTAATTTGTGCGAATGATAACTATTAGTATTGATGAAATGGTGATTTCGACTTGTTGATAATGAATGTAAAATTTACTAGCGTTTATAGAAATTAATAATAATTATTATGCGGATTTAGGATGATATGTACCTTGAAAGTGTATGCTTTCGATTAGAAGGTTAGCAATGCGTATACATAAAAGTATAAATGCAAAATACTTACTTTATAATGGTTCTGGAATACCACTTCTGTTTTTAACATACTATCTAATTATTCAATGCTCATATTAATATGAAAGATCCCATCCTGATAAGATACTTGGTTTCGAATGAACAAGATTTGCTCTGGGGAATTACCGTGAAAAACGTAGGTCATCAACAAATTTCTCCGGGTACTTTGTATCCTCCTCACAATCATCCTTCACAATATTTATTTTCGACGAATAAGGGGCGTGTACTCAATGAATTTCAATTGTTGTATATTACTCAAGGAAAGGGAAGCTTTGTTTCTACAAATGTTAAAAGCACAGAGATAAATGGGGGCACTATCTTTTTGTTGTTTCCCGGAGAATGGCATTCGTATCAACCCGATATCTCGACCGGATGGGATGAATATTGGATTGGTTTTGGAGGAAAAGATATAGAGGAACGTGTAAATAATGGTTTTTTTAGTGTGCAGAAACCTCTATTTAATGTGGGCATACGTGATGATATTGTTCAATTGTATAAACAGGCCATAACTACGGCCATTGAACAACGTTCTGGCTTTCAGCAGGTATTGGCAGGTATTGTCAGTCATCTTATTGGAATCGCCTATGCCAGAGACAAACATTCTAAATTTGAGGATCTGAGAGTGGTCAATCAAATAAATCAAGCCAAGATCAGAATATTGGAAAACTTTACAAATGATATTGATCTGAAAGCATTGTCTAAAGAAATGTCTATGAGCTATTCTTGGTTCAGACGTATCTATAAGCAATATACGGGGCTTTCGCCTTACCATTATATACAGGAGCTAAGAATACAGAAAAGTAAAGAGTTGCTTACCGACACGATGTTGACAAGTCAAGAAGTAGCTTACGACGTCGGATTTGAGAATCCTGATTATTTTTGTACTGCATTCAAAAAGCATACAGGACTCTCTCCAATAAAATATAGAGAACTTGTTCAAGGTGGAAAATCGGAAAGTCCCTTTTTGTCGACTATTTAGGGCTTTTTCAAAAAGGAAGAGGAATAGAATGATTTCTATCTCTCTTCCTTACTTTCTCGTTCAGACTTTATTGTTAGTCATCCCATACAGCATAGGCTGATTCTTTTCCATCCAAACGGAGAATATTGTTTGGCTATTTGGCTACTTGAAAACCTCTTTTGTCAAGGTATTCTTTAAACTTATGCAGGTATTCTTCATTGGGACCATCGAAGAATGATACGCCCGATGCACCATTGTCGTAGGCTTCGTCAAGGGCTTTCTCAAAGTCGTTTTTGATATCGTTGAACATCAGACCGGCATATATCTTGGCCCTTCCATTTACAGTCTGTACGCTTTCTTTAACCGAACGTCCTATCCATTGGGGACCTTCGTAGTAGAATCCGTTATATATCATCGGATAATACGCATCTAGAGACCAGTTTCCCCAATCTTGACGAACCATCTTTTTGGCCATGGAAGGCCCGGGAAATACAGCGGCAGATATTGTTTTTCCGTCGGCTTTAATAGCTTTGGTGATTGTGTCTACTACTTTGGTAATGCCGTCGTATCGGAAGTTGAGCCACGATTGATCTTCCATCGGATATTGTATGTCCATTGGGTCTTTGCCTGTCAGTGCTTTGAATTTGGCACGGCAAACATCGCAATAGCAATAATCATACTGGGGTAGCTCTTGTGTTTGTTCAATGCCGTAGTTTTTCCACAGACTGACGGGGAGAACGACATCCGGAAAGCGGACGTAATCCAAATGTACACCATCAACATAGGGAAGATTGGCAATCTTTACGTAGTCGTTGGCCAAATATTCGGCAACACCTTCGTGATTGGGACATAGAAAACGGTAATAGTCTACATAGGCCGGTTTGTCATAGCAAGATTCACCCTTACGGTTCACACCGAACCAGTCGGGATGGATGTCTTTTACTTCTGCACGGTTCATTGTCCATTTCCAATAGTGTGCTTCAAGCCCTGCTTCGTGACAATATTTGTATACTTCTTCGTTGTACCCTTCGAACATGACACCACTGATGCCACATTCTTTGAGTAGCTTGAACCACGTTTTGAATTCTTCGGGCTTGTATTTGCCGATGCCTACCCAGACAAAGTTCTTAACGATGCGGGGAGCTATTTTTTCTATAGCAAATTTACCGTCTTGATTGACCGTATATTGTACTTTTTCGTTTGGTATTGTGATGGCAATATCATAATTATCGGCTGTAGCATTCACTTTGATTGTCGAACCTTGGGGAAGGTCTTTTGTTTCGGCTTCTGTTAGGAAGAAATCTTTTGCGGTGCGTAGATAATTATTGTCTTTCTGGTGCTTATCTTGCTGTGCGTAGAACATACTCCACAATAATTTGTATACCGCCATGTTGTAGGGATAATGAAACTCTTCTGTTGCAGTTCCAACTTGTTTGTTCGAAAAGTAAAGATATCCCCAACGCTCAGGCATGTGCATGTCAATTTTTCCTGTTGGCATCCAAACCCAGTTGTCGGCATTCTTTCCGCTCCATTCAACACGCGAAAAGTTAATACGCCACGTTTTTCCTGCAGCTAAAGGACTATTGAAGTTCCATGCGAGTGATTTGGCGGGGATAGCCATTTCAACCGTCCACATGCGGTCCTTATCTTTCGAGTTGTTCAGTGTGCCATCACGGTATACTGCAAGTTTTATTCCTGCACAATTCCATGGAATAAAGAAGTTCCCTCCCGAGCGGTACGGTTTGTCTAGGGTCAAATCGAATAGCACGCCACGTGCATTGGTCTCGAACTCGAAATAGTTGTGCCCATCACCTGCCGGATTTAGAAATACTTCGAAATCATTATCGTAATAGATAATCGTATCGCGTTTGGTAAGTAGAGCTTTGATATCCGTTTCGTGAACAGTTGCCCCAATGTATAGATAGTTATCGTCCCATAATATTTTGGCGTGAGTTTCTTGTTTTGGAGTAGGGAAGCCTTTTCCACTAATATCTGCAAACGATGCAGTGGAAGCTGCTTTTTGCCAAGATGGTTCGTCAAGTTTACCATCAATTTTCATCTTTTCTGCTGTACGGTAGCATACGTATCCGTTAGGAAGGGTGAGCATTCGCTCATATTTGCCGAATAAATTATTTTGTGCATCTGCTGTGAGTGTTGCAACAAAACAGAATAGTAATAATAAAAATTTTTGTCTCATCTCTTTTTTATATATTATTTAGGTAGAGTTATTAATTGCATGTGATAACTTGACCGGAACCACGATATAATTTCACGGGGCCGTCCAGCAAGATAGCTAGCACAGTGATACTCGGGTCAAAAACTCTCTCGGGTATATCGATATAGAGGTTTCTCGGTACTTCGCTCCAATAGTTTTTATTGTATATTTTATAGGTAAGCATAGCTCCGTTGCCAACAACCCATATCTTGAGTTAATGATGACACTGGGATTCTTATAGCGTAAGAGGGCTACTATTTCTTTGGAGTGCCACTCTTTATACAAAATGGACCTTTAGCTTTCAAAGTTAATAAATTATTTTTTTATGTAATACTAAAATAAAATGATATTTTTTATAATATTTTTGTTCCCTATTACTTTCAAAGTAAGTGATCTATTGGAAAAATATCGAAAAGAATGAATTTCTCAGGGAATATATTTATATTTGTATAAGTTATCATATAACTATCATAATAATATCAATATACTTTCTGCTAAAATACAAAAATATTAAATGTCTGAAAACATCTTATGAAATTTAGGATACTGTCCATATTGCTTCTTTTTTGTTGCAGTATTATATTAGCTACGCCGTCGCATGACTCTCTTCAATACTCCTCTAAACGACCTGTTGTAATAGAAGGAAACTGGAATTTGCCACCTTTTGATTTTATTAATGATGGAGGTAAACCTGATGGATATAATATGGAAATTATAAAAACGATACTTAATCGGAAGAAGATTCCCTATATTATTAAGAAAAATGACTTTTCTACGGCTCTCAGAAATATACGTGAAGGAAAATCGGACTTGCTTTCTTTGTTGTTTTCTAATGACCGTGCAAAAATATATAAGTATGGCTCAACGATCAAATATATCACAAAGATTATAGTGCGCCGTAAAAATGATCGCTCAATCAATCGGTTCTCTGATTTGAAAAACAAAACGATTGGAGTCGAGAAATCCACTCGTTCGTTGGATATACTGAGGCAAGAGAAAGTTTCTTGTAAATTGGTACTCGAAAAAAGCGCTCTTGACGAATTGAAGAAAGTATCAGATGGGGCTTACGATGCTGCTTTTTGTAATTATGAGTCTGCCATTTACTATATCCGAAAATATCAATTTCATAATTTGAAATTGGTTGACTTAGGTATCGCACCTCAAGAATATTGTATGGCGGGGAACAATGAGGACTTGCTTAAGATGATGAGTCAGGAATTATATGCGATGAAAAGGGATAATACTTTTGATAAGATTACAGATAAATGGTTCAAGCAGAATGAGACGATTGTAATTCCAGTCATTGTTTATTGGGTATTGTCTTTTTTGTTTTCTCTGGCTGTTTCACTTTATTTTATTGTTTTATTTTTGCGGAAGCGAGTGAAGAGAACAGAGAGGATGTTGTATCAAAAAAGCTATCAAATGTCTTTGGCATTAAAGGGGGGAGATCTCCATATTTGGGGATATGATCTTGTTCAAAAGAAATTTTATAATATAGAGAGCGAAAGGTTTCCACCAGGTGGACGGTCGTTGGATGATCAGTTGGAACTCATTCATCCGGATGATAGGCATCTGATATTGGATCTTATTCATAATGCCTCAAAAGGCCTATTGCCCGATGAATCGATTGTTATTCGGGTAGATTCTAAAGGTGTTGGGACGTGGGAATATATTGAACTGAATATAAATATTGAGTATTCTGAAGATAATTCCGTTGCTAAAATTATAGGTACACATAAGAATGTAACTGATAGGGCTATAGCAAGGTACGAAAGAATCAATCTTTTGAAAAAATATAAAACAATATTCGATAATGCCATGATCGGTATTATCTATTTTGATAAAGATGGATGGCTCGTTGATATAAATGATTTGGCTTGCCAGCTGTTTAATATCGAGAATAAAGAAAGGCTACTCAAGTCTCATATTTCGATTTATAAAAATCCGATATTGGAAGATATTTTGATTGACACAGAAGATATTCGCCCCTATAGTGGTGTTATAGAAAGCAGTTTTAGCGTAGTGGAAAACGAATCTCATTTTTCATTTGAAAAGAGGAAGGAAAATAGATTTATTGAAACAAAGATCAATCCGTTATATAATGTCGATAAGCAACTGGAATGCGTTATTGTGACAGGAAAAGATGTGACTGATTCTATTAATAAGGAGAAAGAATTGAAGATAGAGAAAGAAAAAGCCGAAGAAGCTGATAGATTGAAATCCGAATTTTTGGCTAATATGAGTCATGAAATTCGAACTCCACTTAATGCTATTGTAGGCTTTTCTAGTATTTTGGGTGATATCGTAGACGAAAAGCAAAAGCTGGAATTTATAAGTATTATCAATGAGAACAGTAACATGTTATTAAATATTATCAATGACATTCTGGATCTGTCTCGGATAGAAGCGGGTACTATCGATTTGAATTGCAATACATTCGATTTATCTAATCTGCTTGAAATCTCTTATTCGTCGCTCAAAGATATGAATCCGAATAAGGGCATTCAATTCGTTTACAAGCTACCTCAAGAAAAATGTATGGTATACGCTGATCAAAATCGTATCTTGCAGATTTTGGCCAATTTTGTTACCAATGCTTTCAAATATACAGAAAAGGGATATGTCAAGATGAGCTATGAGACTGTAGGAAACGGTGTCAAAATATTAGTTGAAGATACTGGAATTGGAATTCCTGTTGAGTCTCAGACCAAGATATTCGAACGCTTTGAAAAGATAGGTTCCCTCAAGCAAGGTACCGGTTTGGGACTATCTATATGCAAAGCCATAGTTGATGTATGTAATGGTACGATAGGAGTAGAGTCCGTTGTAGGTGTCGGATCAACCTTCTGGGCGTGGTTTCCGTTTATCAAAAAGTAATCAGTTATAGTCTTCGCTACTGTCTCACCGTTCGAATGTAAATCGAATTAGAACAAGACGTAAATACATCGTATGCAAATTACAAGGACCTAATATTGTTGATGTCCTTAAGTTCTTTTCAAAACATATGGGCATTAACTGTTTCGGTTATGGCAATAAAAAAACAGAACCGGAAATGTGGTTCTGTTATTATATTTAATTTTTGTTGTTTTCAGAATTAAGCTTGCTCTTCGAGCAGCTTTTTCAATTGACCTTTTAAGGTTTGGCACATTACACCGTTGCCCATTGCTTGAAAGCGTTGAATACGGTATTGCAACATCTTAATTTCGTCATTCATAATTTTTCTCATAATCGTTTTTCTCCTTTTTTAATATCTCCACGTTTTGGAGATTCTGTTATCTTATATCTTTTTATTACGGTGCAAAGATAAGGACTTTCTTTCATTTATATGTTTTATAACATAAAAACTTGCTATGAATAAATAATGTTTAACATTTGAGGAGCTTTCCTTTTGCGCTATAGGTCTATTTGAAATTATTTTTAACATTAAGTCCTCGAGTTTGCTTGTTTTATGGATCTTTCTACATGAAATTGTTTCAGGAGGCTGGGTTTGGGTGTATTAATCCCCGATCTATAAACTAGAATAGTGATAAGGGTGCTCTATTAAAACGTTTTATATAAAGTATAACCCTCGTTACAGCATGTGTAACGAGGGTTATACTTATAACAAGAATATTCTTTTATATATCACCCTCTTTATAATGGGGTGATGGTTATATCAAACTTACTTATTTGGCATAGCTTACTGCACGGGTCTCACGAATTACAGTAATCTTCACCTGTCCCGGATAGGTAAGTTCGTCTTGAATCTTTTTAGCGATCTCTGTTGATAGGCTTTCTGTTTGTGTATCGTCTATCTTATCTGCTCCTACAATGACGCGGAGTTCACGTCCTGCTTGAATAGCGTAGGTCTTTGTAACGCCAGGATAAGACATTGCCAATTGCTCCAGATCGTTGAGACGTTTGATATAGGCTTCTACTATTTCGCGACGGGCACCTGGGCGTGCTCCCGAGATGGCATCACAAACTTGTACTATTGGAGCAAGTAATGTGGTCATTTCTACCTCGTCGTGATGGGCGCCAATAGCATTGCAAATATCTGGTTTCTCTTTATATTTTTCAGCCAATTTCATACCAAGTAGTGCGTGCGGCAATTCCGGTTCCTCATCAGGCACTTTGCCTATATCATGCAGCAAACCTGCACGACGAGCTTTTTTCGGATTCAATCCCAATTCGGATGCCATCACTGCACAGAGGTTGGCTGTCTCGCGAGCGTGTTGCAAAAGATTCTGTCCGTATGAAGAACGATATTTCATCTTACCGATGATACGAATCAAATCGGGGTGAAGACCATGTATACCCAAGTCGATAGTCGTGCGTTTACCGGTTTCGATTATTTCTTCTTCTACTTGTTTCCTTACTTTGGTAACGACTTCTTCTATACGAGCCGGATGAATACGTCCGTCGGCTACCAATTGGTGAAGGGCTAGGCGGGCTATTTCGCGGCGTACTGGGTCGAATGCCGAGATAACGATTGCTTCGGGAGTGTCATCAACAATGATTTCTACACCGGTAGCAGCTTCGATGGCACGTATATTGCGACCTTCGCGACCGATGATACGTCCTTTAACTTCGTCGGAATCTATATGGAATACCGTGACAGAATTTTCGATTGCTGTTTCGGTCGCCACTCTCTGTATGGATTGGATAACAACTCGCTTTGCTTCTTTGCTCGCAGTCATTTTTGCATCGTCCATAATATCATTGATATACGACTGTGCTTGAGTTTTTGCTTCTTCTTTCAAATTTTCTACCAAGTGTTCTTTTGCTTCTTCGGCAGACAATCCTGAGATGACTTGCAGTTTCTCAATTTCTTCTTGTTGAAGTTTCTCGAGCTCTTCACGTTTCTTGTTTGCCAATGAGATGTTGCTGTCCAACTTCGCTTTGTCTTGTTCCAACTCTGTTTTACGGCGTTGAACATCTTCATGGCGTTGTTCGATTACCATTTCACGTTGGCGGAGACGGTTTTCCATTTGCTGAATCTTCTGATTGCGAATGGCAACCTCCTTTTCAAGTTCCGCTTTTTTATTAAGGAATTTCTCCTTTACTTCGAGTAATTTATTCTTCTTTATCACTTCGGCAGCACTTTCAGCTTCTGCTAAAACGCTGTTGTATTTTGACTTAAGAATATATCTGAAAATCAGATAAGCTATAACGCCCCCCACGACGAAACAACCGAAAGCTAATATTGATACTAACATTTCATTTAAATTTTATATATATAAAAAGCGCACTGCCCTACAAAAAGGAAATACTTCCCTCATGTCTATGCAGTGCGTAGAATTCTAAAATGTAACAAGAGCGGTTATTGTTCTGTTTTTTGGATATATTCTTCCAACAATTCGCTCAGTCCTTTTATTCTGGTAGAATAGGGTTCGGTGTCATTCATCGTCTTTCCTTCAAATTCATTGACAGCAGACTGATATGCAGCCATTGTCATAGCTTGAAAAGGCGTCACTTCAAAATGCGCCCGAAATTTATTATACCTTGTTTCAACTTGTTTGGCAGCAGCTCTCACCAGCTCTTCGTCTTTTCGGTCGATGCTTACAGGAAAACTATAACCGCCTATGGACAAGTTTATTGTCAATTTATCGTTCATACACCTCTCTTTTATTATTCGTTCATTAAAGCGATGCATTTGTCGATTTCACGCACTATGTTAGACAACCGCTTTTTTGAGTCCTTAACGTCTTGCGTCCTTAGACTAATTACTGTCGCGGTTTTTAAATTGGCATAGTCTTTCTTTAGATTCTCCAGCTCAACTGTCAATGTCTCATTTCTTTTGGTCTCCATATCCAAATTTGTAGACAAATCAGCATTTCTTTTCTTCAACTCATCGCATAGATATAATAGTCGATGAAGTCGAGTCTCGAAAATGTTAAGTTGTTTCTTTTGATCTTCTGTCATTACTACACCTAATTTCCTCACAAAAGTACGATTTATCTGTAAACTACAAAAGCTTTTCTTTAAAATTTAATCATAAAAACTTATTTTTTGTTTGCTGTATTTCAAAGTCTGTTTACTTTTGTATGATGAAAAAGATTATTGTGACTTGTGCAACTCGAGAAGAGTTTGTTCAAATAGATTGGCCCTCAGCAGAAATAGGTCATTTGTTGACTGGATTGGGTAAAACGAAATCGGCTTACTATCTGGCAGAGGCAATTCGTGTGCAACATCCGGATTTGGTTATAAATGTAGGTACGGCAGGAACGTTGCATCATAAAGTGGGAGATATTTTTGTTTGTCGTCATTTTATTGATCGGGATATGCAAAAGCTGAAAGATTATGGCGTCTCTTACGAAATAGAATTAACGGAAGATGCGTTGGACTTCATTCCTTCTTGCTTATATAATAATAAAGGTATATGCAATACGGGTGATACCTTTCTGACGGAACATGAAGATGTCGCCGGCGATGTGATCGATATGGAGGCTTATGCTCAGGCTTTTGTCTGCCAGTCGATGAAGGTGCCTTTTGTTGCCGTCAAATATGTAACCGATATTGTGGGGCAGAATTCCGTTGAGATATGGCAAGATAAACTAAAGGATGCCGTGAGTGCCCTTCGCACATTTTTTGACAATTCGCCCAAAACATTTTAATCTTTCGAGAGAATGGTCAGTTCTTCAAGCATTTGTTTGTACGAGAGTGCTTTCAGTTCTATTTTCATGGGATAGGCTCTCGACGACGAAGGCATTCTGTAGAGGATGATGTGTCGGTTGGCAAAGAATGTCTCGGCACTTCCACCTACTTCCGGCACTTGCACTTCGAATTGCGTGCAAAGTGTTTGAGTGGCTTTCTGTCCGGTTGTAACAATCGCGTTGCATAGAGGCATTTGTTGCAGCAGGACTTTCACATCCGTGTATTGCTCTATTTCCAGAAATTGATCTGATGCATTATTTTTCAATCGACGTACGGCGCATGCCGTGTCATACAGGGCTATTCCTTTTTCACTGAGGAATTCTATCAATTTCTCGCGATCAAATTTCTTTTGTTCCGGCAAGATGAAATGATTTTTGTCGTTGAAAAACAGGTATCCGAAGATACGCCACATGTCATTGTTAAAATTAGGATAATAAAAGTCCATTGACCAACGTTGGCGTGGAGGAGGAAAACTACCCAACATTAGTAGCCGTGCACCCGAAGGTAGAAAGGGTTGCAGTGGGTGAAATTCTATAGGATATTCGTTCATTTTTTGTGCAAAGATAAGTTTTTTTAATCTTTTTGTATACCTTTGCAGTCATTATTAATATTAATGAATCTAATGATGTATAAAAAGCTATTTCCTTGTTACTTGTTATTCGCGTTATTTATTTCTTGTAGTATTTCAGCTCAAAATGTGCAGATGCATTATGATTTTGGTCGTTCTCTTTATAATAAAGATTTGAGCAAACGTCCTTTATGGACATCGACAGTCGAAGATTTTGTTCCCGACAAATGGGGTAGTACCTATTTCTTTATTGATATGGACTATAATCACAACGGTGTTGCATCGGCTTATTGGGAAATAGATCGCGAATTGAAGTTCTGGAAATCGCCTGTTTCTATTCATCTGGAGTATGATGGTGGTAATGTGAAGAACGTTCCCGAAGAATACAATATCCGTAATACCTATTTGTTGGGTTTGACATATACGTGGAATAACAAAGATTATTCTGCGGGCTTTTCTGTTACTCCGATGTACAAGTATATTCAGGGACAATATTATCGTTCGTATAATAATTTCCAGCTAACGGGTACGTGGTATTGCAATTTCTTCAATCGGAAGCTTACTTTTGATGGCTTCGCCGATTTGTGGAGAGAGCACAATGACCACGGAATGGCTATTTTTATTTCAGAACCTCAGGTATGGGTCAATTTGAATAAGTTCAAAGGGGTAGACAAAGATTTTAATCTTAGTATCGGTTCAGAGACCGAAATGAGTTACAATTTTGCAGGACGCGACGGCTTCTTCGCTATTCCCACGCTTGCAGTGAAGTGGACATTCAAATAGAGAATAGAGTTTTCAAGATACATGTTTTCAGATATTTAAAAATAGAAATTATAGCCGATGAAATCCGATTTGATATATAAGTTGGAAGACAGACCACCATTCAAAGATGCCTTCTTCGCTGCCTTTCAACATTTGCTTGCCATATTTGTAGGGATTATTACTCCTCCGTTGATTGTGGCCAATGCTTTGCAGCTCGATATGCAACATACCAGCTTTCTCATTTCGATGTCTCTTTTCGCATCAGGAGTCGCCACGTTTATCCAATGCCGCCGTTTTGGTTTCTGTGGCTGCGGGTTGCTCTGTGTGCAAGGCACCAGCTTTTCATTTATCGGTCCGATTATAGCTACCGGTTTGGTAGGTGGATTACCTCTTATTTTCGGTTCGTGTATGGCTGCTGCTCCTGTAGAAATGATTGTGAGCCGAACGTTCAAGTATTTACGCAAGATTATTACTCCCATCGTATCCGGCACCGTTGTGTTGCTCATCGGATTGAGCCTCATTAAAGTAGGGGTCATCTCTTGTGGTGGAGGTCATGCAGCTATCAAAGCAGGAACTTTTGGCAATTGGCAGAATCTGACGATTGCGGCAGTTGTCCTTTTAAGTATTTTGTTTTTCAATCGTTCCAGAAACAAATACTTCCGAATGAGTTCTATTATATTGGGACTGATATTGGGCTATCTCGTCGCTTTCTATTTTGGTAAGGTCGATACGTCCGGTTTGTCTACCTCCAATTTGCTTAGTTTCAACGTACCTATGCCATTCAAATATGGAATAAAAATTAGTTTCTCTTCGGTTATCGGATTGGGATTAGTCTACCTCATTACAGCCATTGAGGCTACTGGAGACATCACTGCCAATTCCATGATTTCAGGACTGCCTGTCGAGGGAGAAGAATATATGAAGAGAGTATCGGGCGGTGTCTTTTCCGACGGACTCAACTCTTTTATCTCCGGTATGTTCAATGCTTTTCCCAATTCCATTTTTGCTCAAAACAATGGCATCATTCAGCTCACGGGCGTTGCAAGCCGATATGTAGGTTACTATATCGCCGGTTTCTTGGTGCTGTTAGGACTGTTTCCCATCGTTGGTGCCGTATTTTCTATTATGCCCGATGCTGTGTTGGGTGGAGCTACTGTATTGATGTTCGGCACAGTGGCATCGGCCGGTATCCGTATTATCTCCTCTCAGCAGATAGGTCGCAAAGAGACGCTTGTTATCTCTGTTAGTTTGGCATTAGGATTGGGAGTCGAGTTGGTTCCGGATATTTTAGCGAATGCTCCTCAAACTATTAAGACCATCTTTTCGTCGGGCATTACAACTGGTGGCTTGACAGCCATATTGTCCAATATGTTCATTCAGATCAAAGAGAAGGATTAAGAAGCTAGCCCTTTGTTATGATGTCAAAAGGCTCGGCTAAGAATATATAAAAAGAATACTCCTCGTCGCACTTGTTGCAACGAGGGGTATTCTTTTTTATAGCGTATCTTTGCTCTATCTTTATTCGATTGTCATTTCTTTAATCAGATTGTTGCATCCGCCCAGTTTGTCAAGAACAAAAAGAATGTATTTGATATCAACGCAGATACAGCGTTGCAGTTTATTATCGAAGTTTATATCGCCACTCAGCGATTCCCAGTTGCCATCAAAAGCGGCGCCTATCAGTTGGCCTTTGCTATTCAACACCGGACTGCCCGAGTTACCGCCCGTTATATCGTTGGTCGTTAAGAAAGCGACGGGCATTTCGCCGTTGGGCATGGCATAGCTACCGAAGTCTTTCTTTTGAATGAGCTCCTTCAGTTTTGCCGGAACTACAAATTCCGGATCTTTCGGATTCTCTTTCTCCAGAATACCATCCGTAGTGGTGTAGTAACGGCACATTACTCCATCTTTCGGGTTGTACGATTTCACATTGCCGTATGTCAGGCGTATGGTGAAATTGGCATCGGGATAAGAAGGGGAGGGGAGTTTTATCTCGCATAGTCCGCGAATGTATTTCTTATGTAGCGAGTCCAGTACACTGGTATATTTATTATTGGCCTCATTGTTCAAGAAATCTGACGAAAAAAGGAGAATCGAAGCCGCATATTGCAATCCCTGGTCATTATCTAATGTCTCTACTGTTGGATTTTTAGCGAATGCTTCAAATGCTTTGCGGTTTGCCAAAATAGAAGAGTCAAACAGATCGTCTACATATTTATCGAAATCGTTATGATATTTTGATTCGATGGTTTTGAAATAGAAGGGACGTTGATCGGTCGGAACCATTTGTGCATAGAGTGGCAACGTCGCTCTCATGATCTTTCTTTCTACTCTGTCATCATAGTCTTTGTTGTGAATGTAATCATAATCTCTAGCAAAGTCGATGATGTGTTTCTTTAGTGCTTTTATATCCTTTTCGGCAATATCCTTTCTCACTTCAACTAGGTCGTGCAGGCTAGTCGTAATCTTGTTGAATTGACATCCACGGTATACTTCGAAGAAAGTATTGCTGGCAAATCTGAAACTTTTCGATTCTTCAATGGCTTTGTCTATTCCCTCAATCACCCCTTGATATTCGGGCTTGTCTTTTGCAAAATCTTTAAATACTTTTTCCTCTTGCCTTTTGGTTTCTATCACATGGTTGTCTATTATGGCTTTGTTCATGCCGATAGAGTTCTTCCAGTAGTTGCTCGAACTGGCAAAGATATCGGCATACTGAATGCGGATGGTATCGTTGGTGCTCATCGCCTTCTTCAGTTCGCGCAACACCACGTCGCGAACCTTTATGCGTGGCACATTATCCGTTTCCATACAGTCTTTTACTTCTGCTGCTGTTAGATAGCGGCTCGTACTGCCCGGAAATCCCATGATCATCGTATAGTCGCCTTCGTTCACACCTTTCAGAGAGATAGCAAGATGCTTCTTTGTCTGGAGTGGAATGTTCTTCTCGTTATATTCGGCCGGTTCGCCTTTTTTGTCGGCATAGATGCGGAACATCGAAAAGTCGCCCGTGTGTCGCGGCCACATCCAGTTATCTGTTTCGCCACCAAATTTGCCAATAGCCGAAGGAGGAGCGGCTACCATCCTCACATCTCTATATACTTTGTAATAGATGAGGTAGAAACTGTTGCCTGCATAGAAAGGCAACACTTCTGCTTCAATATATTTTTTATCCTTATACTCGCTCTTATTCTTGTACTCCGTAGCCAATCCTTCACAATACGATCCCGATATCGATTCGGATTCACTTACTTTTTTAGCCCTAATATCTGCATTTACTCTATCGGTGACATCTATTATTTTATCTACAAAACGAAATTGAAGTCCATTTACAGGCAGCTCTTCTTTCCTGTCTTTTGACCAGAAACCATTGGTCAGGTAGTCGTGATCTACTGAGCTCAGCGCTTGTATCGATTCATATCCGCAGTGGTGGTTTGTCAGAATCAGACCTTCACCCGAAATGATTTCTCCGGTGCATCCTTCGCCGAATATGCCTACCGCATCTTTCAGCGATATGCCGTTGGGGTTGTAAATATCGGATGCTTCAAGCCTCAATCCGGCTTTTTTCATCATATCGATAGAGTGTTGTTCTTGCATGATCTGCAATAGCCACATGCCTTCGTCTGCACGAGCAGATACGTTTACTCCGATTAGTAGTAGTAAAAGAAGAAACTTTGAGTAACTTTTCATTTTTTATTATTTATCATCTATTATTTAAACGCTCACAAAAGTAGTTCATGGTACTAGCAATAACAAATCAAATAAGTTATTAAAAGTTTAAAATAAAAAAGAGAAATGTAAAATATAACTACATCTCTCTTTTTTACTGCTATTTGTAACAATCTATCATTCGATCGTCATTTCATTAATTAGATTGTTGCATCCACCCAGCTTATCCAATATGAAAAGAATGTAACGGATATCTACGCATATACAACGTTGTAGTTTTTTGTCGAAGTTTATATCGCCACTCAGCGATTCCCAGTTGCCGTCAAAAGCTGCTCCGATCAATTGTCCCTTGTCGTTCATTACCGGGCTGCCCGAGTTACCGCCTGTTATATCGTTGGTGGTTAGGAAAGCTACCGGCATCTCGCCATTTGGCATGGCATAGCGTCCAAAGTCTTTGTTTAGGATCAGTTCTTTTAGCTTTGCAGGAACTACAAATTCCGGATCGTTTGGATTCTCTTTCTCCAGAATACCATCCGTAGTGGTATAGTAACGATACATCACACCGTCTTTAGGGTTGTACGATTTGACGTTACCGTATGTCAGGCGCATCGTGAAGTTCGCATCGGGATACGAAGGAGTAGGTAGTTTCATTTCACCTAGTCCACGAATGTATTTTTTGTGCAACGAAGCCAATTCTAAACTGTATTTATTGGCATTAGGCATGAGGTAGGTCCTGATAAAATTCGTAATCGAAGAGCCGTATTCAAGTCCCGGGTCTTCGTCCAATGCTTTTGCTGTCGGATCTTTAGCAAATGCATCGAAGTTGCTGAGGTTACCGAAGATAGAGCGATCGAACATATCATTAACATACTTGTCGTAGTCGCCGCCGAATTTTGTTTGAATGGTATTGAAAAAGTCAGGGCGCTCTTCGGCCGGAACCATTTGAGCATAGATGGGCAAGATAGCCTTTAGCAATTTGCGTTCTACTTGTTCGTTGAAGTCGTTGGTATGGATCTTGTCGTAACCCTCTTTCAATATCTGAATACCTTTCTTGACGGTTTTCTTATCGGACAACAGCTTCTTCACTTCTTCTCTACCGTTTGCGGCAGAAGTTATTTGGTTAAACTGGCTTCCCCTCTTTATTTCGGAGAAAGTCGTAACGCAGTAATTGAATTTTCTCGTTTGCTCAATCACTTTGTCAATGCCTTCAATCACTCCTTGATATTCGGGTTTGTCTTTTGCAAATTCAATAAAAGCCTTTTCTTGTTCTTTCTTCGTATCGAGTACTTTATTGTCAACGATGGCTTTGTTCATACCGATTGAATTCTTCCAGTAGTTGCTCGAGCTGGCAAAGATACTTGCATACTGAATGCGTACGGCATCACTGGCAGCCATCTCTTTTTTCAGCACATCGAGCACGGCAGTACGCACTTTGATGCGAGGTTCATTCTCGTCATTCATCCTGTCTTCCACTTCCGATGCTGTAAGGTAGCGGCTTGTCCGTCCAGGGAATCCCATAATCATGGCATAATCGCCTTCTTTAATTCCTTGTAGTGAAATGGTTAGATGCTTTTTGGTCTTTAGCGGCACGTTCTTTTTGCTGTATTCTGCAGGTTCGCCATTTTTATCGGCATAGATGCGAAACATCGAGAAGTCGCCCGTATGGCGCGGCCACATCCAGTTGTCTGTTTCGCCGCCAAACTTACCTACCGACGATGGAGGAGCTGCTACCATACGTACGTCGCTATATACTTTATAATATATCAGGTAAAAGCTATTGCCTGCATAGAAAGGCAGTACTTCTGCTTCAATATATTTTTTGTCCTTGTACGGACTATTATTCATTTGGTCTTTTGCCAATTTCATGCAATAGCTTTGAGTGAACGATTCAGCTTCTGTAATTTTGCCTGCTTTGATGTCAGCATTTACAAGTTCGGTTACATCTACTATTTTGTCTACAAAACGAAATTTGAGTCCCGGAGTCGGGAGTTCTTCACTGCGTGATTTCGACCAGAAACCGTTGGTCAGGTAGTCGTGTTCTACCGAGCTGTGTTGCTGAATCGAACTATAGCCGCAGTGATGATTTGTCAGAATCAGACCGTCGCTCGAAATGATTTCGCCGGTACATCCGGCTCCAAAAATACCGACAGCATCTTTGAGCGAAACGCCATTTGGATTGTAAATGTCAGTAGCATCAAGATTTAGTCCCGCT
Source organism: uncultured Bacteroides sp. (assembly GCA_963676865.2). Lineage (GTDB taxonomy): Bacteria > Bacteroidota > Bacteroidia > Bacteroidales > Bacteroidaceae > JAAYUD01. The sequence continues at coordinate 85,902 of CAXXSS010000001.1, read as the reverse complement.
TTTTTCATCAAATCGATGGAGTGTTGCTCTTGCATGATTTGTAGTAACCACATCCCTTCGTCGGCGCGGCCGACTGTCGCTACACAAAGTAGCGATAATAGAAATAAGTATTTGAATTGTTTTTTCATAAAAATGTATTTATCATATAGGTGGACAAAGATACAATAAGAAATTGAAAAACTAAATAAAATAGAATAGGATTGTTGTGTGTGAAGTTCGAGTTAAATATGCAACGGCTTAATTCTGCCTGCAAGTAGGAATACCCTTTTTGAGTCCTATGTCTTTTGTGTTCGAATTGTAACCTATTTCTCATCTTATAGCAACATTACTGTATCTCTTTTGAAATCTGCTTCCGATAATTTTGCAGCGAATTAAAAATCGTATTTATGAATAGAACTGTTCGTTTTCGACCGCTTATAGTCGTTTTAATGTTGGCTGCCACCTCTTTCTTGAGTGTCCCAACTGTTGCAAACAATCTTAATCGTCTTCATCTTTTGCCTCCGCAAGGAGTCGCTAAGATCCAAGTTATGGGAACTGTTGTAGATGAAAATGGTGAACCACTGATAGGAGCAAGTATCAGGGACAAGCAAACCAACAAAGGTATGATAACAGATGCCGAAGGTAAGTTCAAGTTATCCATAGCCCCAGGCAGTAGTCTGATAATAAGTTGTATTGGTTATGCTAATAAAGAATTTGTATTCGATGGAAAGACTCCAATCAAAATTAAACTCGAACCCGATGAACATCAATTGAATGAAGTTGTAGTAGTGGGGTATGGTGTGCAAAAGAAGATCAATCTCTCCGGCTCTGTCGACCAGCTTACTGCATCGCAGTTGGAACAGAAGCCTATTACCGATTTGGCAAAAGGTCTTCAAGGTATGATACCCAATTTAAATATTGATTTTACCAGTGGCGAGCCTGGACAAGCTGCCAAAATCAATATTCGTGGCGAAGCATCTATCAACGGTGGTTCGCCACTTATTTTAATAGATGGCGTGGCTTCCGATTCAGAAGAGATGAACCGTCTGTTGCCTCAGGATATAGAGAGCGTTTCTGTCCTCAAAGATGCTGCTTCGGCTGCCATATATGGTGCCCGTGCCGCTTTCGGTGTCATACTGATAACAACCAAACGTGGAGCAAGCGACAGAATTCGTATAGAATACAACAATAATTTCTCTTGGAAGCGTCCTTCGATGATGACAGACGAAACGTCCGATCCATATATTTATTTGAAGTTGAAGAATATCGCTGTTCTGAATACCCCTTGGAGTTCGGGGCATGTCACGAGTGATGAACGTCTGGAATGGGCACGTCAGCGCTCGGACAATCCCAATGGAACGCAGTCTATTCGTCTCGATCCTTTAGACAATACCCAATGGGACTATATGGGAAACCGCAATTGGACCAATTATTTCCTTGATAAATTCACATTTAGTCAATCGCATCAAATGGCTGTTTCTGGTGCTACGGATAGAACAAACTTCTATCTGTCGGCAGGTATTGATAATGAGAACGGTATTTTCTCGGATGTTGTCGATAATGATAAATACAATCGTTATAGCACTCGAAGTAAGGTTAGCTATAAGGTTTATGATTGGCTGACCATTGGGAATAATACTTCTTTTGTATCGACCATACGCAAGAAACCCAGTTACTATAATCTTAGCGATATCTATAATGCCAAACCTAGCGATGTGGATGTCAATACAGATGGCACATGGGCCAATACCGATCTTGGCAAAGCATTGGCACAACTTACCGATGGGGGGCAGAATAAAACGGTGTATGATAGACTTCAAAGTACTTTCTCGGTAGAAATGAATTTCTGGAAGCGCATGTTGATGCTGAATGCCAACTATACTTTTGCAAAAGGAAATGAGAATACCGACTCTTATACTACAACGTATCATATTGGATATGGTCCGAAAGATATTCGCGAACAAGGTACTAGTTCGGCTGAAAAAGACAATACCAATACGCTCTATTCGGTACTCGATCTTTATGCTACATTCAACAAAGACTTTGGCAAGCATTCCGTCTCTGCCGTATTGGGCTATAATCAGGAATACAACCGTTGGGATCAGTTTTCGGCGCAACGCAATAACATCATTTCAACTTCTTTGCCATCGATAGCTCTTTCGTCGGGCGATCAGTTTGTGAATGAGACATACCGGGACTGGGCTATTCGTGGTGTCTTCTTTCGTGCCAATTATACCTACGACAATCGTTATATATTCGAACTCGACGGACGTTACGACGGTTCTTCCCGCTTTCCGAAGAACAAACGTTTCGGCTTTTTCCCTTCGGGGTCTGTAGCTTGGCGTGTAGATAGCGAGAAATTCTTTCACCCTTTGCGCAATCTCTTTTCTCAGTTCAAACTAAGAGGTTCTTATGGTTCGCTCGGCAATCAGTTGGTCAGTGAATATGGTTATGTGCCTTCCATGAGTTCGCAAATTGGAAGTTATATCATAGATGGTAAATTGCAACAAACGGTCACTGCGCCGGGGCTGGTATCGCCCGACTATACCTGGGAAAAGGTAAATACACTCAACGGTGGACTTGATATCGGCTTATTGAACAATCGTCTGACCGCTTCTTTCGATATATATACCCGCCGCACTATCGGCATGCTTACTTTGGGAAAAGAATTGCCTGCCGTGTTGGGAACTTCCGAGCCTAATGAGAATGCGGCCAATTTGAAGACCAATGGATGGGAATTGTCATTATCATATCGCGATATGTTCCATTTGAAAGGTAAACCATTCAAATGGGGCTTGAGATTCGTGCTATCTGATAACCGCTCATGGATAACGAAGTTTGACAACCCCAACAAGACGCTCGGACAATATTATAAAGGTCAGGAACTGGGAGAAATATGGGGACTGCAAAACGATGGAATGTTCAAAAATAAAGAGGAGATTGCCGCACTCGACGAAACGCAGATCATTCCATGGGGAGCACTCGAAATAGTAAATGGCTGGCCTAAATACAAAGATCTGGATGGCGACAAGAAGATAACCAAAGGCGCTACCGTCGACAAGCCCGGCGACCTCAGCCGCATAGGCAATTCATCTCCTCGCTATCGTTTCGGCTTCAATCTTAACGCCGAATGGAATGGCTTCGATTTCTCCGCTTTCTTCCAGGGAATCGGGAAGCGAGACTATTATCCTATCAGTTATCTCTATTGGAGCTTCTATCAGCAACCTTATGCAGGAGGACAGGTTCATGCTTTCGATTTCTACAGGGCGGCAGACGATAATGATGTCGAAATGGCGAAACATTCCAAATCTTATATTAAAGCAGGACTTGCCAGTCAGAACCTCGATGCTAAGTATCCGGTGTTTCAGGCATGGCTCGCCGATAAGAATCTGGGCACAGGAATCAATGCCATGGGACTTGCTATACCACAAACCGCTTACTTGCTCAACGGTGCATACCTTCGGATAAAGAATATCACTATTGGCTATACTCTACCCGAGAAATTGACGCAGAAAATGCATCTCAGCAGAGTTCGACTCTATGTAAGTGGAGACAATATCTTCGAGTGGAGTGCACTCAAAAAGTATTTTGATCCCGAGGCAGTCACCGATAACGACTCTTACGGATATGTATATCCTTTCAATCGTCAATATTCTTTTGGCTTAAACGTAACTTTTTAAATGATAGGAAAAATGAAAACAATAATCTATATTTGTATCAGTTTAGTGTTGGGATTGTCTGTGATGTCGTGCAACGACTCTTTCTTAGACCGTCAGCCGCAAACAGAAATCGGTGCAGGCAGTTATTTTAATACCGAAGAAGACTTAAAAATGTATTGCTATGGATTGCTCGATACTCCTGCTTACAATTATGTAGCCGATGCAGGAACAGATGATCAGGCTACCACGGACAATGTGGAAGTCAAAAACATTATGACTTCTACCAGTCCTTCTTCGGCAACCATCACTTCGGGCTGGACATGGCAACGCTTATACAATATTAACTTCTTTCTAGAACATTACAAAAAAGCGAATATCCCTTCCGATGTGTTAGCTCATTATGCTGGCATAGCCCGTTATTATAGAGCCTCTTTCTATATGGACAAGGTCAAACGCTATTCGGATGTGCCTTGGTACGAAACGACATTGGCAGCCAATGATTCTGCCTTGTACAAGGCTCGCGACAGTCGTGATTATGTGGTGAAAAAGATATTCGCCGACTTTCAGTATGCTGCCGATAGTGTCAAGACGGGGCAACCCAAAGGTTCTATCGACAAATGGATTGTGATGGCGACGATGGCTCGCGAAGCTCTCTACGAAGGAACCTATCGCAAATATCATAGCGAACTCAATTTGCAATCGTCAGCAGATACGTATCTGCAAATAGCAGAACAAGCAGCAACAGCAATCATGAATTCGGGCACCTTCATGCTCTACAACACGGGACATCCCGAGAGTGACTATGCTACGCTTTTCAATAGTTTGGATTTGTCTACGAATTCCGAGATGATTCAGGCACACTATTACGATAAAGCGACTGCAAGTAATGGATTCTGGGCATATATGTTTGGTAACTATATTCCGTGTCCCACCAAAGATTTGGTTCAAGCTTATTTGATGAATGACGGCAGCTATTATTCTTCGCAACAGGATTATCAGACCAAACAATTTGTTGAGGAGTTCAAAAACCGTGACCCACGCATGTCGCAAACACTTGCCTATCCGGGTTGGACGCTTGTCAATACCATGACTTATGCTCCGGGTGCCGGAATCTATATTCAGTCGCTCAATAAAAACTTTTCGGGCTATCATCAGATCAAAGGTTTCATCAACAATAAGGATGAGAACTACTATCTCAGTATCGACTATCCCGTTATCCGTTACGCCGAAGTATTGCTTATCTATGCCGAGGCACGTGCCGAACGCGGCGAATTGACTCAGCAGGATTTAGACCAATCCATCAACCTCATTAGAAGTCGTGCCGGTATGCCCAAACTAGTCCTTAATCCCGTTGCAGACCCTGTGATGCAAGCTGCTTTTCCCGGTATATCACCTGTCCTTTTGGAGATAAGGCGCGAACGTCGTGTCGAACTAGCTTTCGAGGGTTTTCGTTTTGATGATTTAATGAGATGGAAAGCGGGTAAATTGCTCGAGAAAGAACCCGAAGGACTTTATTTCCCTGCTCTCGGCAAATACGATCTTACCGGCGACGGTGTCCCCGATATCTATCTGATACCTTCTTCCGAATCTATTCCGGCAGAAGAGAACAAAGAATCAAATTCATTGGGAGTAAAGCTCATCTATTATAAAACCGGAACAATCGACGACCCGAATGCAACGGTTTACCTTACCGAAGGGACAAAGGGCAATATACTGACGATAAAAGATATGGGCACTTTTGTAGAGCCCCAATATTATTATCGACCGGTACCTAAGCATCAAATGGATCTGAATCCTAAACTTGGGCCACAATTATTTGGTTGGAAATAACAAATAATAGATAAAATAGAACGATTATGAAATTTAGAAGATTATTATTTCTGTCTTTATTGATTCTAAGTTTTTTGGCAGATATATCTGCCAAGACCAGAAAAGTGATTTATGTCATTATGGACGGTATTCCTGCCGATTGCATAGAACGTCTTCATCCGACAACCATTTATGACATTGCTGCTGCGGGTAACTATAGCAGGGGATATTCTGGCGGTGAGGTAGGCGCCTTTTCTCAAACTCCTACGGTGTCGGCAATAGGCTATTCAAATATCCTCACCGGCACTTGGATGAACAAACACAACGTACAGGGCAACTCGGATATAAAGCCCAACTACAATTATTGGACTATCTTTCGTATCGCAAAAGAACAAAAGAAGGATTACCGGACGGCTATCTTTTCAAGTTGGACCGACAACCGCACTATCTTGCTGGGGGCCGGCAAAAGCGAAACAAACAACTTGAAAGTCGATTATGTAGCCGATGGTTACGACCTTGACAAAACAAACTTCCCGCAACAAAAGAATAGCACCGAGATCTGGCAGATCGATTCGTTGGTCATAGATAAGGCGGCACAATGTGTCAAAGACAACGCTCCCGATTTAAGCTGGACTTACTTGTGGTACACCGATGATGCTTTCCATCTGTTCGGCAATGGTAGCTATTCGGACGATTATGTGCTGAAGACAGACAGGCAGTTACAGAAGATATGGGATGCCGTCAAATATAGGGAAAAGAACTGTAACGAGGAGTGGATGATTATTGTTACTACTGACCATGGACGTTCCGAAAACGGACACGACCACGGCGGACAGTCTCAGCGCGAGCGCTGTGTGTGGATGTCTACCAATATCAAGAAAGTGAACAAAGAATTCAGTAAAGATCAATTGTCTCATGTCGATATTTTGCCTACTATCTGCCGGTTTATGAATTTCGAAGTACCCACCAATCTTCTTTTTGAAGAAGACGGCATCTCATTTATTGGGAAGCGTGATATTTACCAGCTGTCAGCTTTTCCATATGACGATACCATCACTCTGAATTGGAAATCGGACGGCACCACAGAGAAAACGACCATCTTTATGGCAACAACCAATAACTACAAAGAGGGTGGGAGCGATCAATGGATAGAAGTAGCCACAGTGCCTGCCAATCAACAAAAGTATACGATAGACCTCAGCAAATACTCTCTCTCCAAGTTCTATAAGTTTGCAGTTGTTACGGCCAACAATCATCTCACCCGATGGGTTGAGAGATAGAGCGAGTGGATCTCGCCACTCATAGGACTAACTCCGACTGGCAGAAATTTCCGTGTCAGTCGGATCGTTACTTTCTTTGAAATGACTAGACCAAAAGAAAAAAGTACCGGACTGATTTAACGGAAATCGAGTGATGCTACATTATGTAAGCATCTATATTATAGTATTTTACTTTTCGCGTTGTAACCTTTATCATCAAAAGGTTGTAACTCTTCAATAAGCATTTTCTCAAGTTTCTTTGCTTCTTTGCGATAGTCCACTATTTTAGTTTCATCTTGTTTTATTTCAATGAGAACCTTGTAGGAGAAATTTGCTTCTCCAAATTCAGACCAATCCTGTTGTAATCTCTGATTTGGATGCGAGCCCATGTTCAATTCAAATTTATATCTATTCCAAGTAGCATCGAGGTCTGTGCTACTTCCAACATATATTTTGTTAGTAATAGTATTTCTGATTTGAAACACTCCTATCCTAAACTTCATATCTTTATAGATACTATTTAATTCTTTCTGTGTTTTCATTTTCTTTCATTTATTATCTCATTTATGGGAAGAAGCCGCGAGTCTTCCAAAGCTGCAGTTCTATGCCCGATACCTTTCATATATTCTTGATTTGATTCAAAAGCGAGGAAACTCTCAACACTATTTTGTTTTATAAGCAACATTAAATCCCAACTCTCATTCGTTGGCCCAATTAAATAATTTCCACCTTCTCCCATAAGTAAAATCTCACCTCCTGAACTTTTCAAAAAAGGTAGGGTGTGGTCAATATAAAGTTGATACGCTTCTTTACCACTTATTGGTTCGTCGGGCATTAGTTCTGGTGAAGCTGAGTAATCGGCAATTTTGCGAAAACGGAGTAGGTTGAGCATAATAACATGACCTTTAATCTTTCGCATTACAAAATCTCGTCCTGCTTTTTGTGTTGGCATTAAATAAACTTCTTTCATCATACTTTTTATCTTGTTATTAAGCTCCTATATATTATGCGGCGTCTTGTATATTGCTATTTACTATTTGACGTTTATTGAAATCAATGAATTTTGAATTTTTGGCATGTTGTTTTGATTGTCACCCGATACAATATTATTTTTGTTACAATCCAGTAGATAATCTATTTGAGCTGTTGCTTGATTAATAAATTCGGAATAAGAAGATGGTGTCCTTCTATTAATGTATAATAACAATATTCCAATTGTCAAATACCTTAATTGGCTCTTTATAGATTCCACTTTTTCAATTGGTATCAAATTATGACCTATACAATAATCCCATTCTTTCTTACAAACATTATCTAATGATTTACTTATTAAATCAATTGTTGTTTGTTTAGTTCCAAAATCATCTACTTTCGTTAGATAAAATAAATCAAAAATTCCAGGATATTCTACAAAATAATCCATATAAGAGAGAACGGATGATTTAAGTCTCTCAAGCCCTTTCGGATTTTTTTTTATTTGGGCAGATACAAACTGATCACATTCATCTTGAAAATCACTGACACATAAAAATATCAGATCGTTGATATCTTTGAAATAATTATATAAAGTGGCATAAGAATATCCAGCTTGATTAGCTATATTTCTTACGCTAAGACTTTTTATGCCTTCTCCTCTCAAAATGTCCTTAGTAGCTTGAATGAAATACTCTTTCATTCGCTTTTCTTGAATTTCTTTATTTTTCATTTTATCAATCTCTATTTTTGACGGTGCAAATATAGTGAACACTGTTCATAAAAACAAATAATGTTCATTATATTATCATTAATCTGTCGTTTTAATTTGATTTATGTGGCAAAGATGCCCGAAATTAGGTCAATCTTAAAAAATGATTGTACGTTGTCTTCATAACATTTTTATTCAAAACCTAAAGTCGCGATGTAAGTATTGGAATTCAATTTTTGCTATTATGACAGGTCAAGTCTCTGTTTAAAATTAGCTAACATCTTTTTCTAAAGAGGTTTACGTATCAGCCTGATAGTTCCTTCTGTGGATATCCGGATAAAAGAAGTTCTATTCTCTACGCTACAAATAGCACTTCCTTTATCCTTGTATTATCTTTAGTCCCTAATTTTCTTTTCTATCAGTCCGTTTGAGCTTGAGCGCAGCCTCTAAATAAGATTGTAAAGATAAAAAAGTTAATCACAAAAAGCATCAGTAAAACACCTAAAAAACACTCAATTAAACACGGAGACTTTTTGGAGTCGGTATTTTTGAAATCTCTTATTGATAATGACAATCTGGATATAATCAGTAAATAAGCATGCTACAATTACCAAATTACGTAGTATCGTACAGCTATCATATAGCTACTTAATTATGCCATTCAGCATTTAGCCCATTGATTTCCGCCATAATATTCTTTTTATTAGTCTTTTTTTGATAAATTCGCATCATATATTATGTAATGCTATATCTATGAATATCGTATTACTTAATACATTACTTCTCTATCAAACTGACGATGGAGAAACAAAAAAGCAAGTGAGCGTTACAAAATGCGACACCACTAGTTAGAATCAGAGAAGACAAAAGAAATAATACAACCGATATGGCTGACAACAAGAAATATAGCGTCCCCGACTTTGACGAATACATCCGTAACGTCGAACCCGAGAAGAAAGAAAAGGCTTCTGCTTGGAAAACCGCCATTGGTCTGCAAGCCGTAGATGGTCTGCAAACGTCAGACTATCTAAAAGATACTGCACGTAAGCATATTGAAGGAGATATCAGTATTGACGAAGTAAAGAAACTCATCAACGGATATTATCAATCGAAGACTGCTCGAGTTCCCGAAGATGAAGAAACGGAAGAGGCGGACAAGGTTTCTGCTAACATCGCAAGAATCTTAAACGAACAGTCGTTTGCCTTTTCGGTCACCGGCTTCACCTCCATTCATCGCCGATTGTTTGAAGGTGTCTTCAAATTTGCAGGGCAAATTCGCGATTACGACATCACAAAAAAAGAATGGGTGCTTCGTGGCGACACGGTATTGTATGTCAATGCAGAAGACTTACGAGGAGCTCTGGAGTACGATTTGAAACAGGAGAAAGAATTCTCGTACAAAGGACTTTCTATAGACCAAACGGTCAGTCACATAGCCCATTTCGTCTCAGATATTTGGCAGATTCATCCATTTGGCGAAGGCAATACCCGCACCACTGCAGTTTTCTCTATCAAGTATCTGCGCAGCATTGGATTCGAGGTGAACAATGATTTGTTTGCCGACAATTCATGGTATTTCCGAAATGCACTGGTTCGTGCCAACTATAGAAATATAAGTAAGGGCATAGAGCCCGATATGAGCTTCCTAATCCGTTTCTTCCGAAACTTGATGATAGGTGAAAACAATGAGTTGAAAAACAGGTATATGGTGATTGGTGCACCCACCGAATGGATCTCTGAGCAGCACCCGACAAGTACCCAACAAGCACCCGACAAGTTCACCTTTCATTCTATCTTTGATTCATATAATAGGCGGTCAACAGCTATCAACCAAAGAGCTACTAGTAGCCATGAACTTGAAAGATCGTGAAAACTTTATGGAGAAATACTTGTCACCTGCCATCCGAGAAGGATTTATTACGATGCTCTATCCTGACAGTCTCAAGCATCCTCGCCAAAAATATTTACTGACACCCAAAGGATTGGCTATTTATAATTCGAAACACGAAGTGCCTTTTTCGAAGTAAGATGCTTACGCAGTGTAAGCATTCGGCGAACCTCGTATTTACTTTCTAAACTCAGATTCCTACTTTTGTCAGAAAATTAAAAAGTAATGATGACACAAGTTCAATTCGAAGAGGTTTATAAGCGTTTTAAAGAATCCGGCTTAAACGTTAGCGATTTCTGCATTAATGAAGGTTTTACAGAGAGCCGTTTTTATTATTGGCAGAAAAAGCTGAAATCAGCAAATAAAACTTCCGGATTAATTCCTTTGCTGATCGACAAATCAGGATCAGTCCCATTGGTTAATCACGGTCATAGTAAAGTGCAGCCATGCCGACAACCGGATAATGATTTTGCCGTTGAAGTCAGTTTCCTCAACGGTGCGACCCTTCGAATCAAAGGTAATGTTGATCCATCCGTTTTACGGACACTCATTCACTTAGACGACTGAAAACGATGTTTAATCTGAATGAATCAATGAACTACTATCTGTGCCCGATGCCTACGGATATGAGAAAGAGTTTTTATACTCTTAGCGGCGTTGTTGCCGATTATATGCAGCATAATGTGAAAGACGGAGATGTTTTTATCTTTGTAAACCGTACTTGCACCAGTATGAAGATACTTCATATGGAATATGGCGGTCTTGTCATTTATCACAAGAAACTTGAGTCCGGCACCTTTAAACTACCTCTCTACGATGAAGAATCTCATACTTTTAGAATGACCTGGCAAAGTCTGATGTTGATGGTTCAGGGTATTGACGTCGATAAAATAACACAAAGAAAAAGGTTCGAATTATGTTCAAAATAGGTGTCATTTTTTCAGCCTAATAGTTGGTAAATTCCCCTAAAATTAGTACTTTTGAAGTACGAAATCAAAGGGTAGATGACGGATACGGTAAACGACACAGGGCTCATATTGGCACTGTTGGAAGAGCGGGACAGGCTCTATCAACACAATGCCCGTTTACAAAACAAACTAGATGAATTAGAATCTGCGGATGTTGAAATGACCTCCTACAAACAGACGATTGAAGAGCAAAAACTTATCATTGAGAAAAAAGAGAGAAAGATTGGGCAGCTGGAGTATGAGCTTCAATATCTGAGAAGAAAATACTTCGGTAAATCCAGTGAGAAATTTATCATTCCCGATCCCTTGCAAAGAAAAATCGATTTTGAGGGCTTTGATATCTTACCTCAGGAAGAGGCGCTTGCCAAAGAAGCTCAAAAACAAATCATAGAATATAAGATTCGTCGTACGATAGCCAAAAGTAATGATAAGCCGGTACGCCGGATTTTGCCTGATTCTTTGGAACGAAAAGAAGAACGCATCAGACCCTCCGGTGTTGATGAGGTAAACTGGAAAAAGATTGGCGAGGAAATAACTGAAATACTTGAGCATAAGCCTGATGAATTCTATGTCCGTCGTATTATCCGTGAGAAATGGGTTTTAAAGAATAAAACGCTGAATGCTGAGAAGGAAGTCGTTATAGCCCCCATGCCTTTTCTTCCTATAGCTAAAAGCTTTGCCGGAGCTTCACTTTTGGCCGAAATCTTAAATAATAAATACACCTACCATATCCCTTTCTACCGGCAACTGCAAATGTTTAAGCAAACAGGTCTTTCTTTATCCGCATCTACAGTAAACGGATGGTTTTCTGAATCGGCAGATATGCTCAGACCGTTATACTACAGATTAAAAGAAATGATTCTCTCTACGGATTATCTGCAGGTGGATGAGACCACTATCCCGATAATCAATAACGAGAAACATAAAACAGTCAAAGGATATCTTTGGATGGTACGAGCGGTGATGCAAAACCTGGTGCTTTTTTATTACGATCATGGCTCACGAGCGCAAAGTGTAGCAATCGGGCTACTGAAAGACTTCCACGGGGCACTTCAGACGGATGGCTATGAAGCCTACTCCATTTATGAAAACAAGAAAGGTGTTTTACCCATAGGATGCTGGGCACATGCCCGACGTTATTTCGAACAGGCTTTGGAAGATGATAAAGCTAGGGCAACTTATGCTTTGGAACAAATAGCACTGCTCTATGATGTCGAAAGACAGGCTGATGAGAAAGGCCTGTCTTATGAAGAACGTGCTGATCTGAGAAGCAGACTGGCTTATCCTGTTCTCGTGCTTTTTGAGAAATGGCTTTATCGGGAATATGATCAAGTACTTCCCAAAAGCAGAATAGGTAAGGCTATTAGCTATACTTATAAGATTTTCCCAAGGCTAACCAGATACCATCTTGATGGCAGATATCGAATAGATAATAATTTGGCTGAAAATGCGATCAGGCCCATTGCACTTGGAAGAAAGAACTTTTTGTTTTGTGGGAACCATGATGCTGCGGAACAAGCTGCTATCATATATTCCATGATGGGGTGCTGCAAAGCTTGTAACGTGGATCCAAGAATGTGGATGGAATATGTGTTTAACCACATACATGAATACGATAACGATTACAGCAAAGATCTTGCTGAACTTCTTCCGCACAACCTGAAAACCCTAATAGAAGAAAATATATAAATGAGGAATCTATCTGAAAGTCTCCTAGCTGTCTCCGAATGTTTTAGGAGTTTTTGAATATATCTTCGGAAAATAATGCAAATCTTTGAAGAATGTCTAAAGTTTATAGATATTCTTCAAGGATTTTGAAATACGCGGTTCACCGAATGCTTACTACGCAGTAAGGATTATTGTATCATTTTCAGCTCCTTGTGCCGATAATTGAATCGATGTTAGAACCGTGATTTACAGGAATCGGCACAGAATAGGATTAGAGGGGTGGTGTATGGTAATGTTTAGCTATATTATAAATATCTGTATTAGACAATAAATTTGTAAATAACTGGCTTGGTGATTTCTAACGAAAATCCAACGCAAATCTAATACGGCTCCAATGGGAGTCTAACAAAAGTCCAGATACTACGACAAAAAATGAAACCGCCAAGGCAGACTCTCATTAGAGTTATCCTTGGCGCTTAGTTTTTTTTGAGACTACATGTACTTTATCGTGAGCTTACGATAGAATGATATGAGGATGCAATAATACTCATACTGTCTATTGCGCAAATGATGATACCCGAATAAAGAAAGTCCTGTTTTCTACGTCACAAACACAACCTCCTTTATCTGGGTATTATCTTTATTCTTTTTGTACAAGTCTGTTTGAAACTGAGCGCTACCTCTAAATGACATTGTAAAAATAAATACTTAAGTTAATATTTGCCATGATGAAAGTTTTAATTTCTTAAACTTAAATTTGTTTTTAATATTTGCAGTTTCAAATTTTCATGATATTTTAATACTTAAATAGTAATTTATACAGCGGATTGGATAAATGCTTTGTTAATAGTTAGGTTCAAAAATTATGTAATTTTCAAATCCAAATTCTGGGCATATACCTGCTTCCTCTTTTCATCAGGATATCTATATGTCATATGATTTCCCATATAATTTTTGTCAGGTTATAAAGTATATCATTTCTTGCTTCCAATGTTTCTTTATTGAAAATATTATAGCCCTGTATTTTCTGTCCACATCGATCAAATAGCCGATCATTGAAAGTTTTCATATCTTTATTTGTATGATAAAAATCCTCACACAAAGTATGGCCCCATACTAATCCTACACTATATGTTTTTAGTTTATCGGTATACTCTTCATTTCCAGAACTGATGTTATCTAATCCTTTGAGTAAAAGCAAACCTCCTAATTGATTACGGCGTGATTCAAATTCTTCTTCGCTAGAGAAATAAGATTTATTAGTGTCATTTTGGCTAAGAATATGTTCTATATGATAACCTGTTTTAAAACCAGTACTTTTTGAAATGTAATCAACATCATTTTGCATCTGTTGATTTGTTTCGCTGCATAAATAGTATTCTATACGTGCCAGAAAATAGCGAAGAAAGCGTGTATCCATATTTGTATAGTCTGCTTTTAGGAACGTATTAAATTCCAGAACGGAAGTTGCAACACGATTTTTTCTATTTTTTATTGTGGATAAAATTTTATCATTAAACAAAGAGCGGTAATCGTATATCTGCAATCCCTTTATAGCTTCATTCAGATTGTAGGAAATTTCTTGGAAAGAATTACTATCATAAACGCCATTCATACGAAGTAGTACGAACAGTCGTTCGTATTCTTTTGCAATTGTGAATATTTTTTCATCTTCAGTTGGATCATTCACTTCACATGCTGAAAGTATTACTTGATATTGTCCAGACAAATTATGAATGCTGTTCAGAAAATGCAAATATTCAATTGAATTTGAACGTATGTTAGAGTAAAGCTTACTGTAATATTCTAAATCATTTATTATGAATGACTTTATGTTATTTATTTGGTTTTCATCATTTTTTCTGAATGACAATCTCTGTGCAATATCATTATTATCAAAAATATATCTATGATAAGATTGATTAATGTACTGCTCTAATTTCGAATTTCGTTTGAAAATAAATCTAGATTTTAAATAATCAATGAAAAAATCATCCTGCATGTTAAATAAACGTGCTAATGCAGTATCCCATTTATCGGAGAATGTTTCTGTGTCAATTTTATTTAAGGCTCCAATCATTTTACCTTTTAAAATTTCGAAAGGCTTTAAAGCTTCTCCACGATCATTGATAACCTCGAATATCATAGGAGTATCATCTTTCTCAATAGTAAGCTCAACGAGTACTAAACGCTCCAAAAAATAATGGATAAATGTATTTATCTTTTGCTTATTCATTACTTTATCATCAATATATCTTGATATATCTTCATATCTTCCAATAATAGTTTCTTCCGTCTTATTTTTGAAAGGTTCTGTATATTCCTCTTTTTTCAATATACAATCCATAACAGCATGACGTTTGGTATGATCAAGCATAAATATATTGCCATTCCATTTGTCGCGTCCGTAAATGCATGATTTTAGAGTGTCTTTCAAATATTCATCGTCAGTTATATGGTACAGTTTTGTAGCTAATAAGGTTAATGTTGATAGACGTTGTTGACCATCAACAATATAATCTTTTCCTCCAACGTTATTTGTAATAAAAATATTTAGGTAATACCAATTGAATTTTTCCATTATTTCTGGAGTTAGTTCCGCATTCTTATATTGTTCATAAGACAATTCAAAAGAATAAAATATATCTCGTAAAAGGATTTCTACAGTTTCTTTTGACCATACATATTCTCTTTGGTAGAAGTCTACGTAATATGTCCTATTTTTTAAACAGTCTTCTACCGTCTGCCTTTCTGGGACTATTGTACTTTTCATTTTACAATTAAATTTTAGAGTCTAATAAATATAAAAAATCAAAATCGTTTATAGTTTTTTATCGTGTATAAATATAGGAACTCAGGGTTTACCCGTGATAGAGGTGCTGCGATGTCATTTGTGCTACCCTTTCATTGAAAGGTTTTGCCTTTTTTGGGGGGACTGGATAAAACGAAATAAAGCCTCTGTCTCGCTGCAAATACCTTGCGCTTTCAGTTAGTTTATGCATAAATATCTGAGGGTTATTTTTTTCTCACGGATTTAGTCAATAATGAATTAGCCACTATTAGGTGTTTTATTAATTAATGATTAAAGTTGAAGATCATAAAGATATAATTACGTATTTATTGTTAATGTGCTAAAAAGCACAAAAATATCATTAAAATAGAGATTTGGACTATGATTATATTTTGATATAAACATTCCTAACATTTTAGGGGCATATTTTTCAAATAGTAATTGTTATATTCAACAATTAAGAAAGAATTATATTATGCTACTTAAAAATTAGTAATCTAACCATGATGGATACCCCTCTTTATTAACAAATGTATTAGCTATAGCCCCACAGGTCGTTGAAATTCTATCATTCTTTTCTATTTCTTCCCAACGACTATATGCAGCAGATATGCCTCTTGCCATTCCTCGTTCATTTCCATAATTGTCTAATTCGTTATCGACCAATAATTGCATTAGTGTAGAGTAACTCATTTTGATATTTTGGCTGAATAATGCCAATGCTAATCTACCTATGAATTCATAGGTTTTGTTCTGCATTTCAGGCTCTTTTTCCATTCTTCTATATTTTTATTTATTGATATATCTTATTAAAATAACTCTAATTGCTTTTCTTTCTCGTTTACTATATCATTTTTTCATAATTAAATAATATCTTACCTTCAGATGTGAAGATAAAACTTACTTTACAACGACTATTTATTAGTATCTCGCTTAATGTTTCTACAAATGTATAAAATATTTATTGTAATAGAATAAACGAATGCTGCCTTTTTCAATATTTATAAAAAATAATATTTGGAGAAGATCAAAAAATCTCTTTAGCCTCGCTAGGGAGGGGATAAACTAAACGATGCTAATACTAAAATCAAACATGAATTTATGTTTGTATTGTATGCTTACTTGTTATAGCGAATATTGTTTCTTCTTTTTGATGTTAATATCGCCAGTAGGTAAATATCTATAACATCACGATTTGTAGACTTTCCATAGATCTTTAATGCCACTTAAATTTATGTTGTGTTTAGTAATGTCTTTTATTACAATATTAAGTCCAGCAGGAAGAGATCTTGGATAATTAAAATCTATACTACCCAATATATATGATAAAATGCGTTGTGCGGTCTTCGGTACTCCACTTTGTCCTGTCCCAAATAGAGGCATATAAACAGGTCTATTGTTTGCAACATATTCAAGATTATGCATTAATCCTTGTATTATTGTTTCATATTCGTTCGTTTCTATGTGAGCATGATTATTGTGGTCAAAGTGTGCAAAAGCCAGTAGAATATAGTCATTACCTCCTTCTGATATTCTTGCACATGTACCTAATGGATATTTTTTTTGTTTAGCTGGTAATCTATTTGTTTCCTCTATGGGAGAAATGCCAGCTAATGCGTCACTAATCTTATCGTCCAAATCTTTTATTCGCGTACGGAAATATTTTGTTATAAAAATTCCATGTATTGTATTTTCTGCAATAATCTTATTGTCAACGATTGTATCAAAATATTCATTAACAGGTATGACTATAACTCCTTTCTTTTCAAATAAGTCACCATTTTCAATCGTTATCTTTAATGCTGGTTGTAATTGTATTGAAAGCTTCTTTTTAGGCCAAATTTGGACTGTCGCATATCCAGTGCTTAACAACAAAATAACTAAAGAAACAATAATGACGTAACATGTAGATGCTATGCTGTTTAGCCAACTAATCAATGTTACAAGTGCTGATAATGCACCAATTGCAGCGGTAAAATGCGTAAAGAACTTTTTCATTTCTATCATAAGCTAGTACTAAATCTAGGCAGAATTAGATTAGTTCATATAATTTTAATACTGAACTATACATCTCGTTACTGTTTAATCTGCTGCAAGTATTCAACTTTTTTTATATAAAACCATCACATGTCATAAATATATGCAATATTCGTCATTTTTCTTTATATAACCAAACAAATCTTCTGATAATTCAATGAATAAGAAAGATAATATCTTTTGTGGTTGCGCCATATTCACCTTTTTTAGAAGCTTATAGACGACATTCAGTATATACGTGCATTTGATAAGGTATCTGTGATGTGGAACATGGAGAAATTGATCATCTAGACGAATCAGTATCGCTCTATACTCTAAAAGTGTATTATCCTTCCTCCATGTCGTGAAGTGAATAGATATTCTGGCGATATTAGAGTCGTGAGTTTTAAATTTGCTATTAGTAGAGACATGAATACGAATCTATTTATTATAAAACAAATCTCCCTCTATTCTACTATCATATAACACAATAGATTATCTGTCAAGGAACATACCCTATTCTTTTGAGAGGACGCCAATTTTTTACTGCTTCTGATTTTTGAACGTTGTTTTCTTTGAGTATTCATCGATCAGTTTATCCATTCCGTCAAATCGCAATTCAACTACAAACTAACGTATCTCGCGGCCATAACTTCCGTTAGTTATTGCGGTAACTAACGGAAGTTATCATGACAACTAACGTTAGTTTCTTCAATAACATCCGTTAGTTACCGCTGCGACATACGGTTGATTTTTGGCACTCGGTACGTGCCATACCTCGAAAAGGGAAGTGGCGAAGGTGAAAAATTAAATCTTATCGATTTATGCACCAATACCTTCCAGGCAGGCTTTCGCAATAAGTTCGTCATGAAAGATTTTGAAACAGTTTCATACTATTGTTTTTCTGAAAATTCAAATGAGTTGCTTTAATCCCACCTCTATTATTTGATTGCGTTGGCGCTCGATACCCAAGCGGTGTCAACCGCAATCGGAATAAAGTCTGCAACACACTGATACACAGCTACAAATTCGTATGGATGAAAATATATTTTCGTCCATACGAATTTTCATTTTCATAAGGACAAACTTTTATTTTCATCCTTATCATTTTTGGGGAATTTTATGGAGATAAATCGTGTCAATAAATAGGATGAAATATATTTACTTCATCCGGGATAGTCGGGATACTTTTCTATCTATACTTTCCGGAAAATAAAACGGTGTTCTATAGTAGTATCATTATGATAGTATGATATGGTAATATATATTTACATATAAAAGATTTGGAAACTTTTATAGAAAATAATCCCATGTTTCCCGAAGGGGATGTCAAAAATCGATGTTTTGATATATTCTGACCGCAAAAATCGGAAAAGGATAAATTTCATGCTTTTTTGGGAAAATCGCCATAAAAAAATGAAATGTGCAAAATATGAATATTACATATTGACATAAAATAAGTCTGATAATATTAATATGATATGTTATCAGACTTATTATAAGAATAT
Source organism: uncultured Bacteroides sp. (assembly GCA_963676865.2). Classification (GTDB taxonomy): domain Bacteria; phylum Bacteroidota; class Bacteroidia; order Bacteroidales; family Bacteroidaceae; genus JAAYUD01. Next base: position 66,673 of record CAXXSS010000001.1, on the reverse strand, counting down.
CGCTATATAGGAATTTTGAATTTTTTGCCTACAAACGACAAAAATGAAAAAAAGGTCGGAATTTATCTTTTCTCAAAATCAGAAAGGTAAGTGTTCATCATTTGTTGAATAAATTCCATCCAATGAAATAGTTTTCGAATATTTCTTTTTTGCAGATTCAAAATCTCCGTTTGCTTCGTCCATGCATTGCTTAGCAAGAAGCATGTTTTCTTCGCTGGCACGATGTCCCGCCATCACCAGTTCGTTTGCTCTTGCGATAGCAAATAGCATTCGTACATATAGCCTTCGTGGTTTTTCTGAGGTATAAGCCTATCCTCGCCCGATTTGTTTAGCTATTGTGATGAAGCCGGAAGCCTCCGGGATTGGACCTATATTGGACTTGGATTGGACGTGATTAGAACTTGTTGGATACTACCGTTAATATTCAAAAAGCATTTGTATTTTCCATTCCGCGTCCAATTCCGGAGGCTCTCCGGCCTCAGCTTTACGTCTCCATGGAGTGCCGAGTATGAAGTCGATAAATTTATCTCGTTCAAAGGAGGTACGACTGCGGGAGTTGGCTATCGCCGACCTTTCCTACGCTCGGCATAATCCAAAGGACTTTGGCTTCTGCTCTCGCTTATCGGAAACGTTGAGGGATTTGCGGCTTCAGACCGGTATGGAATGAGACAGGTAAAGATGCGCCGGTGACTCTTTTGCTTCGTTTTCTGTTCACACAGAAAATGAAGACTCTGAATCATATAGAAAATTCAGATTAAACAGATGCAGAATAAGACAGGTAAATATGTGCCGATGGTTCTTTTGCTTCGTTTTCTGGCCGCACAGAAAATGAAGAATAGAACGGATTAAGGAATGCCCCTGCTTCGATGCTATACCGGAGTTTGAAAGACTACGTCAATAGTGCAGCTTTTCAAACGATACTCGCTACCACTAGATGTCTTTTTCTACACTTATTTGTCAAGCCACTCTTTTAGAAGCGGAGCCTTATCTTTACTGATAATAATTTGTGTGTTGGGATATCCTTTGAGGCGCAATACAAGTTTGCCTCCAAAATAATTGCCTAGAAATAGAATGCTTTCTATGTTCACTATGAACTGTCGGTTGGCTCTGAAAAAGGAGGATGGATTGAGCTGTTTTTCCAATTCGTCCATGCTCATTGATACTGCTTCTGATGTGCCGTTGTTCAGAAACAGCCGTACAATCTTGTTTTCGGTAAATATGTGATTGATGTCTTTTGTGCATACTGTTTTGTAACCATCGCAATAGGGCAATAAGAAGCGTTCTCTATACTTGTAGTTATCACGTTGGAGCGCTTCGAACAGTTGTTTGAGATTCTCTTCCTGATAGACGTTTTGTTTATGTCGCGCTTTCTGTATGGCTTCCGATAATTCGGCTGCGTCTATGGGCTTGAGCAGGTAATCGATGCTGTTGTATTTGAAAGCTTGAATGGCATACTCATCATAGGCCGTTGTGAAGATAATAGGAACGGATGTTGGAGCTTCTTTCAATGCCTCGAAACTGAGTCCGTCGGATAGCCGTATATCGGCTAGTATCAAGTCCGGGTAAGTGCCGGTTTGTAGATAGGACATTACTTCACTAATACTTGCGAGAGGACCATTGATTCTGAATGCAGGATCAATTCTTTTCAATAGCCGTATTAGCCTGTTGGCATTGCGTTCTTCGTCTTCAATGATAAGAATATCCATATAGTATCTATTTTAATGTTGATGTTTGAGTATAGGAAGACTTACAGAATAATAGTTTTCTGTTTTATTTATAAGAATATCTTTATTGCTTAGCAGAGAATATCTCTCTTTAATATTCTTTAGTCCAACGCCGGTAGATTCTATAGGGGACAAAAGTGGCGATATTAGATTGTTGACCACCACATATTGGTCTATTTGCAGTATATTAATATAAAGTGGACGCGATTTGGAATGCCCATTGTGTTTGATTGCATTCTCTACAAGTAACTGTAGACATGCTGGAGGGATATACCCTTCTGCTGTGTTCAACTCATCTTGAATGATTACTACCACTGCTTCGCCATAGCGCATGTTGATAAGATAAAGATAAGAATTCAGAAATTTTATTTCTTCAGATAGATGAATGGTATTTCGTTCGAGATTCTGTATGATATATCTGTATACTTTGGACAGATTGCCAAGGAACTCATCGGCCAAAGTGACATTTTCTTCTATCAGGCCAGACAAAATGCTGAAGTTATTGAACATGAAGTGCGGGTCTATCTGTGCTTTGAGAGAGTTCAACTGTGACTGGAGGCCTATTTCTTTCTCTCTAACGAGATCGATCTCTAGCTTTTGTTTTTCGTTTTGAGTTTTAATATAAGATTCTAGATAAAGAGCATTGGCATATACACAAGACACAAATGTTGCAATCATACCGTAGGCATACATACCCTTGAACCGAAAGGGGTCGTTGGCAGGTATTTCGTATACAAAATTGAACAATGATGACATTAGCCAAGCACCTACATTATTTAGCAGAAATAGGATACAGGCATATATAATCATCCGATTGTAGGGCTGTTTAGTATGTAAAGGAATCAGTTTGAATGTAAGATAACTGTAGAATAAAGAGATAGCGGTAAAAAAAACGCATGAAATAAAGTCGACAATTGCGACAATATAGGTTGATGTATCGTCTACATCACATGAATTTTGATCGATGGCAAACCACAGTAGGGTGTATAACCCGTACGTTATAAGCGATAGTATTAAACAATTTTTCCAATTTAATATTTTCATATTTCTGCTGTCTATCTATTTGCAAAGATATTTTTATTTATGCAAAGGACGGAAATAACTTGTTGTTTTTTAATATAAAAGTCTCTGAAACGTAAAAAAAAGCTTCTGAGACGGATGAAATTTGGAGGGAAGTGCATTCCGGCAAAGTAACCGATGATTATTGGCTATTGGTGGTATGTATGATAGAAATGAAAAGAGTGAAGCAATGAATGATTTTGGTTGATGAAGTGAGTTTTGATGATTCGGACTTTATTTTGGGTGTTTGAGGAAGATTCTGATTGTAGTCTCTTGGGTTTTTCTATTTCTTTGCATGCTGAAAATAGAAAGAAAAATAATATTTTATGACTCTTTGTAATAAGAAAATCAGATCTTTGGCAGGTTTGATAATCTGCATGATACTATTAGTGTCTTGTCAGTATCGGCAGCATCAAGAATCGCCACACCGTTTTAATGTGATAACTGTTTCGAAAAAGTCAGTAGAAATAAAAGAATCTTATTCGGCTTCGATTCGTGGACAGCAAGATATTGAAATCTATCCGCAAATATCGGGTACGATTTCACGCCTTTGCGTGCATGAAGGGCAAAAAGTAAGAAAAGGAGAAGTGCTGTTTGTTATCAATAGAGTGGCTTATGAAGCGGCATTGCGTACAGCAACAGCCAATGTGAAGGCAGCTGAAGCCCAAGTAAGGAGTGCTCTCCTGGAGTATGCTGCCAAACAAGACCTTTTTAAGGCAAATGTAGTGTCGGAGTATGAACTCAAAGCTGCCCGCAATGCCTTGGCAATAGCCCGCGCCGGAGTGGAGCAAGCTCATGCGCAAAGGATGGATGCCCGCAATAGTCTTTCGTATACCGAAGTGAAAAGTCCATCGGATGGTACGATAGGGACGTTGCCTTATCGGGAAGGAAGTCTTGTGGGACCTTCTATGGCACAACCTCTGACCACCGTATCGGATAATGCGCAGATGTATGTCTATTTTTCGATGACCGAGAACCAATTGCGCAATTTGGTCAAACAATACGGATCGCCTGAGAATGCCATTCGGCAGATGCCTCCCATAAGTCTACAACTGAATGACGGAACAATCTATGAAGCGCGCGGGCGGATAAAGACGATCAGCGGTGTGATAAATCGTCAGACTGGAACCGTATCAATCAGAAGTATGTTTCCCAACAAAAAGCGTATGCTTTGGAGTGGAGGTATAGGAAATGTTATTATCGCTTATAAGGAACAGGATGTAGTGGTTATTCCGCAAAGTGCGACGTATGAATTGCAGGACAAAATATTTGCATACAAAGTGATAAAAGGCAAAGTTGCATCGATTCCCATTGTAGTAGATAAACTTAATGACGGCAACGACTATGTGGTGCGTAGTGGACTAAAACCGGGAGACGTCATTGTAGGTGAAGGTGTAGGTCTATTGGAAGATGGAATGGAGATAAAAATAAAAAAATAAAAAGAAGTTTATAATGAATTTGAGATACTTTATAGAGCGTCCGGTACTTTCGATTGTGATTTCTGTCTTAATAGTGCTAATGGGGACTATTGCTTTGTTTAGTCTTCCGGTAGAACAATATCCAGACATAGCACCGCCGACAATACAAGTGTATGCCATGTATCCTGGAGCTAATGCTGAAACTGTTCAGAAAGCCGTAATAATACCATTGGAAGAGGCTATAAATGGGGTGGAAAACATGAATTACATCACATCGACAGCATCGAACAGCGGCGACGCCACTATCAATATATATTTCAAACAAGGGGCAAATGCCGACATGGCTTCTGTAAATGTTCAGAATCGTATAACAAAAGCATTGAGCCTGCTACCTGCCGAAGCGACCAAGATGGGTGTGACGACAGAAAAGCAACAGAATTCCGAGCTGAAAACTTTTGCACTGTATTCTCCGGATGACAAGTATGACCTCCAATTTTTGAACAATTACATGAAAATCAATGTGGAGCCCAAATTGAAGCGTATCGGGGGAGTGGGGAATGTCATGCAGTATGGTTCTAATTATAGTATGCGCATTTGGTTGAAACCTGACAAAATGGCTCAATACAAGTTGATTCCGAACGATATTGCTACTACACTTGCAAAGCAAAATATAGAGGCTTCTACCGGTTCGTTCGGTTCAAATCATCAAAACGCCTATGAGTATACGATGAAATATCGTGGACGTTTGTCTACGACGTCAGAATTTGGTAATCTGGTACTCCGCTCTTTACCTAATGGAGAAGTGCTGCGATTGAAAGATGTAGCCGATATAAAATTGGGTGATGAAATGTATAATTACAGTACTGCGCTAAATGGGCATAAGGCGGCTATGGCTATGATCTATCAAATGGCAGGGTCGAATGCGGCAAAGACCATCAAGGAAATAGATAGAGTACTTGGCGAGATAAGCAAGGAAATGCCCCATGGCTTGGAATTTGTGACGTTGAACGATACCAACAAATTTCTTTATGCTTCGATATACGAAGTTATAAAAACGTTGTTGGAAGCTATCTTGTTGGTGATAATAGTGGTGTATGTTTTCTTGCAGGATTTGCGCTCTACGCTTATTCCCACTATCTCTATTTTTGTATCGATCATAGGAACCTTTGCTTTCATGTCCTTGTTTGGATTTTCTATCAATCTGTTGACTCTATTCGCATTGGTTCTTGCCATTGGAACTGTGGTGGATGATGCTATCGTTGTAGTAGAAGCCGTGCAGTCTAAATTTGATGCTGGCTATCAATCTTCTTATGTGGCAACGGATGACGCCATGAAAGGGGTGTCGTCGGCGATATTGACTTCTACCCTGATATTTATGGCTGTATTTATTCCTGTAGCGATGATGGGCGGAACATCGGGAGCGTTCTACAAACAATTTGGCGTAACGATGGCTGTGGCGGTAGGGATATCGGCTATAAACGCATTTACGCTTTCTCCGGCACTATGCGCTCTATTGCTCAAACCCTATATTGACGAATGTGGCAATACGAGAAACAACTTTGCTGCCCGTTTTAGAAGCGCATTTAATGCCGTTTTTGATATTATGTCGCGACGATATGTGCGCGGAGCTATGCTCTTTGTAAAAAGGCGTTGGTTGATGTGGAGCACGTTGCTTGTTTCGTTGGTATTGCTTACGTTGCTTGTGCGTACTACCAAGACAGGGCTTATTCCAGATGAAGATACAGGAAGCGTGATGGTGAGTATGAATTCCAAACCTGGAACATCGATGGCTCAGAATATGAAGACGATGAACACGTTGGACAAAAAACTGGCCCAGATTCCCGGAATTCGATATCGCGCCGATGTTGCAGGCTATTCGTTTGAAGGTTCAGGGCCATCGATGGGTATGTATTTTATATCCCTCAACGATTGGAGCAAACGTAAGGGAGATGGACAATCGGTGAATGATATCATCAATCGCATCAATACTTTTGGGTCTGAAATACCCGATGCCAAGATATATGCCATGTCTTCGCCGATGATTTCGGGTTATGGTATGGGCAATGGTTTTGAGCTCTATCTTCAAGACAAGATGGGAGGCAGTATCGATAAATTCAAGAAAGTGGCTGACGAGTTTATAGCTGCACTCTCTCGACGTCCGGAGATAGGTGCCATCAATTCTACTTTTGAAACGAGTTATCCACAATATTGGGTAGATATAGATGCTGCGAAGTGTGTACAGGCAGATATCTCGCCCATAGAAGTTCTGGAGACTCTCTCGGGATACTATACCGGTGCTTATATATCGGACTTTAACCGTTTCTCCAAACTTTATCGCGTCACGATGCAGGCTGGACCGGAATATCGCGTCACACCAGAGTCGCTGAATCACCTTTATATAAGAGTGGGTGATGAAATGAGTCCTCTAAGTCAATTTGTGAAACTGACAAAGACTTACGGTCCTTCGGATTTGACACGTTTTAATCTCTATAATGCCATATCTGTCAATGGTAGTGCTGCAAATGGATATAGTTCGGGAGATGCATTGAAAGCCATTAAGGAAACGGCGGTAAATGTGTTGCCCAAAAACTATAGTTATGAATATGGTGGAATATCGCGTGAGGAAAGTAAGACTACAAGTAATGTGGTAATTATTTTTGGTATTTGTATGCTCTTGATCTATCTGGTACTCTGTTCATTGTACGAGAGTTTTCTGATTCCGTTTGCTGTCATACTATCTGTTCCTTGTGGGCTATTGGGTAGTTTCTTATTTGCCCTTATATTTGATTTGGAGAACAATATTTATATGCAGACGGGATTGATTATGATTATCGGATTGCTTTCAAAGACTGCAATCTTGATTACAGAATATGCAGCCAAACGCCGTCGGGCCGGAATGTCGCTCGTGCAAGCTGCTTATAGTGCGGCAAAAGTGCGTCTGCGGCCGATATTGATGACTGTATTGGCGATGATATTCGGGTTGCTGCCTCTAATGTTTGCACATGGCGTCGGAGCTAATGGTAGCCGCTCTCTTGCATCGGGTGTTGTAGGTGGTATGATTGTAGGTACATTGGCATTGGTGTTTTTTGTTCCGGCTTTATTCATTGTATTTCAGTACTTGCAGGAAAAATGGAAATTTAGACAATTGTCCAATACAAACAGGCAGGAAAAAACAGAAATAGGAAAAATAGAAAATACTCGTAACGTATGAAACGATTAATGATATTGTTTTCAGTAGCCTGTCTATTGACAGGTTGCAAAATGTACAAAACCTACTCGCGTCCAGATATAAAAGTCGATGCGCAATACAGAGACGTAGAATGCGCAGACACTATAGCACCACTGGCTTCGTTTTCGTGGCGAGAACTATTTGTTGATAAGCGATTGCAAATTCTGATAGAACAAGGTTTGGCACATAATGCCGATCTACGTATAGCCCGCTTGCGTGTTGAAGAAGCAGAAACTGCATTGACGAACGCCCGACTATCTTATCTGCCATCTGTTTCGCTCACCTCTGAAGGGGCGGTGAATAGATATGGTGGCAACTCGGTTACTCATACCTATAATTTGGGAATATCGGCCAGCTGGGAATTGGATATCTTCGGTAAGGTAACCAATGCTCAACGCGGTGCACGAGCAGCTTTGGAAGGTACGCGCGCATATCAACAAGCGGTACATGCAGAGCTCGTAGCTACGATAGCCAATAGTTATTTTTCGCTGTTACTGCTTGATAGCCAGCTATCGATCAATGAACGGACATTGGATTGTTGGAGAAAGACAATATCGACTCTCGAAGCGTTGAAGAAGTCTGGAAAATCTAACGATACTGCCGTGTTGCAAGCAAAAGCTAATAGAATGTTACTTGAGACATCGGTGTTGTCGATTCGTAAGAATATCTGCGGTATGGAAAATGCTTTGTCTGTATTATTGGGTATGTCACCACAACGCATAGAGCGCAACAGTCTGTCGGAAATAAGTTTTCCTGAAAAGTTTTCGATAGGTGTACCATTGAAATTGCTATCTAATCGTCCTGATGTGCGGCAAGCGGAATATAATCTTGCACAAGCGTTTTATGCCACAAATGCAGCACGTGCCGTATTCTATCCAAGTATAGTGTTGTCTGGTACAATGGGCTGGACCAATAATGGAGGAGGGGTTGTGATAAATCCCGGTAAATGGTTGCTTAATGCAATAGGAGGACTTACACAATCCTTATTTAACAAGGGAACGAATAGGGCTACACTTCAGATTGCGAAATTGAGACAAGAAGAGGCTGCCATTCTTTTTCAACAAAAGCTTCTTGATGCTGGTAAAGAGGTGAATGATGCATTAATACAATGGCAGATAGCACGACAACGTATGGAGATAGGCCGTGGGCGAATAGCAATGTTACAGGAAGCACTGAGCAAGACCGAATTAATTATGAGTCACTCTTCTACAACTTATCTCGAAGTATTGACTGCACAACAAACATTGCTTGATGCCGAATTGTCGGAAGTTCAAGATATGTTTGACAAAATACAAGGGGTGGTGAATCTTTATCACGCGCTAGGTGGAGGATTATAATAGGAGTGATATTTCGATTTTCTTTTTTATATATTGATTATGAGCGATTAAATGCTATTTTTTTAAGTCTAAAAAGAATATATGAAGCAAATAGAATGAGATGATAGCAATAATCAAAGATGATCTGGTGCGTGATGTATCAGGTCGTTTTTTTGTATGAACAGCATAGGTTTGTTATGGAATAAAGTACCCAATAGGTCTTGATAGTGAAAGTTACCAGCAAAGATCAATCGATTTATATATTCTTATTCTTTTTCTTTTCAATATACGACATACGGAATGACGAATAGAGTAGAAATACGCAGGCGATGGCCAAGGCGAGAATCCATTCGTTTTTGTGCATGACAGTCATCAAGACACCCGAAACGAATAAGAGCAGACCTCCCAAGAGTTGTTGCATGCTTAGTCTTCGTACTACGGGATCTTCACTTTTTTCTCGCATGAAGATAAGCGCAATGGCAATCATTGTTGTCCCGATAAGATAAAGATAGGGAGCTAATGGCCAATAAAATAAATAGGTGAGCAGACCGCTTATGGCAAGCACGGATCCAGTGGCAAATATGGCTGAGATTATTTTATTCATCTTTTTTCAAATACGTATACGTCTTCGTTTGGCTTTTTCATTAAATATTTTTCCCGAGCTATTTTTTCGATATAGTGGGGATTGGTCTGTAGCATGTGCAACTTCAGGGTGTTGGATTTGAAGTCGTTTTTGCATTGATCTATTTCGTCTTGCATCTCGTCGATTGTGCGGGCGTTGTTGAACCGCTTTATCAAATTGTTCTCGTCCAGAAAGATGATAATCACCCCAAATAGCATCAACGTGATGATGTATTTGAGCCCTCTCATCCATTTTTTCTTTAGGAACTTATCGAACATGGCAGCGAATATTATTTAATAATATATTGACTTAATTTGATGCAAATATACAGTTTTTTTGTTGAGATAAACAATAATAACCATTAAAAACACTATCTTTGCATGATAACTTAGATATTTTTTCCAAATGGACAATTATATTGTTTCTGCACTGAAGTATCGCCCTGCGACCTTCAAGTCGGTAGTGGGACAGAAGTCGCTTACTACTACATTGAAGAATGCTATCTTGACCGGCAAGTTGGCGCATGCCTATTTGTTTTGTGGACCTCGTGGTGTGGGTAAGACAACTTGTGCCAGAATTTTTGCCAAAACTATAAACTGCTCTAATCTTACTGCCGAGGGCGAGGCGTGCAATGAATGCGAATCGTGCCGTTCGTTCAACGAACAGCGTTCGCTCAATATATACGAACTGGATGCCGCGTCCAACAATTCGGTGGACGATATCCGGACGCTGATCGAACAAGTGCGTATTCCGCCTCAGTCGGGCAAATATAAGGTTTATATCATCGATGAGGTTCACATGCTCTCGACAGCTGCATTTAATGCGTTTCTGAAAACATTGGAAGAGCCTCCGCATTACGTTATCTTCATATTGGCGACAACCGAAAAACATAAGGTGCTGCCTACTATTTTGTCGCGTTGCCAGATTTATGACTTTAGCCGTATCGGTGTGAAAGATATTGTAGATCATTTGGCTTATGTAGCCGAAAGCGAACACATTAAAGCCGAAAGGGATGCGCTGAATATTATTGCCATAAAGGCCGATGGAGGTATGCGCGACTCGTTGTCTATCTTCGATCAGGTGGCAAGTTTTACGGGAGGCAATATCACCTATCAAAATATTATTGAGAATCTCAATGTATTGGATTACGAATATTATTTTCGGTTGACAGATATGTTGTTGGCAAACAATGTAAGTGAATCGCTCTTGCTATATAATGATATATTGGATAAGGGTTTTGAAGGCAGTCGGTTTATTGGCGGACTGGCTTCGCATTTTCGCGATCTGCTTGTGGCTCACGATGCCGCAACGGTGAAATTGCTCGAAACCAGTGATAATATTCGCGAACGATATGCTACGCAGGCCAAGCAGTGTCCGGTGAAATTCTTGTATCGGGCTATCAAGTTGTGCAATGATTGTGATATGAACTACCGTACCAGTCGCAATAAACGTCTGCTCGTAGAGCTGACACTCATCGAACTCGCCCAACTTACAGAAGGTGGCGATGATAGCGGTGGTAGTGGGGGTACCCCTACGAAGATGCACCAAATAAAGAAAATTCAGCCGGCTAATACAGCTGCTCCAGTTCCGACAGACAATCATGCTTCTGTCGGAAGCGTTCAACAGTCTTCTGCTCAAAGTGCTCAGACTCAAGAGCAACGTCTACAAACTCCTGCTGCTACGGAGCAGGCTCAGAGTGAGCAGGAAAAGACAATGACGAACTTGTTGAAGAATAAATCAGAAAAGAAAAGTCAGATTCCGGTTGTGAGCAAAGGGCAACTGGGCATATCGATGCTGCATGCCAACGATAAGAAAAAGGAAAAAGAAGAAAAGGCTCTTGCTGCGGAGGTATTGGAAGGTATTGGAAATGATCCGATAGCAGAAGACCGCTTGCGGTTCCAGATACGTCGATTTGCACAAATATTGCCCATCGAACATAAAGCGCTATCGATACAAATGCCGAACTTTGTTTCCAAACTGTTGGATGCCACGCATCTTGAGTTTGTGGTAGACAATGAGTTTGTGGCAAGAGAACTGAATGAAGTCATAAAAGTTCAGATGAAGAACTTTTTGCGCAAAGAGTTGAATAACGCTCAATTGGAAGTCTCTGTACGAGTGAGCGAGAAGGACGAGAACTTCCGTCCTGTGAGCGGGCCGGATCGATTTAAGTTCATGGCGGAGAAAAATAAATCGCTTGTCGATTTTCAGCAAAAATTCGGTTTGGAATTGGGCTAACCGCTTACGAGTTCTTTTAGAATCCTTTCTTTTGTTTCTTTCGATAGGCGGTGGGGGTACATCCTTTGATGGCCTTAAACTGTCGGGCCAGATTACCGTAATTGTTCATTCCCAATTCGATGGCGATGTCGCTTACCGGTCGGCTGCTCTCTTGCAACATCTGGGCGAAGAATTCCATTCGTCGGGTCGAGATGTAGTTGTATACCGATTGTCCCGTAATCGTTTTGAACTTTATTTCGAACAGACGGCGTGACAAAGGCAGAATCTTCAACACATCTGACACACTGAGTGGGGTAGACAGATGCTCGTGAATAAATTCCAATGCTTTGAGTATATGGGGATCTTCGGTGACGTATATGTTGGTGGACATACGGTTGACTATTCCCGTGGGTTTAATGACCACGTTGTGATAAGGAGCCTGCGGATCGCGCATGAGCTGAGTGATGAGCGCCGCTGCTTCGTAACCTCCTTTTTCGATATTAAGATTGACACTCGACAGGGTAGGGTCGGAGAGATTGCACACGGTGGTGTCGTTGTCTACCCCCAGTACTACAATGTCGTGCGGTATTTTGATGTCGCTGAAGTTGCACACCTCGATGATTTTGTTGCTCTGATTGTCGTCGCAGCAAAACAACGCCGTGTGTGGCGGTAAGGACTTGAGCCATTTGACGAGAGGAGTCGACTCGTAAAACCATAAGTCTTCGAGCGTCTGTTGCTTGTAGGTCATGAAGTTCGCTCCATAGCCGGCAGCTTTGATGTATCGCTGAAAGCCTTCGCATCGTTCGTCCGACCATACGGTATCCTTATAGCCATAAAAAGCAAAGTGGGTGAAACCTTTGGATAAAAGATAACGAGCGGCCATTTCGCCTGTGGCGAAATAGTCGCTTGTTACATTGGGTATCGTAGAGAAGCGCTGCTTGAAATCTTGGGCCAGCGCCACAATATTGTTTTGTGCAAACAGCTCTACATCTTCATCGTTGTTGAAACGGCCAATGATGGCATTGGCACCCCATTTCTTAGCCCATTCCAAGACACCTGTGATGGTATACTCGTCTTTGTACGAAGGCGGCATGCGGCATACTACCCATGGTTCGTGCGATTTCTCTTTGGCATATCGAAGTACTCCCTGCAACAGATGGGTAGGGAATGCCTCGGTAAAGTCGGTCAATAATATCAAACGTATCATCACATGTATCGGAATAAAAGGTTTTGAAAAAAATCGGTTAAAGTTTAACTTCCTGCTCTTTGGTGTTCCATCCTCTGAGAACGACGGAAAGTCCGCTGCGTTCTCCGGAAAGAGTACATTCGAGCGATTTTGTTTCGCCCGGCAAGAGAGTCACGTAGTTTTCGCTCCATTTGGCAAATCCTTCGGCGTGTCCTTCGGAATTCTTGAGTACGAGTTCGTTGAAGAAAGCGATCTTGTCGGATGTGTTCTTCAGTTGAACGGTTACTCTCGAGAACATGCGTTTGGCTGTCATTTGTACCGTAGCGGACGGAAGCGAAGCCAACGGCTTATAATCGGCCGGCTCGGTAATGGGCGACATGTACCATGTGGACTTCGGATAGTCGTAAACGTCGTTCTTGGCAGTGAGGCAATAAGAGTTTTCGGCAATCAGATGTTTGTTGTTGTCGTTCAGCTTTAAAGACAGGAATGCTATATCGCTGAAATCTTTCAACGTGAAGACCTTCGTGCTTTCGCCCGGTTGGATAGTCAGCTCAAGACTGTCTTTCTGAATCGGACTCGACTTGAGATTGAATAGTTCCATCTTGGCTACTACCGGCATGGGACTTTGTGTCTCGTTTACGGCATATACCGAATGGTCGGCATAGTTGTAGATGAGCTGTTGCGGCATGTTGCCCGCTTTGACAGAATAGTACGAAGCGGTAGGTACACCGTAATAGTCGTAGAGTTGCCAGTAGAGAGAAGGCCATGCCGAGTTGAGCATCCATTGAATGATACCTGTAGAGTGAGCAATGTTCACTCTGAAAGATTCGAACATGGAACGGGTTGATTCGTAGTCCAGCAAGTGAGCCTTTTTCAGGTAGTCGTCCAAGTCGGAAGCACCACCGAACTTGCGGTCTATAATGTCGTTGAGAACATTTAAATCGTGCATGGCCGTTCCGGAAGCAGTACAGTGGAAGTTGTAGTATTCATTGTTTTTTGCGGGCCAGCGTTTGTCTGCCGGAATCATGCGCTCGATAGATTCTTTGACCGGAAGTTGTGCTCCGATACCGGTTTCGGTATTGAAGCCGTAGCCTCCTCCATTCTTCGTATCTTCGAACCAATAGCTTGGGCCAACGTATTCGTAAGGGCCGTACATTTTCGTTCCGGATGTTCCGGATATTTCGCTAACGGCGTGTTGCGCCGAAATAAGAATAGGACGGTTGTCTATGGTAGCCAGCATCGAACGGTAGCGTTTCTCCAATTCGGGGCAAGGCAATTTGTCGCTTCCCACGAACCAACCGATAAGGCTGGGATGGCTACGCAACCAAAGCACCTGATCGTGAAGTTGGCGCACCAACATGGTCATGCCCGGTTCGGTCTCTATACAGCCATATTTGCTTTCGGCGTTGCCTCCTACGTATCCTGCCCATTCCCACTGGCAGCTCCAGCCTGCCAATACCATAATACCGTTGTGGTCGCAGAGATTGAACAAATCATCGGACGTACCCCAGAAGCCTTCGAGTCTGATGGTGTTGAGGTTCATGTTTTTCACCAAATCTATTTGGTTCTGGTAGGTTTCGGGTGTGTCGCGAAGGAAAATGTCGTCTGTCCAGCCGGCTCCTCTCAGAAGAACTTTTTTGCCATTGAGGGTGAACCCACGGTGTCCTTCGGGAGTGAGGTAATCTTTTATTTCTCGGATGCCGAACGAAAGCTCTGTTTTATCGCATACTTTATTATCTACATCGAATTCAAGAGAAAGGTCGTACATATCGGGCGACCCCATGCCGTTGCACCACCATAACCGTGGATTGTCGATGTGGAGTTTTAATACATCTTCGGGAGTGATCTTTACTGTACGGGTCTCTTGTGCTTTGAGGCTCACGGGAAAGTAGATTTGAATATCGTTGATCTTTCCTACAAGAGCCCCTTTGACGGGACGGTCGGTGAGATTGCTCAGCTGTGTCTCGACGGTGAGCCATGCCTCTTTTAAGGTTTCGCTATTGACTTTGGAAGTCACGGCGGTGTGTTGCATCAAGACATCGTCGACAACAATGATGCTGACGTTACGGAAAAGTCCCATACTCTCGTCGGAGGGACGGGGATTCCAGTCTACAAATCCGATATTCGGATCGCCTTTTTGCGCCTTGAATACTTGTATCTTTAGTTCGTTGTCTGTGGATACCCATTTGGTAACGTCGAACATATACCTGCGGAAAGCCCCCTTTACAGAGTCTCGTGGCGCGATGAGTTTTTCGTTGATAAGAATATTTCCCGAATAGCTAAGCCCATCTATTTGAAGAAAGGCATGTTGCCCGGGACGCAAAGGTTGCAATCTGAAATGATTGCGAAAGAGCCATGGACGGTCGAACTGTGTACTGTCGATCTGGTGATAGTTGAGTCCCTCGAGAATAGAAGGCCCATATACTTTATTGTTCATCAAAACCCCCATTGCGGTTGTTGGGATCGACGTTCGGTATGTCTTGCTGCCTACTTGAACAATCCAGCCGTTCTTTAATACTTGGACGGACCGATGAGCCATACAAGGAACACTTACCATAAAAATAAGAAATAGGACATTTAATAATCTTTTTGTCATAAAACTAACTATTTAAATGTTATACTATATTAGTTATAATTTGATATTGATTTCTTCATTTATATTGTTGTAATCAGGTCAATGAATTTATCCTCTTTGTTTGTTTTGGACCTTATTATATAGCTTCTATAGTTTGGAAGCCCCCAATAGATTGCTCCCCGCCAGTGTGGAGAAAAAGAGCTGGATATTGTTGGCTGTCCTCGAATAAGGAAAATCTTTCTTCATAGACTCCCGCATTGCACTCTCGAAAAAAGGAGATGCGGCAGAAATGCCTCCTCCTATGATAATGGCCTGCGGATCGTAAACAAATAGAACCACTTGTAGCAGTTTGCCTAAGTGATAGCCGAATTGACGCCATATATCCAAGGCCGACGCATCGCCCTGTTGTGCCAACTCGAAAATTCTCTTTCCGTCGTTGCCGCTTTTTATTAGAAATGAGCTGCTGCAATAATGTTCGTAATCGCTATCCAAATAGGGGAGCGATCCTATCTCGCCCGCACCGGTATTGGTTCCGCGATATAAATTGCTGTCGATAATGATGCCGGCACCCACTCCCGTACCGAGGGTGATGCCTACCATGTTTTCGTATCCCTTTCCGCTACCGAAATGTTTCTCGCCCAGCACAAAACAGTTGACGTCATTGTCTATACATGTTCTTACATTAAATTCTTTTTCGAGAACCTCTTTCAACCTTACTTCTTTCCATGAAGGGATGTTGGCTACATCATAGACTATACCTCTCTCTGCATCGACTATAGAAGGTACACCTACTCCGATACCATCTACCTCGGGAGACATAAACTCTCGAATCATTGCTTTGATTAAGTCTATTATAACAGACTCGCTTGCCTTGGCCGGGCACTCTACGGATTTTGTCGCAACGATGAGGTTATCTTCTATTTTTGCAATACGCAAGTTGGTTCCTCCTAAGTCAATTGCCAATTTCATTTTCATTCTTAATTTACTTCAAAGATAATATAAAAACGATTTTTGAATAATCGTTATTATTAATAATTAACGCTATAAAACAAACATTTCCCACGAGGCCTTTTTCTCATGGAAAATGTTTGCATTGTTTTTATTTCTTTTTAAAAATCCAAAACGTTCCGTTGTCCCATGCAGCCGTTCCATCGGGAGCTGCGCAAAGCACCATTTCGTTGTCGTTCAGTGTCAGTATCTTATATTTATACTGCGGGTCTGTCTTGCCATAACAATGTCCATTGAGCACGGTAGCTCCTGTTAATGTTAACGTTCCGATGGACCAGATTTCGCCACTGTCTGTATTTTTGGTTGTATCGGACATATCGAAAGCGAAAGTTCCTTTTTGAGCCACAGTTCCGTCATTGTTGTATCGGGTGAAATTAGGTCCGCCGTTTAAGTCGAATAGCATATATCCATTCGGGTCTTCGGTGTTGGCAAGTGTTATCGGAGTCCAGTCGGGAACCATCTCGGCCATCCATCCGCCTGTTCCGTATACGGCATCTACGGTATTGTCCCATGCCCATGTCTTGCCCTGAGTGCCATTACCTGCAAAGTACGACCATTCGGTAGCTACGGGATGATCGATATGAGTGATGGTGATTTTGCGGGTAGTCGTTACTGTTCCTCCATCACAGAGTCCGGTGAAAGTGATGGTTTGTTCGCCAAGGAAAGGCATCAGTATCGTATCGTTTTGGGCTGCTGCGTGACCGACGACATAGTCCCAGTATGAGCCTACTCCTTTGGTGTTGTTGATCATGACTATCTGGTTACCACCGTCGGTAGTGGCATGAACATCGAGTTGCAACTCGCTCTCCTTGACGATGCCGCCGGCAGAGATATTGTCGCATACCGGATTGCAGGAACAGAGCGTTCCTACGACTGCTATCAGGCAAAATATAATCTTTTTCATTTTTTTCTCCTCTTCTTTAGTATAATAGATTATCGCCTATCCAACCGGCGTTTTGTTTCAATACGCCATTTGATAAGTCTATTTGCGTTTGTGGTATTTGCAAGAATCCCCCTGTAGCTTTAACTCG
The DNA here is from genome assembly GCA_963676865.2 of uncultured Bacteroides sp. GTDB lineage: Bacteria > Bacteroidota > Bacteroidia > Bacteroidales > Bacteroidaceae > JAAYUD01. Next base: position 49,291 of record CAXXSS010000001.1, on the reverse strand, counting down.
AGCAGCGATATCGGGCATATCCATCGTTGTTTGTTCCAGGTTGTTTTGCATGCTTACTCCATTTTGTTCGGCAAGTGCAGTATCTGCTATATGCCAGCGGAGCAGATCGTACCAGCGCATACCTTCGAAGGCAAACTCCCAACGGCGTTCATTGCGCAAAGCGGTGTCGCTGTAAGAACTGATCGGTTTGAGTCCGGCACGTGTACGTACCTGATTGATGCCATCGACTGTTTGAGTGAGTTCACTGTACATGAGCAGCACATCGGCAAAACGCATCACTACAATGTCTTGGATATTGTTGAGTTGATAATCGGTATCGATTGAAGGGTAGATACGGCGTGAATAATTCTCGTATACCGGGTCTGCACCCGCAGATACGGTTTTGACATTGATAGCGGCGTATTTCTTTTGCCACAATCCGGTTTCATTCATTTGTTTATCGGCTCCCCATACATAATTGGGCGCTTCGTCGCTCGTATCGAAGATAGACGCTTTGATACGTATATCGTTCGGTTCGGCAGACTCCCATTCGTTCATCATCTTAGGATTGACAGTACCGAATCCCCAACCTATTCCCAATGGGAAGTTGTTTTGTACACTACCATCTGTTTCACGAGGAGAGAAGAAAAGGTCTACTTGATTATTTCGAGCGACATTGCTCGGCGAATCCCAAGTAGCTTTTGGGCTGTACTTGATGGCGAACATCGTTTCTTGATTTGCGCCATCTTCGCCATACCAGCTCAAGTCGTTGTCTTTGGAATATGGATAGTCGGACTTGGTATATTGATTAGAATAGGGCCATAAGTCGCGAAAGTCCGGCATCAGTCTATGTCCGCTGGTGGTAATACAATTGTTCAGATCGGTTACCACTTCTGATTTTGTGACAGTACCCATCGATTCTTTTTGATAGTATCCCGTATAGAACAGGAATACTCTTGCCAGCATACCTTCGGCTGTCCACTTGGTGACATGTCCAAGCCTTGAGGGCTGCATATCGGCTGTTTTTGTTGCGGGCAACAGAGAGACTGCCTTTTGTAGGTCGACGCCTATCTGTTTGTATAGCGAATCGGCGGGGGCCTGTACAGGGTTCTTCGATTGAGAAGTGACAACCAATGGTACATTACCAAATGTCTTGCACAGGTTGAAATAGTAGAAAGCCCTCAAAAAGCGTGTCTCGCCTTCTATTTGATTCTTGTCGTCGGCAGAATTGAATGTAATATTGCCCAATGATTCGAGCAGCATATTGCAACGGTAAATACCTTTATAGTTGACTGACCATACATCGTCGAACATATTGTTGTCGGATTTCTTGAAATGGTCGAGAGCCTGTGCATAGCGATCGTCCGGACCTCCACCGCCGAAGCGGTCGTCTGAAAGAATTTCGGAGATTACCATTAGATTTTGATTGATCTTACTGTCTCCTTCGTCGCGTAACATGGCATAACATCCTGTCAGAGCTTGTGCTGCGTCTTCTTCTGTCTTTGGAAAGTTGGAGTTGTCTTTTTTAGTCAGATTGTCTGAGTCTAAGAAGGCATTGCATCCGCTTAGTATTAGCGTTGCCAATGCACTTAAAATATAATATCTTGCTTTCATGATCGTATTTAGAATTTAATGTTGACACCAAACATATAAGTGCGGGGACTGGGGTAGAAACCTAGATCTACGCCGCTTACCCAATCTTGTCCTCCACCGTAACCTACTTCGGGATCCATTCCGGAGTAACCGGTAATTGTAAAGAGATTGTTTGCTGCAAAATAGACACGACATTCTTGTAATGGCATTGCTCTGAACAGTTTCTTGAAATCATAGCCAACTGTGAGATTCTGCATCCGCAAAAAGTCGCCGTTCTCCATATATAGGTCGGAAATGTATTGCCAGTTGGTATGTGTTCCCGAGGTGAGCCGTGGTATTTTGTTGGACGTTCCGTCGCCATGCCAACGTTTGAAAATGTCGCTGGTGAAATTGTTGCGCGGATAATCGACAAATGAACGGTAGGATTTCATGATTTGGTTGCCCAATACGCCGTTCATCGTAGCGTTAAGATCGAAACCTTTCCAACCCAAATTCAAAGAGAAACCTAGTGTGAAGTCCGGATGCGGATCTCCAATCTTGCAACGGTCGTTGAGGTCTATCACGCCATTGTGGTCGGTGTCTACCCAGATTACATCTCCAGGAGCGGCTCCACTCAATTTGGCTCCCTTATAGTCGTCGATTTGTTTCTGATTTTGGAAAATACCGGCCGTCTTATATCCATAGAAATAGCCGATAGGATAACCTACCTGGGCACGGAACATCTCGTCGGTTCCATTACTGAGTACATTGGGCGTGCCGTGGATAATACCTTCGGTATTGGCAATTCTGGTTACTTTGTTTTTATTGTAGGCTACATTCACATTGGCTCCATACGTAAAGTCGGATATATGATCATTCCACGATAATCCAATTTCGACACCACTGTTCTTTACGTCGCCTCCATTGATATACGGTGCGCTGGTTCCTACGGTATCGAGTACCGGAGCTTGTACCAACCAGTCTTTGGTCTTCTTGATATAGTAATCGAAGTTGAGGCCTAAGCGGCTGCCAAAGAAGCGTGCATCGAAACCGAGATCGGTTTGTTCTGACTTCTCCCACGTGATGTTGGGGTTGGCAAGAATGTCGGGATATGCACCGGTGGTGATAACTGATTTGTCATTACCGAATGTATAGTCGGCATTTTCAAAAGAAATGGTTGAGAGGTATTGGAATCCGGGTATTGACTGATTACCATTTTGTCCCCAACTGGCGCGAATCTTCAGGAAATCCATCCAGTTCTTTGCATTGTTCATGAAAGACTCTTCGGTTATTACCCATCCAGCCGATACGGAAGGGAAGTATCCCCATCTGTGACCTTTTGCAAATTTGCTCGAACCATCGGCACGCAGTACGATGGTTGCCATATATTTGCTCATAAAGTCGTAGTTGATACGTCCAAAGAAAGATGCGATGGATTCTCTCCCCCAAGGCGAACCATTGAGTCTGGTTCGTGACGATATGATAGGCGTATTGTTGAGGTAGGCGTGTTTGAAATCATTGAATATACTATTGGTATTGGAGCCACTGATGCTTTCACCCAATCCATCGACTTCGAGACTTTGACCCAACAGAAAAGTGAAATCATGTTTTTGGGCTAGTTTGAAGTTGTATGTTGCAGTGTTTTCCCACATTAACGAACATCCCGAACTCATACTTTGGCTCACGTTGCTTACATCGCTCATCGTATTGCTCGACAACTTGTAGGCAGGCGAGAAAGAACGCGATGAATTGACTCCAAGAGTGAATCCGAAGTTTGATTTTATTTTTAGATTCTTGATGGGTTGCAATGTGGCATACAGAGCAGCGCGAATATTATGGTTTTTTGTTTTGTTTCCATAATTACTGTAATACATTTTGCCAACAGGATTTGGTTCTCTTATTTCCCAAGGTATGGCATAATGGTAGTTTCCATTTGCGTCGTAGTTGGGTAGGAAAGGAGAAGTGAGCAGCATGTTGCGAATATCGTTGCTATAATTGTCGCCGATATTGATACCCCGATTTTGAGTATACGTATAGGTTAAGTTTTCGCCGATAGTAAGTAAATCGAAGTTATCTTTTTTCAGAATCTTATGATCTGAGTTGATACGTACGGTGTATCGGGTAAAATTAGGTTCGCACGGTTTGCCTAGAATACCATCTTGGTAAGTGTAAGAAATACCACTGGAGAAAGTGCTTCGTTCGGTGCCTCCTGTGAAATTGATGGCATGATTGGTAATCAGTGCATTCTTGTTACGAATTTCTTCCATCCAGTTAGTGCCGTTCCACGTTCCTTTTTGTATCTTATCCCAATCGGGTACCAAAGAAGCGAAATCGTATGGCGTAAGTCCGTCTTCATAACGCTCTTCGTTCATAATCATGGCATACTCTTTGGCGTTTAGCAAATCGGGCATGCGGTATACATTTTGGAATCCGACGTATCCGTCGTATGAAAGTTGTGTCTTTCCGGCTTTTCCTTGTTTGGTTGTTACGAGGATAACACCATTGGCTGCACGTGAACCGTAAATGGCAGCCGACGCAGCATCTTTTAGGACATCAATGCTTTCAATATCGGCGGGATTCAGACTGTTGATATCGCCACCTGTGATACCATCTATAATATAAAGAGGTGTGGCGTTTCCGGTGGTGCCAAGTCCACGGATATTAACCTTGAACCCTTCGCCCGGCATACCGGAAGATTGAGTGATACTGACTCCCGGAGTCTTGCTTTGCAATGCCGCGAGCGGATTTACGGTATTCAGCTTCTCAATGTCTTCTCCCTTTACTTGAACAGTAGCTCCGGTTACCAACTTTTTCTTCTGTACTCCATAACCTACAACAACTACTTCATCCAGAAGTTTGTTGTCGTCTTTTAATATAATTTTTAAAAGATTGGCTTCCGAAGTCACTTTCAGTTCTTTTGTAACGTATCCCACATACGAGATGCGAAGTGTGCTATTCATAGGAGCATTGAGTGTAAACATTCCGTTTACATCTGTCAGTGCACCGTTGTTTGTTCCCACTTGTTGCACTGTGACGCCAACAAGAGGTTCTCCCGTTGTAGAAACAACAGTTCCTTTGATCGTTTTGGTGTTTTGGGCAACACTAAAAACGCAAAACAGCAAAAATAGTAAACTTAATTTGCTTTTCCTGTATTGTGAAAAATGTTTCGCAATAAGGCCAACAAAGTCTTTTTTCTTTTTCATCTTGAGTGATTATCAGATTAGTTGATTACAAAGTTATACTATTTATAGCCTTTTAACCAATGTGTTTGCGTAATATAATATTCAAATTGCGAATATTTTTAGCGTGCAATAATCACTCTATAGATATGAAAAATGTTGTTTTTAGTTGTATTACAAAAGTTTATCGATTGGTAACGGATGTTTTGTCCTGTTCTTAAAGCTCCCTTTTATTTTACTTCTTCAAAGGATTCTAACCACGAATCAATCATTTTGCGAGCTAAACTCAATTTCTGGGGGATCATCGGTAGATTGTCGCGACCGTAGAATTCGCCATCAGTCAGTTCGTTATCGGCAAACTGGATATCGCCGCTAACATAATCTGCCGTGAAGCCTATCATGAGGTTGGAAGGGTAGGGCCAAGGTTGGCTGCCAAAATAACGGATATTATTTATCTTGAGAGTTGTCTCTTCTCTTACTTCACGCGCAACGCATTGCTCCAATGTCTCTCCCGGTTCTACAAATCCGGCTACTAGTCCATGGAAAGGTCTCGTAAATGTACGAGCATGCACTAACAGTATTTGGTCGCCTTTGTGAATCATTACTAATATGGCGGGCGAAAGTTGAGGGAATATTTCGTTGCCACAGTTGGGGCATTTTTTTGAAATGACGGTATTGACTTTTGTTTGAGTGCCACAAACGGGGCAATAGCGGGTGTTTTTATCCCAAAAGATTAGTTCGGAACCTCTTCCTGCCAGTCTGTGTAGTTCGACATTTATCAAATCGTAAGATTCGCGGAGGCCGACCCATATCAATCCATCTTCTGTACTATCTGCAGAAACAGAATGGACAGTGCTACTATCGGCGATTTCGGCCGCTTTGCAGATTGCGTTTTCGTATTTTCCTACTTCGTGAATCATACCGTTCACAGTGTATGGCAGTGCGTCGTGAGTTAAAATACTATAGCAACCACCTTCTCGAGATAATAGCAACTTACCATCGCTAAAAAGAAACCAATAGCTCATCTTTCTTATTTTTTTGACCACGCAAAAGTAATATATTATTAATGAATACGAAATGTTTTTAGTTGGTATTAGCGGAATTTAAATCATATTGTATTATGAAACAATGGGCCATCGGCAAAAGTCAGGGGCTAAACAAGTACATCACATAAATAAAGGTTTTCGAGCCTGCGGCATGAACAAAATCGTCGTATGTTCCTTTTTTCGGTGACGTCCTTAAGTTTTTCTGAAAACGTATGGACGTCAACAGATTTAGGTCCATATGTGGTTTTGGGTGGTAAGAGCGCACCGATAAAAGTCGGGAATATGCATCAAATTCGATTTGCATTTCAACCTTTGCCACCTCCGTATGACACCATTACGTACTATCCCACAGTAGGTTAACGATGCACCATATACAACGCCAGCGAAAAAAGGTCCGAAAATCGCCCCTAGAGTATACTGTAGAGCTCTTATTTTCAGCGGACCTCTGCTTAGAACGAGTCTAAATGATAGTCTACAGATAGCTGATGAGCTGTTTTGTATATATGCGAGTGTATCCCATTTATTTAGTTTCTTATGTCACCTAGTCTTCTAGTTTTTACTGATAAGCCAAGATGTGGATGCCGTTTCTCAGCACGTTTTGGAAGGTGAATATTCGTAGACATTCTGATACTATTTTAACCACACCGAAGTGGCACTTATTGTGACATGTACTGAATAAGTTGACACAAACTTATTCAAAAATGAGAAATAATAAAAAGATTGACGATCAGATTCGTCTAGAGATTTTAAACTCTTACCTTCATGGAAGCAAGGGTAAGTATACCCTTGAAAAAGCAAATGGTATATCCAGAGGTTCAATTCGGAATTGGCTTCGTATCTTTGGGCTTGAAGACAAACCATTCCCATTAAATATGAAGGATAAAGCTGTAACAACCGGTACAGAGGATGTCTCTTCAGAAGAAGACATCACCTCTTTGAAAGTGCGCATTAAGGAATTGGAATCTGAGCTGAAGCGTGCAGAGATGGCCCGTGACGTTTATGATTGCATGATTGACCTGGCTGAAGAGAAGTATCACATCAAGGTACGAAAAAACTCCGATGTCAAGTAGTAGGTTGCTTGTCACAAAAGGCGGGTAAAGGTATGAGTTATACCATATCCGCCCTTTGCGGACTGCTTGACATTTCCCGACAAGGGTACTACAAGCACAAAGAAACAAATGCCGAACAAGATGTACTTATAAGCAGCATCACGTATTACTGTCAATTTCTGCGTCAGGAGCTTCCCCGAAGCGGTTGCCGCGAGCTTTACAGTCTGTGTAAGTCTCGGTTCGGAGAAAAGTTCACGATAGGACGCGACCAATTTATCGATGTCCTTCGGGCCAACGGGATGATGCTGCGCCGCAGACGTTACAGACCTCGTACGACCAACTCCGATCATCCATATCGGATCTATCCGGATTTGCTTAACACATCTCCTAAATACGTGGCCTGTGGTGTTTGCCGCATGATGGTGGGTGACATCACTTATATATCCACGAAAGAAGGATTTGCCTATCTTTCGCTGCTGACGGATGTCTTCAGCCGCATCATTGTGGGATATGCCCTCTTTCGGACTCTTGAAGCGGAAGGACCGGCAAAAGCGTTGATGATGGCGTGCAGATTTTATAAAGGTCAGGGATTCAACCTTTCAGGTCTTATCCACCATTCCGACCGAGGTGTGCAGTATGCATCAAAAGGTTATGTGTCACAGCTCAAAGAAAGAGGAATCGCTATCAGTATGACGCAAACGGGCGACCCCTTGCACAATGCACTGGCCGAGAGGATGAACAATACCGTTAAGAACGGATGGCTCTTCGATTATGAGAATAAAACATTTGATGAAGCCTTGGAAGGTGTCGCCAGATCCATATATCTCTACAATTGGGCACGACCGCACCAAGCTCTGGCAATGAAAACACCGATGCAAATGCTCCCGGGAGAACATCCAAACCCACTTTGTTCAGCTGATGCTTTAAAGCATCAGCTGAACAAAACAAACTATAAAGAACAAACAATACTTGTTTGTCAATAAAAATAGGATTAACTTTGCAGAGTTGACAACTACTTTAGGTATACATGATTGTAATTGTCAACTCCCTTAGGTTTACTAGTGTTTAACTGTCAACCAAATTCAGTACACCACATTGATTCGCGGAATTGAACTTGAGCTTCAAAAAATGATAAGGACGAACATAAAAATTCATAAGGACGAAAGTAAAAGTTTGTAAGGAGAAACTTTTATTTTCGTCCTTATGAATTTCTCGCTGTCTATCAACGATTTGCGCACGATGCATCTATGTCTTGCTCTTATTGAGCTTACATTCGAGTGCTGAAACAACAGCGAAAATAGTGCCCTACAATGGGCTGTAACTGATGTATGGATAAGAAAGTATCAGAACGTTTGGAAATATTCACCTTTAAATCTGCCAAACAGATAAATATTTCATGTCCTCTTGCAACTCATTCATATAAATCCAGTCTCTTTCTCGGATCTAAGTACTCGAAGCCATAATGCTTAGTCCCCTGACTTTTAGTGGTGAGCTAAAACAGCTTCTTCATCATTTATATAGATGAAGAAGCTGTCAACTAAAGTACTTGCAATAAGCTTATCGCTAGCCTAAAAAGCTTCTAATAATTTGAAAACTAATTATTGTATACCAATTCTTGTTTCTTGTCATCGTAATCGACTACAATGGTTTTGTCTCGGTTGACCTCTTGACCGATCAACTTCTTGGACAAGTCATTGAGCAGATAACGTTGTATTGCTCGTTTTACGGGACGGGCACCAAATTCTGGATCGAAGCCCGATTGTGCCAAAAAGCCAATTGCCTCGTCGGTGAGTTTTAAGTCCACACCATTATTTCTAAGCATCTTTTCGACTCCATTGACCTGTAATGTTACAATCTCACGAATTTGTGCTTCCGTAAGCGGTAAGAACATAATCGTTTCATCGATACGATTCAGAAACTCAGGGCGAATATTCTTTTTCAGCATTTCCATGAGTTGGTCTTTTGTCTCATCAATGATCTGATCGCGGTTTGTGCCATTCATCTTCTCCATCTGACTCTGTATATATTGACTGCCCAAATTGGATGTCATGATGATGATGGTGTTTTTGAAGTTCACCACTCTACCTTTATTATCAGTCAGTCGTCCATCGTCCAGTACTTGGAGCAAGATATTAAACACATCGGGATGTGCTTTCTCTATTTCGTCGAATAGCACGACAGAATATGGTTTGCGGCGGATGGCTTCGGTCAGTTGCCCTCCTTCTTCGTATCCTACATATCCGGGAGGGGCTCCGACCAGACGTGAAACACTGAACTTCTCTTGGTATTCGCTCATATCGATTCGGGTCATCATAGACTCGTCATCGAAGAGGAACTCTGCCAATGCTTTTGCCAGTTCGGTCTTACCAACACCTGTTGTTCCCAGAAATATAAATGAACCGATAGGACGCTTCGGATCTTGCAATCCGGCACGGCTACGACGAACGGCATCTGCTACAGCTTGGATAGCTTCGTCTTGACCTACCACTCGTTTATGTAGTTCATCTTCCAGATGGAGCAACTTCTCTTTCTCGCTTTGCATCATTTTGTTGACCGGTATTCCTGTCCAACGAGATACTACTTCGGCAATATCGTCTTCGTCGACTTCTTCCTTTATCATTGCATTGCTGCCCTGAGTCTCATGCAGTTGTTTCTGCGTCTCTTCTATCTCTTTGTTTAATTGTTGCAGTTTACCGTAACGTATCTCTGCCACTTTGCCGTAATCGCCATTCTGTTCGGCTTTCTCGGCTTCGAACTTCAATTGCTCTATCGTCACCTTATTCTGCTGAATCTTGTTCACCAGTGTTTTTTCGGCTTGCCATTTGGCTTTATAAGAGCTTTCTTGTTCTTTCAATTCGGCCAGTTCTTTGGCAAGCTGTTGCAACTTCGGTTCGTCACCTTCGCGTTTGATCGCTTCCCGTTCAATTTCGAGTTGCTTTATCTTACGAGATATTTCGTCGAGCTCTTCGGGAACTGAATCGACCTCCATCCGCAATTTTGCCGCTGCTTCGTCCATCAAGTCGATGGCTTTATCCGGTAAGAAACGATCGGTTATATAACGGTCGCTTAGTCTGACGGCAGCAATAATAGCATCATCTTTAATTCGAACATGATGATGATTCTCATAACGTTCTTTCAAACCTCGGAGGATAGAAATACTATCTAGCACGGAAGGTTCGTTGACTTGTACTATCTGGAATCTACGTTCGAGTGCCTTGTCCTTTTCGAAATACTTCTGATACTCGTCGAGCGTCGTTGCGCCGATGGCACGAAGTTCGCCACGCGCTAAGGCCGGTTTTAAAATATTTGCAGCGTCCATTGCGCCTTCACCTCCGCCGGCACCTACTAACGTATGAATCTCATCGATGAAAAGAATAATATTTCCTTCGGACTTCTTCACTTCATTGATTACCGATTTCAGTCGCTCTTCGAATTCTCCTTTGTATTTCGCACCGGCAATCAACGCACCCATATCCAGCGAGAATACCTGTTTGTTCTTTAGGTTCTCGGGAACATCGCCACGCACGATACGTCTGGCCAATCCTTCGACAATGGCTGTCTTTCCGGTACCGGGTTCACCTATCAATATAGGGTTGTTTTTGGTACGGCGACTCAATATTTGTAGCACTCGGCGAATCTCTTCATCACGACCAATAACCGGATCAAGCTTTCCGTTGCGGGCAGCTTCTATCAGGTTGATGGCGTATTTCTCGAGTGATTGATAGTTATCTTCGGACGATTGCGATTTGACTTTCTCTCCCTTTCTAAGTTCGTCGATGGCAGCACGTGTTTCTCGTTCTGTAAGTCCGGCATCTTTTAGTATTTGAGACGCTGTGCTATTCACCGTAAGCAAAGCCAATAGTATGAATTCGAGTGAAACGAATTGGTCGCCATTCTTTTGTGCCAGATCTTCTGCTTTCTGAAGTACGGCATCGGTGTCTTTACTCAAATAAGGCTGTCCACCCGATACTTTAGGGTAAGATTCGATCTGTTTGTCGATCACAAGTGAGATTTGGCGAGTATTGGCACTTAACTTCTGGAAGATGAAGTTGACAACATTCTCTCCAACTTTCATTACGCTGCTCAATAAATGGGGAGTTTCGATGGCTTGTTGGCCTCTGCTTTCTACCAGTTTTACCGCTTCTTGTACCGCCTCTTGTGATTTAATTGTCAATTTATCAAAGTTCATATATTAATCTCCTTTCTTTATTTTATGTTGTAATGTCAATAGGAAAAGGGCAAATGATGAACCATCTGAATGATAATCTTAAAGAAAGATTATAGAGTGACTATTTTTCTGATTTTATGACAAAAAGACAGCTGTTGGAGGGCGATTAATGATAAAACGACAGTCCGAGTGCAGCCATTGCCAGTTTGATATCCGAATAAGAAATTGAATTGTTTACGTTATCTTTGATAGCCAACAATGATTCTGCTTTTTCGGGATGTGTTTTAATGAATTGATTCACTTCGTCGATCTTTGCCTGGCTGATGAGTTGGGTGGCGTCGATGGTACCTTCTATTATATAAGGTACCAGATGGCCGACTATTGTACTGGGAACGAATCCTCGTTCTTTTGCAATCTCTTCAATGCTCATTCCTTGACAGAACATTTCATAGGTTAGCTTTTTTGTATCAACTTTAGGCTTCTTCTCTTTAGGCTCCTTTTTGGCTTTCTTTTTACGTGTCGGCTTTTCATCATCTTCTTGTAGTCCCAGTAATATTCTGGCCTTGTTCTTTAGATAATCGGATACAGAAAACAGAACATCTTCACCTCCTTCATAATTGAGCATTCTCGATTTGAAAGAAAGAGCGTCGCCTAAATCCAGATAGCGTTCTTTTGCTCTTTTCTGGAGTTCTTTATTATCCGTCACTATCTGAGTCTTAGAATAAAGAGCCACAAAGTTCACAAGTTGATCTCTGAAATAGATCGCTGCCGAGTGTATTCTTTCTTGTACTCCTTCATTGACTAGCTCGTCGTTTGCTTCGCTCAACAATCGAGTGTACTGTTCTTCGAAACGTACGGAAACCTGAATGATTTTCTGCAATTCGGGATGAAGCGACTTGTAATCTATAAGTAGATCGGGATATTTCTTATAAAAATATTCATCCAACAATCTCAGCATTCTATTATAAGCCTGCTCTATCGCTTTAAAGTTAAACAATTCATGCAAAAGATGTAGTGCATAAGTCTTTTCCAATTTATGCAGTTCCATATTGTCAGGGGCATTAAGTTCCGATTGACGATTGAATTCGTCTACCTTATCATCACTGATAATAGCCTCAGAGCGCAAAGGAGAATCGAGTACCATTCCCTCTAAGGTCTTACAGCGGCTCAAGGCTACATAAGTCTGCCCATGTGCGAATGAGTTTTGGGCGTCGATGATGGCGTGTTCAAAGGTTAGTCCCTGGCTCTTATGAATAGTAATTGCCCATGCCAATCGGATAGGATACTGTGTGAAAGTACCTTCTACCTGTTCTGTGATTTCTTTCGTCAGGCTATTGAGAATATATTTTGAATTGGTCCATTCTTCTCTATCAAGTAAAAAGGCATGGTTATCTGCTTTGTTTCGAACGAAAATGCCATTTTCGCTTACTTTCATTACTTCACCAATCATTCCGTTATAATATCTCTTTTCGTAAGAGCTATCATTTTTGACAAACATAATCTGAGCACCTTCTTTGAGAACCAATACGCTATCTGTAGGGAAAGAATATTCAGGAAAGTTGCCCGATACTTCGGCTGTAAAGCGAAAGGCTGGTGTCAGAAGCGATGATAGCTCTCTATCATTCACCCTCTGAGCTTGATGGTTATGGGTAGTCAAACGTATATAATTCTGTTCTTTTGAAGGTCTGAAATTGGGGATGTAACGCTTGTTCAGTTCTTCCAATACAGCTGCATTAGCATTATTGGTACGAACCTTATTCAATAGAGAAAGAAAATACTCATCCTGTTGACGATATACCGTCTTCAGCTCGATAGTCATGTAATCGGTCTTCTTCAGTGCACTACTCGAGAAGAAATAAGGAGAGTCATAATAATCTTTCAATAGTTCCCATTCCCTATCTATGACAACAGGAGCCAATTGTTGCAAATCGCCTATCATTAGTAGCTGAACTCCTCCAAATGGTTTTTCTCTATCACGATACCTTCTTAGTACATCGTCTATAGCGTCGAGCAAGTCGGCACGTACCATACTTATTTCGTCTATCACAAGCAGGTCCATGGTGCGGATGATATTCTGTTTTTCCTTTCCGAAACGATAATGAACTTGTCCCGATTTGAATGTCGTGTTGGGCACAAAAGGAGAAAGTGGAAGTTGGAAAAAGGAGTGAATGGTTACTCCGCCTGCATTAATGGCCGCAATACCGGTGGGCGCTACTACAACCATCCGTTTGGGAGAACGTTGTTTGAGTGTCCGTAGAAAAGTTGTTTTTCCTGTTCCCGCTTTGCCTGTTAGAAACAGATGGGTTCCCGTATTTTCTATAAATTGCCATGCAAGGCTGAGTTCCGGATTTTTTTCCATATCGATTTAAACTAAAGTTTCGCTGTTCAAAGGTAATCAATCTTATTAAAATATACTATTTTTGTGCAAACAAAAGATACTCCGCATGTCTGATTTTCGTCTAAAAGTATTTCAAAGTGTTGCCCATCATTTGAGTTTCACAAAAGCTTCTCAAGAACTCTTTATAAGTCAACCGGCTATAACGAAACATATTCACGAATTGGAGATCAATTATGGTGCCCAGCTGTTCGAAAGAAAGGGCAACAGGATTTCGCTTACCGATGCCGGCAGGTTGCTACTTCGGCATTGCGACCATATATTAGATGAATACAAGCAACTCGATTATGAAATGAATTTGCTTCACGACGATTTTGTGGGCGAACTTCGTTTGGGGGCCAGTACTACCATAGCCCAATATGTGCTTCCTCCCGTATTGGCGCAGTTCATCAAACGCTACCCCAAGGTGAAACTTTCCTTGCTCAATGGCAATTCTCGGGATGTAGAGAAGGCGTTGCAAGAACATCGTATAGACTTGGGCTTGGTAGAAGGTATATCCAGACTACCTAACTTAAAATATTCCACTTTTCTGGAAGATGAATTAGTGGCTGTTGTTTCTGCCGATAATAAGTTGGCGCATAAGCAAAAGATTTCTCCAGAAGAGCTGATCCATATTCCGCTTGTACTTCGCGAGTATGGTTCCGGTACGTTGGACGTAATTGAACTGGCGCTTGCCAAACACCACATTCGATTTGCCGATTTGCATATATTAATGTATTTGGGCAGCACCGAAAGTATTAAACTCTTTTTACAGCATGCCGATTGTATGGGGATTGTTTCTGTCAGATCTATACAAAACGAACTTATTGCCGGTAAACTCCAGATCGTTGAGATTGAGCAAATGAGTATGTTTCGTCAATTTGACTTTGTGCAGCTCCAAGGTATTGAAAGTGGATTATCACAGCTCTTTATTCGATTTGCTCAGCAGTAAACGAGGTATTCTATAACTTTTAGTTATCGGCTATTAAAAAAGACAATTGGCATAATCCAATTGTAACATCTACCTTTGCAGTCTAAATAAACTAAAAAGATAGAAGTTAATGATTAGCGAAAAAAAAGGAAATGTCTATCATGGCATATTGTTGATAGCTTTGTTCTCCTTCTCGGCTTGTTACATTGCAAGCTTCGATTGGGTCAAGAATCTCTCACTGAGTCCTCTTATTGTAGGTATTATATTTGGTATGTTTTATGCCAATAGTTTGCGGAACTTTGTTCCTGATACTTGGGTTCCGGGTATTAAGTTTTGTACTAAGCAGGTGTTGCGCACCGGCATTGTGCTTTATGGATTCCGGCTTACCTTTCAGCAAGTTATGGATATCGGTTTGCCTGCCATCTTAATGGATTGCATCATTATTTCGGGCACTCTGTTGATAGGTTATCTGGTTGGCAAGCTCTTGAAAATGGATAGCGATACAGCTCTGATGACTTCTACCGGAAGTGCGATATGTGGTGCAGCAGCGGTCTTAGGAGCGGAGCCGGTTGTGAAATGCGAAGCTCATAAAACAGCTATTGCCGTATCTACGGTTGTTATATTCGGTACTCTTTCCATGTTTTTATATCCTATATTATATAGATCCGGTATTGTCAATCTACCGCCCGAGCAGATGGCCATCTATACCGGTAGCACTCTGCACGAAGTAGCTCATGTTGTAGGAGCCGGAAATGCCATGGATCCCAATGGTGCGTTGCATATTGCCGATCAAGCTACCATTACTAAGATGATCCGTGTGATGTTGCTTGCTCCTGTTCTCATCATCATGAGTTTCATTTTGTCGAGAGCTCGAAATAGAAATAATAATGGAAGCGTGGCAAAAAGCCATATCACTATACCTTGGTTCGCTTTCGGTTTTATCGGCGTTATTGCTCTCAACTCCATATTGGGAATGTTTATTCCGGACCATGTATTGTCTATAGGACGTGTCGGTATAAATGGATTGGACAATTTCTTGCTTACCATGGCTATGACTGCCTTGGGAGCAGAAACCAGTATTGACAAATTCAAACAAGCAGGCGCAAAGCCATTCTATCTGGCCGGTATCATTTATATCTGGCTCGTCGGTGGCGGTTATTTGCTCAGCAAATATCTTATACCTTTATTATAATATATGTATCTTGTCTTTTGAGTTCGACCACAATTAGGAAATAATACTAATATAAGTCTTCAAAATGACATATGGACCTAAAAATATTTTCGTCCATATGTTTTCAAAAAAACTTAAGGACGTCACCGAAAAAACTAACATACGACAATTTTAGCTTATACTTGTGAGTGAAAACTCACTTTCGAATACAATTAGCGCAATGTCCTCATCTTATGTAAACAAGATGAGGACATTATTTTGGTATGCCCATATATTGGGCCTTTCATTGGTTGCTTTCGTTAAGTTTGTTTTGCGCTGTTATGTCTGTATTGATCCTTATCTCTGTTTCAAAAATGAAATAAATCTTTCTTTAAACTGTAATAGATGTTACGATAATATTTCGTTTTGTTTCTTTAGCTTCTGAAAAAGTTTTTATTTTTTTTATATAAATATGATTCGAAATATTGCGAAACAAAAAATAAATATATACTTTTGTACAGAAGTATAAAGTTTTTCTTTTTTTGTGTTCAATGATATAATGATTAACACTTTTCACTATGAAGTATTTTTTATTTATGTTAGCTCTGTGTGGTGGTTTGTTATTAGGCACCAGTGCAGCAGCTTATGGAGCGAATGGACAGAATGGCGATATAAATAACGCCCAGACTGTTCAGCAAAAGAAATACATTGTTAGCGGTATTGTGACAGATGCGAATGGTATTCCCTTGATTGGGGCTACAGTATCTGCAAGCGGAACTGCCAATGGTGTGATAACAGATTTGAATGGGCGATACTCGATCAAGGTATCGGGTGGTGATACGAAATTGACTTTTACGTATGTAGGTTATGTAACTATTACTAAATCGGTAGGTGCAAGCCAAACGATGAATGTAGTGATGCATGAAGATTCAAAATCGTTGGACGAAGTCGTTGTTGTAGGATATGGAGTTCAGAAACGCCGAGATTTGGTTGGAGCTGTCGATCAGATAAAAGGTAACAGCATCTCCGAACGTGGCAATATGTATGCCACCAAATCCTTACAGGGTATGATGCCTGGGTTGAATATTACGGCAAGTGATGGTAAACCTACTCACGGCGGTACTATTGATATACGAGGAGCTGGCAGTATTGGTTCGGGAGGTAGTGCTTTGGTGATGATTGACGGTGCCGAAGGAGATATTACTACTGTAAATCCACGAGATATAGAGTCGGTATCTGTATTGAAAGATGCTTCATCGGCAGCGATATATGGTGCGAGAGGTGCTTTTGGCGTAATTTTGATTACCACTAAAAAGCCTAAGACCGGAAAGGTCGAAGTAACTTACAATGGTAGTGTGTCGGCTTTGCAACGTGTGTTCAAACCACAAATAGAAAGCGACGCTTTGATATGGACAAACAATTTTATCACTTCGTATCAGAATGCCAAAGGCGGAATCTATCCGAATTCTGTTAATAATGTATTCAACTTCAGTCAAGATTATTACGACGAGTTGGTAAAGCGCCATAATGATCCGACTTTGGAAAGGCAACGTACCAATAGCGCAGGAAAATACGAATATTTTGGTAATACGAATTGGTTGGACCTGATTTATAAAGATTGGACTTATGCCACAGAGCACAATGTAAGTGTATCTGGCGGATCGGAAAAAGCTAGTTTCTTTGTGAGTGGACGTTATTGGGGACAAGACGGTATTTATGACGGCGTAAAGGAAAACTATAGTCAGTATAATTTCAGAGCGAAAGGTTCTATCAAGATAAACAAGTGGTTTACTTTCGAAGACAATTCGGATGTCATTCGCCGTGTCTATCGTCAACCGATGGTGATGTACGACAATCAAAATATTACCAGGCAGATAGAACAGCAGGGGTTTCCTATGACAATGGAGAAGAATCTCGATGGAACATGGACCGAAGCTGCCGTATATACCGGATGGGCAGGATTTAAAGAAGGTACTTCTTTTCAAAAGAATTATAAGTTCGACTGGCAGAATACTGCGACATTGACCTATCAACCTTTTAAAGAATTAATTGTAAAAGGAGATTATACTTATCGCTATGAACGCGCACGCCGTATTCGTGAAAATGGCTTGTATACCTATTGGAATGGTCCTGAAATATCGGGCCAGCGCAATACGTTTTCCTCTTTGGATCATTTGTCGATAGATCGCGAATACATGGCTTCGAACGTAACAGCCAATTATATTCCGACTTTTAAAAACAAAGATCATTCTCTCAATCTTCTGGTAGGATGGAACTTGGAAACATATTCCGATAATCAGGACGGAATGTATCGCCGGGGACTTTTATATCAAGATTATCCTTCGTACGCTTTGATGGATGGCGACTACTATACCTTGGGTCAAGACGGAACTTCATGGGGATATGTAGGTGTGATGTATCGTGCCAATTATTCATATAAAGATAGGTATCTCTTGGAATTCAGTGGTCGTTACGATGGTTCTTCCAAATTCCCTAAGAATCAGAAATGGGGCTTCTTCCCCTCGGGTTCTGTTGGATGGAGAATATCGAATGAGCCGTTTATGAAAGCTACGAACCATTGGCTGGATAATTTGAAAGTTCGTTTTTCTATCGGTTCGTTGGGCAATGGTAATATAGACCCGTATAAATATCTTTCATTGATGGGTACCGGTCGTACTTCTGCCATTATAGATGGTGCTTTGCAAGCTTATGCAAGTGTTCCTACTGTGATACCCGATAACTTAAGTTGGGAAACAAGTACTACATACGATTTTGGTGTAGACTTCGATATGTTGCAGAACCGTCTTTCTTTTAGTGGAGACATCTATGCGCGCTATACTCGCAATATGTATACGGTAGGTCCGGAATTGCCCGACGTATTTGGAGCTTCTGCTCCTAAAGGTAACTATGCCAATATGAAAACTCCGGGACTTGAACTTTCTCTTTCTTGGCGCGACCAATTCAATTTGCTCGGAAAACCTTTCAAGTATAATGTAAAAGCGATGTATTGGGATAGCTATAGCCAAGTGACCAAATACAACAATCCGAATAAATCGTTGAGTGTCTCGTCTTATTATAATGGTGCTCGATTGGGTGATATTTGGGGATTTCATGTGGAAGGCTTATTCAAAGATCAGGCAGATATAGATAATCATGCCAATCAGTCGGGGTATTTTAAGGTCTCTGACGATGGTATTTGGAGGCCGGGTGATTTGAAATTCGGTGACTTGGATAACTCGCAGACAATTGATAGAGGAGAAAATACGGTTGCAAAACCGGGTGATCGGAAAATCATAGGAAATACCACTCCCCGTTATCGTTTCGGATTGAACTTGGGAGCCGAATGGCAGAATTTTAGCATATCGGCATTCTTCCAAGGAGTAGGTAAGCGTGATTGGTATCCAAATATAGAGTCTGCATTTTTCTGGGGACAATACAACCGTCCTTACTCCTATGGTCTGAAAGATCAAGATATAGACCGTTATACAGCAGAGAATCAGAATGTGAATGCTTATTGGCCGTTGTTGAGATCGTATAGTTCTACCTCTTCTACCAAAGAAATGGGCACTGCAAACGATCGATATATACAAAATGCTGCGTATATCCGTTTGAAAAATCTTTCCTTGGGTTATGCATTTAATCCTTCTTTCTGTCACAAATTTGGATTGGAACGCTTGTCGTTGGTTTTGACTGCCGAGAATCTGTGGACTTACTCGCCTATGTTCAAGCACACGAAGAACTTCGATCCGGAAAATCTTGGTGCCGGAGATGATGACTTCAGGTCTACGGCTGGTACGGATGGCGACGGATATGGTTATCCTAGCTTTAAGACCTTTACTTTCGGAATAAATGTCGCATTTTAATCATGTAAACCATAAATAGTAAAGAAAACATGAAAAAGATATTATACCTAGTATTGACAGTCTTGTTATGCTGCTCATGTAGCAATTTCCTGGAAAGGGACCCGGAGAATGACGTTAGTTCCGATGCATTCTTTAATTCGGAAAATGATTTGAAATTATATACCAATTCATTTATCAATAGTCTGCTGGATATTGACGATTTCACCTATGGCGATCAATATACCGATGTCGTTTCTACCAATTCCAGTACAAACTATTTCCGTGCAGGATGGAATGCCAACCAGCAGGGCGGATGGAGTTGGGGTGACTTGCGTTCTATCAACTACATGCTTGATAATATGAAGAAGGCCAAAGGAAAAGTTTCTGATGTTGTTTACAATCATTATGAAGGAGTAGCCCGCTTCTGGCGTGCCCGCTTTTATTATGATATGGTGAAAAACTTTGGAGGTGTGCCTTGGTACGATCATGTGCTGAATAATACAGATTCGTTGGGTTTGTATAAGAAAAGAGACAGCAGGCAAGTGGTGATGAGCAAGATTTTGGAAGACTTGAATTTCGCATCCAGCAATTGCTTGGCTGCGGCAGAGTATACTCGTTCTTCTACACGCATATCCAAATATGTTGCGTTGGCTTTGAAGTCGCGTGTTTGCCTGTACGAGGGTACTTACCGTAAGTATCATACGGAATTGAGTCTCGATTCGGCAGATTATTATTTGCGTGAATCGATAAAAGCTTCAGAAGAAATAATGAATAGCAAGGTGTATTCGTTAGTGGATGTCGCTGCCAATAGAGGCATACAGTATAGAGCACTGTTTAATTCGCAAGACTTGAATACCCAAGAAGTTATTTTCGGAATGGCTTATGCCGCAGATGTGCGTATGCATAGTGTGACATGGGATATGATGTCGGCAAGTGCAGGTAAAAACTGGGGATTCGCCCGTCAGTTTGCCAATATGTATCTCATGCGCGACGGCTCACGTTTCACCGATAAATCGAACTACAATTCGATGACGTATAAGGATGAATTTGCCAATCGCGATATGCGAATGTCTCAAACGATTCTTCCGCCAGATTATACTCGTAAAAGTGCGTCGGGTGCTGTTTATAAATACGCTCCCAATATGAAAGTGTCGTATACCGGCTATCAACCTATTAAGTGGGTTATCGATGACGACAATTATACGGCAAAAGCAAATAGTTACAATTCCATTCCTATATTCCGCTATGCGGAGATCCTGCTCAACGAAGCAGAGGCAAAAGCCGAATTGGGAGAAATGGACCAAACGGTTTGGAATAAAACAATTAAACTTTTGCGTGACAGAGCAGGGGTAGACGCTAGCGTTCCGGCAACATATGATCCTTATTTGGCCTCTTATTATCTGAATCAGACAACGGACAAATGGATATTGGAAGTTCGCCGCGAACGGGCAATCGAATTGGCTTTTGAGAGTGTTCGGTATGACGACCTGATGCGTTGGAAGATGGGACAGTTGATGACTAACAACTATCAAGGTATCTATATACCTGCCAAAAACGTATTGATGGATTTGAATGGAGATGGGGTAAATGATTTATATGTATCGGATACTGCGTACAAAGGAACGAAAGATGGAAAAGCCGTTTATATTACGGTAGGAAGTTCTACCGATTTTATTCGTTTGGACGGCGTTAATCATCTGATGCATGGCGCACTTCAGAATCGGATGTGGGATGATAAAATGTATCTTCACCCGATACCTAGCTCTGCTATTCTGAAGAACTCGGATTTGGAACAAAATTCGGGATGGAAATAATCATTATATAATGACTAATTGTATGAATGAAATGAAATTAAAAAATATTATTCAACAGATATTGTTTGCTGCTGTAAGCATTGTCTTCTTTGCGGCATGCAGCGATAATGAAGGTTCGTTTGTGCTACGAAGCGATAATCATGTAGACCTTGATTATACTGCTTCGCCAGGTACTTTTACTGTTTGCACAAACGGTGCATGGAAAATAACTTCTACTGCCAATTGGTTTACTGTATCTCCGACAGAAGGTACTGGTGATGGAACAAAAAGAGAAGTCGTTACGGTAACTCCGACACAAAATACCGGTGCTGTGCGAACAGACTCTTTGTATTTGGAAGCAGCAGGTAAAAACGTGGGTATAGGTATTCAACAAGAAGAGGGCTTTGTACAATTGGGTACGCCTTCTTTTGTAGGTGGACTGACTAAAGGGAAAAATGCAGAGAATTGTTTTATATCCGTTCCTTATTCCAAAGCTTATGAAGGTCAATCGTATACTGCAACAGTAACGATGACCGGCAGTGGCAATGGATTGACCGTGGCCGATTACACTTATACGACAGATGCTTCTGGAACCATCAACATTCCTGTTGTTGGTATTCCTACTACTGCGGGGACCGTTACGTTTAGTATTTCTACCGGATTGCCCAATGCCCAGAGTCTTACAGTGAATACGATTATTGCAAATGGAGAAAAAGAAACGCTCATTTATCAGAATTTTAGTAAATTTGTATTCGGAGGTGATGATGCAAGCTATGTAAGTGGCTTACTTAAGGATGGCGTTACGGTAGCGACTCCACGTACAGACGGCTCGAGCGATGTCTTTCTTACGGAGAATCAAGATTATAGAGATGCGCACGAGATGACAGGTTGGAGCGGTAGCAAAGCATATGAACGTCCGGGATATTTGAAAATGGGTACCGGATCGGCAAACGGCTACATCACTACGCCGGCATTATCTGCAATGACAGAAACACAAGATGTGATTCTGACAATAGATGCGATGAATTGGGATCAGATAAGTGCTGTTACGGCATTGACATTTACTGTTAACGGTGGAGGTACACCCGATATTACTACCTACAATCTTCCGGGTAGAGCGAGTGAAGCTGCGGGTACTTGGTCTACCATAACGGTGAATATCAAAAACGCGACTCCATCAACGACCATTAAGATTGCAGGTGGTGCACGATTCTTGATAGACAATATAAAAGTGACAACTACAGGGCTTTAAACCTGTTTCGGCTTAATAATAACAATCGGACTCCATCTCCTTTTATAGTGAGATGGGGTCTGATACATTAATTGAATTATTCAAATTTATAAGAGTAGATATGACGAAAAGAAAATTATTAAAAGTGGCATTCAATGCCATCTTGTATTGCACTACTTATTGTATATGTCTGTTCTTCATTAATTGTAGTAGCTCCAATAGTGGTGGTGGCGAAGACAATGGAGAAACAATAGAAATAACACCTAGTCCGGGCATGGATGTGTATGGCTTTGTAGGCGATGCGACCAATAATCCTATTGTTGGAGTAGTGGTCAGTGATGGCTACCAGTGTGTGAAAACAAATGCGAAGGGAATCTATGAAATGAAACGTAATTCGAACGCGAAGTTCGTTTACTATTCTACTCCTTCCGAGTATAAAATAAATACGAGTTCGAGTTCTAACAATACAGCCGTGTTCTATAAAGCGCTTTCAGTCTCAACCAAAAGATACGATTTTACTTTGGCAAAACTGCTAGGTGGAGTGGAGACTAATTTTACTCTTATAGCTATTGGCGATCCGCAAGTCAGTGCGCGCACCAACGATCCTTATTATACAGCAGCTGGAGTACAAAGTACCAGTGCCACTTATTCCAATCTTTGGCGTTTCAAGAACGAAACGATGACCGATATTACCGAAACCTTAAAAAACGCTACCACTCCTGTGTATGGTTTGGTGATGGGCGATATATGCGATGACGGCGCAGCCTCTTTACAAGGTTCGGTGAGAGCTGCATTGGGTTCTACTTCGATGCCTGTCTTTTCGGTTATAGGTAATCATGATAAAGTTTCGAACGGCACTACTCGTACGACAAGTCAATACGAAAATGCTTGGGGACCGCTCAATTATTCGTTCAATAGAGGTAATGTTCATTTTGTGGCATTGGACAATGTTCTTTTCTCTGATGCCGAGACATATACAGGCGGTTTTACCGATGCTCAAGTAGATTGGTTGAAGCAAGATTTAAGCTATGTTCCCAAATCAATGATGGTGATCTTGTACTATCATATACCTTTGCGCAACACAACCAGCTATGCCAATAGAAATACGGTACTTGGCTTGTTGTCTAGTTTTGCTAATTATTCTTTGTTCTGTGGACATACTCACTATAACGAAGTGTGCAGTGTCACGTCTCCGATCTCTACATTGGAACACATTCATGCTGCTGCATGTGGTGCGTGGTGGAAATCTACTTTGAATACGGAAGGCACTCCCAATGGTTATGAAGTATATACGGTTGGCGGCACACAGTTTACAAACTGGTATTACAAGTCTGTAGGGCGTGATAAAAGTTTCCAAATGCGCTTGTCCGAAGCAAATCAGGCCTATGGAGGAACGTATGGGTATTATAATTATGCCTCTCAGTTGTCGTTGCAAGAAAACGGTGGATATGTCGTTGCCAATATATTCAATGCTGATAAAAACTGGACGGTAAAGGCTTACGAGGGCGCTTCTATCACAGGAGTGACAATGACAAAGGCTATTAACAATGCCGATGCCTATGCTATGGGGTATCATGTAGGGACATTAAATAGAAATGTCGACAACTACAATGGTTCCAATACGCACGCATACTATTACAAACGTACAGATCCCAATGCGGTAGTCAAAGTTGTTGCTATTGATGAGTTTGGCAATCAATATACGGCAAATACATTTATCAAAGATTTTACGGAAGCAATGCATTATTGAACCGATATTTGAGATTGACAGGCGTCTATCTTTAAATCGGTTTTTCGGAACGTTCTGAGAGGTGAATATTGGCGACGATATTGATACTTTCTTAACCACATTGAAGTGGCCTTCTTGGTATACAGAATTGAACTTGTGCTGACATGTACTGAATAAGTTTGTGTCAACTTATTCAGTACATGTCAGCTTTTATAAAAAGATAACGGGCACCGAATAAATACTCGACGCCCGTTGATCCTTTTTGCTTATTTGGCTATTTTGCTATAATAACTTCTACTCCCTGCTCCTCGATCTCCTTCATTATATATTCCGGTACTGCCGCATCGGTAATGATCGTATCGATTTTATCGAGCGTACATATTTTCCCGAATCCTTTTCTTCCGA
This sequence comes from uncultured Bacteroides sp., assembly GCA_963676865.2. Lineage (GTDB taxonomy): Bacteria > Bacteroidota > Bacteroidia > Bacteroidales > Bacteroidaceae > JAAYUD01. The sequence goes on along the minus strand of CAXXSS010000001.1, from coordinate 24,843 downwards.
ATTTTGAGGAGTCGCACAAGATGATTGTTTTCAGTGCCGAATCCATCATCGAACGATTCAGTTCTGCTTCTTCAATGTTTGAAGTCGTTACTCCAAATTCAGGGTCAATGCCGTCTACTCCTAAGAATAATTTGGAGCAAGTGATCTCTTTCAGTATATTGGTTGCAAAATTTCCGATGACCGACATGGAACTCTTCCGAAAGATACCACCCAATTGTATGACGTTTACATTTTCTTTGTCGGTTAGCAATGTCGTTGCCTTGATAGAAGCGGTTACGATGGTGAGGCGTTCTTTGGCTTGAATGTGTTCGGCAAAAGCACAAATGGTAGATCCTGAATTTAGGATGATATAATCATCTTCCTCTATCAATTTGGCTGCTTCTAGTGCAATTCTATTTTTTTCGTTTGGGAATATTTTTTCTTTTTCCGTAATAGCCCTATCTTTCATGTGTGGGTTTACAGGGCTTGCGCTTCCATGTGTGCGATAAAGTAATCGGCGTTCTTCCAAAAGTTTTAAATCCTTTCGAATGGTAACCGTTGTTACATCCAAGTGCTTGGCTGCATCCAATACTCTGACAAAACCATCTTTAGCTAGAGTGTCTAGTATGTATTTATGTCTTTCGGCAATACTCTTCATCTTATTTTTTTTGTTTCATTTAGTTTGTGATACAAATATATAAATTAATTCTATAATCTAAGATAAGAAAAGCAATAAAAATATGAATATTTTTCGACCTGTACTTGTTTTATTTACTTGCAAAAGAAAATAAATAGAAATAAAAAGAAAAAAATAATAGTTCGATTTGTTGCATATTGTAGTTGTTTGCCTTATATTTGTATCCATATAACAAACAAAAGAAAAACTTCTTATAACTTTATTATTCTAATCCTTTGAATCATTTCTAATATTAATGGTATAAAAAAAATTAGTATGTCAAAAATTGAAGATGCTTTAAAAGCAGCTAGCGACACTAAGGCATTGCGTATAGGTAAAGGTGTATTGTCTGAGGTTGCCGATTTATTTATAGAACAATTTCCTCATAAAAGAGCTATTGTGGTAGCCGATGCTACTACTTTTGCTATTGCCGGAAAGTTTGTTTCCGAAATTTTTAAAGCTAGGAAAATAGATCAAGACTCTCCGTATATATTTACAGAAAAGGAATTGTATGCAGAATATGGCTATGTAGACAGATTGATTTCTGTTTTTCAGAAAACAGATGCTATACCTGTTGCTGTAGGCTCGGGAACGATTAACGATTTGGTTAAACTTTCTGCCTACAAGACCGGACGCCAGTATATGTGTGTTGGGACAGCAGCTTCTGTAGATGGTTATACGGCATACGGTGCATCGATCACAAAAGATGGTGCTAAACAAACATTCGATTGTCCTGCTCCCCAAGCTTGGTTGGGTGATACTGCTATTATTTGTCAGGCTCCGGCAGAGATGACGGCTTCGGGCTATGCCGATTTGTTTGCTAAAGTCACGGCTGGTGCCGATTGGATTCTTGCTGATGCAATGGGGGTTGAAGCTATTGATACAAAAGTATGGAGCATTGTTCAAGATTGCCTGCCTAAAGCTTTAGGAAATCCTCAGGCAATTCGCGACAGAGACCCGCAGGCTATAGGAGATCTGGTGGAAGGGCTTATACTTAGTGGCTTTGCAATGCAGGCACATAGAAGTAGCAGACCTGCATCGGGCGCCGATCACCAATTCAGTCATCTGTGGAATATGGAACACCACACTAATCATGGGGAGCGTATCTCGCATGGATTTCAGGTCTCGATAGGTACGCTGGCTTCTACCGCTTTGTTTGAAGTAGCATTGAATACTTCTATGGATGAGTTGGATATTGAGTCTTGTTGTCAGAAATGGCCTTCTCCCGCACAGCTGGCTGAAGAGTCTTTGGCTTTGTTTAAGAATACGGACTTTCCGAATATTGGCGAAATAGAGACTGCCGAGAAATATGTAAGCAAGGAGAAATTGGCCGATCAATTGCACCTTTTGAAAGATAATTGGTTGGATATAAAAAGAAGACTTTCTGCACAATTGGTTCCCTTTGATGACTTGAAGGCTCGTTTGAAATGCGTTGGTGCACCTGTAGAGCCCGAAGAGATTGGGGTCTCGCGTGAGTATCTGCGTCAAGGATATATTCGTGCTCAGTATATTCGACGTCGTTTTACTATTCTCGATCTAGCGGTTCGCACCGACAAATTGAACGATTGGATTAAGATTCTTTTCGACAAAGATGGACGCTGGGAAATGTAAAAGATGTATATTTGAATCAATTAATCTTGATATTTTCGTATAGAAATGAATAATTCGACTGAGCTTATAGGGCGTTCTGTTGACGACGCTACGGCAAAGAAATTTAAACAGTGGCAAATTCGTACCATATTCGGTTCGATGATAGGTTATGCGCTGTTCTACGTTGTGCGCAAGAATTTGAGTATGGCTATTCCGGGGATGGAAGCAGATACTGCATTGCAATTCTCCAAAGCGGATTTGGGTATTTTTCTTACACTTAATGGGGTGGTATACGGTATTTCCAAATTTGCGAACGGATTCTTGGGAGATCGTTTGAATGCACGGTACTTTATGATGTTCGGGTTGGCCATGTGTGCCATCTGTAATTTCATTTTCGGCATGAGCTCAGTCGTCTGGCTGTTTGGCTTGATGTGGATATTGAATGGATGGTTTCAAGGAACAGGCTATCCTCCATGTGCTCGTTTGCTTTCGCATTGGGTGCATCCTAAGCAATTGGCAACAAAGATGTCGATATGGAATACTTCTCACTCCATCGGTGCTTTTGTCGCTATTGTCATTTGTGGTTATGTGGTCTCTTTAGGCTGGCGTTGGTGCTTCTATGTACCCGCTATTATTGCAATAGTAGGGGTCTTGTTTGTTTGGGTGACACTTCGCGACACCCCCACTTCTGTGGGGCTTCCCGAGATTGCGGTAGGAAAACAAAATGAAACGGTAGAGCACAAAAAAACAAATAAGGAATTTAATGCAATCCTTCGGAAACGTGTCTTTTGCAATCCTTATATATGGATATTGTCAATAGCCAATTTCTTTGTATATACAGTACGGTTTGCTTTTCTTGACTGGGGTCCTTCCATGCTTCAACAGTGGCTTGGCGTTACGCCCGCAGAATCGGGATGGATGGTAGGCGGATTTGAAATATTTGGACTGGGCGGGATGTTATTATCAGGGTGGATGACTGACCGATATTTCAAAGGAAGAGGTGCGCGCGTCTGTTTAATCTGTATGCTGTTGACCATGATATTTGTAGGTCTCTTTTGGGTATGGCATACGAATGGATTACCGTTAATAGGCTCAGTCGCTTTGCTCTTTGCGGTGGGATTCTTTATCTATGGTCCTCAAGCTTTAATCGGTATTGTCGCAACTAATCTTGCAACCAAAGAGGCTGCTGCTACTGCCGTAGGACTAACAGGTATATTTGCCTATGCCAGTACTGTATTGTCAGGATGGGGTATAGGAGCATTGGTCGATCATTTTTCTATAAAAACGGCGTCGGGCGCAGTTGATTTCTCTGCCGGTTGGAGTTATGCTTTCGGAGTATTGATTGTTGCCGCTCTTATCGGGTCTTTGATATTGGCTCTGGTGTGGAAAGCTAAAGCTGATGGATATGATGATTGATAAGACACAAATGGTCCTTCAGACGGAAGAAGCACGTAGTGAAGCATTAAAAAAGGTACGCCATATCGCATTGGATATGGATGGTACGATTTATAATGGCAATACACTTTTTCCTTTTACTATTCCTTTTCTGGAAAAGTTGAAGATGTGGGGCATTGGTTATTCTTTTTTGACTAATAATCCGACGAAGAGTGCCAATGACTATGTGCGGCATCTGAAAGAATTGAAAATACCCGTAGAACTTGAAAATATGTATACGTCTGCTCAAGCTACTATCGACTATCTTCATTTGCATCATCCCGAATACAAGAGATTGTTTATTTTGGGAACGCCTAGTATGATCGCTGAGTTTGAGTCTGCGGGATTCATATCGACTAGTGAGAGTGCAAGTGATGTGCCTGATGCTGTCATCGTGAGTTTTGACAAATCTTTAGTGTACAATCGTCTGTGTCGTGCTGCTTGGTGGATACAACAACAATTGCCTTATATAGCTACAAATCCGGATAAAGTTTGTCCAACAGACCAGCCCACAGTATTGGTTGATTGCGGTTCTATTATTTCGTGTTTGGCTTATGCTACTAATCGTAGCCCCGATGTGATTATTGGAAAACCTGATCCGCGCATGCTCTATTGTATTATGGAACGGCTCAATTTGCGTGCAGACGAAGTGGCAATGATAGGCGATAGAATATACACGGATGTAAAGACGGCACTGAATGCAAAAAGTGTGGGTATATTGGTTTTATCGGGAGAGACAACGATGGATGTTGTTCGGCAATCTGTAGAAAAACCTACTCTAATTGCACAAGATCTGAGCGAAGTAGAAAAATGGCTTTCTGTGGTGCATCAATAGATTTTGTGATATACTAAATTCTTTCAATTTAAGAAAATGATATAATCTGTTTTCAAAAGTCATTAGTGCTTTTGAAAACAGATTTAATGAATAACATGGATGAGTAAAATGATAAAGAAAATCGCTCTGTTGTTTTTGGCAGTTTTGTGTTTTCACGTGAATACTGCTTTTGCGCAAGAAAAGGTAACCGGATTGCTCCCGCCAACTTGGTTGAACGATGCCGTGTTTTATGAAATATATCCTCAGAGCTATTATGATACCGACGGCGATGGTATAGGCGATATAAAAGGTATCATACAAAAACTGGATTATGTTAAGTCGCTTGGGGTAAATGCGCTATGGTTGAATCCTCTATTCGATTCTCCTTTTAATGATGCAGGGTACGATATTCGTAATTATTATTTGGTAGCTTCCCGATATGGTACTAATGATGATCTGGTTAGATTATTCAAAGAAGCTCACAAAAGAGGGATACGTGTTTGCTTGGATTTGGTTCCGGGACATACATCGTTAGATTGTGAGTGGTTTAAGCAATCGGCCCGGAAAGAGCATAACGAATATTCGGACCGTTATATATGGACTACGGCAGATTCTATTAAGCCGAATAACAAGTTTGTAAGCAATGATTATGCACGCCCCGGTTGCTACATGCGTAATTTTTTTGCTTCTCAACCGGCTTTGAACTATGGTTATGGTAAACCCGATCCCAATCATTCATGGGAACAACCTACAAGTGCCGAAGGGCCTACTCGCAATCGGAAAGAATTGTTTAATATTATAGACTATTGGATGAGTCGCGGGGCAGATGGATTTCGGGTAGATATGGCATCGTCGCTTGTCAAAAATGATCCGGGATATGTTGAAACAAATAAGTTGTGGAATGAAATACGTTGCAAGTTGCAGCTTAAGTATCCAGAGGGCATTCTCCTTTCTGAATGGGGAAAACCAAACGAAGCGATAAAGGCTGGATTTACAATGGATTTTATGGTGCAAATGGGTAATAGTGGATTTAAGCAATTGTTCTTCAATTTTGATGGGGATAAAATCATAGATAATTGTTATTTTGATTTAAGAGGCAATGGTGATCCGACTGTTTATACCAACAACCTTGTGAAGTATCTCAACGATATTGGCACGAAAGGATATATTTGTACTCCTACTGGTAATCACGACCGGCAACGTATGCGTGTGGGGCCACGTGATACCTACGAACAACTCAAACTTCCATTCGTCTTTTTGTTTACTCTTCCCACTGTTCCGCTCATTTATTATGGAGAAGAGATCGGTATGCGGTATGTTGAAGGATTGCCTATCGTCGAGGGTAGTCAAACAGTAATCAATCGTGCCGGATCGCGTACTCCTATGCAATGGAATAACTCAAAGAATGCAGGATTCTCAGGTGCTGAAACGTCTAAGCTTTATTTGCCGATAGATAGAGAGGAGTGTATACCTACGGTGCAAAATCAAGAAAACGACCCAACCTCTTTGCTGTCTATCGTTAAGCAAGTGATTAATATCAAAAAGATGCATCCAGCATTGAAACCTAATGCTGCTATTCGTTTTCTTCTTTCAGGAAAAGGAGTCTACCCTTTGGTATACGAACGTTTTTCGGATGATGAACATATTATTGTTGTTCTAAACCCCTCGGCTAAGCCGCAAATGTTGTGTATTCCTTATTCCACTAATCTTCATTCTATTGTCTCGCTACTTGTGAGCTCTCAAGCACAATTGGAAGTAAAAGATAAAACTCTAAAAATAACTGCGCCTGCCATTTCTTATGGTATATATCAGATAAAGTAAGTTTGGATAGAATGTTGTTTTCTCTCCTGATAAAGTGATCATTTACTAGTGAAGTAAAGTGATTATTTTATTGGGAGAGTTCTTTTATATAAAAATCTAAAAGCAAAATCGATTATACCTTCGGTAATAAATATTGTCAATAATTGATTCAGATAGGACTGCGGTATTCTACAGCTATTTTATTGTAATTGATAACAATTTCATCACACGAGAAAAACTAACGTATGTCGCTGCAAAAACTAACGGATGTTACTGCGGTAACTAACTTTAGTTGTTCCTAGTAACTAACGTTAGTTTTTTCTACGACATCCGTTAGTTACGGCAGCAACATACGTTAGTTTTTTGAAGGATGTCAAGACCGATTGTGAAGCCAATTCTGAAATGTATACAATAGGGGGGGGCAATTGATCACTTTTTCATTAATCTCTGGTCTTTATTTTAATCTTCCTCTTTGATGCCGAAATAGAAAAGTGTATCGTGCCGTTCGCCTCTATATGCAATAAAGTTCCGACTATAGAAGCCGGAACTTTACTAAAATAACAGATGGAGCCACTATATATGATGGATACATCTTCTTTCACATACTTATATTCAATACAAACCTATAATTACTAATTAAATTCTATGATGTCAATGTGCCGTTTATTTATTGAGGGAAGTTTGTAGTGCTCTCCATACTTCCGTTGGAATATCTGATTCTATAATGTCGGGCTTTGTATCTATTTCCTCTTTATATTTTGCTGCCCGTTCGGTATCTGTTGCTAATTTATCGTCTGTAGGGGCCAAACTAATCATGCACCGTACTCCTTTAGAATGTAGATCCTCGTATATTTTTTGATTCTCGGCGTTGAGTGAAGTGCCTATATAGGCTATTATGTTGGACCATGGGACTCCTGCATTGCACATATCCTCATATTCTTTGGCGTTCCGAACAAAAGCCGACATCATGATATTGGGAAACCGATCGTAATAGTAGCGAGCTTCTGCACCATTGTGTACCGTCAACATGACATTACGCTCTCCATGAAGTTTTTTTATCAAAGCTGCTGTCATCCACATGGGAACATCTTTCTTATCTAAGTTGACAATTGTTTTACCCTTGCTCCATTTAATAACAGCTTCCAATGTTGGAATCTTGCAGTTTGTTACTTTTCCTGAATGATCTTTCAAGCGGATGGACTGCAATTCTTTCCATGTGTGGTCTTTTAATTTACCTTTTCCAGTTGTCGTACGATCTAATGTTGCATCGTGCATCAAGACAATGACGCTGTCTTTTGTCAATCTTGGGTCAATTTCGAACATGGCAGGCATTTGTGTCAATACATTTTGCAGCCCTTCGATACTGTTCTCCGGAAAACCCGGTTCGTTGCCTCCACGATGACCACTTACAATAATTTGATTTCCTTCCGTATATTTGAAATAAGTTTTCAAATCTTGAACGGTTTTAAAATCAAGTCGATTTATTTTCTTAGTCTGTCCAGACAAAGACTGTGTCCCCATCAATGTTGTCATCAATAACAAAGATGCGAGTTTGCTTAAAGAAATAAAATGCATTTTCATGTTATGTCAGTTATTAAAATTCAAAGTTCTTTTATGATTGCTATTAAATGGTTAATCACCTCTGCAAAGATATGAATAATATTTTTAAAAGTTTCGATTGTGTGATATATTATTTCTTTTTATTTCTTTTGTGATTGAATTTATATGAAAACAATTAAAAATGAAACATATTTTTCATTGATCTTTATTAAGTTTGTAATATGAATAAGTAGGTATAGATAGAAACTTATGGTATAAGAAATGAAAAGATTCTGCGATGAGCTATTTAGTAAAGAAAATAAAAAGAACTATGCGGTTGACTTGAGAATGAAAGCTCCCTTTTAGGTGTTTGTTATGCTTCTTAATATCGATATAAAAGGTTATTTGCTATTCAAAATTAACTCTTTGAGCTTTGTGCGCAGAGTCTCTTCGGACATTGTCCCACTACATTTTGTAAGTTCTTCTTTTAATGGAACAAAAACGAATAGAGGAATATAGGTGGCTTTTAAAAATAGGGTTAAGTCTTTTTCGTTGTCGGCATTTATGCGATAGAATTTTATTTTCCCATCAAATTCGGCTGCAAGTTTGTTGATTATAGGTGTCATTCTGCGGCATGGGCTACACCAATTAGCATAAACGACCAATAGGGCAGGGCGCTTTCCTTTGTACAACCAAGGAGTAGAACGGCGGCGGTAGTCGTATATTTCTTTAATAAATGAACGGCATGTCATTTCTTTGACTAATATTCGATTCGATGTCGTATCAATCATAGTACTATCTAACACTTGTGCTTTAGCAGAAAAGCAGCAACTGATAAAAAAGAGTATTCCTATGATACCTATTCTTTGTTTCATAAGTCGTTCATTTTGCTACAAATGTAGTTACAATTTTTGTAAGATATTGCGGTAATGAGTAAAAATTCCAATTATTTTTTGCCTAAATAATCACTATGATTTTTTCCGTTTTTTATTTAACTTTGTAGTATTCAATTTTTTTATCAATAAAAGAATAAATAAGGTGAAAGAGATTGTAAATATAGACGATTTTGAGAAAATATCTTTTATTTTTCGTGGGCATGTGGGACGTTGGTTGGCACAGAGCATGATGCACATTTTTTCTTTGGATAGGGTAAACGAGGCCTATAGTTATTCCGCAAAATATAGCGGTGCAAAATTTGCAAGTACTTTGCTGGAACATGTTGGCGTTCGCTATAGAATAGGCAATGCTGATTCATTGAGTCAACTTTCGACAGGCTCTTTTATTACGATATCCAATCACCCCTATGGTGGACTGGACGGGATTATGTTGATAGATTTGATGGCAACTTTGCGCCCTGATTATAAGGTGATGGTCAATAAAATATTGTCGCTTATAAAAGCAATGGATGAACATTTTATTTCTGTGATTCCCAAAGTAGATGATAAACAGAAAGAAATAAAATCGGCGAATATCAATGGCGTAAGAGATACGTTGATACATTTGCATGAAGGTCATCCTATGGGTTTCTTTCCTGCCGGTGCGGTTTCTAATTTCTGTATAAAAGATCGATGTGTTGAAGATCGAGAGTGGCAGAAAAATGTGATAAAAATAATAAAGATGGCAAAAGTGCCTGTATTGCCTATCCGTTTCTTCGATAAAAATTCATTCTTTTTCTATTTTCTAGGACTTATCAATTGGCGGATTCGGTTGCTACGAATGCCCCAAGAAGTTTTTAATAAAAAGGAACAGTTTCCTAGAATAGGAGTGGGGCAGATCATAACGGTTGAGGAACAATTGAAATATAAAAGTTTAAATGAATTTGGAACCTTTTTGAGAAATTCAATTTATCAAATGCCTCTTCCCACTTCATTTATTTTTAAAAATGATTGGTTGGATCGATTGCGCAATAAACCATCTGAATAATTTAGTTTCTGACTTATTCTTTTTAAGAATATAATATCCGTTGGATGAAAAATAGTATTCCCGCGAAACTTACTCCTATTGAAAATGTTTTTGTAAGTTGTCGCGGGAATAGCTCTTTAATTATTTCTTATTTTTGAAATAACGATTGTATAATCCTTCAAATCCTTTACCATGACGAGCTTCGTCTCTTGCCATTTCGTGAACAGTATCATGAATAGCATCCAAGTTGAGCTGTTTTGCACGAGTAGCAATACGCTTTTTGTCTTCGCATGCTCCTTGTTCTGCCATCATACGTTTTTCGAGATTAGTCTTTGTATCCCAAACAACGTCACCTAATAATTCGGCAAATTTTGATGCATGTTCAGCTTCTTCCCATGCAAAGCGTTTAAAAGCTTCAGCTATTTCAGGGTATCCTTCTCGGTCGGCCTGTCGGCTCATAGCCAAATACATTCCGACTTCAGAACACTCGCCCATCCAATGGGCATTCAGGTCGCTAATCATTTCTGCATCACAGCCTTTTGCTACGCCTACAACGTGTTCATCTGCGAATGTCAATGCGCCACCAGGCTCATCTGAAACTTCTACAAATTTATTCGCTGGAGCTTTACAAACCGGGCATTTTTCAGGAGCTTCATCACCTTCAAAAACATAACCACATACACTACATCTAAATTTTTTCATTCTTCTTTATTTTTTAATACGTTAAACTTTATGTTTACTATATATTTAATCTTTTTGATTCTTTAATTCTTCTTTTATACAATCTCTGCATAGGCCCCTATAATAAATATAGGCTTCATCAATTTTATGCCCTTCTTCTTTAAGTTCTGTTTGTCCTGGGAGTTTTTTCGATTTTATGAAGGCGTCATATATCTTATTGCATTTACGGCATAAGAAATGAGCATGAACTGCAGTGTTTGCATCAAAATGTTCGTTCTTTTCGTCAATACTAATACTTTGTGCTACTCTTTGTTGCACAAAAAGTTTCAGCGTATTATATATTGTTGTTTTCGATAATGTTGGAATAGTTGGTGAAAGTGCATTGAATATTTCGTCGGCAGTTGGGTGAGTACGATGACTGTCCAAGTAGGCCATTATAGCCATTCTTTGTACAGAAGGTTTAATGTTATGTTCGAGTAAATATTCAAATGTATTCATATTGATAACTGTTTTAAATTTGTATTAATTACAAATATTAATCTGATGCAAAAGTAGAATGAATAAATGTAATGGCCAAATAAATGTGGCATTTTTTTTAGAAAAATAAAAAATAGTTTTTTAGAAGTTGGTCTTAGTTTGAAATATAATTCTTATTTTTGGCCCATTAAAATAGATTGATAAATATATTAAACCTAAAATATTGAGAGAGTTAACCTGTTTTGAACATTTCTTCAAAGAGAATTATTCTAAATTCTATTATTTTGCACTTCGCTATATAGACGATAGAGAAGTGTGTAGGGATATTGTGAGTGATGCTTTTGAATATGCCTGGAAATCATATAAAAATGATGAAATAGAAAATTGGAGAAATTATATTTACTCTTTCATTCGTAATGAATGTATTGATTATGTTCGTCATCTGACAGTTCACCAAAAATATGCAGAGTTTTATATTAATATGATGAACGAAGAAGAACTGCCTGAAGAAGTTGATGAACGTGTCGCTTTGATCCGTAAACTAATGGATCAACTTACTCCTAAAACTCGTTTGATATTGGAAGAATGTTATATCAACAAAAAGAAATACAAAGAGGTTGCAGCCGATTTGGAAATTAGTGAAAGTGCTGTAAAAAAGCACATCGTACAAGCCTTGAAAAATATTCGTAAAAATATTGTTAAAAGAGATGATTCAGGGGTATACGATTTGGATATTAATACGTCTACAGATAAATAACCGACAAATATGAATGAGAAAGAATTAAAAGAGGACGAGGCTTTAGAGCAATTGTTAGATATACTGGGAGATCCTTCGAATATAACGCGCGAAGAGCTTGATGGTTTATCGAACAATATAGAAGCGATCGGAATGTTGAAAGACATAACCGATTGTAAAGATGCTGTTCGTCAGGAATCCGCTTTTTTAGTTCCCGATGTAGATACGGAGTGGAATCGATTTCATATGAAACATTCTACACACCACTTTTCTAATCGTTTTTTATGGGGCGGTATCATTGGTATGGCAGCTTCTTTTTTATTGATATTTTTACTATCTTGGTTCGGCAAAATATATCAAAAAGATGGAATTACAGTGTGTACTGCCAGCCACAATGCTCAGCAAATAACACTAAGAACGTCTACTGGTCAGAATATACCTATTAATAATAATCTTGAAGCAGGTACTTTGAAGGCTTTGGGAACTACATTGACTCATCAAAAGGATACATTGGAGTTGAAATATGTTAAGGCGGTTAGGAAGGCGGAAATACATGTGCTGTCTACTCCTCGCGGGCAAGATTTTAAACTACAGCTTGCTGATGGTACGGTTGTGTGGCTCAATTCGGAATCTCGCATTGAGTATCCTACTGTATTTGCAGGTAAAGAACGTGTCGTACGCTTATATGGTGAGGCTTATTTCAAAGTCGCTCATGATAAACGTCATCCTTTTATTGTGCAGGCGGGTAATATGCAGACTAGAGTTCTCGGTACTGAGTTTAATATTTCTAGTTATCAGGGAGTTGATTCTCATGTTACCTTGATTGAAGGTAGTGTTGAGGTGAAAAGTAGTAAAAATCATGATTTTACTAGGATTAAACCAGGAGAGGATGCTTTAGTTAAATCGAATGGTGCTATTCGTGTAACAGATGTTGATGTCGATGCTATTACTTATTGGAAGGACGGTTTTTTCTACTTTGATAATGTTCCATTTGTAGATATTATGCAGAGCCTTGGTCGTTGGTATAATGTGAATGTGGTGTTTAAAAATGAAAAAGTACTTAATTATCGTTTGCGCTATCTTTGTGACCGTAAAAGTGGTCTTGAATATGCATTGACACTACTTAATAAAATGAATAATATTTCGGTGAAGCTTGAAGGTAATACAATTATTATTCAATAACTTTTTGTATTGTTTTATATCAATATAAATAATACTTAATCTTTTTTTAGCAATGGGGTACCTTATTTTGGTATGTCAAACGACTATTAGGTAAATATTAACCCCTAAAAACTAAAAAAAGTAAAATGAAGAAGTATTTAACTCTATTGATCTTAGTATGTATTCCTTTATCTATGATGTCGCAGACAAAAGGCACGGCTTTCGAAAAAGGAACATTCGCCCAAGCTTTGGCTAAAGCTAAACAAGAAAACAAAAATGTTTTTGTCGATTGTTATACACAGTGGTGTGGTCCTTGCCATTATATGTCTACCGATGTTTTTCCTCTTGATTCGATTGGTAACTTTATGAATCCAAAATTTGTCAGTATCAAGATTGATATGGAGCATGGAGAAGGTCCGGCCCTTCAAAAGAAATTTGATGTAAAGGCTTATCCTACTTTTATTATTTTTAATAGTGACGGTAACGAAGTTGGGCGTTTCGTAGGTGCGGCAGTGGGACAGGATTTTTATACCAAAGTAAATATGGCACTCAAAGGAGTGAAAGATGTTGATAAGGAAGTCGAAAAATTGAAGGAAAAAGAAACATTCAAAGTGCAATCTCAGCCAGAAGAAAAAGATACGATATATGATGAAGGCAAGGGAGTGGCTTTCGAACAACTTTCTTTTGCTGATGCCTTGGCGAAGGCGCAGCGTGAAAATAAACGTATTTTTATAGATTGTTATACTTCTTGGTGTCATGCTTGTTTACAAATGGCAAAGACGACTTTTAAAGACACGCGAGTAGGCAATTTTATGAATAATCAATTTATTAATTTGCAAATCAATACCGAAAAAGATCCTGATGGCAAAATGATTGAAGATAAATATAAATTGCGTGCATTTCCAACTTTTTTGATTCTTAATCCCAATGGGACAGAATATAATCGAATCGTTGGCAGTGCTCCTGTTATTAAATTTTGTACAAAAATAACGAAAGCAATGATGGGCGAAGAAGACGAATACGTCAAGATGGACCGTTTGAGCGAAGAATATTATGTAAAGAAGCGCAAAGAACGTCAGGCTAATTTATCTAATACGCCAGCTGTAGTTCCTGTAACGAAAGTGAAATTCGAAAAGAATAGTGATATAAGCAAAGCTTTGAAAAAGGCTCAAAAGCTTCATCGTCCTGTTATGGTGTTTGTATCCGATGGCGATTGGCAATCGAAATATATGTTTGATAATATATTCACTGATAGTGAGGCTGCTGATTACCTTAATAAAACATTTGTCAATGTCGAAGTTGATGCCAAAAGTGTAAGTGGTGATGCAATAATTAATAAATATAACTTGCTCGAAAATTATCCGGCTTATTTAATTATTGGTGAAGATGGAAAAGTAAAAGGCCGCAATTATGGAATTCGTAAACATACAAATATCCTTATTGAATCATTAAATGCTATATTGAATTATAAACCACAATCTACATATTAATTTTTAATATTATGGATAAAAAGAAATGTTATTTTTTCTTTCTTTTCATTGTATTCTCTTTATTCTTTTATTCCCCAATTTTTGCTGCCCTTCAAGCAGATAAAGAGATAAAAATGGAAGTGAAAGATGAATCGCTTCCCGATGTGTTGAAGAAATTGGAAAAGGTCTCGGGATATAAGATGTTGTTTGTGTATGATGAAATCAGTCGCTTCAATGTAACTTGTAAGGTTAAGGCCAAGAGTATAGATCAAGCGCTAAAGCAGATTATTGGCAATCGTCCTATCCATTTTTCTATCGAACGTCAATATGTTACTATTTCAGTGAAAGAAGAAGTAAAGCGAATGACTCAAACTGCACAACCGACAAGACAACGTTCTTCGTCTACCGTTGTGTTGCAGGGAAGGGTTGTGGATACTTCTAATGATGCTTTACCTGGTGTTAATATCAGTGTTGAAAGTTCTTCTATAGGAACAGTATCGGCTTCCGATGGCTCTTTTGTTCTTCAACTAAACAGGGGGCAAAAGGTGAATGTTCTTTTCTCTTTTGTGGGCTTGAAGAATGTGGAATATGTATTCAAATGCTCAGAAGACGCACGTGGTATTATTATCAAAATGGTAGAGAATAGTTCGCAGTTGAGTGAAGTAGTTGTAACAGGTATGTTCAATAAACGACGTGAAAGTTATACTGGTGCCGCTTCTACCGTAACCGAAGAGCAGTTGAAAGCAGCTGGCAATACAAATCTATTGTCTACTCTTGCCAATATCGATCCTAGTTTCAATATTGTTCAGAATGATTTGGTCGGTTCCGATCCGAACAAATTACCTAATGTAACGATGCGTGGTTCGACGAGTCTGAATACTGATGTTAAAACTCTGCAAAGCAATTCTAATAATAAGACTTCGTCCAATCTTCCTTTATTTATTATGGATGGTTTTGAAATTTCTTTGGAACGAATGAACGATTTGGATGAAAATCAGGTTGAAAGCATTACCTTATTGAAAGATGCCAGTGCAACAGCACTTTATGGAACGCGCGGTGCTAATGGCGTTGTCGTTATTACGACAAAGAAGCCCGAACCGGGGAGGCTTAGAGTAACGTATAAAGGAACTTTGATTTTCGAAGTTCCTGATTTGACCGGATATAACTTGATGAATTCTTCTGAAAAGTTACGCTTCGAGCAACTTGCCGGCTTGTACACTAATAATGATGATCCAGTGAAGCAACAAGGGCTATACGACTTGTACAATACTCGTCGTATGCAAGTGGAGCGCGGGGTCGATACTTATTGGTTGAAATATCCAATTCATACAGGTATTGGAAATAAACATAGCTTGCGTATTGAGGGGGGGGACGATATCTTTCGTTATGCCGGTAATATCTCTTACAACAATACAGTGGGCGCCATGAAAGGTTCTTTGCGTAATACTTTTACAGGAGGTGTATTCCTTTCGTATAAATATAAGAATTTGACTTTTCAAAATGATTTGCAGATTACGTCAAACAAAGCTAAGAACTCACCTTATGGTTTATTCAGTGATTATGCTTCTATCAATGCTTATTTTACGCCTTACGATGATAAGGGGAATATAAAGAAGAATCTTGAGAATAGTGTTTTTTATTCGGGTATTGGCAAAACGAATACCGTCTACAATCCGCTTTATGATGCTTTGCTACCTCAAAAAGACGAGAATACTTATTCTACGATACAAAATAACTTTTCTATCGAATGGCATTTATTGCCTGAATTATTTTTTCGTGGCCAGCTAGGTATTACTTCAACAAAGAATCGTTCTGATATATATGTGCCAGCCGAGAACACATCGTTTGACGATTATGCTATATCCGATTATGGGCGAAAGGGTACCTATACTTATGGTACCGGTAATTCTTCGGAATATGAATTGAGTTTAACTGCCAATTATTCGAAGACATTCAATGAGAAGCATGCTGTCTATGTTGGCTTGGGGTATGAACTTTCTGAAGTAAAGGATGAAAACTATTCGGTAGAAGCTGAAGGAATTACCAACTCGAATCTTCCATTCTTTGGTGCCGCTACTGCTTACTATTCGGGCTCTACACCAACAGGAACAGAAAGTACAACACGTCGCGTGGGGCTGACTGCCAATTTTAATTACACTTTCAATCAGTGCTATTTCTTGGATGGGACTGTAAAGACGGAAGGCTCATCTCAATTCGGTAAAGACAAACGTTTTGCTCCTTTCTGGAGTTTGGGCGCCGGTTGGAACCTTCACAATGAAAAGTTCTTGCAAAATAGTGAGGTTATTAATGTCGCTCGTCTTCGTGTTTCGTACGGAACTTCTGGCTCGCAGTCCTTCAGTCCTTATCAGGCGCTGACAAGCTATCAGGCTATTAGTGGTTATAACTATAACGGCTATTATGGTGTATCTTTGATGGGCATCGGTAATAACGACTTGAAATGGCAGATTACTAAACAAACAAACTTGGGTATTGATTTGGAATTGTGTAAACGTCGTTTCACGTTTAGTTTCGATTATTATCATAAATTGACCGACGATTTGCTCTCGGATGTCAATCTTCCTACTGCATCAGGTTTTAGCAGTTACAAAGCGAATGTTGGACAGGTTGAGAATAAAGGTCTTGAAGTAAGTGCCAATGCCTATATCATAAGAAATACGAAGAAGAATTTTTATTGGTCCATTGGTGGCACAATGATTCATAATGTGAATAAGATAAAGAAGATATCTAATTATCTAGAATATCTCAATTCGTTGATGGCAAGTACGAATTCTGTTAATCCGAGCTTTATGTATAAAGAAGGTGAAAGTATGAATACCATTTTTGCTGTAAAGAGTATGGGAATTGATCCGAGTAATGGTAAAGAAATCTATCTGAAAAAAGATGGGACAATGACTTATATTTGGGATTCGAAGGATAAAGTGGCTTGTGGTATCGATGAACCAAAATACCTTGGAACGTTTAATACTCGCATTCGTTATAAGGGCTGGATGCTCAATGCTATTTTCTCTTATCGTTTTGGTGGACAACAATACAATAGCACGTTAGTCAGTAAAGTAGAGAATATTTATCCTTATAATAATGCTGATCGTCGGGCATTATAAATCCCGCAAAACGAAATGTAAATCAATTAAAAAACCAAATGCAAAAATTAAAATAAAAAACGAATTGTTTTTGAAAAACAAAAAAAACACTTATTAAATACCGCTTTAAAGCGTTTGAATGGCATTTAATAACAAATAATTCATTTAACCGTTTGCGTAACTTGCTACAGAAATCCTTTATAATCTATCATGCTCAACTATTTGCGTGGCTCGCTACAGAAATCCTTTGCGATAAAGTTCATCAAAGATTTGCGTAACTTGCTACATAAATCCTTTGCGATAAAGTTCATCAAGGATTTGTGTAACTTGCTACAGAAATCCTTTGCGATAAAGTTCATCAAGGATTTGCGTAACTTGCTACAGAAATCCTTTGCGATAAAGTTCGTCAAGGATTTGCGTAACTTGCTACAGAAATCCTTTATAATCTATCATGCTCAACTATTTGCGTGGCTCGCTACAGAAATCCTTTGCGATAAAGTTCATCAAAGATTTGCGTAACTTGCTACAGAAATCCTTTGCGATAAAGTTCATCAAGGATTTGCGTAACTTGCTACAGAAATCCTTTGCGATAAAGTTCATCAAGGATTTGTGTAACTTGCTACAGAAATCCTTTGCGATAAAGTTCATCAAGGATTTGCGTAACTTGCTACAGAAATCCTTTGCGATAAAGTTCGTCAAGGATTTGCGTAACTTGCTACAGAAATCCTTTATAATCTATCATGCTCAACTATTTGCGTGGCTCGCTACAGAAATCCTTTGCGATAAAGTTCATCAAGGATTTGCGTAACTTGCTACAGAAATCCTTTGCGATAAAGTTCGTCAAGGATTTGCGTAACTTGCTACAGAAATCCTTTATAATCTATCATGCTCAACTATTTGCGTAACTTGCTACAGAAATCCTTTGCGATAAAGTTCATCAAGGATTTGTGTAACTTGCTACAGAAATCCTTTGCGATAAAAACTATTCTATTACACCCGCATCAGCAACCATCTTCTTTGCATCCTCCGCATAACTATTAAAAGACACATAATCAGAATCTTTTTGGTCTAATATGCCTTTTCGCAAAGCAGCTTCCCTGAAATCATCTGTAAACCTATCTCTAATAATAGCACTAATAATCGCATCTCTATGTGGCGGATTAGCAACACGTATAACATCTGCCATCCAGATGGTTTGATCTTTAGATTTACCGTCCATATCGATAGTCGCTTCAACTGTTTCAACAGCATTAAGATGTACGTTGCTGTATCCAGTACCCAAATCAAGTATTGTTTCAGGCTTTTCTGTTATAAATTTCTGTTTTTCCATTATTATTATATATTTAATGTTCCTTTAAAATAAAACCCCCTATCTTGTAAAATCGTCACATTGGTAAGTGGAAGATCATCTTTGGTCACTTTCTGCAAAACAGAAATAAGATATTGATAACTCCCACAGACGAACAGTTTTTCTCCATGAAATAAAATTTGCATGTCAACACGTAATCTATCGTTTTTGATAGATGGCAATATGCGGAAATTCAAAATATCAAACGATTCTCCAACGATCTTATCAATTTTCACTTTTCGCCCATCAAAAGGACGATCTATTTTGATGTTTAAACTTTCAAGACTGCACATATGCTTATTATTATTTATAATTACCTTATTAATAAAATTACGACTATTGCAATGTTTTAAAATGCCCATATAGCTTGACATTGATTTTTGATTATGCCGTTTCTTTATAATATTCTTTTTTATCGTTTTTCTCACTTTGGTATATCCGGGATAAAAAACATACCCGCCAAAATCAATACCTTCACAAGTTCTAAAAATACGCCTATTGGATTTCATCTCAAGCTTTAGATTATACCAAAGATAATTTCGTATTCTCCACATAAACTCATGAAGCTCCTTTTTACTATTACTTAATATAAGTCCATCATCGGCGTATCTGAAATAATACTTCGCCTTCAAGTCTTCTTTTATAAAATGATCCATTCCTCGAAGTATTAAATGACTTTCTAATTGAGAATCAGGATTACCGATAGGAAGGCCTTTATTACTATAATTTTGTACGTCAAGGAGCCATAGCACATCTTTGTCTTTACAATCTTTTCTGTATGCCTGTGCTTGTATGTCATTATCAATAGATGGATAAAATTTACGTATGTCCCATTTAAAAGCATATACAGTATTAGTATTATCCAATAGCGCTCTTTTTAGCTTATGGCACATATTATGATTAAGATCATTAGATGTAATTCCCCTTCCTTCTATACAATTATAGCTATCATCCGTTAGACTCTTTATCCATCTTTCTTTCATCACATTTAAAATGCAATGTTGAACTATTCTATCTGGATAGAATGGTAATTTATGTATTTCCCTTATCTTACCGTTTTCCGTCTTTTTATTAAATATAACATATTTACTAACCTCGAACTTTTTATCAGCAAGAGACGTATGTAGCTTTTGATTTAATTCCTCGGCATGTTTTACATACCATCTCACAGCCTTATGTTTATTTTTCCCCTTGCGTGCTTTTTGGGCTGCAAGCTCTATGTTTTCAATACTATATAACTCTTCAAATTTATCTTTTATTCTTTTCATTTTATCAACGTCCGTGTAAGCCGCCTTTACTAACTTTCGCAACTTAATGTCCTACTAATAAGCATTCATTCTCTATTAATGAATTGTTTGATATATTTCGCCTTGCTGGCGAGGTTCTCATTATAACGCAGCTTTATATTTAAATTACACGTTAGCTGCCAGCGATATTCGTATTCGTATTCGTGGGCGAGTTATTCGCATTGTAAAAGCGAAGGGCACAATTCCCATTATTCGCATTCCCACCGAAAAAGACACCTTACCATGAGCCACCTTCTTTCAACCAACCCCTATCCTAAGATAGAGGTTGGATTTAATTTTTTTCACGCCATCCTATCGGATGTTACAACGCCACACGGAAGCCGCCAGCGACATACGAAAACGCATACGCGGGCGAGTAATACGCAGTGCAAAAGCGAAGGGCACAAAGCCCATAAGTCGCAAGCCCACCGAAAAAGACACCTCGACGAGACCTTTTTCCCGACGTAGTAGATCCCATATACACGTATGAACATTCAGCCGTATGCAGACTAGCAGATGAACCAAGCGTTTTTGGAATCATGGAATTATCATACATCTGACGGATATAATTACTTACATTTCCACCTGCATTCGGTTGAATTCCGATCAAATCATATACTTTTTCAAACGCAAATGTTTCTCCCGAATTTTTATCAGCTGCATCCATATCAGTGGTCATCTTGCTGATATCTGATGTCTGATAAAAGGTATATTGATTATTCAAACTAACGGTGTTATCGCAGACAGCGTCAATTCCAGATACCCATTTCCATATATTTCCCCAGCCAGCAATCTTACCTTTTACAATCGCTTGTTCAAAGCAATAGTCAATTACAATGTTAGTGACAGCGGCATTATTAGTTTTATCCCACCCAGAAAAAGACATGGTTACTAGCTTACGCACTTTAGCTGTCATCTCTCCTGTACTAATATTCTTATGCCCAGGTACATTAACATAATTATACGTGCTGCCATCGTAAGTAAAGTTGGTATTTTCCGCTATCGAATTAGCCTTAGCGTAGCTCAATGCGAGCTGCATTTCGAACATCTTTAAAAGCGGTCTATATTGGTTTAATATGTTCCAAAACATCTGTGCAGAATCCGTGCTTAATGTGCAGAACCGAGTAGATCCCATGCTATAATATGTTTGAGATCCGTTTACCTCCGTAACCCTTACGCCCGTTTGAGTACCCCATGTGGATACCGTTGGATTTGAATCATTAGAAGAAATACAACCGCCCAGAACAGATGCGGAATGCAAATCTTTAGTTCTGAACTTGATGCATAACAAAGTAAACCAAACGCTTAAATCGAATTGAAAACTATTTGCATAAGGAGTATTTTTTGTCGTGTCTGCATTCTTTGATCGTGCGTAAGATTCATATTGAAATCTTGACAAGCCAGACGTAGGGCATCCTTTCCCATCCGAAATATAAGATAGTCCGCCAAGTCCTGCGGATCCTGAACCGGCAAGCGTATTATCCCTAATAGACCTCTGCATGCCAGATTTAATGACTGAAAAATCAACGCATACCGCATTAGCGGGTATAAGAACAGCCGTATCACCATCATAACTGAATTGTGTATCACAAATCATTCGGCGCTCTAAAGTTGCATGTGTCCCGCCGAGAATGGCATAAAAAGGTGATGGATTGACAAGCATAATATCAGCATTATCATCCGTAACCGTAGTACCATCGATTATAATACCAGAATCCGTACCATCCTCCATTAATAGCCAGTTCGTTTGATTAAGATATTTAATCGTTTTATCTGGATAAACTTTTGCCACTTTCAGACGATCCCAAATATAATTATTTGCCTGATAACCTGTATCACCTATCCATCGCGCCGGCACCGGATCTAACTGGCCTTTCGTAAATTCAACCCCAAAAGCCCTCGAGTTACTTTTTTCAAGTTCAGCAACTCGCGAAGAAAGCGCATTATCACCCGCATCGACGTAAGCTTTAGTAACAGCCACACCGGGATTAGTCAATGACATATTAAGATCATTCATATCGATTCCTCCTTATGATAAAATGGTTACCTGTGTAGGCTTAACAGTAAATTTAAGCTTAATGAAGCCACCTCCTACACCTCCTGAAATATTAAATACATCTCCGGGAGACTTTACGGTTTCTGCAAATCCTGCGATATCCGAGAAAGTTCCATCTCCAGTGTTACTTCGCATCACGGATACCACCGTGTCTGAAGCATTAGTTATTTGCACCTGGGCATTACCAAGTAATAATTGGATCGCCGGACTTATCCAATACGCGCCAGATTGCACAAAACCAGCAGCGTTTATTGTTTTTAAAGTTGCCATAAAAATATCTTTTAAGTTATATAATTCGAAATTACCTGTGGACGCATTAAATCTATATACCTGTCCATCCGCACCCGGAGTACCCGTCAGTTTATATGTCTTAGCTATATTATCCGCCGAAATATGACGAAAGAACGGAATACCTTTTGCATCGATACCTATTTCACCTATTTGGTCATCTTCAGCTATTATTTTCAAACATACATTTTCAGATCCGGGAACAGAATTAGATATAATGAGCGATTCATTTATCTTATTAATAGAATTTTGTAACGCTACTATTAATTTAGTCACGGAATCCTGCGACATGACCTTATTTATATCAGTCCCAGAAGTCTGTGAAAGCGTTTCAGTCGTTAACACCAACTCCAACAAATCAAGAAATAATTGACCAATAAGGGTATGCGTGTTACCCCCAACAAGCGATTGACTTTTAATCTGATTAGCCGTTTCCTTTAAATTTAATAATGCCATATCTTTTTATTTTAATTATGCCCCTATCGGACATGATGTCGTATTCTGTACATAGGCCGCAGTAATATCAACTGTTAATCCTACTTCATTGCTTTCGACGTAAGCTTTAAAAGAATTGAGCCTGGATGTGTAATCGCTGACGCTTAAAGATGCACATACAGACGATGTGATTGCCGCGAACGTAGAAAAGGCAGATAATAGGCTATATGTTCTCGTATATATTACGACTCCACCTACCGACTTTGTTATCACGAGCGATGTTGCCCGTTGCATTCCTGTATTCATTAGTTCGTTATATTTGTTATTAAGTTATAATCATAGTTGTCATCACTCTCAACAACGAGGTGCATATCTGTAATGAGATCTCCAGCTTCATATTCGACAGTCAATAGTTGTTCATCCGGATAACTCGTATCATTACTATACGTAATAATGGTCGTATATGCATTCCCATACAAGCTATTCCTTATTCCAACTACAATTTGTATAGTTGCAGGCGAATAAGTTGGCTGTACCGTTATCTCAAATTGATTGCCTTCATGGATAGAATTAGCAGTAATGGTGTTAAGACGTTTTCCTGCCTGCTCACAAATAAATCCGCCCCATGTTTGAGACATAATTTGCTGCTCACAAATAAATCCGCCCCATGTTTGGGTATAAACTACAGCAGCATTATTTAGAGAAAACGACTTTCTGCCTGCTTATATTTGTTGACGAGAGCGACTAGTTGCCTTTCTTTATCAAGCTGTTGGCTTGACACTTTAACAATAAAGTCGTTTGGCAAACCGGTATCTTCAACGATATCGACGTCTAATCCTAATTGGTCATGTATCATTCTTTTCAGCATGCATGTCTGCGGAGTCCCGGCTTGATTAATAATTTGTTCATGTTTAAATGCCAAAAACAAATTATACAATCTTACTAGAGGAGATATCAACACTCTAATAAGTGCGAATATTCTCACACGTCTCATACAATGAGGTAGATAGGATAATATTAAAACATCAAAATCAATCATTCGTCAAGCAGATAAGTTAATGTTGTATGAGCACTATCGAGCAAAAAAGCGCCTGAAACAGCCTCTATTTTGCGTCTGTTAGTATCAGAAGTCGCATTCCAGTAGGTTGATGTAAGCTGAACATCTTTTACTCCATCAACAGCCTGTATAGCATCAATTAATGATGATGCATAAAATACCCCTCCATATTTGATGCCGTCCAAATAACTAGAAATAGCTAATTCAACAGGTTTCGTGCCGTCTGATATTTTAATGCCCGAAGAATTAAGTATAAGCGGATCATAATAGATGTTCGCAACAACTCCTAACGCATCCGGATTTTGTGACACAAATAACAGATGCGTTCCAGCCGCTGCTATTTCAGTAATATAAGCTTCGAAAGCCGTTTTTTGATCTGTTGTCAATGCAAGTTTTCCAACGCCAGAATAATAGATCTTAAGTTTTGTCACGCCGCCGTCCAAAATCTGCCTAACAGCTACATATTTAACGATCTGTTTAGTTGCGTCAATGTTAGCGTAATTAAATGTATATGCGGACGAATCAAAGATAATATTATCTCCATACTGAAAAGCCAGCGCTTTATCATGGTACCACGGAATAGACAACACAACGGCATTAGATATGCGGTTAGTGATATCTACCGAAAAAGCATCAAAGATCGATTCGAGTAATAAAACCGCCGAGGTGAAAATATAGATTAATATGCGCTCGATCGAGACGACGGAAAATTTGTCGTCAAATAAATCTGTTTCGGAAAATCCATACATCGACCGCAAAGTCGCGTCCGACATAAATTCAGATTTAATTGCATTAGCTATTTCTTCCCTAGTTCTTGCCATAATTAATTGAATGTTTGATCAAATGTTTCATCGAAAGTCCTATTATTAATATCTATTATAAAGTCGGTAACAGGTACTATTTTATTATTAGCGTAAAAAAGCGACTACATGCGGATCTATCACATTTTCCGCATAATAATCTAATTCAGTACCTGTAGCAGGATGATCGGTAACGGACAGGCCGTTATCAGCC